>NZ_PVTH01000001.1 GCF_003002875.1 Arcticibacter pallidicorallinus
CCGATGGTACTGCAGTAACATGTGGGAGAGTAGGTCGGTGCCAAATCTTAAATCAGCCCGGTAGTTTCAGTACTACCGGGCTTTTTTGTGCGTTATGCTTTTTTGCTTAGGCGTTAAAACTCCGTACTAACCTACTATTTATTACAAGCAAAAAGCGTATTTGTATATTTTACCCAATCTTTTTATTTTAGTATAAGACGGCTGTCGCGATTGTTCACCAGGTACGTTACTTCGCGAGATCGCAGGAGTGACTCTATACCTATAAAGGTTGAATATTCCCTTCAGGTGGGTTTCTCTTTTGAGTTTCCTGACATTCCGCGTAACACCCGATGTTTTTTAGTAAGAAACTTAAATCGTCAACTCCTGTTATACACTGATAGGACGTCGGATAATTACTTTAAACATCATATAATATCAATTCCCATGGAAATCAACGTAGGAGCAAGGAGAGAAGTTATGCAGCATATTGAAAAGTATATGCTGGACAATATGTTTAATTATCTCAAACCTGTTGAAACTATCTGGCAACCGGCCGACTTTCTGCCGGATTCAACTGCTGAGGATTTCTTTGAAAAAGTTAAGGAACTGCGTCAAAGTGCAGAGGGTCTTCCTTATGATCTTATAGCAGTTCTTATCGGTGATACCATTACGGAGGAGGCCCTGCCAACTTATGAGTCCTGGTTGTCTATGGTTGAAGGTGTCTCTAAAGATGAGGAAGGCGGATGGATGAAGTGGTTAAGGCACTGGACCTCGGAGGAGAACAGGCACGGAGATCTTCTGAATAAGTACCTTTATCTTTCCGGGCGTGTTAATATGAAACAACTCGAGATATCTACCCAATATTTACTCGCCGATGGGTTTGATATTGGCACCGACCAGGATCCATATCGCAACTTTATATACACGAGTTTCCAAGAGCTGGCCACGAATGTTTCTCATAGACGGGTTGCGTCGCAGGCTAAGAAGAATGGGGATACCCTGCTTTCTAAAATGTGCGGAGTAATTGCAGCTGATGAGGCGCGCCATGCTAGAGCCTATACGGATTTTATATACCAGATCATAAAGGTTGATCCTAACGAGGTGATGATCGCGTTTGAAGATATGATGCGTAAAAAGATAGTCATGCCAGCGCATTTCCTTCGCGAATTAGGCAAGAAGGCAGGCGAAACGTTCACTCATTTTGCTGATGCCGCTCAGCGCCTGGGTGTGTACACGGCAATAGACTATGTTGATATACTGAAGCAACTCACCGCAGAGTGGGATTTAGCAGGTTTGAAAGATCTGAATGAGCAGGGTGAGAAAGCAAGGGACTATGTAATGAAATTACCCGATCGCCTGATACGGATCGCCGACCGAATGAAGAACCCTTCATTGGATTACAAGTTTAGCTGGATTCATTCGGCATAACGGATAAAGCCATCGTCTCATGTGCGTTGTATGGATTGTTAAGGATATGAAGCTATTGCTGTTGCTGCTGCATTTCTTCGTATCGGCGGTAGCTATTATCAGATATGTCTTCAGTCGCTTTTTCAATTACAATATTAGGTAGTTCCTGCAAATAGTCTTCGTCATCCTCGTATGACACACTAACGGAGACCTCCAGTTTATGCTGCGGCAATCCTTTGTAGACTCCTTTTACCGGAGAGCAATCACTGAAATTTCTTCCCACAGCGAGTCTGACATGTGTTTCGTTTGCTATACAATTATTCGTTGGATCGAGTCCCAGCCATCCATAATCTGGAATATAGGCTTCGACCCAGGCATGTGTAGCGCCTTCGCCCCGCATACCGTTCTTATGGGGGCAGATGTATCCGCTAACGTAACGGGCAGGGATACTTGCCAATCTCAACATGACAAGCAGAATATGTGCAAAGTCCTGACATACTCCGGCTTTCAGCTGCCAGATAACGTCCGTCGTAGTTTCCACCGTGGTAATCCCCGGGATGTAACTGAAGTTTTCGTAAACATACTTGCAGTACCTTAGGGCAAGTTGATAGGGACTGTTTTGCGTCTGGTTCTCGTTGCTGAGAATGGATTGCAGAGCCTCCATGCCCTCGATATGCTCTCTATGGAGGAAGTCGATGAAGCCGATGTCACGTTTCAGTGCCTGAAGCTTATTCCATTGAATTTCCAGTGGCATATCATCTACGGGAAGCGGCTTACTGCGTGTATCAACAACTATTGTTGAGAGAATGACCAACTCGGTGTGTGGGCTGCTATAGCTGAAGTTACCTACTTCGTTGCCATAATAGTCCTTGGAAACATACACTACTGGATCCCCGCTTATAGAAAGATCGTGCATCTGCACGGTTTGATAGTCATCGTTTATTGGAAACAAAATAATTTGATTCGCGCTGTCTCTTACCGGTTTCTGGTAGGTATACTGCGTTAGATGCTTTATCTTAAATTCTGGCATTTTGAGGCTTGCTAATGTTATGCGTAGGCAAAATAGTTCAGGTTGAGCGCATTGCCTATTCCATACAAATCTTTCTTAATCTGACCCAGGTAGGCATGAAGTCCTTGATGGGTAATGGATTCTACTGTACTATATTTGATTGTGCTCTGGAGCTTTCCTATCATAAAGGAGAGCTCTTTTGATTCTACTATATCGTTGTTCTGCTTCAGGCGTTCAAAATAGCGAAAAATGTTGTTTACCGAGTATAACACCGAACGCGGAAAGTCATTATTCAGAACAACAAGTTCAAGAACGTTTTCCGGATCAAATCCTTGCCTGTACGTCTTCAAATACAGATCATACGCTCCTAAGGAGAGCAAGAGATAGCGCAGGTATGTAGTGCCCCTTAACAGGTCGGGATCACTGTTTGCTTTATTGAATTTGATATCCAGAATATCGGTTGATTGAATGCTTCGTTCCAGGTATTTGCCGATATTCATGAAGCTGCGGCCTTCCCCTCTCTCCATGGTGACTTCGCCAATGCCGTAATACAACATAACTTGCTTGATGAGTTCATCCAGAACAGAAACCGGGTCTCCTTTCTTTAACGAAGAGATAAGACGTTTATCGTTGACGAGATGGTAATACTCGTTGAGGCATTGCCACAAGTCTTTGGTCAGGTGGTCTTGCACACTCCTTGCGTTTTCGCGTGCGAGGGTAATGATATTGATTATCGAGTTGGGATTGCTTTTTCCGGTGATCATATATTGAAGCACATCCCTGCTTTTAAATTCAATGTCTCGTATTATGGCTTCTTCCGGAGAATCGTAAATCCGTATTACCGGGCGCCAGGAGAATTCGTTCAAGGCGTCTTGAGAAGATGCATAGTTAATTTTCAGGATGCGTAGTATTCCGTCGCTTCTTTCCATATAGCGACTCAACCAATATAAGTTTGAAGCAACTCTGCTTAGCATATTTCGGATTTTAAATTATGATGCCAGTACCCAGGTATCTTTGCTTCCGCCGCCCTGTGAACTGTTTACTACCAATGAACCTTCATTCAAGGCTACTCTTGTTAAGCCTCCCGGTACGATTTCGATACCATCAGGCCCACATAGCGCGAAGGGGCGAAGGTCAATTCGTCGTGGATGCAGGGCTTTGTTGATGAAGCAAGGTGCTGCTGAAAGGCTGATCGTGGGCTGTGCTATAAATTGACGCGGATCGCTGTTTATTTCCTGCTTGTACTGATGGATTTCCTCGTCGGAAGCGACATGACCCATTAGCATACCATACCCGCCACTGCCGTTTGTTCGCTTCACTACCATCGAATTTATATTTGCGAATACATACTCCCGCTCATCTTTGTTGCCTAGTTGATAGGTAGGAACGTTTTTCAGCAAGGGTTCTTCATTCAGATAATATCTTATCATTTGAGGAACATAGGAATATATCGCTTTATCGTCTGCAACTCCGTTACCTACAGCGTTGACGATAGCGACGTTCCCTTTCTTGTATGCACTCATTATGCCTGCTACGCCTAAAATACTGTCGGGATTAAAGACAAGCGGATCAAGGTATTCGTCATCAACCCTGCGGTAAATAACGTCAACTTGCTGACGCCCGTTCGTCGTTTTCATGTATACCGTTTGATTCTCTACGAGCAGATCGCGCCCTTCAACGAGTTCCACACCCATAAGACGGGCGAGGGTGGTATGTTCAAAATAAGCCGAGTTGTAGCTCCCGGGACTTAACAACACGATGGTAGGGTTCGAAATCTGTCGGGGAGATATGGCTTTGAGGTTTTTATAGAGAATCTCAGGATATTCGGTCACGCTTCTGACTTTGCACTGAGGCAGGAGGTCGGGAAAGAGGCGCTTGGTAATCTCTCTGTTCTCCAACATATAGCTAACTCCGGAGGGCGTTCGCAAATTGTCTTCGAGCACGTAAAACGTGCCGTCAAAGTCGCGAATCAGATCAATACCTGCAATGTGGACATATATATCGTAGGGTACTTTTACTTTGTACATCTCGCGCAGGAAGTGCGGACATGAATAGATGATGTCGGCGGGCACCACCCCGTCTTTCACGATAAACATGTTACTGTAGATGTCTTTTAGGAAGGTATTCAGCGCTTTTAGCCGCTGTTTAATTCCTTTTTCGATGAAGCTCCAGTCTTGAGCAGTAATGATGCGTGGAATAATGTCGAAGGGGAAAATCTTCTCAATGCCTTCGCCACTATTATAGACGGTAAAGGTTATACCCTGACTCATGAAAAGATTTTTTGCCAAATCTTCTTTTTTGGCTAAGCCGTCGGCAGATTCTGTCGACAGATATTCAATTACTTTTTGATAAGGAGGTCGAATATTGTTGTCTGAGCTGAACATTTCATCCCAGGTGTCGGGGGTTTGAGGATAATGATTTAAAAAGTCCAGTTCGCTCATTCTTTATTCGTGGTTTTTTATAAAAATACCAAATTATTTGCGAAAATAACCGCCGGAAAATCAATAAATGGGAAAAAATAGGAAGAAGAGTCGATAGATTGTTTTTATTTTGCTCTCATTTCATATTCTGTTAGTGCATTTTTGATGATATTACATGCACTAATAATCTCGCGATGAGAAATTATCAGTGGAGGCGCAATACGAAGTGCAGTATCGCAATGCAGGAACCAGTCGACAATAACACCTTGGGCGATGCAAAGCTTACTTACCTCCTCAACTTGTGCAAAGGAATCGAGCTGAATGCAAAGCATCAGTCCCTTTCCCCGCACTTCCTTGATAGCGGGATGGATAAGTTCGCTCCGAAGCAACGCTTCTTTCTCATCAATACCGGCCATCATGTCTTCCTCAATGATGGCTGACAGCGTTGCCAGCCCTGCCGCACAGCAAACCGGATGTCCACCGAAGGTAGTGATATGACCCAAAATCGGATTATCTGCTAACACACTCATCACATCGCGATTGGCGCAGAAAGCACCTATAGGCATTCCACCGCCGATTCCTTTCGCCAGAAGAAGGATATCTGGAACGATATCAAAGTGTTCAAAGGCAAAAAGTTTGCCTGTTCTGCCAAAGCCTGTCTGGATTTCGTCGAGTATCAACAGCGTACCCGTCTCGGTACAACGTTTTCTTAAGGCCTGCATATAAACCTGGTCGGGAACCCTAACGCCAGCTTCGCCCTGGATAGTTTCCATAATGACACAGGCAGTCTCCTCATCTATCTTTAGCAGGTCAGCCTCTTTGTTGAATTCGATAAATTCCACACCAGGAAGCAGAGGCTGATACGCGTCTTTATAATATTCGTTGCCCATCACGCTTAAAGCGCCATGAGTGCTTCCATGATAAGCTTTGTTGCAGGATAGAATCTTTTTCCTTCCGGTGTATCGTTTAGCCAGTTTCAACGCTCCTTCGGTAGCTTCGGCTCCTGAATTAACGAAATAAACCGAATTAATACTCTCGGGAAGTACGGAGGTTATTTTAGCAGCGTAAAGAACCTGGGGTGATTGTATGTATTCGCCATACACAGCAAGATGCATGTAGCGGTCTACCTGATCCTTGATTGCCTGGACTACCTTTGGATGGCGATGTCCGACGTTGCTTACTGCGAATCCTGAGACGAAATCAATATAGGATTTATTATCAGGACCATAAAGGTAGACACCCTCTGCCCGTTCGATATGGAGCATCCGCGGAGTGAAGGAAGTTTGAGCGTTATTTAGAAGGAATAGCTGTCGTAAACTTAACATGTACAAAAATACAAAAGCCTGCGGCAGAACCGCAGGCTTAAACTATTATAAAAAATAAAACTACTAACTAATCTCGCTTTTCACGCCTTTCCTTGAGCTGATTGATCAGGTGTTCTCTGAACTCGCGTTCGGCAGGGTAGACCCGATCTGCTTTGCTTTTAGGCAGTACCTGATAGAACTGGCTGAGGTAACGTTTCTTTGTTTCCAACATACGCGTTTCAAAGTTCAGTCCGTTCACTGAAGAGGGGCTGCCTTCGTCTTTGGCGCGTTTCCGCGCTGCGTGCCTTTCCTTGAAGAGCTTATTCATCTCCTGTCGGTAAGTATTGTATACAGGCCAGAATCCCTGAGCTTCTTCCTTATTCAGATCAAGGCTCTTTGTAAGGAATTCAGCATTTAATGCCTCTATCTTTTCAAACTTGGCGCGATCTCCCGGCTGTGCCATAACGGTTGCCGTTAAAGAAAGTCCAAATAGTATGGTGAATATTATGTGTTTCATATATGTGCTAAAGTGTAGTCTCTAAATACTGTTCAATCTCCTGGTCTGATAATTCCAGTTCCGAACTGATGTCTGCTGTGTTATTTATATTATCAATAATAACGGGCATGTCTCCAGCATCGCTATTAACAAGAAGATAATCCACGATTGCTTCATCAGGGATGTAAGCAAGTTGCTTATCGATGGAGTCGGATTTCTGAAACAGGTAAAAACCTGCGCTTGCTGATATCATAATACATGCCGCCGCCGCATATTTAAGCCATGATGGTACAAGCGTTCTGACTTTTGCGTCTTTGCTTTTCGCAAAGCCTGCTTTAAGTTTTATAGCATCATTCAGTGAATCGAAGTAACCTTCGGGAACAGTAAAGCCGCCGTCTTCAGCTGACTCTTTTAATTTCTCGACTCTGATGGAAGACATAATTTGATCTTCAAGCGTATCGAAGTAGCCTTCTGGTACGGTTAGGCTGCTTTTAGAGTCACTTGAGCTGACAGATTCGATAGCTATTCTGCTGGAAATCTGCTGTTGCATGCTATCAAAGTAACCATCGGGTACATTGAACGGATTTTCTTTTCCAACTGCTCCAAGCAGCGGAAACTGCTTATCCCATCTCTCGTCCATGTTATTTGCATCCATAATACTTTTTAGATTAATTTCGCTTATGAAGGTTTAATCCTTGCTTAATAAAAAACTTTCTATCTTTTTCACTGCATGGTGAAAAGAAGCCTTTAGCCCCCCCACACTTGTGCCCAGTATTTCTGAAATCTCTTCGTACTTTAAGTCGTCAAAATATTTCATGTTAAACACCAGGCGCTGCTTCTCCGGAAGTGTTAAAAGTGCTTGCTGAAGCTTCAATTCTGCCTGATTTCCGTTGAAATAGGATCCTTCCTTTAGCGACTCGGCAAGATCGTAGGACACCTCATCAAGTGGAATATTATTTTGTTGTTTCTTCTTGTTAAGAAAAGTCAGACATTCATTCGTCGCGATCCGGTAAATCCAGGTGTACAGCTGGGAATCGCTTCTGAAATTGCCGAGGTTCTTCCAGACTTTTATAAAAGCGTCTTGAACGAGATCATCAGCATCGTCATGATTTAAGACGAGCCTTCTGACATGCCAGTATATTTTCTGTTGATACTTCTTCAACAGAAGCGTAAATGCCTCTTCTTTAGTACGCTCGTTCGCGAACTTTTCGAGTATTACCGCGTCTTCGATTTGTTGCATTTTTATTGCTTAGTGCTCTTGAAATTCGGTCGACATATTTGTTCGACTCTAATTACGGTCTGATGGTTTAATCTGGACTGTCAAATCGCGAAGTATCACCATTATTGTCTTATGAATGATAAGGTACTGTCGCAAGCCTGCTTTAAGGCTTCCGGCAGGAATTTATCGGTCCATGGGTGCCGTGCGTTGAAAACATGGTCGGCATTTTCCAGTACCATCAGATAACTTGTAGGGTGCTGACGCTTCAGCAGCTGAGCTTGTTTAATATCTACCACGTTGTCCTGGTCTCCATGAATAATGAGCCAGGGCTGTTTAAGAGACTGGGCTGCGGCAAGAAGGTCCAGCTTTTCAGCATTCTTTTCCAGGTCTGTCAACACATCCAGATAAAGAGGCATTTGCTGGTTTGTTCTTGAATTAGACATATATATTACACCTTCTTTTCTCCAATAAGATTCATAGTCCACATTCCATAGACCTCTGAAATTGCTGATAGAAGCCCAGGTAACCAGTTTGTCAACTCTTTCATCAACGTTTGTCTGCAAGATACTGATACCGCCACCGAGGCTGTGTCCGATGAGAATGATCTTATGTGGAGACGGGAAATCTTTACCGCTTTTAGCATAGGTAATCACCTCGTCGAGGTCATTAAGTTCTTTACTGAACGTATTACGGGCGAATGTTTCCAGATCATCAAAAACATCAATACCGTCTTTCGTCATTCCGTTATGCGAGAAGTTGAATTTCAGGAAGCTAACGCCGTTATTAGCAAAGTATTCAGCTACCAAATAATGCGTGCCCCAATCTTTGAAGCCTTTAAATCCGTGGACGAAAATGACTAAAGGCGCATTCGCGCTTTCGGATATTATATAGTCTATAAGTATCGGCTTTCTTTCAAAACCCGGTATCTGCGTTTTTTGTAAAATCATGTGGATGCGCGTTTACTTAACTGTAAGCTATATAACTTTATATAGTTTTCAAAATTTAAAATGATCGACTGCGTTGCTGATATTTGATACGCCTTTTTTGATATATTTATTTACAAATTAACACATTATATCTTATTTATATATAATCTAAATAATCCTGTTTGACAAAGGAATGACAGCGGTGCTTATGGGTATTGGTACCTTTGATGAGGTTTTTTTTTTAAACATACTCAGAGTTGAAACAATTAAAAGTTTTAGCATTTACGCATCAGCAGATTGATCTTAAGGATTTAGGGAAATTGGTAATCTGTAATCAATCGTTGGTTGGCAGATTAAGTGCTGTTAAACAACAATTTGGTATTGCTGAAATCTTTTACGTCGGCACATGTAACAGGGTTGAATTCGTGTTCTGTGCGTCTCAGCAAATTACTCCTGCTTTTATAAAAGATTTTGTCCGCTCTCTCGATTTTTGTATCGAAGAAGATAAGCTGGATGATTTCGTTCATAAAGCAAAGTGGTATGAAGATGAAGAAGCGCTAAACCATTTGCTTCGTATTTCATGTTCTTTGGAAAGTCTGGTTGTAGGAGAGAAAGAGATACTGGCACAAGTTCGCAAATCTTATGAAATATGCAGAGAAGCGGGCTTTACGGGCGACTATCTTAGAATGATCATGAATCAGGTGGTGAAGGCAGCGAAGCGGGTTTATACGGAGACGAGGATCTCTAAAAATCCGGTATCCGTAGTTTCACTCGCTTACCGTAAGTTAAGAGAACTGAATATGTGCTCCAATTCCCGCATTCTTATCGTGGGCGCAGGAGAAACCAATAAGACCATTTCCAAATATCTTCAAAAACATAAGTACTCCAACTTTGCCGTCTTTAATCGTACGTTGTCTAAGGCGGAAGAACTTGCAAAAGACTTGCGAGGGGAGGCTTATCCGCTTGAAGAGCTTAAAAATTATAAGAAAGGGTTTGATGTGATTGTGACTTGTACAAGTGCCACAGAGCCTTTGATAACGAATGATATCTACCAGTCGCTTCTGAACGGAGAGACCGATAAGAAGGTGATTGTGGATCTTGCGATTCCAAACGATACAGATGAAGCGGTGCTGGATAGTAATCCGGTTCACTATATTGAGGTTAAAAGTCTTCAGGAGGTTGCAAACCGCAATATGCAGGAGAGATATCAGGAGCATGTTCATGCAGAAGTAATCATCGAGCAGACAATAGACGAATTCAGACCGCTTTTAAAGCAACGTCGTATTGAGCTGGCGATGCGTGAGGTTCCCCTGAAGATCAAGGAAATTAAGAGTACGGCGATAAATTCTGTATTTGCCGCCGATATCGAGCAGTTGGACGACAACTCAAGGGAGGTTCTGGAGCGTGTTATTAACTACATGGAGAAGAAATATATCAGTGTTCCTATGGTCATGGCCAAGGAAATATTGGTTAACAATAGTTAATTTTCAAGTCTCTGTGCATCAGATGCGATATTCGTTATTTTTGCAAAAAGGCTATATTTTATTTTGGATAGAAAACTTATTATTGGAACACGGGGGAGCGAACTTGCTCTCTGGCAAGCGAACTTCGTTAAAGACAGACTTTCGGAACTGGGTGTTGATGCAGATCTGAAAATTATAAAAACTCAGGGAGATAAAATTCTTAATCTCCGTTTAGACAAGCTGGAAGGTAAAGGGTTTTTTACCAAGGAATTAGAAGAGGGTTTACTCGATAATTCGATTGATATAGCTGTCCATTCACATAAAGACCTACCTACTCAACATCCTGAAGGATTGGTTATTGCGGCCGTCTCCGAGCGTGAAGATCCCCATGAACTTTTATTGATATTGAAAGACTGCGTGGATGTTAAACAAAAGCTATCCGTGAAGTTTGGTGGTATGGTGGGAACGTCTTCAAACAGAAGAAGGTCTCAGCTGCTGGCTTTTCGTCCGGATTTTGAAATCGAAGATCTGCGCGGTAACGTGCTGACGCGTATTCAGAAGCTGCGGGACGAGGACTATGATGCCATTATCCTGGCTAAGGCAGGTGTTGCACGATTAGGTCTTGACCTTAGCGAGTTTCATGTAGAAGAGCTTGAGCCAATAGAACTTATACCGGCACCGGCACAGGGTGTTTTGGCTATACAGATTCGTGAAGGAAATCCTGATCTTTATAATCTGCTTCAGCGTATCCATAACAAGGACGTCGCAGAGGTTATAGCCGTTGAGAGAAAGGTTCTTAATCTTTTCAATGGTGGTTGTCATATGCCCTTAGGGTGTTATTGCCGCAAGGAGGATGGAAAGTTTCATGTTTGGACCGCTAAAGCTGATGAGGGAGATATGTTCCCGAGCAGACTTTATATGGAGGCAGATTCTACCGAGGGGTTGGCAGAGCGTGTTGTTGCCAAGTTCTCTAAAGAGCGTAGCTTCCCGTCCAAGGTCTTCATCACCCGTGAAATATCCGAGTCAAGTTATTTCTACAAAGCGATGGCAGCAAATGGTATCGCGATAGACGGGCGTTCTTTAATTCGCACGTTTCCGATCATCAATAAGCTTGATTCTTATATACTTCGTGATATTGACTGGATTTTCTTCAGCAGTAAGAACGCTATCGAGTACTTCTTTAATCTTGATCCGCAGATTGCAAAGCGCACCAAATTTGGTGTTCTTGGTCGTGCTTCTGAAGAGACGTTAAGGCGCTTCGGCAGGGTACCGGATTTTAGCGGGGAAGATGAGGGAATTGACACAACTGAGATCGCAAAAGAGTTTGCGAGTATCGCAAGCGGTACGAAGGTCTTGTTCCCTGGCGCAAAAGGCTCTTTACGCACGGTGCAACAGCTTCTGTCAGAGCAGACCAAGATCATTGATCTTCCGATATACGAAACTGTTCAGGAAACTAACGTCGAGCAATCTCATGCAGAAGTGCTTATTTTCACAAGCCCCTCAAATGTTGAAGCCTATTTCAACAGCAACTTGCTTGAACCCGGACAAAAGGTAATCTGTATCGGCAAATCTACCGGGAAAAAGTTTGACGAGATGGGTGTTCATTATTCGCTGCCTTACTCGCCCGACGAAATCGGTCTTGCGGAGGCGGTATACGGACTTTAATCATTAAAAATGCTACAAAGACCAAGAAGAAACAGAAAGAGTGAAGTGATTCGCCAGATGGTTAAAGAGACTCATTTGACGGCTGCTAATCTTATTTTTCCGCTTTTTATAGTAGACGGACAAAATCAGAAAACAGAGGTAAGTTCCATGCCTGGGATTTACCGTTATTCCATCGATAACTTACTAAGAGAAGTTGAGAGTTGTATGAATCTGGGTCTTAAGTCCTTTGACCTGTTTCCCTATATCGAAGAATCGTTAAAAGACAAATACGCTTCGGAAAGTTACCGTGAAGGCTCACTTTACCTTCGCGCTATCGCAGAAGTGAAGCGTAATTTTCCTGAAGCTTGTGTCATTACCGATGTGGCGATGGATCCCTATAATTCTGACGGTCACGACGGGATTGTTGAAAACGGCGTTATCCTAAATGATGAAACCCTCGAAGTGTTGGGCAAAATGGCCCTGGCGCATGCCCGGATGGGTGCTGATATCATCGCTCCATCAGATATGATGGATGGGCGAATCGGTTATATACGTCAGGTGCTGGACGATAATGATTTTCAGCATGTATCGTTGATGTCTTACTGCGCGAAATATGCAAGCGCCTTCTACGGTCCTTTCCGCGATGCTTTGGGCTCTGCTCCGAAGGCGGGGGATAAGAAGACCTATCAAATGGATCCTGCGAATCAGCGCGAGGCACTGATTGAAGCGTCGCTGGATGAGCAGGAGGGTGCCGATTTTCTGATGGTTAAACCAGCACTTGCTTATCTTGATGTTATCAAATTATTGAAGGACCACACTGATCTGCCCATAGCGGCATATAATGTAAGTGGAGAATACTCGATGATAAAGGCAGCGGCTCAAAAGGGCTGGCTTGATGAACAGCGCACTATTGCAGAGGTTCTTACCAGTATCCGCCGTGCAGGGGCTACTGCCATTCTATCATATCATTCGAAGGAAGTTCTGCTCAATAAGTGGATCTAAGCCTTTTTACTTGGAAAATAAGTTATTTCAGACATGTCAAAACCCAGTATAGCATCAATCAATACCGTTAAATCGCCGGATATCAGCAGGGAAAAATCGTCTGCTCTCTATGAAACAGCGAAAGGATATTTTCCGGGAGGCGTGAACTCACCTGTGAGGGCATTTAAATCTGTTTTCGGATCTCCCCTGTTTATCGAAAAGGGCGACGGATGTTTTGTCTGGGATGCAGATGGAAACAAGTTTATCGATTTCTGCTGTTCCTGGGGGCCGCTGATTTTAGGTCATAATAATCCGGTGGTTAAAGAGCATGTATTGAAGGCTATTGATAACGGAATGAGCTTTGGTGCGCCAACCGCACTGGAGAATGATCTTGCATCACTTATCTTGAGCAATAACAAAAAGATCGAAAAGATTCGGTTTGTGAGTTCAGGTACGGAGGCCGTAATGTCGGCAATCCGCCTGGCGAGAGGATATACCAAACGCGATAAAATTCTGAAGTTTGACGGTTGCTACCACGGGCATGTTGACTCTTTGCTCGTTAAGGCAGGCTCAGGCCTCGTTACTTTTGGAGAAACTTCCTCAGCGGGAGTTCCGCAAAGTTTTGCTGAAGAGACGGTCGTTATACCCTTGAACGATAAAGATGCAGTAAGAGCAGCATTTGAGCAGTTTAAGGATCAGATAGCAGCAATCATTATAGAAGGAATTCCAGCGAATAACGGTTTGCTAATTCAGGACAAGGACTTTGTTCATTTCTTGCGTGACATAACCAAAGAAAATGGGTCGCTCCTGATCTTCGACGAAGTCATTACCGGCTTTCGGCTGGGTTTTGAAGGAGCTGCGGCTTATTATGACGTTAACCCCGATATCATTACCTACGGCAAGATCATAGGCGGTGGTATGCCTGTTGGTGCTTATGGCGCTTCAGCAGAAATAATGGGAAATATATCGCCTGAAGGCTCTGTTTATCAGGCAGGGACTTTATCGGGAAATCCGGTAGCGATGTCTGCCGGCATTGGTCAGCTTTCTCAATTGCTGAAGCCAGGGTTCTACGAGGAACTTCTGTCTAAAACAGCAGGCTTTGTTAGCGACATACAGGAATTTGCTGACCAGCGCGGATATGCGTTTAAGATATTTACCATCGGCTCACTTTTCTGGTTCGCCTTTACTGACAAGGATATTAAAACTGCGGCAGCTATTGATGCGTCAAGTATGCAATATTTCAAAGTTTTTCATCGTGAATTGCTGAATCGTGGAATCTACATAGGTCCTTCGGGCTATGAAGTAGGCTTCGTTTCTGCAGCGCATTCACAGGCAGAGCTCGAGAGTGCAAAAAAGGCTATCTTTGACAGTCTGGACATAGTGTTTTTGAAAGATCATGCGTAAGTCTCTGGTTATATTTTATGCTTTGGTTGTATATGCTTTCGCCGAGCTTATCTGGTGGGGCATATTGCTTGTTGAGATTCAGCCTGAGCGTAGAACGATGATCCTTGGCGAAGGCGCTGTATTTATCCTGCTCTTTTTTACAGGAGCCTACCAACTGCAAAAGACGCTGCGTAAGGAGCAAAAACTCCACGAGCAGCAGAAAAACTTTCTTTTGTCGGTTACCCACGAGTTAAAGTCGCCCCTTGCATCCATCAAGCTGTATCTGCAGACTATTCTCAAGAGGAATCTGGATAAAGAACAGATGCATTCTTTTCTGAATAATTCACTTAAAGATATTGAGCGCCTGGATGATCTGGTCGAGAATATGCTCATCGCCACTCGCATAGATAATCATTCCTATAGCTTCCCCAAGGAAGAATTTAATCTCTCGGATCTTGTTGAAAGAGTCGCAAGCCGACTGCAAATACACACCTGTAGTTCGCAGATTATTAAGCTTGATCTGGAACCTGAGATATGTGTTACCGGAGACAAGTTTGCATTAACTCTGGTGATCTCGAACCTGATCGAAAACGCCGTTAAATATTCTCCGCCATGTGAAGAGATCGCTGTGGGACTGAAGAAAACAAGTAACGGAATTAGCTTCACGGTTGCTGATAAGGGAATCGGAATAAAGGACGAAGAAAAAGCTCGTATTTTTGATAAGTTTTATCGTGTGGGTAGTGAGGATACGCGAAAAACTAAAGGGACTGGACTGGGTTTATATATTGTCAAGCAGGTGCTTGACAAGCATCTTGCATTAATCAAAGTGAAAAACAACCGGCCTGCCGGGAGTATTTTCGAAGTAACATTTAACTCAAATGGCCACTAAACAACGCATTTTATTAGTTGAAGATGAAGAACATCTTCTGGAAGCGATTAAGCTTAACCTGGAGCTGGAAGGTTACAAAGTAACAACAGCAAATGATGGTAAGAAAGCGCTTAAAGTATTCAAAGAGGAAAGGTTCAATTTGATCATTCTCGATGTAATGCTTCCGGAAATCGACGGCTTTCAGGTTGCAGAGACCATTCGTCTGGAAAACACGGAAGTTCCGATCATGTTTCTCACCGCCAAGAATACAAGCGAGGATAAGGTTACCGGACTTAAAAAAGGTGCTGATGACTATCTGGTGAAGCCATTTAATCTTGAAGAGCTTATACTTCGCGTAAATAACCTTGTGAAACGTGGTCTTTCGGGAGAAGAAAAGAAGGAGCTTAACACCTATAAAATAGGAGATAAGACCATTTATTTCAACTCGTTTGAATTAAGGAATGATGATGGCTCGGTAACACCGTTAACGAAAAAGGAGACGATGCTTCTTAAGCTTCTTATTGAGAGAAGGAATGAAGCAGTGTCAAGAGAGCAGATCCTTGAAACGGTGTGGAATTACGATGTATATCCATCCACTCGAACAATTGACAACTTCATCCTTACTTTTAGAAAATACTTCGAGCCAGATCAGAAGAATCCGGTATACTTCCACTCTATCCGCGGAGTAGGATATAAGTTTACTGACAATCACTAATTATGTTAACACGCAATGTCCGCTTTGCGCTTATAGCGTTAGCTACCGTATTACTGGCCTGGACAGTCTCCAGGGAAGAGTATGAGCTAACGGCTTTAGTGGCACTGGGTATTGTGCTATTAGTTGTCAGTTATTTCCGTGATGGTACCGTTTTACTTGCGGCACGCTCGCTTCAGAGTAAGGATTACGAAAAGACGGAACGCTTACTGAAAGAGATCAAGTATCCCGACCGTCTTCGTAAGAACAGACGTGGGTATTACGAGTTCATATACGGTAATATAGAACTGCAGCGTAAAAATTATGAAGAGGCGGAAACGCACTTTCAAATAGCAAGCCGCTTTCCGCTGAAGAATGAAAATGATAAAGCGCTTGTGTTCGTCCATCTGGCAAATCTCAATCTGAGGAAGAAAATGATGGACAGAGCAGAGGCTTATCTGGTCAAAGCACGCGAATTGAAGACAAGTGCCAGAGTCCAGAATATCATATTAAAAATTGAAACAGAAATACAAAAAGCATAGTGATTAACAACCAAAAAGATTCCTTGTTTATTAGAGCAGCGTTTTCGCAGCCAACCGAGCGCCCCCCTGTATGGATGATGCGTCAGGCAGGACGTTTTATGAAAGAATATTGGGAAATCAAGAACAAATATTCTTTTCTTGAGATGTGCAAAACTCCCGAGATTGCAGCTGATGTAACTATGTTACCTGTTGACTTGTTGGGTATCGACGCAGCTATTTTATTCTCTGATATCCTGGTTACAGGCGAGGCAATGGGAGGGGATTTGAGCTTCACTCAAGGGATCGGTCCGAAGTACGCGAACCCTGTCCGCACTCAACAGGATGTTGATAACCTTACTACTGATGTCGAGGAGAAGCTTCAGTATGTTCCTGACGCTATCAAGGTCATTCAGCAAAGGCTGAATGGGAAGACGCCTTTGATCGGTTTTGCAGGTGCTCCTTTTACCGTCATGAGCTACCTGGTAGAAGGCGGCTCTTCAAAGGACTTCAAGCTGACCAAGCTGATGATCCATAACCAGCCGGAACTTGCTCATCAGTTGCTGAACAAAATTGCCGATGTAACGATTACCTACCTCAATATGCAGATAGATGCCGGGGTTAATGCCTTGCAGCTGTTTGATAGCTGGGCTTTAGCGCTTTCATGGGATGACTATAGGGAGTTCTCGCATCAGTACAACACACGGATTATAGCCGGACTGAAACGACAAGACATACCCATCATATCATTCTGCAAGGGTAGCTCTGTGTTTGCACCTGTCATGGCAGAAGCAAAACCTGACGTTATATCAGTAGACTGGAATGCAGATCTTTTAAATATCAAAAAAAGCATCCCTGCCGGTATTGCCGTTCAGGGAAACCTGGACCCTCATATCCTGTACGCCGATAAAAAGGTGATCAGAGAGCGTATCCTCAGGTTGCATGATCGTATGAAAGAAGAGAACGGCTTTATATTCAATCTGGGTCACGGGATAATGCCTGATATTCCATTCGATAACGTAAAGTATGCCGTTCAGGTAATTCAAAATGAACTCGTTAACTCCTAACCGATAAGCCGTTGTTATACCTCTACGTAAAAGCAATTCATATCATTTTCGTCATCTGCTGGATGGCAGGTCTTTTCTATATAGTGAGACTTTTCATTTACCATGTTGAAGCGAATGATAAATCAGAGGTAGAACGGAACATTTTGCATCCACAGTATGAACTGATGGAAAGCCGGTTATGGAATGTAATTACGACTCCCGCGATGGTGCTGAGCGTCCTCGCGGGGGCTTATATGTTTTACCTGAATCCCTATCTTTTGGAGATGAACTGGATGTGGGTCAAGATAGGATTCGTAATAGGATTGCTGGTTTATCATTTCATATGCCAGAGAATGATTCATCAGCTGAGAAAAGGTATCTTTAAGTGGACGTCTATGCAGTTGCGGATGTGGAATGAGGTCGCTACATTGCTGTTATTTGCGATCGTGTTTGTTGTTATCCTGAAAAGTGCGCTGAACTGGATCTACGGACTCGTCGGTTTGTTTCTCATCATGATCCTCCTGATGATCGGTATAAAGGCTTATAAGCGTTACCGGCTAAGGAAAGGATAACCGCCATATAATTATACCATTCTTAAATGAAAAAGATTATTCTGCTTGCCCTGCTCATAAATTTGCCGTGGTTAGTCAGTGCCCAGATAGCAAATGATAGTTTAGAGTATAGGATCCGTCCGGATAGTGCTAAAACAGGAGAACTTCATTTAAGCATCAATAATTTCAATTACCTCCGGAACTACGAGTTCTTTAGCAAGTTTCAGGATGGATATACCTTGTATGGTACCCAGCTGGAACCCCAGGTTGTTTATTACGCACATCCCCGTCTGGCCATTACCGCTGGTATTCACCTGCGAAAGGACTTTGGCGAAGAAGGGATATATAAAACCTACCCATTATTCAGTATCAAATATCAGCATAAGGGCCTGGCGCTAATTAATGGCGTGCTCGAAGGAAATATCCACCATCGCTTTATTGAGCCGGTGTTTGATATGGAAAGAAGGATCACCAATCCGGTCGAATATGGTACCCAGCTGCAAATTACAAAGCCGCGTCTTTTTGTAGACGCGTTCCTCAACTGGAATAAAATGATCTATAAGCCTTCTGCAGAACAAGAACAATTGTTCGCCGGAGGTTCCGCAGATATTACACTTTTTAAATCAGACAAAGCTATCCTGTCCATTCCCCTGCAGATACTGGCTTTCCATCAGGGAGGCCAGATTGACACAGTCGATGCGCCATTAAAAACCATCATCAACGGTGCAGCAGGATTCAAGCTCCAGTATTCGCTTGGCGGAACGTTCAGGTCGGTCTTTACGGAAAACTACCTCGTAGGATACACCGACAATTCCAGCACGCAACTGCAAACTTACGATAAAGGCAATGGCGTGTATCTTAATGCGGGACTTAAAAGCAAATATGGCGATTTGATATTCTCTTATTGGAATGCCGATTCGTACCTCTCTTCCGCCGGTATGCCTCTTTACCAATCTGTTTCTTATAAGATCGGCAATGAAGGATACAGCGAGAAGAACAGAGAACTTCTGATCGTCCGCTATGCCTATCAGAAAACGCTTATCCCCAACTTTTACCTCGACTTCCGGGTAGAACCCGTGTTCGACCTCGGTAGTAATGCCTCCAAGTCTTTTGACTTCCATCACTCACTTTTCCTTGTTTATAAGCAAGAATTCAGGTTATTTAAAAGAAAATAGATTTTCATGCAACCTATGTTGCTAAAATTTCATCTACCTTCTGATTAATATGAATTCAAGTCGTAAAGTGCTCGTTGCCGATTTACTGGATGGATGCCGTAGGGGAGATTCTAAGACACAGGAACTTCTTTATAAGGTGCTTTCCAATAAGATGCTGGGTGTCTGTGCAAGATACGCCCGCAATAGCTACGAAGCAGAAGAAATGTTGCAGCTCGGATTCATTAAAGTGTTCAGGAAAATAAACGACTTCAGAGAGGAAGGATCTTTTGAAGGATGGATACGGCGGGTCATGGTGAATACGGCAATAGAGGTTTACCGGAAAGAGCAGAAGTCGCTAGGCCTGGTTGACCTTAGTGATGTCCATGATGCTCCACAGCAGATGTTCGCTATGGACAGTCTCGAAGTGAAAGACCTGCTCGCCATGGTTCAGGAATTATCGGTCGGATATCGTCTGGTATTCAACCTGTATGCCATAGAGGGATATTCGCACAAGGAAATAGCGCAGCAATTGGGTATAACAGAAGGAGCATCAAAATCTCAACTGTCGAGAGCGCGTGCTGTACTGAGAGAAAAGTTATCAAGAATGGAGGCTAAGAAGTATGAAAGCAATGTCAGATGAAGAAATAGATGAAATGTTCCGTCAGAAGCTGCGGTCGTATGAAGATACGCCTTCGGTTCAGGTGTGGAAGAATATCTCGGCTGAACTGAACCCAAAAAAGCAGAGCAACAGCGGCACTCCCCGCATTTGGATGGCAGCGGCAAGTTTTATTCTGCTTGCTTCTCTTGCACTGCTTTTATCACCCGGAAAGCCACCCGTAAAGCTACAGGCATCAAGGTCTATAGAGCCTAAGCCCCTTGAACATAAAGAAACCCCCAGAGCAGAGACGACTAAGTCCCACGAACCTAAAGGCATATTGTTTCTTGAACGTCTCGCATCGATGAAAATTGAGGGGGATAAGCAGGTGCAGGAGTATAAAAAAAGGGGCAGGGCAATTTCTGAAAATATCGCTCATATTAACGAAGTTCAGCAAACAGAAAGGGAGGTAGTAAGCGTCGCAGCAGCGCTCAGCCAGGTGGATGCACCTCAGATTCCTATAACTGAGGAGGTAAGCGTTGAGAAAGCATCGCCAGCCGTGGTTTTAGCTTTAGCCAAACAGGAAGAGGAAGACCCCGTAGCCCATAAAGGAAAAATAAAGTCACTGGGAGATATTGTCAACTTTGTGGTACGGCAGGTTGATCCCCGCAAGGAAAAGATAATTGAATTTACTAACCATGACGAAGGAAGCTCGGTTTCTTCCATAAATCTTGGCGTTCTTAAGATAAAGACAAAACAAAACGAAGCTAAATTGAATTAAGGATACGATATTATGAAGCAATTAATTTTCTCTCTCATCCTGATGGCGGGTTTTCAGTTTACCCAGGCTGCGGTCAACACCGATACATCGGCAGTATCCCCGGAAGCCGACTCCGCCGGCTCGGCTAAGAATAAAAGGACAAACGTCACCTTAACCTGGGGCAAGAATGAAAGGACCTCCAGTGATACCATTCGCACAAAGTCTAAAGCGCCGGGTGTGTCATTTGGCCTAACCTTGTCGCGCTTTGACCTGGGCTTTTCCAAGCTCGTCGACAATGGAAGTTTCACCTTATCCGATCAGAACAGCTTTCTGGACTACCACGGCTGGAAAACCAGCACCGTAGGCTTCGACGTTGTGCAGTTTGGATATCGTTTTAATAGTAGCTTCAAGATATACTTGTCAGGGGGCTTTGACTGGACGCATATCCGTCTGCGGAGAGACATAACCATCCGTCAGGATGCTCCCGTTCTCCAATATGACGAGTCGGATATCGATTTTGACAAAAACAGATTCTCTTCGACGTATATACGCTTGCCTCTTTCCTTTGAATGGCGTTCTAAAGACAATGATCGCGGCAAGAAGTTCCGGATTATCGCAGGACCTGACTTTGGCTTCCTGCTGAACGGTAAAGTGAAGCAGAAGAGTGATGAGAATGGAAAACAGAAATTTAATGATAATTACCACTTTACCAAGTTCCGCTATGGAGGCTTCGCCCGTCTTGGATATGGTTCAACAGGTATCTTTGCCAAGTACTATCTCAATGATATGTTTGAGAATAGCCCGGCACAGGAGGGACTTCAGAATATGTCCTTCGGCGTAACCTTCGGGTTTTAATACCGTACGCTCTTAATTTGTTATCTATTAATTACACACTAGATAAATTCCGGTTAACCTAACCCTGCTTTCCGTAATATGGAACTGCAGGGTTTTTTATTTAATATTGTGCATGAACAACCTGCCTGCTATAGAACTAGAGCAAGTAACGAAGATATATCAGACTCAACCGCGTTCCGGGGTGGAATCAGTGAGCTTAAGCATTGAGAAAGGTACCATAAACGTAATTGCGGGCGCGAGTGGAAGTGGTAAGAGTACGCTGTTGAAACTTATAGCCGGACTGCTCACTCCTGACTCAGGAGAAATCAGATATCTGGGGAAACGGGTGCTTGGCCCAACCGAGAAGCTTATCCCCGGACATGAAGCCATGAAGGTTGTGGCCCAGGATTTTAATCTGAACATCTACGCCAAGGTCTACGATAACATCGCAGGACTTCTTTCCAATACCGATCTCAAAGGCAAACAGCGCAAGACGCTCGAGGTAATGGAGTTTCTCCGAATTGATCACCTCGCACAGAAGCGTGCTGTCGATCTAAGCGGAGGCGAACAGCAACGGGTAGCGATTGCAAGGGCAATTATCACCGGACCCGAAGTACTGTTGCTTGATGAGCCCTTTAGTCAGGTAGACGCTATGTTTAAAAATGAACTGAGGGCCGATATCCGCCGTATGGCTACCTATCTGGGGATAACAGTCGTCCTCGTGTCGCACGATCCCGTAGACGGTCTTTCTATGGCCGATAAGATGATGATCATTAAAGATGGTAACCTGGTAGAGGAGGGGAGTCCGCATTCTCTCTATAACCGTCCAAAAGAATTGTATACGGCTACACTACTCACTAACTGCAATGTATTAAGTGCAGATGAAGCCCGGGTCATTGGTATTCATACAAACAAGGATCAAGTGGTCATATATCCTGAATGGATCGATCTGGCTGAAGGCGGACAAGAATGGCGTGTAAAAGAGCGTCTTTTTAAGGGCTTCTATGAGGAAATTTTATTGGAGTACGAAGGAGTGGAGTTACGGGCATTGAACACAGAGCCAGGCCTCTATAAGACTGATTCGATTATCAACTCCGGGATCCGCAAGTTCCGGGAATACTAGCTCCCGGAATTAGCAGTAGGCCCGAGCCATACCCATACATCCGGGAAATCATGTACCATACCCAGCTATACCAGGTATTCAAATAACGTTTTATCCCGGTTAATCTCCTTATAGTCGAAGCGGTGCGCCTCCATCCGCTGTATCAAAGACGCATAATCATCGGCAGATTTTAATTCGATACCTACCAATGCCGGTCCGTACTCCCGCTGCGTTTTCTTGATAAACTCAAATCGGGTGATATCATCAGTAGGGCCCAGTACGTTGTTGACGAACATTTTCAGAGCACCCGGACGCTGAGGAAAGCGCACAACAAAATAATGTTTTAAATTTTCATATAACAGCGACAACTCCTTGATCTCCTGCATACGTTCAATATCATTATTGCCCCCACTGATCACGCAGACTACTTTCTTACCCTTTATCTGTTCCTTACAGAAGTCGAGAGCCGCTACTGACAGCGCTCCTGCCGGCTCAGCAACAATGGCTTCCTGATTATACATCTGGAGGATGGTCGTGCATACTTTCCCTTCGGGAACCAGCAAAACCTGATCCACGGTATCCTTGCAAATGGCAAATGTTAATTCACCCATACGCTTTACAGCTGCACCATCTATGAACGAATTAACGGTTTCAAGAGTAACGGGACCTCCATTCTCGAGCGCTCTTGTCATAGAGGGTGCACCCAGAGGCTCAACACCAATGACGTTCAAGTCCGGACGCGCCTGCTTCAAATAACTGCCGGCACCGGCCGCCAATCCTCCTCCACCCATCGGAAAGAGCACAACCTCCACATCTTCCAGATCCTCGAGTATCTCCACACCAACCGTCCCCTGTCCCTCAATAATATGCCCATTATCGAAAGGAGGAATGAAGGTCATGTCATTAGCCTCCGTATACAAAAGTGCTTCCCGCAGGCAGTCGTCAAATGTGTCGCCCACCAAAATGATCTCCACCATCCCATCACCAAACATCCTCGTCTGATCAATCTTCTGTTTAGGCGTGATCTCCGGCATAAAGATCACTCCGCGCGTATTCAACTTGCGGCATGAAAATGCAACACCCTGAGCATGATTCCCTGCACTTGCACACACTACGCCCCGCGATAGTTGAGCAGCATTCAGCTGGACAATCATGTTATACGCACCACGGAGCTTATATGAACGCACTACCTGCAAGTCCTCCCGCTTCAGGTAGATCTCAGCATCATATTTTGCAGAAAGCCGCGGGTTGAACTGTAAAGGTGTACGGTTGATAACTGACCTTAAACGTTCAGCAGCAGCCTTTGGATGGAGGGTGTAATCAGAATAAGACATGGATCATCAAATAAGAGGGTCATTACAAATCTAAGATTCTAAGTCTGATAAAAAAAGAAAGGCCGCTATCATATATCATGATGCGGCCCCTCCCGAAATTTTAATATGTATCTCCAGATACCTTAATTGAAATCGCAATATTCGGATTGCGAAATATCAGGCAGTAAACAACAGCCTAGATATTTGCAGCCAACCAATCGCCTACTTCACTGGTTTTGTATGCCTTTTTATCTTTTCCGGAAAGATCTTCAGTAACTATACCTTCTGCCAATGATTTGTTGACAACAGATCTAATCAGCTCAGCCTCTTCTTTTAAACCGAAGCCATCCTCAAACATCATCGCTGCAGATAGAACAGTCGCCAATGGATTCGCGATATCTTTGCCGGCAGCCTGTGGATAAGAACCGTGAATCGGCTCAAACAAAGAAGTATGCAGACCGATAGAAGACGAAGGCATCAGACCCATAGAACCTGAAATCACAGAAGCCTCATCAGTAAGAATATCACCGAATAAGTTCTCCGTAATAATCACGTCATATGAGCTTGGCCACTGTACCAAACGCATCGCAACAGCGTCGACAAACTCATAGCTTACCTCTACTTCTGGATAATCCTTTTCCATGTCCTGAACGGTTTCTCTCCATAGACGTGAAGACTCCAGGACATTTGCTTTATCCACACAGCAAAGCTTTTTGCTGCGGCTCATTGCCATTTCAAAACCAAGTTTTGCCAGTCTTTGAATCTCAGCTCTGGTATACGTACAGGTATCAAAAGCCGTGTTTCCATCGTCTTTCCGTCCTCTTTCTCCAAAGTAGATACCACCTGTCAGCTCACGAAGAATAACCAGGTCGGTGCCTTCGATACGCTCTCTTTTCAACGGAGAGTTGTCAATCAAAGAAGGGAAGGTAAATGTAGGGCGAACATTGGCGAATAGGCCTAGCTTTTGGCGCATCTTCAAGAGTCCCTGCTCCGGACGTACCTTAGCCTTAGGATCATTGTCAAATCGCGGATGTCCGATAGCACCGAACAGCACCGCGTCAGCAGCCATACATACTTCATGGGTCTCGTCAGGATAAGGTTCGCCAACAGCGTCAATCGCGGCAGCACCGGTAAGAGCCGATGTCCAGTTTACCTCATGATTAAATTTATTTGCAACGGCGTTCACAACTTTAACAGCCTGGTCTATGACCTCCGGACCTATTCCATCTCCTGCTAGAAGAGCGATATTTAATTTCATGCTTTTAGTACTATGTTTTGTTTGAATGATTATATGATCAGATAATATTTAACATCTTTTGTGTTGCCTTGATCGCGCAAACGGTTTGATCAGAGTCCAAACCTCTGGTGATGAAAGTTTTATGAGAGGTCTCCCAGGTGATGATGGTTTCGCACAAGGCGTCTGAGTTACTACCAGGAGCGATCCTCACCGCGTAGTCAACCAAAGTAGGCAGAGTGAGATCCTTTGACTCATATACCTTCGCCAGTGCGTTCATAAACGCATCAAACTGTCCGTCTCCCTGAGCATGCTCCTCAAAGCTCTCGCCCTCTATGCGCACGGAGATCGTCGCCGAGGGTCTCAGTCCCTTTGAGTGCGTGAGCACATACGATTCCACTATGACCTTATCTTCATACGTGTTACTATCCAGTACATCCGATATGATATACGGAAGATCCTCCGTAGTCACGGTTTCCTTTTTATCGCCCAGCTCAATAACACGTTGAGTCACCTTTTTCAGATCCTCATCGTTCAGCTTCAGACCCAGCTCCTGCAGGTTTTTCGCAATGTTAGCTTTGCCGGAAGTCTTCCCAAGCGCATACTTCCGCTTTCTGCCGAAGCGCTCTGGTACCAGATCACTGCAATACAGGTTGTTCTTGTTGTCACCATCCGCATGTATTCCTGCGGTTTGTGTGAAAACATTCTCGCCAATGATCGGCTTATTCGCGGGGATTCTGATTCCGGAGAAGGTTTCTACCAGCTTGCTTACTTTATAGATGGAAGCTTCCTCGATTGACGTTTCAATGCCCGGAAGGAAGTCTTTGATCACCGCCACGGCGCTCGCAATTGACGCGTTTCCTGCCCTCTCGCCCATACCATTTACGGTCAGGTGCAAACCATCCGCCCCGGCTTTTAATGCCTCGAGGATATTTGCATTTCCCAGGTCATAATCGTTATGAGCATGGAAGTCGAAATGAAACTGTGGGTACCGCACACGCAACTCCGAAATGTAGCTGTAAGACTCAGTAGGAGAGAGTATACCCAGCGTATCAGGCAGCAGCACTCTTTTGATATTCTGAGTAGAGAGGAAGTCTAGAAACTGCAGTACATATTCTCTGGAATTGCGCATCCCGTTGCTCCAATCCTCCAGATAAACATTGGTAATGATATTATGCTCCAGGCCCAGCTCAATCACCTCATGGATATCATTAAAATGCTGTTCCGGAGTTTTCTTTAGCTGATAGGTGAGGTGGTTCAGAGAGCCTTTCGTAAGCAGGTTCTGCACGCAAACGCCGGCTTCAAGCATCCATTTGATCGATGCTCCCTTGTCCACAAAGGTCAAAACCTCAACTTTATCAATATAATTATTGGTTTTAGCCCAGGTCGATATCGCCTTCACTGCATCCAGTTCACCTGCTGATACGCGGGCCGAGGCTACCTCCACCCGGTCCACAGCGAGTTCTTCCAGCAAGAGCTGACAGATCGTAAGTTTTTCTGAAGTAGAAAAAGACACACCCGAGGTTTGTTCGCCATCCCGCAGCGTGGTGTCCATTATTTCTATTTTCCTTTTTTCCATGTGATAGCTCGTTCGGTGGTCTACACCTTTGAATGCATAAAAGCGTTTCGGCAAAGAATGCGAAACGCTTTTAAACTATGTATGATTTCTGCGTATCGTATTATAAAGGAAGCTGCAAAGCAAACTCCTGAATTTCTGATTTTATGTTTTGAAGATAATCAATATCATCAAAACCGTTTATCATATTGTCCTTTTTATAGCTGCTGATGTCAAAGCTTTCTTTATCTCCGGTAGCAAGCAGCGTGATCGTCTGCTCAGGAAGGTTTACTTCGAGCTGCGTGTTAGGATCAGCGAAAACGGCTGCAAAGATCTTTTCTAAAAACTCAGGACTTACCTGAACTGGCAGCACGCCAATGTTCAGACAGTTGTTTCTAAAGATATCAGCGAAGAAACTCGAAACCACGCATCTGAATCCATAGTCATACACTGCCCATGCAGCATGCTCCCTGGATGATCCTGATCCGAAGTTTTTTCCGCCAACTAAGATTTTTCCACTATAAACGGGGTTGTTTAAAACGAAGTCTGCCTTAGGCGTATTGTCCGGATTGTATCTCCAGTCCCGGAACAAATTGTCTCCGAATCCGACCCGCTCAGTGGCCTTCAAAAAACGTGCAGGTATAAGCTGATCTGTATCCACGTTCTCAATAGGAAGAGGAACTGCGGTACTGGTTAATATGTTAAATTTATCGTATGCCATTTGTTGTAAATCTGAATAATGAAGAAACTGTTAAATTCCCTTACTGTATTAAAGTCCTTGGGTCGGTTACCACACCAGTAACGGCCGCCGCTGCCGCAACAAGAGGGCTCGCAAGCATTGTTCTTGCACCAGGACCCTGACGACCTTCAAAGTTTCTGTTAGATGTACTAACAGCGTACTTGCCGGCAGGGATCTTGTCATCATTCATCGCCAGACATGCAGAGCATCCAGGCTGACGCAGCGTAAAACCGGCTTCGTTGAAAATATCCAATAGCCCTTCCTCTTTGATCTGCGCTTCAACAATATGTGATCCGGGAACCAACCAGGCGGTTACGTTTTCCGCTTTCTTCTTGCCTTTCACTATCGATGCAAATGCACGGAAGTCTTCGATACGCCCATTGGTACAGCTACCAACAAACACGTAGTCTACTTTCTTGCCTACCATGGTCTGACCTTCAGAGAAGCCCATATACTTCAGCGACTTTTCGTAAGTTGCCACACCACCTTCTACCTGCTCAGCATCAGGAATCGGGTTAGAGATACCCATACCCATACCCGGGTTAGTTCCGTAGGTGATCATTGGCTCGATGCTCGACCCGTCAAATGTCAGTTCCTTGTCGAATACCGCATCCTCATCAGTCTTCAGCGTCTTCCAGTATTCCATTGCTCTGTCCCAGGCTTCGCCTTTCGGACTGAATTCGCGGCCTTTCACGTAATTGATAGTGGTCTCGTCAGGAGCAATCATGCCACCACGAGCACCCATTTCAATACTCAGGTTACAAACCGTCATACGGCCTTCCATACTCATTTTTTCAAACACTTCACCTGCGTACTCCACGAAGTACCCTGTAGCTCCCGAAGTGGTCAGCTTAGAAATGATGAACAGTGCAACATCCTTAGGCGTAACACCTCTTCCGAGAGAACCCGTAACATTGATTCTCATCTTCTTTGGCTTAGGCTGCATGATACACTGTGTAGAAAGAACCATTTCAACCTCAGAAGTACCGATACCAAAGGCTATAGCACCGAACGCACCATGTGTAGACGTATGTGAGTCACCACATACAATCGTTGATCCCGGTTGGGTAATTCCGTATTCCGGACCAACTACGTGCACGATACCATTCTTCTGATGCCCCAGGCCCCAGTGGCTGATGCCATACTCATTGGAGTTCGTTTCCAGTGCCTTCAGCTGATTTGCTGAAAGTGGATCAGAAACCGGCAAGTGCTGGTTGATGGTAGGAGTATTATGATCTGCCGTAGCGAATGTACGCTCCGGATATAAAACTTTAATTCCCCGGCTTTTGAGTCCCAGGAAAGCTACCGGGCTGGTAACTTCGTGGATCAAATGGCGGTCTATAAAAAGTACATCCGGCCCGCCTTCTATCTTGCGCACTACGTGGGCATCCCACACCTTGTCAAATAATGTCTTACTCATCTTTTTGATATTATTATACTCTTGTTAACCCTCCGAAAAGGTTGCTATATCTTTGGGGCCAGAGCCCATAATTATTATACAAATTTGTTTAGGGCATCCAGATATGCATTCGCTGATGCTCTCACGATGTCGGTACTGAAGCCATATCCCATATACGATTTGTCCTCATAAATCACCCTCATGTCTACCTTGCTCACATCGTCGCTGCCACCATGGATAGAATGAATGTTGAATTCCTTAATATCCACCGGCTTGGTGATGATGCGCTGAATCGCATTGATTGTTGCACTCACCGGCCCGTTTCCGTTGGCCGTAGCGTGATGATCTTCCCCTTTATAATTCAGATGAATGGATGCAGAAGGATCTTTTTCGTCGCCGCATATCACTTCGAGGGAATTAATGGTAACACCATTGATAAAATTGGTGTCCGCCTCGTTCCCCATCAGCAGGAGCAAATCATCATCCTTGATCTCTTTTTTAGCGTCAGCCAGCGTCAGGAAGCGCTCATATACATGGTCTAAATCCAGACGCTCGTCAGCATAGCCTAAACGAGCCAGGTGATGCTTAAGTGCGTGACGGCCACTGCGTGCAGTCAAAATGATCTCCGACTGATCGATACCCACATCCTCAGGGTTAATAATCTCGTAGTTCTCGCGATGCTTCAGAACACCGTCCTGGTGAATACCGGAACTGTGGGCAAAAGCATTTCTTCCTACGATGGCTTTATTTGGCTGAACCGGCATGCGCATCATGCGGCTTACCATACCGCTCAGCTCGTATATGTGTTTGGTGTTGATATTATTGTGGAAGCCAAGAGAATGGTGTGTCTTCAGGATCATCACAACTTCTTCCAGAGAAGTATTACCTGCACGTTCACCTATACCGTTAATGGTACACTCCACCTGGCGTGCGCCGTTTTGAAGTCCGGCAATAGAGTTTGCTGTTGCCAGCCCCAGATCATTGTGGCAATGTACCGAGATAATGGCCTGGTCAATATTTTTTACGTTTTCTTTCAGATAAAGGATCTTAGCTCCGTATTGCTCGGGAAGGCAATATCCGTTTGTATCCGGGATATTAACTACTGTTGCACCTGCCGCGATTACCGCTTCGATCATCTGAGCCAGGAACTGATTGTCAGCCCTGCCCGCATCTTCTGCGTAGAATTCAATGTCTTCAACAGATTTCTTAGCATATTTTACCGCTTCAACCGCACGCTCAATGATTGCCTCACGTGTACTGTTGAATTTGTATTTAATATGCATATCTGATGCGCCAATACCGGTATGTATACGCGGATGCTTGGCATACTTCAATGCCTCCACTGCACAGTCAATATCCCCCTTATTTGCACGTGTCAACGCGCAAATGATAGGTTCGCGAACGGCCTTGGAAAGTTCTACCACACTTTGAAAGTCACCAGGACTTGAAATAGGGAAGCCTGCTTCTATAACGTCAACACCCAGAGACTGTAGGGCCTCACCGATAATGATCTTTTCAGGAGTTGTCAACTGTGAACCGGGTACCTGTTCTCCATCACGAAGCGTGGTGTCAAAAATAAATATGCGGTTAGGATCGTGTAACATTTGTTTTGCTTTATTGCCAGTATTATGCCGGCTTTGAATGCTGTGTAAGTTGTGTGTGTATGAAGAGCATTAGCTGCTCCTAAAAGAAACAGCTAATGCTTTAAGATAATATAATTATGCTTCTACCGACTGGTTCTCAGGACGCAGACTTCTAACAGTCTTGCCTGCCTGCCATAATTCACTTTCGCGAAGTTCAGCAAGTTCAGCATCAAGTTTAACACGGTAGTCAGGCTGGCTGTTCAGGTCAATAGAACGCTGAGACTCTTTTCCTGTAGCTACGCTGTTATATAGTTCTTCGAATACTGGTTTGGTAGCATCTCTGAATTTTTTCCACCAGTCAAGCGCACCACGCTGAGCGGTTGTAGAACAATTTGCATACATCCAGTCCATTCCGTTCTCTGCAACCAACGGCATAAGAGACTGAGTTAATTCTTCAACAGTTTCGTTGAATGCTTCAGAAGGGCTATGACCATTGCTTCTCAATACTTCGTACTGAGCAGCGAAGATACCCTGGATACATCCCATCAAAGTACCACGCTCACCTGTAAGGTCACTGAATACTTCTTTTTTGAAATCTGTTTCAAACAGGTAACCGCTACCCACCGCGATACCTAAAGCTACAACACGCTCGAACGCTTTTCCTGTAGCATCCTGGAAGATAGCATAGCTCGAGTTCAAGCCACGACCTTCAAGGAACATTCTGCGAAGAGATGTACCTGAACCTTTAGGTGCAACCAGGAATACGTCTACGTCAGCAGGAGGGATGATGCCGGTCTGCTCGTTGAAAGTAATACCGAAACCATGAGAGAAGTATAAAGCCTTACCTGGAGTAAGATTTTTCTTAACAGTTGGCCAAAGCTCGATTTGAGCAGCATCACTTAACAGGTAGCAAATGATCGTACCTTTTTCAAGTGCTTCTTCAATTTCGAAAAGCGTTTCTCCCGGTACGAAACCATCGCTTACCGCTTTATCCCAAGATTTAGAATTCTTACGTTGACCAACGATAACGTTAATACCGTTGTCTTTTTGGTTAAGTGCTTGTCCCGGACCTTGTACTCCGTAACCGATTACAGCTACAGTTTCATTTGCGAGTACTTCCTGTGCTTTAGATAATGGGAACTCTTCGCGGGTTACGACATTTTCTTCTACACCGCCGAAATTTAATTTTGCCATGATTTTGTTTTTTAGCTAAAAGCTTATTATTTGAAAAGTGATTGTTAATTAACCTGTCTTACATACTGAAAACTTTCTCTCTGTCATTCAGAAACTCGTTTTCGGCCGGATCTTGTCCCGGTTCTATACGCTCAAACTCTCTTAGTTTGCGGTTGAAGCCATCGCTGTCTTTAATAATAGCGATACGTGCACTTCTGACGAATTCGATCAGGCCGAAAGGCTGAAGTGCTGCGATCAGGCTGTCGGTTTCCGAACGGTGACCTGTAGTTTCAAACACTGTATAATCCTTGCGGATCAATACCGCACGTGCTCCATTTTCTCTCAGCAGTCTTTCAACCAATGCTTTTTCAGCGATAGCATCCGTAGGTACCTTATACAGGGCCATTTCCTGCCAAACCACATCTTCGTTAGTGTGGTAATATACTTTCAGTACCTCAACCTGTTTCTCGATCTGACGGGTAACTTTTCTTACCACATCTTCCGTTTCATTAATAACAATGTTGAAACGATGGATGCTGTCAATCTCCGAAGGGGAGGTGTTCAAGCTGTCTATATTGATCTTTCTGCGTGTAAAAATAATCGCAATACGACTTAGAAGACCAATCTGGTTCTCCGTATAAACAGTAATGTTGTATTCCTGCTTTTCGGGCGTTGTTTCTTTTTGATTCTGATTACTCATGATTCAATGCTTTACTATTTATTTAAGTCTGATTTCACTTACGCTGCATCCTTGTGGTACCATCGGGAATACGTTATTTTCCTTCGTAACCATTACTTCAAGGAAGTATGAGCCCTTGGTGTCAAGCATTGCTTGTATCGCATTGCGGAGATCTTCTCTTTTTGATACTGAACTTCCCGGGATGCCGTACGCTTCTGCAACTTTTACAAAGTTCGGACTGGTGATATCCACGAAAGAATATCTGCGCTCATTGAAAAGCTCCTGCCATTGGCGAACCATTCCGAGGAACTGGTTATTTAGAACAATGATCTTTACATCCACGTCGAACTGCATGATCGTTCCAAGTTCCTGGATCGTCATCTGTACGCCACCATCACCAATAATCGCTACTACTGTTCTGTCAAGCGCACCGTATTTCGCTCCGATAGCTGCCGGAAGTGCAAATCCCATTGTTCCCAATCCGCCGCTCGTTACGTTGCTACGCGTCTTGTTGAACTTCGCATAACGGCAGGTTACCATCTGATGCTGACCTACGTCAGTTACCATCACCGCTTCGCCATTCGTGATTTCATTCAGAATCTGGATAACCTCACCCATTGTCAGCTCGTCGCTTGTCGGGAAGATCTCGTCCTGGATAACCTGCAGCTGCTCTTCTTTTTCGTAGCTTCTGAACTTGGCAAGCCATTCTGTGTGTTGCTTGGCATCGCACAGTTCCGTCAGTAGCGGTAAAGTTTCCTTGCAGTCGCCCCAAACCGGAACGGTAGTTTGCACATTCTTGTCGATCTCAGCAGGGTCGATATCCAGATGGACCACCTTAGCCTGCTTGGCATATTTATCCAAACGTCCTGTTACGCGGTCATCGAAACGCATACCGATAGCGATAAGCACATCGCAATCGTTGGTCAGTACATTCGGTCCGTAATTTCCGTGCATACCCAGCATTCCTACATTCAGCTCATGATCACTCTCAATTGCTCCCGCACCCAGGATAGTCCATGCCGCCGGTATACCGGTTTTTTCAATGAATGCTCTGAATTCCTGTTCGGCGCTACCCAGTAAAACACCTTGTCCCCAAAGCACAAATGGTTTCTTAGCAGCGTTGATCAGTTCTGCAGCTTGTTCAATATATTCTTTTCTGACAATTGGCTTCGGTCTGTAGCTTCTTATGTGATTGCAAGCCTGGTATCCTTTGAAGTCAAACTTCTGAATTTGTGCGTTCTTGGTAATGTCAATCAGCACAGGCCCCGGTCTGCCACTGCGGGCAATATAGAAAGCCTTAGCCAAAATTTCAGGAATCTCCGTAGCATCAGTGATCTGATAATTCCACTTGGTAACCGGAGACGTAATGTTGATCACGTCAATTTCCTGGAATGCATCAGTTCCCAATAAGTGGGCAAATACCTGACCGGTAATACATACCAGGGGAGTACTGTCAATCTGCGCATCTGCCAGTCCGGTAACCAGGTTAGTAGCACCCGGACCGCTTGTTGCAAACACAACACCAACCTTGCCCGAAGTACGGGCATATCCCTGACCAGCATGAATTCCACCCTGCTCATGACGGACCAGGATATGATTCAACTTCTCTTTATAATCGTAAAGGGCATCATAAATAGGCATGATAGCACCTCCCGGATAACCAAAGATGGTATCTACTCCTTCTGCAAGAAGGCCTTCAAGTAAAGCAGCTGATCCCGTCATTTCAATTCCCGAGCTAACTTCCTGCTCGGTCAATACTTCCTGTTGTGCTGTTTCCATAGTTAAATCCTTTCAGGTCCTTAGGACATTTCAGTGTTGTTAATTATCTTTTTTTGCTTGCTTATAGATCGGTTACGCATCCCTCAGCAGCATTGCTTACCTGTTTTGCGTATTTATATAACAAGCCTTTTTTAACGCGTAGTTCTGGCTGCGTCCAGGCTGCCTTTCTTTTGGCAATCTCCTCTTCAGATACCTTCAGCGTGATGCTGTTGGTAATAGCACTCACCTCAATGGTGTCATTATCCTGTACCAAGCCGATCAGGCCGCCTTCGAAGGCTTCCGGAGTGATATGGCCTACTACGAATCCATGCGTACCACCGCTAAAGCGTCCATCTGTAATCAGTGCGATAGATTTCCCTAAGCCTGCGCCGATTAGTGCCGACGTTGGCTTCAACATCTCCGGCATGCCCGGAGCACCCTTTGGACCAACGTTGCGAATTACCACCACGTCGCCATGCTGTACCCGTCCGGAGCTGATACCGGCAATCAGTTCAAACTCCCCGTCGAATACACGAGCAGGTCCTTCAAAACGCTCACCTTCCTTACCGCTGATCTTGGCAACGCTACCACCTTCAGCAAGATTTCCGTATAGGATCTGTAAGTGACCGGTTGCTTTAACAGGGGACTCCGCAGGGAGAATAACTTTTTGAGTGTCAAAATCCAGGGAAGGAACGTCAGCCAGGTTTTCGGCAAGTGTTTTGCCGGTACAAGTAAGGCAGTCGCCGTGCAACCAGCCTTTTTCCAGTAAATATTTCATCACCGCAGGAACACCTCCGATATTGTGCAGGTCTTCCATCATGTAACGTCCGCTTGGCTTCATGTCAGCCAACACCGGAATTCTGTTACTTACCGCCTGGAAATCATCCTGCGTAAGTTCCACATCTACACTCTTCGCCATAGCGATAAGGTGCAGTACAGCGTTGGTAGATCCACCCAAAACCATCAACGTAACGATCGCATTTTCAAATGCTTCTTTCGTCATGATGTCCTTAGGCTTGATATCTCTTTCCAGCAAAAGCTTGATAGCCTTACCAGCATCCATACATTCCTGGTTCTTCGCCTCGCTCAACGCGGGGTTTGAAGAAGAGTAAGGCAAGCTCATTCCCAAAGCTTCAATAGCTGCAGCCATGGTGTTTGCCGTATATATACCGCCGCATGCTCCCGCAGAAGGGCAGGCATTTTTTATAATTTCTTTGAAGTCGATTTCGTCAATCTGGCCGGCGATCTTTTTGCCAAGGGCCTCGAATGCCGAAACGATGTTCAGGTCTTCACCTTTATAATGGCCCGGATGAATTGTTCCGCCATATACCATTATCGCCGGTCTGTTCAAACGACCCATGGCCATAACGGATCCAGGCATGTTTTTATCGCAGCCCGGAAGAGCGATTAGTCCATCATAGTACTGAGCGCCACATACAGCTTCGATAGAATCTGCAATAACGTCACGGCTCACGAGCGAATAACGCATCCCTTCTGTACCGTTGCTCATCCCGTCACTTACCCCGATGGTGTGGAAGATCAAACCTACAAGGTCTTCTTTCCATACGCCTTCTTTCACGACGGCAGCCAGACCATTCAGGTGCATATTACAAGTATTGCCATCATAACCCATGCTCACTATACCGACCTGCGCTTTTTCCATGTCCTCGTCTGTAAGTCCGATTCCATAAAGCATCGCCTGTGCTGCAGGCTGAGTTGGATCCTGCGTAAGAGTCTTACTGTAGCGGTTTAATTCTGCAGTCTCGGTTGCGTTCTCAGTTGTATTTGATAATGTTGTCATAATTTTTTTTCAATTCAGAGCAATCGGAATCCATCTCAGGTCCCCGTACAATTTCCTGAATAATAATATTTCTTAAGGTATGAACAACTTGGTTGATAGTCAATAGGGTCGAGTTAGATTTTAAAATAAGAATAAAATAATGCAGAATGTATTTTTTAGAAATTAAATATTGCTATATACGGAATGTTGCTTACATTAATTTGGAAGCCATATACCAAAACTGTTTTCGGTATACGGTTTTCGGTCTTGGGGCCGCTTCTGAAATTGCTTGATTTCTTCCTGAAAATAGGTTTTTGGTCAAAAAAGCTGTTGAAAAAGGTAGCGGAAAAAACATATCCCAGAGAGATGTATTGGCCTTAAAAACTGAATTTTGAAAGCCTTTATTTTCCCTTAGCGATTTGTTTCTTTTCTCTTCCGGAACGGGATCGTCGGGCTTGGCCCTTGCATCTTCTGGTCTGCCCTTTGAACACGTGCTTACTGATAAGATTATCAAATATACGCCGCTTTTATAAAATCAAGATGGACTATTATATCTTACCCATAAAAGCCGGGCAACATGCCGTGATATGTCCGACTGTAGCAGCTTAAAGTCGGACGTATTACCGCATTTCAGCTGCACATATAGCTCTTCATATAAAGAAGGTCGAAGCTCAGTCTCTGCGATGCTTGACTGCTTTTGAGGTACGGAATTTTAAAAAATCCATAAAATTTTGTCGATTTTGGCTAAAAAATCGTCGCGCCTTCTCTGCCGCGCTACCTTGCCCTCTAAAACAAACAACGTTATGGCAAAAGTAGACAAGAAAGGAATCGTTCGCGGCAAAGCAGGTTCCGTCATCTATCGCGGGTACCGCGAATTGAACATCATCCAGGGGAAACCCCGCAAATTCGAACAGACCAGTGCCAGCATCCGGGCCTCCACGGAGTTTGGTCTCTCCAGTACGACGGCGGCAGTGATCCGTCAGGCCTTTGAGCCGGCTTATGTGCACCGGGATGGAGAGGCGGTGAGCCGCAGTACACAGCTGGTGTACCGGGGTCTTCGGGATAGCCTCACAGGAAGCCAAGGTCAGCGTGATTTGCATGATGCAGACCTGAACAGTATCATCGGAATGGACTTCAATATCAAAAGCCGGCTGAGCGAAGTGCTGCAGGTCAGTCAGCGAGTGGAGCGGGATGAAGAGGGGCGCCTAAGCGTGTTCATGGGGGCTTTGAACGCCAAAACCGACCTGAGGGTGCCGCTAAGCATCAGTAAACCAGTGAGTAAGTACCGGATCCGGTTCAGTCTGATCGGCTTTAACTTTCGCAAGGAGTATTATGAATATCTGGAAGTGAAAGATCTGGAGTTCCGTTGGCAGGGAAAGCTCGAAGCCCAAGAAATCCGCTTTGAAACCCTGCCGGAACCCGATCAGTTGCTGATGCTCAGCGTATCGCTTTTGGCTTATAGTGAAACCCGGATGGAAGAAGGCTATGTATTGCTCAACAGCAAGGAGTTCAGTCCATGTTCGATTATCGCTGCTTTCCACGCCGAAGAAGCGGGAGGATACCCTGCGCGTCCTGTGAATATGGAACTTAATGAGGCGCAGCAACTAAGGGGAGCATCTATATACAACATGTGTTATGAAGGTAACAGGCTGCTAAGGGATCAGGAACGAAGGAAAGAGAAAATAACAACGAAGACATCCGCGGAGAAACGTTCGAAAGAAAATGAAAGAGTAACGCATCTCCAGCCAGGGAAGCGGGTGTCGTTTTCTTTCAGGTAATGAATACTCCGTGATGAAAGGAGACTGTGAAGCTTTTATGTACGTTTGTAAAGGGCCAAAAAAAGAGGCTGTACCCAGTATTACCTGAGACAGCCTCCCTTAAAATTATTTTATGAAGAAAACTTAGCTAACCACTCCTTCAGCCAGAACGGTGATCTTGTTGTTAAGAACTTCGACCACTCCGCCTTTAATCTGAATGCTTTCTTCTGCCTTTCCATTGCGGATAATTACCTTTCCATCATCAAGAATGGATATGATGGGAGCGTGATTGTTCAGTACTTCGAAAGAACCAAGCACGCCTGGTACGGTTACAGATGTAACTTCTCCCTGGAATACGGCTTTGTCGGGTGTTAAGATTTCTAAAGTCATTTGCAATTAGTTATTTGCTTCTGCTAATATTTTCTTGCCTTTTTCGATGGCTTCTTCAATATTACCTACAAGGTTGAAAGCAGCTTCAGGATACTCATCCACTTCTCCGTCCATGATCATATTAAATCCTTTGATGGTGTCTTTAATGTCAACCAATACACCTTTAAGACCAGTAAACTGCTCTGCAACGTGGAAAGGCTGAGATAAGAAACGCTGAACACGACGAGCGCGCGCCACAACTAATTTATCTTCTTCAGAAAGCTCATCCATACCTAAGATGGCAATGATATCCTGAAGTTCTTTATAGCGTTGCAGAATTTCTTTTACGCGTTGTGCTGTATTGTAATGCTCATCACCAAGAACCATCGGGCTCAGGATTCTGGAAGTAGAATCCAATGGATCCACCGCAGGATAGATACCTAGCTCGGCAATTTTACGGGATAATACAGTGGTTGCATCTAAGTGGGCGAACGTTGTAGCTGGCGCAGGGTCAGTCAAGTCATCCGCAGGTACATAAACCGCCTGAACAGAAGTAATAGATCCACGCTTAGTAGAAGTAATACGTTCCTGCATCAGACCCATCTCAGTAGCCAGGGTTGGTTGGTAACCTACCGCTGAAGGCATACGTCCTAATAGAGCCGATACCTCAGATCCTGCCTGGGTGAAACGGAAAATGTTGTCAATGAAGAAAAGGATATCACGTCCCTGACCCTGACCGTCACCGTCACGGAAGTATTCCGCAATAGTTAAACCAGATAGCGCAACACGTGCACGTGCACCTGGAGGCTCGTTCATCTGTCCGAATACGAATGTACACTTAGAATCTTTCAATTCATTGTGATCTACCTTATCTAAAGGCCATTCTCCTTTTTCCATTCCATGCATGAATTCCTCACCGTATCTGATGATTCCTGATTCAAGCATCTCACGAAGTAAGTCATTTCCTTCACGGGTACGCTCACCTACACCTGCAAACACTGATAAACCTTCATACGCCTTGGCGATGTTGTTGATCAGCTCCTGGATTAATACTGTTTTACCAACACCGGCACCACCGAACAGACCGATCTTTCCACCTTTTGAATATGGCTCAAGTAAGTCGATTACTTTAATACCAGTGAAGAGAACTTCAGTTTCAGTAGAAAGGTCTTCAAAACGTGGAGGTGTTGCGTGGATCGAGCGACCTGTGGATTTGTCCAGATCAGCGATACCATCAATTGCATCACCAACTACGTTGAATACTCTACCTTTTACGTTTTCACCGATAGGCATCCTGATAGGGAATCCTGTGTCAACAACAGGCATACCACGCAATAGTCCGTCTGTGGAATCCATCGCGATGGCACGTACACGATCCTCTCCAAGGTGTTGTTGAACTTCCAGAATGATCTTCTTTCCGTTCTCCCTTGTGATTTCCAGTGCATTGTAAATTTGTGGGAGTTTAGCATCATTGGAGAAGCTGACGTCAACTACGGCTCCGATGATCTGCGTTATTTTTCCAGTGCTTGGCATATGATATTGAAATAAAATGCGTTATTAATCAATGTTTAAGCCCCTTTTTAGGTCACTTTTTTGGGTCTGCAATAATACGCTTTATCTTTGAAAAAAAAATGTCTTAATTCAAAAGATTTTCAATAAAATAACATATAAATTTTATCTTGTTAAAACTAAAGTAACCTGAGGATGTTAAAGGATCAGTGCGAAATTGTCCGCTTAATGAAAATAAAAGATGTTTTAAGAGACAAGTCATTCCGATTGATTGCTTGTTTCTATGTGTTTTTAGGGATCCTTATCTTTCACCTGGAAGCATACGCTCAGTCAGCTCAAAGTGATTATGGGCTGATGACCCCAAGGAATGATCATTGGTATAGCCAGCCCTGGATATTTGCTGTTCTCACCGCGGTGCTGATTTTGCTTGTTGCCATCAATGGCCGTATTGAGAAGCCCTCGGGCGTAAAGAGTAAAATCCGACAGTTCTAAGTCAACTCCTTTCTTATTGTATCTTTTCAGACAGATTGCTGAATTTAGATATCCTCGTCCATAATATTACCTATATTAGCCAGTGATCCTAAATTATTAACATCACGAATCACATATGGCTTTAATACCAGGACAGAAAGCACCCGATTTTACTCTTTATAGTTCTGAGTTGAAAGAGGTGTCACTGAGCGACTTCAAATCGAGGAAGCTCATTATTCATTTTTTTCCGATGGCTTTTACCGTTGTGTGCACCGACCAGCTGTGCACTATGCGCGATTCTTTCGGCTTTTACGAGGGATTGAATGCTGATGTTGTGGGAATATCAGTGGATTCCCCTTTCACTCTAGCTAAGTTCAAGGAGGAAAATCACTATCCTTTTCCTCTGTTGTCAGACTTTAACAAGGAAGTTTCTCAGGCATACGGTGCCTTCTACGAGGATTTTGTCTTTGGAATGAAAGGCGTTTCGAAACGAGCAGCTTTTGTCATTGATGAAGAACAGCGTGTAATATATGCTGAAGTATTAGAAGCAGCCTCTGATCTCCCGGACTTTGATGCAATTCAAAACAGTTTAATATAATAATTAACGAATGGATAGTAATGTTCAATTAATCATGATTGTAGTAGGTGCGATTGTCGCCCTATTCTTTTTTCTCTACTTGTTGCCTGTCAACTTGTGGTTTACCGCTCAACTCTCGGGAGTAAAGATCTCCCTGCTGAATTTATTTCTGATGCGTCTTCGTAAAGTACCACCGTCTTTGGTTACCAATGCCATGATCACTTCTACGAAGGCAGGATTAAATATCACATCCAATGATATTGAAACGCACTTTCTGGCAGGAGGGAATGTAAATAACGTTATCAAAGCGCTCATATCGGCCGATAAGGCGAATATCCCGCTGACATTTAAGCTGGCCACAGCGATAGATCTTGCCGGGCGTGATGTGTTCGACGCGGTTCAGCTGTCCGTTAACCCGCGGGTGATCAATACGCCTCCGGTTGCTGCAGTAGCGAAGGACGGTATTCAGCTGATTGCAAAAGCAAGGGTAACGGTTCGTGCAAACATCAACCAGTTGGTGGGTGGTGCCGGTGAGGAAACGATCCTGGCCCGTGTAGGTGAAGGTATTGTGACCACGATCGGTTCTGCAGTAAACCATAAAGAGGTACTTGAGAATCCCGACCGGATATCCAAGACAGTTCTGGGCAAAGGCCTTGACAGCGGAACGGCTTTCGAAATATTATCCATTGATATCGCGGATATCGATATCGGCGAGAACATCGGTGCTAAGCTTCAAACCGACCAGGCAGAGGCCGATTTGAAGGTTGCTAACGCGAGAGCGGAAGAAAGACGGGCGATGGCTGTTGCTTCTGAGCAGGAGATGAGATCAAAGGCTCAGGAAGCGCGCGCTAAAGTTATTGAAGCGGAGGCACAGCTTCCTCTGGCTATGGCTGAAGCGTTCCGTTCCGGAAACCTTGGAATAATGGATTACTACAAAATGGAGAACCTGAAATCGGATACGGATATGAGAGAATCAATATCCAGACCGGGTAAGGGAACACCGAATACGCCATAGGCGGCAATGGAATGTAAAGCGGAGTTTTTAATTTGTTGATAATTAATTAAATAGACGTTTAGATTAATTTTAAGCCCTATTTTTTCAAAATTATTTAGAAAATGTAGAAAGAACTTCTATCTTTGCATTCCATTAGCGAAGGGACTTATAGCTTAATTGGATAGAGCACCTGACTACGGATCAGGAGGTTGGGGGTTCGACTCCCTCTAAGTCCACCATCTTAAAAAGCCTTTTCGACAAACGGAAAGGCTTTTAAAATTTTAAAATCACCCAGATGCTAAATCTCGTTCTATTTGGCCCTCCGGGAGCCGGTAAAGGGACCCAATCCCAAAAGCTAATTGAAAAATATAAGCTTGTACACCTCTCCACAGGAGATATTCTCAGAAGTGAAATTTCAAATGGTACCGAACTAGGAACAGAAGCAAAGAAGCTTATGGATCAGGGACTGCTTGTGCCTGATGCTGTTGTTATTGGTATGATCAGCAACAAGCTGGATTCTAATAAGGACGCAAATGGCTTTATCTTTGATGGTTTCCCGCGTACGGTTGCTCAGGCAGAGGCTTTAGATAGCTTGCTGGAGTCAAAAAATACCGCCATCTCCGGAATGATTGCATTGATCGTTGATAACGACGAGCTGCAGAAGCGCTTGTTGTTAAGAGGCAAGGATTCTGGCAGACCTGATGATGCGAACCCTGAAATTATCAGCAAACGTATTCAGGAATATAATGACAAAACTGCGCCTGTAGCTAATTTCTACAAAGCTCAGAATAAATATCAAAGCGTTAACGGTATCGGCAGCATAGAAGACATTTTCGCTTCTATCACCCAGGTAACGGAGAGCTTTAGCAAATAATTTTTTTTCAAATATTACGGTATGTCCCAGGGTTCCAACTTTGTTGATTATGTGAAGATATGTTGTCGCTCTGGTCGTGGTGGTGCAGGTTCTGCGCACTTACACCGCGACATTCTGACCTCTAAAGGAGGTCCGGACGGTGGTGATGGCGGCAGAGGCGGACACGTTATCCTGAAGGGTAACAGTCAGCTCTGGACGATGCTTCATCTGAAATACCGTAAGCATGTGATTGCCGGCGACGGAGAATCTGGCGGAAGTTCGTTGAGAAGCGGGAAAACGGGAAGGGACGAATTTCTGGAGGTGCCTCTTGGTACCATTGCGAAAGATGCGGAGACCGGGGAGATCTTATTTGAAATTACGGCTGACGGCCAAACGGAGATATTGACCAGCGGTGGTCGGGGAGGGCTGGGTAACTGGCATTTCAAATCTTCAACACAGCAAACTCCCAGGTTTGCACAGCCTGGTGAAACGGGGCAGGAGCAGTGGATGATCCTGGAATTGAAGGTGCTTGCGGACGTTGGATTAGTAGGTTTTCCGAATGCAGGTAAATCAACTCTTTTGTCGGTCGTCTCTGCTGCTAAGCCCGAAATAGCGGATTACGCTTTTACTACACTCGTTCCGAATCTGGGGATCGTTTCTTATCGTGATAACCGATCCTTTGTAATGGCCGATATTCCGGGAATCATCGAAGGTGCTTCTCAGGGTAAAGGATTGGGACTTCGGTTCCTTCGCCATATCGAGCGGAACTCGGTTCTGCTTTTCATGGTGCCTGCTGATACTAACAGAACCATTGAGCAGGAGTATAGTATTCTGCTTTCAGAACTGGAAGATTATAATCCGGAGCTGATGCATAAACCGAGAATTCTGGCGATAAGTAAGTCGGACGTTCTGGATGAAGAACTGATGGAAGAAATGAAGCAGGAACTTCCTGCCGGAGTTCCTTATGTCTTTATATCTTCTGTAGCGCAAAAAGGCATACAGGAGTTGAAAGACCTTCTTTGGAAATCGATAGTATAATCCGATAGAAGCGGGCGCAATTCAAATGTCGCTGCAGTCGATTTTACAAGTATACATGAGGGCTTCCTAATAAGGAGCCCTTTATTTTTTTAGCTTTTTTTTCTGACGCATTTTTGTTTATATGTTTGGTCTGACATTGCGCTAACCTTATCATGTTATGAACAAGTGGCTAAATGCAGTTTTCGGTTTCAGCAAGAAAGAGCAGAACGGACTGATTGTATTGTGTATCCTAATTCTATTGGTCCTTTTTATACCGGTAATATATAAGGCCGAATCCAAAGACGATGTGGCCGATCTGGAAGATCTTTCCTTTGAGCAGCATGTAACCAAGGGCGGAGGAATTGGGAGGCATTCTGAAGGCTTGGCTAAGGGAGATCGATTACGCAGCAGAAGCGGCGACAATGGCCGATTTCGGAAGCATGTAACCAAACAGCTGTTTCCTTTCAATCCTAACCATCTTCCTGCGGAGCAATGGCGAAAGCTTGGGCTAACCGACAGGCAAATCAAAGTCATTCACAATTATGAGAGCAAGGGCGGATCGTTCAGACGAAGGGAAGATCTGCGAAAAATCTACTCCATTAGCGAAGTCTCTTATCGGGAGCTAGCACCCTATATCGAGATCCCGGAGGTTGAAAAATCATTTTTTACCAAAGCGAGTCCTTATCCGGATCAAAAGGCCCGGGAAGGAAAGAAGGTAATCCGCATTATTGAGCTTAATTCAGCGGATTCAGCCGCTCTTGTTGAAGTAAGAGGCATAGGCCCCGTTCTTGCTTCCCGAATACTTCAATACCGAAACCGGCTAGGTGGATTCCGCGAAGTGGGTCAGCTCCGCGAGGTATTTGGTATTGATTCTGTTCGGTACGGAGAAATTGTCGGTCAGTTGGCCGTCGACAGTTCAGCTTTACGGAAAATTTACATCAATCGGGTCGGGTTCGATGAGCTGAAGACGTTTCCCTATCTCAGGTATAAGCAGATGAATGCGATCATTCAGTACCGAAAACAACATGGGAAATACGTATCTATCAAAGACCTGACGAAGATCAATATCCTGGATGCTGAAATTTTGCGTAAAATTGCACCTTATTTGATTTTTGATGATTAGCACGAAGATACAGTCTGTAATAAGAGATATACACGATTTTCCGAAGCCCGGAATTGTTTTTAAGGATGTTACTCCGATTTTTAAGGATGCCGGATTATGTTTGGAGATCGTAGATGCCTTTGCTGATCAGCTCTCGGGCTTAGAAATTGATGTAGTTGCGGGAGTGGAGAGCCGGGGATTTCTGTTCGGACTGATGCTTGCTGCGAAGTTAAACGTTCCTTTTGTGCCAGTGAGGAAGCCCGGCAAGTTACCCTTTAGCATTGTGAAGAAGTCGTATGAGCTGGAGTATGGGTCGGCTACTATTGAAATGCATACGGATGCCATCGAACCGGGAAACAGGGTGTTGGTGCACGATGATCTGCTGGCGACAGGCGGAACAGCAGTTGCTGCATCGGAGCTGATCCAGGAGCTTGGGGGTGTTGTAGCAGGTTATGCTTTTGTGATTAACCTTGACTTTTTGAAAGGGAGTGAGAGATTAAGGGAGTTCTCTCCGAATATTGTGAGTTTGGCAAGTTATTAAGCCATTCAATTGTTTCTTCCAACAGGCTCGTATCCGGCCTGGTCGCTGTCATAAAGTTGTATTCTTTAGTGCTACAAATATCTTTCATTTGTATTGAAAGAAACGTTCAATTATGATAGGGCAGGATACAATCGCATCAGTGATCAATTCACAGCGAGACACTTTCATTAAAGAGAGATATGGGTTTTCAGCGCGACGTATTGGAAAAAATACCTTTTCAGATTCGTATCTTCACAAAAGATAACCTTTTGTCCATATGGTCCCTGCCCATGAATTTTTAGTGCGATAAGAGGAGCAACGCCTTGCAGGGGTGGTTTAATGATCTATTGAAAGCGTATTAAAAAGGAAAGCCGCTACTGTGCAGTATCGGCCCCTTATCAACAAACTCAAACTCAAAACAAACTTTTTCTCTTATACTCAGATTGCTGGCTGAAGTATAAGCTTTTAATCCTCTCAATGATTATACAACAAAGGTAATGCCGGCGCGGTGTAAGCGGAATGACCGGGGTCATTTATGACTGAGATTGAAATCATATTTCGTAAGATTAGCGGAGATGAATTTCGACGTCTGATTATTTGCAGATCAATGTTTTAGTTTCAGAAAAATTCCTTACTTTTGCAGTCCTTTAAAAAGCGAAAGGAGGTATATTAGCAGATGATTATTATCAACGTAAAAGATGGCGAGTCTTTAGATAAAGCCCTTAAACGATTCAAGAAGAAATTTGAGAAAACCGGAGTATTAAGAGAACTACGTAGCCGTCAGGCATACGAGAAGAAATCAATTACCCGCCGTACTACCGTTAAACGTGCAGTATACAAACAAACCCTTAACCAGGATGTAGTTTAATTTCTTTATAAATTTTAACCCGAAAACTATTTGTATATTGCATTTTTGTAATACGCAAATAGTTTTTGATGTTTATAACCAGGTTTAGCCATCATATTGAGTTTGAAAAGCGGTTTTCGAAGCATACGATCTCGGCTTATTTGCAGGACCTGAGTCAGTTCGAATCTTTCCTATCTTCGAATGAGCTGGACTTCGATTCGGTTACACATCGGGATATCAGAACCTGGCTGGTTGGCCTCATGGCAGATTCCGGACCACGGACTGTAAACAGAAAGCTCTCCTCTCTGCGGGCTTTTTATAAATTCCTAAATAGGGAAGGTCTCTCTACGGCCAATCCCCTAGTTCAAATCAAAGCCTTAAAGACTCCCAAGCGTTTGCCTGTGGCCTTGCATCAGAATGATCTGAACCAGCTTCTAGATCATCATGATTATTTTTCACAGGATTTCGGGGGGCTACGGGACAGGCTCGTTATTGAGTTTCTGTTTGGTACCGGAATCAGGCTTGCCGAGCTGCTTGGCGTGCGGGAGAGTGACATTAATTTTTATGAACAGACGGTGCTTGTAAATGGAAAGCGTAATAAACAACGTATTATTCCGTTGAACAAGACATTGATTGAGTTAATAACTCATTATATTAAGGAAAAACATACGCAGGGTTTCAGTTGTTGCTCTGATGTGTTGATCTTAACTGATAAGGGGAAAGCAGCGTATTCCGGGCTAATTTATAGGATCGTAACGAAGCATTTATCCTATATCACGAGTAAGGAGAAGAAGAGTCCGCATATTTTACGCCACTCATTTGCTACCAACCTGCTTGATAATGGAGCCGATCTTAATTCGGTAAAGGAGTTGCTCGGACATTCAAGTCTCGCGTCGACGCAGGTCTATACCCATACAACAGTTGAGAAGTTGAAAACAATTTATAAACAAGCCCATCCAAAGGCTTAAAAAAGGAGGTCAAATGAAAATCAGTATCCAGTCAATCCATTTCACTGCAGACAAAAAATTGTTGGCATTTATTCAGAAGAAAGCAGATAAACTAGATCAGATGTCGGATCAGATCATAAGCGGGGAGATTTATCTAAAGCTGGAGAACACGGTTAATGAGGAGAATAAAATCACCGAGATTAAGATTATCATGCCGGGAACTCAGTTATTCGCTAAGGAGCAGTGTAAAACCTTTGAGGAAGCAACGGATCTGGCTATCGAGTCATTAAAGCGCCAGATTGACAAGCATAAAGTAAGGTCGAAACCACATTTGAGTAACCATAAAGTGGACCGGGAGATCTTAGAGATAGAAGAGGATTAGGCTAAGTCAGAGCTAAATTCGTAAGTATCCGGCAGTTACAAAACTGCCGGATTTTTTTTTCAAAAAAATTTTGACGGATGTGTATTTTATGTAGATTTGCAAACCCTTTCAAAGAGGCTCTAAACGTAGAGAATCACACAGAAAAGGTAGTTCTTTAAAAGTTGAAATTTTATTTTTGAATTTAAAAAGTATTCATATCTTTGCAGCCCATTAACGATTAAGTTAATGCTTGTGAAGAACGAGAATAAAATAAGCCTCCTTAGCTCAGCTGGTAGAGCAACTGACTTGTAATCAGTAGGTCATTGGTTCGATCCCGATAGGAGGCTCCAGGTTGGAGATTATAATGATCGACAATCAGGCTGGGGGGATACCAGAGCGGTCAAATGGGACGGACTGTAAATCCGTTGCTTCGGCTACGAAGGTTCGAATCCTTCTCCCCCCACCGAAATCTTAGATTTTGAAGTTTGCGTTTCTCCAGGGAATCGGAACTTTAAAATCCGGGAGGGAAAATTTGGAAAGAATTAAAATAAGCGGAAGTAGCTCAGTTGGTAGAGCGATAGCCTTCCAAGCTATAGGTCGCGAGTTCGAACCTCGTCTTCCGCTCCATTTTAACAATAAGCAGTCGGCAGTATGCCGTTTGCAGTTTTGTGTTTCAGGGTTATGGGAAACGAACTGCGGACTGACTGATAAGCCGATGTAGCTCAGCGGTAGAGCACTTCCTTGGTAAGGAAGAGGTCATGGGTTCAAGTCCCATCATTGGCTCGGTTAAGGTATATAATCAAATACAATAAAAATAAAATTAACCTACTAATTAGTATAAAAAAATGGCAAAAGAAAAATTTGACCGCAGCAAGCCGCACTTAAATATCGGTACAATCGGTCACGTTGACCACGGTAAAACTACTCTTACTGCAGCTATCACTAAAGTATTAGCTGATGCTGGTTTGTCTGAGGTCCGTTCATTTGATTCAATTGACTCTGCTCCTGAAGAGAAAGAGAGAGGTATCACTATCAATACATCACACGTTGAGTATTCAACAGCAAACCGTCACTACGCACACGTTGACTGTCCAGGTCACGCGGATTACGTAAAGAACATGGTTACTGGTGCTGCTCAGATGGACGGTGCAATCCTTGTGGTTGCTTCTACTGATGGTCCTATGCCACAAACTCGTGAGCACATCCTGTTGGCTCGCCAGGTAGGTGTACCAGCTCTTGTTGTTTTCATGAACAAGGTTGACATGGTAGATGATCCTGAGTTGTTAGAATTAGTTGAAATGGAAATCCGTGAACTATTATCTTTCTACGATTTCCCTGGTGATGATATTCCAGTTATCCAAGGATCTGCTTTAGGTGGATTGAACGGAGATGACAAATGGGTTGGTAAGATCATGGAGTTAATGGACGCTGTAGATAACTACATCCCAATTCCTCCACGTTTGACAGAACTTCCTTTCCTTATGCCTGTTGAGGACGTATTCTCGATCACTGGTCGTGGTACTGTTGCAACTGGTCGTATCGAGAGAGGTGTAATCAACTCCGGTGAGCCTGTTGAAATCTTAGGTATGGGTGCAGAAAATCTTAAATCAACTGTAACAGGTGTTGAGATGTTCCGTAAGATCCTTGACAGAGGTGAAGCTGGTGACAACGTAGGTTTATTGCTACGTGGTATTGAGAAAACTGATATCCGTCGTGGTATGGTTATCTGTAAGCCAGGTTCAGTAACTCCTCACACAGATTTCAAAGCTGAGGTTTACGTATTATCAAAGGCTGAAGGTGGACGTCACACTCCTTTCTTCAACAAATACCGTCCTCAGTTCTACTTCCGTACAACAGACGTAACTGGTGAGATTTCACTAGGAGAAGGTGTTGAAATGGTTATGCCTGGTGATAACGTTACAATCACTGTACAGTTAATCAACGCTATCGCAATGGAAAAAGGACTTCGTTTCGCTATCCGTGAAGGTGGTAGAACAGTAGGTGCTGGTCAGGTAACTGAAATCTTAAAATAATCAGAACAGGCTTTAGGGCTTATTCAGAGAAATAAAAAGCAAAATACTCAGGTTCTCCTGAGTATTTTGTTCTAAAAAGTCAACTGCTTAATCAGTTGTTATACGGGCATAGTTCAATGGTAGAATAGAGGTCTCCAAAACCTTTGATCAGGGTTCGAATCCTTGTGCCCGTGCTAAAGTTTGCAAATATGGCTAACGTAGTTGAGTTTCTTAAAGATTCATATGAGGAAATGACCCAAAGGGTGTCATGGCCGACATGGGCTGAGCTGCAGAATTCTGCAGTGATCGTCCTGGTTGCCTCAGTTATTATCGCTCTTTTAGTTTTGGCGATGGATGAATCGGTAGGTAACTTATTGAAGTTATTTTATAGATCAGTTGCTAACTAAATGAGTGCTATTATGAGTGATCAGCTGAAGTGGTATGTTGTACGTGCAGTTAGTGGCAAAGAAAAAAAGGTAAAGCAGTATCTTGAAGCCGAGATTAACCGTCTTGGTATTTCTCATTTATTACCTCAGGTGTTGATCCCTATGGAGAAATACTATCAGATGAGGGATGGAAAAAAAATAGCTAAAGAACGTAATTATTACCCAGGATATGTTTTGATTGAAGCCGTGTTGGACGGTGAATTGGAACATATTATTAAAAATATAAACAGTGTTATCGGTTTCCTTGGAGACAAGGGTGGTAATGCTGTTCCAATGCGCCCTGCAGAGGTGAACCGGATACTTGGTAAGGTAGACGAGATGACTCAGCAGAGTGAAACAATGAATGTTCCTTATTACGTTGGTGAAAACGTCAAGGTAATGGATGGTCCATTCAATGGGTTTACAGGTGTTATTGAAGAAGTTAATGAAGAGAAGAAGAAGCTTAAGGTCATGGTTAAGATCTTTGGTCGCCGTACTCCTCTCGAACTTAACTACATGCAGGTAGAGAAAGAATAATTATTCTATAAGAACTTAAATGTTACAGCTTCCAACTTACTAACATTGAGTAATAAATAAATAAACAAAAATGGCAAAAGAGGTCAGTGCGTTAGTAAAATTACAGATCAAAGGTGGCGCCGCAAATCCATCACCTCCAGTAGGACCTGCATTGGGTGCTAAGGGTGTGAATATCATGGAGTTTTGCAAGCAATTCAATGCTCGTACCCAAGATAAGCCAGGTAAAGTATTACCGGTTGTAATTACAGTCTATGCTGATAAGTCATTTGATTTTATCATTAAAACTCCTCCGGTAGCAATCCAGTTGATGGAAGCTACAGGTTTAAAGAGTGGTTCGGCAGAATCAAACCGTAAAAAGGTTGCTTCTGTAACCTGGGAACAGGTAGCGACTATTGCTAATGATAAAATGCCTGACTTAAACGCCTTCACTGTAGAGTCTGCTATGAGAATGGTGGCCGGTACAGCACGTAGTATGGGAATTACCGTTTCTGGTAATGCACCCTGGAACAGTTAATTAATTAAATCAGTTAAGAAGTGGCTAGATTATCAAAAAATCAAAAGAAGGCACTCTCCAAAATTGAGGTTGGAAAGGCGTATTCTTTACAAGATGCTTCGGCACTTGTTAAGGAAATCACGACGACCAAATTTGATGCTTCAGTAGATATCGACGTTCGTTTAGGCGTAGATCCTCGTAAAGCAAATCAGATGGTTCGTGGTATCGCGACCCTTCCTCATGGTACAGGTAAGACTGTTCGTGTTTTGGCTTTAGTAACTCCTGATAAGGAAGAAGAAGCTAAGGCAGCCGGAGCAGACTTTGTGGGTCTGGACGAGTATATTTCTAAAATAGAGGGTGGATGGACCGACGTGGATATCATCATCACCATGCCTAGTGTTATGGCAAAAGTAGGTAGACTTGGACGTATTTTAGGTCCGCGTAACCTGATGCCGAACCCTAAGTCTGGAACTGTAACTACCGAAGTTGGTAAAGCAGTAACAGATGTAAAGGCTGGTAAGATCGATTTCAAAGTTGACAAAACCGGTATCATCCATACGTCAATAGGAAAGGCATCTTTCAGTGCTGATAAGATCTACGATAATGCTTTAGAAGTAATTCAGACATTGTCAAGATTAAAACCGTCAGCAGCTAAAGGAACATATTTCAAGAGTATTCATATCTCTTCAACTATGTCTCCTGGAATCCAGGTTGAAACTAAATCAGTAGGGGGAATCTAATCATGAGAAAAGAAGAGAAACAAGAAATTGTTCAGTCCCTTACCGAACAGATTAAAGAATACGGTAATTTCTACATCACCGATACTTCAAATCTTTCAGTAGCTAAAGTAAATGCGATTCGTCGTAAGTTTTTTGATAGCGGAATTTCGATTCAGGTTGCAAAGAACACGCTGATCCGTAAAGCGATGGAAGGTGCAGGAGTAGATGCTGCTGAATTTGTCGATGTGTTAAAAGGTTCTTCTACCATCATCTTCACAAGCGTAGCAAATGCGCCTGCGAAATTGATCAAGGAATTAAGAAGAACTGGTGATAAGCCGCTTATTAAGGGTGCTTACATAGACAGTGCCGTATTTGTCGGTGACAATCAGTTAGACGCACTTGCAACGCTTAAATCGAAAGAAGAGCTTGTTGGTGAGATTATCGGATTACTGCAGTCTCCTGCGAAGAATGTTATCTCCGGACTTAAGTCTGGTGGTGCTACGATCGCCGGATTAGTTAAAACATTACAAGAAAGAGGTTAAGTAGGACACCTGTAAGTTCTTACACATAAAAAAGTATTATATTAAAATTTAAATACAATGGCAGATTTAAAAGCGTTTGCTGAACAATTAGTAAACTTAACTGTAAAAGAAGTTAACGAATTAGCTCAGATCCTAAAAGATGAATATGGTATAGAGCCTGCTGCTGCTGCAGTAGCAGTTGCTGCTCCTGCTGCTGGTGATGGACCTGCTGCTGCTGAAGAAAAAACAGCGTTCGACGTGATCCTTAAAGAAGCTGGTGGTCAGAAATTAGCTGTTGTTAAATTGGTAAAAGACCTTACTGGTCTTGGTCTGAAAGAAGCTAAAGACTTAGTTGACGGTGCACCAAAAGAATTGAAAACTGGTGTTACTAAAGACGAAGCTGAAGCTCTTAAGAAACAATTAGAAGAAGCAGGAGCTGTAGTTGAGGTTAAATAATTTCTCAACTCAATAATTTTATACTTTAGACTCCGGTTTTCGCCGGGGTCTATTGTTGTTTGTATTATACCCAAGTTGTCCGACTTGCAACAAGGGCATAGATGCCTAAAGAAGTCACAGTTTTGATAAACTAAAATCGTAATCCATTGGCAACCAAAAATCAAAGCGAAAGAATAAACTTTGCAACCAGCAGACACGTAATCGATTATCCCGATTTCCTGGATGTTCAACTGCAATCTTTCAGGGAGTTTTTTCAGCTCGAAACTACTTCTGACAACCGTCACCAGGAAGGATTGTTTAAGGTTTTTGCTGAGAACTTTCCGATCTCTGACTCAAGAAACATCTTCGTTTTGGAGTTTCTTGATTATTTCATAGATCCGCCCCGTTATGACATACAGGAATGTATTGAGCGTGGTTTAACTTATAGCGTTCCTTTAAAAGCCAAATTGCGCTTATCATGTAACGATGAAGAGCATGAGGATTTTGAAACAATAGTACAGGATGTTTATTTGGGTACCATCCCATATATGACACCTAAAGGTACTTTTGTTATCAATGGTGCAGAGCGTGTAATTGTATCTCAGCTGCACAGATCCCCGGGTGTGTTCTTCGGCCAGAGCCGTCACACGAACGGAAGTAAGTTATACTCCGCCCGTGTAATACCTTTTAAAGGTTCCTGGATCGAGTTTGCGACTGACGTAAACAACGTCATGTATGCTTACATCGACCGTAAGAAAAAGTTCCCTGTAACTACATTGCTTCGTGCAATTGGTTATGATTCGGATAAAGATATTCTTGAGTTATTTGAGCTTGCTGATGAGGTTAAGGTTAGTAAATCAGGCTTAAAGAAATTTATTGGCCGCAGACTTGCTGCAAGGGTTCTTAAGAAGTGGGTAGAAGACTTTGTGGATGAGGATACTGGTGAGGTTGTTTCTATCGACCGAAATGAGATCATCCTTGAGCGCGAGACTGTTCTCGATGAAAACCACATCGATATGATCATTGATGCGGGTGTTAAGAGTGTAATCCTGACGAAGGAAGATGCTTCTAATAACGCGGATTATTCGATTATCTACAATACTCTGCAGAAAGATACTTCCAATTCGGAAAAAGAAGCGGTAGAGCATATCTATCGTCAGCTTCGTAATGCAGAACCACCTGATGAAGAAACAGCGCGTGGTATTATTGACCGCCTTTTCTTCTCAGATAAGAGATATGATCTGGGTGATGTTGGTCGTTACCGCATCAACCGTAAGCTTAAACTTAGTACATCGGAAGAAACTAAGGTGCTTACAAAGGATGATATCATTGCTATCGTTAAATACCTGATCAAACTGATCAACTCTAAAGCTGAGGTGGATGATATTGACCACTTATCAAACCGTCGCGTACGTACGGTAGGTGAGCAGTTATATGCCCAGTTTGGTGTTGGTTTGGCGCGTATGGCGAGAACAATCCGTGAGCGTATGAACATTCGTGATAACGAAGTATTCACGCCTACTGATCTGATCAACGCGCGTACGTTGTCATCGGTAATCAACTCTTTCTTTGGTACCAACCAGTTGTCTCAGTTTATGGATCAAACCAATCCACTTGCTGAGATCACCCATAAGCGCCGTTTGTCGGCCTTAGGTCCCGGTGGTCTTTCCAGAGAGCGTGCTGGTTTCGAGGTTCGTGACGTTCACTATACTCACTATGGTCGTCTTTGTACTATTGAAACTCCGGAAGGTCCGAATATCGGTCTGATTTCGTCTCTTTGTGTACATGCGAAGATCAACAATTTAGGATTCATTGAAACTCCTTACCGTAAGGTTGACAATGGCCGGGTTGTAGTGGAAGAACCTGTTATCTATTTGTCGGCTGAAGATGAGGATGGTAAAACCATCGCTCAGGCTAATGCTCACTATAATGGAGAGGGTATCTTCGAAACTCCAAAAGTTAAGGCTCGTTTTGAAGGTGACTTCCCGGTAATTGAGCCGGAAAGACTTGATCTGATCGACGTTGCTCCTAACCAGATCACGTCTATCGCGGCTTCATTGATTCCGTTCCTTGAGCATGATGATGCTAACCGTGCCCTGATGGGTTCGAACATGCAGCGTCAGGCAGTACCGTTACTTCGTCCGGAAGCTCCTGTAGTAGGTACAGGTCTTGAAGGAAGGGTTGCGCGTGACTCCCGTACGCTTATCAACGCTGAAGGTCCCGGTGTGGTTGAGTACGTAGACGCAAATGAGATCCGTATTATCTATGATCGTAATGATGACGATAGATTGGTTTCATTTGACGGAGAATCTAAATCATACAGCTTAATTAAATTTAAGAAAACCAACCAGAGCACTTGTATCAACCTGAAGCCTATCGTAAAGAAAGGTCAGCGTGTTGATAAAGGCCAGGTACTTTGTGAGGGATATGCAACTCAGGATGGAGAATTAGCATTGGGTAGAAACTTGAAAGTGGCTTTCATGCCTTGGCAGGGTTTCAACTTTGAGGATGCGATTGTTATCTCTGAGCGTGTTGTTTCTCAGGATATATTCACTTCACTTCACATTGAAGAGTTCGAGCTTGAGGTTCGTGACACGAAGCGTGGAGAGGAAGAACTGACTCCGGATATTCCTAACGTTTCGGAAGAAGCAACTAAGGACCTTGACGAGAATGGTATCATTCGCGTAGGTGCTGAGGTTAAGGAAGGTGATATCCTGATCGGTAAGATTACACCTAAGGGTGAGTCTGATCCTTCACCGGAAGAAAAACTTCTTCGTGCAATCTTTGGTGACAAGGCAGGTGATGTAAAAGATGCTTCATTGAAAACTCCTCCTTCTATTAAGGGTGTTGTTATCGATACCAAGCTTTTCTCACGTGCTAAGAAAACATCGAAAGCAGAAGAGAAGGCTCAACTTGAGAAATTAGATAATTCTCATAACAGGGCTGTTAAAAGTCTGAAGGAAAGCCTTATCGACAAGTTGTTTACTATTGTGAATGGCAAGACTTCTCAGGGAGTGTTCAATGTTTACAAAGAGCTTCTTGTACCTAAGGGCGCGAAGTTTACTCAGAAGATGCTGACAGAGCTTGAGTTTGCGAACATCAATCCTACGAAATGGACGACTGATGAGGACAAAAACGAACTGATTAAAGCATTACTGCACAACTACAATATCAAACTTAACGAAGAGCTTGGTGCTTACAAGAGAGATAAGTTTGCGATTAGTGTAGGGGATGAGCTTCCTTCGGGAATCGTTCAGATGGCTAAAGTTTATATCGCCAAAAAGCGTAAGCTTAAAGTTGGAGATAAAATGGCGGGTCGTCACGGAAACAAGGGTATTGTTGCGAGAATTGTTCGTGACGAAGACATGCCGTTCCTGGAAGACGGAACGCCGGTTGACATCGTTCTTAACCCATTAGGGGTACCTTCACGTATGAACCTTGGACAGATTTACGAGACTGTTCTTGGATGGGCAGGTAAGGAACTGGGACTTAAGTTTGCGACTCCAATCTTTGATGGTGCGAGCCATCACGAGGTTGAGGAGTGGATCTCTAAGGCTAAACTTCCGCCTTCTGGTCGTACATACTTATACAACGGATTAACAGGTGATCGTTTCGATCAGCCAACGACAGTAGGTATTATCTACATGCTGAAACTTGGACACATGGTTGATGACAAGATGCACGCACGTTCAATTGGACCATACTCATTAATTACGCAACAGCCTTTGGGTGGTAAAGCTCAGTTCGGTGGTCAGCGTTTCGGTGAGATGGAGGTTTGGGCACTTGAGGCATTTGGTGCAGCGAACATTCTGCAAGAGATACTAACCGTTAAGTCGGATGATGTGGTAGGCCGTGCGAAAACTTATGAAGCGATTGTTAAGGGCGAAACCCTTCCAACTCCTTCAGTTCCTGAATCATTCAACGTATTGGTTCATGAGTTAAGAGGTTTAGGTTTAGATATCACGTTAGATTAGTTAAAAGTTTAAAGCTGGAAGCGGACTGATCTGCTTCCGGCCTTATACTTTACACTTTTAACTTTAATAAAAGCTATGTCTTATAAAAAGGATAATAAAATAAAAAGCAATTTCACCTCGATTACGATTAGCCTGGCTTCTCCGGAATCTATCCTGGAGCGTTCAAGCGGTGAAGTTTTAAAGCCTGAGACGATTAACTATCGTACCTACAAACCGGAGCGTGACGGTTTATTTTGTGAGCGTATATTCGGTCCGGTAAAGGATTACGAATGTCATTGCGGTAAATACAAGCGTATTCGTTATAAAGGTATTGTTTGCGACCGTTGCGGTGTTGAAGTAACTGAGAAGAAAGTACGTCGTGAGCGTATGGGCCACATCAACCTTGTTGTGCCTGTTGCGCATATCTGGTACTTCCGTTCTTTGCCTAATAAAATCGGTTACCTGTTAGGTCTTCCTACCAAGAAACTAGATTTAATCATTTATTACGAGCGTTATGTTGTTATTCAGCCAGGTGTTAAAGAGGCTGATGGCATCAACAAAATGGATTTCCTGACTGAAGAGGAATACTTGGATATCCTGGATACCCTTCCTAAGGAAAACCAGTACCTGGATGATAAGGATCCGCAGAAATTCGTTGCTAAGATGGGAGCTGAAGCTCTTGAGGAACTTCTTAAGCGTCTGGATCTTGATCAGCAGTCATACGACCTGCGTCACCAGGCTGCAAACGAAACCTCTCAGCAACGTAAAAATGAGGCGTTAAAGCGTCTTCATGTTGTGGAGTCTTTCCGTGGTGCACGTAAAAATATTGAAAACCGTCCTGAGTGGATGATCGTAAAGATCGTTCCTGTTATACCTCCTGAGCTGCGCCCGTTGGTACCTCTTGAAGGTGGACGTTTCGCGACATCAGATTTGAATGATCTTTACCGTCGTGTAATCATCCGTAATAACCGTCTGAAAAGACTTATCGAGATTAAAGCTCCTGAAGTAATCTTACGTAATGAGAAGCGTATGTTACAGGAAGCTGTTGACTCTTTGTTTGACAATTCACGTAAGGTTAACGCGGTTAAAACGGAAGGTAACCGTGCTTTGAAATCTCTTTCGGATATTCTGAAAGGTAAACAAGGTCGTTTCCGTCAAAACTTATTAGGTAAACGTGTGGATTACTCTGCCCGTTCTGTAATTGTTGTAGGCCCTAGCCTGAAATTACATGAGTGTGGTTTACCAAAAGATATGGCTGCTGAGCTTTTCAAACCATTCATCATCCGCAAGATGATCGAAAGAGGTGTTGTTAAGACAGTAAAGTCTGCCAAGAAGATCGTAGATCGCAAGGATCCTATTGTTTGGGATATCCTGGAGAATGTGTTAAAGGGACACCCTGTGTTGCTTAACCGTGCTCCTACGCTACACAGATTGGGTATCCAGTCCTTCCAGCCTAAGCTGATTGAAGGAAAGGCTATTCAGCTTCACCCTCTTGTATGTACAGCATTCAACGCGGATTTTGACGGTGACCAGATGGCTGTTCACTTACCGCTTGGCCACGCTGCAATTCTTGAGGCGCAGATCTTGATGCTTGCTTCTCATAACATTTTGAACCCTGCGAACGGTACTCCTATTACAGTTCCTTCTCAGGATATGGTTTTGGGTCTTTATTATATTACTAAAGGCCGTAAAACTGATGAGGGAAGAGTTGTTAAGGGACAGGGACAAACTTTCTACTCGGCTGAAGAGGTTATCATCGCTTACAATGAGCGTAAAATAGATCTTCACGCATTTATCAAGATAAAAGCGAAGACGAAAGAGAAAGATGGCACTATCGTTAGCAAAATCATTGATACTACTGTAGGACGTGTTCTGTTTAATCAGATGGTTCCGGAAGAAGTAGGATTCATCAATCAGCTTTTAACCAAGAAATCACTTCGTGACATTATTGGAGAAGTTGTGAAAGTAACAGGTATGGCGCGTGCTGCCCAGTTCCTTGATGACATTAAGGAGCTAGGATTCCAGATGGCATTCCACGGTGGACTATCTTTCAACCTTTTGGATATCAATATTCCTGATTCTAAGGTGACGTTGATTGAGCAGGCAACCAAGGAAGTTGATGAAGTAATGAATAACTACAACATGGGTTTCATTACCAACAACGAGCGTTATAATCAGATTATCGATATCTGGACCCGTATCAACAATCGATTAACCTCGAATGTAATGGATATTCTATCCAACGATAATCAAGGTTTCAATTCGGTATACATGATGCTTGATTCAGGAGCACGTGGTTCGAAGGAGCAGATTCGTCAGCTTGCCGGAATGCGTGGTCTGATGGCCAAGCCTCAGAAGTCTGGCTCAGGTGGTGAGATTATCGAAAACCCGATTCTTTCCAACTTTAAAGAAGGTCTTTCGGTTCTCGAGTACTTTATCTCTACTCACGGTGCGCGTAAAGGTCTTGCAGATACGGCACTTAAGACAGCGGATGCTGGTTACCTGACTCGTCGTTTACATGACGTTGCACAGGATATGATCGTTGGGGAAACGGACTGCGGTACTTTAAGAGGTATTTATACAACTGCTCTGAAAGATAACGAGGATGTAGTTGAGCCGTTATACGACAGAATACTTGGTAGAACATCATTACATGATGTTTACGATCCGATCAGCGGTGAACTTCTTGTTTCTGCGAATCAGGATATTACTGAGGAGGTTGCAGAAACGATTGAATCTTCTCCACTTGAAGGTATCGAGATCCGTTCTGTACTTACTTGCGAAAGCAAGAGAGGGGTTTGTGGACTTTGTTACGGCCGTAACCTTGCATCAGGTAAGCGTGTGCAGGCTGGTGAAGCTGTCGGTGTAATCGCTGCACAGTCTATCGGTGAGCCGGGAACGCAGTTAACACTTCGTACATTCCACGTTGGGGGTACTGCATCGAACATCGCTGCTGAATCTCAGATTGTGGCTAAGTTTGAAGGTGTGATTGAATTTGAGAACATCAGAACTGTACCTTACGAAACTGAGGAGGGACCTGTTGAAGTCGTTCTGGGTCGTTCTGGCGAGTTCCGTATCATCGAGCCGGGAACCGGCAGAATGATCATGTCAAATAATATACCTTATGGTGCTTATTTGTACGTGAAAGAAGGACAGAAACTGGTTAAGGGTGACAGAATTTGTAGCTGGGATCCATATAACGCGGTGATCATTTCTGAGTATACTGGTAGGGTTACTTTTGAAGCGGTTATTGAGGGTGTTACCTTCCGTGAAGAGTCTGATGAGCAGACTGGCCACAGAGAAAAGGTAATTATTGATACGCGTGATAAGACAAAGAATCCGGTTATTCAGATTGCTGATGGCCAGGGACAGATTGTTAAGGGCTATAACATTCCGGTAGGTGCTCACATTGCGGTTGATGAAGGTGCTAAGATTAAGATGGGTGAGGTTATTGCTAAGATTCCTCGTTCAACCGGAAAAACAAGGGATATTACGGGTGGTCTTCCACGTGTAACGGAGCTTTTTGAAGCACGTAATCCTTCTAACCCGGCAGTAGTAACGGAGATCGACGGTGTAGTAACCCTGGGTGGTGTTAAGCGTGGTAACAGAGAGATTTCTATCGAGTCTAAAGATGGACAGCTTAAGAAATACCTTGTTCCGTTGTCTAAACACATCCTTGTACAGGATAATGACTTTGTGAAGGCTGGTATGCCGCTTTCTGATGGGTCTATTTCGCCTGCTGATATTCTATCTATCAAGGGTCCGGCTGCGGTTCAGGAATATCTTGTTAATGGTATTCAGGAAGTTTACCGTCTGCAGGGTGTGAAGATTAACGATAAGCATTTCGAGGTGATTGTTCACCAGATGATGCAGAAAGTTCAGATTGAGGATCCGGGTGATACTCGTTTCCTTGAGAGGGATGCTGTTGATCGTTGGGATTTTATGCTGGAGAACGATGATATCTACGACAAGAAGGTTGTTACAGACCCGGGAGATTCTTCAAATCTTAAAGCCGGACAGATCATTTCTGTGCGTAAATTGAGAGATGAGAACTCTGTGTTGAAGCGTAAAGATCTTAAATTGGTAGAAGCTCGTGATGCTATTGCGGCAACCTCCAGTCCGGTTCTTCAGGGTATCACCCGTGCGTCATTGGGTACTAAGTCGTTTATCTCTGCAGCTTCCTTCCAGGAAACTACAAAGGTTTTGAACGAGGCGGCTATAAGTGGTAAACGTGACAACCTGTTAGGTCTTAAAGAAAATGTAATTGTTGGTCACTTGATTCCGTCTGGTACGGGCTTACGTAGCTACGAGCGTATAATCGTTGGTTCTCAGGAAGAATACGATAAGCTTATGGCTTCAAAGCTTGAAGAGACAGAAGCTTAGACTTCGACAATTAAATAATATTTGCAAGTCCCCCTATTTTAGGGGGACTTTTTTATTTTTACACCATGGAAGAACAGAACAGAAACAACGAGTTAAATATAGAGCTCTCTGAGGAGGTCGCTGAAGGTATTTATTCCAATCTGGCTATCATCACGCACTCCAGTTCTGAGTTTGTGCTCGATTTCATACGTGTGATGCCAGGGGTACCAAAGGCAAGAGTGAAGTCGAGAATTATTCTTACTCCTGAGCATGCCAAGCGTTTATTAGGTGCTCTTGCGGATAATGTAGAGAAGTTTGAGGAGCAGAATGGGAGAATTAAGATCCAGGAAGAGGCGGCGTTACCTTTGACTTTCGGAGGGCCCACAGCGCAAGCGTAAACATTCTGAAGCACTTGTGTTGGTTTTCGTGGGTGTATGACCCTTGAGGAAGCTAATTGCTGTTTAAACGATAGTTCTACCTGTTATCGTCCAGCCTGCTTTCCACAAATTCAAGGATAGATGAGTAATCTTGAGGGTCGAACCAAGCGATCTCGGGGTCTTTACGAAACCAGGTTAGTTGACGTTTAGCGAACCTTCTCGTGTTTTGTTTGATACGTTCTACAGCCCCGTCGAGACTCGATTTACCGTCGAGATAGTCAAATAATTCGGAATAACCTACGGTATTCAGCGCGTTCAGATTTCTGTATGGGAGAAGCTGTTCGACCTCTTTGAGTAACCCATGCTCCATCATTATATCAACGCGCCTATTTATACGTTCATAAAGCTGGAGACGGTCTATATTCAGTCCTATTTTTATCGATCGAAAGGGCCGGCTTTTGCAGATCCCCGTGTCCCTGAAGGAAGAATAAGGCCTCCCGGTTGTTAACGATACCTCCAAAGCTCTAATGATGCGCTGAGGATTCTCCAAATCGACCTGTGTAGCATAGGTCGGATCAAGGGTTTGTAGTTGTGATTGCAGGGGTTTAATCCCTTCAGTAGCATAAACTTTATTTAGATCCGCACGTACGGTGGGATCTGTTTCGGGAAACAGGTCAAATCCTTCGGTGACAGCCTTAATAAAGAGGCCAGAGCCTCCCACCATTACGGCGACAGGATGAGACTCGAAAATTCCGTTTATTGTGGCTAAGGCCTCCGTTTCAAACTTCCCGGCGGAGTAGGTGTCCTGAATGGAAATAGAATCAACAAAGTGGTGAGGTACAATAGCAATTTCCGATTTCGTAGGCTTTGCCGTACCAATGCTCATCTCTTTATAAAACTGCCTTGAATCGGCGGATACAATTTCAGTACCGTAATTCAAGGCAATTTTTATGGCAAGGTCTGTCTTGCCTATAGCTGTAGGGCCGGTAACGACGATCAGCGACTTAGAACTCATATTTTAAAAAGGCGATTAATAATCATCTTTGCTATTTGAATCGAAATCGTCAGCTTCATAGTTGTCGCTATCTGAGAATTCGTCCATAAATTCGTCTTTTTCCTCCTCTTCTTGTCCCACCGTTCCACTCAACTCATCAACCGAATCAACAGTATCCATATCTTCTGTCTCTTCTTCGTTGATTCCGTATTCTGTCTCGTTCAGGAAATCAAAGTCTTCATCGTCTTCGCCATCAACCGGGGGAACAGGAATGGATCCAGGCATCTTTGGCGCTTCTCCAACGCTGCGTGAGAGGTGGGGATATTGTTTTCCTGCGTCCTCGTCCAGAATCTTAACCAATTCGACGTGAAAATCATAGGGACGTTCAAAATTATATGTGTAATAGAACTTCTGGTGAGGATCATCAATGAAGCGGCTTAACTTCGTGTTGCCCATTAAAGCGACGCCTCTTTCTATTTTCCTTTGGTTGGGTAAGTATGCTATCTCATCGCTTTTGATCCAGTAGTCGTTGCAGACAAAAAAGGACGACGACGTATCTGGTTTGTAACCGGTGCTTTTGTGTATAGCGAGATGTAAGTCTTCAAATGTTTGAGTGGATTTGATATCAATTTCCCTGACAACATCATCGTAATCTTCAAAAGTTACCTTGAATCTGTAAATAGCCATGACAAGTTTTGTGTTATATGCGTGTTAGAAATTGGCGTAACATTAACGCCGCCTTCTTCAATATGTTTCAAATTATTTTAATTACTACTTTGTATGGGTTGCAATCCCAATTCCTTTCCCCGGGCAACCATATAAGCAAGGCCTTCTTCGCGCGAGTTCCTTATTTCCCCTTCCAGGATGGCCTCCCGTATCTGGTTTTTTATTATGCCTACTTCACGACCGGCTTTTATACCAAAGGTTTCCATGATATCGAGGCCAGTGACAGGGGGTTGCCAGTTCCTGATCTGGTCGCGTTCCTCCACGTCCTTGAGCTTTTGTCTGACCAGCTCGAAGTTATTCCGGTATTTCTTCTTTTTATATTCGTTTTTAGTGGTGACGTCTGCATGGCAAAGCAACATAAGCGCTTCGACATCTTCTCCGGCGTCGAACAATAGGCGTCTGACAGCTGAATCTGTAACAATATCCTGTGCGATGACAATTGGCCTCAAGTGAAGTTGTACGAGCTTCTGTACAAATTTCATTTTTTCATTGAGTGGAAGCTTAAGCTGCGCAAATATCTTGGGAACCATTCTGGCTCCGCGATCTTCATGACCATGGAACGTCCATCCGTGGTTCGCATCAAAGCGCTTTGTCGCCGGTTTGGCAATATCGTGAAGAATAGCGGCCCAGCGTAACCAAAGGTCATCACTGGTTTCGCAAATATTATCCAGGACTTCAAGAGTATGGTAGAAATTGTCTTTATGGCCTTTTCCATTTATATATTCGACGCCGAATAGTTCAGCCATTTGTGGAAAGATGAGCTGGAGTAATCCGGTATCAAACAGGTAATTGAAGCCTATGGAAGGCTTGGCAGACAAAATGATTTTGTTTAGCTCGTCCGTAATACGTTCCTTCGAAACGATGCTGATACGCTCCTTAGAGGTCTTAATAGCCTCAATGGCGCGTTCTTCAATGGTAAATCCAAGCTGGGAAGCAAAGCGAACAGCTCGCATCATCCGCAGGGGATCGTCTGAAAACGTGTCCATCGGGTCTAACGGAGTGCGAATTATCTTGTCGTTGAGATCGGTAATGCCGTAGAACGGATCCACGAGCTCTCCGTAAGTTTCGGTATTGAGAGAAATAGCCATTGCGTTAATGCTGAAATCTCTGCGTTGCTGATCGTCTTCAAGGGTGCCATTCTCTACGATAGGCTTTCTGGAGTCAGATCGGTAAGATTCTTTGCGAGCTCCTACAAACTCCACCTCAAGGTCCTTATAGCGGAGCATCGCAGTTCCGAAGCTTTTAAATATGGAAACATTTGTCTTAAGTTCCGCAGCAGCTTTCTCTGCAAATTGGATTCCGTTTCCTATAACGAGTATATCGATATCTTTGGAAGCGCGCTTTAAAAAAATATCGCGTACGAATCCACCTATTACGTAAGCATCCACGCCACATTCGTCGGCAAGACGACTGAGTTTCTTAAATAAAGGATTGTTCAGGTGTTGTTTCATAAAAACAAGTTAGCCTTAACCTCTTCTGTGAAAAGGAGCACTTACAAGGATTGCAAAAATAGTTTAATTTGAGTATTTAAGATTGTCTAATTTTAATTAGCCGTTCAGACTGACGAATGTCATCGTCTAATGAAGGAAAAGCGTCCGTCTGGCTCAAGTTTCATGATTGTGGACGACTTTTTAGCACTCAAATCTGAACGTTCGAGATTTACTACATAATCCACTCCATTGATAATCGCATCTGAAATCTCCGAAAAGTTCCCTGGAGAAGGTTCGCCACTGATATTGGCAGACGTAGATACGATAGGTTTTCGAAACCGTTGAATGAGTTGCTGACAAAAATTATGATTGGGCACTCTTATTCCGATACTACCGTCTTCATGAATTACGTTCCTGGCAAGGTTCTTTGCGTTTGAATAGATGATGGTGAGGGGATTCTCGGCATATTCGATTAACGTATAGGCGATCTCAGGAACATCATTCACGTAGGATTGCAGCTTGTTATCACTGTCGAGCAGAACGATGAGACTCTTGCCCGCATCACGTCCTTTTAACGCATAGATACGGTCAACCGCTTCGGGATTGGTAGCATCACAGCCTATGCCCCATATTGTATCAGTAGGGTAGAGGATTATACCTCCTGATTTGAGTACTTCCAGTGCTTTCGTTATTTCTGCATGCATGCTGTGATTACAATTTTAATGTGGTGCGGCTTCGTCCAATGGCTTTCTAAGGCTAAAAGAGGAAAGCTTCAAGATCCAGAGAAGGTTGTTGAAGTTTGAACTGCATAATCCGTAACCTTTTGGCAAGGGGATTATGCAGTTACTTAAGATATGACTAGATCGCTACGCTATGTTCGCGAAGCGCATCATTCAGAGAAGTTTTTTTGTCTGTCGACTCTTTACGCTTGCCAATGATAAGCGCGCAAGGTACCTGGTACTCTCCCGCAGGAAACTTTTTTGTATAAGATCCAGGAATAACAACAGAGCGCTCTGGCACAACCATCTTGTGCTCCACGGGCTCAGGGCCGCTTACATCAATAATTTTGGTAGAAGCTGTAAGAACGACGTTAGCTCCAAGAACTGCTTCCTTACCTACGCGCACCCCTTCAACAACAATAGCACGGGAGCCGATGAAACAATTATCTTCAATTACTACGGGAGCTGCCTGAACAGGCTCAAGCACGCCACCGATACCAACGCCACCGCTAAGGTGAACGTTCTTACCAATCTGTGCGCACGAACCTACGGTCGCCCATGTATCAACCATCGTGCCTTCATCCACGAATGCACCAATATTTACATAAGAAGGCATCATAATTACGCCCTTAGCCAGGTAAGCGCCATAACGCGCTATTCCGTGGGGTACTACGCGGACACCTAATTCCTTGAAATTTGTTTTCAGTTTCATTTTATCATGGAAAACAAAAGGACCCACTTCTATTTCCTCCATCTGGCGGATTGGGAAATATAAGATCACGGCTTTTTTGATCCATTCATTAACATGCCACCCTCCAGCAACGGGTTCCGCTACTCTGAGTTCTCCTTTATCCAGCATGTCTACAACACGCTCAATGGATGTTGCATATTCACTGAAAGTAAGCAGCGTTCTATCTTCCCAGGCGTCTTCGACGTGTTTTTGTAGTTTAGCAATCATTTCAATATATTTTTAGCAAAATAAAGCTTTTTTAAGGACTTTTGTTAGATGCGGTATCAATAATAGGCCCTTCGCCTACGCTGACCGATGTGCAATAGTAGATATAAGAGCAGGCATGGCTGAAAAAGAGAGACTTCGGATAGATAAATACCTTTGGGCAATACGGATATTTAAAACGCGGACGCTGGCGACGGATGCCTGTAAAGCCGGTCGGGTTAAGCTAAACGGTCAGAATGTGAAACCCTCTTATGAGGTAAAGGTTGGCGAAGTATATCATGTCTCAAAGGGCATTGAACGTAAGCAGGTGAAGGTAACAGGCCTACTTTACAATCGGGCAGATGCCAAAACCGTTGTAGGTTATTACGAGGATATTACCCCTGAACAAGAAACATATGGTTTCAAATCGATGTTTCATGCACCTGCACTTAAAAGAGACAGGGGCACAGGCCGACCTACTAAAAAGGACAGGCGGGAGATCGATGATCTGCTAAACGACGATGAGGACGCCAATCAGGGGTAGGGCGTTTAAACGGACCACACCGATTAGTAAGGAGTCTTATTTTCCGAATCTCGCCACAAGTTAAACACTATGTTCGCCTCTCCGGCTAATATTTGCTGGGTTGGTAGCTGTCGCTTTCCGGCAGGTAAAGCGAGCTCATTGTAGATGAAGTCGTCATCGAACCCTGCAGCTGCCGCATCAACTCTTGTGCTGGCATAGAAAAGCTGGGAAAGCCTAGACCAATAGACAGCACCTAAACACATCGGACATGGCTCGCAGCTGGTGTACAAGATGCAGCCGGAAAGGTCAAATGTGCGTAGCTTCTCGCAGGCTTTTCGAATCGCAGATACCTCGGCATGTGCCGTAGGGTCATTCGTAGAAGTTACGAGATTCTGACTTTCAGCTATAATTACGTTGTCTTTCACAATCACTGCACCAAAAGGACCTCCGAGACATTGATGTATATTTTCCTCTGCCAGCGTGATCGCGCGTTGCATAAATCTGAGGTGCTGATCTTTCATGTGAATTACGATTTAACTTAAAGCAAAGAAGGCTGCAAGTTGAATTTGCAGCCTTCTTTGCTTTAACTTTAAGTAGTTAAAAAACGCTTATTTCTTATCTTTCGCGTATTTATCATTAAGACCCTTGACTACTTCTGTAGTAACGTCAAGGCTTTCGTCTGCAAAGAGTAAAGATGGATTGCTCTTCGAATAAGTCAGTACCATTTTATACCCTTTTTCCTTCGCATAAGCCTTTAAATACTCGGCCACTTTATCGTATAACTTTTCGTTTTCTCCGGCAGATTCGTTTGCCAAAGCCGAGCTGGCGTTCTGATTAAATGCTTCAAGCTCCTGTTGTTTACGTGCCAGACGTTGTTCGGTTGATGCTCGTTCATCAGCACTCATACCTTGAGCCTTCTGCTGATAGTCGGCTACCTCACGTTGAAAAGCTGTTCCTTTAGAACTTAAATCTTGCTGGGCCTTCTTAGATTTAGCCTCAAGCCTGGTTTTGATATCTTTAAAGTAGTTATAATTGCTAACCAGTGAATCAGAGTTAACAAATACTATCGGTTCTGTAGCTTTAGCTGCTGATGCCGTTGTAGCCGGCGCACTTGTCTTCACTTGTTCTTTATTGCCGCATGAAGCAACCATTGCAGCAATCATTAGTCCCGCTGTTAGTTTAGAGAATGTTCCGAATGATATTGTCATTTTTAAGTTTAATTTCACGCAAATATAATCTTTCGGATGATGTAAACAATTCTGGGAATCAGAATTCGGTTCGCCTTTGGCGCTTTATTGCCTGAAAATGCTGTAGTTCCACCTAAAATGGCTAAATTTGGTGATTGTTTTAAGATAAAATATGAGCGAAGAAAAGGAAGACAAAACTAATTATTCAGCGGATAATATTCAGGTTTTAGAAGGCCTGGAGGCAGTACGTAAGCGCCCCGCGATGTATATTGGCGATGTTGGTATAAAAGGGTTGCATCACCTTGTTTATGAAGTTGTTGACAACTCTATCGACGAAGCTCTCGCAGGGTATTGTACAGATATCATGGTGACGATTCACGCTGATAATTCCATTTCTGTAGAAGACAATGGCCGCGGTATTCCTACCGGGATAATGGCCAAAGAAAAAAAGTCAGCCCTGGAAGTCGTAATGACTGTTCTCCACGCGGGAGGTAAATTCGATAAGGATACATACAAGGTTTCCGGTGGTTTGCACGGAGTAGGGGTGTCATGCGTAAATGCACTATCTACACTGCTTGTTGCTACCATCCGCCGCGAGGGTAAGATATTTAAGCAAGAATACAGCTGCGGAAAGCCTCTATATGACGTAAAAGTAGTGGGAGAGTCGGATACAACCGGAACGACCATAACCTTTAGTCCGGATAGCAGCATATTCACCATGACGACTGAATATAAGTTCGAAACTTTAGCGGCGCGTCTGAGAGAGCTGGCCTACCTGAATAAGGGTATTCGTTTGTCTCTTACAGATGAGCGGGAAACGAACGATGACGGAACCTTTATCAGAGAAGATTTTCATTCTGAAGGTGGCTTAAGAGAGTTTGTTAAGTACCTCGACGGAACACGTACTCCGATCATCCCCGAACCGATTTACGTAGAAGGGGTTAAGCAAGGTATCCCGGTCGAGCTCGCACTTCAGTACAATGAAACGTATTCAGAGAATGTTCATTCTTATGTAAACAATATCAACACCATTGAGGGTGGAACGCATGTTGCCGGTTTCAGAAGAGGACTGACGCGTACTTTGAAGTCTTACGCAGAGAGATCTGGTTTGCTCAAGAATGTGAAAGTCGATATTAATGGAGATGACTTCCGGGAAGGACTCACTGCTGTAATATCTGTTAAGGTTCAGGAACCCCAGTTCGAGGGACAAACCAAGACGAAGCTCGGTAATAACGATGTGATGGGAGCTGTAGATATTGCTGTAGGAGAGATCCTCGGTAATTATCTGGAAGAAAATCCTAAAGAAGCTAAACTCATCGTCGGCAAGGTTATCCTTGCTGCTACTGCACGCGCTGCGGCTCGTAAGGCTAGAGAGATGGTTCAGCGTAAAACCGTTATGGGTGGGTCTGGACTTCCTGGAAAGTTGGCTGACTGTTCAGATAAAGATCCTGAGAAGTGTGAATTATACCTTGTAGAGGGAGACTCTGCGGGTGGTACGGCAAAGCAAGGACGGAACAGACATTACCAGGCTATTCTGCCTTTGAGAGGTAAAATCCTCAACGTAGAGAAGGCCATGGAGCATAAGATCTACGAGAACGAGGAAATAAAAAATATCTTCACCGCTCTAGGCGTAAGTATCGGTACTGCAGATGACGCCAAAGCTCTCAATATGGAGAAGCTAAGATATCACAAGGTGGTTATCATGACGGATGCGGATGTGGATGGTTCTCACATCACCACTTTAATCCTGACCTTCTTCTTCCGTTACATGAAGGAGTTGATTGAGTTCGGATATATCTATGTTGCATCTCCACCTTTATACCTCGTGAAAAAGGGCAAGGAACAAGCTTATGCATGGGATGACTCGCAGCGTGACGCTGCCATACAACGCTTGAAAGGAACCGGAAAAGAAGAAAACGTTCATGTTCAAAGATATAAAGGTCTTGGAGAGATGAACGCGGAGCAATTGTGGGATACCACAATGAACCCTGAAACACGTACTCTAAGACGTGCAACGATCGAGAATGCCGCAGAATGTGATCATATCTTCTCTATGCTGATGGGCGATGAGGTAGCACCTCGTCGTGAATTTATCGAGAAGAATGCACGATATGCTAAAATTGACGTATAACGTTTAGTAGACAATAAAAAAAGAAGGGCTGAATTACATTGTGATTCAGCCCTTCCTTGTTGGTACTGGCCATATGCTTTCTAAGGCAACAACTTATCGCAGGATATCAGCACCTAATCATTGAACTACAGCGCTTCGCTAAAACGGTCTGGTTATCTTAAGGAGCATCAGGTCGGCTATTGAAGACGCCTTTTGTTTCGCGAGTAAGGCCATTTCGCCCGAGAAATGCTCATCCACAATCTCGAAGAAAATACTTTTCCATCTGTCGAAATGCTTTTGCTCCAGGGCATGGACTTTGTTTAACTTAAAATGAACTTCCATGGGATTACCCTTAAAACCTTTCCTTCCGAAAAGAATGGTCTCCCAGAAATCATACATCTTTGGAAGGTGATGGTCCCAGTTAACTTGAGCCACATCTGTAAAGATATACCCGATAAGTTCGTCCTCCTGAACTTTGTCATAAAACGAATTGACAAGTAATTCGATGTCCTCCCTGGTCTCTAAATTCTTATTCATAGCTAAACGATATCTTCTTCAACGGATAATTAATGATAGCATTATATTGAACAAGAATATCTCCGCCAATCACCCCTATCACAGGAGTGACAGATAGTGTTTCATATGCTGTATTGATGGTCGAAAGATCAAGAACCGCTACTTCCAAGTGATGTATTATGAGGTCACCAATCTGAATCTGGGCAAGGGACAACGTGTAGCTTTCCATCGAATTAGTTCCCAGGCCGGTAGAAAGTTTGTCGCTCACGAGAAGCGTGGTCCCGTCAACATGATTTTCGATAGCGGCCTTATCCAAAACCGTTCTGGAGGCCCCCGTATCAATAACAGCTTTAAAGGTCTGATTAAACAAAACGACTTCCACCAAAGGGTGGAAGCCGTCGTCATTCAAATTCAGAATTTCAATGTTTACGTCTATCATTAAAAGCTCAAAACATCATTCATGTTCCTTACTGCGTCAGCGCTCTTCGCAAATGCAGCCTTTTCATCATCGCTAAGTTGAAGATCAATGATCTTCTCCCAGCCATTCTTTCCGATCACTACCGGAACACCAATGGCTATATCAGACTGTCCGTATTCACCTTCCAGAGAAACGCTGCAAGGAAGTAGTTTCTTTTCGTCTCTCAATATACTTTCCACAATCGCGGCGGTTCCCGCTCCCGGAGCATACCACGCTGAAGTGCCAATGAGTTTCGTGAGAGTAGCTCCTCCAACCATAGTTGCCGAAACCACTTTTTCCTGCTGGTCCTGACTTAAAAATTGAGTAACAGGAATGCTGTTCCAGGTAGCGTGCTTAATCAGGGGAATCATGGTCGTGTCGCCATGTCCACCGATAACCATCGCATTTAAATCAGCAGGAGAGCAGCCCAGTTCCTGACTCAGGTAATATTTAAAACGGGCAGAATCTAGCGCTCCTCCCATTCCGATAATCCTATTTTTAGGTAAGCCGGAAGTCTTCAGCGTAAGATAAGTCATCGTATCCATTGGATTAGATACAACGATGATTACCGCGTTAGGAGAATATTTAAGAATGTTTTCTGTAACACCCTTAACGATGTCAGCGTTGGTTCCGATAAGTTCTTCACGTGTCATACCTGGTTTGCGAGGCAGGCCGGAAGTAATAACCACTACATTAGAGTCAGCTGTACTTGCATAGTCGTTCGTACAACCCTTAATTTTAGTATCAAAACCTAACAGGGCTGAGGTTTGCATCATGTCAATTGACTTGCCTTCTGCAAATCCTTCTTTGATATCTAGTAGAATAAGCTCCTCGGCTAACTCTTTTCTGGCGATATTATCAGTACAGGTTGCTCCAACGGCACCTGCTCCAACTACTGTAACTTTCATGCTTTGCGGTTTTAAGTGTTCTACAAAAGTTTGGCAATTTAAGTAAATCCAAGAAGCTATCGTTCACATATATTGTCAAACTGCGTTTTTATCCTGACTAGAATGGATATCCAATGGCGAGGTTAAACACCAGATTGTCCTTTCTCCATGCCTTATTGCCGAAGTCAATACTGTCGAAAACCCAGCGTTCGCCCTCAGGCAACCAAGGTTTGCGTAGGGGGAAGGCGAGATCGAGACGAAGAACGAGAATGGAAGCGTCGACACGCACACCCGCACCGGTACCTACAGCCAGCTCTTTCATGAAATCTTTGGAGAATTTAGCCCCCGGACGTTGAGGGTCGTTGTTGAGCAGCCAGACGTTACCAGCATCAAGAAATAATGCACCTCTTACAATACTAAATAGCTTCGGTCTGAATTCAGTGTTAAACTCAAACTTGATGTCTCCAGACTGGTCAGCCGAAAGATCATCTGATTCCAGCGTTGGATCTAGATGCGATCCCGGACCCAGGGAGCGTGCTCTGAATGCCCTCACGCTATTAGCACCCCCGATGAAGAACTGTTTAATAAAAGGCAGTGATCTCGAATTTCCATAAGCGTACCCATATCCAAGGATCAGGCGGCTGGCCCACTGCGAGTTTAACCCTATTTTATAGTAGTGTCTGAAATCTATTTCACCCTTCACGTACTGAGAATAAGGAGTGTCGAATATTTTCTTCTCCTCGGGTTCTTTAGCTCCCTGGATCAGCCCGAGTATATTGGCAGACATATCCAGATTCCCGTTAAAGTAGAAGGTGTTTTTCTTGTTCTGACGATGAGTATTGGTGAAATTGAAGTTATAGTTTGGACCGATGATGAACTGGTTGGCTATTGCATTCCGATAGGTAGAGTTTGTTCTGGCCAGCGAATCATACTCCGCGGATACATTGGAAGCATGTACATAAGTTAAACCAAAAACGTTAAGCTGATGCTCTTTCTCAATACTCTCCTTCCAGGTATAACCGAATGAAGTGCGGAAAGAGTTCAGTTTGTAGTTGTTCTGGCGTTCCAGCCTGTCAAAACCTAAGGTGATTTTCGTCCGCGGAATAAAGGCACTGGAAGTGTTTAGTTGGAATGGCGTTATAAAGCGTGGGATACTCAGGTTGGCTTCGGCACCATACCTGAAGATGTTACCGCCGCTATTGTTACCCGAATACTGAACGTCTGTTCCGATGTAAGCAGAAACAGTGAGAAGCTCTGCTCCCCGGAATGCATTTCTGTTCCTCCAGCTTAAGGTAAACTCAGAGCCAGTGAAGTTCGCCGAGTTAGTTTTTCCTGTAATCTCTGCCCGGATAGCCTTCTTGGGCATAGGCGTCAGGTAGTAATAAGCATCCAAAGCCGCATCTGTAGTATCTGAATCCTGAAATTGATTCTTAACGAACTTGAACGTACCCAGGCTGGTTAGTCTGCTCAGAGATAAGTTGTGGTCCGTACGATTGTAAATATCGCCTTTGTTGAAGAACATTGTGCGCTCAAATACCTGAGGTTTGAACATTTTTGTTCGGTCAATAACATAAAAATCCTTGTACAGAACGGCTTCAGGAGTGCGACCCCTCATGGTGTCTCTTAACTTGAAATTCGGATAAATGTAGATGTTGTTTATCGTGTAGGCATCCCTGGCCTTATCCGATGTCTCATCTTTCACATTCATATAAAGATCCACTTTGTGGCGCTCGGATGTGCTGTCAACCTGAACAATTAAGTTTTCCGGACTAAAGTAATAAAAGCCTTCTTCCTTAAGGCGAGAGTCGATCCGCTCACGCTCAGCCTTAATAATATCGAGGTCATAGCTGTCGCCCTTCTTCAGGAAACTGTTCTCTGCGGTCGCGTTTACAGCCTTTCCAAGAACAGAACTATCTGTTGTGAAGTTGACGCTCCTGATCAGGTACCGGGGGCCGGCGAGTGCGTTGTAAGTCAGCGAGGCCTTCTTACCGCTGATCGTTGTATCAGACGATGTTGTAGCCAGGAAGAATCCTTTGTTCTCTAATCTGTTCGATACGAGATCCCGGTTATAATCCACCTTGACGCTGCTGAATAGTACGGGAGGTTCTCCCCATTTCTTGATCCACTTAAGGGGACCCTTCTTCGCATTTTTGGTTATATTATAAATCCATAATTTAGGTCTCAAACCTAATATAGAAGAGTTTGGTTTCGGACGCAGTACGCTGGTAAGATCGGGTTCAAGTACCTTTTTTTCTTTCTTTTTGAGGTCCTTATCCTTTATCTCTACTTTTCCACCTGTATATAAGTAATCCCCCTCTGGAACATGTTTAGTAACATTACATGCAGCAAGTGCCATGCAACTTATCAGAAAATAATATATATGCTGTTTAGTCATTCTCTTTAGTTGTTTCTTTAGCGGATTTCTGAGCACGCTTGCGTCTGCGTTCTTCTCGTTTTTCTTCCCTTGTTTTAGCACCAAAAATCTGTTTGAACTTGTTGTAATCCATGGTAATCACAAAGCCTACTCCGGTTTCAATCACCTGACCCTGAAGTGCCACCTGATACTGGTTTTTCTGGTATGCCCGAAGCAAATACCGCCCGTTTTTGCTGAGTTGATACTCTGCCTGAATATCGCCCGCTATGTTCGTTGTTTTCCGGTTCTGCTGACGTGGACCTTCCAGTTCAAAATTACTACCCACCGTCACCTTCAGCCTGTCGTTGAGCAAACGCTTAGACAAACCAACATTAAGATCAGTTCGGTTGGCCATCTCACCGGTAGTGTAATCCTCGGTTGATTGAAGATCAAACTCCAGTTCAACCCCCGCTATCATATCACCTGCCAGATTATTGAGCTGGTCTGATAGCATACGGCTTACACTTTGGCGCGCCGCAGATTCGAGGCCACCACCACCTGCACTACTTGCAAACGGATTTTCCGAAACAAACCTGTTTAACAACAATACAGCAAAAACTTGCTTGTTTAACTCCGATGGTTCATTGCGAAGTTGCGTTAGGCGTGCATTAACCTGATCTATTACGTCTGAAGAAACGTTGTAATTATCTTCAGGCAGAATAATGTCGAAAGATATTTGTGGCTTCATTAATTCGCCTTTCAGCATCAAATTGACGTTGAAGGGGAGTTTTTGCTTATAAGTATTGAGCACTGTCTGAGGTTCTCCTCCTATTTGTTGCTCAACCAGGTCTAGAGGAGCGGTTTCCGCAACGTAGACTGCAGTAACATCTGCATCAGCCATTAGAGGTTCACCATTCCAGGTTAGTGTACTTCCTTTCTTGATCTCAAACCGCCTTTTCAGGAAGCTCAAGCTCAAGTCGTATGAACCCTCTTCCACCGTCAGGTTACCGGTTAGATTGACTTTTCCACTAGGGTCAATTCCACCTGTAAGCTGTGCAGCTCCTTTCATTCTCAGCATATCGCCGTTCGCCGGATCGACGAGCACATTTAGTTGCGCCTCTTTGTCCAGTTCAATGTTTATCGAGACATCCATGCCGGTAATGGTGGATGTATTGAGCGTGTCTGCAGGATCCTTAAATACCTTCGCCAATTCAGGATTGTCTTTATCCACGAATTCTACAATACCTTCGCGGTCTTCGATTCCGGGATCGGTGGCCGGAAGAACCAGCGTGAAATCCGTTTCCGGATTAATCTTCAGCGAGCCGTCCACTGCGGGTGCATTCATCGTCCCCTTGATACCCAATCTGGTATCGATGAATAACTTTCCATAGAACAAGTCATTGTCTAGAGCTGTAGAGTTGATTACCTTAAAGTTGTCAGCATCCAGACGGAGGTCAAAAGCAAAGTCGGTATATGTCTTCGTTTTGATCATTCCCGCTAATGCCATCGTATTATCGGCTGAATCAATCAGGGCAAAATTATTGAAGCTGATGCCCTCAGCCGTAAAACCTATCCGTGCGTTATCCTTAATTCTAAAGTCTGAATTGAGCATCGCCACATTAAAGCCTACATCGTTAAAGTTGATATCCCCCCTGATCGCCGGCGCAGTAGTAGTGCCTGTAATATCCAGTTTTCCTTTCAAGGCACCCTTCGCTTCTCTCACACTACCCATCGTAAATCCTTCAATGCTCTTCATGTTCAGATTAGCAATATCGAGGTCCAGATCAAAGCTGCTGTTGTTGGTGTAGTAATAGCCACTCAAATCAACCTGATTGCCCTTACCTGTAATCGCTACGTTTGCAGCAAAAGAGTTGGCCTGTTCATTATTTACTTTTAAAGCGATGTTACCCACAGTGTCTCCTCGGAAGCTGAAGTCGCTGATATTGATATCCGATGTAAAGACCGGACTGGTATCAAAGTTTCGCACAGTGGCGTTTCCGTTGATCGTACCCCCGGCCAGGAGTGAGTCCTGTTTTGCGATGTTGGTGAGGGTTTCAATTTGGAAGTTTTTAAAGTCAACCAGGAGAGGATTGTTTAAACCCGCAGGACTGGTGTTTATACTCAACTGTTGGTTGTTGTTTGACAAAATAAAGTTAGTAGCCTGTACTCCCTTGCCACCAAACTGGATATTATTATCGTCACTTACCGTCCATGGCTTTTTATTAAGAACCAGGCCGTCCGGATTTAGGCTAAACTGAAATGCGTCCTGCAAAGCCTCTAGTGCACCGGCTATACGGTAGTCCGTATCTCCCTTCTGATCCTGGGTTTTGATTTCAGTAGTTATGATGTTATTGCTTACGTCACCACCTACGCTTGCTTTCAAGAGCTGAAATGAGCCGGTATTGATCTTATCGAGCGTAACCAGATAGTTGATAGCGCTATCTGCGGTATTCACCTTCATCTGGAAATTGTTTAGATCGTTGGTCCCATACAGGATACGCGGAATCGACCCATTAACATTCAGTCGGCGGGCCTCGCTATCAAAGTCGCCTTGCAATACTACCGTCGCCAGTTCTTTCAAATCAGGTGCGAACTGCTGAATGATTGGCCCGTTGGAAATCTTCGCATTGAAACTAAGTCGCTGAGGATCGTATTTCGCCCGCTTTGCCACAGCGCCTGTGGAGTAGTATCTGCCAATAAGATCTTGCATAGCCGTTCCAAGCTGCGTAAGCTTATACTTGCCTTTGATATCTGCAGACATGATTTCAGACCGAAGCCGGAGCGTATTACTGTCAGCACTGGCAGTAGACACGATGCTTAGCGTATCCATCTGAATACGCTCGCCATTCCGCGCAAACAGCGCTTCAGTCAAAAGAATACTTCCATTGAGGTAATCAGGGTCTGCGGTAGGCAGATCCGCAGAAAGCTTACCGTGGAAGCGCATATCATCCTTCATCAAACGAAGCTTTTGCAGGTTGGCGCTATCCAGATCAAGATCAAGCTTTATAGCCGGATAGGTCTTTGACATATTTGCCGCGGCAGATAGATTAAACCGAAGATTGGGGTCATCCATTCCGGCTTTAGCCTGGATATTACCGCGACTCGCACTGCCGTCGATGTCCAGATTACGATAGGTATATCCATTGAATTCAGCCTTAATCAGCTTGGCAACAGCTTTTGCACGCATCGTTTTCGGATTAAGACCATTTCCCGCAACGTTCGCTGCGAGGGTTATCCGGCCCAGACTGTCGTTGCTGATCATACGACCCACATCGAAATTAAAGATGCGCACATTGGCCTTGTAAGACTCATTTCCCTTCACTGCGGCGTTATACGTTGCTATTGCCTTGGCACTACCGAAACTGGAGAATAAATCGAGATCCGTGCTGAAGTTGGTGATTCCACCCTTGAATTTTCCTTTAAGCTTAATGTTCTCAGGTATCCGGATATTGGCTGGAATGGTTCCGCGGGGAACAAGCGCAAGAATGTCCGCCCGCCGCGTAGTGAAGTCGTCAACCTGGATATCCAGCCAGGCCTTGTCCATATTCGGAAGACCTCTTGTTTTGGCAGAAGCTTTAATGTTTGTACCTCCCAGTCCGGATATGGTCAGATTCTGAATTTCCAGATTCTTCACTTTGCCTTTCACTTTTCCATTGATATTCACTACCGCATTCTGGTAGCCTTTTAGAGGCACAGTATTGGCGAGATCAGGCGCGAGCAAAAGAATGTCTTTAATGCCTATACGAGTTTTTTCCAGGTTGGCTTCAATGCCTAGCTCGCCCAGATTGCTGGAGATACTCGCAATAGAAGGATAGGTTACGCGTATATTATTGCTGATAGTGGTGGAGGGGGTTTGAACCAGCAGATCCTTCAGATACGCCTCTTTGCTACCGTAAAAGAACTCCGTCTCGAACTTTCTCAGATTAAACCCGCTCTTGTCGCTAAACGAACCGGAGTTTACTTTACCTGATATCGTGTCTATGGAGTAAGCCAAATCAGCTACATTCAGGTTCAAGTCCTTAATGTCAAGATGCGCAAAGTCCATTCCTCGTCTTTGCACCGGCATATTGAAGTTGTCGAAGCGGATATTGTTATTTTCCAGAATCAAATCCCCGGCACTGAATTTCCAGTTGTTAACCGTTGCTTCTGCTGCCTTCTCTGTCTCCTCGACTACCACCTTTGCCTGTGGGCTTTTTCCAAGCTGGAAAAGAATGTTGGAGTTGCTCAGGTCAATCTTATCCAGCACGATATTTTGGTTTCTCAGATCAATCTTGTCTGACTCTACCGCCAGCGCACCCAGATTAACGTCAGCCTTCATAGCCGAAATGTCATTCTGGTAATAAACCTTGATTTGCGAAAGATCCAGGGTCCCAAGCTCCAGGTCCAGGTTCATTGGCTCACTCGCTTCGGCTTCGTGTACAGCTGCCGGCTTGCTTTCCACCGCGGGCTTACTTTGTACCATCCGGGCATTCACGGATGAAAGCTTAATCTTCGGAATACTGAATTTCATTTTATCCAGGTCAAATTCCTTTACCCGGGTATCAAAATGACCTATAGAGAAGCGAATATCATTAGCTGAAGGAGCGTCCTGATAACTGATGTTGATTCTGTCAAGGTTAATCTTGTCCAGCGAAAACTTCATCGTAGAAGTAGTGTCGACAGGCTCCGGTTCTTTCTTCTGTTCGCTGACAAACGCTTTGATGATGTAATCAAAATTAAAAACACTATCCGGCCCACGCTGTATATTCGCAGTGATGCCACGCAGATCAATTTCATTGATCTCCAATTGGTTATCCAGTAGTTTTAGCAGGCTGATGTCCACCTTTAACGTATCTCCGGCAAGCAACGTGTCCTTCTTTTGATCTTCAAAATAAATGTCTTCCAGGACGATAAGCTTGGGTAAATTAAGGCTTATTTTGCTGATTTCTACCTTCGTGCCGATCTTGCCTTCCAGATAGTTCACCGCCTTGTTCTTGGCGTAATTCTGCACCGAAGGCACTCTGATGAGTACAAATACCAGTAAGATCAGGAAGATTAATATCCCAATTATCCAAAGAAAGATTTTTAAAGTCAGGGTACCGATTCTTCTCAAGTGTTCAAAATTTAGTTCAGTATTATAATTTTAAAACCAGCTAAATGTTTGAATTTTTACAAAGAATAATATTGGAGTTGTTTTACAGGTTACTCCATAGGCTGGTTCACCTGGCGGTGTGGTGGTAAGCAGTGTCAGTGCATACGGGCTCTTCACATGATTTCCCGGGAAAATCTGAAATTAATAGGCCTGGATTGCAGCGGAATCAGAGCATATGAATCAGGCTTTAGTGCGGCGGTTAGTAACGAATATTGGAAGATTGATCAACGTCAATCTTCCAGTGGAAAATAGGACTAGCCCTCAATATAAGATTCCAGTATCCGGAACCCTTCAGTGGTATGAAGCGTTACATTCTCTATCGTAGCCGGGATGAGTATGGAATCACCCATCTTAACATCGAGTTTTTGCTCGCCGTACTCCAGCATGTATGCTCCCTCAACACATACATGAATCACAAAAGAATCGAATGAATAATCGCGGCTTACCGTTTCAGTATAATCGAGGATGTTCGTAGTAAAGTAAGGACAGGTCACAACTTCAACAGGCTCATTCTGTTTTTTCTCGTAGCGTGATTTATACTCATCATGAAACGTATAGTCGATGGCCGCAAGCGCCTCCTCCGTATGTAGTTCTCTCTTGTTTCCCTGATCATCCACACGATCGAAGTCGTAGATGCGGTAGGTAACGTCCGATGTCTGTTGTATTTCTGCTATAAGCAGTCCCTTACCTATAGTATGCACCCTTCCTGCAGGCAAGAAAAATACGTCACCAGCTTTCGCTTCCTCTTTGTTCAATATTTCCGTAAGCTTGCCGCTGTTAAATTTTTCCAGGTAAATGTCCTGGTTAAGCGGTTGATTGAATCCGGTGATGAGACTGGAACCCTCATCGGCCTGAATGATATACCACATCTCTGTTTTTCCAAAGGAATCATGTCTCTCCCTGGCAAGCTTATCATCCGGATGAACCTGAATAGACAGGTCGTCGTTTGCGTCAATAAATTTAATTAATAAAGGGAATTCGTTCCCGAAGCGCTTGTAAACCTGCTCGCCAACCAGTTCTGCCTGATGTTTTTCCAGTAGTGCAACGAGCGACTGACCTGCCAGCTCCCCATTTGCTACTACAGATACATCACTCTTTACGCCGGAGATTTCCCAGGTCTCACCGCAATTAGGGAGCGGCGCAAAATCTTTTTTCAGTATGTCGCGGATTTTCTCGCCACCCCAGATCTTGTCTTTGTATATAGTCCTGAATTTGAATGGATATAAAGTTGCCATCATGTATTGAAACGTTTAGTGCCGCAAGTATACTTAAAAATCATTATTCAAAATTACTCATTTTCAAGACCTTGCCTGGTTTAGCAATAAATAGCGTATCTTTGCGCCAAATAAAAAAATCAACAATTTGTTATTCAAAGAATTAAATCTCATTGAGCCCCTTCTTAAAGCTCTGAGTGCCGAAGGATATACACATCCAACCCCCATACAAGAGAAAGCCATTCCAGTAGTACTACAGAAGAAAGACCTTTTAGGTTGTGCTCAGACAGGTACAGGCAAAACTGCCGCTTTCGCATTACCTATGCTCCAACTGCTGCAGGAAAAACAAGCACCAAAAAATACGCGCCGTAATATCCGTGCGCTAATTTTAACACCAACACGCGAATTAGCTATTCAAATCAGAGAAAGCTTCGAAGCCTACGGTAAGTTTACCGGTATAAGACAAACCGTTATTTTCGGAGGCGTATCGCAGGGTAAGCAGGTAGAGGACTTGAACAAAGGCGTAGACGTGCTCATCGCTACTCCTGGTCGTTTGCTCGACCTTGTTTCTCAACGCATCGTTAATCTGCAGCATATCGAACTGTTCGTCCTTGACGAAGCAGACCGTATGCTGGATATGGGTTTTGTCAATGACGTTAAGAAAATTATCGCTAAGATACCCGTGAAGAGACAGACACTGTTTTTCTCGGCTACGATGCCACCTGAGATATCTCAGCTTGCCAACACGATCTTAACAAATCCTACCAGAGTTGAAGTAACTCCGATTTCATCAACTGCAGAGAAGATTACGCAAGCTATCTATTCAGTAGAAAAGAAAAATAAGCCCAATCTGCTCATCCACTTACTACAGGATAAGAGCATTGAAAACGTGCTCGTATTTACTAAGACTAAGCACGGAGCAGATAAGCTGGTCAAAATTCTGGCGAAAGCGAATATAGTAGCTGAAGCTATTCATGGTAACAAGTCTCAAAATGCCCGTCAGCGTGCGTTAACTAACTTCAAGTCGGGTGAATTGCGTGTTCTGGTTGCAACAGATATCGCTGCCCGTGGTATTGACGTAGATGAGCTGAAGAATGTGATAAACTTTGAGTTGCCAAATATCCCTGAAACGTATGTTCACCGGATAGGACGTACCGGAAGGGCAGGAGCGAGTGGCACAGCATGGTCATTCTGTGATGAGGAGGAGCGTCCGTTTTTGAACGACATTCTGAAGCTTACACAGCAGGAGATCCCGTTGGTAGAAGATCACCCGTATCCTTTATATTTCAATAAGCTGGCTGTACCTTCATCGGTAAAGAAGACTAAAGCCAAGGAAAGTTTTCGATCTTCTACAAGGAAAAAAAGCTTCAGACCAAAAGAGAAGCCACAATCTTTTCACCGTAAAACAGCATCGTAGCTAAAAAATAAAAAGTGTTATAAAACAAAAGGGAATCCATTAGGGTTCCCTTGTTGCTTTTCGTAGGTAGATGAGAGCAAATATATTAAGCTGCTTGCTTGATGGTGTGTGTTTGCTTGTTGATCTTATTCTTGTAATTCTTGAGATCTGCCTTTAAAATCTCCATTAACTGCATATCGAAACCTTGTGTCAATTTATCGATGTTGGTTGTAGCTGTTACCTTTTTCATGATGTCAAGTTTTATGTTATGATGTCAAGTTTAATGTTTGATACTAGACCTTATGCCAAGAACATGCCAAAGTCATTTTGATATCATGAAAGTGTCTGTAATGTGCTCATTGTTAAACAATAAAAAATATTTATTGTCTCCAAAATCGGCCTTTCGCGGAGACATCCCTGTCGGATATTCTAATTTTCTAATCACTGTTGTCTTTATTAGACAACCGTTTATTCTCCTAAAACATTAATACTGAAAAGAGGTTCTCTAACAAAAAGACACTATGGAACAGTTTGATATGCAGTTAATGCTGAAAGACGGTGCATTTGCCGACTATCAGGTAAAGACAGAGAAGAATTCTAAGCGTTACGAGGTGTACAGCGGCGAGTCGCTGGTTGCCTCTTTTGAAGATGACAGCCAGGGCTCCTTCACGCTCAGCGACAATCCCGGAAATATCGACGAAGATCTGCAAAGCAGAATGATCGAACAATTAAAGGGGTTTTCGGCCTAGGCCGAAAACCTTCTAGAGCCATCTTTTTTTCCTGAACCAGAAATAGACGGCCACCGTAATGATCAACATCAATAAGAGTACCCCCGGATACCCCCAGGGGTGCTCCAATTCGGGCATAAACTTAAAGTTCATCCCGTAAATACCCACGATGAAGGTCAGCGGCATGAAGAAAACCGAAAATATAGTCAATACACGCATCGTTTCGTTGGTCCTTTGGGAGGCCGTCGAGAAGTAAGTGTTAAGAAGCTGATTGATGTTATCGTTCAGGCTGTCGTAAATAGTACTCAGCTTAACATACAGGTCCCGCGTATCTCGGGTATTCACATTTCCCTGATGGTCATCGATATTTTCAATGATGTCCCTCGACAACATCAGCATACGCTTTAATAAGTCAATCTTCCTCCTCAGATAGTACAGCCCCTTTAAAATTGGCATATTCCGCTTGCTCAAAAACACCTGCTCTTCGTAATAGTCTACTGATTGAGCCAGCTTATTTGACGGCTCATCATACGTCGTCAGACAGGCCCTTACAACTGCATTCAGCAACTGATGTGTATTCTTTAGCAGAGTGCCCTTTTTTATTACAGGTTCCAGAAAGGGCTGCGGATAGCGATGAATGGTAATAAAGAAAGATGCCGAGTAAAATATGGCGACCTTGTTCGTGAGTTCCTGAACCGTGTCCGCTTCCAATAAATCATAATCAGTGTACACTCTGAATATGATGAATGCGTAATCGTCCAGCGATTCGTATTTCGGCAGGTGTCCTGGTTGCAAACAATCATGCACCAGGGCAGCATGTAGCCCGTAAGAACTGGCGATCTCCTGAAGCTCCCCATCATCTGGAGCATTAATGTCAATCCAGTCATATCCGTGTTCCTCTTTATTACAAATTTGTCTGATCATGATCTTCTGTAAACGTTCTCCGGTGCGTATAGTTCTTGGTTATCCTGGTTTTCAATAATAGGGTCATATCTCGAATTGTCCCTTGCCCTTTTTCGAAAGCCATATTCATATTTTGTAAATTGCGTCCTTATTCTAAGGAAATGACATATCAGGAAAAACTATCAGGAATCCGGCGCCAGATGCTAAATGATAAAGTGGATGCATACATCATTCCGTCTGCAGACCCGCATATCAGCGAATATCTTCCTGACCGCTATAAATGTATTCTTTTCGCTTCAGGTTTTACCGGTTCAGCGGGAACATTGGTAATCACTCAGGACTTTGCGGGTTTATGGACCGACGCCCGTTATTTTGTTCAGGCGGCTGAACAACTCCATGGTAGCGGTTTCGAACTCGTCAAATTGGTTGCTCAGGGTAGTCCTGAATATATCGCCTGGCTTGCCGAGAATCTTGACGCCCAGGCTACCGCAGCATTCGACTCAAATCTCATATCAGTACAGCTCGCCCAGACCATTCAGGGGGAGTTATTAGCAGCCGATATCAATATCGTTGAAAATAAAGACTATCTGGATAGCTTATGGAAAGACCGTCCAGCTTTACCTGCTTCACCTGCATTTCTTCTGGATGATGCCCTTACAGGTGAAACCGTACCTTCGAAGCTGGAGCGCATTCAGCAGGAAATTAAAAGGAAGCGTGCCGACTATCACCTCATCTCATCGCTTGATGATATCGCCTGGGTGTTTAATATCAGAGGCGCTGACGTGAAATGCAATCCCGTGACGCTGGCGTTTGCGTTGATTTCCGTAAAAAATGTTACCCTGTTTATAGATATAGCAAAACTTAGCGCTGCTGACCGCACGAGGTTAAAAAGCTGGTCAGTAGAAATACGTCCGTATCAGGACGTATTTCAGACTGTCTCCTCATTAACATCTTCCTCTGCGATACTGATAGACCCAAAGAGAACCTGTTTCGCAATTTACCGTCAGATCCCGATGGGCATCAAAGTTATTCAGGATATCAATCCAAGCACAAACTTCAAAGCAATCAAGAACGAAACGGAAATAGCGAATATCCGTAAAACGATGGTTCGTGATGGAGTCGCACTCACACGCTTTTTCAGATGGCTGGAAGAAAGCATGGTCAACGAAGAGGAAACCGAAATCTCAGTTGCCGAAAAGCTGTATACCTTTCGGGCAGAGCAGGAAGGCTTCGTGGGCGAAAGCTTTGATACCATAGCCGGTTATGCTGAACACGGAGCCCTGCCGCATTATAAGGCAACCCTGGAAAGCGACTCAAGGCTAATGCAGGATGGCTTGTTCCTTCTTGATTCAGGAGGCCAGTATCTTCAGGGTACAACAGACATTACCCGCGTGGTATCATTAGGCAACCTCAGCCAGGAGGAAAAGGCAGACTATACACTTGTTCTGAGGGCTATGATTGAAGGGTCAACAGCACGCTTTCCAAAGGGGACTAAAGGCTACCAGATCGACGCCATCACCCGCAAGTCCCTCTGGGACCATGCCCGAAACTATGGCCACGGAACAGGACATGGAGTAGGCTATTTTCTGAACGTTCACGAAGGTCCTCAGGTCTTCAACGCATCAAACTTATTGGTCGATGTGGAGCTCGGAATGGTAACCTCCGTAGAGCCGGGAATCTATCGCCCTTCCAGATACGGCATCCGGATCGAGAATCTGGTACTTACCATTCCCGATCAACAAACGGAATTTGGTGAGTTCTATACGTTCGAAACGTTAACGCAATTTGTAATAGAAACCGATCCGGTAGATCAGACGCTTCTTGAAGCACGCCATATCAACTGGTTGAACGCTTATAATGCAAAAGTGTTCCACATGCTAAGCCCTTTCCTCGATGGCTCCGATCTGGACTGGCTGAAACGCAAAACCAAAGCGATTTAGGCTTTTATCTAATCGCTATCTGAAGTTTCGGCAGAGTTATTGCACTATCCTCGTACATACTAAAAATGAGAAACTATGGACAAGTTGCAGAAATTCGATTTGATGGCGAAGATAGTACGAGAGCTTGAAGACCTGAAAAATAGCCAGCAGGCTGTTATACAGAAGATCGCTAAGATCGAAATCGATAATATAGAGCTGGGAGATAAAAAATTAGAAAAGGATCTGCCGGATGTGCATCAGCGTACAGCCGACAATATGGATACTATAGCAGACATACTGGAGTATTTCGCCGGGAAAACTGATTCTTTTGGAGATTCCAATAATGTCGATAAGCTGCGGGAAGAGCAGGCCATTCGTGATCTGAAGTCTTAAGACCATTTCCACAAAAAAAAAGCTGTTTGGCGAAAGCCAAACAGCTTTTTTTTTGTCCGAATTCGCCGTTTCATTTAAAATAAAATATCTATATATTGCAGGATGCTACAGGACGCCCCGGGCGAAACCGGAGCGTTTAACTAATTAGCAGTCTAACCAATCATCTAGCAATTCCTATGACATAGTTAAAGACTATTATGAGCCATCATTGACCATTTATCTCTAACGTATTATTAAACCTAATTTTTATGACCAAATTTTTTGCGCTCTTATGCCTGATGCTTTGTCTCTCAGGCTTTCAGGCAAATGCCCAAAGCAGACAAGTCTCGGGGAAAGTCTCCGACATTAAGACCAACGAGCCGCTGATCGGAGTATCAGTCAGATTAAAAGGTACAAATGCAGGTACCAGTACCGATGTAAGCGGAAATTTCAGACTAACAATAACCGGATCCAACCCGGTTCTCTCCGTTTCTTACACTGGTTATCAGTCCAAAGAAGTGCCTGTCGGCAGCCAGCAAACGTTTGATATCAAATTACAGGAAGATGCTCAGGCCCTCGATGAGGTGGTGGTCGTCGGTTACGGTACTCAACGTAAGTCCCAAGTTGCAACAGCAGTTGCAAGCGTCAGTGGTGAGGCCATCGCTGAGCGCGGTACGGTAAGTGCCCTGCAGGGCGCTCAGGGCCAGGTTGCCGGGGTGGATATCTCTCAGGGTTCCGGCAGGGCCGGTGGCGGATACAACATCCAGATCCGCGGTCAGAACTCACTCGCCGGAGGGCAGCCTCTTTACGTGGTCGACGGAGTGATTGTACCGGATATCAACTTCCTCAACCCTCAGGATATCTTTAAACTGGACATCCTGAAGGATGCCGCTTCAACCGCTATTTACGGTTCCAGAGGATCAAACGGTGTGGTATTGGTCACTACCAAAGGCGGTGGAACGGTAAAGGGCGCACCAACGATCTCTTATGATGGATATGCCGGTGTCAGAGAGCTGGCCAGAATGCCAAACTTTATGACAGGCGACGAATGGTGGGAATACCGCCAGAATACATATATCTCTCCGGAACTGCTTGCTGGCAGAACCAATTATACCAATACCATCGGTAGTTTCGACAACCCTACCATCCTGAACCGCCTGGCGGAGAAAGATTATACCGATTGGATCGACCTCGTTACTCAAACCGGAGTTCAGGCCAACCATTCTCTCAACATATCCGGAACAAGTGATAATGCTAAGATCAGATATGTGGTGGGTGCGGGTTACCAAAAAGAGAAAGGTAATTTTCTTCAGGAAGAATTCAGCCGTTATAACCTGAAATCCAGTGTCGAGACTGACCTTTCAGACAAATGGTCTGCCGGTTTAAGTATTAACTATTCGCTTTCTGAAACGGAGCGCGGTAGCGATGTCGCTATCAGAAATGCCTTTGCGATGGCACCTATCTTTAAGCCTTATGATGATGAGGGCAATCTGGTATTTCGCCCCGGACAAATACCGCTTAACGCCACTACCACTACCAGCTTAACAAGTACGGTGAACCCGCTGCTTGAAATTCCGAACACCGAAAATAATACGCGACGTAACTTCGCAGTGGGTAGCCTGTTTCTTCAGTTTGCTCCGGTAAACTGGATCACTGTTCGGTCGTCGTTCCAGCCAAGTGTATCGAATGTACGCAATGGCCGATTCTGGGGGTCTCTAACCACTGAAGGCGACGGCTTGCTGCCCGATGCTCAGCGTGTAAATCAACAGAACTTCTCCTATATCCTGGATAATATGGTTACCGTTAAAAAGGATATCGAAGATCACAGCTTTACATTCACCGGATTGCAAAGTATGCAGAAGGATCAGTTTGAACAGGATTCACTCCGCGTAAATGACCTTCCCTTCAATTCTTCCTACCATAACCTGGGCTCATCGTCAAACAGACAGCTTTCAAGCAGTCAGTATAGCGAATTCTCCCTGGTATCCTACATGGCGAGGTTGAATTATTCATTCAAAAACCGTTATCATATTATTCTGGCCAACAGATGGGATGGTTCCTCCAGACTGGTTGAAGGCAACAGATGGTCATCTTTCCCCTCTATCGCACTGGGATGGCAGCTGGCTGAAGAGGAATTTATCAAGAAATACAATTTTATCTCCGAACTGAAGCTTCGCGTAAGTGCCGGGAAGGCCGGGAATAATAACGGTGTACAGCCTTATGGCACCCAGGCAACACTGGGCAGCCCGTCTTTCTATGATTACGGCGGTACACAGGCGCTGGGTTATGTCGCAAGTCGTTTGCCCAATACCAGCCTTACCTGGGAAAGAACCAGGGAGTATAACTTCGGACTGGACTATGGCTTCTTCAGAGGAAGAGTCAGTGGTAGTCTCGACCTGTACGATAAAGAATCAAAAGGTTTGATCCTCAACAGGCTTATCGCCATTGAAAATGGTTTCCCGTCGATTATCGATAACGTCAGCTCCGTTAGCAACAAAGGTATCGAGTTCTCCCTTAGAACGATCAATGTGTCTACCAAGAACTTCAACTGGACTACCTCCATCAACTTTGCACGTAATAAGAACGAAATTCTCGAGCTGTTAAACGGTAAGGAAGATATGGTAGGTAATAAATGGTTCATCGGACAGCCTATTAACGTGAATTACACGTATGTCTATGATGGTATATGGCAGGAATCAGAAAGAGCCGAAGCGGCAATATATGGCCAGTTCCCGGGACAGGCGAGGGTGAAAGATATTTTCAACCCGAACGAAGAACAGAAGAGAATCAGCAGTACAGAGGATAGGGCTATCATCGGACAGAAAGATCCAAAATGGACGGGAGGTTTCTCTACTCAGGTAACTTTCAAAGACTTTGATTTTTCCGCATCCATATTCGCCCGTCAGGGACATCAGGTCTTCAGCCCGTTCCATTCTCAATACGGAAATTACGCAGACCGCGGAACTCAAAAGGTATATTATGATTACTACATGTCAGAAAACTTAGTAACACCAACCCGTACATCCACCGCTTATCCTATGCCGAATAACATCGGGCCGTACTGGAGTGGTATAGCAGGAGTTGGGTATTACAAAGACGTTTCCTTCGTTAAAGTGCAGAATATTTCACTCGGATATACACTTCCTTCTGATCTCTTAAAGAGAGTAAACGTAAAAAGCCTGAGGATTTATGCCAATGTCTTAAATCCTTTTGTGTGGACCAAGTTTGATGGGTTCGATCCTGAAAGCGCAAACGGTGTAGACCCGAATGTGAACGCTACTAACGACAACAATTCTACCGGTTCATTAAATAATCTCGCACCCTCAACTGTCACTTATCAGCTTGGTGTGAACTTAAGATTCTAGGAAATAGATATGAAAACATTAAAAATATACTCCCTGTTGCTTCTCTTCATCACCCTCGCGGGATGCAAGGATTACCTGGAAGAGGAAAATAAATCGAACATCATTGCTGAAGATTATTACAAAACTCAGGAAGGATACGAGAAGCTCATTAATGCAGCTTATTCAACCCTTCGTAACGTGTACGCTTATACCGGAACCAGCAGTGCTTATATGTTCAGTGCCGGAACGGATATGTACGTCGAAGGCAGGACCGGCGATCAGCCGAAGAGCTTAAGCGAGTACCGGAACCTGAATCCCGACGACCCTTATGTGCTGAGCTTTTACACGAACCTGTATAAATCTATTCAGATCTGTAATACGGCGCTGTACTTCAATGCAAATACTGCAGAGTCTGCAAATTTGCCTGTAAGAAAAGGCGAGATGCAGTTCCTCCGTGCTTACTACTACTTTCTGCTCGTTCAAACTTTTGGCGGCGTTCCATTGGTTACAGATCGTACTACCACCCCTCAGTCCGAATTTACTCGTACACCGGCGGAAGAAGTATATGCATTTATCATTAGCGAAATGAATGCAGCTCTCGAACTGGTTCCTGAAACCTCCTCTCAATATGGCCGGGTAACTAAGCGCGCCATTCGTCACTACCTGGCCAAGGTACACCTTACCAGAGGCTACGAAAGCTATGGAACGGCGCAGGACTTTCAAACAGCAGCCCAATTTGCCGACGCAGCGATTAACAGTCAGAAGCTGACCACCTCTTTTGAGGATCTTTTCTATCCCGGTAATGAGCGTGATCCGGAGATTTTATTCTCAATCCAGTTCGACGCCACCTCACTGCCCACTGCAACGACAGGTGGAAACGGGCAGGGTAATTTCTTTGGTCCCTACCAGGGCGGTCAGGGAGCTGTACAGGGATATCCCTGGAGAAACTATGCGCTGGTGCCGACGATGTACACTTTTGATACGTTCACTGAAAACGATGCACGATTTGATGCCACGTTTATGGTTTACCATTATGCGAGGTATTATGATTATTACGACAAGAGGAGTGAGCGCGCTAACTTAACGATCCGCTTCTACTACAAGCCGAAATGGGATACCCGCACCGCCGAACAGTGGAAGGCGGAAGATCCGGCTCGCCGTAACACAGCCACCGTTATACCGTATTCGCTGGCCTGGGAATCATCCCAAAGAACGGTAGCCGACAATGCCAGTCCAACCGTGAAAAAGTTTGACGATCCGAAGTCGCAGTTCTCCGTTGGAAACGGATCAAGCAGTCGGGATCTTTTCCTGGCCCGTTTGGGTGAAACCTACCTGATCGCCGCCGAAGCTTATTTGAAAGCGGGAAACACTGGATTGGCAGCAGAGCGGGTCAACGAGGTCCGCAGAAGAGCTGCCAAGCCGGGAAGAACCGCACAGATGGTGGTCGGAGCAGGTGATATGAATATCAACTTTATTCTCGACGAAAGAGCACGCGAGCTGGTTGGTGAGTTTCACCGCTGGTTTGACCTGAAACGTACAGGAACGCTGATTGAAAGAACGCGAACACTGAACCGGGACATTAAGACGAACTGGTTTGATCAGGGAGTTAATCCCTTCATTGGCCCGGATGGGCAAGCCAAAATCCTCAGACCGATACCTACAGCCGCACTGGATCTGAATAATGCAGATGTAACGCAAAACCCGGGATATTAGTCCGGTTTCTTAAAAGGGCTCATCAATCCAAGCGGTTGATGAGCCTTTTCTTTTTACAAGCCTCCGCCTGAAGCCTAAGGTATACTCTTTCTGTACTTAGCCAGGTTAATAAGCAATACGCTGCCAAGTATCACGGTAAGTCCTATAATCTGAATAAAGGAAACGTGTTCGTTTGCAAAGAATACCCCAAGCAAAACAGCAATGACCGGATTGACATAAGCGTAGGTGCTCACCTGCGTTGCGGTGCGCACTTGAAGAAGCCACACATAAGCACTAAAAGCCGCGATGGATCCCATCAGGATCAGGTAAACGAGGGAAGACCATGCTTCGATGGATACAGTACTCCAGGCAATACTTGTCCATTCGCCCTGAATAAGGCTGCCCGGAAGAAAGGCCAGTCCGCCGAAAGTCATTTGCCACGCCGTGTTCACAGCCGCCGAACCTCCTTTGGACTTATACTTAGAATAAAGTGAGCCGGCCGACCAGGATATGGAAGCCAGTAATAATAACAGCAAAGCGGGAAGCCTGTTCTGATCTCCTCCCGCAGCGAAAATTTCGCTTACCTGATCCCAGAAAAGCAGGATTACACCGCCAAAGCCGATGATAAGTCCGATGACGGTACTCATACTATTGAAGTTGATATACCATTTCGATTTGTCAAGCAATACAAACCATATCGGAGAGGACGATACCATAATGGCCACTACAACGCTCGGAATATATTGCTCAGCCCAGATCACCGCTCCGTTTCCGATAAAAAGCAACAGAAATCCGGTCAATGCAGATGGCAGAATATACTCCCTTTTGAAGACTTTTTCGCCCCTGGCAACGCACCAGCCCATCATGATTAGCCCGGCTGTAACAAAGCGGATGAATCCCATTAAGAAAGGCGGTATCTCATGAACCGCCCTTTGAATGAAAAAATATGTGGAGCCCCATACTACGTAAACGGTAGCGAAGGCAATTACGACAAGTAAAAGGGAGGGTTTTTTATTTTCCAACTGAGGACTTAATTGTCAGCAAATTCGTGCTTGTTGGCGCGAATATAGGCAATCTTCAGTTTTTGTAAATCTTCCTGATCGTATAAAGAAAGAAATTTATTGTCAAATGACTTCCAGTCTGTATTCGCTGAGCCCTTCCGGTGCTCTTCGTTTACCTCACGAACCAGGTCTGCAAAACGGGAGGCTTGTATGGCCTTGAACGCTGTCTCCGCATTTTCTATAAATTTCCCTGCGGTGCTTGTAAAGAGCTGATGGAACCCGCCATTATTTACCTCTGCCTCGATCTGCCATATCGTATAGATGACCTGCCTTCCTGATGAAAATCCGCTGAATACGGCAGACTCATCGCTAAGGTTCTTTTTCATCTTTGAAAGCAAATTGTCTTTCACGAGCTGCAATACTTGATCGTCAGATGCCTCGTCAATCTGATTCGTGGAAAGAGAGGTCTGTACCTCACGGTTTGCGTAATCGATCAGTTCCGAAGAAAGCTGAGCCTCCATTTTCTGTGCAAAGGCAGAACCGGCAGAAATAACAAACAGGACAACGGCTATAAAATAGACGAATTGATTAGCGCGTACTTGCATTTTCAATAACTTAGGAATGACAAGATACGACTTTTATGTCAATTACCTATCGGTTGCCTGTAAGGTCGCCACAAGTTTGTTACCCTGGTATAAGAAGAGTCTATCGTTGCTTATCTCGTAACGCTCAGTGGATTCCAGTGCGCGGAAGAAGGCGTTCTCAACATCGAGTGCCGGACAAGCCATCTTCGTTCCCATCATTCCCCCGAATTTAAGTGCGCTACCCTTAGCAGTATAGTTTCCTCCAAAGCCGTTGCAACCCGCTTTCCCGCGTACTTCTCCTGGGGCAGTACCAAATTCAATAAACGCACCCGAAGAACCGGCATCTATATCACTAGCAGACAGCAGGGTCCATTTGTGAGATATAAGAGACTGTGACTCTGACGCTGCTTTTCTCGCTGCGCAGCCAGAAAAGATGAAAAGTCCTAAAATAATTGTCGCAATAGCTGAGTTGATTTTCATGAATTAGATTTTTTATTTCGAAATTTGAACCAGTTTAAATCTTCAACTGGCCAGTTATATACAATTACGTCGCATAGAAGACAGATGTAACATTGATAAGTGAAATAGTGCATAGAAACCAACGAAAAACAATATCAGACCGGTTAAGCAGCTACAAGACCTTCATGAATGAACTTTACAGGAAAGCGCCTGTGGGAATCTTCTTCATGAACACAGATTTTGTGGTCTATTTTGCGAACGAGGCCATGACCAAAGTGTTCAATAAAGAAAGTGTTGATGAAATCGAAGGAGAGAACATTTTTGATTTGCTTCCCGGTCTGGAAGGCGACCAGGTCTTTACCATCTTCCGGAATGTCATAAATACAGGAGAATCCTACGTAAACAAAGAGCTCGGTGTTTCCTTTCTGAGAAACGAAAAAACAGAGACTTTGTATTATAATGTACTGATTGAACCTGTCAGAAATCAACGTAATGAAATCATCGGAGTGGTTAATGTTTCAGTCGAACTGACTGAACAGGTGGTTAATAGAAAACGTCTTGAGGAAAGCCAGCATCGTCTTGCTCTGGCAATCGACGCGAATAAGCTCGGTGTCTGGGAGTTTGATCTGATTAGTAATACCTCTATCCGTTCGGCAAGATATGACGAGATTTTCGGCTATGAAAACGGTGCACCTTCCTGGTGGGGTCGGGAGGATTTCGTCCGACATGTCGTCGAAGAAGATCTGCCCATATATAAAGATGCGTTTGACAAAGCATTGCAGCACGGTGATATGGAAGCCGAGGTCAGGATCATTACCGCCCAAGGTACAAGGAAATGGATCGGTATTCGGGGAGTCATTCTCAAGGACGATGAAGGTATTCCGGTCAAAGCCATCGGTATTACAGTAGACGTCACGGAACGTAAAAAACAGGAAACTCAAAAAGATGAATTTATCAGTATAGTCAGTCACGAGTTGAAGACCCCAATCACCTCCGTTAAAGCTTACACACAAATCCTTCAAAGGGAGCTCAGCAAACTGGGGGATCCCAAGATCAGTCAAATGTTCGACCGTATGAATAAACAGTTAAACAAGCTGACAGGCATCATATACGACTTGCTCGATGTAACGAATATGGAAGGGGGTAAGCTTCGTTATAACCATGTTGAGTTTTCTTTCAATGAGTTGCTGGACGAGGTGGTCAGTGAGATTCAGGTAGGTGTAGATACGCATTTTATACGCACTATAAAAGAAGGACAAGACAGAATTAAGGCCGACAGAGAGCGAATCAGTCAGGTATTAACTAACCTGATTACCAACGCCATCAAATATTCCCCTAAAGCTAACGAGATAGTTGTGCGGACGTACCCGTCCGAAACGGTTTTAATGTGTGGGGTACAGGATTTTGGCTTCGGTATTTCAGATGAAATGAAACCAAAGCTCTTTGAAAAGTTCTATCGTATCTATAATAGTCAGCATAGCACCGTATCTGGATTAGGTCTTGGGCTGTATATTACCCGTGAGATAATGAAACGACAGAATGGTAGAATATGGGTAAATAGTAAGCTTGGGGAAGGCTCGGAGTTTATATTCGAACTGCCGCTTAACCTAGCCTGAAAGGAAATCCAATCAAGCAAAAAGGGGATGGCCGTTAACTGGTCATCCCCTTTTTGCAATATGCTTTATCTGGACTATTTAGCCAGTTTCGCTTTTAAATTCTCATCGATAGCATCAAGGAACTCCTCAGTGTACAGGTAATCAACTCCATGTTCTACCTTAGCTTTAGCAGTGATCGCTAAATCTTTGGTCATTTTACCACTTTCGACAGTCTCGATACAAACTCTTTCCAATGTATGGCAGAAGTCGATCAGCTCCTGGTTGCCATCAAGCTTACCACGGAATTCCAGACCTCTTGTCCACGCGAAGATAGAAGCGATAGGATTAGTAGATGTAGGGTTACCTTTCTGGTGCTCGCGGTAGTGCCGTGTTACCGTACCGTGTGCAGCCTCAGCTTCCATAACTTTCCCGTCCGGAGTGATTAACGTAGATGTCATCAGACCCAAAGAACCAAATCCTTGAGCAACAGTGTCCGACTGAACGTCGCCATCGTAGTTTTTACAAGCCCAAACAAAGTTTCCGTTCCATTTCAAAGCAGCAGCAACCATATCATCAATCAGACGGTGCTCATAAATTAAGCCGGTCTTATCAAACTCAGCTTTGAACTCCTGCTCATAAATTTCCTGGAAGATATCCTTGAAACGACCATCGTATTTTTTTAGGATGGTGTTCTTGGTTGAAAGATATAGAGGCCATTGTTTCATCAATGCCTGGTTGAAACAAGCACGTGCAAATCCTTTGATAGATTCGTCAGTGTTGTACATCGCTAAAGCAACACCATCACCCTTAAAGTTGTAAACCTCGAAAGACTGCTCTTCGCCACCGTCTTCAGGGCTGAAAGTTACAGTCAGCTTTCCTTTACCCTTAGTAACGAAGTCTGTAGCACGGTACTGGTCACCGAAAGCGTGACGGCCGATACAGATAGGCGCAGTCCAGTTAGGAACCAAGCGAGGAACGTTATTCATCAGGATAGGCTCGCGGAATACAGTTCCATCCAGGATGTTACGGATCGTCCCGTTAGGAGATTTCCACATCTGCTTCAGGCCGAATTCTTCCACACGCTGCTCATCAGGAGTGATGGTAGCGCACTTGATACCTACACCGTATTGTTTTATCGCATTAGCAGCATCCACAGTGATCTGGTCATTGGTCTCATCACGTTTCTCAACACCCAGGTCATAATACTTAATATCAAGCTCCAGGTACGGAAGGATCAGCTTATCCTTGATGAATTTCCAAATGATACGAGTCATTTCGTCTCCGTCCAGCTCAACTACCGGATTCGCTACTTTAATTTTTTGCACTGACATATTTGAATTTGTTTTGAGTAATTTGTTCAGATACACAAAGATATAAAAATTGAATAGACAGAAAGGTTTATGCCTGTTCAAAAGCTATTTCTGACAAACATTTAACCCTTTCGGTTGCTTTTAACGGTATAAAACCTATTTGCACTATGAATAACGAAAATACACCGTTTCCTGAGCTGAATGATGATAACACAGACAGGAACAGAACTCAGAAAGATGATTTAGGAGCTAATGTAGGGAGTGAAGACCTGGTATATAATGAAGACGAGGAAAGCTACGAAATTGATGTAGCGAGTAACGATCCGGATTACCAGCATCCCGACCCTTACGACACTGCAGGCAGAAACGGAAGCGACTTTGACTCAGATTTTGATGAAGCAAATCCTACGGCCAACGATGAATATCATCGTACCAATGACGGCGCCGATCCGGCTGTTACACCCGAATACGGTATGCACATAGACAGCGGCAAGATCGTGGAGCTTGACGAAATAGACGAAGAGCTTGCAGAAACTCCCGAAGATCAGCGTGACGATCTTGATGAAGAAGGTTATCCGAAGAATGATGACCCCGATAAAGAAGGAAACTTTCTTTAATTGATCTCTAGATTGAACTTTTTTCTAAACTCTTCCAGCACAGGGTTTTTGGTAGCCATGTGCTGGTACTTTTCATGAGAAGTATATAATCGCTTCTTCTCATTTTTCTCCGCCTGCCGGAGAACCAGATCAATGCTGTAATTCCGGAGCTGTACTCTCAGCGCATTTAAAAGATCTACTTTTTCAACAGTAAGTAAATCCTCCTGTATCCGATTCTCAATAGTGACCTCCACCTGGAAATTATCTTTCAAAACAGGCGTGTTGCTGGTCATCAGCGTATAGAGGTTTATCTTATTTTGCTTTAATAATTTCTCTGTGTATTGATTCCAGGTAGTGATCAGCTCCGCCTCATTAAAAGGCTCTTTGGAATCACCCGATAGGTATTTGGGCCCATTATCTTCCTCCTCCATCACCGGTGCCGATAAATCGTTGAGATTAGGAATCAGGGATGCTACCGCCTTCATAGGCTTGATGGCAATCTTCGGTTTCGAAACAGCGTCCGGTTGTACAGATGACGTCGCTGCTGGTAGCGGAGCAGACGCATTTGCTTGTGAGGACGGCGTCGATGACGGCGCACTAATCGGTAGTGCCGGCTTAGTCGTTGCCTGTGCTTGTGCCGGGTCTGGCTTCTCCAAAGCCGGAAGAGATGGAATGGCAGATGCCGGTTGAGAAGATGCACCCTGAGGAGCAATATTTGCCGCAGCAGCTGCCGGATGCCCTGACGTTACCCCGCTAGCTGATTTTTTTTTTGCTGCTTCAGTCGGACCGGAAGCAGCGAGATTTAGTGCGGAATGAATGTGGCATATCTTTATCAGCGAAATCTCTACCTGCAGCCTCTGGTTCTTACTGTTCCTGTAGTTCAGGTCACATTGATTGGCAATGTTAAGCCCTGAAAGCAGGAAGGAAGCCGAAGCTTTTTTGGATTGCTCCAGGTACTTCGTTCGGATTCCGTCGCTTACTTCCAGTAGTTTCAGAGTAGCACTGTCTTTCCCTACGAGTAAGTTGCGGAAATGCGAAGCCAGTCCCGTTATAAAGTTATTTCCGTCGAATCCGTTGGTCAGGATCTCATCAAACACCAGCAGGGTGGAAGCGATATCCTGATTCAGCAGATAATCGGTTATTTTGAAGTAGTAATCATAGTCCAGAATGTTCAGGTTTTCAATAACCGCCTTGTAGGTTACATTCCTGTTAGAGAAGCTGACGATCTGGTCAAACATCGATAGGGCATCTCTCAATCCGCCATCAGCCTTTTGGGCGATCACATGTAAGCCGTCTTTGTCAAAAGCTACATTTTCTTTATTCGCAATATTAGCCAGGTGACCGGCCATATCCTCTACCTTGATACGGTTGAAGTCAAAAATCTGACACCTTGATAAGATGGTGGGCAGGATCTTATGCTTTTCTGTAGTCGCCAGAATAAATATGGCGTACGAAGGAGGTTCTTCTAAAGTCTTCAGAAATGCGTTAAAGGCCGCCTGAGAAAGCATATGAACCTCATCAATGATATAGATCTTATACTTGCCGGACTGGGGAGGGATACGAACCTGTTCCGTCAGACTGCGGATGTCGTCTACGGAATTGTTAGAAGCGGCATCCAGTTCATGGATATTGAATGAGTTTCCATTGCTGAAAGCGCGACAGGATGCGCAGGTTCCGCAAGCCTCATTTTCGGCCGTGATGTTCTCACAATTGATTGTTTTCGCCAGGATACGCGCACAGGTAGTCTTACCCACACCACGCGGTCCGCAGAATAAAAAGGCCTGCGCAAGCTGGTTGTTCTTAATGGCGTTTTTTAGCGTATTGGTGATATGTTGCTGGCCTACAACGCTTTCGAACGTCGCTGGTCTGTACTTTCTTGCCGATACCAAAAAATTATCCATCGCCACGAAGATAAGGAGAAGGCCGATGATGTGCAAGGCTGCGAAGAATAGAATGGAATTTGTTTTTATCAATAGAATCTGCTACATTTGCACTCCCTTATTAAGAGGGTAAACAACTGATAATTAAATTACAAAATGCAACAGTACGAAACAGTAATCATTCTTACCCCGTTGTTATCAGACGAAGCTGCGAAAGAGGTTTTAACCAAATTCCGCGGTGTTCTTTCAGATAACGGAGCCGAGATTGTCCACGAAGACAATTGGGGTTTGAAGAAACTTGCGTATCCTATCGAGAAAAAGACTACAGGATACTATCACCTAACTGAATTTAAGGCTCCGGGTGACTTAATTAAAAAACTGGAGATTGAACTAAGACGTGACGAGCGAGTGATGCGTTTCTTAACGATTTCTCTTGACAAGCATGCACGTGCGTACAACGAAAAGAAACGTAGCGGAGCATTCTTGAAAAAAAACAAACCTGAAAATCAAACTGAGGACGCTGCAAAATAATGGCAAGAGAAACAATTCAGTACGTAACAGCCCCTAAAGTAGAGGATACACGTAAGAAATATTGCCGTTTTAAAAAGAACGGTATCAAGTATATTGATTATAAGGATGCAAACTTCCTTTTGAAGTTCATTAACGATCAAGGTAAAGTTTTACCACGTCGCTTAACCGGAACATCATTGAAGTTCCAGCGTAAGATTGCTCAGGCAGTTAAACGTGCACGCCATATTGGTATATTACCTTATGTTACTGATTCATTAAAATAAGAGGAGGTAGATCAGCATGGAATTAATTTTAAAACAAGATATTAAGAACCTCGGCGAGAAAGACGATGTAGTAAACGTTAAGCCAGGTTTCGGACGCAATTTCCTTATTCCTAAGGGATATGCAATTCAGGCTACTTCTTCTGCAAAGAAAGTTTTAGCTGAAAATTTAAAGCAAGCTCAGTTCAAACAAGAGAAGATCAAAAATGACGCTCTTGCTGTAGCTGCTAAATTAGAAGGTGTTAAGTTATCTATCGGCGCTAAGGCTGGTGAAAGCGGAAAAATCTTCGGTGCTGTAAATACCATCCAGGTAGCTGAAGCATTGAAAAAAGAAGGTTTTGAAGTTGACCGTCGTCGTATCACTTTCGAAACTGAGCCTAAATTTGTTGGCGAGTATGTTGCTAACTTAAACCTTCACAAAGAGGTTAAGGTTCAGGTTCCTTTCGAAGTGGTAGCTGAATAAGTTAAACTAAGAACTATAAAAGGGCGCCCCATATCAGGGCGCCTTTTTTCGTAACTAATAAATGGCCCGCAAAAAATCCCGCTCTACCTCCAGGTCTTCATTCTTTAAATTTCCCAGGCTGCTTCGTTGGGTTAAAAAGATCATCCTCTACTTTTTTGCTATCAGTGTACTATGGGTACTCTTGTACCGCTTCGTTAACCCGCCTATTACCTGGCTGATGGTACAACGTGCGGTAGAACGTAAGTGGGATGGCAAAACCTGGAAGATTGATCATGAGTGGCGGGATTATGATAAGATGTCGCACAACCTTAAAGTGGCCGCCATTGCGGGTGAAGATGCCGGTTTCCTCGAGCATTGGGGGTTCGATGCAGATGCTATTCAGAAGGCCTATCTGAAAAATAAAGCCGGTCAGCCCATCAGGGGGGGCAGTACCATCACTCAGCAGACCGCTAAGAACGTATTTCTCTGGGGTGGACGCTCCTGGCTGCGCAAGGGATTCGAAGCCTATTTTACCATGCTGATTGAGATATTCTGGAGCAAAGAACGTATCCTCGAGGTGTACCTGAATGTTATTGAAATGGGAGATGGTATCTATGGTGCAGAAGCCGCTTGTCTGGAGTACTACTCCAAAACAGCAGAAAGCTTAAGCAAAAGACAGGCCGCCTTACTCGTAGCCGTGTTTCCAAATCCACGAAAATGGACACCTGCAAACCCAACCCGTTATATTTACTATAAGCGCGGACTTATCCTCCGCAATATGCGCTTTATCAAACTGCCGGATTAAGTCGGTTATTCTGCCTAAGCAAAAACCCTTGCGTGCCAGCTGTCCTTCAAAGGAATCTCCCAGTTAGCATCCAGTTCTCCTTTGGTGAGTACCAAATTGTTGAATACGATGGTATCGCCATCGATCTCGTTGGCTTGCACTAAAGACTCAAACTCCTCCCGTGTGCATGAATACACCTCGTTGTTCTTCTTATAAGCCATATTAAAGCGGTCGAACATATTCACGCCGTATTCTTGCTCCAAGTCGCGTATAAAGCCCGCAGAGCGATCTATAGAGCATCCCGAAGCCATTGTCTGTACTTCGTCCACTATCAGTATCACGAAGCGGTTATAACGCAGCTCGCCCTTTGCCTTCAGTTGAGCACCATGCGCTTCCCACTGAGCTGCGAAAGCATTCAGATCTTTTTCAATTGTAGCCGCTTCAGAAGCGGTGAAAGCCCTGTTGGATTGGTAGATCCAAACTCTTGATTGATCAGAAAATTCCATGGGTCAAATATACGTAATCCGTATAGATCCCTGTCTCAGCGCAATGTCTAGTTTTGAAGGTTTCCGAATGCGGTTATTCTATTTGGTTAACTTGTTAAAAGATAATTTTTTACCTAGAGTACATCCCGTTTGCTGCCTTTGTGTCGAGGGAGTGGTAAGGCCTTGGTCCGGCTTATATTTATTTTGGAACTCTTTTAGCAACCGGTTACCATCATAACCCATTTCCTGTATCTTCTCGTGACGATCCGGGTAGGCCTCTTTGCTGAGGCGGAAGGGTTTGGCCGCCATCGGCGCCGCCTGTTCAGCCGGGAAGGCCCCGATAATGGCGCAGGGACTGAAGCCCTTGGTGTTCAGCAGAACATATTCGCAGGTATGTGGCACCTGATCATACATCAGCAGCGACATGCTCAGCATCACGATGCAGCCTGGGTCTGCCTTTGCGTTCAGGGTAATGGTTTGGGCCTCCATAACCGCTGTCTTGTGCACATCCAGATCCTTGATGTCCAGATACTCCAGGTACTCCTGCCGGAAGTCCAATGCCACCACCATTAGCCGTATCCGGTAACGGGATGCGCTATCGGGATATCCTGCAGCCTTTTTCACATCTTCTTTGGGTTTGAACCTGCCCAGGCTTACTTCGAGATTGCCCTCTGCATTCCGGAATACGCTGTGGCTAATCTGCAGGACTTCTGCAAGCGGACTGGCACCGTTGAAATCCATCCCCAGCAGGTCCTGCAAATTGGCATCGTGAAGGTCACGCTGACCGATGCTGCCGCTCAGGCTGTTACGCAGACTGCGGTACACCTGCTGGGTGGTGCGGCTCACCGCTTCACCGTCCCGGTGGATATAAGCCGGCTCAAAAGCCCGGCGGATCGCCGCCGCAGCCGAGCTGCTCAAGCCGAATTCGGTGGATGCCCGGATGCTTCCTTCAGTCTGTTCAAATTTGCGGGGCTTCCCCTGCATGATGTTCTTGCCGCGGTACATGCGGTAAATGACGGAACCTGCCTTTCCGTGTATTCTTCCTTTGTTGTCAATGCTTGCCATAATGTTATTTTGATTTAGAGAGGCAAGGTAGATCAGCAAGGCCCTGATGACGATTTTTTCCTGAAAATCGACAAAATTTTATGCTATTTTTAAAAAAACGTATCTCAAAATCCGTCTGGCGGTTGTCAGATTGAAGCATATACGCTTTTGTATACGCCCATATTTCAGCAGTGTTTAAGGCGGAATAAGTCCGACTTACAACATGCTAAGTCGGACTTATCACTACCGCAAAGCGCTTTCTATAGGCCAGCATATAAAAGCGGAATATTAGACGTTGAGGCAGGTCTTCTTATACTGAAAATACCTTACACTTAGCGGATAGTTGTTCTTTTATTAAATAAGTTTCGGTTGGCGCAAGGTAAGGTCTTATGCCGCCTTGTTTCAAGATTGTATAGCTGAAAGATAATGATCTCATAATCAAGAGGCAACTGGAATTTGAGCGATTGAGGTAAGATTTATTTGAAAAAAAGTTTTAGAAATTAGAAAAAGAACCTACATTTGCAGACCCAATCACGGGAACGGTATCATAGCTCAGTTGGTAGAGCAAAGGACTGAAAATCCTTGTGTCGCTGGTTCGATTCCAGCTGATACCACCAAAAAGCCTTTCAGTACATACTGGAAGGCTTTTTAGATGAAGGGAGTTTAGCTCAGCTGGTTTAGAGCACTACCTCGACAAGGTAGGGGTCACTGGTTCGAACCCAGTAATTCCCACGATATGGGCCTTCCGGAAAACCGGGAGGCTTTTTTGTTTTTTACCGAAAAAAACTTGGCCATATCGCTTCCGTTGTGAATACTTCATTATATTTATTGCGCTAACCTATAGCTAACCTAAAACCCAATAATATGATCAGGAAACCTTTGGCCCTTTGTGTATTGCTAACCATGGCTACACTGGCTATGTCTACACCCGGATTTTCACAGCAACAGTCTGTTGCTGTTCGTCCTACTTCGAGAGTTGTAGAAGATGGAGGAACAGGTCCACACAGCGCCATTATGATAAGCGAAAGTAGTCTAACTACCCATACCGTTTTCCGCCCTAAAGACTTAAGTGCATTCGGTAGTAAGACCAAGCTGCCGATAATTGCCTGGGGTAACGGAGCCTGTGCGAACTCCCCCTGGGAGCATATAAACTTTTTGTCGGAGGTCTCTTCTCATGGATTCCTGGTAGTGGCCATCGGTCCGATGCCGGCAGAGGGAGAGAAAGGTAGCGGTAGATCAACATCTTCGCAGCTTACGGATGCGATCGACTGGGCTATCGCTCAGAACAATGATAAGAATAGCCCTTATTTCAATAAGTTGGACGTGAAGAAGATAGCGGTGAGCGGCATGTCATGCGGCGGACTGCAAACACTTGAAGTATCTGCAGATCCACGTATCAGCACAATAGTGGTCTGTAACAGCGGTATCTTTAATACTCCCGGCAATGGCATCAGCAATATGCCCAACCTGACCAAGAATAACCTTCAGAAGATTCATACTCCTACTCTGTATCTTCTCGGTGGAGAGACGGACATTGCATATGCGAACGGGATGGACGATTACAAGCAGATCAATCACGTACCGGTTTTTGTTGCGAATATGGACGTCGGTCATGGCGGGACCTATATGCAGCCACATGGTGGTGAGTTTGCAAAAGTCGCTACAGCATGGTATAAATGGCAGTTGAAGGGCGACAAGGAGGCCGGCAAAGTGTTCTCAGGCAACCCGGCGGGTCTCGCCAAGAATTCGCAGTGGCGCTTTGATAAGAAAAATATGCCTTAGTCCATTCGGCTGTACATGCACGTATACTTAAATTTTCTTTCTAGTACCAATGCGGTGCGCTGTTTCTTTGCACTTAGCTTTCTTGTCTGCACTTGCACTCAGGTAGCAGCTCAAAAGCTCAATATCAAAAATGATGCATTCTGGGACACCACTGACGGCAGGCCGATCTATAGCCAGGGCGGAGGTGTTTTCAGGTTCAAAGATCCCGGCAGCGGCAAAGAGAAATATTACTGGTATGGCGTTCATTACAAGGAAGCGGAAACCTACCGGAACTCTCCCAACCGCACCTTGCCACAGGCAAGCTTCGAATCTGTTACTTGTTATACCTCAGTCGATTTAGTTAGCTGGACATTCGAAGCAGAGGCGATGACAAAAGCTGAAGCCTTGCCCGATGGAAAGTGGAATTGGGTAGGGCGACTCGGGGTCGCCTTTGTGAAGGAGATAGACCAGTATGCGATGTTCGTGCAGCATGGCTCGGAGGTGCTCATCGCCCTTTCAGATGTTCCTGCCGGACCATTCAAATGGCATCAGAAGATCAGCATGCTGGATCGTATCGGAACCACAAATACCGGCGATCAGACGGTCTTTACAGACGAGGATACGGGGAAGTCTTACCTGGTATATTCTTATGGCAGAGGAAGGCATAAGATCTATGTTTCAGAAATCGGGATGAAGAATGGGAAAGTGGATCTGTTGGATTGTACAAAGATCTTTGAGGGAGCAAGTCGCGAAGGAAACTGCATGTTCAAGTATAAAGGGAAGTTCTACATGGCTGCCTCTAATATCTATGGCTGGGATGGATCTCTGGCTTATTACCTGGTAGCCGACGATGTAAGAGGGCCATACAGGCCGCATAATGAGATGTTGGTGATGGAGGGTGCCGAGAAAGATTATGCTCATGTATCTCAAACCGGATTCTTTGTAACGCTGAAAGGGAGTAAGCAGGAAACGGTTGTGTACTGTGGCGACAGGTGGGCTAACTTCGCCGGGAATGGCCTGGGATACAACGTATGGGTTCCGCTGTCGTTCAACGGGGATCGGCCTTATTTTAATTCTCTAAGCTCCTGGAATTTGGATGCCAGGACAGGGGAGTGGGAGGTAGCAAAGGATAATAACTATGTTAAGAACGGAAGTTTTGAGGCGGATCGCAAGCGGATTCCGAGTGTGGTGAAGCCGGTGCAGATGGTGCTGACAGGCTGGGAAACTAGAGTGTTGAAGGGTAATGAGATCTCTCTTGATAGCTTGGTGTCGCCCGCTCTTAACTATTTTAATACAGAGGAAGACCGATTGAAAGTATCAGGAGAGAAGAGTCTGCAGATTAGCGATGTGGTTGATTTTGAGCGTAATGTTTCGCAGGTGATCAGTTCTTCTCCTTACTTTAAGTTGCCCGACGGGTTTTACAACCTCAAGGCTGTTATCCGGAACACCGATGGATTTTCAGTCCTGGAAGTGTATGCGGAGAGTGGAGGAAAACGGCAGGTGTACAAGATAGAAGGTGCGGATTCTGATTGGAAGGCTTTTGAGCTGAAACGTATACCCATCAGAAATGGTACGGTTGAAATAGGGTTTAGAGCTAATGGCCGTGGCGGGGCTTCCTGCCAGGTGGATGATGTTTCTTTGACTTTATTGCATATTGAGGCCGGAGAATAAAAAAATAGACTATATTTGCATCCCCAAACAGGGAATGGTATCATAGCTCAGTTGGTAGAGCAAAGGACTGAAAATCCTTGTGTCGCTGGTTCGATTCCAGCTGATACCACTAAAAAAGGTCTTTCTCATAGCGAGGAAGGCCTTTTTTTGTGTTTCAAAGATCGTTATTGATCATCGAGCTTTCTCCGTGAGTTGTCTTGTCTGGAAAGGCTTTAAATGATTTTTTCTGTCCTTTTTTAAGCCATCTGATGCAACTTAAACCACATAACCTAAAATTAGCGATTGCGAGGCGGAAAACTGTTACATTTCCTGATCGTCTATAGCGTTGCCTATGTGTCTGATATATTCAGCGTCCCCAAGCTCCGCTGATGCCCAACTCTGCTCAGCGTTGATCCATTCGCGTTCAATAACACCGAGCCGTTTATCTCCCTGATAGATGATATAGGTATCATCGCCCTGAGGAATGACAAATAGGATGTTTTCGTCGATATGGATAGCAAATCTTTCAAATTCCATTTTATGCGATTTTTGTATATTGATTATTGATGGTCGTTTGGTTCGGTCAGTGGGCACCGTTTCCCTGTTGGCATCCGCCAATCTGATCAACATCCGGAATTCGGTTTAGTTTCCCTGCCGAAAAAACTCCATTACCCCCTAAAATTGTGGATTTGACCCCTGTCGGCAGTTGAAAAATGCCATAGATTAGTTTAACTAATTCAGTGATAAGCCAACTAACTACTCAACCATTAAACCCGTATGCATGATTAAACCATAGACTCTTCGATTAAAGGATTGTCGCCCTGAAGTAGGCGTATCAAACCGGAACTTCTTTTCATTTAAAACCAACCAATACCTAACAAAATTTAAATCTTTATTATGAAGCTAACAATTAACTGGCGAAATATTTTCTTCATGTTATTCGTTTTGGTCATCCCTTGCCTGACTTCCGTCGTTCAGGCCCAGGACGGAATCACCGTAAAAGGGGTGGTTACCGACGAAAAAGGAGAAACGCTACCCGGAGTAAGCGTGAAACTCTCCAATAGCACCAGGGGGACTACAACCGATGCTAGGGGTAGCTATACTATTGTCGCCCCGCAGGGCAGCAATCTGGTCTTTACTTATATTGGCTATACTGCGCGGACGGTAGTGGCCCGCGAGGGAACTATCAATGTTTCTTTAATCCCAGATGCGACTTCAACCAATTTGAATGAGGTGGTAGTAGTGGGTTATGGTACGCAGAAAAGGTCAGACATAACCGGATCGGTTGCCTCAGTATCAAAAGAGCGCCTGTCAAAACTCCCTGTCAATAACGTTATGCAGGCTATTCAGGGAGCTGTTGCGAACGTCACGGTTAACCAGGCCTCTTCCATTCCGGGGGATGCACCCTCTGTTCAGGTAAGAGGCAGGAGTTCGATCAATGCTTCTTCTGAGCCGTTTATCGTGGTGGACGGAATCCCACTCACAAAAACGGACGGAAGCATAAATGATATCAATCCCAACGATATTGAATCAGTAGAGATTTTGAAGGATCCTTCTGCTGTAGCCATTTACGGGGTGAACGGATCAAACGGAGTAATTCTAATAACCACCAAGCGCGGTAATACCGGTAAACCTACTATCCGATATAGTACTTATGCTGGGGTGGAGAATGCAACGGATGTTTTAGAAGGAGCTTCGCCTGAGGAAATGCTGGCGCGGTACGCCGAGTATGCGAGGATTAACCAGGCGCCCCTGTTTAATGGGGGACCCGTGAGAAATGAGTACGAATTTGAAAATTATCAGAATGGCGTTACAACCGACTGGCTGGATGCTGTCATGCAGACTGGTGTTAATCAGAATCATAATTTAAGTTTGAGCGGAGGGAATGAATACGCCAAGTACTATGTGTCAGGCGACTATCTGACGCAAAAAGGTGTGGTGCTCGGGTATGATTACAAACGCTATTCTTTTCGTCTTAATACAGACATTAAGCCTACCAAATATCTAACGGTTGGAACCTCTTCATTCATAGCATCTCATAACCGAGACGGTGGGCGGGCTCATCTTTTGAACGCTACGGCAATGAGTCCGTTTGCAAGAATGTATGAAGCTGACGGAAGACTTACCCAATTTCCGATGAGGGGAGAGCAATTATGGACCAATCCTTTGCTTCCGACTACGATCAACCCTGAGCGACGTCAGTTCAATATGACCCTGAATGGCTATGGGGAACTCAATTTTGCAGAACTCGCAAAGCCACTGGAGGGATTGAAGTTTAGGTTAAATGCAGGATATACCTTTGTGCCAGGTCGTGAAAACTATTACGAGGGAGAGACCGTGTACAATGTGAACGGGCTGGGCAGGATAACCAACACCGAATCGCAAAGTTATACGATCGAAAATATTCTTACTTACAATAAAGATTTTGGTAAGCATCATATTGATTTCACCGGCTTGTACTCAGCTAAGCAAAAATACTGGCAAAGGGCTGTTGCGGAAGGGCAAATCTTTCCGAACGATGACCTGGAGTGGGGTAATCTGGGAGGAGCCACAACCCAGATTGCAGCTTCTATAGCTGATAAATACAATACGCTTTCTCAAATGGGTCGTTTGAATTATGGTTATGACAGCAGGTATCTCGCTACTTTTACTGTGCGTAGAGACGGATCTTCAGTATTCGGTGCTAATAACAAGTACGGGGTGTTTCCTGCCGGGGCGTTAGCCTGGAATGTGCATAATGAAGCGTTTATGAAGCCGATAGAAGGCGTTATTAATACCCTTAAACTTCGCGTGTCTTATGGACTTGCAGGAAATGAAGCCATTGGGATTTATCAATCTCTGTCGCTTTTGAATACGAATGGTCTTGCAATGGGCGGACAGTCGAGAACCGCCCTTGATGTAAGGGCACTGATGGGTAATCCTGCGCTTGAGTGGGAGAAGAACAGATCTTTTAACACTGGTGTAGATTTTGGATTATGGAATAACCGTGTGAGTGGATCGGTAGATTTTTATAAGTCTAATACGTATGACCTGCTGTTGCAACAGAGCCTGCCGAGGTTAACGGGTTATGAGCGAGTGTTTTCGAATCTTGGAGAAGTGTCTAATACAGGCCTGGATGTGACGTTAAATACCCGCAATATCGTTAAAGAAAACTTTAGCTGGTCAAGTGCTATCGTATTTGCAACCAACAAAAATAAAATCACTAACCTCTACGGAAATGGTCAGAGTGATGAAGGAAACCGCTGGTTTATAGGGCAGCCGATTGGTGTTATCTATGATTATACAAAGGTTGGTATCTGGCAACAGGAGGAAATTGCTGCCGGCGCAAATGCGACCTGGGATGCAAATGCACAGGCGGGTGATGTAAAGTTAGCTGATCTGAGCGGGGACGGTAAGATCGACAATAATGACAGATCCATTTTGGGTCAAACAGCTCCGAAATGGACGGGTGGTCTTACCAATACTTTCACTTACAAAAATCTTTCGTTGAATGTGTTTATCAACACCGTTCAGGGCGCTCTTAGGGAGAATAGCCAGCTTCGGGTCGCTGGAGATGAGACGGGCCGCCGAAATTCTCCTGCTGTGATCGGGTACTGGACACCGGAAAATAAAAGCAACGAGTTCCGTTCATTGGGAAATAACTCCAACAGGTACGGGTATGGATTTCCTTCAGATGCAAGTTTTACACGCCTGAAAGATGTTACCTTAAGCTACACCCTTCCGGGTTCGTTCGTAGAGAAAATCGGCATTGGTAATGTGCAAGTGTATGCCAGCGGCCGTAACCTGTATACCTGGACCAACTGGGTGGGATGGGATCCTGAATCAAGGGATATAACCCGGGGATCTGAGTTTGCAGATTTAAATTACCCGATGGTAAGAAGCTTTGTTTTTGGTGCTAACATAACCTTTTAACCGATGAAACTACAGAATATGAAATGCAAAAAATATATATGCGGTATCCTCGCCGTTACAGCCCTGGCTGCAACATCATGCAAGGATGATTTTCTTGAAGAGAAACCTTATTCCCAGTATAGCCTTGCGGGTTTAAGCAGTTCTACTATTGAGGCTCAGCTCGTTGGCTTACATCGAACTTATGCCGAGCTCTGGGGCTATAGTGGGGAACAGGGCTTCCTGGCTGCCTGGCAAATCGGCACAGATATCGCCAGTGCCGGTTCAACACAGGGAGTAGAAAATCCTTTCTACCAATATGCCACTCTAAATCCGGAGAACGGTGCGGTGCGTGTTATGTGGCAACGCTGTTACGACTTTATAAATAATGCAAATATTGTGATTGCGGCAGCAGGAGAGAATAATAAGGCAGCGAATGCTGAAGCAAGATTCTTCAGAGCCTATGCTTACAATACGCTGGTAACTTTATGGGGAGATGTGCCTCTTCTGACCGAGGCTGTCTCCGTTCCCAAGTTTGATTATACTCGCCAGCCGGTTGCTGAAGTTGATAAGGTAATTGATGAGGATCTTACTTACGCTATTGCCAACTTGCCCGATGTGGATCAGTCGGGTGTTTACCAGAGTCGCACGAATAAAGATATGGCCCGTCAGCTGGCGGCCGAGGCTTATTTGAGAATAGGAGCAAGGGACAATTCTTTCTTCGCTAAAGCTGAAAAAATGGCCACGGAGATTATCGTCAGTGGCAAGTATAAGTTGATTGAGGCCCGGTATGGCAAGTTCCTTGGAGAAGGTGGTGATTACTACCGCGACATGTTCCGGTTTGGGAATCAGCGTCGTAATCAGGGAAACACAGAAGCGATCTGGACCTTTGAGATGGAATACAACCGGAATGTACCCAATGGGACAATTGACAATCCTCAACATCGTCGGGTGTGGCAGCCATCTTATCATAACTGGGCCGAAATGGTAAATGCCGATTCTTTAGGTGGCCGTGGAAATGGTCGACTTCGTTTAAGCAACTTTATGAAGTATACCGTATGGCAGGGCCTGCAAGGCGATATTCGTAACAGTAATTACAATATCCGGCGGACCACCAATTACAATAAGCCTGGTGTTAGTACAGTTATTGGTATTACCGCAAACGGATTCCGTATTGCAGCGAACTCTCCTCTGGCTGTTAGTACCAGGACGATTAAAACGGGCGATAAAGTTATACCATTTGAAGCAGACAGCCTACAGAACTGGTATCCGTATCCAACGAAATGGGGTGGATATGACCCAGCGGATGATTTCGGTTATGCGTTAGTCAAGGATTATCCTGTAATGCGTCTCGGGGAAACTTATTTATTGCGTGCTGAGGCGCGTTTCCGTCAGAACAATCTGGCTGGGGCAGCTGAGGATATCAATGTGCTGCGAGACAGAGCGTTTAAGCTTGCAAGGGCGGCACAGGCTAATCCAAATCTCGGAAGAGTAACTGCCGGCGATATCAATATTGATTTTATTCTTGATGAACGCGCTCGTGAATTGATTTCAGAAGAGAATCGCAGGATGACTCTGGTTCGTACGAATAAGCTGAAAGACAGGATTGCAAAGAATGGCGATGCGGGACCGGCGAATAAGATTATAACCGGTTTCCAGGACTTCAACGTTTTGTTGCCTATTCCACTACAGGATATCCAGCTTAATAATAAGTCGGGCGAGTCTCTTGTGCAGAATCCGGGATACAGTAAGTAAAACGGAAGATCGGTTGAAGACAGTTTCCGGCAGTTAATTTTCTCGGCTCTAAAACAGCGAAGACCCAGGATAATATCGGGTCTTCGCTGTTTTAGAACCGAAATTAAAGTCATGTCCTTCGCTTGATCAAATATCCCGACATGGAGGGTTTTAGATATGTTGTTCAGTAAATTTTTTATTCTTATTTTCGTAAACGATTACGGAGATGAAGAAACCAGTCACGATAAATGATATTGCCAGGGAGCTGAACATTACTGCGGCAACGGTTTCACGTGCTTTAAGTAACCATCGGGAAATCAGCGCGGCTACAAAAGAGATTGTGCGACAGGCTGCTATCAGACTTGATTATAATCCAAACAAGGTCGCCTCATCATTGCGATCTGGAAAGACAAATATTATAGGGGTACTTATTCCTACGGCTGAGCATATTTTCTTCGGATCTGTAATTCATGGTATATCCAATGCTGCCAGTATGAATGGATATGAGGTCTTGATCTATCAGTCGAATGAATCAGAACAATTTGAGAAGAAGGGCATTAATGCGTTCTTAAATGCGAGAGTCGATGGAATACTTGCCTCAATTGCAAAAGACACAAGGGATTTTTCACACTTTAGCTATGTCAAAGAAAAGAATGTCCCCATTGCGTTTTTCGACCGCTTTAATGACAGTTTAGGAATTTCCTCAGTTTGCATAGACGACTACCGGGGTGCTTTTTTAGCGGCAGAAAGCTTAATTAAGGAAGGGTATAAACGCATCGCATATATCTCCGGTCCCTTGCATATCAAAACCTTTTCTGAACGCGTAAGGGGTTACAAAGATGCGCTTGAACAATATGACATGAACTTTGATCCCGGACTTATTTATAATGGCGATATCAGCATTGAGGCGGGAAGGAATGCGATTAAGGCATTCTTTAAACTGGAACGAAAGCCTGATGCGATATGTGCGGTGGAAGACTTCACAGCCTTGGGGGCACTTAAGGAATTAAAGGGAATGGGCATTAATGTTCCGGGAGACGTGGGCGTGATAGGTTTTTGTAATGATTTGTTCAGTGAGCACATTTCTCCGTCGTTATCTACTGTGGATCAGCAGACTGTTGCGATGGGCGAGGAGGCGTTTGAGCTTATACATAAATTAATTAAGGATGGACATAAGAATCAAAGAGTACATAGGAAAGTACTTGAGCCCATCATTGTACTTAGAGAGTCGTCTAAGAGAACCTAAGGGTTTTTTTATGCTGCTACGTAAACGATTACGGTAAATTGCTTTATCCTTATCGAAATACTAACGATTAACCAATATAACCTTTCCAATGATGACATATATCGCAGAAGCAAACCGTTACGAGGCCATGGATTACCGAAGATGCGGAAATTCGGGACTGAAATTATCTGCATTTTCTCTGGGTTTATGGCATAATTTCGGATATGCTAACAGCTTTGAAAATGCCCGGAACCTTTTAAGGACAGCGTTCGACCACGGAATTACGCACTTTGATTTGGCAAACAATTACGGCCCCCCTTATGGGTCGGCTGAAACTAACTTTGGCAGACTGCTGGATCTCGACTTTCAGCCGTATCGGGATGAACTGATTATCTCCACTAAAGCAGGCTACGATATGTGGGAAGGGCCTTATGGAAACTGGGGATCAAAGAAATATCTCACGGCCAGTCTTGATCAGAGCTTAAAACGGATGAAGCTGGACTATGTCGATATCTTTTATCATCATCGTCCTGATCCTGAAACGCCCTTGGAAGAAACGATTTCGGCTCTTGATCTGATGGTTCGTCAGGGTAAGGCATTGTACATAGGTATATCAAATTATCGTCCCGCAGAAGCGGCGGAAGCCTTTAAAATACTGAAATATCTAGGTACCCCTTGTCTCATTCATCAGCCGAAGTATTCGATGTTTGAACGCTGGGTAGAAGATGGTTTATTAGACTTGCTGGAGCAGGAGGGTGTAGGTTGTATTCCTTTTTCACCGCTCGCCCAGGGCTTGCTTACCGACAAATATTTGCAAGGTATACCCTCAGATTCCAGAGTGGCTACAAGCGGTAAATTTCTTAACGAAAGTCATATTACGCCCGAGAAGATTGAAAAACTCACTAAACTAAATGTATTGGCCAATCAAAGGGGACAAAAGTTGGCGCATATGGCTTTATCCTGGTTGCTTAAAGACCAAAGGGTTACATCAGTTCTCATAGGGTCGAGTAAGCCCGAACAAATTGTGGATTCTATTATGGCTTTGCAAAATACTGAATTCTGTGAAGAAGAGATTGGCATCATCGACCATATATTAACATGAAGAGTACATATATCGCTAAAGAAAACAATTAATAGTCAATTATATAAATAACCGAAAAAGAACAGCATGGTAAATTGGAAAAAGATCACTTTGTTATTGCTCCTTGCGATATCACAGGCAGCTATTTATGCGCAGGTAAGAAAGATAACCTCCTTCGACGATAGCTGGAGGTTTTTCAAGGGGGATGCCCCGGGTGCCGAGAAACCCGCTTTTAACGATCTGGAATGGAGACTCCTTGATGTTCCGCACGATTGGAGTATTGAGGGGCCGTATGACAAATCCAATCCAACGGCACGCGGTGGTGGTTATCTCCCTGCCGGCATTGGCTGGTACAGGAAAACATTCACCCTGGATGAAACGGATGCCCGCAAAAAGCATTGGATAGAGTTCGATGGTGTGATGATGAACAGCGAGGTATGGATAAACGGAGCTTATCTGGGTAAACGTCCGTACGGGTATATCAGCTTTAGCTACGATCTGACGAAACATTTGAAAGTTGGAAAGGGGCAAAAAAACGTTTTGGTGGTGAAGGCAGACAATACTACGCAGCCAGCATCCAGATATTATCAGGGTGCGGGTATCTATCGTCATGTTCGTCTTGTCTCGGTAAATCCGGTGCACTTTATGAAGTGGGGGACTTTTATCACCACTCCCGAAGCGACAGCTGCGAGCGGTAAAGTAGCTGTCCAGGCTAAAGTGGTCAATGCAAGTGATAAATCAGCTGAGTATACGGTTGAAACCATTATTCAAGATGACAGAGGTAAGCCTGCTAAGAGTTCGATATCTAACAAGTCCATCGCTGCGGGGGATACCCTGGAATTTTCTCAAAATCTCGAAGTGGCTAAGCCTAAGCTTTGGGATATTGAGCAGCCTAACTTATACAAAGTGGTGGTCAAATTAAAATCAGGAGCTACCGTTATTGACGATCAGACGATTACTTTCGGTATAAAAACCTCAAAGTTTGATGCTGCCACCGGCTTCTGGCTAAACGATAAGAATTATAAGATCAAAGGGGTTTGCCTGCATCATGACGCAGGTGCAGTAGGCTCGGCGGTGCCGTTAGCTGTCTGGGAGGAGCGCTTTAAGTTATTGAAAGAAGTTGGGGTAAATGGAATCAGAACTTCTCATAACCCGGTAGCCCCGGAATTTCTTGATCTTTGCGACCGTATGGGGTTTGTGGTTATGGATGAGACATTCGACACCTGGACGGCGTCTAAGCATAATGGAGAGAAAGGCTATAATCTTTACTTCAAAGAGTGGTGGGAACGGGATACCCGCGATATGATTTTGCGAGACCGGAATCATCCTTCTATTGTGATTTACAGCATCGGAAATGAAATTCATGATCCGCTCACCTATCCTGAAGGTTATAAGCGTTACAAGGAGCAGGAAGACGTAGTGAAAAAGTTTGATCCTACCAGGCCGGTGACGATGGCGTTATTTCGACCAAATGTTTCAAAGGTTTACTCTAACGGCTTCGCAGAACAGATGGAAGTTGTGGGGCAAAATTATCGTGAGAATGAACTTGTCGCAGCTCACGAAGCGAATCCTCACTGGAAAGTTATTGGGACAGAGAATACGCATGTATTAAGTCAATGGCTGGCATTGCGGGATAAGCCTTATATGGCGGGTCAGTTTCTGTGGACAGGATTTGATTATCTCGGTGAAGCGGACTGGCCTGAAACAACTAATAATCAGGGACTATTCGATCGTGCGAATAACTGGAAACAACAGGCGCTGCAACGCCAAAGCTGGTGGTCGGCTAAGCCAGTGGTTCGTATCGTTCGCAAGTCTGATAACGCGGGAGCAGGAAACTGGGTAGCTAATTGGACGCCGACAGACTTTGATACATATGATAACGCAAAAATACAGGTATATAGTAATTGTGATGAGGTGGAGCTTTTCCTGAACGGTAAATCTCAGGGTACAAAGTCAAAGCCAGCTGACGATTCAGCCCGCGAGTGGGATATTACCTTTGAGCCAGGGACTCTTAGAGCCGTTGGCAAAAACAAAGGGGTTGAAGTGACGTCAGAAGAATTTAAGAGTGCGGGAGCTCCTGCGAAGCTGATTCTGTCGGCTAGTAAGAACAAGCTGAAGACTAGTTGGGACGATGCATCGATCATACAGGCAACTATTGTGGACTCAAAAGGGATCCCGTGTACCAATGCAGATAACCTGATTAAGTTTAGTGTTACCGGCTCTGGAAAGATACAGGGTGTCGATAACGGGAACATTATCAGTCACGAACCCTATGCATCATCGCAGTATCCAGCTTTTATGGGCAAAGCAATCGCAATTATTAAAGCTCAGAAAGGATCCTCGGAAAAAATAACAGTTAAAGCACAGGCGGATGGTTTAGAAATGGCCTCTGTCATTATTGATATATCGAAATAGTTAATGTTCACAGACGTGTCATATTGCTTCGCACAGCCATGTGCACATCGAATATCTAACCAGAAGGCCTTTAGCTCCCCGAGCTAAAGGCCTTCTGGTTAAAACGGAAAACTAGCATTCCTATTTATTTTTGCGACTTAAAAATCGGGCAAAGGCATTTGTCGCATACGATAATTGTTTAGTGTTCAACCGGCTAACAAAGAGCTTTGAGTTCTGAGTCCTTATGAACGATAAAAATCAAAGGACAGGTGCAATGAGTTTGATGATGCGGCAAGTATATGCTTGGGAGTTCAGGGCATTATTGAACGAAGCTCTACTATTAAATTTTGAAAGTGTTTTCCGGCTGTATATGAACATTCCTGTTGTTCATTTAGACAAATGTCCCATCCTGTTCCCTTTCTTCTGTTGATTTTTGTTTAGATGGTTGTTTCGGCAGCCGTTGGCTAACCATGGGCCCCGACCGGCGTACAGTCGGCGCCCGCTTATAAACCCATTACTAATGCGTATCAAGAAAATCGGACTGCAGCTGGCTGTAGTTTTTTCAGCCTTCACGGCACAGGCACAAAACCCAATCATTCAGACCATCTATACTGCCGACCCGGCTCCAATGGTGCACAACGATACTGTTTATCTCTACACCAGCCATGATGAAGACAATTCGACCTGGTTCACCATGAACGACTGGAGATGTTATTCATCGACGGATATGGTAAACTGGACCGATCGGGGATCACCGCTCTCATTGAAAACTTTTAGCTGGGCAAACAAAGATGCCTGGGCCGCACAGTGTATTCCGCGAAATGGCAAATTTTATTTCTATGTGCCGGTTAATCATCGCACCATGGGGATGTCGATAGGTGTTGCAGTTTCCGACAGTCCTACTGGTCCGTTTACCGATCCTCTTGATAAACCACTTGTTCATAGTGGTCATGGAGACATTGATCCATCTGTTTTTATTGATGACGACGGACAAGCATATCTGTATTGGGGTAATCCTTATCTCAAATACGTAAAATTGAATGAGGATATGATATCTTATTCGGGAGATGTCGTAGAGGTGCCTCTCAACAAAGAAGGCTTTCATGTGCGTTATAAAGATACGGAGAAGAGACCTTCAGCTTATGAGGAAGCTCCATGGTTTTACAAACGTAATAACCTTTATTACATGCTGTATGCGGCAGGGGGAGTGCCCGAACACCTGGCATACTCAACCAGCAGCAGCCCTACCGGTCCATGGCAATACCGCGACACCATCATGCCGGTAATCACTAAAGGCGGGGCTTTTACGAATCATCCGGCTGTGATCGATTATAAAGGGAAATCTTATCTGTTCTATCATAACGGTGCGCTTCCCGGAGGGGGAGGTTTCAACCGTTCGGTGTGCGTTGAAGAGTTTGAATACAATGCGGACGGAACTATCCCGAGAATCGCCAGTACGGTAGAGGGGGTTCGGCCGGTTGGCAAACTCAACCCTTATCAGCGGCAGGAGGCAGAGACAATTGCCTGGGAAGTTGGAGTTGAAACGGGGAGTAGTGCTGAAGCGGGGGGACTATATGTAACGGATATAAACAATGGCGATTATATCAAGGTAAGGAACGTTGATTTCAGGAAAGGAGCTAAGGGCTTTGAGGCAGATGTGGCATCGATGGGCAATGGTACAATAGAAGTGCGTCTCGGCGCAACGGATGGAGCACTGTTGGGCGTTTGCGAAGTATCCAACACCGGGGGAATGCAGGCATGGAAAACTGTCTCAGCAAAGATGAAAAAGGTCAAGGGAGTCCATGACGTCTATTTTGTATTTAAAGGTATAGAAGGTGCTGATCTGTTCAATTTTAATTGGTGGAAATTTAATTAGAGAGTAAAATGCAGATTCAAAATAAGTCCTTATTCGGGTCGGTACGGTTGTTCATACTGATGGCTTTGATCGTAATGAGTGGCCATTCGTATGCTCAGAATACGCAAACTGTTTGGCTCGATGAGCTTGATCTTAGTGCCGCTACGCAGGGGTATGGAGTTCCGAAGAAGAATACGACAGTAGACGGGAACAAGATGACCATAGCCGGCAAAACTTTTGAGCGGGGCTTTGGCACACATGCCGAAAGTTCATTGATTGTTGTGCTTAAGGGAGATGCTACATCTTTTTCTGCGCAGGTTGGCGTGGATGATGAGATGAAGGATCATGAACCGGCTGTTGAATTTGTAGTTAAAGGGGATGGTCAACAGCTTTGGTCAAGCGGCGTGATGCGTCTGGGTGATGCCGCCAGAGCCTGTTCGATTTCGGTCGCCGGTATTCAAAAAATAGAGCTGGTGGTTACGGATGGAGGAAACGGCAATTACTACGACCATGCGAATTGGGCAGATGCAAAATTCGAGACCAAGGGTACGCAGAGCATCGCAACTTTTAACCCTATCCCCAGTGAGCCTTATATATTAACTCCGCCTGCACCTGCAACGCCAAGGATTAATGGTACGGGAGTATTCGGTGTACGTCCGGGTTCTCCGTTTCTGTTCCGGATTCCTGCAACGGGAGATCGGCCGATGACTTTTTCTGCGACTGGCTTACCAAAAGGGCTGCAGTTGGACGCTAAAACCGGTGTAATCACGGGCAAGCTTTCAAAAGCGGGGACTTTTATCGTTGGATTGAAGGCTCGAAATGCCAAGGGCATCGGAGAAAAAAAACTGCGAATAGTTTGTGGGGATCAGATTGCTTTGACACCGCCGATGGGCTGGAATAGCTGGAATTGCTTCGCCGGGGAGGTGTCGGCTGATAAGATAAAGCGTGCCGCTCAGGCAATGGTGAATAGTGGCCTTGTGAATCATGGCTGGACTTATATCAATATTGACGATTTCTGGCAAAATAACAGGGCCTCTAGGGATCCGGCTTTGCAAGGAAAGTTACGTGATGAAAATGGTTATATACTGCCAAACGCCAGGTTCGGCGATATGAAAGTATTGGCAGATGATGTGCATAATCTGGGTCTGAAAATTGGTATCTACTCCAGTCCGGGTCCCTGGACTTGTGGTGGATGTGCAGGCAGCTACGGATTTGAGAAACAGGATGCGGAAAGTTATGCAAAGTGGGGTTTCGACTATCTGAAGTATGATTGGTGCAGTTATGGTGGTGTGATAGATGGTATGCCCGGCAATGATCCTTATAAAGTGGGTTCTTTATCTTACCAGGGAGGGGATAAACTGGAAACGGCAATGAAGCCATTTCAGGTTATGGGTGATCTTCTCCGTGCGCAGCCAAGGGATATTGTATATAGTTTGTGTCAGTATGGGATGTCTGATGTTTGGAAATGGGGTAACTCGGTTGGCGGACAGACCTGGCGTACAACGAATGACATTACTGATACCTGGACAAGTGTGAAGAATATCGCGCTGGCCCAGGACCAGTCGGCCGCATGGTCTAAACCCGGAAGCTGGAATGACCCTGACATGCTGGTAGTGGGTACAGTGGGCTGGGGGGACCCGCACCCCAGCAAGCTCAAACCAGACGAGCAGTACCTTCATTTCAGTCTATGGAGCTTGTTTTCGGCGCCACTGCTGATTGGCTGTGACATGGAAAAGCTCGATGCGTTCACCTTGAATTTATTGACTAATGATGAAGTGATTTCGATTAACCAGGATCCTCTTGGCAAGCAGGCGACATGTGTCCAGACGATTGGCGATCTGCGTATTTATGTCAAGGAGCTTGAGGACGGCAGTCGTGCGGTAGGTTTCTGCAATTTTGGTCTCGAAAAGGTTAATCTTTCTTATAAAGATTTTCAACAGCTGGGAATCACGGGCAAACAAAAGGTTCGTGATCTTTGGAGACAAAAGGATGTTGCTACCCTCAATACTGATAATGATTCACTTTCGGTTGATGTTCCGGTTCACGGAGTAATGCTTTATAAACTAACCTCGTTATAGTAATGATAGTTAATAAACAAAGATATTTGCGTTCTAGCGCTTGGAATCAGTTTCGGCGAATTCGTTTGGAGCGGAAGAATGTTTGCTGGATTTCTTTGCCGGCGCTTCTTAGTGGTTTCCTTGTATTTTCGCTTTCTCTGGGCTTTCAGCATTCTTTTGCTCAAAAGCTAACCATTCAGTCGCCAAACAAGAAATTAACCGTCAGTCTGGATGCTGAAGGTCCGGAAGATCAGCTAACCTGGTTTTTGCGAGCATCTTTTCATGGCACAGGAAAAAGTACCGAAGTTATTCCTGAGATCGCACTTGGATTAAAAAGAAGTGATCAGGACTTCTCAAAAGGGCTTCGATTTCTCAAAAAAAGTAATGAGCGGCTAATAACCGAGAAGTACAGTGCTCCTCATGGAAAAAGCTCCAGCCGCAGTAATGCTGCAAACGAGGTGACCATTGCATTTGAGAATGCTGTAAAAGGAAAGATGAATCTGATCATCCGGGCTTATAACGATGGTATAACATTCAGGTATCAATTTCCTGGCAAGGGAGGTACGTATGTAGTGGAAGATGAGCTTACGTCCTACACGGTGCCGAAGGAAACGAGACGCTGGATGCAGAAGTGGAATCCTGCAAACGAAGGGATTTACACGGCGATGAGTGATAGTACGATACAGCTTCGTGAGTGGTGTTATCCGGCTCTTTTTCAGACCAAAGATGCGTCGTGCTGGTACTTGCTGCATGAGGCAGATTTAGACCGGACTTATTGTGGAACGAAATTAAGTAATAAAGCGGAGGGGAATAAGTATAAGCTTACCTTTCCGGACCAGGGCGATGGGCGTGGGCAAGGCGCTTCCAAGCCAGTTATATCTTTGCCATGGAAGTCGCCCTGGAGAGTGATCATTATGGGCAGCCTGCAGGATATTGTAGCTTCTACACTTGTTGATGACGTTTCTCCTCCCTCTCTTGTCAAGAATACAGAATGGATCAAACCGGGCAACGTGTCATGGAACTATTGGTCGAGCAATCATGGAACAAAAGATTATAAGATCGTTACAGATTTCGCTGATCTGGCCGCAGAAATGACCTGGCCTTACACGTTGCTGGATTGGGAGTGGGATGCCATGTCAAATGGCGGCAATGTAGAAGATGCGGCCAAATACATTTTGTCGAAGGGGGTAAAGCCATTGATCTGGTATAACTCAGGTGGGGATCATACCTGGGTGCCGTCGACTCCCAAAGACAGAATGCTGACTCATGAAAATCGGGTAGCCGAGTTTACCAAGTTGAGGAAGATGGGTTTTGCAGGGGTGAAGATAGACTTCTTTGAAAGCGAAAAGCAGGATATGATCAAGTACTATCTGGATATTCTGGACGATGCCGCGAAGTTCGAGATGCTGGTCTATTTCCATGGCTGTCTTGTACCTCGTGGCTGGGCAAGAACCTATCCGCATCTGATGACCTATGAAGGAGTAAGGGGAGCGGAATGGTATAATAACGGTCCGGAACTTACTTATACGGCTCCGGAACATAACACTATTCTGCCGTTTACACGTAACGTGGTTGGTGCAATGGATTATACGCCGGTCACTTTCACGAACTCTCAATTTCCGCATATCACTTCCTACGGTCATGAACTGGCACTGAGCGTGTTGTTTGAATCGGCCTTACAACATATGGCAGACCGTCCGGAGGGTTATCGGCAGCTGCCGGACTTCGCCAAGTCTTTTCTTAAGACAGTTCCTGCTGCGTGGGACGAGACAAAGTTGCTGGGTGGGTTCCCGGGCAAGGATGTCATAATTGCCAGACGGAAAGGTGATGTTTGGTACATCGGGGGAATTAACGGAGAAATAAAAGAGAAGAAGCAGACTGTTGCGCTTGACTTTCTCCAGGGCGGTACTAAGTACTCGCTTGGCCTGATAGCCGATGGCAAGCATGATAAAGAATTTACTACGAGATCTGCAGAAGTTGACTCTTCTTCTTCTGTGGATGTCAGGCTACTTAGGCGTGGTGGTTTTGTCGCGACGCTGACACCCATTAATAACATTTAACGAGAATAAAATGAAAGCTACCATTCTGACCATATTACTGTTCCCGTTAATTGCGTTTAGTCAAACCTATGAAAAGTATGCCCTAAAAGATGACAGGCTGTCTATAGAGCTGTCGGAGGGTATTCTTCATTTAATACCGCTGTCTGAAAAAGTGATCAGAGTACAGCTGGAAAAAGGCGGGATGAGAGAAGAGCAGCAATTTGTGGTCATTAATAAGCCCATCAGTCCCAAGTTCAAGTACGCCGAAACGCCCTCCCAGCTGAGGCTAAGCACATCAGCTTTAACAGTTGTTTTCAACAAAGAAAGCGGGAGTTTGAATTTTCTGGACAAGCAGGGCAAAGTTTTCCTTAGCGAGAAGGCCGGTAGCAGAAGAATGGTGGCGGATACCGTCATGGGCGAGCCTTGTTTTGTCGCCGAACAGAGTTTTAACTCGCCTGAAGGGGAGAGTTTATTTGGGCTCGGTCAGTTTCAGGACGGGAATTTTGATCTTAAGAATGTCAGCAGGAAGCTTACGCAAGTGAACTCTCAAATAGCCATACCTTTTCTGTATTCTAGTAATAATTATGGAATTCTGTGGCATCAGTATGGCTTAACGCATTTTAATCCAACAGATCATGTTGTTTCACTGGAGAAAGCGGCTAGCTCCTCGAATGATAAAGGTGATGCGGAGGTAACAACGACTATGGGAACGCAACGTATATCTCAGCAACAGGCAGTGTACAACGGCAAGTTTAAGGTGGACAGAGACGGAGATTACTCGATTATGTTGGACCTGGGGGATATGGACAACCGCCATTTGGTCGTCATCGATGGCGTGCCGCTCATTGATCAGAGTAATTTATGGCTTCCACCGTCAGCAGGCAAGCTGGTAACTTTGAAAGCCGGGGAGCACAAGGTCCAGATCGTTTGCAAGGCTACCAACATACCCAGGTTTTCATGGAAGCCTGCTGAAAACCTGACAACCTTCCGCTCTCCTCATGCAAAGTCATTGGATTACATCGTGTTCCAGGGAGAGAATGCTGATGAGGTTATTGCCAACTATCGTCATTTAACCGGTGAAGTTCCGATGCTGCCATTGTGGGCCTATGGGTTCTGGCAGTGCAGGGAGCGTTATACATCCGGAACTCACCTGGTAGAGACAGTGAAGGAGTTCAGAAAGAGGCAGCTTCCGATGGACGTGATTGTGCAGGACTGGCAGTATTGGGGGAAATACGGTTGGGGGGTGCCTAAATTTGACGAGGCGAATTATCCCGAACCCGGCAAGTTTATTAAAGAGCTGCACGACCTGAATGCGAAGTTTTCTATTTCGGTTTGGGAAAATATCGATAGGAAATCGGAGGTAGCGAAAGCCTATCTGGACAAAGACTTATATATTCCCAATAGTCCGTGGATCGACATCTATAATCCGGAAACACAAAAGACTCACTGGAATGCTTTAAATACGAATTTGTTTACTTACGGAGTTGATTCCTGGTGGATGGACGCTACAGAACCGGAGAATGATGCGCTGAGAGGGAAGAAAACATATTTCGGACCAGGCGAGTTCTATCGTCTGACCTATCCCTTGTTTGTTAGCAAGGCCGTTTACGAGGGACAGCGCGCAACAGATCCCGGTAAGCGTGTAACGATCCTCACCCGCTCGGCCTTTTTGGGGCAACAGCGTTTTGGAACAATCAACTGGTCTGGCGATATTGGCTGGAACTGGGATACCTTCAAAAGACAGATCGTGGCAGGGCTCAATTTCAATATGACCGGGATGCCGTACTGGACGACAGATATAGGCGGTTTTTTCCGTCCGGGACAAGCGCAATACACGGATGAGAAATACCACGATATACTAGTGCGCTGGTTTCAATGGGGTGCTTTTAACCCTATATTCAGAATACATGGTTACCAATCGGAAACGGAGCCATGGAAATACGGTGAAAAGGTAGAGAGCGCCATGAGGAAGATGTTGAATCTGCGCTATCGCCTGATGCCGTACATATATTCTACGGGTTGGCAAGTCTCAAAAAATGGCTCAACAATGATGCGGCCATTAGTCATGGATTTTCATGCTGATCAAAATGCTGTTCGGCAGGGCTATGAGTATATGTTTGGCAAGTCAATGCTGATCGCTCCGGTTACAGAGCCCGGTATAAAGCAGTGGGGAGTTTACCTCCCTAAGTCGACGATCTGGTATGATCTGTGGACAGGCGAAGCGTTCGATGGCGGAAAAACGGTACAAGCAGATGCTTCCAATGATAAAATACCTGTATTTGTTCGAGCTGGTGCTATTATCCCTGTGGGAAAAGTGATGCAGCATACTGCTCAGGCACCTGCGGATACGTTGGATGTTCTGATTTATCAGGGGGCTGATGGAAGCTTTGAATTGTATGAAGATGAAGGGGATAATTATAATTACGAAAAGGGGAAATATACGACTATCCCGTTCACCTGGAATAACGCAACTAAGAAACTGACTATTGGGTCACGCCAAGGTTCATACTCGGGTAACCTGCAAAACAGGGTATTTAAGGTGAAGATAGTGAAACCGGGATCAGGTATTGAGGCGACTGAAGGTGCAGCAGGTAAGCTGATTGCCTATCGCGGTAAGCAGGTATCTATCAAATTATAAGTTGAATAGAAACTATTATTGATAAACATAAACGACCGATTATATGAAAGTAACAATTCTCAGCGCCGCGTTGGCGCTTGGCGCAATCTTTAGTGCCAAAGCTCAAAATCCTATTATCAAACACATCTTTACAGCTGATCCTGCACCGATTGTATACAACGACACTTTGTTTCTGTACACCAGTCATGATACCGCATCTGTAAAGGATACGAATTACAAAATGCCCGACTGGCATGTGTTTTCAACAACCGACATGGCTACCTGGAAGGATCATGGCGCTCTGTTATCTCCAAAAACTTTTTCCTGGGCAACCGGTGATGCGTATGCAGCGGAGTGTATCGAGCGGGATGGCAAATTCTACTGGTTTGTTTCCACTTTTCATAAAAAGGACGGTCGGAGTCAGGGTGGCGCAGCTATCGGGGTAGCGGTTTCGGACAGGCCTACCGGTCCTTTCAAAGATGCTATCGGACAAGCATTGATCATCAACGAAATGACAAAGGACCTGCCTCACGCCTGGGACGATATCGATCCAACCGTTTTGATCGACGACGATGGTCAGGCGTATATGTACTGGGGTAACGGTAGCTTAAAATGGGTGAAGCTTAAAAAGAATATGATCGAAATGGATGGTCCTATTACCACGCTAATGCCAAAGAATTTCATCGAAGGTCCATGGGTGTATAAGCGTAAAGGAATGTATTATCTGGTGTATGCCAGTGCAGGTACAAAGCCTGAAATGATCGAATATTGTACTGCAACAAGTCCTACAGGTCCATGGACCTACCGCGGAATTATTCAGGAAAATGTTCCGAACAGCTTTACAACACATCCGGGTATTATCGATTATAAGGGCAAGTCCTATTTCTTTTATCATAATGGGGTATTACCAACAGGGGGTAGCTACAGACGCTCCATTTGTGTAGACTATATGTATTACAATGAGGATGGTACCATTCAAAAAATTGTTCAGACGACAAAAGGTGTAGATCCAATTAAGTAAGAAAAAATTCTTTTGTGATTGACCATAAGAAGAATCAGCATGACTAAGGGCTTTTTATTTACAGCAATTTTCATATTCTCGGGTGCATTCCTTGCCTTACGAGCACAGACTTTTCAACGGACCGAAGCAGGCGTCAAAACGACGTTTGGTTCAGGTGAGGTTGAAATCCGGTTTTATTCCCCGTCGATTGTGCGGATTTTAAAGTCCCCTGGACCTGGCCTGGTAGCAAAGGAAAGTTTATCGGTGACTAAAACCCCGGAGAAAACGTCTTTCAGCGTGAAACAGGTGGGGGATGAGATCGAGTTGCGCAGTACTGAGATGATTGTGGTCTATAATCAAGAGAATGGTCAGGTCTCTTATAAAACTTCGAAGGAGAATAATCTTCTGAAAGAACAGGTTGCCGGGGCATCATTTACTCCTTTCAATGATGCAGGTAGCTCTACGCATACTGTGACGCAGGTATTTCAGCTTGAAAAAGATGAAAGTGTATATGGTTTGGGTTCACAGCAACAAGGGAAGATGGTTCAACGCAACCTCAGGATGAACATGGTCCAGGGAAATACAGATGATTACGTCCCTTTTCTACACTCTGTTAAAGGCTATGGTGTTTTTTGGGATAACTATTCACCAACGGTCTTCGAAGACAATGTAAAGGGAACAAGCTTCAGATCAGAAGTGGGTGAGGGAGTCGACTACTACTTCATGTATGGAGGGAACGCGGATGGGGTTATCGCGAAGATGCGTGATCTGACAGGGCAGTCGCCCATGTTCCCTCTCTGGACGTTTGGCTTCTGGCAGAGTAAAGAACGCTATAAAAGTCAGAATGAGCTCGTCGGTGTTGTACAAAAATACCGTGAGCTGGGGGTTCCCCTGGATGGTATTATTCAGGACTGGCAATACTGGGGTAACAATTATCTGTGGAATGGAATGGAGTTTCTGAATGGTGAGTTCTATAATCCAAAGAAGATGGTTGATGATGTACACGCCCTGAATGCCAGAATGATCATATCCATCTGGTCTTCTTTTGGTCCTCATACCAAGCCCTATCGAGAAATGGAGAAGCAAAATATGCTTTTGAACTTTGAAACTTGGCCACAGGCGGGCACAGATACCTGGCCGCCAAATATGGACTATCCTTCAGGTGTCCGGGTTTACGATGCATACAATCCCCTTGCACGCGATATCTACTGGAAATATCTGAAAAAGGGAATTTTCTCCCTCGGTATGGACGGGTGGTGGATGGATTCCACAGAGCCAGATCACCTCAGCTTTAAGCCAGAGGACTTTGACAATAAGACCTATCTGGGATCCTTCAGAAAGGTTAGAAATGCCTATCCGTTGATGACGGTAGGAGGAGTAGCGGAGCGTCAGAAAGCAGAGAGCCGTGAAAAGCGAGTTTTTATACTTACGCGTTCAGCATTCGCCGGTCAGCAGCGCTATGGGGCGAATACCTGGTCGGGTGATGTAACAGCATCCTGGCAGGCACTGCAAAATCAGATATCAGCTGGACTGAATTTTTCGCTAACGGGGATTCCCTATTGGAACAGCGATATAGGCGGCTTTTTTCTTTCCAAATTTCCCGCAAAGCTGAATGATCCTGAGTACCGTGAGTTATATGCCAGATGGCTTGAGTTTGCCGCATTTACTCCGATGATGCGCTCACATGGAGCAGACGCTCCACGGGAGATCTATCAATTTGGTAAAAAGGGAGATAGGGTTTATGATGCACTTGAGAAATTTATTCATCTGAGATATAGTTTGCTCCCTTATATCTATTCTACCTCCTGGGATGTGACGAATAAACAATCCAGTATGATGAGAGCCCTGATGATGGATTTCGCGTCGGATCATAAAGCCTTGAATATTAATGATCAGTTTATGTTTGGTAAGTCTTTCCTGGTGGCGCCTGTTACCGAGGCGATGTACATCGAGCGAGCGCAGGGAGCCGGGGTTCCGTCCGAGGATTTCAGCAAAGTCAAGGCTAAAGCTGTTTATCTTCCTCGAGGAACCAGCTGGTATGATTTCTGGACAGGCGAAAAAGTCGGCGGTGGCAGTACTGTGAATAAAGAGACCCCGATTGATATTATCCCCCTTTATGTCAGAGCCGGTTCTATTATTCCTTTTGGTCCCAAGGTGCAATATGCGGAAGAAAAGAAATGGGATAATCTGGAAATCCGGATATATCCCGGTGCGAGTGGATCCTTTACCTTGTATGAGGATGAGAACGATAATTATAATTATGAAAAGGGAGCTTATTCTACGATCACGTTTAACTGGGATGATGTGAAAAAGACTTTGGTCGTAAGTAACAGGAAAGGGTCTTTCCCGGGGATGCTGAAAGCCAGAAAGTTCAATGTTATTGTTGCCGGTGAACAAATGGATGGTGCTTCTAACGGTCAATTAGTAAACTATAACGGCAAAAAAGTGACTTTGAAGCTCAAAAGCTAGTGAGTTTTTGCAGACTTTCATTTCTGGTATTTCCGTGAAAATTTATTTTTAACATTTAAACATTGTCGACTATAGTCATTGAGAAAGGATTTATTTCGAGCAGGCTTAACTTTTTGATAATCGTGGTTGGAAGAGGGTGTATCACTACACAATGGTCACCCTTTCGCGGGCCTTTTTAAGAATGTCACCAAGATTGCTTATTTTTAGCTATAAATCTAAAGCGCATGAAAACGAACATTCCCGCCATTTTATTTTTGGTCTCCGCTGTTTTTTTCGGATGCGGCTCCGGCCAAGAAGGTAAACAGTCTCAGCAAAATAATGAAACTGCAGAAGATCTGATTAAGCAAACTCAGTGTTATGTTGCCATTGACGGTCCGGATACAGCCTACCTTAATTTGGACAGCCGTGCCGACGGTAAGATCAGCGGAAAATTGTTAATTGATTTTTCTGAAAAACCAGACAATGAAGGCGGTCTTGATGGAGAGTTCAAAGGTGATACTTTGTATGTAAATTACACGTTTACGACCGGGGAAAGTAAGACGATTTATAAAAATCCTCTTGCGTTTTTGAAAGATAACAATAGGCTGCTTCTGGGTGTCGGGGAAATCGAGTCTTATCTGGGCAAGTCTTATTTTAAGAAGGGGACTGCAATCGATTTTGAAAGGGGACGTTTTAAATTTGACCCGATCGATTGTCAGGATCAAAAGTTAAAATAACACATTTTACAGCAATATCTTTATTTTTTAAAATTCTTGTCAGCCATTGCCTATTCATGATCTGGGTGGGATGGTGCTGCTATGTTTGCAATTATCTACTTGACTGTCTTTGCTTTAAATAAAATGTCAAAGTTGGATGATGCTTGATTTAACATTTTTACCCAAACTATAACGAATGCTTTCGGTCACCAATTGTGATTCAATCTATCTTTACTTCCAGGAAATAGCCAAAGAACTTTTTATGTTGAGCCCGCGAGGTTAGAGAAAGGTACCTAAAAAGGTTTAGACCAGAAACCCATTCAGTTGGATATTTTCGAACAACTCACCAAAAGTAGAATAAATGCCATTGTATAACCGCTAATTTTTAAACACATATTCGCTACCCATTTATGAATCGGAATAAATTATTTTTTTTACTTTCCCTGAATTTTTTCTTTCTTCAAAGCACTTTCTCTCAGGTAACGCTTCCCCGGCTCATAAGGGATAGTATGGTGCTGCAGCGCGATACGAAGCTTAAAATATGGGGTTGGGCCTCGCCAGGTGAAAAGGTGAGCATTCGGTTTAACGGCAAATCGACATCAGTAATTGCCGCTTCTAATGGAAAGTGGAATGCTGTGCTTCCGGCGATGAAAGCTGGGGGACCTTATGTTATGAATATTAAGGGGAAAAATACCATTCAACTTAAAGATATTCTTATAGGAGATGTATGGCTTTGTGCCGGCCAGTCGAACATGGTGCACCAGATGTCATTACACAATATTACGTACGCTTCCGATATTGCAGAAGCGAACTATCCGGAGATACGGCAATTCTGGGTGGCGACAACAACCAGTCTAACCGGTCCTGAAAAAGATTATTCCAGCGGCAGCTGGAAGTGGGCTAATCCCACAAATGTTGATGACTTCTCTGCGGTCGCTTATTTCTTCGCGAGACAGATTTATCAGAAACATCGTGTGCCGATAGGAATAATTAATACGAGCGTAGGCGGTACTCCGATAGAGGCCTGGACCAGCGAAGATGGGTTGAAGGATTTCGCAGAGATCGCTGCAACCATCACAAGGAATAAAGATACATCGTATGTAAACGAAAGAAACCGACAAGCAGCTGCAAGTCAGAGGCGGCCCAGGACTATTGTCGACAAAGGGCTGACAGGTGAGTTGAAATGGTACGAGACCAATTATGTTCCGAAAGGCTGGCAGCGCATAAGCGTTCCCGGCTACTGGGAAGATCAGGGAGTAAGAGATCTGAACGGTGTCGTGTGGTATAGGAGGGAAATAGATATTCCCCAGGAAATGACCGGGGTCCCTGCAAAGATATTTTTGGGGAGAATAGTCGATGCCGATGTGGTATATGTTAATGGTAAGCAAATTGGACAAACGGGATATCAATACCCTCAAAGGAGATATTCTGTCGCGCCGGGGATTCTTAAGCCGGGTAAAAATATACTAGTTGTGCGGGTGCAGAATAACGGAGGTAAGGGAGGATTTGTACCAGATAAGCCTTATTTCGTAGAGGCGAATGGAAAGACTGTTGAACTTACGGGATACTGGCACTATAAGGTCGGCGAAGTTTATACACCTGTAAGACGAAGTAATGTTGAACCTATCTCTGCTCAAGGTCAACCGACCTCCCTGTTCAACGCGATGGTAGCTCCTGCGACTAATTTCGCCATAAAGGGGGTTCTCTGGTATCAGGGGGAAAGCAATTCAGGCAATGCAACGGAGTATTATAAACTACTACCCGCTTTAATCAAAGACTACCGACAAGTATTTTATCAGCCTTCACTTCCGTTTTTATATGTACAGCTTCCTAATTTTGGTGACGCCAACTATCTTCCAACTGAAGGGGGGTGGCCTATTTTGCGTGAGGCTGCTTTGCAGACATTAAGTGTGCCAAATACTGCCATGGCAGTGACGATAGATTTAGGCGAATGGAATGATATTCACCCGGATAACAAAAAAGATGTTGGAGAAAGGCTGGCCCTCGCGGCGAGAAAGCTTGTTTATAATGAACGGCATCTCGTTTCTTCGGGACCACTATTTAAATCATCACGAATAGACGGGAATAAAATAATCATTGATTTTGATCATGTGGGCAGTGGCTTGGTTGCAAGCGATGGCGAGGAACTTTCGCACTTTTCTATATCTGATGATAGTAAGAAATTCGTCTGGGCTAAGACCAGAATTGAGGGGAACAAGGTTATCGTTTGGGCGGAGGGAATGAATAACCCTAAGTATGTCAGATATGCATGGTCAGATAATCCTGCCGGTGCAAACCTCTATAATTCTGCTGGTTTACCTGCATCGCCTTTCAGAACGGACAAGTAATCATACTCTTTTACCGGCGCATGAGAATTTAAGGAAGTTATCCTTCCGCATTTATAATTGGCCAGACGGAAACACCTGAAAAAGACATTTGCTTTAAATGCCTCAAATTTATGTGTATTTTCGTTTGGCCAATTTTGTGTAGTTTGTAACTCTAATCAATTACCTTAACACATAAGAGTATCAGATAACGTCAAAATGGTATCTAAGAGGAGTCTTGTACCTATGTTGAACTGCTTAATATTCAAACCATTTTCCTGTTTCTGTATCCTGTTCTTATTTATCCTGCAAGGGATATACGCCCAAGAAAAAAAAATAAATTTCACGTCTCTGACATCTAAGGATGGTCTGTCGTCTAACGTTGTTACGGCGATTCTGAAGGATCGTTTTGGCATCATGTGGTTTGCCACCGAGGATGGGTTGAACAAGTATGACGGCACCAGTTTTACCGTTTATAGGCACATTGCCGGTGATAGTAGTAGCTTGCCGACAAATGAGGTGGTTGCTTTGCATGAAGACCGCTCGGGGACATTATGGATAGGCACCAATGGTGGCTCCATTTGTTCATATGACAGAAAAAAAGACAAGTTCAGAACACTGTCTTCTCATAAGGGATTCAATAGTAAAAATAATGTTATACGAGCAATTGCGAGTGACTATGCAAATAATCTATGGATCTCCAATGTTAATGGCTTAAGTGTATTAAATCCCAGCACGGGGAAGCTCAGTAATTTCTTGACCGGCCCCGTCAATAGTGGGCGTCTGGCAAGCAAGACCGTGCTGTGTATTTTTGAAGATAGCAAACGCCGAATATGGGTCGGGTCGGCAGATGGACTGTTTTTATACAACAGGGCGAAAAATTCCTTTTCTCAGTTCATAAATGTTCCGGGCGACGAAGGTAGTTTGCCAAGTAATGCGGTGAGAAGTGTGGAAGAGGACGCGAACGGCGTCATTTGGGTTGGTACGGATCGGGGACTTGGAATGCTATTGCCCGATGGGAGAAGGTTTAAAAGATTTCGTTATGGTGAAGGTCAAGGTGCAATAAGCAGCAGCGAGATTTACTCGGTAGTTGCAGACCGCAACGGTGGATTATGGTTAGGCACTGAGGACGGAATCAGTGTTTTGGACATTCATTCTGGGAAGGTCGATGTTTACAAGCCAGACAGTCGCAATATCTACAGCCTGGCAAGTAAATCAGTCCGTTATATTTATATTGACGACCTCGGCACGCATTGGGTAAGTACCTATAAAGGGGGTATCAATAAGTCAGATGTAAACCTCAACCTCTTCAACCTAAAGCGAAGCAACCCATTCGATGACCGGGGCTTGAGTTCGTCAAACGTAACATCTTTTGCGGAAGCTGCCAACGGCGATATTTTTATTGGAACAGATGGAGGTGGATTAAACTTATTTGATCGTCGCACCGGGCTGTTCCGTCATTTCGACTTGAAGCCAACAAATGCTGCTTCAGCTAAGCTGGCTATTCTTTCGCTTGAGATGAGCAAAGACGGTAAGCTATGGATTGGCACTTATGTTAATGGGCTCTTTGCACTTGATGTACGTACGGGTAAATATGAGCAATACGCTAAAAATGGAGTGGTTAAGGGCCTTATCAACAATAGTGTGTTCTGCTTAAAAGAAGATTCAAGGGGGAATATATGGATTGGCACCAACGGAGATGGTATAAGTGTCTATAACCCGGAGACAAAAGTTTTCAGATCAATATATAAAAACACATCTGCAGCAGGTACTCCCCGCTTACCTACCAACGGTTATATCCGGGCGATAGAAGAAGACAGCAGAGGGGATATTTGGATCGGCTCCCATGGTTCGGGCTTGGCTGTATTCAAACCCCAAAATGAATCTTTCAAACTCTATGATAAAACTAATAGCCGGCTTCCCAATAATGTAGTTCTGTCTGTCGTCATGGACAGGAACAAAAAGATATGGGTAGGCACGAGGGGAGGCCTAAGTTTGTTTAACGAAAAAACCGGTCAGTTTACTACTTATTCAGAAAAGGACGGATTATCAAATGCAGCAGTCTATGAAATTATAGAGGACGGAAGAGGGCTTTTATGGTTGAGCACCACCTCCGGAATTAGCAGTTTCGACCCGAAGACCAAGAAGTTCCATAATTATAATACTCACAACGGTGTTCAAAATAGTAATTTTAATAGCGGTGCAGGACTCAGGACTTTAGATGGTGAGCTGTTTTTTGGTGGTCAGGACGGTTTCAATCACTTCAATCCGGCAAACTTAAAAACGAATGTGGAAGTTCCATCTGTGTTGGTTACTGAACTGAAAGTGGACAACAAAGTGGCTGTTCCCGGTGAGGACTCGCCAATAGATGAACATATCACCGTTTCGCGAGATATTTATCTTGATTATGCTAAAAACTTCTCCCTGGATTTCGTCGCGTTGAGTTATGTTACTTCCCAACAATACCGGTATGCGTACATGTTAGAGGGCTTCGATAAGTCATGGAACCACGTCGGCCAATCCAGAACTGCGTCATACACCAACCTTGACCCTGGAGACTATATATTCAAGGTGAGGGCCTGCGATGCTGACGGAACGAAATGCGGGGAAGTCACATCGATTAGGATCCACGTAAAGCCACCATTCTGGATGACAATATATGCCTACATACTATATGTTGCTACAGCTCTTGGGATACTGCTATATGTACGATATCGAGGAATTCGAAATTTGAAAAGGAAATTCGAAGCAGAACAGGAAAGAAGCAAGGCAAAACAACTGCTCGAACAGGAACGAAAGGAAGCAGAACGGCTGCATGAACTTGATATGCTTAAAATCAAGTTCTTAACAAATTTAAGTCACGAGTTCCGTACTCCGATTTCTCTCATTATGGGTCCTGTCGATACTCTTCTATCGGAAGAAAAGTTTGAATCCGGCAGCAGCCACCTATTCATGATTAAGCGCAATGCCCGAAGACTATTGAATCTGGTGAATCAACTCCTGGACTTCCGGAAAATGGAGGAGCGGGAGCTAAAGTTGAGCTTATCAGAAGGTGAGTTTGTTTCTTTCGTGAAAGATGTCTCTGAATTATTCAGGGATCTCAGTTCACGGAAAAATATCGACCTGGTCTTTGAAAGCCAGCTCCACTATTTCAACACTTCTTTTGATCACGATAAACTGGAGCGTATCCTATTTAATGTACTTTCAAATGCGTTTAAGTTCACACCTGCAGGCGGAATCATCAAGGTAGAAGTGGAAATCCGCCATAGTGAAGATGCAGCGGTTGGCTCAGGCATAGTGGTTAAAATATCTGATACAGGTATAGGAATAGCACCTGACAAGAAGGATAAGGTGTTTAACCGGTTTTTCCAGGGAGATTCCAACACTTCAACACTAAACCAGGGTAGCGGAATTGGTTTATCGATTACCAAAGAGTTTGTAAAAATGCATGGTGGAAGTATAAGTGTGGTAAGCGAGCAGGGTAAAGGAAGCTCTTTTATTATTAATTTCCCGTTTGTGTCTGAAAATTTTGCTGAAAAAGCAATTGATAGTGTTACGGCACCAATTGCTGCAGAACAGCAATTCAATGATAATATTAAGGAACCCGAAACTCCGGTAGTTGAGGACGTACCTGAAAAGGAAGATTTATCAAAGACGGACGTGCCGACGGTTTTACTCGTTGAAGACAACGATGATTTCAGATTTTACCTTAAAGACAACCTGAAGAGTTTTTACCGCGTTTATGAGGCCTCTAATGGTAAAGAGGGCTGGCAGAAGGCGCTCGCGCATCATCCACAGATCATTGTTAGCGATATAAGTATGCCTTTTATGGACGGAATAGAACTTTGCAACAAAGTTAAAGCTGACAAACGCACCAGTCATATTCCAATCATTTTGTTAACAGCCCTCACGGGCGAAGAGGAACAAATCAGGGGCTTACAAACAGGGGCAAACGATTACATGACGAAGCCATTCAACTTTGAAATCCTGAACGCTAAGATCAAAAACTTGCTCGTCCTTAACCGGACACTGAAAGATACCTATACTAAGCAGATCAAAGTGCAGGCTCCCGAATTGGTGATTGAATCGCAGGGAAACATATTACTCAATAAGATTATGCTGTATCTGGAAGAGAATCTGAATAATCCGAAATTGTCTGTAGAAGACCTCAGCAGACATGTGGGGATGAGCAGAGTATCTTTATATCACAAGATCTTAGAACTTACCGGCCAGTCTCCGGTGGAGTATATCCGTTCAATCAAATTGGAAAGAGCTGCGGTTCTGTTGGAGAAAAGCGATCTGAATATTGCGCAAATTTCCTATATGGTAGGGTTTGCCACACCTAACTACTTTGCGAAATCCTTCAAAGCCCGCTTCAATATGCAGCCGTCTGAATACATGGCAGCTAAGCGGAAAGGTGCAGAGGGTAAGGTAAGGATGGAAAAGTAAAACTTTAAACTCTATAGTATGTCCCAAAAGCAATCTTTATTTGTTCTGACCCTTTTTATGGTATCTCTCGCTGCTAACTCTCAGGTTCGCATTGTCACGGAATTAAGCAAGGGTTGGAAGTTTGAAAAAGGTCAGAACGACCAGGCCTATCAGGTGGAGTTTAATGATAAGAATTGGGAAAACGTCAGTGTTCCGCATGACTGGGCAATCTACGGTCCTTTCGATAAGGAGATCGATAAGCAAACGGTGGCCATTGTGCAAAACGGGGAGGAAATTCCGACGGAGAAAACCGGCAGAACAGGCTCCCTGCCCTATATTGGCCAAGGCTGGTACAGAAACCAGTTTGCGCTCCCCGATTATAGTCCCGGGCAAAAGGTAATGATCGTGTTTGAGGGCGCTATGAGCGAACCCAGGGTTTTTATAAACGGAAAAAAAGTGGGGGAATGGAATTTTGGTTATAACTACTTCTATTTTGATATCACGGAACATATCGAAGCCGGAAAAAAGAACCTGTTAGCCGTTCAGCTGTCTAACAGGGGGCTATCATCGCGCTGGTACCCGGGAGCCGGCTTATATAGAAAGGTTCAGATCGTAGTAAAAGATCAAGTAAGTATCGATCAATGGGGTACCTATATAACAACCCCGTTTATATCCTCCGAGCTCGCTAAAGTAAATATCAAAACAAAGGTGTCGGGGCAGGACGCCCGTTTGGTTACCTCTATCATCAATTCCGAAGGAGAGACAGTTGCGACGCAAAGTAGTGATATGCCTTATGGTAAAGAGTTCGACCAAAATCTTGCTGTAGACAATCCAAAGCTATGGAGTCCTGAAACACCCTATCTCTATAAAGCCGTCACGAAACTATATGTAGGAAACGATCTGAAAGATGAAACGACCACTAGATTCGGGATCCGGGAGATCAGTTACACAGCGGCTAAGGGCTTTAGCCTTAACGGTGAGGTGCGTAAGTTTAAAGGCGTGTGCCTTCACCATGATCTTGGCCCCCTCGGAGCGGCGATCAATGTAGCGGCTCTGCGCAGACAGCTACGGATTCTAAAGGACATGGGGTGTGACGCGATAAGAAGTTCGCATAATATGCCTTCCATTGAACAACTAGAGCTATGCGACGAGATGGGTTTTATGTTTCTAGCGGAGTCTTTTGATGAGTGGGCCAAACCAAAAGTGAAAAATGGATATAACCGCTTTTTCAATACCGATTCGGAAAAAGATATTGTCAATCTTGTACATGCTACCCGGAATCATCCCTCAATAGTGATGTGGAGTTCGGGGAATGAAGTGCCGGATCAGTATGGTGCCGAAGGCGTAAAACGCGCAAAATGGCTGCAGGAGATTTTCCATCGCGAGGATCCAACCCGGCCGGTGACGGTAGGGATGGATCAGGTTAAGGCGACAATGGCGTCGGGCTTCGGCGCTTTGCTGGATGTGCCTGGCCTAAACTATCGTACTCATCTTTACGAAGATGCATATAAGTCTTTTCCACAAGGGTTCATTCTTGGCTCTGAAACTGCTTCTACCGTAAGCTCAAGGGGGGTGTATAAGTTCCCTGTGGTGAAAGGAATTGAGAAAACTTATGCTGACAATCAATCATCATCCTACGATCTGGAGTATTGCAGCTGGTCAAACCTTCCTGAGGATGATTTTATTTTTGAAGACGATAAGCCCTGGGTTATAGGACAATTTGTATGGACAGGTTTCGACTATCTTGGTGAGCCCACGCCGTATGATAATTTTTGGCCATCAAGGAGCTCCTATTTCGGAATAAATGATCTGGCAGGTTTACCCAAAGATCGTTTCTACCTCTATCGCAGCAAGTGGAACAAAAAGGATGAAACCCTGCATATCTTGCCTCACTGGAACTGGGAGGGAAGAGAAGGGCAGACAACGCCGGTGTTTGTTTATACCAATTATGACAGTGCAGAGCTGTTTATAAATGGTAAGAGCATGGGCGTGCAGAAAAAAAATAGTTCAAGCCCTCAGAGCAGATACCGTCTGATGTGGATGGATGTCAAATATGAACCAGGAACCCTGAAGGTTATTGCTTACGACAAAGAGGGAAATGCCGCTGCCGAAAAATCGGTGATAACAGCGGGCAAACCAAGTAAGCTTGTACTTGAAGCAGATCGTACCGAGCTTGATGCAGATGGGAGAGATATGTCCTTTATTACTGTTTCTGTCGTGGATGAGAAGGGGAATCCTTGTGAGACCGCAAACAACCAGCTGACTTTCAGCGTTAGCGGCAACGGAACGTACCGTGCGGCGTGTAATGGCGATGCGACTTCCTTAGAGCAGTTTCATCTTCCTACAATGAAACTGTTTAACGGAAAGCTGGTAGTTCTTGTGCAGTCGGGCAATAAAGCAGGCCCTATCAAATTATCTGTCAAGGGAAGTAAATTAAAGTCTGCTGAACTTGCTCTTAGGGCAAGATAGAAGTTCATAGTATTCGCTGTCTAAATAGTAAATCTTCTAAATATCGCCTTCTAAAAAAGCTTCAATGGAAAGAAGCGTCCGTTTTCTAATTCAATCCTTGTGTCATTTCTTAAAACAAGAACGATATATCGGGAAATTCCGATATATCTTTGTGCCATGGATCAGGTAGAAATTTTTAAAGCGCTTTCAAACAAAACCAGGTTACAGATCCTCATTTGGCTTAAGGATCCCGAGGGGAATTTTCCCGATCAGGACCAATATGGCTTCGATAATGGAGTTTGCGTTGGCCAGATACAAAAGAAGGCCGGACTTACGCAGTCGACTGTTTCAGAATACTTATCAGTGCTTCAAAGGGCCGGCCTTGTGAAGTCTACAAGGATAGGACAGTGGACTTATTACCAGCGGAACGAAGAAGCTTTCGCCGCATTGAGCCAACTCCTTCAAACGGATATATAATTTTTCAAGAATGAAAACAGACAGCTTATTCAGGCCTTTCAGCCTGAAATCATTAAATCTTAAGAACCGCATTGTTATGGCACCGATGACGCGTTCTTTTTCTCCTAACGGAGTTCCTACGTCAGACGTTGCGAAGTATTATCAAAAAAGAGCAGAAGGCGATGTAGGCCTCATCTTGTCCGAAGGTACGGTTATAGAACGTCAGGCATCATCAAATGATCCGAATGTTCCTCATTTTTACGGAAATGACGGACTTAATGGTTGGCAAAACGTTGTCAACGGTGTTCATCAGGCAGGTGCAAAGATGGCGCCACAGATATGGCATATGGGCGTTATGGATCCCCACCCTTCTGGCTGGCTTCCTTCTGCGCCTTTTGAAGGTCCGTCGGGCATGGGCCGTCCGGGCTTTGTAAATGGAATCTCCATGACTGACTCCGATATTGCTGATACGATTTCCGCATTCGGACGCGCAGCCGCTGACGCTAAAAGGCTGGGTTTTGACAGTGTAGAGCTTCATGGAGCGCACGGCTACCTTATTGATCAATTCTTTTGGGAAGAGACAAATAGGCGCAGTGATATCTGGGGAGGAAACACTCTTGCAGAACGGTCCCGGTTTGCAGTAGAGGTAACCAAAGAGGTGCGCAAACAGGTAGGCGATGATTTTGCCCTAATCCTGCGTATTTCACAGTTTAAGCCCTCATTGTATACCAACCAACTTGCCAAGTCTCCACAGGAGATCGAAGCCTGGTTAAATCCCTTAGCCGAGGCGGGAATCGATATATTCCATTGTTCTCAGCGTCGCTTTTGGGAGCCAGAGTTCGAAGGATCAGACTTGAACTTTGCCGGATGGGTGAAAAAAGTTACCGGAAGTGCAACAATAACCGTCGGTTCGGTAGGCCTGACAGGTGAGTTTCTGGCAGCCTTTGCTGGAGAAAGCTCTCAGCCAAGTTCCCTTGATGAGCTTCTTCGCCGTATGGACCGAGGAGACTTTGATCTTGTGGCTGTTGGCAGACCTCTGTTATCTGATCCGAAATGGGTTAAGAAGATCTATGAGCAACGCACAAATGAGTTGAAGGGCTTTACAAAAGATGCGCTTACAGAACTCGTAATGGAATAAAAAGGAGTAGACACGTCATGTTTCATGACGAAGAGTCTTCCGATTGAGCACCCGTGTGAAAGAATGTTAAATTTCTTCTTCCTGTTTTTTTCTTAGGTATCTTTATGTAAGCCTTAAACCGGAAGAAATGAAATTTAATCTGCTTTTTGTGGTGCTTTTTTTTCGTATAAGTGTGCTGATGGGGCAGCAACAACTCGTAGGTACAGTTGTCGATTCTGCGTCCAGGTTGCCATTAAAGAATGTAACCGTTCACAATCAGACGCTGAACACCAAAGCTTTCTCAGATGCAGAAGGAAAGTTCTCTATAGCTGCTCAGCCAGGTCACTCCATATCGTTTTCGATGTTTGCTCATCAAACTCAGACCATAGGGCTGAACACTCTCCAGCCTCTTAAGGTATTTTTATCTCCCAAAGTCAACCTTCTCCAGGAAGTGGAAGTCAGACACCTCAAGACGTCACCATCATCCTGGCAAAGTCCCGTTTTTCATGGGCAGTCCATGGTTTATAAAAAAGAATATGACGACCCATCAGCCGGAGGCGTTGTGTTCAGGGTCTGGTATTGGAAAAAAGACGAGAAGCGCAGGAAGAAGCGTCTCGAAGCAGAGAAAATGAGGTCTGTTGAAAGCCGTGTTAAAGAGATTTTTAGTCCGCTTAATATCGGCCTTCACGTTCCGCTTAGGGGAGAAGATTTGAATAACTTCATCTGGCGCTATACCCCCTCTCCTGAGACTTTTAGCAGTTCAAACTTTGAGCTGCTATTATACCTGAACGATAGTTACAAGGAGTTTCAGAATCTGCCTGCCAGTGAAAAAATGATTCCAAAACTGAGTAAATAACATATCTACCACTTTATCCCCTTCTTATTGTTATTTACCCCCCTTGCTTTCTCGAAAATAAGTGCATTTTTGTACCTCAATTATATACCTAAATTAATGAAGACAAGCAAATTGTTGCAACTCCTTGTTGTTCTATCTTTGATGATTAGTCAGGCCTTCAGTCAATCCCAAAACAACGACTGGGAAAATCCGAGGCTAGTCGAGTTTAACAAAGAAAAGCCCAGAGCCACCTTTATGCTGTTTGATCATGCTGCCGATGTGAAGGCAGACGTCTACAGTAAATCCCAATGGCACAAAACTTTAAATGGTACATGGAAATTTGTGTACACAGACAAGTATGCAAACCGACTCACGGACTTTTACCGTGACGATCTGAATGATAAAACATGGGCCGATATCCCAGTTCCTTCCAACTGGGAACTGAAAGGGTTTGGTGTTCCAATCTATACCAACGTTGTCTATCCACATCCCAGAAATCCACCCTTTATCGGCGAGAATAACCCGGTAGGGACCTATAGGCGAACGTTTACGGTTCCGGAGAACTGGAGCGGTCGCGAAGTACTTCTGCATTTCGCATCCATATCCGGATACGCTGAAGTCTATGTGAATGGTAAGCGTGTCGGAATGTCGAAGGTTTCCAAATCACCCGCCGAATTTAACATTACAAATCACCTCAAAAAAGGGGATAATGTTTTAGCGGTACAAGTATTCCGTTGGCATGACGGAAGCTATTTGGAAGATCAGGACTTTTGGCGCCTGAGCGGTATAGAAAGGGACGTGTTCTTGGTCGCCGTTCCTAAAGTCAGCGTCTGGGATTTCTTCGTCAAAGCAGATCTCGACAATCAGTACAAAAACGGCGTGCTGACAGCTTCGATAGATTTGAGGAAGTTCACAGGTGCCAGTACTAAGGTCGCTACGGTCAATGTTGCCGTGGTGGATAAGAGTGGTAAGACCGTATTTACTCAGGATCAGAAGCTTGACATTAAGTCTGATGTCAATACCGCTAATTTCAGCGGAACAATTAATAATGTTTCAAAATGGAGCGCCGAGTCTCCTGCGTTATACGACTTTATCATCACCACTAAAGATGAAAAGGGAACCTCGTTAGGTGTAACAGGTTCGAAGATAGGATTTCGCAAAGTGGAGATCAAGAATGCTCAACTGATGGTAAACGGTATGTCTATACTGGTCAAAGGAGCCAACCGGCATGAACATGACGATGTAAACGGGCGGGTGCCAAGCCGAGAGCTCATGGTTAAGGACATACAACTCATGAAACAATTTAACCTCAATTCGGTACGTACAAGCCATTATCCCAACGATCCGTTGTGGTATAAGCTGTGTGATCAATACGGACTCTACGTCGTAGATGAGGCTAATATTGAAACACATGGTATGGGTGTATCATATGACCGGTGGTTAGACAAATCAAAGCATCCCGCTTATCTTCCCGAGTGGGCACCTGCTCACATGGACCGCATCGAAAGATTAGTCGAGCGGGATAAGAATCACGCGTCTGTGATCATCTGGTCTCTAGGGAATGAATGCGGAAACGGGCAGGTGTTCTTTGATGCCTACAAGTGGATCAAAGAACGTGACAATACTCGCCCTGTGCAGTTTGAGCAGTCAGGTGAAGATTCGAATACCGATATTGTTTGCCCTATGTATCCCTCGATTGAATACATGAAAAGCTATGCAGCTGCAAACAAAGAACGCCCTTATATCATGTGTGAGTACGCTCACGCTATGGGTAATAGCAGCGGAAATTTTCAGGAGTATTGGGATATTATCATGAGCAGCAAGCACATGCAGGGTGGCTTTATCTGGGACTGGGTAGACCAGGGTATCAAGACCACTTCGCCGGATGGAAAGATATTCTGGGCTTACGGGGGAGATCTCGGCGGTTACCATCTGCAAAACGATGAAAACTTCTGCGCCAATGGCCTGATTTCTGCCGACCGTATACCACATCCAGGGCTGTATGAAGTTAAGAAGGTCTACCAGAATATACTCTTTAAGAACAGCGACCTTGCTGCTGGAACCATCAATATTCACAATCTTTTTGATTTTACAAACCTTGACCAATTCGACTTCAAGTGGGAGTTGTACCGCAATGGTGAGAAAATCAAGGAAGCTCCATTTATAGTTAGCCTGGCACCACATCAGCAGAAAAAGGTAAAGTTGCAACTTCCTTCTATGAAGTCTCTTCCCGGAACGGAGTATTATCTGAACGTTTATGCTTACACCAAACAAGCTGATGAGCTTGTCCCTGCCGGACATGAGATCGCCAGAGAGCAGTTCAAGTTAAACGGCGACTATTTCCAGTTTGAATCAAAAAACAATAGCCGTCTGGTGGTATCAAAAGAGAATAACATACTTAAGCTGACAGCGGGGGATGTGCTTACGGAGTTCGATACTCGCAGTGGACGGATCATCAGGTTTGGCGCTAAGGACGGCTCCCGCCCTATTATTCAGTTCCCGGAACCACATTTCTGGAGGGCACCGACAGACAATGACTTTGGCAGCGGAATGCAGGTCCAACTTGGTATCTGGAGAACAGCACATGTTAACAGGCTTGTTAAGAACATTACAGTAGGGCAGGAGAGCTCTGCTGGAATCCCCGTGAAAGTAGAGTATGAGCTTTCCGGTGTTCAGGTGCCGTATACAATAGAGTATCTTTTCAAGAACGATGGTGCCATCCAGGTCACTGCTTCCATGGACATGTCGGGCAGGGAGCTGCCTGAACTTCCGAGGTTCGGAATGACCATGGAGCTGCCAGGTGCATTCTCTACGCTAAGCTATTACGGTAGAGGGCCGTGGGAGAACTACAGTGATCGTAAAGCCTCTTCGTTTGTTGGCCGTTATAAAGATCAGGTTGAAAACCAGGCTACCTGGACTTACATACGCCCTCAGGAAAACGGGTATAAAACAGATGTTCGTTGGCTGAGTCTGACCGATGGGAAAGGAAAGGGTATCCACATCGAAGGTTTGCAACCACTCGGCTTCAGTGCGCTGAATAATCGCACAGAAGACTTTGACCCCGGATTGACCAAGAAACAGCAGCATCCAACAGACATCAAGCCACGTCAAAATGTTTTTTTAAACGTCGATCTGAAGCAGCGCGGTGTAGGTGGCGATAATAGCTGGGGTGCACTTCCTCATCAGCCATACCGCCTGCTGGAGAAGCAATATTCATATAGCTATATCATCAGACTGCTTAACTAAGATGACGAAATACGCTTCTCTTCTATTTTGCGCACTGTTGTCCCTATCGGGCATCGGTGCGCTTGCAGTTAGCCCTGATAGCATATCCAGCCTCAAAGAAGGTGTTTCTGGTAAACAGATCTTTCGGATTAACAGACCCGACTTGAATCGAAGCCCTTATACGGGCATAACGCGGAAGCACTGGAAAGAAGCAGCATTGTACCTGCTGAGTGGGGCCTTCGACTATGTGAAAACGGCCGATGACCCGATGAGGTTCCCGAAGCAGCCGGGCAAAAGTTACCCTCAGGATGGGAAACCAAACCGGACCGAGAACCTGGAAGGGCTATGCCGAACCATGTTCATGGCCGCTCCGCTCCTGAAAGATGATCCTTCACTGCAAATCAACGGCTTGGGTATTGGTCCATATTACCGTCATCAATTAAACTTGCTGCTCGACTCCACCAGCAAGTCTTATGTTCCCCGAAGGGCTAAGAATGGTGGTCCGAGTCAGACACTCGTAGAGTTTGGCGGTCTTTCTGTTTCCCTCTTTTCCGCCCCTGAAGTATTCTGGGATCCGCTTCCAAAAGCAGTAAAAGACTCACTCGCCTCAACGATGCTCAGTTATGGAAACGGACCCACTATTGACATGAACTGGAGATTCTTCAATATTTTCATTATGAGCTTCTTCAAAAGCCGGGGGTACGAGGTGAACGAAGCTTACCTGAAAGATTTGCTCGAGAAATCCCTGGCCGATTATAAGGGGGAGGGCTGGTATACAGACAGTCCATATTATGATTATTATAGTATGTGGGCATTCCAGATGTATGGAATGTTATGGACGGAATACTTCGGGAAAGAACATTATCCCGCATACGCAGACAGGTTCATGAAAAACTTCAACGGTTTGCAGTACAATTATCCCTATATGTTTGCCAGAAGCGGGGAGATGATCATGTGGGGCCGAAGCATTGCTTACCGTATGGGAGCAGCAGTTCCCTTTCCGCTGATGGGATTTACAAATGATCCCTCAATCAATTATGGATGGATGCGGCGCATTGCTTCCGGATCGCTCCTTCAATTTGTGAGAAGTCCCGAATTGCTGCAAGACGGTATCCCAACGTTAGGCTTCTATGGTGCGTTCGAGCCGGCTGTACAACAATACAGCTGTCGTGGAAGCGTCTTCTGGATGGGTAAGTTATTTCTGGGACTATTTGTGCCAGAAACAAGCGCTTTCTGGACAGCTCAGGAAAATGAAGGAGCCTGGGAGACCGAACTTAAAAAAGGGCAGGTTTATAACAAATTTGCAGAGGGTTCCAATATCCTCGTTACAGATTATCCAAATATTGGTGCTGCCGAAATCAGAGCATGGTGTTATAGCAAGACCCAGGGTTACTATCAGGGAACAGAAAACTATAACCGTCTGTCCTACAACAGTGCCTTCCCATGGCAGGCCGACGGTCCAAACGGTGAAGTCGCGATGAATTATGTGGTCAAAAACAGGGAAGCTAAGTGGGAAGCTTTCAGAATGTTCAGCTTTAAAAAGTACGAGGACGGGATTTATTACAGGGACGCGGTGCTTGCTTCTGATGAGCAGGTAAAGATGAATCTTGCAGACATCACCCTTCCGAACGGGATACTGCGTATTGACCGGAATACCAGCACTGTTCCAACAGAACTCAGGCTGGGTCATTACGCTTTACCTGCTTTGAACGGTGCAGTCAAAACCCGAACGCTGAAGATAAAGGGTTTGGAGGCGCTGATCATGGATAACGGCGTCTACCAGCTGGCTCTTGTGCCGTTAAAAGGTTGGGGAAAGCATGAAATAGTAAAGGCTGAAGGACTCCATCCGGAAGCAAAAAATAGTGTAGTTCTCAATGTATCCGACAGGTATGTGCCTCAAGGAAAACAAGAAGGTGTTTATGCCACGCTACTGCTTTGGAAAAAGTCGGGAGAAACATGGAGCAACGATGAGCTCCTGCCTGTTAAACAGCTAAGCTACTCGCCGGTCAGCAATCAGGTCAGCATAACATTTAAAAACAACGGAAGGAAAGTTGTTACTTTTTAGCCCGGCGTGCTGTGTTGTAACTCCCATTAGAAATTAGCTATATTCAGTTAACTGGTCGAGGATATATTTAAGGTCGTAAAGAGATGGATAAAACGTTTAATGACACTGAATCTTACATCAGTAGCTTTCCTGAAAATGTACGACTGATCCTACAGCAGCTTCGGTCGGCCATAAAGGAAGCTGCACCCGAAGCCGAAGAGACGATTAAATACGACATGCCAACCTATGTTCAGCATGGTAATCTTGTTCATTTTGCTGCTTACAGGAACCATATTGGATTTTACGCCACACCGACAGGACACGCCGCATTTGAGCAACAGCTCTCCGGATACAAAAGTGGAAAAGGTTCGGTGCAGTTTCCAATTGAAGAAGCACTACCCCTGGAGCTGGTTAAAGAGATAGTCCGGTTCAGGGTATTGGAAAACAAAGAAAAAATCCAAAAGAAAAAAAACCTCCGAGTGTGTAAAAAGGGGCATCAATACTATAAGAGCAGCGACTGTCCGATTTGTCCCATCTGTGAAAAGGAATCTGAGCGACCCGAGAGCTTTCTCTCTTTTTTGAGCGCCCCGGCCCGGCGGGCGCTGGAGAGTAAAGGAATAGGAAGCGAAGAAACCCTCTCCCAGTACAAAGAAAAGGAGATCTTACAGCTTCATGGCTTAGGAAAGACTTCTTTGCCTCCTCTTCGGGAGGCGCTTTCAAAAAAAGGACTTAGTTTCAAAGAATAGCGAAATGCGAAACCGGACAATAATCAACCCCTCTCCCCGACACCTATTAAATAAGTAAGGGGGCGAGGGGTGACTACTATCGTAAGCACATGTTCCTATGCTTTGGTCGGTATATTGGCCAATATCTCCAGCAGGAACTTCCAAAACTTCTGCACGGAGCTTATAGAAACTCTTTCAGCGGGCGAATGCGCTCCCCGGATTGTCGGCCCGAAGGAGATCATATCCATATTCGGATAGTTTCTTCCCAGTATACCGCATTCCAGACCTGCATGGCAGGCAACAACATCAGCTTTCGAATCATTCTGATCCTCATAAATTTTTATAAGCACTTTGAGGATCTCAGAATCAGGGTTCGGTGTCCAACCCGGATAAGAACCCGAGAATTCTACATCACATCCCATCAGTTCAAACGCAGCACTCAAGGAATTAGCAAGGTCAAACTTGGATGATTCTACAGATGAGCGGGTCAAGCATTTAATGCTGATACTTCCTTTCCCAGCGGATACCCGTGCAATGTTATTCGATGTCTCAACGAGATCTTCCAACTCCGTGCTCATCTTATAAACGCCATTGTGTGCAGTGTAAATGGCCTGAATAAGAGCTTTTTGTTCGGCCACAGGCATGACCCTGGCGGGTACAGTATCCTGCTTATCAAAGGTGATGGCTAAGGAAGGCTCGGTACTGCGGTATTCGAATTTGATATCATCGACTGCTACCTGCACGCTTTGGAGGAAGGCCACCTCCCTATCAGGTTCAACTACCGTCAGAGCCACACTCTCCCGTGGGATAGCGTTCCGTAAGCTTCCTCCCTGCAGATTTGATATTCTCAGTCCGGCATGCTTCTCAGCCTGAAATAAGATCCTGTTCATAATCTTATTGGCATTGCCGAGTCCCTTATGGATGTCCATTCCTGAATGGCCGCCCTGTAGTCCTTTTACAGTAATCAGATAGGACAGACTCTTCTCCGGGACAGGCTCCTCAACATAAGATTTCGCCGCAGTGACGTCAATTCCCCCGGCACAGCCTATGTCAATTTCATCATCTTCTTCCGTATCCAGATTGAGCAATATTTCACCTTTCAAAACACCACCTTTTAATCCCATCGCACCGGTCATCCCCGTTTCTTCGTCCACAGTAAAAAGTGCTTCAATCGAAGGGTGAGCAATCGTCTCAGAGGCAAGGATCGCCATAATGGCTGCCACACCAATCCCATTATCAGCGCCCAATGTAGTGCCTTCAGCACAAACCCAGTCACCATCAACCAACATCTTAATACCTTGCGTCGTGAAGTCAAACTCCGTATCGTTATTCTTCTGGTGTACCATATCCAAATGGGATTGTAATACCACCGTCTTCGCGTTTTCCAAGCCCGCTGTTGCAGGCTTTCTGATGATGATATTTCCGGTTTCGTCTTTATAAGCATCCAGTGAAAGCTTTGCGGCGAAGTCCATCATAAATGCAATCACCTGCTCTTCCTTTTTAGAGGCACGTGGCACAGTATTCAGTGCATCAAAATTGCTCCACAGCTCGCGAGGTTCCAGCTGCGCTATTTCGTTATTCATATTTTATCAATTCTAGTAAGGTGAATTTCAGTGCTTTTGAACAAAAAAGGCTGCCGGAATCTTCGGCAGCCTTTTTCTGTTACCAGATGCGGATACGCTCTTCTGGTTTTTTATACAGCTTGTCGCCAGGCTGCACATTAAATGCTTCGTACCAGGCATCCATGTTTACCGGAGCGCCGATAGTGCGGTATTGTCCTGGTGAATGCGGATCTGTCAGAATAAACTGAGCAGCAGTTTCCGGGAGAATGTTGCCTCTCCAAACCTGTGCCCACGACAGGAAGAAACGCTGATCTGGAGTAAATCCATCAATCTTGTCATTCGACTGTCCTTGCTTAGTCATCTTAAAAGCTTCGTAAGCAGCATTCAAACCGCCAAGGTCACCTATGTTCTCACCCATCGTGAATTTGCCGTTTACATGCAAAGTGTCAAGTACGGTGTATTTGTCGAATTGCTCACCCAAAGCCTTGGTCTTTTCTTTAAATCTGGCAAGATCTTCTGCGGTCCACCAGTTACGCAGGCTTCCGTCTTTGTCATACTGACTGCCGGAATCATCAAAACCGTGAGACATCTCATGTCCTATTACCGCACCTATGCCGCCATAATTCACGGCGTCATCTGCATTCGGGTCAAAGAACGGGAATTGGAGTATACCGGCAGGGAATACGATTTCGTTCATAACCGGACTGTAGTACGCGTTTACAGTTGGTGCTGTCATACCCCAGCGGCTGCGGTCAACCGGTTTGCCCAATTGGCCTACCATTTCGTTATAAGCCCAAGTATCAGCATTACGAACATTCTGGAAGAATGTGCCTGATGTAATAGCCAGTCCATCGTAGTTTTTCCATTTATCAGGATAGCCAATCTTCGGTCTGAAAGCGTGAAGCTTAGCCAGTGCTTTTTCCTTCGTTACATCGCTCATCCAGTCCAGATTCTTGATTCGAATCTCGAAAGCCTTCCTCAGGTTTTCCACAAGAACCTGCATTCTTGCTTTAGCCTCAGGCTTGAAATATGTTTTCACATAAAGCTGTCCCAGGAGATCGCCGATAGAATTGTCGGTGAGAGATGACATTCTTTGCCATCTTGGAGTCTGCACCCGCTGACCCGATAGTACCTGGTTATATTCAAATTGAGCAGCAACAAACGGCGAGCTCAGGTATGAAGCAGAGTTTTTCAGGACATTCCATTTAAGATAAACTTTCAGGTCGTTTACAGGCGTCTGTTTTAACGTGCTGTTCAACGCAGTAAAGAAAGACGGAACACCTACCAGAATGGTATCTTGCCCGCTTACCTTCAGCTTGCTTAACATAGAAGGCCAGTTAAAAACGGGCGTGTTTTTGCTGAACTCAGAGATAGCAAACTTGTTATACGTTTTGTGTGGATCACGAAGCTCCACGCGGCTAAGCTGGTCTGCAGCTAGTGTTTTTTCGAAATTAAACACGATGTCTGCATTCTTTTTTGCCTCTGCTTCTGTTGAACCGGTCAGACGGAAAAGCTTGGTCATGTATGTTTTATAAGCCTCCTGGATTTTCAGACTTCTTGCATCTGATTTCAGGTAGTAGTCGCGGTCAGGAAGTGAAGTCCCTCCCTGTGAGAGCTGCGGTACCATGTTGTTAACATTCTTGCGGTCCTGACCCACATAGAAGCTAAAGAATGGAGAAGCTAATCCGCTCGTGCGAAGCACTGCTGCTTCGTTCAAGATACCGCTAAGATCTTTGATGGAATTGACGCGGGCAAGATCTTTTTTGATAGGGGTATATCCCAACTTTTCGATCGTCACGCTATCCATAGCAGCGGTATAGAAATCGCCTACTCTTTTTTCAGGAGAACCGGCAGGTGCGTTCTTGTTGCCCGCAGCTTCTTCAATAATGCCCTTAACCGCATTGATATTGAAGTCGCGTAGCACGTTGAAACTTCCCCAACGCGTTTCTTTGGCAGGAACCGGATTGTTTTTAATCCATGTACCACTGGCATACTCGTAGAAATCGTCGCCGGGTTTTACTGAAAGATCCATATTCGCAGGATCGATAAACTTAGTCTGAGCAGACTGTTGAGCCTGAGCCTGAAGTTGAAATGCAACCAGACCAGGTAGAATTAAGTGAAGGTATTTACTTTTCATGAATGATTATAACGCGCTTCTATATGAGAATATGGTGCAAAACTATTGATTTTACATTTCAAAAGTAAATGCTCACATAATTAAGGCGTTAAAAAGCTAAGGAGTACTTAAGACGAAAAGGGTTTACGGTAGGCGCTTACTCAGCCTGTTAAAAGCCCTAATGCAACCTGAGAAGGTTGTTGGATGTCAAATGAGCCAGCGGCCGCAACTGCAGCCCCTGGTCTCGGCATCCCGCATTACTTACTTATCAATCATTTTGTATACGCGTACGTAGTCTACTTCCATTGATTTAGGGAAGATAGTATCATCTACACCTTGCGCCCCGCCCCAGTTTCCGCCTACTGCCACATTCATCAGCAAGTGAAAGCGTTTGTCAAACGGCCAGGCGGCATAGCCCTGTCCGTTATTGATAAACTCAAAAATGAGCTCATTCTCAATATAACCGCGAATGGCATAGGGAGTCCAGTCGAGGCGATAGAGCTGAAACTCATCAAACGCCTTGGGAAACTTCTTCGATACGCCTTTCTGCGTATTGATCGAGTGGTTGAAGGCCTCCGTGTGAACAGTCACATGTATGACTGTGGGGTCGTAACCAACATGCTCCATGATATCGATCTCCCCCGACTTTGGCCAGGTTCCATATGCATTATCCGTCGGAAGCATCCAGAGCGCAGGCCAGGTACCGCGACCTGAGGGTATCTTCGCCTTTATTTCTATACGTCCGTAGAGAAAATCTCCCTTGCCTTTGCTGACAAGGCGGGCGGATGTATAAGCGTTTGCTCCCGAGTTCTCCTTCCTTGCCGTGATGGTCAATATGCCATTGTTCACGCTGGCATTACTTAGGCTGTTGGTGTAATTCTGCAGCTCATTATTTCCCCATCCGGTTCCACCCAAATCATAGCCCCATTTAGCGGGATCAGGTGCTCCGTTGGTATTAAACTCATCAGCCCAAACGGGATTGGTCTCAAATGCCCAGCCTTTGTCTGTCGGCGGACCTGTTTCTACGACCGTCGGGTCCTTTGGAATGGGTTTCAAGTCTGCTTTACCTGAACATGCCATGAGCAGCCCGGCAAGTACTACTTTACCAATGATTAGTGTTTGCATGTTAAATATCTTGATGTTCTGAATCATTATATGCCTTTCTTTAGGTAGCGAATACGTTATTGAAGCTCAAATAAGCCGAGATAGAAAATCCCTGGTGTCTGATGTCCCTCGCCTCCGGGTTGGATAACGATCTGGTCATAGATCGTTGTGGATGAGATAGCTGAGAAATCGAATTCCAGTTCCACCCATTGGTTAAGCTGAGGTACTTGCTTTATAACCTCGGTTTGCGTCTGCCAGGCATTTCCGCCCGCAAGCGAGTTCTGAAGTTTTACGGCGACCTGCTGCTTTACTGCCGGATACTCATTTCCTCCGGGGAAGAAAACCTTCATTTTGAATTTATTACGGGTACTCAGATCGATGCGGTAGTCAAGAGTGGTCTGAAGATTGCCATACTGGTTAGCTTCTCCCTGCAGGCGCTGGTAATAGGCTACCTTTGCATCAGTATGAAGCCCCTGCGGGAATGGATTGTCAAAGTTTGGTTTATAGATGATGGCGTCTGCCCTCCATGGAATGGTACCGGTACCATCGAATTTATCCAGGAGATTTGCCGTCTTCAGAGGTTTCTCAACAACCGGACGGGTGAATCCTTTTGGTACAAGTTTCAGATACCAGGCATTAGCGGGGGTAGCCTTATCCGCCGCCTTCAAGTACAGCTCCGTATCATTCAGTGCCAGGATCTCATATTTTGACATGCCGGTGTAGTAAGCGATAAATCCGCCGCCTGAAATGGAAAGGAACTGTTTTCCGCCTTCTTCTGTGATACTCCATTTCATTCCGGTGGGTGGAGTGTAGCTCACCGCCCGGTCATCCCCGGGGCCGCCACCATTAATTCCTGCGGCGTTCGCCCCATTGGCAAAGGTTTCTCCGTTGTTTACATAGGTATAAGCGAGGTTATTACTGAGTGTGAAAGTCATTTCGTCATCGTAAAAACCGAGGTCTTTCTTTTCATTCGGAGCGGCTGTATACCACTCTGGTACGGATTTCTCTGCCGGACCCACCCCAAGGTGTCCGGAGGCTTCTTTGTCGATAACCCATGTTTTTCCGGGTACATTGCTTCCTCCGCCTGTCAGGAAATTATAATCCGCACGGTCGAGCATCTCCGGCTTGGTCTGTGCGATGTTAATTGTTTTCGTACTGCTCGCAGAACCGCCACTGGTGTATATGGTCAGTTTGACCACATAGTCGCCCGAAAGAGGGAAGGAGCCGGTAAGCTGGTCGCCGGCTCCGGTCTGTCCGTTACCTAGATCCCAGATGGCCCTGTTTACAGGTCCTGATTCGTTTTTGAAGGTAATGATATTGGCATTGTCGGATGAGGGACTCGCCGAAAATTTCACCTGCTCTTCAGAAGGAGCGGGTCCGAGTTCAGGATCTTCCACCTGGCAGCCGATCAGTCCTGTTGCTATATAAAGCAGGAGGACCAGATTATTTATATGTGCTTTCATCTTAATCGGGTAATTTTAAAAGTTGGGTTTAAGTACTCCGGCGCATTGATCAATCTCACTTTGAGGGATTGGGAAGAGACCGCGCGTCGCCGGATTGAACGTGACGTTAAAATCTATCTGATCCCCTACATAACCTGGACCCCGCTTGTTCTGGATACTGATGTTTTGGTTTGCAACAGTCAGTCCCTGCCGTAAAAGATCCCAATAGCGATGTCCTTCCAGCGCCAGCTCAACCCTTCGTTCCTGATAGATGTTGGCCAGGGTCGCTGGTTTTCCGGGCAGGTCAACCCGGTCTCTTACACGGTTGAAATAGGTCTGGGCCTGAGTTCCTCCTGTAGTTACTTCCAGCTCTGCAGCCATCAGCAAAACATCTGAGAAACGGATTGACCGGTAATTGTTCCCCCAGTTCAATTCATACTGCCCGTTAATAGGCCTGTATTCGTTCGTAGTCGTGTACTTTTTGCTGAAGAAGCCGGTATGCTGATACCCGGTTGAAACTGCGCCGCTCAAATCATCTGCCTGAGACAGAATGGTAGCGCCCCTTCTTGGATCGTTGGGTTCGAAAGCGTTATTCAGCTCCTGGGTTACCGGGGCAAAGCTCCAGCCGGAGTTGTAATTTGGATCACCGTTTATGCGTGGGCCTTGCATCAACGGTTGCATATTGCCCTCACCACCTTGAATATAGTTCCAGTCGAACCAGGGATTGTCGCTTGAATAAGAGATTTCCCAAACGGATTCTTTACTGAACTCGTTGGCCTTGCTGAAGTTATCGGCATAATTCTCCAGCAAGGTGTGCCCGCTATTATCAATCACATCCTTAAGTTGCTGCAGAGCGTAGGCTGCGTTAACCGGTGTGCTGCCCGCCTGTAGATCGCCATTATAAACCCCTTTGTAAAACAAGTATACTCTTGCAAGCAAAGCCTGAGCAGACCAGCGGGTAGCATGTGCTTTGCTCGTGCGCAGGTCGGCTTTTTCTAAAGCAGGGAACGCTTCGATAAGGTCCAGGGCAATTTGCCCGAACATTTGTGCGGGCTCCGCTGCAGGGCTGCAGTATTCGCCGGGCGACTGTGGCGCTAATATCAGAGGGATGTTTCCGAACCACTTCGCCAGATCAAAGTAAAAATGGGCTCTGAGAAACTTACATTCCGCAGCAATTCTGTTTTTCTTATCCTCGCTCATAGGAATGTCCGGAAGCTTCTGCAGCAGCAGGTTAGCCCGGTAGATGCCGGTGTAATGATTAGCCCAGTACACCCTGGTCAGCGAGTTGGTGGTCAGCATATTGTGCTGGTCTATCTGGATCATATCGGGAGAGTCTGAACGACTGGAGCCACCTGCAAAGGCGTCATCAGAAGCAATGTCAGACATCATGGGGTCGGGACTAAAACCTCCTCCTCCGGCATTAGTATGCCATTGAAGTGCATCATAGACGCTGTTAAGCGCTTCCTGCGCATCTTTTTCCGTCTTATAGAAGTTCTGCTCCACGCGATTATCCAACGGTGCCAGGTCAAGAAAATCTTTACAAGAGGAAATGCTGCCAAAAAGTAAACCTGACAGTAGGAATATGGAGAGTTGTTTTTTAGTTGCTTTCATCATTTCTCGGGTTAAAAAGTAGCACTTAAACCAAACCGGAATGTCCGCGCCTGCGGATAGATCCCGCGGTCAATACCGATATCCAGACTGCCACGCGCTCCGATTTCAGGGTCGAATCCTGTATAATTCGTCAGCGTGATCAGGTTATCGGCAGAAGCGTAGAAACGAATCTTCTGAAGCCTGATCTTTTGGCTAAGCTCCGTTCCCAGGGTGTAACCCAGCTGCAGGGTTTTCAATCGCACGTAATCGCCATCTTCCAGGTAGAGGTCTGAAATCTTGGTGTAATTGCCATTGTTATCACTCGAAGTGAAACGAGGCATATCGTTGGTGCTCCCTTCGCCAGTCCAGCGGTTTAGAAACAAGGTTTGCATATTAGAGGAGGAGAAGTCGTGTCGGCGTGTCCCGTTAAATATTTGGTTACCAAACGCTCCGGTGAAAAATCCATTTAGGTCAAACCCTTTAAAGTCGACGCCGAAAGTGAAACCTGCGGTGATCTTAGGGGTAGGATTGCCGATCATGGTGCGGTCGTCCTGATCAATCTCCCCGTTGCCGTTCCTATCTTTAAATCGCACGTCACCTGGCTGCGCCAGAGGTTGAATACGGGTTCCATTCACGCTGTGAGCATCAATTTCAGATATATTCTGGAAGATGCCGTTGGTTTCGTAGCCGTAGAAATATGAAAAAGGCTGTCCCACCGTGCTTCGCTCCACCTGGCCGTATGTGGAGATACCGGCTCCCGGAAGAATCCGTTCCGCATTATTAATTTCAGTTACCTCATTCTTGTTGAAGCTACCGTTGACGCCGGCATTGACTTTAAACTCTCCAAAATTCTGCTGATAGTTCAGAGCGAGCTCTATACCTGAATTCCTGACAGAACCCCCATTGGCTGTGCCGGCTGCCACACCTACGCTAAGCGGGATAGGCACCTGCAGAAGCCAGCCTTTGGTCGTTTTGATATAGTAGTCGGCGGAGAAAGATAAAATATTGCGCATAAAAGAAAGGTCGAGCCCGATATCAGTTTGTTCAGAGGCCTCCCATTTGATATCAGGGTTGGCAATGTAGGAAGGGGATGCGCCGTTGATATACCCGTTGCCGGTGCCGTTATAAAAGGTGTAGCCGCGTCCAACCCCAATTACTGCCGCCCATGGATAATCACCAATCCGGTCATTTCCGTTTTGTCCCCATGAAGCACGTAACTTCCCGAAGGTCAAGAAACTGCTCTCTGCCAGGAAGTTTTCTTCTGTAAATATCCATCCGGCAGAAACGGCTGGAAAATACCCGTAAGGGTTGTTCTTTCCAAATTTCGACGATCCGTCGCGTCGCAGCGATGCTGATAACAGATATTTATTGTCGTAGCTGTAGTTAACACGTGAAAATAAAGAGAACAACGCATTCTCTGATGCCCCTCCGGTCGCTTTCGCTGAACCGGCGTCTACGGCCAGATTGAGGTAGGCCATATTGGGATCGCTTACGACAAGCCCCGTATTAGATCCAAAGAGTGTTTCACTGTTTTCTTTCCGGCTGGTCGTTCCCAGGGTGAGTCCCAGGGAGTGATTCTCCCAATCCTTATTGTAACTCAGCACGTTCTCGGCCTGCCATGTATAATAGCGGTCCACATTCTTGTTGACACTTGAATTGGCGTTCTGCTGTGCCGCGTTTAGATAGAAGATGGGGCTGTAGTTGTTTCCGTTAACATAGCCAAGGTCTATGCTGAAAGCGGAACGAAACGTAAGGCCCTCCACGATTTTCAATTCCGCATAGGTGTTACCCACGATCTTGTCAACGCGGGTCAGGCCGTTCAGAACAGCAAGCCGGGCGAGGGGGTTCACTACTTCCTGCGTTACGTATGGCGAGATGCCGTAGAAATTTCCATTTGGATCTCTTACCGAATTAGGATTATACTTGGCGGTAACCGCCGGATCGGTTTCGATAACCGGAGTGATGGGGTCAAGATTGATGGCGTTATTAATTAAGCCTCCAAACTCTTGATTGGGATCGATGGCTGACCGGCGGATATGAGAGTACGCCATATTCGCGCCCACCTTTAGAAACTCCTTAACCTGGTTATCCGAATTAACACGGAAGGTATAGCGCTTAAACTTGGACTTGTCGCCACCCACGAGTCCTTCCTGATCAAAGATGGAAAAATTGCCAGCAAAGCTATTTTTTGCTGTACCGCCCGTTACTGACACCTGATGGTTGTTTATTGGGGCATTGGTCTGGAATAATGCCTTTTGCCAGTCGGTTCCTGTTCCTGATGGATACTTGCTGACATCCGGGAATGGAATGGAGCCGCCGCCGTTAGCTGCGCCTTCATTCATCATCACAACATATTGACGGGCATCTAGCAGGCGCATTTGTCGCCAGGCGTTCTGGATGCCGGTGTAGCCATCATAGGAAACATGCATCCGTCCGTCCTTGACACCGCTCTTGGTTGTGATGAGCACCACGCCGTTTCCACCTCGGGCGCCGTAGATGGCTGCCGAAGCAGCATCCTTTAGTACATCCATTGACTGGATATCGGCAGGGTTCAGGTAATCAATGCCTCCGACCTGAAATCCGTCAACTATATAAATTGGAGAGGCATCGCCGTTGGTGCCTATTCCTCTGATACGAACGGTAGGGGCATCGCCCGGCTGACCGGAAATATTGGTAACCTGGACCCCGGCTACCCGCCCCTGAAGCGCCTGCTCCACACGTTGAACAGGTGTCTGCGTGATGTCATCGGGCTTCACAGATGAGATCGCGGAAGAAATCTCTCTCCTTAATTGCGTTCCATATCCGATTACTACCACTTCGCTGAGGTTGGTAGCCGTCTCCGTCATCGAAATGTTGACAGCGCGAGAATCCGTAACGGTGTAGCGCTGGCCTTCCAGACCGATCTGGCTGAAAACAAGAACAGATCCCGCTTTGGGAACGCGAATGCTGAATCCTCCCTCAGGATTTGTTGCTGTACCCAAAGATGTTCCCTGAACGGTTACGGTAACGCCAGGCAGAGGTGAGTTGTCGCTTTTGAGCGTGACTTTTCCTGATATCTGCAAATCCTGGGCGCTCAGGTGCATTGCATACAATAGCAGGGCCAGTAAAAAAGAGGTAATTCTTTTTTTCATAACACATTGGTTTTTGGTTAGTTGACAGGATGGCTCCTGTGTTCAAACAAATATATACAGCTTTAGGGCTGAACGATCATTTTCAATCTCCTAAATCAACTATACATAACCACGGAACCCCTCGTATTGCCCCTACATTACCACTACACGACACGGATTTTTTGCCGAGGTTGTCATTATTTATAGTTTCTGTTTGAAAAGTAAACCCTACGACCGCGACCTTTTCGGTCGCTTTTCAAATTAGTGCATAACTACGATAAGGAAAGGAATCTTCCTTATTCCTGGCAAAGACATTGCTTATATGCAGCCCATAATATATCGAGATTATGCCGTGATAAGTCCGACGTTAAGCTCATCAAGTCGGACTTATCATGGCATAAAGACGGCTTGGATACGCCTTGATTCAGAGGTCATAGAGGGTGCCAGTAGATCCAGATACGCTACTTAAGACAACCGCGAAAAGGCCGTGATTAAATAATTGACCGGAATAAATACTATGATTAGATTTACTGAAGATGAAGCCTCTCCACCTAACCATTCTGATCAGCTTTTTCTTTTTGTGCGCAAGTGCCCAGAATCCGATCGGGCTGCCGCAGATTGTAAATTATGACAATCTGCAATACAAAGCAGGCATCCAGAACTGGGCAGTAGACCAGGACCGGGAGGGGAGGGTGTACTTCGCCAATAACGAGGGGATGCTATCTTTTGATGGGAAGCACTGGAGGTTGTACCCTTTGCCTAATAAAACAGTGGTTCATGCAGTGAAAGCTACTGATTCGGGGCGGATATACGTCGGTGCACAGGACGAAATCGGATACTTTGAACCGGATAGTCACGGTATTCTTACTTTCAGGTCACTTAAATCTTTTATCCCGGGCTCAAGCAGGCAATTTGCCGATGTTTGGAACATCTGCCAGGTTGGGGAGATGATTTTTTTCAGAACTACCGATAAGATCTTTTATCTGAAAGATAACGCTATTAAAGTGTTTCGTACCGGATCGGAATGGTTGTTCCTGGGGCAGGGGGAGAGCGGGATATTCGCCCAGGAGAAAAATAAGGGACTCATGATCTTCAGGGATGGAACATGGCAGATCATGTCCGATGATAAGATTTTTAAGGAAGACGTGATCACGGCTGTGCTTGATTACAAGTCCGGCGTACAGCTTGTGGCGACACTCAAACACGGTCTCTACTTACTGTCTGAGGGAAAGCTGAGCAGAAAAGAAACGGTATTGGATGGTATTTTCGGTGCCAGCTATATTTATAGCGCTATCGCCGTTAATAAAGATTGGTTTGCAATCGGCACAACCACTTCGGGTTGTTATATAATAGACAGGGCAGGACGCGTCGTGCAGCAATTTTCAGCGAACGAAGGCTTGCAGGCAAATTACGTTCGAAATCTTTTGGTAGACAAAGGTAAGAATCTCTGGATCGCTCTTGATGACGGTCTAAGTATGGTTGCATTCAACAGCGCGATCAAGCAGATCTTTCCGGACGCTAAGAAACAAATCAGCAGCTACTCTGCGAGAATTTTTGATAAGCATTTATACGTGGGTGCTTCGAACGGTTTGTTCTACCTGCCACTGGATATGGGAATTAGAGACCTTAGCTATTCAAAAGGGAAGTTTGAGGAGGTAGGTAAATTAAAAGGGCAGGTATGGGGACTTACGGAGATCAACAGGAAGTTATTGCTCGCCCATGAAGATGGAGCATTTACCGTTAGCAAGAGTTTACTTAGCCCACTAACGGGTACGCAGGGGACATGGTTGTTTGAAGCCTTGTCGTCGGTGGAGCCTTCGAGTCATATCATGGCAGGAACCTATGAAGGGCTGCAATTGTTGGAATATGAAGCTGGCAGGTTTCCAGGAGGGAAGGCGGTAGGGCCGCTGGAGAAGACCTCGCTGCGGTTTATGGGCTATGATGGCGGCAGCAATACCGTTTGGGCGTCGCATCCCTATCGTGGAGTGTTCATGCTGAAGCTATCTTCTGATTTCAGCCGAATAACCAGCAAGAAGATACTCACGAAAGACGACGGACTTCCTTCTACTCTTGGCAACTACGTATTTCAGGTCAAGAACCGGATAGTTGTCGCTACAAAAGATGGGATCTATGAGTACGATGACAACAAAAAAAGATTTCAACGTTCTGACTTTTTCTATCCCTACCTGAAGAATACCGCCGTTCACTATCTAAAAGAAGATCAGGCGGGAAACGTTTGGTTTGTCCATGAAAAAAAGCTGGGCGTGATAGACTTCTCAACGAAGCGGGGTGAAAGCGCTGTAGTTTACATTCCGGAGCTTACTTCCAGAATAGTCTCTGGATTTGAGCATGTTTATCCTTATGATCAGCAAAATATATTCGTGGGATCCAATAAGGGTATCTATCACATCAACTTTGATAAATACAGGGCACAGCGTAATGAGCTGAACGTACTGCTGGCACAGGTTAAAGTTTTCGGAGAAAAGGACAGTATAGTATTTGGTGGATACGGTAATTACAAAGGAAATAGTCCGATTGAATTGCCGTACCATAATAATTCCGTTCAGTTTGAGTTTGCGTCGACCCTCTTTGAGCAACAAAATAATATTGAATTCAGCTACCAGTTAAGCGGTTTCGACAGTCAATGGTCGGCATGGAGCACGAAAGCAGAAAAGGAGTACACCAACCTTCCTTCGGGTACTTACATTTTTAAAGTCAAGGCCAGAAATAATCTGGGGAACCAGTCTGCTGTTCTTGAATATCAGATTGCAATCAGTCCGGCCTGGTACGAGACCTGGTGGTTTTATCTGTGTAGCTTTCTGATAGTAGCCAGTTTAATCTTATTGGTTATCAGGAGGCAGCAAAAGCAACACCTGAAAGAACAAGAGCGACTGAAATATCTGCATCAGTTGGAGCTTGAACATAACGAACGGGAGATCGTGAAGCTGCATAATGAGAAGCTGACTGCAGATGTGGATTATAAAAATAAAGAGCTTGCCTCGATTACGATGCATCTTGTTCAGCGCGGTAAGCTGCTTGCCAGGATAAGGGAGGAACTTTTGCAGGAGACTAAAGAGAACAATAACGGGACGGAACTTAAACGGGTTATACGAATGTTAGCTGAAGCGGAGAAAAGCGATTCGGACTGGACGCAGTTTGCCCGCCATTTCGACCAGATACATTCGAACTTTCTGAGCCGCCTGAAGGAACGCTTCCCTGATTTGAGCTCCAACGACCTCAAGCTCTGTGCTTATCTGAAGATGAATATGACATCCAAGGAAATTGCCCAGTTGATGAGTATTACCATTAAGGCGGTAGAGGTAAGTAGATATCGTCTGAGGAAAAAGTTGCAGATCCCGTCGGACGTTGCGCTGTTTGATTATCTGCTGAGGGCTATCGGTTCGAAGGAGCAAGAGCCCCGGATAGAATAAAAGATCACTATCAGGGAACTTTTCCGGGCTTATTTGTTTAGGTAAGATGCAATATGGGTCGGTGGTAAATTCGCAGAAGCAAACGGCAGTCATCATCACGATCTTTCTGCTTTTGAAACTTTTTATTCATCTTCCTTTCAACGGCAGATATGGATATCATGCAGATGAGCTGTTGCATATCGCCATGGCTGAACAGCTGGCTTGGGGCTACAAAGAAGGCCCCCCTCTTATTTCATTCTTAACGTGGATTTGGCTGCAGCTGGGGGAGGGTTCGCTGTGGACGCTTCGTCTGCTTCCTACATTGTGTGGTGCTGCGCTGGTTGGCCTTACGGGAATGATGGTAAGGATGCTGGGGGGAGGCCCCTTTGCCGTACTCATAGCGTGTATGGCTCTTCTTTTGGATCCTTCGTTTTTGGCGACAGGGTATATGATGCAGCCTGTTGTCTTTGATCAACTTGCCTGGGCGCTTTGCGGTTTTTTCTTAATTCGGTTTGTCAAGAACGGGAACAGAAGCGAATTGCTTTATCTGGGCGTTACTGCGGGACTTGGTATGATGAACAAGCTTTCTATTGCTCTATATCTCTGCAGTTTGTTGATTGCTTTATTGATAAAAGCGGGAAGGAAGCTGAAGACCAGGGAGATGATTTATGTCGTAGTTCCCGCTCTGATAATTCTCTTGCCACATTTGATTTGGCAGATAAACAACGGTTTTCCTTTTATCTCCCAGCTGGGGGAGCTGAACACCTATTACTGGTCGAGGACGGATTACAGCACTTTAATACAGCAGATGCTCTTCTCTCATGGAGCATCGGGAATAGTATGTGGCTTTGGTCTTGCGTCCTTTTGGTTTTCAACAAGCCTGCGTCCATTTCGGTTCATTGGTATTTCCTTTCTGGTGCTTCAGATAGTGATCCTGTGTCTCCAGGCGAAGACGTATTATTCATTCGGAGCTTTTCCTGTTCTTTATGCGGCGGGAGCCATCGGTACAGTGCGCTTGCTGAAGGAATGGAAGAGGCCGCTGGTAAATGGGACTTTTTTCGTGATGATTATTTTATCAGGAGTGCTGGCCATGCCCGCGGTTGTCCCTGTCCTCCGTTTAAATCATACAATTGCCTGGTTCGAGATGATGCGGAAGCACGCCGGTATTACAGCACCTCTGAAATGGGACGACGGTACCACAGGGCAGATCCCTCAGTATTTTGCACAGATGCTGGGATGGGAAGAATTGACGAAAGAAACCTTAGGTGTTTACCACTCGCTCCCTGAATCAAAAAGGGCCTCTACGGTAATTTTAACGGATAATTATCAGCAGGCAGGGGCAATTTCTTTCTTTGGAAAAGATCAATTGCCAGCGACCGCGTCGCTAAGGCCTAGCTTCTTTTCTTTAAAAGATGTGCATCAGAATGCTGAATATACGATAATAGTCAGCTCCGGTCCGCGGGAGGAAAGCGTTACTCCGGCAGGATTGCTAAGCAGTCAGCAGATTGATTATCCGAATGCCGAGGTTGATGGCTCGGTCATCTATCTGATTCGCCGGGGCGCTGTAATTGCTTATCGGGCCCCCTGATCGCGGTTAGAACTCTTTGCTCATTTCTTCAGTGCTGATCGCTGCAGATAAACGGGTATAAAATCCTTCAACTGCCAGACATCACCTAATCTGGATTTGATGTATTCGGCGATTTATGCGCCTCCCAATTGTTTTTTTCACTGAACCGAGGGGTATTTTCGGCTTGTTTGTATTAAATTTTAAAAAAATAATTACAGCCAGGCGTTTTGTAATTTGTTGTTACCAAGCTGATTAAAATATTACTTGATTTTTGATTCAGGAATTCTTATGAAGAAAATTCTTAATTTCGTGCAGAATCAGGCGATTAAGCGTAACTCATTTGTTAAAAAGATCATGTAAAATTGAACAAAGTTTTTTTACTTTGCCTCCATTGCACATTGCGGACGAAAGCCTGAATAGCATTTAAAACTTAACTATGATATTGACGAATATCCCCTTTAACGAATTTATCAAAGACTTCGAGGAAACTCTTGATCACCTCTTTCATGAAAAGGAAGATATCAACCAACTGAGCTTGGAAAGAGGGCTCCCACCTGAAATAATAGAAGGCATCATGTCGAAGAGACCGCTTTCTGTGGCTATTCCGGAGCAGTATGGAGGGCGCGGTTCGAAAGTTAAAGAGTGTTTGGGATTGCTGGCAGCGGCTTCATACGAATCGCTTCCGCTCTCGTTAACGTTCGGGATCAATATCGCGTTGTTTTTGGAGCCGATCTCTAAATACGCAAACGAAGAGGTTAAGCAGGGAATATTTAATCGTTTTCTTGAGAATCAGAACATGGGCGGTCTGATGATTACCGAGCCTGGCTATGGCAGTGATGCCCTCAATATGAAAACGAGCTATGTACCGACAGAAAACGGTTATAAGATCAAGGGTACCAAGCATTGGCAAGGACTAACAGGTCTCGCGGATTACTGGCTTATTGCTTCCCGTAAGGAAACGAACGGAGAGCTTGGCAGGGACATCGATTTCTTCATTTGCGAAGGAGAGAAGATTGTTGTAGAGGAACTTTATGACAATGCCGGCCTTTACATGATCCCTTATGGCTTAAATAAGCTGGATCTGGAGGTGCCTTCGAACTATAAATTACAACCGGAAACTACCGGTATTAAGATGATGCTCGATATTCTGCACAGAAGCAGGATGCAGTTCCCTGGAATGGGCATGGGCTTTATCAAGCGTATGCTGGACGAAGCCATCGGGCATTGTAAAAACAGAGTGGTTGGTGCAGGAAACTTGCTCTCTATTGACCAGGTGCAGTTTCAGCTGGCCCGCATTCAGTCTGCTTTCACGATTTGCTCGGCTATGTGTTCCAGAAGTACAGATATCAGCAGTATCGATCATAATCTGGCTTCTGAGGGACTGGAAGCCAATAGCATGAAAGCTGTGGTTACCGATCTGATGCAGGAATCTGCACAGTTGCTGGTACAGGTTTCGGGAGCGAATGGTTACCGGATAAGCCATATCGGTGGACGCGGCATTATGGACAGCCGTCCATTCCAGATTTTCGAAGGTTCAAACGAGATGTTATATACGCAGATCGCAGAAATGATCACGCGTGCGATGAAGAAAGGCAAACAGTCTAACGTTTATGAGTATCTGAAAGAGCTGAAGCTGACATCTCAGGCTTGTGAATATTTCAAAAAAGACTTGAACTTTGATTTGAATGCGACGCTGACGCAGCGTAAAATGGTTGATCTTGGTAAGATCTTCGCGCGAGTAATCTGCACCGAATACGTGTTGCAATTGCAACAGAAAGGTTTCAGGAAGGATCTGGTAGATAACAGTATCCGTATGATTCAACAGGAAATAGGCGGACTTATCTGTGCTTATCACTTTGATAATACTGTAGGGGTTGTAGATGACTATTCAGAAAACAGCTCCTGGTTAAACTTGTAGATCTTTCGGTTCTCTAAGCGACCAATAGTACAAAATAAACAAAGCTCCTTCCGAGGGGCTTTGTTCGTTTCCGGATTATAGCTTTTTCTGTAGCCTTACAGTACTTCTCATATTTTCCCTAAGTGTGATACAATGGAATTGCTTGCTTCATTAAAGCAGGTTATCCATGTATTTTTATGTGAAAATGCGGCGGTATGTGAATGAAGCATAACCTCAAAACGCAGATCTATAAGTTTGGTTATGTCTTTAAAAATACTACTTCTGTCTAATAATTTTTATCCTGACATAGGAGGGATTGAGATCAATTCAGAAATTCTGGCTAATGAGTTTACAAAGGCCGGACATCGGGTAAGGCTCGTTACATGGACGGCTGATGAGCGTGAAAATAGGTTTCCCTTTGCCGTTGTGCGCCGGCCAGGCAAACTCGATTTGTTCAGGGAGCACAAATGGGCGGATGTCGTTTTTGAGAATAACCCTTGCCTCCGGCTGACATGGCCCGGGCTGCTGCTTGGCAAACCTAACGTAATTGCTTTAAATACCTGGGTGGCGCGAGTAGACGGCAGCATAGGCTGGCAAGATAGACTGAAGACACTCTGGTTCAGGAAATCAAAAAGCGTCATCGCTGTAAGTGACGCCCTGAGAAGAAAGAACTGGGAAAAGGCAATAGTCATCACGAACCCATATAGAGCAGAACTCTTCAGAATAAATGCTCAGGCAGACAGGCATATCGACCTCGTTTTCTTGGGCAGACTCGTGTCTGACAAAGGAGCCGACATGGCGATAGAGGCGCTCCATACGCTGGAGAGCGAGGCGGCGGGTGAAGCAGGAGCACGCTCCGGATTTCGCCTTACCATCATCGGAGATGGCCCGGAGGCGCCGGTGCTGAAAGCATTGGCGGTGAAATACGGACTTGAGCATAAAGTGGATTTTAAGGGGTCCCTGCAGGGTAAGGAGCTCGTTGATTGCTTGAACCAGCATAAGCTGATTCTTGTGCCTTCCAGATGGGAAGAGCCATTTGGTAATGTCGCCCTAGAGGGAATGGCTTGCGGATGTATTCCCGTGGTATCGGATGGCGGGGGACTGCCTGATGCAGTTGGCCATGCGGGCTTAACTTTCAAGAGAGGAGATACCGCTGACCTGGTCAGATGTATCCGGCAGATTCTGCAGTCTGAGGATCTGCAGGGAAAATTAAAACATGAGGCCAGGCAACACTTGAAAGACCATCAGCCTAAAAAGGTTGCAGATCGTTATTTGAAGGTTATCCGGGCGGCCGTATCATCGAGGATATGAAGATTGTTTTTTTTACTCATCCGCACTTTTTGGGCCATCAAAGTATGCCCAGGTATGCGAACTGGCTTGCCCGGGGAATGGAGGAGAGGGGGCATCAGATTGATCTGTGGTCGCCAGAGGGAGTTCTTTCTGCCTTACCTTTAAGCAAGGGTCCGTTGAAAAAGTGGCTGGGTTATGTCGATCAATACCTGATCTTTCCGCTTCAGGTCAAGAAGAAGTTAAAAGTGCTTCCTCCAGATACGCTCTTTGTTTTTACAGACCATGCGCTTGGGCCATGGGTTCCGCTCGTTAAAAACAGACCACATATTGTTCATTGTCATGATTTTCTGGCTCAAAGGAGTGCTCTGGGAGAAATTCCGGAGAACGTGACGGGACGAACCGGGAAGATTTATCAGTCATATATCCGCAAAGGATACACCGCGGCCCGTAACTTTATTTCTATTTCACAGAAGACTCAGGCTGATCTGCATCGGATGCTATCGAGGCCGCCTCACATATCCGAAGTGGTTTACAATGGCCTAACCCGAAAGTTCGCGCCGGCAGATGATGTATTTCTGTTGAGAAAGGAATTGAGCGGGGAGACGGGTATAAATCTTCAAGCAGGTTTTATTTTGCATGTAGGGGGCAATCTTTGGTACAAGAATAAGTCAGGCGTTATTTCAGCGTACGAGAAATGGAGGAGCAAATCAACGCAGCAATTGCCATTGCTCCTGGTTGGAGAGAATCCCGATGATATTCTCAAGGCCCAAATAGACTCATCTCCGTTTAAAGCTGACATTCATGCGCTGGTTGGTATGCCTGATGATTTTGCTAACAAGGCCTATAGTGCCGCGTCTTTATTTTTGTTTCCTTCTTTAGCTGAAGGCTTTGGCTGGCCCATTCTGGAGGCAATGGCTTCAGGTTGCCCTGTGATCACTACGGGGGAGGCTCCCATGAGCGAGGTAGGCGGGAAGGCTGCTTTTTACGTAAGTAAACTGCAGGTCGATTCTGAGCAGGAATGGAGGGAAGAATGCGCAGCACTAATCGACCGGGTCTTGGGTCTAAGCGTAGATGAGCGCTTAGCTCTGGCTGCTCATGGAGCGGACAACGTAAGGCGATTTCACTCGAACAGCGCCCTCGACAGTGTGGAAGAGATCTATATCCGGGTCGCAGATGAGGTATTACTTCGAAGAAAATCTGAACTTCATGAACAGCATAGTAATCGTCACCAACGATGAAAAGATATTGGTGACGATTATAGGAAGATCATCTTTAAGGAAGCCGTAATAAGTCCATATGCTTGTTCCGGTCAGTAAAATGAAGAACATAAGAGGAGACACATCTTCTGCCTTCTTTTCCTTGATTGTTTTTACCAACTGAGGAATAACGGCTGTGCTTGTACAAGTACCGGCGACTATGCCGATTAGGGTTTCGTTTATATTCATATAGCGCTTCCTGATGAATTTTAAACTCTTCCGTAGCTATCCAGTTCTTCCTGGGAATTAAACTCCAGCTGATCCTGCAGGGTTATCTCGCAATCTTTAAACTTCGGGTTCTTTGTTTTGATGATTTCGATGAGTGCGTCCTGAGATGGCAAGCCTTCTTTTGACGTCATAGTAGCGTTTCCGGATAAGCTTCGGCCGTCAGGATAGGTCGCGGTCCACGATATTAAACAGTACTTCATATTCTTCTATTAGGGGTTTTTACTTTTAACTACGTACTTTCCGTGATCGGGGACAGCGATTCTGCTGAAGTCCTCCGAAAGTTTCTTTAATCCGGATGCAAGTTCCGCACCATGCATATATTGTCCGTGGCCGGAGATTACAAGCTCGGGATTAAGCAGTTCGAGACGACGAACGGTGTCCCAGGCCGCCTGCCAGTCTGTTGTAAGGTATCTGGGAGGCCCGTTTACTTCTTCTTTTTGAAGCAGCACTTTGTAAAGGGAGTCTTGTCTGACTGTGACAAACGCGTCGGCAGAAAGCAAAGTACGGTCACTTTCTCTAAAAAAAGCCACCTGACCCGGCGAATGTCCGGGGGCGTGAATCCATTTCCAGTCCGGTAACCCGGGTACGGTTCCGTCCTCGGGCAGTGGAAGCAGGCGTTCCTGAATATTGATAGGCTCATTCGGATAAATGGATGATATTTTGGCCAGCATACCCCCCTCCACTGTAGGGTCTGGTTCAGGATAGCTCTGCTGGCCGGTCAGAAATGGAAATTCAAGGGGATGGGCATAGACAGGCACCTCCCAGCGATCCAGGAGATGAACAATACTGCCTACATGATCAAAATGGCCGTGTGTAAGGAGAATAGCGCTGGGTTTTGTACCCTCGCCAAATCTCTTTTCGGCCGCATCTATGAGTTTCTTGCCGCTATGCGGCATTCCGGCATCTATAAGTACCCAGTCTCCCTGCTCCGGATCGCCTATCATGATGATGTTGACGATCTGATTCGTGTAATAATAGACGCCTTTTTTGACTTCTTTTCCATGACCGCTTTCTATAGAAGTCATCGGTATAAACTTGTTATCACCACTCTGATTCATAGGTAATTGATTTGGATGTCTTCTGTTAACAATTTTTGGGGTTAACTGTTGATAGGTCCGCTGATAAATAGTGTTATCACGTATTTCAAACATGAGAAAACCGTATTTCTCGAACGAACACTTGTTGTGCAACTGCTGTTGTTTCACTATCTAACAAAATGAAAAACATGAAAAACATGAAAAAACTAGCTATTTTATGTGCAATTGCTTTTAGCAGTGCCACATTATTTCAGTCATGTAGTGACGATGATGACGATGCAGTAATGACCAACCAGGAGTTCGTTACGCAGGCGTCAAGTAGTAACAGCTTCGAGATCCAGTCAGGCAGCCTTGCCGTAACCAAGGGAGAGAATCCATTGGTCAAAATGTTTGGCCAACACATGGTGACAGATCATACCATGGCGGCTGAAGAGTTAGCTCCTTTGGCGCAGCGTAAGGGCTGGACTTTAAGTCAGACCCTCCTTAAACGGCACCAGGACAACTTCAATATGCTAAGTCCCCTTACCGGGAACGCTTTTGATAAAGAGTTTGCGCGCCTGATGGTTGTATCACATGAAGAAGCCGTATCGCTGTTTCGTTCAGCATCCTCCTCTGATGGAGTTCCAGATTCAGAGCTTCGCTCCTGGGCTGCAGGTAAACTTCCTAAGCTCGAGCAGCATTTGGAAGAAGCAAAGGACCTCCACGATGCAGTGAATTAGAGGATCTTTTGGTTGTTCGATCTTCTGAAGTATGTGAAATATGGGTCGGAGCAGGATGATTGGGACACACATTCCCACATCTTTCAACACAAATAGGCCTTATAGCTGTTTCGTAGGTTAACCAATATTATCAGATATGTTAAAGAAGACATTAAATTCGATGGGAGCATTAGTTTTGCTTCTCGCAGTTGCTTGTACGAATACAAAAAACAGTAACAGTTCAGATTCTTTGAACACTGACGGTACAAGTGTAGCCGATAGTGCAAGCGCTAAACAGGCTCATGCAGACATCTCCGCTACCAAGGCAGACACATCCGGCAGCGGTATGGCTCATTTTACCGCTTTGGGCGATGGAAAGGTTGAAATGAAGCTAACGCTGGAGTTCCCGGCGAAAGCGAATCAATCTGTTGCAGTGCACTTTCACGAACATGGCGATTGTGGTGACAGCGGTAACGGAGCTCATGGACATTGGAATCCAACGGGAGAGAAACACGGTAAGTGGGATTCTGCTGAACATCACTCAGGCGACATAGGAAATATCAACCTCGACGGCAACGGTAAAGGCGAGATAACTATTCAGTCTGACCGCTGGAGTATCGGTGGTGATGAGAAGACTAACATTTTGGACAAGGCTATTATTGTTCATTCAGGTGTGGATGATTATACCACTCAGCCTACTGGCAACTCAGGAAGTCGTATCGGCTGTGGGGTAATTATGGAGATGAAATAACCGATATCATGTTTGACAAAGTATTAGATCTGGTAAATCAGCACATTTCCAATAATCCGGAAATAGCGAAGCTTGTTCCTCCTGGTCAGCAGGAAGATGTGAACAGAGAAGTGGCCTCAGGAGTAAACGATGGCTTGAAAAACAGTTTCACGTCGGGTGGAATAGGGGGAATGTTATCCTCTCTGACAGGAGGGGCGGGAAACGGAGACATGTCTGAGAATATTGCGAAAGCTGTAGCAGACAGACTACAGGGAAAGTTTGGTCTTTCGCCTGAGGTTATCCAAAAGATCGCAAATGCCATCCCCGGCATTATTCAGAAGTTGCGGGGCTAGAGAGAATCGAAAAAGCCGGAAATATCAATCTTCCGGCTTTTTTCTTAAGATGTGAAATATGTATCATTATCAACTTTTATTAAAGGTTTTAAGCACGGTTAGCTAAATTGCAGTCTGAAACCTGCAAATGATGCGTACCAAGCTACTGGTTACTTCTGCTTTCATTACAATCGGCGCTCTTGTGGGCTTTAGCCTTCGACGAGAGGCCACTCGTCTCGCCATTGAAGACACCTCTATATGGCAGAGTTACGACCGTTATCAAGAGCAGGGTATACAACATCTGATGGTCAAGCATACAGAGATACAGCCACTCATCAACAAGCATCTCGCTTCAGGGCTATTACGATCTGGTCTGCAGGGAACCTCTGTGCAAGGAAGGAGTATCAATCATCTTGTCGCCGGAAAGGGGAAAACTAAGGTTCTTCTATGGTCGCAGATGCACGGAGACGAATCAACCGCAACCATGGCTTTATTCGACATCTTCAACTTCCTGTCTGCCGCCGATGAAAACGATTCATTCAGGCGTTTGCTGATGGAGAAGCTTGAACTCCACTTTGTTCCAATGATCAATCCTGATGGGGCAGAGTTATGGAAGCGCAGGAATGCGATGGATATAGACATCAATCGTGATGCGCGTGCGCTAACTACGCCGGAGGGACGTTTCCTGATGAAGGTGGCAGATGAGATAAAACCCCGCTTTGGTTTCAATCTGCATGATCAGAATGCTTTACACTCCGTTGGCTCGTCAAGCAAACCAGCTACTATTTCTTTTCTTGCACCCGCCTATAACCACGCAAGGGACATGAACGAGACTCGTGAGAACGCAGCGAAAATGATTATCCTGATGAACCGTACCCTCCAGAAGTACCTGCCGGATCAGGTGGCTAAATATAACGATGCGCACGAGCCTAGAGGCTTTGGAGATACATTTCAGAAGAAGGGGATTTCAACCATTCTTATTGAGTCAGGAGGTTACCTTAACGATCCTCAAAAGCAATACATCCGAAAGCTTAACTTTTACGTACTTCTGAGCGCACTGCATGCAATCGCAAAGGAAGCTTATGAGCAGGAGGATGTTGAACGATATTATTCTATTCCAGAAAATGGGCGATTTCTTTTCAACGTGGTTATCCGGAACGCTGAGATCGTGAAAGATAGCCTGCGTTATCGCACGAGTGTCGGAATTAACCATTATACATCATTGGACGCTACCCGGAAACGGTTGAATTATCGGGGTGCTATTGACGAGCTTGCCGACATGCATGATAATTACGGATATCATGATGTGGACGCCGCTTCGCTGCTGTCGGTACCCGGCAAAGTGATCGCTATGAAAAAGGATGAATGGGAAAAGCTTAGTTTGAAAAGCGAAGCTGCTCTTTTGAGACAGGGCTATCTGTATATCCGTTTTTCCGACCAGCGTTCTCCTACTGGTCCTGTACCAAATCGTCTTCTGAATCTGATTAATGGATCTCCCCTTAGCTTGTCTATCGCCCTATACCAAAATGCCAACTTCGTTCTTGCAGCCCGGGATGGAAAGCCGGCCTATGCAGTAGTTAACGGCTTTCTGATTGACCTGAATAAAGAAAAAATTTCCTCTCTGCCAAACACCTATGGCTATTAGGCATAAATGGTTCTGAGCTTTTAAACGCAGCTTGTTTCTGCAGGCTTTCAAAACATTATCAGTTATGAAATAGTTATTTATTTATGGAAAATGATGAGCTAAAAACCAAAGAGTTCGGGATAACCATAGAGATTTCCTGCGATCCGGATATTGATTCGCCATTTCAGGGATACGATATCGCTCCCTTGCAAGGACAAACTTATCAGGTTAGGCGGGGTGGCAAAGAAGTCGGCAAACTGCGATTGTCTGGCCAGGACAGCTGGGAGTGGACTGAAGGAAGCTTGTCGCAAGAATGTGCTGACGCCATCGGTAAAGCTGTCAATGCACATAACAGACGTTATTCCGGCTAATCTGAAAACAGGAGTAAGTAGTAAAAGCCGAATCTGCAATCAACTATGGCGCAGAGAAACGCCTCAGCATATTCCTTAATTCTCGTACCTTTGCAGTAAAACATGCAGCATACGTGAGAATGGTAGACGTCTTAGCGAGAAACAACGTCAGAATAACGGGTAAAGGTGAGCAAATTATAATGTTTGCTCACGGTTTTGGATGTGATCAAAATGTCTGGAGATATCTTTTAAGGGATTTTGAAAAAGGCTACACCACCATAGTGTTTGATTTCGTCGGCTCTGGACAGTCTGACCTGGCCGCGTATGATTCCCAAAGATACAGTAGCCTCGATGGGTACGCACTGGACGTCATCGAAATCCTCGAGACTCTAAATCTAAAAAATGTGGTTTTTATCGGTCATTCAGTCGCGTGTATGATTGGAATGAAAGCAGCTATAGTGCGTCCAGAATACTTTGGTAGTCTGATATTCGTAGCACCTTCTCCATGTTATATAATCGACGAATCGTATAATGGAGGAATGCAAAGGGCTGATCTTGAAGCATTATTTGAGGTCATGGATAGCAACTATCTGGGGTGGTCAAGCAGTATGGCACCGCTCATCATGGGAAATCCGGAAAGACCGGAACTCGGGGAGGAACTAACTGACAACTTTTGTGCTACAGATCCTGACATAGCGCGAGAGTTTGCGCGAGTCACGTTCTTATCGGATAACCGAGCTGATTTGAAAATGCTTGAAACCCCAAGTCTTACGTTACAATGTTCATCCGATATGCTCGCTCCCATAGAAGTTGGTCATTATATTCATGAGAATACGGCTAATAGTACCCTGGCCGTACTTAGTGCTACGGGACATTGCCCCCATATGAGTCATCCCGAGGAAACGATACGGGCTATCCGCTCTTATATAAACGATCATGGGTTCTGATAATGTGAAATCGGATCCGAATGGGCAGAAATCAGACTTTGCCTTCCTCTATGACAATGCCGCATGCGGATTGATCGTATTTAACTTATCCGGTAAGATTTATCAGACGAACCAAACCCTCCGCTTATGGACCGGTTTGGAAGAGACTCAGATTAATGGATCGACTTTTTCACATCTATTCGACAAGGGAAGCCAGTTATATCTTCAACTGTTCGTATATCCGCTCCTTAAAATGCATAAGGAGGTAAAGGAAATTAATCTTACAGTCGAAACGGAAAGCCAGAACTTTCAATGCTTGCTCAGTGCGAAAGTGATAGAGAACTCCGCCCAAGATGACAAGATGCTTGTTCATGCAGCCATATTTAAGGTGGTTGACAGGAAAAAGTTTGAGGATGAGCTTCTGTTAAAGAAAAAGGCGGCAGAACAAGAGAAACTACAAAAGGAAGAGACCTTAAGGAAAGTTGCTTCCGACCAATCTCACCTTGTCCGCGCCCCACTTGCAAATATCCTGGGCTTAGTGGCCTTACTTGAGCAAGCTGAGATGACCGAAGATTCCAAAGAGTTGATCTCTATGTTGAAAGAGTCAGCTAATCAGCTTGATATGATGGTCAGAGGTATTGTCAATAAAGCAAATACTTAATCGACTTATCAAAGAGGCCGAATTAGGTAATAATGGTATCTTCGCACATCTGATACCATGAAAAAGATTGTTCTGTTCCTCGCTTCTTTCTGTGTGGCGATCGCTTGCTTTGCGCAGATAGGCGACTTGTCTAAGATAGGTCAACTGACTTACGGAGGCCTGCCTGTGAGAGAAAGCCTCTCATCAAACGACGAGGTAAAGGTCCTTATTAATGCTGCTTATATATCGTGTTATGATGAGCTGTTGAAAAATCCTCTCTGGGTAGCCTATCGCCTGGGAAATATAAAAGGAGATTTCAAGTATGTCAATTGGGAAAGGCCCTTCCGGTTCCTTACAGACTATCGCACGGAAAGCAAGGTGGATCATGATGCGTTTAAAAGCTCAGGATACGACAGGGGCCATATGGCTCCCAACGCCACTATTTTATCCCAGTACGGACAGCTGGGGCAGCTCGAAACTTATCTGATGACCAATATCAGTCCCCAAAGTCCAGCTCTCAACCAGGGACTCTGGGCAAACCTGGAAAAACTCGAGAGAGAAAGTCTGTCACAGGATGATACTCCAAACAAAGAAGTGCACGATCTCTTTGTGATCACTGGTCCTGTTTTTGATAAAAGCCCTCGTATGCTCACATCGGGAGTCGCCGTTCCTTCTGGTTTTTATCGCATTCTGGCTTTCCGCAAAGGGTATGCCGGCACTCTTAAGGCCGTGGCTTTCCTCTTTCCTCAAAATCCGAAATCTAAAAATCTTACGGATTACCTCACAACAGTCGATAACATTGAATCATTAACTAATCTCAATTTCTTTCCGGAGCTCTCCCGAACAGTTCAACACAACCTGGAAAGCAGGAAACGGGATTTATTGCTTAATGAGGTTAAGTAATCAATCACTTGCTTTTTTGATTATCACACTAATATGGCCGTCTGCTTCCATATAGGCGGCTTTTACTTCATTAAGATCTTCAACACCTCTTTTATGCAAGTTTTCCATCAATTCCTCCAGGGTATACCCAGGGATAAGATGGATCCACGGATGAGCAATTCATGCAGTGGCGATTCAAGCTGAAAGAGTTCACCTAGAGTGCTTACAACATGCTTCATTATTTTCATGGTTAGAATAGGCTATAACGTTCGTGTCGTAGAACTGTTTAAAGCGTTTTAGAAGAAAAATTTTTAAATTCGAACCGCTGAGATTTAAGGAAAATTGTATGGAGGAGTTGTTGAGGGATATTTTAGCTTGTACTTTTTGCAAAGAGCATCTGCAGGCAGGTGTCAGACCAGTCGTCCAGATTGGAAAGTCATCAAAAGTCATCATTATCGGTCAGGCTCCTGGAAGGCGGGTTCATGAGACCGGTATTCCCTGGAACGACGCGAGTGGTAAGACGCTCAGACAATGGCTGAATGTTGATACGGCCACATTTTATAACCCTGAGATGTTTTCCATCATGCCTATGGGCTTTTGCTATCCGGGTAAAGGGAAGTCAGGCGACCTGCCACCCATGCCACAATGCGCAGGCTTATGGCATACCAAAATCCTCGAAATTTTTACTTCAGCCCCCCTTGTTTTACTTATCGGCCAGTATGCCCAGCGTTATTATCTTGGTACCAAATACAAAGGCAACCTGACAGACACTGTACGTTCCTTTCGCGAATACTACCCCGACTTTTTCCCCTTGCCACATCCTTCACCCCGTAATCAGAACTGGGTAAAGGTAAACCCCTGGTTTGTGCAAGATGTCATTCCTGAGCTCAGAGAAAAGCTGAACTCGCTGGGAGTAACAAGGCTTCCGGAGGATGTGCCTGCCCTTACTTCGCAAAAATAAATCTTGTTATTGCGAAATTCGGGCAGTCTCAAGTATTTAGCTGCCGAAGCGCTGTATGCGATATTGAAAAGTTAGCATAAAATAGCGGGCAAGGCGGTTGGTCTGAGAATCTACGATGACATTATCAAAGACGTCCCTGGAGATAGCTGTATTTTGGTTAAGCAGGTCATAACCCTGAAGACGGATGTTTCCTCTGTTTTGTTTTAGGAATCGATATTCCAGAAACAAGTTCAGCAGGGTGGGGTTGGTACTGTTCGCATTAAAACCGGTGTTCACGGTCTTCGAAAAATCGTAGCCCAGGGTCAGATCCTTTCTGAAATAAGTCCTTCCCGTCAAACCAACACGGTAGGTCTTCGTATAGCGGTCAGACAGCGATCCAGCGCTGTATTGAGTCTGATTGTAAGAGAATGAAGTACTTAGTTCCGCGTTTGTTTTATCCTTAATATCCAGCCTGAACCTAAGTCCCTGGTTGATGTTCAGGTTCTTGCCAACGATCCGGTCATTGTTGGTGAAGGCGATATTATTACTAAAGTTCGATCCTCCGGAATAGGTGATCGTATATTGCCTCTCTGAGAACGGAAGGGATATCGAATAATTAGCCCGGGCATTATAGAAGCCGTCGGTATTTATATAAGATGAAATTTGTTTAATGCTGTCGGGGATGACTACCTTAGTCGTAACAATCTTATCGTTAGTCTGACTCATATCAACCCTCGCATCCATCACATAGCCATTTTTCCAGTCATTTTGCTTGTATTCCATCCCGAAGTTATTCGTGAACTCAGGTTTTAGGTCAGGGTTACCTGTAATAACATTCTGGATATTGGAGTTGTCAGTGATTGGCTGCAGTTGTCTAAATCCCGGCTGGTTACTTCTTCCGTAATAACGCATTGTAAACGACTGCTCTTTCGAAAACTTATAAACCATTCTTGCGCTGGGTACCCAGTTTAGCGTTTCTTTTTTGGTTTTGATATCTCTGCTGAGATCCTGACCATTTAAAACAGACGGCATCACCGCTATCCCGGCGAAGTAATTGAGTTTTGGAGCGATGTGCCGATAGGTTAATCCTGCCCTGTTGGTGACGAACTGATAATTGTAATTATTGCTGAGGTTTGTATTCAGGGTTTCTTCCTCTGTTAAAGGATCAATGTCCCGCGTATCCCTTACGGTTTTAGTCGATGTCCGGTTCCATTGATAGTTAAACTCAAGCATCCCTTTCGCACTTATTGGCTCGATGTAGGCTACTCGCAAGCGGGTGTTGGTGTTGCGATTGTCATTGTTGCGGTACTGGTACTGTTGTTCAATAGAACGGTTATTCAATGAGTCGGTGTTTGTGTAGTCGTTTCGTATATCCGAAAGGTGGTCGCCCGTAGAGGTGTTTACTATGGCACTCGCACTCAGATTGCGACCCTTTTTTCTAAACTTATGATGGTAATATAGTTCGTTATCGGAGTTAAAAGAAGATGAAGACGTGTTGTCGATCCGTTCACGTACCGAATTGGCTAACAGTAATTCCGTCAGCGTAGAGCCGGAACTGATCGTATTTCCGGTATTGTACGATACCCGCGGCTTGAATTTGAAATAATTCATGCTGTCGGGTCTGAATTCCAGGTTCCATGAGAAGTCCTGCTCAGTGGTCTTGTTGTTGTTATCACTACGGTCATTCTCGTATCGCGTGTAACTGTCAAAGGCACTCTCTGTAACCGTCCTCTCTAGCGAATGGTTGTCATTTCTCTGGAATCTGTAACTACCATAACTTTCCAATTTTTCCCCCCAATTGTCGCGATAATGGATTCGGGCAGATGTACGGTCTGTAGTCCCTTTTGATCGGTTGGAAATATTGTTGTTTGTCGCGTCGAAAGAGATCTGCTGATCGCCGTTAAAGCGATTCGCTCTGGCGCGCCCGACATAACGGTCCATAGATCCGAGTCCTCCTTCAGCGCGACCAAAATAGCCTATCTTCTTGTCTTCCCGGGTATTGATGTTCAGGATCTTTTGTGGTTCGCCACTTTTTATGCCGGTTAAATTTGCCTCTTCTCCGTAGTCATCTACCAGCTGGATATTTTTTACGATATCTGCGGGCAGGTTTTGCAACGCAGCAGCGGCCTCATCACCAAAAAAATCTTTGCCGTTAAGGCGGATCTTGGTAACCGGCTCTCCCTGTGCTTTTACATTCCCTTCGTTGTCCACTTCCATGCCAGGTAAGCGCTTAACCATTTCATCAACTGCATCGCCTTCTCTTACGGGATATGCCCGCGCGTCATATTGTACGGTATCTTCCTTCACCACTACGGGTGTGATGATATTGATTACCACTTCATTCAACTGATTGTTCGCATCCTTTAATCGGATAGGAGCGAGGGTCGTAGACACAGTTTTTGGATCTACGGTATACTGCTTGCTGAACGTTTGGAAGCTGATGGAACTTACTGTGATACTAAACTTTGGAGACTTTACCGATGGAAAGCGAAAAGCTCCCTCCAGATTGGTGGCGGTTGAAAGGGTATCGAGGCTGGAAACGAGCCTAACAGAAGATCCTGGTAGGGTGATCCCTGCGGAGTCTTGTACTACACCCGTAATTACCCGGGCGGACTGAGCGGTCGCAGAAAGCTGTGCAATAAATATTATTACACAATAGAGGAGAGCTTTTTTCATTATTGGTTAGGGCAAAAAGCAAATAACCAGTCGCTCTCGCGGCTGGTTATTCTATCATTGATTAAACTAAAACTTTAAATTTTGACTGGCTTCACTTTAGCAACCTCTACCAGGCTGTTCAGATAAGCCTCAATATTGGTGTAGCCATCGTTCCGGTATTTGGCAGCATCGCTTGCATCTTTCGGATTCAGGCCATTTTGCTTTTCCCAGGCATCTGGAATACCATCTTTGTCGGCATCCTGATAAGGTTTACCCTTGTATTCCGGGTAGCCACCCACCTGACTGATGTCGGTAATGATACCACCCTTGTAAGAGTCCTTAGGTAGTCTGCGGTGTTTGAAATCCGTTTCTGGCAATTTCACATTCTTCAGCGCATTGATTTTGCCGGTTCTAACCTGCTCTACAACCCGTACGTCTACCGGATCACGCTTTGGTAATGTAGCACCGGCGTTGGCCAGTACATAGCTGTAAGCTTCTTGCGTAGGAAGGATCGTGATGGGCGCCATAGGGAAAGGCTTGTCTACCTTCATAGCAGCAAAGTAAGGCTGTGATTGTTCGTAAGACATCAGGTTACCTTTTTTATCTTCTACCTGTATACCACCGTCCCAATTATTGTCGGTCACCTTCTTGTTGCCTTCGATGATATTGCCTGTAACGTGTGCTCTTCCGAATACTACGTACGGAAGCTTGCTACGACCCGACTCCGGTTTAAGGATTCTGTAGCTGATAGGCTGATCAAGCGGAGTAAGGGGTCCTGGCTTATAGTAGTTATTGATGATGTTGTACAGAGCAGTATAATCACCACCGTCGGTTGAACGGTGTACCCAGTTGAACATCACGTTGTTGGCGAAATTGAAGATGCCGTTCCAGCCAATAGATGGGTTACGTGCTGCATTATTTGCCCAAAGGTTACGCATAAATGTCGCGTTCTCTCCACCCAGGGTACTGCCAAAGGCGTGGTTCCAGGTATCGAGGGCTTCAGAGAAAATGGAGTTCTGGATAGTCAGGTTTACTGTCGCCAGCTTATCTTCTTTCTTGCCTGTGCTGTCATTATACATATGGCGGTACATGGACATATTCTCATCCAGCCCCCAGCTCGCCGACACGTGGTCGATCATGATATTCCCGATTGGGTTACCTCCGATAGCGTCATCCCTGCGACCTACGTAAGTTTCTCCGCGGCGGAAACGCATGAAGCGAATTACCACGTCGTGAGTATTAATCCAAACAGACTCTCCGGCCACACAAACGCCGTCACCTGGAGCAGACTGTCCTGCAATCGTAATATAAGGAGCACGGATGATCAGCGGTGTTTTCAGGCGAATGATGCCGGAAACGTTAAAAACGATCGTACGTGCGCCACCTACCTCACAAGCTTCGCGAAGCGTACCAGGACCGTTATCGGCCAGGCTGGTCACTACAATAACCTTACCTCCACGACCACCGAAAGAATAGGCACCTCCACCTTCCGCACCCGGGAAAGCAGGGATTTCTGCCTGAGGCAGATCAGTTGGCCTGCCAGCCCATGGTACATAAGGCTTACCTTCTTTAGCTTCTTTTTCAATAACCGGAAGTGCCTTCTGCCAGGCCTCATCTGACTGCTTGCGGGCAGCCTCCATCATATCGTTGGTAGCTTTCTGTACGTCCTGCGGGATTTGAGGGTACTGGGCAAAGCCCGGCGTGTTAACGCTGAAAGCAGCTGCAATGGTCAATGCCAAAACTGCCTTTAATGTTGTGTGTTGTTTGGTCCTTTTCATTCAATAACAGGGTGTAATTTCCATAAAAAGACGATTTGAAACCCACAATACAAATAGATTACGGACATAGCTGGATATTTTCATGCCCGAACTGGAAAATACAGGGATGAAAAGGATTCACTGATCCAGCCAGATCTTAAACAGAGGGGTTCGCTGACTACTTACGATAACCTCGTCTTCCAGGGGCGGATGGAGAATTAGTTTCATTCTTCCCTTGAAATAAGGGTGGATTTCTCGGGCGGCATCAATATGGATAATGAGTTTCCGATTTACATGGAAAAATATTGCCGGATCCAGAAAATTAATCAACTCATCCAAAGCATAGTCAATAGGGAAGCTACCTCCGTCTTTGGTCACTAAGAGTGTTAGCTTGTTATGTGAATGAAAATATGCGATATCCTCTGTTTTGACCGCTTTGATCCGGTTACCTATCTTCACCATAAAGCGCGATTTGTAGGATGTTTCGCGCTTTTTAATAAGTCCCATCAGGTCATTTACCTGAGCGCTGATCTCTGTGCCTGTTCCTTGTGATCGGTGCAGTTCTTTCATTTTTTCCAGACTCTTCTCGAGTTTTGCTTGCTGAACAGGTTTAAGCAGATAATCAATGCTGTTGAGTTCGAAGGCTTTTAGGGCATATTCATCGTAGGCCGTGCAGAAGATAACTGGACATTTAACCGGCACCTGCTCAAATATCTCGAAGCAGAGACCGTCAGCTAAATGAATGTCAAGCAGAATAAGGTCAGGCAGTTTGTGCGACTTTAACCATTCTACTGTACCTTCAACGGAGCTCATCACCCCGAGGATCCTAATCTCGGGATCATATTCCTTTAAAAGGCTGATGAGTCTTTCTGCTGCGGGGTTCTCATCTTCTATAATTAAAACGTCCATGTATCTTATTCTTCTATTTCCAGCAGGGGTAAACTTACTACAAAAAAAGAATCATCCTGATGGATTTTTAAATTCAAAGCCGACAAATATGCGTACCGTTTCCTGATATTTTCCAGACCCATCTTACCGCGTTTAACACTTGTCCCTGCACGTGGAGCATAAGAATTACGCACGGTCAGCCAGGTTTTATTTTCTACGAAAATGGCTATATGTAAGGGCTTTTCAAGCGAAAGCTTGTTATGCTTTAGCGCATTTTCAATCAGCAGCTGAATGGAGAGTGGGGGAACAAAAAATGAATCCGTAAGTTCAGCGGGTACGTTGATATCAATGCGCAACTGGTCTTCAAATCGTTTTTTCAACAGATATACGTACGCATCTACAAAAGCCAGTTCTTCACCTACTGTAACGAGCTCTTCTTTGTTAAACTCCAGCACGTAGCGGTAAACATCGGCAAACTTATCCAGGAAATGTTGCGCGGTGCGCGGATCTTTCTCTATCAATGACGAAAGTACATTCAGATTATTGAACAGAAAATGAGGATCCAGTTGCATCCTCAGCGAATTCAATTGAGTCCGGAGATTTTCTTCCTGCAATTTGTTCGACTGGGCGTGCGCGATTTTCCATTGCTGCATGAAATACACGCTGAAGTTAACGAGCAGCACGGGAATCAGAAAAAGCAGTCCATATACATTCAAAACCACAAATTGCGACAAATCAGGTGAGGTCAGTGTAGTTTGAATCTTGAAAAGGTAGTAAGAGCCGTTGATGCACAATAGCGAATATACGCAGCTGATCAGCAGCTGTAAAAAGAAGCGCTTGGAGGGATGATTAAGCCAGGAGATTTTTGAATTCAGAAAATCGAAGATCCACTTGTTGCCGTACCACAGAAGGATTACCACAGTAAAGATCCACAAAAAGGCAGCGAGATAGGTGAGCTGTACATCTGATTGGTACAGATTATAGCCGCTCCACATGAGCAGAAGCGCCACCGTTATCAGTAAATAGATTACTATATTGCTTTTCTGCCCAAACGCCTTCTTCATTATCTGAATTGTACTTTATTTATCTCTTCCCAGGGAAGATACTGGTACTTCGAGTTTTTCAACCATATAATCAGTCCCCAGTTCAAAGCGGAAACGTCATTTTCGTTATTCAGGGTTAAAGATCGCTGATCTTTTAGAATAACGTTGGACTGTTTTTCATTCTGCGGCGTTATACCGGAAATATTGCTGAAAGGTATTTTATAGTGTATGCGGTTCCTTGTTCCCTCAAGCATCTCAAAATTCCATTCTTCATCCATGTCAAAGGTACAATTGCCCTTCAAAATACGACCTTCTGAACCAAACGCCTGTGCGTAGATTCTTCTTGGCCGGGCAAACGAATTATAGTTAATCGCTTCAGCCTCCCGCTGATGAAAGTCTGCAGATTGAAACGCTGACCATTGCACTATCACCTGGCCGCCTTCAGGATCTGCAATAACGATCCCCCGATTGGAGGCGTTCACATCGCGACTGTCTTTTAAAAAGACTTGTTTTCCTGAAAGAAGTGTTATAACGGCCCCCTGATCTTTCTTAGAGATTTTTTTTATCTGGCTGAAGTTAATTCCGACAGTTCGGTCAGACCTCTTCCCATAGACGGCAGCTGAGGAGGCAAACTTTGACTTGTCCCACTTAATTAAGCCGCTAACCGGCCCATTCACTGTCTGAACGGTACCGTACAAAGGTTTGCCTTTCCAGGGAAGAGTGCTTTCACCCGTTTCCCTGAAGTTAATCCGGCTGATGTCTTTCCATGCAATCTTTTGCGCCTTGCTACTATACACAAGAATATCCTTACCCAGATCGCTGATTTCCGATCCTCCGCTAACCCGAATTTTCGATCCGCTCTTGAAGAATATCTGAGCATTCTGGCTACCTGTAACATGGATGGAAACTATGTCGCCAAAGCGGCATAGCGTTTCCTGACGCCTTTTCGGGAGTTTATCCGTCCAGAGGTTCATGAACTCCCAGTTTATCCCATCGGTATTATCTCTGCTGCCTGGAAGCTTGTCCAGCTGATACTTTTTTAAGTATTTAAGCGCCAGTACATCTGTTTTTGAAACCTGTAAAACGTCCGTCCAGAAGATCTGGCCGCTGCTCCATCGGATAACTCCAGTGACCGTCGTCTTATTTTTTAAGACCACATCAGCATAAATGTAGCTCGCGTCTTGTGCACGTGCAGAGTCAAGGCAAGTATACCAGGTGATTAAAAAAACGAATAGCTTGAAGTGAATATTCATTTGCCTCACTTAATTGGAAAGTTGAAATGTATCACTTTGTTCGTTGCTAATCAACCATTGTAGAATGAAAAGAGATATTGTGATTCTCAACCGGGATATTATTGGGCTGAGATCTCAAGTTCTTGCAGGGTTTATCACCGCTCAGGTCGAGTTCGTTTCAATGCAAGCTTAACCCGCTCCTGAATTATACGGGATTCTTGGCGCTATAATGTCGACATAAGTCCGACTTGTGTTAGTGTAGGTCGGACTTATGTCGCGATTATAAGGGTTGAAATAGGGTGTGATTTAACAGAGGGTGTTTGCTATTTGCTATCTTTGCGCCTTTGTAACTACTATGAAGAGATTTTTGATGCTGGTTTTGCTTTTAAGCTCGCCACCACTATTGCATTTAACAAATTCTGTAAAAGCCGGTACGGTCGTCGCCGGCAGTCCGGTCGAAAATATTTCAGACGCAGCACGTTTGCAATCAAAAATCATCGAATTTGCACGTTCCCTAACTGGTGTCAAATATAAGTATGCATCGGCTAATCCCAAGACCGGGTTTGACTGCTCTGGATTTATCCACTATGTTTTCAGGAATTTTCAAATTGCTGTGCCGCGCAGCTCAGCCGCCTTTGCAAAAGCGGGCAGGACGATTGATCTAAAAAGCGCGCTCCCCGGCGACTTGATCTTGTTCACCGGCACGAATCCTAAAATCAGGAATATTGGACATATTGGAATGGTTGTGTCCGACCCCGGCGAAACGCTTCGTTTTATACATTCTACGTCAGGTAAAGCGTATGGAGTGACGGAGACCGCACTCAACGAGAAATATCTCAAGAGATACATAAAGGTCGTCAGGGTGATTGCTCCTGCTGAATCCTGATCTTTTTCCATTTGCGGATTCTTATAGTTGCATTAGTGTAAGGAGACGACGTGTTGAATTGAATCATTCTTCCGAGCGGCCATTGTTTATACCACGATTTGACATACAGCTGTTCATTGGTTTTGCTCTCGATAAGCAGCTGAACGCACTCTACGGTTTCATCAAGTTTCCTGCATAGCGTAAGATAATCGTCAGCTTCGTGATCAGTGTAGAATTTTTGAGCTAGAAGACCCAGTTGATTCCATTTGTAGCCAGTCTCCGGTAAATGCACAGTTTCTCTCTTGTCTGTTTTGTCAATCCACTTTAACACCAGCTGTCCCCAACCATTCAGATAGGCCACCAGATTGTTCAAGCTCATCTTTGTTCCTTTAACATGGCCGTCAAGCTCTGGCAAATCACTGATTGGAGCGAGATCTTGACCTAACTCGGTTCTGAGTTGTGCATAGTTTTTTCGAATAGCATCCTGAAGGGAGTGTTTATTTCGTGGTATCATCGTATAATATGAAACATCATCCGCTGTATAAGGGTTTTCGTGGATATTTAAGAAATTATTGCGAAACGATACAAAATTGTGGGGGAAATGATATTTTTGAATAACATAACTACTTCTATGACCATGAAAATAATTATCGGATGCGGCCTGCTACTTCTCAGTCATGTATCCACGCAGGCGCAAGTATGGAAAAAAATGCAGCGAACGCTGGAGGATAAGGCGAATAAAAAAATCGAGGAAGTTCTCGATGGAAAAAGCTCAAAAACTGTGAACCAGAGCGCAGGTGATCCTTCTGCTCAGAACGTGCCTGTAGTAGATGAAGTGTATGCATTCACTCCTGGTAGTGCCGTTATATTTGAATCGGACTTCAAGACGGATGCTTCGGGAAGAATGGCAAAGAAGTGGAAATCAAGTGGCTCCGGAAGTATCGTATCCATTCCGGATATTCCAGGTAAATGGCTGGCTCTCTCAGAAAAGTCAACATACAAAATCGACAGTTTGTTCAATACCCCCGGCGCCTTCACCATAGAATTCGACCTGATTACCAGAAGTGCAGAAGCTGCAGATATCGGCAGTATGTCTTTTGGATTCGCCAGAGACAACTCTGTTAAAAATCATCTGACAGATGCTTATAACGGAAATGCTATTGCCAACATTCAGCTACATTTTCATAACAGGGAAGTGACCAGCTCAAGCAGTGATACGAAAGTCTTTAACAACCTGAAGTATCCATTCGCTAATTATGCAAACGCCTTAATACACGTTGCGATCGAAGTGGAGGGAGAAAATATGAGCGTATATATCAACAAGTCAAAGGTCCTCGACACAAAGATGTTTAAAACCAATGTGCCTAAATTCTTCTACCTGACCGCTCCGTTTTCTTATGATCAGCAATCGAAAGTGTACTTTGGAAACTTTGTTATGGCGCAAAAGTGATGAAACCTATTGGGAAAGCTTTAACTTTACTGTAGTGGTCTTATTCCGCTCCACCACTATGTTGTTCAATGTTTTTTGTGTGAGAAGGTTGTTGGCCCCGTCGTAAGCAACTATAGTGGCATTCACCGATGTTGCGTTAGCTGAGTTTGTAAAGACAAAGTTTTCATAGCTCCGGTCTATATAGGTCTGCTTGGGTACGCTTACCCCGTTAACGCTTTCAAACGATGTTAGGTAGTTCTTTAAAATTGACAGACTGATGTCCTTTTTTTGGGCGAGGTTGTCGCTTTTTGGATAGAATAAGGTATATCCGTTAACCAGCATCTCTATTCTTTCAAAATGAGCTGTCGTATCGTCTTCGATAATCACTTTGAATTTACCACCAGGGCGTCTTAATGCGACGTCGATTTGGGTGTCCTTATCTTTAACTTCAAATTCTTGTGAGCTATAGAACAGATCGCACACTTCCCTTGGGATAGAATGGGCGAGGTATGGGTTCCCCTGGTCGTCTCCGAAGTAAATTTGAGCAGAATGTCCATTGCTCTTTTCCCGTCTGCCTAAAAAAACTACGGTGTACGTTCCTGATGGAAGACTGATAGTAGGAATTTTAAAACCAATAGCTGACTGGTCCGCCTCCATATTTTGATTCGCAAGCCTGGTGCCTCTTGAATTGTACAGGTAATATTCCAGTTTGTCAAAATAGTCGGAAAGCTTCGCTACAGTTTTGGGGTCAGCAGCAGGCGGAAGGCTCGTGGACGATGGTTCGAGGATATTTTGGTCTGATATCGACATCGTAAATTTCACACCATGGAAGTCCTTAGTCGGATCTCCTTCGAACTTAGTTTTTTTGCAGGATGTCAAGACCAGGAAAAGGCCAATAACGGGAAGTAGAATTTTCATCATAATTTAAGTTCCTCCACAATCTACGCGCAGTTATACATTTTTTTTTAATTTCTAAATCCCGATTTTACCAGGAAGCATGAGGCTATCAAAACAGTCCAGATGGCTTTCAACCAGGAGATGTTTGATGGTACACGTTCGTGTTCTAAGTGCTTTTCGCTTATCATATCAACATTTCTGGGGAGCATCTGAGTGAAATGCTGTTCTGGTAGGAGTGCAACTTTTGACTTGTTTAGTTCAAGAGATATCATATGAGTGTAGTTTATCAACGGTTAGGAGTTACTATAAATTTAAGCAGCCTTCGCGGCATGTATGCTACACAATCGCCGCCACAGAATTATACACTGATCGGAAAGAAGATTACTAATTTGTTGCGAAAATCTGACCGGGATGTATAGTAATCCTGGCTTAACAATCACTTTACAAGCGAAGCGGACATTTGCCGCATCAACCGGAAGCTACCATCGAGGTGCCCGGTCAAAAAGGTTTGTAAAGAAGTATAATGAAAAGCACTTTTCCACGTAAAAATCGAGTTAGCAAAGGAGTCAGACTGATTGCTTTTTCAGTGTTGGCGGCATGCGCACAAAGTCTTCAGGCTGAAAGTTTCGGCACGTTCAATGCGTTGAACGTTAGGGAGCAGCAAGAAATTATCACCGTGAAAGGTACGGTAAAGGATGGTCAGGACGGGTTGCCGTTACCCGGAGTAACGATTACGGATCAGACGCGGAGAGCGCTTGGTGCCACCGGAGCTAATGGTGAATTTAATTTGAGGGTGCCTAAAGATGCCGTATTGTTTTTTAATATGATCGGGTACGCCACAGCGAAGCATGTGGCAGCTGCGGGAAACCAGAGCCTTATCATTAGCATGAGCTCTAACAGCAATGCGCTCAACGAAGTGGTAGTAACCGCCTTGGGTATAGAGCGTGAGGAAAAATCGTTAGGTTATGGAATCACGAAGGTGGAGGGCGAAGCGATTGCCGACGTTCCATCCAATAACTGGTCTGACGCTTTAAAAGGAAAGGTTCCGGGCTTGACACTTACGCAGGGTGGTTCCGGACCGTTTAACAGTACCCGTATTAACCTGCGGGGCGACCGCTCATTGAAACCTAATGGAAATGACGCATTGATCGTTATTGACGGTGTCCCGATGACCTCGGGCACGATTACTTCCGGCGTGAATGACGCGTACGGCGCAGTTTCAGCGGGTGGCGACAATGATGTGCCGGTTGATTTCGGAAACGGTGTTTCAGATCTTAATCCCGACGATATTGAGTCGGTGACTGTTTTGAAAGGGGCGGCTGCGGCAGCACTCTATGGTAGCCGGGCTAACAACGGGGCCCTCATCATCACGACCAAGTCTGGGAAAGCCAGAAAAGGTGGTCTCGGCATATCATTCAACTCCAATTCCAGCTTTAACGATGTCTTGCGCTGGCCGGATTATCAGTACGAATATGGGCAGGGCAATAATAACAGAAATGCTGCTGGCGAACTTTATTACTCTTATGGCGCATCAGAAGATGGTGTCAGCACAGGCGGCACCTCCAGTGCATGGGGACCAAAGTTTAATGGACAGTCTTATTTTCAATACGATCCGGCAACAGGAACTCAGGGACTTACACGAACTCCCTGGATCCCCTACGAAGACGGGAGCATCAAGGATTTCTGGAGAACAGGATCGACTTTTCAAAACTCATTGTCTCTGGATGGAGGAAATGATCGATTTACTGCGCGCGGGTCGTTAACGCATACCAAGAATGAGTGGATAATGCCGAATACCGGATTTGAAAGAATGGCGGCATCTCTAAATACCAGTATGGAGCTATCAGATAAGCTGCAGTTGAATGGAAAATTTTCCTATACCAACAAATCAAGCGATAACGTACCGGGGACGGGTTATAATAACCAGAGCGTAGCTTACTTTATGATTCTTCAAAATCCAAGTATTCCGGTTAAATGGTATGAGCCGCGGTGGCAACAAGGCCAGGAGCAAATTCAGCAGATTCATCCCTTTAGCTCCTATATTGAGAATCCGTATCTCATAGCGCATGAAATGACCAATGGTATCAACAGTCATAATATTGACGGAAACCTGCAGGGGATATATACATTCAATGATAAATGGAACGTGATGTTCCGGTCGGGGTTAAGCAGCCGTCAGGATCAGAGAGAAATGCGCAGAACTTTCGATACGGCTAATTTTCCGCTTGGTTACTATAAGCAGCAGGACGTCAGCTTTTTCGAATCGAACACAGATGCGATGCTGACCTTCAAAGATAAAATCGTTCCAAAGCTGGGTATACAGGCCTCCCTTGGGGGGAATTTAATGAGCAGGAGACTAAAGGAGAACGGTGGTATCGCAAGGGGCTTGTTGCTGCCGGGTGTGTATAAGCTGTCCAACGCGCTAACTTCCGCGGTTGCTGAAAATGAGCTGATAGAGAAGAAGGTGAACAGCGTTTATGGACTGATGAACTTTGGATGGGACGATAAGGTGTTTGTTGATATTACGGGGCGTAATGATTGGTCATCGACTTTGCCTGACGGGAACAATTCTTATTTCTATCCCTCTGTGAGTTCTAGCTATATAATAAGCGACATCTTTACTTTACCAAGAGCTATTTCCTTTGCTAAGCTTCGCCTGTCCTGGGCGCAGGTGGGCTCAGATACAGATCCTTATCAAACGCGCAAATATTACAACACTTCGGTGTTTCCAGGTTCGGCAGACGCTCCGAGCGTATTGCATAATGCAAATTTGAAGCCTGAGAGAACAGAATCATGGGAAGGTGGCGTTAACTTCGCTTTATTTAATAGCCGGATAGATGCTGATGTTAATCTTTATCAAACAACAACCAAAAACCAGGTATTGTCTGTCCCTCTTGATGTAACAACGGGCTTCAGTCAGGCCTGGATTAACGGAGGTGTCATCCGTAACCGGGGCGCGGAGGTCATGTTGAATGCAAGACCTGTAGTAAGTAAGGATTTTGGATGGACATCGACCATAACGTGGTCTATGAATCGCAACAAAGTGTTAAAACTTAGTGAGGATGTGGAAGGCTATCAGCAGATCATTGCATCCAGCGGTGCTGGGGCGGTGCAGACTATCGTGACGAAGAACGGTTCGACAGGTGATTTGTGGGGATTCGGCCTCGTCAGAAACGAAGACGGTCAAGTTATCTTCAATCAATCGACGGGCCTTGCTCTGAGGCCTACAGAAAAAGTCAAAATCGGGAATGCGTACGCGGACTGGAAGGGGGGCTTTAATAATGAATTCAGATACAAAAACTGGAAGCTGAGTGCTTTGATCGACGGGCAATACGGCGGCATCGTCTACTCGCAGACGCATCATAAGCTTACTGAGACCGGAAAGCTGAGACATACGCTGGCAGGCAGAGAAGAGGGTAAAGTGGTAGGTGAGGGTGTTGTGTTAAATGCAGATGGCAGCTACTCGCCAAATACCACAAAGGTCAACATCAATACCTGGTATTCGGATTACTACCGCAGGGCCAATGTAGAAACTAACAGCTTCGATGCATCTTATCTCAAGTTAAGAGAAGTCCGGCTGGAGTTCAACCTGCCAAAAAGTATCCTGGACAAGGCCAGGATAGCGGGTGCTAGTGTTGCCTTATACGGAAGGGACCTGGCGGTAATTTCTGACTTCCCGATCTTCGATCCGGAGACGGCTGCCTTCAATGGGTCGAGCATCATGCCGGGTGTTGAAATGGGTCAGATGCCGAGCACACGAACCTTCGGATTAAACCTCAGACTTACGTTGTAGCAGTTTTTAGCTAATTAAAATTGTACGATCGCGCTTGAAGAAGCCACTAAAAATATAATAATGAAACGAATTATAATCGCAGTTTTTACATTCATCCACATCATGGTACTTTCTTCTTGTACCAAGGATTTTGAAGACTTGAATACCAATCCGAACCTGATTGAGAAGGTAACTCCGGGTAGTTTGCTTACACCTACTATTTATGGAATGAGTAACTATTTTACCGTGAGAAGTTATGACTTTACCTGGCAAATGATGCAGGTAGGCCTCCCCAATCCAAGTGTGCAATTGGGGGCTCATCGTTATGATGTTTCAGAATCCGCAGGTAATGGTACCTGGAACACGACTTACAGATACCTGCGTAATATCAGGGAAATGGAAGCAGCTGCAGATGTATACGCCCAGCCTGCGTATCGTGCTGTTGCGATCACTCTGAAGGCTTACATTGGCGGTATCCTGACCGACAGTTTTGGGGATGTCCCATTTTCTGAAGCGCTGAGAGCTGAAGAGAACATCAGTCAGCCAAAGTTTGATACGCAGGAGGAGATTTATACCAGGCTTATTGCCGAGCTCGAAGAAGCAAACACCATCTATGCAGGTGAAGGCGTAATGTCTGGCAGCGATTTGCTTTACAACAACGACAAGCTGAAGTGGAGAAAGTTCAACAACTCTCTTTTGATGCGTATGCTTTTGAGGGTTTCCAAAAGAACGGAATTTAATAGCTATGAACGCCTGAAGGCCATGATTGCTGATCCTTTGAAGTATCCGGTGTTTTCGAGTAATGCGGAAGCAGCGTTAGTTAAAATATCGGGGATTGCTCCGTATGATTATGCCTGGAGCCGTCGTCAGGACTATGTGAATTCTGAGGCAATGAGCGAGTTCTTTGTTGACATGCTGAATGGCTTGCAGGATCCGAGAAGAGCCTTATTCATGACGAGGGCTAGTCAGATTGTGGATGGTAAGCCTGTTGATATCGGTTTTAGAGGCATCCCGTCTGCGCATTCGGGAGACGTATCTCAGTTCAACTATACACCTAGTAGTCCTAATGGGGACCTGATGTATCCTAGTGCTGTTGGAACGGAAATCTATGAAGTCTTAATGACTTATGCAGAAGTCGAATTTATTAAAGCAGAAGTTGCTTTGATGACAGGAGATCAAACGGCTGCGAAAATGGCTTATGAACGTGCGGTAACGGCGGCAGTTACTCAATGGAAGAACGGTATAATGCCCGCCAATTATTTCCAGAATCCGGTGGCGGCATTTAATGGTACTCTTGAACAGGTCATGAATCAGAAATACATCGCGTTGTTTTTTAATGATTACCAGCAATGGTTTGAATATAGAAGGACGGGTTTTCCTAAGTTGCCAAAAACGCCTTATATGCTTCATGACGGGATGATGCCTACCCGTTTTATGTATCATAGCGATGTCCGCCAGTTCAATCCCGAGAATTATAAGATCGCCGCGGATCGAATAGGCGGAGATAATATCCATACAAAGGTTTGGTGGGAAAAATAAAGTGTAGATCAGAAAATATTAGAGGCCGGTCATATTCATGACCGGCCTCTAATATTTTGAGAAAAAGAATTGTTATTTAATGTCGATCTGTCGGCGCACAGATTTTGCTTCTTCTCTTTTAGCAATACTGATCTTCAGTACGCCGTTAACATACTCTGCTTCGATGCCATTATCGTCTGCGCTTTCGGGCAGTGTGAAGGATCTGACGAAGGAATTATAACTGTACTCGCGCTTGCTGTAATTCTTTTGATTGTCTTTATGCTCAGAACGCAGTTCAGCAGAGATGCTCAAAACGTTTCTGTCGAGATTGATATTGAAATCTTCTTTCTTCAGACCAGGGGCAGCCAGCTCTATGTGGAAGTTGTCTTCTGTTTCGCTGATGTTAGCGGCCGGTACACGCATTACGGTACGGTCTGTGAAAAATGTGTCGTTAAAGATAGAATCGAAAACATCATTAAAGCCTGGCATTAATGCGTTGTTTTTCTTGTCGGAATTAAATTTAACAAGTGTCATCTTGATTTTCCTCCTTAAATAATTAATGATTCAACTAGAGTTAACTTATAATTTTTAATACACAAGACGATGTACAAGAGGTATGCCAGCGGGGATTTTAATACTTTCTACTGAAAAAAGTTCAGTTTGCTTGAAATTTTTTCAGTAGAAAGTGTCAAATTTTCATCGATTCAATGCTTAGACGGCCTTGAATACGACGATTCCATTGTGCCCACCAAAACCAAACGTATTGCTCATGGCTACTTTTACCGGAGCATCGATAGTTTCTCCAAGCACTACACTAAGGCTATCGTGGACTGCGGGGTCAAGTTGTTGGGTGTTTATGGTAGGTGGAATAACCTGATCACGCATTCCTAACAGACAGATTACTGCCTCGACTGCACCAGCTGCACCGAGGAGGTGTCCGGTCATAGATTTTGTTGCACTCATTTTAAACTTCAGTTTTTCTCCCTGAGTAAGTTTAAGCAAGGCATTAATCTCCGAAAGGTCTCCTACTGGGGTAGAGGTAGCATGCAGATTGATATAATCGACATCTTTGATTGACATAGATGCTTCGGCGAGCGCTTTTTCCATCGCTTTTGCCGCTCCAATACCTTCAGGATGTGTGGCGGTCATGTGATAAGCATCTGCTGTCATGGAGGCTCCAACGATTTCGCCATAGATGTGCGCGCCACGTTTAACGGCTTGTTCGTAATCTTCCAATACAAGCGCACCTGCGCCTTCACCCATTACGAAACCATCACGCTCCACATCAAACGGACGAGATGCTGTTTTAGGATCGTCATTCCGCGCAGACATGGCCTTCATGGAGCTGAATCCTCCGAAAGAAGCGGGTGTAATCGGAGCCTCGGAACCACCCGTAACGATCACCTTGGCCTGGCCTAAACGGATATAGTTGTAGGCGTCCATGATTGCTGTATTCGAGGTTGCACATGCTGATACAGTAGTATAATTGATACCCATATAACCGTTGCGGATGGAGATCATTCCGGAGGCCATGTTGGCGATGAGCTTTGGTACAAAGAAAGGACTGAACCGGGGTTTTCCATCGCCATTGACATATTCCGTTACCTGGTCTTCAAATGTCTGCATGCCTCCCTGGCCTGATCCCCAGATCACTCCGGCATCAAAAGGGTCCATGTCTTTCAGGTCTATGCCCGAATCTTTTATAGCTTCGTCAGACGCGATAAGGGCATACTGAGTAAACAAATCGGTTCGTTTTATGTCGCCTCTATCCAGATATGCTGAAGCGTTAAAATCCTTTACTTCGCATGCAAAACGTGTGCGAAATTCTGAGGCATCGAAATGAGTAATCGGTGCTGCCGAACTTTCGCCTGCTACTATCGCCCGCCAGAACGCTGAGGCGGTTGCACCTAAGGGGCTGATGACGCCCATTCCTGTAACTACAACTCTATTGAGCATAAATTAGATTTAAACTTTCTGCGAAAGTAGGCAAAAATGCACATCAACCGCATAACTAAAACTTATCATCCTTATTGTAGTTAGTAATATCTGGTATCTAATCACCCAAAATACTTTCCCGACTATGGATGTACCCAATGCATTGTATTCGCTGACAGAGGCTTCTGATCAACTGTATTTTTCTTATCATGTGGAAGAAAACCGATTCATTTATCTGAACCCAGCTTTTATCGATTTTTTTGATTTAGATGTACAGCCCACTATTCCATTATTATTGGCAATGGTTCATCCGGAAGATCAGAAATATGTTGCTTCGCAATGCGAAGCCTGCTTATCGGGCAATACAGTCGGTAATTTAGAATGCCGGATCGTCCGCCGAGAGTCACAAAGATACATCCGTATTTTTCCATATCTGATCACGGAAGCATCTGGGCGTTTACTGATGGGGTGTGCAGAAGATATAACGACCTATAAAAGCCAGCTCAATGTGATCAGTAAGCATAATGCTAAAAAAGACTCCATCCTCAATATCGTCGCCCACGATCTGGCAGCACCCTTAGGCTTTATTCGGAATTTATCGACTTTGTTAAGTAGAGAGGCTTCAAACCGGGAAAATGCGAAGGTGAGAGAATACTCAGAATTGGTTAATAAGTTCAGTCTGAGGTGCATCAAGTTGATAAAAGATTTTATGGACCACGAGTTTTTGGAAAGTGCCGGGGTAAAGCTTGTGAAGAAGCGCATTGATCTTATCGAGAAGGTCAAGATTCAGACAGAAGACTACCTGAACCATCAGGCGGAACTCAATAAGCAGATCTATTTTACTTCGAGCCGGACGCACATTTATGTGGATGTAGACGAGGATAAATTCCTTCAGGTAATCAATAACCTGGTATCAAACGCGCTAAAGTTTACGAGGGAGGGTGGAAAAATCACCATTGGTATGGAAGAGCAGGAGCACCATGTTCTGGTTACCATTGCTGATGATGGTATCGGGATTGCTAAAAAGTACCATGCAACATTATTCGAAAGATTCAGTGACGCCCGCCGAACCGGCCTTAAGGGAGAACCCTCGACTGGTCTGGGGATGTCAATTATCAAAACGATCGTAGAATGGCATGATGGTACAATCTGGTTTGATAGCGAGGAAGGTAGAGGCTCCACCTTTTATATTCAGCTTCCGAAATAAATTTTTTTTGACTTTCTTTTAAATTAAACGCCTTGATATTAAGGCGTTTGCTGTTTTATGTCCCGCATTAACAGCTCTGACTTGCAAAACTTGACGGAAGTCATATTTTTAGAAAATATTAAAAGATATTTTTGTCTTTAACTCCACGCAAGTCAGTTTTTATTCAACTCGCTTTAGAATGACCAGGTGTGGTATTTATCAAGCCCGATTATGAAACGGACCCCAACCCTGAGAAAATTGGATAGTTCCTGACACCGATTGATGACCGATGGCCACAAATAGAAATCACAATAAATAAATAGAAATGAAAAGTTTGAAAGTATCAATATTAGGAGTTCTTCTCGCCGTCATCTTAGTGATGTATGGATGCGGAGGAAACAATTCAGAAAATTCTTCCTCGGCGAGTACTTCTGAAAGTATTGCCCCTGCGGCCGCACAACAAGTTTCGGTTGATCCCAAACTGAAGAGCGACAGTAAGGGTGTTGGTCGTTTCACATCAGTAGAAATGGGACCGATTGATAAGAAGCTCGCAGAGAAAGGTGAGGCGATCTTCGTTTCCAAATGTTCAGCCTGTCATAAAACAACTGAAGAGAAGGTAGTAGGCCCGGGCTTAAAGAACATTACAGAAAAGCGTGCACCGGAGTGGATCATGAACATGATTACTAATCCGGAGGAAATGACGAAGAAAGATCCGGTAGCAAAAGCGTTATTCGAGGAGCATCTTATTCAAATGACGTTCCAGAACGTTTCCGACGAAGAGTCAAGAGCAATCCTGGAGTACTTCCGAGTTAATGATTCCAAATAAATAAACCTAAAACCATGAAATCAATTACTAATCTAAGCAAGGTGCTCTTGCCAGCCATTCTTGCCTCGGTTGCTTTCACAGCCTGTAAGCCAGGAAAGGCAGTGGATTCGGTAGATGGCGATGCATCTAAAAAGGTGTATGTCGCTCCCGGAAAGTACGATGAGCTGTATATGTTCGCTTCCGGAGGATTCAGCGGACAAGTTGCTGCGTACGGACTTCCGTCGGGACGCCTGCTGAAAGTCATTCCTGTTTTTTCTCAAAATGCAGAAAACGGTTATGGCTATTCGGAAGAAACAAAGCCTATGCTGAATACCTCACATGGCTTCGTGCCATGGGATGATGCCCACCATACACAGTTGTCAAAGACCAATGGTCAGGATGACGGCCGCTGGCTGTTCATCAACGGCAACAACACTCCACGAATTGCGAGAATTAACCTCTCCACGTTTAAGACTGAGGAAATCATCGAATTACCTAATGTGGGCGGGAACCACGCATCTCCATACTGTACAGAAAATACTGAGTATATTGTGGGGAATACGCGTTTCAGCATTCCCATGGACGCTACACAAGACGTTCCAATCGATTCTTACAAAGAAAATTTCAAGGGGGCAGCGACCTTCATCAAGGTTGACAAGGAAAAGGGCACCATGAACGTCGCCTTTCAACTGATCGTTCCAGGCTATAATTATGATCTGGCAAGAGCCGGAAAAGGTGTTTCAAAAGACTGGATGTTTTTCTCTACCTACAATAGCGAACAGGCAAACACATTGCTGGAAGTAAATGCAAGTCAGCGCGACAAGGATTTTATTATGGCCGTGAACTGGAAAAAAGCCGAAGCTCTGGTAGCACAGGGTAAAGGAAAGCGAGTTCCGGCAAAATACGCACATAATGTATGGGATGAGAAAACGCATTCTGCCACCTCTACCATGATGAAGGATGTGCTGATGCTCAACGTGCAAGACTATCCGGGACTGGTTTATTATATCCCATGTCCTAAGTCCCCACATGGCGCTGATGTTAGCCCCGATGGCGAATTCTTTGTTGCCAGCGGAAAGCTAGCGGCCGTTATTCCGGTATTCTCCTTTAAAAAGATGCTAGCCGCGATCGAAAAGCAAGACTTTGAAGATCAGCGTGCGGACATGGGTATCCCTGTGTTAAAGTACGCTTCCGTACTAGAAGGTGAAGTAGAAAAGCCGGGTTTAGGACCTTTGCACACGGAGTTTGATGACCAGGGGTATGCCTATACCTCCATGTTCGTTTCTTCTGAAATTGTAAAATGGAAAGTTTCTACTCGTGAGATCATCGATCGTATTCCCACTTACTATTCCATCGGCCATTTATCCGTGCCGGGAGGTGACAATAAAAAGCCGTATGGTAAGTACGTTGTAGCCTTGAATAAGATCACCAAAGACAGATACCTCCCAACTGGTCCGGAACTTACTCAGTCTGCTCAGCTGATTGATATAACCGGAAACAAGATGAAGCTGTTGCTTGACTTCCCGACAATCGGTGAGCCGCACTATGCACAATCGATTGCAGCGGATTTAATAACGAAGAACCAGGTGAAGTTTTTCAAGCTTGAAGAGAATCACCATCCTTATGCGGTAAAATCGGAAAAGGATACGCGGGTTGTGAGAAAAGGAAATCGTGTGGATGTCTACATGAGTGCTATTCGTTCACATCTTGCCCCTGATAATATCGAGGGAATCAAGTTAGGTGACGAAGTTTACTTCCACTTAACTAACCTCGAACAAGACTGGGATGTGCCGCACGGATTCGCGGTTAAGGGGGCGAATACTGCTGAGCTACTGGTTATGCCGGGCGAAACAGCGACGTTGAAATGGACACCTGACCGCAGCGCGATCTTCCCGTTCTATTGTACGGATTTTTGTTCTGCCCTGCACCAGGAGATGGCAGGATACGTTCGGGTATCGCCAGCAAATTCAAATGTTCCTATCTCATACAAGATTGGAAATAATCCTTTAGCTAAGAAATAAACAATGGCCGGGACATTGTCCTGGCCATTAATCTTTTGAAATATGCAAGTCAGATCCAGAATCATCGTTGCAATAAGTGCTGCGCTAATGATCAGCGCCTATTTCTTACCCTTATGGCAAATAATTCTTGAAGCACCTCAATACCCTGAGGGGCTGGGTATGAAAATTTGGCTAAACAACATTACGGGAAATATTGATCAGATCAACGGCCTGAATCATTATATCGGAATGAAGCATATCATCGTGGATGACTTTGTTGAGTTTAAAGTGCTGCCCTATGTGTTTGCGTTTATCATAGCGGTAGGCTTGTTCGCTGCCTACGACGGGCGATTAACCTGGTTAAAGATCTGGTTTGGCCTCTTGGTAGTTTTCGCGGTAGTAGGACTGACAGATTTCTATCTATGGGAATATGACTACGGACATAACCTCGACCCGATGGCTGCCATAAAAGTACCCGGTATGAACTATCAGCCTCCTCTTATAGGATACAAACAGCTTCTGAATTTTCTGGCGGGCTCGCTGCCTGATATCGGGGGTGTAATCGTCGTGGCCGCCGCTTTAATGGCAGGCGGAGTCATGGTTCATGAAATGAGATTAAAAAATAAGAAGATATGAGAAAGCGCTATAGCCTGTTTTTGATTGCTTTGGTTCTGATTATTTCGTGTACGCAGAACCCTGAACCGATCGCTTACGGCCGGGATGCTTGTGATCATTGTAAAATGACGATAATGGATCAAAAGTACGGGGCCGAAATAGTGACAAAAAAAGGAAAGATCATAAAGTTTGATGCTGCTGAATGTATGGTTGACTTTATCAAAAGTCCTGATAGCAAAGTTGATATAGCGTCAGATAAATTTATGACTACGGACTTCGCACATCCCGGGACATTGATAGATGCTGATAAATCTTTTTTTCTGATAGATAGGGCTTATCAATCGCCGATGGGAGGTAACCTGGCGTCTTTTACATCTATGCAGCTAGCCGAAAATAACCTGCAAAGCGCTGATGGAAAAGTCCTGAGCTGGAACGAGCTTTTACAGCAAACGTCTAAAAACTAACGGCATGAAAATCCTGGCGTCCTCTTTATGTCTTTTACTGCTTCTGCAGGTGTCAGTTATGGGAGAAACTTTGATTGTTGGACCGGGTAAGACGTATTCGTCGCTCAGGGCAGCAGTTGCGATTGCGGATAAAGGAGACACCGTTTTGGTACTGAAGGGAACATATGTATCGCTAAACACGATCATTGATAAAGAGATTACCGTCCTGGGAAAAGGTTATCCTACCCTGGACGCGCAACAGAAGGAAGAGGTGGTGACGATAACAGCGAATAATGTAAAGCTTGACGGCTTTATCATCAGGAATTCAAAGTCAGGTGATATGCGTGACTTCGCAGGGATTCGCTTGCATAGAGTGCATAACGTAACCGTATCCAATAATAGGCTCATCAATACTTTTTTTGGCATATACCTTTCGGATTCAAAAAATATTCGGGTAAGTGGTAACACCGTTAAGGGGAGCCGGGAAGCGATAAATTCGGGTAACGGCATTCATTCATGGAAGTGCAGCAGGGTAACTATCAGCAATAATTCGATATCGGGTCATCGGGACGGGATATACTTTGAGTTCGTGAATAATAGCTTGATTAAAGGGAATACAAGTGCCAATAATCATCGCTATGGTTTGCATTTTATGTTCTCTGATGATGACACTTACAGAAACAATACTTTTAAGAATAATGGATCGGGAGTGGCCGTAATGTACTCCAAACGGATCACTATGCTGCATAATGTATTTCAGGAAAACTGGGGTAGTTCCATATACGGACTCCTGTTGAAGGACATCACGTCGAGTCAGATAAATGGCAACCGGTTTGTCAGGAACACCACGGGTGTCTATATGGAGGGCTGCGAGAATATTTCGGTGCATCAGAACGACTTCAGCAACAATGGTTGGGGGCTAAGGGTTCTGGCCAACTGTGTAAACAGCACTTTCGAGAAAAATAACTTCAAGTCAAATTCATTTGACGTGACAACAAACGGTTCATTAAGTCTGAATCGTTTTAAGGACAACTACTGGGACAAATATGAGGGTTACGATCTGAATAAGGATGGGAAGGGAGATATACCGTATCGCCCGGTTAGCTTATATGCCCAGATTATCGAACAAATACCGCAAAGCGTGATGCTGATGCGAAGCTTTATAGTGAGTTTATTAGACAAGGTAGAAAGAGCTATTCCATCTCTCACTCCAGAATCGGTGAAAGATGAATTTCCAAGTATGAAGCAATGGACGAGATAATAGAAATAAGAGATCTGAAGAAATCCTTTGGTAAGCTGGAGGTATTGAAGGGTATTGATTGTAAGTTTCGAAGAGGTGAAGTAGTATCTGTACTGGGTCCGAATGCCTCTGGTAAGACAACACTGATCAAATCTATTTTGGGAATGGTTTTGCCCGATGCAGGAGAGCTTCTCTTCAACGGCCAGCCGGTAACAAATACGTTCGAATATAAAAGACATATCGGATATATGCCCCAGATTGGTCGATATCCGGAGAATATGAAGATGGGTCAGATCTTCGACATGATGAGAGATTTGCGCCAGGAGCACGCACAAGATGAAGACCTTTTAAAGACATTTAAGCTGGAGAGCATGTTTCATAAACCGATGCACACTCTCTCGGGAGGGACCAGGCAAAAGGTGAGTGCGGCATTGGCGTTTATGTTCAATCCGGAAGTATTGATTCTGGATGAACCTAGTGCAGGCCTGGACCCTCTCGCTTCTGAGCATCTCAAAGAGAAAATCAAGGAGCAAAGCGCGAAGGGGAAACTGGTTCTGTTTACATCCCATATCATGAGCGAGGTGGACGAGATAGCCGGATCTATACTTTATCTGTTTGAAGGGAAAGTTAGATTTTTTAAGGAGTTGGACGCGATTAAATCCGAAGCGGGAGAAGTAAGACTCGGGAAAGCCCTGATAAAAACATTAATCTGAAAGTTATGTGGAAGATTGCGAAATACATCATTTTTGATATCATAAAGAGTAAAGTATTGATAGCTTATACCGCTTTACTTGCTCTAATATCGGTTAGCATCTTTATGATGGACACAGATGTAACGAAAGGGCTGGTCAGTATATCTACGGTTGTAATGATTATCGTACCGCTCGTAAGCGTTGTTTTCGCCACTACATATATCTTCAATGCGAGCGAGTTTACGGAGCTACTTGTTTCGCAACCTATCAGCAGGAAAGATATTCTTTTGGGTAAATACGTGGGAATAGGCGCATCTATTTTAGGTGCTTTCATTTTGGGAGTATGTGTTCCCGTCAGCTTGTTTGCTTTTTCCGTTACAGCCCTGGTTTTGATGTTGGTCGGCTGCTTGCTCAGCCTTTCGTTTGTATCCCTGGCGTTTTTAGCTGCTACCATGACCAGTGACAAGGCGAAGGGGATAGGACTGTCTTTGATGATTTGGTTTTACTGTGCGATTATTTTTGATGGGCTGGTGCTTCTGTTCCTGTTCAGCTTTAATGATTATCCGTTGGAGAAAGCCATGATTATCCTGACATCATTAAATCCGGTTGATTTGGGCAGGGTGATGATCTTGCTCCAGCTTGATATTTCTGCTTTGATGGGATACACAGGGGCGCTCTATCAGAAATTCTTCGGTAGTGGGTATGGGATGCTGTTTGCTACTGTTTTCCAGATGGTATGGATTACTGTGCCCCTGCTGCTCGCTTTGAGGATCTTCAAAAGGAAAGATCTTTAATTACCATAAAGGCCCGATACAACTGTTCGCTGAATTTGTTTTTAAAATATTTAATACATCCTTTTACTATATTTGTCTATGACAAAAAAGGTCGTGATTATTGAGAGAGATAGGGATATTCTTGAAGTCGTATCCTACATATTAGTTGATGCCGGTTATGCCGTAAGTGCCATTGGGCCGGAAGACGTGACACTCGAATATATCATAAGCGAAAAACCGAACCTCATTCTTTTGGATGTTATTAATATATCAAAAGAAGGAACCGCGTTGTGTAAGGCGATTAAAGATAATCCAGAGCTGGGAAAAATTCCTGTTGTTGCGCTTTCAACTCATTTGAAGCCACAGTTGATAAAAGAAACCTGTGCTGACGACGTAATGAAAAAGCCATTCGATATAGATGAGCTTCTGCAGATTGTAGAAGAGCACATATAGACCGATTAGTTCAACCGTCTTTGGGTAAGGAAAAGCAGAATCTGCTGCCTTCTCCAGGGGCGCTTTCTACCCATATCTTTCCACCTTCAGCTTCTATGAAATCTTTGGAGATGGCCAGGCCGAGACCTGATCCCGACTTGTTGTTTCCGTCGGTAGGAACCTGGAAATATCTATCGAACAGACGTTTCTGGTAGCGCTCATCTATTCCTTTTCCAGAGTCCCGGACGGAGAACTCGATGTTACTGCCTTTTTCGAGAATCTGAACCCATTGACGTTTGGCAGATCATTTCTGCTTACGAGTTCGAGTTCAATTAATTTTTGCTCTGCCTGAAAAGATACCGTATCCATAGCGTAAAGAGCTATTTCTTTTGGGTTGGCTTTTGCAAAGTTGAGCTGCAGATTTCCTGTTTCTACCTGTGCAAGATTCAATGCCTTTTGCTCTTTTGGTGTGGGTTGGCTCAAACGCTACAGTTAAAGAGGTAATCATGTATTGTCGTCATTTGATAGCTGATTAAAGATTTCTGTAGTATTTTTTTCCCCCGGTAGAAAATTGCGGGGTTTTCCTTAAGAATGGTGCCTGGTCTGAGCTACTGTTCTATTAATAATTAGCTTTTAATTTCATTAATGTTTACGTAGATGAGATATTTGAATTTACACAAACTAAAATCAATAAGATCAATATGCGAATGCCAATATTATTTCTATTTCTATTATTTTTTTCTGTTCTGGTTCAGGCGCAGGAGTTTATACCTCTATGGCCTGAAGGTCGCATGCCGAATTCGAAGGGGCTGAAATTGCAGGACAGCATAGCCAATGAAAGGATTTTCCAGGTAGGCACTCCGGGAATGTATGCGTTCTTTCCTTCTCAAAGCGAGAATAAAGGCACTGCCGTCGTGATATGCCCAGGAGGCGGATACGAAAGGCTTGCTTACGTTATCAGCGGCACGCAGCTTGCGAAATGGTTTAATACTATCGGTGTCAGCGCGTTTGTCCTTAACTATCGTCTTCCCAATTCTCCGGATTTACAAATACGGGAAACAGGCCCTTTACAGGATGCACAGCGAGCCATCAAGCTGATCAGGGCAAATGCCTCAAAATGGGCAATAGATCCTCAAAAAGTCGGTATCCAAGGATCATCTGCCGGCGGACATCTGGCAGCCTTAGCTAGCGTTAGCGGGAAAGATATCTCCGCAATCGGCGACACCCTGGATCAGATATCGCCAATGCCTAATTTTAGTATCCTGGTGTCTCCCGTAATTGACCTGGGCGAGTATGCGCACTTGGGAAGCAAGAAAAATCTGCTCGGTGCAAGCCCTTCCAAAGCCTCTATCGAACGCTTCTCACCACATTTGAACGTCAGCCCTTCCACGCCTCCCTCTTTTCTTGTGCACGCTTTTAATGATAAATCTGTCAGCGTTAATAATTCCCTTCTTTTTTATAAAGCCCTCGTGGATAATAACGTGCGATCCAGTCTGCATGTCTTTCCTCAGGGAGGACACGCCATCGCCTTAAGAAATAATCCGGGCTCCACAGAGCACTGGACGCATTTGTGTGAAGGCTGGATGTCGGAGATGGGATTTACAGCAAGACAGTCATCCGACAAGTAAGGTTTCGTCCCGGTCGGGAGATTTTCATGATGTCCAGATGTTGGAAATAATCCTCATCGAAGAGGTTCTCAACGCTCAGGTTGATCTTCAGTTTGGTCTGTTTTGACAAGCTGAATTGTTTTCCCATGTGGAGGTTGAGAATTGTCGATTCGGGAGTCATCGTTTCGCCATATTTCTGAGTACTTACATGTTTCTGCGCTGCGTTAGTTACCCCTTCAATCCTGAAAAAGGTTTTGCGGAAATTGTAATCTACCGCATTGATGGTTTTAAATGGAGCGATCAGCGGTAAAGCGGAACCTTCGTTGTCAGATCCACGGGTAAAGGTATTCAGACTACTTACAACCAGCCGATTCATCGGTTCCCACTTAAGGGCCACTTCTCCTCCATACAGGCGGGCTGATGCGACGTTTATATATTGCTTTACACCGCTTGCACCAATAGTCATCGTGCTATAGCCATCCAGTATTGTTCCCGCGATATAATCCTGAATGAAATACCCAAATACATTTGTAGAAATCTCTAATGAAGAGTTTCGATAAGTAGAGCCAAAAGACAGGTTGAGAGATGATTCCTGACTAAGATCCGGGTTTCCCAGGTAGTCAAAAGCATCCAGCCTGTTATAGATGTAAAAAGCATAAGCTTCCTGTAGCGAGGCTGCCCTTCCACCCCTGGCTATAGCAGCATTTAGCAACCAATCTTTATCTGGCTGGAAGCTTGCAGCAATACTAAGATTAGCAACCATCCTGTTCCGTGAAAGGGCACCTTCAAAAAGACCGGATAGTTGCTCTTTAGCGTCACTTCCCGAGATCGCATCATGCATGTACTCCAAACGGGCCGAAGGTGTTAGCGTAAGCTTTTTGCTGAGTGATATGGCGTCTGATATATGTAGTCCTAAATCGCTTCGAACCGGGTTCGCCAATGTGTACATGAACATAGGAGAACCATCGGAAGGATACATCGTCATGGTTGCCCAAAGCCGGTTATGATAGCCGTCTACCTTCACTTTCATGTGGTGGCTGTCGCTCAGGTGCAGATCAAGCACTGAAAATGCACCAAAGGTAGTAGAAGTTCCGGGCATGTCCATATGCATGGGTACGGTCTCCGGAGGCCTTCGTGTATCGTCCATGGCGTGATCAATATAGTTGTAATATCCCTTGGTCTCCCAGCGTACCATTCCCGCTCTGCTGTTTCGAACAAATGAGAGAGCGGCAATTCGGGCCTTCGCGAAGGCGACATCCATCGTTAAAGCCGGATAGCCGATGTCATAACCTTCATCCTGAAGGTAGTCAGCCTTCAGATAGCCTGATTTTCCGGACCTGACCATCATCGAGACACTTCCATTCCATTTTCGGTATTGGGAAAATGGAATTTCACGGCCTCCGGATGCCCTGTAATTGCTGCTTCTGCGGAAAATTCCATTTGCCTGGAAAGCAAGATCAGCATTACTGTATTCGACGCCCGCTAATGTTTGCACCGCAGCACCGTTTGTTTCGAAGCCTGAGCCGAAGCGGCCAGACCATTGCTGTACATCTGAAAATGATGGTTGCTTAAGCCGGAAATCAATGCCGCCGCCTATACCGCTTCCCGCTGCATTCGCTCCGGGATCGTATGAAACAGAAAAGCTTTCCAGATTATTAGGCTCGACGTAAGAGCTTATTGGATCCATTTTGTCGGTGCAGGCACCAAAGATGCGCATGCCGTTGATGCTCATGGTTATCTGCCCCCCATTTAGGCTACGCAGGCTGGGCTCCATGGCAAAATTACCCCTGCGGATCATGTTGATCCCAGGAGTATACTCCAGAATCTTGTCAGTCAGCTCCTGCAAATTATTCTGCCTGATTTCCCTGGCTGCCTCTGAAATATTCTTCGATGGACTTACAGGCACTTCCTGCAAGAGTAGTGTCCTTAAGGGAAGCTGCCGGTCCAGGGAGTCTGAATTCTGCGCCCGCAATGTGGCCGAAAAGGCAGACAGCCCAAAAAAGGCCGTCCAGATTTTAAATTGCCTTTTCATACTAGAATAGCAAGTCTAAGGTTATATCTTCAACAATGACCGCGTTCCCTCTCTTCAGTTTGAAGTGTAACCGCCAGTCACCAGTCATGGTAAAATTGACTTTACCGCTGTAGTGTCCCTTTCCGGTATGAACAGGGTTTACATTATTGGGCGATCCGTGTCCCATTGAAGGCATTTCAGGCTTTAGCTCAACGCTAAGGTCTTCAACGGCAGGGAAGTTCATCATATCCTGACGCTTGTTGATCAGAATTTGCAGATCATTAATGCCTGTCTTAGGCTTGAATGGCTGAATAAGAGCTACTGTGTAGCTAATACCATCACTGCCTACGATTGCTGCTGTGTGCTTTGTATTAGCTGCAGCTGGTTTTACTACGATATCAAAAACAACAGGTTCATTGTTGACAGATACAGTCAGCGTCCAGCTTCCCATCGTGCCCGACGGCATGGAAAACACGACTGCCCCCTCGTACAAGGACTGTTCCGCATTATAGACAGGTTGCTCGGCGGGACTGGAATGTGCCATGGTCATCATGTCCATGACAGGTTTATAGGTGACGGAAGCGTTGGTCAGATTTGCACCCGAGCTGGTTTTAAGCGATACGTATAGTTTGTTCCACGAAACCCTCAGATCTTCGCTATCTGCCCATAATTTTACCCTTACACCACCGGGGGTGGTCTTTTCGTCAATCAGCGCCTTCTTTAGCTCCTGATCGGTGTTTATATCATTATCCTTGCTGCACGAGGCGAACGCAAACAGCGCTACCAGCAACATCATTAATTTAAATGTATGGTTCATTTGAGTAATAAATAAAGGTGATTAAAGGCAGGAGATTGCCATATGTAGAAATACTAGCGAATTCCACATCATAAAAAAACTAATCTGTAAAGTTTATTTTCAGACTTTGGGGGGCTGAAACAAGATGCTGGAGTATCCCGACGGAGTCAAATGAGGATAGGGGGTATTTATGGTGGTTGTCAATTCACAACCAAAAAAAACAATGAAATTCTCCGGCATAAAGGAATCCTGCAGGAGCTGCTTCTGCACTTCTCTTTCTTGTTTGCTTTCCTTTTCTTCCACTTGTTTCAGCTTCTTAGAAAGATAACATTTGCCTTCACAATTCAACCAGACTTTATCCTTGTTCTCGCAAAGATTTGAAGCAATGTAGTCGCGGTTCAATTCAAAGCCTGCAAAGACGGCCATCCTCGACAGGCTTACGCCGAGCAGAAGCGGTATCATAAGGAAGGCCGTGAGACGATAGAACATCGCATCAAAGTTAAAGAAACTGACGATATGCTCCGGTACAAATCTTTAAACTTTATCAAAGTCAACCTGTTCCTCGCGGATCTTAACGAGCAACAATTTGGTGACGGAACTAAAGGGGGACACTAAAAAAGCCCGATCTCTTTGTTTGGAGGAATATGAAGCGGTTCGGTATCCGAGAGTAAAAATCGGCGGAAACAGCTGCCAGGGATATAGAATCCTTCAAAAAACTTAGACAGATCCTTAATAGTCGCAATCGCAACAGGATTTTTTACCCAATTCTCGAACTATGGGTTAATGTACGTTTTTTGATATAGTGGGGAGGTACAGGACAGTGGTAAGAGTAATTTTTCACACCTTTAGAGACTAAGAAACCAAATTATTAACTTTCATGTTCAAAAAGGTATCACTTATTTTTTCTGCTGTCTTTTTCGCTTCTATATGCGCGGCGCAGCAGCCGGAAAAAATTGACCGTTACGCGCTTGTGGAAAGGAACAGTCCTAAAATAACAGCCATATCGGAACTGTCTTCCCTATCGGTCGGAAATGGTAATTTCGCATTTACAGTCGATGCTACCGGACTACAAACATTTCCTGAACTTTATTCAGCAGGCGTGCCCCTGGGAACACAATCTCAGTGGGGGTGGCATAGTTTTCCAAATACGCATAATTATAAACCGGAGGAAACCCTTAAGAAATATAACTTTAGGGGTCGCGACGAATTATATTCCGTTCCGGTAAATGAAGAAGGAAGACATCGAGATGCTGCGGAGTATCTCCGTGTCAATCCACACCGTATGCATCTCGGTTATATCGGACTGGAACATGCTAATGGCCGCCTGAGATCGGAGCAGATCAGCCGCATAGATCAGAAACTCGAACTTTGGAACGGAGAGATAAAAAGCAATTTCCATATCGGAGGAACTCCTGTAACTGTCAGAACCGCTGTTCATCCCAAGTATGACGAAGTAGCCGCGACAATAGGTTCTTCTTTGCTTGAGAAGGGGAAACTGAGCATCAGCTTTCGGTTTCCTTATCCTTCCGGTAAACACGCGGATGACGCTTCAGACTGGACGCTGCCTGAAAAACACTTAACAGAAGTTGTATCTCACAGGAACGGCTCGTTAATTTTCAAAAGAACGGTAGATACTACGGTCTATTACGTAACGGTAAGATATAAGGGGAAGGCTTCCTTATCAGAAAAGGAACCTCACTATTTTGTCTTAACCCCGAAGAGTCGTGAGTTTTCATTTACTTCCGAATTCACAGAAGAGGTTCCTGTTCAAATTCGTGGCGGTGCCAAAGAAACATTTACTGCATCATCTAAGTACTGGCAGGGGTTCTGGACAAAGGGAGGGGTGGTCGATTTCTCGAAGTGTACGGACACGAGAGCGAAAGAGCTGGAGCGCCGGGTTATCCTTTCGCAATATCTGCTCGCCATTCAATCAGCGGGAAAGTATCCACCACAGGAGACCGGACTCACTTACAATAGCTGGTTCGGGAAGTTTCACCTCGAGATGCATTGGTGGCACTCGGCAAACTTTGCGCTGTGGAACCATACTGACCTGCTGGAACGTAGTCTTGGCTGGTATAGTCAGGTAGCCCCTGTGGCAACAGAGATTGCTCGTAGGCAAGGTTTTGATGGCCTCCGCTGGATGAAAATGACCGACCCCTCAGGCATCGAGGCCCCCTCCAAAGTCGGCTCCTTTCTGATTTGGCAACAGCCGCATTTTATTTACATGGCAGAGCTTGTATACAGGAATAATCCTTCCCCGGAAGTGATCAGAAAATATGGAGAGCTGGTCAATCAGACTGCAGAATTTATGGCTTCCTTTGCCACTTACGATGAAGCAAAAGGCCGCTACTTGCTTAAGGGAGCCATTGCAGCTCAGGAAACGCTTCGGGCATCCGAGGTTATTAATCCTCCTTTTGAACTCTCTTACTGGCATTACGCGCTGTCTGTAGCCCAGCAATGGAAGGAGCGGGCGGGTGAAAAGCGGAATGCTCATTGGGATGAGCTGATCGCTAAGCTTTCTCCTCTGGCGGCTGCAGATGGCTTATACCTGGCTTCTGAAGATGCTGTAGACACTTACAAAGATGTCAGGTTTACCTCAGATCATCCTGCTATACTTGGGGCGTTGGGGATCTTACCTCAAAACAGGCTGATTAATCCGGATTATATGAAAAATTCGTTGGATTGGATCTGGGACAACTGGAACTGGCCAAAAACCTGGGGTTGGGACTATCCGATGACGGCCATGGCTGCCGCCAGGTTGGGCGACCCCGAGAAGGCGGTAGGAGCCCTGCTGATGGATCAGCAGAAAAATACCTATCTGGTCAACGGCCATAATTACCAGGATGCCCGCCTCCGGGTTTATCTCCCCGGAAACGGCGGGTTGCTGACAGCCATCGCGATGATGTGCGCGGGCTGGGACGGAAATGAAACCCCAAACCCAGGCTTCCCTAAAGACGGTAAATGGAACGTACGGTGGGAAAACCTCCAACCTATGCCGTAAAAATATTGTATACACCACTTAAATAATGATTAAAATGAAGTATCTATTTCCTGCCGTTATGCTTATTCTGACGGCTTTTGCCGTTAGTTCGTGTACGAACAGTAAGTCTGAAAGTAAATACGAATACCTGTACAAAGACCTGCCTTTTGACATGCCCGTTATATCGGCTCCTACATTCGTCGATAATGATGTTAGGATAACTGATTTTGGTGGAGTCGGTGATGGAATATTTCTTAACACACAAGCATTTGCCAAGGCTATAGATGCACTGTCGGAAAAAGGAGGCGGAAGGCTGATCGTTCCTTCGGGCGTTTGGTTTACAGGACCTATAGTCTTTAAGAGTAATATTAATCTGCATCTGGAAGATCAGGCAATCATCCTGTTTTCCCCAGATAAATCGCTGTATCCGCTGATCGAGACATCTTTCGAAGGGCTGGATACACGCAGAAGCCAGTCTCCTATCTCCGGTACGAATCTCGAAAACATAGCGATTACTGGTAAGGGAGCAATAGACGGTAACGGTCATCACTGGCGTCCGCTTAAAAAGGAAAAGGTTTCTGAAAACTTCTGGAAACGTGCTACAGCCAATGGAGGAGTTTTTAAGCGCCCAGATTACTGGATGCCATCTGCTCAGTATTTGTATGGCGATTCCATAAGTGATATGAATGTTCCAAAGAACCTGAAGACCGACGAGGAGTGGGAGTCAGTGAAAGATTTCCTTCGCCCGGTTATGGTAAGCTTCAGAGAGTGCAAGAATGTATATCTCCAGGGGGTGATCTTTCAGAATTCCCCGGCATGGAATATTCATCCACTGATGTGCGAGAACGTCATCATAGATGGCGTGCAGGTGCGCAACCCTTCTTATGCTCAAAATGGGGATGGCCTTGATCTGGAATCTTGTAAAAACGCCATCATCGTGAATAGTACCTTTGACGTAGGGGACGATGGGATTTGTATAAAGTCGGGCAAGGATGAAGATGGCCGAAAAAGAAATCGCCCATGCGAAAACGTGATTGTAGATAATTGTACCGTGTTCAAAGGTCATGGTGGCTTTGTGGTCGGCAGTGAAATGTCGGGCGGAGTCCGTAATGTTTCGGTCACCAATTGCCAGTTTCTCGGAACCGACGTTGGTCTTCGTTTTAAAAGCAAAAGAGGCCGTGGTGGGGTAGTGGAAAATATCTATATATCAAACATAAGCATGTTTGATATCGCTACAGAGCCGTTGTTATTTGACCTTTATTACGGAGGAAAGTCTGCAGTAGAGGTCCTCGAAGAGGGAGCTGAGCCGGTGGAGACCAAGTTTGAGCCGGTAGATGAGACGACACCTTCGTTTCGTAACATCTACGTAAAGGATATTTCCTGCAGCAATGCCCGGAGAGCGATGTATTTCAATGGACTCCCGGAGCATAACATCGATAATATCAATATTGAAAATGTCATGATCCATTCTGAAATAGGAGCGGAGCTTATTGAATCAGAAAATATAAAACTGAAAAATGTACAGATCTATGCGGCCAAGAGCCCTGCACTCTTCTTGAAAAATGTGAAAAATGTACAGGTTGAGGGTTTTAAGGCCGACAGTACGCAAAGCAATATATTCGAGGTGGCAGGAAGCAGGACGAAAGATGTAGCCATTACATCTTTATATAATGCCGAAGCGCTGAAAGTCGGATCAGAAACAAAACGAGAAACGGTGAAAATGTCGAATTAGGCAATTTATATTCTCAAAATATCCAACCAGGAGGCTGTATCATGTAAATGATCAGCCTCTTTTCATTTCGGCCCGTCTGCCCATCTTCCGATAACCGCCGGTATTAATCTTGTAGAAAAGCTGAATTCAATTTTGATAAGGAAATTTCATTTAAAACAAATGCAGTAGAAAAACCGCTTGTGCACAAAGTTTTTTTGGAGGAATGACCGCAATCAGAGCTCTCAATTAAAAAAAACAGATAAACATTATGGTTCTTAATTGGAATTATTCTAAATAGGTCTATATTTGAAATGAAATAAGCCGCACAAGTACCAGTTGTGCGGCTATTATCCGGCAGAGCCGGTTCACCTTTAACGTTACTTAAAAGTCATGCAAATTACGAAATTTTTGCTTGTGGGCATGCTGTGTGCCTGCAGAATTGTTGCCTACGCGCAAATCAACCCCTCAGGAAGTATCAGTGGATACATCAAAGACAGCAATGGGAAGCCTGTTATTGCTGCTACCATCAAATTACTGAACACATCAACCGGTACCATCACCAACGGTCAGGGTTACTATCGCATCGGACCCCTAAAGCCGGGTAATTATGTCCTGGAGGCCCACTCTGTAGGGTTGGGCAAAATAAGCCGGAAAATCCAGGTGAAGCCCGGTACGGATCTTATCTCTGACATAGAGCTGAGAGAAGTCAGTCAGCAAATGGAGACAGTTTCGGTGATCGGAAGATCAGAAGTTCGGGAGCTTAATCGTCAGGCTTACAACGTGGTAGCAGTCGATGCCAGGAGACTGCATAACTCAACGCTTGACATCTCTCACGCACTTGATCGCGTATCAGGAGTAAGAGTAAGGGAAGCGGGGGGACTAGGTTCGCGTATGGATTTCTCGCTAAACGGTTTTACCGGCAGACAGGTGAAATTCTTTATCGATGGGGTGCCTATGGATAACTTTGGTTCGTCTTTTCAGCTTAACAATATTCCTATCAATCTGGCGCAGCGCGTGGAAGTTTACAAAGGCGTGGTTCCCGTGTGGCTGGGCTCTGATGCGCTCGGTGGTGCAATCAACATTGTTACAGTGAATGATACCAGAAGCTACGCCGACGCTTCGTATTCTTTGGGGTCATTCAATACTCACCGCAGCTCACTCAACGCTGGTTACACCACACCTTCTGGTTTTAAACTAACTCTTAATGCATTTCAAAATTACTCAGATAATAACTACAAGGTCACAACTGATGTAGCAAGCTTTTCCGGTCAGTATTTTCAGCATCAAAAGGTCAGGAGATTTAATGATACCTACCATAACGAGACGCTGATAGCCAGTGCGGGCGTTGTTAATAAGCCTTTCGCTGATCAGCTGATGTTTGGTGTTACATTAGGTCAAAACTACTCGGAAGTTCAGACTGGTGCGAGAATGGTTAGCGTATTTGGCGACTGGCACCGTAAAGGTAGCATCATCATGCCCAGCGTAAAGTACTCTAAAGAAGATCTGTTGATAAAGGGTCTTGATTTAAGGATTACCGGGAACTACAATCTTGGAAAGGAGCAGAACATCGACACCGTGTACCGCAGATATAACTGGTTTCAGGAGTATAAAGAATACCCCGGACAGGGTAGTGAACGTGAGCGTTCGATGTACAAATACAGTAATAACAATGGTCTTGGAACGGTTAATCTTAGCTATGCGGCGAGTGAGAAACATTTGTTGACATTGAATAACGTTTACAATACATTTAACAGGAAAGGTTCAGATGAGCTATATCCCGAAAGTGATAAATACGAGCAGCCAAGAAAAAATGTAAAAAATATCCTGGGATTAGGCTATCAGTTCAAAACTTCTGAAAAGTGGAATACTTCATTTTTCGCCAAACATTTCTACCAGCATAACAAGTATTCTCAGAGTTACAATCCTAGTGGAAGTTGGGGAGACCTGGCCTATTTGGTGCAGGAAAACAGCCTCAATAGAATCGGATTCGGCCTTGCGTCTACCTACTTTATTATGCCTAATCTGCAGGCAAAGGCGTCCTATGAAAAGAGCTATCGATTACCCGAAACAGATGAGCTATTTGGTGACCTGCTGAATTTGGAAGGAAACATAGATCTCGATCCTGAACACAGTCATAATTATAATTTCGGACTAAGCTACCAGGCCCAGATCGATAAGAGCCACAGACTCAACTTTGAGGGCGGCGTGTTGTATCGCAACGCGAAAGATTTTATTCGCCCGAGCCTCAACAATAATCAGACGAAGCAGGTGATGGATAATCTTGCCGACGTAACCAATCTGGGCTTCGAGGGAGAGCTGAGGTACTCGTTCAGGCAGCTTTTTACAGCTGGTATCAACATGACTTACCAAAATCTTCGGAATAATACAAAGTATGAAGAGAACCAGACGATGGAAAGCCCTCTTTACCGCGACAGGATTCCCAATATGCCGTATCTCTTTGGTAACGCCGATGCTTCCGTGTTTTTTAACAATGTAGGAAAGAAAGGGAATACGCTAACATTAGGCTATAACGTGCTTTACGTTCACGCTTATTACCTCTCATGGCCAAGTCAGGGTACATCCGACCAGAAATATGACATCCCAAGGCAGTGGATGCAAGACGTAAATGCTGTTTATTCCTTAGGAAAAGGCAAGTACAATATTGCACTTGAATGTAAAAACCTCCTGGACAACAGAGTCTACGATAATTTTTCCCTGCAAAAGCCCGGGAGGGCGGTCTACGCTAAAGTAAGATACTTTATCAGCAATAACTAAATATCCGAATCACCAGGGTTCATCAACCTCAAAAATCAAAAAAATGAAGACTTCATATCTACACCTATTGGTAGCATTCTTTGTGTTCAGCCTTTTCACCGCCTGTGATCCGGAGCTGGAATACCTTAATGTCGATGACACCGACACTGAGCTTACGGGCGTAACTAAGTACATTATCTCTGCTACCCCTATTGGTACCACAGGAATCGCAGATTACCTGCTCACCGCGAATAGCCTCAAAGAGGGTGTAATCACGACACAGGGAAACGGCCTCGAACAGGATGGTTCTTATCGTTACTACATAACACACAAGAACAGGTTCTTCAGTATGCTGTATGGCCAGGGTAATCCCGGTGCAGTTACAAGTTATCGCCTCGATTCTACCGGGACTTTAACTAAGCTCAGCAATTTTCAGAGTGAGACAGTACAAGTTTTTGCACCGGTGATGGATGATGTTTTAACTATCAAAGTGCCAAGATCCGGAAACGAATTTGCCTCGATGTTTCGCGTTGATGCGCGGAAATATCAGATCGTGGGAGAGAAACAAGTCAATATCGTTCAGCTTGCGGGAAACGGAGAGCGGGCACACTTTACCTGGGCAACGCAAGTCGGCGACAAGTTATTTCTGCCGTACATGAGCATAAAGGGAAAAGCTCCTGATGCATTTGGGACAGCATATCCGGACAGCTCCTGGGTCGCGGTCTTCTCTTATCCTGAGCTTGAACTTGAAAAGGTCATAAAAGATAACCGAACAAGCTATATCGGCGCCTATTTTAATAATGGTCTGGTTGAAACGGAGAATGGGGATGCCTATGCTTTTTCTCCTGCGGCAGCAACTAACAACAACGTCCCTACATCTACCAAACCCTCGGCTATAATCCGCATTCTGAAGGGTACAAACGAATTTGATCAGAGCTACTTTTTCAACGTAGAGCAGGAGTCTGGTGGGCATCATATTGCTGCCCAGTCTTATCTGGGCAATGGCATATTCATTCTGCAGATGTATCCTAAGCCTAAATCTCTGGAAGGTGTAGCCAGGAAGTTTGCCATAGCGGACGTGATCAACAAGAAATTTAAATGGGTAACGGGTCTTCCGGAGGATATTACCAAAACAACAACCATTAATAACTACTCACCGGGCGACGGAAGAACGGGGTATATCGGTATCACGACCGCCAGTGAAGGAAGCTATGTTTACATCTTCGACGCAGAGATCGGTGCTGCGAAGCGGGGATTGAAGGTTGAAGGAGGAACAATTACCGCGATTAACGCTCTCAAATATTAGCTACCATGGCAACTTCCAGATTTAAAAAGGTAAACAACTGGCTGCATCTCTGGCTGGGACTGATCTCAGGGATTATTGTATTTATCGTCTGCATAACCGGGTGTATCTGGGTATTCAACGAGGAAATTATGGCGCTGCTGGAGCCCGAAACCCGGATCGAAAAGCAAGATAAACCTGTTTTGAAACCTTCGCAACTTAGCAGCATCGCCCTCCGGCTTCACCCGGATAAAAGAGTCTCATATGCCATGTATCAGCAGGGGCGTACTATTAATGTCAATCTGAGGTCTGAAAAAGAACAAGGAAGACGGGGCGGGGGCACTACACTGAAGCTGAACCCTTATACAGGGGAGGTGCTGAGTCAGCAGATCCATAAAAAAGGAGAGACGGATTTCTTTCGGTTCATCCTGAACGGTCACCGTTTTCTCTGGCTACCCTTTGAAATCGGAAGACCTATAGTAAACTACGGTACGTTAATCTTTGTCGTGCTGCTGATAACCGGGCTTATCTGGTGGTATCCAAAGAAGTGGAACAAAACCGCAAAGGAAAAAAGCTTCAAAATTAAATGGGGAGCTTCTTTCAAGCGTGTGAATCTGGATCTGCATAATGTGTTGGGATTTTATTCGCTGCTTTTCCTTTTGGCTATCTCCTTAACGGGAATGGTCTATGGAATTAAGTGGTACAGTGAAGGATTATACTGGGTAACCTCCGGGGGACAAACGCTGGTTCCGTATGAGCGACTGCAATCTGACTCTTTACAAGCGAATAAACACTACACTCCTGAACAAGCAATGGACATTGCCTGGGATAGAGTCATACGCAAGCATCCGAAGGCTGGCGGTTTTTACTACAGTTTCGCTGATGCTGCAAGGGCTAAGGCGACCATCGACATCACCATCTATCCCAGCGCAGGGCAGTTTTACAACAATAAGGGTTACACGTTTGACCAGCATACACTCAAGCAGCTGGAACGCAAAGACGTTTATGCTGCCGATTACCAGGAAGCTTCATTCGGCACCAAGCTGAGGAAAATGAATTACGACATCCATGTAGGAAGCATCCTCGGGTTTCCTGGTAAGGTGCTCGCGTTTCTGGCTTCTCTTATAGGCGCTTCCCTCCCTGTTACCGGGTTTTTGGTCTGGTGGGGGCGGAAATACGGGAAAACGAAGAAGCCCGGCAAAAAAGTAGCTGATAAGCGAACGCCGGGTTCTTTCCGTGTTGCCGGTAACCGGGGGGCAACTAAGCCGCCCGTCCCGGTGCTGCAAACAGCATCTGGCATACCTGAAAATGACGAATAATCAAATTATAACATAAAGCAAAATGAACAATCTCAAATCATTATTATTACTGCTGATTTTCTTAAGTGTAGGTGCAGTAGAACTCCACGCTCATGCCCTTTGGATCGAAACAGCTAGTACGGCAAAGAAAGGACATGCACAATCAGTAAAAGTTTTTTATGGTGAGTATGCCACCAAAGAATTGGAAGAAATTGGAAAGTGGTACTCTGATGTGAAAGATTTTACGCTGTGGCTCACAGTGCCTGGGAAAGAAAAAGTGAAGTTAAGTACAGTAGCGGGAACTAACTTTTACTCCGCCAGCTTTACGCCTGACGAAGATGGCATTTATCTGTTAACAGTCAGTCACGAGGCAAAAGATCTTGGCGGAACAACCAAGTATGAATTCTCGTCAGTCGCCGCAGTGGCGGTGGGTAAATCAAATGCTGTTGATCATGCGTCTATTCCAAATTCAATCAATGTGGCTGCAAATGAAGCAAAAAACTATAAAGTGAATTCGCCCGTGCAGCTTAAAGCTGTTCTTAACGGCCAGCCTGTAGCTAATAAACCGGTATCAATATTCTCTCCCGAAGGTTGGAGTAAAGAATTTACGACAGATGACAACGGCAGTATTTCGTTTACTCCGCAATGGCCTGGGCGATACGTTTTGGAGTTAAGTAACTTCGAAAAGGTGAACGGAGAGCATAACGGTCAGAGCTATACTGCCGCATGGCAGGGGGCAACTTCAAGTTTCGAGGTTGTTAAATAATATCAATCCTGATTATCCAATCGAACTAGTTTAAGATTCATCTGCCGGTTTCCGTCAGGATAAAAACTGGCACTGCATTTGACCCGATTATTATCATGAAAACAAAACAGCTTCCTAAAATCTCTTTTCTTTTGCTGGCCGCAGCGACGCTTGCATCGAGCTGCGGTAACACCAATAATGGCAAAATAGCTCTGACTTCTGATTCGACATCTTTAGAAGAACCTCTCAAAGGCTGTTATATCGCAGTGATCAAACGAGATACTATTCAGCTAGCCATTACCGACGTAAAAGGAGATCAGATTGAGGGGAGCCTTATTTATGACTTCTGGGAAAAAGATCGGTCGAGAGGAACATTTTCGGGAGAATATAAAGATAGCGTACTATCAGCCAACTATGTGTTCAATGCCGAAGGAACCACATCCGAAAGACCGGTTCTTTTTAAGAAGGTAGCCGATGGTTTCGTAGAAGGGTATGGTGAGACTAAAACAGAGCAGGGCAAAGAAGTATTTTCAGATCCGGATGCTATCCAATTTGAGCAGAGCCATGCCTTAAAACGTACAGATACTTGCTTGCCTTAAACTCACGTACAGTATAATAAATCATAAGACATGAAAATTGCGATAACCGGAGCTACGGGTCAACTAGGACAACTGGTAGTCTCCAAGCTTAAAAATCAGGGAGCAGGAGAAAACATTGTAGCCCTTGTTCGTTCAAGGCAGAAAGCGTCGGGCCTGGGCGTAGAAATTCGTGAGGCTAACTATGACGATGCTGAGACGCTCGAATCGGCTTTGTCTGGAATAGACACACTGCTACTCATCTCAGGAAGTGAGGTAGGGAAACGGGCAGTGCAGCACCGCAATATAATTGATGCTGCGAAGAAGAATGATGTGAAGTGGATAGTGTATACCAGCCTTCTTCATGCGGATACATCCACGCTTAGTCTTGCTGCAGAGCACCTGGCTACAGAAGCTGCGTTAAGAGACTCGGGTATTCCCTATACGTTATTAAGAAACGGGTGGTACACCGAAAATTATACAGGTTCTATTCCGGGTGCACTTGCGGGTGGTGCATTTATCGGTTCTGTGGGAGAAGGGAAGATTGCATCTGCAGCACGGGCGGATTATGCAGATGCGGCTGTAGCAGTGCTAACCACTGAAGGTCACGAAGCTAAGATATACGAACTCGCTGGAGATCAAGCATGGACGCTGAGTGATCTGGCTGCTGAAATATCCAGGCAATCTGGAAAAAATATACCATACGTCAACATGCCGGAAGCTGAGTATGCTAATGCTCTTAAAGGGTTCGGCTTACCTGAGGGCCTTTCTCATGCTATTGCCGGATGGGACGTATCTGCATCCAGGGGCGATTTGTTTGATGATGGTCGAGAGCTGTCCCGCCTGATAGGGCATCAGACAACACCGCTTTCTGAGGTTGTGGCTGCAGCACTTAAGTAAACTTAAACTTCGCAAATGCGGAACTTACATTAATATCAGTCCCGCATTCCAGCCAATCCAAGCTCTTACCTTGTCAGAAAAGGATCGGCTGTATCGAGGTGCTATGTCTGTTTTATATCCCTCTCCGGCTATCCCAATAGCCTTGCTGTAGTAAACAGAGTAAGAAGGGCCGGCAAAAACCGTGATAAATTTCGTAGCCTTAAATTGCAGGTGTGTTTGAGCTTTATTCAGGTAATGGTTATTAACAGGCTTACCAAGATAGAGAAACTGTGACAATAGCTCTGCAGCTAAAGAGAGGCGATGATTAAAGATAAAGTCGTGACCCCAGCCTATCCCTGCGGAGTAGACCTTTTTGGAATCGGACACGTTCATCCCTCCGATCAGCATCGTGTATAGCTTTGCATTTCCCGTCTTGATGCTGATATTGGTATTCAACACCTCGTTGCTGGAGATACTCACCTTATGGTAACCTTTTCTTACCAGATTTAGCAGGCCGAAACCTACTCCTGAAGAGGTGTCGGCTACATTGACCAAGCCGATTTGCGTGCCATGCATATTTTTGGAATAGTTAAGAATACCGGCAATCTGCGAACCTTTAAGGCTCCCCCCATTGATATTCGCCATGCCTGCAATCTGTGTTCCGCGAACTGACTTTGCAGCAAGGTTTACGATGCCTGCTACTTGTACTCCGTACAGCTTGTCTAAACTGGCGTTGATAATTCCGGCCGCCTGCACACCGTGAATAGACCCTCGAACGGTGTTGGCTAGTCCAGCCGCCTGTACCCCGTCGGTACTGTCTAAAACAAGGTTTGCCAGTCCTCCGGCCTGTACCCCATTCACTGATCCGCCTACGACGTTCAGCATACCTGCAAGCTGCACTTTCTTTACGTCCTTTTTGGTGACATTAAATATTCCGCCAAGTTCGACACCGTCAACACCGGCAGTGTAACCACCAAAGAGATTCAGCGACCCTTTGTTCACAATCTGGGAACTCAGCATTCCATGAGAACTTAATCCCGGCATCAGGGATGCTTGAAAGGGACTGTTCGCAATAAAATCGGGAATATTCAAACTCTGTATCCGTTGACGCGAAGAGGTGAGGAAGCGCCCGAAACCGAAACGTTCCACCCGGTTTGAAGGTCCTGCGTTTGAATCATCATCCACATAACCTTGCGCACTAACCGTAATTGCTGACAGAAATTGCAGGCTGGTATCGCGAAAATTTTCTTTGCTCACTGTCAGAACTATTCCCTCTTGTGCCTTTTTGAATTTTAGCTTGAAAAAGCCCTTCTCGTCTGTAAGGGTTGATCTTAGTAACTTTTTCTCGTAGACGCTTGCCTCTTTTACAGTTTCGCCGCTTCGTTCATCGTAAACATATCCTTCAATTTCGTAAAGCTTCCTTTGCGTGTAGATGTTTTCAGGCACTACCGAGAATCGCCGGGATGTAGGTCGCAGAATGATGTAATTCCCGCTTTCTTTGAACTCCACGTCTCCTCGAAACAGCTGCTCGAGAACCTCCCTGATCGTTTTGTTTTGCGCTGAAAATGAGATAATGCTATCTTTTTGCAGAATCGCTCCCGTATAGGAGAAGTTGAAGCCCCCTTGTTTGCTGATCGCGTTAAGGACATTCTGGAGCGGCTGCCTGTTTATGTTCAATGAAATTTTCCGCGACAGATTGGAACGATAGACTGGAGAAGTGTGCTGTCCAAACACTGGTACAAGAAAGAAAGCAAAGAGCGTAAAAATGAGGTTTGCCTTCATTCTGAATTATTTGAGAATGTAGGAATTACCTCGCCTGATCACCTCGCAGTTTATAGTCTCTCCCACTATCTGGAGTATTCTGTCGAGTGATTCATTCTGGAAGCGCGTTGTGAGTGTGACGTTCCTCAATGCAGGGTTTTCTATCCTGATCTCTGCCTGATAGGCTTCATTAAGCACTTCTACAAGCCGCCAAAGTGGCGTATTGTCGGCTACAAACTCGTTGCTGCGATAGTAATTATAAAGCAGGTCTGTGTTTTTGAGCAAGGTCAGTTTCCCTTCTCTTGCAGTAACTTTCTCACCTTTATGCAATTCTACCACCTGCTCACCTTTGCTTACCTTTACAATGCCTGTTTCCACAATAACTTCTGTGAGCGATTCAGTGTGTTTAACGTTAAAGGAAGTTCCGACCACCTCTATGTTCAGCCCGTCTGTCTCTATAATAAACGGTCTTTGTTTATCAGGCGCAACATGGAAGAATACCTCTCCTCTTTCCAGCTTAACGTTTCTATCGCCACCATCAGCATCAAACGAGTAGGAGAGGACTGAGTTTTTGTTTAATATAACACTGGAGCCATCGGGCAGTGACTGATTAAGAGTCTGCTGATAGGCGGTAAGCGTCTTGTTTTTATTTCCCATCAGGTTAAACATCATCCATGCTCCGCATACCAGCACAAGGGCCGCCGCTATTTTCATCCATCCATAGCGTGCCCAAAGCTTTACAGGTTTCGTTTGAGGGATACTCACTGTCTTCGCCTTGAAGCGCTCCCAGGCTTCGTCTTCATTAATGGTGCTGGCCGTTGCCAGTTTCTTACTGGTATTCCATATCAGCTCCAGATTTGAAAACTGCTTCCGGTGGCTTTCGCTGGCTGCAAGCCATAGCTCTACTTTCCTGTCTTCATCCTGACGGGTTTCTCTTAAAAGATACTTAATTAAAAGTTCGTCGTCCATGTCCTTATAAATATTTGTCGACCAACCAAAGTATTACCAGCGGCAGAAAGTCTGCCAGCTTTACCCGCATTATTTTTAGGGCCTTACCCATCTGGTTTTCCACGGTTTTGACCGAGATCCCCAGATGGATAGCTATTTCCTTATATTTTAACTCTTCAAAACGGCTCATCTGAAAAATGGTGCGGCACTGCTGAGGAAGCTCATTCAGAGCCTCCGCAATATGATGTTCAAGCTCTCCTAGTTCGAGCTTGTGGGTAGCGCTGTATGCTTTTCCTTCCATAGCATAGGCAGCATAAGTCTCGTATTTCGCCTTTATTTTATTATGCTTAAAGTAATTGAGGCAGTCGTTATGTACCATCTTGTATAGGTATGCCTTTACAGAGATCTGCACGCTCAACTGCTCCCGGCGCTCCCATAACCTCAGAAAAACGTTCTGTACCATTTCTTCCGCCAGCGCTTCGTCGCGCAGCATGACGTTGGCGTAAGCGTGTAAGGCTTTAAAATGTTCCTTAAACAAGCGCTCAAACGCATTTTCGTCATCGAACGGTGCCTGGGATACTGAAGCAGCAACTGTTGATTCCACTTTGTAAGTTTCGTCCCAAACTTAGATATTTTTCGCAAAATATTTCATTTCAGAACATGAAACGGAATCAAATGACGGTTAAAATTTCACAACCTTGCCGCTTCCGGTAACTTTGGAATCCAGCTGAGGGTTACCCCTGTAGAAAACCTGTCCGCTGCCACTGATGCGGGATCTTAGATGCGCAGACACGCTAAGCCTTACATCGCCGCTACCTGAAATATCAATATCTGCGTTTTCCGCCTGCAGGTTCTCAAGTCCAGCTTTTCCGGACCCTGACAGATCGATGTCTGCGTTTTTAGCTTGCAGTTCATCGTGCAGAACGATATCTCCGGAACCACTGATGCGCAGGTTAAATTTGTCTTGTGCAGGGAATTCTCCGCGTATACTCATTTCTCCACTCCCGGTCAGGGCAAGAAATTCCAATTCAGGCATGGTAATGAAGACCTCTATGTCGTCGTCGCTAACGCTTGCGTTTCTATAGCCAAGCTCAAGCGTGTTTTCTCTCACTTTTGTTTCGAAGCTGCCTATGAGATTAGAAGAGCCTCTCAGCTCTACACGGAATTCCGTGCCCTGGTTGATGTATACCCGGTTTGATCCGCTGCTGGATACGCCATCAAATGTGCCTGGAGTTCGTAGTTCTGTAATCTTATTGCCATTGGCTTCTAATCGCTCTTTTGTGCATGAAGTAATAACAGCTGCAAATAAGCCTATAAATAATAAAGTTTTCATAGATGTTTTTATGTGATTATTGATTGTTAAAAAGTAAAATGTAGTCCGCCTGCGTAACCGATATATAAGCCATGAAAATAGTCTCTGTTAGAACGGCTCTCTCGCTTCCATAAATAGTCATTTACCAGGGTTTCGCCCCACAGCGTATTGGTGTGGACGAGATTAAGAGTAGGGCCGCCGAAAATTTCTATGGTTTTACCCAGCTTCAATGCAGGGAATATTCTCAAACTCGACTTGAAATACTCACCCGTGTGAAAGTTGTCCAGATAGACTGTAGCAATTTCTGTGTTTAAGCGCAGTAAATTACTTAGAAAGAAATGCGCGCCGAGTCCCGCTTCAAATGCATACATCTCATCATCGATATCCTTCCAATTGTAGCCCGCGCCGATAATTCCGTATAGCTTTTTACCTCCGGAACGAAAGGATAGGAGGGAGGTCTGAGTTTCATCCGTACTTAACCCGATGCTCTTTTCTCCGTTTCTGATGATGTTGATGATACCAATCGGATGATCGCTGCTGTCGGCAACATTAATAAAAGCAGCAAGCTGGATGCCCTTAACTTTTCTGGCAACGTTCGCAAAGCCACTGATCTGAGAACCGGAAACATCTTCTCCAATATTGGCGAAGCCAGAAATCTGTGAACCTCTGACGCCCTTCGCAACATTGGTAAACCCTGCAACCTGGGTTCCCTGTACCTGCATTGCGACGTTGGCGAAGCCGGCAAACTGCGCACCTTTTATCTCTTTTGCCAGGTTAAAAAAGCCGGCAAACTGTGCGCTTTCCCCGTTGCCAACAGCCACATTACCAAAGCCCGCAAACTGCAGTCCCCTTGAATCTCCATAAGTATTTAGAAAGCCAGCGAAAAGTAAGCCGTTTGCCTTATTGCCGATATGATTGGAAAAGCCGGAAAAAGCTAAGCCATGTACGTTATGCTTGACGAAGTTTGACAGGCCCGCGAAAGCGAGTCCTTTCTCCTCAGCGGAAACACCAGCAATCAAGTGCAATGAAAAATGATTGGTATCGGCTGGTGCATCTGTTCCATTCGTGCTAAGCGGATAAACAATGCCAATGTGTACCTTATCGAATTTAGGTAACTGAGCTGCGCTTTCAGCTGCCTGAATAGATAACAACGCCGCAATCGCGGTTCTAAAAATGGGGGTATATTGTCTCGTCATTCTTGTGATTTTAAAGTGTGACAACGAAAAGGATATTCACCCCTACGCAATACTAAAAAATATTTCTGCCACTATATTGCAATACGAAGACTAGATCTTAACCCTGAGATAGGGAAACGTTTATCACTATTACAGACTGACTATGAAAACAGAGGAATTATTTGACGCAATCATCATTGGAGGAAGCTACGCGGGACTGTCAGCTGCGATGGCCTTGGGTCGTTCTGTAAGAAAGGTATCGGTTATAGAAGCGGATTGCCGTGTAACAGGCAATCCGTGTAGACTTTATGCAGAAAACGGCTGTTCCGGGAGTGTACGCTTGTGGTGATAACTCATCTCCAATGCGTTCTGTTGCAAGTGCCGTTAGCACCGGCGCTACCGCCGGCGCTATGGTAAATATGGAATCGGTAAACGAGGAGTTTTAGCTTTTATCCTTCGGCTCCTGTTGTTTACCCATTGTTTCTGAGGCTACGCTATCAGGCAGGACGTTAGCCATCGCGACCTGTACTTTGTTCTTCATTCCGGAGACGATTTTATCGTCGCCGGACATTAATGCGTCATAGCCGTCTTTGGCGACATCTTCCGGGTTGGAAAGCTTGGAGTCCAGGATCTTAGAATCCAGCATATCCGCTTTGTTGAAGAAATCGGTGTCCGTAGCCCCTGGCAACAAAGCGGTAACGGTTATATTGGTGTCTTTCAGTTCGTTTCGTATGGCTGCCGTCCAGGAGTTCACAAACGCCTTCGTGCCGTGATAGACAGATTGGTATGGTCCGGGTGCTTCTCCTGCTATCGAACCCACGTTTAATATCCTGCCGTCATTCATCAACAGCATGTCTTTCAGGAACAGCTTGGTCAGCGTGATACAAGAGATAACGTTTAATTGGATAATATCAATCTCTTTTTCCAGGTCGGTATCCTCGAATTTTCCATAGTATCCCTGTCCCGCATCATTGACCAAAATGTCGATGTGGATACGGAGGGATTTGACTTCATCGTAGATCTCCCGGGCACTCTCTTTTAAAAAGAGGTCTTTAGCGATGGTATGCACTTGTATTCCCTCGCTGCGTAATTCTGAGGCGGTACGCTCCAACGCACTTGAATCCCGTGCTACAATAACAAGGTTGTATTTATCCTTTGCAAATAATTTTGCCAGCTCATATCCTATGCCGCTGGTGGCGCCTGTTATTAACGCATGTCTTTGATTGTTTTCCATTGGTTTTTATTTAGTTAGATGATGTTTAGAGTGTAGTATAATACAGATAATTTTTACTATTGTTCAAACGGAAAACATTATAAGGCACGGCACAGACAATAGCGGCTTTAATACCCGAATCGACTGGTCACGAAATACAATCCCAGGGGAACGGGCTGTATCATGGAAAATGAGCGGCTTTTTTCTTGAAGAGTATAACTTAGCGTTTGGAAGAAAACGAAATCCGCTCCCTGATCTGGAATTGTACCTTGTCATCGCCATCTTCCGTTCGATGTTTAGTAGTTGCTTTCTTTTTCATTGCCGTCGTCGTTGTTTCCGTTATGTTCTCGTTCCTTCGTTTCAAATCCCTTAGCAGTCTGTTGCCTTCGTAACACATATTATTAAAGGATGCTCCCCGTGTTTGCTGCGCCTCATTGAGTTTCATATTCACCGGACCCGTAGGGTATTCTCCCGGTTCTTCCGCGTGGAAAGCAGCGACAATTGAACAGGGACTGAATTCCTTGCTATTGAGCAATACATAACCTTCTTCCATCCGGGTTTCACTATAGGCCAGCAGTGACACGCTGAGCATCAGCAGCTGATCGGGTTCCGGCCGGGTTTCAAAGCGGATCTCCCGGGCCTCAAGCTGAGCCTGCCAACGAAACTCCAGGTCTTTCACTTCCAGATATTCGTAGTACTCCTTCCTGAAATTGAAGCCGATCAGACTGAAACGGATCTTGTACTTACTCACCGGTTTACTGATGCTTAGCGGTACCCTCAGGTCGGTTTTGGCGTTCAAAGCTCCCATGAACACGCTTAGGCGACCCTCTTCATCCCGCTCTACCCGCTGACTGACCTGTAGTACTTCGCTCAGCCGGCTCTTCATATTGAAGTCCATCCCGATGAGGCTTTCCAGGTCCGCGTCATGCAAGTCGCGCTGACCAACGCTTCCGCGTAAGCTATTGCGAAGACCCCGGTACACCAGCTGCGTGCTGCGGCTTACCGCTTCGCCATCCCGGTGCACGTAGGCCGGCTCAAAGGCCTGACGGATTACTGCCGCCGTGGTACTGGAAAGCCCGAACTCCGTGGAGGCCCGGATGCTGGCACTGGTCTGTTCGAATTTACGGGGTTTCCCCTGGATGATGTTCATTTCGCGGTAGCCGCGATATACAACGGAACCTGCTGTTCCGCGTACGATTCCTTTCTTGTCTACTTTTGCCATAACCTTGTTTGATTTGGAGAACAAGGTAGCGCGGCAGAAAACCTGTGACGATTTTTTCGCCAAAATCGACAAAATTTTATGGAATTTTTAAAAAAACGTACTTCAAAAGCAGTCAAGCCTCGCTTAGGCTGAGCTTAGTACTTCTTTATATGAAAGACTATATGTCCACATAAAAGGCAGTGAAAAGTCCCACTTCAAGCTCCTCAGGTGGGACTTATCGCGGAACAATGAGTGCCTGTTACCGGCTTGATATAAGAGCGGTATTAGACAGGACTAAGAAAATGATACCCCCCCTTTCATATTTGGACTTTTACGCTATGCTCTTTTTTCTTTCGCCCCATGCTGTAAAGGCAGCACCCGATTGGAAGCGTAGGATAATAACTGTTATTTCAGTTGATATTTAATGCTATTTTTAGGCATACCAATTAACCATGATCAGAAAATTCAAAAATCTAAGAGTTGCTCTCTTCTTCTTTTTAGGATACTGCATTTCAAACGGCGCGATGGCGTCCGATCAGCCGGACTCGGTTTATCTTTTCGCTTACGGCACAAATGGTTTACGCTTCGCCTGGAGTCAGGACAAGCAAAACTGGACTTCCATAGGCAACGGACATCCCTACGTAAAGAGCGATTACGGTGCATGGGGGAGCGAGAAAAGAATGTATACGCCTTATTTAATCGAGGGAAAGGACGGAAGATGGCAGGCGGTATGGGGTCTCAACGATCGTACTTTGCAATTTGCTCATGCAGGTTCGAATGATCTGATCAGCTGGGGTCCTCAAAGTTATCCCTATCTGGAAAAGGGAAAAAATGTATTGAAGCCGGTCATCTCTTATGACAAGATTTCTCAAACCTATCGCATAACCTACACGGATTCTCAGAGTAAATACTTTCAAACCACAACCCAAGATTTCAAGAAGTACAGCTCTGCAGAGGAAGTTCCGCCTGCCCAATATAAAAATCAAAGTACTACCATTTCCCTGGGAGGGGAGAAGGTCGAAGGACAAGTACATCGCGTTTCATGGATACTTGTTGACGGTCTCCTTAAAAGCTACCAGCTGACGCAATATAATGCGGCGCTGAACGCTGAAACAACCAGTCAGGATGCACAGCGTTTTGCCGGCTTGAAAACAGTTGATGCTAAGATTGTCCTGCAACCACAAGCGTCCAAGCCAATCAGTGACATGTTGATGGGAGTATTTTTTGAAGATATCAACTATGCTGCTGACGGGGGTCTATATGCGGAGCTTATTCAGAATCGTGGCTTTGAGTATCATCCGGCGGATAAAAAATATAATGATAAGGCCTGGACCAGCACTCACGCATGGAGTGTTAGAGGCGAAGGCGCCAGCCTACAAGTGGATTCAGTACAACCTTTGCATGGCAATAATCCCCGTTATGCAATGTTCACGACCGAAAGCAGTAGAGCCGCACTGATAAATACCGGCTTCGATGGTATTGTCGTTAAAAAAGGCGAGGCCTATAATTTTTCAATGTTCTCCAGGCAAATTGCCAAAGCGGGCGGTAAGCTCGAAGTGAGATTGGTAAGCGAAAAACAAGGTTTGCTGGCTAAAGCTACGATTGCGCTTCCTTCTTCAGAATGGAGGTCCCTCAAAACCACTTTGACCGCTTCAGCAGACGCTTCCGATGTGAGGCTTGAACTGCAGCCCTTGCAAGCAGGAAGCTATGGATTCGATATGGTCTCTCTCTTTCCTCAAAAAACTTTCAAAGGGCGTAAAAATGGCCTGCGTCCCGATCTCGCAAAGACCATCGCTGATCTCCATCCCCGTTTCATTCGCTTTCCAGGCGGATGCGTAGCGCACGGAGACGGGATTGACAATATCTACAAATGGAAGAATACGATTGGGCCATTGGAAACACGCGTCCCTGATCGCAACCTCTGGAACTACCACCAGAGCATGGGGCTCGGTTATTTCGAGTATTTCCAGTTCTGCGAAGATGTAGGGGCAGAGCCCGTTCCTGTACTTGCTGCCGGGGTACCGTGCCAGAACTCATCTCATGGGGGCGGGGGACAGCAGGGTGGCATCCCAATGAGTGAAATGGGTAAATATGTTCAGGATATTCTCGATCTGGTAGAATACGCCAACGGAGGAGTCAACACCACCTGGGGAAAGAAGCGTGCTGAAGCCGGCCACCCCAAGCCTTTCAACCTCAAATATATCGGCATCGGAAACGAAGATCTGATCACTGAAGTGTTCAGGGAACGTTTTGAAATGATCTATCACGCACTGCGCAAAGCCCACCCCGAAATAACGATAATTGGTACTGCCGGTCCTTTCTTTGAAGGAACGGATTATGTAGAGGGATGGAAGATTGCTTCTGAACTGGATATTCCGGTTATCGACGAGCACTACTACCAGTCGCCCGGTTGGTTCATCAATAACCAGAATTTTTATGATAAATACGACCGCTCCAAATCCAAAGTCTACCTAGGTGAATATGCTGCCAGTCTGCCCGGAAAGGTCAGGACGAACCTGGAAACCGCTCTTGCGGAGGCGGCATACCTCACATCACTGGAACGAAACGGAGATATTGTGCACATGACTTCCTACGCGCCACTGCTGGCTAAAGAAGGACACACCCAGTGGAATCCCGATCTGGTGTATTTCACCAACACGGAAATAAAGCCGACAGTCGGTTACTATGTGCAACAGCTTTACGGACAACATGCCGGCGACCGCTATATTCCCGCAACGATCACCCTGTCTGAGCAGGCAGAAAATATCCGCAAGCGGATTGCTTACTCTGCGGTAAGGGACAGCAAGTCAAACGATCTCATTATCAAAATGGTGAATATCCTTCCAGTGTCGGTGAATGCTGAGCTTGACCTGGCGGGGCTCAAACTCGGGAAAAAGATATCCAGAACGGTACTAAGCGGTGATCCCGCCGGCACAACAGCTAAGCCTCAAACGATTGATGATGTGATTTTGGAGAAGAACACGCTCGAACTTCAGCCATACTCCCTCACCGTTTTACGATTCAGCAACAAGTAACTATGAAGAAAAGAGATTTTCAGATACTCCTGGCAGGCTTATTGGCCCTTTTGTTCACTGTCGATCTAAAGGCGCAGAGTGCCGGATACCTGTTTGCCTATTTTACCGGCAATAAGATGGAGCAGGAACAAATACACTTTGCTGTCAGCAAAGATGGATTCACTTATTCCGCCCTGAATAACAATAAACCGGTTATTGATTCAAAGGCGATCAGCTCCAGTGGGGGAGTCCGCGACCCGCATATCTTGCGAGGCGAAGACGGAAAGACCTTCTATATGGTCGTTACCGATATGGCCTCATCAAAAGGCTGGGACTCCAACCGTGCGCTCATCCTGATGAAATCGCGCGATCTGATAAACTGGACTTCCCATGTGATTGATATTCAGCAAAAGTATAAAGGCCACGAGGATTTGAAACGTGTTTGGGCGCCTCAAACGATCTACGATTCCGAAGCCGGTAAATACATGGTGTACTGGTCAATGAAACATGCTGATCAACACGATATTATCTATTATGCCTATGCGAATAAGGACTTCACGGATCTGGCTACTGAGCCTAAACCCCTGTTCATTCCCAGGTCGCCTGCCTTCAACATTGATGGTGACATCATTAAAAAGGACGGTGTCTATCATCTGTTCCGCAAAACCGGCGGTTCTGACGGTGCAGGCATAAAGGTCGCCACAACCACCTCCCTTACTTCAGGCAACTGGCAGGAAAACGACCGCTACCTGCAACCCACGAAAGAAGACGTAGAGGGTTCGTCGGTTTTCAAGCTGAATAACTCAAACAGCTATATCATGATGTATGATCTCTTCAAAGCACATAGCTTCCAGTTCTCTCGTAGTGAAGACCTGCAAAATTTCCGGGTAATTGATAATGAGGTGAAAATGGATTTCAAACCACGACATGGTTCTGTAATTTCCCTGACAAAAAGAGAGCTGAAGTCCCTGACAAAAAAATGGGGCAACCGCAATAAAAGTTGATTTTTCGCATGGACGATCTTAGGAGCGACTGATATGTTACATATTAGTCTATAAAGTTAGTAGATAATTTACTATCTTTGTAATACAAGCCCGGATGGCCGAGTGGTAGGCGGAGGTCTGCAAAACCTTTTACGGCGGTTCGAGCCCGCCTCCGGGGTCTGCATTCTTAAACGAGATCCGTCCGGCAATTACCAGACGGATCTCGTTTCAACATTAAAGCGGAAGCACTTTCTTGCCCCAAACCTCATTCAGGACCTGTGCTGTAGCGGTGTAAATAGCTATGAGTCCGCAAATAATCCCCTCATAACCCGCAAAAGTTTTTATTCCCTCATTACCCGTATAATCGCCAACGGCCAGCAAGATAAATAAAAGGGTTAAAGACCCAAAAACCATCTGTAGCGCTCTGCTTTGCTTTAGCGTTGCCAGAAACAGAAGAAAAGTAAAAAGGCCCCACATAGACAAATATGCAACCAGTCCGTTTACAGAAACAGGAGTGGCCCAGCCCAACTTTGGTAAAACCAGCAGGCCAACAAACGTCAGCCAGAAAAAACCGTATGATGTAAAAGCCGTAAATCCGAAGGTGTTGTTTTTCTTAGCTTCGATGATCCCTGCGATCACCTGTGCTATGCCGCCGTAAAAAATTCCCATCGCCAGAATCATGGAATCCAGCGCAAAAAATCCTGCGTTATGAATATTTAACAGCACAGTGGTCATGCCGAATGCAAACAGTCCCAGGGGTGCAGGGTTCGCATATAAATCTCTTAGAATTACTTCTCTTTCTTCTTTCATTTGTCAATTACTATTCTCGTGCGAAAATAGAACTCCGTAGATTACAAAAAAGGGATCTGCGTCACAATTCTCTCATAATTTATAAACTCTACAACACCTATAGATTATTCTCTATATTTGCAGCTTTATTGGTCTTCCCACTACTTACCCAGAAAGATGGAGGGAAAGACCCTATGAAATCTTAGCAACATGCTACACACAGATACACATACAAACACATCTCTTACTTTTTAATACTACTGAATTGAAACTTTTCTACTTGCTCAGGAGCAGGTTGCTGTCTGCACTTCTCCTCACTACTTTGCTTTTACTAAAATCCTACAGTGCTTCTGCCCAGCAAAGCCGTATAAGCGGACGGGTAATTGAAGCAGGCACATCAGAACCTCTTCCCGGAGTAAGCGTTACCATTAAAGGTTCCACGAACGGAACGCTGACGGACGTGGACGGCCGCTATAATATTCAGGTAAGCTCAAATGAAGATGTTCTACGCTTTACCTTTATTGGCTTTGAAACCAAAGAGGTTCCCGCCCGGCAGGCATCTGCAGTGATCGAGCTCAAACAGGCGAATAATACCCTGAACGAAGTGGTGGTTGTTGCCTATGGTACGGCTAACAGATCTAACTTTACGGGTTCTGTTTCTTCCATCAAAGGCGATCAGCTTGAAAAACGTCCTGTATCCAATATAGGCCGCGCCCTCCAGGGTGTAGCTCCCGGAATACAGTCAACGGCTCAATCGGGACAGCCCGGAACGGATGCCACGATCAGGATCAGGGGAATTGGCTCTGTCAACGCTTCAAGTGCGCCTTTATACGTTGTTGATGGCAATCCTTTCAGTGGTGATCTTGCCTCCATCAACCCGAATGATATAGCCTCTGTGAGTGTCCTGAAGGATGCAGCCTCCAGCGCCTTATACGGTTCAAGGGGTGCGAATGGTGTGATCATCATTACCACCAAACAGGGTAAAAGGAGCGGTGAAACCCGCGTGGGAGCTAACTTCTCTCAGGGTTTTTCGTCTCGCGCAGTTAAAGACTATAATCACTTAAGTACCAATGAATACTTTGAACTAACCTGGGAGGCCATCCGGAACAACCAGCTTGCTAACGGTGTATCGGCAGCCAGCGCAGCAGAGACAGCAAGCCGCAGCCTTGTGCCCTCACTTAGTATCAATCCTTATGGATCAGCATTCCCGCAGCCGGTAGGTACCGATGGAAAGATTGTATCGGGAGCCACTCCTTTATGGAATGACAGCTGGGTGGACGAACTGACAAGGGTAGGAAAGAGAACACAGGCAGATATCAACTTCAGTGGGGGTAACGATAAATCGCAGTATTATATCTCGGGGGGTTACCTCAATGATGAAGGAATGGCTATTGGTTCAGGCTTCAAAAGGTATAATGCTCGTGTAAATGTTAGTACACAGGCTAAGAAATGGTTGAGTGCGGGACTGAATATCAGTGCTGCAAACTCCAAACAGGATTATCCTCAATCTGAAGATACGCAAACATCCAATGTGATTAACTTCAGTCGTATAGTGGCCAATTTTTATCCGGTATACAAGAGAAACGCAGACGGATCATATCTGCTCGACCCGATAACCAATAACAGGGTTCTCGATTACGGAGAATACAGGCCTTCAGCTGCCAGTCCGCGCACCAACCTGGTCGGTACGGTAGGTCTTGACAAATCAGAGATTTCCAAAGATAACCTTTCAGGAAGGGCGTTCCTCGAAGCGACCTTTCTTCCCGAACTGAAGCTGCGTACTACCTACAGCGCTGATTTAACCAATCAGAATGACCACTATTACATCAACCCCTCTTTTGGCGAAGGAGCGGCAACGCAAGGGTCTGTTACAAGGAGTAATTACAGAACCCTCTCTTATACGATCAACAACATCCTGACTTACGATAAGCGGTTTAATGACGACCATCATTTGAATCTATTAGCCGGACAGGAGTTCTATAGCTTCAACAGAAAACAGATCTCCGGATCCCGCGCCAGGTTTGCGTTCCCCGATTTTTATGAACCCGACGCAGCCTCTCAGCTGAACTCCTTCAACGGTTATTCCGATCAGTATGCTTTGCTGAGTTTCCTGGGTCGTGCTGAATACGATTACAAAAACCGCTATTTCTTCTCAGGTTCATTAAGAACCGACGGATCATCACGCTTTTCACCATCAGCGCGCTGGGGTACGTTCTGGTCGCTGGGTGCCTCCTGGAAAGCCTCAGAGGAAGCGTTCCTTAAGAACCAGTCATGGCTTGATCTCCTGACCCTCCGGGCAAGTTACGGTGGCCAGGGTAATGACAATCTGGGTATTTATTACGCATACGAAGGTCTCTACGCCGTATCCAATAATCTGGGTGAAAACGGAGTCGTGACTTCCCGTTTGGCTACTCCTGACCTGAAGTGGGAAACCAACCTGAACCTCAATGTAGGTCTCGATATCTCCGTTCTGAACAACCGCTTGGGTGCAACCTTCGAATTCTTCAGCAGACGCTCGAAAGACTTGCTGTTCAAACAGCCCAAGGCGCCTTCAATCGGCTACAGCTCAATTGATGCCAATATCGGATCGCTTCAAAACAACGGGTTTGAGGTACAATTGAACACGGTTCCGGTTTTGTCCAAGAACTTCAGATGGGGGCTTGATGTAAATCTTACACACTACAAAAATAAGATCACAGCTCTTCCGCAGCAATTTGTCGACAATGGCAACAAGCGCCTTACCGTAGGCGGCTCCATCTACGACTTTTACCTGAAAGAATGGGCGGGCGTCAATCCCGAAACCGGAAGTCCGCAGTGGTACTTTACTGATGCGAATAACAATAAGGTGGTCACCACACAATACGGTATGGCAACCAGCTATATCGGTAAAAGTGCACTTCCCGATTTCTTTGGCGGTATCACCAATACCTTCAGGCTGTTCGATTTTGAACTTTCTGCCCTCCTTGCGTATAGTGTTGGCGGATATGTGCTCGACCGCGATTACGTATTGGTCCTGCACAACGGTAATTCTCCCGGCAGAGCCTGGGGTAAGGAGATGTTGAACCGCTGGACACCGGAAAACCGGAACACCGATGTGCCCGCACTCTCTACGACGGCCAATAACTGGAACTCGCTTTCCACACGATTCCTCTACGACGCTTCCTATGCCAGGCTAAAGAACGTTTCTTTACGCTATCATTTGCCTAAGTCGATTATAGATCGTCTGAACATCAGCGACCTGAGCGTATCACTGATCGGGGAGAACTTGCTTACCTTCTACGGACACCAGGGTATGGATCCTGAGCAGGTAGTAGACGGTACAACTTATTTCAGATACCCGGCAATCAAATCGGTATCCGCAGGCATACAGTTAACATTTTAATATTAGGAATTACAAGATGACAAGGATCTTTAAAAAATACATCGCCCTTTTCTCCATACCCTTTTTCCTCTTCGCATCCTGTGAAAAGGAACTATCCACATCGCCCACATCTTCAGTTTCTGAGGATAAGCTCTTCAGCACCGTAGAAAATATCGAAACAGTATTGAACGGGACCTGGAGCTACATGAACGATACCTATTTCACCTACGCGAATCCGGGATACGGGGCTATCTTGCGCACAAGTGATGCAATGGGCAGCGACGCGGTGATTAACCCCTCGAAATACGGATTTCCCGCAGCATACTCCTTCACCCAGATGCAGATCAATAACGATACACGGGTTTCGGCGTTCTGGACGCTTCTATACAAAGTGATTGATAACTGCAATAATATCATCACCAAAATAGATGCTTCCGTTGGATCTCAGGAAAAGAAGGACCAGATTAAAGGACAAGCCCTGGCCCTGAGAGCCAACAGTTACCTCACGCTCGCCACCTTCTATCAGTTCACCTATCTGAAAGATCCTGAAGCGAAGGCGGTACCGATCTACACGGAGCCTGCAAAGCCAACTTCCGAGGGTAACCCCAAAGCGAGTTTGAAAGAAGTGTATAACCGCATACTGACCGACCTGAAGGAGTCACAAACTCTGTTGTCTAAATACAGCCGTGCTTCTTCAGCGAAATACAAGATCAATACAGATGTCGTCAATGGACTTCTTGCCAGGGCTTATCTGAACACGGGAAACTGGACGGAAGCAGCCCTGCACGCCGCAGAAGCACGCAAAGCATATCCATTGATGAGTGCTTCTGAATACACAGCCGGATTCAACAGCCTCAGTAACAGCGAATGGATCTGGGGTCATGGTCAAACTACTGATCAGAGTAACGCCAGCTATAATTTTCACTTTCTCGATGTGAGTTCGGCCTCTTCTTATTACTACAGCTTTATGGCCGATCCTTACTTTAAAGATCTGTTTGACGCCAATGATATCCGCACTCAGTTGTTTTTATGGGATGGACTCAAAGGTCGCGAAGGCTCTTTGAGATACCAGAAGTTCAAGTTCAGACAAAACCAGACGGCAGATATCGTTCTGATGAGATCCTCTGAAATGGTCCTCATAGAAGCCGAGGCAAAAGCGCGTGGAGGTCTTCTTACAGAAGCCGCGCAGCGTTTAAATGAATTGCGAACCATTCGTAAGGCTTCCCTCCTGGACGTGGCAGGTAAAGGCGCGGCCGATGTTATTGATGCTATCCTGATAGAGCGGCGGAAGGAACTCTGGGGAGAAGGCTTTGCACTATCTGATATCTTGCGTACTCAAGGGAAAGTAACCCGGAAAGCATTTAATACAGGCGGCGCAAACCCCGCGCCGGTTTATGTTACGATTACTACTCCTGAGGGTACTACGGGACAGGTTCCCGGCATCGGACACACTGTCCTGGTGTTCCCGGATAAAACGCCTTTCGTAGCAAATAGTCCTTACTATCTGTTTACGATTCCTCAGCTCGAAGTGATCAATAATCCCAATCTAAACAATTGATATGGCTATAAATATGCAAACGATAAGTAGCAGTATTGCAAAAACTGCTGTGCTGGCCCTGTTTTTAACAAGTGGATCCAGCATGGCACAGGACAAGCTTAGCGCTGTCAGTATCAGCGGGAAAGCGACGGATACGGGTTCCGGGTATGTTTATTTACAGCGTTTTGATGATAAGGTGTTCTTTACTGTCGACTCTGCGAAAATTCAGAATGGACAGTTCCGGCTCAGTACCAACATCAAACTTCCGGAGCTGTATGGACTTACACTCGATAAGGCGCAAAATCCTTTGTATATCTTCATCGATTCAGAACGTGTTTCAGTGGATCTTATCCCCGATGCGAATTACAGCAACTCGAAAGTTACGGGCTCAAAGGCACAAGATCTGTTCAATGAATACAAAAAGCTGGATAATGAAAGCCTGAAGATAGACAGTTTCATCAACGCGAATCCCCGGTCTATTGTATCTGCTTACGTGCTCTACCGCAATTTCTCCTATCGTCTGTCCCCCGATGAAATTGACCGGAACCTCAGCCTTCTTGACCCCTCGCTCCGGCAGACTCAATACGCCAACGAGTTGAGAAAGCTCAGCGATATCCTGCGTACGGTAGAGCCTGGCAAAAAAGCGCCTGACTTTACGTTGAACGATCCGCAGGGCCAACCCGTTAAATTGTCTGATCATAAAGGCAAGTATCTGCTGGTCGACTTCTGGGCGTCCTGGTGCGGTCCATGTCGTCGCGAAAATCCCAACCTGGTGAAGGCATGGCAGAAATATAAAGACAAGGGCTTCGACGTATTCGGTGTTTCTCTTGACCGGAAGAAAGAAAATTGGGTTAAAGCAATAAAGGATGATCAGTTAACCTGGACGCAGGTGTCCGATCTGAAGTTTTGGAATAGTGAGGCTGCAAAATTATACGGTGTCCGTGCTATCCCATCCAACGTCCTGCTGAGTCCCGACGGCACTATTATCGCTAAGAATCTGACAGGGGAGACGCTTCACTCGAAACTGGAACAACTTCTTGGGAGTAAAAACTAGGGAAAAAAAATAAGCACCTGATGGGCAGGTGCTCAAACTAACCAATTATAAACCTATCAATCAATATACAAAGGGCGTGCCAAAGTATCGACTAACTGATAATATGTGCGTTATTTGTGAAATAATATTGTAGAGAGGGCGTGTTTATTCCACAAAACGTGGCATTTCGTGTATATAAAGGCTTATTGCTGCTGTTTTTTCATGGCTCATGCGGGAAACTTCTTCTCGCGTTCTTATACTGGTTTTAACGTGTTTTATACCTGTATTTAAAACATCTTTTCATCTCGGCATCTTAGTGTCTGAGAAGCTATGGAAGAATTTAGAAATGTCATTGTCTTGGGCGCGTCCGCAGGCGGTATAGCTGCCCTTTCCTCACTTATCAGCGGATTGCCCGATGATCTGGACGCTGCTGTACTGGTGGTGCTGCATCTGTCGAGAAAATCTAACGCTGACATCATCATTACAGGCTTTAAGAAGCAGACCACGTTAAATTGTCAGGTCGCTTCCGAGGGGGCAAAGATTAGAAAAAGACATCTCTACCTCGCGCCCCCCGAGCATCATATCATCGTCAGGAACGGTCAGATTCACTTGACGCAGGGACCACATGAAAACAAGTACCGCCCATCCATTGATGTCTTGTTCCGCTCAGCAGCGGTACATTACGGACATCGTACGATCGGTGTTGTTTTAACCGGACTCTTGGATGACGGGACTTCGGGAATGTCGGCCATCAAGAAAGCCGGAGGCATTTGCATCGTGCAGGATCCTTCAGACGCCGAGTATGGCGATATGCCGCAGAGCGTTCTGAATAATACGGAGGTCGATTATAAGGTCAGCCTCGCCATGATCCCCTCTATCATAGAGGTGCTGATGAGCCGGCCTCTTCCTCCTGAGCAGGCCGTTCCGGTAGAACTCCAAATTGAAGCTGACATAACACAAAACCTGATGTCCGATCTAAATCAACTAAAAAAGATCGCTGATCGCAGCGACTTTATATGCCCGGACTGCGGCGGCGGACTCTGGGCTGTTAAAGATGACCCCATTCATCGTTACAGGTGTCATACCGGGCATGTATATACCGAGCGACTGCTGGCTGAAGAACAGGTACAGGGTATCGAAGAATCTTTATGGGTGTCGATTCGCATGCTGGAAGAAAGGCGTAACTTGCTGCTGCTGATGCGTACGCATGACGACCAGGCCGGTAACCTGCAATTGGCAGAAGCTAATCAGGGGAGGGCTATAGAGATCGACCGCCATATAAAAAGGCTGAAGCAGGTTCTCACAAAGCTGGTATCGGACGTCCGGGACTCTGAACAGGAGAATTCCTGAATCAATGTGAAACAATAAGGTTCTTTTGCATATTGACTGTAGTAATCTACAACATCAATCTTTATGAACCAGACAAAAGTAAGAGCCTACGGTACCGAATCAGCCGAAGCGCCATTGAACCAACTGAGCATCAGTCGGCGGGCTGCTACGCCGCACGATGTCGAAATTGAAATAGCCTATTGCGGAGTATGTCACTCGGATCTGCATACGGCGCGGAATGAGTGGCATGGAACGGTTTATCCTTGTGTACCCGGACATGAGATCGTCGGTAAGATTGTCAGTCTGGGCGATCATGTTAGCAAGTTCAAGCTGGGTGACATGGTTGGAGTAGGCTGTATGGTAGACTCCTGTCGCGAATGTCAATACTGTAAAGAAGGGCTGGAGCAGTATTGCGAGCCCGGCGCTACTCAAACGTACAACTCGCCGGATAAGCATCTTGGTACGCAAACTTACGGCGGTTACTCGGAGCGTATAGTCGTGGACGAAAGCTTCGTACTTCGTATTCCTGCAAACCTCGACTTGGCCGCAACTGCACCACTTTTGTGCGCCGGTATAACCACGTATTCTCCTTTAAAGCACTGGAAAGTCGGTCCTGGCATGAAGGTAGGGATTGTAGGTATCGGCGGTCTTGGTCACATGGGAATTAAGATTGCCAGGGCTATGGGCGCGCATGTAGTGGCCTTCACTACTTCCGAATCAAAATTCGCAGAGGCAAAACGTCTGGGTGCCGACGAGGTCGTACTGTCAAAAGACGATAAGCAAATGGCAGCCTTTCATGGCAAACTGCACTTTATCCTCGACGCAGTATCCGCTCAGCACGATATCAACGCGTATCTTGCCTTGCTGAGGGTAGACGGTTCCCTGGCCCTGGTAGGAGCTCCGGAATACCCTTTACCTGTATCCGCATTCAGTCTGATCCCCGGCCGCAAAAGCCTGGCAGGATCCATGATCGGCGGCATCGCCGAGACTCAGGAGATGCTTGACTTCTGCGGAGAGCATAACATCACTTCCGACATCGAAATGATCGACATTGAACAGATCAACGAAGCCTACGAACGCTTACTGAAGGGGGATGTGAGATACCGCTTCGTAATTGATATGAGTGCCTTCAGAAATGAAAAATCCGAAGTGTAATGAAACATCTCCTACGGCAGAATTTACTCCACTAAATCGAAGGCCTCGGCAAACCTGAGTAGCTGTGTGATAGAGCGTATTTCCAGCTTGCTCAGGATATTCTTCCGATGGTTGTTGACGGTGTGGATGGAGATGAAAAGCCTGTCGCTGATCTCATAGCTGCTCAGGCCCCTGGTAATGAGCGTGATTATTTCCTTCTCTCTCTTGCTGAGGCGTGTGAACTTGAGGTAGTTTTTCACCATAAACGAGTTGTCGTCGCAGAGCTTGCAAATCTTTTTTCCGGCAAATCCCATGCTGCTAACGTCTAAAGCAATATTCATCAGGCTTGGGCTGCCTCCCGGCTGATCGGGAGGGCACAGGTGAGATGTCGTGTAATACCACTTATAGTCGGCATCGCAGCCGGGTCTCACCCTCTGAAAAAAGCCATAAACGTCTGTATAGTCCTGGGCTTTGATAAATTTTCCTAATTCCATGCTGAGACAGGCAATTTCCTCTGCTGGAAAGAAATTGCTAAAATACGCGGCACCCATATTCTGGAGCTCTTCTTTGCTGCGCCTCAAAATATCGCAGCCCTGTTTATTCATATACCGGTTAGTCATCAGTAACAGACTTTGCTCCATAACACATCCGGGAATATAGTCGCCGATGTCTTCTAAACTGAACCGGTTATGATTTATCAGGTTCCCCAAATGCAGGAGCGATGCCGCAATGGGCACAGTAGTATGATCAAGGATCGGTACCATGGCGTTTCATAGGTTTACTTATTAAATCTACCGATTAAAACTTGAAGTTTTTGCGCAATTTTATTACGATCTTACGTAGTGTATAAAAACAAATTCCCATGTTAGATATCGTCATCGAATCCCGAAGTGCTATTCTCAGTCCCGCTGTCAAAGTGAAACGTATTCTTCCGTTTCGCCTGCGGAGAATGATCGGGCCTTTTATTTTCATGGATCATGCGGGCCCCATTTCCGCTATGCCGCAGCAGCCCTCGACGCTCGATGTCCTTCCGCACCCGCATATCGGCCTGTCGACGGTTAGCTATCTGTTCGGGGGACAGGTTACTCACCGTGACAGCCTGGGCGTAGAACAGATCATTCGTCCCGGAGAAGTCAACTGGATGACCGCCGGAAGCGGCATCTCCCATTCAGAACGGTTTGAAGACCCCGCTTCTCTTGCCGGGGGACTGGAGATGATCCAGACCTGGGTTGCACTGCCAGAGCGCGACGAAGAAGCTGCGCCCTCCTTTAATAACTATACCCCGGAACAGCTTCCTGTCTATACAGATAAGGGTGTTTGGATGCGACTCATCGCAGGGGATGCGTACGGACTGAAGAATGGTGTCAAGACGAATTCGCCCCTGTTTTACCTCCATGTGGTCCTGCAGAAAGGGGCAGCATTCGGCTTGCCTCGGGAGCATTCAGAAAGAGGCTTTTACATCGTGAAGGGAAGCATGGAAATTTCCGGCATCACCTACACAGCCGGAAAGATGCTGGTGTTCAGCAAAGGCGTCGATCCCTTGCTGATAGCGAAAGAGGATACCACCCTGATGCTTCTCGGCGGTGAGCCCTTAGGCGAACGCTTTATCTGGTGGAACTTTGTCTCTTCCAGGAAAGAACGTATCGAACAGGCCAAAGAAGACTGGAAGCAGGGGAGGATTATCCTGCCCCCAAACGACGATAAGGAGTTTATCCCCCTGCCCGATGATAAATTCAGACCCGCCGGAAGTAGCCCGAGACCCGAGCCGCTTTCCTAACGGCAAAAAAAACACTTCCGGGCAAGGTATTATCTATTAGCACGAATGCTACATTGTTTCATTACATGAAATATCGTTGCTCGCTTTTCGAGAAAAACAGCTCATTTTGGTAATTTCCTACAAAAGATTGGTAAGAAATAGGAGATATTCCTTTTGACAAATCGAAAAATAAGTCAGTATCTTAGATTTATATCCAATTGAGACCGACTCATTCTTTGAGAAAGCGAGCGATTGATAAAGAGTTCGACTGAAAATGAAAACGTTTTCATAAAGCTGATAGCCATTTAAACGTTCAAATCCGGTGCTTACTTAACTAACTACGACAAACCAAATAAACCAAATATGAAGCAGTCTTTACTTACCTCCTTTTATTGTTGTTCCCAATCAACTTATAGGATCTGGCAGATCTCCTGACCGAAGAGCGTTATGGATGCGCTCCCTCAGTCTTTACGTAAAAGCGACTGAATGACTTTCGCAAGCTGAAAGCCTGTGAAGGATTTTTCAATTAACCAGTGATAGAAAATTATGGACTCAACATGTATTAAAAACCGCAGTATGCGGCCGATGGGCTTGCGACTAATTACCAGGGTACTCTCCCTTGCATTAGTAGCAGGACCATTGCAACTAGCAGCTAAAAACCATTTAAAAAAACCCGCCGGCAAAGAGTTACACACTGTAGCTGCTGCTCCCATCAAAGGCATCGTCCGCGATGAACAGAACGAGCCGCTTCCCGGAGCAACAGTTAGATTAAAGGGAGGTTCTGCCTCTGCAATTACCGGTGTGAACGGTGCTTTTACCATCAACGCCAACAGAGGTGATATCCTCGTTATCAGTTTCATAGGATTCGGTGATAAGGAAGTTAAAATTGCAAATGAAACATCCACCCTGAACATTACACTGGAGCCGACTGACCGTACCTTGAATGAAGTAGTGGTAGTCGGTTATGGTACCGTCAAAAGACGTGATCTTACCGGATCTGTTTCATCGGTTAAAGCGGAGGAAATTACCGCTAGACCAGGGCCTAACCCCATGGAGTCGCTCCAGGGAAGGGTAGCGGGTCTGGACATTACGCGATCATCCGGACAGCCGGGGGCTCCTGTCAACCTGCAGCTTCGTGGTACCCGCTCCTTTACCGCAAGCGGCAATCCATTGTTCATTATTAATGGTCTTCCGGGCGACTACGAAACCTTAAACCCCTACGATATCGAATCCATTGAAGTATTGAAAGATGCCTCTTCGACTGCCGTCTATGGTTCGGCAGGTGCGAACGGGGTAATTATCATTACTACGAAAGGTGGAAAAGCTGGTAAAATAAGTGTTGATTTTAACTCGTTCTACGGCTACAATGGCTGGTCTGTCACTCCCGAAGTTCGTAAAGGCGACGATTACTTACAAGCCAAGCGTGATGCCTTCAAGTATGTGTTCGATGCCACCGCTAATAAGTGGACCACTACCGGAGCCCTGTGGCAGTCGCCCGCAGACGACGAAACGATCTTCGGTCCTCAACGATACGAGACCTTTAAGCGAGGCCAATTTGTAGACTGGGCAGATGAATTTCTTCGTGATAATGCAGGCACGCAGAACTATAGCCTGGGTGTATCCGGGGGAACTGACCGGACTAAGGCATATATATCCTTCAATCATGCAGACGAGAAGGGTCAGTACAACGGAGACCAGTATAAGCTGTATTCGACCAGTATGCGCATCGACCATAAAATAAGAGATTGGATCTCCGTGGGAGGTAACCTCCAGGCATCTTATGTCGACAGGGATAAAGCTCAGGACAAACTCGAGAATGCGCTGGTAACCGACCCGCTGGTAAGACCTTACAGGGAAGATGGCACACTGAATCCGGATCTTGGAAACAACGTGTACAACCTTCTTTTGGATTATCAGCCCGGGGTTTACGGAAACGTGGATAACAATTCCAAGATTTTCTTAAATCCATACATTGAGTTAAAGCCGCTGAAGGGGCTTACCTTTCTGACCCGTGCCGGTGTTCATATGAACTATCTGAACACCTATCGCTTTGATGGTGTGGGTTCTGTAAATTATACGTATGTCAACGCAGGTATCGCTAAAGCGCAGGTCACACAAAACCGCGTGCAGGAGCTGCAATGGGAAAATATTCTGACGTACAACTTCAAGGTGGCTAAAGATCATGACTTTACGCTTACCGGTGTGACCTCCTGGATCGATAATCAGAAAACGAATACAGAAATGGTCCAGAATAACGTAGCGTCCAATAACTTCAAATGGTATAAGTTCAGCGGTGATGAGAATACCAGAGCGACGTCAAGTTATGAAATGTATAAGACCCTGGGCTTAATGGCGCGTGTTAATTACTCGTATTTGGGTAAGTACCTATTTTCCGCTTCCATACGTCGCGATGGATCATCGGTGTTGTACACGGAAAACCAATGGGATAACTTCCCTGCATTATCGGCAGGCTGGAGGATCTCCGACGAGAATTTCATGGCCGGAACCAAAGACTGGCTTGACAATTTGAAACTCCGCGCAAGCTGGGGTATTGCAGGAACGGCTAAAATACTTCCCTATAGCTCCGTCTCCATTATGGAAAGCAATAATATGTCGCTGGGGGGTGTAACACAGCCCATCTTCCGTAACTCGCAGTTTCTCACCAATCCCAATCTTGGATGGGAGAAATCCAGAAATCTGAATTTTGGTTTAGATGCCTCCTTCTTCAAGAACCGTATTGATTTGGCATTAGACTATTACACCACGAACACCGACGGCGTAATTTACAGCGTTAACTCACCGGTCATTTACGGATCATACAGACCAGGTGTCCTCTATCAGACTAATATTAATATCGCCGAGACCAGAAATAAAGGTTTTGAGCTTACGCTGAATACCCGCAATATCGTTAGCCGGAACTTTGAATGGACCACTTCAGCGGCGTTCGCAGTAAACAGAGATAAAATCCTGAACTTAACAGGCGGAACAGCGAATAACATCGTGAACGGAAACTATTCCCTTACACTGGGCGAACCAATAAATTCCTTCCGTAACTATAAACTTGACGGCGTATGGCAGATCGGAGAAGAGGTTGATGCCGCAGTCTTTGGCAAACGTCCCGGTGATATAAAGGTTAACGTTCCTGGAATGGAGCAGCTCGCACCGGGTGTATTTACCAAACAAGCTGTGAACGGCACACCAATGTATTATTACACCGACCTTGCAGAAGCTCAAAAATATAATCCGGAATTGACTGCAGCGAATTCACGGTATAATTACAGTGCCAATGACTATCAGATCGTGGGACATAACAATCCCGATTGGTCACTCGGTCTGCAAAATCAGTTTAAATTCAAAGGCTTTGACCTGGGTGTCTATACCTACTTCAGATTCGGACAAACTATTTCCTATAACATGATGGGATGGTATCAGCCTAGTGCTTTCGCCATAAATGCAAGTCCCCCAAGAACATTCCCTACCCATTTCAACTACTGGACGCCTGAAAATCCATCAAACGATTTTCCGGTCATGAATAATCTGGCCTCTCCATCAACCATGACAGGATTCTCAGGTCTGAACTACGTAGACGGTTCGTTCTTTAAAATTAAGAATATCACCCTGGGATATACATTGCCGACAAATATCCTGCAGAAGATCTCCATGCAGAGAGTGCGTTTTTATGGCACGATTACCAATCCTTTGGTTGTCGCCAAGAGCCCGCTGCTGAAACAGTATGACCCGGAGATGAATGGAGAGTTGGATTATCCATTAACCAAGCAGGTAGTACTCGGATTGAACGTCACTTTTTAATCAGGCCAAAAAATTTATACACATGAATACTCAAAATATAAGAAGCATATTATATAAATGTGGGGTCGGTCTGATGATCGCACTAGCTGTGCCATCATGCAAGCTCGACGAATACAATCCCACTTCTTTATCGGAAGAGAATGTCCTGAGGGATTTTAACGGCTGGAAAGCTTTCCAGTCAAACTGTTATACCGGGCTCTGGGGCTCGCTTATCGGGATGCCTTACGGATTGGTTTCAGAAGCCGGTACCGACCTCTGGACCTTCCCGTATAATAACCACAATCAGTTCAGGGACATCCTCGCTTACGAAGAGTTTACCAACAGTTCGGGGGTGGTAAGAAACGTCTGGGATTTTGCATACGGCTCTATAAATGCCTGCAACAAGACGATCCAGTTAGCCACTGAGTTAGAGGATGGCGATGCCAATGATATCAAGGTACTGGTTGCAGAAGCCCAGTTCCTGAGAGCCTATTACTACTCGGTTCTGGTAACCCAGTTCGGTAGTGTTCCGCTGATCATAGTCGATACTCCTGAAAAAAGCCTGACTCCACAGCGCAACCCTGTTCCGGAGATCTATACGCAGATCGTAGCCGATTTAACAGCTGCCTCACAAAACCTGCCGGTACAGCCGTATGAAAATAATGCTCAGCGTGCGACCAAAAAAGCTGCACTCGGACTCCTTGCCCGCGTCTATGCGCAGGGAGCGGGCGAAGGCTTAAGTGAGAACGGCAAAACGTACTGGCAGCGCGCCAAAGAAGTTGCGGATGACCTGATCAACAACCAGGCTCAGTACAATGCTGCGTTGTACACAGATTTCTCGCAGGTTTTCGCTTCCGCCAACAACCGCAATAATGCGGAATCTTTGTTCTCCGCTTACGGAGTTGATCCTTATAACCCATCATACGATGTGTTTACAGGTAATACAAGACCCAATCTGTACCTTCATTTTTATCCTAAATTTGACGATGCTTTCAGCACTTCAGACGTATTTAAAAGAGGCGTAAACTCCAATACCTCCAACGCTTATTACGGGCGTTTAAATCAGCAGTTTTTTGCGCCTACCAAATATCTGATCAATTGCTTCGACGCCCGCTATGATAAACGTTGGGAAAATACGTTTGCTACAGCATTCGCCAATTATTCCGGAGAGCAGGCCAGAGCTAGTTTAGGAACCTCCGTTCCCGCACCGGCAAACGTGGCTTACAGTGCGGCTACCGTTACACTAACGGCGGCTATGTGCACCAAATACGGTATCGATCCTTCACATATCGGGAAAAAGATCTATCCGTATGCCGACGTAAACGCACGTAATGCTTCTCAGAATGCGACCTGGCAGTATATTCCTAAGATATGGAAAAAGGGTGCTTATACAGGTGCGACTTCCGAACTGGAGACCGTAGCCAATGCCAATGTGCATCCTTATCCGCTGGCTGCCGATGAAGACCGGTTTTTCGCCTACCTGAGTAAAGACAGACTGAGCGCCGAAGACAAAAAAGCCCGCGGGTATGTTACAGTGAATATTGACGACCTGTTTGACGCTTCAGACCCTTCGGGCAGCACCTACAAAACGGTTAGTCCGAATAACGGATTAACACCGTCGAGCCTGGCCAACCTGTTCCCTGCGATGATGAAGTTTAACCACAACTTCGACGGTGCATGGTTAGGTTCAAACTTCCAGCAAAAGCTGGGTAATATCATGGTGATGCGTATGGCAGAAGTGTATCTGCTTGCTGCGGAGGCTACTCTGCAGGCCAATGGTAACGGGGCCGCGGCCGCCGGATATCTGAATGAATTACGTAAACGCGCCTGCAGAAATGCCGCTGACTTCAACACCGCAACAGGGATGCAGCTTACATCCGCTACCATGAACGATGTGTTCGATGAGTACGCACGTGAACTTTGCGGCGAGTTTAACCGTTGGGCCCTCTTGAAACGTAATAAGGCGTTTGAAACCAGGCTGCCAACTTACAACAAAACAGCGGCTGCGAATTTCGCACCTGCCAAGCACTATAACCGGCCAATTCCGTTTAACTTCCTCAATACGATCAATAATGCGGATGAATTCGGTAACAACGGTTACTAGAAAATAAAAATTTGATTGCCTTTAGTTTAGCAGGGGCGTACCGCTGAGGTCGTCCCTGCTATCTGCGTAATAAAATATGAAGCCCCTATTTCACAAAGTTTCCTTACAGCTCGAGAGTTCGTACAATATTCGTCACGACAGAAAACCTCATTTTGTCGGTATCTGGCATTATCATCCCGAGCTGGAACTTCACTATGTTATCAAGGGGGAGGGCTTAAGTTTTATCGGCAATACGATCCGGAATTTCTCTCCCGGTGATATCGTTTTGCTGGGCGAGAATCTTCCGCATACCTTCCGTTGTAAGGAAGAATACCATCAGAATAACCCTGACCTCGAGATAGAGGTCATTGTGATGCACTTTTTGCCCGACTGCCTGGGCCCGCAGTTTCTAAGCCTTCCGGATGCCCATCACCTGAATAAACTTTTCGAGAAGGCCAGAAGCGGATTAAGCTTTACCGGTACGACCGCCAAAAAATTGGCCGTACTGATGCGCCAGATATTGCAAGTCTCGGGACTGGAGAGGATCATTACCGTTTTATCAATTTTACGGACGATGGCAGAGAGTGAGGAGTTCGATATCATATCTTCAGGCTCGGGGATCTTCTACCGCTCCAGCGAAGCGGATAATATTAAGTTGAACAAAATCTACAATTACACGCTGGCCAACTATCGCAAAGATCTCACTCTGACGGAGATCGCTTCGGTTAGTAATCTGAGCGTTACCTCATTTTGCAGGTATTTCAAACTCATGACCCGAAAAACCTACTACCACTTCTTAATCGAGATCCGGATCAGCCATGCCTGTCGCGCCCTGGTCGAAGATAAGGCGCCAACCGAACAGATCTGTTCTGATTGTGGCTTCAATAACGTGTCCAATTTCTACCGCCATTTCAAGAGAGTAACCGGAATGACGCCTTTCGATTATAAGCGGAAGTACCTGAACAAGGTAATGGTGCATTGAGAGCGCGGTGGATAACCTATAGTTCAAACCAATCGAAGTTGAATTTGACGCCTAGCAGACCGAATAATTTTCCACGATCGGGATCGTATTGAATATCTAAGGGCAGAGAAATTTCATTGTTTAGCCGAAAGCGGAGGGTACCGTTCAGCGTAAGGAATTCATCCTTTTCATTTGAATAGATCACCTTTGAGCGTTTATTATAAGTGGAGCTTAGCTTTATTTCCAATATCGATTTGTCATTGTTTCTGTCCCGGAAGACGCAGTTTAAACCCCCTTCCAAACTGATAATTCGTCTGTTGAGATCCCGGCCGTTTGAAAGTGAGTCGTCAAGTAAACTATACTGTGCCTTGATGTCAAATTCAAGGCTGCTCTTCCTGCCGATTTTCATAAAGCCGGAGGTGGCTCTTGTACTCAGATTAATATCCTCAATCTCGCCATTGGAAAAGGTGGAAGCTTCTGAACCCACAGTCCATAATAGCTTGTATTTATAACTATCGACAAGCTCCTCGTAGATGTCTTTGACGTTTTGGGCAAAACTAAAGTCCCCGCTGATAGTATCCTGGTTTAAGGGCAGACCGGTAATTAAGTCCTGTGATTCTTGACTGAGAGAACGAAATTTAATATTGGCGTCATTAAGAAAGCCGTTTAGTTCGTTATTCATTTCCTGAAGCTTTTTAATGTCGTGACCATATTGCTCACTCAGGGCTTGTTCTACCGCATTAAAAAAAATCGTTGATCTGTTTAATTTGTGGGATAACAACAGCGAAAAGTCTTTAGCGACTGAGAAGTCGCGTTTGTTAATGATTGCGTAGCGATACCCGAAGCTGGCACCGTTAAATCTGTACTTTTCATCCATCTTCAAGTCAAAATCGAGGTTGGAGTTTCTCCAGAACGACTGGGATTTATACAATGAATCTATATTTAAATCCGGATTGACCTTCAGGCGAAGAGCGAACAGATTGGATGAAAACCGGAACCTCTTCTCCTCGCCGGACAGATCCGTCAGTGCCAGCTGAAAGAAGTCTGTCAAGACATCCCGAAAGTTTCCGCTTCGGATATCCCCATCTGACTTGATAACGGACAGAGTATCCGCCTGGCTGCTTTGACAAAAAGCATGATGAAAGGATACGATAAGTGTGAGGAATATTGCTATTTTTTTCATCCTAAATGATCTCCATAACGTAGCCTTTGTAGATCGGGCCTTCAGGAAAACTGTCAGGGGTAGAGGGATTTGTCGGCTCGCTGATAGTAAACGCAGTCCCCCCGGAGGGCGATACGCCATTTATAGATACTAAATATAGCCCTGCGTCTGTATCCAGTGACTTTACACCTGATCCCTTGACGGCAAACGTGCTGTAAACAAGTCCGTTCCTTCTTAATTTAACTTCAATAAAGCCAAATGTTCCACCTTGAAACTCCGCGGAAAAATTGATTGTTTTCATGTCAGGCTGAATGATGCAATAACTGGCAATGGTTGCTTGTATCCTAAAGAATTTTAGCGATCTCAAAGTGCATTCCGTCTTTTCTTGAGAAATGCCCTCCCCAGTAAAAGCCATGTTTGTTCGCAATGCTCACCAGAGTCCGTACTGAGCCTTTTTGAGTGGTCAGGGCGGGGAGTGTACCAATACCATTCCAGGCAGCATTGATATCAAAGGCAGAACCAAAGGCATGATTGCTTAGGGTTTTGGTACTTCCTCTGACATATCTGGGGACAAAAGATCCGTCCCAGGTAATGATCCTGGACATTAAACCCGCTGTTTCCCATTCCTTCCATAATGCCACAAGCTGGTTCGCGCCCAGCTTATGGAATCTGACCTTTTCGTCTCCCTTGATACGGGTCAATTGCGGGATGGAAAGCGTTTTAATGTTGTTCCTTTCCCAATCGTCTGTAATCACGATGTTTTCCGGATTTCGGGGCAGGGGTTTTGAAATAAATTGGAAATGACCGAAAACGTTTTGGCGATCCAGATTCGATACGAGCGGCCCGAATGGAGGTGGTGGGGGAAAGGAAGCTCCCAGCTCATCCCTGCGTTCGTCTATAGTGCCCTCAAAGCCCAGTCTCATAGCGACGCCATAGGATTTATTGCCTACTATCCCGTCAGGCTCCAGACGGTGCTTGTTCTGAAATTTGATTGTCGCAGCCTTCGTTCTCGGCCCGAAATCTCCGTCTATGAGCCCAAAATAATACCCTTTTCCTCTTAAAAAAGCTTGCCAGAGCTCGACAGAAGGACCGCTACTTCCGATCTGAATTACTTTTAATTCCATGTCTGTATATTATTTTCCGCTATTACTTAATCAAATCCCTTTCCTTCAGATCTTTTATTACATAGTCGAGTGCTTTGTCTGCAATCTTGTCATCGAGAATTTTAGACACAGCGTTGATGGCGACGTCAATAGGCCACCTGCCGTCGATAAGACTATTGATAATCTTTCGGATCCTGGATTTCAGCAGGTCCCGGTAGTCGGCAAAAAAGTGTTCGTCCAGCTTATCCAGTTTGTACAAAGGCAAGGGATTCGGATCTCTATACCGTATGGTCTTCGTTCCATCGGCGTTCTGAGTCTTTTCCAAACGGATAGGTTCTTTAATAGTTATATCAGGAATAATCGGCACCAATGTCCGGCCTTGCTCATCAGTGTATGAATATTTCGCTATTCTGTCCGGATGGTTTTTATAGCCGCGTATGACCGATTCCACACATTTGTAGTTTTCAGAAGAGTCAGGCTCATTCAAGTCAACGACAAAGTATTTTCTTAAAAAACTTTGACAATTGTGGCGCCCGAGAAAAAAGTCGTGGATTCTAAACTCCTTTTTGAAAAAGCCGCCGAAGCCGCCCAAGGACCCGCAGGCTATCGCATGATCAGGCCTGGCGACCCCATCCTTTGAAGGGGCGATGATATGCAGCCCGTAGTTGTTTATATCATACGCTTCGAAGGCGTCTTTTGCGTCAAATATCAGTTGGGAGTTCAGCGCAGAAACAAATTTAGGTATATAGTCAAGCAAGTTAGCTGAGCGATCGTCTGGCACCTTCAAATCGTAATCCAGAGAGGGGAAGGGGTCAATCAGGATGACGGAGCTATCCGTCAACTTTCTTTTTTGGAGGGTTTTTTCCGCGTCATTGCTGTTGTCGAGATCGACGTCGGTTTGTATGTCTTTATAATGCTTGATCCGGATATTCAGAAGCAACTCTTTGCAAAGCTCAATGGGCTCATTGTTAGCCGTACCACCATCACCGTTTACCGTCTTGTAGATATGGTCCTCCTTCGAAATGCCATTTCCAAGATTAATGCTCTCCCGATCGAATTTGCCGTTTTTTTTGAAATAGGGATTGTCCCAAATGTATTTTGCCTCCCGTTCGACGATTCTGGCTTTCAATCCGACAGGAAAGGCGCCCGTAGCCTTTGCTGAATCCAATAAGGCTTGTAGATTTTTCCGGTTCTCCGATGAGATCTCCATTCGTCCGTCGTTCTCATATTTATCCGACCATCGGAAATGCGATATGTCGCGGTGTTCAGAAATAAATTGTTCGGTTGTTGCCGGTGATTTGCTTCTCAATTTGTACTTAATACCGGTAATATTGAAGAGCGTCAAAAAGAGTTCTGCCTCTGCGTTTAAAAAGGTCGGAATAGTTGATTTGGGATTGTTGTTTTGAATATAGCGCTTAAACGTTTCCGCGACTTCGTCAACGAAGCCGGCATTCAAAAGCGAGGGAATGAATCCTTCCTGAATATCCTGTTCTGCGAGAAGCTCATTCAATACGTCCGTTTGGGTCATCTCAACCCATGTTCTCCAATAAATGTTTTGCTCTTTGTCGACGTGATAATCCTTTCCGTCTGGTCCAAGCGAAGCGTGAGGAACGTCGTTCCGGAGACCGAAAAAGGCAAGGGCCGCAGTAATACCGCCGCCTGAAGCCCCGCCCAAAAGATCTATCACCACATCATGATCGGGTACGGAGGGGTTCCCGTTATCTTTCTCCTTCTGCCAGTTTTCGAGAGCCTCGTGTAAATAGTCAATAACTCCTGCTGTGTACGCACCGGCTGATATAGATCCAGCCATACAAAGAGCCAGATGAAATACGTTTTTCTCCATAGTCTCAGTAAAAGTCTGTTATGTCCTTATTAAAGACAATAGCTACTCCTAGCCATTTTTAAGCCCGCTCTTTCAGGCGGAATTGTTACGTAAAGTTTCTTTGGGTTTATTCTATATTTATCGGTTAAGCGGGTTAATCCCGGCGATAAGAAAGAATGAGGTCGAAACTGAAAAGAGCACTGGGGATTTTCTCTCTGGTAGTATTAATATTATTGGTTGCTGTAGCATGGCATGTGAACGATCAGATAGGAGAGCGATACTCCCATGACGAAAGCAAGACGAAGTTCGCAGCAATTCCCTATTATAATTCCGCGCTAAATGAGTTTGTGAGTCCGCAGAAGCTGGTCTATGCAAAGGATAGCACCACGGGCGGAGATCCCGGATTCATGAGATTTTTTAAAAGATCGCCTAACGCACCTCAAACCGCGCTTCCGACAATGCCGCTCAGCAAATCAGACTTTCCGAGAGTTCCTGAGGACCTGGCCTTTTATTGGTTCGGACATTCCACCGTCCTTATTGAGCTGGACGGCCGGCGACTTCTGATAGATCCCGTCTTTGAAAACGCAGGACCTCTGCCTTTTATAGCGCAGCGGTTTGCCAATCCTCCCCTGAAAAGGGAAGACCTGCCCGAAATCGATGTCTTAATGATTACCCACGATCATTACGATCACCTGGAAACCAATACCATCAAATATTTTGCTGATAAGAATGTGAACTTTGTGGTTCCCTTAGGAGTAGGGGCGAGGTTGAAGGGATGGGGAGTGCCGGAAAATAAGATAACCGAACTGGCCTGGCATCAAAGCTATCAACACGACAGCATCGATATCACAGCAACACCTGGGGTGCATTATTCCGGCAGAAGCAATAAGGATAGGAACAAGACGCTTTGGGCGTCCTATGTAATCAAGGGCGGGTACAAGAATATTTTCTGGAGCGGTGACACAGGCTATAGCAACCATTTTAAAGAGATCGGCGCGCAGTACGGTCCATTTGACGTTGCCTTCGTCGAGATCGACGCCTGGAACAAAGGTTGGCCTAATACGCACCTCTTTCCTGAAGAGGTGATAAATGTTATCTCGGATGTAAAGGCTGAATACCTGGTTCCCATTCACCTGGCAACGTTTGATCTGGCATTGCATCCCTGGAAGGAATCCATCCGGATGGTATCTGATCTGGCCGGGAAAACGAATACAAAGATCCTGACGCCTGTCATGGGACAAAAGACAGTGCCGGGAGTTACCAGCACGGGAAAGTGGTGGGAAATGCGCTGATTGACAAATGCTAAACTTTTCCATGGAAGCTTTGTAGACTATAGAAAGTGTCTATGGAAAAACTACTGTTCAAAGATTGGGAAAGTTTATGGCATATTTTATTCTGTGCCGTCATATCGTATCTAAGCCTTTTCCTCTTCATTCGCATATCAGGAAAAAGAACGCTCGCCAAACTAAACGCTTTTGATTTCGTGGTGACGGTTACTCTCGGCTCGACCTTGTCTTCCATGATTCTAGCCAAGGTAACAATCGCGGAAGGCGCTGTTGCCTTGATCGTGATCATCGTTTTACAATATCTCCTGGCATGGCTGGCCAAAGAGTCGCCAATCATGGAAAAAGCGATAAACTCTTCTCCGACGCTTTTATTCTATGACGGAAAATTTCTTGAAGAACCAATGAAGAAAGAGGTTATCACCCGCGAAGAAATTTATGCAGAGATCAGAAAGTTCCGCATAGAGCGCATGGAGGATGTTAAGGCTGTCGTGATGGAACTGAATGGTGAAATTACGGTAGTGAAAAGAACTCCCCCTGGAAGCGATCACACCTCATTGGAAGACCTTGATGTAGAAGAGAAATAATCGTCAACTGAATTTTCGTCAGGGGCAAAAAAAAACCAGATGCCGGCAGCGCATCTGGTTTCAGAACTAAAAACTAACGATTGTATTAGTAGACCCCAATATAACGGTTGCCGGGCTTGTTCGCCAGCTTAGCGCCAACACTCATTTCTCCGGTTTTTCTGTTAAAGATGTAGACGTTTCCATCCTGGCCAACTGGCGTTACCGCAACAAAGACATCGTCTCCATGCGTTGCAATAGACTGAATCTGACCGAAGTCAAGCGTTGCTTCAGACGGTATCGAATATTTGGTGGCGGTTTTGGCATTTAAGTCAACCCGCGCGATATAGCCACCTGCACGTTCGGTTCCTTTTCCGGTGTATTTGCTGTAAACAACAAAGCCTATTCCGTCGCCCGCATATTTCCAGGTCTCGATGTAAGTATCTTTTTCCCCCAGGGCCTGATCCAGACTGAACACGTAGCCATTATCATAATCATTCGTGGCCGAACTCAAACGCAGGATCTTAGACCCCTCGTTACCGGGTCCTTCACCCGAAGTCGCCTGATAGACATGACCGTCAGAACCAATATACTGCATGGTGCTTCTGTATCCGTTGGTATTACCCCTGGTTTGTGTAGAAGTCAGCAGCTTCGGATTTTCAAGAGAAGGATAGTCGAGCACCAGGGTTCTTGCCCAGCTTTTCGGACTCTTATTATCCGCCGCAAATACAGGAATTCCGTCTTCACCGATCTCAAAAGAAGTCGTATTCGTTTTCGACACCTGGACCCCAATGAACACCTTATTGCCAGCTTTATTCACAACAGGAACATCGATACGGCTCACATGGTATCCGGCTGCTATTTCTTCAGCCGACAGGGGTAGCCTGAAGTCAGTAATTTTAGTGATCCTCGGATTGTTCAGGTCAAGTGTGATCACATCCACATCCGCTATTCTTTCCTTGAAAGTAAAATTCGGACTTACCCCTTCGTACACCACGTTGGCTTCTGCTTTCACTGCTACGCCAACACCTTCCGTGGCTTTCAGCCAACGCGGAGAGGCGCTCACATAGGGCTCTGTATCCACTTCCGCGCCATCGGCTCTGAAGTCCTTTCCGCCATGTACACTATATTTATTGAAAATTCCCCCGTCTTCTCCAACATACTGAATGTTGTACAGGAATTTGCCGTCTGCTGAAGCTTGCAGACGCGCAGTACGCTGTGATTTAACATGCATACCCTGGTCAAAAACGTTTATTGTTACCCCCGGATTTTTAACGTCTTCCACCGATAAGCTATACACCATCGTTCCGGCATTACCGTCAGCAACCGTTGTATTGGAAGGGTCGTCCATAGCACCCGACACGGTGATCCAGCGATCAGCTTCACTTATGTTTTCTCCGTTACTGTCGTCTTTCTGGCAACTTGATAATGTAAAGGCAGTTACTGCTGCACCTAACACTATGGTCTTCAATAGATCTGTTTTCATGAGTTATTGTTTGATATATGGTATTAAAAACTGTTGATGGTGTAATTTAACTTGACATAGAATGCCCGTCCGGGCTTCTGCACCCCGAAATTGTCATAGATCTCGGAGTTGAATATATTCTTTGCATCCAGGCTAAGCACAATTTTTCTGTCCGGGAACCTGTAATTCATGCCCAGGTCATGAGAAAACTGGGTAGGCGTAGTGAACCATTCCGACTCAGGCCAAACCGTTCTGAAAGGTGCAACATAACCGAAGTTGTAAAACAGATGAACGATAGACTTTTTCTGAATCAGGTTGTCTAACCGGTACTGCGCATTCCCGTTCATGGTGAAGAATGGTTCGTTGGGAAGCTGCTTATTCTCATACTGCGACAGACGCTGTCCGGTTGCCGAAGCATCTCCCTGTTTAAATACAGAGTTAAACTTCGAGAGCGAGAACATGGTATGCAGGCGGTTATTGTACGAATAGCTCAGTTCTCCTTCAAACCCGATCGATTTGGCGCGGCCCAGGTTCATATAGGGCGAAGTTTCCACCTCCTGGTCCGATAAGGTCGTGTTCACCTGACGTACGATCCTGTCCTTTACATTCCTGGAGAAGAAGTTCCCCGAAACGGAGACCCGGTGCTTCGTTAATTCAAAAGTACCCAGTCTGAATCCCAGGTTGTAATTCTTGCTTACTTCCGGACGAATGGAGAAGTTAGACAGGATATTTTCATTGGGATCTCCCATGATCTCCGTATCGCCGGGCATCCTCACCGCCTGCTCGGCAGAACCGATCAGAACAACCCGTGGAACTGCTGTGAAAGATGCCGCCAGTCCGTAACCCGTAGCGTCGACCTCCGCATCGGCGCGCTCCATGCTCAGCACATTATTTCCACCGACCACGGTTATGATGGGTGTGATGCGGCTTAAGTTCTGCTGGTAGTACTTTACAAAAGCGTTCGTCTTCAGTCTGTTCTCAAATACCTGCGTTTCATAGTTGAAAGCCGTAACGTTCTTGGCCAGGTCACTGATGGTTTTTAAGGAGCCGTTCTCTATAGGTCTCAGAAGATCCGCATCATCACGGTCAACGGTATAATACACATGGTTTACCGAAAGCTTGTGTCCGGAGAAGATCTCATAACTCAGGTTAGAACGCAGCGTGGTAATCTTCCGGGTGATGTCGGTCATCACGTCAAGACCCTGCTGGCCGCGTCCCTCGCGGTACATCGGCCTGTTATAAAAATCCAGGCGGTAGTTTCCGTCCCAGTTATACACATACCCTACGGTATCCTGCAAATAGGTGCTGCGGTTACTGTAAACCCCGTTGAAACTCAGGTCCAGCCCCTTCACAAGAAGATTGCGTTTATTATAGATCAGGTTGAAGACATGTGCCTGCGACTCGCTGGTTCTTCCCACGTAAGGCTTTGACATGACCTGGCCGTGCGGTATTTCATTATCCGTTGCTGAGCCGTTATATCCCAGCAGGAGCGCGTCTGCCCATTTAACGTTCGTAAACCCGGCCTCGAAGCGACCGCCTGCAGACTGGTAAGAATCGTTAAAGCGCTTCGCCCTGTAAAATCGCTCCACCTGTCCGTCGGGAGCAATAAACTTGGAGAACTTTCCCCAGGTTTCATAACTGTTATCCGTATAGGTGTAGAAGCCCGAAGCCTTGGCCGTGAAACCATTCTTTGGATTTCGATACATGCCGCTGCCGTCGGCCTGATAGGTGTTGAAAGAGCCGTAAGACATGGAGGCTGTGACCGTATTCTGAGCGACGTCCTTTTTTAGTATGACGTTGATCGCTCCGCCCATATAATCACCCGAAAGATGCGAAGGCAGAACACCCTTATAAACTTCGATCCGCTCGATCATAGAAGGAGGGATGTTGTTCAGATTAAAGGAAGATCCATAGGTAGATATCTCAATGCCGTCGATGAAGATTCCCACTGATCTGCCCGACATACCGTTCAGATTGTATTCCACAGCTGAACCCAGACCACCATTCTGGCGGATCCTGACCCCAACCGTGCGATCCAGCAGTTCATTCGTTTGTACGTTCCGCAGCGATGCTTCCTTGGTCTCCACCACATTCACCGCGAAGCCCGAGGTTTCGATAAGTCTCTTCTCCGATTTTACTTCCACCGATACCTGATTCAGCATCTTTTCCCCCGAAGCCTTTACTTTTACATTCGCTACCGTCTGCGCATCCTTGATCTGTATGCTGAGGCTTTTCTTTTCGATCAAAATGGAGCTGACGATGAGCGTGAAGTTTCCCGGCCTGACAGCCTTTATTTCATACCTCCCTTTCGGATCGGTCATGGTCGACTGGCCCAATTCTTTCAGCGTCACGGTCGCACCGTCAACAGCCTTGCCCTGCTCATCGCTCACAACACCCGACAGAGATCCTGTCTGAGCATTTGTCGCCTGATGCAAGAGTATGAATAGAACGATCAGTAGAATTTTGTGCATATAATAAGTATATCTATATTCGTGTTCTTTAGAAATGATCTTAATAAGAATAATTTCACGCAAATATAGAAGACACGAATGACGCAATCGGGAGAAGAATTAACGCTAAAGGGAGAAATTAGATCCGTAGAAATCACGTACTCCCGAACTGGTGTTGATCAGGCTGAACCGGAGATGCCGCTTCCTCCATCAGAAAAACCAGGGGGATGGATCTACCAGATGATCTTCGTACTGAAAGGAGAAGCCCTGTTTTTTAAGAGAGGTGCAACAAGCGAATCTGCCCGTATTGGCTCTCAGCTGCATAACCTATGCTGCATAAAACCCGGGTCCCTGACCATGGCTTTGAGCAGTCCGGGGGATGAAATCATCTGCATCAATCTGAGCGCTGCCTTCCTGGACCGGTATCTGTACAACGATCCTGCCTGGCAGAAGATCAGGACAGCATCAAAACGTCCGGCTTTGGTTACGCTTGCAAAATCCAATATGCATATTACCCCCGAGATCAGCGCCGTCCTGCATCGGCTTGACCAGAGCTCCGGCGATCCGGTTTGCGACCGGCTCCTGCTAGAGTCGAAAGTGATGGAACTTCTCGCTTTACAGATCTCGCAACGCGGACAGCTGCAGAACGCATCCCGGTCGCTTAACCTGAAAAAAGAAGAGATGGACAAAATGGTGGCAGCCCGGGATATCCTGATAAATGCTGACGGAGAACAGCTGTCATTAAGGTCATTGGCGCATCTGGTGGGTACCAACGAATTCAATCTGAAGCGCGATTTCAAGATCGCTTTTGGCAGCACCGTCTACAACTATCTGACCCGGCATAAAATGGAACAAGCGAAGAGGATGCTCGAAGAGGAAGACATCAGCGTTGCCGAAGTTGCCTCCAAACTGAATTACAAATATGCCACCCATTTCAGTGTAGCCTTTAAAAAGTATTTCGGCTACCTGCCCAGCCGTCTGAAATCGGCAAAGCCCTAGCCCGCCTGATGTAGCATATTGCAGCCTGCGTACGTATTTGCATGATAACTAGAAATTATGACCAGAAGACTTTACGTTTTGACCCTATTGATTGCCGCGCTCCTTTCTTCATGTAAAAAAAGCGATTTCGAATATGAGAACAGTTTTGAAAAAAGTCATCGCGCCTGGCTCGACTACAAAAAAGCAAGCGATAACTCCTATTCCTATACCGTGACAGGTGGCAGCTGGACAGGTATATCCTGGGAAACTAACCTGCTCGTTTTCAAGGGAGAGGTTATCTCACGCCGCTTTCGATATACCCGTGTCGACGACCTTATTAAGAAAAATATTCCCGCAGAACAACTGGAATGGGCGGAGATGGAAGGCGAGCTTAACTCACATCAGACGACACCTGCCGCAGAGGTCATCACAGTGGATGAGGTATATAAGCGGGCAAAAAGCGACTGGCTGAAAAAGCGGGAAGGGGTCAAAGTGATTTTCGAGGCCAACAACAACGGGTTGATATCTTCCTGTGGATATATCCCTGATGGCTGTCAGGATGACTGCTTCTCCGGAATAACCATTTCGAAGATAGAACCTGTTGCGGTTCTATTCGGCCCGCATTAGAAACAATTTCGCCCTACGATTGTATTATAAGCAAATCGTTCATTGATGAAAATTGCTTACATATCAACTTACCCCCCAAGGGAATGCGGCCTCGCTACGTTTAATCAGAATCTCATTCAGGCTATATCCTCCAACCAGAAAGAAAACGTATCAACAAAAAACGGGTACGTCATCGCACTAAATGATTCCGAAAGTCTTGATGAATACAACTATCCCGAAGAAGTAAAAGTAATTATCAGACAACAGCATATCGAAGATTATAATCAGGCTGCTGAGTATATCAATAAAGGCGATACAGACTGTTGTATCCTGCAGCATGAATTTGGAATCTTCGGCGGAGATTGCGGAGTATATGTACTTCCCTTCATTAAGAAGATTGATAAACCCATCATCTCCATCTTCCACACGGTACTGAAAAGTCCCTCATATCTGCAAAAAATGATCATCCAGGAAATTGCGCGGGTATCCGCCAAGGTTGTGGTGATGGGCAGATGCGCCGTCGGATTTCTTAAAGACATCTATGACGTGCCGGAGGAAAAAATAGAATTTATAGAGCACGGTGTACCCGACCTGGAAGCTCCTGTGCTAAATCAGGTAAAGGCCTCGCCCATGTTCGCTGGCAGGAAAGTGCTGCTCACATTCGGCTTGTTGAGCAGGAACAAAGGTCTGGAAACGGTGGTCAGGGCGTTGCCCGCAATAGCGGCCGTTCATCCCGAGATACTGTACGTCATCCTTGGAAACACACATCCCGGAATCCGAAAGAGCTCAGGTGAAGAGTATCGCGAATCGCTGATCAGTCTGGCCGAGGAACTTGGTGTGAGGGATAATCTGGCCTTCATCAACAAGTTTGTGACTGAAGAAGACCTCATTCAATATCTTACCGCCACCGATATATATGTAACACCTTATCTGAATGAAGCGCAAATCACCAGCGGTACCCTGTCTTACGCCGTGGGTGCCGGTGCAGCAGTCCTTTCTACGCCTTACTGGCATGCAACCGAGCTGCTGGATGAGGACCGCGGACGTTTGTTCAATTTCAAAGACCATACCCGGCTTTCTGATCTCGTACTTGAACTCCTGGAAGATCCGGAAAAGCTTAAAGCCATAAAGAGCAATGCCTACAACTATGGTCTGGGACTAAGATGGCCGGTTATCGGAAAAAGATACATCTCCATCGCGAAAGATGCTATCGAGAATCCTGATCTGAGTGATAAGATATTCAGTCAGATTATGGATGCAGAAGTGCTGCCTCCGTTTAGCTTGAAATACATAAAACTGCTTACAGACAGTACGGGTATTATTCAGCATGCCAAATACGGAATTCCGAACTGGAAAGAGGGCTATTGTCTCGATGATAATGCCAGAGCGCTTGTCATGGCCTTGATGTCTTACCAGCTCGACGGCAATGAGGATGCATTAAAATTGATGAATCCTTACATGAGCTTTATTCATTACATGCAGAATGAAGATGGCAGCTTCAGAAACTTTCTGAGTTACGGAAGGGAGTACCTGGATGAGCTTGGCTCCGAAGATGCATTTGGACGGGCTGTTTGGGCCCTGGGATACCTGGTGCGCTACTCTCCCGGTAACAGTTATGCGGAGTTTGGCGAAGAATTGCTCTGGAAAGCACTACCTCAGGCAGAAAACCTGAGATACCTGAGAGGGATCGCCAATTCCATCATTGGTATCTGCCATTATCTGAAAACGCATTCATCCGATAAGGAGATGATGAAGGTAATGCTCAGTCTCACAAAGAAATTAACCGACGCTTACGATACTACAAGCGGAGAAAACTGGCACTGGTTTGAAAATTACCTGACCTACGACAATGCCATACTTCCCCTTGCATTATATCATTCTGCCGAAATAACCGCTGATAAGAAGGTACTGGAGATCGCTATAAAGACGACGGACTTCCTTGAACTCCATACGGTAAACGATAAATATCTCAACCCGATCGGCAACGACGGCTGGTATTTCAGAGAAGGAGAGAAACCTTTAAATGATCAGCAGGCCATCGAAACCATGGCTATGGTGCTGATGTATTCACAGGCATTTTCCGTCACCGGAAAAGAAGAGTACATGAAAAAAATGACCCTGAGCTACCTATGGTTCCTGGGTGAGAATTCATTACGTACCCCGCTTTACGATCAGGAGACCGGCGGCTGCTGCGATGGTTTGCAGATGCATGGCGTCAACCGTAATCAGGGTGCCGAAAGTACGCTGGCCTATCTCATCTCACATCTCAGCGTGATGCTGGCCTTTAAACAAAACTATAAAAACAGCCAGGATGTCGGCAAGCTAGAGAAAGTGATGTTGAAATGAAGATAGCTGTACTTGCTCCGGTAGCCTGGAGAACCCCACCAAGACATTATGGGCCCTGGGAACAGGTTTCTTCTAATATCGCCGAGGGCCTGCTGAAAGAAGGCTTCGATGTAACCTTGTTCGCAACGGGAGATTCTCTTACCGATGGGAGCCTGGAATGGGTAACTGAAAGGGGTTATGAAGAAGATAAAGGCGTCGATGCCAAGGTGGTAGAATGCCTGCACATCAGCCATTTGATGGAGCGTGCAGATCAGTTCGATCTCATACACAACAACTTCGACTTTCTGCCTCTCACATATTCATCCCTGGTGAAAACCCCTTTTCTAACCACGATACACGGGTTTTCGTCTGAAAAAATAGTCCCTGTTTACAAGAAATATAACCGCTCTACCAGCTATGTATCCATCAGCAATGCCAACCGGCATGCTGATCTGGATTATCTGGGTACAGTTTATAACGGTCTGCAAACCGAACAATTCTCATTCAACGCTCATCCGGAAGATTACCTGCTTTTTTTTGGCAGGATTCATCCCGACAAGGGAACAGCAGAGGCGATACAGATTGCGCAAAGATCTAACCGCCGACTCATTATAGCCGGGATCATTCAGGATGCTGAATATTTCAGGGAGAGGGTGGAGCCATTCCTCAGCGATACCATTGTATTTGTTGGGGATGCCGGTCCGGAAAAACGCAACGACCTGCTGGGTAAAGCGTCAGCCCTGCTGCATCCGATCAGTTTTGAAGAGCCTTTCGGATTAAGCGTTGCCGAATCGATGCTTTGTGGCACTCCCGTAATAGCCTTCAACCGGGGTTCCATGCCTGAACTGATCAGACATGGAGAAACCGGATTTCTTGTCGCTTCACCAGACGAAGCCGTTGAAGCGGTAGAATTGCTCAATGATATCAGCCGGCAAGAATGCCGTGACTGGTCGTTTAGTCAATTCTCTAAAGAAAAGATGGTCAAAGACTATATACTGCTTTATCGAAAAATCCTATCCGGCTTTTGAGTCGCTGATGATTTTTTCAATTAAGGCATTTACATTAACAGAAGCGAAGGCCGATCCGTAGTCAGACAATCCGTAAGGGAATATCAGTTCGCCGTTATTGATGATAGCACCGCAGGAATAAACAACATTTGGCACATATCCTTCGCGCTCATCATGATTAGGAGCCAGCAAAGGATGCTTCAATCGGCCGATCTCAACCGAAGGGTCGTCCAGTTGAAGCAAGCTTGCTCCCAGGCAGTATTTCCTCATCGGGCCCACGCCGTGCGTGATCACCAGCCAGCCATGTTCGGTTTCCAATGGAGATCCGCAATTGCCTATCTGTGTGAATTCCCATGAATGCTGAGGCTGCTGCAGCATTTGAGGCTCCTCCCAGAAATTAATATCATGCGAGTACATGATGTAATTATTCCATCCGTCAATTCGCGACAGCATAGCGTATTTGCCATTAATCTTACGGGGGAACAGCGCAAGGTTTTTATTCTGAGCGCCTGCGCCATGCAGAGGTCTCATTTTGAAGTTGTAAAAGTCCGACGTCTGCAGCAGTTTAGGCATGATCATAGATCCATCGTATGCCGTATAAGTGGCGTAATATATTGCACTTCCGCTATCATTTACAAATTTTACAAAGCGTGCGTCTTCAATGCCTTTGCGTTCCAGCTCCGAAATAGGAAATATCACCCGGTCAGACAGGTCGGTGTCCAGTGAAAACGTAATCTCGTTATAAGAGTCAGACAGCCAGAGGATTTTTTCATACGCCAGCTTCTTCAGATCATCGGTCTCCAGACGCTGTGAGTCGAGTACAATTCTTCTGAGGGCAACATAGTCAAACTCTTCGTTTAACTTGTCCGACAGCTCTCCCAGGATGGTTGCGTCAATACGCGAAACTGCCGCCTTTTCAAAAAACAGCTCCTTCTTATAAACAGCACTTCTTATAATCTCTGCTTCATCTACGTAATTTCCCACCGGCAATACCTGGATGTTCTGATTACTGTCGATAATCGCTTTCCTGAACGCGATGGAAGATATATGGCCCTCACCTACAGCCCTGAAACTGATGATTAGTCGCTTTTGACCTTCCTCCAGATCAGACTGGTCGGGGTCTTCCACGATAGACGGGTTGAAAAATGCAGCCGACTCAATGGAATATTCATGCGTAAAATAGGCGCCCAGCAGCAAACGTCTGTTTTGCTGCAGCTCATCAAAGTCGAGGCCCATTCCCACGACAATGGGTTTGAGTCTGTTGCAGTGGCGGTACCATACCTTGGTTATATTTCTGTGCCTGCGGGAGTATTCTTGCAAAAGAGGAGAAAGGATCGCGAAAACCTCATCCTCGCTAAGATTCATGACTCGTTGTACGACATCCCTCGCACGCACTTCTCCATTGAAAAAGAAGCGTGCGATCACGCGTTTAGAATCCGGATAAACTTTAATTTGATGTCTTTTTATAGGAATGCGCATAAAAAAATAATGTATTTCTGAAAATGTGATAATAAGGAAAAGGAAGCTTAAGAAAGAATTTAGTCTGCAGAATTTTCGTCGTCCAAAACAAAATAGACGCTTCCGATATAAATGTCGTTATCTGCAGCAATTTTTATTCGCATTCTTTCGAGCTCGTTATCGTTGGCGGATGAGCTTTCCGGTAGGGATAAAAAATAAATAACGTTTCCCGTCTCACTGTTAATAAATTTGTAATGCTTAAGCTTGTCCATAGTTCTATATTTTTGGAGAGAGGGGGGAGTATATCTATAATACAGATAAGAGCGCCGTATAGTTTTTTATTTCCGTTCCGTCTCCGCAGGTTGCAGCATGTAAAAGCAAATTCTAATAAATATGTTCAGGCATCATGGTAAAGGTCGCACCTATTTGCACAATCTAAAACTGGCTTCTCTTCTTTCCTGCGTGGCCGGTATTGTCAATATCACCGGTGTGCTTTCCTTAGGCACACTGACCACAAATGTTACGGGTCATTTCGCCTTTTTTTCTGAATCGTTCTTTCTCAAGGACTATAGAATGGCCTGCATTTATCTGATTTATACCTTGCTTTTTCTTTTGGGAGCTTTTGTTTCCAACACGCTTTTGGAACTGGCATTAAAATACAGGCCTGATACTTCCTATATGTTTCCCATAGCCTTAGAAATCGGCGTGCTTTTCCTGGTAGCTTGCTCTAACCTACTGGGATTTAATCATTGGGCAATGAGTTCCGTGATCCTCTCATGCGCCCTGCTTTTTGCCATGGGACTTCAAAATGCACTGGTAACAACCGTATCCAGGTCAGTCGTAAGGACAACCCATCTGACCGGCTTATTCACCGATCTGGGTATTGAATTGTCACAATTATTCTTTTACAAAGGGCCTGCCGAACGAAAGAAGCTTCATAAAGCGATATCCTTAAAGGGGGCCATTATCGGCTGTTTTTTCTCAGGAGGATTAATCGGAGGATTTACTTTTCTGCTTATCGGACAGATTACGCTGTTTATCCCTATCGGAATCCTGTTTTTTAGTTTGTGGTATGATAGGTTGCTGCTCCGCTTTTATCATGTAAAAAGAAAGCTGAGACACCATCCAGCCCACAAATAGAAAAGAAACCGATCCGTCCTCCCTGTTATCTCGCCGTCATATTTCTTGACAAAAGTAACAGGCTCATCCTGACAGCCCCCCTCTCAATTCATTTTATTCTGATTACGGTAATGCACCGGAGAAACCCCCATGAGCTTCTTGAAAAAGCGCGAGAAATAGAAAGGGTCTCCAAAGCCCAGTTCGCGGCAGATCTCTTTAATGCTCTTGTCCGTAAAATACAGGTACTGACAGGCTGATTGCACCTTAATCTCCATGAAATACTGGTTGGGAGAGCTTCCCGTCTTCGCGCGGAAAAGCCTGGAGTAATGCGTAACCGAGAGATTTTGCTGAGAAGCCAGTTCCTGAACCGAATACAGGGCACGCGGATTCTTTTTCATGAATTGAATAGACCGGCTGATTTTATCCCCCGGAGGCGTTAAAAGGTCTACTTCACGTGGATACAGCAGGCTGGATATAAATTCCAGGTATTTAATATTGACGATTTCCAGGTTCCGTTCTTCAAAGCTGTTTTCCATCATGCTGAAGATGCGCTCGAAGTTTTCAATCCTGTTTGCGTCATAAGCGAGGAAAACGGGTTCCTGCTGCAGCTCTGCATACTTTTGAAACAAATGATCAGCATACTCTCCAATAAAATGCAGCCAGTAGATCGTCCATGGATCTACCAGAGAACTCTTGTAGTGATGAGCAAGATCTTTAGGTAAAATCACGAAGTGATTCGGCCCCAGCTCGACGGTTTTGTCGCCAATGCTGACCGTTCCGGTTCCCGCCGTGCAGTAAAGGAGGATATATTCGCTGCATCCCGACTTCCTTTCCCGGTCATGATAGGCCGCATGTGGAAAGTAGCCGCTAGCCACCACATGGAAGCGGCTGATCAGGTCGTTTTTTAAAATATTACGCCTGATGTTGGGTGGCAAGACAATCATCTTTTGCCCAACGAAACCGTCTTTAATTTTCTTCTGTGCTGATTTCATCTGGCGGCATCTTCGTGCGGAGCTAAGATAAAACAGTTTTCGTTTCCTTTACCTGTAAAATGGTATGATAATCCATTTCTTGAAATGAAAATTCCATTCAAAATAATGTGTTGTCACATTATTTTTGATATACTAACTGAAACCAGAAACCAATCAATTACAACATTCTTTCATAAACGTAAAATCCCATGAAAAGAAAACTAACTTTTAGGTCTTTCATTATACTCATGACCATTCCGGCCATGTGTCCGCTTTACGGCTATTCGAACAATAATCTGGTCGGAGCGGCAGGCGCGGGTGGCAGGCAGGTGCGGGCTGAGCAACGTTCCGGTGTCCTCCCACAGCAAGTCGTGGTCGCAGGTACCGTCAGAGATGAAAAGGGCGAGTCACTGCCCGGAGTAAGCGTAAAGATCAAGAACGCTCCGGGAGGTGTCAGCACCGACGTCAACGGAAGGTTCAGCATCTCCGTTCCCAATTCCAACAGCACCCTGGTCTTTAGCTATGTCGGCTATACCCCCCTCGAAGTAGCCGTAGGAGGAAGAAGCAGCCTGAACGTGGTGCTGAAAGAATCTTCCACCGCGCTGACCGAAGTGGTCGTCATCGGTTACGGAACCCAGTCAAAGGGAAATAATACCGGCTCTATCGCCAAGATCACGTCCGAAAGTATTGAAGAACGCCCCATCGCGAGAATTGAACAGGCTTTGCAGGGACAAATGGCAGGTGTCGCCATCAGGAACACCTCCGGAGCGCCCGGCAGCGATATCTCCATACGCGTCCGCGGTGCTTCCTCCATTTCCGGAGATGCTACCCCGCTTTATGTGGTCGACGGCGTTCCGCTGGATAATTTATCGGGTATTAACCCCGCCGACATTCAGTCCATCGACGTCTTAAAAGATGCCGCTTCTGCCGCCATCTATGGCTCCAGGGGCTCCAACGGGGTTGTACTGGTAACTACCAAAAGAGGGAAGACCGGCACGCCTGTTATTACCGCGTCGGCATATACTGCCGTATCCAACATCGAAAGAAAAGTAGATGTTCTGGATTCCGACCAATGGATAGAGTTCAATCAGAAATGGCTCGACAGACAATGGCAGATTAATAATCCTACCCAGGATCCAAACGCTACACAGGAGCAGCGTATCGCGTACGCGCAGAGCCGGGCTCCTCAGGGAACAGTTTACAACACGCGTCAATCACTGGTGCCTATCCGCGCCAGCTACGGGATCTATGACCCTTATTGGGGAACCGATGCGCTGGAGCCTATCGACTGGCAGGATGAGCTCTTCCGTTCCGCTCCCAGCAGAGATATTCAGCTGAATGCCTCCGGAGCGACAGAGGCCCTTTCCTACGCCATCTCCGCAGGCGTGTTCCAGCAGGATGGGGTGGTTCACGCTTCTTCATTTGACAGGTATTCCCTTCGCGCGAACCTCGATGCGAAGATCAATAAGTTCATCCGCGTGGGCCTGGTGCTCGCACCCTCTCTCGGCCTGAGGGAAGGAGCGAACGTAGACGGAAAGGATAACGCCGTTTCCCGCTCGCTGAGTTATGCAGGATGGGCATTAGCGGGCTCAGGAAGAATGGCTGGCGCAGATCCATACAAGTTTTATGGCGAGTGGGGCGCAGGAGCAAATAACGTAAGTCCCTATGTCCAGGCAGTCTACAACGAACGCCTGAACCGCGATGTGCGGATGAACAGTTCCTTTAATGCCACCATCGATATCGCGAATGGTTTGAATGTCAACGCCCTGGTTGGCTGGAACTACAGAGGCAACAGAGAGCGTTCCTACAGCCCTACATGGATCCAGGGAACCTGGGATACATCGGTACCGGGCGAAAGGTCTTCTTCCCGATATACCACCGTGCAGGGACATTCGCTCCTGACTCAGGCCACGATGAACTACGACAAAACCTTTGGCGATCATAACTTCAACGCTTTGCTGGGTATCGCCCGGGAGACCTATAATCAGGAAAATACCGATCAGGGACTAAGCGGTTTCCCTAACGACAAGACCTGGGTGTTCAACAAAGAGCGGGCAACCACCGTTAATTTTAACACCATAGGAGCCTCAGAAAACGCCCTGCTTTCCTACTTCAGCCGGCTGCAATACAACTATAAAAGCAAATACCTGTTCGCCGCCTCCCTTCGTAGTGACGGTTCATCTAAATTCGGAGAGAAAAACCGCTGGGGCCTATTCCCGGCTCTTTCCGCAGGATGGCGAATTGATCAGGAAGATTTCCTGAGTAGCATGGACTGGCTGAGCACCACGAAGCTGAGCGCCAGCTGGGGACAAACAGGAAACGACCGCATCGGTAACTCCACATTCGTTTCGAATATGGCTGCCCTGAACTACGTCTTCGGAGATAACCAGGCAATCAGCAACGGATACGTGGTAGGCAATATTTCCAACTCCCTGCTCAGATGGGAAAAAACAGATAGCTATAACCTGGGTCTTGACCTCGGATTCCTGCGCGATCGCTTCACCTTATCCGCAGCCTACTATTACAAAAAGACCAGCGACCTGCTGCTCAGCGCGCCTGTTTCACTTACAACCGGCTTTTCCAATATGATGGACAATATCGGTAACGTGGAAAATAAGGGTTTTGAGCTCGAGCTGAGAACCTTCAATACCGTTGGAGCCTTCAAATGGAACAGCGGCCTGAACGTAACCATCAACAGAAACAAGATCACCAAGCTGGGTTCAGGCGATGCCGACATCCGTATCGGTCAGGGAAATACCATCATTCAGCGCGTGGGTCACGCCATCAATTCCTATTATCTGCTCGATGCAGTCGGCGTCTTGCGTGAGGCAGACTTCGACCGCGACGCCAGCGGAACCTGGCTTGCGAAGGTGCCGGTCTGGTCAGGTCAGAAACCGGGTGACACCAGGTACCGCGATGCAAACGGCGACGGCAGGATCAACGCTTCCGACTATATCGTAGCCGGTAATTATCAGCCCGACTTCGAATGGGGATTCACCAACAACTTTAGCTACAAAAGCTTCGACCTGTCCATCCTGCTCCAGGGACGAGTGGGAGGAGATCTTCTTGCTATCGGTTCAAGAGGCTGGAACAGGCCAACGAACGATCCGAAGTGGTTGTACATGGAGCAATGGCTTACGAAAGCCTACTGGTCAGAAGAAGAGCCGGGCAACGGTAAGGTTCCTGCATTCTTCTCCGCCGTTACCAGCGAATACGATACCAACTGGATGTACGATGCAGGTTACCTGAGAATCAAGAACATCAATCTGGGATACAACCTGCCCCTAAAAGCCAAATTCATCAACCGGGCACGCTTGTATGTATCCTGCGACAATGTGTATATGTGGGATAACTACTATCCGGGCTTCTCTCCCGAAGGCGCATCGCAGGATAACGCCTCTGCCGATTGGGGATCCTATCCGCAGGCACGCACATTATCTTTAGGTTTTACCGCAACATTTTAACGATCAATCTATCAGGACATGAAACCATTTAGAAATCATATAGTCACTGTAATGACCATGATGTCGGCTCTTTTAGTAAGCTGCGATAAGGACATTATAGATATCGATCCCATCGAGAACAATACCGCAAATGCCTTTTATCAAAATGAGATAGAGGCCAGGCAGGCCATCACCGGCATCTATGCGCGTCTCGGCAGAAACGGAACCAATACCGATTTCGCCACCGACTACTACTGGCTGGCTTCCGAGAACCGTTCAGACCTGCTCTACTTGTCCGAAGGAACTTCCGCACAGAACGACCAGCTGGAGCTCCGGAAATACCTCATCTCTGCCAACTCAGGAACCGTTTCCGGTATCTTCGGAAGGCTTTACAGCCTGATCAAAGACGCAAACAGTTTATTGTTCAGAACCAAGGAAGGGGAGTACACCCGCTACAGGGCCGAAGCCAGATTCTTGAGAGCATTCGCTTACTTTGAACTGCTCCGCTCATTCGGTCCGGTTGCCCTCATCACCGAACCCATTGAAAACCGCGATGCCGTTGCTTTACCCCGGGAAGAACCGCAGGTCATCTATGCGCAGATCATCGCCGACCTGGAGTACGCAGCCGCGAACCTGAATAAATTCTATACAGGAGCCGATGCCGGAAGAATCGGCAGTGTGGCAGCCAATGCGCTGCTGGGCCAGGTGTACATGACAATGGCGGGATATCCCCTGAATGATGCAACCGCATACGCTAAGGCGGAAAGCGTGTACGCCGGGATCATCGCCGACGTGGACACCCGCTTCAATCCCGACTATACCAAGCTTTTTATCCTCGCAAACGAGAACAAGAACGATATCTTCTCTATTCAGTTTGCCTCCGGCGGATCTAACGTAGGCTCCAGCCTTCCCGGTTTCATCACCAACTCGCCCTCCTCCGGCTCTCCGTTCCCGGAGTGGACCTATGCCACTTACAATCTGCAGGGGCAGGACGTACGCGTGGATACCATGCTCGTCAACCGCATGAAGGCAAGAGGCGACAAGCGCCTGATGGCCAGCATCGATACGGGCTACTGGAACAGCACCAATGCCGCTACACGCAGCTGGGTAACACGTAATATCGTGACCAAGTTCCTCGAAAAGGATAATACCAATACCACGATCAAAGCCTGGAATGACTTTCCGCGAAATTTTACGATCATCCGTCCAGCCGACGTATATCTGTATTATGCCGAGGCCCTCATCGCCAATGGAAAAGCCGCTGCGGCCAAACCCTATGTGGATAAGCTGAGAACGCGTGCGGGTCTAACGCCCCTGGCTGCTGCTCCTACACTGGAGAATATCAAAGAAGAACGGAAATACGAGTTCATCGGAGAGGGAAGACGTTACTTTGACCTGGTCAGATGGGGACAGACAGAAGCCATCAATACGCTGAGCGCTTTTGCAAGGCATTACCATTCCAATACGAACGGACAGCTGCCATCCGCAAAAGACCTGCTGCTGCCTATTCCTCAGAATGAGCTGAACACCCGCAATAACTGGATCCAGAATCCCGATTATTAACAACATGACTATGAGCATAAAACTGCCCACCATCTGCATGCTATTCATCGCCCTGCTGGCGATGAATAGCCTTAAGGCGGATGTCATCCCTTTGCAAGGTACCTGGAAGTTTGAGATCGACCGGGAAGATAAAGGCGTCGACGGTAAATGGTTTAGCCGGAACCTCGCCGATCAGATCAAACTACCCGGTTCTATGGCCGAAAACCGGAAGGGCGATCCCATAACGCTGGAGACAAAGTGGACGGGCAGCATTTACGACAGCTCCTTTTATTTCAATCCGCGGCTCGAAAAATACCGCCAGCCCGGCAATATCCATATCCCTTTCTGGCTCACTCCCGCAACGCATTATGTAGGTGCCGCCTGGTACCAGAAAGAGGTGACCATTCCCGAGGACTGGAAGAACAAGCACATCATCCTCAACCTCGAAAGGGCACATACCGAAACCAGGGTCTGGATTGACGATCAGGAAGCAGGAACACGAAACTCCCTTGCCGCAGCGCATGTTTATGAGCTCAGTTCCCTGCTTAAACCCGGCAAACACCGCATCACCATCCGCGTCGATAATCGCATCAAAGAAGTCAACGTGGGTCCCGATTCACACAGTATCAGCGACCATACCCAGGGTAACTGGAATGGAATCGTCGGGAGTATGTTCCTGGAAAGTACGCCACAGGTCTTTATTCAGGACATCCGCATCTTTCCCGACGTGGCCAACCGTAAGGCCCGGATAAAGATGCTCATCGCCAACCGCTCCGGCGCAAAAGTCAGCGGCGAGGTCAGACTGAGTGCCAAAAGCTTCAACGTAGCCGAAAATCATGAAACCGTTCCGCTCAGCGCCCGCTTTACGGCAGCACAATCAGACAGCACCGAACTGGATCTGGAACTCCCCTTCGGAGAAGGCATGCTGACCTGGGACGAGTTCGAACCGGCCCTGTACAGGCTTAAGGCGACACTCCTCAGCAAGGGACTCAGCACAGAAAAGCAGGTACAGTTTGGTATGCGCGATTTCAAAATCAAGGGAAAGCAGTTCCTCCTCAACGGCAGACCGGTGTTCCTGCGGGGCACCCTGCATAATGCGGAAGCACCCTTGACCGGCTACCCGGAAATGAAAGCCGAAGGATGGGAGAAACTCTTCCGTACCGCGAAGCAATATGGCCTTAACCATGTCAGGTTTCACTCCTGGTGCCCGCCTGAAGCCGCGTTTATCGCTGCCGACATCGTAGGGATCTTCCTGCAGCCCGAAGCGCCGAGCTGGCCGAACCACGGACCGAAGATCGGCCTGGGGCAGCCTATCGACAAATACCTCTACGAGGAGACCGAGCGCATGATCCGCTCCTATGGCAACTACGCTTCCTATACCATGCATTCCGCCGGCAATGAGCCTGCGGGTAACCAGGTGAAGTATCTGAACGATTTCGTGGACTTCTGGAAAAAACAAGACCCGCGCCGGGTATATACCGGTATGTCGGTCGGCGGCAGCTGGCCCGTTGTCCCTAATGCCGAGTTTCAGGTACGCGGCGGCGTAAGAGGCCTCCCCTGGAACAAAAGACCGGAAAGTATCACCGATTTCCGGGAGGGTATAGCGCCCTTCAGCGTCCCTTTTATCGCACATGAAATGGGGCAGTGGTGCGTCTTCCCCAACTTTGAAGAGATCAAAAAATACACGGGCGTCTACCGCGCCAAAAACATGGAGATGTTCCGGCAGGATCTCCGCGACCAGGGCATGGGAGAGCAGGGACGCGACTTCTTTATGGCCTCCGGTAAATTGCAGGCGCTGTCCTATAAGCACGAAATGGAGAAGGCATTGCGGACACCCGGTTACGCCGGGTTCCAGCTACTGGGACTGCAGGACTTCCCCGGACAGGGAACCGCACTCGTCGGCCTCATTGACGCCTTCTGGGAGCCTAAAGATTATATCTCTGCCGAAGAGTTTTCGCGCTTCTGCAATTCCACCGTCCCTCTGGCGCGACTCTCCAAATTCGTGTTTACCAACAACGAGAACTTCCAGGCACAAATCGACCTCTTCCGTTCCGAGAAGAACGAGCTGCAAAACGGCCTTCTGCGCTGGAAGATAAAAGATGCTGCCGGCAAGGAGCTGAAAAGCGGAAGCTTCAGTCCCAAAACCTACGGCAACGGAAACGGCATGCCCGTTGGCAATATCGACTTCTCATTAGCAGAAATAACACAGCCATCCCAACTGAACCTCGAAGTATCCCTGGATCAGACAGCCTTCGTTAACGACTGGAACTTCTGGGTGTATCCCGCTAAAACTCCCGAACCATCCCCGGCGGTCCATTACACCACCGAGCTGGATCAGAAAGCCAAAGATGTACTGAAGCGCGGAGGGAAGGTCTTCCTGAACGCCGCAGGCAAGGTAGTGAAAGGCAAGGAAGTGCAGATGTATTTCCAGCCCGTCTTCTGGAACACCTCCTGGTTCAAGATGCGCCCGCCTCACGTAACCGGAATGCTCATTCAGGAAAAGAGCCCCGCATTCGCGGATTTCCCAACCAGCTATCACAGCGATCTGCAGTGGTGGGACATCCAGCACAACGCCCAGCCCATGATCCTCGAAGATTTCCCGGCAGGCTTTAAGCCGCTGATCCAGCCCATCGATACCTGGTTCCTGAACCGGCGACTGGCTTTGGTCTACGAAGCCAAAGTAGGCAAAGGAAAGCTTATGGTGAGCAGTGCCGATCTGCGTAAAGACACCGACGACCGCCCTGCAGCCAAACAGTTATTCTATTCACTGCAGAAATACATGGCTTCCGACAAGTTTAACCCGGCACAGGAAATCGATATCAAGGTCATCGAAGATGTATTCCGTACACCATCCCGGCAACAGTTCGATACCTACACGAAGGACAGTCCGGATGAGCTGAAGCCCAATTCCAACAAGAACAAGGTAAAATAAATGGCATACAGCCCTAAGCATCACATGAAAGAAACGTATAATAGTCGTTATATTCTCGGTATATCGTTTATCTCCGCTCTTGGAGGATATCTATTCGGCTTTGACTTCGCGGTCATCTCCGGCGCGCTCCCCTTTCTGCGGGAGCAGTTTCAGCTCAACGCCTACTGGGAAGGCTTCCTGGCCGGCTCGCTGGGACTCGGATGTATGCTCGGCTGCCTCATTGCCGGAAAGCTGGCAGAAAAATACGGCCGTAAACCCGGACTAGCGCTAGCCGCAGTAATCTTCGCCCTCTCATCTCTGGGCATGGCCTTATCCACCGGACTGAACGTCTTCATCCTGATGCGCTTTGTCGCCGGCATAGGGGTCGGCATGGCCTCCATCCTGAGTCCGCTCTACATCGCCGAAATTTCCCCCGCCTCCGTAAGAGGGCGCAACGTCGCCATTAACCAGCTCACCATTGTTTTCGGGATCCTCATCACCAACCTGGTCAATTATAAGCTGGCAGGCTATGGCGATCAGGCCTGGCGACTGATGTTCGGCTTTGGCTTCATCCCTTCCGTGCTCTTTCTGATCGGCGTGGCCTTTCTGCCCGAAAGTCCCCGCTGGCTGATGGCCCATGCGCGGGAAGCACAGGCAGCAGCCATTCTGCAAAAGATCGGTAGTCGCGACTATGCAGTAAAAGCCGTTTCCGACTTCAAACAAAGTTTCAACAGCGGGCAGGCCCAAACCTTTTCCGCCGTATTCTCCAAAGCCGTTCGTCCCGCCATCACGATCGGTATTATTCTGGCCGTATTTCAGCAGCTATGCGGTATCAACGTCGTCTTTAATTTCACCTCTACCATCTTCGAATCCGTCGGTGCCGATCTCGACAGGCAACTCTCCGAAACCGTAGCCATCGGCATTGTCAACACCCTGTTTACCCTGCTGGCCATGTGGCAGGTCGACAAGCTGGGCAGAAGGCCGCTGATGCTGGCCGGCTCACTCGGCCTGGCCATCGCCTATCTGGTTCTGGCAGCACTGCTGCAGGGCCAGGCCGCCCCAATATGGATCAGCCTGGTCGTATTGATCGCCATAGCCCTGTATGCCACCTCCCTGGCGCCCGTTACCTGGGTGCTCATCAGCGAGATCTTTCCCAACCACATCCGGGGCCTGGCCTCTTCGGTCGCCATCGTATGCCTCTGGGGAGCGTATTTCGTACTCGTCTTCACCTTCCCGATCCTGGCCGAGCTATTGGGTACCTACGGTCCCTTTTATCTCTACGCAGTGATTTGCCTGGCGGGATTTATTTTCATCAAAGCCCGGGTCAGGGAAACCAAGGGACAGACCCTCGAAGAACTGGAGAATAATTTCGTCGCACACTAACAAGCATTTTCATGAATCCTCCTATAGTAAAAGTATGGACCGAAAAGGTCACCATCCCGACGTATGAAACAGGCGCAGCGGACAAAAACCCGATGTTCTTCGAAAAAAGGATCTATCAGGGAAGCAGTGGCGTGGTATATCCCAACCCCATTATCGAAAAGATATGCGACGAAAAAATCGACCGCGACTATCAGGCTGTCTTTCTCGAAAACGAATATATCAAGATCATGATCCTTCCCGAGCTGGGAGGGAGGGTGCAAATGGCCTGGGACAAAATCAAGGAAAGACATTTCATCTATTACAACCAGGTCATCAAGCCCGCACTGGTCGGCTTATGCGGACCCTGGATCTCCGGAGGCATCGAGTTCAACTGGCCACAGCACCATCGCCCCAGCACCTTTGAGCCTGTAGACTTCAGCATAGAAGAAAATGCCGATGGCAGCAAAACCCTATGGGTTAACGAAGTGGAGAAGATGTTCCGCACCAAGGGCATGGCCGGCTTTACGCTGCATCCGGGCAAAGCCTACCTGGAGATCAAGGCGAAGTTGTACAACCGCACAGATCTGCCCCAGACCTTCCTGTGGTGGGCCAACCCCGCCGTCGCCGTGAACGACCACTACCAGTCGGTATTCCCACCCGACGTCAATGCGGTCTTCGACCACGGTAAGCGCGATGTGTCGACCTTTCCGATAGCCACCGGAACGTATTACAAAGTCGATTACTCCCCCGGCACCGATATATCCCGCTACAAGAACATACCCGTGCCCACATCCTATATGGCTGTGAACTCCCGCTACAACTTTGTGGGCGGCTACGAACACGATACCCAATCCGGTTTATTACACGTAGCCGATCACCATGTCTCGCCCGGAAAGAAACAGTGGACCTGGGGAAACGGCGACTTCGGCAAAGCCTGGGACCGTAACCTGACCGACGAAGACGGACCCTACATCGAACTGATGACCGGCGTCTTTACCGATAATCAGCCCGACTTCAGCTGGCTGATGCCCTACGAAGAAAAGTCCTTTACCCAGTACTTTTTACCCTACAGGGAGCTGGGAATGGTCAGGAATGCCAGCGAAGATCTCCTCTTGAGCCTGGATCTGGAAGGGCGGCAGCTGAGCCTCCGGATCTTTGCCACCAGCAAAATGAGCATTCAGGCCATCGTGCAGGTAAAAGGCTCCCCATTCATCCGGCAGGAAATCACGCTGAGTCCCGAAAAGTCATACGAAAATGCCTTTGAACTCTGCATCGACGCAACAGAGCAGGATCTCCTCGTTCGCCTCCTGGACGTAAACGGAGCAGAGCTGTTACGCTACGAACCCGCAGCAGATGTGGAAAGACCCATACCTGAAGCCGCCAAAGCAGCCAGGACGCCCGAAGAAACCGAAAATTGCGAGCAGCTCTTTCTAACCGGGCAGCATCTCGAGCAGTACCGCCACGCCACATTCAGTCCGGTTCCCTATTATACCGAAGCGCTGAGACGGGATGCAGGCGATATCCGCAACAACAACGCCCTTGGAGCATGGTATTTACGCAGGGGGCAGTTTAAGAAATCGGAAGCCTTTTTCCGCAAGGCCATCGAAACCATCACCCAAAGAAATCCCAATCCCTACGACGGCGAGCCCTATTACAACCTGGGCTTAAGCCTGAAATATCAGGGTCGGATGGACGAAGCCTACGAAGCCTTTTACAAAGCCAGCTGGAACAGCGCCTGGCAAGACGCCGCCTTTTTCTCGCTGGCCCAGATCAGCTTCCAGCGCTCAGAATATTCTTCCGCCCTCGGGCATATCCATGCATCCCTGGACCGTAACGCCCGCAATGCGAAAGCCTACGTGCTCAAAGCCCTTGTTCTGCGCAGCACAGGCCGTCCCGATGAAGCGCTACAGGTAGCCGAAACCGGCTTGCAACGCGATCCCTTCAATATCGGCCTGCTCTTTCAGAAATCAGGCAGCCTATCCGGTTCCGGTCAGCACGAGCATGCCGGGGAAGTCCTTCAAACCCTTCAATCACGGAGTCGCGGGTCGGCAAACACCCTGATCGAATACGCCGCCGACCTGGCTTGCTGCGGCGAATATGCGCAGGCCATTCAGCTCCTGTCGCATGTGCGGCCGGAAGAGCATCAAAATCCGATGCTGCTATACTACCTGGCTTACTATCATGAGCGCTCTGCCCAACACGAGGCGGCACAGCAATACCAGGAGAAAGCCCAAAAGGCAGACCCCGCTTATTGCTTCCCCAATAAGCTCGAAGACATCCCGGTGCTGCAAATGGCCCTGCGCCTGAATCCCCGCGACGCGATGGCTTCCTATTACCTCGGCAACCTGTGGTACGACAAACGCCAATACCGGGAAGCCATAAAAGCCTGGGAGCATTCTGCCGCTTTGCAGCCCCGCTTCCCTACGGTATGGAGAAATCTCGGTATCGCACAGTTCAACCATTTGCAAAATCCGAAAAACGCCTTGCAATGCTTTGAGCGGGCCTATACGCTGAACAAAAACGATCACCGCGTCTTGATGGAGCTCGACCAGTTGTATAAGCGCTTGAATTACCCGCCCGCCAAACGGCTGGCCTTCCTCACCGAGCAGCTCGAAGTAGCCACGCAGCGGGACGACCTGTACCTGGAGATCGCAGCCCTGTATAACTTTCAGGGGCAATATGACCAGGCACATGCGCTGATCACCTCACGCAAGTTCCATCCCTGGGAAGGAGGAGAGGGGAAAGTGCCCGGACAATATCTCTACAGTCTGACCGGGATGGCCAAGCAACACCTCGGCAGTAACGCGCCCCAGTCGGCTATCGACTGCCTGATGGCAGCGCAAACCTACCCCGAAAACCTCGGCGAAGGGAAACTCTTCGGTGCGCGGGAGAACGATATCCATTACTGGCTCGGACGGGCCTATGAAAACCTGGGGCAGACGGCAGAAGCAACACAGTGGTATCAGCAGGCAGCAGTTGGAGCGTCAGAGCCCGGCGCCGCCATATTTTACAACGACCAGCAGCCCGACAAAATCTTCTATCAGGGGCTGGCCCGCTACAAGCTGGGTGACAAAGCCGGCGCGGAACAGTTGTTTCATCATCTGATCCGTTACGCTAAGGAGCATCAGGACGATGAGGTAAAGATGGATTATTTTGCGGTGTCTTTACCCAACCTGCTCGTGTTCGACGACGATCTGAGCCTTCGCAACCGGATTCATTGCCTGTACCTGCAGGGACTGGGCGAACTCGGTTTGTTCCGGAAGGAGGAGGCAGCAAAAACCTTCAATACGATACTGCAAATGGATGCCATGCACTTCGGAGCCAGGACCCACCAGCAAATGCTGGAGAGGAATGAGCCTTAGAAATGATGACCCCGAAAGATCATAAACTGACAGAACTATTTCACATACCGCTTGTTTATCAATAACTTAAAACAAGAATATGTATTCGTCCAAGTCCAGGTTTGCAGGGTCATCCATAGCAGCCGCCCTCTTTATCTTCAGCGCCTTCCTGTATCCCGCAGTATTGAGCGCACAGACAGATTCCCCGGCTCCCTCTCCGCAGGTTAGCGCACTGGAAGCGCAGATCCAGACAGGCGCCACCGCGGTGGAGAAAAAGCTGATCGCCTGGAGAAGGGACATACATCAGCATCCCGAACTGGGCGACTTTGAAAAGCGCACTGCGGACCTGGTGGCCAGGCACCTTAAGGCTCTTGGCCTGGAAGTTACGACCGGCGTTGCCCGCACCGGCGTGATCGGGATTCTGAAGGGAGGTAAAGCCGGCAAAGTAGTGGCACTCCGCGCCGATATGGACGCGCTGCCTGTCACCGAGCCTGAGGGACTGCCCTTTGCTTCCAAAGCCAGGGGAATATCCCAGGGAAAGGAAGTCAGCCTGATGCATGCCTGCGGACATGATGCGCATACCGCCATGCTGATGGCGACCGCAGAAGTGCTCTCCGGCATGAAGAAAGATATACCCGGTACGGTGATGTTCATTTTTCAACCCGCAGAAGAAGGCTCCCATACACCCGGCGCCACAACCTGGGGTGCGAAGATGATGCTCGAAGAAGGGATTTTTAAGAAACATAAGCCCGATGGTGTTTTTGGCTTACACGTCATGATGGGTCAGCCCGGCGAGATCTTCTATAAGCGGGGCGCCACTACCGCGAGCAGTGACATCCTGAAGATCGAGGTCAGCGGCAAGGGCGGTCATGGCGGCATGCCCTGGAGCACCCTGGACCCCGTTCCTACAGCGGCCACCATTATATCCGGACTGCAAACCGTCGTCAGTCGTAAAGCAGACCTTACCGCATCGCCTGCGGTGATCAGCATCGGCACCATTCAGGGCGGCACTAGTCAGAACATCATCTCCGAATCCGTTGAAATGACCGGCACCATCCGTGCCTACGACGAAAAGCTCCAGAAGCAGCTGCACGAGAACATTACGCGTATGGCCACCGGTATTGCGGCAGGCTCCGGTCAAACAGCGAAAGTGACCATCACGCCCAACTATCCCGTGACGATCAATGACGATAAACTTGCCGCCGAGATGATGCCCGTTCTGCGTCGCGTAACCAACGATAAAGTCAGTGAAGCCCTGTTGCAGGGAGCTTCCGAAGACTTCTCTTTTTACGCCAAAGAAGTGCCCGGCCTGTTCGTTTTCCTGGGAGTCACCAAAAAGGGCGAGGACCCCGCTACGGCAGCACCCAATCATAATCCCCGGTTTTTCGTGGAGGAGAGTGCCCTGATCGTCGGCGTTCGTGCCATGTCATCCATGGCCATGAATTTTCTGGCAGCGCGGAGCAAATAGTTATTCTTTCTTCTCCTCCGCAGAAAAAGAAAAGCTGTATTTACAGGAAAACTGGATCCTCGTGGCCGATGAACTGAAATCGTCCCGGAAATTGTTCCGCTTTCCCCACTGCAATTCCAGCCCCGCCTGAAGCTGCGGGATGGGCATGTACAGTAAATTGCCGGTCGCATAATGTCCGCTTTTAAACGCATCATCCGCCTGCGCATCCGAGTTATCGATCCGAATGTTGGAGTAGCCTGCCGTGCTGCTCCACTTATCGCTCCAGTTATGCTCGAGGAAGGCAAGTCCACCCATAACCGGCAGGGAAACACCCAGCAAAGGCGTGCTGGCACTGCCAAAATTGGTTTGTATGCCGATATCCGGACCACCATCCGTCAGGTAGTTCTCCATACCCTTGCCCGTAACCACCTGCCCTTTAAAACTGGTTTTATCACCCAGACGCTGAGTCGTGCTCAGATACAGGCCCCAGCCTACTTCATCACCGCTCAGATCGATGGAGCTGGGGGCAGTATTTTCCCACTTGATCCATTTCAACACGCCCGCCGCTTCCAGATAACCGTTCCCCATGATGCGGCGGTACTGTGCGGTGAGATCCGGCAGCTGGAAATGAGGCCTTACATTTTCGAGCTCTATCCTGTCCCGATAGATGCCGTCATCCGAAATAGCACCCGGCTGTTCCAGGGCAAGGCCCCAGCGGAACTTCTCGGCGGTGACCATATAGCGCAGCTGCACCGAGCGCAGAAAAGCCCTGCTGGGCGGCGCACCGAAATCCAGCGTGTTGGGAGTTACATCAGCATCAGTAAAAAGGCTTTCCGTCTGTCCCACCGTAAATCTCCCAAGCTCAATAAAAGCCCGGCGGAAGTGGAAGGTCGTCTGCCCCACATCCGCTCCCACGCCAAAAAGATCAAATTCAAAATTGAGTTTCAGCCGGCCCAGGGAAGTAGGGGTCCAGCTGTTGAATCCCATTCTCGTCTGACGGACCCCAAAGTAGATCTTCCCGTCCGGCGCGAACTCGTCCTCATAGCTGGGGAGCTTGGTAACCCGTAAAACGTCAAACCAGTCAGGATCACTCTGATCAAAGTTATAACCCGCGTCAGCCTTGACAAAGCCGTAGACTTCAAAACCCTTTCTTTGTTCCTGTTCCTGGGCCAGGGCAGATTCCATAGCCATCAGCGTCAACGGCAGCAACAAAACCTGCCGGTATTTCCAGTTTAGCAGCGGGAGAGCATCCATTCGATATGGTTTTAAACGTGTTGGATAAGAAGATTTTATAAATCGGGTGCGCAGTTAATTGACCAGAAATGGTACTACAATTTACATCTATTTTAATTAACTTTCTTATAAGATGACTGCAGATAAAAAAGAACTGATGCAGCAAATTGTAGGATGGGATGTGGAGAACTGGTCGAAGGCTGTAGATTATTGGGAGAAGAACGCAGCCGTAAAGGGCAGGGAACTGGAATGTCTGGAGCTCGGCTCCGCCATGGGCGGTATGTCGCTCTGGCTGGCCCTGAATCAAAACAAGGTATTGTGCACAGATCTGAACGGTCCCGAGCCCTGGGCCCATGAGCTTCACCGAAAGTACGATTGCCATACCCGGGTATCCTATGAGGCCCTCAACGCGATGAATATTCCCTATGAAAATGCGTTCGATCTCGTACTCTTTAAATCCATCATGGGCGGGATCTGTGCGGATGACGATAGCAAGAAACGTTTGATCGACCAGATGCATAAGGCGCTGAAACCCGGAGGCACGTTATTATTCGCCGAAAACCTCGAGGCAACTGCCCTGCACCAGGCAGCACGAAAGCGTTTCGGTACGAAGGGTTGGAACTATCTGCGGCTGAGCGAGATGGATCAGGTGTTTGCTTCATTCAGGAGCGTTCAGTATTCCACGGCAGGATTCCTGGGTTGTTTTGGGAGAACAGAACGCCAGCGGGCGCTGCTTGGAAAAGCAGACGCCCTGTTGGATAAACTGATCCCCGCCACCAGTAAATACATCGTATTTGGGATAGCCGTAAAATAAATCATTCTATCATATCGCCGGATCTTCAGGGGTATTCGGATTGTTCAAACGCTCCTGATCCGGATAAGGGTAAAAAATCCTGTTACGCTCAGATAAGTCTGCCGGAGGCGCCGGGCGGTTAAATCTGCGGGTATCTTCCCATTTAAGACCGCTTAAGTATAATTCGGCACAGCGCTGTTTGTAAACCTCAAGCAACAACGCGTCGCTTGTTACTTCGCCGGCGTAAGGTGGCAGTCCCGCGTTCACACCAAAAGGATCCCCGCTGATTTGCGTTCGCACGGCATTGATTTGCGCCAGCGCATCGCTCAGTGACCCGTTTAACCGTAAGATCGCCTCAGCCTTGATGAGCTTGATTTCATCGGTCAGGTAAACCGGAATAGGAGTGGTTTGCGATGCAGCAAAGCCAGTCAAACCCACCGTAACCTCGCCGCCAACAACTGTTTTTATGCCGTTAAAGTAAAAATTATAACGCTGGTCTCCGGCGTAATAAAGATTGGCAGGCAGTCCGAAGTTATCGCGTGGCACATACGATTTCGTAACATTAAAAAGCGTATAAAGCGGATTCGGGCTTTGTGTAGTATAGGCAAACCGGGATGTTTTCGCCAGATCTACCAGGTTGGCATTGTCCAGCGCTTTCTGATAATTTCCTGCCATCAGATTAATGCGGGCCTCCATAGCGTAAAGGGTGTTGACCAGGTCGAAATCCGGTCCCGCTATCGCCGAAGTAAAACTTGCGTCAGGCGGGGTAGCGGTTACCGCAGAAACGCCCAGATCCAAAAGCCGGATGGCCTCCGCAAAAACCTGCGGACGGGCTACGAACTGTACCGGTGCCGATACATCGGTACTGATGTTCGCCTGGGGGAAAGCCATTGCCAGCTCGGCTAAGGCCATTGCTTTAAAAAGATAAGCTTGTCCCATTATACCGCTTAAAAGCGCCGGCTCAATGGACGTAATTTGCGGGGCATTGTCAATCACATCTTCACACATGGTCATTACACGTTGCATAGCCGACCAGTAATTCAAAATACCCGCATTGGCCGTTGGTAGATCCGCGCCCCCGGCTTCCAGCTCCAGCACCGTAGTAAAAGTGGCAAATCCCTTCATTTCACGTGCAGTTGTACTCGATGCCAGAATCACGCTGCTTAAACCCGTTGTCGAGTAGTATTGTCTTAATCCAATGCTCAGGGCGACAATACCTTCCCTGGTACCTATTACCTGCTCACCGGCAGCAGCGTTTGGATTTACCTGGTCGAGCTCGCATGAAGAAGTCAGGGCCAGCATCACGACGGTTAGAATTGTATATCTGATTTTCATAACATTCAAATAATTAGGTTAAAAGCTGTAGTTGAATCCCAAAGCAATCGTTCTAGGAATCGGCACCTCAACGAAGTCGAAGCCTCTCACAGCACCACTTTGTCCCGCTGCATTGGTTTCAGGGTCCCAGCCCTTATAATTATCAATAGACAGCAGGTTACGTCCCGAGAGGGTAACCCTTACCGGTTTATTCATTAAGGATTTGAGACGAAGGTTATAAGATGCAGACAGCTCACGGAGTTTCAGATACGAGCCATCTTCTATCCAGTTTTCCATGATGGAGAATAGTGCCGCCGACGTGCCTTTAGCCACTTCGCCCCGTAGCTCCGGCTCATAACCGGCCAGACCTCCATACAGGTCGCGGTCGCCCACCCGCCTGGTAAAGTTAAATACATCAGCACCATAAGAAGCGTCCCATTGAACCCTGAAGGAGAGATCTTTGCCTACAATAAGTTCGTTAATAAAAGATCCCGTCCATTTCGGGTTAGGATCACCGATGACCCGGTTTACAATAGTACCGGAAGGTTGTCCCGCGGCATTACGGCCGGCAGTTTCCCGTTGCGGAAAACCAGCAGGGGTCAACAGTAACGATCCATCCGGATTCCGCGCAAAAGAAGTGGCGTAGAAGGCACCCAGAGGGTATCCTTCAACGGCCGCTACCTGTCCGAAGCCGCCGGGGAAGGTCAGCAGGCCCCCTGGAATATCAAAGACCTTATTCTTGTTTTTCGAAAAGATAAGCGATGCATTCCATTTCAGCCGCTCGCGTTGAACCGGGATACCGCGTACCATCAGCTCAAAACCTTTATTGGTCATGTTGCCGATATTCTGAAACTGGGTCGTGTAGCCGGTAGAAGGCCTCAGGTTCACCCCCAGCAGCAGGTCTTCGACAGATTTATCATAATACGAAAACTCGAAACCAAAGCGATCATTCAGGAAACTGGCGTCAACCCCCACTTCCTTTTCCGTTTGGCGCTCCGGCTTCACAGAGGCATTTCCCAGCAGGGGCGCGGGAGAAACACCCGGCAAACCCGACAGCGATACGGGGTTGTAATTCGTGAAACGATCGTAGGCCCCTATGGCGGTTAAGTTACCTGACTGGCCATAGGAGGCCCTGAATTTGAGGGTCGACACAGCAGAGCCGATGGATGAATTTTTCCAGAAACCTTCTTCAGAAAGCAGATAGGTGCCGCTTATCTTCGGATAATACTGCCAGCGGTTGTCCTGACCAAAAGACGAAGCCACATCATTACGCAATGCGCCGGTTAAGTATATTTTATTCTTAAAGCCGATCGTTTCCTGCGCATAGAAGCCCAGGATGTTCAGGGTTGACCGGGTGTCTGTAACGACCAGGCCGGCACCGCTCGAAGCGACCTGGCTCACCGGACTTAACTGAGTGCCGGTAATTCCCGAAGAACGGATACGCTCCGTCTGCGCTGTGGCGCCTGCTGAGGTAGAGAATTCAAAAGCACCCACTGCAGCCTTGTAATTTACGTTGAGATCATTATTCATCAGCAGCGCATTCCTGTCAGCCCTCCGTGCATAACCCGTGCTGTAAGAAGGAGAAGTATTGCCGACGGGAATAAAACCGGTAGCCAGTTGAGTGGAATTGTCATATCCCAGCGTATAGTTGACCGAAAGGTTTTTAACCGGCGTTATGCTCAGCTGGAAATCACCTATAAGCCTGCTGGTTTTCTGGCCAAAGTCGAACCTGTTAATAGCTTCCAGGGGGTTGGTACGCAGCAAACCGGCAGGTGCCAGGCTTGGGTAGATGCCGGTGGTCTGGTTAGCATGAGGGTTTGCAAAATTATTACCGAAAATGAAGCCTGTTAATGCGCCGTAAGCCTCGTTGATACCCCCGTTGGGTATCTCGTTGCTGCCACTTAGCGTATAATTTAAGCCCAGCGATACTTTGAACAAGTTATTGAACCGCTGGTCAAGCCTTAAACGTGCCGTACCTCTTTGAAAATCCGACCGGTCAATAATACCCTGATTACCCAGGTAACTACCGCTCATATAATACTGCGTATTATCGCTCCCGCCAGATACCGACACATTCGTTTCGTTGCCGTAGGCATCCCGGAAGATGAGGTCCTGCAGGTCATAACGTTCAACAGGCACCTGTGTTAAGTCCGTCGCTATATTGTTGGCAAACCGGAAAGGATAGTCATTAAATTCAAGTTTCTTACGGATAGAATTGGATCTGAACTGGCTGGATAAGCTAACGACAGGTGCGCCCGACCTACCCCTTTTGGTAAAGATCTGCACCACACCATTGCTCGCCCTTGATCCGTAGATGGCTGCTCCGGCGGCACCTTTTATGATCTCAATGCGATCAATGTCCGCCGGGTTAATGTCCACAAGCCGGTTTTGCGAGTATCCGCCCAGGTCAATCAGTTCACTTGAGCTATTGTTGACGATCACGCCGTCAATAATGTATAAAGGATCGCTCGACCCCGAAATGGTACTGTTGCCACGCAAGCGCACGCTGATACCACCGGCAGGATTGCCCGAGTTTTGTGATATCTGCGCCCCGGCGATCTTCCCCGCCAACGCCTGATCGACAGACGTAGCCGTACTGTTTTCCAATTCTCTGGCCGACACTGTCGATATCGCATTACCCAGCTGCTTTTTAGTGATCGCAGCTCCCGTACCGGTTACCACCACTTCGTCCAGACTCAACGCATCTTCAGACAGCTCCGCATTTACCGTAACCGGATTCTGATTCAAGGTAACCTGTCTGCTAAAGGGTCTGTAGCCAACATAAGTAATGCTCAGGGTATAATTACCGTTGGCAACACGGGCATTCAGGGTGTAGTCGCCGTTAGCACCTGTCGCCGTAGCGGTTGTCGTGCCGCTCAGCCTGACCACGGCACCTATAATCGCTTGTTTATTCCGGGCGTCTCTTATTACACCCTTGATCGTTTGCGTGTTTTGAGCCAGAGCAGCCTGCCCGAAACACAAAATAAGAAGAGCTGCCAGGACTCTTACTTCTTTCAGATGTGGTAAAAAGTACTTCATATCAGGGTGAATAAATTGGTTACACGTGGAGTTTATCGCGGAAAGCTGATTTTTCCCATAAATACCTGAGGAATGCCAACTATACCTTTCAAAGTCTCCGCATTACCTGCAACCGCTTCATTGGCTAGCAGGGCGAAAAGTACAGCTTCCTTTGCGTCGGGGTTTATACCCAGATGCGTTGTTGATTTGATGGTCCGCGAAAAATGCTTTTCGATATGAGCGATCAGAAGCGGGTTGTACATGCCGCCGCCGCTTACGTAGATCTCAAAATCTTCCGTCCGTTTGACCGTAGTCTCTATGGCATCGATGATGGTCTTTGCAGAAAACCAGGCCAGTGTTGCCAGAATATCATTTGCTGAGAGATCATGCTGCGCCGAGGCTTTCATCGCAGTATCCAGGTACGCCATATTAAACAGCTCCGGTCCGGTTGTTTTAGGGAAAGGAGCGCTGAAGAACACGTTGTCGAGCAGCGCATTTAACAGCGCTGTATTCACGGTTCCTTTCGACGCCATTGCCGAATCCCGGTCATAGTACAAACCCGGAAAGTGCGCCTGCACATACTGATCCATGAGGGTATTGCCAGGCCCTGTGTCGGTGGAGAAGAACTGCTCAGTCCTGCCTGCGGGTAAGCAGGTAAAGTTGGCGATACCACCGATATTGAGCATGATACGGCTTTCGGCAGGATCCGAAAAAATCAGGTAATCTCCGTAAACGGCCAGTGGCGCACCTTCACCGCCTGCTGCAATATGTTTCTGACGGAAATCACTTAAGGTTATAATACCACTTTTTACCGCGAGATGATCGGCGTCGCCGATTTGCAACGTGGCATTACCGTAGGCATCATCCGGACGATGGTGTTTGGGGGCATGAAAGATCGTTTGTCCGTGGCTGGCAATCAGGTCAACCTCTTCATTACTCACCTTCCATTCTGTAAGGCACTCCTGAATAAGCCCGGCGTAGTAATTTCCGATGAAAGCATTCAGCAGGGTGACCTTCTCCAGATCGGCGTCTTTCCTGGCAAAAACAGATTTGATTTCTTCCTTAAACGCCGGCTCGTATTCTTTCGTAACGAAGTGTTTTACGTGTACAGAAGTATGGGTTCCTGTTCCGCGGAATTCGCACAAGGCCACGTCCAGGCCATCGAATGAGGTGCCCGACATGAGGCCGATGATCGTACGAAGCGGTTGATTGGCGATTTTATAAAGTGTTCCAATATTGGAATTCATAATGCAGGTGTTACACCAGGTTGACTTAGTTAATTTAATATGTTATTAACTAACTAGCAAGCCTTTGCACCCACTATGTATAGGATGACACCAAATTGTGTCAAAAAAGTCACAGGTTGTTGCCCTGGCATCAGCAAAGTGCTGAGCTAGTCGTTCCAAACCTGGTCGCGATGCCCATCCAGATACCTGGAGAGATCAACCAGCAGTTTGACGTTGCAATCCTTGCTTGACAGCAGGGCGTAGGTTTCCTCCGTCGGGAAGAAGAAGTCATGATGAAGTTCCTCACCGCCATCCTTCCCATGGATCATCCAATAAGCGCTGGAATTGCAAAAGAACATGATATCGCTAAAGCTAACATAGATCCCCGATTTAAACTCTTCGAACGATATCTCTTCATCCGTAGACATTTCATGCTCCGGCTCCCCGAAGCAGTCAAGCAGTGGCTGCCGGTCGACTATTTCCTCATTGGAGAACTTATTGATATTCCGCAGGGAAAAGCTGATTTCCCTGATCAGGAGAATAGCCTGACCAACCGTTCTAACCGCAGGAATATCCGAAGCTTCGAAGACATCCACATACACGGGAATTTCATCTCCGTCTTCAAAAGGAACCAGTCCGTTTCGTTTATCCTCATACATGATCAGTTCCATGCCGAGAACCAAAAGTCTTTGATAGTTGTCTTCGATGACGATCAGGGCATCGATGAGTGCGTCGCGATAAGATTTTTCTGTGTTCATGTATGAATGATGTTAGCGATCAAATGTAGCAGTCGGAAACAGAAAAAAAATTGAAAAGCAAATATTTTTTCCTCGAGGCTGCATCCGGAGCAGAATGAGAAATTGTTAAATGACGCACGATTGCGGCAGCTGTATTTTAATATTTTTATAGTTAAGGGTATTTAATTATAAAATATTCATAAAAGTTCAAATATAATTTGCATTTATTTAATTTGTGTCTACTTTTGTTATGAAAATAAAAACACACGTTATGAAAAAGATTTTACTCGCCTGCTTAATCACTGTTCTGTCTGCTACAGGCTTTGCTGCCGACAAGAATGACAAAAAGGATGCGGAAGTTTCTTATTTCGCTGAAAACAACTTTTTAAACAAATACTACGGTGCTGAAAACGTAAAGTGGACAGTAACCAGCAACTTCCAGAAAGCAGTATTTACGCTAGAGGGAAAAACCATGTCGGCTTTCTTTGACAGAAACGGAGAATACATTGCAACAACCCAGTATGTTGCTGCAGAGAAGATTCCAGCTGTTGGTAAGAAGAGACTGGCAAAGCTTTACGGAGACTACAAAGTAAATGAAGTGGTTCGTTACGACTACGATGGCCAGGCTGATGCTCATATGCAACTGCTGACCGGAAAAAGATTCTACAACACCAGCTACTTTGTGAATCTGAAGAACGAAAAAGAAAATGTACTGGTAAAGGTTACTCCGGACGGAGACGTATCTTACATCAGAAGTTTATAAAATACTGAAGGTAATAGGTGGAAGGTTAAAGAGCTTATTATCTGATAAAGATCCTTTCAATAATTTAGGTTTATAATTGGTTAGTTTGAGCTCCCGCCCATCGAGAGCTCTTTTTTTTTGTGCTATGCCTAATGCGGAATTGGTGCTTGTCTTGAAAAATTTGTAAAAATAGGTGGCTATGTCTTGAAAAATTTGTGTATAAGGGGATTTATTTCGTATTTAGCCTTAAATTTTTGTAGATATGGATAAGAATACTCCCTTGCATCTTCAGGAAATTATATTCTCCTCCAGCGATGCTGAGATAAGTCGCGCCATATCCACACTTTTCAGGAGCGGGAAATTAAAGAAACTGGCTCCAAGAATCTATTCTCCAAATCTGGACGAAGATAGCCGACGATTTCTTTTTTTCGCCCATAAGTAACCGCTATGCTTACCCCCGCTTTTACCTGTTCAAGTACGAATGTGTAAAATTTTGTGTAGTTTATTTCGAAACTACACACCAATCATAGACCTGTAATATCCTGGTTGCCTGAGGAAGAAGGGGAAAAAATCACCACCAATTGTCCACATTATTATCCTTGATTTTTTTCATCGCACCGACTTTGTGCTTCCCTGTTTTACGGCTCTTTTATTGCCTTATATATAAGACATACTTAAATTATGCCTCAAGCACACGAATCCCTTGTCACAAAAATGCACAAATGCCCACGCTGCAGCACCGTTGATACCGTGCGAATCAAAAGAGGTGCTATAGTAAAGTCACTTGTCCCTTTTCTGAACCTGAAAAGATACATGTGCATGAAGTGCTTCAACCGGTTCTACGAGAGAGGATAGGTTCAGTGGTTGTGACAGATGGCTTATATCAAGCCGGTAAAAGGCAGCTTCCATCCCCTGATAAGTCCGACTGTAGTTATTCCAGGTGGGACTTTTGACTGACTCTAATCTCCACATATAGTTCCTCATTTAAAGGAGTACAAAGCTGAGTCTCTGCTATGCATGACGGCTTTTGAGCTACGGAATTTTAAAAAATCCATAAAATTTTGTCGATTTTGGCTAAAAAATCGTCATCTGATTTCCGCCGGATTACCTTGTTCTAAAAATCAAACAACGTTATGGCAAAAGTAGATAAGAAAGGCATAGTACGCGGAACAGCAGGTTCCGTAGTATATCGCGGTTACCGCGAATTGAACATCATCCAGGGGAAACCCCGCAAATTCGAACAGACCAGTGCCAGCATCCGGGCCTCCACGGAGTTTGGGCTTTCCAGTACCACGGCGGCAGTAATCAGGCAGGCCTTCGAGCCGGCCTACGTGCACCGGGACGGCGAGGCGGTCAGCCGCAGCACGCAGCTGGTGTATCGGGGTCTTCGGGGCAGCCTCACAGGAAGCGTTGGTCAGCGTGACCTGCATGATGCGGATCTGGAGAGCCTCATCGGGATGGACTTCAACATCAAAAGCCGGCTGAGCGAAGTGCTGCAGGTTAGCCAGCGGGTAGAGCGGGATGAAGAGGGTCGACTCAGCGTTTTCATGGGGGCTTTGAACGCCAAAACCGACCTGAAGGTGCCCCTAAGCATCAGCAAACCGGTGAGCAAGTACAGGCTCCGTTTCAGTCTGATCGGTTTTAACTTCCGCAAGGAGTATTATGAATATCTGGAAGTAAAGGATCTGGAATTCCGCTGGCAGGCTCAGCTGGAGGCCCGGGAAATCCGTTTTGAAACCCTGCCGGAACCCGATCAGCTGCTGATGCTCAGCGTGTCACTGCTGGCTTATAGCGAAACCCGGATGGAAGAAGGTTATGTATTGCTCAACAGCAAGGAGTTCAGTCCCTGCGCTATCATTGCTGCTTTCCACGCGGAAGAACCGGGAGAATATCCCGCAAGACCTGTAAATATGGAACTCAACGAGGCGCAACAAACACGGGGAGCGTCTATTCACAACATGTGCTATGAGGGTAACAGGCTACTGCGGGATCAGGAACGGAGGAGCTTGAAAATGCTTGCGAAGACGACGACGATAACCACGAAGCGACTACCGAAAGAAGATGAAAATAAAGTGCATTTCCAGCCAGGGAAGCGGGTATCGTTTTCGTCCAGGTCATAGATTTGTGAAACCCTACTCCTCCACCTTCTTATACGCCGGCTTCTTGGCATTGCCGGTTTGGGTTTTGTAGATGATGCCTTCTTCGGCGAGGTTATTTAAGATGCGGGATACATCGTTGGTCTTGTAAGATGTGCCTTTAGCCTGGTTGCAGAGGTTCTTGATTTCTGCGGCCTCCAGCGGACCGAATGGTTCAGATTCTGCAATAAACTCTTCGACAATATAAGCAGGTCCCAGTTTTTTAAAACCGGGTGTGGGATTGTATCCGAGAACTTTGAAATATTTGCGGATGTTTTGCTGAAGATCTTCGCGACTGGGTACTGAACCATCAAAGCGTAACAGTTCAGATGCGGATACGCCGAACAAGTTGGCATAGCTTTCTACGTGTAAAAGCGTCGGGTTTCTCTTTCCGTTAATCGTATCGGTGACGTAATTGACGCTGATGGAGGTTGCGTAACTGATTTTTGCGATCGAAATATTGGCTTTTTTCTTAAATTTTCCGAGTCTCTCTCCAAAAAGGGCGTTTATACTCTTTTTTGCTTCAGGCATGAGGCAAAAGGAAGAACATATAAAGGCGATTAAAATCAATTATAGTGTGATTTGTTGCGTTTTGCAGGACATTTCATCAGATTTCATCTACAAAAGTTCGTCCTACGTTCTCTTACCCGACCGTTAAGTAACAAGAAAACTTAATTACAGGTTAACAAAGAACTTGCGAACACTTTCCAGGCGACTTTTATTTTTATAAGGAGGAAATTTCTTTAATTGCTGTCCATACTAACCATTATGGACGATCTCTCAAAAACCCTTCTTTATCAACCTCTTAATTCCGCCTTGTGCCTCAGAAAGCAGATAGTCGACAGAATTATCCTGCTGCGGGAATCTTTAGCTCCGGGCTCCGAAGTGCGCCTTCCTCCATCGCGATATCTCGCCAAAATTTACCGGACCTGCCATATTACCGTATATCACGCCTACAGGCGATTGAAAGAAAAAGGTATTATCATCGTAAAAGGCTCGCGAACCTATCTCGTGCCGCTGATTAAAGAGGAGATCTCCACAATTAACCAGTTTTCCAGCGCTCAGGAAGAGCCCGCCGGATACAGGCGGTTGGCGAGTTTCCTTCCCCCGAGCCTCGACGTTGCGATCCTTGAAATGCGGGCAGAACCGAATCTGGGAACGATTAGCGATAAGATGCATAAAGCGGTCTACTCCAGAGCGAGAGGTAAGTTAGCGGGCGTTTGTTCCGAGAAAGTTCTTTCCGAACAGATCGTTAAAAAGCTTTATGCGCTCGGCCTGTACACGGGGATGGAGAATATTTTCATTCCGGGCAGAGGAACCGCCTTGAAAGCGGTGGCTGCCGCCATACTGGAGAGAGACGATCTGGTGGTGATGGAGAGCGAGCAGGACGCCTGTCCGTACACCATTTTTCGAAGCCTGGGTTGTGAGGTAGCTGTCACGGGCAGCGAAGAAGAGCACGGCATGGATATGGATGCGCTTCAGGAGATCTGCCGGAGCAGGAAAGTCAGGGCTGTATTTATCCGTCCAGACTCCTCCTGGCCTTTCGGGATGATCACCAGCGAGAGGAACCGCGACCGGCTGATTGAATTATCAAAAGCGTACAACTTTAGGATCATTGCGTATGAATTTGAGTCGGAATACGCCATGACCAATCTGCCGCGCCGCTTATCGGTAAAGCAACATGCAGGCAGGGTGATCTTCGTGTCGGTGGTCAGCAGGGCGAGCCGCCTCTGGGAGCAGGCCGGATTTGTTGTTGCAGAGACAGGACTAGTGCGGGTATTAAAAGAGAACGACGCCTTGCTGGATGGACCCCGATGCCGGTCAATGGATCAGATAGCCATTATCATGCACAAGAACGGTTCATTATGCACGGAAGCCAATAAGCTTATCCGCGGTCATTCCTCCAGAATCGAAACCATATCCAATATATTGAAAGCAAGGCTTGCCAAAAGAGCCAGGGTCATTGAACCTTCGTGCGGCCGTTTCATCGTTATCCAACTCCAGCAAGCCATTCACGTGAAGCACCTTGTTTCACTATCCGTTCACCAAAACCTGAATTATCATGAAAGAAACCATCACCTGAAAGAAGACCAGACGGTAAGCTGCCTCCGCATCGAATACACGTTATTCAATAAGGCAGAATGGGTAAACCTTGCGAATGCATTAACTGAAATATTATTATGATGAACAACCAAGTATCATCCTACAAGATGAAGAATCATCTGCTGTCTTTAAGCAGAAACGTTTTTAAAGCCGTCAACCTGTTTGACAGCCTGCTGTCGCAAACCTTCGTGATCCTGAGCGAGCTGCGGGAGATCAGGCAACTATTGTTTGAGCAGAGGCCGGCCGGCGAAGAATTACGTGTTTTCTCGGTCGCCGAAGCCGCAGAAAAGCTGCATGTAAAGCCCAGGACCCTGCGGACCTGGGTAGCCCAAGGCAAGCTGACCTCCATACTGATCGGCCGAAAATTTTATTACAAAGTCTCAGAAATCCTCCCAAATCCCTGAATCATGAAAACAAGCATATTGAATATGAGCAGAAGTCTGTTCCAATCCGTCAGCATTATGGAAAGCCTGGTTGCGCGGGCATCGGACGTCCTTGCCGAGTTAAAAGAAATAAAAGCACTTCTTCAGCAGCAGAACGAGCAGGGGCTGGATACCCGGCTGCTGACCCAGGAGGAAACCGCAGAGAAGTTAAGAGTGACCCTGCAAACGCTGTATAACTGGAAGCAGGCGGGCGTACTGCTACCTATCCTAATCGGGTCCCGCAGTTACTACAGGCTCTCCGACATTATCAAAAGCGGTATAAAAGCAAACGAAGATGAAGGACAGACAGATCAGCATTAGCCGCCATTCCTTTCAGGTCGTTCGTTCAGGCGAGCGGCTGCTGGCTCTGGCATTTGCCATTATATCCGAGCTGAGGGAAATCAAAGAACTGCTGCGCATACAGAATGAGCGGGGAAACGATGCCAGGTTGTTTACGGTAGATGAGGCAGCAGAAAAAAAGAAAGTGCCCGTGCGCCTGATGGCAGAGTGGGAAAAGGCAGGGAAGCTGCCGTCGGTACACCTGCTGGGTAAGCGTTATTACCAGGAAAAGGATCTGGAGTAGATTCCGGCCAGCACAGGGTAGGTAATATCTTCGCTAATCCACAAATTTGCGGATTTAGCGAAGATATCTACCGCATTTGTATCAAAACTAGATCAAATAGAATTTAATGCATTAAAGCTTCTTGTGTCAGCTTTGTAATCGCTTCTTCCGCTAGCTCATCTGTCAAACTTAAAGACGAACTAGTCAGTACAAGATGATCCTTGATATTCTCGGGCAGGTCGTTTAAGCATTTATCATCATCAAGAATTACGAATGCTTCAGAATGATTACCTGAATAATACCAACTTAAGATCTCATCCTTCCGGCTTAATTCACTGGAGTTTGTAAGAAGTCTATCAATACGATTTGCTCGGATATCTTTTCCTGAAGATCTCATTCCATTGAGTAGAATCATACTTGGATTTATGCGATGTGGTTAGTAGAATATTAGCTCCAGTCTCACTTATTATCCGTTTTAAAGCTTTTACAGCTTTAAAACTAAATACAGGGAATCCATCTGATAAAAACTCAGGGCGCTTCCAGGAAGTTCCAGGAACCATTACTCCGTCTATGTCTAATAAGATTAACATTTGTACAAACCATCGATAATTATGCCGTCACACACCTTAATTTCATCAAACTTAATGCCAATGCGCATTTTGTTATAAATCCTTCTAATTACAGGTAAGCTTAGTTTCTTGTGACTTGAGAGCAACTCAGGTTGATTTGAACTTATATAGTCCTCAATGGCGTTTAACGAAATTTTATTCAAGATTGCATATTGTTTAGACGACCAAAGATAACCTTCCTTAAGCGTTAGTACAACCTGTCAAATGATGCCTCTTAATAACCAGTCGTGATAGGTTCTTTGTGTTGAGTAAGCATCCATAGACTGCATTTGGACTATGTTTTTTTAAAAAATCCATAAAATTTTGTCGATTTCAGCCAAAAAATCGTCATCCCTTCAGTGTCACAATACTTTTGATTCATCAGAACGACATACCGGTATATGAATGACTGATGTAAACAAATCAAGTATTAACAATTTTAAAAATTAAAAAAATGGCACAATTTAATCAAGGCGTCAATGGCGCATTTTCAGGAAAAGTAGGAAGTGTTATTGGTAGTAACTGGAGGGACATCGATTACATGAGAGGTTTAGCAAAGAGGACTCCAAAGAATCCTACAGCCAAGCAACTGGCAGTACGAGCACGCTTCACGCTGTTGTCTCAATTCCTATTGCTGGTGAAGAACGCAGTAGACAGGGGATTCTCCAGGCAGTACGATGGCCGGTCCACAGCCTTCAACCAGGCGTTCCGGGTCAATCAGGCAGCGCTGATCGGAACAGAGCTGGATCCGCAGCTCGACTACACCCAGATCATTCTGAGCAAGGGGCTGACCCTGACAAAACCTTTCGGCTGTAAGCTTGGCGCAGGCCTGGACGGATCGGTGAAAGTAAGCTGGCAGATGTTCAACGGAGGTTTAGAAGACCGCTCAAAGGACAAGATCACGATTGTTGTTTACTGTCCCGAGAAGATGGAAGCTCTTGTATCCATGGAGGAATACCTTCGTGAGGACCAGGTAGCAGAGATCGAAGTTCCGTCGAACTGGTCAAGCACCACGGTGTACGCATACCTGTTCGCCACAAGCGAGAAAGGTGAGAACTCCGCTACTGCGTATGCAGGAGGGCTGCCGATCCTGTAAGGTCGGATAAGTTCGGGTAAGATTGCCAGAAGGCGGAGGGTCGATCCTCCGCCTTTTTTACTAACAATTAAACTAATTAGAAAATGGAATTTTTAGATCTGCGGCCGGTAAGTACCGCCCGCTATAACGAACCGATCAGCATAGCCCTTTTGCTCGTATTATTTTTAGCCTTCCCCTGGCTGTGCCGCCATGTGGATGTAACCTCCGCAGCCCTGGATCCCGGTGCGCTCAGTGCGGTGATCATGGCCATCTTGTCCTTCCTGCTTTTCAAGGCCGTCACCTGGCGGGTGATGAAGGCGATTTGGCCGGTGTTCACGGTGTATTCAGAATGCGATTTCGAGTATGAATTCCGGGGACTGGCAGCCAGAGAGAAAGTGATGATCTACCTTGGATTCTATCTCCTGCTGCTGGCGGGTTTCGTGATGACACTCATGGCCCTGTTATGAAAGCGGGCCTGATGGTGTTGCTCAGCCTTTGGGGGATCTATACGGCTGAGATTGGTATCCGCGAACAAAGCGGGAAGAATGACGGGGAACGGGTGGAGATGTATCTCGCCTATGTCGGGCTGAAGAAGGGGAACCCCTGGTGCGCAGCCTTTGTGTGCTGGTCATTGGGACAGGCGAAGATCCGGAATCCGCGTTCAGGCTGGAGTCCGGATCTGTTTCCGGCAAAGAAGGTTTGCTGGCAGCGGTCAAGGATTCTTCAGATGAAGCCCGTTGATGGAGGAGCAGCGAGACGTCCCCGCAAAGGGGATGTCTTTGGGATCTACTTCCCCGATAAGAAGCGGATCGCGCATGTAGGCTTTGTCGATTCCTGGGACGATAAGTATGTGATTACGGTGGAGGGAAATACGAATGAAGCCGGGAGCAGGGAAGGGGATGGGGTGTACCGCAAGCGGAGGCTGGTTGGTTCCATTTACCAGGTAGCCAGATGGGAGGAGGCGCTATGAAAAAGGTTTTTTGTGTTTTTTCGGGATTTTTGATTTTGTTTTTTGGGGGAGGTTGTTCTTTGTTGAGGAAGGAGGTGGTGAGCAGGCAGGATAGTGTTCGAACGGATAGCCGGAAGGCTTCTCTGGATTGGAAGGTGGATTCGGTGGATTGGGCGAGTAGGGTGTTTACGTATAGCGACTCGAGCGGGGCGGAGTTTGAGGTGGAGATTGTGCCGTTGGGTCCTTTTAGTTTTTCGGCGAAAGGAGGGTTTGCAGGTTCGGCGAGTGTGCTGAGGTTACGGGGGAAAACGCAGAGCACTATTCGTTCGGCAGATTCCAGCAGCCGGCAGCAGCATGTTCAATCTACAGGATCGCAGAAAGAAGATACGAAAGCGCGGACAGAGAAGCTACAAAAGGAGACGGTAAAGAAGAACGATAAGAGCCTTTGGTGGGTGATCGCATTATTGTCGATCGGCTCATTAGTACTATTCTTCATCTACATGCGGAAGATCTGATATGATCATGAAATCAAATACTAACCATTTAAAAAGATCGAAATTATGGGCATTCTAAAGCACGGCCTGTTTGGGCCACTTTCCGGAAAGGTCGGAAACACTGTCGGTAGCAGCTGGAGAGGTATTCACTACGTGAGAAGCCTGTCTAAAAAAACGCAAAAAGAGCCTAGCGCAAAACAGCTGGCCGCAAGGGCACGTTTCGCAGCGGTAAATAAATTTTTACTGCCTTTAAAGGATGTAATTGAACGAGGATATTCCAATCAGGATCTGCGACGAGCTACTGCTTTAAACCTGGCGGTTAAAGAGAATTACGCAACCTTAACCGGAACCGATGAGCATCCAGGACCCGATTATTCAAAGCTCGTGCTCAGCAAGGATAAGATGGTTTGCAGACCTTTGGGTTGTAAGATTGCCGCGGGCACTCCGGGGCGTGTAAAAATAAGCTGGCAGGGGGGCGATTTTCTTGGAGACCGTGTTTATGACAGGGCAACTGTTGTGATCAGTTGCCCCGAGAAGGAAGAGGTGATCGTGAGTATGGACCAATTTTTCCGAGGGGATCAGTTAGCAGATCTGGAGATCCCATCCGGGTGGTTGAACGTTACGATTTACGGATATGCTTTTATGACAGATTATCTCGGCAGGAACTCCAGAACGGCATTTGCAGGTTCGTTGGAAGTATAAACGATATGAATTCCTTAAGTCTTTTAAAACTTAACGACTATAGTGTCTATCCATTTATCATTGACTCGAATTGTAAAACCCACTTTAAACATGTCTACGAAATAGGTGCATTTTCTTCCATTCAAAAGATCGATGTCTGATACCTTCGTTTCTTCAACACTTCCATCCCTGCGATAGACGGATATCAATGCATTAAACCTCTTAGGAACTTTTTTGTAGGATATCGACAAGACCGCTTTTGCCGTGTCGTGTATGTTAGTTTCCGGGATCATCTCGACATAAGTATCCTTCAGTAGTTCTGTTAGCCGCACCTTCGTGACCTCTTTGGGGATGCTACTATAGGATTCGACTTCCAACATCGTGACGACAGGTGCGTTTTCGTCTGGTTCTTCTTCATGTTTCTCCTTTTGACAAGAAATAAGTGATAAGACGAAGAGGAATGATAATAATTTTAGGTACTTCATTTTGATTGGTTTATGACCAAATGTAATAAGGTAAATACTTGAATTTGTGAAAATTTGGATATTTAATTTGCGAGGCACTTTATCGTCAACCTACCTGATTTTCATGAGTGCTAGCCACGGATGGAGCGGAAAGATATTCAGCTGGGCTTCGGCTAGAAATGATTTGAATATCTACTTAGGAAAGCGATAAATCAATGACACACTTAATTGAGCACTATGCCTCCTTTCTATTCAGACATTAACACGGTGAGCAGAATTGACCGTCTATAATGGCCAGTTTTTATAAACGAGAAAAAATGTGAATATTTGTACTCTTATTAGTATGCCAATTAGCCGTTCCCAATCAATGTTCCACTAATAAGCTCATTTAAGATCGACCGATTTATTGAAAAATTATCCAATGAAATGGGTATTATATATGAATAATTAAGAAAAAGTGATCAAAATCAAAAAAAATGGTAAATTGCGTAACTTTTACAAGCCCAAATTAGTACTATAAAAGAGAAAAAATTATCTATCAAAATATGTTAAAAAGCAGAGCCTACGACAAATTATGCCTCATTATTGCTCTTTTTGGGGTGTTAATTCTGTCCTCTTGTGTTGTAACAAAAAAGTCTGTTTACTTTACAGACATACCTGATACAGCGGCTTATCGAAAGATTATTCCCGCAGAGTTCAAAGAACCGGTTATTCAGCCGGACGACTTACTCAGTATTACAGTACAGACAATAGACCCAGCTACTTCGGCGTCGGTTAATCAGGTTTCCGCTATGCCAGCTATAGGTGCTAGTTCCGCGTCCACTGTCGGTTCCCAGACGATAAGTGGATTTCTTGTGGATAAGAATGGAACCGTGACTATGCCGATGTTGGGGAGTATGAAGCTCGCAGGCTTGACAACTTATCAAGCAAGGGATTTAATTCAGACAAAAGCGTCTGAATTCTTCAAAGAGCCAAATGTCCAAGTGAGGTTCGCAAACTATAAGATAACAATTATCGGCGAAGTTTCACGACCGGCGACATATACCTTGCCAAATGAAAAGGTTACTCTCCTTGATGCTATTGGATTGGCAGGCGACCTCACAATTTACGGGCGACGGGAAAATGTGTTATTAATCCGAGATAATAATGGGACTAAGGAGTTTACCCGTTTTAACTTAAATTCAACGGATATCTTTAAATCACCTTACTTTTTTTTGAGACAAAATGACGTGATTTATGTAGAGCCGGGCAAAGCAAAGGTAGCGGCGAACAATGCTGCGAGGACTCAGACGTTAGCGATCGTTGGGTCAATTTTATCCGTTTTGATTGTCGCTCTGAGTCGGTTATAGGAAGATCGTTCTATATGAACATTCATAAAGTAAATACGAGTAATAGTTTGATGAACAAAGAAGAGAATAGAGATATAATCCAGTTCTTAGGAAAGATAACTGCGAATTGGATATGGTTTTTGATAAGTGCTGGTATAGGTATACTAATAGCCTTTCTGTATGCTAGGTACCAGACCCCGGTCTACAAAATATCTGCAAAACTGCTCGTGAACGACGAGAAAAAAGGCGGGCTCGCTAGCCAGGGTGACCTTCTCGATTTGGGAGGCATTTTGGGAGCGAAGAGTTCTGTTGATAATGAAGCTGAGGTTTTGAAAACTCGGTATCTAATGGAACAAGTTACAAAGGAACTAAATGCTAACGTAACATACTATCATAAGGGGCGCATAAAAGATGTGGAGATCTATCAGGCGCCTTTCGAAGTGGTTCCACTTAGCATCGGAGATTCGGTTATTGCTACTTCCTTTGAATTGAAACAAATAGCTCCGTCCAAGATAGAGGTATCAAACGAGAGTTTTGTAAAGACGGTAAACTTCGGGGAACCTTTTGTTGTCGACGAGATGGGCAAGATTGCAATTGTTAGAAATCTTGACGTACCGTTTAAGAACAAGAAGTATCTCTTCAACATCACGTCAATAGATAATAAGGTCGCTGAACTGATGAGAAATTTTCAGGTTTCAGTTGTGAACAAACAAGTTAGCGCAATTGACCTTAGCTTTAACTATCCGTTGCCACGAAAGGGTGAGGATTTTTTGAGAACATTGATCGAAAAGTATGTCGAAGGAAATAAAGAAGACAAAAATATCATCGCGGACAGTACTATTGCGTTTATTGACAACCGTTTGATGCTTGTGGGCGACGAATTGGGCACTATCGAGAGTAAGATTCAGACATTCAGACAAAATAGCAGAATCGCTGATATCGATGCGCAATCAAAATTGCTAATAGAGAATTCAAGTGAATATGTAAATAGTCTTGCAGAAATTGAAACACAGCTTAATATCCTCGCATCTTTGGAAGGCTATCTTCGAGATGCGAATGCGACTAAGAGAGTTTTACCAAGTGCTGTTTTACCAGGCGATAACGTGTTTAATAGTCTGATCGAAAAGTATAACTCAATTCTCTTAGAACGCGATAGGCTTTCACTTTCATCAACAGAAACCAACCCATATGTCCAAAATCTCGACCAGCAGATTTCTAATTTACGTAAGGATATGTTGGCAAACATTTCTAATACCAAAGCTTCTCTAACTATTAGCGGTAATGAGTTAAGAAAGAGAACGGCTCAAGCGGAAGGAGAAATCAAAAGAGTTCCTGCAACACAGCGAACCTATTTGGATATGGCCAGACAACAGCAGATTAAGCAGGAGCTGTACGTCTTTCTGCTACAGAAACGTGAGGAGACCGCAATTTCGAAGACATCGAATATCTCGAATTCAAAAGTGATTGATCCACCCAAGGCGAATCCTAAACCCATCAGTCCAAAAAGGATAATAATTCTCGTATTTGGTTTAGCTTTTGGCCTTGTTTTACCTTTTGCTATATTATATTTAAGAGATCTTTTAAACACTAATATTGTGACGAAGGATGATGTTGTAAGTCGTACTAGCATCCCGATAATAGGAGAAATCAGCAAAAGTAAAGAGACCGAAACCATTGTGGCAAGACAGCACTCTCGATCTTCGATTTCAGAGCAATTTAGGGGTCTGCGCACGAATCTCTCGTTCTTTCTCAAGCCTGGTGAAAAGACTATTTTGCTGACCTCAAGCATGTCCGGAGAGGGAAAGTCGTTTGTTTCACTCAACCTAGCAAACGTTTTGGCGATTTCAGGCAAGAAAGTTGTAGTAATGGAGATGGATTTAAGAAAGCCGAACATCTCAAACAAACTAAGCATTTCAGGAGAATATGGTTTTACTAACTACATTATTTCGCCGAACGTTGAACCGGCTTCAGTAGTTTTACCTTCTGGCATTCATGAGAATCTTTTTATTGTTACTTCGGGTCCTATTCCGCCGAATCCTTCAGAAACGATTTTAGCATCCAGGACTGATGACCTAATGGAATTTTTGAACAAAACGTTCGATTATATAATAGTTGATGCTCCTCCCGTAGGTCTTGTTACTGATGCCCAGCTTCTATCGAAGTATGCAGACTTGACGTTATATGTCGTAAGGCAGAATTATACAAACAAGAAACAGCTCGCAATTGCCAACGAATTAGACATAAACAAGCGAATGACCAAAATGGCTATACTTGTTAATGATATAAAGTTGGAAGGTGGCTATGGTTATGGTTACGGCTACGGTTATGGGTATGGCTATGGAACTTATGGAGATCAGGATCAGCCCAAGGGTTTTGCTGCATATCTAAAGAACGCGATAAAATCAAAATAATATATAAATCATATTAGTCTTTATGCGTTCTGCAAGCAAAGTCATGCTGAATACCTGCGTCCTTTATGGCAGGATGCTACTTACGGTTGGCGTGTCTTTATATACCACCCGTTTGGTGCTTAATGCTCTCGGTCATACGGATTACGGAATTTTCAACTTGGTGGCTGGAGTCATTGCAATGTTGTCATTTTTGAACACCGCGATGGCTACCTCTACTCAACGATTTTTGTCGTTCAATCAGGGCAAGAACGACCGGGCAATGCAACGCAATATCTTTATCAATAGTTTGTTTTTGCATGTCATAATAGGTGGTGTTATAGTAGTGGTACTTGAAATGGCTGGATTAATTTTGTTCGCGGATTTTCTAAATATACCTCCTGACCGAATTGAAGCGGCTAAAACTATATTTCATTATATGTCGATTACCGTGTTTTTTTCGGTGATAAGTGTTCCGTTCGTAGGGATTTTGACATCTCATGAGAATATGATTTGGATAGCCGTCGTTAATATTACGGAAACGACTCTTCGATTAGGAATTGCATGGGCCTTATTGTACATAGATAGCGATAAACTAATAGTCTATGGGATTTTGAATGCCGGAATATCCGTTATAAGTCTAGTCCTATATGGAACCTACTGCTTTAATAAATATTCCGAATGTGCATTTAAGGGCCCAAAAATCATAAGTCGCGGGCTTTTGAGGAAATTGACGTCCTTTGCAGGTTGGAATCTTTTCGGAACTGTTTGCGGCCTTAGTCGAACTCAAGGTATAGCAATCTTGCTAAACCTGTTCTTAGGTGCAGTTGTTAATGCAGCTTATGGTATTGCGAATCAAGTGGCTTCTCAGCTTAATTTTTTCTCAGCAACATTATTGAGAGTTCTTAACCCGCAAATCATGAAAAGCGAAGGTGCGAACGATCGATCGCGAATGTTAAGATTGTCGATGATGGCGAGTAAGTTTGGTTTTTTTCTCTTAGCCTTCATCGCGGTTCCTTGCATTTTCGAAATGGAATCAATCTTAATTGTTTGGCTTGGTGATGTTCCCGATGGAGCAACCGTTTTTTGTATTCTGAATTTGGTTGGATTGTTAGTAAACCAGTTAACTATTGGCCTCCAATCAGCGATTCAGGCTACAGGAAGGATTAAGGTCTACCAAACGCTAATAGGGACCGTGTTGTTGTTGAACTTGCCTATAGCTTATCTATTATTACATTCTGGAAAAGCTGCGTATACAGTATTAGTAAGTTTTATTCTCATTGAAGCGGTAGCCTGTACCTTAAGGTTAGTAATATTAAAGAGTTTGGCTGGGCTATCAATCAACACGTTCGTGAACAGAGTTTTCATGCGTGAAATTATTCCCCTTTGTTGTGCGGTTCTTGTTTGCTTCCTCGTTACGTCTAACTTTGAAGGTGAGGGCAGATTTATTATTACTATCGTCTGCTCTTCTCTTGTGTTTATAGTTACCGTTTATTTCCTGGGTTTATGTCAGGACGAAAAAATATTAGTTGATCAGGTGTTTTGTCGCTTACAGAAGCGTGTATTCAGTTCATAGTTAATTTTATTATATAGTATATATATGAAAAAAGTGTTAAAGAAGATACTTCCGTCTAGTTTTAGAAAGGCGTATCGATCTAACAAGACGAGTTACAGAATATTTTCTGACTATTTTGAAGACTATCGAAACTACAGGAAGTACTCTGCATCACTTGATCTAAAAAGTAAGGAGATGATACAGGCGTACCTAATTAAGGAATATCATGCAGTAGAGAAAGGGCTTGCATTGCCTATTCCTAGGCCAGGTTTTGGTATCGAACGTATTACTGAGCTGATAAGTAAGCTGCAAATGTATATTCAGACTTATGGCAAGGACAGTATTTCTGACATTTCCGTTTCTACTCTGCAGGAGTATCTAGCGTTCGATAAAAAGCATAACAAAGAGACTTCGCCATTAGTGCCATTGATCGAAAACTTGATACAAGCTTATAATCAAAGTGATCTAGAGTCTGTCGGCGGTACCCTTCCAATGAATAGGCAAGATTTGTTGCCACTATTAGATTTCGATTTCGATTCATTTTTTAAATCTCGTCACAGCATTAGGGATTTTGCCGAAGAGCCAGTTGATACTAAGATTATTCTTGATACAATCGATACGGCAAAGTATGCCCCGTCGGTATGCAACCGTCAAGCATGGAAAGTGTACGTGATCGAACATGATAATTATGCATTGAAGAAGGCTCTGCTTAACGTTCAAAACGGGAATAAGGGCTTTGGTGATAAGATTAGTTCGTTAATCGTAGTCACAGGGAAGTTATCGTCTTTTTTTTCTTACGAAAGATATCAGGTTTACATTGATGGTGGGATGTTCGCAATGTCAATCGTACTAGGTCTACACTCTAAAGGATTGGCTACATGTTGTTTAAATACAAGTTATAATTCGTCAATGCGTGAGGCGTTTAATAATGCCTTAAAGACCGACGATGATTGCGTTCCAATTATGTTTATTGCCGTTGGACATTTAAAGGACAATTATAAAGTCGCTAACTCAAAGAGGAGGCCACTATCTGAATTAGTTGAAGTAAGGTAAACGTTAATCAAATTAAAACATGATGCACAAAGTTAGGGTAGGTATAATGACATTTTGGTGGACGCATTCGAATTACGGACAAGTGCTTCAAGCATATGCGTTGATGACGTTTTTAAAGAACCTGGGTTACGATGTTTTTTTCATTAGATATCAGGGTATTGGCGATATAAAAAAGAAATCCATATTAAAGCGCTTGCTCACATTCAATTTAAAGGCTTTCGTAAACCGTAGAATCATCTCTTACAAGCTGGCAAAAGAGAGCAAATTAACACCAAGACGCTTTGAAGATTTTAAGGCTAAATATTTAACTTATAGCGCAGAACAGTATGCGTCGCTTAAGGAGCTACAGAACAACCCGCCGATAGCAGACGTCTATATTGCAGGAAGTGATCAAGTATGGAATAACACCTTTTCACCATCATGTGAACCGTACTTATTAGGGTTTGGAGACGAAAATATCAAAAGAATAGCGTACGCTGCTAGCTTCGGACAAAAGCGGTTATCTGATACGACGAAAGATTTGTTTATTAGGAATATAGGCAGATTTGATGCAGTTAGCGTTAGGGAATTTTCAGGCTTGGAGATTTGTAAGGATGTTGGCTGCGATAACGCAATCTGGCTTCCTGACCCCACATTTTTATTAGATAAGGCGATCTGGTCATCATTATACCAGAGCTCTTCACCTGTGATGAATAACGTTTCGAGTATTTTTATATACACCTTAGGAAATAGCTTAATAAAGAACAGGAGTAAGTATATTGATCATGTTTCCAGTCTGCCGAATGTTACGATTTCCCATGTATCGTCAAACTATGATTTTTCAGGGAACAGCTTCCCAACTATTGAGGAGTGGCTCAAATTGATTGATGATTCGCAATTTGTAATTACCAACTCATTTCATGGTATGGTTTTTTCTATAATCTTGAACAGAAATTTTGTTATTCTGCCTAATACTGGGGCAGCAACAGGGATGAATGAGCGCATTACCAGTCTTTTAGAAAAGCTCCAACTTGAGGATAATATGATGAGCGATTACGATTCGGAGAAGCTAAACTTGTTGATGAAAAAGCAGATAGACTGGGAGTTTGTTAATAAATCAATCTCAATATGGCGAAGTGAGGCCGAGGCGTTTTTAATTGAAAGTCTTCCAGCGCCAAAAGCACCCCTTGTTTAGTTCAGTAGTGTACCAGCGTTATATGCTTGCGAATGGATAGAATATTTCTAATAATATTATGCGTAATTGGGCTTGCTAGGTGGTTATCGGCGGTAAAACAAGGAAAGCGAGCAAAGCATTTACTAATTAGCTGTTTTGTTCAGACGCTGCCTTTTGGATATGGATTTACTTTGTACTCTTTCATGACAGATGAACTACTTGGTCAATTTGGGAATGGAATAAGGTTAGAAGTGCCATTTTTGTTTTTTTTACTGTTCTCCGTAATCGGCTATTATCGGCTTCCCCTGAAAGCATTTAGTTTCAAATCCAATCCTTGGTTTTACTTATTTGTTGGACTTTGCTTCGTGTCTTTTTTTAATCCCATAAATCCGTTTCCTGTTTCCGCTTTGGTGCCTTTATCGTTCGTCACTCAAATGCTATTACTGTTAAAGGTAATCGAGCGAAATTTTACGCGAGATCAAATTTATAGAGGAATATTCGACGGTCTAACCATAACCATTACGATACAATTTTTCCTTGCAATATGTTATCCGGTATTAGGCATTGAAGCGTTAGCATCGTTTTTTAAAGGTGAGGCTGCAATGCACTGGGCAGAAAGGCGAGAGGGGTATAGATCAGCAGTCGGTATATTCACACATCCAGGCCACTTGGCGTTGTATTGCTTAATTTCAGTTGTCTTTTTTCTAGCAAACTATCTAAATCATTACGAGAAAAAGCTGTCCACTGCTGTTATTGGCATGAGTTTGTTTGTCCTATTTCTAACCTACTCTCGCACTACTTATATAGTGTTGATGGCGGTTGTGATATTACTGTGGGTGATTTTCAGGCAAGGGAAGGGGGTTTTTACTTTTAAAAACATACTAATTTTCGCGATTGGTTTCTCATTTTTACTGTTTGTGTTTTATCTGAGCCCACTGAGTGAGATGTACTTGAAAAGTGATTCTGAAGAACAATTTGATAATCGGTTCATTCATGGATTATTAGGGTACGAAATTTGGCGACAGTCGAAGCTAATAGGGATCGGGGTTAATTCTCATGTATATTATTTGGCCCATAAATTAGTTAGCGATCCTTTCGGAGGTAAGGTGACGATGGATTTCTTTACATCAAATCCCATTCATAACATTCACGTAATAATTGCTGCTGAAGTGGGAATTCTGGGATTGTTGACGTGGCTAAGTTATGTGATCTCCAAGGTTCATCGCCTTTCAAAACTCTGCTCGACAAGTAACTCGTATATCAATATAATTAACATGACATTCGTAGGAGTCTTGACATCTTTGTTTTTATATGGATTCTTTGGGTGGTCTCCATTTGATACATCAATATTTGGTACGGCGATTTTCATCGGCTATTTCGCGACTACCAATACAAATGACGAAAAGGGAATAGAAGTTTATTAGGAATTATCACTGTCCATGATGTCTGACTTTGAGAGGGACATATTGGTTAGTCTTCATATTATATTATGACTGAAAAGACAAAGGTTGTTTATTACACCCATGTATATTATTTAGATGCAGCGTTGGAATACATCAAACAAATAAGTTTGACGCATAGTGTATACGTTTTTATTGAGCTCGGTAAAGAAGGGCTTAAGGCAAACATTTTTGATTTGGATATTGACCTTTCAGCGTATCCTCCACTTGTATCCTTTTATGACGTAAAAAGTAAATGGAATATTTCGGAGCTAGAGTCATATTTTGTAAATACCAAAGAGACTTATTTTTTGACGTATGCTAATCCCCAAAGCCTTTCTCTTCTAGCTTTTAAACGAGCGATAAATTTCGTCTCTCAATTGCGACGTATTCAGCCAGACTACGTACATTTCGAAGATTTGTCTTTAAGACAAGTTTGGATGCTGCCATACCTTAGCCTTAATCCTCAAAAGCTGGTTATAAATGCTCATGATCCGCTTCCGCATTCCGGCGAAAGTATGATTAAACGTAAGCTTCTGAAGAGCGCTTTTTTTTTCTTCACAAAAAAATATGTTTGTTTCTCAGAATTCAGCAAAAATCAACTGAGAGGTATAGTTTCGAAAAAGAGCGATGTGTACTTGATAAAGCTTCTACCGTATACTGTTTATTCAAACTATCAACCGTCCTTAGAGGTAATGGATCGCAATATTACCTTTGTAGGCCGGCTTTCGCCTTATAAAGGAATCGATTTATTTCTTAATGCCATAAAATTGCTCGGAAGGGAAGATAGGGTCGGATCATACGTTGTAGCAGGTAAACGCATTGGCTCTTATGATCCTGGTTTTGCAAAATTTACATCAAAATCGTTGCAGGTCATTGATAAACATCTTTCTAACGACGAACTAGTAAAAATCATTTTAAATTCTAAGCTAATAGTTTGCCCCTATCTTGATGCAACACAAAGCGGCGTTATTATGACTGCTTACGCGCTGAACAGACCCGTTCTGGTAACTCCTGTGGGAGGGCTTCCTGAATATGTACAAAATGGTGTGACGGGCTTGATTATGCATGATGTAGACACCCAGGCGCTAATCAAGAGTTTGGAGTTTTTTGAGCGCCATGAAACTGACTTTTCTGATATGTCCTTATCAATCAAAGAATGGAGAAAACGCGCAGTTCGACAGAATAATGAGATTATAGAAAGTATTTATAAAAAACGTAAAGAACAATGAAGGAAATTTTGCTTTTGACATACAATTTAAAGTTCGGGGGTGCCCAACAGCATCTTGTATTGTTCGCTAATTACTTGAAAGTCATTGGGGTTCCCGTTGTTATCGTCAATGTGAGTGACAATAACGATATGTCTGATCGATTGTTGGACGGAATTGAAATTATTAATATCCCGAGGAGATATAATTTTGATTTGAAACCGAGCGTCAAAATTAAAAAATTGATAAAAGACAGGGAGATTGGCCATGTCTTTTGTAACAGTTTGTACTGCTATCTGTTTGTATTCCGATTGAACGAAGTTAAGCGGTCTGTTATTTTCCATACAACTGTGTATACCGACAATTACTCTTACTTGAAAGATTTTTTTACGAGGTTTCTATTGCAAAAAGATGTTCGCTTAGTAACTGTTTCCAATAACCAACTGTTGCATCTTTCGAAGACATTACTTATACGCAAGGAGAGATTTAGTTTGGTTTATAATGGGATTGATCCCCAAGCCTTTAATTATCAAATTGCGCAAATGTATGATAGAGATAGTATCAGGCGCGAACTAGGAATACCGACGGAAGCTTTTGTTATTATACAGGTTGCACGCTATGATGTTGAAAAGAACCACGAGCTATCAATCGCCGTGTTGAATATCCTACGATCGAAACATAATATAGATGCGTATATGATTTTTGTCGGAGGTAACGGGATTCAAAAGAACAGAAAAGAAGCCATAACATCATTGATTGAGGAGCAGGGTTTATCTAACTATATTAAGGTCTTAGGCATTCAGAAAGATGTCAAGTCATTCTTGGCGGCTTCTGACTTATTTATATTAACCTCTAAGGCGGTTGAAACATTTTCGATCGCTGCGTTGGAAGCGATGGCTATGGGCCTACCATGCGTGTTGACAGATGTAGGTGGCGCAAATGAGATGATTTTTACCGGCAAAAACGGATATCTCAGCTCTTTTAGTGATGCCGCTGATTTTGCAGATAAAGCTAAGGATGTTTTCTTGGGCCGTCTTGAGTGGACAAAATCTCGGATAAGTGAGGAGGTGATAAAGGAATTCAATTCAGAGAAGTCGAACAGTTCGCTATTAAAGGTGATTACTGCTGAGTACTAATATGAGCACTATAAGCGGACGCATATGAGTTTTAGTAAGTTAATAGACGGCATTCAGCAAGATTTCAAAGGGTATTCTGAATATTCGAAGAGTTCAGTAAAAGTCTTTTTTAAGCTGCATTTTTATTGCAACGTGCTTTTTAGGCTAAGTTCTTTTTTTTATAGACTTAAGTTGCTGCCCGTTGCTAGGATCTTTTGGTTACTCAACCGGGTAGTTTTCTCCATCGATATTGACCCTGGGGCGCAATTGCGCGGTGGAATGGTCATAATTCATGGGATCGGAGTTGTAATTGGTAGACATGTAGTCTCGATTGGATCGTTTAGGATTTATCAGGGTGCAACGTTGGGTGGAAATAACGGGAAGACGGCTAATACAATCTTTGGTGACATATCGCAACCAATTATCGGAAATAACGTAGTAATAGGGATCAACTCGGTTGTTATTGGCCCTGTAATAATCGGAGACAGGGCCGTTATTGGCGCTAATGCGGTTGTTACTAGAGACGTACAGGAGAATGAAAAAATTGTGGGAAGCAATAGAGTTTTGAAGTAATGGTCAACAAACAAATATATTCAATCACGACCAACCTGTCGAGATACGGAGGCGCTCAAAAGGTTCTATTGGATTTACACAATGGAATAAAGGGTGTTTTCGATTGTAAGATTATCGGTTTTCAATCGTTCGACGAGCTGCATCCTAAGTATAAAATTGAAAGATCAGATTATCTTCAACTTAAAAATCCTTTCGTTCTTAACGGAAAGATAATTATAGTCCATGCACGAAACGTGATGTCATTTTTAGCAGTGCTAAAAAAGGTTTTTTTCTTGGATACTCAGATTGTTTATGTCTCTCATAACGTGTATGATAATCATCGACGAATTACATTTTTGCCTGACATAGTTGTATCAATATCGAAGAAAGTGACTGATAATCTCGTCCGTTTCTTTAATGTAAATCCTCGGAACATTACTCTTATATACAACGGGATCAAAGATTTCTACGAAAACGAAAAGTGGGCAGCACCAACTTATAAAAAGGAGAAAATTGTGATTCTCTATCCAGCGCGTGTTAACGCGGTTAAAAGACAACTAAGTATAATCGATAATTTGGCAGGAAAGCTATCGCCGAATATTGAAATTAATTTTGCTGGAGTAGGTGATGACTATGAACTTTTGGTTGAGCGATGTCGGCAGTCTTCTAATTTTAAAGCTTTAGGTTTCATGGATAATATGGACGACGTAATTAAACGAGCAGATTACTTGATGCTCTATTCTCTTCAGGAGGGATTACCTATAGCTCTTATTGAGGGCATTATGCACGGAAAGCCGCTTTTAGTTAACAATGTAGGGGGAAACTTGGAGCTAGGTATACCTGGCTACAATGCAATTGAGCTGGACGAGGATTGGGACAAGCTCGCGGCGACATTGAATCGGCTTGAAAGTATTACAAATCAAGAGTATGGACACATGAGCCTCAACAGTAGAAAGAATTTTTGTGAGAATTTCACTTACGGAAAAATGATTTCAAATTACATACATTTTTTAAAAAAAGTTCAATCAAGATGAAAATATTAGCCATAGCATCGGCGGGAGGTCACTGGATTCAATTGTTGCGGTTGCAACCATCCTTTGAGGGACACGAAGTCGTTTTTATGTCCACTAAGACAAGTTTTGCTTCTACTGTTTCGGGTTATAAATTTTTAGTAGTCCCGGATGCTAATAGGAAGAACCCTTTTAAAATGTTGTCCACTGTTTTGTCGGTGTTCAAGCACATCAAGGCAGTAAAGCCCCATATAATAATTACTACAGGCGCTGCACCGGGGCTGATAGGCATAGTAATAGGGAAGTTATTCGGAATAAAAACAGCATGGGTGGACAGCATTGCTAACGTTCAAACAATATCAATGAGCGGGAAAATAGCAAGATATTTCGCAACGAAAATATATACACAGTGGCCAGATTTAGCAACTAAGGGGACAATTTATAGAGGGAACGTTTTATCATGATATTTATCACCATTGGTACTCAAGAACCATTTGACCGGCTTATTAAGGCCATGGACGAAGTTGCGCCGAAACTTGGAAATCCTGAGATAATAGCACAGATATCCGGTTCTTCGTATCTCGTAAAAAATATGAAAACCATGGATTTTATTGCTCCCAGCGAGTTTAACGATTTGGTTAAAAGGGCGAAGATAATTGTAAGCCACGCGGGAATGGGAACTATAATATCTGCCTTACAGTTACGTAAACCAATCCTTGTTATGCCACGATTATTGAAGTTTGGCGAGCATCGAAACGAACATCAATTAGCGACAGCGCGTAAGTTTGACCGCTTAAATTATATTAATGTGGCTTATGATGAACAAGAATTACAAGAGAAGATTCTCGAAATGTACTTTGGTGAATCGAAAAGTTTACATGAATTGGGTGATTTCGCATCTCCAGAGTTAATAGAATCGCTTCAAGAGTTTATAAACGAATGATCCGCCTTTTGGCGATTGTTAATTGATTTTATAAAATTGGATCTTATTGCTTTGTTCGATGCTCGAGATATGGTTGGGCAAAATTTTGGCTAATCTTTTAAGCTGTCTAAAATGCAGGCAACTCTTTTAACTATTGTGTAATTCTTTAACTAAATACGATTATGTTTTTACTTGACGAATCAATTCGTGCTGATTTGTTTCGATATGCCGGAGCGGTGAGCTATAAGTTATTTTTCAAGTTCCTTTTTGTCCCAGGATTCAGATTTACTTTTTTTCTACGCAAATGTAACAAGCATGGTAAGAAATCATTTAAAGGTGTTCTCTACCGGTTACTGTACCGTCGATACCTATTTAAGTACGGAATTCAAATCTATCCTAGTACTCAAATAGGTCATGGCTTTTATATGGCCCATTTCGGAAACATTGTCGTGAACCCACAAGCTAAAATTGGGTCAAATTGTAATGTCGCACAAGGCGTAACTATCGGTCAGTCGAACCGAGGTGCCAAAAAAGGGAGTCCTACCATAGGAAATTGTGTATGGATAGGGCCGAATTCGGTTGTTGTTGGGAACATTGTGATAGGAGATAATGTTCTAATAGGCGGCGGCGCCATGGTTAACATCGACATACCGAGCAATTCCATTGTAATAGGGAATCCTTGCACGGTAATCCCCAAAATGGGTGCAATAGACGGTTATATAACAAACAAGTATTTTGCAAAAGATTGAGTTTGTTCGCTGTTGTCAGAGGTAGCGACATTCTCATAGATGCAGTCTTATAGCAAATATAAATCTTCCAAGAATTTTTGAGCTTAGAAGAACTTAAAAATCCTTCCTGATCTTGAGTATTAGCCCTGTAGAATTATATAACAATTTTCCTTTGTCAGCAGCGGCAATGTATCCGACTGAAAATCCATTTCTTAATTTTCTATTAGCTTCCAAATATGCCGAGAACTGGCTTACGGCCCCAAATAGGCCATAACGTGGAGGAACCACCAACGAGCCAGTAGTTCGGCCTTCTGGACTTGTTGCAAAAGTTCCATGGTTTCTTGAGAAGCTTGTTTTTAAGAGATAATCCCATCTCTCTATCGAGGCATCAAGACCGAGATGAAATGCAACGACTCTATTATTGATAAAAAAGTCTATTGGATCAGATGCACTACCTTTGCGTGCTACGTTATTAGCAGTAAAGAAAGGTGTGCCAAGTCCTAGACCCTTATATGACCAGCCGCCACGATAGAAAAAATTATTGTAGTAGTTTTCGTCCCCAGATTTCGTGCGTCTTGACGAGTTGAGTCCGGCTTGATCTTTTGAATATAAAAACTCAAACGTCGCTTTTTTCCATCTTATTCCGTGGCTTTGATCTGTAAATTTCTTATTCGTTAGGGAGATTCCATTAAGTCCATCTTTAATGTTTGCAAGTTTCGCAATCGCCCCAACGTCATAGAAGTTTTGGCGATATACAAGTAAATTGAAGGTTGGAAAATCATACTCTACAGCTAGGTCTATGGACCCAAGATGGTTTCCAATTTTGGATCGAGGAATCCCATTTTCCTGAATACGTCCATAAGCTTTACCTGTGGCAACGAAGAAGAACGTCTCTATGGGAGATAGGCCGAATGTCTCGCCATATATATATCTTTCATTTCCCCAAATAACTTGGTGGTTGATTCCACCGTGTAGTTTGAGTTTCCAATTACTGGTCCCGAGCCTTGCATACAGCGCTTTTTGATGTAAGTAAGAGTCAACTCGATCGACCGGTGTTCGAATCGTTCCTCCTGGCCCCGTGCTCGAAATTACATCTGCGATATGAAGTTTTCCGGTCCAACCATGCGATAGCGAACCCTTTATGGCGATAAGATCGTTGAAAATGCTGGGCGACCAATATTCTGGGATTGAAACTGAAATTTTTGGTATACCTAAGGCGTTTCCAGAGACTGAAAAGTTGCCGCTACTTAATCTTTGATCACTATTGAAACCCATCACGTCTTTCGTTCTTCCTGCACTGAGTTCGAAAATACCTGCTCTGACTTTGATATAGCCCTCCGTAAGGATAAACTTAGAGGTACTGCCAAGGTTTGCTCGGGCTTCTGTTCCGAATCCCCAATCTATAGTCTTCGTGCTATCATATCCTTTGTAAGCTTTAGCTATGAAGCTAGTGGAGGCTCCGGATAGTGGAATACTTCCAAATTGATTAGATCTCATCCAAAATGGAACAGTGCCATTAGTGGTTCCATTTCCCTGCATCTCTAGATTTATATGTACCTTCGATATTTGGCTTTTCGACGCTGTACTACAGAATACTAGTACAGTAATGATAAGAAAGATTCGTATTTTAATATTCATATGTAGCATTTAGCTTGGTGTGGGGGCTGTAACGAAGAGTCTACTGGTGTGAGGCTTGCATTGCTCCAGGAACCAGGAAATTAAATTCCATTTAATTTGAACAAAATAGATGTCGTACGAAAAATATTTCCTAAATCTGTGTTTTCTAAATATTGAAAAAGGAGTATTTTTTTGGTAGAAAAATGAATGCATGAGTGTGTCAACCTAAACATCTGTCCCTATTTACTGTTTGGCAAATGCTATAAATGTCGTAACAATTTTCACATTTATTAAATAAAACTACCGTTGACAGTTATTTTGTTTTTTTAAGTTGGTATACTAGTGCCTAATCCTCTGATCTTTGTTCGCCTGCTTGGGAGATGTTAGTCACATCAATTATAAGGGCAATAAAAAAAGTACTGGTAATCATTCGCGGTTTTTTTGACACTCTTTATTCGGCGAAATATACAGTTTTACTATTGGTACCATATTTCGGCAACACGCTCTCTTAGATGTCTTATTCTTATCGTCGTTTTAGGTATTTTTGGCGGTGTTATTACCATTTATAATGTAATTTCGACCTGTACAGTCGATCTGCTAACGTAATGTTAGATTTTTGAACCGGTATGTGTCGACCAGTGACGACGGAACGAGGTGATCATAGGCGTAACAATGTCGATGAAAAATAGAGCACTAAACGACCTTAGCACACTCCGTCGGATGAATTGACAAATGGATTTTAGATGCATCAAGATCTGCCTATTTTTCAATTTCGCGTGCGGAATTATATTATATTCGTAAAAAAAAGGTTCCTCAGTAATACATTTAGAGATAGGTTGTGTTAATTTGTCACTCTCGAATTATTGCTAATATGCTGATTGTTTTAAATTTAAGATAGTTTATGACCAATATCAAAAAGATTTGCTGTATCGGTGCTGGCTACGTTGGTGGTCCTACTATGTCTGTTATAGCTAAGAAATGTCCGGATATTCAAGTGACAGTTGTTGACCTGAATGAAGCACGTATCGCTGCCTGGAATGATGAGGATGTGAATAACATTCCGATTTATGAGCCGGGATTGAGTGATGTGGTTGCGGAAGCAAGAGGACGGAATCTGTTCTTCTCTACGGATGTGGAAAAAGCGATCGATGAAGCGGATATGGTCTTTATTTCGGTTAATACACCTACAAAGACTTACGGAGCGGGCAAGGGCCAGGCAGCGGATCTGAAATGGATTGAATTATGTGCACGTCAGATTGCGCAGGTGGCCAAGAGTGATAAGATCATTGTGGAGAAATCGACACTGCCCGTCAGAACGGCTGAGGCCTTGAAAGATATCTTGCATAATACGGGTAATGGGGTGAAGTTCCAGATCTTGTCTAACCCGGAGTTTTTGGCTGAGGGTACGGCTATGGAAGATCTGGATGCTCCGGATCGTGTGTTAATCGGTGGTGATAGTACTCTGGAGGGGCAGGAAGCGGTGCAGGCCTTAGTGGATGTATATGCGAACTGGGTTCCGAGAGAACGGATCTTAACGACGAATGTATGGTCTTCGGAATTGTCGAAGCTGACGGCAAATGCATTCCTTGCGCAGCGTGTGTCTTCTATCAACTCCTTGTCGGAATTGTGTGAGCGTACGGAAGCGGATATTACGGAGGTGGCGAGAGCGATCGGTACGGATAGCCGTATAGGTCCTAAGTTCCTGAAGGCTTCTGTGGGTTTTGGTGGTTCTTGCTTTCAGAAGGATATTCTGAACCTGGTCTACATCGCCCGCAGCTATGGCTTGCAGGAGGTTGCGGATTATTGGGAGCAGGTGATCATCATGAATGATCATCAGAAAAGACGTTTCGCGAATAAGATCATCCAGACTTCGTATAATACGGTTAACGGTAAGAAGATTGCTTTTCTTGGCTGGGCCTTCAAAAAGGATACGAACGATACCAGGGAGTCGGCAGCGATCTATGTGGCTGATCATCTCCTGAATGAGCAGGCTCAGGTGGCGGTGTATGATCCGAAGGTGGAAGCGAACCAGGTATATGGTGATCTGAATTACCTGCGTACCCGGGATGCGGAGGAGAATAAGGCCGGGGTGTCGGTTTTTGACGATCCTTATGAGGCTTGTAAGGGCGCGCATGCTATCGCGGTGCTGACGGAATGGGATGAGTTTAAGGATTACGACTGGCAGCGGATCTATGATAGTATGCTGAAGCCTGCGAATGTGTTTGATGGCAGGAATCTGCTGGACTCGAAAAAGCTTCGTGCGATTGGATTTAATGTGAAGACAATCGGGTCTTCTTTATAATATTTTAATGTTGGTTTAATATCAAAACCCCCTGTTTTGGTATTAAACTGACATTTTTTGAATAATTTTGTTGCGTTATTCATAATTTGGTTGTATATTCGATCAAAATTTACCAGTATGAGCGCAATATCAGGTCTTAACACAAGTCAAAAAACAGGAATCAGGCACTCTAGTGCTCCTCTTCACACTTGCCCTAAATGCTCGTCTTATACGGATGTTAGGGTGGAGAATCCTAAAGTTATCGACCGGTACTTTTTCTGGTTATCCTTAAAAAGGTACCACTGCACAGATTGTCAGCATCAGTTTTATATCTCCGCTAAATAACCTTAGCGGTTTTTTTTGCTTATCTTGCTCTAAAGAATAAGCTGAACTGACTATGTTGTATTATTTGATCTATTGCAGCGTTGCTTCGGAACTGATGGCTGAAGAGGACCTGAGGGTCTTGCTGAAGCAAGCCCGTGCTCGTAACCGCGAGCTGGTCATTACAGGGATGCTGGTGTACGTGGAGGGAGGATATGGAATGCGGAGACAGGGACGTTTTATGCAGGTGCTGGAAGGTTCCAGGTTTCTGGTGGAGACGCTGTTTGAGAAGATCAGAAACGACAATCGTCATCATGAGGTTGTGGTGCTGGAGGAAGGGGCTATTCATAAACGCAGTTTTAAAACATGGGAGATGGGCTTCGAAAGAACGGAGCAGTTTCCGCCTGCTGATGCCTCTTTTTCTTTCCTGAAAAGCTTCTATGATGAGCGTCAGGATAGAGACGTTTCCGCCTGAAAATAATATTTCTCATTGTTGAATAGGTTGAGTACCTTTCCGCGATAATTGGGATTCACTCTATGTCATTTAATACACACAAATTGCTAGAATCAAAGAAGAAGGCCATCCTGGAACAATGGATGAAAAATCAATTGGCCGACGATAGTCTGCGTGAGGATCTTATCTCCAATGAGGAGCTGCGCAGCCAGTCAGAAGAGCTGATTTCTGCCTTGGTGGGTAACCTGTCGATGGCTGACTTAACTGATCTGGACTCAGACGAATGGAGTCCCGTCATTGAGATTTTAGGCGGCATTTCTATCACCCGCGCACGTCAGGGTTTTACCCCTCGTGAAACGGGTAATTTCGTTTTTACTTTAAAAGAGGCTTTGCTGACTGTTCTGCAGGCGGAGATTTCTGACAACCCGCAGCTGTTGTTTGAAGAGAGCATGAAGATTAACCGCCTGATGGATAGTCTGAGCGTGGTGACGTTTGAGACTTTCATTAAAGGCCGTGAAGAGGTGATCCTCCGCCAGACGGATGAGATCGCTGATATTTCTACTCCGGTTATCCGGGTTTGGGACGGGATACTGGCTTTGCCGATCATCGGTACGCTGGACAGCGCCCGCACGCAGATCGTGATGGAAAACCTGCTGCAGGAAATTGTGGAAACGGGATCCAGTATCGCTATCCTGGATATTTCGGGTGTGCCGGCGGTGGATTCGCTGGTTGCTCAGCATCTGATCAAGACGGTGAGTGCTACACGCCTGATGGGTGCGGAATGTATCATCAGCGGTATCCGTCCGGAGATCGCGCAAACGGTGGTTCATTTGGGTATCGACCTTTCGAACATCATTACCAAGGCTTCTCTGGCTAGTGCGCTGGCCTATGCTTTCAAGAGCATGCGTTTAGAGGTGAGGAAAGCGAATTCTGTGCAGAAGTCTAATACTTTTTAAAACACGGCTATGGATAAAATTCCTATTCTGCGGATGGGAGCCTTTCTACTGGTTACGATCCAGGTGGACCTGTATGATCGTCTGGCATTGAATCTGGAATCGGATCTGATCCAGATGGTGGATAAGACGAGGGCGAAAGGTGTACTGATTGATATTTCTGCGGTTTCTATAGTGGATTCATTTATGGGCCGCATCATCGGCAATATTGCCAGCATGTCCAGAATCATGGATGCGCAGACGGTTGTGGTGGGGATGCAGCCTGCTGTGGCGATCACGCTCATTGAGCTGGGTTTGCCGCTGAAGGGTGTGCATACTGCACTGAATGTGGAAAAGGGTATGGACCTGCTTAAATCAATGATCGATTTGGAAGAAGAAGACGAAGATCAAGACTTAACTGAGGATGATCTTATCGCTGAGTAAAGATACGATTGAGGTTGTTAAGGAGCAGGATGTGGTTTTTACGAAAAACCGCGTGAAGGAGGTCGCTGTAAGGATCAAAATGGGCCTCGTAAACCAGACACGATTAATCACGGCAGCGAGTGAATTGCTACGTAACATGATGCGCTATGCGAATGGCGGTAAATGTACGATAGAAGTGGTGTCGAGCGGCCGTACGAATGGGATCCGCCTGACATTTACCGATAAGGGGCCGGGTATACCGGATATTGCTAAGGCGATGGAGGACGGCTTTTCTACGGGTAAAAGCTTAGGGCTCGGACTGCCGGGCACGAAGCGCCTGGTGAATGAGTTCGACATCAGGAGTAATGTGGGAGAGGGCACTACAGTGACCATAATCAAATGGGCTAATGGTTGATGCAACGCATATTAGTTTTATAGCGAATGACAGGAGCTACTTTTCTCTGATCAAAAAGGAGATACACCGGGCAGCCGGGGAGGCAGGGTTTAGCGAGTTACGGATTAACATGCTCGACCTGATCGTAGCGGAAATGACTTCCAATCTTTTTAAATACAGCGACGACGGGGAGATCCTGATGGGGATTTTCCATAACGGTGGTTCGCCTTATATCGAGCTGATCAGTATTGATAACGGCCCGGGGATGGTTAATCCTACGCGGATGATGCAGGATGGTATATCAACCGGCAATACGCTGGGTCATGGGCTGGGCAGCATCAAACGTCTTTCGGATACCTTTGAGCTGTACTCGCAGATCGGATGGGGTACTATCGTGCTGAGCAGGGTCTACAACGATCCGAAGCAGGCTAAACTTCCTGTGAAAATGCTGATGCGCCCGATAGTGGTCTCCAAGCCGGGGGAAACGGTGAGCGGCGACGGCTTCGTGTTTAAGAAAACGGAAAGATATGTGAAGATGATGCTGGCGGATGGCCTGGGACATGGTCCGGAAGCGAACAAGGCGGTGAACGAGGCGGCGGCGGCCTTTAGGGTCTTCCCTGATTACAGTCCGTCGGCAACCATCCGCTTCATCCATCAGGCGATAAAGAAGACCAGGGGAGCGGTGATGAATATCACGGCCTTCGACTTCAGGACGAGAACCTGGAGCTGCACGGGAGTGGGTAATATCGCCGCCCGGATGATCGGTCCGGCCAGCTTCAAGAACCACATGTCTTATAATGGTATCGTGGGGCATAATATTCCGACGACGATGAGTGACCAGGAGTATCCTGCGGAACTATATAATCAGATCATGATGTGTTCTGACGGCTTCAAAACCCGTATTGATCTGGCACGTTATCCGCAAATGTATAAATATGATCAGACGGTGCTGGCGGCGGCCCTGTATAAGGACCATGCCCGTAAGACGGATGATATGTCGGTGGTAATGGCGAAAATAAAATAGGATGATAACACTTGTCACGATTTCTCTTGAAAATGAAATGGACCTGGTGCTGGCACACAAGAAATCCATTGCGGTTGCAGGAAAGCTGGGTCTGACGATTGCGACGCAGACGACCTTTGGTACGGCTGTTTCGGAGATTTCGCGTACGGTGATAGAGCATACGGATACCGGGATCCTGCGCATTAGTCTGGAGGTCAATGGCGGGCGCTATTCGCTCAAGGCGACCATTACCTGTGATAGCGGCGTGGGCTTCAATAGTTACGACACGGGCTTTTATTATGCTCAGAAGCTGGTTCCGGAGTTTAGCCTGACGGAACAGCCGAACAATAAACTGATCCTAATCAGAATGGGCTTGCCGCGTTCGCTGAAGTTGGATCCGCTGAAAACCGCGATGCTGGTGAAGTATTTTCAGGAGTCGGAACCTTTGAATGCCTACGAGGAGATCAAGGTGAGGAATACCACGCTGAACCGGATTACGGAGGAGCAGGAGGAGGAACTGCGTCGCTCGAAGATCATCGACGAGAAGAAGACGGAGTTCATCAGTATCGCCAGCCATGAGATCAAGACGCCTATAACCATTATTAAAGCGTACACGCAGATAGCGAAGTCTATGAGCAGCAAGGAAAACACGGAGCTGCAGACGATACTCGCGAAGGTTGATTTTCAGACATCCAAGCTGCTTAGCCTGGTGCAGCAGCTGCTCGACGTGTCGAAGCTGGAGAACGGAAGCCTGCAGTACACTCCGGAGATTGTGGAAATAAACGCTTTTATCAGCGATGCGGTGCAGGTTATTCAGCATATTCTCCCGGATAACAAGGTGTCTGTGGAGACTTGTGAAGACAGTTGGGTGAGTGTGGACAGGCTGCGGTTGGACCAGGTTATTTCGAATATACTGACCAATGCGGCCAAGTATTCGCCTGGAGGATCGCTGATCGAAATAAAATGTGTACGGAGGGTGGATGATTTCCTGCAGGTTTCGGTAAGGGATCGGGGCATCGGGATGTCGGAGGAGACCATTAAGTCTGTTTTTGATAAATTTTACCGGGACAAGGATGTGCTGCACTCGCACTCGGGTCTGGGTATGGGGCTTTATGTCGCCTCAAAAATTGTTGCCAGCCACGGTGGCAGGATCTGGGTGGAGAGTGTTGAGGGAACGGGCTCGGTCTTTCACTTTACCTTGCCTTGTGTGTCCGGGGATCCGGAATAGTTTACCCAAACATTGGCGTAGCTTTCTGAAAATGCGTAACTTCGTGGGCGCAAACACATATGCTCGATCTCAATTCCATCAGACCATTCCTGGAAGCTTCTCCTAATGCCTATTTGATCATGTGGGCTGACAAGCCCCATTATACAATGGTGGAGGCGAGTACTGCCTTTTATGAGATAGCAGGAAGCAGTGCTTCCCAAATAATTGGAAACAGTGTATTCGACGGGTTTAGTGCCCAGGGGGGTGAACACAACGAGAAAGGAGTCAGGGTGCTGAAGGACTGCCTGGATCGCGCCTTGCTGTTGAAAAAGAAGCAGCGGTGTAGTTTGCAACGGTATGACCTTCCGACGGATCAAGGTTATGAAGTGCGTTTCTGGACCTATGAAATATCACCGCTTATTAACGATGAAGGTGAGGTATGTTATCTGCTGCAGCATGTTGTTGACGTAACGGGAAGTGTGCTTTCGGAGGCTGAAGAGAAATCTTTTGACCCGCTGATCGATGCTTATCCGGACGCTGTGGGGTCGCTGGATCTAAAGGGCAACTTTTTAAGTGCTAACCTGGCTATGTTGAATTTGACGGAATGTTCGAGGGAGGACCTGCTCAGACGGTCGTTTGTTCCGTTTATCGCACCTGAAGATTTCGGTCGCGCTTTTTCAGGCTTTCAGAAAGCGCTTCTGGGTGAGATGGCGAAATTTGAAACGAACTTCATCAGTACTCAGGGTAGCCGATATGTAGCGAGTTGCACCTGTATGCCGATCAAGATCAATCAGGATATCATTGGTGTGCACCTCATTGCCCGAAATATCACTAACCTAAGAAACGCGGAAAGGCAGCTTGAACACTACCATCAGCGGATGGCCAGTATTATCGAAAGTATACGGGATGGTTTTTTTGCAATGGACCGTAACGCTGTTGTGGAATACTGGAACCGGGAAGCGGAACACCTTTTGAAGATGAGCAGTGAGGAGGTGATCGGTCAAAGCCTGTGGCATGTTCTCCCGAAGGGTCTTTCCACTAAATTTTACGCCAGCCAGCAGCGTGCCGTTAACGAGCGGATCTCCATTCGTTATGAGGAGTTTTCTGCGGTGTCGCAGGTATGGCTGGAGGTTTCGATCTTTCCGTCGCCGAATGGATTGTCTGTTTATTTCAAGGATATTACGGAGCGTATGGCGGCTGAACGGGCTCTGGAAGAGAGTGAAAAGCGGTTTAAAGCCCTCGTGCAGAACGGATCGGATGTTATATCGATAATCGACCGGAAGGGAACCTATTTATACATGAGTCCTTCTTCCATGGCTACGCTGGGGGTGGGGCCTGAATTCTGGGTGGGACGCAACGTGATGGAGTTTGTTCATCCGGACGACGCAGAAAGGATCAGGGGGATGCTGCATGCTTCTTATACCAACAAACAGCTGCATATTCAACCCTTCCGTTTTAAACGGAACGGAGAGGAGTATCGCTGGATTGAAACCGTTATTACGGATATGAGCGATGACCCTGCGGTTGGAGGTCTGGTAAGCAATACGCAGGATGTGACTGAAAGGGTAGAGTATATTCAGGCCATCGAAGACCAGAATAAGCGGCTTAGAGAGATCGCTTTTATACAATCTCATATTGTAAGGGCTCCTTTGATGAGAATAAAGGGTCTGGCGGACCTGATCTGCAATTACGAAGAAGATGCCGGACAGGTGAAAATGATGCTGGGACTCATGAATGAAGCGGTAGAGGAGCTGGATAACGTTATACAGGACATTGTTGGTAAAACGGATAATCTTTAGTGTGGGCAAGCTTCACATAATGTGTGAAGTACTGCGCAAATAATGTGTATTTTATTTCGGCTGGGGTATTTGTATCTTGGTGTCCCTACTTCTAATAGTAAATGGGTTATGGGCAATGATTTTGACCTCGAACATTATTTTGAGCTATCGCCGGATGGTATATGCATTGTAGGACACGATGGCATTTGCATCAGGGTAAATAAGACTTTCGCCCAGGATCTGGGGTATTCGGTTGATGAACTGATCGGCAAAGCTACCCGGGATTTATTGTATCCGGATGACCGGCCGCGAACGCAGCTTGCTTTCGAGAAAATGAAGCATAACCTGACGCTGACGAATTTTGAGAACCGGTATCTGACGAAAACGGGTCAGATCCGCTGGTTCTCCTGGACGGCTATCCCCATCGAGAGCGCGCAGGTGTATTTAGGGATTGCCAAAGACATTTCCCACCAGCGGAAGCTGGATGATGACCGGAATCAGCTGCTGACCAAAATGACGAAGAGTGTAGATAACCTTAAGCAGCTGACCTATGCCACTTCTCATGACCTGCGTGCACCCGTTAATAATCTCCTTGCCGTTTTTAGCTTATTGGACGTTTCGAAAATTCCCGACCCGGAGACCCGTAAGTTTATTGATATGCTCAAACTCGCTACTGATAACCTGAGGAGTACCCTGGATACGTACGTGGAGCTGCTGGGTAAGAAGGATGTAATGAATATTTCTCAGGAGGAGCTGGATTTGCGTGAGTGCTTTGAGGTTGTGACGGGCTCGGTAGCTTCTCTTATAGAACATACGCATGCCGAGATTCGCACGGATTTCAGCGCTTTTAGCCGCGTTCCTTTCAACAGGTTGTATATGGAAAGTATTTTCCTGAATCTCCTGACCAATTCTATCAAATATGCCAAGAACGGCTCAGTCCCCAGGATATTCGTGCAGACCCGGTTGGGAGAGGGGGTAAAGCAGCTGGTCTTCTCGGATGCGGGCCAGGGTTTCGACCTGAACCAGGTTAAGGACAGGGTCTTTGGTCTTCATCAGAAGTTTCATAATCATCACGATAGTAAAGGGATAGGACTGTATCTGGTTCATCATCATGTGACTTCTATGGGCGGGCGCATCCAGCTGGAGAGTAAGCCGGGGGAAGGGGCGACTTTTATTATTTCGTTTGAGTGAGGGACTTAAAAGTGCGGAGCAGATCGGCGGTCAAAGGAATTGTCTGGTCAGCAAAAATGCTATCCTTCCCGGAAATAAAAACGGTGCTCATACTGAGTTCTTTTGCCGGGATGAGGTCTGTTTCGGAATCTCCTATCATCCATGATTTCTGGAAATTAATGACGTAATGCTCTGCAGCAGCAAGGAACAAGCCTTTCTTTGGCTTGCGGCAGCAGCAATTGTCTTCATCGAGATGGGGACAGACGAAGAATTTACTGATGTAGTTACCCGTTTTGTTATCGATGGCCTGGTTGATAACCTGGATATCAGCCAAGCTTATCATTCCACGGCCTATACAGCGTTGATTGGTGACGACGATAATTCGCCGGAATGTCTGATGGGCCCATTTCAGAAATAACGGAATACCGGGTAATATTTCAATATCCTCTGGTGTCAGTACATATCCTCCGTCTATTTTCCGGTTCAGCACACCGTCACGGTCGAGAAACAGGGTGTCGTACATCATGAAGGGATTTGGCTGTGAAGGAGTTCTTGTGCTTTAAGAAAATCCTGAGGTATCCCGATATCAATAAATATTCCCGGGTAGCTTTTGCCGAAGGCATTCAGATCCTGAGTTTTACCTTGAAACAGATCCTGCTCTATGGAAAATTTTTTGGGCATGGGATATCGTGCTAAAAGCGATTTTCGCATAAGGTATATGCCGCCGTTGATGGTGATGCTGGTATCGCTGCTTTGGCCTTTCTCCGTAAATGACTGTATTTTGCTGTTGGACGAACATTGCACGCTGCCATAGCGCTGCGAGTCTGTGGTTTCTTTAAGAGCAAAAGCCAGATCAGCATGATGGGTTTCGGCGAAGTGGTCCAGATCGTCTAACGATATGTCGAACCAAGTGTCGCCGTTTACGATAAATGCTTTGTCGTCTTTAGTCTGGTTGAATGCCTGGTATATGGCTCCACCGGTTCCAAGCAGTTCCTCTTCTACGCTATAAACAACTTCGAGTCCATAGCGATTCTGCTCGAGGGCGAGATGTTGCTGGATGATTTCGCGTTTATGGCCTACAGCGAGTACGACTCTGTTGATGTTGTTTTTCGCCAGAAAGTACATAATATAATCAAGAAAGGGACGTCCTGCGACTTCGGCCATGGGTTTGGGCACGTCTTTAACGATGGATTGCAGGCGTGTCCCCAGTCCGCCGGCAAGGATGATGGCTTCTTCAGTCATTTTGTTTATGCGTTTGTTTTCCAGGTGAGTACGCCTTTATCATAGAAACTGACGCGTTCTACGAGTCCGCCGTATTCTTTCAAAACGTTGGTGATATGGTAAACGTAACAGTTCTTTACGTAAAACATCATGTAGCCGCCACCACCGGCACCGGACATCTTCCCGCCGAGGGCACCGTTGTGGATAGCGCTTTCGTAGATCTCATCGATCATGGGGTTACTGATCTCATCGGCTGTTTCCTTTTTGGACTGCCAGCCATCGTTCAGCAGGTTGCCAATTTGATTCAGCTTTCCGCGCAGCAGGGCCTCTTTCATATTGTAGGCAAGGCTCTTGAGGGAGTGCATGCCATCTATGGATTTTGTTGAATGGTCTGACACGTTCTTAACCTGGGCGTCGATGATGCGGGAGGAGAGGCGTGAGGTGCCGGTATAGTACTGTATGAGGGAAAACTCCAGCTCATGGATGTATTCCTGCTTGATGCGCAGGGGGTTGACGACCACGCGGTCTGCATAAAACTCCATGAAGTTAAAGCCGCCAAATGTTGCCGCATACTGGTCCTGCTTGCCGCCGGAGAGTCCCAGATCTTCGCGTTCGATGCTGTAGGCTAGCTGGGCGAGATCGTACTCACCCAGGGGGAGCCCGAGCCACTCAGCGAAAGCCGCCACTATGGCGACTACCAGCGTAGAGGATGAACCGAGTCCTGACCCGGGAGGGGCATCAACATAGGTCTCCAATTGATAGAACATGGGTTTGCTGATATTAAACTCCCTGCGGATGCGGTTATGGATGCCCTGGATCAGGCGAAGCTTGGAATCCTTCAGGTCAAATTCGTCGACATTATTAAAAACGTGATGCTCATTGATATCATGGCATTTGATGACGATCTGGGGTATGTCCAGAGGCATCAGGGTGGCATAAGCAAACTTGTTGATAGTGGCATTCAGAATGGCGCCACCGAACTTGTCGCTGTAAGGGCTTACGTCGGTGCCTCCTCCGGCGAGGCCTAGTCTTAGCGGTGCTCTGGAACGTATAATCATGATGTGGTGTTTTTAAACATGTTTACATAGGCTTTGACGAGCCTGCTGATGGCGAAATTTTCTTCGGTATGGCCGGCTAGCTTTTGTTTAAGTTCCCGGTATTCGTCTTCGGGGCGGTCTATTGCCTCTTCGAGTACGCGTACCATGTCGCCTTCTTTAGCGAGGTCGAACATGTAGCCCGTAGTTCCGCTTTGGAAAAATTCGTGGAAACCTTCTGCATTGCTGGCCAGGACGGGGATATTATAGTTGTAGGCGATCATCAGGGGGCCGCTCTGGGTGGTGTCGCGGTAAGGCAGCACCAGATAGTCGGCCAGAGCGAAGTAGTAGGGGATGTCGTCGTTTTCGATAAAGCCGATAGTGGCCGATACGAGATGCGGGTGCTGAATGAGCGGTGCGTACTTCTCTTCCCAGTCGGCGCTTCTGCCGGCGATTATGAGCTGGAAGTCCTGACGCTTTTCGGCCAGTTTGTTGATCGCATGCAGCAGCAGGTCGAGGCCCTTGTAATGGAGAATAAAGCCGAAGAAAAGGAAGGTTTTCTTAGCTGCCGGTTTCTCAATCAGGGGCATATCGCCGAAGCCGATGAGGGGCAGGGGAATGGAATAGACCTTCTTTTTTCCGTATTTCTCCCGTAAAATGGCTGCTTGGGGCTTTGAGTAGGTGAGGAAGGTATCGAACTTTCCGATCAGCAATTTCTTGCCGAGTGTTGTGAGCTTATCAAAGGCCGTATTGCTGTGGTTGACCACGTCGTGCATGGCAATGATTGTCTTCTTCTTATCTAGTGCCAGCAGGATGGCGTTGAGATAGATCTGGTCGAAGTTGGCCACGAAGATGACGTCGGGGTCTACCCGCCGGATGTTTTCCAGGATGCCGTAATAGGTGATGAGCAGCCGGGGGTCTCTGAACCGGTATCTCAGCCGGGTAGGGATAAAGTCGATATTCTTCTCGAGGCAGTAGGCGCTGAGCTCTTCTTCTGAGTAGTTGGAATTCTTCACGGGAATGATCACGTTGTAGGTGACCGAGATCTCCTTGGGAAAATGGTGCAGCAGGTTGATCTGATTGTCTGCGAAGGCTGAGCTGGATAGATAGTATACCTTCATCATATTGTGCTTCGGTCAATGAGTTGGTTGACGTATTTGCGGATCTTTTCTTTGTTGTGAGCCGTATGCCTGCTGACGATTTCGGGCAACTCTTCTGCTTTTGTATGGAACTGGAAGCTATTCAGCAGTTCTTCGGGCATGGGTATCGATTTGATCAGGCTGCTAGTGTCTGCGCTGACATTCCTTTTGACACACTCTTCGACGACTAGTTCTGCCATGGCGCGGTGTGAAATCGGGTTTCCACTTCCGAGGTTATAAATACCGTTCTCCAGGGAGCTATCAGTCAGGATCTCCAGGATGACATCGCATACGTCTTCCACCCATACGTAGTCGCGTTCGATCTGCTTATCAAACAGATCGATAAAGCCTTTCTCGCGTATAAAGGAATAGAAGCGATGGGGGAGGCTGGCATTTTTGTCTTTATGAAACTCGCCCATGCCAAAGATGTTGAAGAACCTCAGTCCGATTACCCGGCTTTCAAATGCATGCATGTTGGCCAGCACGTACTTGTCGAACATCCATTTGGACCAGGAGTAGACGTTATGGGGATGCTCAAAAGCATTGTCGATGATGCAGTTGCTGGAATTGCCGTAAACGGCCGAGCTGGAGGCATATATAAGGGGGATTTCTCTTCCGGTACAGTAATCCAGATAGAATCTGCTGTGCTCGTAGTTGGCGTTAAACATGATTTCGGCATCTTTTACGAGCACATCGGCATTGGCGCCGATATGCAGGATGGCGTCGATGTCGTGTTTGCTTAGCGCTTCTTCGATATGCGAGATTCCTTTCTTGTAGGTGATATAGTCGATGAACTGACAATCTTTGATGTTCAGGAGCTTGCGTTCGTCGTAGTTGTCGATAATGATGATATTAGACTGGCCCCGGCTGTTCAGCTTCCTGATCAGGTTGGAACCGACGAAACCTGCTCCGCCTGTGATAACTATGGTCTTTTGCGTCATATTTGTTTTATAAAATTGCTGGAAACGGTTGCTTCGTTTTCGATCATGGACTCATAGGTGGCATACACCGTTGATACGATCGTTTCGATATCATGTCTGTTCACGCCGATCTCGCGCGCTTCGGAACCGAGTTTTTCCAGCAGGTCCGGTTGTTTGTGGAGGTATAAGATCTTGCCGGCGAGGTCGTATGGGTCGTTGGAGTTATATAGGATGCCGTTGGCCCCGTCGCTGATCAGAGAAGGGATCCCTCCAACGTAGCCGGCGATGACCGGCATGCCCAGGAGCATAGCTTCGCAGATGCTGTTGGGGCTGTTGTCAATATGGGAGGGGTGCACAAAGAGATTGGCAGTGGAGACTTCCTGCAGCAAGGCTTCTCCTGCCTTAGATCCCTTAAAGGAGACGTGGTTATCGGCGAATCTGTCGCCGGTGATTCCTTCTATCAACTGCACGATCTCATTATCGGGTTCAAGGCCGATGACAGACCACTCGAATGGGAGCCTGGTTTTTCTCTTTAATATCGCTGCGGTTTCGAGAATGATCTCTATTCCTTTATAGATCTGTGGATTGATGATGGTGACCATTTTGAAGACCTCGTTTTTTGGTGGGGTCCAGACGCTGCGGTAAAAAACAGGCCGCAGTACTTCTTCGCAATGGGTGTATATGCAGTCGGGGTGGAACAGCTTGATGAAGTTTCTATCCCATTCTGTTCTTCCAAAATAATATTTGGCATGCCTGATGATCTCTTCTTCGCGAACGGCGCGCTTTTGAAAGAGTTTGTATTCGAAATAGGTTCCTCTTCGCAGCAATTTGGCACGAAGGGAGGAATTCTTCCAGATATCACGCTGGGAAACCCCCTTGGGCAGCCAGGAGTAGAGATAGGGATTTACAAGTCCCTGGAGGTGTACCACCACGGGTATGTTAGTGAATTTTACGACTTCGCCGATTCCGGATTCGGTGCCGAAGAGATGAATGACATCGGGGTGGAAGTCATCGATCACTTTTTTAAGGGCGTCGACATTGGAGTCGTAGAGACTGGTGAACAGGCGCTGCACGATCTTACCCCCCAGAGAGTTGTATCTAAAAGGAACGGGGTAATAGGTAACAGCATCCAGCTCGAACTTAAATTCGGGCTGGTTGTTGAAAAAAGCAATGGCCAGGTCGACGTCTCCGATCTTCTTGACATGGGCTTCCAGGGAGCCGATCCAGCCACGGCCGGGGTCGTCTATATTTAAAGCTTTACTGGCGCCGGAAGCGGTATGCGTTAACCAAAGAACTTTCATAAACTGTGCTATATATGTAACTGAGATATGTTATACGTCATTACCTAGGGAGGTAAAATTAAGACACTTGTGTTTTTTCGGGGCCGATCCGGAGAGCTTGTATAACTGTGTGTAAAGAATTAGGAAGCGATGCTCACAACATTATACAACAGGAAGCGATTGTGAATGCCTGAAGTCATTTTTGTCTACTTTCGAGAATAATAATCGCTCTATTCTATGCACGCTATTTTATGGCTATGTAGGACTATTATGGACTCTCACACGTTAAAAAATAGTCGTACAGGCAAGCTTTTGGTCAACTCTGTTTCGTCACTGGCTCTGAAAGGATTCTCTATAATGACGAATTTTGTAATGGTGCCCCTGTGTTTGCAGGCGGTAAGTGCGCGGGAGTATGGCCTCGTGCTAACCATTACGTCTATCGTCAACTGGATCGCTTTTCTGGACATCGGAATAGGGAACGGATTACGTAGTAAGCTGAGTCAGGCTATTGCGGAAGGGGATGATGTGCTGGGCAGGAAATACGTCAGCACGGCCTATTACTATATCACGATCATCTTTTCGGGACTTCTGCTGGGTTATAGTCTGCTGCACCCTTACCTGGACTGGTACGCGCTGCTGGGGATCAGGACGGGGGATGTGGGGAACCTTTCTTCTTGCGTCTACATCGTCATTGCGGTGTTTACCGTTCGCTTTGTTTTGCAGCTGATTGGCGTGGTGTTGCTGGCCGATCAAAAGGTTTATCTCCATGATGCGATCATGCCGCTGTCGAATGTTCTGAGTCTGGGGCTGATCTTTGCTTTTTATAACGCCGATATGGCGAACTTTGAAAATGTGATGCTGGCCATCAGCTGTACGCCCTTGCTGGTGCTGATATGCTTTAATCTGTATTTTTTCAGGGGTCAATACCGGAAGCTGCGCCCTTCGCTCAGCCAGGTGGAGCCTTCCATGCGGAATGAACTGCTTTCGCTGGGATACCGGTTTTTTCTACTGCAGATCTGCGGACTGATTATCTTCTCTACCTCTGAGATCCTGGTGGCGCGATTGATGGACCTGCAATCTGTTACGGTATTTAACATCACTTCGCGTTATTTCGGGATATCCTTCTTATTGGCCAACATGGTCATGGCTTCTTTATGGAGCGCGTTCTCCAGTGCCTGGTTTCAGCGAGACTTTGCATGGATCAGCGGGATGATCAGAAGAATGCATTTTGTCAATATAGGTTTCATTTGCATAAATGTTATTCTATTCTTTGCCTTCAGGCCACTGACACAGCTTTGGCTGGGGCGGGAACTCGTTGTCACGGATCATCTGGCGCTGGCAATGATCGTTTACAATGCGCAGCTGATCTTCAATAATGTGTTTTCCATGTTCCTGAACAGCACAGGAATCTTGAATTTACAGCTTGTATCGGGGCTTATCGGGGCTGCTGTTAATATTCCGCTGACGATACTGCTGGTAAAACATACGAATCTGGGACTTACCTCTGTTTGCCTGGCAAACATCATTAGTCTTCTGCCAGGGTCGTTAATTACTTCTATACAAACCTACCATGTTCTTAAACTGAAAGGAATTGAGGCTAATGGATAAGAATGGAAAAAATTATAAAGTCGCAGTCATCGTACCCGTCTATAGGGAATTCAGCGAGCTAACGGCAAATGAAGTGAATGCGCTGGGGCAGATCGCAAGAGTGCTCTATGCACGGGAGATCTTTTTTATTTACCCTCCAACCATCGATCCGGCAGAGTACATCAGGTACATGGAGCCATTGACAGCACGGGCGGTAAAGATCCCTGCCCGGTTTTTCGGAAGTCTGCAGAGGAGTAACAGGATGCTGGTGAGTCATTCCTTTTACAGACACTTCGCAGCTTTTGATTATATGCTGTTGCACCATACGGATGCTTATGTTTTTTCAGACCAGCTTGATTACTGGTGCAGTCAGGGTCTGGACTATATCGGTGCCCCCTGGTTTGAAGGGAAGAAGGATCCTGTTATGCCGCTCAAATTTGTAGGGGTGGGAAACGGAGGCTTCTCTCTGCGGCGGATCAGTTCCTTTTTGAAGGTCACTGCTAACAGAGGTTTTATTCTGAAGTATTTTTTATCTACCAGAGCGTATACTTTTCTGCATGGGCATCATTACAAGTGGGTGCGCAAGTATTTCGGGATTGATCATCTGGTGGCTTATCTCCGGACTAATATTGGTTATGAGGATGAATTTTGGGGACTTGTTGTGCCGAGGTTTTTCAGGTGGTTCAAGGTAGCAAAGCCGGAGGAGGCATTGAAGTTTAGTTTTGAGGTGATGCCGGAGGTGCTGCTGAAGCTGAACAACAATGAGCTGCCGTTTGGCTGTCACGCCTGGGAGAAATATGATCCGGTTTTCTGGGAGCCCTTCATCACGCATCATGTGGTTCATGAACAACAAGTAAGTCCAAAGATTTGAATGTAAAATTACTCTTCGCCCTCTTTCTTTTTACGCTGCTCCAGGTGCGTCAGCCGGGGGCGGGAACGTCGGCGTTTGTGAATGTTAAGGACCATGAGGTGCGAGGCGACGGGATGCATGACGACAGCCAGGCGATTCAGCGCCTGATCAGGAGTAATACGAACCTGTTTTTCCCCAAAGGGGTGTACCGGGTTAACAGCCAGATCCGGATTACTGACCTGCGTAATCTCCTGCTTAAAGGGGAGCCGGGTACGGTGTTCAAGACCCCGCAGAACGTCGCCCTGAAGGTGAGCGGGAAGATCAGTAACCTGGAGATCAGGGGCATTTCGTTTGTTTCAGACCGGGTGAGTGATGAAGATGATGCTGAAGGGCTGATCTTCATTGCCAATTATGGGCGGGATGACGTAATGGATTGCATCCGGATTACGCAGTGTGCTTTCTCCAATCCGAAGACACATGCGAATGGTATCAAGCTGGTGAGTGAAGGCCTGTATGCAGAAGCGAGGAATATTGTCGTATCACACAATACATTTAAGGGGATTGGCCGGATGGGTGTGGAGTTTCAGAATCATGAGAATAGTTTGCAGCGTGCACGATTCAGGGATTTCGAGATCTCACATAACAGCTTCTTTGATGTGGGTACTATACAGCTTTTTCCTGCTCCTTCCTGTATATCGGTAAGTGGCAATTCCAGGAACGGGAAGATCAATTATAATCTTATTCAGGAGATGCGGATGGATACTTCGCCTTATATCTATTATGGGATTGAGAACGCCGGAACGATAGGCCTGGAAACGATAGGAAACCGCATGCGGGCTTCGAAGTACGGATTTACGGGAATCCTTGGATCAGGCCCGACCGGGGAGCTGACGCGCAGAACGGGACAGCCGGAGAAGAGCGGATGGATCATCCGGGATAATAGCATTGAGCTGAGCGGGAGAGCGGGACACCGCGATAAGATCAGGGGGATGGAGCTGACGCATGTGAACGGATATACGCTGGCGGGTAATGTGATCAGGACGGATGGATATGCTGCCATGTTTATCGATTGCCGCAATGGCAAGATCATCTCAAACAGGGCCCGAGTGAAGGCCGGCAACGCGTTTTATTTCAAGGGGAGGTCTACGGGAAATGTTATGAGGATGAACAGGCTGGATTGCAGTGAAGGGCCTGATCATGGCGTCGTGATGTTTTATGGTGCTTCTGTGAAAAGGAATATAGCTTTTGATAATGAGCTGATCAGGACGGGAGGACGCCGGGGGAAGTATGTGAACCTGGAAGGCGCTGATAATGAGGTGGACTAGCCGTTGATAGAAGACCATAACGAAAAAAGGGTGATCATGATTTATGATACACCCTTTTTTTGTTGTGTTTAGCGTAAGATTTTTAGGCCAGCTCTTCTGCCTTGGGTACTTCTTGTTCTTTTGTATTCGCTACTTGTTCAGAGATCCATTGGTATGTCGTTGTGATACCTTCAATAAGAGGCCTGGAAGGTGCCCATCCTAATTTTTCTCTGATCAATTCGTTGTCGGAATTCCGGCCCCTTACGCCGAGTGGTCCCGGAATATGTTTAATATTTATGGTTTTGCCTGCTACCTGAGCGACCATTTCTACCAGCTCATTGATGGGCAGCATTTCTTCAGATCCGATGTTCACGGGACCGATAAACTCTCCCTCCATCAGTCTTCTGACCGCTTCTACGCATTCGTCTACGAAGAGGAAAGAACGGGTTTGTTTTCCATCACCCCAGATCTCAATCTCTCCGCCATCTTCGGCAGTTGCGACTTTACGGCAAACGGCTGCAGGAACCTTTTCTTTTCCTCCATCCCAGGTACCTTCCGGTCCGAAGATATTGTGGAAGCGGCCAATGCGGACTTCCATCTGGTAATTTTTGTGGTAGGTTAGGAATAGTCTTTCGCTGAAGAGTTTCTCCCATCCGTATTCGCTGTCGGGAGATGCCGGGTAAACTGTATCTTCTGAACATTTAGGATTATCGGGATCCATCTGGTTGTGCTCAGGATATACGCATGCGGATGAAGAATAAAATATTTTCTTTACGTCATTCAGCCGACTAATCTCCAGCATGTTCAGGTTAATAAGTGCAGAGTTGTGCATAACCGCGGCGTCGTTGTCGCCGGTAAAGAGGTATCCGGCACCGCCCATGTCTGCGGCAAGCTGGTATACTTCATCAATCGGTCTGTCGAAAAGTGCTTTGCAGACTTCAAAGTCACGCAGGTCTCCCACTACGAAGTCATCCGCATTTTCATTTCCATATTCGTGTGCTTTGATGTCTACGCCCCTGACCCAGTAACCTTCACGCTTGAGCCGGGTGACGAGGTGACCCCCGATAAATCCGCCTGCCCCACATACGATAGCTGTCTTTTTGTTGCTCATACTGTTTGTTTAAGAAATTATGATTTTATTAGTTATTGTTTTTGGATTGGAAAACTCCCTGTGTTTTTTTACTGTCTGAAGAGGTGTTGCTTTCTTTTTCAAATGCAGCGTAGCAATATGGAAGAGAGTGACCGTTTTGAACATCAGGTAGATAAAATAGATTTCGCTGAATGATACCAGCAAGGTGGTAAGCAGCGCCGCCAGTGCCAGCTGGTTGCTGTTCTTGCCGGCAGAAGCCAGGCGCTTGTAGGATAAAAAAAGAGCAATGACGCTGAAAAGAAAAAATATCAGCCCGAACCTGGAAAGCAGGTCGGTTATTCCGTTTGTGCGGAGCACTTCTTTGTCGGCCCCCTGAATCCTGGTGTCGGGATGCGACCCGCGCCCAAAGAAAAGGGTTAGGGCATTTTCCTGGATTTCTTTCAGATCCAGATAAGCACTGGCCATGCGGGTATCACCACCTTTTTTTAATGCCTGGTATCTGGTTTCTTTCAGCTCTTTGCTGATTTTTTCGCCCAGGAAGTCGATCTTCTGGAAGCTGATGAAGGCGACCAGGAGAAAGATGAACAGGGAGCCCCATTTGATGATGGGGTTTTTGATGCCGATAAAAAAGTACGCGATGCTAAAGAAAAACAGCGCGAGGTATGTCGTGGTGGAGAAGGTTGTGAGGATCGCCGCCAGATAGATCAGGTTTTCTTTCCTGAAGAGGGTATGGTGGAGCAGCGTATTGAACATCAGTGCCAGCATCAGGTAACCGCCGAAGGCTCCTGGTTCCCAGAATGGCCCGCTGTTACGGATCAGTCCTGTAAAGAAATCGGGAGGAAAGTGCATCAGCAGGATATTGTGCGACTGCGTCTTCCATCCGTAGACCTCTGTAGTAGTGACGGTATGGAAAGGCGACAGGGCGATTAGTTTGTCCACAAACGCCGGATTGATCAGGATCGGGATGAACAGCAACACAGCAATAGCGGCGATGATGAGCAGGATTCTGTTATAGGTGTAGATCAGATTAATGCCAAGAACGGAGACGCTGGCTGCTGCCGCAAAGAAGAGCAGCGTTTGATAAATTGCCGTTTTGAAATAAAAGACCCCGTACCAGGCTGCCTGGACAAACATGATCAGCGAAAAAAAGAAGGTATAGATCAGGACAGTGCGGAGGTTTGGCCGGTAATAGGCCAGCCCTGCTGCCACTATTGCCAGGATCACCATTTCAAATCGTGAGTTGTTGACAAAGAGTGGGAACCCTGATGATATAATGATCAGGGAAGTCAGCAGGATCTGGTAAGCCTTATCGAACCATGCCGGTTTGCGGTACCTGAGACCGTCTTGCATGATTATTGAATTCATGGATTTTAAAATCTTTTCAGGAAGTCCTTGAAGGGACTGCCACCTGGTGATACGTATCCCTGTTTATTATCTTGTTTGGCATAGTAGTTATAGCCATGATGGTACTCGTAACCGGACCTGGTGATATCCACTCCGTTGAATACGATATTGAGATTTTTCATCTTCTTTTCGGCGTGGAGCTGATTGATATACTTGAGATGTGATTTATAAGTGTAGTGGTGTCGGATGATATATAGGTTCACGTCGCTCCAGCGTGACAGGATCATCGCATCGGTGACAAGCTGGATAGGTGGCGTATCGATCAATACTTCGTCGAAGTTCATGGACAGCCAGTGGATCAGTTCTTTCATGCGTGGTTTCTCCAGGAGTTCGGAGGGGAAGGTCGGCATGGTACCGGCACCGGCGACGTAGAGGTTTTCCTGTATCGAAGATGCTTGTATGATGGCATCTTTACCGACCTCGCCGCTCAGGTAGTTGCTGATACCGGGGCCGGGACTGATGTTGAAATATTTGAAGATCATCGGATTACGCATGTCGAGCTCCAGGATGATGGTTCTTTTTCCGGAGGCGGCCAAGGCAGAAGCCAGATTGCTGGTTACGAAACTTTTGCCTTCGCCCGACATGCCGGATGTGAGCAGCGTGACACGGCCCCGGTCGATATGCTCCGTCAGATAATACAGGTTCGTTCGCAAGGATCGGAACTGCTCGGCCACCATGCTTCTGGCATTTTCTTGCATGATAAGCGGTGACTTCGACTGCTGATAAGCAAGCTCTCCGAGGACGGGAACCTGGCTGTTCGACTGAATTTCGCCGGCGCTTTCTACCCTATTGTTGACGAGGTCGCGACCAAATATGATTCCCATCGGAAGGAGCAGACCCATTAAGCCGGCAACTCCCAGGACAATCACCCTTACGGGGCTGTCGGGTCTCCCGAAATAGGCTTCATCTACCATGCGGCTTTCAGCGATGGTAGTGGCATAGCTGACTGCGGCTTCCTCGCGTTTTTGCAGAAGGTAAATATATAGTTCTTCCTTTACGCCCTGCTGACGCTTCATAGTCACCACCTGTCGTTCCTGCCCAGGCAGCTGTCTGATCGAAGATTCAAACTTGGAGTTAAAGTTCTGCAGCTGGTTTCTTGCGGAGATAAGAGACGACTTGATTCCCCGGATATTGGAGCGCAGGGATTGTCTGGTTGCATCGATCTGTCTGTCGATACTTTCGAAGACGGGACTGCCTTCGGGAGTAGATTCCATCAACTGCGTTCTTTGCAATTTTAGCGTGATCAGTTGGTTAACCAGGGCTATTAAGCCTGGATCGGTAATTCCTGCAGTGGCGGGCGCATTGTCTGCGTTCGATGAATTAATGAAGCGCTCTATCCCGTTGACAACTTCCAGTTGTACATTTACTTCGTTCAGCTTCATGTCGTTGTTTTTGACGTTCTCCAGATAGAAGTTTGATTCAGAGGAGATATCCATAATTCCCTTGCTGCTTTTGAAGCCTTCAACGTCTTTTTCTGCGGAGGTCAGTTCGCCGGTGAGGGATGCAAGCCGTGTGTCGATGAAGTCGAGTGTGCTCTTGCGAATTTTGTTCTTATCATCCAGCGCTGCATTGCTGTATTCTTTGATCAGGTTATTGAGCAGGTCCTGTCCGCGTTCAGGAACGGTTTCCTTCACTGCAAGCTCTACGACAGTAGCATCTTTGTTGACAAGCTCAGCTGTGACGTTTTCCAGATAGTTGTCTGTAACATCATTTGGGTTATTGATAATGACCGTGACCGTTTTTCCAATATAGTCTGCAAGTGTTGCCGTAGTGCCGACCTCCCATGGTCCGAAGTTATTCCTCAGCCTTGTGTTAAAAGGCAGGGTCTGCTCGATATCACCATCTTTCAGGGTGAAGCTCTTTTCGTCCAGGATGGTCACTTCAAACTTACGCGGTTCGGAGATAATCCTCGGCGGAGTGAGTAGTTTGACCTTTAAGGGGCTGGTGACGTATGCTGATTGCTTCCTGACAGGTCCGTGCTCCTGATAATCTACATACAGGCCGAGTTTGCGCACCACATTATACATGATGGATCGCGACTTTAGCAGTTCCAGCTCATTTTCGACCAGGGTGCTTGACTTGAACATATTTAGTTCCTGCAGTACGGGCTCGGTTCCCGTTCCTTTTTCCTCATCTTTGATGAGAAGGCGCGCCTTGACTGTATAGCCTGGAGCTTTCAGCTTAAGGTACGCAAATGCAAGGCAGGCGCAGACAAGCAGTGATACAACAAAAAGCGGCCAGTGAAAAAACAGCTTGTCTACCATGTTGCGTACATTGGCAGGTTTGCTGTCTCTTACGTAGTCGACGAAGGGCGCGTAGGGGATATTTTCAGTGTTCATGGGAGCGAAACTTTTCAAAAGGTGATCGTAAGGCAGATAGGCAGGATTATGAGCTGACAAAGATGTCCTGACCTTTAGGACTCTCCGGATGCTTCCTGGTGAGTAGCGGGTATTTGGCCAGGCCGCTCTGCTGCAACATGAAATTGAATGAGAATACCGCATACATGACAGTGTAGCGTTTCCAGAGCCGTTTAAAATCTTTTCCCAGCAAACGGTACATCCACTCAAATCCGGATTTACGGATCCAGTCGGGAGCCATTTTTATGCGGCCGCCAAAAAAGTCGAACGTGGCGCCGGAAGCGATCAGAACGGAACCTTTGATCTTAAAAAGGTGTTCGTCGATCCAGTAATCCTGTTTCGGAGTTCCGAGTCCGACGCATACAATGTCGGGTGCGAGGCGGTTGATCTCATCCACGATTGCCTGATCCTCTTCAGCTGTGAGTTCTCTGAAGGGTGGGGAATAGTACCCAACGATGTTGATATGCGGAAACTTATCTTCCAGATATTCTTTCATTTTTACGCAGACCTTAGGATCGCCTCCGTACAGGTAAAAAGTGTAGTTGGTGGTTTTTGCATGTTCTGCCAGCTGCAGAATGGTGTCGGGAGCTGCAATGCGGTCACATGCCTGCCCGTTAATCCGGCGTATCCATCTCACAAAAGGCATTCCATCTGCACCCACGATATCGGCTGAATTGTAAATTCGTTTCAGACGTTCGTTGCTGAGCGAAAGGGCGATGTTATAGGCATTTACGCAGGCAATGTGATAAGACCGACCTTGCTTATTCGCTATCCAGCCATCAATTTTTTTAAATAGTTCCTGGTAAGTGACCGGGTTCATCCCGATGCCGAGAAAATTCACTTCGTTCATCATGCGCTTAAATGGTTTTGTACAACCTGTTGAGGGAACCGATATAGTGGTCCAGGTTATATGATGTGTAAATGGTGTTTTTTGCGTTTTTACTTAGCGTATATAGCTTGTTGCGGTTGCTTAAAAGCTGATCTATTTTGTCGTTGAGCTGTTCAAGGTTCCCTTTTTTAACGATAAAGCCGTTCTGGGAATCGCGAACAACGGTGCTGATTGACGCATCGTCTGAAACCAGGGGAACGCAACCATGATTCATGCTCTCAAGCATAGCAATGGGTAGTCCCTCACCATACAGAGAGGGTAGCAGGAAGACATGGGACTCGGCAAATGCCTGGATCTTTTGCTCTCCCTTTGCGATACCGCAATAGGTGTAGTTTAAGCCCTCAATAGCCGATAGGCGAGTCAGGAATTCCTCCAGATCAGGTCCACTTCCATATACCTTGAATTCGAAGTCCTGAAGCTGTTTGCCCATGCGCGACAGGCATTCGGTGATGAGAAAGATACCTTTAGCCTTGACGATTCTCCCCATAAACAGAAAAGAGAGCTTGCCGGAGAAGTCTTTATCAACAAGTATATTGTTGATTTCCACGGCGTTTGGCATGATATGGCAAGACGTTTTGTACGCCGCTTCTACCTGCCCACGTTCTAGTTCGCTGAGAACAACCCTTTGTGTGGCGCTCCTTAGCAAGGCCCGGATCATCCAATAGAATATCGAGCTGCGCGAAGGTGGCTGCATCAGGAAGTGCCCACCATGGAGGTGGAGCAGTATTTTCTTTTTAAGAAGATACCGTCCGGTAATCGCCAGAGGAGTATCGCGCAGGATTGACATCGCCGTCAGATCCGTATTAAGATGAATGATGTCAATCTTATGTCGTATGACAAACGAAATATACCGGGGTAGGATGGTGAGCTGTGTCAACAGCCATTTCCATCCTTTTTTCTCGGAATCTTTCTTGCCCAAACGGAAATGAAAGTAGGTGTGCGCTGCCGAATTGCGGGATATAATGGTCTTCGTCAGACTGGAAATTCCGCTGATATTCAAGCTCTCATCTAATGAGGGAGCAGTAATTAGGATGTTGTACATGTTTTGATTACCTGTGCTGTAGCCGGGACTTATAGGAAGAGCTGAGTAAGTAATTTTTGCAGACCCTCCAGCCAACGTTTCTAATATGGTAGTATAGGTTTCCGGCGAAAAACGGCAGGAAATGAATGGCATTCCTGGTTGCGATCAGCGAGTAAAAATAAATATGCTTCAATGAGTAGGAAGACCTGAAGTCTGTAAGAAGGATATAAGCTTCTTTCAGCGTCAGGCGCTGCTTGCCGTCCAGGTTATAGGCGAACTGAGGAAGCTCATACACGATTGCACCATAGCTCACCAGCAGCTTGTAGCCCTTTTTCTTTGCCCTCAAGGGGATGTCCATGTCTCCGCGGTGTTTAAATCGTTCCTGATCGAACAAGCCGACTTCGTCAAATACAGTCTTTGGAATATAGAGTCCGCGCCCATAGAGGTCAAAGGACGGCGTTGTATAGTCGTCACTGAGGCTTTCTCTATGCTGCAGGTGATTAATCTTCTTTTCTCTGGCGAACCAAGTATGCATCTGCCTGCCACCATAGAGTATGCGGTCTTTGCTTTCCAGGGTTGAGGTGGCGCAGCCAATCAGTGCATCTGGGTGGCTTTCGATATCTCTGATGTATTTTATTAGCCAGTCGGGGTCCAGTGCAACATCGTCATTTTGCAGAATAACTCCCTTCAGGTTCTGGAATCGGTTCAGTGCGTAGCTGATGCCGAAATTTACCGAGCCTGTCCACCAAAGGTCGCCGGTACCGACGATGATACGGATCTGAGGGTAATGAAGTCCTATCCATTCCTTGCTGCCGTCTGTCGAGCCATCATCTACCACGATAACCTCGATGGCAGCGGGTCTGGAGGATGAGCGGGTATAATTTGCCACTGCAGCCATGATATATTTCAGCCCTTCTTTCGTTACCTGCAGTCTGTTGTAAATAGGTATAACTATTGCATAGACGTTTGATCTGCTCATGTGCTTAGCGGTATATATTGGATAAGACTATTGCTATGATCGATAATCCGGAAAGTACGAGAGAGGCGGTGCGGTATCCCCGGTCTACGGTCGCGAACTTGGTGCGGTCCGGCTGTACATAGATCTCATCGTTATTCTTCAGATAGAAATAAGGCGAATTGAAGATGTTTTTGCTGGTTAGATCCAACCTCACCATTTTTCGCTCACCATTTTCGGTTCGGACCAGGAGAACGTTCTTGCGCATGGCCGTGATGTTGAGGTCGCCTGCAAGACTCAGGGCCTGCGTTACCGTGGTTCGCTCGTTTTCAAGGGTATACAAGTCGGGTTTAAGTACGTCTCCATAAATGGCAACCTTAAAGTTGATGATCCGGATATTTACGACTGGATCCTTGTAGAAGGCCGTTAAGGATTTCGTCATATTATCTCTCAATTGGGTGGTAGTTAATCCCTTGACCTTTATCTTACCAATAAGAGGGAGGTGGATATTTCCCTCTTCATCCACCCGGTAGCCTATGACGGGGTTATCAGGCGTAACAGCATAAGAGCCGTTGACCGTGTTCAAGTTGTAATTGAAAATTGTTGCTGTTTCGGGATTTTTGCTGGTAACGTTGATGGCTAGCAGGTCAGATGGATTTATTGTTAGAGGAGACTCATTCGAAACAGGCTGTCTGGCTTCACCAGACTGGCTAAGGTCTTGATAATATGGGATCTGCTGGTAGCTGCTGCATGAAGATAGAAAAATGGCAATCAGCATTGCTCCATAAGTACGGATATTTTGCATATGAGAAATGGGTTAAATGAGTCGATATTACAGAGCTTCGCCACTTCACTTACAGCGAGCCAGCATTTTGTCGGTTTAGATGGGATGGTTTTGCGTGAAAGTTTCCCCTTGTTGACGATATAAAAGTAGCGCTTATGACCATGATTTTTCCAAATCTGGCGATCATGTATAACCATGTGTGTATTAAGCAGGGTATGTTGAGAAACGGGTGCGATCTCGGTTATGAAAAACTGGGTAGTAGTTGATTGTGGTAATACGAGAGATACCGGGCCGATTAAATTATAGAAAAAAATTCCTACGGTTAATTTCTTTAACTGGAATGTAGTATTTCGGCAGCATCCCTTATTTCAACGAAATTTCTTTTTGTCTGACATTATACGGGTCGGATTATTTGTATTGCGTTCATTTCTAGTGGGATAAAATGCGCGTTTGTGCGCTGTATTTGTGTAACTATTTGTGGTAATGTGAGTATAAGTGAGAAAAACAAGGGGCATAATGACCCTTTTTTTAACCATCTTATATTTATATTATGAAGCATGCCTTTGCATTTTTAATCGCCGTTTCTTTGCTAAGTTGTAAAAAGGACCTGCAAGAAGACGCAGTCGTTCCAGTTGAGGGAATAGAAGTTACTCCGGAGAACCCCGATGAGTTAGCAAATTTGAACGTAAGGAAGAAGTTCAATATAAGCCCTAGTACAACTTTGAATCAGACGAACGCAATCAGCGCGCTGATTCAAAATGACAAGAAGTTGTTTTTCCCTAAGGGAACGTATATCATTGATGATGTTCTGCAGATTGCTAACGTGAAAAACGTGCTGCTGGTGGGTGAAAAAGGAACCATCTTCAAGACAACACGCAATAACAAGGTCATTCAGATTTCCGGGAATGTAAAAAATTTGGAGATTAGAGGCATATCGTTTATATCAAGCCTTGAAAGTAATCGTCATGATACTGAGGGGATGATTTTTGTAGCCAACTACGGTGCGCAAGATGTGATTGATGGCCTTTTGATCAGGGGATGTACATTCAGTAATCCTAAGACGCATGCAAATGCGATTAAGCTGATCAGTGAAGGCGAGAACTCAATGGTCAAAAATATACGTATTATCGAGAATAAGTTTGAAAGTGTAGGCAGAATGGGCGTTGAGTTTCAGAACCATCTGAAGTCGCCGGTTAAAGCACGTTTCAGAGATTATAGCATATCCAACAATACTTTTCATGACGTGGGTACGATCCAGGCATGGCCGGCACCATCTTCTATTTCAGTTAGCGGATATGCTTTGAATGGTAAGATCAACCATAACAAGATTACCGAAATGCGTATGCATACTTCAGATTACATCTATTACGGTATTGAAAATGCCGGTACGATTGGTCTTGAGACAATCGGAAATTACATGAAATCATCAACATACGGGTTTACTGGAATACTCGGATCTAGTCCATCAGAGGCAGAGTCACGGGCAACAGGACAACCGATGAAAAGCAACTGGATTATTAAGGATAATATCATTGAACTTAGCGGCCGTAGTCATTTGGACAAGATCAGGGGTATGGAACTTAGCCATGTGGATGGTTATACGGTATCAAATAACAAGATTTATGTAGACGGAATGGCCATCATGTTTGTTGGCAGCAAGAATGGAAACATCAGTAAGAATAATATCCGTTCAGGTGGGAACAATGTTCTATACTTTAGAGATAATTCTTCAGCAAACACGATTACGCAGAATGTTATCGACGGAAGTATCGGTGAAGACCATGGATTGATTATGTTCTACGGATCTGGCGTGAAGAACAACCGTGTTGTTGACAATAAAATGATCTCCACAGGTGGAAGAACCGGCGTGTTTGTTAACCTGGGCGGAGCATCAGGAAATGGAAATTAGGCGATTATTGTTTTCATCAGCGAAGCGTCTCCGGATCGGTTTTCAGGATATCACCTGAACCTGATCCGGAGACGTTTTTTTTCTGAGGTTTAGGCTGCCCAAATTCCTTTTGCCCGGTTGTTGAGTAGTTTGCTTACCTGGATTCGCTGGATAACCAGTCCGATGAGGCTGGAGAGCGTAATGCCGGTGATGACGCCTGCACTGCTGTTGAGATATCTGGAAATGAATATAGCCCCTAACAGGTAAACAATTATGCCTGGCATAGCTAAAAAAGAGGTGAACCTTACCTTACCCATACCATTGATAAAGGCAGAGTAGGGTGCTTGGAACATATAAATGATAGCGTAAAGGGCCATAGCCAGGGAAATAGTGAAGGGGATTTCAACTTTGCCTTTGAGCCAGATATGATAAAGAGGGTTGCTGATAGCTAATAAGAGCAGTACTCCCAGGCTGAAAAGGACAGACAGGTAGTTGAGGCGTCTGAGCATTTTTTTCAGATAGTCGAAGTCTCTCAATGCGTAAGCCTCCGTCACGGACGACCAGATAGGCGACAAGCACAGGGTCATGACCATGATGGTTGCGTTAAAAATGGTGAAGGCTATGTTATACAGGATAACCTCGCTCGGATTGAAGAGGTTGGCAACCAATACATTCGCGCTGGCGTAGATGATTAGGGCGGTCACCTGTACGATGAAAAACTGCGAGCTAAGAAGGAACAGAGGCTTGCTGTAGGAAAGGCGAACTTGCGAAATGGAGGGTTGAAGCTCTTTGAAACGTGTTGTGAAGGAAATGACCGTAAATGTAAGATAGACCAGAACCGGCGTAAGGGTGATGATGGCCGAAAGGAGGATGAGATTTCCGGGCGGCATGAGCAGGGAAACCAAAGCTACCCCGATCAGGCTACAAAAGCTACTGACAGTATTGATCAGATCATTCATAGAAGACTGCTGATGAGCCAGAAAGATTACCCCGATTAGTTGAAAAAAGAACCTGAGGATGGTGCCTGAAAAGGCAATGGAAGTGACCACCAGGAGCTCTTGCGGAGCTATCAGTTTTGAATTTAAAAAGCTGTTCCAGGGAATAAACTGGTTGACTGCGTTGAAGGCAAGCAGTAAGGCGAGAGTGATTATACCCAGGAGAGCATAGGTGGTGCTGATGTAGGTTCTCCCCAGCTTCAGATCTCTATCGGCCAAAGCTTCGGTAAGCTTGTTTCGCAGACCATTTCCGAGGCCGATATCGAAAAGTGTCACCCAGTTTGTCACTGTTACCAAAGTTAACCAGATGCCATATTTCTCACTATCCAGATAATTCAGGAGCAGGGGAACATAAACGAAGGAGATGATAACGCTGACGCCCTTCAATAAAAAGGAGTATAACGCTTGTCGGATCACCACCGATGTACGGTTCTGCTCTTTGAAGACGGCGTTGTAGAGTGATGCTACCTTGTTCATGCGGAGAGTCTCGACTTTATATAACTAATCACCGTGCTTTGGATCTGTAAGCAACTGGAAACAAGTCTGCCTCCCCGGGTCAGATGTAAGCTTCCGTGAATCCATAAGTCGTTATACACATTCGGTTTCTTCCTCATAAGCAAGCTGATACAGTTCTTAAATGTTAAAGGTTTGGCTAGGGGATAGGAGCGGGCGTGGTTCTGATCTTCGCTGATCGACACACTCCCGAATATGCGTGCATCTAGGGGGCTTGGCTTACTGCAGAAATCTGTCAGTAGTATCTCCGTGATGGTTGTCCAATTGTCTGGATTGATAAGCTCCTGCTTATCGAGATGAGGCATACTGGAGCAGAGAAGATCTGTGAATTCTAGGATTGACGCTTGCTGAACTTCGAGCCCCCAGTCAAGCGCTTCACGATTCTTTTCTTCTTTAAAAACGGGGTCGATACGATCGCTTTCTTTTTTATAGCCTATGACACTGCCGTGGGTTGCTTCGACGAATTTCTCGAGTATGACTACATTATTGAATCTCTTCAGGTCGTTCTCTTCGTCATAATACCAGGCGAAAAGTTTGTCTTCTTCTGAAGCCTTCAGCCGTTGACGCAATCCAAAATAAAAGCCCATTAGTCCGCCCAGCGGCTTAATCCCTGCAATGTCCATAACCTGGCTCAGAGACCTTTGCAGCCTTCCGTTCCAGCCAATGTCGACAAATGCTATCCTGGCCTCTGCATGGATACCTTCCTGATTCAAATACGATACCAACGTTTGTCTGGCGACTGCGGCGCGCTCCAGCACGAGAGTTTGAAATTCAGGCGAATTGTGCAGGATGTGCCGAAGCTTCACTCTTTCATCTGCATTGAGGTTATTATTCCAGGCAGATGGTTCAAATCCGTTTTCTAAAAGATACTGCTTTATCTGATCGGGCTTAAGGCCGACCCGGTTAAATATCAATTTTACGGAGAAAAAGGATGTGTCGTCATATAGCCAGTCCAGATGATCCCAATTATCTTTTGTGGCGGCAGGCAGGTGAAATGCTTGCCGTGAGCCGTAAAAGTATTTGCATTCTATCTGAAGCTGGAGTGTTGTGTTTATCCGGTCGGCTATCTGCTTCAGAATCTGGCCGTCCCGGGAAATGAAGTGAAGGGTTTTTAGTCCTTTTTTCTTAGCCTCCAATAAGGTCCACAGTGTGAAACCAAACAGGATAGGCGCGATCACTGTCGAGCTAATATGGTGAATATGGGCAGCGCGTTGATCCTTATGAGTGCTATTCAAACGACTCAGCCGAATGACACTTGCCAATTGCGATCGAAAGCCTGGGGGTAGATCCTCACTGCAGTTGATCAATTGGTCTCTTCCCACCGCTTCAAAATGGGAATAGTGGACAGCGTTGACTCCCAGTGACTTGGGTGTTCGGTAGTCTGAAATGATGTTATCTCCTGTATGGCAGAGTTCTGCCGGATAAATGCCGAAGTGTTTTAATACCCTTAGAAAGAGTTTGCCGGTGTACTTCGTCTCCCCATAATCGGAAGATACAAAGAGTTCATCTTCATGACATTCAATATCATTCGCGATCAGGGCCTTTTTAATAACCGTGGAAGGGAGATACATGTCGGAGATGAAGATTACCTTATGCCCATCTTTTCTGAGTGACTTGAGCTTGTTCACATGTGGCTTGATACTCTTCAGACTTGAAAGTTCCCATTTGATTTCAATCTGCTCCATTTGTTCGCGGAAATCTTCGGAGATCCGGAGCCTTCGACATATAAGCCGGTATATATCTGATAAGGAGATCTCTTCGGTTGTGGTCGCGGTGCGGGCTTCTGATTCTGCCGAAATTCGGAGTTGAATCCACTTCTCCGGTGGCATCGTTATAATATTTTTGCTATTCAGCTCTTGAGCCACTGAGTGAAACAGGTCGACAGGCTTGGAGTAACATCGTGTAAGTAGCGTATCAAAGATGTCGAACGAATAAATTTTCTTCATAGGGTGCACATAGAACAGTCCCAAAAATACTTTTTGATTTTCTTACGTTCTTACTGTTCCTGACGCTTGTATAACTATGTGTAAAGATTAAGGTAAATGTGAACGGGTCTTTGCATCATCTAAAAGTGTCATCAAGATCATTTTTCTATCAGCTTTTCCTGCGGATATTTGATTCAAAACGAAATACTTATGGAAACTCTAAGAAAAATATTTGAATACTTACACGGGGTTCTGACAAACCTTGATTAAGAAGCAGACGGTCAGCGGCCGTTGTCAGAACGATAGAGAAAAAGGCGGGAGGTTTCAACCCCCGCTTTTCTATTTAGACTTTTTGCTGATCTTCAGCACCAGGACCGCAGTGAGTGCAAGCCCTACCGCAATCTTCGTTAAAGCCGCTTTGCGGTTATACTTCCATTCAGCGTTCCATCCCCGCTCGGCGAAGATGTTGGGAATATGTCCTCTTTTTAAATCGTCAACGATCCCTTCGACTACGTTTATGCGGTCGGCGAGGATAAGCGGAAGCCAGTGTCCGTAGTGATTTTCGCTATATTCAAAGGCCTTCCTGCGGATCATTCCACTCAGTCCGGAAGGTGGCGTAGACGTTCCGAAGACAGCAGTAATGTTGGGGCGCTCATTCGAGTGCAGCACCTCCACGTCGACGAACTGCTGGGTTGGGCGCTCCCAGGTATAGCCTTTATGTTCTTCATTGCTGCGTTTTTTCATTGGATATGTGGGATCATTCTTAGGATCGGCATCAATCGCCCAGCCGTTCTTGTCCCTGTGCTTTTCTTCTAGTGAATTTTCCATTGTTCGTTTGTTTTAAAGCCGGGCTGCCGGCGGAATAAGGATTGGCTTTATACAGTTGTCGAGCTTCGCTGAGAATATATGGTATGCGTCAGCAGCTTCTTCCAGCGGAATGCGGTGTGTAATAATTCCCTTTGGATTAAGACGTCCGGCCTGCACATGTTCAATCATCTTAGGTAACAGCCTTTTGACGGAAGCCTGGTTTGCACGGATGGTAATACCCTTGTTGACGACATTTCCAATCGGTACCAGATTATCCGTCGGTCCGTACACCCCGACAATGGAAACAATTCCACCCTTCTTTACAGCGTTGATAGCCCAGTGAAGAGCAGTGGCAGATCCTGCCTGAAGGAGCATTTTTCGTCCGGTTATGGTCTGCATGGTATTACCGGCGGCATCGCCACCCACAGCGTCAATACATACGTCGGCCCCCATCCAGTCGGTGGTTTTCTTGATAAATACCACAGGATCTTCCAGAGATCTGAAATTATACGCTTCGCAGTCGGCGTAGTTTCGTGCAAACTCCAGTCTGTATTCCAGATGATCTATGACGATCACTCTGCCAGCACCAAATAACCAGGAGCATTTTGCTGCCATGATGCCAATGGGGCCCGCCCCAAAAATAACTACCGTATCGCCTTTTTGAATGCCGGCCATTTCTGCGGCCTGGTAGGCGGTCGGCACCACGTCAGTCAGCAATACCGCATCATCCGGGTCCATTCCATCCGGAATAACGGTTGGTCCGACATTGGCGTAAGGAACGCGGACATACTCGGCCTGGCCGCCGTCATAACCTCCGGCCGTATGGGAATATCCGAAGATACCACCCACCGCTGTTGCCTGCGGATTTGATTCGTGGCAATTGCCATAAAGCTCTTGCTTGCAGAACGCGCATTTGCCACAGGCAATGTTAAAGGGAACCATGACATGATCGCCCACTTTAAGTTTGGTTACTCCCGGACCAATATCCTCAACCACGCCAATGAATTCATGGCCAAAGGTCATACCGACACGGGTATCGGGTACCAGTCCGCCGTAGAGGTGAAGGTCGGATCCGCATATGCAGGATCGGGTCACACGAACGATAGCGTCGTCCGGATGCAGGATTTCCGGATATGGTTTCTGGTCAACGCGGATTCTAAAGGGACCGCGATAATTCGTCGCTAACATAGAAGTCCTTTCTTCCTTAAAAATTGCATGTTTTTCATCTTTTGATTGTTAGGTAAGTAGATGAATAGAAAACGCATTACATCCGATGATGTTTTCCGCATTATGAATTAGCGTGAGTTGGAAAATAAAAATAATTAAAGCAGGCTAATGGAATTTTTGTTGCTATTGAAAACATCTATTACTATGGGAAAAACTAAAAAAGAAGATTTAATAAAAGAAGAATTTACAGAACTCACTAATTATAAGGCTTCGACCTGTATATCTGTTTATTTGCCGACACATAAATCCGGCGCGGAGATCAACGAAAAACAGGATCTGATCGTATTTAAGAATAATTTACAGGAGTGCGCGAGACAGTTGGCTGCCCAGGGGAAGGAGAAGCCGGAAATAGACCAGTTGCTGCAACCGGCGTATGAGCTTCTGAAGCACGAAACTTTCTGGTATCAGCTTTCCGAAGGCCTGGCCGTTTTCATTGCCGACGGCTTTTTTAAGACGTATTGCGTACCGATGAAGGTAAAGGAAGAGCTTCATGTGAACAGTTCATTTTATTTGAGCCCCTTGATTCCTTATATCACCCATACCGCGTACTTCTACCTCCTGGTGTTCAGCAAGGATGCCTGCAGTTTTTATAAAGGAAATGGATATGGCATGCAGAAGGTTGAAGTGGAGGGTCTCCCTCTCGGTATGAATGACGTGATCCACTTCGAAGAAAAGGATGAACGTAAGCTATTCCGCGGCGGCGGCAATGCTCCTGGTGCAGAGGCGAATTTCCACGGTCATGGAAGTGGGCTTGCCGACGAAAAGGAGTATATAGCTCAATATCTTAAAGAGGTAGATCAGACCTTGTGGACCGAGGTACTGGCTAATGAGAAGGCGCCCCTGATCCTTTCATCGGTGGAGTATATGGTTGGCTATTACCGGCAGAACTCACGCTATAAGCATATCGCGGAAGAAAGCATTACGGGCAATTACGATCATGAAGGCCTGAATGCGCTCTACGAAAGAGCCAGGAAAATCGCTGAGCCGCTTTTAAAAGAAGACGTGAAGAAGGCGCTGCTTAATTATTATAATCAGGTGGCGACAGATCTTACTACTTCTATGCCTGAGAAGATCATCCCGGCAAGCTACTATGCCCAGATTTCTGACCTCTTCGTACTGGAGAACTTCCATGTATGGGGTACGTTCAATGAAGCTGATAACAAACTTGTTGTTCATCCGGAAAAGCAGGAGGGAGATGAATGTCTGGTTAACAGGGCCATAGTAAATACCTTGTCAAATGGAGGGGCAGTTTATGTTCTTCCACAGGAAAAGATGCCAAAAGAAAGTTCGATGGCTGCTTTCCTGAGATTTAAGGCTTAGTTTGTCACATAGAGAACAGGTATTTATCGCCCTGCGGTGTGTTTTACGCAGCAGTCGGTGATAAATACCTCTTTCTTTGCTTTAATAAACCATTGAGAGCTGAGGGTGTTAATTTTCTGATTTACCTGCTCACTATGAAGAATGTACCTATCCTGCTTTGTGCAGCTGTTTACCTTGCTTCCTGCGGAGGAAATAACACTCCATCGAATGTACAGGCACCGGGTGATGAAAAAACGGCTAAAGACCGGCTGTTAGAAACCGGCGCTGACCTGTTACAGAACAAGAATCCTCTCAGGCATTTTAATACCTATCTGGATGGTTTTCACTTCTACAATGGTAACCCTGAAGCCCAGATGGAAGCTCATCATTATGTGCAACAGCTTAATGAGGATGTTCATCAGGCCATCATTTTTGATGGCAATGGTAAAGATGCCAAGATCATGGGCATCGAATACATTATTTCGGAAGCCTTATTCAAAAAGCTTCCGGAAGAGGAGAAAAAGTTATGGCACAGCCACCAGTACGAGGTAAAGTCGGGTACTCTCATAGCACCCGGCATTCCGCAGGCTGCTGAGCATGAATTGATGGAGAAGCTCGTATCCACTTATGGCAAGACAATCCATACCTGGCATACCGATCAGGAGCGATCTCTACCCCTGGGATCGCCCATGCTGATGATGGGCTTCACGAAGGATGGTCAAATACACCCGCATCTTGTCGAAGAAAGAGATAAGCGTTTCGGAGTATCAACAGCTGAGATCCGCGAGCAGCGCAAGGATATCGTCGCTCCACCCGTAGCGAAAGGAGCGAATGCCTGGGAAAGGGCTGAGATCAGACAATTTATGATCAGCAATAAGGCCGATTCGGCGCAGCATAAACATCAGATCAAATAAAAGCTTATTATCCATGAGAAGAGAGAATAATCAGTTTTCGGCCCCTGTGCCAAACGGGATTCTATATCTCGTAGGCGGACACGAAGACAAGGGGGACCAGGAACAAGAGAAGGCAGGTGCTACACAGCCCCTGGAGGTTCTAAAAGCATTTATCGGACTGATAGAGAACGAGGACCCCATCGTTGAACTGGTTACTACAGGAAGTGCTGAGGGAGACGCTTCTTTTGCCGACTATAAAAGTGCTTTTGACAAGCTGGGTTTAAGTCGGGTAGGCCATATACATCATGATATCAGGTCAGAAATTCTGGGAGATGAGCTTAAAAACGACATCGTCGAACGCGTCTCCAAAGCTGATGCAGTTTACTTTAGCGGTGGCGACCAGTTGAAGCTTACCTCCATATACGGCGGGACGAGATTTTTAAGCACACTTAAAGAACGATATATTTCCGATCGTTTGATTGTGGGGGGTACAAGCGCCGGTGCGATGGCCCTATCCACTCCGATGATCTATGCAGGGAATAAGGAAGTGCAGCAGATTGCGGGGGGTATCAAGGTCACGACCGGACTGGAGTTCCTGAAAGATGTGTGTATTGACACTCACTTTATAGACCGCAGCCGATTCGTTCGGATGGCCCAGGTGATTGCCAGTAATCCTGCATGTATAGGCATGGGGATCGAGGAAGATACTGCAGTCATTGTTCGCGAAGGACGCAGGGCTGAAGTTGTTGGCAGCGGAATTGTTATCCTGATTGAAGGTTTTGGTATAAGCGATTCAAATATCATGGATCACGGCTCAACTGAAAAGATATACATCCATGATTTAAATGTAAGCATGTTGTCTGCCGGTTGCCATTATAAAATACCGCGGAACAATCCCCCTCACTGGTAACTTCTTAAAGATACACCCGTACATTGGTATCCCTTTCTATTGATGCCGGCAATTCCTGCTGTTTCGGATTTACCAAATGCCAAATCCCCCTCTCATCGTCAAGAAGCAGGTCAAGGGTGCTGTTGACCAGCTCCCTTACGTCGGTAGATGTGAAGGAGACCCACTGCACCCGCTTAGACGATAGCTTTGGGCTTTGGTGCCATTCAGAACTTAAAAATACGCCTGTACGGATCATAAGCGCATCCTGATTCTGCAGCATTACATAATGCTCGGTCAGTAGATCCAGAGAGAATGTAACCATTCTTATGTTGTGCGCTTTAGTGAAGGCGGCCAGGGCTCCCGACTTCCTTGCTGTATTAAGATCGGGTCCGGCCCCAGCGTTTTTTCGGTATTGTGGATGACTGTCGGCCACATCAACGACCGCCCAGATCTCCCTCGGGCACAGGTCTTTGGGATTTATTTCCGCTGAGAGCCTAAGTTGCGTTCGGCTAATCAGCATATACGGTATATTTCGAAGCTCACACAAGCGGACGAATGTACTACCCATTACACCTGATTTCGCGACGATGAGCAGGGCCGGTCCTGCTGACACCGGTTTGGTTGATCTTAAGGGAATGGTCTTATGGTACAATACCCGAACATCGCGTTCCCACCATCCCTTTTGCTTCAGCAAAGGATGCTTTGGAAGGATACCTGCAGCGGCCTCCCGAATCAGAGTGCTCATAGCTGTGGGCCTTGGTGTTCCCGATGAAACGTCGAAAACGCCTGCTTCGTAGTCGCCACATTCTTGCCTGAGGAGGCAATTCCACCCGAAGGAGCCGAGCAGCGCCCATGCGGTCACTGCCCGGATATCCGCTTGTTCTTTCTCGAGCCGGCGGGCATCCTCAAGTACACGGCTAAACCATCTCATCTGTTCTTCGCGTGTGCAATGAAGATGCACTTCAGTGACAGCGATCGGAAGCCTGTATCTGTTCCAAACCTCCTTTAATATTCGATAGGGGCCGTACGCTTTTTTACAGCCTACCCTGACTAGCTCTACATCCGCATACCGATGTTTTCCATTCCCTCCGTGTGTATGTTCAGGATATATAGCGAGCTTTTCGTCTATATATCTTTCTGAGGTGAGATAGTGGTTAATGCCGACAATATCTGGCGGGCAGGGATTGTTGAGAAAGAAACTCAGATCTTCGCTCGTGATGCCATTGTCAGTCAGATGTTTATATAGTGCATGGTTCTCATCAACTTTGCCGCAAAGAAGGTCCAGGCTTAGCCATCTCCTGTGATTCTCAAAATCAGCCTGATAACGTAATGCCCGGGTGCTATGTGTTCTGCCCATATCTTCGGTTTGAACAAGCATTGCTTCGGGATTCACCTCCTTTATCGTCTGCATGGCCAGAACGGTGGCCTTGCATTCGTTGATGAGAATCCGCAGAAATGTCTCAGCACTCGAGCCATGAGGATGCCAGATTCCGTAAAGCCCGCAAAATCGGGCGGTTGTCAATGGTTCGTTTACGGGAGTGTAATATTTAATCCAGGGAAATTTTTTGGCGACCTTGCCCGCGTAGTCGGCGAGTCCTGTTGCAAAAGATTCATCGGCTATACTTACGTATGCCGGACCGCTGCCGTGATGAACCAGGCCAACAATAGGTTCAACATCTAATTCCAGCAATCGTGACAACCTTATTGACGTGGCCGTCCAGTCGATCTCTTGTCCGCTCTCAGGCTGATGTTTTTCCCAAAGAACGGGATACCTTAATTTTTTTATGCCGAGGCCGGCAAGCAGATCCAGATCCTCAAGGCGATTATAGTGACCTGAATACTCCAGCTGGTCCATGTACTTGTCTCCAACGCGGTTGATCGTACATTCAATTCCTCCCCAAATCTCCATGTCTTAAAAAAATTATGTCGCCCCTTTTCAGGTGCGACAGGCTTGTGTCTTGTCCTTCAAAAAGCAGCGGGCTTAGCTTGCGAGCGAAATCTTTCCCTTATTTTTCAACGTACACTGTATCTTGTCCGTCATTGATGCGTAGGTGTTATCCCAGCAATTGTCGGCAAGGAACGCATCAGATCTGCTGAGCCATTGAGATTTGTTGCTTATCGCCAGTTCCTGCGTAGCATATGCAATAAACTCCTCTGCCGTACTGCCTATATGAACAAGCTTGTTAACGCCGTATGGATGAACGACGTCTCTGATAGGAGTTGAAATTACAGGGCGACCGGCACTCATGTATTCGGGAGTCTTGGTCGGACTGATAAATCGCGTAGATTCGTTCAATAAGAAGGGAATAAGGGCAATATCCCATCCCGAGAGATATGCAGGTAATTCGTCATAGCTTTTTTGTCCCAGATAGTGAATGTTTGCATTTCTCGGCAAAATGTCCGGAGAAATCTTCACAACCGGACCAATCAGCACGAGTTGCCAATCCGGGCGTGCGTCGGCCATTTGCCTGATCAGTTCGATATCGAACCTCTCGTCAATCACTCCATAAAAACCCAGTTTAACGCCTTTGATCTTCGCCTGATCCTCGGGTTCAGCAATTTTTCCCCTGGCTGCGGCAAAGTGATCCTTATCGATACTGCTTGGGAAGGGGAAGATGTTTGCGTGCTGATTTTTCTTGGCTTCGTACAAGGCGTGGCCACCCGTGAATACGATATCAGCTTTATTCATCAGTTGTTTTTCGAGGTCTTTTAGCTTCGCCGGCGCATTCTTGAATGCAGAAAGCTCATCCATGCAATCGAATATGGTGATTTTCGGATTGTACTTCGACGTGAAGTTCAGGGCCATAGGGGTATAGTACCAGAAGGCAAAGTCTTCTACTGTTTTCGTTGCGAAAAATTTGTCGAGCAATTGGGTTAAAACAGTGTCAACAGCGGCTTCTTCGGAGTTTGAAATCAAGGGAACTCCCACCCATAGATTAGGGAGCTTCCTGGTAAACTGAATCGTTGACTCAGGTTCATCTGTGAACATAGGCTCCTCCAGAAAATAGACAATGCAGTCGTTTGCAAAACGACTCAGCAGATGTTGCGGACGTTGGTATACAAAGTCCCATCTCAAGTGCGAAAAGCACATTAAATAAGGCGGTATGTTTTTCATAGTTGTAGTAATTAATTAATTAACGCAAATGATTGAGAATGGTTTTAGTGAGAAAATCAAAACGCAAAGCACTGAAAGATTGTTAGATATCGATAATCAGCTGCTTATGAATGTTAAAAATAAATTTATGTTTGCCACAGGGATAGAGAATAGCTATCCCATGATTACGCTTCCAGACGGTACAAGAAAGCGCGTCGATGAAATGGAGAAATGCGGTCATTATAAATACTGGAGGGAAGATTTTAATCTGGTAAAAGAAATGGGAATTGAGTTTTTGCGCTATGGTCCGCCATATTTCAGCGTGAACACTGGTCCCGGGCAATATGACTGGAGCTTTGTCGATGAGACGTTCAGGTATCTGGAAGAACTGGGGATCACGCCTATTGTAGATCTGTGTCATTTCGGCCTACCCGATTGGCTCGAGAATTTTCAGAATCCTGACTTTCCCGTTCATTTCGAAGAGTATGCACTTGCCTTTGCCAAACGATATCCATACATACAGTTTTATACCCCGGTAAATGAGATCTTCGTGACCGCTGCTTTCTCAGGGCAGTATGGCTGGTGGAATGAAAAAGGGACGTCTGATCTAACGTTTGTAACTGCGCTTAAGCACCTCTGTAAGGCGAACGTGCTGGCGATGAATGCGATTCTCACCGTTCAGCCCGACGCAATTTTCGTCCAGAGCGAGTCGTCTGAGTATTTCCATCCGGAGACTCCCGACTGCGATCGTCTGGCAACTTTTTTAAATCAACGTCGCTTCCTTTCGCTGGATCTCAGTTATGGTTATCCCATCAGCGTGTCCATGTATGAGTATCTACTTGAAAACGGTATGACGAAGGAGGAATATCAGTGGTTTGAAAGTAGTGTGATAAAGGGGAGTTGTGTGATGGGGAACGACTATTACGTAACCAATGAACATATGGTTCATGAAGACGGATCGACCTCTGCAGCAGGGGAGATTTTTGGGTACTATGTAATTACGCACCAGTATTACAGCCGGTACAAGCTTCCTATTATGCACACGGAGACTAATATTGCTGAGCCTAATGCGGTACGGTGGCTTCAAACGCAATGGGCAAATGTTAGAAGATTAAAGCGTGATGGCATACCCATATACGGTTTTACATGGTATAGCCTTACGGATCAGGTCGACTGGGACTCAGCTCTGCGAGATGACGCCGGAAGAGTGAACAGTCTTGGATTATATGATCTCGACAGGAAAATAAGACCCGTAGGACAGGCTTATAAGGAACTCATCAGGCAATGGCGACCAGCCCTTGAGGACGAGAAATATGTTCTGCACTTTAAGTCGGGGATATATCGATAAACAGGGCGGAAAAAGAGATTAGGACAATTTCTTTTTCCGCTTTTTTCTAAAATTTAACTTTAATTTACTTTCTACTATTTCATTGGTAGAGATGATTTCTTTAGTGCAATACCATGACCCACGAGAGACATAACTTGCCTCCGGTTGGTTATGCTGATTAAGTTCTGGCAACATCTTCATCAGGTGATCACTCGCTCCATATCCGCTTTTCATAACTTTCTGTATTTGATTGTCTTAACAACTGTACTAGTCCATTGTTTCAAAAGAAATCTTTTTTGTTGATAAATGAGCATGACTGCAGTTATCGTTACCATAATTACTCAATGGTTGTGTATTCGCGTTAGGAAATTTGCGTTTAAGAACCGCTATTGTCGTATAGCGATACGCGCATCATCTCTTAATTAGGGATCTCGGAATAAACGCGTTAAGGATTTAAGGAAAGCTCGACAGGCTCTGAGAGTACTCCAAACCAATCACTTTATGCACTCTCGTTCTTTCACGGGGATTCTCATTATGGTTCTCATAATTGTAATGTACTGATAATCATGTGCAATCTTTGGTAGTTTTACCCTAATGAATTACATGAATTATTCACAGTATGAAGCATAAGACAAGAGGATACTATTCGATTTTTACCTTATCAGCTATTTGTGGTTTTGTATGGATTGCGCCTGAGGGCTTGAACGCACAGAGCGCGTATACGGCTCCCCAGGATACAGTTCGAATAAGGCGTACTGCCGATGAACCCATTACAACCTATCGTGAATCGACAACACCATTTTCTGATTCGCGACTTGTTGGTGCAGCAGTCAAGGCAGCCGCTATTCTTGCCGACACCCTTAAATATGATACTGAAAAAGGTGCGCCTGTAGAGTCAGTATTTTCAAAGGGAGATCTGGAATACGTTGCACAACAGGGCATGAATGGCACGATTGCGCTATTTGAGCTAGTAAACAGCCACTTGCCTAAGGGTAAATTTCTGGCTTTCAGAACCGATTCGCAGCGAGTGGTAACGGCCGAAAATCCGCTTGCGCTGAAGGATTTAAAAGTCCTGATATCAGCGAACCCTGTCAATAAGCAGGCTAACGGGTCACAATGGCGGGAACATGTGTATCAGGCTTATATGGCCAGAGATTATGCGACCAGTTTACATAATACCATAACGATAACGTCTGCCACGAGGGAAATACGTGAGACCCCTGAGCTGCAACTGATCGACTTCGATGGTGGGCCGATCTCCCTGGCGGAAATACTCAGAAGGGAGCAGGCCAAAACGAAAGATAAGATAAAAGCAGAAAAGGCTGCGGTTGCAGAATTCCGTTCAAGAACATATCCAGGAAACAGGATGTCCAAGGAGCACGCGAATGAAAACTACAAGCGGGCATTGTTCGAGCTTATGCGGTTGCAAGAAGGTGATATGAATCGCCACCCTGAAACCAGAGCGTTAATTGCCGCATTAAAGGGGGACCTCAGCAAAGGAGCCGGGAGTCGGGTAGTTCAGGCGCTGAAGGGAAGCAGCTTCTTTGATAGCAATGTTCCGGGGAATCTAGGTCCGGTCCTGCTGACCGAAACAGAGGTTATAAATCCAGACAAAATGCAGGAAGAATCAGAATCCAAAGCCATGGAGCTCATGATGCTGACTTCGCTGCATTATGGTGAACGGGATGCTGTAAAGCTTTTCAAGCGTTTGCTGGAGGGTAAAGGTGCAGTTCCGGCAAGTCAGACAGGCGATTTCTCAGTAAAACGACTCGGACAGTTGAGAGATCACGGAACCGAAAAACTTAAGTCGCTTGGTTATGGTGAAGACAAGTCTGCAGGTATTACCAGCTCAGACCTCGTGTTATTGGCAGTAGCAGCTCCGCAACCGCCTGTAGCTCTTGCTACTCCGGGGTATTTAAGTCTTCAGACCGCAGGGGAAAGCATCATCAACTATTATTCAGTTGTTGAGATTCATGAGAATAAGCTTGCGATCGCGTTTAATCCGAGGATCAGGCTCGGCAGCCGTCATATTGAGCACAGGAGTTCTTACGATCCGGTTGACTTTGTGCCGGAAGTAATTAATGGTGCAGATATTGGTCAGACCGGTTCACGCATCGTCTTGAATGGTGTGGAAATGAGGCTGGAGTCGGATATTTATCTCTCCAACCTCCGCAAATTAACTGAGAAAGGCGTAAAGCCTTTTGTCTACCCACAGTTTGGCATCATCGCCGGCTTTGGTAACCGAAAAGTAGGATACGACGACAGAACCCTTATTGGTCCGCATGGACGAGTTCCTCAGTTTAGCACAAACTATTGGAATTGGGGAGGGCATATCGGTTTAAATGTAGGTCCTTTTCTTTTATCAGCAGACGCGACCGTCTTATCGACACCTGAACGAACAGATGCATACGAAAGGTTTTTCGATCTTTCGAATGGAATGACCTATTACCGCTATGGCGTGCTTCTGCACGTGTTTAACAGACCTTTGGGTAAGATTAGCCAAACCGAGCGTTTCCGCTTTTTAGTGGACGCAGAGTTTGCAGGGGAAACCAACAACGAGGGTACTCCTAATCGTACGCACACCCAAAGCGGTGCCGCACAAACGGGAAGCGGTGAGTGGAGACGTGATTATGATCGTGCCCATCCGGGTGGAATATATAATCATGAAGTGGCTACACAAATGATTCTGAATGGAGATGTTAAGGGTTCTTATGCCGCAAGTAACTTTGCTGCCATCCATTTGGGCATCCAAAAACAGGGTTTCCTGTTAAAGGGTACTTTGGGATTGTATAATACCAGAGCAATCGAAGGATACAGTGAAGGCGGCGGTGAGTGGGCCAACAAGCTATTTCAAAATACTATCAAAGGTCATCTGTTTGGCGGAGCAAGCCTGACCTACTCGTTCGACTCACGAAGCTGGTCGGAAAGCAGGAAGAAAACATCCTCGTACAAGTCAACCAGGGAAGGGAAGTCTGATGAGGTAAATGAAGAGTCTTCTTCATCTTCAAGGTCTGTATCCAGAATAAGGGACCATGCTATTTTTACCGGCAGGAAATCGGCAGGAAAATAAGTAGATTCTTAAGTCACTGGTGCCGTAAACACTCTCTGTGCTGATGTGTTCATAAGGCATGCGCAAATTCTTACAGCGAGTTCTGTCGGGACCAGTGATTAGACTGGCAAACAAATATTCTTCAAGGCCAGATAAGAGGCGGGTGCATGACGCCTTAACGGCTCTCTATGAAAAGATCCTGGAAGATCCGGGGCATCGGGGATTGGTGATAGATTTTCACCAATCCTCAAAAATGATTGTGTTTTCCGATCAGCACAAAGGGAGCCGGAATTTCCGTGATGATTTCTTATTGGCCGAAAAGAATTATCTCGCGGCCTTGCAATACTACAATGAACATGAGTTTACATACTGCAACCTGGGTGATAGCGAAGAACTTTGGGAAAATACGGTTGAAGGTATTCTGAAACACAATAAACATACCTTTCATGCCGAAAGTATGTTTCTCAAGCGAAATGCGTTCATTAAGGTATTTGGGAATCATGACCTTTACTGGGACAACGACCCCTTGGCATCGCTTAACCTTTACCGTGCATACGGACAAAGAGTCAAGGTCTACGAAGGTGTCATCATTCGAATGGAAATCAAAGGGAGAAAGCTAGATGTTTTTCTTACCCATGGGCATCAGGGTGATCTTCAGAGTGACGGTAACTGGTTCAGTAAGTGGTTTGTTTCAATGGTCTGGGGGCCACTTCAGGCTTTTCTTAGAATAAATCCTAACACACCAGCCTACGACAATAAGCTCAAATCAGAACACAATCAGATCATGTACGACTGGACTGCGATGCAGCAAAATCTTGTTCTCATAACAGGACATACCCATCAGCCGGTGTTTAATTCCCTGACTCACCTGGAACGCATGTACATTCGCTTACAAGAAGCAAGGAGGGACGGGAAGATGGAGCAGGCAAGAGAGATAGAAGCGCAGATGTCGGCCGGAAAAATCAGTGGAGATGCTTCCCCCAGGCTGGACTACTCGAAAAATACCTACTTCAATACGGGTTGCGGATGTTTTGATGACGGTGACATCACCGGAATAGAACTTGACAGCGGTATGATCAGACTTGTTGAGTGGAAGACGATCGAAGGACAATCTAAACGTGTGGTTCTGGAAGAATCTCCACTGGAAGCGTTGCTGGATTCCACGGTTGTGCCGACAATAGCGGGAGAAAATTAGCTGATTTTCGATTGCTATCAAGTGTAACAACTGTGTTTCAATCGATGCGGTGTCTCGATTTTGTAATGATGACAGGATGCAACAGGACGGAAGCCAACTAAAAACTTTTTAGTTTAGATTACGATTATAAACCAGCTAAACCAATGAAGGTAATTTGTATTGCTTGCATTCTGCAGATAGTCAGTACTGTGGCTTTCGGCCAGGTACAACCTACCGGCAACGATGTTACTACTCCTCTGCATTTGTTAAAACCCGATTATCCTGTAAAATATGGTGAAACCAAGCCTCAGGACATTAAAATTGTGCTAGACAGGTTATACACTTATGTCGATGCTGCAACACCCATGCAATTAATAAATAAGGCTTCAGGCGAAGTAGTGCACAATCTTAAAAAGGCTGATCAGAACTCTATTTTTAAGCAGGGCGATTTTCGTTTGATCAGCTATGAATGGGGGGTAACTTACACAGGGATGCTTCTGGCCGGACAGGTTACCGGCGACAAAAAGTTCAGCGAATACACGGCAAAGCGAGTTGATTTCATTTCTGAGGTAGCGTCAAATTACCGTCCGCTTTTTAAAACGAACCCAAAGGCTGAAACACCGGTACGATCGGTTCTTGATCCACATGCCCTCGATGATGCGGGTTCCATGTGTGCTGCCATTATTAAAACTTCAATGTCCGGTTCGTTAAAATCAGAGGTCCGCCCGCTGATAGACAATTATATAAACTATATTATGACCAGGGAGTTTCGCCTGACAGACGGAACTCTGGCACGCAACCGGCCGCAGCCCAATACACTATGGTTAGACGATCTTTACATGAGCCTTCCCGCTTTAGTACAGATGGGAAAACTGACCGGAGAAACGAAGTACTTTGACGAAGCTGTCAAACAGTTTGAGTTGTTTTCCGGACGGATGTACAATAAGGAGAATGGGCTTTATATGCATGGCTGGGTTCAGGATATGAATCCGCATCCACAGTTTCACTGGGCTAGAGCGAATGGTTGGGCGCTGCTTACTAAAATTGAATTACTGGATGCTCTCCCTGATGGATATGCAGGAAGAGAGAAAATATCAGGCCAGTTAAAAACACATATTAAAGCGCTCGCGTCTCTCCAGCACGGAACCGGGTTCTGGCACCAGCTGCTGGATAAAAATGATTCTTATCTCGAAACGTCTGCTACCGCTATTTATGCCTACTGCATCGCTCATGCGGTGAACAAGGGGTGGTTGGATGTAAAAGCATATGGGCCGATGGCCTTGTTGGCCTGGAATGCAGTGAGTTCAAAGGTGAATGCCAGGGGTCAGGTTGAGGGTACCTGCGTAGGTACGGGTATGGGCTTTGACCCGGCGTTTTACTATTATCGACCGGTGAACAATTATGCTGCTCATGGTTACGGCCCTGTTTTGCTGGCTGGTGCCGAGATGATCCGCCTTTTGCAAAACCATCCTTACGAGGTTAACGACAGTTCTATACAAATTTATTAAATAATAGCCGATGAAGCGGTCTTCAATGTCCTTCTTTCTGATGCTGGTAATCCATGCCAGTTTAGCACAAGACAAAGACTTGGTTCTTTGGTATGATAAGCCTGCGAAAGAGTGGAACGAAGCACTGCCAGTGGGCAACGGCCGTCTGGGCGCGATGATCTTCGGCAGACCCGGGGAGGAATTAATTCAGCTTAACGAGGAGACCTTGTGGACGGGTGGTCCTGTCGATCTGAATCCTAATCCAGACGCTCCAAAGTACCTGGAGCCATTGAGAAAGGCGCTGTTTAGCGACAGTATTGACAAAGCCGTTTCGCTTCTAAAGAAAATGCAGGGCCCCGATACGGAAATGTATCAGCCACTTGGCGACATTCTTATCAAACACCATTTTAAAGGTGCTCCCGGCAATTATTACAGAGACCTAAACATCACAAAAGCTACCTCAGCAACCCGCTTCACAGCAGAGGGTGTGAACTATTCACGTGAGGTATTCGCTTCTGCGCCTGATCAAATCATAGTTATTCATTTAAAAGCCGACAGAAAGAAGGCGCTTAACTTCTCTGTCGGGGTGCAGCATGAGCTTAAATATCAAACAACGGTTTCCAATGATAAGCACTTGGTGTTGGCAGGAAAGGCGAGGGTTGATAGTTATGGTAAAAAAGTGTCAGGATCGTTTAGCTATGAAGATAGTCAACGGCAAAATGGTATGCGCTATCAGTTCAGGATTAAGGCAATATCCCCCGATGGTAAAATTAACAGTACTGATTCTTCTCTGGTTATCTCAGAGGCATCAGAAGTTACATTATACGTTTCGGCAGCAACCAGTTTTAACGGATTTGATAAATCCCCCGACAGAGATGGCATAGACGAGCAGAGGCGGGCATCAGACTATTTGAACGCCGCGTCGAAGAAGAGTTACAGTCAACTGTTACATGCACATATTGCAGATTATCAACGTTACTTTAACCGAGTAAGTCTTGATTTAGCATCTGGAAAAGCTAAAGAACTGCCCATTGACCAGCGATTGGTTCGATACAGAGAGGGGGAAGCTGACCTCGCGCTTGAGGAGCTTTATTTTCAGTTCGGCAGATATTTGTTAATCTCAAGCTCCAGACCAGGTGGTATTCCTGCCAACCTTCAAGGGATCTGGAATAATTCCATAAGCCCACCCTGGAGAAGTAATTTTACAACCAATATCAATCTGCAGATGAATTACTGGCCGGCGGAAATGACTAACCTCTCCGAGTTGACGGAACCTCTGACCGCTCACATAAAGAGGATGGCAAAGAACGGAGCGCATACGGCCAGGTATTATTATAATGCGCGCGGTTGGGCAGCTCATCATAATTCGGATATCTGGGCGCAGACCAATCCGGTAGGAGAGGGCTCGGGCGATCCGAAGTGGGCCAACTGGTCCCTTGCAAGCCCCTGGCTTAGTCAGCATCTGTTTGAACACTATCGGTTTACAGCAGATAAAGATTACCTCAAAAATACAGCATATCCCCTGATGAAAGGCGCAGCAGACTTTTGTCTGGACTGGCTGGTAGAAAAGGACGGTATTCTGGTTACAGCACCCTCCACGTCTCCGGAAAATGTTTATATCATGCCAAATGGAACAAAAGGAACAGTAACAGTAGCCTCAGCGATGGATATGGAGATCATCTGGGATCTTTTTACAAACGTTATAGAGGCTTCTGAAGTTCTTGGAACCGACCGTGAATACGCTTCATTGTTGAAACAAAAAAGAGCGATGTTAAGTCCTCTGAAGGTCGGGAAAAAGGGTAACCTGGTTGAATGGTTTGGCGATTGGGAAGACGAAGATCCACAGCACAGACATATATCACACTTGTTTGGCCTGCATCCGGGAAGGCAAATATCGCCGCTCATTGACAAGAAATTTGCTGAAGCCAGTCGTAAAACCCTTGAAGTTAGAGGGGATGAAGGAACTGGCTGGAGCAAAGCATGGAAGATCAATTTTTGGGCAAGAATGCTCGACGGCAATCATGCCTATAAAATGTATCAGGAGCTGCTGAAAGTTTCCACGCTGAATAACCTATTTGACACACATCCGCCATTTCAGATAGACGGTAATTTCGGCGCTACAGCCGGTATTACTGAGATGCTTCTGCAGAGCCATCTGAATGAGATCCAGTTGCTGCCTGCCCTGCCTGAAAAATGGGCAGAGGGGCACGTTAAGGGTCTGATTGCGCGCGGTGCCTTCGAGCTGGAGATGGTTTGGAAAGGCGGTAAACTTAGGAAGGCCTTTGTAATTTCCAAAGCGGGTGGGCAGTGCAGGCTTCGTACCAATCAGAAAATTGTCGTTAAGGGCTTAAAGGCAAACTTCCGGCTGGCTAACGAACTCGTTACTCCTCAATATATCACAACGTTCGATACCAGGAAGGGCAATGTTTACGAAATAACAGTCAATTGATATTATACATGAACAAATTCGATAGGTTTCTGATTGTTTTCTCTCTGATTGCTTTTCAAGGGTACGCTCAATATCGCGATGACCTGCAGAATGGCAAATCCTGGAAATTTGATACCGGATCAAAAAATGTCGGCCCCGGATATACAGGGGTCAGTACGACTGATGTTTACTCCGATGGCAGAGGCTATGGATTTGACTTTTCTTCTCAACCGAAATCCGTCTTCAGAAAAGGGAAAAATCCGTTAAAAAGCGACTTTGTAACATCTGATAAACCATTTTATTTCTCGGTCAGGGTTCCTGAGGGGAACTACAAAGTCACCCTTACGCTCGGTGATACCAAGTCTCCTGCCAAAGCTACCGTGAAAGCGGAGTCCAGGAGACTAATGCTGGAGCACCTGGAAACGAAGGCTGGCGGGCATATAAGAAAAAGCTTCATCGTCAATGTGAAAGACAGGAAGATAGCCGCTAATCGGGAAGTGCATTTAAAACCCAGGGAGCTAACTAAGCTGGATTGGGATGATAAACTCACTCTCGAATTCGATGCTAACACTGCTCTGAACGCGATCGAAATTGAAAAAACAGATAGCCAGATTACTGTCTACCTTGCGGGAAACTCCACGGTGGTTAATCAGGAGGAAGAGCCCTGGGCTTCGTGGGGACAAATGATTCCGCGTTTTTTCAGACCCGGCGTCGCAATTGCTAACCACGCGGAGTCAGGTTTGTCTTTGGGTAGCTTTATTGGGAGCAGGCGTCTGGAAAAGGTACTGAGTGTCATTAAACCGGGTGATTATGTTTTTGTAGAGTTCGGACATAACGATGAAAAAGAAAAAGGTCCGAATGACGGACCCTATAAGTCTTACACAGAACGATTAAAAATATTCTCCAGGGAAGTGAGAGCAGCTAAGGCGAATCTGGTGATCTTAACGCCGACAGCGCGCCGATCTTTTGATGCCTCGGGAAAGATGGTTAATTCCCATGGCGAATACCCCGATGCTGCACGAAAGGTAGCTTCGGAAGAAGGGGTTCCCTTGATCGATCTTACCGCCCTGACCACGCGGATGTATGAAGCCCTTGGGCCTGAAGGGTCAAAAAGTGCTTTTGTAATTTATCCGGAAAGGAATTTGAATGACAACACCCATTTCAACCCGTATGGGGCCTATCAGATTGCAAAGATTGTAGCTCAGGAGATCAAAGGACAAAATCTCAAGCTCGCTGAATTTCTGGTCGATATGCCGGCGTTTGACAGTGCTTCTCCTGATCATGTTGCGTCTTTCAAATGGCCCCCAAGTCCCCATGTGAGTATTGTTAAGCCCGATGGTAATTAAGCGGCTCTTATTGGATCATAATATATTTAGCTTACCGTGCCTTTTTAGAATGCATGGTTTTATCGAAACAAACATTAACAAAATGGTAAAAGGTTTTAGAAAGAACATCCTGACAGTATTTTTAAGTATCTCCTTTGCATTGCAAGGCATGGCTCAGGTGAGCGATAGGAAGGAAATACAGTACATTTCCGGTGTAGATAACAAGAACACGGTGACCTGGGATTTTTGGGTTACGGGCGGTAGGAAAAGTGGTGTCTGGTCAAAGATTGAAGTTCCTTCGCATTGGGAACAACAGGGCTTCGGATCATATAATTACGGGCGCGACTATGTTACCTATGGTAAGAATTTCCGTTTTGCTGATGAAAAAGGGATCTATAAACACCAGTTCACGGTTCCCTCCAACTGGCAGGGGAAGGACGTCTTCATCGTCTTCGAGGGGTCTATGACCGATACCGAAGTGAAGATCAACGGAAAGCTGGCAGGTCCGGTTCATCAGGGCTCCTTCTATCGATTTAAGTACAATATCTCTGATAAGCTAAGTTTCGGCAAGGCTAATCAGATCGAAGTGATGGTAAGCAAGATGTCTGCAGACAACTCTGTAAATAATGCCGAGCGCCTGGCTGACTATTGGATATTTGGGGGGATCTTCCGGCCCGTTTATCTGGAGGCAGTTCCGAAAGAACATATCGAGTATACGGCTATTGACGCAAAGGCGGATGGGTCTTTTGCTATGAATGTGTTTCTGAAAAATGCGGAAGCCGGGCGTAATATCGTCGCGGAAATTAAAGATGCTGCAGGAAAAGTTGTAGCTACTGCCAGTGCCAGAACACAGGAAAGAGATTCGGTGCTTATGTTGAAAACAAAGCTCAGCAAACCACTGCAGTGGACGGCTGAAACACCGCATCTTTATCGTGCTGATGTCAGCATTCGTAACGCGGGCAATGTGCTCTACAAAACGACTGAAAAGTTTGGATTCCGGACAATCGAAATACGTAAAGGAGACGGTATCTATGTAAACGGAACCAAGATCAAGATGAAGGGTGTTAATCGTCATGTCTGGTGGCCGGAAACGGGACGCTCCATCAACAAGGAGATCGATCTTAATGATGTTAAGCTGATCAAGGAGATGAATATGAACGCTGTTCGTTGTTCTCATTATCCTCCTGACAAGTCTTTTCTTGAGTATTGCGATTCCTTAGGCTTGTATGTTTTGGATGAGCTTGCGGGCTGGCAAAAAGCGTACAGCACCAAGGCCGGTAAGCCCCTGGTGAAGCAGATGGTTATCAGAGATGTTAACCACCCCTCAATTATCTTCTGGAGCAACGGCAACGAGGGTGGCCATAACTTTGATCTCATAAAAGAATATGCTAAGTATGATCTTTCTAGCCGTCCGGTTATCCATGGTCACCACAGACCAGGAAATGCTCTCAATGGCATAGACTGTAACCATTACGAAGATTATTATAGCACTCAAAAAATTCTCGCCGACACCAATATATACATGCCTACAGAGTTTCTGCATTCTCAGGATGACGGTGGCGGGGCAGTGGCTTTGAACGAGTTCTGGGATCTCCACTGGTATGCTAAGAAGGGTGCAGGCGGATTTATATGGGATCTCGCTGACGAGGGAATTGTACGTACCGATCAGAATGGTATAATCGATGTAAATGGAGTAAATGCACCCGACGGATTAGTAGGGCCATACCGCGAAAAGGAAGGGAGCGTGAATGCCATCAGAGAAATTTATTCACCCGTTAAAATCACCTTGAAAGAACTTCCTGACAACTTCAAAGGCGAGATACCGGTAGAAAACAGGTTCCACTTTACAAATATAAACCAGTGCACCTTTAAATGGGAGCTGGTGAATTTTAAGAAGAGAGATGATCAGACCTCGGGATACACGGTTGCTAAGGAGGGATCGGCAACAGCTCCTTCTATTGCACCGGTGGCCAGGGGCGTGCTTAAGCTGAAGCTGCCAGGAGACTGGAAGAGCTATGATGCGCTTACATTGTCTGCTTATGATCCATCAAAAAATGAAGTGTATAAATGGGTGTGGAAAGTGAAGAAGAACAGCCAACTGCTTGACGGATTATTAGTTACTACGGGGTCTGAACAGGTCGCTGTTTCTGAAGCTGATAGTTTGATAACCTTAAAGGCTAGCGGTATATCAGTTTCTATAAATAAGAAAAATGGAAGGCTCGCTGATCTGGCAAACGATTTTTCCGCTAAGCTATCATTCAATAACGGACCGGTATTGGTGAGCGGAAATGCTGTATTCTCGTCCATCAGGCATTTTAAAGAAGGTGATGGTCACGTTGTCGAGGCTAGCTATACCGGCGATATGAAATATGTACGCTGGAAGATGTACGGTAGCGGCTGGCTCGAAATGACGTATGAATATACTCTGAACGGAACGTATCCTTTCACGGGTGTTTCTTTCAATTATCCGGAAAACTTTGTGCTGGGTGCAAAATGGTTGGGTAAAGGACCTTACCGCGTTTGGAAAAACAGAATGCAGGGCGTCACACACAACGTTTGGGAGAACCGATATAACAACACGCATACAGGAAGCGCACCCTGGATTTACCCGGAGTTTAAAGGGTACTATGGTGATATCGCCTGGATGGAGTTGAATACGGTGCAAGGGAAATTTACAGTCGCTAGTCGGGATAACGATTTGTTTGTCCGCTTATTCGACTTTTACGCGGTATCAGGGGCCAGGCCGGCTCCTGAATTGCCAAGTGGTGATATCTCTTTCCTCGACGGCATTCCGCCAGCCGGAAGCAAGCTTGCGTTGAATGTCAGCTATAATACCTCGGCACTCGGCCCCGAGAGCGAGCCTAATAAGGTCGCAGGGACTACGAAGCGGACATTGTATTTCTACTTTGGCTTGCCGAAGCCAACTACTGAGAATAAGCAGTTTGTTATGCCAAAAGAAAATATCCTGACGGATTAGCAGGTCAGAGAAAAGAAATCAGGCAAGGGTCTAAGAATAAGATCCTTGCCTGTAAATATTAACCATAGATCTGTAAGATACAAACCTCAGCAGATATCAAAAACCGTACTACAAACAAGTAAGTCATTTATAAGCCAGTTATGAAACTAAAAGCCCTGATTTTAACCGGATTATTGGTTAGCTCCTGCCTGATTTCCAGCGCCCAACGTCTGATGGAGAATCTGGGGCGTGGGCTGGTAGCGATAAACAAGGGGAATGGTGTTGTATACCTGGGATGGCGCTTGCTGGGGACGGATTCTGAGGATATTGCTTTTAATCTTTACCGCTCAACCAACGGAAGCAAGCCCCTGAAGTTAAACTCGCTGCCGCTCACTCTAACCACTGATTTCGAAGATAGCAGGGCGGACCTTTCGAAACACAATTCTTATTTCGTCAAGACAGTTATTAAGGGAAAGGAGACCGAGACAAGTGATCCCTTCTTGCTTGCAGCTAATCCTCCAGCTGTCCCTTATCTTTCGGTGCCCTTACAAACGCCGGCCGGCTATACTCCTAACGATGCGTCGGTGGGTGATCTCGACGGTGATGGCGAATATGAGATTATTATCCATCAGGTAGGGGTTGGCCGGGATAATTCCCATGCTGGTATTACCTCAGCTCCGATACTGGAGGCTTACAAACTGGACGGCACTTTCCTCTGGAGGATTAATCTGGGTAGGAATATCCGGGAAGGCGCACACTATACTCAGTTTATGGTGTACGACCTGGACGGAGATGGAAAAGCAGAGATCGCATGCAAGACCGCTGATGGAACAATTGACGGACAGGGTAACTGCATCGGCGACTCTACCAAAGATTGGAGGAATAGCCGTGGCTATATTTTAAAAGGGCCTGAATACCTCACTGTTTTCGATGGTCTTACCGGTGCTGCAGTCAGCACAGTGAAATACCTGCCGGGAAGGCATCCTGATAAGGAAGATCCTGATCAGGAAGAGATGGCGGCAGTCTGGGGCGATGGTAATGGAAACCGCATGGACCGATTCCTGGGAGGGGTCGCTTACCTGGATGGCAGGAACGCCAGCCTGATTATGTGCCGAGGTTACTACACTCGTTCGGTCATTGCCGCTTGGGACTTTAAAGATAAAAAGCTTACAAGCCGTTGGATTTTTGACAGTGATGCCTCGGCCGAAAATCGCAAGTATCGCGGACAGGGGAACCACAGTCTGACTATAGCAGATGTAGACGCGGATGGAAAGGATGAGATCGTGTATGGAGCGATGACCCTGGATGATGATGGGCGAGGGCTCTATAGTACCGGCATAGGTCACGGAGATGCACTGCATGTTTCAGATCTTGACCCCTCAAGGCCCGGGCTTGAGGTCTTCGATATTCAGGAGCGCTTTGGAGACGCAGGTGCGAGCTTCAGAGACGCAAGAACCGGAGAGGTGATATGGAAAAAAGCCTCAATTAAAGCGGGTGATGATGGCGAGGGGCCGGGTCGCGGCCTATCCCTGGATGTAGATCCGCGATATGAGGGCTTCGAATCATGGGTGGCGGGAGCTGGTATCACCGGAATGTTTGACGTCAGGGGAAATAAGATTTCAGAGGGGAATCCTTCTGTGAACTTCGGAATCTTCTGGGATGAAGACATGTTGAGTGAACTTTTAAATTCAACTACCGTTAGCAAGTGGGACTATCTCGCCGGAAAATCAAACGTCTTGTTTGACGCTGCGTCTTATGATTGTGTCAGCAACAACGGCACAAAGTCTACACCCGCGCTAAGCGCAGATTTGTTTGGCGACTGGCGTGAAGAAGTGATGTTCAGAACACGAGACGGAAAGGAACTTAGAATCTTTACCACCACGATTCCAGCTAAAAACAGACTATTCACCTTCATGCACGATCCGCAATATCGTCAGAGCATAGCCTGGCAAAACGTAGCATACAATCAGCCGCCTCATACGGGTTTTTACATCGGTCCGAACATGAAACCACCTAAACGACCCAATATAGAGGTCACGAAACGGCATAAGCAAGCAAAAATATCTCAAAAATAGTCTTATCGATATTTCAAGAACTAATGAAGAAGCTAAGCAAAAGCATAATGCCATTATACTGGAGGCTCCCATTTATGTTGGTAGTCGTCCTGACGAGTCTGGCCTTTACCTTTTCTCAACGACCCGCCCTTTATATAATCGGCGATTCGACTGTAAGAAATACGAATGACTCCTTTATGGGCTGGGGCACTGCAATTCAATCGTTGTTTGATACCACCAGAATCGATTTGCGCAACCAGGCGATGGCTGGGAGAAGTACGCGAACCTTCGTTAAGGAGGGTCGTTGGTCTGCCGTGTCTTCTCAATTGAAGCCAGGAGATTATGTGATGATGCAGTTCGGACATAACGAGGGTAGTAAGCCCGATACCACTAGAGGCGGATACCGAGGAGTATTAAGAGGTATTGGTGAAGAAACCAAAGAACTTATCTGGCCAGATGGAACGCCTGAGACCGTGCATACCTATGGCTGGTATATTCGTCAGTTTATACGTGATACGAAATCCAAAGGCGCCACCCCGATTGTTCTGTCTATGATCCCCAGAAACAGCTGGAAGGAGGGTATGATCGTGCGGGCAGATCAGGATTTCGGTCTATGGGCCAGTCAGGTGGCAGAGCAAGAGGGCGCTTACTTCATCGATTTGAATAAGATTACGGCAGACCGATATCAGAAAATGGGTCCTGACAAGGTCAAGCAGCTCTTTCCAACTGACCATACCCACACGAATTCAAAAGGCGCGCTGATTAATGCCGAGTCGGTGATGAAAGGCCTGAAAAAGCAGAAGCAAATAGGGCTTCACTCTTTCCTGAAGTAAGATCCTCAATACACGACATACTATCTATGGTTTCGATAATTAAAATTCCTATCCTTTTTCTCCTGTTTTGCTTCTTCGTGCTTGCAGAAAGTGTATTCGCTCAACGAAGTAAGTATAACTTCAACTCCGGCTGGAAGTATAAGGTCGCTGACCTCCAAGGTGCCCAAGGTCCAGGGTTCGACGACTCCGGCTGGAAGGCAGTTACCCTGCCCCATGCTTTCAATGAAGATGAAGCGTTCAGAGTCGCTATTGACAAGCATAGTACAGGGATCGTATGGTATAGAAAGGGGTTCAGATTACCTGCCGGGCAAGATGATCGTAAGGTGTTTCTCGAATTTGAGGGTATACGTCAGGCGGGTGACTTTTATTTAAACGGTCAATATATAGGCAAGCATGAGAATGGAGCCATGGCTTTTGGCCTCGATATTACCAACCAGGTCAAGTATAATGGAGCGGAGAATATCCTTGCCGTTCGGATTGATAACTCCTGGGAATATAAAGAAGTGGCTACGCAGACCAAGTTTCAATGGATCGACAAGAATTTTAATGCAAACTACGGAGGGATCCCTAAGAACGTCTTTTTGCATATAACAGACAGGCTATACCAAACGCTACCTCTATATTCCAATTTGAAGACACAAGGCGTTTATATTTTCGCCAGGGACTTTGATATAGCAGGCAAATCGGCTACAATCACTGCAGAATCGGAGGTCCGCAATGAGTTTCCAACAGCGAAGAGCTTCCACTTCGAAGTCGAGGTGACCGACTTGCAGGGGAAGTCAGTTAAAGTGTTTCATGGCGGTATTACGCAGATCGAGGCGGGTGAGACCAGTAAGGTCAGCGCATCTGCAAGACTAGAACAACTTGAATTCTGGAGTTGGGGTTATGGCTACCTGTATACGGTGACCACCCGCCTGAAATCTGATGGAAAGGTTATTGATGCCGTTAACACCAAAACCGGGTTCAGAAAGACAGATTTTTCCGACGGGATGGTTCGTTTGAACGACCGGGTTCTTCAGATGAAAGGATATGCCCAGCGCACCAGTAATGAGTGGCCTGCAATAGGGATGTCCGTGCCTGCATGGGTGTCTGACTTCAGTAATCGGTTAATGGTCAAAAGCAATGCCAACCTCGTGAGATGGATGCATATCACCCCCTGGAAGCAGGATGTTGAATCTTGCGATAGGGTGGGCCTGATACAGGCCATGCAGGCCGGTGACGCAGAAAGGGACGTCGAAGGCATCCGATGGACGCAGCGTACAGCGCTGATGCGTGATGCGATTATCTACAACAGAAACAGTCCGAGCATACTGTTCTACGAATCAGGTAATGAATCTATCAGCGAAGCGCATATGCAGGAAATGAAGGCTATTCGCGACCAATATGATCCTCAGGGTGGGAGGGCAGCCGGATCCAGAGAGATGCTTGATAGCAAGGTTGCCGAATATGGGGGCGAAATGCTGTATATTAATAAAAGTGCCCGGATTCCTATGTGGGCAATGGAATATTCGAGGGATGAAGGGTTACGCAAGTATTGGGACGAATATTCTCCCCCCTATCACAAGGACGGAGACGGGCCGCTTCATAAGGGACAAGACGCTAGTATCTATAATCGTAATCAGGACTCACACGCAATAGAGAACGTCGCCCGATGGTTCGACTACTGGCTTGAGCGTCCGGGCACGGGAGAGCGCTCCAGTGCCGGTGGTGTAAATATTATTTTTTCTGATTCCAACACGCATTACAGAGGAGCGGAAAATTACCGCCGGAGCGGCGAGGTCGATGCCATGCGTTTACCTAAAGACGGCTACTTCGCACATCAGGTAATGTGGGACGGCTGGGTTGACATAGAACAACCACGCATTCACATCATCGGACACTGGAACTATGCGCCCGGTACAAAGAAAGATGTTCAGGTTATATCGGGTGCAGAGAAGGTAGAACTGTTCATCAATGGCTCATCGCAAGGTTTCGGAAAGCAAAGTAAACGGTTCTTGTACACATTTAATGATGTTGCCTGGGTGTCCGGTACGGTGACGGCGGTTGGGTATGATGAAGCCGGAAAGGAGCTCTGCAGGAAAGAAATCAGTACAGCGGCGAAGCCTCATTCTGTTCGATTGACACTGCAACAGGGTCCGGGGGGCTTCAAGGCAGATGGTGCGGACCTTTCATTCGTTGATGTAGAAGTAGTGGACGCAAAAGGTAATCGCTGCCCTACTGCTCTTAATCTGATCAGGTTTGAACTTGAAGGACCTGCGGAGTGGCGTGGTGGAATAGCCCAGGGTCCGGGTAACTATATTCTCTCCAAAACGCTGCCTGTGGAATGCGGCGTAAACAGGGTGCTTATCCGTTCTACAACACAGCCGGGAAAGATCAAACTAAGAGCATCGGCGGAAGGTTTGAAGCCGGACGCTATAAGCTTTGTTTCAAAGGCAGTTAAGGAAAGGAATGGCTTGTCAGATGAATTGCCTGGTTCGGAATTACCCGTATATCTCGACCGGGGGCCGACCCCATCAAGTCCTTCATACATCGTTTCGCGTAAAGCACTTCAAATTGTCAGCGCAAAGGCTGGGTCCAATCAGAATAAGGCGGCTATGAGTTATGATGACAATGAATTGTCCGACTGGTTTAATGATGGAAACTTGTCTACAGCATGGATCAACTACGAGCTTGATCGCCCGGCTCCAATTAGCGAGGTGACGTTAAAAATGAATAATTTCCGCACGAGAAGCTACCCGCTACGTATCACCATAGACGGTAAGGAAGTATACCGGGATTCTACGCAACGAAGCCTGGGATACTTCACCGCGAAGTTCAAACCTACTTCAGGTAAAAGTCTCAGGATTGAGCTTCTTGATTCAAAAGCGGAGGCCAGAGACTTTTTTGGGATGGTCGAAGTGACGGGTAAGAAACTGGATGATGGGGTTGTTCGTGATGACAAAAATGCGCGCGGAAGAATCAGCATCGTCGAAATTGAGATCTACGAACGCATAACAGAAAGTTCTGGTCTTTTGAAGAATAAAACCATACATACCCCCAAATAAACCAACTATGCAAACCATCGCATTTAAAATGAAACTGAAGCCCGGGTTTAAAGAAGAATACCGCAAAAGACATAACGCAATATGGCCTGAACTAACAGAACTGCTGAAAAATAATGGGATCTATGATTATTCCATTTTTCTCGATGAGGAGACCGACATACTTTTCGCCGTCCAAAAGCAGAAGTCGGGACAATCGTCCCAGGATCTGGGAGATACAGAGATTGTAAAGCGCTGGTGGGCCTATATGGCAGATATCATGGACACCAACTCCGATAATTCTCCCCTCAGCGTCCCATTAACGCCGGTATTCCGTATGGACTAATTTGTCCGTTCGATATAGAAGTTTGCGGTGTCCACTTCGATATTCTGAAGCGTCAGGCCGCTAATCTTCAGCGGAACATAAGCATTCGAGGTGAGTGTCACGAAACGATATTCACCTCCCTTTTTACGGATCCGTATCGGCATTGAGAATCCCTTAACATCGCTTTTCCAGCGAGCCTCGATACGGTCTCCATTCTTCTTTATCTCCAGCCTGGGCAGATTGGAATAATAGAGATATTGCCTGAATATTGGCTGGAGATCTATTCCCGAGGTCTTGCTCATATATTTGACGATCTCTTCCGTGGTTACCGTCTTATGATAAAACGTTTTGTTTAGCCCACGTAAAATCATCCGCCACTTACTGTCGTCGTTAATCATCGTACGTATGGTGTGAAGAATATTGCTCCCCTTAGAATACATATCACCGGAGCCTTCCTTATTGACGTGATAGTGTCCAATAATGGGACTTTTATTTTCGATATTCTTTCGGGTGCCTGCTATGTATTCCTGACCGGCTTTCTTCCCAAACTGGCTCTCAACATAGAGCCCTTCAGAGTAGCTTGTAAAGCCTTCATGAATCCACATATCTGCAATGTCGCGGCACGTTATATTATTACCAAACCACTCATGACCCGTTTCATGAATGATTATAAAATCCCACTTCTTTCCCCATCCACTGTCTGACAGGTCGTTTCCAAGGTATCCGTTCTGGTAGCCATTGCCATAAGCAACAGCGCTTTGATGTTCCATTCCCAGATACGGTGTTTCAATTAGTTTATATCCATCCCGGTAAAAAGGATAAGGCCCAAACCAATGCTCAAAGCTCTTCATCATCGGCTTTACATTCCGAGGGAAGTGCACCTTAGCTTTTTCCAGACTGGCAGGCAATACCCAATAATCCAGACTCAACAATCCTTCTTCGCCCTGATAAGAATCACTGAAATGCACATAGTCGCCCACGTTCATCGCTACGCTGTAGTTGTTGATGGGATTGCTGACGAACCAGTCGAATCGCGTGGATCCATCAGGTTCTTCTTCAATCTGTCTCAGACGGCCATTTGAAATGTTTTTAAGACCCCGGGGGACACTTACACTGATCAGCATACTGTCTGGCTCATCCGAAAGATGATCCTTGGTTGGCCACCACGAACTGGCACCCAGCCCCTGTACAGCGGTAGATACCCAAGGCTTTCCTGCCGGGTCGGTAGAAAAGATGAATCCACCATCCCAGGGAGCCTTTTTCGCAACAATAGGATTGCCGGAATAAAAGACAGTGAATGAATCACGGGTCCCGTTTTTTATCACTTCGGGGAAATCAATAAATACCGCATTTAATTCCCTGGTGAACGGCAGTGTGAGGCCTTTGTACACTATCTTTTCGATCTTAAGGTTGTCGAAGAGATCAATTTGCAGCTTCGCGAAGTCCTCTTTTGCCGTAAATCTAAACTCATTGGAGCCACTGATGAAACGCTTTTCTATATTCAGCTTAACAGTAAGGTGGTAGTAGTTTACGTCATAACACGACCTTAGCGTCGTGAGCTTTCCCCGAAGCGAATCCGCACGGCTGAATGATTTTTTTCCAATCATCAGCTGTGCTGTACCGCGAGAAGGCGCGATCAGAAGGGTGAATAAAAAGATATATATGAACTTCATTAATACGATACGACAGCGTGTAAGATAGGCATTACCGGACGATTTTCACCTCGAATGTCTCAAAGAGCGAGGCTTTTCCATCGCTGCTTTTCGACGTATTGTGTGGTATAGTATAGTAATTTCCGCGAACGAACAGTTCCATGCCCTGCCGTTCTACAGAAAGTTTTAAAAATCCATGCTGTTTGAAGCAGTAATTCTGAAGCACGATATTATCAAAAAGCGGACTTTGATCGCTGAACGCCTTATCCGCAGGGTCTGCAATAGGGTGAAGTTCGTCGTATCCTCCCGCGCCCGCTACCACATAGGTAACCGGTTTCCGGTCATAGGTTTTTATAAAGCGCTGGTAATTATGAACGTGTCCGCTAAATACCATGTCCGGTAACACACCAGCTTCATTGAAGGCACTTTCGAGAAATTCGATCATCGGATAACTGGATCCATGATTGATGTCGGCTGAGTATGGCGCGTGATGCAGACACACAAATAACGCTTTATCGGGAAACTTCGCAGCATGGACTAACTCTTTGATGAACCAGTCTCTCTGTTCTTTGCTGATCACCCCATATTTGGGCACATTACTATGTAAACCAATGATGGTCGCCAGAGGTGATTCCAGGGTCCAGTACACGTGTGGTTGAACAGAACTGACCCTTTTATCATTCTGGCAAAACGATATCTCTCTGGATTCTGTATCGCAAAAGACGCTGCTAAATGCCTGAAGACTCGGGTAAGGATCCTTCGCTAGCGGATTGACATCGCTGTCGTGGTTACCTGCAATAGCGAATATTGGCGCCGGGTACTTAGAGTAGGCTTTGAAGAACTGCTTAGGATATTCAGATTGTTCGCCGTAGTTATAAACGATGTCGCCCAGATGATACAGAAACATAGGCTTATCCTCGTGATCATCCGCATCAACAAACTGATCTATCATCCTGGCGACAACGACTTTTTGGAAATCCGTGTTCCGGACAGAGCCTGTGTCCCCAACCATATGCATAACCAGTTTATCTTCGCCCTGATCCGCCAGAGCCGAAGGTAGGCTCAGTCTGTATGGGTAAGGACCTGAAGGTGCAGGAAGAGCCTGGAACTTGTCACTGTCGTCCGGTTGATTCAGTTTAAAAACAGGCCTGGTGCGGATAAGGGAGCCGTATGTAAGCATATCAAGTTTATTTAGACCCAGCAAAATTACCGCAATTTAACAGCGTTTACATCACGCAATTGTTAAGTATTAGCTATAATTTGAAAACCGACTTCCATAAACGGTGTTAAGGGGGATACTGTACTATGAAGAAAATTAAGTTTGTTGCCACATTATTTTTAAGTCTTTTAGTGGGTTCGGGAATTGCTCAGGAATGTAATAAGGAGTTTAGCAAGGACCGAAGAGTTCGTGTCAACTCGAATCAGCTGAAAGGAGATCTGTTGAAGGTTGTTCAACTCGATATTCGCAGGAAGGTCTGGCTCTGGAACGAGAAATACAATGCCACCGCGGCCTTTATTCACCCAAGGGTGCTCATTACCGCGGGTCATAATCTGACTGATCGTTTCGATCCTGTCTCGAAGATCCGCATAACTGTCGGGTTTACTAACAATAGCAGTTATTTGAAGCAGCAGGATGTTTTGACCGAAATGAACCGGAACATCTACGTCCTACCCTCATACAGGGATAATCCAACTTATGAAGACGACTTCGGAATCATAATTCTGCCCGATTCTTCATTGTATAAAAGCGCAAGGGGGCACTTTGTTCTCACGCCTTATGTACCTTCCCGTCCGCCCAAAGCTCTCTTTCTGAGCGGTTACCCCGATCCCGTAACAGGCATTAAGTTATGGACCGACAAAACCTCTAACTTCTTCTACACACCTGATCTTTTGCGGTACGACTTCTTCACCGTCGAAGGTTCGAGTGGATCTCCCGTGTACACAGGGATGAATCAGCTTGTAGCCATCCATACAGGTGGTTTCGAAGAGCAGAACGTTTGTAATATCGGCACACCCATAACGGCGAAAATGAAAAGCCAGATCAGTCAGTGGTGCCGCCGGCATGGAATCATTCTCCAGTAATTCAATCGGCTTTAAATAAATGGCTGATTGCTGATTCTGGTTTAAGCAAATTCCGGATAGAATCGTAAGGGATAAGTAATTCTGTTCGTCCTGAGGAGTAAGGCTTGATTTCGTACTCGTTGTAAAGATATTTTATGCCTTCTTTAGTGAAAAGGTAGTTTTCGTTTAGAACGAACTTATTGTCCTCAAAGAAATATTGCTTTAGTGCGTCTGTTGGGGAAATACCTTCATTCTTTCTGAATATGTTCTCCGCAACGACCTGCAGGGAGTCGTACATATCTGGTTTCAATACATCGTTTATGGAAATCTGCTTTCTACCCTGGGTATCCCAGTTAATAAAACCATGAAACGTCCCTCCATGTGCCCCCCCTGTGTAAATGTAGCTCTCAATCGTCAGTCCGAGTAGCTTATCGTTGGTTATTACTTTCGTCTTGCTTATCAACGAATATATCCTGTTATTGAAATTGGGGTCAGACCTGAATGTCCGATAATCAGCCATAAATCCCTGCACCATATCGCTCACTGACTCGTATGAAGTTTCTGTGGTATAGATTTTTTGAATCCTGCTGTTCACCGAGTCATTTAAGGCAGGTTGATTTTCGAATTCAGGATATGTGATGTCAACGATTCTGCAGTCCCTGCTTAATGTACTGTCACAGTCTTCATCGTTTTCGATAATCGACTTTAAAGAATAGACGGCGGTATCTGTACTCACGCTGTCTTGAGACAACTGGGTGGGATTACTGTTATTGCAGCTGGCGAAAAAACCAGCTGCAATAAGAAAAAGAAAAAATTTGTACATGTTATTTTAATAGTGGAACCAGTTTGTAAATTGTACCAGGGGATTCAACCGCAATATAAAGGTAGCCGTCGGGTCCCATTCTGACGTCTCTTACTCTGCCGATATTTTTAAAAAGTATTTCTTCGTGGATAACTTTGTTGCCCTTCATTTCACTGCGGTTCAAATACTTAAACCGTAAAGCTCCCGAAAGAATATTGTTTTCCCAGCCAGGATAGCGATTGCCGTTTACGAAAGCCAGACCACTCGTTCCAATAGATGGAAGCCAATAGTGTTCAGGCTGCTCCATGCCTTGCTTGGCAGAGATATCACTGATGATTTTCCCGTTGTAATTAATGCCATAGGTAATCACCGGCCAACCATAGTTTCGTCCGGGTTTGACAATGTTCAACTCATCGCCACCTCGTGGTCCGTGTTCGTTAGACCATAATACTTTCGTACGGGAATTGAAAGCCAGGCCCTGTGGATTACGGTGCCCATAGGAATAAATGGTCGCTTGCGCACCTTTAAATTTCATCAACGGATTATCCGCCACTGCGCTCCCATCCGTTTTAACCCTGTGGATTTTTCCCAGATCATTGCCTTTTATCTCCTGAGGGTTCTGCTTCTCATTGCCCCGATCACCGACGGAGAAATAGAGGTAACCTTTGTCGTCAAATGCAATTCTTGAACCATAATGATGACGCGTCCTCGAGTATGGCTCGGCCACAAAAATGTCCTTTTGCTCTGTAAGCTTATTTTCCACTAATTTAGCCTGCATGATGGCGGTGGTTGAAAGTATATTTCCGTTCTCATTTTTGGCTTTAGAATAAGAGAGATAGATGAGCCTGTTAGACGCGAAAGATGGGTCTGTGACCACATCCATGAGGCCTCCCTGCCCCTGCGCAACCACTTCAGGCGCACCGCCGATCTCTGTTTTCGACTTGTCGCTTTTAACCCTGTAGAGTTTTCCGTTCCGGTCAGTTACTAAGAACTCATTGCCTGGTAGAAAAGCTATGCCCCAGGGAACGTCCATTCCTTCAGCTACCGCATCCAGTCTGATTGTTAATTTCTCTGTCTTGAAAGTATTCGATTTCGGTTTATCCTCGATCATATACCGGTCCACATTTTTAATACCGGTGAGGATGTAGTTTGCCAGACTTGTTATCTCTTCATCGCTGAAAGCGGCTGTGAAAGCTGGCATGCCTTCATCCGGATATCCATGCTTAATTGCTTTAATAAGATCTTTTTGCGTGCTTCCGTGCTTCCATTTTCTATCTACAAAAGCGTTCATTTGTTCTCCATGACAGCCGCTGCAGTTAGCCATATAAAGATTGGCGACTTTGTTTCTTTTTGCAAGACTGTCCTGGTTTATCTTGACTTCCGGCCTGACGATTTCCTTGTTGGTTCCGCCATTATTGAAGCTTAGACAAATCATAAGAAAAAATATTACCACGGTTGCGGCGCTGAAGTATTTTAACATATTGTGGGAAATGAATGGTTTAGTTCTGTGGCTAATTTAATAATTTGTAAGCAATCATAAAGCCTCAGAAGCAACCAAATAATATTTAATTATAATGGATGACTTCTTTATAATTGCAGGAAGTACGTTTTGTTTTTCTTAAAACACAAATTCTTCATAATGACAGATATACACGAGAGTAAAATTCAGCTACCAAGAGTAATTTTTGGAACGAGCGCCCTGGGAAACCTTTACACCGCGCTTGATTATTCCGTTAAGCTTGAGATAGTCGAGGAATGTATAAAGCATTCTCCAAAACCGGTCGTGTTCGATTCGGCAGGAAAATATGGCGCGGGGCTGGCGCTTGAGGCACTCGGCAAGAGCTTAAAAGATCTCGGTGTTCATCCCGATGATGTAATCATTAGCAATAAGCTCGGATGGATGAGGACGGAGTTGGTAGGGCCAGAGCCTACATTTGAACAAGGTGTATGGAAAGACCTCGAGTATGACGCTGTTCAAAACATCAGCTACGACGGAATCATCGCCTGCTTTGAGCAAGGCAATGATTTGCTGGGCGAATATATTCCGCAGATGGTATCGGTCCATGATCCGGATGAATATCTTTTAGCTGCAAACAACGAGGAAGAGGCGGCTAAGAGATATCAGGACATTTTGGATGCTTACCGCGCCTTGTCTGATTTGAAGGAGATGGGCAAAGTAAAAGCGGTTGGTGTAGGAGCGAAAGACTGGCGTATCATCGAGCGTATATCAAAAGATGTAAAGCTGGATTGGGTAATGATCGCGAACAGCATGACCGTACATAGCCACCCGGCTAATTTGCTGGTCTTCATGACTACACTAAAGGAGCAAGGCATTACCATCATAAACTCGGCGGTGTTCAATGCCGGTTTCCTGATAGGTTCCGATTACTATAATTACCGTTTGGTTGACAGGGAGGCCGACGCTCAGCTTTTTAATTGGCGCGAAATGTTTTTCACAATTTGCGAGAAGTATGATGTGAAGCCTGCCGAAGCCTGCGTTCAGTTCGGGCTCTCTGCGCCTGGCGTCGAGGCCATCGCCTTGAATACCAGCAGCGCAAAAAGAGTCAAAGGTAATATAGAAATGGCTAATGTGAAGATTCCGGCCGCATTCTGGGATGAGCTGCGAGAAAAAAGGCTGGTTAGCACGATCTTTTAGATCAGCTTTCCACTTGCGCACTCGATTGGCACGGTTGAACAAACGTCTTCACAGCAGTTTGTAAAAGCAAAGAATTTTGCACCTTAGATGTTCATAATCAATTGGATATCTAATGAAAGTACTTAAAGTCGTCGGTATAGTCCTTGGTCTGGTTCTCATCCTCGCATTAGCGGGTGGTATATATTTGAAAGCAGCACTGCCTGACATTGAACCTGCTCCTGAACTGACGATAGACAAAAGTGCTTCGCGCGTGGAAAGAGGCCGCTATCTGGCAAGCCATGTCGCTGTATGCATGGACTGCCATTCTACCCGCGAATGGAAATATTACTCGGGACCTATGGTCCATGAGACGAGGGGTGCAGGAGGGGAGAAGTTCTCCCGGGAGATGGGCTTCCCCGGAGTCTTCTACGCCCCCAACCTGACGCCTTATGCATTGAAAGACTGGACAGATGGAGAGATCTTTCGTGCGGTTACATCCGGTGTCAATAAAGACGGTAAGGCGCTGTTTCCTTTAATGGCATCTCATCGGTTTGGGCGAATGGATAAGGAAGATATTTATAGCATTATCGCTTATATCCGCACCTTAAATCCAGTCAAAAGCGACATCCCGGAACGTGAAATTGACTTCCCTGTTAATTTCATTATTAACACCATGCCTCAAGAACCCTCCTTTAGCAAAATTCCTTCTGAAAATAACCAGATAGGCTACGGTCGGTATCTGGTCAATGCGGCCGGATGTGTTGATTGTCACAGCCAGGTGGACCAGGGGAGCGTAATCAAAGGCACAGAATTCGGCGGAGGCATGGAGTTCAAACAGGCGGCCGGAACCGTCCGGTCGCCCAATATTACCCCGGATAAAGAAACAGGCATTGGCAACTGGTCAGAAGCGATGTTCATGACTCGCTTCGCCGCCTACGCGGACTCCAATTTCGTCAAACAGGAGCTGGCTCCCGATGAGCTGAATACGCCGATGCCATGGACCATGTATGCCGGTATGAAACCCTCTGATCTCAAAGCGATACATGCATATCTTAAAAGTTTAAAGCCGATAAGCAATCGGGTGGAGCGGTCATTGAATGCTAAGTTTTAGCATTCTCAGCTGCAACAATTGCGTTAAGATAGACTTCAATATTCGTATATTCTTTGTCGATTGAATATTTGGATGAGTCTTCAGCGCTCTTTGGATTCAAGCCATGTTTACGTTCCCAGTCATCAGGCATTCCGTCCAGATCCGAGTCTATAATTTCATTATAGGTCTTGAGATCTGGCCATGATCCTACGTCAGCCGGAGAGTCTATGAGTCCTTTTCCCAATTTTCCGCTCGTGGATTTTCCGGTACGTACCTCGTTTACAATCCTCGAGTCTACCTGATCTCTCTTGTAGCTGGCTCCGGCATGTTTTAAAACAATATGGTAAGCATCCTCTGCCGACTGTAAGGACGTTTTCTGCACAGGAAAAGCCGTATCCATCCTGATAGAATCACAACCCTCGCATCGCACCCCGCCCGACCAGTTATCCCGACTGATGGAAACATTGTTATGCAAAACATTGCCTTTTACAAAGAAACGACCAAAGGGAGCCCAGGGATTAAGCAATGTGGTAGCCCTTTGTTTCGCTGTTGCCGGTCCGGCTTTGTAATAGTTGTTGACCACATTATAGCGACCTTTTTCACCTCCATAAGTACTATTGCTGCCCCAATTATAAATCACATTATTGCTAAAATCTACCAGCTCGTCTTTGCTGTTGGGAGTGGTGGATGATCCGCTGAATCTTGGGGTTCTGCTGCTATGGCTGGCAATAAGATTGTGATGAAAAGACGCCCCCATACCTCCCCATATTCCGCCGTAGCCATGATCTCCCTTGGCATGTACAGACGCATTCAGGCTTTCGGTGATCATGCACCACTGCAGGGTGAAATCTTTGTTTCGGTAAAAGGATGCGCATTCATCGGTTGCCCAGCTCATCGAACAATGATCAATGATGATGTTATTGTTCGAGCTGTTGGCTCCTAATGCGTCTCCCTCAACTTTCTTTTCATCGCCCATGCGAAAGCGGATGTACCGGATGATCACGTTGTTTGCTTTGATACTGACCGGATAATTTTTTATGCAGATACCATCCCCCGGGGCCGACTGACCTGCTATCGTGATGTCGCCTTTGTTAATATCCAGCGGACTTTCGAGGGAAATATTACCTGAAACTGCGAAGACAATAACTCTTGGTCCGCTCGCCTGTATTGCCTTTCTTAGGCTGCCTTCGCCGCCGTCATTTAGATTACTTACGACCAGAGTTCTGCCCCCTCGTCCTCCGGACGTGTATTTTCCGAATCCTTCCGCACTGGGAAATGCGATTGGTTGTGCTTTTACGGTTATGCCCAGTACTGCCAGGCTTAAAAACAATAACGTCTTAATGGATATCATGATGGTTGGAATGTTATGGAAAATGCTCGTAAAGCACTTCGGCCTTCATTGTGACAGGATAATACTGTCATTATGAAGGCCGAAGCAATTAATAGTTTATTAGAGAAACGCTTACTGTCTCCATCTTGGATCACCAATTCCGTTAGCTTTTAGATCAAGGTCGGAAATAGTAAAGTTTCCGGTTGAAGGACTTGCGAACTTTGGATCCTTTGTTGTGAAAGTTCCTTTATCGTTCGTTGCCCCAGCAGTGGCACTTGCAGTGAAGTTAGGTGCCTCAAAATAATTATTATTCGCCATCGTAGCGATAGTCGGAGACTCTTTCGAATAATAGCCTACAGATTTTGCTATTATGTTCTTGGTGAAATTAATCTCATGTGACGCTAAACGAATGTATAACATTCTGCCAGCCGCAGTATTGATCACGTTATAGAAAGTGTTCGTCCTGATAGTAATGATACTTTTTACCCCTGAGAAAGCTGTTGAGCCTCCTGAATCCATGCGGAAAAAGTCCCTTTGTGGATCTGTTGTATTATAGACTGTGTTATTCTCGAAAAGGAAAGTGTCTGCTATGCTATTCCGGAAATCGAAAATATCATTCGTTCCTTTAATTTCGCTGAAGATATTGCCGCGAATCGTTACCGAAGCTACTCGCGCCTTTACGCTACCATAAAGTACTCCTTTTACATATTTAGTGATCTCACAGTCCTGTACCAGCAAAGATTCGTAGCTAGCATTTGTATTATCCTGGTCGTATATGATCGCTTGATTACCATCTGGCGCATCGGCACCATCAAGAACCAAATCTCTCAAAGTTAAACCGGCCAGCTCTCTGATCCTGAAAATAGCACCGTTCACAACAGGCTTATTCGCCGGGTTTGTTCCTCTGATAGATATCGATTTACTTACCGTCACATTTGCTTTAATGTTGTAAGTGCCGGGAAACAACGCTATCGTCGCTCCAGGATTTGCGTTGGCAACTATCGCGGCAAGATCATCACCGGGGCTTACAGTAGTTACTTTGCTCAAATCCATTAAAGTCGTGAATGTTCGCGTGCCTCGGGTCTTTGTTCCACTGGTTAATTTCGCAGTATAATCAGTTTCTGGTGACAATCCTTCGATAACAGCCTGACCTGCAGCAAGCTCTCCGCTGGTCAGGGTGTGAGTTATGTTACCTGGTGAAATGGAAATGGCTGTTGCTGTGGCACCGGCGGGCCAGTCAAGCGTAACGGATGTCGATGTTAACACCTTTAGATTGACATTTTGGAAAATCTGCTCCGCATCCGTTTTAAATGTTGTAGAAATCCATTTCGATTCGTCTACACCTTCACCAATAGCCTTAACGCGGACCCAATATGGTGTTTCTCCCGACAACCCTGGCACCGTATAGGGAAGCTGGGCAAACATCACTTTTTCAATTGTTCTGACAGCTGTTCCAGTGAATTCAGCATTTTCGAATATCTCTATGCTGTAGGAACTGGCATTGCTTACCGCTCTCCAGTTCAGCCTTACTCCTGTTTTTTCGACTACGATAGCTTCTAAGTCAGTAGGAGAGAAGGCTCTCGGTACATCTAAAGTAGTTATTTCTGTAAAAAGGTCATCTTTACACCCTGTGAAGCCGATGGAGCTTGCCAGGAGTAAACCAGCCAATAATATTTTATTTGTATTCATAAAACTATGATTATAAGCCAAGGTTAGTATTGTTTAATGTTCCGTTTGACGAGTCAATGAAGACTTGCCATATTGGCCAAAACTGTTGGCTATTCGGATCTTTCGTATAAAGAGCGTCCCAGAAGGTGATCTTGTCGCTGGTTGAAGACATTGTCCAGGCTTTATTAGCTGTATAGCCAAGTGAAGCACCTATTGCATCAGTATCTCCGAAGTTTAAACCATAAATTTCTACGGTTTCTTTATCATCCCGGGTTTTGTAATAGATCTTACTTGGTAAATCAGCATATCTTCCTTGTCTGTTTTCCAGTTGCTGAAGTTTTACCTTCGCTTCATCCAGCTTAGTCTTCAACAAATTCCAGCGAATGAGGTCAGCTTTTCGGAGCATTTCTCCAGTGAATTCTAAAGCTCTTTCGTCTACGATAGCGTTAAAGAAACTAGTTTTCGAAGCTGTAACCTGAGCCATATAAGCCGTAACTTTGCCAGCGTTATTCGGGAAAGCTCTCTTGCGGATCATCTCCAGATATGGTGCTGCAGCTGCCGGACCGTCTAGTTCATTGATGGCCTCTGCAGCCATTAGTACTACGTCAGCATAGCGCATGTAAAGCCAGTTTAAACCGTCATCGTTAGTTGAAGTTACCACCCTTTTCATCCACTCGTAGCGATACTTTCCAAAGTAGGTACGACCTAAGTTTGAAGGTACCTGAATTCCTCCGGTCCACTCGTAAGGAACGATTGATACATCTCTTCTTACATCCTCTTTGTCGTATTCATACAGCATAATAGGGTTCGGCACGTTGGTTCCGCCCCGGTTTTGGCCAGTATATTTGTCGGTCGTCGTATGGCGTACCCCCAGGTCGAAGATTACTCTTCCGCGTCCTTCGCTAAAAGGTATTTCCCACATAGATTCTAAGCCCGCACGTCCGGTTTCCTCATTCAGCGTACGAAAAACTTCTTCAAAACCTTGCAGCTTTAAGGTTCCGCTGTTAATAATATCCAGACATTCGTTTTTCGCAATCGTGTACATCTTCTCGCGGGATAGCTCCGGGTCTGTGCTCAAGCGGATTGTTCCATCCAGACGTTGTGCGTATCCACCGGCGGCTAACGCTAAACGCGCCCTTAACCCCTTTGCAAACGCTTTGCTGACACGTTCAACGGACTGAGTTCTGGCTGAAGCATTAGGCCATGGCAACAATGTAGCGGCCTCTTCCAGATCTGCAAGCAGTTGCTTGTAAATAACATCTCTGTCGCTTCTCGGCAAATAAGTTGTTTCAGAAGTGATCGGCTCAAAGCGTGCAGGAACATCACCCCAACCTTTGATCAAATCACTATACACAACGGCTCTTAGCGTTAATATCTCTCCCAGTATCTGTCCAAGCTGAGCATTATTTTGAATATCCCCGTAGGTTCTTAAACCTCTGATAGCCAGGTTAGCCCTTTCGATGCCTTCGTAGAACTTCGCCCAGGCGTTGTTGTCAGTGTTCATCTGTGTATTGGCCACATTGGTATTGAAGTTAGACAGTCTGGACTGCTCACTATCTGTGGTCTTTAATCCATTGTACACTTCCGTATCTGTATTGATGCCGTAGAATACAAGATATCTTCCTCTGTAGGAGTTTGTCTCCCCAAATGACTGGATGATCCCTGCTATCGATCCCTCGGCCAGGGCCGGGGTTGAGAAAATAACGGATTCGTCCAGAGATGATTTTGTAGGAGCGTCGAGAGCGTCCTTGCAGCTGCTTATACAAGTAAGCCCCGCAAGAAGTAAACATATATTGACAATTTTTTTCATTTTCTTTAATTTATAGTCCGTCTAGAAACCAACATTCAAACCGAATACATAAGATTTGCTTTTTGGATACGCTGAATAATCTACTCCTGGAGTAAGAGCGGTTCTGCGCCTTGTCGAAACCTCAGGATCGAATCCAGAGTAGTTTGTCCATAAGAACAAGTTGTAGCCGGATGCGTATACACGCAGGCTCTTCATCTTTAATTTTGAAGCAACCGCTTTTGGTAAGGAGTAGCCCAGTGTAACCGTTCCCAATCTCAGGAACGAACCATCTTCAACCGCCCAGTCACTCAATACATATCTGCTCATATATGGAGACCAAAGGGTAGTGTTGGCATTCATTGCCTGTAGTTCGGCTCCATCGTTGCTGATGGTTCCGTCAGGTCGTAGATTTGTCCATCTTTGTCCTGATGCCATAGTCGCGATCATGTTCCTTGAGCTATATTTACTGGTAGATGTGTACTCTATCTTGTTGGCATTGTAGATGTCATTTCCATAGCTCCAGTTGAAGTATGCAGCCAAGTCAAAATTGTATATTCTTGACATTATCGAGAATCCACCTGTATGCTTCGGATTGGTGTTTCCAATAACCGCTCTGTCAGTTGCGTCAATTTTACCGTCGCCGTTAAGATCTTTCAGTTTCATTGAACCAGGACGTATTGTTCCAACAGTTGATGCCGCGTTAGCCACATCCGTATTCAAGGTCCAGCTTCCTTTGGCAGCATCGTAGCCTGAAAAGTCAGAAACTTCGTACCGGCCGTCACTTACATATCCGTAAATCCGCCCGATTGATGCTCCTTCCTGCACCAGGTAGTCATAGCCTACTTCTGTTGATGCCCAACCCGAGGTTCCTCTTACATCGAGACCACCTAAGGAAACAACTTCGTTCTTATTGGTTGCAATATTAGCGTTCAAAGTCAGATCAAAGTTTTTCTTTCTCACTGCGCTCCAGTTTAAAGAAAATTCGATCCCTTTGTTCTTCGTTTCACCCAGGTTACGATATTGAAAATCATAGCCCGTACCCGATACAGGGTATTCGATAAGTAGATCCTTTGTGTTATTCAGGTAAAAATCCAATGTACCATTCAGTCGCGTGTTGAATAAAGAGATATCCAACCCGGCGTTCTTGGTAACCGTTGTTTCCCATTTCAAATCAGGATTTGCCATGGTTTTAGATGGGGCCCAATAGTTGTTACTTCCATTCACCCATGTGGTAGTAGTATTCAGGAATGATTGGACCATTTGACCTGAAGGGATGCCATTATTACCGGCCTCACCATAACTTAATCTTAGTTTCAAGTCGGTAAGCCATGATTTAGCTTCTTCCATGAAAGCTTCATCTGATACACGCCATGCTGCCGATACTGATGGGAAATATCCCCATTGATTTCCTTCTTTGAATTTGGAAGAACCATCTGCTCTGAACGTTCCTGTCAGCAAGTATTTGCCTTTGAAATTGTAATTTACCCTTCCGAAAAACGACAACAAATTATCATTTACTAAAAAGTTATTGTCAATTGAATTGGCCTGACCTTGTGTAGACAGAGCACGTGAGTCTTCAAACGAAAAGGTATTGGGTAATCCATGCACAGTTGCGGTCAGAATTCCCTCTTCTGTCTTGATATACTCCTGTCCCAAAAGCGCATTCAACGAATGATCTTTGTTCAGTAGCTTACCAAAATCATAGTTTAATGTGTTGGTATTTCTAAAGCTGTTTCTGTTTGTATTAGTGAAAATGATGGCCGGATCTCCTTGATTCTCGCTTGACGGTACATTTTGTACATAATACGTTGATGTTCCATAGAATCGATCCTGGTCATTCCGGTATCCATCGTAGCCAATCTCCGTTCTGAATCGCAAATCTTTGATGACATCCCAGTTCAGTGCGCCATTGAAGTTATAGGTCTTTCTCTGAACGTACTGATCGTTGTCTGTGAGTGCTACAATAGGGCTGAATAGGTTGAAATCAGGATCTGTCTCTGTGCTGTTTGTTAAGCCATTCACCGGAATTGACGGATAAATCATGGCAAACTTCAATCTGGAGTCAGCAGAAGATATTTCCCGTTGCTCATTAGCGCCACCACCTTCGATTTTGGTGTTCGAATATCTTGCTCCAAAATCTATAGATAACTTGTCGTAGAGCTTATGGTTTAGTTTAAAGTTTAGGTTCTGTCTTTCGAACCCTGACAGCAACATGATAGCTTTATCTTTAACAAAGCTATGGCTTACGCTGAATTTAGTTTTCTCACCTCCGCCGCTGATGTTCAGGTTTTGGTTGTAAGTTGTTCCGGTGCGTCCGAAAACGATATCCTGCCAGTCGTTTGCGTCTAAGTTAGCGTACATGTCGATATCCTGGAAGTTTCCAAAATACTTGGTGTAATCTTTTACCTCTCCGTCAAGCAATGCCCTTTCATACTGAAAATATGCATAATCCTGTGGCGTTAATACATCCAGTTTATTGGCAAGATTTCGTACGCCTGAGAATACATTATAGCTGATGCTCGTGGTACCTGTCTTACTGTTCTTCGTTGTAATCAGGATTACCCCGTTAGCCCCTCTCGAACCGTAGATTGCGGTAGATGAGGCATCTTTTAGGATGTCGATTGTCTCGATGTCCGATGGAGCGATATCTGATATTGAATTGACAGGGAACCCGTCAACGATATATAGAGGTGCGTTGCTTCCCGTGATCGAACCTCCACCTCTTACCCGGACAGTCATTTCCGCATCAGGAGATCCTTCAGTCGTAGAAATCTGAACTCCGGCAACTCGTCCGGTGATCGCTTCTATAGCCGAAGAAACCGGAGCAGCTGTGATAACGTCAGCACTAACGGATGCAACAGCACCTGTCAGGTCTTTCTTTTTCACTGTACCATAGCCAATTACGACGACTTCATCCAGGGAGGTCACATCTTCTTCTAGCGTAACATTGATTTTTGACTGACCTCCAACATTTACTTCTTTGGCTTTAAATCCTACGTAATTAAGAACCAAAATTGTATTTGTGGAGGGAACGTTTAATTTGAAGTTACCATTTACGTCGGTACTCGCTCCTTGTTTTGTGCCTTTCACTGTGACACTCACGCCGATAAGAGCTTCTCCGCCCTTATCTGTGACATTACCCGTTACTTGTCTTGTTTGTGCAGACGCAACAAACAAAATTGAACACAGGAAAGTCACTACTAGTAGAACTTTTTTCATGCAATAATTATTTAGGTTAAAGAAATCCCTGTAGGCAATTGGGTTAGTACTCTTAATTTATATTGGTTGAACTGCCTATGCGGCCAAATCTATATACTTTAATTTTAAACAAAATGACCAGAGACATAATTATTTGTGCAATCGTTCCCGTAAATAGAAAACAATGCGTTTGATTTATTTAAACTGTACACAGACAATGATTTGATTGTATCTATTGCCCCTCAGATAAAATTTCAGAATACACAGCGCCTGGGTAGGACTTTGGCTTTAACCGTGGAAAGAAATCTGGTCACTCAACAAAATTCTGGGTTATATTTGCAACTTAGAATTTGTTAGAAACCATGTCCAGAGCTCGCCTTTACAACGCATCTTTTTCTTCCTTTCACTGTATAACTTCACTTCAATCAGTTGACTGCTCTATCCTTGCCGCGGTATGAAGGTCGTTATAGCAGAGAAACCATCCGTCGCCCGGGAGCTTGCCAAAGTATTCGGAGCAACGATGAAAAAGGAAGGTTACGTTGAAGGGAAAGGCTATTCTTTCACCTGGGCTTTTGGTCACCTCATTCAACTCGCCGCCCCGGAGGCTTACGGCTTCAAAGGCTGGCGACTGGAAAACCTTCCTATGCTTCCCGAGCGTTTTAAACTTGCGGTTAAGCAAAATAAAGTAAACGGCGTTTTGAAGGACGATCCGGGAGTCGTGAAACAGCTCAATGTCATTCGCAAGCTGTTTGAAGAAGCCTCCGAGATTATTGTGGCAACAGACGCCGGAAGGGAAGGGGAGTTGATCTTTAGGTACATTTATTATCATCTCAAATGTAAAAAGCCTTTCAGAAGGCTGTGGATATCATCGCAAACCGACGAAGCCATCAAACAAGGATTTCGCAATCTAAAGCCCGGGTCGGAATACGATACCCTTTTTTATTCTGCCCAATGTCGTTCAGAATCTGACTGGATCGTTGGCCTCAATGCTACCCAGGCCCTGAGTATAGCCGCCGGGAACCACTCGGTGCTATCGCTCGGCAGGGTTCAGACGCCGACACTTGCGATGATCTGTGCACGATATCTGGAAAATAAGAATTTCAAAGCTCAGATCTACTATCAGATTGCTATTTGGGTAAATAAAGACGGACAGCTTTTCAAAGCACTGTCGGTTAAGAATTTTGATAAACTGGATGCTGCGCAGAAGATTCTGGAAGCTGTAAAGGACGCTGCGTCCGGGTTCCCTCAGGGAGCTGAAATTCTTAACGTAGACGTGAAGCCACGAAAGGAACAGCCGCCGCTGTTGCATGATCTGAGCAGTTTACAGCAGGAAGCGAATAAGCGTAAGGGCTTTACCGCCGACCAAACGCTGACCCTGGCGCAAACCTTGTATGAATCTAAGCTAATTACCTACCCCCGGACGGGAAGCCGGTATATAGGCGATGATATTTTTGCTGAAATCCCTGCCCTGATAGCGAATCAGACAGGGCATCCAGCATTTGGTAAACAGGCCGTTGAATTGCTAACGGCCAAACTGAATAAACGCAGTGTGAACGCGAAGAAGGTCACGGATCACCATGCACTTCTGCCTACAAACAACAAACCTCAGTTCCTTCCTGAGGATCAGCAGGTGATCTATGACCTGATCAGTGGAAGAATGCTGGAAGCCTTTCATCACGAGTGTGTTAAGGAGCTTACGAAAATATCGCTGGAGTCTGGCTCTATGTTTGTCGCGAACGGAACCGTTATCCAGTCCCCGGGTTGGCGTGCTGTATTCAATCAAGCCGATACAGAAAAAGAAGACGAGGAAAATCCGACGCTCCCCAAAGTGGTCAAGGGTGAATTGCTGCAGGTCGGAAAAAAGGAGCTACTCGAGAAGCAGACCAAGCCAAAACCCCTTTACAATGAGGCGAGCCTTCTTAAAGCCATGGAAACGTCGGGAAAAGAAATTGAAGACGATGAACTGCGCCAGGCTATGAAAGACACGGGTCTTGGCACTCCCGCTACCCGCGCGTCGATTATTGAAACGCTGATCAAACGCGAATATATCCGACGTGACAAGAAAAACCTGCTTCCTTCTGAAAAGGGACTGGCGGTGTACGATCTGGTGAAGGATAAGCAGATTGCGCAAGCTGAACTTACCGGTCTGTGGGAGAAGCGGCTGGAAGAAATCAGATCCGGAGCCTCAGTACAAGAATTTAAAAATGAGATTCGCGAATACACCCGCACAATCACCAGGGAACTGCTCGAAGTAGGTGGCGAACTTAACGGAAAGCTTTCTCCTCAGGAGGTAGAGGGTGCTACCGTTTGTCCGCTCTGCAAGAAGGGCATCATCCGCATAACAGAAAAAGCTGCCGGCTGCAGCGGCTATGCCAGTGGCTGCAAGTTCATCATCTGGCGAACAATGTCGGAAAAGAAGCTTACCGAAGAACAGATCATGACCCTTATCGAAAAGGGGAAAACGGATGTTATCAGAGGTTTTAAATCTAAGTCCGGTAAAATATTTGATGCTTCTTTGATTCTTTCCGAGGGAAGGGCTCATTTTGTATTTGAACCCCGCACAATTCAAACTACAGAATAATGGTTACAATTTCTGATATACGTATAGGCAATATTCTTCATCCTGATAGAAATGACCATACCATTGTCGCTACCGTCAGGGCTATCGAAGAGAATAAAATAGGTTTCTACGAACATGCTTCTGTAGCTCCCGCAGAAGTCGCGGCAGTCAGTTTGACCCCCCTGTGGCTGGCGGGATATTCTTTTTCATATTCACAGGAACAGCTCACCTGGAGTAAAGGTAAAATGATCCTGAACAAAGTTGCTGAAGGTTTCGTTTTCTCGCTTGGCGACCATCGCCAGGCCCTGCGCCATGTGCACCAGCTGCAAAACCTCTATTTTGCTTTATTTACCGAAAATCTGGAAGTAGAGCTGGATCAGGAAGCTGCCTATGAAGAGGTCGAACTGGCCGCAGACAGCGTCATGGTGAACTATCTCCCAAAGGATAAACAGTGCGCCTCCTTCTCTTTCAATCTGGCTGCTGAAGGAAAAATATACCAGGTTTTCTACAAAAAAGATCCGCAAGGTTATTGGAACTTCAGTTCTTATTCGGAAATTAACTAACGAATTGGCCCAAGTGCCCATCACAGTTTCGTATCACAGGTTGTTTTTTTTCGCCATAGCCAACTGCCCCCGAAAAATCGGCCAATTCTCAAAAAAATACTTCAGTTCAGCTATATCTTGTACCGTTCTAGATAAGAGTGGGAAATTTTAAAACAAAAAACTTCATATATTGCTTACATTGAACTAAGGTTGACGATGTATTTTTGAATGGAGAATTATTTATGAAACAGGCATTGAACTTAACGTTTAAAGATCTTGACTATAATTTTCAGGTAATTAGATTCCCTACGGTGAGCAAGTCGTGCATAGAAGTGCAGGTTTTGCTTAATCACGTGACCCGGACTTTGGTGAAAAACACAGCCACCTGGCGATTGAAGGGGAATGTGCCGCACGATCAGGAACTCATAGAAGCTATAGGCCAGATAATTGATGAGCGTTACCGGCTATCTTAAGTCTCCAAATTCTGTCCAGCATCTCTTTTGTTCAACGTGGTGTCGGGATTAACAGACCTGCATAAACCTTTATGGAAGAAGCACAATTCGATTACCGGGAAGAGATATTACAGAGCGCGTGCATGATGTGCGTTGTTTACAGGGAGCTGTTTGTGTATGCCTTAAACGCTGCTCTATGTGGCGAACTCAGCGACCTAAGAGAAGTATTTGAAGAAGGAGAGGAATATCCGGGCGATATCTCCCTGCTGGAAGCACTGGAGGACCCTAATATCAAGCTGCTGCTCGAACTGATGTATGACCTGGAAAAAACGGGCGATTCTCTTCTTAATATAAACAATATTGATGACGCGACATTGAAAGAAGCGCTCGCTAAGGGAATGGGCGATGAGTGTGTCTCGGAGCTCAATGAGGATGAAGAGCTCGGATCGTATGAGTTTTGGATGAATGATGCTATGGGCTACGCTCATCTGAGCATTTACTACCTGATGCAGCAATGTTATCGCCTGACGCATAACCAGCATTTTATTTCTGAAGAGGCAGACAAGCTGTTATCGTTTCCGACAGAAGAGTCCCTTAAATTGATTGACGAAGGTGATCAGAATGTGGCCATGTTGTCCAGCTTGTGCTTTCGTATGAGTGATAAGACTCACGCTTTATGTGAGAGCCTTATTAATTATCGAAAGTCCGGATGATAGTTTGCACCCGCTTAACCATAAAAAGAGAAGGAGCCAGACTCTCACACTGGCTCCTTCGATCATCGCTCAAAAGACATGTTTTTTTTATTTGGCTGACGTAGTGTCGCTGCCTGCTGTCGTGGTAGTGTCAGCAGGAGTTGCAGGAGTACTCGTTGCTGTATCAGTTGTATCCTGGGCAAAGCCCGCTCTAACAGTTTGTACTTCGTGATTGCTTGCACTTATTGCCGTAATTCCTGCGAAACTCAATATTGCGGCTGAAAACAGTAATTTTCTCATAACTTTTTTTGTTTAGATGAATTGTACTACCCATAGTCTAATAATCAGGCCAAAACTTATTTTTATCATATATAATTGATTATAAGGTAGATAAAAAATAAAATACCTCAAACGGCGGTATTTCTTTGTTGGTTTATTCTACAGTTTGCTGTATTTGAAAGCTAATTGCCATTCAAGCCTTACCTTTGCAACATAAATTTCTACCACAAATGATCAAGAAAGTACTTGAAAATTTAAAGATTGCCGCTCTTAACCCCATGCAGGAGCATGCACTCAACACATCAGCGAATAAAGACCTCGTTCTTTTCTCCCCTACAGGTTCGGGCAAAACTCTTGGCTTTCTTCTTCCCTTGATTAAATCACTTGATTCGGGTGCATCTCAGATCCAGGCACTCATTCTTGTTCCTTCCAGAGAACTTGCACTGCAAATTGAACAGGTGTTCAAAGCGATGGGAACTTCTTTTAAAATCACTTGCTGTTACGGAGGACATTCTACGCAAATAGAGAAAAATAGTTTGATGCATCCCCCCGCCGTGCTCATCGGGACACCGGGTCGGATCGCCTGGCATCTACGCAGAGAGAGCTTCAAAACCGAAGCTATAAGAACGCTTATTTTGGATGAATTCGATAAATCTCTGGAATTCGGCTTTCAGGAAGATATGTCCTACATTATAGATTGCTTGCCAGCAGTACAGAGGCGTGTACTAACGTCTGCAACCAGAATGGAAGAAATTCCGTCTTTCACCGGTGTGCAGGATCCTGTAGAACTCAACTACCTTAACAGGGCGGACAGTTTGCCGGATTTAACATATAAAGCAGTGATGAGTGGTGCTGAAGATAAGCTTGAAACCCTTTTCTCGCTGGTCTGTATGATCGGTAATAAGTCGACCCTGGTCTTTTGTAATCATCGTGATGCTGTAGGCAGGATAGGTGAGCTGCTGGATCATATGGGAATCGTTCACGGAGAGTTTCACGGCGGAATGGAGCAGGAGGACCGGGAGAGAACTCTCCTAAAGTTCAGAAACGGAACATACCGCCTGCTCATTACTACAGATCTTGCGGCGAGGGGACTTGATATTCCGGAGATTGAATATGTTATTCATTACCAGTTACCACTTACCAGGGAAGCTTTTATTCACCGAAACGGGCGTACCGCACGTATGCATGCTACCGGCACATCCTTCCTCATGCTCACAAAAGAAGAGTTACCGGCCCATCTTGGTGTCGAACCAGAAATTATCACGCTTCCTAAAAGGCCCGTTCTTCCTTCACCAACAGATTGGGATACCCTATATATCGCCGCCGGAAAGAAAGATAAAGTTAACAAGATCGATATTGTCGGCCTGCTCCTCAAGAAAGCTCAGCTCCCCAAAGAAGACCTCGGCCTGATAGAAGTACTTGATCATTCTTCGTATGCCGCTGTAAAGCGTGACCGCATCCACGATGTGGTGCATCAATTGAAAGACGAAAGGATCAAAAATAAAAAAGTGAAGATCCAGATCTCCAGTTAGAGTCTGGTGCGCCCTCGCCCCAGTTTTCATGGCGGGGGCAGGCACTATTTATCCTTGGGAGGGGTCTTGACCGGATTTACGGGTTGTTCAGACGTTTCCTTAGTTTTTGCAGGGTCCTTGAATCCGGCATCTTCTTTCTGATAATTCAGATCCTCCGGGTGTACTACCGCTTTATTATCATCTTTTTTAGGTTTGATATCTTTTTGTTCCGAATCCTGAGGCTCCAGTTTCTCTGGTTTGTTACTTTGATTATTTGTCATAGTAGTTTTACTTTATAAACTCTGTTCCTAAATAAAGGTTTCAAACACCCCGTATTTGGCCGAAAAACCTAACTTTGATCAGGGATACCTGTCCCTTTAAAATAAATTTTATCCGAATGAAAGTAGCTATAAATGGGTTTGGGCGAATTGGAAGGACTGTTTTTCGGACGTTACTGGAGAACGCTGACATAGAGATAGCCGCCATCAATGATCTTGCCGAACCAGCCACTCTTGCGCATCTCGTGAGGTACGATAGTGTGCACAGAGGCTTCAAGGGGACGGTTGAGGCTGGCGAAAATGCGCTGATCGTTAATGGTCGTTCCATTCCTGCTTTTTCGGAGGCTTCTCCTGAAAATCTTCCCTGGGCGGATCTTCAGATCGATGTAGTTATTGAATCAACAGGTCGCTTCCTCAGTCGCGCTGCTGCAGAAGCGCACCTGCGGGCAGGAGCCAGGCAGGTGATCATATCCGCGCCGCCTTCTACAAAAGACGTCCAGGTGGTGGTCCTTGGTGTGAATGATCATCAAGTCGACTTTCGCTCCCCCGTCCTTTCCAACGCATCTTGTACAACGAATAATATTGCACCGATGATTAAGGTGCTGGAAGAAAACTGGGGGATAGTAAACGGTTATATCACCACGGTCCATTCCATGACCGGAGACCAGAATCTTCATGATGCCCCGCATCGCGACCTTCGGCGAGCGCGTGCTGCGTCCTCTTCGATTATTCCAACCACTACGGGGGCGGCAAAAGCGATCACCAGTATCTTTCCCCGCCTGGAAGGAAAGTTGGGCGGCGCCGGCATTCGGGTGCCCGTATTGAACGGGTCGCTAACCGACTTCACCTGCACGCTGGTCAACCAACCAACGGTAGAAGAAATAAACGAGGTCTTCAGGAAGGCTGCCGCAAACGAACTTCAGGGTATTTTACAATATACATCAGATCCGATTGTGTCCGTCGACATTTTAGATAACCCTCATTCTTGTATATTTGACTCGCTCCTTACTTCTGTTGTCGGCGGGATAACCAAAGTGGTAGGTTGGTATGATAACGAGTACGGATATTCCAGCAGGCTGACGGATATGGTGAAAAGGATTGCGCTGGCTAATGCAAAATAATAGCTTAACTTATCGAAGATTTCTTAAACACTATATTCAATAAATATGAAGACAATTGATAATCTGAACTTCTCAGGAAAGAAGGCACTCATCCGCGTTGACTTTAACGTTCCTCTGGACAAGGACTTTAACATTACTGATGATAACCGTATCCAGGGTGCCTTGCCTACGATTAAAAAAATTCTGGCTGATGGAGGTTCGGTGATACTGATGTCGCACCTCGGTCGTCCGAAAGAAGGTCCTACTGAAAAATATTCACTAAAGCATATTGTTAAGCATCTGTCGGAGGTTCTTAACACGGAAGTGCAATTTGCAGACGACTGCGTAGGTGCTCAGGCTGCTGAAAAAGCGGCTGCGTTAAAAGGCGGGGACGTTCTTTTGCTGGAAAACCTTCGTTTCTATAAAGAAGAAGAAAAGGGAGATGAAGCTTTTGCTGAAAAGTTGAGCAAGCTTGGCGATGTGTATGTTAACGACGCGTTCGGTACTGCACACAGAGCACATGCATCTACAGCTGTGATCGCAAAGTTCTTCGCTGATTCAAAGTACTTCGGTTACCTGATGGCTGGAGAGCTGGCAAATGCAGAAAAAGTGCTGAACAATCCGGAGCGTCCGTTTACAGCCATTATGGGTGGAGCGAAAGTTTCTGATAAAATTCTTTTGATTGAACGTCTTTTGGAAAAGGTTGATAACCTGTTAATCGGAGGTGGAATGGCCTATACGTTTGCTAAAGCAAAAGGCGGACAGATCGGAAATTCATTGGTAGAGGAAGATAAACTTGAGCTTGCCCTCAGCCTGATTGAAAAAGCTGAAGCCAAAGGCGTAAAGCTGATTTTGCCTACTGATTCGGTAATAGCCAATAAGTTTGCAGCTGACGCAGATACGGATGTTGCTCAGAATGATGATATCAAAGAAGGTTGGATGGGTCTGGATATCGGTCCGGATGCTATCCAGGTTTACAAACAAGTAGTTGCAGAATCGAAGACAATCCTTTGGAATGGCCCAATGGGTGTATTTGAAATGGAGAAGTTCGAAGCAGGAACAAAGGCTGTGGCCGAAGCTGTGGTAGAAGCAACAGAAAAGGGAGCATTTTCTCTGATAGGAGGGGGCGACTCAGCAGCAGCTGTTGCGAAATTCGGTTTTGAAGAAAAAGTTAGCTATGTATCAACAGGAGGCGGAGCTTTGCTGGAGTACATGGAAGGTAAAGAGTTACCTGGCGTTAAAGCCATTAACGAATAAGGATTATCTAAATATTTTGCGAACCGGCTCATTTAATGGGCCGGTTTTTTTTGTGTTTAACCAGCCGTTGAGTAGTTATTCGCGAGCCGTTTATCAGCTCTTGGTCAGTTAGTGATCAGCTAGTGCTTAGCTTAGGGATGTAACCAGAGTGTAGCCACCTTGCAGCCACAGTGAGGCCACGTTTTATTGGAAAAAGGTGGCCTCACTCTGGCCTCACTCTGGGATCACCCTGGCCTCAGACACTAGCAGACCACAGGCTGACCACTGCTTATCCTCAGGTTTTTCAAGGCGGATTGAGAGTACGTTAAATGCAAGCTTTCGAAAACCTCCAAGTCCCGGGCGCTTTGGTCGATATCTTAAGCGAGCCGGAGCGATTTTGCGTTCATTTTTTCGTATTTCGATCAATTCGGGTACATTGACTAAGCGCTCATTTTCATAGAATTTGCCTTTTTTAGCTTAGAAAGCGACTATTATCTCTTGTTGAAAACTTTTTGTGGGGTTATGTGGTAGAAAGTGGTAAAAGTATGTAATTTTACTCCACTCAAACTAAAGCTGTTAATGTCTCACTTCTTAGGCGAATTTGAATGTAAGCTCGATGCAAAGGGCCGACTGATGATACCAGCCGGACTCAGGAAGCAAATGCCTGAGGCTGAGAAGGAAGGGCTTGTCGTGAATCGCGGTTTCGAGAAGCATCTTGTGATTTATAGCCGGAAGGAATGGGACAAGATAATGGAAGACCTCAGCAAGCTTAATCAGTACGAAGAGAAGAACAGGCAGTTCATTCGGTACTTTACCAGGGGTGCGACTGAGCTTTCTCTGGACGCTGCGGGCAGGATATTGCTTCCAAAATCGCTTTTGGAGTATGCGGGTGCATCTTCGGAAGTGGTGCTGGCTTCACAATTTAACAAAATTGAGCTTTGGTCAAAAGATGCATATGATGCACTGCTTGACAACGAACCCGATAACTTCTCCAAACTGGCAGAAGAGGTAATGGGTGGCGCAGGAAGGAGGGCTGATGTCTGAGTATCACGTGCCTGTTATGCTGAAAGAGTGCATGGAGGGTCTGCATATTATTCCGGACGGGGTGTACGTTGATGTCACCTTTGGCGGTGGTGGACATTCCCGGGAGATTCTGAAGAACCTGGGCGAAGGCGGCAGACTGCTGGCTTTTGATCAGGATGAAGATGCGAAAAAAAATATTCCAAACGATGATCGGTTAACCTTTATAGATCAAAACTTCCGCTTTTTAAAGAATTATTGCCGTTTACATTCGGCGATGCAGGTGGATGGTATTCTGGCTGATCTTGGTGTTTCATCCCACCAATTTGATCAGCCAGAGCGGGGGTTTTCTACAAGGTTTGATGCGGATCTCGATATGCGAATGGATCAGTCAGCACCGATCACGGCGAAAGAAGTTATTGCTTCATACAGTGAGGAGGAGCTCCACCGGATATTTGGTATGTATGGCGAAATTCAGAATGCCAAATCGCTTGCGCGGACGCTTGTTACGGCAAGGTTAAACCGACAGATCGATACGATTGCTGAGTTTAAAGAGGTGATTAAAAAGCTTATCCCGAAGGGAAAAGAAAATAAATACCTGGCACAGGCTTTCCAGGCGCTTCGGATAGAGGTGAACCAGGAGCTGGAGGCTTTGCAGGAGTTCTTATTGCAGGCGGCCGATGTATTGAAGCCGGGCGGAAGGCTGGTGGTGATGTCTTATCACTCACTGGAGGATCGCCTGGTGAAGAATTTTATTGCCAAGGGCAAGTTCAGGGGCGAACTGGAAAAAGATTTTTATGGAAATATACAGCGGCCTCTGGATGCGGTAACGCGCAAAGCAGTAGTGGCTACGGATGAGGAGATCGCCTTAAATAGTCGCGCCAGAAGTGCAAAGCTGCGGGTTGCTGTGAAGTTGTAGGTTGTTAATGATTATTTGGAAGGCATATGAGTAATCGTTTCAGAAGGGATAAAGAAGAAGAGGAAATCGAACAGGAGATTGAAATCAAACCTGTTCAGAAGAAGGTTACGCTGCCCCGAAACTTCTTTACCGTGCTACTTACCGACGGAGTGATCTCCAAAGAAGCAGCATCTGAGATGATGCCCTTTATTATTTTCCTCGCCTTTTTGGGGATGGTGTATATTGGAAACCGGCATTTTACGGAGAAGAATATCCGGAGCATCGATAAGCTTAACAAAGAGGTAAAAGAGATGCGCTGGGATTATAAGACGTTGAAAGCGGATTTGATGTTGCGAAGTACGCAGACAGAGGTAGCCAAGAAAGTGGATACTCTGGGGCTGAGGGAGCCCGTTGAACCGCCGAAGAAACTGATGGTTCCGGCCTTGACAGAAAAATAAAACAGTACACGGTCTGCCTGGGGCAGATTGCAAGAATAGAAGTAAATAAGCAGTGAGTTATGAATATCAGAACTGACATTTTATTGCGTGTTTATATAGCCTTCGGACTGATCGTTCTGCTGGCATTTGCTGTATTGTTTAAACTTTTTCACGTTCAGATTACCGAAGGTGAAAAGTGGAGGGCGATGGCCGACAGCTTGTCGACTAAGTTCGTAAATGTGGAAGCTGTAAGAGGTAATATCCTCTCTCACGACGGGAGTTTGCTGGCGACGTCTGTGCCTGAGTATGAGTTGCGTCTCGATTTGAAGGCCGGCGGCGTGGAGAAAGATCAGGTCTTCTACGAGAAGGTTGATTCTCTGGCGGAGAAACTGTCACGGTTCTTTAACGACAAAAGCCCGCGTCAATATTCCAATATTTTACGCAAGGCCAGGCAAGACGGGGAGCGGTACTTTCTTCTAAAAAGGAACGTAACTCACCAGGAGCTCAAGGTAATTAAGACTTTCCCGATCCTGAATATGGGAAAATATAAAGGGGGCTTAATCGCTGTTCAAAAGAACAAGCGAATTTTGCCGTTCAGGAGTCTGGCTGCCAGAACAATAGGTTATAATAATGAACACGTGCAGCCGGTAGGACTGGAAGGTGCGTTCGGCGAATATGTGGATGGTGAAAGCGGCAGAAGGCTGATGCAGCGTATAGCAGGTGGAATCTGGATGCCGGTAAATAAAGATATTGAAATTGCCCCTAAAGACGGTGCGGATATCGTATCGACGATCGATATCAATATTCAGGACGTCACGCAGAATGCACTACTGAAGCAGTTAATTAAAAGCGATGCTGAACATGGATCAGCTATTGTTATGTCGGTCGAAACAGGTGAGGTTCGGGCAATTGCCAATTATACCCGTACGGGAAAAGGCAGGTACGAAGAGAAATTTAATTATGCCATAGCCGGAAATCAGGATCCGGGATCTACGTTTAAGGTTGCGTCGTATCTGGCTCTTTTCGAAGACAAAGCTGTAGATACGAGTACATTGGTTTCGACGGAGAATTATAAAATCCCGGGACATATTATTAAAGATTCACACGGTAGTATTGGTACTATTTCGGTAAAAAGAGCTTTTAATACATCGTCAAATGCGGCGATTGCAAAGCTCGTTAACCAAACGTATAAGGAGAACCAGTCCAAGTTTACTGACCATCTGTATAACTGGCACCTGCATGAGAAATTAGATTTACAGATTCCAGGGGAGGCTAAACCTGTGGTGAAGAATCCTAACAACAGAAGCTGGAATAAGAATATGTCGTTGCCTCAGATGGCTTATGGTTACGAAATGCAGCTTACACCGTTGAAGATGCTGTCTTTCTATAATGCGATAGCGAACGACGGCAAATATCTGGCGCCTATATTCGTGAAGGAGATAAGAAGACTTGGAAATACGATAGAGCACTTTGATGCCCGGGTCATCAACGATAAAATTGCATCTGATGAGGCTATCAAGACGATGCAGGAGCTGCTGGAGAGTGTGATCACGGAGGGTACGGGACGCAGGATCATCTACAATCCCTTGTATAAAGTAGCTGGGAAGACAGGCACTGCACAGGTAGCTGATGCGAACAGAGGTTACCGCGCGAAGCGTCAGTATCAGGCTTCTTTCTGCGGGTATTTCCCGGCGGATAATCCGAAGTATTCGCTGATTGTTGTGGTTAACGGACCAAAGAATGGATATTATGGAGCCCAGGTTGCCGGTCCACCGTTCCGCGAAATTGCGGATAAGATTTATGCCAACGACAAGGAAATGTATAACCCGGTACCTGAAAGATTAGTGGGCAACACCAAATTGCCTCCTTCTAAGGCCGGCCATAATGAAGCAACGCGTCAGGTATATAAAGCGTTGGGCATAAAAGCATACTATGCGTCGAATAGTGAATTTGTGCATCCGATAGATACGAGTAATGGCGTGTCTGTGAGAGAGGTTTCGATAAACGCTCATAGTGTTCCGGATGTTGCGGGAATGGGATTAAAAGATGCGGTATATCTGTTAAGCAATGCCGGTCTCAAGCCAGTAGTGAAGGGTAGCGGCAAGGTTATCAAACAGTCGCTGGCTGCCGGTTCGAGAATTGTTAAAGGATACCCAATAAATATAGAATTGCAATGAGAAGAACATTTACTGAATTATTAAGCGGAATCACGATTCTTGATCTGCAGGGCTCTGGCACTGTCGGCATCGGGAATATCTGCTTTGATTCGAGACAGGTAAAGCCAGGTTCTTTGTTCATTGCAGTTAAAGGCACGGTTTCTGACGGGCATGATTACATCGGAAAAGCCGTTGAGCTGGGTGTGTCTGCCGTTGTGTGCGAGACGATGCCCGCTGTGTTGGCAGAGGGTGTAAGCTATGCGGTCGTGGCGGATTCAGCTATAGCGCTGGGTTTGATCGCCTCTGAATTTTACGATCATCCGTCTGAGTCAATGAAGGTGGTTGGCGTTACCGGAACGAACGGTAAGACGACTGTTGCTACGCTGCTGTTTAAGTTGTTTAAGGAGCTGGGGTATAAGGTGGGCTTGGTTTCTACGGTCGAGAACTATATTCATAATTCGGTGGTTCCCTCTACGCATACTACGCCTGATCCGATCGCGCTGAACACGCTTTTGGCTGAAATGGTGGCCGCGGGCTGCGATTATTGCTTCATGGAAGTCAGTTCTCATGCAGTAGCTCAGCACCGTATTGCGGGTCTGCAGTTTACGGGTGGGGTTTTTACTAACCTGACGCACGATCATCTGGACTTTCACAAGACCTTCGATGCTTACCTGAAAGCAAAGCGGGGCTTTTTTGACTCTTTGCCTAAATCGGCTTTTGCCTTAACAAATGCAGATGACCGCAACGGGCAGGTTATGCTGCAAAACACGAAGGCCTATAAGAAGTCTTATGGCCTGAAGAATATGGCCGACTTCAAGGTTCGTATTATTGAAGACGAGTTGAGCGGACTGATTCTGGAAATTGATGGTCAGGAAGTTTGGTTCAAACTTATCGGGAATTTCAACGCCTATAACCTGCTAAGTGTGTATGCAACCGCTATGCTCCTGGAGCAGGATAGCAACCGCGTGCTGACCATTTTGAGCAGACTAAGCAGTGCGGAAGGAAGATTTGATTATATAACTGCCCCTAATGGCGTGATCGCTATTGTCGATTATGCTCATACTCCTGATGCTGTCCAGAATGTGTTAAGCACCATTCAATCCGTCAGAAAAGGTATTGAACAGGTGATTACGGTGATTGGTTGTGGTGGTGACAGAGACAGGACAAAGCGTAAGCCGATGGCGCAGATTGCATGCGACTGGAGCGATAAAGTGATTTTGACGTCTGATAATCCGCGTTCGGAAGAACCGATGGAGATCATCAGAGAGATGGAAGCGGGAGTAAGTCCGGAAAATAAAAGAAAAGTTTTGGTAATAGCGGACAGGGGAGAAGCCATTCGTACGGCATGTCATCTGGCGAAGGCCGGAGATATCATTTTGGTGGCTGGAAAAGGGCATGAGAAATATCAGGAGATAAAGGGTGTAAAGCATCCTTTTGATGACAAGAAAGTATTGACTGAACAACTAATCCAGGTAGGCTGATGTTATATTATCTATTTACATGGTTGCATAATGAGTACGGTCTAACCGGTACGGGTGTTTTTCAATACATATCCTTCAGAACTGCCATGTCGATCATCTTCTCGCTATTGTTCACTACGATCTACGGAAGTCGCCTGATAAAGAAGCTGCACGCGCTGCAGGTTGGGGAAACGGTACGGAACCTGGGACTTGAAGGACAGATGCAGAAACAGGGGACGCCTACCATGGGTGGTATCATCATACTTTTGGGAATCCTGATTCCTACACTGTTGTTTGCCAAGCTGGAAAATGTCTATATCATTCTGATGCTCGTTACTACAGTTTGGATGGGTATCATCGGGTTTATTGACGATTATATAAAAGTATTTAAGAAGGATAAAGAAGGTCTTGCAGGGAGGTTTAAGATCCTCGGTCAGGTTGTGCTGGCGCTGATTATCGGCTGGACGATGTATTTCCATCCGGATATTGTGGTACGTCAGCAGGTTACCCTGCCAACGACGAATACGAGTCCGCTTGAAGTACACCAAAAGGGTAATTCCTACTACTTCACGCAGAACCTGAAGTCGACCATGACAAACATACCTTTCGTGAAGAACAACGAATTCGACTATGCGAAATTCCTGAGCTTTTTGGGAGAAGGACATGAAAAGTATGCCTTAGTGGTGTTCCTGTTCTTTGTGATTGTAATCGTTACGGCGGTATCGAACGGCGCCAATATAACGGATGGAATAGACGGACTGGCCACGGGGACCTCGGCGATAATCGGGGTGACGTTGGCCGTGCTGGCCTATGTATCGGGTAATACCATCATGGCGGAGTATCTGAACATCATGTATATCCCCAACTCCGGAGAGCTCGTGATTTTTGCGGGGGCTTTTGTGGGTGCTTGCGTAGGCTTTTTATGGTACAACTCCTATCCGGCACAGGTGTTCATGGGTGATACGGGAAGTTTAGCTATTGGTGGTATTATCGCTGCTTTTGCGATTATGATTCGTAAGGAACTATTGATTCCGATCCTCTGCGGTGTGTTTTTGTTCGAGAATTTATCGGTAATCCTACAGGTGTCATATTTCAAGTACACAAAGAAGAAATTTGGTGAAGGGCGTCGGATTTTGCTGATGTCGCCAGTTCACCACCATTACCAGAAGAAGGGGTATCATGAATCGAAGATCGTGACCCGTTTTTGGATCGTCGGGATTATTCTGGCTGTGTTAACTATTGTAACCTTAAAACTGAGATAATGGAATCAAAGCGTTATATCGTGATTTTAGGTGCGGGTGAAAGTGGCACGGGAGCGGCAGTCTTAGCCCAGAAGCAGGGCTTTGAGGTTTTCGTTTCAGACGCGGGACCTATAGCTCCTCAGTATATTAAGGAACTGGAAGATGCAGGGATTGCTTTCGAGCAGCTTCAGCATTCGGTAGAGAAGATCGAGTCGGCTGATGAGGTAATTAAAAGTCCGGGTATTCCCGAGAAGGCTCCTCTGGTAAAGAAGCTTCGGGAGAAAGGTGTTTCAGTTGTTTCGGAAATTGAGTTCGCTTCAAGATACTCCAAGGCGAAGACGATTTGCATTACCGGATCAAACGGGAAATCAACAACCACGATGCTGACCTACCACATTCTGAAGAATGCAGGGATGAACGTGGGGCTTGCCGGAAATATCGGACAGAGTTTCGCCCGTCAGGTTGCGCAATCGGAACATGACTGGTACGTTTTGGAGATCAGCAGTTTCATGCTTGACGACATGTACGAGTTCAAGGCAGATATTGCGGTGTTACTAAATATCACACCTGACCACCTGGATCGCTATGACTACAAGCTGGAGAACTATGCGGAGTCAAAGATCAGGATCATTCAGAACCAGACGGAAGGCGATGTTTTTGTTTACTGTGCAGACGATCCGGAGACGATCGAAATATTAAAGAAGCATCCCGCGGTAGCGGTTACTTATCCTTTTTCAATAAAGGAAGAGCTCGAAAAGGGCGCGTATATAAAGGATAATCAGATAATTATTAAACTCAATACAGAACAAGAATTTAAGATGACTATTACAGATTTAGCGTTACAGGGAAAGCATAATATCTACAATTCTATGGCTTCGGGTATTGTGGCTAAGGTTCTTGAATTGCGCAACGAAAGCGTAAGAGAGAGCATGGGCGATTTTAAGAATATCGAACACCGTTTAGAGCATGCCGGAAGAATCACGGGCGTTGAATTTATCAATGATTCTAAGGCGACCAATGTAAACTCTACATGGTATGCATTGGAAAGCATGACGACTGACGTGATCCTGATACTGGGTGGGGTAGATAAAGGAAATGATTATTCTATTCTGAAAGATCTTGTTCGGCAGAAAGTGCGCGCAATTGTTTGTCTGGGTAAGGATAACAAACGTATCCATGAGGCTTTCGAGGAAGATGTGGAAGTGATTGTAAATGCATTCTCGGCTCAGGATGCGGTAGAGATGTCGTATCATCTGGCGAAGAAGGGTGAAACGGTATTGTTATCACCGGCTTGTGCGAGTTTTGACTTGTTTAAGAATTACGAAGATCGTGGAGATCAGTTCAAGGCGGCTATAAAGAATTTGTAGTGATAAAACTATAAGAATATGGTTGAAAGTATATTAAGCAGAGCAAAAGGAGACCGATGGATCTGGCTGATCGTGATATTACTTTCGGTATTATCATTATTAGCGGTGTACAGCTCTACAGGTACGCTCGCCTATAAGAAGGGCGTGGGTACGGAGCAGTACTTATTCAAGCATCTGGTGATGATTGTTGGCGGCCTGGCGCTGATGTATTTCTCGCATTTGCTGGATTATCGCTATTATGCGGGAATCTCGAAAGTGCTGATGATCGTGACTGTGCCATTGCTTTTATATACTTTGATTTTTGGTAATAACGTGAACGACGCGAGTCGCTGGGTAACGATTCCGATCATAAATCAGACTTTCCAGACTTCGGATTTGGCTAAGCTGGCCTTGATTACTTTTCTGGCGAGGATGCTAACCCGTAAGCAGGAACAGATAAAGGACGTCAGGAAGTCGTTTCTTCCGATCATTCTGTATGTGGGTCTGGTATTCGTGTTAATTGCCTGGGCGAATTTGTCTACGGCTATGATGCTCTTCGGTGTGAGTATATTGCTGTTGATCATCGGAAGAATCAGTATCAAGCAGATAGGTGCTGTATGCTTGTTTGGATTTGTGTTGTTGTTAGGCGTTATATTTTTGGGACCCAGAAAGGCAACTTATGCTTCCCGTATTGATGTATATCTGCATCCGGAAAAAGCTGATCCTGATAAAGCGTTTCAGGCCAATCAGGCTAAGATTGCAATTGCGACGGGTGGAATTTTTGGTAAAGGGCCGGGTAACAGCACGCAGAGGAACTACCTGCCGCATCCGTATTCTGACTTTGTGTATGCATTGATTATTGAAGAGTATGGAATGGTGGGCGGTGTAGGAATTGTGTTTTTGTATCTGATGTTGCTTTACCGCTGCATTTTGATTGTAACAGCGAGTCCGAAGGCCTTTGGCGCTTTGCTGGCGGCGGGACTGAGTTTCAGTCTCAGTATCCAGGCGTTCGCAAATATGGCCGTGGCGGTCGGTTTAGGTCCCGTTACGGGGGTGCCCCTGCCTCTGGTTAGTATGGGAGGGACGTCGATCTTATTTACGAGTGTAGCTTTCGGGATTATACTCAGTGTAAGTCGTGATATTGAAGAGAAGAAGGGTAAGGAGAAAACTGTAGAAGATAGAGTAGTTGTGGGTGAAATACCGGCAATGTAAGGAGATAAAGAAATGGCGAAAAGAATAATCATCAGTGGAGGAGGAACCGGAGGGCATATATTCCCTGCGATAGCCATCGCTAATGCGTTGAAACGCCTTGATCCGGCAACGGAGATCCTCTTTGTTGGAGCTAACGGACGTATGGAGATGGAAAAAGTCCCTGCTGCCGGATATAAAATAGTGGGACTGGATATTCAGGGTTTTCAGCGCAAGTCTCTGTTAAAAAACCTGAAGCTGCCTTTTAAGGTAGTAGCGAGCCTGATGAAGGCGAGGGCTGTAATCAGGAACTTTAAGCCGGATGCAGCTGTAGGTGTTGGTGGTTATGCATCAGGACCGCTCTTGCTGGCGGCGGGGAATATGAGCGTGCCCTATCTCATTCAGGAGCAGAATTCATACGCGGGCATGACCAATAAATGGTTAGGTAAAAAGGCGGAAAAAGTATGTGTGGCGTTCTCGGGAATGGACCAGTTTTTTCCTGCCGGAAAGATATTAATGACGGGTAATCCGATTCGTAAGGAAGCGGTTGAGGTAAGCGGAAAACGGGCGGAAGCGCTTGCCAGTTTTGGATTGTCAGCAGATAAGAAGACCGTTTTAGTTACTGGCGGAAGCCTTGGCGCTGGTACGCTGAATAAGAGCATGCTGGCTGAGCTGGATCTTTTTGCGAAAGAGGACGTGCAGCTGATCTGGCAGACGGGTAAGTTTTACTATAAGTCGATACTGGAAAAAACTCAGGGAAGGTTGCCGGCAAACGTGCGCATCGTTGAGTTTTTAAACCGTATGGATCTGGCTTATGCCGCTGCTGATGTGATTGTATCGAGGGCAGGAGCGGGGACGATTGCTGAGCTGTGTGTTGTCGCCAAGCCGGTGATTCTGGTGCCTTCGCCAAATGTGGCAGAAGACCATCAGACGCAGAATGCGATGGCCCTTGTAAAGCGTAATGCAGCTGTTCTGATCGCTGATCATGAAGCCGAGGGAACGCTTGGTTCGCTGGCGGTAAGCTTGATCAGGGATGAGCAGAAGTCCAGGGAGCTGCAGGCGAATATCGCCAGCCTTGCGCTTCCGGATGCGGATGATGTGATTGCAAAAGAAGTTTTAATTATAGCTAAATGATCGTATAAATGGAGCTGGATTCAATTAAAAAGGTTTATCTCATAGGTATTGGCGGCATTGGAATGAGCGGCCTCGCCAGGTATTTTCATAAAAGAGGATGCCAGGTGAGCGGTTACGACCGTACGCGGACTGCCCTTACAGATAGCCTTGTTGAAGAGAATATCAGCATTTCGTTTATTGACGATACCAGCGAACTGGTGAGTGCGTGGGCGGACAAGGAAAATATCCTTGTCATTTATACGCCGGCTATTCCGCGGGAATCCAGGATATTGAATTATTTCAAAGATGGCGGTTACATCCTGAAGAAACGTTCGGAAGTTCTGGGGATCATCAGCAGGGGTATGTTTACGATCGCTGTGGCGGGTACCCATGGGAAGACCACTACTTCGACGATGGTTGCGCATATACTGAAGCATACAGGATATGATTGTACCGCTTTTCTTGGGGGTATTTCGTCAAACTTCAATACGAATGTGCTCTTTGGAGAGAATAATGTGATGGTGGTGGAAGCGGATGAATATGATCGTTCATTTTTGACGCTGCATCCTGACATCGCTATTGTAACATCCATGGATGCGGATCATCTTGATATCTATGGAACAGACGATCAGGTAAAGGAATCGTTTCGGCTTTTTGCTTCGCAGTTGAAAGAAGGAGGAAAGCTGATTCATAAAAAGGGTCTCGCGCTGACAGGTGGATTGACTTATTCAGCGTCGGAACAGGCGGAGAGTTATGCACATAACGTTCGTGTGGAGAATGGTCAGTTCTTTTTTGACTTCTCTGGTAATGGAAATGCGATCAGCGACATCGCTATGCCTTTGCCGGGACTACATAATATTGAAAACGCGGTAGCAGCGATACAGGCAGCCCTTTATTTGGAAATTCCGGCGGAGGATATAAAAACGGCAATTGCTGATTTCAGGGGCGTGAAACGTCGCTTCGAATATGTGGTAAGAGCAGAAAAGTCGGTTTATATCGATGATTATGCCCATCACCCGGAAGAATTGAGAGCCTGTATCTCGGCAGTAAAAACCCTGTATCCGGATAAGACTTTAACGGTGATTTTTCAGCCGCATTTGTATTCCCGTACCAGGGACTTTGCTCCCGGCTTTGCCGAGGCGCTTGGTATGGCAGATGAGTTGATTCTGCTGGATATTTATCCTGCCAGAGAGCTTCCGATAGAAGGGGTGACGTCGAGGATTATTCTGGATGAAGTGGAAGGCGGCCTCAAAATGCTTTGCAGCATGGAGGAGTGCCTGCATTATATTTCAATCCGGAAGCCGGAACTTCTGCTTACGGTTGGAGCGGGTGATATTGATACTATGGTTGGACCTTTAAAGGAGATGATGAGCCATGCTTAAAAGGATCGCCTGGAAACGGATTTTGTGCGTATTCACGTGGTTACTCAGCATTGGGGGACTGATGGTATTGATGAGCTTTATCGATGGTAAAAAGAGCTATTTAAAGTGTAAGGATATTAAAGTTATCATACCGGGAACTGCGGGATTTATTGACCGCAACGAAGTGAACAGGATTATTCAGAATCATTCAGGTCTGATTATCAGCAAGTACTTGCATGAGATTAATTTGCATGAGCTGGAGAATGAATTTAAGAGGAATCCTTATATCAGGGACGCGAAGGTTTTTGCGGATATGGACGGAACGGTAAACATTAAAGTTATTCAAAGTGATCCGATTTTAAGGGTCATGACTTTGAACAACCAGGATTATTACATTGACAGGCTGGGAAACAAAATTCCTGTGTCTAAGGACTATACACCTCATGTACTGGTGGCGAACGGACATATAACGGAAAATTATACAAAAAGAGAAGATTCGCTTAGAACAAAAGTGACGCGCGATTTGTATAAAACAGCTCTGTACGTTGAAAAAGATTCTTTATGGCGAGATCAGTTTGAGCAGCTCTACGTGAATGCACAACGAGAAATTGAGATCGTGCCTCGTGTTGGAAATCAGAAGATTATTTTAGGAGATGCAGACTCCCTGGAGACAAGGCTGCGCAATTTAAAAGTATTCTACAAAAAGGCTATGCCGGTTGTGGGGTGGAATGCTTATAAAACAATAAACATTAAATACACGAACCAGATCATTTGTGAGCGCAACCTCGCAGACAGTGCCTGGCTCGTGATAACACAAAAGTAAAACGGAAAACATCAACAATACATCAGCAAAAAAAATTAACACCTTAGTTATGGATAAAGGCACTTCTACATCATCGAAAAATTCGCCTATTGTCGTCGGTTTAGACATAGGAACAACTAAAATTTGTGTGATAGTTGGCCGCCGAAGTGGACATGGGAAGATAGAAATACTCGGATTGGGTAAGGCAGAATCGGCTGGTGTGAGCCGGGGTGTGGTAGCCAATATACAGAAGACTGTTCAGGGCATTCTTCAGGCGGTTGAGGAGGCCAGTGTCCAGTCTAACGTAGAGATTAAGATCGTCAATGTCGGTATCGCCGGGCAACACATAAAAAGCCTTCAGCACCGCGGAATTCTTACAAGGAAAGATCTGCAGAACGAGATTCAGCGTAAAGACATCGAGAAGCTTATCGAGGATATGTATAAGCTTGTCATGCCTCCGGGAGAAGAGATTATTCATGTCCTTCCGCAGGAATTTACCATCGACAACGAGCCGGGTATCAAAGATCCGATCGGAATGGCAGGAGTACGTCTTGAGGCGAATTTCCACATCATTTCGGGTCATGTGAGTGCCGTAAGGAACATTTTGAAATGCGTTCGCAATGCAAACCTGGAAACGCAGGAACTGATCCTGGAGCCACTGGCGTCATCTGATGCTGTGTTGAGCGACGAGGAAAAAGAAGCTGGTGTTGTTTTGGTAGACATCGGTGGTGGTACTACCGATATCGCGATCTTCCACGAAGGCATCATCAGACATACGGCTGTGATTCCATTCGGTGGTAACAGCGTTACAGAGGATATCCGTGAAGGGTGTTCGGTAATGCGCAATCAGGCAGAGCTCCTGAAAACACGCTTCGGATCTGCCCTGGCTGACGAGAATAAAGACAATGAGATTATTTCAGTGCCGGGATTGAGAGGAAGAGAGCCTAAGGAAATTTCTGTTAAGAATCTGGCTTATGTGATCCAGGCGAGAATGGAGGAGATCATTGAGCACGTTTATTACGAAATCAAGGCTTCGGGATATGAGAAAAGGTTGATCGCCGGGATCGTGATTACGGGTGGTGGGGCGCAACTGAAGCATCTGCCACAGCTGGTTGAGTATGTTACAGGGCTGGATTGCCGTGTGGGATATCCTAACGAGCATCTTGCTAAAAATGAAGTGCTGCCTAAGAATATATATGATGATCTGAAGAGTCCGCTTTATGCTACAGGTATCGGTCTTTTGATCAAGGGAATTCAGAAAGCAGAAGAGGTGCAGGAAATGATGAAACAGCCAGGTGTTTATGTACAAGCGCCTCAGGATCCGAAGAATAAGAAAAGTATCGGCTTATTTGATAAGCTCCTTCAAACGGGTGCGAGGTTTATCAAAGATGATATCAAGGACGAGGATTACCTGAAGTAATTTTCAACAAAGGATTAGTTTTCCACAATCTTAACAAATGTGGAAAACCTTTGTGTAAAATTATTTAATATTACGATGGTGCAATGGCGATAAAATTCGAAATCTATTCTATTGATTGATAACGATATGCAGTTTGAAATGTTAAAAGAAAAATCATCAATTATCAAGGTAATTGGTGTTGGTGGCGGCGGTGGTAACGCAGTAAACCATATGTATAGGCAAGGAATTACAGGGGTGGATTTCATCATTTGTAATACGGATGCCCAGGCCCTTGAACTTAGCCCGATTCCTAATAAGGTTCAGCTGGGTGCAAGTTTAACGGAGGGAATGGGCGCTGGATCAATACCTGAGGTGGGGAAGAACTCTGCAATAGAAAATATTGAAGATATAAAACGTATGCTTGGCAGCACGACCAAAATGTTGTTCATTACTGCAGGAATGGGTGGTGGAACCGGTACGGGCGCAAGTCCGATCATAGCAAAAGCTGCGAAAGAACTGGATATTCTTACGGTAGGCATCATTACTACTCCTTTCTCTTTTGAGGGAAAGCGTAGAAAGATGCAGGCAGAAGAAGGGCTCGAGGAGTTTAAAAAGTACGTAGATTCTTATCTGGTCATATCCAATGACCGGTTACGGGAAATCTTCGGAAACCTGACGCTTAGTGCAGCCTTCGCCCAGGCAGACAATATTTTAACAACTGCAGCAAAAGGGATAGCGGAAATTATTACGATACCGGGTTATATAAACGTCGACTTTAAGGATGTTCGCACAGTTATGAACAACAGCGGTGTTGCGATCATGGGTAGCTATTCTGCAGAAGGCGAGAGCCGTGCTCTTCGCGCTGTTGAGGGTGCTCTTGCATCTCCATTGCTGAAGGATAACGAAATCGAAGGTGCCCGTTACATTCTGTTGAATATCAGTTCGGGTTCGAGGGAAGTCTCTATGGACGAGGTGAGCGTGATTACAGATTACATCCAGGATGAAGCTGGTTTAGCGGCTGATCTTATCTGGGGTAACTGTATGGATGAAAATCTTGGTGATAAAATATCGGTAACGATCATTGCTACAGGCTTCCAGACGAAAGAGGAAAGGGCTATAGAGAAGAGTCATCAAAAAAAGGTGTCTTTGCTGACACCGGACAATGCGCCGATGATTAAGCCTGTAAATTCTTTCATTGAACAAGTTGAAGAGGCTGAAGAGCTGAAAGAAGAGGAGCCTGCTCCGTCTAAGTTTACAGCGGAATTACAGGTTGATTTGTTTGGAGGTTTTGCTCCGAAGAAAATAGAAGAAAAGAAGGTTGCTGAACAACCGAAAGTGATCAGACATACTTTGCAGGATGAAGAAAAGCAGATTCAGGAGTCGTCTTTTGAATTTGGTTTTAAAGTGGCTGAAAGTGAATATCAGTTTGATGATGTACCCGTACAATCGGCACCCTCAGCTCAGGAGCCAGCTAAACCGGTTGAGCCAATAGCTTATAACCCCGACGAGAACAAGACAGATGAGTCTATCGAGGAGCAGCTCAGAAAGTCAAGGGAACGTATTTTGAGACTAAAGGATTTGAGTATGAAGCTACGTTCAGCGAATGGGCTTCAGGAGTTGGAAGCAGAGCCAGCTTACAAAAGGAAACAAATGGCTCTTCAACAGGTTCCGCATTCTTCAGAATCTCAGGTTTCTCGGTTTACCTTATCTAATGAAGATGGGGTGACTGAAATCAGACCTAATAATTCGTTTTTACACGATAATGTAGACTAGATTTATTTTAATAGAAATCAAAGCCCTTGCAGTTAGTAAGGGCTTTTTGCTTTTGTAAGAATTAATGCAGGCAAGCTTTTTAAAATTGCTAACTTTGCAACTTTATTTTGTAGTTAATTAAATTTTAATACGTTGGATATATTCGATAAGATATCTCAGAACATGGGACCGTTAGGCCAGCACCAAAAGATGGCGCATGGATACTTTGCATTTCCTAAACTGGAAGGTGAGATCGGACCTCATATGAAGTTCAGGGGAAAGGATCACCTGGTGTGGAGCCTGAACAATTACCTTGGCCTTGCAAATCATCCGGAGGTAAGGGAAGCGGATGCGAAAGGTGCGCAGGAGTTTGGAATGGCTTACCCAATGGGAGCCAGGATGATGTCTGGAAATTCCAACCATCATGAGGCTCTGGAGCAGGATCTTGCAAAATTTACTGGAAAGCAAGATGCGTTCTTGCTGAACTACGGATATCAGGGGATGGTATCGATTATCGATACGCTTGTTGACCGTAACGATGTTATCGTTTATGACGCGGAATGTCATGCGTGTATTATAGATGGTTTAAGGCTTCATATTGGTAAGCGGTTTGTTTACCAACACAATGATATTGAAAGCTGCAGAAAGCAGTTGGAGCGTGCTACAAAGCTTACCAGTCAGACTGGTGGTGGTATATTAGTGATTACAGAAGGTGTATTTGGTATGTCGGGTGCTCAAGGCAAACTGGCGGACATTGTGGCTTTGAAAAGCGACTTTAATTTCCGTTTGCTTATCGATGACGCACACGGATTCGGTACAATGGGAGCAACAGGAGCGGGTACTCACGAGGCTCAAAACTGCATTGACGGAGTTGATGTTTACTTTGGGACATTTGCGAAGTCTATGGCAGGAATTGGTGCGTTCGTGTCTTCCACCGAGACGATTGTTAACTATCTCAGGTATAATATGCGTTCACAGACCTTTGCGAAGGCTCTTCCGATGCCTATGGTTATCGGTTTACGTAAGAGGCTGGAGCTGCTTCAAAGTAAGCCTGAGCTGAGAGAGAAACTATGGAATATTGCTGCTACTTTACAAAAGGGACTGCGTGAACGCGGATTCAACCTAGGTGTAACTGACACCATGGTAACTCCTGTATTCTTGAAAGGTGAGCTGAACGAAGCTACGGCCATCACGATGGATTTACGTGAGAACTACAGTATTTTCTGCTCAATCGTTGTGTATCCGGTTATTCCGAAAGGTTTAATGGAGCTTCGGATCATTCCAACGGCCGCACACTCACCGGAAGATGTTCAGGTTACCCTGGATGCGTTTTCAGAGGTTGCAGAAAAGCTTAAAGCAGGTTATTACAAAGAGCAGAGTGCTGTAAACGTATAGTCTTCGTTTTCAGGTCGGTTAGCTGTCTTAATTCGTAGATAATTATTTTTTTTCTTCAAAAAAGCTATTACATTAGCTTAAGCTTAATAGAAGCAGAACTAAAACTAACGTATTATGGCAAATTTTGAAAGGTTTACCGAGCTAAAGGAGCTCCTGACTGGCTTAGAGGCAGATGCAGACAAATTCTATAACAAAGGAAATAGTGCTGCCGGTACTAGATTAAGAAAAGGCTTGCAGGATATTAAAAATCTTGCACAGTCCATTCGTCTGGAAATTCAGGAATCTAAAAATTCGGTAGCTGCTAAGAAGTAATTTTACACAAAAAAAGAGAGTAGCGATACTCTCTTTTTTTGTTTTTATATGATTTTATCCAACTCCAGGCGGATCACTTCGCTGTTCTGCTCACTAACAGGACATAGCGGTAAGCGGAGGTAATCATCACAAATCCCTAAGTGCTTCAAGGCTGATTTTATGCCCCCAGGGTTGTTTTCAGCGAAGAGTTTGCTGAAGAAATTCGTAAGCTTCAGAAACTTGGGTGCAGCTGTCTTAAAGTCGCCGGAAAGACCAAGCCGAACGACATCCGAGAGTTGCTTTGGTATGGCATTTCCTGCTACAGAAATGATACCCGAGCCACCCATCGCTATAAGGGGAAGGGTGATGCCATCATCTCCTGAGATAAAGAGGAAATCTTCCGGCTTATCACGCAGTATAACGTTAAACTGATCGAAATTACCGGAGGCTTCTTTAGTGCCAAATATATTGCTGCAATCGTTAGCAAGACGCAGCGTGGTTTCAGCAGAAATATTGCTGGCTGTTCTGCCCGGAACATTATAGATCAGAACCGGCAGGGGAGATTGTTCAGCAATGATTTTATAATGCTGATAAATTCCTTCTTGTGTTGGCTTATTATAGAAAGGGCTCACAGAGAGGATTGCGTCGTAGCCTTCTGTATTAAACTTCTTAAGTCCTTCAAGCACTTCTGCGGTATTATAGCCGCCTATACCTGCCATGAGAGGAACCCGTTTATCTACCACTTCGGCAGTAAACTTCCATACAGCTTCTTTTTCACTCTTGCTTAGGGTAGCAGCCTCACCTGTTGTTCCCAGAACAACCAGGTATTCGACTCCGCCGTCTATTTGATAGTTAATCAGTTTGCTTAGTCCCTGATAATCTATTGATCCATTCTGATCGAACGGGGTAACCATAGCTACTCCAGTTCCTAAAAATTTATTCATTCGTAAGTGCCTGTGATTCCTAATTATCGGATTTGAAATTTAGTCTGCTAAGTTAATAGGTTTTATTGAAAAATAGTTCCGTTTTATCAATCGTTTAGCATCTTAAGGAGGTCTTCATCCGAAATAATCGGAATCTTGAGCTTGTTGGCCTTCTCTAGCTTAGATGGTCCCATGTTGTCGCCCGCTAACAGGTAGTTCAATTTTCCGGATATCCCACTGAGTATTTTTCCGCCGTTCATCTCGATCATGGAGGATAACTCATCCCGACTGTACTGCTCAAATACTCCTGATATAACAAAGGTCTTGCCGGCCAGCTTATCACTGGAAAAGATAATTTCCTGCTCCTGACGGCTAAATTGAAGTCCACTATCGCGCAAACGGCTGATCTGATCAATATGCCGTTGGTCTTGGAAATACAGTTGAATACTCTCGGCAATGCGTCCGCCAATTTCGTCAGCTGCAATCAGTTCATCATAACTGGCACTCATCAAACTATCGATGTCTTTAAAGTGTATGGTAAGCTTCCTGGCGACTGTTTCGCCTACATAACGGATGCCCAGTCCGAAAAGTACCTTCTCGAAAGGCATCTGCTTCGACTTTTCTATGCCTTCGAGCATATTGCTGATTGACTTTTCACCGAAACGTTTCAGTTCACGCAGCTGATCGGGCTTCTGGTAAAGAACGTAGAGGTCACTTATATGCTCAATCAGGTTTTTGCGATAGAGGAGTTCTATGGTCTCATTACCAATACCGTCTATGTTCATCGCTCTGCGACTACAAAAATGCTGGATCTTGCCAACGATCTGTGGCGGGCATGCTTCGTCGTTCGGGCAGTAGAATGCCGCTTCTCCCTCTTTTCGGATGAGGTTACTTCCGCATTCGGGGCAGAGCTCAGGATATACGATTTTTGCACTTCCTTCTTTCCGTTTCAGTGTATTCACGGAAGTGATCTTTGGTATGATCTCACCGCCTTTTTCGACGAAGACAGTGTCGCCTTCGTGAAGGTCAAGGCGCTCCATCTCATTGGCGTTGTGCAGAGTAGCACGCTTAACCGTTGTTCCAGCAAGCAGGACAGGTTTGAGGTTGGCGACGGGGGTTACTGCACCAGTACGCCCCACCTGATAGGTTACGAGCTTCAGCTCTGTTTCCACCTCCTGCGCTTTGTATTTATAGGAGATGGCCCATCTCGGAGATTTGGCCGTGAAACCAAGCTCCTCCTGCTGGGCATAGCTGTTTACCTTGATCACGATACCGTCGATGTCGTATCCCAATTTGTAACGCTCGTTTTCCCAATAATGGATGAACTCAATAACATCGTCAATGGTATGGCAGAGTCGGTTATGTTCACATACGTGGAAGCCCCATTTACTGACAGCTTGCAGGCTCTCCCAATGAGTCCTGAAAAGGCGTTTATCGGTATATAAAAAGTAGAGAAAGCAATCTAGCGGTCGTCTGGCTACTTCGGCAGAGTCTCGAAGCTTGAGCGTGCCTGACGCAAAGTTCCGGGGATTTGCGTAGGGAACCTCGCCGTTATTGATTCGCTCCGTATTGAGACGCTCGAAAGCGGCCCTGTGCATAAATACCTCGCCCCGAATCTCAAAGGTATCTGGGTAGTCATCAGCCTTTACGTGATGTGGAATGCGCTTAATGGTTTTAACGTTCGTTGTAACATCGTCTCCCTGTGTTCCGTCGCCACGTGTTACCGCCCTTAGGAGTTTGCCGTTTTCATATGTCAGACTGATGGATAAGCCGTCGAATTTAAGTTCGCAAACGTATTGGAAATCATCACCGATAGCTTTTTTAATGCGGTCGTCAAAATCACGCAGATCTTGCTCATTATAGGTATTGCCCAGGGAAAGCATAGCCCACTTATGCTTAACCGTCTTAAACTCTTTCGTTATCTCTCCACCGACCCGTTGGGTGGGGGAGTAGGGATCTTGAAGCTCAGGGTTATCCTTTTCAAGCTGCTCGAGTTCCTTGAGTTTCTGATCAAACTCAAAGTCAGTTATGGTGGGCTGAGCGAGAACATAATAATTATAATTATGCTGGTTAAGCTCAGCTGTAAGGGCATCTATACGGCTTTTGATATCAGAAATTGACATAAAGCGAAGATAGGTATTTTGAATTATTTAGCGGCGTAGGGTAGGAGACGGACTTCGATCTGATTGAAAATGGTAATGAAGTCTTCTTTCAGGACCTCGAGGTAAGCGGTAAGGATTGTGGCAATACGGAACTTCTCTTCGTCTGTAAAAGGTTGAGGCCATATACGCTGACAGATCTTTCCGATAGCGTACATGATGTCCTTGGGTTCGCGATAACTTTCCAGATATTTCGAGCGTATGAACCCTTCCAGGAAGTTAAAAAAGGTCGAAGGTTCCGGGATGTTGTTTAATAGAAGAAAGTTGTCCAGCATATCTTCGTCTGCATTCGTTAATTGAGTGTAAAAACGCGAGGAGTTGAGGTTTAACTCAGTAAGGAGAAGGCTGTCGAGCATGAGTTCCAGTGCGATATGAGCTACGAAAGAAGGCCTGACATTCGAATGGAGAAGATGGGGTACGATCTGCAGACGTAGTATCGAAGTATGCCTGCGGAAAAATTCTGAAGAGTGAAAGTAGCGATCTACTTCCAGATGCCGCTTCCAACCCTCGAGAAGGCCTCTCTGTGAGTCATCGTGCAGAAAAAGATGCTCGTTCTTCTCTGGTCGCAAGTTCCATTCCTTATTGGCATTCTTTAGCAGATCAGGCAGTACGATGCCCATGATCCGATATGGGTTCTCTTCATCTCTGTCAAAATAAAAATGGGAAAGGAAGTTCATGGGTTGGAGGTGACGCGCAATTGCTACAATATAATAAGATTTATTGATTCAGGGAAGCGAGAGCTCATTAAGTCGCAGAATTTCTATCTTTGCGACTTTAAACGAACAAAATGAATTTTATAGAAGAACTCAGATGGAGAGGCATGCTACACGATATGATGCCTGGAACAGAGGAAGAACTGAATAAAGGCATGGTATCGGGATATATTGGTTTTGATCCAACTGCTGATTCTCTCCATGTGGGGCATCTTACACAAATCATGACGCTCATCCATTTCCAGAACGCAGGACATAAGCCTTTTGCGCTTGTGGGTGGAGCCACAGGAATGGTTGGGGACCCTTCAGGGAAATCGGCGGAGAGAAACTTGCTCTCGGAAGAAACGCTCCAGAAGAATGTTCATGCCCTGGAAACGCAGTTGAAGAAGTTTTTGGATTTCGACTGCGGTCCTAATAGTGCCGAGATGGTTAACAACTACGACTGGTTCAAGAATTTCAACTTTCTAGACTTTATTCGTGACGTTGGAAAGCACATCACCGTGAATTATATGATGGCCAAAGACTCCGTTAAGAAGCGTTTGGAGGGAGATGCCGGTCTGTCATTTACCGAATTCAGCTACCAGCTGATTCAGGGTTATGATTTTTATTGGTTGTGGAAGAACAAAAACTGTCAGGTTCAGATGGGTGGTTCAGATCAGTGGGGCAATATTGTGACCGGAACAGAGCTAATACGCCGTATGGGCGGAGGAGGAGCTTTCGCGATGACTACTCAACTCATCAAGAAGGCTGATGGTAACAAGTTCGGAAAGACTGAGTCTGGTGCCGTTTGGCTGGATCCCGAGAGGACTTCTCCTTATAAGTTTTATCAGTTTTGGCTGAATGCGAGTGATGAGGATGCGAAAAATTGGATCAGGATCTTTTCCTTGAAATCTAAGGAGGAAATAGAGGCTATTGAAGCTGAGCATGCAACGGCTCCACATATGCGCGCACTTCAAAAAGCCCTCGCTGCTGAGATTACCATCCGCACTCACTCTGAGGAAGCGCTGCAAAAAGCGTTAACGACCTCAGACTTCCTTTTTGGAAACGGACCGATCGAATTTCTTTCACAACTGACTGAAGCTGAAGTGCTGGAGATATTCGAAGGGATACCCCAGTTCGACATGTCAAGGGAATTGCTTAGTGAAGGTCTCAACGTGGTAGATATGCTTGCTGAACATACGAAGGTATTCCCCTCTAAGGGCGAAGCACGCAAGATGATTCAGGGTGGTGGTTTAGCTATTAATCGTTCCAAGGTTGCTGATGCCGCGGAGCTCATACAGTTAACACACCTGATTAGCGACAAATTTATAGTGGTACAAAAGGGTAAGAAGAACTATTTTCTTATTACCGTAGCATAATAGTAAAAAAAAAGGTGCAGTGTGGGCGCGGGAGGGAAACTATTACCAGCGCTGCGCCTTTTTTATTCAGTGTAACCTCCGTATGGTCAGCTGTCGCATCCTGAAGCTGCCGCTAAGTCACAGGCCTGATAATGTTACTGAACCAGCAAGTTACAGCCGCGTATGTCACTGTTATCGAACCTTCCTATGATCTCAAATGAGCCGTCCTGGTACTTCTTTCCAAGATCCTGAGTTGCAATGAACGAACACGAATAGATATTCGCCAGATCAATGATGTTGATTCCCCCCGTCGCTCCTGTTTGCAAGAAGCTAAATGGATCATTGATATCCCGTATGTCGATGCGCATCCAGGGTGGGCACCTAAATAACCCTTTTCCCGAAGAGTATGCCTGGGAAAGAAGCTCGGTCATCCCGTATTCTGAATGAATAGCATTCACGCCAAAGCCCGCACACAGCTGCTGATGAAGCTCCTCCCGGATCATCTCCTTGCGCTTTCCTTTCATTCCCCCGGTTTCCATCACAATAAGATCAGGAAAATCCAGCGTATAGCGTTCTACAAAATCAAGCAAGGCGTACGTTACACCGATTAGTATCACTTTACTACCGGCATGGCGCAGTTTAACTAGAGCCTGATACAACTCATCGTGATTGTATAAGAAGTAGCCACTTTCCGGATTACCAGTTCGTTGAATCAGATCTTCGACCATATAGATCAAAGAGGACCCCTCTCGCTCCAGGTAAGATGGCAGGAGCGCCAGAATGACGAGATCACGGATATCGCCGTAGAAAAGTTCGAACGTTTTACGGAAACTCTCCTCGTACACCGACAGATCAAGTACTTCATGCTTGCTTTGCACCATTCCGGTGGTTCCGGAGCTGCTGAAAACTATTTCCGGGGAATCTGAGCCGGATATTATACTGTGATTTTTGAAGAACTCCACCGGCATATAGGGGATATCCCTGACGTTGGTAATTGATTCAGAATCTTTCTTTAACCCTTTCACGAAACTTGCGTATACAGCGTTATGAGCTACCTGAAATCTGAACACGTCTATCGCCAGATTATTAAAGTTTTCTTCTGAACGGTTCAGAAATAGCGGTTTTGAAAAAACATGTTCCACAAGACAAAGGTAACAACATTTAAAGTTCAATTTTCTATATTTACCCCCAAACACTTTCATCAGGGCAACAGAATTACATCATGGAAGAAAAAGAAAAGCAATCATTGCCGGAGATCAGCATTGAGCAATTGGAAGAAGGCGTACAGCATGTCAACAATCCAATAATAGGTTTAAAGCCCATTGAAAAGCGTTACTTACAGTCTGTAAAGGAATACAAACAGGTTAACAACAGTTTCTATTTTACAGACGGCGAGTCGACCGTTGAAGTTATGGTCCTGAGTGACGAGATTATTCGCGTCCGCATGGCCCCCCAGGGTACCTTTCTGGAAGACTTCTCCTACGCTGTTCCCAAGCTTGTTAACACGGCAACAGTATTCTCTTTTACCGAAACAGCCGAAGATTACCGTGTGGAAACCAACACGGTCTCTTGCATCATCGACAAAAAGCACTTCCTGATATCGTTTGCCGATAATCAGCAGAATATCATCAACGAAGACCTTTCTGCAATGCATTGGGAGGAAAACGTCGACTTCGGAGGGTATTACGTCTACTGTACGAAGAAAGGTCACCCCGGGGAAGGTTATTTCGGATTAGGAGATAAGCCAACCACATTTAACATGCGTGGCCGTCGTTTCCAGAACTGGAATACGGATACCTATTCATTTGCAAGAGACCAGGACCCCCTATACAGGTCAATTCCTTTCTATATAGGGCTGAAGGATACGACTGCTTACGGAATCTTTTTTGATAATTCTTACAGAACTTACTTTGACTTCGGTCAGGAAGATCAGGACAAAACCAGTTTCTGGGCCGAGGGCGGAGAACTACTATACTATTATATTCACGGTCCTCATATGATGGACGTAGTGAAGAGATATCATACGCTTACAGGAACCCACCCTATGCCACCGCAATGGGCACTCGGTTATCAGCAATGCCGCTGGAGCTACTATCCTGAAAGTAAGGTTAAAAAACTCGCGCAAACATTCCGGGACAAGAAGATTCCTTGTGACGCACTGTATCTCGATATCGACTATATGGACGGCTACAGATGCTTCACCTGGAACAAGAAATATTTCCCTGATCCAAAGAAAATGGTCAAGGAGCTGTCAGACGACGGCTTCAAAACGGTAGTGATCATCGACCCGGGAATTAAGGTCGACGAAAATTATTGGGTCTACAAAGAAGGGAAAGATAATAAGTACTTCTGTCGCAGGAGCGACGATTATTTCATGGAAGGCCACGTATGGCCAGGCAGATGCCAGTTTCCTGATTTCACCAATCCCGAAGTACGCGAGTGGTGGGGAGGTCTTTTCAAAGGTCTTGTCGACACAGGAGTAGCCGGTATCTGGAATGACATGAATGAGCCAGCGGTATTTGGTTCAGGTACTTTCCCTGACGACGTCAGGCATCAATACGACGGACACCGTGGTTCCCATCGTAAAGCACACAACGTCTACGGCATGCAGATGGTACGTGCAACCTATGACGGCTTGAAGAAACTTTATAAAAACAAACGTCCGCTTACTATTACCCGTGCGGGTTATGCAGGCGTTCAGCGATATTCATCTGTATGGACGGGCGATAACCTCGCTTCATGGGATCACTTGAAGCTGGCCTTGCTGCAATGTATGAGGCTTTCCTTATCAGGAGTGTCCTTCTGCGGAACCGACATCGGAGGCTTTACAGGTGAACCTGATGGAGAACTTTTCACGAGATGGATCCAGTTAGGCGTGTTCACGCCGTTTATGCGCGCCCATTCTGCCGGTGATACCAGAGAAAGAGAGCCCTGGAGCTATGGCGAAGAACTTGAAGCCATCAACCGCAAGTTCATCGAGCTTCGGTACAAGCTGATGCCTTATATCTACTCAACTTTCTGGGAACACCACAAATATGGCTTCCCTATTTTAAGGCCCGTGGTGATGCTGGAGCAGGATAAGATTGAGAACAGAGCACGTGAGGAAGAGTTCACATTTGGCGACAAGATTCTTATTTCGCCAATCCTACATCCGGGACAAACGTCTAAAACCGTCTATCTTCCCGAAGGTAAATGGTACAACTACTGGACTTACGAAAGCTACGAAGGAGGGATGGAGCATACCGCACATGCGGCGCTCGATAGCATGCCTATATTCGTGAAAGCAGGTTCTGTAATACCAGAATGGCCGGTAATGCAATATGTGGGAGAGGTAGATCTTGAAGAGATCAAGTTCCAGGTTTACCATGCGCCGTATGAAGTGAATTCCTTCTATTATGAGGATCATGGCGACACATTCGCCTATGAGCAGGAAATTTATACAGAAAAGAAATTTGTCGTCAAAGGAGATGACCACAGCCTGAGCATTCGTCAATTCTCGGAAGGCTTATACACCCCGCGTTACGAAACGTATGATCTTAAGCTGATTGGACTTCCTTTCCTTCCAACACGCGTTATTATCGACGGGAAGGAACAGCAAGTGGAGCTTGAATTTGATGCGTTAAAGCGCGTACGTATTAATGCAAACAAAAACTTTAAGGAAATACAGGTGTTAAGTTAACCTACTCAAACCATATAATGAAAACCAGGAAAAAAAGTTTAACTCCTATATCGACCCCTGTTATTGCTTATTCTCGTTTTACAGACTATGATATTCACCTGTTCAAAGCCGGTAAACACTATAAGCTCTACGACAAGCTGGGCTCGCATGTAGTCACAACCGACGATGGCCAGACTGGCACTTACTTCGCGGTATGGGCTCCCAATGCGCTCGGCGTATCGGTCATAGGAAACTTCAATGGTTGGAATAGAGAATCCCATCAGCTTTCAAGCAGATGGGACAGTTCAGGGATATGGGAAGGCTTCATACCAAACATTGCTGCAGGCGAAGTCTATAAGTATCTGATCAAGTCAAATACAGGCGAGGTCCTGGAGAAGGCTGATCCTTACGCATTGAGATGGGAGGAACCTCCGCATACGGCCAGTATCGTCTGGGATACCTGGTTTGAATGGACAGATGCGGAGTGGATGGAATCCCGCTTTAAGAACAACAGCCTGAACAGACCCTGGTCTGTTTACGAAGTACACCTGGGATCATGGAAAAGAAGCCCAGAAGCTCCTGAAAAGTTCCTCGGGTACCGTCTGATGGCGGACGAGCTGGTGCCGTATATCAAGGAGATGGGCTTTACGCATGTAGAGTTTATGCCTTTAATGGAGCACCCTTACTATCCTTCTTGGGGCTATCAGATTACCGGCTTCTTCGCAGCATCGTCACGATATGGTACACCACAGGATCTGATGTATCTCATCGAACAATTGCATCTGAACGGAATAGGCGTAGTGCTCGACTGGGTGCCTTCTCACTTTCCCGGAGATATGCACGGCTTATATAAGTTCGATGGTACTAATCTCTACGAGCATGCTAACGATAAAGAGGGTTTTCATCCAGATTGGAAGTCATATATCTTCAACTACGGGAGAAACGAAGTTCGTTCTTTCCTGATAAGCAACGCCCTTTTCTGGCTTGATCGCTACCACATTGATGGCCTCCGTGTGGATGCCGTAGCTTCAATGCTTTACCGGGATTACTCCCGTAAGGAAGGAGAGTGGATACCTAACGAGTTCGGTGGAAGAGAGAATCTTGAAGCCATTAGCTTCCTTAAGGAGCTGAACATAGCTGTGTATGGGCAATTTCCCGACGTACAAACTATCGCCGAGGAATCAACAGCGTTTCCGGGGGTAAGTAAACCCGTATTTAGCGATGGCCTGGGTTTCGGTATGAAGTGGATGATGGGTTGGATGAACGACACACTGTCCTATTTCCAGCAAGATCCCATTCATAGGAGATATTTTCATGGCCAGATTACTTTCAGTACCGTTTATGCCTTTACAGAGAACTTCATGATGCCCCTGTCGCACGATGAAGTTGTTCATGGCAAGAAGTCGCTGGTTTATAAAATGCCCGGTGACGAGTGGCAGAAGTTTGCCAACCTCCGGTTGATGTACAGCTATATGTTTACGCATCCCGGTACCAAGTTGCTGTTCATGGGTAATGAGTTTGGACAGACCTCAGAATGGAACTTCGAACAGTCGCTTGATTGGCACCTGCTCGATTTTAAGCCTCACCAGGGCATAAAACAACTCGTTAAGGATCTTAATGCTCTTTATACAACAGAAGGCGCCCTGTATCAGAAGAACTTTGAATGGGAGGGCTTTAGATGGATAGAGGCAGGGGATGCAGAGAACTCAGTTCTTGCTTACTGCAGAAAAGGCGATGTGAACGATGAGAAGCTCGTCATTGTACTCAACATGACGCCCGTCCCGCGCTACAACTACCGCATTGGCTTACCTATGCATGGCGATTGGGAAATTGTCTTCAATTCAGACGAAGTGCAATATTACGGTAGCGGCTTTGAGCTAAACTACAATATCACCACTCAGCAGTTACCCTGGCAAGGAAAAGAGCAATCTGTATTGCTCAATCTTCCGCCACTTTCAGCACTCGTGCTGAAGCGATTTAACAGACAGTCCAAGTTCTGGTAAAAGCCAAAATAGAAAGCATAAAAAAAGAGCTTTGCGAATCGCAAAGCTCTTTTTTATGCTTAAGGAATATTAAGCTTTACCAACTAACTGAACAAGGTCAATAAGTTTGTTTGAATATCCCCATTCGTTATCGTACCAAGATACAACTTTCACAAAGTTGTCATTCAAAGCGATACCTGCTTTAGCATCAAAGATGGAAGTTCTTGCGTCAGTTAAGAAATCCTGAGAAACAACATCATCTTCAGTATAACCTAAGATACCTTTTAATTCACCTTCAGAAGCTTCTTTCATGGCTGCTTTGATATCTTCGTAAGTAGCAGATTTTTCTAAACGAACTACTAAGTCAACAACAGAAACGTCAGGAACCGGTACACGGAAAGACATACCTGTTAATTTGCCTTTCAGCTCAGGAATAACTAATGCAACCGCTTTAGCAGCACCTGTGGAAGAAGGGATGATGTTCTGGTAAGCTCCACGTCCACCTCTCCAGTCCTTAGCAGAAGGACCATCAACAGTCTTCTGAGTAGCAGTAACCGCGTGGATAGTGCTCATCAAACCTTCGATGATACCGAATTTATCGTTTAACACCTTAGCAATTGGAGCAAGGCAGTTTGTAGTACAAGAAGCGTTAGAAACGATGTTCTGATCAGCTTTTAATTCTTTGTGGTTTACACCCAATACGAAAGTAGGGGTGTCATCCTTTGCAGGAGCAGACATAACTACTTTCTTAGCACCAGCAGTGATGTGTTTTCCAGCAGACTCCTGAGTAAGGAATAAACCAGTTGACTCAATAACTACTTCAGCACCAACTTCATCCCACTTCAGGTTTGCAGGATCTTTCTCTGCAGTAACACGGATAGTTTTTCCGTTAACAACCAGGTTGCCATCTTTAACCTCAACAGTACCATTGAAACGACCGTGAGTTGAATCGTATTTAAGCATGTAAGCCATGTAATCAGGCTCCACAAGATCATTAATACCCACAACTTCAATATCGCTGCGGTCTACAGCGGCTCTGAATGCTAAACGACCGATGCGGCCGAATCCGTTAATTCCAACTTTCATGTTAATTAATTTTTGTTCGTGTAATAATTCAATATATTATAAATCGGTCTCTTAATGACCGACGATATATTCAGATTATGATCCCCTGCAATCTGGCTTAATGTAGATTGAAAGCCATCCGCGACCGGACCTGTAAAATGTAGTGGCACACCCGGGTGCTTTTCAGTGATAGGTAAGACGTAAGTTTTAAAATACAAGCTTAATCCTTTTTGAACCAGTTGTTTAACATACGGTTGGTCAAAGTGTTCTATTAAAAAATCAGTATAAGAACTCAGGAAAAGAACCGGACTCGTTTGCCTGTAAATTTTATCCAGAATCTGTTTTCTATCAGGGTTGTACCGCAATACAAAGATACTCTCAAATTCTTTAGGCATTGTCCCCGTAAAGTAATCCCGTAATAAATTACGGCCAAGCCAGTTAGACGAACCCTCATCTGCGAGGATATACCCCATCCCAAAGTTGTTTTCCTTGATCTTCTTGCCGTCAAAATACGCTACGTTCGAGCCACTACCAAGGATACCCACTATACCTGGCTGATCGCCGCAGGTAGCCAGGGCAGAGGCCTTTAAATCGTGGTTTATCGAGATCTTAGCCTTACTAAAGAACTTGCTGAACGAAGAGGCTACTACCTGTTGGCGTTCCCTGGAAGAAGCTCCGGCGCCGAAGAAGTAGATGCGCTTGATGTCATCCGCATAGGATATCAACTGGTGATTCTTGGCCAGGATGGCGCTGATTGCTTTTTCGTCATTAAAAAAGGGATTAATTCCAGCAGTTTTCACGTCGCAAACAATCCTTCCCTTTTCGGCAAGCTTCCAGTCTGCATTTCTCGATCCGCTATAAACTACTGCAATCATATCTATTTATTATATTGACAGGATGGCGGCCATTTCAACAAGATCATCTTCCAGCTTGTAGGAATGATTGTTGATCGCCTCCTGTATATCAGTGAGCTTGATCTCGTTTCCGCGAAGGCCTACCATTTTTCTGCTCTCGCCCGCAACCAGTGCTTTTACAGCTGCATAACCCAATCTGCAAGCCAAAACCCTGTCAAAGCTGCTCGGAGTTCCGCCCCTCTGAAGGTGGCCAAGAATAGTAACCTTGATATCGTAGAAGTTGAACTTCTCTTTTACGCGTTTAGCAACGTTATATGCCCCGCCATTCTTATCACCTTCGGCGATAATCACGATACTGGAGCTTTTATTACTCAAAGCACCTGCTTCAAGTTTGGCGATAAGGTCGTCAATAGCAGTCTCTTTCTCGGGAAGCAAAATAGCCTCTGCACCACCGGCAACGCCTGAGTGTAATGCAATACATCCGGAGTCGCGACCCATTACCTCAACAAAGAAGAGCCTGTCATGAGAAGCTGCAGTATCACGGATCTTGTCAATAGCCTCCAAAACAGTATTGGTTGCCGTGTCATATCCCAGGGTAAAGTCAGAACCATACAAATCGTTGTCAATTGTTCCGGGAATACCGATCACAGGAATATCAAACTCTCTCGACAGTACTTCAGCACCTGTAAATGTACCGTCGCCACCGATAGCAACAATCGCATCGATACCCTCTTCCTGTAAGTTTTTATATGCTTTCGCCCTTCCTTCAGGAGTCCTGAATTCCGCGCAACGGGCTGTTTTTAAAACCGTTCCCCCTAATTGTATGATATTTCTTACTGATCGGGCATCCATGTTGATGAACTTCTTTTCGATCATTCCCTGATAACCCTGATGAATGCCAACCACTTCCATGCCATGGAAGATGCCTGTACGTACAACAGCACGAATGCAGGCATTCATGCCGGGAGCATCACCACCAGAAGTAAAAACACCTATTTTTTTTATGCTGGACATTTTATTTTTGTTTTATTTGGCTAATATACTGTGTGTGACTTACACTAAGAGAATTTTTGGGAATTTTTTCCACTTTTGTGATGACGATCATAGTTAGATTTTACTAATAGCACAATGCTTTCAAAATTCGATTCCATATTTTCAATTGACTGTGTCATCTTTGGCTTCGAAGAAGGTGAGCTCAAAGTATTACTTATCGAAAGAAACGATGAACCTTTTCAGAACTGGTGGGCCCTTCCTGGTTATTTTGTAGAAAACGACGAAAGTATAGAAGACGCCGCGGAGCGTATTTTGCATAGCTTTACTGGCTTGAGAGATATCTATCTGGAACAGTTTTATACCTTCGGCGACGTAAACCGCCATCCGCAGGGGCGGGTGATCACAGTTGCCTACTATGCCATGATCAGGTTAAACGGTAAGGCAGATCTTCATCCAACCACACCCTTTGTTAAAACGGCGGTCTGGCATCCGGTTAGCGAAATGCCCGACCTTGCTTTTGATCATAAGCTCATATTTGACAAGAGCCTTCAGAAGATACGCAGAAAGATAAGCTACCAGCCGATTGCCTTCGAGCTATTACCCGAAAAGTTTACGCTCACCCAGCTCCAGAACGTCTATGAAGCTATTCTAAACAAAAAGCTGGATAAAAGGAACTTCCGGAAGAAAATGCTCAATCACGGAATCCTCAAGGAGCTTGACGAAAAGCAGCAGGGGGTGTCGTATCGCGCGGCAACTTTTTACAAATTCGACAGACGCGCATACAACAAACAATTCAAAAAGGAACTCAGCTTCTCGAAGGAATAATCAGAAGCAATCAAAAAAAAGGAGGGTCTCTGCATAAGAGCCCTCCTTATAAAAACATTAAACTTGATATCGCTTATCCCCGCGGATGATCAATATGGAATTTTACCAGGTCATCTATAGGGGAACGAATGAGCTTCCCAATCTTCATTCCGAATTCGTCAGCTACCTCTTCGAGAATATTCCGGAAATTATAACCTACTGAACCGATACAGTTTAGCTCGTATTTTTGATAGTCAGGATAATGGCTGACCAGATTTTTAAAGAAATCAGTAAATGAAGTCTTTACCAGGTTATGCGTATAGCCAATGTTGTCTGAATTGTCATAAACAAACTTCGCGAAACTCGCACAAAAGCGGTTTGCAAGTGGCTTGGTATACACGTTTTCCTGAATATCATCAGGTGTGAGCTTGAAAGTCTCCCAGAAAGTTGCTCTTACCGCCTCTGGCATATAGCCTCTCAGGTAATCCGTGAGGAGTTTCTTGCCGATGTGGCAACCACTACCTTCGTCTCCCAGGATGTAGGCAGCCGAGTTAATTTGAAAAACAATATCATCACCGTCGTAAATTCCGGTATTGGTTCCGGTGCCCAAAATGGCCGCAAAGCCGGTATCCTTACCTAGAAGAGCCCGTGCCGCTGCCAGCAGGTCGTGACCTACGAAGATATCACTATGAGTAAATACAGCTCCGAACGCCTCTTTCAATTGCGCGGCTTTCTCCTTATTGTGCACACCAGCACCGTAAAAATTCACTTCCGTGATCTTTTCGAACTCCAGATCGTCAGGGAGATTCTTTTTGAGCGACTCAATTACATATTCTACGGTAACAAAATAGGGATTATACCCTTCTGTGTTAAAATAGATCTTTTTATTGTCGTCATTTAACAGACACCAATTGGTTTTTGTAGAACCGCCGTCAGCTATTATTATCATGTTATTTTAATAAGCGTAAATAATCAATGGTAAATGTAAATAATTCTTTAAGATTGTATAAAAACAAAAAATATTTGTTGTCTTAAGCCAAAAAAATACGCCGATTTATGATAGTCGATCTACGAAGTGATACTGTAACGAAGCCAACTCCCCAAATGCTCGACGCCATGTTCTCAGCAAACGTCGGCGATGATGTTTATGAAGAAGACGAATCTGTAAACGCGCTGGAGCGCAAAGCAGCTGCCATGTTCGGAATGGACGATGCCCTGTTTTGTCCCTCCGGAACCATGACCAACCAAATCGCCATCAAATGCCACACAGCTCCTATGGACGAAGTAATATGCGACGAGTCATCACACATTTACCGGTACGAAACCGGAGGTATCGCTTTCAACTCAGGCGCCTCTGTTAAGCTGCTTTACGGAGACCGCGGTCGTCTGACAGCAGAAATGATCGAAAAAGTTATTAACCCGGACGACGTTTGCATGCCCCATTCTAAACTGATTGTTCTTGAAAATACCTGTAACAGGGGAGGAGGCAGCTATTATGATCTCGACGAAATAGAATCGATTTACCATCTTGCCCGGCTGAAAAACTGTAACCTGCATCTTGATGGCGCCCGGCTGTTTAACGCGCTCGTGGAGACTGGCGATAGCATGGAGCGGTACGGTCATTTCTTCGATACCATTTCCATCTGCCTGTCCAAAGGACTGGGGGCGCCGGTTGGCTCGGTGTTGCTTGGAGATATCAAAACCATCCGTCAGGCAAGACGTATCCGCAAGGTGTTTGGAGGTGGAATGCGTCAGGCAGGGTTCCTGGCCGCAGCCGGCAGCTATGCGCTCGACCATCATATCGACAGACTGAAAACCGATCACCTCCACGCGAGGTTACTCGGTGAGACGCTGGAAAAACTTTCTTACGCGGATAAGGTATTACCCGTCGACACCAATATTGTCATTGTTAAGCTTCAGGATGATGTGAACGCAGATGTTTACGTGGAACGTATGCGTGATAACGGAATTTTATGCAGCAGGTTCGGAGAGCAGCTGGTGCGCTTCGTCACTCATCTGGATATCACGCCCGAAATGATAGATCATACCATTACCGTTTGCAAAAAGCTACATTAATGATCAGCCGAAAAGATCAGTGCTGAGATACCTGTCGCCGCGGTCGCATGCAATAAAAACGATAACGCCGCTTTCAAGCGTCTCAGCCACTCTAAGCGCAGCGTGTGCAGCTCCGCCGGTACTCATTCCTGCAAAGATACCCTCGGTTCTGGCCAGCTTACGCGCCATGTCAGTCGCATCAGCCTGCGAAATATCCAGCACCTCATCAACGCGCGATGCATCAAATATCTTCGGCATATAAGCGGCAGGCCAGCGTCGGATCCCGGGGATAGACGATTCTTCCGTAGGCTGGCAACCAACAATCCGAATCTCCGGATTTTGCTCTTTCAAAAACATGGAATTACCCATAATGCTTCCTGTGGTGCCCATCGCACTCACAAAGTGGGTGATCTTTCCCTCCGTATCCCGCCATATTTCCGGACCGGTAGTTTTGTAATGCGCCAGGTAATTATCCGGATTGGAGAACTGATTCATCAGGTAATAATCATCTCCCAGCCCCTTCTCCTCTGCATAATCCCTGCAGATTTCCATCGTTTCCATCAGCACCACTTTGGCGCCGAACGCCTCCATGGTCAGCGTCCGCTCCTTGCTGGAGCTCGCCGGCATAATCAGCTCAATCTCCAAGCCGAATAAACGCGCCATCATGGCCAGCGCGATACCCGTGTTCCCGCTTGTCGCTTCTATAAGCTTCATCCCGGGCTTGATATCCCCCCGCTCAAGCGCAGTCCGAATCATATTCAATGCTGCCCGGTCCTTTACACTTCCGGCAGGGTTATTACCCTCGAGCTTGGCATATATTTTTACATTTTTGTTCGGATTAAGCCTTGTAAGCTCCGCCATGGGCGTGTTCCCAACAAGATCGATTATTCCAGCCATAACAAATCAGCTTTTGCGTTCAACAACCTTAAACTGCGTCTCATGGTAAACTACCGAACCCGCAGGCACACTCTTAGTCAGCCAGACGTTCCCGCCTATGATGCTGTTTTCTCCAATAACGGTGTCGCCACCCAGGATTGTCGCACCTGAGTAGATCACTACATGATCCTGTACCGTAGGATGACGCTTCTTAGACGCCATCGTTTTGTCCACACTTAAAGCGCCCAGCGTAACTCCCTGATATAGCTTAACATGACAGCCTATATGCGTCGTTTCACCAATAACAATACCGGTGCCGTGGTCGATATACAAATAGTCGCCAATCACCGCTCCAGGATGAATGTCAATACCCGTCTTGGAATGAGCGTATTCAGTAAGTATCCGTGGTAACAAGGGAACATCCAAGATAAACAGGGCATGCGCGATCCGGTAAAACGATATGGCATAAAAGCCAGGATAAGCCCGGATAATCTCAAATTCGCTCCTCGCAGCTGGGTCGCCCTGCAGAATGGAGCTGATATCGGTATTCAGGGCACGGTACAGTTCAGGAACTTGTTCAAAAAACGCTTTAGCGCGCTGTTCGTTGTCGCATTCCTCACAGGCACGTGTTGAGTCCATGATCTCTTTCAGTCGCGCCTCCAGCGACTGAATCTCCATCTCAATATCCCTCACAGAAAGGAAAAAACTCTTCGACTGTTCCGGAAATAAAAGGCGTATAAGGGCCAGAGCCCAGCCGGCAATCTCTTTATTGGACGGGACGGCCTCAATTTGCTGGTGCCTCTTGAAAATGTATTCGTAAAAGTCTTTATCCATTAATCGGCAAAATAAAAAAGAAAGTAGAGCCTTCTTGAGGTTTACTGTCGACGCCAAACTTTCCCATATGAGCTTTGATGATTTCGGCAGATATATACAAGCCAATACCTAAGCCGCTGGCTGCATAATTTTTATCATCAACTCGATAGAAACGTTCGAATATACGGTCTTTTTGATGATCTGACAATCCAATTCCAAAGTCTTTTACCGATATCTTTACCGAGTCGCCAATCACTTCCGTGCTCAGGATAATGTCTTTGTTTACGGGCGAATATTTTACCGAGTTGTTGATCAGATTCATGATTACCTGTTCGAGTCGCTCCTGATTTCCCTCCAATATCACCTCCTCGCTATTTTCCACCGTGATATTATAGGTTGGATACATAAATCTCGCGTTGTCGGCACATGAATGTATCAAGGTGTTCAGACTAAGAGAATACTTGCTGAAGGCAAGTTTGCCCGCCTGGATCTTACTTACGTCCAGAAGGTCATTAACCAGGTTAGCAAGCTTTCCGATAGCTTCATTTGCCTTGTTTGTAAACTGCCTGATCGTCGCCGGTACTTCCTCCTTTCTATAAGAGGAGATCAGCTGCAGATAACCCTTCAGGCTTGTCAGCGGGGTCTTCAGCTCATGACTCGCGATTCCTATAAACTCATCTTTTTTCGCAAGCGCCTGTTTCTGGTCCTCAATATTGGTTTTGGTGCCCAGCCAGGTCATAACCTGACCCTCCTCATCGCTGAAAGGAATAGCTTTCGCCAAGTGCCATAAGTACTCTCCTGAACCATCTTTTCTTAAACGGTATTCTGTTTCGAACTGTGACCCCGTTAGCAAAGAGGTCCTCCAGGCAGCGATGGTTCGGTCAATGTCTTCGGGGTGTACGGCGGTAATCCAGTTTGAATCCAAAGAGGCCTCGGCGCTGAGTCCGGTGTATTCAATCCATTGCTGGTTAAAATAGTCAAACTGACCGTCGGCATTGGCGGTCCAAACAATCACCGGGATATTGTCTGATAAAAACTTGAAGTTTCCCTGACTGATGAGCAGGTCCCGGGTTCGTTCCTTAATCGTCTTTTGAAGTTCTTTGTTCAAATGCGCTGCAACCCGCTGAGCTTCCTCGAGTTCATCATTCTTGGCTTTCAGCACGTACCTGTTTTCAACTACCGAACTCAGGTCAGTCATGATAATACTCATCGCCGTGCCGTCTTCCAGTTCCAGAGCGGTGAGCGACAGGAGAAAGGGAATCGCTTTACCGTCGTTCCCTACCAGGTCAAGCTCCGCCTTGGCTTCCTCCAGCCAGCCCGTTTGCAGAAGCTTGTTGAATTCTCTTTTCGACTCTTCCGGAAAGAAGTTAAGCAGGGGCACGCCGATGAGGTTTTCAAGCGGAATACCAAGAAGAGCAGCAAACCTCGAATTGCTATACAGGATGATGCCATTTTTATCCAGAGTAACCGCACCTTCGGTCATCTTTTCTATAAATGCACGATACGTATGATCGGCGTTCTTTAATGTATAAAGACGATGACCGGTCTCATGCTCCACAATTATAGCATCGATTTGTCCCGTCCGGATGGCATCTATTGTGTCCCGGGCTTCTTCCAGTTGAAGCTTGAGTTCGGCTACCTCTTTAATTAAAGCCTCTGTTTTCTCCGTTTCCATTTTTCTGCTTAAATGACAATGCCCAGCCCCTTCAAAACTTTCTTTTCATCCGACAAATCACCAAGCAAGCGACGTTCAGGTCCTGGCGCCTTCTTAATTAAAAGGGGTAAAGCGACGAGCTGTTCCACTAGTGCCCTTTCAGGCTGCTGATAAACATCGATAATCTCGAGGGAATATCGGTTTTTTAAGTGCAGCTCACAAATTTTTCGAATGTTAGATATCGCCCGGGCCGAGTTGGGTGAAGCCCCCGTAATAAACAACCGGAGAACAAACTCTTCATTATCAGGACGGTTTAATATATTTCCGGTTTCTTTCAGCACAGCGTTTAGGTAAGGGGTCGGATGTTCAATCCAACCAGTACTTTTTCTTCATTAGACAAATCACCAATTATCTTACGTATAGGAACAGGCACCTTCCTTACGAGTGTGGGTACTGCAAATATCTGATCACCTTCGGCCAGCTGAGGCTTCTCCAGCAAGTCAATTACTTCAATCTGATATTTTCCTTTCAGGTGTTCTTCACAATAACGCTTTAAATTATTCAAGGCAGTTACCGCTTTAGGTGTCTTTCCGGCGATATAGAGGCGTAACTCCCACGTTTGTTCTGTTTCAATTTCCTGCTCTTCCATATTATTCTTCCATATTGTTTTCTTCAGGATCCACTGTTCCTGACAGGCCTCCCCGCCGGCTGGTAATTTCCCGGCGGTTACTCTCAGTCGCGTCCTTCTTAATCCGTTCTTCCGTATAAACGCGGTTCAACTCTTCTTCTACCGATTCAAATTCGGCTTTCAGATTTGCAATCTTAGCTTCAAGGATGTTCCGCTTTCGTAAAACTTCCTTGTCCTTAGCGCTCATCTGATAGCCTTTTAGAACCTCACCGGCATGCTCCTGAAGAACCTGTTCTTCACGTGCCGACCCGGTGAGTATCCCGTTTGGACCCAGATAGACGTCCACCAGTTCAAGGCCATTATCCGTGATTACAAATTCTCTTACCTGATTAGAATGCTTCATTCCTCTCGACTTCATGATGTACATTCCGCGGTTTCTTTCCCCATTCGACTCAATGTCGCGCACCAGAAGCCAGGCGTCCACCAACGAGGATATTGTCTCATCCGTCTGTTCCTGCACGATATTGTTTAGAGCCAGAGCTGTAAACATAACCGTAACCTGTTGATCCTGTAAAAAACTTATTAATCTGATCAGCATCGATTTAACTTCATTGATCGATCCGATGGTGATCAAGTTAGTGATCGGATCAACTATGACCGTATCGGGCTTAAACGCCTTGATGCGTTTGTGAATATCCACCAGGTGCATCTCAAGGCCATATAGTGTAGGTCGGGAAGCACAAATTTCCAGAAGGCCCGATTGTATGTGCTTTTCGAGGTCCAGGCCGATGGATTTTGTATTTCTTAATATCTGGCTTTCCGATTCCTCAAACGAAAAGTAAATGCACTTTTCGCCTCTTTCACAAGCTCCTGCGGCGAAGGTTGTGGCGATACTCGTTTTTCCCGTGCCTGCAGTGCCCGATATCAGAATGCTGCTGCCGCGATAGAAGCCTTTTCCGTCAAGCATATCGTCAAGACTTTTAACTCCCGTCGAGACCCTTTCAGAGGAAGCTTCATGGCCCTGGCTCAAACTGGTTACCGGTAACACCGAGATTCCATCACTGTCGATCAGGAACGGGTATTCGTTAGTGCCATGAAGGGAGCCACGGTATTTTACAATACGCAGCATTCTGGTGGATATCTGATGCTTTACCCTGTGTTCAAGCAAGATTACACAATCTGATACATACTCTTCCAATCCCTGCCGTGTTAAGGTGTCCTTACCCCGCTCACCGGTGATGATAGCCGTCACACCTTTATCTTTAAGCCACTGAAAAAGACGACGTAATTCAGCGCGTATAATGCTTTCATTCGTAAGCCCGGAGAAAAGGTTTTCTATCGTGTCGAGCACAACCCTTTTTGCTCCAATGCTGTCTATCGCGTAAGAAAGACGTATAAATAATCCGTCCAGGTCATATTCACCGGTTTCTTCTATCTCGCTTCGGTCAATGTGAACGTAATCCACTCTTATCTTTTTCTCCTGAACCAGTCTGTCGAGGTCGAAACCTAAAGAAAGTGTGTTAACACTCAGCTCGTCTGCTTTTTCTTCGAATGCCATGAAAACCCCCGGCTCATCAAATTCGGTCGCACCCCGAACGATGAATTCCATAGACATCAGCGTTTTTCCGCATCCCGCACTCCCGCAAATCAGCGTAGGGCGGCCCTTTGGAAGTCCTCCATTGGTGATTTCGTCCAATCCGGTGATCCCCGTTGGCGTCTTGGCGAGGTGTGAAGGCTTTGTTTGTTTTATCTGCTCCATTTGTTAATGCATTTGCAGACCGGGACATCAAAATACAGCTCCGGCCTGGAAATAATTATCTAACAAACGAAGTAATACGATTTCTGTTTGACACGTCGTGCCAAATGCGCAACAGAATGACCGATTCGCTTTTGGGGTAGGCGGGTTATTTTCTTAAGCTGATATTACTCAGCGTCGTAAATAACAACCTTCTCAAAGTAAGCCCTGAACTGCTCAAGGAAAGCAAGGTGGAGGGGGTGCGTCTGATAAACGTTATGTCCGTCCAGATCCTCAAATAGCGCCAGAAGAGAAAAAGTATAGGTCGTGTCTACTACGACGCGCTCAATGGGAGCAGGTGTGCCGATAAATAAAGATTTAACCGTTTCAACACCATTCAGTGTTTCGAGGCTTGATCTGAAAGCGGCTTTTTGTTCTTCGGTTGTATCGGCTTTCAGCCAGAAAAGTACGTGATGAGTAAGCATGGTTATGTATTTAGTTAATGGGGTAAAGATATTAAAACTTGCATCACCGATTCGGAACTTTATAAACCATAGAATTGAAAAAGCCAGAATTTAGAACTACGTTTATCGCATGAAAGAGCTGGAAGCCCTCGTAAAGGCATACTATCCGAAAATGAAGACGGGAAGTGAAGTAACAGAAACGTACCTTGATTTTTTAAAAAATGAGTACAATTCTGATCTGTCCAAAATGCTTTTTGCAACATCATTGTGTTGTGATGACATTAATGTTTCCACAGACTTCCGCAGGGTTCTTACTCGTCCCTTTTCCATGGGTGGACTCGGGGGATTGCCTTTTTCTGGCTTCACGGGCATGGTTGCGTATGCGCACCACATCCCTGACGGTGGCGACGCGTTTATTTTCTATGGTCCGCATATCGGGATGACGGATGAGGGTAAGCTCGGCAAAATGCGCCGGCCAGGCCAGAAGCAGCTAACCAACAGCTGCGGAGCGCTGATGCTGGCCTTGCAGCGCTTGCAGCAGGAAAATGAAGTTTATGTTCCCATCAACTCTGAACTCGACTACCAGCAGACGCTTTTAGAGCGTACCGTTATGCCCTATAAGCACCGCATTCTTACTTCGGCTAATCCGGAGAAGGAGATAACGGACGTTGCTTATGAAGAGATTCATAAAAAGCTGAACATGCTCATCCGGATGAGCCGAAAAGAATTCCGTTGCGACCGGATTTTCTTATTGGGAGGCGTAATCGTCAATACCAGTCCGGAATACGAAGACGCTGTAGAGGTGCGTAATTTTGAAATCGTCGACACGAATGAACTTGACGACGCCGTGCCATCCTTTTCCATCCTTGAATCTGAAGCGTTTAAGAATCTGTAACCACAGCTGATCTCGACGAGTTCGCTCGTTATAAATCCGTTTCGGCCCGCTTAAGTAAAGCCAGTAATCCGTCGGCGACCATCTAGTGGTCTTGTTAGGGTTGTGCTCTACCCAGCCTTAGGTTGTAGCCGCATTGAAGCCACGGTGAGGCCACGTTGAAGCCACCTTTTTCAGGGAAAACGTGGCCTCACTGTGGCCTCACTGTGGCCTCACCGTGGCCTCAGTCTGGCCTCATCCACTGGCTATCTGCCAGGTAGTCACCGGCTGGTCACCAGTAAGGCCTTTGTAGAATCAGAAGCAGTTGCCCTTGGTGCAATCAGAAAGCAGTCGCCCTTTGCCTCATGTCGCTGTTCCTTGATCTCATCTCCTCTACTCGACAGGAGGCAAAATCTTCCAGGTTGTTTAAAAGGCAGTGTATGAATTGGTTAGGATAGATGTTAACATGTGTTAATAAAATATGTGCACACTCGTTGTGAAAATTTGCTAACTTTTCGCTGCCGAAAGATTATTATCACTCTCATTTATAAATATTTATAAATTTTTTCGGGAAACTTCTTCAGCTTTTCGTTTTAACTTGAATACAAATATTAACTTTGCCACTTCAAAAATCTGATCATGGAAATCGAGAATCTCTCTGAAATCAAGACCACATATTCTGCGGACGAAGCCTATCAAAAGTCTCTTGTTTACTTCAAGGGCGATGATTTGGCAGCGCGGGTTTGGGTAAATAAATACGCGTTGAAAGATTCGTACGGAGCCATTTACGAAGCTACACCTGATGATATGCATCGCCGTATTGCTTCTGAAATTGCGCGGATAGATCAACGATATCCAAACGCCCTGACTGAAGATGAAATCTTCGAACTAATAAGGGATTTTAAGTATATCATTCCTCAGGGAAGTCCAATGACCGGTATAGGTAATCCTTATCAGATTGCCTCCCTGTCAAACTGTTTTGTTATCGGTAATAATGGCGAATCCGACTCTTACGGTGGGATCATGAAGATCGACCAGGAGCAGGTACAGTTGATGAAAAGACGTGGTGGAGTGGGTCATGACCTGTCACATATCCGTCCGAAGGGCTCTCCTGTAAAGAATTCGGCACTGACCTCTACCGGAATTGTTCCATTCATGGAACGTTTCTCCAATTCAACTCGCGAGGTAGCTCAGGACGGAAGAAGAGGAGCACTGATGCTTTCGGTGGCTATTAAACATCCGGATTCTGAAGGTTTCATTGACGCCAAAATGGAGCAAGGCAAGGTTACGGGAGCAAACGTGTCTGTACGTATTGACGATGAATTTATGCGTGCTGTAGAAGAAAAACGCAGTTACGTTCAACAATATCCTATCCACGGAAACGATACCTTATATCAAAAAGAGATCGATCCGACGCTGTTGTGGAAGAAAATCGTTCACAATGCATGGCGCTCGGCTGAACCAGGAATCTTATTCTGGGATACGATCATTCGGGAGTCGGTGCCAGATTGCTATGCAGACTTAGGTTACCGTACCGTTTCTACCAATCCGTGTGGTGAAATTCCATTGTGTCCGTATGACTCATGCCGCTTGCTGGCCATCAACCTGTTCTCCTATGTAGAGAAACCGTTCACGAAGGATGCGTATTTCAACTGGGAGCTGTTTAAAAAGCATATCCATGCCGCCCAGCGTATGATGGACGATATTATCGACCTGGAGCTGGAGAAGATCGACGCTATCCTGAAAAAGATCGACGACGATCCGGAAGAGGCTGAGGTGAAACGTACCGAGAGAAACCTGTGGCTGAATATTCAGACCAAGGCAAACGAAGGACGCAGAACAGGTATCGGCATCACAGCAGAAGGCGATATGCTTGCGGCCCTGGGTCTCCGTTACGGCAGTGACGAGGGAACTAAGTTTGCGGTAGAAATTCACAAGAACATCGCAATCGAGGCGTACCGCGCTTCTGTAATGACGGCAAAAGAAAGAGGCCCGTTTGCAATTTTTGATGCTGAAAGAGAGAAGAACAATCCTTTCATTCAGCGTTTAAAAGAAGCAGACCCTGAGCTTTATTTCCAGATGCTGGAGCATGGTCGTCGTAACATTGCCTTGCTGACCATCGCACCTACCGGAACCACCAGTTTGATGTCGCAGACCAGCTCGGGTATTGAGCCGGTGTTCATGCCGGTTTATAAGAGAAGAAGAAAGGTTAATCCGAATGATAAGGAAGTACGCGTTGACTTTGTTGACGAAGTAGGCGATTCCTGGGAAGAATATGTGGTTTTCCACCACCGTTTCAAGCAGTGGATGGAAGTGAATGGCCATGATCTGACCAAGAACTACGGACAGAAAGAGCTTGATGACCTGGTGAAGCAATCGCCTTATTACAAGGCTACATCCAACGATGTCGATTACCATAAGAAGGTTCAGATGCAGGGAGAGATCCAGAAATGGGTTGACCACTCGATCAGCGTGACCATTAATATGCCGGAGGATGTTACCGAGGAACTGGTAGGGCAGCTATACATGGAGGCCTGGAAGGCCGGATGTAAAGGTGTTACGGTCTATAGAGACGGATCACGTTCAGGGGTGTTGATTTCAAATTCGGAGAAAGAGGCCAAGGCTGAAGAGGATGAAAAGAATCATGCGAGCTTCCCGGTAATACGGCCTGTCGTTCTTGAGGCTGACGTGGTACGCTTCCAGAATAACCGTGATAAATGGATCGCCTTCATCGGTTTGATTGACGGAAGACCTTATGAAATTTTCACCGGTTTTCTGGATGATGAGGATGGTATCCTGATTCCGAGATGGGTTAACGAGGGTCTGATCATTAAGAACAGAGAGGCTGACGGAAGTTCAAGATATGACTTCCAGTATCAGAATAAGCGCGGACATAAGACTACTATTGAAGGTCTGTCTTATAAGTTTAACCCGGAATACTGGAACTATGCGAAGTTAATTTCCAGTACGTTGAGACATGGAATGGCGATTGAGAAAGTGGTTGATCTGATTAATAGCCTTCAATTGGATGAATCCATCAATACCTGGAAAAATGGTGTTGCGCGTGCTTTGAAGCGTTATATTCCGGATGGAACAGAAGCTAAGAAACAAAAATGTCAGAACTGTAATTCTACCAACCTGCTTTATCAGGAAGGTTGTCTAACCTGTAAAGATTGCGGTTCGTCTAAATGCGGATAATGCTGTAATCGGTCTGATTATTGTTAAAAAAAGCCCTTTCAGTCTGCGGATTGAAAGGGCTTTTTAGTATGTTTAGCTCTCCAAAAAAACCTAAAATCTATATGAAAGTAAGAACTGAACTTTCTCTGAGGCATGCTTTTATGATGCTTCCTTTGCTGTTAAGCGCTAATCTTCACGCTAAAGTTAAGTTGCCTTCGGTGTTCGGAGACAATATGGTTTTTCAGCAGAAGACTGAGGCTGCGGTTTGGGGGAAAACCGACCCCGGCAAAACGGTGGAACTGGTGCCGGGCTGGAGCAAGAAAACCTATACGGGAAAAGCCGATGCAAAGGGTAATTGGAAGATCTTGATGCCCACCCCATCTTACGGGGGACCTTATACGCTAAAGATATCCGACGGGGAGCAGTTAATACTCAATAACGTTTTGATCGGAGAAGTATGGGTTTGCTCAGGCCAGTCTAACATGGAGATGCCGCTTGCCGGCTGGGGACGGATTAATAACTACCAGCAGGAAATCGCTGCAGCGTCTTATCCGAATATACGTTTGCTGCAGGTAGAGCGTGAGACGAGTCTGACTCCGCAGGAGGATGCCAAAGTATGGGAGGGCGGCTGGCAGGCATGTAGTCCGGCCAGTGTTCCAGGGTTCTCATCGGTAGCGTATTTTTTCGCAAGGGATATCTATAAGAAGACGGGGGTGCCTATTGGCTTGATCCATACGTCATGGGGTGGTACGATCGCCGAAGCCTGGACGAGCGGTGGAGCACTGAAAAAGATGGCTGATTTCAAAGATATGGTTGTGCAGATGGAAACCTCGCAAGCAAATGAGAACGGCAAACCTTTCAAGCAGCAGATGGAGGAATGGGAAGCTTCAGTGAAGACCCGGGATGGTGGCTTTAAGGCCGGTTCGGCCATTTGGGCCGCTTCTTCATTGGATGATGTATCATGGAAGAAAATAGACGTTCCGGGCTTTTGGGAACGGACGGCTCTGCCCGCTTTCGATGGAGTGGTTTGGTTCAGAAAAAAGATCACTATACCTGCATCATGGGCCGGGAAGGAGCTTGAAATTGATCTAGGTGTAATCGATGATGACGACATTACCTATTTTAACGGTCAGGTGATCGGTGCGACGCAGGGCTATAATAAGCCGAGAGTCTACACGGTGCCGGCAGCGGCGGTAAAGGGTACTGAAGCCGTGATTGCAGTAAGGGTGTTTGATTCTACAGGTGAGGGTGGCTTTTCGAGCGATAAAAACACGATGGCAGTGATTGGGGGAAATGGTGAGCGTATATCGTTAGACGGCGACTGGCAATACAAAGAGGGCTTTAATCTGAAAGACGTTCCGGCTATGCCGGTTTCCAAAGAAGGACCCAACAGACCAATGGTGTTGTACAATGCCATGATTCACCCTTTCATTCAGTTTTCGATCCGGGGTGCGATCTGGTACCAGGGAGAGAGTAATGTCGGAAGGGCTTATCAGTATCGGGAGTTGTTTCCGCTGATGATTAGCGACTGGAGGGAGAAGTGGGGCAGGGGAGACTTTCCTTTTTACTTTGTGCAGCTGGCTAATTTCATGAAAGTGAATGATCAGCCTGAGGCTACAGGTTGGGCGGCCTTAAGAGAAGCTCAACTTCAGACCTTGTCATTGCCGAATACGGGTATGGCAGTGAGTATTGATATTGGTGATGGAGAGGATATCCACCCTAAAAATAAACAGGATGTGGGTGGCAGGCTCGCGCTGATTGCGCTGGCTAATACCTATGGTGAGAAAGTTCAGTTTTCGGGACCTCTGTTTAAAACGAGTCAGGTAAAGGGCAAAGAGATGATTCTCAGCTTTACACATGCCGATGGGGGACTTCGTTCCAGCGATGGTAAGCCCTTAACTGGTTTTGCTGTGGCCGGCGAGGACCAGAAATTCTATTGGGCAGATGCAAAGATACAGGGTAATCAGGTCGTGGTAAGCAGCGAGCGGGTGGCTAAACCTGTGGCGATAAGGTATGCCTGGGCGAATAATCCGGTTTGCAATCTGGTGAATGAGGCCGGCCTGCCTGCATCGCCTTTCCGGACAGACAGTTGGTTTGATCCTTCCTATGGGCAGCGATAGTCTTTAGTTTGAGAGCACTAAAAACGGTCGGCGTAACAGCTTATTTACCAAGTTCGCTGTTATGCCGGCCGTTTTGTTTACATATTTGAATTACATGAAAACCCAATTATTTATCTTACTTTCTGTGGCCCTGGGCCTCGGAGCTCAGGCTCAGAACTCAGCGACACCTCAAAACTATTCATGGGATAACCTCCCCAAAGTAACCAGACCAGTTTTTAAAGCCGACACGATCAATATTGTCAAGTATGGCGCCGTGCCTGACGGCAGGACGCTGAACACCCGGTTTATCAACCAGGCAATAGAAGATTGCAACAAAAAAGGAGGCGGAGTAGTCTTGATTCCAGCAGGTCTTTGGATAAGTGGACCAATTTATTTGAAGAGTAATGTTAATCTTCATGTTGCGAAGAGTGCGACATTGTTTTTTACTGATGATAAATCGCAGTATAAGATCGTCGAAGGCGAGTACGAGGGTAGAAAGGTCGCCAGAAATGAGTCTCCTATATTCGGACAGGACCTGGAGAATATTGCTATCACCGGGAAGGGAATAATCGACGGAAATGGCGATGTGTGGAGAGCCGTGCATCAAAGTCAGCTCCCACCGCCGGATTGGAAAAAGAAGGTGGCTTCCGGAGGAGTGGTGAGTGATGATGGTAAGACCTGGTATCCTAGTCAGCAGTTTAAGGAAGCCAGCGCACAGAAAAAGAGCATGCTGCTGGTACCGGGAAAACCGCTTTCCGCTTTTGAAGACATGAAGGATGTTTTGCGGCCCAACCTTCTGGTGTTGAACAATTGCAAAAAGGTGCTTATAGAAGGGGTTATTTTGCAAAATTCTGCTGCATGGTGCTTACATCCCATCCTTTGCGAAGACCTTACCATCAGTGACGTGATGGTAAAGAACCCTGATTATGCGCATAATGGTGACGGGATGGATATCGAGTCATGCCGCAATTTCATCATTGAAAACAGTATTCTCGATGTTGGCGATGATGCTATTTGTATCAAGTCAGGTAAAGATGAGGAAGGTAGAAAACGCGGCAGACCAACGGAGAATGGAATTATTCGTGGTAACACCGTATATAAAGGGCACGGCGGCGTTGTTGTGGGAAGTGAGATGAGCGGAGGTGCACGAAACCTTTTCATTGAGAACTGCAGTTTCCTGGGCACGGATAAGGGATTAAGGTTCAAGTCGACAAGAGGCAGAGGGGGAGTGGTCGAAAATATCTACGCTCGCAATCTTTATATGAAAGATATTATACAGGAAGCTGTATTCTTTGATATGCACTATTTTGTAAAGTTCATTACGGATAGCGAACGTGATACCCGTCCGGTTGTGAACGAAGGGACACCCGTTTTCAGAAACATGGTGTTCGAAAATATCGCGTGTAGTGGAGCGAATACGGCTTTGTTCATAAGAGGGCTGTCTGAAATGCCTATTCAGAATATTACGCTGAAGAATTCAGTTTTTAAGTCAACTGTTGGGGTTGAACTCATCGAAGCAAGTAATATTCATATTGAGAACGTACAGCTGCATACAAATCCTTCGAAGCCGTTGGTTTCTGTCAATACGGCAAGGAACGTAACGATTGACGGATTGAAATACGCTTCCGGACTAGGCGTATTGCTGAAGGCAGATGGAAAGGACAATCAGAAGATCAGTATTAGAAATACTGATACAAAATCGGCAAAGCAGGCTCTCGAACTGACGGGCGGTGCGGTTAAGGGGCAGGTGGTGTTTAGATAGCGTGTGACGAAAACAGAAAAGCCGTCTTAGCGATATGTTAAGACGGCTTTTTTGTTTTTGATATTCTGTGTGTTCCCGACGAGATTCGAACTCATATCTTTAGAACCGGAATCTAAAATTCTATCCATTGAACTACGGGAACAGAGTGGGCAAATATAGTAATCTAGGCTTAGTATTTTTAGATTTTTGTAAAATTCAAGAACAGGCAGTTTATGTAAGCGGCCACATCGTCTAAATGACATTGGATGTTGAATAAAGCTTGCGTTGATGTAATATTCTCATAATTTTGCCAGACCCATTTATAAACCAAAGAAACCTTTACTTTGCAGTCCATTGACGAATTGAGTGAGTCTAAAGACGATGTTTTGCAGTGAAGTGTTTGCGATAACCAGAACCCCAGATGAGATGCGCAAAAAGCAGTAACTTTGCTTACAGTAGATTTATCTTTCTCGCCACCTTTATTTTACTCTATTCCTGTAAAAGCGAGTTATTCTCACAAGAACTGGTCTCGATCAAGGATCATGTGCCTCAACATATCTTTTCTTATAATGAGATTGAGATGTACGAGGATCCTGAAGGTACCTTGCAAATGTCGGAGGTTCTTAAACCTGCGATAGACACACTATTTAAGAAGAGCAGATCTTACACACCGAAGATCTTTAATTTTAAGTCCTACTATTGGTTTAAAATCAGGGTCCGTTCTCTCCCTTCGTCGAAGAAGAACTGGATGCTGGAGTTTTTTGACCAAACGATAGATGAGATAACACTATACGCTCCGGATCAGTATAAAAGATATACTGCTTACCATTTTGGAGATCGCTACCCTTTTCGTCATCGAACGTTTCAGCATAAAAACTTCACCTTTAATCTCGATCCTTCCGTAACAGGTGACAATGTCTATTACGTCAGATTAAAGTCGTCACAATCTGCCAGCGTCATCATCGTATTAAGAAATGTTGAACGGTTTGTCGAGTATGCGATCGAGGAGTACATGATCTTCGGGATATTTTACGGGATGATTATTGTTTTCAGCCTGTATAATATACTCATGTTCTTTGCAGTCAGGCAGAAGCAATATCTGTACTACGTACTTTACAATTTGAGTATTGGATTGTATGAGATGTGTATTGACGGTATTGCATTTCAATATCTGTGGCCGAATTACCCCGACTGGAACCAGTATTCTTACGGGATTGCTTTGTTCTCGAGTAGCGTCTTCGCTCTGTTGTTCGCATCGAGCTTTTTATATCTCAAAGCTAAGTTCCCCAGGCTTTATCACCTCATCAACGTAGTGATCTTACTGAGGATAGCGTTCCTGCTAGCTTGTTTAATAGATAAGAACTTGTTTACCTATAAGATTGTCGAGGTAGTGCCGACTTTGGCAGCCTTGTATGCGGGGATTTATGTGTGGAAGAGTGGCTATCGTCCTGCCCGTTTCTTCGTGATCGGCTATTTGTTTCTATTACTTGGAATAGTGGTGAAAATTCTGATCCTCTTTAACGTAAACTGGTTGCCATACGGCCCTGTTACCCATTACAGTTTGAGCTTTTGCTTCGTGATGGAGATGGTCCTTGTTTCCTTTGCGATAGGAGATAATGTTGCTCACCTAAAGAGGAAGAAGGTCAAGGCTCAAAGGAGAATGATACATCAGCTGCAGGTCAACGAAAAGCTCAAAGACACCCTTAACAAAGAACTCAGCACCCTGGTGGATAAAAGAACCAGACAGCTCGTGGAGAAGGCCTCTATTATTGAACAGCAAAACGCGGAGCTCTCTGATGCTAATGCGTTGCTAGAAAAGCAGTCTGCAGAAATTTCCCGTATAAACGGCCTGCTGCAGCAGGATAACCAAAATCTGCACGTGAATATTGAAAAGGTTACGCGTGCACGCGTCATGTCCCAGGACGTAGACTTTAGTGAGTTTAGTGAGATCTATCCAGACCGCGAAACGTGCTTCAAATTTTTATCAGACTTAAAATGGGCAGAAGGTTATAGTTGCAAAAAATGTGGAAACACCAATTATCTTCATGGACAGCTCCCTTACAGCCGCCGCTGCACCAAATGCAGGTATGAAGAGTCGGTAATAGCAAACACAATATTTCAGAACAGCCGGATACCAATTAATAAGGCTTTTTACATGTTGTTTCTTGTATATAGCACCAAAGGAAAGATCTCATCACATAAATTGTCAGAGATCCTGGAGATTCGACAGAGCACCTGCTGGTCTTACAGCAGCAGAATGAAAAAGGTAATGGAAGATCGAAAGAAGGATATCAAGAACGCCGGCGACCGGGGATGGAGTAAACTTGTTCTGGATTACCCCATCATTTTTTCCGAGAAATAAGAAAATTTTCATTTATTTCATTGCTATCCAAGCGTATCATGATACGCTTGGATACTCTCGGTGTAAAGCGGTTTGGCGCTAACTATCAGTGTAATAGGAAATGGACGTTATTGCAAATATGCGTATCGGTTTGTTTGTAACTCTCTAAATAACAGGCATTTATAATTATTTTCATTGTTTTTATTGCTAACATTGCCTTACATTTGACTAGCCCAATTCTAAAACTAATATTGTCAAAATGAATTAAAGACTCCATGCAATTTTCCAGAGCCTCTGAAACCAGGTTGCAGGCGCCTGAACTCAATAACCAACCAATAATTAACCGATTATTAAGCGCTGTTGTGTGACGAAGACTGACACCTTAATAACAAAAGCCAATTATGTTATATGGATAAATTGTACCATTCCAAAGAAGGGGATGTTCGGTATTTGAAAGGGTACCTCCCTCACTTAAGAAAAATTATGTACCTGCTCTTTATGAGTATCTGGCTGGTATCTCCGGCGTTCGCTCAGGTAAATGTGACGGGAACAGTGACCGATATTAAAGGAGAGCCTTTGCCGGGCGTAAGTATCCGGGTAAAAGGCACCACCACAGGCGTCAGTAGCGCTGTGAATGGTAAATTTAGTTTGAGGGTACCAGGTAAAGATGCCATTCTAGTCTTTTCTTATGTCGGATTTAACCCCCATGAGGAACCGCTCAAAGGACGTTCGCAGGTGGATGTTAAACTAAGTGAGAACATCAATACGTTAAATGAAGTCGTGGTTGTGCAAACTGGCTATGGGGGGACAGTAAAGAAGAGGGATCTGACAAGTGCAACCTCGACTGTTACAGCCGCCCAGATTGAAGACAGGCAGCCTTTGAATATATTCGACGCCTTGCAAGGGCAGGCTGCGGGTGTAATGGTTATGAACGATAACGGTGAGCCAGGAGGAGAGGGTTCCATTACCATCCGCGGTCCTTCTACTTTCTCGTCAGAAGGTAATGGCACAAGTCCACTCTACGTAGTCGACGGGGTTATCACACAAAGTATCAGCGCGATCAATCCAAGCGATATCCAGAGTTTTGAGATATTGAAAGACGCGGCTTCAGCCTCTATTTATGGGTCCAGAGCAGCCAATGGCGTAATTTTGATCAGCACCAAGCGGGGTGTCGAAGGAAAGCCGCGACTGGATGTCCAGTATGTGTACACCATGGGTAAGATCGCACATGAGATCCAGCAGTCTAATCCGGTGGACATTCGCTACTACAGGCAACTGCAGGGTCAGTTGGGCGTACTGACAGATTCATTGAATCCGAGTTTAAATTCAGCAAATGACCTTCAGGATTTGTTGCTTGGCAATCTGGGACAGAAGCATGATGTCAGGTTCTCGGTTAGCGGCGGTGGTAAAAATCTAACATACGCCGGGAGTGTGAATTATCTTGACGATAAAGGAATAGCGCTGAATAGCAACAGCAAACGCATCCAGTCAAGGGTTAATGTTGACTACCAGGCTTTAAAGAAGCTAAAGTATTCGACAAACCTGTCGGTTTACCGCCAGACAGGAAACATGGCGAATGTAAATAACTCCATTCGTCCGGTATTTGACAGGCCCACCAGCTATCTGATCTATTACCCGGATGGCAGTCTCACGAGCTATATCAACAATAAGCGAAATCCGGTGGCCTATGCGCTGCAGGAAACGAATACCAGAGAAGATTACAGGGTTCAGTTCGTCAATACGATCAATTACGATATTTTGGATAACCTTAAGTTCACGGCGGCAATAAACGCGCAGCTGGATGACGGACAGCGGGTACAGTTCACACCAAGATATATCGCCACACAGACGGGAACTACGAATTCGGCGGTAAATCAGTTCAATAAGAAGTTCTATTACGAGGCACAAGCCTATATGAACTATAATAAAACGCTTAATGAGCATCATACGTTTACCGCTACCGCCGGAATCACTCGCGATCGTATGCGTTATGATAATGTTTATCTAACAGGTACCAACTTCGTTCTGGAAAATGTGACCACCATAACCGGTAGTAATATGACCAACCTCACTCAACAACGTGTAGGCGCAGGCGCAGTTTCCACAGCTTCTTATTTCGGACGAATTGGCTATAGTTACAAAGGGAAGTATTTATTGCAAGGGGTCTATAGAAATGACGCGTCTTCCCGCTTTGGTAAAGATAATCGGTCCGGAGGGTTCCCTGCGGGATCTATAGGCTGGCGTTTTACCGATGAGAAATTCCTTTCATGGACCAAGAAGCTTCTGGACGATGGTAAGTTGAGATTTAGCTATGGTAGTGGTGGTAATGACCCGATCGGTGATTATGAGTCTATCAGCCGGGTGGAGATTGGCGGCAATAGCTATAACAGCATATCCGGAATATCGCCGACGGGAAGCTTCAGTAACTCCACACTCAAATGGGAATCCACAGTCACCAAGAACCTGGGGCTGGACCTGAGTTTCCTCAAGGGAAGACTTGGTTTCATAGTAGACGCCTATGTAAGGACTACAGAGGATCTGCTGTATGACAGACAGATGCCAAGGGAGACCGGATACAGCTCCATTAAGGTAAACGTAGGAAATATCGAAAATAAAGGATTGGAATTAGTATTGACGGGTAACCCTGTTGTTTCACAGAACTTCAACTGGACGGTAAATGCCAACCTGACGTTCGAACGTGGAAAGATTACCAAGCTTTATAACGGTGAGTCGTTTATTGCGACAGGATCAGGAGGAGTAAGCGGAGGTAACGCACGTTATCTGATCGCTGAAGGAAGCAGAATAGGGGATTTTTATGGCTGGCGCAACCTGGGTGTCTACCAGTATGACGTTTCGAATGCATACACACCTGAAGGGCAGAGGTTAACTCCTGTGGGTGTTACAGTAGGGGGAGGTCTTGGTCGGACCGGTACATCTTCTGCTGATCATTATGAACTGAATGGAGAGGTTTATAGTGGTGAGATCGTTAAAAAGCGCGACCACAATGGCAATGTTCTATTGGGAGGTGATACCGAATGGGAAGATATAGACAATAATGGTGTGATCAATGATAACGACCGTCACGTCATCGGAAATGCACAAGCGGATGCTTACCTGGGGTTCGTTAATAACTTCTCTTATAAGCGGGTTTCCTTATCTTTTATCGTTAACTCCACGATCGGCGGGAAGGTGTATAACCAATTCAAGCAGAATCTTACCAACTTCGCCAATAACGGTAATCCCTCACTGCCTGAGGCGATTTATGGTGCCTGGACCAAACAGGGTGATGTTTCTACATTTCCTTTTTACCCCGACAAAGACACGAGGGGAAGTCAGCGGGGTGGCGGCAACAGTTACTTTCTGGAAGACGCAACATTTGTTAGGTTGTCTAATGTCCGTTTGACGTATCGCCTGAGTCCCGACCTGGCCAAAAAGGCTTTTGCCAGAAATATTTCAGCCTACGTCTATGGCGTTAACCTGCTTACCTATACCAACTATACAGGATATGACCCTGAGTTTACTTCATCGTCCGGACTAACGCCCGGCGAAGACAACGGTAAATATCCGAAGCGCAGGGAGCTTGGTTTTGGTATAACTCTGGGATTTTAAAGAAAGAAACATGAAGAAGAAATTTCATATTTATATGTTGGGCTTGCTGATGATTTTAGTAAGCTGTGCGAAGTCGATTGATGAAAAACCTGTTTCTGAGGGTACGCTGGAAGCTTTTTTCAAAAGCAGGCTGGACGCGGAAGCGGCATTGGCCGGGATGTATGGCGAGTTTCAGTCGACTATGATCGGAGAGACGCAGTACAGTAACCGGATTACCTGGTGGGGAGAGGCACGTTCGGACAATTGGGAAAGGCGACTCTCTTATTCAGTGAATGCCACCAATGAGATCGAGTTTAATGGTCTAACCGCCAATAATTCTTATGCCGACTACTCGTTTTTATACAGTACTATTGGACGGGCTAATCTCCTGATCAAGAAGCTTCCGGAGATTAAGAACTTTGCTGCTCCAGGATCGCCTACAGCCTTAACTCCTGCTCAGGAAGCAAGTTATACCGCTCAGGCACATGCCATGCGTGCGCTCTGCTATTTCTGGATTGCGCGGGTTTGGGGAAATGCACCTATCCGGACCGAGCCCTATACCAATATCAACGATCAGGCCGAAGCAGCTAAGGAACCTCAGGAGAAAATTCTTGCTCAGGCAATAGCGGATCTGGAGCTTGCTTATCAGCTGACTGCTAAAAATCAGACACCGACGGTTTGGTATCTGGGCGAAGGGGCTATCTGCGCGATTATGGCAGATATCTATATGTGGAAGCATGATTACGAAAACGCTATTGTTTGGTTTAAACGATTGTTTGCTGCCAAGTCACCAACGGGAAAAGTATACAATGCCTCTGGCGCCCAGGCAACGGGTGCAGGTGGTGCGGTGGCAGACCTGCAATCAGGAACCACCTGGAATACGCAGTTTGTTAGTCCGGCTTCAAGCGTAGAAAGTATCTTTAATATCCACTGGGACTTTGTATCGAATGGATGCGCTTGTATGGCTGGTGTATCGAGAACCACTAATGAGCCCCAGATACGTATGGCTGATCCGTTGTGGACCGACTGGCCTAAGGTATCGACTGCGACCTACGGCACAACTACCGCGACAACCGATTTGCGCGTAAGACAGACATATAACATTACTTCTGCGACCAGTCAGCCAATCCGTGACAGGAGTTTTTGGAAGTTCTATGCGGGGACATTTACTCCTGCAACAGCAACGGCCGGATACTCATTTGTAACTGCTTTATATACGAGTAATTTACCTGCAGCACAGGAAACGAACGTGTATATCCCGTTGTACCGCCTGAGTGGTATGTATCTTCTGTATGCTGAAGCGCTGAATAAGATCGGTGATAGGGAGAATGCGGTGAAGTACCTGAATCTGATCAAGGCCAGGGCGGGGGTTCCGACGGTTAGTGCTGCGCAGTTCGCAAGCGTGAATGACCTCGAGAATGCGATATTAAAAGAAAGACAGTTCGAGCTTATAGGTGAGGGTGTAAGATGGTTTGATCTGGTACGTACTGACAAAGTCAAGGAGGTCATGGACCCTATCCTGATCGCACGTCAGACAGCCGCTGGAAATGCCGTTACCGGATGGGGAGATGATAAGCGGAAATATTACTGGCCATTCAGTACGAATGTCATGTATGCGAACAGTATGCTGGTTCAGAACGAGCCTTATGGAGGCCAGTAGTTGTATAAGCAGGAGAAACTTAATCAAGCAAGTACATCATCTTAAAAATAATCAGATGAAAGGAATTTATAAATTATTATCAGCACTCGTTCTGAGCAGTCTGCTTTCCAGCTGCTCCATGTTCGGGCTGGATCTTCAGGAGGATTATCCTTACGAAAAATCTGTTCTTGATCCGCATATTGATAAAACAGCTCGTCAGTATCTGGAAGCGAGAGGCAAAAATCCCGTTGTCGCCAATGACACTATTTTCAAATGGATGCAATTGGGGCTGGAATATGCAGAGATGGACCTGAACGAATATGAGCAAAGCGGCAGGTCATTCATTCTGTTAGCCAATAATGCAATACGCGTCAGAAACGCAAGTACCGGCGTCATCACTGCCGGTATGTGGTTTGACTTTCCGGTTATTGAAAAGAACCCCAATGGAAGCATACGCTTTGCAACGGATGGAGTGACCCCGGTAACCAGACCCGCGAATAAATGGAGCGACTATAGCAAGGAAACAGTCAGGAACTACTTCTTGTATCTGATATTTCAAGGCGACTTTGGCTTCTCAAATGCGAAGTTGGAAAATACAACCTTCCAAACCTTGTTGCCTGCAGGCGCTGTTGCTACAAAAGAGAGCAAGCTGGGCTATGCAGTGACTTCTACGAGTCCTGTGGTTAGTCCGAGTGGTGGAAGAGTCCTCACCTACAACTATATCACAGGGGGGAGCGGTTTCGATCCGGAAGGCAAGATCAACATGAAAATATTGAACAGTGATTACTCACCTTTGCAAGTTAATGATCAGACGGCTGTTTCCACAGCCGGGATCATTGCCTTAAACGGGACTGTTCATGTCTGTTCTACCACGGTATATCCCTGGAGATACTAAAGACCAAATGTTAAAGTACATCATTTAATTCTTATCCCATTGCCCGCACCGGCGATGGGATAAGAAATTACCCTCAAGTTTATGTCTAAATTATTTTTTCCGGTTCTTCTCTCGTTAATTATAGGTAGCTCTGAGCTTTGTGCTCAGACGCGGATTTCATCGCCAAAGTCTATCGATGACAAGGTCAGTGAGCTGATGTCCAAAATGACCCTCGAAGAAAAAGTAGGTCAGTTAAATCAATACACGGGCGAGCGGCTCGCGACAGGGCCTGTTACCGCGAACAGTACAAAATATGAGGATATAAAGGCAGGACGCGTGGGGTCCATGCTCAACGTTAGGGGAGCCAAGGACACGCGTGAGGTGCAGGCTTTGGCCATGCAGTCGCGTCTTAAAATTCCCCTGTTATTTGGACTTGACGTGGTTCACGGGTACAGGGTGACCTTTCCTATACCGCTGGCTGAAGCTGCGAGTTGGGATATTCCGGCGATTGAGGGAGCGGCGAGGATCGCCGCTGAAGAGGCCTCAGCATCAGGGATTCACTGGACTTTCGCACCGATGATTGATATCTCCAGAGATCCGCGCTGGGGGAGGGTAATGGAAGGCGCAGGAGAGGACCCTTATCTTGGATCGATCATTTCAAGTGCCAGGGTAAAGGGATTTCAGGGGAAAGGATTGGGAACGTTAGACGCAATCATGGCCTGTGCTAAACACTTCGCAGCTTATGGTGCGGCGTTGGCCGGCAGGGACTATAATTCGGTAGATATGAGTGAGCGGATGTTACACGAAGTTTATCTCCCCCCGTTTAAGGCAGCTATGGATGCAGGCGTAGCCACATTTATGAATGCGTTTAATGATTTGAACGGTATTCCGGCTACGGGAAGCAGCTATTTGCAGCGCGACATCCTGAAAGATTCGTGGAAATTTCCGGGATTTATCGTGAGCGATTGGGGATCTATCAAGGAGATGGTTCCGCATGGCTATGCCAAAGACAATCGGGAAGCTGCCCGCCTGGCTATTCAGGCTGGTAGTGATATGGATATGGAAAGTCATAGCTATCTCCCTTATTTAGCCGATCTGGTAAAAAAGGGTGAGGTAGAGGAGCGTCTTATTGATGATGCCGTTCGCCGGATTCTGACCAAGAAATTTGAGATGGGTCTGTTCGATGACCCTTACCGATTCAGCAATGAGGCACGTGAGAAGAAAACTTTAAACTCAGCCAAGAACAAAGAAGCGGCCAGAAAGATGGCTGAAAAAAGCATTGTTCTCCTGAAGAACGAAGGGCAAATTCTGCCCCTATCGAAAAATGCCAAGAAAATTGCTGTAATAGGTCCACTTGGGAAGTCAAAAGAGGATATGAAAGGCTTCTGGTCGGTAAAGTGGGATGACGATGACCTGGTATCTCTTTATGAGGGTCTGCAAAAGAAGGTTGGCGCAGGATCTAGGATAGAGTACGCGATGGGATGTACAATTAGTGACACTTCCCGTGCAGGTTTCGCTGATGCTATAGAAACGGCAAAGCGGTCTGATGTAGTCATTATGGCTGTAGGAGAGACGTTTGACATGAGCGGCGAAGGAAACAGCAGGGCGAATATAGGTCTGCCCGGAGTTCAGGAGGAGTTGATCAAAGCGATTCAGGCCACCGGAAAGCCGGTTGTGGTGCTAGTGATGGCCGGACGCCCCCTGATATTTAACTGGACGTCGGAGCATGTACCTGCGATTATGTACACCTGGTGGTTAGGCAGTGAGGCCGGTCATGCCATGGCGAACGTTCTGTTCGGAGATTACAATCCGGCCGGTAAACTTCCGATGACCTTTCCGAGGTCAGAAGGACAGATTCCTCTGTTTTATAGCTATAAGAACACGGGACGCCCCCCTTTAAATGAGAATGATCGCCGGTATAGATCCATCTATCTCGATCTGCCCAATACCCCTCGCTACGCCTTCGGTTACGGACTAAGTTACACGCAGTTTGCCCTGTCAGACCTGAAACTGACGAAGAACAGTATTCACTCTTCAGACTCCATCGTGGTAAGCTGTACCATCAGGAACACGGGTAAGTACGCGGGCGAAGAAGTGGTACAACTCTATCTTCAGGATATGTTTGCCAGCGTAACGCGTCCTCTGAAAGAGCTTAAAGATTTTAAGAAGGTCATGCTTCAACCGGGAGAGAGCAAGAAGTTACAATTTGTTATCAATAAAGATAAGCTGGCCTTTTACGATCAGCAAATGAACTGGACTACCGAGCCGGGAGAATTTAATCTGATGCTGGGTACGAGTTCGGACAAAATATCACTGGAGAGGAAATTTCAATTGATAAACTGATGATGGTGAAAAGAATTATCCTGTTAGTAGGCATGTTTTTGCCGGTAATATCTGTCCACGCACAGTATGTGAGTTTGAATGTGTCTGAACTGGATGCATTCAGACAGCTTGTGAAGAGCGATGAGCAGGCCGCTGCGTTTTACAAACGTACAGAGAAAAGGGCGACCGAGGCACTCCGTGATGTGCCTGCACCGATCGCGCTTATTACTTCGCAAGGCTTGCTCATGGGAGATCCGAATAAGATGGCCAGCTTGCAGGCGCTGCATGACGTAGACAAGATTTTCTCTCTGGCACTCGTAGCCGGCGTTGGTAAGGATCCGCGCTATCTGGATAAATGCATTTCGTTTCTGCTGGCTTGGGCAACAGGTAATAATCCGGACGGAAACCCGATTAACGAGACGAAATTAGAAGATTTGGTGTTTGGATATGATCTGATTCGTTCATCAGTTCCGGTCAGAGATCGAAAGGTTATTGATGGCTGGCTATCGACGATGCGCGACAAAGAGGCCGAGCATGTGTCGGGGAAAAGCGGGAAAAGCACTTCGGTTAATAATTGGAACAGCCATCGGGTAAAGATGATGATCATGATCAACTATACATTGAAGGATGGGAAGTACGACAAGTATGTAGAAGAGCAACTGCAGAAGCAGATCGCCAATAATCTAAATGCCGACGGTTCGACGTATGACTTCCATGAAAGGGATGCGCTGAACTACCATATTTTCAGTGTTGAACCTCTTCTGAAAGCAATCACGGTGCTTAAAAGGGCGACTGGCAAAGACTATTTCCGGTTCGAATCAGCTTCGGGAGGCTCAATAAAGAAAGGGGTTGACTTTCTTGTGCCCTATATGAAAGGACTTAAAACTCACAAGGAGTTTTTAAATAGTAAGGTAGAGTTTGACAGGAAGCGCGCCAGGAACAACGAGAAAGGCTTTCAGATCAATGATTTTGTACCGGCCAGGGGGATCCCGGCACTAAGTCCTGCAGTCTACTTTGATTCGTCTTATCTTGATGTGATCGACAGTGCGAAAGCAGAGAATGGACCTTACTTCGATTGGCAGATACTTTTGTACAAAGTCAGAAAGCAAAACGGCAGTTAGCTGCAGGTTACTATTAAGAAGATATGAAAGTGAACTACAAAAAAGTTAAGAGCAGCCATTTCGGACACTCGGTTTGTATGCTGATCCTGATGATGGTCTTCCAATCGTTCGATTCGGTCGGACAGGTGGGGAGGGTAAAAACCAGTCTGAATCATGGCTGGCAATTCAGTAGAACTATTGCATCAGATTCCCTGGAATGGGAGGCTGTCAATCTTCCTCATACCTGGAATGCTCAGGATGTAATGGATGATAAGCCTGGCTATCACCGGGCGGTATGTAGCTACAGGAAAGAACTGCAAATTGATAGCAGATGGAAAGGCAAGAACCTCTTCATTTATTTTGAAGGGGCAAACCAGGTTGCTGATCTGTTGGTAAACGGCAAAAAAGTTGGATCTCATACCGGCGGGTACACCGGGTTCATTGTTCGGGTGGATCAGTTTCTGAACTTTGAAGAAGGCGCCCGCAATGAGATCGTTGTCTATGTGGATAACCGGCATAATGAAAATATTCCTCCTTTATCGGCTGACTTTACCTTCTTTGGCGGTATTTATCGGGATGTGTTTCTGATAGCGACAGACAGAGTACATTTCAGCCTGGACCATGCGGCAAAAGGGATCTATGTAACCACTCCGCGGGTTTCCGAAGAGGAGGCTAGCCTTCATATCAGTGGGTTTTTAGAAAACACATCTGAGAAAGATCAGCGTGTACGTCTGAAAACTACCTTAAGAAACCCGGATGGTAAAGTAATTGGAGAGAGAACTTCGTTGGCTAACTTAAGGAAAGGAAGTCAAACGCCTCTCGTTCTGAATATGCCAAACGTTCAGAAGCCTAAACTATGGAGTCCTGAAAGTCCGAATCTGTATCATGTCCTGGTTCAGGTTCTTGACGCTCGGTCAAATACTGTGCTCGACGAGATATCCAGTCCGGTAGGCTTCAGGTGGTTCAGATTTGATGCGAAGACAGGCTTTCACCTAAACGGCAAGCCCTATAAATTGATAGGTGCCAGCAGACATCAGGATTTCAAAGGTTTAGGTAATGCTTTGCCTGATAGCTACGCTATACAAGACTTGAAATTATTAAAGGCGATGGGCGGTAATTTTTTGCGGGTTGCTCATTATCCGCAGGATCCTGCAGTGCTCGAAGCCTGTGACAGATTGGGTTTACTCGCCTCTGTGGAGATTCCTGTTGTGAATGCCATCACCGAAACAGAAGAATTCTACCAGAACTGCAGATCCATGCAGGTCGAGATGATCAGGCAGAACTTCAATCATCCAAGTGTGATCATCTGGGCATATATGAATGAAGTCTTGTTGAGGATGAAGTTCGTGGGGCAACCTGAGCGGCAGAAAATCTATATAAGCAATGTGGCGAAGCTGGCTCGAGAACTTGAAGAATTAACCAGTAAGGAGGATCCGTCAAGATACACCATGCTTGCTCACCATGGTGACTATACCAGATACAAAGATGCTGGATTGCTGGATATACCCATGATAACCGGCTGGAATTTGTATCAGGGTTGGTACTCGGGTAATATCGCAGGGTTTGCCGGCTTTATGGATCGGTTTCATCAGGAATATCCCGATAAACCTGTAGTCGTTACAGAATATGGGGCAGATGCGGATCCGCGCATTCGCTCCCTTAGCGCTGAACGATTCGACAAGAGCATGGAGTATTCTTTGGATTACCATGAGATCTACCTGAAGGCGATTATGGACAGGCCCTTCATTGCGGCTGGTATGGCATGGAACCTCGCGGACTTTAATTCGGAGACCAGGGAGGAGACAATGCCGCATATCAACAATAAAGGTTTGCTGACGATCGACAGGAAGCCTAAAGATATCTACCGTTTTTACCAGTCGAAGCTCTTGTCTGCTCCTTTTATTCAGATTTCTGACTGGGATAGACGGGCAGGTTGTGTTGATTCGGGACAGGTATTCTCTACGCAGTCTATGGACGTCTTTTCAAATGGAGAATCGGTTGAGCTCTTTTTAAACGGCAAATCATTAGGGCAGAAGCAGCAGTCTGACAAACGTTTCAGCTGGCAAGTGCCATTTGTTTCGGGAACGAATAGAATTGAAGCAGTTATGAGCAGTGGGGGCCAAGAATACCGTGATGTCAGGAATGTGGAGTTTCAGCTAATACCCCGCAAGTTAAAGGGTGACATGCTATTTGAGCAGATCAATATCCTCCTTGGGGCGAAACGGATTTACAGTGAAACGCAGAGTGGGCTGATATGGCTTCCAGACCAGCCTTATCAGTCGGGTAGTTGGGGGCACATCGGCGGCAAGCCTTTTGAACTGCCTTCGAAAGCCAGACAGGGGTATGGTACAGACCGGAACATACGGAAAACAGAAGACGATCCCATCTATCAGACTCAACAAGTCGGGATTAGTCAGTATAAAATGGATGTTCAGGACGGACACTATGAATTGATCTTGCACTTTGCAGAATTGACCAGCGACGAGAAAAAGGAAGCCTTGGTTTATAATCTTGGGCAGGCAGAAAAGCAACAAGCAGCGCAGGAACGCGTATTTGATATTTCGATCAATGGCCTGACGGTATATCGGGACATGAACGTCGCAAAACGCTATGGGGCGCTGACCGCGCATTCCGAAAAGATCAGCGTTGAGGTAAATGGCGGCAAGGGAATCGAGATTGGCTTTCATCCCAAGCAGGGCGATCCCATACTGAATGCTATACAAGTAATGAGGAAATATTAAACGTCCGGATTTATTTCGAGACAAAAGTAATTTATCTAAGTACGGAAATATGAAGAAGTACATTATTGTGCTGCTGGTGTCTCTACTATGCAGTCAATCGTTCGCTCAGCAGAGGTCGAGAATAAACACGGGCTGGGAGTTTGTAAAGCATGATCTGGGTGGTATCTGGGAGGCTGTACGCGTTGCAGCGAAAGGAAGCTCAGAAAGCGTTCCGATCTGGGAGGAAGTGACTTTACCCCATTGCTTCAATGCGCAGGACGCAGTAAACCCGGATGTGAATTATTACCAAGGGCCCGGATGGTACCGTACCCAGCTTAAACTTGAGAATCCTTACAGCAAGGGAAGAATATTGCTACATTTCGAGGGTGCGGGACAAAAGACTGATGTCTACGTGCATACCACCAAAGTTGGTTCTCACACCGGGGGGTATGACGAATGGACACTCGATATTACCGATGCTGTTGAAGCGTTTAAAAAGACAGCACTTTATACTTCTCAGTTTAAAGGCTTAATTCCAATCTCTATCCGCTGTGATAATTCAAGGGATCTGCAGATGATCCCTTCAGACTTAAGTGATTTTAACGTTTATGGTGGAATATATCGCTACTTGAACCTGGTATATGTTCCCCAACTTAGTCTGGAAAAGCTATTTGTGAAGGCAGAAACTGATAAAGATGGAAAAGCAGGGCGTGTGGTGGTGAAGGGAAGGTTTTACGATCCGGGTAAGGTTGGTAAGGCGTCTATAACGCTTCATCTAAGAGACCCGGAGAATAAAATATTGCAGACTCTTCGTGTTGATGTCGGGAATATAGATGAAGATAAATTCTTAGCTGAATTCAAGATAAGATCTCCTAAGCGCTGGTCGCCAGATCAGCCTGCGCAGTATACTGTTGAAGCTGCTGTACATGGTGAGGAAGAATATATCCATAAGGAGAAGATTGGTTTTCGCCATTTTGAATTTTTGGAAAACGGTCCATTTGTTTTGAACGGCAAACGCCTTCTGCTGCGTGGTACACACCGTCATGAGGATCATGCGGGAGTGGCAGCAGCAATGTCTGAAGGTCAGATCCGCCAGGAAATGGTCATGATGAAGGATATGGGGGTTAATTTCATTCGGCTGGGCCATTATCAGCAGTCGCGCATCGTGCTCGATTTATGCGATAGTCTGGGAATCCTGGTATGGGAAGAAATTCCATGGTGCAGAGGTGGATTAGGAGGTGACGTATATAAAGAACAGGCGCGGAGAATGCTAACCAACATGATTGAGCAGCACTACAACCATCCTTCTGTGATCATCTGGGGTTTAGGCAACGAGAATGACTGGCCAGGTGACTTTTCGGAGTTTGATCAGGATAAAATCCGGGCTTTTATGACCGAACTAAATACTTTATCACATACCCTCGATCCCTCAAGGAAAACAGCAATAAGAAGATGTGATTTTTGCAGGGACATCGTAGACGTTTATTCACCGTCCATCTGGGCCGGATGGTATCGGGGTGTCTATACCGACTATAAAAGGGTCTCTGAAGAGGAAAACAAGCGAGTAAAGCATTTCCTGCATGTCGAATGGGGTGGAGATAGCCATGCAAGAAGACATTCGGAGGACCCGGACAACGCGCTTCAGAAAATTGAAAAAAGTCAGGGAGCAGATGAGAGGTCTGGCGACGCATCACTATATGGAGGCTCTGCGCGGGTGTCTAAGGATGGCGATTGGAGCGAATCGTATATCTGTAACCTCATCGACTGGCATTTGAAGGAGCAGGAAACCATGTCCTGGTTGAGTGGCACGGCGTACTGGCCGTTCAAGGATTTTTCCACACCGGTAAGACCTGAAAATCCGGTGCCTTACATGAACCAAAAGGGGGTCGTAGAACGTGATTTTACGAAGAAAGAATCTTATTATGTTTTTCAATCCTACTGGGCCAAAGAACCTATGGTCCATATTTATGGCCATTCATGGCCTGTGAGATGGGGTAAACTCGGCGAAGAAAAGATGGTTAAGGTGTTTTCAAACTGTGATCGTGCGGAGATCTTTTTGAATGGGAGAAGCTATGGTGTTAAGAAACGGAACAGTGCTGATTTTCCGGCAGCTGGACTGCGATGGAATCTGGTCTTTGAGTCGGGAAAGAACATGCTTGAAGTAAGGGCTTGGAAGGGAAAAACGATGCTCAGAGATACGGTTCATTTCGATTATGAAACGAGGCCATGGGGAAAGGCCGCTAAACTGGAACTCTCGAAAGTTAGTTCGGAGAACGGTATAGCGGTATTGGAAGCAAAATTATATGATGAGAAGGGAGTGCAATGTCTGGATGCATCAGACCTGATAAGCTTTTCTCTTTCGGGTGATGGAAAGCTGATCGACGACCAGGGTACATCAACAGGATCAAGAAAAGTTCAATTATACAATGGCCGGGCCATCATCCGAGTGGAGGAACGTAGAGGAAACAGTGTGGTGGGGGTAAGCTGCCCGGGAGTTAAAACAGTTTTTATCAACTTATAAGCTATACGTATTATGCGCTATTTTTTAGGATTACTATTTCTTTTCGCTCAGGCCCTGCCTTCTATGGCACAGAAAAAACCAAATGTGGGTAACGAGATTAAGTTTGCTCAAACGCAAACCGACCAGATGTTGCTGGAGATACGAGGGATAACCGGCAGTCCGGAGAAGGTGTCGCCGAGGACTATCGAAAATGGAAAGCTTAAGATGGTCGTTTCAAGAGACTGGACGAGCGGATTCTTTCCTGGAGTTCTGTGGTACCTATATGACTATACTAAAGATCCAAAATGGCTGGCGGAAGCTAAATCCTTCACAGCCAAATTAGAGAAAGAGCAATACAATACGGGAACGCATGATCTGGGCTTTATGATCTATTGCAGCTTCGGAAATGGTTACAGGCTTACTGGAGACAAGGCATATAAAGATGTTATCGTGCAGGCAGCCAAATCATTGTCTACCCGCTTTAATCCCAAAACAGGAGTGATCCGTTCATGGGATCATAATCGGGATAAGTGGGAATATCCGGTCATCATTGACAACATGATGAACCTCGAGCTGCTTTTTGAAGCAACACGCTTTTCGGGAGATTCTTCCTTCTATAAAATTGCTGTAACCCATGCTGATAATACGCTAAGAAACCACTTCCGCCCGGATTACAGCTCATTCCATGTTGTTGACTACAGTCCGGAAGACGGCAGCGTGCGATCCAGAGTCACTCACCAGGGATACTCAGATGAATCTGCCTGGGCAAGGGGACAAGCATGGGGCCTTTATGGTTATATCATCTGCTACCGTGAAACGAAAGACCCACGATATCTCGAGCAGGCAAAGAACATCGCAAAGTTCATCTTTAGTCACCCCAATCTGCCGAAGGATCTCATACCGTACTGGGACTTTAATGACCCTTCAATTCCCAATACCAGCCGGGATGCGTCTGCTGCCGCTATAACCGCCTCGGCTCTTTATGAGCTAGCTGGGTATACGAAGTCGAAAGATTATGTTAAAAAGGCGGATGCTATACTGGGAAGCTTGAGTAGAGGGTATAAATCCCCGCTGAAGGGAAATGCGGGTTTTATTTTACAGCACAGCACGGGTCACAGACCAGCCAAAAGCGAGATAGATGTTCCTATCAACTACGCTGACTACTATTACGTGGAGGCATTATTACGAAGTAAAAAAGCGAGGTGACATGATGATGTTAAGGAGATACCTATTTTGTTTGGCGATGCTAACGGGCTGTACAGCCTATGTGTTTGGTGCTGATATAGAAAAGAATGCCGTAAAGGTTTTACGCAGGCAGATCATAGAGGAGGCATTGTGGGCGTTGCAGCAGCAACCTGTTACAATTACGGCGGAGCAGTCGGAAAGAAGTGCCGGAGGTAAGCATGATTTCTACTCAGAAGGCGATTACTGGTGGCCTGATAGCACCAACTTGGCTGGCCCCTATGTACAAAGGGATGGATTGACAAACCCTCAGAATTTCACCGCACACCGAAAGGTCATGATCCGCTTTAGTCAGATCATCGGAGCCCTGGCTTCAGCATATAAGATTACCGGAGACGAACGATACGTGAAGCATGCGATTATACACCTTAAGGCCTGGTTTGTAGATCCGGAGACGCTCATGAATCCACATCTGTTATATGCGCAAGCTATTAAAGGAAGGTTTACCGGAAGAGGGATCGGCATCATTGATACGATTCAACTAATGGAAGTTGCACAAGGTGTTTTGGTGATGCAGGGTTCAAAAAATATGAATCCCTTAGTGTTAGACCCGGTGAAAAGCTGGTTTGCCAGTTACATCAAATGGCTGACAAGTCACCCATATGGAAAAGACGAGATGAACGCGGAAAATAATCATGGAACCTGTTGGGTGATGCAGGTTGCTTCATTCGCTAAACTGACGGGCGACCTGGAAATGCTCGACTTTTGTCGCCAGCGATTCAAGGAGGTACTTCTACCCATGCAAATGGCAGCGGACGGAGGTTTTCCGCGCGAATTGAAGCGGACCAAACCATATGGATACTCTCTTTTCAACCTAGACGCGATGAGTATGATCTGTCAGATTCTTTCCAACGATGAGCACGATCTATGGAGCTTCAAACTTTCTGACGGAAGATCCATGAGCAAAGGAGTGAGTTTCTTGCATCCTTTTATCGAAGATAAGGCGAAGTGGCCTTTCCAGAAAGATGTCATGTATTGGGATCAGTGGCCTGTAGCGCATCCCTCTCTTTTATTCGCAGCAAAGGCATTCGGGAACAAGCGATACTTTGATACCTGGCAACGATTCGATCATCATCCGAAAACAGAAGAGGTGATCCGGAACCTTCCGGTCAGACATCCGCTTATATGGTTTTAATTCGCGGAGTTAATAATTAGTGCTTCCTTGCGAGATTAATTCTCTTAGCCGGGGAGCGTCAACCGTGGTGAATATCAGTTTAACTTGGCAATGAGGGGTAATTTTCTTTTATTTATCGAACACGACAATCAGATAGTATGAAATTACCCCTCATTATAGTCAGTACTCTGCTTCTGTTTTTTGCAGTGCCTGCAAATGCACAAACCCCTGCCAGGGAGATTCCAAATTTTACATTTTTCACTGTCGACGGTAATCCCTTCGCTTCGAGCCAAATACCAAAGGGCCGCCCCTCGGTATTTAGTTTCTTTGATGTAACCTGTACACACTGCAAGTCTACAATGAAGACACTTGGAGACCGGTATCCTGATCTCCGGAAAGCCTCAGTCTACCTGGTGACTCTTGATGGCAGAAAAGAAGCACTTGATTTCGTCAAAAAGCACGGTCCTCAGCTCCTTAATAAACCAAACGTCACGATACTTATTGATCTGAATAAAGAGTTTCTACCAAAGTTTCAGCCTCAGCAATACCCATCCGTTTATGTGTATAATAAGTACAGGCGCCTTGAGCTTTATGAGAAAGACGAGAGGAAGATCCCGCATATCTTTGAAAAGATCAAAAGCCTTTAGTGGGATTCACTAACCCTAAAGATCATTTAAAGTGCGATTAGCGGAAAAGTTACATTAAAAAGCCAGTATATTTGAGTGCCTTGTTTTCGCGGCAAACATATCTAATAAGTGCTGTTGAATGGATTCAATCAATATTAAACAACTAGCAGAAAAGCTAAATCTATCGACTTCTACCGTCTCTCGTGCTTTCCGGGGTCATAACGACATCAATAAGGAAACGAAAGAAAGGATTTTGGCTATGGCGCGGGAATTGAACTATCAGCCCAATCATCTCGCAAGTAATCTAAGAGAGAATAAAAGCAAGACCATTGCGGTCGTTGTCCCGGAGATCGCCAATAATTTCTTTTCCAGAGCTATTAACGGGATTGAGAGGATGGCCAGAGACAAGGGATACCATGTATTGATATATCTGACTAATGACGATTTTGACAAGGAAGTCGAATTCCTTTCTGAACTTCATAATGGCAGGGTTGATGGCATTATTATGTCTGTTACGGGTGAGGCAAAAGACCACAGTTACATGCATAAAATAAGGAAGAAGAGTATTCCACTGGTTTTCTTTGACCGTGTGTATGATGACGTCGTCGCATCAAAAGTGCTGACAAATGATTATGAAAGCAGCTTTACAGCTACCAAACACCTTTTAGAGAAAGGTTGTAAAAAGATTGTCTATCTGGTAGTGAATAAAAATCTATCCATCGGAAAAATGAGGATGCAGGGTTACTGTGATGCGCTCGAATCCTCGGGAATCAAGTTTTCCGAAGATCTGGTTATTGATTGCAGTAACGATATGTCGAGTAATATGGAGCTGCTGGGGCAGGTGTTTCAAACAGTTAAACCCGATGGAGTCTTTGCTTCTGTGGAACGCCTGGCGCTCGCCAGCTATTATGTTTGTCACGATCTGGGTATACGGATCGGTCAGGATCTAAAAATTATCTGTTTCTCCAGTCTGGAGATCGCACCCCTCTTAAATCCCTCACTATCTACCATTACTCAGCCAGCTTTCGATATGGGGGGAGAGGCAGCCCGAATCCTTTTTCGTCGCCTGGAGGATGCCAATCCCGACGAGCACGAAAATGTAGTGCTGGCCTCTGAACTTATTATCCGAAATTCCAGTCTCTAACAGCAAATTTTTAGGCGTTGCACCACGCTTTTTGGCGTTTTAGACGTCCGATTTCGTGCCGAAATGGTTAAAAGTTTTCCACATTCGGGAACGTTCCCATAGAATGGGTACCCGTAGAATTATTGAATATTTAGATACTTTAACGTCTTAAAGTCTATTAACTATCTGATTTTTAGAGCAGTACATTGTTTTTAGCTCCTTTTTCAAAGCCCGTGACTATAGGTCTTTCCAGAGGATTGGAATGTTAATAACTTTTCCCGGGAAAGCTTTTGCTCGGGAACGTTCCCGACTATCTTTAACCCATCAAAACGCTGGTTTTGCTAACCCAAAATTGAAACTTAAATAACCCTCAAATGAAAAAACGTTACATGGAGAGAATCCTTCTGTTGCTATTCTTCGTTGCGCTATCCGGCTTGAGCTATGCCCAGACAGGTAGTATAAGCGGAGTGGTGCTGGATGAACTTAACCAGCCCCTGCCAGGGGCATCCGTCAACATTAAAAGCCTTAGCAGGGGCACGTCTACAGACGGCAACGGGCGCTTTAATCTGCCTAACCTTCCTATGGGGGAGCATGCTGTATCGGTTACCTTTATTGGCTATGAAGTCCTCAACAGGCAGGTCACCGTCAATGGAGCAACACAAGTGTCGCTTAAGCTCGTGCCTTCAGCGCAGAACCTAAACGAAGTGGTAGTAATCGGGTACGGTACCCAGGAAAAAAAGGATGTTACCGGTTCGATATCAACGGTAAGCTCCAAAGATTTCCAAAAAGGGACCATTACATCGCCCGATCAGCTGATCGTAGGTAAGATAGCCGGTGTGCAGGTTACCACTAATGGCGGTCAGCCAGGTGGCGGAAGCACGATCCGGATCCGTGGAGGAGCTTCTCTTAACGCCAGTAATGATCCGCTGATCGTAGTGGATGGTGTGCCTTTGTCTAGCTTTAAAGATAAAGACGGCAATAATACTTTGCCCGGTGTAGGTAATCCGCTTTCCTTGATCAACCCCAATGATATTGAAACCTTCACTATATTGAAGGATGCAAACGCAACCGCTATTTACGGATCGAGAGCTTCTAATGGAGTTGTATTGATTACGACTAAAAAAGGAAAGAGTGGAAAACCATCGGTGAGCTTCAGTACTCAGAACTCCGTGGCAACGGTTGCCAGGAAACTGGATGTTCTTTCTGCTGATGAAATCCGTGATTTCGTTAATGCGAACGGATCAGCAGCGCAGATTGGGATGTTAGGAGCAGCTAATACGAACTGGCAGGATGAAGTATATCAGAAAGCTTTCACTTCTGACAACAACCTCAGCATAGCTGGTGCGTATAAGAAAATGCCTTATCGCGTGTCTCTCGGATACCTGAATCAGGATGGAACGCTGATCACCGACAATCTGAAACGTACCTCAGGTGCGGTTAGCGTAACACCTAAGTTGTTTGACGATCATCTGAAGATCGACTTGAATCTGAAAGGATCAATGACTAAGTCGCGCTTTGCTTTTCAGGACGGGATAGCAAATGCTATTCAATTTGATCCGACGCAGCCTGTGCGTACTGAAAACGAGTACGGCAATTACTTTGAGTGGTTACAGACTTCCGGAGTTCCGAATCCTAATGCGCCAAGAAACCCTGTAGGGCTGATTGAACTGAAGGACGACCGGGGCGAGACAGCTCGTAGTTTCGGTAATTTGCAGTTTGACTATTCTTTCCACTTCCTTCCTGAGCTACACGCCAACCTGAATCTGGGGTATGACGTATCTCAAGGAAAAGGTTCTACCTATATTCCTGATTTTGCTGCGCAGAGTGCATCCACAAACGGATATTTCAAGGAGTATAAATCTGATATCTCTAATAAAGTAATTGAGTTCTATCTGAACTATGCGAAGGATATCCCTTCTCTGAAAAGTAATATTAATGCAACTGCAGGATATGGTTTCTACGCCAACAGAACCAAGGTATACAATTTTAACGCATACGAGGGCGACCGTGAGACCGTAACATCTACGCCGGTTTTCCCTTTTGACCAGCCTGAAAACAGATTATTGTCTTATTACGGTCGTGTAATCTATACGTTCAATGAGAAGTATATTCTGGCGGGTACCGTGCGTACGGATGGTTCTTCACGCTTTAGCGAAGATAACCGCTGGGGTGTATTCCCATCTGCCGCGTTTACATGGAGAATTAACGAAGAAAACTTCTTACAGTCAGTTCCTGCACTATCCGATTTGAAATTGAGACTGAGCTATGGTATAACCGGACAGCAAGAGGGTATTGCAAATTACTCTTATCTGGCGAACTATGCAACGAGCAGCAATGAATCGATGTATGAATTAGGCGGTCAGTTCTATTACATGAACGCTCCGGTAGCATACGACGAGAACGTAAAATGGGAAACGACTGAAACATATAACGCAGGTTTAGACTACGGGTTTTTGAACGGTCGTGTCAACGGAAGCATCGATATCTACAAAAAGAAAACGAAAGATCTGTTAAGCGTTATTCCTATTCCTATTGGTTCAAACTTCAGCAATCAGCTGCTAACCAATGTGGGTAACATGGAAGCAACCGGTTTTGAGTTCTCCCTGAACGGCAAGCCTATACTAAAAGAAGATTTCTCATGGGATCTCGGATTCAACGTGACTTATAACAAATTGAAGGTTACGAATCTTACTGCATCATTTGACCCTAGCTACAGAGTGCTTACGGGTGGTATCAAGGGATCTACCGGAAATTTCGTTCAGGCACATACTTTAAACCGTACGCCTTATTCATTTAACGTGTACAAGCAGGTTTACGATGCGGAAGGGAAACCACTGCAAGGGGTATATGCTGACCTGGACGGGGATGGAGCGATCACAGAGAGGGACAGATATTTCTACAAATCTCCTGCGCCGAAGGTTATCCTTGGCTTCTCTACAGGAGTAAATTACAAGCAGTGGACATTGAACACCGTTATGCGTGCCAGTATTGGTAATTACCTATACGACAACGTATCATCCAACTTCTCTACGCGGTCTGCCTTATTAAATGCAGGAGCTGGTATTTTAAACAATGTTACCAGAGACTTTTATAACTCAGGCTTCACAACCGCTCAATACCAGAGTGATTACTTCGTGAAGGATGCTTCATTCCTGAAGATGGATAACGTTGGACTGAGCTATAATGCGGGCAACATTCTAAGTAACCGCACAACCGGCAACCTGACTATTTCAGCTAACGTCCAGAACGTATTTACGGTAACAAATTATAAGGGAATCGATCCGGAGGTACAAAATGGTATTGACTACCAGTTGTATCCAAGACCAAGAACATTTGTATTAGGTCTAAACATTGGGTTTTAATTATTAAAGGAATCGAGATGAAAAAACAGAATAAAATATTCACAGCGATAATAGGTTTGCTATTTCTTGCTTCTTCATGTAAGAAAGATCTAAACCTGGCGCCGACAAATGATATAACTGCAGATGTTGCCTACTCCACACCTGAGGGCTACAAGAGCGGGATCGCGAAGGTATATGGAAGTATGGCGAATACGGGTAATCAAGGCCCCGGGTCAGGAGATCTTGGGGGAATTGATGCCGGAACGTCTGACTTCCTGCGCTTATACTGGATGGTGCAGCAATTACCTACGGACGAGGCTGCTTGCGCCTGGGTGGGCGACGATGGTATTCCCGGACTGGATTACCTGAACTGGTCATCGTCAAATATTATGTTACTGGGCGTATACGCACGCAGCATCTATCAGGTAACATTGGTTAATGAATTTTTACGTGAGAGCACCGACGCGAAGCTGGCTTCAAGAGGCATCAGCGGTGCGGAAGCTACCAATATTAAGGATTATGCTAATGAAGCACGCTTCTTAAGAGCTTTCCAATACTGGGTTCTAATGGATCTTTTCGGCAATCCCCCTTTCGTAACAGAAGAAAGTAAGGTGGGAAAGGAATCTCCAAAGCAGATTTCCCGCGCAGATCTTTTCAAGTACGTCGAGTCTGAACTGCTCGCTATTGAAGCGAACCTAAAGGATACGAATGAATATGGACGTGTAAGTAAAGGCGCTGCATGGGCGCTACTGGCCAGACTTTATTTGAATGCTCAGGTATACACAGGCACGCCTAAGTTTACAGAAGCAGCAAATTATGCCGAAAAAGTAATCAACTCCGGTAAATATTCACTGCACACCTCTTACGCCAACTTGTTTAAAGCTGATAACCACCTGAACAATCCGGAGGTAATCTTTTCTATCAACTATGATGGTGTGAAAACACAGAACTACGGCGGTACTACCTACCTGATCAATGCTGCTGTGAATGGCGATATGAAACCTGAAAACTTTGGTATTCCAAGAGGTGGGTGGGGTGGAAACCGCAGCCGTGAGAACCTACCAGCTGTTTTTGGAAATTACAAAACAACGGCCGATAAGAGAGCTATGTTCTTTGGCGATAATCCGGTAATCAACGACATGTCGGTTTTTAAAGAAGGCCTTGCTGTGACGAAGTTTACTAACCTTACATCGACAGGCGCAACTGCCGAATCTATTGGCGGTACTTTCTGTTCTACAGACTTTCCTTTGTTCCGCCTGGCGGAGATGCATCTGATTTATGCTGAAGCGGTACTTCGCGGAGGGACAGGCAGCGCTGCAACTGCAGTGAACTACGTAAATCTTCTGCGTCAGCGGGCTTACGGTAACACTTCGGGAAATGTATCTGCACTTACTGTTGATGATATTCTGAACGAGCGTGCCAGAGAGCTGTATTGGGAAGGCTTCAGACGTACCGATCTTATTCGCTACGCCAAGTTTGTAGAAGGAACCTATTTGTGGCCGTACAAGGGTGGCGTTATTAACGGAAAGGCTGTTGAGCCTTACCGTACGCTGTATCCACTTCCGGCTTCTGATGTTATCGCGAATCCAAACCTGACACAGAATACCGGTTACTAAGATATTCCGATATAGGAAACTATCATGGGCATGGGGTTTACTCAGTGCAGCGAATCCTGCTTATGATAGTTTCTTCACCGCAAAAAAGAAATTATAGTCTGATGAAAAAGATATTTAAAAATATAGGGGTACTGGCACTCAGTATGTTCGTGCTTGCGTCCTGTACAAAGGACGAGGAGATGTTAACCATCAGTACTGGAGAGTCTCCGGTACTCACATCGTCCTCAAATGCTTTGATCCTGTCCAAAGAAACTGCGGCAGATACAGTCATTTCGTTCTCCTGGAATCCATATGATGTAACCTGGTCTGAGCCTGGTCAGGCGATTGGTATAACAAAATATACACTGGAGATCGACTCGGTGGGGCAGAATTTTGCTTCTCCTTATCAAATTGATATGACAGGCAGAACTGTTGGAAAGTACAATGGAGCTGACTTCAACGCACTGCTGCTGAACAGGCTTCAGTTACCCGCGGGTAAAGAGTCTTCTCTGGAGATTCGTCTGAAGTCGATGCTTTCTGAGAATTCCGTGCCGGTATACTCGAATGTAGTCGGTATGAAAGTAACACCTTATCTTGTTTCAAGTATTCCTGACTATCCTTCTTTATTCGTCGTAGGTAGTCACCAGGGATGGTCGCCAGAAACTGCTCCTGCAATCCGCTCTGCTAAGAATGATGGAGCCTACGAAGGCTTTGTCAATTTCCCAGAAGCTAAAACCGAGTTTAAGATAACTACGGCCAGAAACTGGACAGAACCAGCTTATGGTAATGCGGGTCCAGGTGTGCTCAGCACTACCGGTGGGAACATTACTCAAGAAGGGCCGGGTTACTACTACATCAAGTTCAACGACAAGACCCTCACCTGGTCTGCAGCAAAGACAACCTGGGCGCTAATTGGTGCTGCTACTCCAGGTGGCTGGGATGCGGATACTCCGCTTGCTTATGATGCGGAAGCGAAGGTTTGGAAAGCTACCGTTTCGCTAACGGCCGGAGAGTACAAGTTCAGAGCCAATGGTGGCTGGGACGTTAACCTTGGAGTTGGAAGTGCTGATGGCGTATTGAGCTTCGGAACAGACAATTTGAAGGTGGAAGAAGCAGGAACCTATGATGTTGTTCTAGACCTCTCCAACGGCGCCTACTATATCTATAAGCTAACGAAGAAGTAATCTAAATGCATACTGCCGGGATCTCCCATAGGAGCCATGCAGTATGCTTATTTGTATGCTTTAAACCTGTCGGAAGCACAGCCTGCTGCTGCGACATCCTCCAAAATACATAAGGAATGAAATTAAAATTTACTTTAGGCCTGCTCTGTCTTTTCCTGCAGTTCCAGGCATTTGCTCAGATACCGGCTCTCGAGAGAGTGGAACCCTCTTTCTGGTGGGTAGGTATGAACAATCCTAAACTACAGTTGGTCGTTCATGGTAATGGTATAGCGTCCCGCGAGGTTAAGCTCAATTATGCGGGCGTAACGCTTTCGCAAGTCCACAAAGTCGAGAACCCCAATTATCTCTTCCTTGACCTGCTGATTTCAGCAGAGGCCAGGCCGGGTAAATTCAACATTGAGTTCCAGGGAAAGAATCAGAAGAAACTCAGCTATACCTATGAGCTGAAGGATCGTGATAAGTCGTCCAACCGCATCATGGGGGTAACGAACAAAGATTTTATGTATCTCATCATGCCCGACCGCTTTGCCAATGGCGATAAGCGCAACGACGTGATTAAAGGGATGCAGGAAACGGCGCTAAACCGTGATTCCATGTATTACCGACACGGGGGAGACCTGCAGGGCATCATTAACCATCTCGATTACCTGGAAGACCTCGGCGTAACCGCCCTATGGCTGAACCCGGTGTTGGAGAATGACCAGCCTAAAACGTCTTACCATGGCTATGCTAACACGGAGAACTACAAGATTGACCCCCGTTTTGGCGATAACGCGCTGTATAAAAAGTTGGTTGATGAGTCTCATGCCCGTGGAATAAAAGTGATCAAAGATTTGGTACATAACCACTTCGGAAGTCAGCACTGGATCCTGAAGGATATGCCTTCCAAAGACTGGGTACATAACTGGCCCGAATTCACTAAATCATCCTTCAAAGATCAGGTGTTATTCGATCCGTATGCATCAGAGGCAGACAAAAAGATCATGACCGACGGATGGTTCGATGGGCATATGCCTGACCTGAACCAAAAGAATGAATTCGTGAAAAACTACCTAACTCAGAGTCACATCTGGTGGATCGAGTACGCGGGTCTGGACGGTTTTCGTCTGGATACCTACGCTTATAATGATCCGGAGTTCATGGCTGAATGGGCTAAATTCATAAAGGCAGAATATCCTCGCTTTACTTTCTTCGCTGAGACCTGGGTGCACGGCATCCCGAATCAGGCGTTCTTTACCCAGGGAAATACAATCAACAGAGGTTTCGATACCGAACTTCCCGGAGTTACAGATTTCCAGACACTCTGGGGCATCAACGAAACCCTGAACGGAAAGTTTGGTTGGAATGAGGGCGTAAATAAGCTTTACACCACCATCGCAAGCGACTTCATGTATCAGGATGCCACAAGAAATGTGGTGTTTCTTGATAATCATGACCTGAGCAGATTCTATTCGGTGATCGGTGAAGATTTTGATGACTTCAAATCGGGTATAGCCTGGTTGCTGACCACCAGGGGAATCCCTCAGCTGTACTATGGTACTGAGATTCTCATGAAGAACTTCTCTAACCCGGATGGTCTTGTTCGTGAAGACTTTAAAGGTGGCTGGTCTGGCGATAAAGAGAACAAATTTACCGCGCAGGGTCGTACGCCAAAAGAGAACGAAGCCTTCAATTTCGTGCGTACGCTGGCCAACTACCGTAAGAACAACGAGGTGCTGCAAACCGGTAAGCTGATGCAGTATGTGCCTGAAAACGGCATTTACGTGTACTTCCGGTATAACGCAGATAAAACGGTGATGATCGTTATGAACACGAATGACACCATTTCGGATCTATCATTGAAACGATTCAATGAGCGCCTCGATGGCTTCAATAGCGCTTTGAACGTCATCACTTCTCAAAAAATCAATTCACTGCTAACCATCAATATTCCCGCAAAGACCACTCTTGTGCTGGAATTACAGAAATAAAATGTCACAAATAAGAGCTTGTATATTTGACCTGGACGGAGTAATAGTCGATACAGCCGTATATCACTACCGCGCCTGGAAGCGCCTGGCTAACGAACTGGGCTTCGACTTTACCGAAGAAGATAACGAAAAACTCAAGGGGATCAGCAGGGTTCAATCCCTTGAGCTCATCCTCGGTTGGGGTGGGGTAGAAAAAACACCCGCTGAAAAGCTGGAACTTGCTACGCGCAAAAACACCTGGTACGTGGAAATGATTCAGGCTATGACTCCCGACGAGATTCTGCCTGGCGCTAAAGAATTCCTCCAGGAGGTGAAGGCTGCAGGCTTAAAATCAGCCTTAGGATCCGCAAGTAAGAACTCCGGCCTCATCCTCGAACGCACCGGCTTACTCCCATTTTTCGATGTCATCATTGATGGAAATGTTGTCTCTGCGTCCAAGCCAGATCCGGAAGTCTTTCTTAAAGGTGCTGAAGCTCTTCAAATACCACCACAGCAATGTGTCGTTTTTGAAGATGCCCTGGCCGGAGTGCAGGCTGCCCGCGCAGGCGGAATGAAAGTGATCGGGATCGGGTCCCCTGAAATATTAGGCGATGCCGATGTAGTTGTAAGTGGACTCTCAGCGTTTCGCGTCAATATGTTGGACGCCCTGTAGTCTGTATTAGCTGAATAATTTTTTTTCGAATAAAATGAAGAAGTATATCGTTGCTGACGAGTGGAATATCATAGAGGAAGGTTTTGATCCTCATTTAAATAAAATATCAGAAAGCATCTTCAGTCTGGGTAACGGGCGCATGGGGCAGAGGGCAAACTTTGAAGAGAACTATTCCGGCGAAACACTACAAGGGAACTACGTTGCCGGGATTTATTATCCCGACAAAACCCGCGTGGGATGGTGGAAGAACGGATACCCGGAATACTTTGCCAAAGTGCTCAATGCTGCCAATTGGATCGGGATAGACATACGGATTGGTGAAGAAACGCTCGACCTCTACACCGCTGAGGTGTCAAATTTTAAGCGGGTATTGAATATGAAAGAAGGCTACCTGGAACGCACCTTCACAGCTAAACTTCAAAGCGGCAAAATGCTTCAGGTTTGCGCAAAACGTTTCTGCAGTATCGTAGACGACGAAGCTGCCGCTATTCAATATTCCCTAAAAGCGCTGAACTTTGATGATGTACTTACCATCATTCCTTATATCGACGGGGATGTGCAGAATCAGGACTCTAACTATGACGAGAAGTTCTGGGATGAAGTCTATAAGGAAGTCAAAGGGGCGGATGCTTACCTGACGCTGCGGACGAAGAAAACAGCTTTTGATGTATGTACCGCTACCCGATTCAGCGTTGATACCGATCAGCATTATGATATCGAAGAGCTGATGAAGGAGAAGCATGTTGGCGCACGTCTTCAGATTAACATAAAAGCGGGAGAGGAGATCCGGATCTTCAAATATGCGGTCAACTTATCTTCTGAAAATTATCCTAAAGACCAGCTGCTGCAGGCAAGTAAAGATCTCTTAAACCGAGTATCAGCGAAAGGCTTTGACACAATGCTTCAGGAGCAGGCTTCTGCCTGGGCAGAGAAGTGGAAAGAAAGTGACATCATCATTAAAGGCGATGTCGAGGCTCAGCAGGGAATTCGCTTTAACATCTTCCAGCTCAACCAAACCTATACAGGCGAAGACGAGCGTCTCAATATCGGCCCGAAGGGCTTCACCGGGGAGAAATACGGAGGTTCAACATATTGGGATACGGAAGCGTATTGTGTGCCATTTTATCTGGCTACAGCCTCGCCCGATGTGACACGCAAGCTGCTGATTTATCGCTATAAGCATTTGCAGAAAGCCATTGAGAACGCGCAAAAGCTAGGCTTTAAAGACGGAGCAGCCTTATATCCGATGGTAACCATCAATGGAGAAGAATGCCATAATGAATGGGAGATCACTTTCGAAGAGATCCACAGAAACGGCGCCATTGCTTTTGCCATTTACAATTACATCCGCTATACTGGCGACCAGGAGTATCTCAGTGAATACGGACTCGAAGTTCTGGTCGGCATAGCACGGTTCTGGAGCCAAAGGGTTAACTGGAGTGAGGCCAGGAAGCAATATGTTATGCTTGGCGTCACCGGTCCGAATGAATACGAGAACAACGTCAATAATAACTGGTACACCAACACCATGGCTTGCTGGTGCATGAAATATGCGATCGAAGCACTTGACTATGTAAGCGGCACTCACTCTGATCGCTATACCGAGTTAACAACAAAGATGTCTTTCGATGCGCATAAAGAAATTCAGGCATGGAAGCATATTATCGACAACATGTACTACCCGCAGGATGAACAGCGCGGCGTATTCCTGCAGCAGGACGGCTTCCTCGATAAGGAGCTGATACCCGTTTCAGAACTCGATCCTTCAGACAGACCCTTAAACCAGAAGTGGAGCTGGGATCGCATTCTCCGTTCGGTTTACATCAAGCAGGCCGACGTTCTACAGGGCTTGTATCTTCTGGAGGATCAGTTCGACGAAGTTACCCTGCGCAGGAACTTCGACTTTTATGAGCCACTTACCGTACATGAGAGCTCGCTTTCGCCATGTGTCCACGCTATCCTGGCAGCAAAACTGGGTGATCAAAAGCGCGCCTATGAGTTCTACCTCCGTACATCGCGCCTCGATCTGGACGATTATAATAACGACACAGAAGATGGCCTCCATATCACTTCCATGGCAGGTACCTGGATGAGTGTAGTAGAAGGGTTTGCTGGGATGCGTGTGAGAGACGGACAATTACAGTTCCACCCGTTCCTTCCGGAGAAATGGCAGTCGTTCTCTTTTAATATTTTCTTCCGGGGGTCGGTGATCAACATCAACGTAGATAAAGATGGCGTATGCCTGAATAACCGCTCGGAGAAAGATATTACAATTCTTCTTTTCGGGAAACCAGTTTTTCTGGCCGGATCAAGCAGCGTGAATGTTGATAACCATTGTGCTGAATTTCAATAGATTTACTACTTAAATTAAATATTATTCGATGAAAGTTCACTTCCTGATAGCCCTGATCGCATCCATAGTCTGGATATCATGCGGTAATCGCGCGAAAAAGTCAGCTTCTACGACTACTGATTCGATAAATACTGCCCACAAGTCATCCGATAAGATCAATATTTATCAAATGATGGTTCGCTTATTTGGAAACAAGACCACTACCAATAAGCTCTACGGTTCGAAAGATGAAAACGGTGTTGGCAAGTTCAATGATATCAGCGACAGGGCACTGGAGGAGCTAAAAAAAATGAGTATCACGCACGTTTGGTACACCGGTATTATCGAACACGCTACGATGACTGATTATTCCGCGCAGGGTATTCTGGTCGATGATCCCGATATCGTAAAAGGTAGAGCCGGATCACCTTACGCCATTAGAGATTACTACGATGTGGCCCCCGATCTTGCCGTCGATGTGAAGAACAGGATGGCTGAATTTGAGTCCCTCGTCGAAAGAACGCATAAGCATGGTCTGAAGGTCATTATCGACTTTGTGCCCAATCACGTAGCGCGCACATACAACTCCGACGCCAAGCCGGCGGGTGTAAAAGACTTCGGCGAAACGGACGACGTCACCAAGGCATTTTCTCCCGTTAACGACTTCTACTACATTCCCGGAAAGGCCTTCGTGGTTCCTTCGGGTACTGATGCCGGGGGCAAAAACTTCAAAAGTCCCTTAAAGGACCTCCGGTTCAATGAGAATCCCGCCAAGGCTACGGGTAATAATGTGTTTAGTGCCAAGCCTAGTCTGGGCGACTGGTCCGAAACCATCAAACTCAACTACGGTGTTGACTATCAGAACAAGGAAAAGACTTATTTTGATCCGATTCCGCCCGTGTGGGTTAAGATGAAAGACATACTCGTGTTTTGGGCCGGCAAGAAGGTTGACGGTTTCAGATGTGATATGGCGGAGATGGTGCCTGTTGAGTTCTGGAACTGGGTAATTCCCCAGATCAAAGAAGTCAATCCTGAGATTATTTTCATAGCAGAGATTTATAACCCCAAGCAGTATGAAAAGTACATTCGCCAGGGTAAGTTCGATTATCTGTATGACAAAGTAGGTCTTTATGACGGCATAAAGCGTCTGATCAGGAACGAGCCGAAGGCAGACGTTCAAGATATCAGCCACGTGGTCAACGTAGAAAGCAAGGGTTTTTCGTCAAAAATGCTGCGCTTCCTGGAGAACCACGATGAAGAACGGATCGCATCCTCTGGCTTCGCCGGGGATCCCGCCTTTGCCAAACCGGGCATGGTGATCTCTGCTACGCTTTCCGGCGGACCGGTGATGATCTACTTCGGACAAGAAGTTGCTGAGCCCGGTAAGGGTATCGAAGGCTTCGGAGGGGATGATAACCGCACCACCATCTTCGACTACTGGGGCGTACCCGAACATCAGAAATGGATGAACAACGGCGCTTTCGACGGTGTTAAGTTAAGTCAGGAGCAACATGAATTACGCAAATTCTACAGCGATCTCCTACGTATATCGAAAGATACCGAAGCCATTGCAAACGGAGAAATCATGGAGCTGACCAAGCAGCCACAGTTCAACAACCGGATGTATGCTTTCGTACGCTATACAGGCAAAGAGCGCGTATTGGTTGTTGCTAACTTCGACCGCTCAAAGACCTTGAAAACCCACATCAATCTTCCGGAGAAGCTTCTAAAAGGAGTTAAGAAGGGTCAGATAGAAATACAGGATCTCCTGAAAAGGGAGAGCTTCAGCGTAGATCCGGCATCAGGCGGCATCCCAGTAGACCTGGGGCCGTCTGATGCTCTTGTTTACAAGTTTTAACTAACAAATCCTAAATTATGAGCACTGTTATAGACAAGCCGAAACTGTCTTTTTGGCAAATTTGGAACATGAGTTTCGGCTTCTTCGGAATCCAGTTCGGCTTTGCCCTCCAAAATGGAAACGCTTCACGAATCCTGCAAACCTACGGCGCAGACGTGGAACACTTATCACTTTTTTGGTTAGCAGCGCCTATAACGGGAATGATCATCCAGCCAATTATCGGCCATTACAGCGACCGCACCTGGACAAGATTAGGTCGCAGAAGACCATTTTTTCTCGTCGGTGCGATTCTTGCAGCGCTGGCTCTTATCTTGATGCCCAACTCCGCTGTGCTGGCGTATATGCTTCCTCCCATTATGGTGGGTGCCGGTATTCTTATGATCATGGATGCGTCTTTTAACGTGGCTATGGAGCCATTCCGGGCGCTCGTGGCGGACAATCTACCCAATAGTCAACATAGTGTAGGCTTCTCGGTTCAGACCTTCCTGATCGGTGCAGGTGCTGTTATAGGCTCCTGGCTTCCCTATATTTTCTCTGAATACATAGGAGTTTCCAAGATTGCAGGCGAAGGTCAGGTGCCAGATAACGTCGTTTACTCTTTTTATGTAGGTGCGGCGGTCTTACTCACAACATTGCTGTGGACCGTATTTACCACCAAAGAATATTCTCCGGAGGAGCATGCCCGCTTTCAGTCACACGAGCCTGCAGTCGAAGAGCAAAAGGGGATACTCAGTATTTTTACTGATTTCTCCAATATGCCCAAAACCATGAAGCAACTGGGATTAGTTCAGTTCTTTTCCTGGTTTGCGCTTTTTTCGATGTGGGTGTTCTCTACACCGGCAATCGCACAGCATGTTTACAAGGTTCTTCCGGGAGATACCTCATCTACACAATATGCCGACGCGGCCAACTGGGTAGGGATCTTGTTCGGAATTTACAACGGGGTGTCGGCAATCTACGCGCTTTGTCTGCCATCAATAGCCAGGATGACCAGCCGCAAGATCGCGCATGCGTTCTCGCTATGCGCAGGTGGCGCTGGACTGCTGTCCATCTACTTCATCGAGGATCCGCAGCTACTGATCTTTTCTATGATCGGGATAGGTCTGGCCTGGGGTAGTATCCTCGCGATGCCTTACGCTATCCTGTCGAGCTCCATTCCTGCCCGCAAAATGGGCGTGTACATGGGGATATTTAACTTCTTCATCACCTTCCCACAGATCGTTAATGGATTCTTCGGAGGAATGATTCTGAAGCAGGTGTTCGGCGGACAGGCTATTTATGCCCTGGTAATGGCGGGTGTACTGATGTTTTTAGCTGCCATTTCTGTGCTTTATGTACAAGATCAGGGTGAAAGACGCCGGCAATAATCGCCCTTTATCATATAACTAACCATACCTATGAAAAACATATTTATCTACATGCTTGTGCCGCTGTTTATCCTGTCGGCTTGCAAGAAAAAGGACATCGACGATGTCGACGTTCCGGTAGTCGAGGCCTCAGCGGGGCTAATAACCTGGTCGCCTGCTTTCCCTGACGGGGAAGATGCGGTTACCATTACTTTTGATGCTACAAAAGGGAACGCCGGGTTAAAAGACGCTTCCGGAGAGATCTATATGCATGCCGGGGTAATCACCGATAAAAGTACCGGCAGCTCAGACTGGAAGTATGTAAAAAGTAGCTCGTTCAATACAGCAGATCCCGCTGCGGTGATGACACCGCTCGGCAACAATCTATTTAAAATAAGCATCAGCCCGCGCTCTTTCTTTAAGGTTCCTGCGGGAGAAAAGATTCTGAAGTTGGCCCTTCTTTTCAGGAATGCAGATGGCAGTAGGGTAGGCCGAAACACCGACAACAGCGATATCTACCTGCCTGTCACCCAGCCAGGTGCTCTGGATATACGTTTTATCAATCCAGAGTTCTCACCGATGTACCAGCCCACACCAGCCGTACAGGTTAAGGAAATGGGGCAGGATCTGACGATCTCTGCATTAACCTCGCGGCAGGCAAACATCACCCTGTATTTCAACGGGACAGAGATTGCCACAGCTTCCAACGCTAGTTCCATCAGTGCGAAACAAAAGGTGGAGGGGACAGGCACTCAAACGGTCAAAGTGGTAGCTACCAATGCAGGCTCCACTGCCGAGTCATCCTTTACCTTCACCGTAAATGGAAGCGTCCAGGTTGCAGAGCTCCCTTCGGGGGCTAAAGAGGGCGTTACCTTCATCAACGGCGGTCGTTCGGCTATTTTTCACTTATATGCTCCGGGCAAGCAGTTTGCCTATGTGGCAGGCGATTTTAATGACTGGAAGTCTGAAGCCGCACAATTTATGAAACGGACGCCAGATGGCAAAAGCTGGTGGATACAGGTCGATAACCTGGATCCCGCAAAAGAATATGCCTACCAGTATTGGGTAGACGGATCGCTCAAAATTGCCGACCCCTATTCAGAAAAGATCCTTGACCCCTCGAACGACAGCTACATACCCTCAGCAGTATACCCGAATCTTAAGGCATACCCGCAGGGCAAAACTACCGGCAACGTGAGTGTTATACAAGGTGGAAGTACAAAGTACAGCTGGAAAAATAATACTTTCCAAAGGCCTGAAACGAAAGATCTGGTGATTTATGAACTGCATCTGCGCGATTTTCTGGGGGCGCATAGCTACAGCGCACTGAAAGATACGCTGAATTACCTGAGCCGCCTGGGTGTCAATGCCATCGAGCTGATGCCGGTTAAGGAGTTTGAAGGCAATTCCAGCTGGGGATACAACCCCTCATTCTTTTTTGCCGCAGATAAGTATTACGGTACAAAGGCAGCCCTGCAGCAACTCATAGATGAATGTCATTCCAGAGGAATGGCTGTGATTCTGGACATGGTGTTGAATCATGCATTCGGGCAATCGCCCATGGTGCAGCTCTACTTTGACCAGAGTGCCGGAAAGCCCTCTGCCAGCAGTCCCTGGTTCAATGCCGATCCAACACATCCGTTCAATGTAGGGTACGATTTCAACCACGAGAGTCCCGATACCAAACGCTTCGTGAAAAACGTCCTGAAGTTCTGGATAGAAGAGTATAAAGTAGACGGCTTCCGGTTCGATCTTTCCAAGGGCTTCACCCAAAAGAACTCCGGTACATCCGATGCTGCAGTTAATGCCTGGAGCGCTTATGATGCCAGCCGTGTTCAGATCTGGAAAGACTACAATAACTTCATCAAAACGATAGATCCTAAGTTCTATGTTATACTGGAGCACTTCGGCGCCGATGCGGAAGAAACCGAGTTAAGCAACGAAGGCATGATGCTCTGGAATAATCTGAACCATGCTTATAACGAAGGGACCATGGGTTATGTAAACAACTCAGACCTGTCGCGCGCTTTTTACGACAAGCACGGTTTTACGAAACCCTACAATCTCGTAACCTATATGGAGAGTCATGATGAAGAGCGGCTGATGTTCAAAAACCTCCAGTATGGCGGCTCTGCAGGTACTTACAGTACCAAGGATCTGGCAACGGCCCTCAAACGACAGGAGCTTGCTGCGGCCTTCTTCTTTACCATTCCCGGTCCGAAGATGATCTGGCAGTTCGGCGAGCTCGGTTACGATAAGTCAATTGATGAGAACGGGCGAACAGGGGAGAAGCCGATCCTCTGGCAGTACAACAACGATGCCCGGCGTAAGGTGCTTTATCGGGTCTATTCCAGACTGATCAACCTGAAGAAGAATAATGCAGTGTTCTCATCTACCGATTTCTCGTACAGCCTTACCGGGGCGGTAAAAACGATTACCCTGAAGAGCCCTTCGGTGAATGTGGTGGTTGTTGGAAACTTCGATCTGGTATCGAGACAGACCACCCTAACGTTCCCTGCGGGAGGTATGTGGTATGACCATTTCAGCGGCAGCCAGATAGACGTCTCTGGCAATTCGCTAACGCTGGATCTGAGTCCGGGGGAATATCATCTGTACAGCAGTGCTCCATTAAAATAGCGTAAGGTCATTCCAACGGACGACACAAAAGAAAAGGGCTTCAAGTTGACGAAAGATGAAGCCCTTTTATATTTTAAGCAGTCAGCGTCTTAAACGTTGAAGCGGAAGTGCATGATGTCGCCATCTGCAACAACATAGGTCTTACCCTCCACACTCAGTTTACCGGCTTCTTTACAAGCAGCCTCAGATTCATATTTAATGAAATCTTCGTACTTGATAACTTCCGCACGGATAAACCCTTTTTCAAAGTCACTGTGAATAACACCGGCAGCCTGTGGTGCAGTGAATCCCAGCGTGATGGTCCAGGCTCTAACTTCCTGCACACCTGCAGTAAAGTAGGTACCCAGGTTCAGCAGGCGGTATGCCGCACGGATCAACTGGCTAACGCCAGATTCCTGCAAGCCAAGATCATTCAGGAATTCCTGTCTCTCTTCATAGCTTTCCAGCTCAGCGATCTCCGACTCAATCTTCGCAGAAATGATCAGCACCTGCGCGTTCTCTTCTTTAACAGCCTCTTTTACGCGGTCTACGTATGCGTTTCCGTTTGTAACCGAGTTCTCGTCAACATTACAAACGTAAACTACCGGCTTTTCAGTCAGCAGGAACAAGTCTTCGATAAACACTCTGTCCTCTTCAGAAATCGGAGCGGTACGCACAGACTTACCCGATTCCAGGTGAGTCTTCACCACATTGCAAACCTCATAGGCCTTCTTTGCATCCTTGTCTCCACCGGTCTTCGCCATCTTCTCCACTTTCTGGATCTTCTTGCTTACCGCGTCAAGATCTTTAAGCTGAAGTTCGGTATCGATGATCTCTTTATCGCGGATGGGGTCTACAGAACCGTCAACATGAATCACATTGCCATCATCGAAGCAACGAAGCACGTGGATGATCGCATTGGTAGCACGAATATTTCCAAGGAACTGGTTTCCAAGTCCCTCGCCCTTGCTTGCCCCCTTAACCAGACCGGCGATATCTACGATCTCGATCGTATTCGGAACCACGCGGTTAGGGTTAACCAGTTCAGCCAGTTTCGTCAGACGCTCATCCGGAACTGTGATAACACCAACATTGGGTTCTATCGTACAGAAAGGGAAGTTGGCAGCCTGTGCTTTAGCATTCGATAAACAATTAAAAAGAGTTGATTTTCCAACGTTGGGTAAACCAACGATTCCGCATTGTAAAGCCATTTATATGTGTAAGTTGAATTTTAAATTTGGTGTAATTAATTATACAGTGGTTTGAAAGCGATAACCGATGAGCTTATAAGCCAGTTTCGCGAGCGTATATTCAGAAAGGATACTGCCTTCGATAGGGGCACATTCCACGATATCGAAACCGACAACGTTTCTTTCTTTGCACACCTGCTGCAGCAAGGCCAGTGTCTCCGTCCAGAACAAACCGTTGGGTTCTGCAGTACCCACCCCCGGCATGATCGAGGGGTCGAAGCCATCGGCGTCGATGGTGATATAGACATCGTTGTTCAGCGGGCCGATGATCTCATCTATCCATAAGGGGTTGTTCCGGATCTGATGAGCATAGAAGGTATGGATGTTTTCAGATGACTTGATCAGTTCAGCTTCTTCACGCGCTTGTGCGCGGATACCAGCCTGACAGATCGTTAGCCCCAAATCGTGAATACGTGCCATTACGCAGGCATGCGACAGCGGATTATCCTGATAGCTCTGGCGCAGGTCAGAATGGGCGTCAATCTGAAGGATGCTCAGGTTGCGGTATTTTTTAACGAAAGCCTTAACGATGCCATAGGTCACGGTATGCTCAGCTCCCAATGAAACTACAAATTTATCGTCTTTCAGGAAACGCCCGGTAGACTCCTCAATCAGGCTAATCGCCTGTTCGTTAACAACGCCCTCAAAAATCAGCGGATCTGCTGTGAAGATCCCTGTTTCTTCAACGATTTCGGTGTCGATCTCCTCATCGTAGCATTCTACAAAACCGGAGGCCGCAACAATAGCAGCCGGACCTTTGGCAGAGCCTGCGATATAAGATGAGGTGTACTCATAGGGGAGCTGCTGAATTACCACTTTACTGGTATCATAGGCAGTAAGAGCAGGATCAGAGAGTCCAAGGAAATGATTACCAGATGTAGCCTTCATGGTTTAAAAATAAGGGCAAAGATATAAAATATCAATCAGGGTAGTCTCTAAAAAAGAGAAACCCTACCGCAGGCGGTAGGGTTTCTCTTTTTAATCTCTTATAAAGGGATTTTAACGACCGTTAAGTTCGTTAAAATGTAAAATCATCCTCTGTTTTAGCAACTTCTACAGGTTGCTCGCTGAACTCATACTTTTTTTCTATAACATCCTGGTGAGCTTTGATATAGTCTACGGTGTCTTTCAGACCTTCTGCAAACTTCTCAAAATCTTCCTTGTACAAAAAGATCTTATGCTTAACAAAAACCCCATCCTCAAGGCGTTTTTTGCTCTCCGTAACCGTAATGTAATAGTCATTTGAACGTGTTGACTTTACATCAAAAAAATAGGTACGTTTCCCGGCTCTTACTTTCTTTGAAAAAACCTCTTCTCTCTCTTTGTTTTCAAAATCTCCCATGTTATAGTTAAAGTTTGGTTGCGGTAAATATAACGTATAAATATTTAAAGATCAAAATACAATTTATTACACAGATAATCACTTTTTTTCGGGCAGCTGGTCCTCCAAAAGCTGTTTTTCATACAGATATCGGTAAGGCCCGTCTGTTTCTAACAGTTCTTCATGATTTCCCTGCTCCACAATTTGTCCCTCATCAAACACCAGAATCTTATCAGCGTTTTTTATGGTAGATACGCGGTGTGAAATAAGGATGCTCGTTTTTCCCTGCAAATTAGTTCCCAGATTTCTCAGAATCTCTTCTTCTGTCTTCGTGTCGATCGCTGAAAGGCAATCATCCATAACGAGAACCTGCGGAGACTTAATCAGTGCTCTTGCGATGGAAACACGCTGTTTTTGTCCCCCCGAAAGCGTTACACCCCTTTCGCCAACCAGCGTTTCGAAGTCGTGTTCAAATTTCATGATATTGGCATATACTGCAGCATCTTTCGCCGCCTGATGCACTTTCGGCATGTCTGTAGACGCTTCGCCAAAGGCGATGTTATTTGCTATCGTATCTGAAAACAGGAAGACTTCCTGAGGAACAAAGCCCAGTTGACTCCGGTATTGCTTGAGATCCACATCCGGAAGGGGTACGCCGTCGATCAGTATGCTGCCTTCTGTAGGGTCGTACATCCGCATGATCAGATTAGCGATGGTCGATTTGCCCGACCCCGTTCTGCCCACTATGGCAACGAACTGACCCGGCTCCATGGTAAAGGACACATTATTCAGCGCCTTAATGCCCGTGTCCGGGTAGACAAAGGTGACGTTTCGGAATTCAATCTTTCCTTTGATCTGAAGCGGAGAGGATGTTTTGAAATGGATGTCTGAAGGTGTATGCAGGAATTCGTTGATCCTTTTCTGGGAAGCTGCGGCACGCTGAATCAGCGATGTGACCCATCCCAGCGACATCACCGGAAACGTCAGCTGGTTCACATACACTACAAACTCGGCAATATTACCTGCAGAAATGGAGCCGTCCATCACCTCCAGTCCGCCGATATAGATCGTTACAATCGTGCTAATACCAATCAGCAGCAGCAAAACCGGATAGAAGATTGCCTGCACCTGCACCAGAGCCAGCGACGTCTTTTTATAGGCCTCACTTTCTTCGGCAAACTTCCCGCGGATATCGTCTTCCCGCCCGTATGATTTGATCACCCGTATTCCGGAGAAGTTCTCCTGAGCAAAGCCGGATAAACGGGAAAGCTGTTTCTGGATCTGCTCACTCCTGGTGTTGATCATGGAGTGGACGTAGTAGATGATGATAGCCATTAATGGAAGTGGCAGCAGACTGAAAAAAGCCAGCTTTACACTCACGTTAACCATAGAAAAGATGATCAAAATGAAGAGTACGATCGTGTTGAGGCTGTACATGATAGCCGGCCCCACGTACATGCGAACCCGGCTGACGTCTTCGGTAGCCCTGTTCATCAGATCACCGGTGTCGTTTCTCCTGTAGAAGCTCATTGACAGATCCTGGTAGTGGGCGTATATTTCGTTCTTGAGATCGTATTCAATATGCCGCGACATAAGAATAATGGTTTGCCGCATAAAGAACAGGAAGAGCCCCCGAAGCAGGGCTAATGCCAGCACGAGCACACCGAAGAACAGCAGGCTGGAGCTGAATACCTCGTGAACGAGCTCTTGCCGTTCGAAACCGTCGAACAGCCGGTACACCCCGATGTTCTCGCTTACCAGGTCGAAAGCTATTTGTATGACCCTCGCCGGAAGTACGGCGAAGATGTTGGAAATGATCACGAAGATGATCCCCGGAAGCAGTCTCCAACGATATTTATAAAAGAATTTATTTAGATAGGCCAGATGTTTCATACCGCGTTCTACAAAAGTACATATTTACGGGACATCTCCTTTAATCCTGCCTGATACTGTCTTGTACAACCGGCCGGAAAACCCGGATCAGCTACGTGAGAGCGTCGCCATTTCTATGGGTTTTATCGAAGCTGGTACGACGTTGGTACGACTTTGGTTCGAGTTTGCCAGGGCGTTCATGAAACGCCCTGGCAACCCCGAAGACGGGCGGTGGGGAGTCTCACAAGCCCGGCGCTTCTCAGAAATTATGCGAACCAGCCATAAATTGCCGTGATTATCGCGAAAAATTACTACTTTTGGAGCCTTATTCCGCCCCAAAAAATATGTCTTTAAAGTCGTTTGAAGAAGGTTCTGTTTTTAATCAGCTAAGTAAGTCATCGCATCAGAACGTTGTTTTCTGTAGTGATGAGGATACAGGATTGAAGGCCATTATTGCCATCCATGATACCACATTAGGTCCCGCATTAGGTGGAACCAGGATGTGGACTTACAGCACAGAAGCAGATGCATTAAGTGATGTGCTTAGGCTATCACGCACGATGACATACAAAGCCGCTATCAGCGGACTTAATCTGGGCGGAGGTAACGCCGTCATTATTGGCGACAGCTCTACAGACAAAACGGAGGCTTTAATGCGTCGTTTTGGTCGTTTTATTAAGAATCTCAACGGAACCTTCATTACAGCGGAAGATTTGGGTACCAATACCAAGGATATGGAATATATCCGGATGGAGACCCAGTATGTAACCGGCGTACCTGAAACTTTAGGTGGAAGCGGTGATCCTTCGCCAATAGCTGCCAAAGGGGTGCTGATGGGTATAAAAGCCTGTATAAAGGAGCATTTCGGAAATGACAGCCTGGTGGGTCGGTCTATAGCCGTTCAGGGAATCGGTCAGGTAGGCGAGAATCTGGTTCATTTGCTTCGCGAAGAACATGCAAAAGTTTACGTCAGTGATATCAACGAGGATCGTTTGATGCGTGTAGCCGCCAAGTATGGTGCGCAGGCTGTTTCCAACAATAACCTGCTTGATTTTGAATTTGATGTTTATGCCCCTTGTGCTATGGGAGGTACGGTCAATTCGCAGACTATTCCCAAGATGAAGTGCGCGATTATTGCAGGTTCGGCAAACAACCAGCTGGCTGATGAGGATGTGCACGGAAGAATGCTTTTGGAAAAGGGTATCCTTTACGCACCGGATTATCTGATCAACGCCGGTGGGATGATCAACTGTTACTCTGAATTATCAGGTTACAGTCGCAAGCGTACCATGCAGCTTGCAGAGAATATTTATTCAGCAACGAGAAATGTATTGCAAAAGTCTGCCAGTGACCATATTCCGGCCATCAGGGCGGCAGATATCATTGCAGAGAAGCGTATCGCAGATATAAAGAAAATTAAAGGGTCTTACTAAATGAATTGATCCGCAATAGCGGAAGTTCGTCAGTAAGTCGGGTATATTTATTACAAATCGTTCTTATAACATGTTAAACAGAAGGCAGCTTAGAGTAAAAGTTTTACAGGTACTATATGCGTACAATTCCTCAGAAGACAAAGTAGTAAAGGTTTTCGAGAAAAAATTATTAGAGAGCGTGGATGAAGTGTACGAAATGTATATCCACTTGCTCGGTTTACTTGTTGATGTTGCCGACTATGTACTTGTTGACGCCGACGAACGTGCGAATAAGCACCGCCCATCCGAAAGCGATTTGAACGCCAATACCAAGCTCAATACCAATAAATTTATTCAGCTGCTGAGGGAGAACCCAGCCTTCCAGATCAACGCGAAGAAGTATTCTTTGGCGTCCAGCCTTGATCTTGAGGTGACCAAACAGATCTTCAACATCCTGAAAGATTCTGAAACTTACCAGAATTATCTCGAGAGTGAAGATACTTCGCTACGTGCCGAGAAAGACATCATTAAATATATCTACAAAAAGATCATTCGTGTAACGCCCGGGATTGAGCAGACCTTCGAAGAGAAGTTCATTAACTGGCCGGTAGACAAAGAGGTTCTGGAGGCTATGCTTGCCAAAACTTTCAGTAACTTCCAAAGTGAGGTTGCTACCGAAAATAAGCTCGCGCTGATCAGCTCTTCATGGTCTGAAGACCGCGAGTTTATCCTCGACCTCTTCTCGAGGGTGATTGCCTTTGACGAAGAGTTTCAACGGTTCATATCGGATAAGACAAAGAACTGGGATGCCGATCGTATCGCCATCATTGATATCCTGTTGATGAAGATGGCCATTGCGGAGCTGATTCACTTCCAGGGGATACCGGTTAAGGTAACCATGAACGAGTATATCGAAATCGCAAAAGAGTTCAGTACCCCTAAAAGTAATTTGTTTATTAATGGTATTTTAGACAAAATTTTAGCCGACCTTAAGGCCGCGGGTAAAATCCGCAAAGTGGGTCGGGGATTAATAGAATAAAATTTATATGAAAAAGCTTTTTATCACCGCCGTTGCGGGACTTGCAATTAGTTTATCTGCATGTAACAGCAACTCATCATCTAAAGTGAATTCACAGGACTCTGTTTCTGCTGATTCAGCGAGTGCAGCAACCATTGTTTTCGAAAGCCCGGTATATGATTTCGGTAAAGCAACAGACGGAGACAAGGTTTCTCACGACTTTAAATTTACGAATTCAGGCACAAGCCCGCTAATAATTACCAATGCTTCTGCGAGCTGTGGTTGTACAGTACCCGACTATCCGCGCGAGCCGATAGCACCTGGTGCGAGTGGAATCATCAAGGTTGTATTCGATACTTCAAATAAGGTGGGTATTCAAAATAAGCAGATTATTATTGCGTCTAACGCGGCAACACCTTCGACAGAACTGTTCATCAAGGGTGAAGTACAATCTTTAACTAAATAAATTTCAAAATGACAGTATCAATCTTACTACAAGCTGGCGGTGCGTCTCAGCTGATGAGCTTCTTGCCAATGGTGTTAATCATCATTGTATTCTACTTTTTCATGATCCGTCCGCAGATGAAGAAAGCAAAAGATCAGAAGAAGTTTATCGAAGAGCTGAAAAAGGGAGATAAAGTAATTACATCTGCTGGTATCCACGGCAGAATTGTTGATATGAACGAAACTTCTTTCTTAATCGAAGTGGAAAGTGGCGCTAAGATTCGCTTTGATAAGTCGGCAATTTCGCTTGACGCGTCTAAAGCGCTGAATGCCGTTAAAGCCTAGAAATTATGAATGCCGTCTTTTAAGACGGCATTCTGCTTATTAAGGGAAGTTTGTTATATCTTTATTCTTTATGCCCTTGATAACTCTGAATCGTATTGAAAGACGGCGTTTGACAGTGTTTATAAGCTGCTTGATTGTCGCATTTTCTACCTGGATGATGATCGCGTTATCGGGTAACTATATTTACAAGGTTGAATCCAAAGTCAACTATGTGGATCCGCCCGAAAACCGGGCATACCATCCGCTGCAAGACGATAGTGTGTCGTTGCAAATTGAGGGCTCAGGGTGGCAGTTGTTGTTTTCCAGACTACGTTTGCAGCCTACGGCTATCAATGTGAGCCTCAAGTCGCTTCAAACGCGTAGCTTCATCGTTTTCTCCAATCAACTGGGTGATATAAACAAGCAGTTTACTTCCAGTCAGAAAGTTATATCTGTTGTCCCCGATACCTTATTTTTCGATTTTTCTAAACGTTCTGTTAAGAAAATCCCCATCCGCTTGATGCATAATCTCAGTTTTGAGAATAATTACGGCATTTCGGGGCCTATCAGGATGACGCCAAACCACGTTATCGTCAATGGAGCAACCGAAGAACTGAAAAAGATTGATATCTGGCCTACAACTATGCTCACACGCAGCGATGTAAGTGCCCCTATTACCGCTAAAATAGGTTTTATGGAATCGAAAGCGAACAATATCGATGTGTTTCCATTGTCTGTTAAAGTGGAAATCCCGGTGGAGATGTTTACCGAAAAGATTATAGAGGTACCGGTAAAAATCCTGAACGCGGGCGGAAGGGAAGTGCAGGTGCTGCCCGAGCGGGTGGCGGTAACGGTATTGACTCCGCTTAGTCGCTACCCGGCTGTGAAAGTGGATTCATTTTCTGTCGCTATTGACCTGAAGGACAGGCCGACGGGTGGTTACTCGCAGCTCCCCGTATTGATGAGACGGCGCCCTCAGTTTATCAAGTTGGTGAAAGTCGATCCTCAGGTTGTCGACTTCTTTATAAAATAATCGGATGTTGAAAATTGGTATCACCGGTGGTATCGGTAGCGGCAAAACTACAGTATGCCGGATATTTGAGCTTTTAGGAGTTGCGGTATATTATGCAGATGTACGGGCGAAAATGCTGATGCAGACTGATCTTGAACTTATCGAAGGGATTAAGATGGCCTTTGGCAAGGAGGCTTATAATGGACTCGTGCTTAACCGGGCATTTTTGGGAGCTATCGTTTTTAATAATGCCGAACGACTTCAGCAGTTGAACGGACTGGTGCATCCGGCGGTTTTTCGGGACTTTGACACCTGGTCTTTGAAGCAAAAGGGATTATATGTGTTGAAGGAAGCAGCCATTCTTTTTGAAAGCGGCTCTTCGAAGGATTGTGCATATACGATACTGGTTAAGTCGCCGGTGGATCTCCGGACGTCTAGGGTCATGTTGCGCGACGGTATCAGCAAAGCGGATGTAATAAAGCGGATGGATAAGCAGATGAGCGATGAAGAGAAGGATAAACTGGCGAGCTTCGTGATTTTGAATGACGAGGTGCAGCTGGTGATACCGCAGGTTCTTGCCCTGCATAACCAGATAACTGATTTAGCATTGATAAATAATGATCATAGATGACTTTCTGGCTTTTAAAGAGTCGGGATTATATTGCAGGGTAGGAGACTTTTACCTCGACCCCAAGCTGCCGGTAAAAATGGCTGTTATCACCCATGCGCATGGAGATCACGCCTGCCCGGGCAATGAATTGGTCTACTGCACGAAGGCCACGGCGGCGATTATGCAGCTGCGGATAAGAAAGAATGCGGCGAAGCAATTCCACACCGTAGACTTTCATCAGCCTTTTTACATAGGTGGGGTGAAGATAACGCTGATTGCTGCAGGGCATATTCTGGGCTCGGCTCAGATATTGATGGAATATGAGGGTGTGAGGTATCTCTATACCGGCGACATCAAAATGCAGGACGACCCTACCTGTGAACGGATCGATACCGTGCAGGCGGATGTGCTGATTACGGAGACGACCTTTGCCAATCCGGAGGTAATTCATCCGGACCCTGTCGATGAAATCAGGAAGCTCAATGCCTCCGCTCACAATGTGCTGCTCGGTTCTTATTCGCTCGGAAAGAGCCAGCGACTCGTTCATCTAATAACTGAACATTGTCCGCAACGTTCGGTACTTTTGCACCATTCGATGGTGGGCATCACGAAAATATATGAAGATTTCGGGTTTAATCCGGGGAATTATGCCCCATATAACCGGAAATTAATGAAATACCCTGATAAGGGGTTTGTTTATATTGTTCCTCCTCTTACATTTGACTGTTATTTCAGAGCTAAGGGAGTATTGAGAGCTTTCGCCTCCGGATGGAAGCGTTTGCAGGCTCAGAACGATCTGTCGATCTATATATCCGATCATGCGGATTGGAACGATCTTTTGAAGTATATTGAGGCTGTAAGGCCTTCGGAAGTATGGACTCTTCATGGGGACGGTGAGCATCTGAGAAAGCATTTCGATGGTGTGATGCCGGTTAAATTATTAGTTTGATGTGGAAACATCATCATTAGTATTTTAATGAAGAAGGGTACATGGCTTTAACAGCTGGATGCCAGTTTACATTACCCATGAAATTGCGGACAATCAGATAAGCTAGAAAAGATTAACCGTTAATTTGAAGACAAATGGAATTAGAGAAGGAAATCCATCAGGTAAGATTTAAGAATGATTATCACAAGCTGGTGGTCAATATGATCTATTCTTATAGTTGGGTTACGGGGCTGGTAAAAGAACGCCTGAGCACTGAACAAGTAACATTGCAACAATATAACCTTTTACGGATACTGCGTGGCCAGTTTCCAAACCCTTCAACGATCAACCTGCTTAAGGAGCGGATGCTCGACAAAATGTCTGACGCTTCCCGTATTGTTGAAAGACTGGTACAGAAGGAGCTGGTGACACGTACGGTGAACGCTGCAGACAGAAGGGCTGTAGATATCCTGATCACCCAGAAAGGGCTCGATGTGCTTGCTTACCTGGATCCGGTAGTGACACCTGTTGATATTCTTAAGAACAACCTTACGGAAGATGAAGCCAGGCAGCTTAACGTGTTGCTGGATAAGCTGCGTGGGTAGAGGTGCTAATGGCTATGCATGAAGAAGCCTAACAGGGCGATAGCGGTGCCTCCGAGTACAGCCAGCAGCTTCTTCTTGTTGAAATGATGATCGACGCTTGACTCGAATAAAATGGTAGTAGAGATGTGCAGGAATATGCCGATAACTACAGCCATAATTCTATCGAAGTAGGCGTCGATATTGCCCATTGAACCGTTGCTGATCCCGTTGCTCAGGATGTATCCGAAGGGCGACATCAGCGAGAATAACACGATCATCGCAATAATCATGTTTTTGCTGATTTTATTTTGCATTAACACGCTGGCGAGCGCGAAGGCAGCCGGGATATGGTGCAGGGCAATACCAAACAGCAGTTCGTTTTGATGTCCCTGTGTAAGCGGCATACCTTCCAGAAAGGCATGAAGGCAGAGGCTGACCATGATTCCGTAAGGAAAATGGGGGTGGCTATGGGCGGAAGTATGCACGTGACCGTGTTCTATGCCGTCTGAAAACTGTTCAAGCACGATCTGAAACAGAAATCCTCCGAGTATGAACAATCCGATATTATGATCGTGGGCTTCGTAAACCTCCGGGATGAGGTGCAATACCGTTATGGCAAAGAGATAGGCCCCGCTAAAAGATAGCAGTAGCTTAATGCTTTTGGTATTCTCTTTCTTAAAAAAGAAGATGCTCATCCCTCCCACGAAGCAGCTTGCAAAGAGGACTATCAGCTTCCAGTATTCCATATTTGTTTCATGTAAAGGGTAAGGAAGGTTGAGCCGACAACATAGCCGACCAGGGATCCCAGAAGGGCGCCAACGGTTACGTCGACCGGAAAGTGTACACCTACATACACCTGAGCAAATGAGATGCTGAAGGCCCATCCCAGGGCCAGAATCGTGATGGGTTTCCAGCGGTGAGAAAAAACCACGATGAGAAATACCCCGATGGCGAAATGGTTGGTTGCATGGGATGAGGGAAAGCTAAACCCGCTTCCGCAATGTACCAGAGACCGAATCTCTTCCCTGAAACCTATTTCATTGCAAGGTCGCAGCCTTTCGAAGATCGGCTTAATCATAGAAGCGCTTACGAAGTCGCTGATGGCAAAGGTAATAAGCAGAAAAATGATGCATATCCAGCCGAACTTCTTGTAATGTCTTGCCAGAAAGACGATTAAAAAGAAGTAAAGCGGTATCCAGAAGAATCTGTTCCGGAGCAGGGGCATGATCCAATCGAAGAATGGATTGGCAAGCCCTTGGTTGATCCCAAGAAACGCCTGGTGGTCAAGTTGGTTTAGCTGCTCAATCATCTGCTTTTTTGCAAATAAATATTAGTCTGTCGGATGTGTTCTCTTCGTATTCTGACAATGAATAATCACCGTAATAATGAATTATTTCAAAGCCGCTGAGTTTGAATATTTTCTGGAAGTCGGTCAGTGAAAAAGCGACGACTTCTTCTTTGAACTCGTAATGATGGCCCTTGTCATCAAAGTTAATGGTTTTGATGACTTTGCCATTATCTACGTGCTTGGTTATATGAAAGCTGATGCCGTCGATTTTTTTGGTTGACTTGTTGGTGAGGTGGCTTAATATCTTGCTGCTGTTGAAATAGTCGAGTACAAGCAGGCCATCGGGTTTAAGTGATTTTCGGAATGCCTGAAGGGCCTTAACGTGATCGCTCTCTGATTCAAAGTAGCCAAAGCTGGTGAAGAGGTTCAGCGCTATGTCGAAATAGTTGATGTAGAGGAGGTGGCGCATATCATGCTCGTAAAAATGAAGCGTCTCATTTTCATAGCGTTTGGCGTAGGTAACGTTTGAGTGCGATAGGTCTATGCCTGTAACATCAAATCCTTTTTTGTTGAGGTAGATGGAATGTCTTCCTCTGCCGCTTGCAATGTCGAGGATCCGCGCATTGGGCTGGGGCGTCAGTCGCGAGCAAAGCTTATCGATAAAGAACTCGGCCTCAGAATCATTGTGCTGACTGTAAAGAATGTGATAGTATGGTGAGTTAAACCAACTCTGATACCATTTGTCGGGCATATCGTAGATATTTACAAAGTTGCAAACTTACATAAATTTTTATCTCTCACTAACAACGGTGGTAAAAGACCGCTGAGATTTTATTCTTATTTTTGACGCTCATTTAAAAATCTAAACGTGACTCTTATAAAATCAATTTCAGGAATCAGAGGTACTATCGGCGGCAAGTCCGGAGATGGTCTTACCCCTGTAGATATATTAAAGTTTACGGCCGCTTATGGCAAATGGATAGCTGCGAAGACAGGTAAAAAGAAGATTGTTATTGGCAGAGATGCCCGTATTTCCGGTGAAATGGTTCGTAACCTCATCGCGGGTACCCTGCAGAGTATAGGAATGGACGTTATTGATCTGGGCCTTTCTACCACACCTACAGTGGAGGTAGCGGTTCCTTTAGAGCGTGCAGGTGGCGGTATCATCATTACAGCCAGCCATAATCCAAAACAGTGGAACGCACTGAAATTGCTTAATGCTTCGGGCGAATTTATCAATGATACCGAGGGTAAGGAAGTTCTGGAGTTGGCGGAAACCATGGATGATCTTGATTTTGCGGGAGTAGATCATCTGGGATCTATCAAGATGGACAATAGTTATATGCAAAAGCATATTGATATGATCCTTGCTTTGCCTCTGGTGAATGTGGAGCTGATCAGAAAAGCGAAGTTCAAGATTGCTATTGACTGTGTTAACTCTTCAGGGGGTATCTTCGTCCCGGCTTTATTGCGTGCTTTGGGAGTGCAAGCGATCCATGAGTTGTATTGTACCCCGGACGGGCATTTTCCTCATAATCCGGAGCCTTTGCCGGAGAATCTGGTAGCGCTTTCGCAGGAGGTAGTGGCTAAGAGGGCAGATCTGGGTATTGCGGTTGATCCGGATGTGGATCGTTTGTGCTTTATATGCGAGGATGGCTCTGTGTTTGGTGAGGAGTACACGCTGGTAGCGGTCTCGGATTATGTTTTGAAGAAGCAGGGAGGCAATACGGTATCGAACCTCTCTTCTACGAGAGCATTGAGGGACGTAACCGAAAAAGCCGGCTTTACTTACCAGGCTGCGGCAGTGGGAGAGGTGAACGTGGTGAACAAGATGAAGGAGACTAACGCGGTGATAGGTGGTGAGGGTAACGGTGGAGTGATCTTCCCTGAGCTGCATTACGGCCGGGATGCGCTCGTTGGAATCGCTTTGTTTTTGACTCACCTGGCTGAATCTGGTCAAAAAGTGTCTGCCATGCGGGCGTCTTATCCGAACTACTTCATCTCGAAAAACAAGATGACGTTGAGAGAGGGTATGGACATTGATGCGCTGTTAAAGCAGGTGCAGGATAAGTATATCAATCAGCCGCATTCGACTATAGATGGCTTGAAGATTGAGTTCGATAGCGAGTGGGTTCACTTGAGAAAGTCGAATACAGAACCGATCATCAGAATATACTCTGAATCTACTTCAGAAGAAAACGCAAATGCCCTGGCAACAAGGCTGATTGCGGATATGAATGCAATTTTAAGTGCTTAATTATACGATATAATGCGGGTGTATTTAGATAATGCCGCGACCACTCCGCTTGACGCTGAGGTGTTGAGGGAGATGACTTTGGTGATGGAAAGTTGCTTCGGCAATCCTTCATCCATTCATGGTCACGGCAGAGAGGCGAGATCGCTTTTGGAGAAGTCGCGGAAAACAGTTGCAGGTTTGCTGCATGCTGCGCCTTCGGAGATTTTTTTTACTTCAGGTGGTACGGAAGCGGATAATACGGCTATCCGGTCGGGCATTTCGAGCTATGGTATCAAACATGCTGTTACGGCAAAGACGGAGCATCATGCGGTATTGCACACCCTGGAGGACCTGGAGAAACAGGGACAGATCAGGCTGAGCTATGTAAACATTGATAGTAAGGGAAATGTTGACCTTGCCCATCTGGAGGAGCTCATAGCTCAGGAAAGGAGCTTTGTGTCGCTTATGCACGCGAACAATGAGCTGGGTACCCTGACGGATATTGAGGCGGTAGGGGAGATCTGTGAAAGGCATGGAGCCCTGTTTCATTGCGATACGGTTCAAACGATGGGACATTATCCTCACGATGTTGAGAAGCTGAAAGTGCATTTCCTGGTATGTGCGGCGCATAAACTGCATGGACCGAAGGGAACCGGGTTTTTATATATCAATCATCGGGTGAAGATTGCTCCAATGATCAGTGGTGGCGCCCAGGAGCGGAATATGCGCGGCGGTACGGAGAATATATACGGCATCGCCGGTATGGCGAAGGCTCTGGAGATTGCGTACCGGGATATGGATGAGCATCATCAGCACATCCAGGGTATCAAGTCTTACATGAAAGAACAGCTGGAGACCATACCGGGTGTTACCTTTAATGGTGAAACCGATCCTTCGTCGAGCTTATATACGGTGTTGAATGCGTCTTTTCCGGAGATGGAAATGGCTGATATGCTGTTGTTTAATCTCGATATTTCGGGGATATCGGTATCGGGTGGCAGTGCCTGCAGTTCAGGTACGAGTATTGGCTCCCACGTATTGGAAGCGATCGGAGTAAGTGCCGACAGGCCAGCGATCCGGTTCTCGTTCAGTAAGTTCACGACAAGGGAAGAAATTGATTTCACGATCATCAAGCTTAAGGAGGCCCTGGGGGTGTAATCCCGGACGGCTTTTGTAATATTTCTTGTTTCCTCAAACAATGTACCTGTATGCGATTGTTAGTAAGGGTGTTAAACCTTTAAACTCATTTACGTATGGAACTATTTGAAGAAAAGTATCAGGAAAGAGAGCGAATAGCAGAGACCTATTCCGGCCCTGAAGACGAAGATGATATAGCACCTCTTGACGATGAAGATGATAGCGACATTGATCTCGACGCTGATGAAATAGATGATGATGATGACATCGTTGCCCGTGATATTGATCCCGAAGATGACGATGATGATCTGATTGCAGATGATGACCTTATTGAGGATGATGATTTTGCGGATGACGATGACATCATTCTTGACGACGATGATGATGAGGAAGACCTTGTATTGGATGATGACGATGAGTCGACCACGGAAACCAATGCACCTCAGCACCTCAATTCGCCTAATACAGGATTTTCGTCGCGGGTAGAATCCCGCCGCTCCGGCCCTATAGTAGGGCATGAGCCAGGAACAGGACCAGGAGGCGATCTTTAAGGTTGTTCGCTAGAAAGATTTATTTACTAAAACGCCCCGTTTGCAAGCTGCAGACGGGGCGTTTTATTTAGTGGGCAGGCATTCCTACCGGGTAAATCATTAGTTATTCATCAGTGAGATGAAGTTTGAAATCTTGTTTTTCATTTCTCTCCTGTCTACGATGAAGTCGAGGAAGCCATGCTCGAGTACAAACTCGGAGGTCTGGAATCCTTTAGGAAGATCTTTTTTAATGGTTTCCTTGATGACGCGGGGCCCGGCGAATCCGATAAGCGCTTCCGGTTCTGCGATATTAATATCACCCAGCATGGCATAAGATGCCGTAACGCCTCCGGTAGTAGGATCTGTTAAGAGCGAAATGTAAGGGATCTTTGCTCTGCTCAACAATGCGAGTTTAGCAGAGGTTTTAGCCATCTGCATCAGCGAAAAGGCTGCTTCCATCATTCGCGCACCACCTGATTTGGAGATCATCAGAAAAGGGATCTTATTCTCGATGCAGTAGTCAATAGACCTTCCGATCTTCTCGCCTACAACTGAACCCATGGATCCGCCAATAAAGTTGAAATCCATACAGGCAATCACAAGTTCCTGTCCGTCTATCTTACCATGCGCGGCGCGGATAGCATCTTTAAGGCCTGTTTTGGCGTTGCTATCTTTTATCCTATCGGTATATTTTTTAGTATCTGTAAAGTTTAACGGGTCTCCTGACATCAGGTTAGGGGAAAGCTCCGTGAATTCGTTATCGTCAAACAGTACGGAAAAGTATTCTGCTGAACCGATCCGTAAATGGTAGTTACAGTAGTGACACACGTACTTATTTTCTACCTGTTCAGCATAATGAAGGGGTTTCTTGCACTGCGGACATTTATTCCAAATGCCATCGGGTGCCTCCTTCTTATCCTGAGTAGATGTTATAATTCCTTTTTTATCTCTTTTGAACCAAGCCATGTCTTATGGAATAAGCTTGCAAAGAAACGAAATTTTAAGAAAAGAACTTCGATTATGACATCAAAGCGTTAAATTTTATGATCCAAATCATTTAGGATTTAGTTATAATTCTTAATTTCGGAAATCCAAAATAAATTAAATTAGTATGAATCTGAAAAACTATAAAGGCGTATTGTATGGCGACGCTGTTCAGGAATTATTCGAGCAGGCAAAGAAACACCAGTTTGCTTTACCGGCGGTTAATGTGATCGGAACGAACTCCATCAACGCGGTTATGGAAACGGCTAAAGCTGTGAATTCACCCGTTATTATCCAGCTTTCTAATGGTGGAGCGCAGTTTTTTGCAGGCAAGTCGCTTGATAATTCAAAGTTAGAAGCATGTATTCTTGGTGCTGTGTCGGCAGCAAAGCACGTACATTTGCTGGCTGAGCACTATGGTGTTGCCGTGATATTACACACAGATCATGCTGCGATGAAATTATTGCCATGGATCGACGGCATGCTGTCGCACGGCGAAAGATTCCATCAGCAAACAGGAAAACCATTATTTTCTTCGCATATGATTGATCTTTCTGAAGAGCCTATCGAAGAGAATATCGCTATAAGCAAAAAGTATCTGGAGCGTATGAAAAACCTGGGCATGACTCTCGAAATAGAGTTAGGTGTTACAGGCGGTGAAGAAGATGGTGTGGATAACACCGATGTGGATAGCTCACGCTTATACACGCAGCCGGAAGAGGTTTTTTACTCTTACAAAGAACTAAGCACAATTAGCCACAGATTCACCATCGCAGCAGCTTTCGGTAACGTTCATGGGGTTTATAAGCCAGGTAACGTTAAGCTTGAGCCGAAGATTCTTAAAAACTCTCAGGAGTATTTGAAGAAGGAATTGGGTCTTGAAGCTGAGAAACCTATTAACTTCGTGTTCCATGGTGGCTCGGGATCTTCTCAGGAAGAAATCAGAGAAGCAATTTCTTACGGAGCGGTGAAGATGAATATCGATACAGACATGCAATGGGCATTCTGGGAAGGTATCAAAGACTTCTATCAGTCGAAAGAAGGCTACTTACAGTCTCAAATAGGTAGTCCGGATGGTCCTGATTCTCCGAATAAAAAATTCTATGACCCACGCGTATGGTTACGTAAAGGCGAGGAAACGTTTGTAAAGCGTCTTTCTCAGGCTTTTGAAGATCTGAATTGTTTAGACGTGAATAGCAAGTTATAATTCTGCTGTTCTTCTAACTCAAAAAAGAGACTGGTATCATCATGATTCAGTCTCTTTTTGTTTTTGATAGTTTGCTTTGATGTCTTTTTAAACAGGGAGTTGTCCTTTATTTGTTCGCCGTATCTTCCGTCATGGACTCCCTGTTGAAGGGCCTGATGATTAGCCGTGTCCCCCTGTCGTAGCTAAAATAGCTCCAAATCCAATTCACAAGTACCACTAGTCTGTTTCTGAAGCCTACGAGGCTCATCAGGTGCACAAACATCCACACGAACCATGCAAAGACTCCCTGAAAGCGTATTTTGCCCACATCTACAACGGCACGATTACGACCTATAGTAGCCATCGATCCCTTGTCTTTGTATTTAAAAGGCTCTGGTTCTTCTTTGTTGATTATTTTGATCAGGTTATTGGCGAGATGCTGACCTTGCTGCATGGCCGCAGGCGCCACCCCCGGATGCCCGTTAGGATAATCCTCGGTAGACATAGCCGCGACATCGCCTATAGCGAAGATGTCGTCATAACCATCTATTCGATTGAAATGATCTACTTTGATGCGGCCGCCTCTGACGATTCTATCCATCGGAATTCCTTCGGGCACTTCACCCTTAACACCAGCAGACCATAAGACATTCTTTGTAGCTATCTCCTGATTATTTGAAAGGACGATTTTGTCGCCGTCATAGGAAGACACACGGGTATCCGTTAGAACGATTACGCCGAGTTCCTCAAGAAACTTTCGGGCATGCTCCTGTGATTGCTTAGACATGGGCCCCAGAAGCACAGGGGAGCCCTCCACGAGATAAATATTCATCTCGTTCATATCTAGCTCAGGATAATCTTTTTTGAGCACGTGGCGCTTTAATTCAGCTATTGATCCTGCGAGTTCTACACCCGTAGGACCTCCGCCCGTAATAACGAAATTAAGCAAGGCTGATTTTCTTATAGGATCTTTTTCAATTAACGACTCTTCCAGGTTCTGCAAGATCATGCTGCGGAGATTCAGCGACTCAGGAATTGTCTTCATCGGCATCGTGTAATGCTCCAGCTCTTTAGAACCGAAGAAGTTCGTGTCTGATCCGGTCGCCACTACCAGATAGTCGTAGGAGATTTCGCCTATGGAGGTGCTGATTACCTTTCGCTCGGGAATGATGGATTGTACTTCCGCATTTCTGAAGAGAAAGTTGCTCTGGCCTTTGAATATCTTGCGGAGGGGAAACGCAATAGAGTCAGCTTCCAGACCCCCGGTAGCTACCTGATAAAGCAGAGGCTGAAACGTATGATAATTATGTCTGTCGAGCATAAGAACCTGAACTTCTTTATCTCTTAGTTTCTTACTGAGCTGAATGCCACCAAAGCCTCCGCCTATAATAACCACACGCGGGAAATTGGTAGTAGAATCTTGTGAGTTCATATAATGAGTAGATGGTATTTTCAATTAACCTCATTTTGTTGAAAATGTTGGAATTAAAAAAAAAGGCCCCCACTTATGAGTGGGGGCCGTTCTAAATCGTAAGACTATTTATCTTATGGATGGTGAACTTCAGTCTTAGTTGCTTTTTTATCTTCAAATTCCTTCTCACGAATCAACTCCACAACAAACGGAGTTGCTACGAAAAGTGAAGAGTAAGTTCCGAAGATTACACCGATCAACATCGCAAAGGAGAATCCTCTTAGAATTTCTCCACCGAAGATGAAGATAATGATCAATACAGCAATTACACAGATACCCGTTACCACCGTACGGCTCAATGTGCTGTTAAGGGCGTTATTGATCACGGTTGATACACTCTGTCCTTTTCCTTTACCCTCATTGATATATTCCCTGATTCTGTCAAAGATTACGACCGTGTCATTGATAGAGTAGCCCATCACTGTAAGAATCGCAGCAATGAATGCCTGATCGATATCTAAAGAGAACGGTAAAATACCGTTGAACAAGGTGAAAATGGACAGGAGAACCAACACGTCGTGGGCTAATGCTACGATTGCTGATACACCAAACTGCCATCTTCTGAAACGGATAAAGATATACAGGAAGATAACCAGAATAGAGAATAGTACGGCGTACACAGCGGAGATCTTGATGTCGTTCGCTATAGTAGGACCGACGGTCTGCGCATCTTTGATCTCATAGTTAGGGCTGATCTGCGATAGACCGTCGCGAAGCTTCTTGCTCACGATAGCTTCAGTCTCCGGAGAGCTGTCATCGATCATGAAAGAAGTAGTGATTTTAACCTCGTTGCTTGATCCGTAAGTTTTAACCTCAGGCGCTACATCGAACTCAGTTAAGAGCACATCTCTTACATCATCTGTCTTAACCGGTTTATCGAATTCTACGAAGTACGAACGCCCGCCTTTGAAATCAACACCAAGACTGAATCCTCTGGTGAACATCGAGACCAGACCAGCAATAATGATGATACTGGAGATAGCATAGAATTTCTTTCTGCCTGAGATAAAGTCAAACTTGGAATCCTTAAACAGGTTTTCAGTCGCTTTGATAGAGAAGCTGATATTCTGCTTTCTGTCAAGCATCCATTCCAGGATCAGACGGGTAATGAAGATCGCAGAGAACAACGACGTCAGGATACCCAGCATCAAGGTAGTTGCGAATCCAAGGATCGGACCACTACCGAAGATGTATAGAATTACGCCTACAAGGAATGTGGTAATGTTGGAGTCAAGGATAGATGACATTGCCTTGCTGAAACCTTCAGAGACTGCTACCTTCAGCGATTTGCCATTAGCGATCTCTTCTCTTATTCGTTCGTATATCAGTACGTTGGCATCAATAGCCATCGCAAGAGATAGCACGATACCCGCGATACCTGGTAGTGTCAGTACTGCTCCCAAGGATGCCATTACACCCATCAGGAAGAATAAGTTCACTAACAGAGCAGCGTTAGCAACCCATCCGCCTTTGCTGTAATACATACCCATAAACAAGAGGATCACGATCACACCAATGATGGAAGAAGCAAGTCCCTTATTGATAGACTCAAGACCCAGTGACGGACCTACAACATATTCACTAACAATTTTGGCTGGTGCAGGTAAGCGACCGGCTTTAAGTACGTTTGCAAGATCCTTTGTATCGTTAGATGTGAATTGTCCGGTTATCGATGATACACCGCCTGAAATTTCATTCTGAACAGTAGGAGCAGAGTACACATAGTTATCGAGTACGATAGCGATGCTTTTTTTGTTGTTTGGATCAGCCGCGGCTGCAGCAGTTACCTGTCTCCATTTACGTGAGCCTTCAGCGTTCATAATCATGACCACTTCAGGGTTATTGTTCTGATCAACGTCTGAACGAGCATCAGTGATCACATCACCGGCCATTGCAGCCTCACCATTGAATCCGGAGGATTTCAATGCATAAAGTTCCAGAACTTTGCTTTCAGCACTGATCGGTTTAACACCCCAAAGAAGCTTTAAGTTACGCGGGATCAGGGCCTGAACTGCTGGAGAGCTCAGGTAGGCATTCACTTTAGCCGTATCTTTTTGTGCTGCGTAACCTACAACTGGTCCTGGACGAAGAGCCGGTTGTCCGTTTTCTGCCTGATAAGTAGCAGGAGCAAGAACAGCGAAAAGTGGGTTCTGACGAGCCTGATCTGCTTGTGTTCCGGCCAGGCCAGAAGTATCACCACCGGTTGAATCTTTTCTTGCACCAAGTTGTGCCAGCTTACCTGCTGCCGAATCAGGCTTTGCGGTAGTAACTGGTTTAGCGGCTGTAGTATCTTTAGTCGTCTGCGTTGCTGCAATTGTCTTATTGATGTTTTCGATTAAGCCAAATATCTCCTGGTTATCATACGTTTCCCAGAATTCAAGCTGAGCAGATCCTTGAAGTAGTTTTCTTACACGCTGCGCATCAGAAACACCCGGAAGCTCAATAAGAATTCTGTTAGTACCCTGCTGCATCTGAATGTTTGGCGAGGTTACACCAAATTTATCGATACGGGTACGCAGGATGTTAAATGATCTTTCAACAGCACTCGTTGCCTGCGCGCGGAGAAAATTCAATACATCTTTATTGCTTGCGTCGATCTTTACCTGAGCTGCGTTTTCACGTGTAGCAAAGATAGGTGCCAGCTTTCCGCCGGGACTCAGCTTTTCAAATTCTTCGCCAAACAGGGTGACGATATCTTTCTGGCTGGTCTTCAACCGTGCTTCTGCATTCTTTAATGCTGTAGCAAATGTCGCATCAGGATTGTGGTTCGCCAGGTTCTTGATCAAATCTACCATGGAAATCTCCATAGTAACGTTCATACCACCTGCAAGATCCAGTCCTAGTGGAATTTCGCGCTCTTTAACGTACTGGTAGGTAAACTTGGCGAAACCAAGGTTGTACACGGGCTCAGTAGCTACTGAGTCAAGATACGCTGTTTCCTTATCTGGATCTCCCTTGGCGTACTCGCGCGCGTCATTTTCCACCTTTTTAGCCATCCACGTAAACGATAAGGAGTATAAACATCCAATCGTCAATGCGATAGCGGCAAACTTAATCAAACCTTTACCTTGCATTTTTGTTATTGTATATAGTGTAAATTTTGTACTCTTCTACTTCCGACTGCTCAGAAGGGTTTATAATAAGCAATCCTGAATAAGACGGCAAATCTAAATAAATTTTTAATTTATAAAATTCTTTAATTCAGAAAACTCTGCGTTTAAGAAGCCTGTTTTTGGTACTTTAAAAAAGAATATGTATATAGGTTCTTTTCGTCCGGCTCGCAGTCTTCCCTTGATACTTCTTCCCAGTCGTTCCAGTCTATCCCGTTCAGGAATGTATCCGCATCGAAGTGATGCTTTATACGTGTAATATACATGGCTGAAATCAGTGGCAAGGCTTGTTTGAAGATTTTTGCCCCTCCTATTATAAATACTTCTGCCTCCGAAGAGCATAAGGAAATCGCCTCTTCCAGAGAACGAACGAGCTCCGCGTCCTGCAGATGAAGGTTTTCCTGTCTGCTGATAACTATATTGCGACGATTAGGAAGGGCTTTGCCCATGCTGTCGTACGTTTTCCTTCCCATGATCACGGTATGTCCGGTCGTGACGGACTTGAAGTATTTCAGATCAGCAGGCAGATGCCAGGGAAGCTGATTGTCCTTTCCAATACCATAATTCTCGTCAACCGCGACGATTATGCTTAAATTCATAAGGTTTATCGGTAATTAATGTGCTTATACGGCCACAGGCGCTTTAATATGCGGATGTGGGTCGTAGTTTTCAAGACTGAAATCTTCATACTTAAAATCGAAGATATCCTTTATTTCGGGATTAAGAACCATTTTCGGCAAAGGTTTCGGCGCTCTGCTCATCTGAAGTCTTGTTTGTTCCAGATGATTATTATATAAGTGCGCGTCTCCAAGCGTGTGGATGAAGTCGCCCGGTTCCAGATCGCAAACCTGTGCAATCATCATCGTCAACAAAGCATACGACGCAATATTAAACGGTACTCCCAGGAAAATATCCGCGCTCCGCTGATAAAGCTGGCAGCTAAGTTTGCCATCGGCAACGTAAAACTGGAAGAAGCTATGGCAGGGTGGAAGCGCCATTTTCGAAATCTCGGCAACATTCCACGCTGAAACGATTAGACGCCGGGAGTCGGGATTATTCTTGATCTGGTTGATAACGTCTGTAATCTGGTCAATCTGTCCGCCGTCGGGAGTTGGCCATGACCGCCACTGCTGACCGTAAACCGGACCAAGTTCGCCGTTCTCATCTGCCCACTCATCCCAGATGCTGACGTTGTTTTCTTTCAGATACCTGATATTGGTGTCGCCCTTTAGAAACCAGATGAGCTCGTGAATGATCGATCTCAGGTGTACTTTCTTAGTGCTGACCAAGGGGAAGCCCTCCTGCAGATCAAAACGCATCTGATGACCAAAGACGCTTAAAGTTCCAGTGCCGGTGCGATCGTGTTTTTGCGTGCCATTCTCAAGCACATGCTTCATCAGCTCAATATATTGCTTCATCTCAGAATCTCTGTCTAATGCTCCGTCGGCTTCATCGGGTGATGGGTCGGGGCAGAGCCATGCGAATTTAGGAAATAAATGTATTTTTACCACTTTAACGATAAAGATATACTATGATATTGTTTCCGAATGCCAAAATCAATATCGGACTGAACGTGATCAGCCGACGGACTGACGGCTACCATAACCTGGAAACAGTTTTTTACCCCATTCCGCTTCACGACTCCATCGAAGTTGTAGAGGCAGAGCAGATGAGCTTTCAATCATCAGGGATCGAGATTCCCGGACATGCAAACGAAAACCTCTGTCTGAAAGCCTACGATCTGCTGATTAAAGATTTTGCGTTACCTCCCTTGAGTATCCATTTGCACAAGCACATCCCGATAGGAGCGGGACTTGGAGGAGGGTCGTCTGACGCCGCTTTCTTTGTTAAGCTGCTCAATCAAAAGTTTAATCTTGGTTTAAGTACCGCGCAGATGGAAAACTATGTAAGACAACTTGGTGCGGATTGTGCTTTTTTTATAACCAACAAGCCGGTGTTCGCAAATGGAAAAGGCGATGAGTTTACCTCTATTGATCTTGATTTATCTGCCTACAGCATCGTACTGGTTAAGCCCCCGGTCCACGTCTCCACTGGCGAAGCTTATCGGGGTGTCATTCCCCATACTCCGGAGAACTCTCTTCTGGACTTAATCAAGCTGCCCGTCTCCGAATGGAAGAATAAGATCAAGAATGACTTTGAGGATTCGATATTTGAAACTCACTCGCTTATTCGAGAGGTTAAGGCCGACCTTTACGAGAAAGGGGCTTTATATGCCGCAATGAGTGGCAGCGGATCGGCTGTTTACGGAATATTCGAATCTAAACCTGATATCCCTGAGTTTGGTGATGGCTTAAAGGTCTATTGTTTTTAATTAACTTAACAATTTGTCTCTTAGCTAAATAGCGGATCGTGTTTGTTGAGTATCGTTATAGATACAGAAGATATTGATTAATGTTGTCTTTAGTTTAAGCTTTTTTGTAGATATGTGATACTTTGGTTGTTTCAGGTGTGAAAATGGAATTATTCAAGGTTAAAATGTCGGAGTCCAGACGCCTGATTAGCCCATAGTTAATCTGGATAGTCAACAGTTGACCTCGTAATTAGGCATGAGTAAAAATGTAACTAGATGTAACAATCGTTTGAGTCAATGAAACTATTTATCTTAAGTGCCGTTAAAAGCGTATTATATATAAAACTAAACGTACACAGCCATGGCAAATGTGACCGAGCAGGATGTAGTCAACTTCCTGAAGCAAAAAATCACCAAACTTCAAAATGAACTAAAGAAAGCTCAATCAGCACTGGACTTATTCACCGGATCTACGGTTGAGGAAGGTGGCGAGCCTGTTACCGAAGCTATTATTAAGCAGGCGAAGCCAGGTCGGGGACCAAAGGCGGATAAAGTCAAGGCTTTATTGGCTCCCGAAGAATATAATTCAGGTTTAAAGCTGGATGGTAAAATCGCTTATGTTCTTGCCACTAACGGTCCGTCATTTAATACAGATATTATTAGCAAACTACAAGAACTGGAACCTGAGAAAAACGCAGATAAGCTGTTTAAGGCGGTAATGGTTAAACTATCGTCTTTGCACAAAGCCGGAAGGATTAGGGGCGCTAAGGAAGGGCGTAAGTTTAAATACCAACTCTGAGTTTTAGGAAGACATTCCAGGCTTGACTTTGGTCAGGAGCTGAAGAATAACTAATTCTCCCATTCGGGATGTAAGGGTGATCGTTAATCAGGATCACCCTTTTTTCGTTCGTAGGCAGCTTGTCGAGAACCAGTGGTCTGCCGGTGGTTATACTGTGGCTGCACCCACTAGCAGTCCCTAAGCTAGCTACCAGCAGACAGACAACTGGGCATTCGCCAGCGACCAGCGTGTTGCCAGCAGCAGTCCAGTCAGCCACCACTGGCTAGTATGCCCTGGTGAAACAGGCGCTTTACTTATAAATAAATACAGCCTGTTGAGGCGATTGGCCTGTTCTAAACTTGTACGCAAGTGTGCCGTCAGACTTAAAGCAATAGGCCATTCCTGTAGCGTCGCCAAATTTTCCGGAGTCCGTAATCAAAACGTCGCCGTTAAGTGAATTAACCGTTATCCCATAGGGCGTCGTGATCGAAGTCGTACCAGTAGCAAAATTACCAGCCATTTCTCCTGTCGATGTATTAAAAGTCATTACCTCTCGCTGTCCCCACTGCCCCACGGCAGCATATCCGGAGTTTCCCGCAACGGTAAAGATGTCAACCTCCATTTTGTGACTAGCTGTTACGACGTCAGTCTTCGTGTTGATTTTTTTAAATGTGTAGTTGTTTCCTCCAATACCCGGGACGGTTACAAACAGGTTTCCGTCAGGAGCTACGTCAATATATTTGGGGTTAGAACCTACTTCGATTTCCTTTAACTTGGTAAAGCTGTTCAGGTCAACAATCGATATCGTAGATCCAGATCCCGTCCAGAACCGGTCTGAGTTGGCAGCGTAAAGCTTCCCGTTGGCGATGGCCAGGCCTTCCAATGTTCCCCCGGTCTGTACCTCTTTATCAATCGTCAGCGAGGCCGTATCAATCCTGCGGATGTATCCGTCAAATCCTGCCACGTATGCTTTAGTTCCTGCAAAAGCGATGGATCGGGGCAAATAAACCTCTGTTCCTTTGAAAAACGGGATCCTTTTTATAGACTTCAGACTAGACGGATCAAGGACTTCAAGAAACGATTCAGACGCCCCATCTGTACCCGAAACAATACAATAAATCTTGTTTCCATACTGTTTTAGTTGTACAGCGCTTTCTCCCAAGTTATAGCCATTAACCTTCTTGAAATAGTCGGCTATCACGGTATCCTTTTTAATATCATAAAAATCGATGCCGCTATTTTGCATGTTCCATGTGCCTTCATGCAATAGATAAACCCCCGCTGTCTCCGGGTCTGACTTCGTTTGCAGGCTGTCTTTCTTGCAAGCTGATAGGCCAATCAGCAGGAATGCCATTGCAAAAGTTAAGTTTCTGATCAGGTAGTTGTGTTTCATATTTTTGATATTATTTATTGCTGTTTAAGGTATTTGAAGGTCTATAATTCCGGATACGTCGGTCGAAACCTCGCCGACCTGTCGTCCTTCGGTGGTATCATCTCCGGTACTTCCAGCGCTGTTTTGAGCGGTCATAACGCGCACGAAGTCGATATGCTGAAGATCCACTTTGTTGCCGCTCTTGTCCACCGCCCAGGAAATATCAAACGTGTTATATCCGCGCCCATATTCATATCGGAGCTGTATGAACTCTTCAGAACCGCTGTCTGCATAGCCCCAGGCAAACGAAGGATTCGTATTGAGTCCCTCCGAACGCGGTGCAGGAGGGAGGAGCGTTCCGCTGAAACTTATAGAATCCTGTTCTTTAAACCAAAGCGGATAGTACTCCTGACTATGAAAGATATTCCGCAGCACCTTTCCCCGTTTTCCCTGGTTATCTTCCCAGAGAACGTCATCGGTGCTATTTCGGGGATTGTAATAGGTGATGCGGTAATTTTTAACGGTCGCGGGATTAAGATGCTCGCTTCCCGCCAGCTCATACCACTCCCCATCGTCGGCAAGGCCATTGCCGTTCTTATCCTGCATAACGGAAACAATGCCGGGCTCTGACCATTCGGTTCCAACTCCGGTGTTCGGGTTTCCATATATGCCGATGTCTGCGCCCTCTCCATTCTGTATCGTATGGTCGAACGCCACCACTACATAACCACCAAAGGCGCCGAGCGACAGCAGAGATGAGGTTCCGCCCACTAAGGTCTCTGCTGCTTCCGGAGTGCCGGTGTTCTTTTCGTTGATGAACTGTCCCGGTGCTGGCCGGTACTCCAGTACTCTGCTCACATACTTGCTGATAACAGCAGAGTCTTCGCTTTTTTTGCACGAACCAACTGCCATCGCGGCCGCTATCAAAAATGCTAGATATCTTGAATTGATCATGTTCATCAGTTGTTTGGTATAAAGGCCAGGTGAGCAGGGATGTCGCCGGTTACCACCGACCATTTTTTTATGCCGTTTTTGTCGAAACAATAGAGGGTACCCGGACTGAGGTAATCCTTTGCATCAGTAACATATATATCCTTCGTTTCCGGATCTACTGCTATACCGAAGGGTTTAGTAATAATTTTATCCGTTCCGTCTTTAATGAAGTTACCCTCGATTACTGTCTCGTCGCGGACGTTGATCAGCGAGTAATTCACTGTGTTACGCTGGCTGGCGTAGTCCCATTCCAGGCTGTAGACATAGGCCAGGTCATCATCTATCCAGATATTGCTAGTTGAAATATCGAAAACCTTTTTTACCTGTTCTGTGCGTGTATTGATGACGGAGAGTTTGGAAGGAGTGCCGTAATAGTCGCCCCTGGAGCTCACATAGATGTCGCCATACTTATCGGCACGTACACGGTGCAGGTTTTCCGCCACGTCGATCCGCTTGAGTTCCTGAAAGCTGTCGAGATCAATTACCGAAACGCTTCTTTCATAATTGGTGGGGTCATAGCCGCCCGAGTTTGCTACGTAGAGTTTTCTTCCTACAATGGCCATTTCTTCAGGTTGTCTGCCCACTTTGGTGCTTGCCTCAATACGCAGGCTTGCCGTATCGATCCGTACCACCGACCCTTCCGCTTTATTACTGTTGCCGGGAGTGCCTTCGTAAGAACTTACATAAGCTTTACCCGCATCAAACGTGATATACCGGCAGTTCTGAATGTCGATCTTGTTTATTCTCCTGGCGGTGCGCAGGTCGAGCACTTCCACCTTGTTCGAGATGTTTACCACCACATACAATTTAGAGCCGTAGACTTTGATGTCATTTCCAACATCTCCCAGTCCCCTGATCACCTCCGGGTTGGTCGCTTCGAAGATGTTCCGCCGATAGGTTCCAGAAGAGGCTTCGAATTTATCAAGAGAGGCTTTGTTCATGTTCATGTTCCCCTCGTTTAGCAGGAAAAAGCTCCTTGCTTTGGATGGACCCGTGACCTGTTCGGTTTCTTCGGGCACCACGGCTGCATCCTTCCGGCAGGCTGCCAGAACAAGCAGTAAAAAGCTTAAGCTATAGAGTATTCTTTTCATTTCAGATGTTGGTGCTAAGGGTAAATCTGAATGAACGTCCCGGCATCGGGAAGTTCAGCACAATGTCGCGATATTGGTTGAAGATGTTATTCAACTCACCGCTGAGTTTGTATTGGTGACCGGAGATTTTAACCGTCTGTATAAGCGATACGTCATGGGTGTACCAGGGCTGAATGTAGTTAGCAGGGATGTTCGTTTTCTGACTGTAGCGCTCGCCACAATAGGCGTAGCTGTAATTCAGCGACAGATCTTTATAGTCGGCCCCCAATGTTAGCGAACCGCTATGCACCGGGGTATAAGGAATCTGATGATTGAAGTTGGCGGCCCCGGGCGTTACGTCAATGGCTTTCTGGTAGGTATAGTTTAAACCGATTTGAAGTATGACCTCTGAGGAAGCTTGCAACTGAGACCGAAAAGTGCTTTCAATCCCCCGGATATCTACTTCGCCGAGATTGGTCATGGTCCAGCGGAAGAGGTTCTCAGCGGGTATCGCCACAATCTTGTCTTTTACTTTATTATAGTAAGCATTTGCCTGGAAAGACAGGCTTTTCCAAACGCTGCCGTTCAAGTTCTTGTTGAATGAAGCTCCCAGGTTATGTTGTGCAACTTGTTCCGGTTGGAGCGCGGTGTTGCCAATCATACTATAATAAAGATCATTGAAGGTTGGCATCCTGAAGGTCTCCTTATAAAAGGCGTTAACAAGCAGCGGATGTCTGCTGAAGGGCTGCCAGGAGGCGCTTACCGCAGGGGTGTATTTATGGAAGTTGCTGGCTGACTGATACGTTTTCACTTTTTCCGACACATAGGTTCCCAATAAACTTGCCTGAAGATGGAATGTTTTGAAATCTAAAGAAGATGCTGCGGCAACTAAGCCGCTGTTGCGGGTAGGGTAGGCGAAGAAGTCAAGATCAGCGTCCAGCTTATTGCTTATCCAGTCGCCCGAGAGCCCCACTGTCCAGAATGGTTTGATATGATATTTATTCGCGAGGGAGATGTACAGCTCCTTTTGCCGGTAATGGTTGTCGAGCGGCCCTTCCTGACGGTAATAATCCGGGTCAAGGTAGCGGGTGTAGTCATACGCATATTTGGCGTTAGCCATAGTCTGCAGCCTACGCCCGACAGGCGATTTCCAGGATGCCTGTACAAAGCTGTTCCTGTCCCATAGCCGCTCATCCGACTCGAAGTTATTGCTTACGATGGCCCGGGGCAGTCCGCGTGCCGACCGGTAGTGGTAGCTCTTTATTGTCCATTGGCTGCTGTCGCGCATCGTTCCATATAAACCAGCTTCTAATCGCATAGCGTCAATATCCCCGTTCTGCCGCGAGGCGGTGGTGTCGTACACACCATTGGTGTATCTGAATGGATAGTCACCATCCGACTTCTGCCATTCAGTGCTCAGACTGGCAAAAACGTTTTTAGAGATCTTTTGCTGCAACAGGCCAGAAGGGTTGATCAGTCCGAACGACCCGGCCTTTAACTTTAGCCCTGCATTCGTTCGGCGACCTTCTCTGAATACAGGCGCCTTCGACTCCAGATACAGGGAGTTCCCTGCTGCAAACGCCCGCGCAGGTTGGAAGATGTCGCTCTTTTGGAAAGTGTATAGATGGATTTCGCCGATATTATCGAGAGAAAATTTACCCAGGTCGGTCTGGCCGTTCATGGCATTGCCCAGCTGAACTCCGTCATAAAATACCGACGTGTGGTTTGTGCCCATGCTTCTTACATCGACAGTCTTGAGGCCGCCCACGCCGCCATAGTCCTTGACCTGTAAACCCGAGAAGAACCGCAGCGCATCGGCAACGTTCAGACTGTTGAGGCGCTCCAGCTGTGTGCCTTTAAGGCTTTGGTGTGGTACCGGAGACTTTACGGGGGGTAGTAGATGACTTGCGTTTATTTGTACCTGGTGGAGGGTATCGGTATGCAGCAATGCGGGTGCCGGCGAGCTTTTATCCTGACCATAGCAGTATCCTGAACCGGCCAATAAGACCAGCAAAGAAAGCAGGTAGTTAATAAAAGACTTTTGCGGAGCTTTTCCGGCTATTCCTGTCGCCATTGCATATTGATATTACAATTGAGCACAGAATGAAATATAGCCCGACAGATAGATCTCATTCCAGCCTCAATCCACGAAAGCTATGAATCATACATGCTTATGGCAGGTCTTCTGACTTGCTCCTCCTTTGCCTGTCTTCCCGTAAGCATGCGTGCTTACAGTGACATCGTGTGGCATCGGATTAAGGAGCTTACAGCTGCGGGACAGTTCCGGACTCGCACCGGATTCCCTTTTAATCCCCGTCGTGAGACAGAGAACCAAAGCGCAGCAAATGTAAGTCTTTAGGTTGTCAAATGCAATATTGGGATATCAGCTGATGTAATCGCGATCCTCGTCGCTCAACTTTGACTTGTAGGTGTTGACAGGGGTATTTTGAGGATCTTCTTCGGGATAGATGTCTTCTTCTTCATCTATAAGTACCTTCTTTTTTCGCGGACGCATTATCAGCGCACCGACGATGAAGCCAAGCACAAATACAACGGCGAGAATAATAAGCTTTGATATCCTCGTCGTGCCGAATAGCCACATATCTATTTCTTCCGTATTGTTCATCAGAACAATGGTCACCAGAACGGTGATCAGAATGATGAAGAAGGTTTTGATTCTCATAATTAGAAGCTATAAGTTGCAATCGTTTCGAAGATCGGCTTCCGACCCGGTCTATCATTTAAAAATACGACTTTTCCGCCAATATCAAAGTTAGGAAGATAAAAACGGAGCAGGTTCATGTCGCCACGTAGCTCAGCGCCAAAGGAGCGTGGCGAAAATCTGTTGTTATGTCCCACGTTTTCGAAATCGGCGAAGAGTCCCACCTTGATTCGTTTGATATAAGCCAGCGGGCCCATTTCCAGGTCGGGATAGAAGAGCGGGAAGCGGTAGTTAAAAAACAGGGTGTTGTATGTGTTGCCTATTGGTGTCAGAAAGCTATAGCCGGCCACTCGTGGTACATCGACCGCATTCTGGTAGTTGCCGTCTCCTTCCTGGAAGTTGAAGCTGGCGGCGAAAGAATGGTTGCGCATGAGTCCGGGGAAGTACAGGGTGCTCCTGAAAACAAAGAGCTGTCCCTCTACTCTTGGCTCGAAAGGGAAGTGACGGTAGGTTAATGTGATGTTCTGACCCCAGCGCGGAACGAGGTCGCGGGCGCTTCGCCTGCTGTTATGCGAGGCCGACAATTGGTAGTGCATTGGGAAGTCCAGTCTCGTGACGAGCGAAGGCATGCGGTTCTCGATGTCGTATCGGTTGGTGAGGCTGGTGCCCGTCTTGAAGGTTAGACCGTAAGTATGGTTGAATCTATTGAATGTTAGAGGTACGCTCAGCTCCGCCTTGATCTCATTCTCCCGCCAGGTTACGGGGGTATAGGTCGTCACGTTATTACTCGTCGCCCGGCGATAGATCAGTCGAGGTCTGTTGAGGTAATTGACGTTCAGGATCGGGAAGAATCTCTTATAGGCGAAGCCGGCGTTGTACTCACTTTTTCGGAGGGCATTGTTGTACTGATAGCCCGTGTAAAAGCTCATGGTGTTAAGCAGATTGTCGGACTGAATCTCCAGCCCGATGTTGCTGTTATCGAAGTAAGGATTGTCTTCCACGATTGGAATCAGACTGTGAAAATTGAAGAGATTATTCCATTCGTTATACTTGGTGGAGGGATAGCTCTTGTGGATAACATCGTATAATATATTACTGCTTCCTTCCTGTTGATAAGCCGCGTTGCCGTAATCCACAAAATGATTCTTCACCTCTTCCAGAGGAGTGTTTTCTAGGGAATTCGCATTTAGAGTCGCTATATCGTATCCAAAGGGCGTATACGTGTTGAAGGTCATCTTTTTCGAGATCGTGTCGTAGAAGGGATTAAAAGCGCCCAATTTTGCGGAGCTTACCTGGAAGATTTTGCGGTCCGCCAGCTGTAGGCGGTAAATATTATCGGTTCCGTTATAATGCGCTTTAAAAAAAATGGATCCTTCAGCGTACACCGGGCGGAGGATCTCCTGTTTCTGATAGGGTAGGAGAGGGGCAAACTCAGCCAGATCGAGGTCAAGCTCCAGGAGTGTCTTTCCTGAATCGCTGACCGCCACGACCACCGCCTTTTTTGCGTCGGGACTATACGACGGCATTTGCAGCATGTCGTTCTTTGGAGACCTGAATCGTCGGAGTTCTTTGCCGCTTGCGGCGTCAATTTCTGTGAGCGAGATTTCATTAGTATAGGATACTGAAACGGCAATGATTCTGGAGCCGTCAGGCGACAGGGAAGGAGCGAACAGGCGAGTCTTTTTGGTGATCTGTCTAGCCTTTTTTGAAAGGGTGTCATAGACGTTGATGACGTTGAAAGATCGTTGATGAAACCGGCCGTCGAAGCGGTGTTCATCCCACACGATTTTACCCCCGCCGTAGCCGAACCAGGGTAGCTCCTGGTGACCTATTTCGAGTACCTTTTTTTCTTTGCCTGAGGCGTTGATCCGGACGATTCTGGGGGTGCTCGCCTTGCTCTGTTTTAGTGCCAGGATTTCGCCGCCCGGAAGGGTTTGTGGCATCAGGTAATTTTCAGGAACGCTGTCTCGTCTCCTGTTGATCGAAGGGTAGTCGCGGGTGTTGGAACGGTCTGCCTGTGCCTGCCAGAGACGGCGCAGTTCGCTAATGGTAGAGTCGTGGAGCTGGCGGGTGTTCATGCCCGTCAGATTCTTCATGGAGCGGCTCAAATTATATGGCCTGAAGGGTTGTTTAACCATTCGCGAGAACAGCTGTTCCATGATGTCCTCTCCATAATCTTTTCTGAGTTTACTGGTCATGAAAAAGCCGAGTTGATAATAACCGGGACTGAAGTCTTTTACCGAGCCGAGGAAGTTCTTTGAGTAGGAGAAGTTTCGGCCGCTTAGTGTATTGGCGCGTAGTGCTATGCTCCACTCAGGGATCCGGCCTCTGCCTGCATCCGTTAAAGCTGTCTCCGTTACTACGGCATCTCCTTCGAAGAACCAGGGTGGGAGCGTTATCCCGAAAATAGCGAGGGCAAGTTGTTCGAAGAAGGGGGCGTTCAGTTTACCTGTCAACTTGTCAAACTGTATAACGTGTCTCATCTCATGTATAGCCAGACTGTTCAGCCAGCTTTGGAAATCGAAGCTCTGAGAAGGGGTGGTGTAGAACTCTGATCGGCGGGGGGCCAGCTCAACAAATCCATTGGAGGTGACGCCTTGATTTTGGAGGATGATAGAAATCTTTTTAGGCCTTACCCGGATGCTCTGGCGTTCCTTCTCTATAATAGTTTCCAGCACTGCGGTGATCTTCTGAGCCTCTTCCGAAAGGGCGGATGGGAAGATTACCTGAAAGTTTGGAGTGTTGATTTGGCGCCATCGGAGGGAGGGAGGGTTCTGGTCAGAGCTGTAGACTTGGGCAGAAAGCTTATCTGAAAGTAAGGTTGAGCATAAAATAAACAATGTGCTGATAGTAATGCGTATATGTGAGATAAAATGTTGGTTTTTTGGCACTTGCTAAATATATTAGTTAAAAATACATAGTGGTCAGAATATTACATAAATGAATACATGAAGATGTGGTAAAATTAATGCTGATTACCATCGGTTTATTCTATTTATACAATCTCTTCTTAATCGGGATAAAAACTGAATTTACGCATTTTTTGTAACAATACGGCCGATTGCTTTTCGAATCTCTGTTTGAAAGAGAGGTCTCTCTCCTCCCCCTCTGTCCTGTGTGAGTTTAAGCAGTTTTTGGACGCTCGATCATCACACATACCTTACACTAAGAAGAGCAAATGCCGTGCCACCCAAGGCGAGGAAGTAGTCCCGATGCCGGGTCTCCGACAGGCTGAGGCAAGAGGCGAGAAACGCAAGAGACCACGTTTGCTGTCATATCTGTTCCTCTTAAATTCGGCTGCTTTTAGGTGTCTCCGGATCGGCTGGAAGGCTCCTTTTGGATGTGGATATAGTGCTCCCGCTTGCTGAAAGTCGATGTGTGAATTGTGTCGATATGGCAGTATGTCGTGATGTTGCTAAGGTCAGAAATTTCTGGATGATCTGCTTTCGGGGAGCTGAAGAAGGGGTCAGTAGTGATCCGAGGTACCGTGGTTGATTACCAAGGCGCTACTGATGTATGTGTTTTTATCCCTGGATATCTTCCATAATAAATGCCCGTAAACTAAAAGGGCCCGTTTTAAACGGGCCCCTTAGTGTATTTTTTGAATATCTATACCAGCGGTAGAGTCTTCTCGAGCTTTCGCTTTTCAATCTTGTTTCGCAAGTAAGGGTACATGAAGATAGCCCCCATGATCATGGCCGCACCGCCATAGAAGCCTAGCGTCATATGCTCCCTGCTGCCATAGAAAATGAATGCCAGGAGTATGCCGTATACGGGTTCCAGATTGGTGATCAGGGCAACCCTGAATGCTGATAATTCACGCATCACAGCTACCCCTGCAACGTAGGCCAGCGAGGTGCAGATCGTTCCCAGGATCATGAGGTAAACGAAGTCGGAAGTCTGTAATTTCATGCCCGAATCAAAGCCTCCGGTGAGCGACATGTACAGCGAAAGCCATATAAATGCACCAATCATTTCATAGAAACTGATGAGGCTCGCAGGGTGCTTTTGCACCTGTTTGGAGTTAATGATGGAGAATAAACTGGCCAGGAAAGCACTGCCTAATCCCAGCGAAATTCCCAGTGAATACTGGCTCTCAAATTTGAAGATCATCACGATTCCGCAGATGATAAAAACGCCTGTGAAAATTTCCAGCGGAGAGATCTTTTTACGGCCAATCAGAGGCTCCAGAATAGCGGTAAAAAGAGTCAGCGAAGAGAGGCAAACGAGGCCCACAGAGATGGTTGAACTCTTGATGGACTGAAAGAATAATATCCAGTGTCCGCCTACCAGTGCACCTGTTAAAAACAGTTTCAATAGTGCCTTTCGGGGCAAAGAAAGAGAGGTCTTCGTCACCTTGAAATAGACATACAAAGTGATGAATGCGATGAGCACCCGGTACCATACCAGAGGTACGCTGGGGATGCTGATAACGGAGCCGAGGATGCCGGTAAAACCCCACACCAATACCGTTCCGTGAAGGATTAAAAGATTACGATTACGAGAAGAAAATGACATGTTTTTATTTCGGTGCCTTAATCATGAGATAAACACCCAGGGCACCAAAAAGGATGTTCGGTATAAAGACGGCAACAAGAGGAGGGAGTCCTCCTTTAAGGGAGAACATGGTGGAAAATTGAATAAATAGGATATAGGTGAAGCTCAGGAAGATTCCGATACCAAGCGGCAATCCGATACCTCCACGTACCTTTCGCGACGACAGAGAGACTCCCATGAGGGTTAAAACGAATGCGGCAAGTGGGTTTACATACCGCTTATACAATTCCAGCTGCAGCAGCTGCATCACGCCCGTTCCCCGGATCTTCTCTTTCTCAATCCGTTCATTCAGTTCAGGGGTAGACATGGCCGAATAGATATTGTCGTAAACTACAAAGTCTACGGGTCTCATATCCAGCGTAGTATCCTTCTTTGTGCCCGAGGTCATCGTCTCTTTCAAGCCCTTGATGGTTCTGACGGTATAGTTCTCTATGCTCCATTTCGACTTAACGGAATCCCAGACAATACGGTCGGCCATCATTTTCTCAACGAGCTGATCGCCGTTAAACTTCTCCAGAATGAAAGTATAGCCAACTTTCTGCACGTTATCAAAGTTCTTGATGAAGACCAGTGTATTCTTGTCGATCTGCATATGCGTCTCTGACTTGGATTCGTTATTCGCCGGTTTGATATAAATATTCTCAAACCGGATCATCAGTTTATTCGTCTGAGGGATTACAAAAAGATTGGCAATCAGGCTAATAGAAAACAGAATGAAGGAAGATATGAAGTACGGCCAAAGAAAGCGTTTGAAGCTGACCCCTCCGCTCAGGATGGGGACGATCTCCGTTTGGTCGGCCATTTTAGCCGTAAAGAAGATCACTGCAATGAAGTTGATCAGTGGCCACAGGAAGTTCAGATAGAAAGGTACAAAGCCCGCATAGTACTCAAACAGGATCTTGGAGAGGGGAGCACTCCTTTTAAGGAAGTCGTCCAGCTTCTCTGACACGTCAAAGATCACAATCACTACGGTAAAAATAGCGCAGGTAAACAGGAACGTACCCAGGTACTTCCTGATAATATACCAATCTATGATCTTGACGAATCTGTTCATTTGTACTACAAACGTTGAGCTAACTGTACTACCATTTTCTTCTTCCAGTCGTAAAATTCACCGGAAATAATCTTCTCACGCGCCTCGCCCACCAGCCAGATATAGAAATGGAGGTTATGCAAGGTTGCTATCTGAGCGCCAAGGATTTCCTTTGAAGAAATCAGGTGACGAAGATAGGCTTTTGTGTATACCTGGTCAGCAAAAAGATCGCTGTCTGCCTCAATGGGCGAGAAATCGTTCTTCCACTTTTCGTTCCGCATGTTCAGGATACCGTTCTTGGTGAAAAGCATACCGTTACGTGCATTACGGGTCGGCATAACGCAGTCAAACATGTCCACGCCAAGGGCAATGTTCTCCAGGATATTCACCGGAGTACCAACACCCATCAGGTAACGAGGTTTGTCCTGAGGTAAAATATTACATACCAGCTCGGTCATTGCGTACATTTCTTCTGCGGGTTCTCCAACAGAAAGTCCGCCGATAGCGTTGCCTTCGCGGCCAAAGGAAGCGATCACTTCTGCCGATCTCACACGAAGATCTTTGTATACAGAGCCTTGAACGATAGGGAATAAGGTTTGCGAATAGCCATATTTAGGCTCCGTAGAGTCGAACCGGTCGCAGCAGCGTTTTAGCCAGCGGTGCGTCATCTCAATAGAGCGCTTCGCATAGTTATAGTCGCATGGGTAAGGTGTACACTCATCAAAGGCCATAATGATGTCGCCACCAATCACCCGCTGGATGTCCATCGCCGCTTCCGGAGTAAACAGATGTTTTGAACCGTCGATATGCGAGCGGAAAGTTACCCCTTCCTCCTTGATCTTTCGTACATCTGACAATGAATACACCTGATAGCCACCGCTATCCGTCAGGATGGGACCATCCCAGCCATTGAACTTATGCAAACCTCCTGCTCTTTCCAGCGTCTCCAGTCCGGGTCTGAGGTAAAGATGATAGGTGTTTCCCAGTATGATCTGGGCCTTGATATCGTTCTTTAACTCCCTCTGGTGTACGGCTTTAACCGTACCTGCGGTGCCCACAGGCATGAAAATGGGTGTCTTTATATTACCGTGATCGGTCGTGATCTCACCGGCTCTTGCCTGTGATTGCTGATCTTTAGCCTCTAATTTGAATTTCATTTAACGTGCAAAGGTAAGAATTTGATTGAGGTTCCAACTTTACTTTTAACTTTGCGCTCTATAAACGAACGTACACCTTGGTAGATTATATCTTTGTATCTGTTTTTATTTTACTGCAGGTAGTCCTGATTATTCAATTATACTTTATTACCATTGTGCACGGCCGGCTTCGAGCTTATAAAATCACGGAACCGGCAGAGCAAACAACGCTCCCTGTATCCGTTATCATCTGCGCCCGGAACGAGGAAAAGAATCTCGAAAAGAACCTCAGTCTGATCCTGGAGCAGGACTATCCTGACTTCGAAGTGGTCGTCGTGAATGACTGTTCATCCGACGATTCTGAAATGCTTTTACGCGGATTTTCTTCCAGATATCCGCATCTGAAAGTCGTCACGCTTACCGAACATGCCCGCTTCAAGCACGGAAAAAAGTTCGCCGTTACGATAGGGGTGAAGGCCGCTAAAAACGAACATCTGCTGTTTACTGATGCCGACTGCCGTCCCGCGTCACCCAACTGGATCCGCAGGATGCAGGCCCAATATACCCCCGGCATATCTATCGTACTGGGATATTCTCCCTACGAAAATCGTGGCGGCTTCCTCAATGCCTTTATCCGTTACGAGTCCTTCAGTACCGCATTGAATTACCTCTCTTTTGCCTTGGCCGGCAATCCATACATGGGAGTCGGACGTAACCTCAGCTATACCAAGTCGCTTTTCTTTAAGGCCAAGGGCTTCGCTTCGCACATGCATATTCTCTCAGGCGATGATGACCTTTTTGTGAATGAAAATGCCACATCAGCCAATACCGGGATCGAAGTTCATCCCGATAGTCATGTCTGGTCTGAACCCAAAACCAGCTGGTCGTCGCTATGGCGCCAAAAGGTTCGCCACATGGGTGCGGGTAAGGCTTATAAAGCAAGAGATAAGCGGATCCTGTCCCTGCAAACAGGAAGTTCGGTGCTTTTTTACGTCCTGCTGGGCGCGATGGCTGCGCTGCAGGCACAATGGTGGATCGTTCCGGCAGTTTACCTGATCCGGCTGATCATCCAGATTGTTGTGTACTATCCTGCAATGAAGAAATTAAATTGCAAAAATGTGATATGGTGGTTCCCGCTATTGGATTTGTTTTTTAATACCTTTATAAGTATACTGGCATTAGTGGCATCATTCAGGAAAAAGGTACAATGGAAGTAAACCCGAATTTTTCAGTTAACGCAGTAAATGATTTCAATCAGGTACAGCGTGCCAAGGGCGGCGATCAAAAGGCTTACGCCGAACTGATGCAGCGGTATCGGGATTCTATCTTTTTCATGACCCTGAAGATGGTGAACAACCGCGATGATGCCAATGACCTCACCATCGAGACTTTCGGAAAAGCCTTCGAAAACCTCGAAAAGTACAAGCCCGACTTTGCATTCAGTACCTGGCTCTTCCGCATAGCCACCAATAACTGCATCGACTTTATTCGTAAGAAACGCCTTAACGTCGTTTCCATGAATGCGATGGAGGATAAAGATGGGGATGAACGAACATTCGATATCAGGTCAGACGTCCTGAATCCCGAAGAACGCTCCATCAAGAAACAGCAAAAAGAAACCCTGCAGCTTATCATCGATAAGCTTCCAAACCGATATAAAATTTTAATCAACCTTCGGTATTTTGAAGAGATGTCTTACGAAGAGATCTCTACACAGCTCGATCTTCCCCTCGGCACTGTCAAAGCACAGCTGTTCAGAGCAAGAGATCTGCTGGCAAACGTTTTAAACCGCAGGAAAAAAAATCCCTCAAGTGACTTCTGAATTAATTACACATTACTTTCCCAACCTCAGCGAAGAGCAAAAGCAGCAGTTCGCACAATTAGAGGAGCTGTATGCCACGTGGAACGCGCAGATCAACGTGATCTCCCGCAAAGACATTGAGAGCCTTTACCTGCGTCATATCCTGCATTCCCTGGGTATTGCCAAGGTGATATCCTTCCTGCCCGGAGAGAAAGTCCTCGATGTAGGTACTGGAGGAGGTTTTCCGGGAGTTCCCCTGGCAATTCTTTTCCCTGAAACATCCTTCCATCTTGTCGATTCCATCGGAAAGAAGATCAAGGTGGTGAAAGAAGTATCCAAAGCTATCGGACTGAAAAATCTCGAAGCTACCCATGCCCGTGCTGAACAGATCGATGACAAGTTTCACTTCGTGGTGTCCCGTGCAGTTACGCAACTTAAAGACTTCTACCCGTGGGTGAAAGGCAAGTTCGAGAAGACCTCAGGCAATACCCTGCCCAACGGTGTATTGTACCTGAAAGGCGGAGATTTGCAGCAGGAGATTGCAGAATCAGGACTGAAAGACGTAACGCTTACACCCCTGTCAAAATACTTCGCAGAGGATTTTTTTGACACAAAATTTGTGCTATCTTTCAAGGCCCAATAAAGCCTTATGTCCTCTTTACATGAAATAGCCTTAACGTTCATTCCGGGCGTTGGAGTCGTAACTGCCAAAGTCCTTTTAGACTATCTTGGCGATGCCCGGTCCATTTTCGATGCAAGCCGCAAAGACCTTATCAGCGTACCTGGCATAGGCCCCAAAACCGCAGAAGCTATCCTCTCGCAGTCGTTCATGCAGCGCGCGGAAGAGGAGCTGAAGTTTCTCGAGCGTTACAAGATCAAGCCACTTTTTATCAGTTCACATGACTACCCCTGGAGGCTGCGCAACTGCTATGATGCGCCTGTGATGCTTTACTACAAGGGCAATGCGGAGCTGAATGCCGATAAAATCGTAAGCATTGTCGGTACGCGAAACGCAACAGAATACGGCAGGGATCTCACTCAGCAGCTCGTAGAAGGCCTGAAAGCGCAGAATGTACTGGTGGTAAGCGGACTTGCCTATGGTATCGATGTAGCGGCGCATAAGGCCTGCCTGAAATCAGGCGTCCCCACGGTAGGGGTGGTAGGTCATGGTCTCGACCGGATATATCCCGCACAGCATCGCGCAGTAGCAGAAAGTATGCTTAGCACAGGAGGGCTCCTTACCGAATTTGCCTCTCAAACGAAACCCGACAAAGAAAATTTCCCCAAACGCAATCGTATTGTCGCCGGACTGGCAGATGCCACTATCGTTGTCGAAGCAGGGCTTAAAGGAGGGGCGCTCATCACCGCAGAGCTGGCTAATTCATATGACCGCGATGTAATGGCGTTTCCGGGGCGGGTAAATGACACCTATTCAGCCGGCTGCAACTTCCTGATCAAATCAAACAGGGCCCACCTCGTTACAGGTGTGAAAGATGTGGAATATCTGATGGATTGGATCCCCTCACAGAATCCCAAGCAAGCAGATCCCCAACTAAGTCTGCCTCTAAACCTCTACGGCGAAGAAAAAACGATCGCAGAGTGCCTACACGAGTACGGCTCGTTATCGTTCGACCAGTTGCAGGCAGCTGTGGAAATACCACAAACCAAGCTTACCATGGTACTCCTGAATATGGAAATGCAGGATCTGGTGATCGCACTGCCGGGTAAAAGATATCGACTGCGTTAATCAGCTTCCCCCTCCTCATTCTTGGGGTAGTCAAACAGCAGCTGATCTCCCGTCTGGCGGCTCAGCAGTTGCCAGCTCGCAAAGGGGAAGCTGATCAGTACCACACCGCAAGTCGGCAGATTATACAGATCGCTATTACAAAGCTGGTTAACGATCTCCGTCAAGCCCGGATTATGACCAAAGAGTGCAACAGAGTCATAACGGTCATCCAAACCGTTGATCACCTTCAGCAGGGTAGAAGGGGAGGCCTCATAAATCTCTTCCTTAAACAGGATATCCGTAGCCGGATAGCCCCACTCCCGGCAAAAGATCTCCGCCGTAGTTTTCGCGCGAACGGCCGGACTCGATACCACAGCCTGCGGAACCTCATTTCGCTCCGCCAGGCGCCGCGCCATCTCCGGTGCATTCCTTAGTCCCCGTTCATTTAACGTACGGTCAAAATCTCCAAGACCCCGATTGCTCCAGTCAGATTTGCCGTGTCGAATCATCAGCAGTTTTTTCATAACTCATTCAAAATTGAAGCGATCATCTTGTCATCCTGGTGGTTCATGCACTTGAAATGACCCCGCGGACACTTCTCATGACCTATTTTAGAACAAGGCCTGCAAGGCAAACCTTTCACCTCAGCAGTATAATGCCTGTCCGTTTTGTAAGGGTACATCCCGAATTCAGGAACCGTATTTCCCCAAACCGAAACGATCTTTTTGTTGAAAGCGGCGGCGATATGCATCAGTCCCGTATCATGACTCACCATTTGACGGGACATCTTCACCAGAAAGGCCGATTCATTCAGCGAAAAGCTCCCACAGCTGTTTAAAACCCGTTCGCCTACCGCCCGTACCACCGCATCGCCGACAGCTTTATCCTCTTTGCCCCCCAGCAGCACAATAGCACCCTCCGTCTGTTCGCAGATCCGGATGATTTTCTCCAGCGGAAGCCTCTTCGTCGCATGCTGGGCACCGATAGCGAAGCCGGTATATTCCAGGTGGCTCGAAGGAAGCATCTGATCCAGAGCGTAATCATCACCCAGGAAGTAATCCAGACCCTTGCCGTCGTTCTTCACACCCAGCGAAGCAACCGTTTCCAGGTAGCGGTCAACGATATGTACATCCGGCAGCCTGTTGATCATTAAGTTCACCAGCAGGAACTTTTCAATGTTCAGCTTATTAAAAGAGGCCGACTTAGCACCCAGTGCCCGCTTCATCCGCAGCGTCCGCAGATTATGATGCAGGTCCACCACAAAGTCAAACTTCTCCTCCTTAAGCCTGCGGATCTGATCAGAAAGAGAACCTTCCAGCAGGTGCAGCTTATCGATATAAGGGTTGAATTTCAGAACACTTTCGTATGCCTTTTTCGTAATATAATGAACTTCGACACCCGGAAGCTGCTGCTTTACGCAGCGGATCACCGGCGTCGTCAGCACGATGTCCCCTATGGAACTAAATCGTATGATGAGTATTTTCATGGGCACGTCTGCTTTCAAAGAAAGCACTTATCTCCGTTAAATTTAAAGCATTCAGGCAGTTTTCCGCTGCCACACCGCCCTTGCGGGCGGCGATAATGCCATAGTGAATATCATTGAAACCCCTCACGCTGTGCGCATCCGGGTTAACCGACAGCATCACGCCCTTTTCAATAGCGTACTGATGCCAGCGCCAGTCAATATCCAGTCGCAGCGGATTCGCGTTGATCTCGATCACCACGCCGTTCGCCGCACAGGCGTCGATTACCTTGGGTATGTCCACCGGATAACCGCTTCTGCTCAACAGCAGGCGTCCCGTAGGGTGCCCTAAAATCGTCGTATAGGGGTTTTCAATCGCCTTGATTAAACGACTCGTCGCTTTCTCTTCCGACATCTTGAATACCGAGTGGATCGAAGCCACTATAAAGTCAAACTGCGACAAGATCTCCACCGGGTAATCCAGCGATCCATCAAAAAGGATATCCGATTCAATACCCTTAAAGATCTTAAACGGAGACAACTTTGCATTCAGCGCGTCGATCTCCGCATGCTGCGCCAGCACCCGTTCCTCACTAAGCCCCTTCGCATAAAAAGCCGATTTCGAATGATCGCAGATTCCCAGGTACTCAATCTTCATCTCGTCCCTGCAGAACCTGGCCATCTCTTCCAAAGAACTGGCCCCATCACTCCAGGTGCTGTGGTTATGCAGCGTCCCTTTCAGGTCCTCATAGCAGATCAGCTGAGGCAGGGCATTCTTCTCCGCAAGACTAAACTCAAACACCCCTTCACGAAGCTCAGGCTCAATAAAAGGCAGACCGGCAGCACGGTAATACTCTTCTTCTGAGGCAATAACAGAGGGAACTTCTTTTACACGCGAAGACAACTCCTCCAGATGCTCCGCAGATCCCGTCTGCAACACCAGCTCCTTAAAGTACGCTTCAGCCGTACAAAAACGGATATAAACCTTCACTCCCGAACCACTCTCCGCAGTCAACACATCGTCCTTCCGCTCAACAAGCTGCAAATCTTCAGACGATTCAATCCAGGAAACCACCTCCTCCAGAACCGGGGCACCTATTAAGATGTCCAGACCATCAACGATCTCCGCCTTCCGCCGAAACGCTCCCGTAAAGGATATCAGCTCAGTCCCCGCAATCTCTCTCAACCCCGAAAGCAGTCCCTTGGCAAAACCATGAACATGCGCATACAAGAAACGCCCGCTGTTCGCCATCTTGAACTCAATCGACTTCCTGATGTCTTCCTGCGTCTTCAGTCCGAAGCCCTTCGCCTCCATAAGCCGGTTCTCATTGCAGGCATAAAAAAGCTCACCAATATTCTCAATACCCAGCTCTTTCCAGATCACCAGGACCTTTTTCGGACCAAGGCCTTTGATACTCATGATCTCCACCACTCCCGGCGGCGTCTCTGCAAGCAGCGCCTCCAGCTCTTTCATCGTACCGGTTTCCACAATCTCGCGGACCTTTGCGGCTACGCTTTTACCGATAACCTTAACAGCAGCAAGTTCCTCAAGGCTCTTTGTCGCCACGTCAAAAGGAAGCTTGCCGATTGCAAGAGCCGCATTGGCAATGGTCTTGGTCTTAAATGATTTCTCTCCCTGAAGCTCCATAAGCTGACTTAACAGCCGCAGGAGTCGCGATATGGGCTTGTTTTCCATCAGTCAAAAATAGGAAAATATGTTCGCAAAGACTATTCAAAACCCTAGCCCGGCTTTTCTGTTCTACAAACACACCATCCAGATTTCGCCCATGGCTCAAGTTTCCCTTACCGATTCCATCAAAGTTCTCGTCTTTCTATTCCTCCTGTTCGGAGGGCTTTATTTTGCCGCCGAATTTCTGATTCCCCTCAGCTTCGGAGGAATCATCGCTACTCTCATTTTACCTTTTTGCCGACGCATAGAATCGAAAGGTGTGCACCGCGGAGTGTCTGCGGCATTATGCATCTTGATACTGCTGACGATTATCGGGGGGCTTGTGCTCATCTTTGCCTGGCAATTGTCGGATCTCGCGAAAGACTTTTCCCAGATGCAGCACCATCTCGGCGGCCTGCGCGATAAGATCGAAAGCTATATCAGTAATACCGTTGGCATATCCAGGGAAAAGCAGACGGAGATTATTGATAAGCAGCAGGATGCTACTACTAATCAGATGGCAGGGGTTATTACCGCTTTAATGGGTATAGGTGTGGACTTTATTCTGGTTACGGTGTACACCTTCCTGTTTGTCCTGTACCGCAGCCGGCTGAAAAAGTTTATCCTGATGCTGGTGCCTGTAGAACAAATGCAACGCACGGAGAAAGTGATTAATGAGTCGGCAAAAGTTGCCTTCCAGTACCTGTCGGGACTCTCCATGATGATCGTTATGCTCTGGGTGATGTACGGAATCGGCTTTTCCATTGTGGGAATTGAGGGCGCCATCTTTTTCGCGGTGCTGTGCGGACTGCTGGAAATCGTACCCTTTGTAGGAAACCTGACCGGTACCGGCTTTACTGTGCTGATGGCCATTTCCCAGGGTGGGGGAGGCAGCATGGTACTCGGTGTTCTGGCTACCTACTTCGTGGTTCAATTTGTACAGTCCTATATTATCGAGCCACTGGTAGTCGGTGCTGAAGTCAACATCAATCCTCTTTTTACCATTCTTGTTCTGGTCCTTGGTGAAATGCTATGGGGAATACCCGGAATGGTTCTCGCCATCCCCCTTCTAGGGATAGCGAAGATCATCTGCGATAACGTGGAACCCCTGAGACCTTATGCTTACCTGATAGGAGGAGAGCGAAGAGAAAAGAAAGACAGCGGTTTCATCAGCAAAATCAAAAACGCCTTCAATAAAAAAGCGGAGTAGGCCAGGCCTGCTCCGCTTCAAAGATCTTTAGAATAGCTTACCTGATCTCCAGATTAAACATCATTCTAGCCTGTACACCCGTACCCTCCAGGATGGTCTTCAGCTGCTTATAATAATTATAGCTCTCACCAAACTGAAGCCTGGCATAATGTTCCTTCAGCTTATCCTCACCACTGCTGAAGATCGATTCAAACGGATCCTTCTGCGTCGGATATTCCACTAATTTATAGTTCTTCAGCTTAGCCATTTTTACAGCCGAGTTCACAGCATCCTGAACGTTACCCAAACGGTCGACAAGACCGATCTTCAACGCTTCCGTTCCGCTCCAGACACGTCCCTGACCAACGCCGTCTACATAATCCTGCGTCTTCTTGCGGCCATCAGCCACCCGCTTGGTAAAGGTACCATAGATCCGGTTAACCTCATTCTGGACGATCAGTCGCTCGCCAACCGTAAGCGGACGCGTGGTCGAACCCAGATCCGCATATTCAGCGGTCTTGACCTGATCAAAGGTAATTCCCAGCTTATCATTAAAGAAGTTTTGCATGTTCGGAATGATGCCAAACACACCTATAGAACCCGTTATCGTATTCGGCTGAGCAAAGATAGAGTCGGCAGCACAAGCAATATAATAACCACCCGAAGCAGCAACATCACCCATAGAAACAATCACCGGCTTTACCTTGCGGGTAAGAGCCACCTCGCGCCAGATCACGTCCGATGCAAGCGCACTGCCACCCGGAGAATTTATCCGAAATACAACCGCTTTGACCTTCTCATCGGTGCGCACTTTACGCAAAGTTCTCGAGATACGTTCAGAGCCGATCGTCTCGTCATCACCCTCACCACTCATGATATCACCGGATGCGTACACCATCGCCACACGCGAATCCAGGTCTCCCTCAGCAGGGCGGTTACCTTTAATATAGCCGCTCAGCGTCACAGACTTTATATCCTTTTTCTTATCAACACCCGTCTTTTGTTTCAGCTCATCAATGACTTGATCCTTATAACGAAGCGCATCTGCCAGCTTATACGTTACCGCATCCTTCGCCTGCTGCACCTTCAACTGGTTGGCGATAACAAACAACGAATCCTTCGGAATCTTTCTCGACGCGGAAACATTAATCAGCAAATGATCATAGATAGAACCCAGAAACGAAGTAACCTGCTTCCTGTTCGCATCACTCATCTTGTCGAGAATAAAAGGCTCCACCGCACTCTTAAACGTTCCTACCTTGATGATCTGAGGCTCGATGCCCAGCTTGTCCAACGCGCCCTTGAAGAAAACAGACTGAGAGCTCATACCTGCAAACTCCAGAATTCCCTCCGGATTCAGGTACACTTTATCGGCTACAGAAGCCAGGTAATAGGCTTTTTGCGAATAAACCTCACTATATGCGATGATGAATTTCTTGGATTTCTTGAAGTCGAGCAGTCCGTTACGGATCTCCTCCACTGTTGCCATTCCTGCCTGCACACCCGAAAAGTCCAGGTAGATCCCCTTGATATTGTCGTCTGTTTTCGCCCTTTTCAGCGCTGCCAGAATATCATTCAGGCCCATGTTTTTGCTCACACCAACACCCGCGAAGCTGATATCGTCGAGCGGATTCTTAACGGATCGTTCCGTAATCGGTGCGTTAAGCGAAACATGCAGGAGCGAACCCGGTTCCACTTTAACCTCCTGGTCACCTGCCGAAGAAGCAATGCCGACAATGAGCATCACCATCAGGAAGCCTATGACTATAAACGAGAGGAAAAACCCCAGCATAGAGGCAAAAACAAACTTAAAAAAACCCTTCATGGATATTAAAACTTAATGGTTATACAAGTATATGCAATTAGATATGAATATATTTGAAACGTTACAGCCAAAAAAAGTTTTATGCATTCAGTCATTATATTACTTGGCAGCAATCTGGGAGACAGGTTAACGTATCTCCATAAAGCTACCGCAAGCATAGAAATAGAGGCTGGAAAAGTAGTACAAAAGTCGGCTGTCTATCGAACAGCATCATGGGGGAAAACAGAGCTCCCGGAGTATCTCAATCAGGTGCTTCAGATCGAGTCTGCACTCCCGCCCCAGAAACTACTCAGCACGCTTCAGCAAATAGAAACCAGCCTGGAGCGAACCCGGGAGGAGAAGTGGGGATCGCGAACGATAGATATAGACATACTTTTTTACGACGCACAGCAGATAAATGAAGCCAACCTCATCATACCGCACCCCCTGTTGCAGGAACGGCGGTTTGTTCTGGAGCCCTTAATGGAAATTGCACCTGCACTGGAGCATCCCGTTTTTGGCAAAACGATTGAACAGCTTTACGCACAACTAAAAGACACACTGATTGTTGAAAAGATCTAGAAACCTAAATTATACATCATGAGCAATGCATACCAAGTCGATCTCTCTTATCTCAATGATATAGCAGGAGGGAATGTAGAATTCGTAATCGATATGATCGATATCTTTCTGGAGCAGACGCCGGGATATTTCGAGGAGCTGGGTGCAGCGATACAGCTGCAGGACTGGAAAGTTACCGGCGACATCGCTCATAAGATCAAGCCCACACTGGCGTTTATAGGCGCAGAGGATCTCCGGGTGAAAATGCAGCAAATGGAATCAAACGCAAGAGCACAGCAGAATTTAGATACTATTCCTGAAAGTTTCCGTGAGATTAATGGTACTGCCGAGCAGATCTATGAAAGTTTGCAGCAGGCAAGGGCAGAGCTGTCTGCCAAACTATAAAAAAAGGGATCCATTGTAACAATGGATCCCTTCCTGTTTTATCTCAGTCTGGTAAACTGAATGATCGATAAAACGATATAAATAAATATGATGATCGGGATAGCTACAAATTGCAGCAGCAAAATCAGCAGGACCGAAGAGCCCAGTAAGATATACCGGAAGAGGTTCTCCTCCAGCCCGAAATTCTTAAACTTCAGCGAAATCAGTGGAACTTCCATCACCAGGAGGAATCCCGTGCCGATACTGAATACAAACAAGAAGAATGGATTCAGTATATAAGCATCCAGCGCCCCGCTTCCCGCGGCAATAATCATCGGCAGTGAACCTACCAGCAAGGCATTCGCCGGAGTCGGCAAACCGATGAAATGATCACCCTGGCGCGGGTCAATATTGAACTTTGCCAGGCGAAGAGCCGAAAACATCGCAATAAAGAAGGCCGAGAACTTCAGGTATTCACTCATCTCCCCAACCTGCGGGGCCTGCAAAAACAACTGGTAAACAATTGCAGCAGGCAACAGACCAAAGCTGATCATATCAGCCAGCGAATCCAGTTCTTTCCCCATAGGAGAATAAACGTGAAGCGCCCTTGCGATCAGTCCGTCAACAAAGTCGAACAATGCAGCAATAACAATAAAATAAGCAGCTAAGGTCAGATCATTACTGAAAGCAAACGTAACGCCTATACACCCGCTGAACAAGTTCAGGCACGTGATGGCGTTAGGTATATGTTTTTTCATCAATATCTATTTGAATTAGCTATTCATCGAAATTAAAAATTCCTCATTTGATTTAGTACCTCTCATCTGGCTCAGCAAGAATTCCATTGATTCCTGAGAATTCATATCCGCCAGGTGGTTACGCAGGATCCAGATCCTTTGCAAGTTCTCCCTGTCATGAAGAAGATCGTCACGACGGGTGCTCGATGCAGTAAGATCGATAGCCGGATAGATTCGTTTGTTCGCCAGTTTACGGTCAAGCTGAAGCTCCATGTTACCCGTACCCTTGAACTCTTCGAAAATTACCTCGTCCATTTTAGAACCCGTATCGATCAGCGCAGTAGCCAGGATCGTCAGTGAACCGCCATCCTCGATATTACGTGCCGCACCGAAGAAACGCTTAGGTTTGTGTAGCGCATTCGCATCCACACCACCCGAAAGGATCTTTCCTGATGCAGGCGCAACAGTATTATAAGCACGTGCCAAACGCGTGATTGAATCCAGCAGGATCACCACATCATGTCCGCATTCCACCATTCTCTTCGCCTTTTCCAGAACGATATTGGCAATCTTCACGTGACGCTCAGCAGGCTCATCAAAGGTAGATGAAACCACTTCCGCACGTACACTTCTCGCCATATCCGTTACCTCTTCCGGACGCTCATCGATCAACAGGATGATCAGATAAACCTCAGGGTGGTTCTTTGCAATCGCGTTAGCAACATCCTTCAACAAGATCGTCTTACCGGTCTTAGGCTGTGCCACGATCAAACCACGCTGACCCTTACCAATAGGAGTGAACATATCGATGATACGCGTCGAGTTGTGACTGGTATCCATGAACAGGTTCAGTTTCTCAGAAGGGAAAAGAGGAGTCAGGAAGTCAAACGGTACACGATCCCTTACCTCAGCAGGCAGGCGTCCGTTAATCGCTTCAACCCGAACCAGCGGGAAATATTTTTCGCCTTCTTTCGGAGGACGGATGCTTCCACGTACCGTATCGCCCGTCTTCAAACCGAAAAGTTTGATCTGCGACTGCGATACATAGATATCATCAGGAGAAGTCAGGTAGTTATAGTCAGAAGAGCGCAGGAATCCGTAGCCATCAGGCATGATTTCCAGAACACCTTCGTTCACAATCACGTTGTCAAAATCCAGGTTCACCGCAGCATTCTGATCAGAAAGCCTTTGTTCCTGCGGTCTTTCAGGTGATCTCTCAGCCGATCTCTCTACCGGACGCGCTTCTACCGTTCTACCGGTAGGCGTGCTAAAACGCTTTTCAAACTTGGGAGCCCTTTCGCCTGCAGGAGCTTCAGCATTTGCCGAAGGTTCTTCACGTCTTCTGGGTTGCTCCGAAGGAGGAACGATAGTCCTGTCATGCTTAATGGTGATCTGTCTTCTCGGGCGCTGGGTAGGCTGTGCCGGAGCAGCAGCAGGTTCAGCACCTTCAGCCGGTTTGTTTTCAACCGCAGCAGGAGCAGCTTCCGCCGGAGTGTTCGCACTCTCAGCAGGAGCAGGTGTATTTTGATCAGCTTCCGCTTGTTTTTCTGTAGTAGCCGGTGATTCCGGAGCAGGGGCAGAGAAAAGTGTCTCCTGCGCAGCACTTGCCGCCGCAGCTTTTACCGCATCTGTATTGGTTTTTATAGATCTGCTGCGTTTCTTTGGTTTTTCACCTTCAACACTTGCGCCATTGGCAGCACCGGTATCAATTGATGAGGAACCCTCGCCGGAAGTAGCAGCGTTTTGTGATTGATGAGCCTTTATTTTAGTGATAAGTTCTTGTTTTCTTAAGGCATCTGAGCCCTCCACACCAAAGGATTTGGCAATCTCACGAAGCTCGGACACAAGCTTGTCGTTCAATTCAGTAATTTCCATTCAATTGAAATATTATATAGGATTCTTTTTGTAAGACTTAGTCCACACCCGTAAAAGAAAATCATGTGCAAAAATAAGGCTGATGAGTTTTCTTTTGAGAAAGAGGGGACTGCTTTTTTGAGATAAAGCACAATTCTAAGTGAATAAATCGTAAAAAACAAAAAATATGAAAAAAAATTTTAAAGCCCTTTAATGTTTTGGTTACTTTGAAGCTTATTATTACTATGAATCGTAAAGAGCTAATTGAGCAGATCCGGACCAAAAAATCCTTCCTTTGTATCGGACTCGACACAGACATTACCAAAATCCCAAAATACCTTCTTGATACCGAAGATCCTGTTTATGAGTTTAATAAGCAGATTATTGAGGCAACCAAAGAATACTGCGTTTCCTATAAGATCAATACCGCGTTTTATGAAAGCCGCGGCCTGGCCGGATGGCAAAGTCTGATCCGCACCTGGAATGAGCTGCCGAAAGACACCTTTAGTATTGCCGATGCCAAGCGCGGCGACATAGGCAACACTTCTGAAATGTATGCAAAAGCCTTCTTTCAGGCCGAATCATCCGGAATGAGCTTTGATTCAGTCACCGTCGCACCTTATATGGGAGCCGACTCGGTTAAGCCCTTTCTCAAGTTTGAAAACAAATGGGCCATCGTACTCGGCCTGACTTCCAACGAAGGCAGTAAAGACTTCCAGTTTCTGCCCGTAGCAGAAGAAACCATGCTTTTCGAGCGCGTAATTCAAACGGTAAGCGGCTGGGGAACGAACGATAATATCATGTTCGTTGTAGGTGCTACACGGGGCGAGTCCTTCCTGACGATACGTAAACATGCACCAGACCACTTCCTGCTCGTTCCGGGCGTAGGCGCACAAGGCGGCAACCTGCAGGACGTTTGTAAATATGGAATGAACAAAGATTGCGGATTACTCATCAACTCATCACGTGCGGTGATATATGCATCATCCGGAGAGGATTTTGCAGAAGCAGCAGCGGCAGAAGCACGGAAAGTTCAAAACGAAATGAAGCTGATACTTGAATCGATGTAAGTTGTGCGTATTCTGCTAATAACTAGCTGAATGCACAATGAATGAAGACCTTATCAATTTTATCTGGAGGTTCAGGCTGTTTAGACAAAAAACACTGCTGACCTCCAGAAATGAGCCCATCGAAATTATTTCCCCGGGTTTTTACAATAGTCATGCGGGTCCGGACTTTACCGATGTTAAAGTCCGCATCGGCAGCACTACCTGGATCGGCAGTGCCGAGATCCACATCAGGGCCTCCGACTGGGAGCGCCATGGCCATTCCGGCGACAAGGCTTATAATAACGTCATCCTGCATGTGGTCTATGAGAACGATCTCCGCATGCTGCGTGCGGACGGAACAGAGCCATCCGTATTCGTCATCAAACCCTATATCCCCGAAAACATCCAGGAGCACTATCTGCAGCTCATCCGGAACATGAACTGGATCCCCTGCGAAAAGCAGCTGTCGCGGGTCGACCCCATCTACGTGGAAGATTGCCTCCAGCGCATGCTGATCGAAAGGATGGAAGAAAAATCCGAACAAGTCGCCGAGCTCCTGAACCGCAATCAGGGCGACTGGTCCGAAACCTTCTATATCCTGTTGTGCCGGACATTCGGCTTCAAGCTCAACGTCCTGCCCTTCGAGCTGCTCGCCAGGTCATTGCCCATGCGCATTCTGGAAAGGCACCGGGACAGCCTGTTCCAGCTCGAAGCGTTGTTATTCGGACAGGCAGGCTTCCTCGAAGAGCCCGCTTCAGACGAATACATTCTTAGTTTGCAGGAAGAGTACCGCTACCTGCGTCATAAATACAGCCTTACACCCATCGAATCGTACCTCTGGAAATACCTGCGACTGCGACCACAGAATTTCCCCGCAGTACGCCTGGCACAGTTCGCATCGCTGATCCACCGCTCCCCGCACCTCTTCTCCCGGATCCTCGAAACCAGGGAGCCTGTAGCGTTGCGCAAGCTCTTCGAAGGAATCAGTATGAGCAGCTACTGGCAGAACCACAACAAGCCCGGAAAAGAAAGCGCGAAGATCGCCGCCGGGCTAGGCAGGGAGTCCGTCAATAACATCCTCATCAACACCGTTTCTGTCGCCTTATACAGCTATGGTAAATACACAGATAACAGTCATTTTTTTTCACGCTCCATCTGTCTCCTCGAAAGCATCCCAGCAGAAACGAATCGCATCGTGTTGAAATATAGAGAAATAGGTGTGAAATCTATGAGTGCCGACAGCTCCCAGGCGCTGCTGCAATTGAAAAAAAAATACTGCGATCAGAAAAAATGCGTAAATTGTGCTGTCGGAGCAAGAATTATAAATTCCGCTTAAAATGATACAACGTGTCTTAGCCTTTTTTGAGCGCTATTCTTTCGGAGTTTCCACATATCTGGGCGAGAGGTTCGATATGTCCATCTCCAAAATCCGCTTATTCTTTATCTATTCCTCCTTTTTAGCAGTAGGCTTTCCATTGATCTTTTATTTTTTGGCAGCTTTTGTCCTTGGAATCAGAACCTATATGAAGAGGATCCGCACCCGCATCTGGGATTTTTAATCCCGAAAAAAATATCTTTCATATATTTGAACGGTACAAAACCGCTTACAGATGCCGGTAAAAGGAAATCAGTTCAGATCAAATTCATTCAGAGGGGAAGATGCGCCTAAAACAGCGGGGAAAGGACGCCTGATTAGGGAGAAAGCAGAAGCATTACCAACCTTTACATTCAATAACGGGAGAGCAATCAAGATAGCAGGACTATTCTTCCTGATCCTGTCTATATTCTTCATGATTGCCTTCACATCCTACCTCTTTACCTGGCAGGATGACCAGAGTTACGTATCCGGACCAAACGGCGGCTGGAGCAACTTTTTTAGTCCGCCCGAAGAAATTGCACCCGAAGGACCACAGGAACTGCCCGTAGAAAACTGGCTTGGCCGCTTAGGCGCGCTGTTATCTCACCAGTTCATCTATCAATGGTTCGGTGTAGCCTCCTTTATATTCATCGGCATCCTGTTCATCATCGGGTATCGTCTGTTGTTTAAGGTCAAAATCCTTCCGCTGGGCAAATCATTAGCTTATTCTTTCTTCCTGCTGATATTCACATCTGTCGCCCTGGGTTTCTTCCATAGCTTCGGCTCCGACTATCCGCATTTTCTTGAAGGAGAATTCGGGTTCTGGACCAACCGCCTGTTACAGGGACAGATCGGAAATGCCGGAATAGCAGGACTGCTCGGCTTTTCAGCGCTTACCGCATTGATCATCGCTTATAATATAGACTTCAAAATACCCGAAAGGAAAAAGAAAATCTCCCTGGCCGTTCCGCCTATACCCGACGATCTCGAGTCGGAAGACGATTACCGCAGCGAACCCGTCGAATTTCCATTAGAAAACAAGCGCAGCAGGTTCAACAGAGAACAGCAGAAAGCAGAAGACGAAAAGCCCTTTCCTCCGCTGAAGCAGGAGCGGGTTACAGCACCTTTGGAATACCAGGAGCCAAGCCGTCCCGAACCAATCGTTCCCAAGACCGTCATTCCATTCGAATCCGTAACCCCGATAGCAGACGCGACCCCGGCAGTCGTTGCCGCCGCTGCCGCATCCGCAGCCAGTTCCATTCCGCTGAATATCGAGCGTAACGAAGAACCGAAGCCGGCAGAAGAAAAAGCACAGCCAGCCTTCACCGTTACCAAGACCGCAGAAGAGAAGACCGCAGATCACCTGGTGGAGCAGTTCGGACAATATGACCCGAAGCTCGATCTTTCCTCATACCAGTACCCTCCAATCGAGTTACTGGAGAACTACAAGTCCAACAAGATCCAGGTAGATCCAAATGAGCTTGAGGCCAACAAGAACAAGATCGTTGAGACCCTCAACCATTACAATATTGAGATCGACAAGATCAAAGCGACGATCGGTCCCACTGTTACCCTCTACGAGATTATTCCCGCACCCGGAGTGCGTATTTCCAAGATCAAGAACCTGGAAGACGATATCGCGCTCAGCTTAGCCGCACTCGGCATCCGTATCATCGCCCCGATGCCCGGAAAGGGAACCATCGGTATCGAGGTACCTAACAGGAACCCCGAGATGGTCGCCATGCGTTCCATCATGAACACCGAGAAGTTCCAGAACAATACCATGGACCTTCCGATCGCATTAGGGAAGACCATTTCCAACGAGGTTTACATCGCCGACCTGGCCAAAATGCCCCACTTGCTGGTAGCAGGAGCCACCGGTCAGGGTAAATCCGTCGGTATCAACGCCATTCTCGTATCGCTGCTGTACAAGCTGCACCCATCACAGCTGAAGTTTGTACTCGTCGACCCGAAGAAGGTTGAGCTTACCCTGTTCCGCAAGATCGAAAGACACTTCCTGGCCAAGCTGCCCGGAGAAGAAGACGCCATCATCACCGATACCAAGAAAGTAATCAATACACTGAACTCCCTTTGTATCGAGATGGACCTGCGTTATGACCTGCTGAAAAACGCACAGGTGCGTAACCTCAAAGAATACAACCAGAAGTTTGTCAACCGCAAGCTGAACCCCGAAGAAGGACACCGCTTCCTGCCATTCATCGTACTGATCATTGACGAGTTCGCCGATCTGATGATGACCGCAGGAAAAGAAGTAGAGACCCCGATAGCGCGACTCGCACAGCTGGCCCGTGCCGTAGGGATTCACCTCGTGATCGCTACCCAGCGTCCGTCCGTCAACATCATCACCGGTACCATCAAAGCCAACTTCCCTGCCCGTTTAGCATTCAGGGTACTGTCGAAGATCGACTCCCGCACCATTCTCGATTCAGGAGGCGCAGACCAGCTGATCGGAAGAGGGGATATGCTGCTGGCGACAGGAAGTGAGCTGATCAGGTTGCAGTGCGCATTCGTAGATACCCCAGAAGTAGAGCGGATATCCGACTTTATTGGCGAGCAGCGCGGTTATGCCTCTGCCTGGATGCTTCCCGAGTACGTGGATGAGAACGGAGAAGCAGGCGGTATGAAAGACTTCGACGCCAGCAACCGCGACCCACTGTTCGAAGACGCAGCCAGACTCATCGTGATGCACCAGCAAGGATCCACATCCCTGATCCAGCGCAAGCTGAAACTCGGCTACAACCGTGCAGGAAGAATCATCGACCAGCTCGAAGCCGCAGGAGTAGTAGGACCGTTTGAAGGAAGCAAGGCCCGGGAAGTATTACTGCCCGACGACTACGCCCTGGAGCATTTCCTCGAAAACCTCGATAAATAGATAAACCATTTTTCGTTACAGGAGTCTATACAAGGTATAAACACACATACCAGATGAAAAGAACATTTTTAACCAGCTTTATATTATTTGTATTCGTCAGTCTGAGCATGGCGCAGACCGACCCGAAAGCCAAGAGCATCCTTGCAGCCGTAAGTAAGAAATACGCGTCTATGCCGGTTATTAAAGCCGACTTCAGCTATACGATCGAGAATCCCAAGAGTAAAACGAAGCATTCCGAGTCCGGCACCCTGTACACCCGGTCAAAAGCCAACAAATACAAGATCATCACCCCAACCCAGGATCTGATGAGCGACGGCAAGACCCAGTGGACCTATTTGAAGCAGGACAATGAAGTAAACGTGAGCGATGTCGACAACAGCTCCAACTCCATTAACCCCGCAAAGATCTTCAGCATCCACGAGAAAGGATACAAATACGTAGCCCTCCCCGATATCAGGCAGAGCGGCAAAGTGTTCCACGTGATCGACCTGACACCAACAACCGAGGGAAACAATTTTTTCAAGATCAGGCTGACAATCGACAAAGCCAGCAGTCAGATCGCCAAAACGATGGTCTTCGACAAAAATGGCAACCGCTATAGCTATGTAATTAAATCACTTACGCCTGCAAAAGTATCCGACTCCATTTTTGCCTTCCAGGCAGCCAGCTATCCAGGCGTAGAAGTCGTAGATTTGCGATAAATTTATGTCTTAATGGCCATTACGTACACACAGCACACCCTTGAAAAACTGGAAGTCTTGTTAAAGGACCTGCAGTACAAGCTGCGCTATGAAAAAGGAAATTTCAAGACGGCGGCCTGCATTCTCGACAAGAATAAAGTCGTCGTCGTAAACCGATTTTCCACACTCGAAAGCAAAATAAACGTGCTCGCAGGACTCATCCAGGAAATTGAAGTTGATGAAGATTCGTTGAATGAGAAACAAAAACAGTTTCTTTATACTTTGAAAAAATCAACACTGCAGCTGTGACCGTTACATTTTTAGGAACAGGAACCTCCCAGGGCGTGCCGGTAATCGGTTGCGAATGTCCCGTTTGTACCTCTGAAGACCCAAGAGACAAGCGCCTTCGCAGCTCAATCCTGGTGGAGCGTGAGGGGAAACACCTGGTAGTTGATACTGGTCCCGATTTCCGTTACCAAATGTTGCGCGAAAAAGTCAAGACCCTCGACGCAGTGATCTTCAGTCACGAACACAAAGACCATATAGCCGGTCTGGACGACGTCAGAGCCTTTAATTACCGGCAGGGTAGGGCAATGGACATCTACGCCCATCCGAGAGTTCAGGAAGCCCTGAAACGCGATTTTCATTACGCCTTCGCAGAAATGAAGCATTACGGCATTCCGCTGCTGGAACTGCACGACATCAGCAAAGACTCAAGCTTTACCGCCGCCGGCCTGGAAGTGCAACCCATCGAAGTTTTACACTACAAGCTGCCGGTTCTGGGCTTCCGTTTCGGCGACTTCAGTTACATTACCGATGGCAAAACGATATCCCCTACGGAAAAAGCCAAGCTAAAAGGCTCAAAGGTTTTGGTGTTGAATGCGTTACAAAAAACTTCACACATTTCACACTTTACACTGGAAGAAGCGATCAGTCTGGCTGAAGAAATAAACGCTGAACAGACCTATTTAACCCACATCAGCCACCTTTTAGGCAAGCATGCCGACGTTAACACCGAGCTCCCCGATGGTGTAGCGTTAGCTTATGATGGATTAAAGATTAATTTTTAGTGATTTATTGTAAACCAAGAAGGGCAAGCGATGTTGTATAAGAAAATACACATATGAGCACAAGACCAAGTTTCTCAGACATCATTCATTCAGAAAAGCCAACGCTGGTTGACTTCTTCGCTGAGTGGTGCGGTCCCTGCAAAATGATGTCGCCCATATTAACTGAGTTGAAAGGCACGCTGGATGATTCGGTAACCATAATTAAAATTGATGTTGACAAGAACCCTGCGGCCGCGCAGGCGTATAACGTGCAGGGAGTACCTACACTTATTTTGTTCAAAAGCGGAGAGATTAAGTGGAGGCAGTCGGGTGTATTGACCAGCTCGCAATTGCAGCAGGTGATACAGCAATATTCCTGATTAATTTTAAAACATACACAGTATTTTCCTCATTAATATAACATGGATCAGACAGTTTTTCTATTGGTAAAAGACCCTAATAATGCTTGTCAGGATATTATCAGGCACCGGGACGGATCGCTGAGGATCAGGGTTTACTGCCTTGGAAAGGACAAGTTTGAGCCTCATGAAGATGAGCTGCAGTTCTTCGCGAATGACGCCGGCGATCTGATGGCTTTCGAAACCTCGGATTATGACGGCGATGATCCCTTGCTGGTGATTGAAGCGATCCGGTGGTATGCCGAGTATATCGGAAATCCGAAAATGGAGATCCTCGCTGAGGATCCCCGGTTATTTGATCAGGAGCATTAGGGGGTTGGGTACCTGATGATGTTTAGGTAAAGGCTGTTGGAGGCGTTTTTCCGGTCTCTGCTAATGGTTCCTATGTAGACGTGGAAGTTGAAGTCGACGTCTGTATTGCTGAGGTCGAAGGTGTATTCTCCGGCTTGTCTGTTTATTTCTGCGACACTTTCCATCACGAGTTCTCGTTGCGTGTCAACAAGCGCGATAATCATCTGTTGACTTTTAGCTGCTTTCTTATCCCAATTTATGGTGATGCCCGTTGGAGTCGACATGACTCTGGCATCTTGCACCGGCTCGAGCTTTCCGAAGCTGATCAGGACATTGGGGTAGTCTATCTCCCCGCCCTCAGGGCTTTCCTTCCAGGCTTTCGTTAAAATATGCGATTGAGCTGCATTCCTGCCCGTCATTCTCTCCGGGTTTTGAATAAAGGCCAGTTGAACGCATTCATTCACCAAGCTTAAAAAATTGTTGGCGGCCCTGAATTTTGCACGAGACTGCAGCTGTTTCTCTGTTGGTTCTTTAGTTGATTTTTTGTTGTGACCTTTAAAGTAATTGATATCGCGCCAGCTGCTTGCGATCACGCTTCCGACTTTTCCGGAGGCAGGGCCATTGAGGCCTTTTTTGTACGTTGCCATTTTGATAAGATTAGGTTAAAAATTCAATTTTTATTGGTTTTCATTGAGGGTTAAAAAGGGTCTTTTTTAGCGCGTATCTGGGACGGGTCGGGTACGTGTTTTCGACGGGTTTTATCGAAGCAGGTACGACGCTGGTACGTCTTTGGTACGGGGCTGAGAAGGCCTTGATTAACGGTGTTATAAAGATGAGGAGAGAAGTTGGGAATATGAAATTATTTCGGGGGATTTGGCTTTGTACCCTTTGTTAACCAGAGTTTTGTGCCATTTTGGTTAACAAGGAGGAGGTGATTTGATGGAATTTTCTTGGAATTTTGAAAGGAGATTGTATTTTTGCTCTTGTAAAGAAAGCAGGTGGGGTAACTGCCTGTTTCGGGATGTAGCGTAGCCCGGTATCGCGCCAGCATGGGGTGCTGGAGGTCGTGGGTTCGAATCCCGCCATCCCGACGGAGAGAAGAAGGACTTCGGATTTCAGAATCGAAGTCCTTTATTACAACTTTTAAGCGGGAATTTTTACAAAGGTCTTCAAGATCAAGGGCTCTTAATCCTTGCAGGGCGCTTCCTGATGTTTGTCGAAGCCAATCCGATTAAGATACAGTATTCTCTTCGATTTGTCTCAGCATGATTTCAGTAGCTTCTTCTTTTGTAATCCTGTTTCCCAATTCCTTCAACGATTGTTCGTCCGAGTAAATTCCGTTGGGATCATTCCAATTAAGCCACTCAACCATATCCTCTCTTGAAAGGGCGTTAATTTGTAAAATAACTTTCTCCAAACTCAGCTCGGCGAATTGCTGATATGTATAACGTGAATCTTGCCAAAAGCCCATATATAAATATCTGAAAAATACGTGTAAATTAGATAAAGAAAGTTACAAATAATCGGTTTTTAGATGGTAATGGAATATTCAAATTTTGGAGTCGCTTAAACTGAATACTTGATATAATTGTGCGATGGCGGATGTACATACAGAGGCGATTCGGAGCTACAACATGTCCCGAATTCGCAGTAAGAATACAAAACCAGAAGTTCTGGTTCGGAAACAGCTACACAGAAGAGGATTCAGATTTCGAATTAATGTCAAAAATATGCTTGGCAAGCCGGATATTGTATTGCCTAAGTATAAAACTGTAATCTTCGTCAATGGTTGCTTTTGGCACGGGCATAAGGGTTGCAGATACTTCGTAATTCCGAAGACCCGAACGGAATGGTGGCTGAATAAGATTAGTAGAAATAGTTTGAATGATGAAAAAGTTATCCAGATATTGGCAAATCAAGGATGGTTTTCTATTGTCTTGTGGGAATGTGAACTAAAGAACGAACATCTGGAATCGACTATCGAAAGGTGCGTAACCGCTCTCGGCAGTTACACCAAACCAGTTATCCAAAATCCTTGATAGTCCCTGTTTGGTTAGATGCTATTTTTGCTGATTCAAATGCTACCGAAGTAAGTATGATACACGCTTTTTCGCTATCTTTTAGAACGCGCGGCGAATCCCGGTAATAGTTAAAAATGGTTGACAACGTCATTTCATTAGATCGTTGGACAATAGAAACTCTGAGTCCACAGATCTTAAGGGTTAATGATACTTGCAAAATTCCTAGTTCGTCAGACGAGTGCCTGATTAGGATAAGTCAAAATTTATTTACCTTGAAATTAACAGTAAAGCCTTGTATTATTCCAATGAAGGTTATTATCTTAGAGGCTAACATTCGTAAAGACAGAAATATGCCTAAAGCAGGAGATAGTTTTATTGCTATTTTAAAACGACCCCATGTTGGATGGGGTACCCATCGACATACAGGAACCAGAAAATTAATAAATGGAGAAGGTTATTTGCATATTCCTGCATATATAGCAAGGAAGTTCGATATCACGAATATTCATGGTATAGGAAATAGAGACTATACTTGTAATTCAGCAGACGGATATTTAAAGAACAGTGCTCTCATAGCCTCGGGTGGAACTGACAGATTAAGTAAATACGCTAAGAATCTTCAAGGAAAGGGGGATCTTAAAATATTAGGAGGCTGGTTTAACCATATAAATGCACAAGTTGGAGATAGAATCGAAGTGAAATTTGTAACTCCAACGGAAATATTGCTTTCGAAAATCTCTCGATAAGAGAAAGCTATTGCAGTTTCATAAACGAGAATTTATGCAGTTAAAAGTCTAGATGCTAGTAGAATTTAATTCAAATTTCAGGCGTAGCTGGATGTTGCCAAGAGCGATTAGGAAGATTTATCCCTGGAAGTTAGCTCAAATCTGCCAAATCTTGAATCAAATGGCATTGAACAATTGGAGTCAGGAGATACAAAACGAATTCAGCGGATTGTTAACAGCAGGGAACCTTAAAGGCCGAAATGAGATACGAGACCCTAAAAGTGGTGGTGCAAGAACATACATTTCACAACTTGAAAGTATTGGCCTACTTTATAGAAGGCAAAAAGAATTGTTTTTTACCCTTGCGGGCAGGAGTTTGATTGATTTTGAAACCCCTCTAAAAGTTTTACAATCCCAAATATTAAATTATCAATATCCCAGTACATATAGCAACGGAAGAAATGTACGCATACATCCAGATATAAAGGTTAAACCCTTCGTGTTTGCATTAAGGCTATTAAGAAACAATAAGATTAAATATCTTACAGTAGATGAGATTGTTTTTTGTGTGGTATATGGTCATAATTCTAAGTGTGAAGATTTTGTAGTTAGCAAGATATTAAGCTTTCGAAGCCAAAATTTGCAGAGAAATGATCTCCTAAAACTTATCGATAGGCCATTAGAAGATTTATCAACTCCAAAAGCGACGCAAAAAGACAATGCTCATAAATTATTATTGGAAGCTATAAATGTCGCAAATACATTTAAAAATTATCTCATCAGCTCTAGTCTAGCGTATGAGGATGCGACAACAAAAAACATCATTATAAGTGAAGAGTTTGCAGATATAATCGATGAAGCAATATCGAAAATGCACAACTTTATCTCTTACTCGCCAGGCTTTGAAGAAAAATATACAAGAACGTACGGAGCTTGGAACAAGAAGAAGGATACGACAACTAACTCGGAGCGTAAGAAATTAAACAAGGGGGAATCGATCATCTCTGCACAGTTTTTTGAATATATAGGCAATGTTTTAATAACCGAACATCCGGAAGATTTTATATCAAAAATGGTAAAGGATTTTGGCTTTGACCGTGATCTTGTTCTTGATGTAATCACCCCCCTAATCCCTAAGTCTCTAACGTATTTTGAAAGCAAGTATTTAGAATTATCTAAAGGCGGGGTAACAACTGCCCGAGATTTTGAACTTGCAACTGCAGAGCTATTCAAAACACGATTAGGAATAAATGCTAAACACACAGGAAGCGCTTACAAAAAGGGAGTTGGAGGATATTCAGATATAATACTAATTAATGAATCTGTTGGAGAATGTGCAATCGCCGACACAAAAGCAAGTAGCCATTACACACTACCATCAATGGATTATGCTAAAATGATTAGTAATTATATACCTAATTATCAGGAACTTGAATTAGCTAAGGGGCATAGATTGGGTTTTATATTGTATGTAGCGGGAGGCGTCGGTGGGGAAATACAAACTAAATTACTTACTTTGTATCGAGAAAGCGGTTTGCCAGCGTCAGCAATAAATGCACGAACCCTTATCGAAGTAGCCCAGATAAAAGGTCTTGAAAGGGACTACCTCTGGAAAAAGCTAAAAGCAAATAAAGTACTTAAAATATCAGATTTTCATTAGATGGCAGTGTTTAGGTTAGGGGAATTATTTTCGGGACCGGGAGGTATAGCTCTTGGTGCGATTAATTCTGTGGTAAATAATGGAAGAGAAGAATATAGTATCGCTCATGAATGGGCGAATGATTACGACAAAGATACATGCGAAACATATCGACACAATATCTGCCCTGAATCTAGAACTTCAGTAATTTGTAGAGATGTAAGAAAGTTGGATATAGAAAAGTTGTCTGATATTGATGCATTAGCGTTTGGCTTCCCATGCAATGATTTTAGTATTGTAGGGGAGCAAAAGGGAATAGATGGTGTTTTTGGTCCCTTGTATTCTTATGGAGTAAGTATATTAAAGAGGTTTCAGCCAAAATGGTTCTTGGCGGAGAATGTCGGAGGCTTGAAAAATTCGAATGACGGACAGGCTTTCAAAACTATTATTAGCGAATTGGAATCAGCAGGCTATAGGGTTGTTCCACACCTTTATAAGTTCGAAAACTATGGGATTCCGCAGGCAAGACATAGGATTATAATAATAGGCATAAGGAATGATCTAGAAATAACATTTAAAGTTCCTTTTATCCCCAACAATAAAATAGTTACGTCCCGAGAAGCAATTTTAAGTCCTCCAATAGATCCAGGTACGCCAAATAACGAGCTGACCAAGCAATCAGAAACAGTAGTTGAACGCTTGAAATTCATTAAGCCGGGCGAAAATGCCTTTACGGCAAATATGCCAGATTATTTAAGATTAAATGTAAAAGGTGCCAAAATCAGTCAAATATATAAGCGATTAGATCCTAATAAGCCAGCATATACGGTAACTGGAAGCGGTGGAGGCGGGACTCATATTTATCACTGGGAGGAAAATCGTGCTTTAACGAATCGGGAGCGTGCACGCTTACAAACTTTCCCGGATAGTTTTGAATTCTTAGGTTCAAAAGAAAGCGTAAGAAAGCAAATTGGAATGGCTGTTCCTCCACAGGGAGCGAAGATCATAATTGAAGCAGTTCTTAAGTGTTTTGCTGGTATTGAGTATCCTTTTATAGAACCTAATATTAAATTAAGCGCAAAAACTTTAAAGACGCCAGAAGTCTTAGTGGAAGTATGATAACGGGCCAAGGAGAGCTATTTGACGAAATTTTGGCTAACCCAGTCATTGAAGGAGCGGATAAGCTACTTATTGTGACCGGATACGCCTCAGCAAATATGGTAGCCAGACATGTAGATTATGTAAGAAAAATACTTAAAAGGAGCTTCCGTCTTGAGCTTATTATCGGAATGGCGGTCAAGGATGGAATTGAGTTGAAAAACCATAAATCTTTCATTCAACTTCAAGAAAGCAAGGATTTAGATTTCGAGTGTAACTACATTATCAATCCTCCTGCTATCCATTCAAAGGTTTACACCTGGCTAAAAAAAGAAGAGCCTTATAAAAGCTTTACAGGATCTGCTAATTATACTCAAAATGCATTTAGTACTTCGCAGAGAGAGGCCGTTGCTCCGAGTTGTCCCAAGTTGGCGAGTGATTATTTTCAAAATCTTTTGCGCGAGAGTATTAACTGCAATGACGACTTCGACATTATCAGTTCCCACATTGATTTTTATGAGTCTAAACGAATAATTAAAGAGGTACATAAGTATGATGATACTAACTTGTTAAGTTATGAACTTGAAAAGGTTACACTCACACTTTTAGATAGATCTACTGGTGAAGTTCCTAATCGTTCAGGTTTAAATTGGGGACAACGTCCTGAATATAATAGGGATCCCAATCAAGCATATTTAAACATTCCATCAGATATTTGTAGATCGGGATTTTTTCCAGACTTAAGAAACGTATTTACAATATTAACAGATGACGACAAACAGTTAATATGTGTCAGGGCACAACAAAATGGGAAGGGACTACATACAACTCTTAACAATGCACTAATGGGTCAATATTTCAGGTTTAGGCTATGCCTTGGGAACGGTAAAAAGATAACATTGAAGGACCTACTCAAATATGGGCGGACCGATGTAGATATATATAAAATTGATGAGGAAACTTACCATTTGGATTTCTCCGTATAAGGAGTCCTAGTCTCTAATTAAAGTTAAAAAATCAAAATTTTTCAGATGTCCGAAATATAGTGCCTCAAACATTGGCGAGATACTAGAAGAATCTATATTAGCAATAAGAGTCTCTTGGGGGGCAAATCCAAGGATCTGAACGTCTCTACTATCGACATTAATAAAGGCAACAATACCAATATCATAATTGCCTCTCGGAACAGTTGGGTAAGAATCTAAGCTTGCAGTAATTAATTCCACAGAACGTCCGTTGTAGGTAAATTGTGGTTTATAATTCTTACTGTCAACTTTCAGCGTCCAATCAATGGTGGCCTGATTCAAAAGTTTTTCCAGGGCTACTTCTGCATAAGACCGAATCAAAAAAGAGTGGTAAAATTTTTGGCCCTCGAAACGATCTCTTAACTTATTCATGTCAGTAACATTTAGATGCTTCAAGGCAATGTGCTGTAGTTTCTGATAGATCTTATATTCGACTTTAAACCTAATAGCCGGTTTACCAATTAATTCTTTTATCATGCTATATATTTGGCAAAAATAGCTTTATAAATTTAGAATAAACTGTTATTGTCGCTGAATTTACTGACGACAATGAGTTGATCTTGGCAATAATACTAAAAGTGCCCCTTATATTGCACAGCCTCTATCGAGCAAAATTTGTCATAGCGACCTCGAACTCGAAACATTTTAGGACTATCTGAAAAGTTGAATATACGATACAAGTGAAAATTTTCGCTGTTAATTATCGAGAATTTATATTCATTAGAGGAAAAGAAAAAAGGCGAATATATTCCGAGTTTTGTTGTTTTTACTTCTATATACTTATCAGTTCCGTCGAGATTCGATGAAAGTATATCGAAACCTGCGCCATCTCCGAATTTATCTGATACCCACTCGACCTTTTTTGCTAGGGCCTCCTTTCCAGCCATAATTAATAGATTTCTTTCGAATTCCAATGCCAGTTCCTCTCCTTTTTTCCCTAGCGTAATGTTGTGTTGCTCTTTTTCCAAATAATTTATTTTGCCAGAAATTTTGAAGGAAGGGGAAGGTTCCATAAGTACGCTTTTATTCTTTTCGGGAGGGTTTACTAATAATTCGTCAAATTGTACAACGGAGGGCGAGACTAAATCGGCATTGTTACAGAATGAGTCGAGGACTTTCTGGATTTCTGGATTTAGTAAGATATATCGTTGAATGGAAGGGATCAGCTTGCTTCTCTGAGCCTTACTCAAAGGTTTATACCCCTTGATATAAGGAAGGCCGAGTTCTATATTGACTGCACTAATATTTTGGTGTTTTCGTTCTATAGATAAATCGGGGCGATCGTTTAACAGAGGCTTTAAGTGTCGTCGATGTTCCGATTTATTGTAAGAATTCCCATTTAGTTCCTCAATCAGCATGGAGAAATAATCGTTGACAATCAAGTCAACCTCGTTATCAGACCAATTTTCTCTCATGGTGAGCTAAGTTAGTGAATGTTTTCTAATTCTATTTGCAAAGAGAACGATTCGATGTATTCTGCTTAATTGGAACGGAGCGTGTGTTTCAAGGGCGAACGTAAGCATACAGTTACATATCAAAGCTGTTCCAATAGGTTTTCGAGTACGCATGGATTCAAGCTCATCTGAAGGTCGGTAAGCTGGTCGCCAAAGATAACCATGGCCCGTCGAAAAAACATTGCAATGATAAGGTGTAGGAGAAATAGGAACCCGGTAGGGGAGCGAGAACGCCAGGGGCTGGATCTTTATGGAAATGCTCTTTCGAGAACCTGAAAGGGGTATTTAACTGGGCTTTAGACGATTGAATAAGGAGTAATGCGACTTCTCATACAGTGCCTTTTTCTTATCTTAGAACCTACATGGGGATTCCTGAAACACTACGTAAATACCTTCACAAACTAACCCGTCTCAACCGTGCTCCAACCGTCTATGGTAAAGCTCCTCATAAACCGGTTCTCTTGATATCGATTATAGATTTATTCGAAAAAGGAATGATTACCGCAAATCGGATATTCGTGAACACAGAATTGGTTGCTACATTCCGGGAGAACTGGGACCTCCTGGTGAATACTGCTCACCAGTCCGACTTTACTCAGCCTTTCTATTATCTGCAGAGCGAGAGAGTTGAAGGAGAGCAGATATGGTTCTTGCAGCCAAGAATAGGATGGAATGGGAAAAAACATCGGGCATTGGGGAGGACGGTTGATTTGGCAGCTTGGAGATGTTGGTGATTTGATCATCTGTTGGAAATCACTACCAAATGAGGATCCGCGCCTGGTAGAGAAATCTTTGATAAGAAGTTTCACCTCCCAGTTTGTTAAGCGCCCCTTTGCAAAGTCGGAGACTTAGAATCCTATCGTCGATTTTGGTGAGGCCGTTATGCTGATCAGCGTTGGCTTATCTATGATGCCAAACGAAAATACGGCTTATACTATGACCTAGAAACCGTTAGTACAGTAGAGTTGCAGTTCCACTCAGGAAAAGTGCCATCTTCTGCTGGCGCAGAAATATTTGATGAAAGGGAGGGATTTTATCAGCAGCTATGGAAGCGTTATTTTGGCGCTGTAAATATAAAAGCCAGGAAAACATGAAGCTGCATTTACAGCACATACCAAAACGTTACTGGAAACATTTAACGATGCCCAATTCTCTCAAAGCAAGTAACCAGCTTGATCTGATTTTTCTGGTAATTGATATTTTAGGTGTGCTGCCGCATTTATTTTTTAGCTGACAAATGATCGATATATTTATTGATCATTTTTTCTTGTTTGCTTTCATCATGCGCTGCTAGAATATCTTTAATCATAGCTTCCTGCTCATCGTCCGGCAAAGTTTTAAATTTTTGATAAACATCAGCATCCTTAAAGCAATCTTTTACATCATCTTCCTGGGTTAGATGATTATCAGTGGTTTTATATAAGGTCACTATCACTTCGTCACCACCTTTTTTGCCAATAGCTTTCCTGATCTTACTATTAATGGAGATGCGTTTATCCTTTCCAGTTAATGGGGCAAGATTAAGATCTTTAATTTCATGGCCGTCGATGGTTCCGGAAACTTTCATAACACCCCACTTTCCCCGGATGTCTTTAGTATCTGGAATGACCAGATGATACGTCCATGCACCTTTGCCAGGAACGTGCTGCAGGACTAGCTTTTTATTTTTTAAGAGTTCTTTCACAGTTGTACTTAAATGGAATTTACGAAAATATTCAAATTCGGACAAGCTTTAAAACATTCCACGATGGTTTCAAAGTTATCCTTTCCATGAAAAAAGTATCAGGGTAATAGTTTCTGACGAAGTATCCTTTCATTTTTAAAAAATCACCCGCAGGGCTGTCTGAATCAAAGTCTTTAGGCACTTTTCGTAAACTTTCCTGGGCAACGATCCCATCAGAAAATGCGTTGAGCAACTTAGCATTTTCAGTAATTTTCTTCCAATCCTGGAAATTGTAATTAATTACCTGACGGATTTTTTTCAACCTCTGGGGTTCTGGCTGAAAAGCACCAGCTCCTAAATAGCATTCGCCAAATTTAATGACGATAAAGTAACCAGCGTTACCACTTTTGCGATCACCCTCATTAATGATCGAATATAAATAGGTTTTATAAGGTGATTTATCTTTAGCAAATCGTAAATCACGGTTTAACCTGGGAATACAATCTTTCCCTCGCAGATCTGATTTCGCAAAATTTTGGAAACAACGTGGACTTATTTAAGGTCATGTAGTGATCGATGTATTGTTGCTGCTCACAGGCCATTTTCTCGAAAGCAATGGCCTGGTCATCCGATCCTAAATTTTCCGCGCTGATCAGTGAAACACTTTTAGTCGATCCGTAGATCTATTAACACTTAGTCCTATGTATGGCTTTTTTCTTTCTGAAATATTTCTTGTTTATGATTTAATCCCCAATTTTTTAACGCCTCAATTATCGGTGTTAACGTATCGGCATAAGGTGTCCATTTATAAGTGATTTTAACTGGATAATCATTAGTGATAATTCGCTGAATAAGCTTGTGCTGTTCCAGTTCCTTTAATTCCTTTGCCATAGCCTTCGGGGAGATACCCGGTATGCTGTCCTGAATATCCGTAAACCGCTCGTTACCTACACCAACAGAAATGATAATAGGTAGTTTCCATTTTCCATTTATTACGTCCAGTGCATCCCGCACTGGTTTTACTGAATCCAAACAAGATAGATACGGTTTTTTAGTAGCCATAAGTGTATAATGATAAATTGTACTTTACTTTAGGTAAGTACTATACAAAGTAAAGTATTATTTAACTAATTTTGTTGCACAACTCTAAAAAAATGTAATTATGAAAATAGGAATTATAGGTGTTGGTCATATAGGAAAGACATTAGCGTTAAGATTAGCACAAGCAGGTCATGATGTGGTGGTAGCTAATTCTCGCGGCCCAGAAAATATAGATTTAAATGTACTCTCTACTGGTGCTCGCGCCGTTACTATTGAGTATGCAATTGAAGGGAAAGATGTAATTATCCTGTCTATCCCCTTGAATAGAATCCCTGATATTAAAAACCTATTCTCAGCGGTTTCAGATTCTACAACCATCATTGATACTTCTAATTATTATCCTGCTCGTGACAGCAAAATTGATAGCATTGAAGCAGGGCAAGTTGAAAGTTTATGGGTAACGGAACAATTGGGACGTCCTATAGCTAAAGCCTGGAATGCCATTGGTTCAGATTCTTTGGTAAAAAATGATAAACCAGCTGGAAGCTCAGGGCGTATTGCAATTCCTGTAGCCTCGGATCGTGAGGTTGACAAAACAATTGCTATGCAATTAATAGACGACACCGGCTTTGAGGCTTACTATACTGGATCCCTGGCAGACTCATGGAGACAACAACCTGGAGCACCGATCTATTGTACGGATCTGACAATAGATGAAATGGCAACGTTAATTAATACCGCAGAAAAGGAACGATTACCTGCACGCCGTGATATAGCAGTATCAGCTATTATGGAGCGCATGAGCAATCCTACTACAAATCCTGATGCAGAATTCGGCTTACGGTTAAGTCGTGCCCTGTATATCTAATACATCTAAGGTAATACATGAAAGAGAAACTTGATACTGTTTCGGCTACCGATAGAAAAATGTTAATTGGCCTCCACTTAGGTAATGGGTATGGTTCCCAATCTGGAGCATGGCGTATGCCATGGGTCGACCGTCAGCAGAGCGTTACGGTCGTGATCCCGATGAGATCAAGTACATTCCAGGATTAATGACAACCATAGCCAAAGACAGACGCTCGGCACTTGACCGCCGAATTCGACTAGGGGGTGATCAATTCCCACAAAGGATTGGTTATCTTCAACAGATGATAGGTATTCAACTTGATCCTTTAAGAATGAACGAACCGCTATCGAAGGCCCAATTGAATACTGCCAGACCTTCACGTTACGATCCCCGATCCGACAATGCTCTAAAGATTGCTAAAGAAGGATGGACCCTGCGCGATATTCTAGCACATGGAGTGATCGATTATCATCCAGTCATTGTAGGTCCAGGTATTGAGGCAGCAGATCATATGCAAGAATGGTTTGAAGCAGGCGCAGCTGACGGCTTTTGGATTTCAGCGGATGTTAATTCAGATGGAATTGATGCTTTTGTCGATGAGGTGATCCCTGTCTTGCAGGAACGTGGTTTGTTTCACAAAGATTATGAAGGAAAAACTTTACGCGAACATTTGGGTGTGCCCGATCAGTATGGACTTGATCCCCGGGTTTAACAAAATCATTTAGTACACATAAATTTAACTTAATATGGAAATAGGAATAATCGGATCTGGTAACATTGGTAGTACCCTTGCTGGATATTTAATAAAACTTGGTCACCAGGTTACTATTGCAAATTCACGAGGACCAGAATCCTTAACTGATGTAGCAGAGAACACTGGCGCGAAGCCTGTTACAGCAGAAGAAGCTGCTCGAGCAAAAGATCTTGTCATTATCGCAATTCCTGCCAAGGCGATTAGGAAACTCCCTGTTGATATTCTATCCGCTTCGAAAGCTATTGTTTTAGATGCTGGTAATTACTATCCTTCGCGTGACGGGCAAATCGCAGAGATTGAAGATGGATTAACGGATAGTGAATGGGTAGCAAAAGTTATTGGTCACCCGGTAATAAAGGCTTTTAATAATATAGTTGCCGGAAGCTTAGCTTCTAAGGCCAGGCCAGGTGGAGGAACTGATCGAATCGCCTTATCAGTTGCCGGTGATAACAAGGAGCAGACAAAAGATATTATGAAACTGATTGAAGAAATTGGTTTCGATGCTATTGATGGAGGCACGTTATCAGAATCTTGGAAACAACAGCCGGGTGAACCAGCTTATTGCCAGGATTTAGAAAAAGATGCTTTGGAAGCAGCGCTACAAGAGGCAGACCCTAGCACGCATCGAGAAAACCTTGCGAAGGCCGATGAGATGGCACGGCCATATTTCTAAGAACGGATAAGACTGATTTAAGACTTAGTTAGATGGGAAGATTTGTGAATGAAACCATTGCCTTCCTTAAGTTGCGCGACTTTACCGGATACACAAAAATTATTGTCCTATGCCTGACAAATTAGGTATCGTAAAAAGCTACTTACCTTCTGATCTCTCACGATCTGACGTACTGAAGGAACCTTGTCACCCGCCTTTAATTTTAGGAGTTTTAAGTTTCTTCTACTTTATCCGCAATCTGTTCCTAACGGAGGCTTTTTCCTGTCATCACCTGTATCAAAACACCTAACTATCAGTTGAATCGGCTATTTCTTACGATAGACAACAAAGACATCAAAGACTATCGCGAACTATGGGGCGTGAATCTGTTCGCCATTGATGTTAACGACTTTTTCAAGAAAGGGAATCTGATCATGACGTTAGATGATGCAAATGGAAATGTTGTATATTATAGGTTACTTAGGCGAGTAGATTAGGTGAAGCTGCGCTTATTTTCAAAAGACGGAATTTAATATATGTAGTTTATTTTGTGAGCACTTCTTCCAATTTTTGAGAGACCATACCTCCGGTTTCCCTTAATTCAACCGCTATGATCTTCCCCTCAGGATCAATTAAAAAGTTTTCGGGCACAGCCCAAACGCCGTACATATGTGCAACGGGACTATCATATAAGCTCTCATCGACAAGGGTTGTCCACTTTACTCCATCCTTTTGGATGGCCTTCTCTAGCGCTGTTTTTGTATCCAAACCAACACCGAGAATGTCGAAGCCTCGGTTTTTATATTTTTCATATACCTTCCTTAAGACAATATTCTCTCCGCGGCAGGGGCTACACCAACTTCCCCAAAAGTCGAGCAATACATACTTTCCTCTGTAAGAAGATAATTGCACTGATTTTCCACTAACAGACGTCATCGTGAAGTCTGGAGCGTTATCACCCACCTTAAGCTGTCTGTATTGTTCAATAAAACCCAGGAGTAAGGTGCCAAATGAATGGGCTTTTACTCTGTCTGTAAACGCGCTATAGAAGCTCTTTACCTTGCCTATCGGAATAACCTGTCTGTAGAGGTATAGTTCCATTACGCTCTTGTAAGCATCAGGATGACTTTCGATATACCTTGTCGTTAGAGCTGTCTTAAGCGAGTCGGAATAGTTGTCTACAGTTACTTTGCCTTTGATGTAAAATTCGTTAAAATAAAAGTCATAGTCAATGTTGGAAGCTGAACCTGACACGACAGCTGCAGGCAGGTTTCCACTGGTTCCGCTAATTCTAATTTCGCTATTCTCCAGCCAGAAGATCTTTCTCTTTTCCCTTTCAACAGCATTACTCAAAGAGGAAAAAACGATGGCAGCTTCCACGGGTTCTTTTACTTCTCCTTGAAAGCTGAATCTGTTTGCTTCAACAATTGTGGAATCAATTTGATCAGAGAGGAACTTCAAAAGATAAACCTTTGCGCCATTCTCAACCCCACTAATATTTCCAGCAATTGAGTAGGAGTGCTGTCCTAACAATGAAAGGCTACATTGTAGCAGGATGAATAAAGGCAATAAATGTTTCATCTATTAATATAAAAATTCCTTCACTCAGATTGAGCTTAAACGCTTTGACGCGTGCAGGTATTGCGCATCTATATTTTATCGCGATAAGAGAGGGGCAGCACCGTACAGGCACTACTTCCCGAGCGTTTCATAAATAAATATTTATCGCCGCATTTCATTGTTTAAATAATTAAGGTTATCTTAAGTGATCAATTAACCATCTGACAATTAGTAACTTTCCTAGCCTTTATCTATGAATAATGTGTTAATTATGGCTGGAGGTCGGTCAAGCAGAATGCGAAACACAACCAGTCTTAGCCTGCACAAAGCTCTGGCTCCAATTTTCGGCATACCTTTGATTGAACTGAACCTTCTTTATGCTTACGTTTACGGCTATCGTCAGGCGTGGGTGTCTGTAGCCGCAACAGAGCAGCAGTTACTGACCCACTTGGATAGGCTTAAGAAATTGTATCGGAATAAACTTGGCCTCATTATTCAGATTATTGTTGAGGAGATACCTCTCGGGACTATAGGCGCGGCACAGTTTGTCGATATAGGAGATGACGATGTGCTTGTGTTGAATGTAGACAATCTTCTGAATCTTGACCTTAGTGTTTTGGAGAACTCGCATATCTCTTCAAGGGCCGTTATGACTATTGCTTCTCACTACGAATCTTTTTCGATTCCTTTTGGGCAACTTGTGGTTGAAGAAGGAGAAGTGGTAGATTACCTGGAAAAGCCGAAACAAAGAATATTAGTATCCAGCGGGACATATATACTTGGACCGAAAGCCAGGAGTATAGTTAGTCAAAATTACCCGGAGCAACGAATAGATATTCCGGGTCTTAGTAAAGACTTAATAGCCTTGGGCGATAAGGTACATTCGTTCCTTCACCAATCCATCTGGAGTGATATAAATGATAAAGACACACTGGAACGAGTTCGGGAGTCGGAAAAGTGGCCTCTGATCGATAAAATACAAGACCTTATAAGAGAGGTGGTTTAATAATCGCGCAACCATGAAAAAACAACCCATAAATATCCTTTCTATAGTAGCCTACGGATTGTCGTTTGGAGGGGATGAAACCAGGTTGTTAAATCAATGTCGTTTAATAAATAAGGAGAAATTTAATTGCATCATTTGTACACCGCGATCTGCGGGAGCCAACATGATGTCGCACTTCAAGAACATAGATGCAAAGATTATCTACATAACCATATTGCCATTCAATTTGAAAAGCGTTTGGAAACCGCTGAGATTTTTCTTGTTGTTGATCAACTTTGTGATGTATTCAGTTCAATTGGTTAGAATACTGTATAACAAGAAAATTGATATAATAGACGGTCGCCTTTTGGCGGGTGGAATATACGGCCTTCTCGCAAAAAAAATAATGGGTTTACCAGTATTGGTGACCCTTTACCAAAAGAGTGACTATAGCTTTCTTGGATCTCTTTGCTCGTACCTGCTGCGATCCAGTGATGTCATAATTTGCGACTCTCAAATGCGGTTGGACGAACTAAAAGAATGGATAGGTAAATCAAGAGCTAGATTTTTGGTAATCCCAAGTGCAATAGAGGTAAAGTTTTCTGATAAAGATGAGCTGAGAAGAATGAGCTGGTATAGGGAGGATACGAAGAAAATAGTTATTGGACAGATAGCTAGCATTATTCCGTTCAAGGGCCAGGATTTACTGATCGATGTTTTTGGTGATATTTCGGCACTGCACAGTATGGCGGAGTTATGGTTAATTGGATATTCGCGGGACGATATCTATTACGATCGCTTGCAGCAACAGGCTTGTGAGTTAGGAATTGGGGACAAGGTTCGTTTTATCAGCTATCCCGGATACATAGGGGACGTTTTTAAAATGATCGATATACAGGTCCATGCTAGCAGATTTGATTCGCTCCCTAACAGTATTTTGGAGGGAATGTCATTAGGAAAGGCTTTGATCGCGTCGTCTGTCGGTGGAATCCCTGAGGTGGTGGACCATGGTTTGACAGGTCTGCTTTTTGAAGTAAATGATCGTCGGGCTCTAGCTGATCATTTAAGTGAGCTGATTGTTGACGAGAAAAAAAGAGAGCGGCTCGGCCAGGCCGCGAGGAAAAGATTTGAAGAGGGGTATTCGCCAGATTTTTTGATAAAGCAACTGGAGGATGAAATAGCTGACCTTACAACTTGCAAAAGATGAAAATAGCAATCACAGGTGCTGGCGGTTTTATAGGTTCCAATTTGGTTGATAGCCTGCGTAAAGAGGATGTTGATCTGGTGCTGATCAGCGGGGCTCATGGAAATGTAAAGTTGTTTGATGATGCTCTTGTAGTGGATATTCTGGATTTTGAGCTGATGAGAAAATCCTTGACCGGGGTGGATCTTGTAGTGCACCTAGCCGGCTTTAACAGTGTTCGGGAATCTTTCGAGAACCCCGATCAGGCTATAATGGTGAATACCATGGGTACAAGTATATTGTTAAACGTATGTTTTCATCTCGACATTCGCAAGGTTGTGATAATCTCCTCCGCCGAAGTTTACGGACGTCCTGAATCAAATCCAGTGACAGAGAGTGCTATGTTCAGGCCGCTTTCGCCTTATGGGGTGTCGAAAGTAGCTATAGAGCAGCTTTGCTATGTATATTACGTTGCTTATAACATGAATTTTAAGATTCTTAGACCGTTCTCAATTTATGGTCCGGGAATGTCATCCAGATCCCTGATAAGGGAGATATATAACAGCGCTAGGGATCGACATGGTGTAACATTGTTTAACTGCTCTTCCACTCGCGATTACTGCTATGTAGGGGACGTAACGTCCGCGATCAAAAAGGCTCTTTTTTCTGAGTTTTGCGGGGTCGATACCTATAATATTGCCAGTGGCATCGGCACCAATTCGAGGCAGCTGGCAGAAGCCATCCTAACATTAATGAATGAATCAGGGCGTATATCTGAGAGCCCGTTACCCGACAGACCAAGAAATGCTGATATCGATTGCCTGGTTGCTGACGTTTCGAAAGCGGGAGAGGAGCTGGACTGGTGGTCAACTACCGGCTTAAATGATGGCCTTAAACAAACTATCGAGTCTTTTGAAAATGAATGAACGTGTATTAATAACAGGAGCACAGGGCTTTTTAGGCCGGTATGTGACGGCCGCAATCTTGAAGGCTGATTCCAACTGCGAAGTTATCGGGATAGGCAGATCAGGGCGTTCTGATGATAGTTTTACGCATACTCTTCACATTAAAGATGGTCAAAATATCCCTGCGCCTCTGCCTTTAGCACTTAGAAACATTTTCACAGAACGTTATCGTTACCTTTCGGTAGATATCAACAGTAAAGCGCAAATAGATGAGCTTTTCCAAGCTTATCGTCCATCGGCCATTATTCACCTGGCGTCAGGGTTAAGAGGTGACAGTTGTAGTAAATTATTCAATACCAATATTAGTGGGATGTTGAATTTAATGAGTGCTTGCAGGGCTTATGATTATACCGGGTCATTTATTAGCGTCTCCAGTGGTGGGGTATACGGTTTTCCAAGTAAACCAGGTGATCTTCCGTTTTTGGAGTCGCATCCTTGCAATCCCGAAGATTCGTATCAATTAACCAAGGCGGCCGAAGAAACAATTGTAAAGGAGTTTTGTGAGTATTTGGCGATCCCCTGGATGATCCTGAGGGTCTTTAACGTTATAGGTCCGGGGCAAGACGAACGGCATGTTTGCGGCCGGTTTGTAAGCGAACTGGTGCGCATCAAAAATGAATATAAAGACGCATACTTGAAAACGTCAGCACTTACATCAGTGCGTGATTTTGTAGACGTAAGGGACGTGGCAAGTAATATAGTGGGTCTTTTTATGAATAAGCAGTACAAAAACGTATTTAATATCTCATCAGGGAAGCCTGCAGAGATCGCTGTCGTTTTGAATAGCTGTTTGGCCGCGGTCTTTGGTGCAGAGATCGGTCATTTAAAGATCGATAGCGTGCAGACGGACGAAACCGTTAGTAAACAAATTGATCACCATTTTGGAGACAATTGTAAGTTGCTTTCTTTTGGAGGTTCTGTGAATTTTAGTTTGGAGAACAGCATCAGGGACATGGTAGCATATTATGATTCGGTGTATACTAAACATTAGCCGGCATTGGTCCCGCCCTTGCTTATAGGTGTTTCCAAAACTATCAGATGTACGTCTTCGCTTCCTGTATTTAGCAATTGATGTGTCCCGCCGATTGGATTAACAATCACGTCTCCTTCTTTGACACTGTATGCTTTACCTTCAACTATCATCTCCGCTTGTCCGGATATAATGATGTAAATTTCTTGGTTATCAGCGGAATGGGTGTGCTTTCCAATGCCGGAGGATACAGGCACCTTCACAAAATCAAGAAAGTTAAAGGCAAAATGTGAGGACAGAGTAGCCACACGGGAGAAGTAAATCGGGTTCATGCCGTTATGAGCTTTGCCATAACTATAATCAAGATTATCAAAGGAATATTTCATAACTCGTTTTAGATAGTGTCACAATGGGATAGGGTTGTTTAATTTCAGGGACAGGTTGACTGCGTCTACCAATTCCTGGGTTTTTTTCGCTTCTTCTACATTACATAAAATGGATGATGGATCGTTGTTGATTACTGCGTTCAGAAAGCTCCTGGTTTCGATATCGAAGATGTCCTGACCTGACAACATAGGAAGCGATAAGTCATCCGGAGATGTCAGATTGAAATCCCATCCGGTCAAGCTGACTTTGTTTTCTTTCGTGTAAAGATCAAGTCCAATGTTCTTGGCGCTTGCATCACAGCTGTACAAAATGTTCCCCACGATACCAGATTTAAACTTAAGCGCAATGCTGATGGAGGTTGCAAAGGAAAGCTCATTGTCGGCGCCGGTGGCATATACTTCTCTTACTTCACCCATGATATAGCGGTTAAGATCAAGTAGATGGGTAGCTTGTTCGTTTAGTGGTCCTCCAGATTCTGATTGATTAGCCCACCAGGGTACCTGATACATCTTATTAATCCAGTAACTTGAAATGCCCAGACAGGCAACGTCTTTTACATGCTTTATGGAGGCGCGATATCTGTTCATGTATCCTACCGCATTTATCAATCGTTTCTCGTTGATTTTTTGCAGCAGGTTCTCTAATCCATCGGAATTGAGGGAAAGAGGTTTTTCTATAAGAAAAGGCAGATTATTCTCAATAGCAAATTCAATATGCGTCAGATGGTGGCAAGGGGGTGAGCATATAAAAAGCGCATCAATCTTTTCTGTCGGGAATTTCTCCAGGCTTGGATAGGTATGTACATCGGGATATACTTCTTTGATTTCTCTTAAACGATTCGCGTCAGTGTCTGAGACAGCTACAACACGGTGGCCGGAAGCCTGAGTAGATGCAGCCCTGATCTTACCCATTCTCCCACATCCCAGTATGCCTATGTTAAGTGTTTGCATGTTCTTGTTCTTTATGATAAACATTTGAAATGTACTTTTCCATTATATCTATCTCCGTGTCTTTGGCAAGTGGGTCAAGTTCTAATGCTTGTTTAATGTTTTGTGATGTGGGATCCAGCGAAGCTGTCAAAACTGCGCTTTCAAGTTTGATAAATGTTTGTAACCATTTCCCGGCCTCCAGAGGAGCTTTTGCTGATTCAAGAGCGGTCAATGATGATTGGCTTACCTGAGTTAAACCCTCGATAGTTAATCCTGAATGGTTTACCGTATTCAGCACCAGGGTTTTTGCAGAGTCGGAACCCATGGCTTTCAACAGGGGTATCACCCCGTTTTCGTACCAGTCCATATTTCGGTCTTTAAGGCTTAAGGGCGAATGATCAGCCTCAAGAAGGAGCTCCTGTATTATTCGATTTCCAATTAATTGTACCTCTTGCGCTCTGTACTCCGGGTGATGTGACTCGGTAAACAGATGAAAGTATTTGAGCGGAATGGCACCCAGCGCTTCGATTTCGTTACAAGTAAATCTGTTGAATCCCTCATCGGCTATCATTTCGAGAAAAGTAGCAAATACGTCCTTCCCTCTAAATTTAACGCTATGGATGAACCCACGATGGTTAAGTCCCGAATATTGCCAGTCTATTTCCTCCGGAGGAAGCTTCAGCACTTTGGCAACTTTTTCAAGCGTTGTAACCGGTAATTCGCAAATACCGACAACATTTCTAACGTTACAATGATGAAATATGGAAACTGCGATACTGAGTGGGTTGGTTAAATTAATAACCATTGCATCGGGGCATAATTTCATAATTTTACCTGACAGCTCTCTTAAATATGGGGCCATTCGAATGGCTGATTTCAAGCCGCATGGGCCAAGAGTTTCATCAGGGGGAAAACCAAATTTTCGAGCGAAGGATTCATCCTCCATACGTCCCACCAAACCTCCGTACCTGTTTTGATGAAGTAAAATATCTGCGCCATAAAGTGCATCATCTAAGCTGATGCTGCATTGGATGTGCCAGCCAGCTTTTCTCAGGAGTTTTGTTGCGTACACGGCAATTAAATCCAGCTGTCCGCTATTTCTTCCATGTAATACCAGATGGTAAGCTTGTTCAAAACTCGCTGAAGCAAATTGTTCAATAAGCTCTATGGTGAAAGGGCTGCTGCCCCCTAGAATAGTGAGTTTTGGTAACCGGGCCAGGCTCATGTGTTGAAAAACTGGAGAGTGCTGTCACAAACGTAGTTTAACTCATCTTCCGTCATATCTGGTCTTACCGGCAGGCATAATAGTTCACGGGATAATGCTTCTGCTACAGGAAAATCTCCCTTTACCCAACCTTCATTCTGAAAGGCATGCTGTAAATGGATAGCAATAGGATATCGGACAACTGCGTCTATCTCCTTACTTTTTAGAAAGGCCATGAGTTCGTCTCGCTTTTTGGTCCTTATAGTAAACTGATGATAGGCATGTACTTCATTCACATCGCGTCTTTGGAAAATTAAAGGGAGTCCGCTTAGTTTTTGAGTATAGTAGTCCGCAATTCGATTCCTATCCTCGTTCCATTTGTTTAAAAACTGAAGCTTCCAATCGAGTATTCTGGCTTGCAGAGCATCTAGCTTACTGTTAAAGCCTAACACTACATGGTTGTTTTGACCATCTTGTCCGAGTGACGCTATCCATTGGCTTTTTACGTAGAGATCTTCGTCATTGGTCACAATACAACCCGCATCACCAGCAGCTGCAAGGTTTTTACTTGGATGAAAGCTGAAGCAACCGATCTTTCCAAACGTGCCCACAAACTGTCCATTTAAAGCAGAACCGTGAGCGTGCGCACAATCTTCAATTACCGACAGGTGGTATTTGGCGCAGAGCTCTGTTATTTCCGGCATTGGAGTTGGTTTTCCATAAAGGTGTACCGGAATAATGACTTTTGTTCTATGGGTTATTTTTGCTTCGAGTTGATTGATGTCAAGGAGGTAGGTGTCATTATCTGCATCAATCAATATCGGAGTTGCTCCTACAAACTTTATAGCCGCTACAGTAGCATGAAAGGTGTTTGCTTGTGTTATTACTTCATCACCCGGGCCAATGTTTAATACCTTCAATGCAAGTATCAGTGCATCGGTGCCAGAGTTGGTGCCACAGGCATAGCGAGCATGAGTAAATGCAGCGAAGTTTTTCAGAAACGATGTTACTTCTTTAGTGAGTACGTAATTACCTACCAACAGCATTCGTTTTATGTCATCAAATAGTTCTTCTACATCCGGCCCGAATTGCTTTTCATACGCATATCTATTTATTTTCATATATCGCTTTTCTTACAGTTTCAGAGAATCTGCCGGCGCCCGCTAATCCTATTTCTGTTCCTTCCGGTCCAATTTTTACCATTTCATCCCAGTTCTGTCCGAGATTCCAGCAAAAAGTAGCAGCAAGATCCGCAACACTACGGCGGTATGTTTCGCCCAGTGCGGTTGAAAAGCCGCCAATGATTATAAACAGCTCTATGCCCGTAGTCGTATGTATAAGCGCTATCGCTCTGGCAAGTTGCCTTGCCGTTTTGTCGATTACGCTTACCGTCCACGCGTCGCCCTTTAAGTAAGCCGTCACAAGAGTTTCGTTAAGAATATCCTGGCAGTCAGGATGTATTTTGCCCACATATGATTTCTGATAGTCTGCATGATTGGACATGGATTGGGTTTTTGCAAACCCGAGAACACCCCTGCCAGAACATATGCCTCCAAGATGGCCCTTTCCTCCGCAATCGCAAATCGGTGCTTCCTGTGAATCATCGGTTACCCAGTGACCAATTTCTCCACCACGCCCCATAACACCGGTATAGGGTTTCCCGTTGATAAAAAGCTTACTACCGATTCCCGAACTTACACTAATGACACAGAAGTCTTCCGGGTAAATGTCTTTCAAAAGGTATCCAGCTGCCGAAATATCATTCAGGACATGAACATTCGAATTTGGCCAAAAGCTTTTAAGACGCGGGATAATGGATGACGAACCTTTAAACCTTTCGCCCCAGATAGTGGGCGTACTCAGTAGCTCGCCGCTCGGGGTGATAGGACCGGGGAAGCCAATTGTGACCACTTCCGGCTCATCATATTCAAAAAGCTCCTTACTCAATAGAGTCATTTCTTTATAGAGTTGCTCAAAGGGCAAGACATCAGACGGGGTGTTCCAGGCATTAGGTGTATCCTTTCTGCTGATACTGACGAGTTGTTGTGTGGCAAAGGAATAACGCCCCGCTCGCAAATTTGTACCACCAACGTCAAACACTAAAGCATCGGCCATATTTTAAAATGATTGGTTAATAATGTGTTGAAGCCTTAGATAATGCAAGTTCATCTTTCGCTACCAGATCGTTGCACGCATATTCAAATTCTGAAAAAGAAAAATCGCTTAGAAAAAAGGGGTCGCCGATTTTCCGGAGAGCCACGATACTAAAGTTGCCACCCTTATGTTTAGTCACGACTTCCTTTTTATCAAATAGTTGTTGGCAAGTTAAAGCTGAATGCCAGCTCGGCATGTTTAATGAGTCAAGCACTGAGACGAAATCCTCATAATGACTTTTATCCATTAAACCTTGCACATAAGCGAGGTTGTTAGATAATCGCATTCCAATACCGACAGCTTCTCCATGTGATATTTCAAAGTTGGTTAGCACCTCTATTAAGTGACCAAATTCGTGACCATAATCAACGACACGGTACAGGTTTTCCTCAAATAGATTATCGCGTAATTCCTCCAGCATAAAGTATATTGACCGGTCTATCAATTCAATTACATCCGCATCTATTTTTTTGAGCAGAAAATTGTGAATATTGCGCTTTAATAGGTGCCAGCTATCGTTGTCTTTTAATGATATGATTTTAATCATTTCAATTAATCCATTCTTGATCTCACATAGGGGAAGCGTATCCAGGAAGTCCAAGTCGATAAAAACAACATCCGGCAAATAAAACGTGCCAAGGGAGTTCTTACAGCCGGCATAATTAATACCGTTTTTCACTCCAACAGAGGCATCGATGATGCCTAACAAAGTGGTAGGGATCTTGATGCAGGGCGTGCCCCGTCTGATTAAATTAGCAGACATACCGGCCAGATCACAAACTATGCCGCCTCCAATAGCAATGATGGAGTCGCGCCTGCCAATACCATTCTTGAAACAAAATGAGGTGAAGTCTATAACAGTCTGTAAGTCTTTGCTCTTCTCTGAAGCATCAATCAAGAAGTGATAAGCTTCAATACCATTTCGTGAAAAATAGGCCTTTGCCGCAAGGTATTCGTTTATCAGCTTTCTGTCAATAAGGCAATATGCTTTATGGGTCTTGATATGATTGCCTAATGCCGGATTGTTTTCATCGAAAATGTTTGTCACCCGTTTTATCTCATACGTTAACGTATTCTCGAGGGATATTTTAAAGACTCGATCCATATACTGAATTTGTGATGTATTTAGGTTCGTAAAGAAAGCTGACTACTTATTGCTGACAATCACAACCAATAACCAATTGTATAGTAGGTTATTTTGTGGTTAAAAAACAGAGAGTATGAACAATTATATTGATAGCCTATATTGGCTAAACGAGTTAGTTGTTAACGAAGTGAAAGAGTCATACGATAAATTTAATCAGATTTTAATGTAAATTATGTGAACTCAGGAGACAGTTTTAGGGCATTTTTTTACCATACAGGAGCTAAAGTCGAGTAATTTGTGGGATAATAACCGGGCACGATCATCATTGCCGGTTTTCTTTCTTCTTCCGCCTGTACTCCGTTGGGCTGCAATTATATCGGGCTTTGAACACCGTGGAAAAATACGTCGGGGAGGCAATACCTACTTGATAGGTTATTTCAGAGATGGATATCTCTTCGTTCAATAATAAATATTTGGCTTTCTGTAGACGCCTGTTTAAGATATAGTCGGTAATCGTACAATCCAACAGCGCTTTCGCTTTGCGGTATAGCTGAATTCTGGACATACCTATGCTTTTGCAGATATCGTCTACACTGAAGTTTTCGTTGGCGATATTGCTCTCCACTATAGAAGCAAACTCGTTTAAAAATTTCTTGTCAAGCTTTTTGGAGGCGGGTAGTTTACTTTCTACCGGGAACTCACTGCTAAAACGGGATCGTAATAAATCTCTGTTATGAAGGAGGTTTTTGATCGTTTCGTCGAGATATTGAAGATTAAAGGGTTTGGTAATGTAAGCATCAGCCATTGTTTTTAAGCCCTTTATCTGCTGTTCCTGGCTTCCTTGAGCCGTTAGAAGGATGATGGGTATGTGAGATGTCCGGATGTCGTTTTTAAGCGCCTGGGTGATTTCTGTTCCTGATTGTGCTGGAAGCACAACGTCTGAAATGATAACATCCGGGACGTTTTCAAACGCCTGATGTAAGCCGCTGTTTCCGTTGTTAGCTGTAAACGTCTCGTATTGGGTGGAAAACTTCTGTTTCAAGAAGTTCAACAGTTCTTCGTTGTCTTCGATTATGAGAATAGAACGCTCCTTTAATGATTGCTGAGGTATTGGTGTATCTGCTATCTCTGTTGTGTCTTCTAATTCAGTGGTATAGATCTTAATGTTGTCGTAATCCACTGTAGATTCTTCTGCTGTATGAACTTTCTCGTCCTCATGGAGATGTCTATCACCTAAGGGCAGCTGAATAATGAAGCGTGCGCCTTTTTCTTTTTGACTGGACACTTTTATTGATCCTTTGTGTAACAAGATCATCTCTTTCGAAAGCGACAGTCCCAGACCAGAACCTTTGGATCGCTTCAAATCATCTTGATAGAACAGGTCGAACGCATGCGTCAGTGTATGTTCATCCATTCCTGCGCCATTGTCCTCGACTTTCAACTCCACGCTATTCGTCTCCTCGTTCTTTTCTATGGTGACAATGATTTTTCCGCTGTCGTGGCTGAACTTAAAGGCGTTGGATAGCAGGTTGAATAGCACTTTGTCAAGCATATTGGTGTCGAACCAGGCGCTTATACGGCTTTCGCGGCTTACCATCCGTAAATCTATATTTCTTTTATACGCGATATCTTTGAATAGATCGATAATCTCCTTTGTGAATGCTAGAAGATCATTTTCTGTAGCGCGTACCCGCATCTTTTCATAGTCTATCTTTCTGAAATCAATCAACTGATTGACCATTCGCAGGAGCCTCATCACGTTTCTGTTAATAAGCTGCAAATGACTTCGTGTTTTTTGAGGAAGTTTGCTGTCGGCAAGCAGCTCTTCTAATGGTATGAGTATCAGGGTTAAAGGAGTTCTGAATTCATGTGAGATATTGGTAAAGAAATTAAATTTGGCTTCCGTGGCGGATTTGGCTTTTTCAGACATTTCTATTAGCTGATTTTGCTTTTCGAGAATCTCATGATTTTTGTTTTCCAGGTGCTTATTGTTTTTCCAGTTTTCGTTAAGTGAATAAAAAGCGATTCCGGCGAACACAATCGCTAATACCAGGCTGACGACCAGAATATTCAGTATTACTTGCTGATTGTTATAAACAATTTTTTGTTCGGAAAGCATATTCTGCTGCCTCTCAATATCTTTCTGCTGGCTGGTCATTTTATCTGCCTGCAGGATCATCAGTTCTACATTGCTTGAATCGATCACAACTGACTTCAATGCTGTGTTTTTATCGAAGGGCAACTTGTTCAGGATATTGATGGCTGTGCGGATCGCTTCTTTTCCTCCTGTAGGGTACAACATGGATGCATCGAGTACTTTTTTTGATACTAGTTCAAGACCGTTGTTTTTTCCGGGTAAAGCATCAACGCCTACGAGTTTGATCTTTCCTTCAAGGTCGTTGTTTCTAAGAACAGCGCAGGTTCCCAAGGCCATTTGATCGTTATGAGCGAATATGGCATCGGCCTGGAAGAGTAAGTGCTTGTTCAAGCTGACCTCTTCTTGTGCCTTATTGTTGAGCCAGCTTCCCGAAAGCTGCTTAATGATTTTGATTGATGGATAGCGTTTTAGAGCATTCTTAAAGCCCTCGTTTCGCTCTATTGCAGGAGAGGATCCGGTAAGTCCTGTCACCTCAATAATATTTCCTTTTTCCCCCAGACGGTGAGCCAGGTATTCGCCGGCCATTCTCCCGATCTCAAAATTGTCGGCACCCACGTATGCTGTATAAAAGTTAGAAGAGACCTTACGGTCAATTACTACGACTGGCGTTCCCTGGCTGAAAGCTTGTTCGACAATGGGTGTCAGGGGCTCTGATTCGTTGGGGGAAATAATCAGGAGATCGATATCTTTCTCCAGTAGTGATTTGACCTGTTCAATCTGTTTATTACTGTTTCCGCCCGCATCTTCATAAATGAGCTCGATATCTGAATGAAATGATAGTTCTCTGCGCATCTCTTCCAGCATGGTGACCCTCCACTGGTCGGAACCGATGCACTGGGAGAAACCGATTGTGAATCTGGGCTTATCTTGATTGCCTTTACAAGCACTCAAAAACCCTGCAAAAAGCGATAAGAGTAAAATCAAAAGATGAAGTCTCTTCTTATTTCCCGTCATGTGTTTCCTCTGATTCTATAATTGATTATTGAAAGCTACATAAATTTGATTAAATGCTAAACCTTAAGGGTTTGATCACCGCGTTTGAACTCCTCAGACCTATCTCTAAAGTGATTTAAAAGTTAAAAAAGGTGATACAAATTTGAAAGTGTAGTTGGTTCTTAAATTGGTGTTTAAAGATAAATATTTGATATATAGATATTTACAAATATATTCGACTGCGCTTCATTTTTTGAAGACATTGATACGAATTCAAAACCTAAAATTGGAATAAGCATCTACTTTGGTGATTGTAAACCTAATAAGTATATGCAAAAAAATTCTGTTATCGCCTGGTCACTGGTTGTGGCACTCGGCGGATTTCTCTTCGGCTTTGACACTGCGGTGATTTCGGGAGCTGAAAAATCTATCCAGCAATATTGGGCACTTAATGTCTTCGAACATGGCCTGACGGTGTCTATAGCTTTAATAGGTACCGTAATAGGCTCCCTGGTTGGCTCGGTTCCTTCTGATAAATATGGTAGGAAAAATACGCTATATATGGTTGCTGCTTTGTATTTGTTGTCTGCTATTGGAACGGCTTATGCAACCGACTGGTATGTATTCTTGCTATTCAGATTGATGGGCGGATTCGGAGTGGGTATGTCTTCGGTTACTGCTCCTATCTACATCTCGGAAATATCTCCTGCTAATCTGAGAGGCCGTTTGGTTGCCTTGTTTCAGTTCAATGTGGTACTGGGGATTTTGATTGCTTATTTATCCAATTACCTCATTGGTCAGGAGGGGGAGAATTCATGGCGATGGATGCTCGGTGTTCAGGCATTTCCGTCACTCATCTATCTTGCGTTAATCAGGTTGGTTCCTGAGAGTCCCCGTTGGTTGGTATTGCACAAGGGGAGGGATGCTGAAGCTTTGAAGGTATTGAAACGGATCAATCCGCTTAATTCGGAGCAGGAGCTGATCGCGATTAAGCAATCACATAGGGTTCTGGCTGAATTTGAAAAGCCGGATTCTCTGCTCACAAAGAAGTATAAAACGCCGATAACATTGGCGGTTTTATTCGCTGTCTTCAATCAGGTGTCAGGTATAAATGCGATTATCTATTATTCTCCGCGCATTTTTGAGATGGCGGGACTGGGTGCTCATACATCTTTATTATCTACTGTAGGTATTGGGCTAGTAAACTTTACTTTCACTTTGATAGCCATTGGCTTCATCGATAAGGTGGGAAGAAGGACCTTGATGTTGATAGGGTCTGTGGGCTTAATACTCTCTCTCGGTTTGGTCTCACGTACTTTCTTTATGAACGATTTTAGCGGCTTCGCGATCACATTTTATCTGATGATATATATCGCATTCTTTGCTTTTTCACAGGGTGCCGTAATCTGGGTATTTATTTCAGAGATCTTCCCAAATGAGGTTCGCGCGAAAGGCCAGACGCTCGGAAGTTTTACGCATTGGATTATGGCAGCTGCGATTACCTTTTGTTTTCCATACCTGTCTGAAATTGCGGGCGGCGGAAATACATTTCTATTTTTCAGTGTAATGATGATGCTGCAGTTGCTCTTCGTATGGAAACTTATGCCTGAGACTAAGGGTAAGTCACTTGAGCAGATTGAAAGCAATATGATGATGCATTAACCATATTAAACCTTTAAGAATTGCAGGTATGAAAGGAAAAGATCACAATGTAGTCTGCTTTGGTGAGATTCTATGGGATAACTTGCCCACAGGCAGAAAGCCAGGCGGCGCACCCATGAACGTCGCCTACCATTTAAAAAAACTGGGTATAAACAGTATACTGATCAGTCGGGTAGGGGATGATCATAATGGTGAAGAGCTGATCCGCTTTATTAAGGCAAAGGGATTATCTACGGACTTTTGCCAGAAGGATCCTGATCACGTAACTTCTACGGTAGAGGTAGTGATAGGCGATGACCAGGAGGTGAGGTACGATATCGTTGCGCCCGTAGCCTGGGATTATATAGCACTCGAAAAGGGCTTGCCTGAGCTTGTTTCTGAATCAGATGCCTTCGTCTTTGGAAGTCTGGCAACAAGAAATAGGACTTCTTACGAGACGTTGCTTTCTTTACTTGAGAAAGCGAGCTGCAAAGTGTTTGATGTTAATCTGCGCGCTCCTCATTTTGACGTGAAGAAAATCGGTAAGTTGCTATCAAAAACCGACTTGTTGAAACTAAATATCCATGAACTTTACCTCATCTCTGGTTGGTTTGATACAACCTGTAGTACGGAAAGTGAAAGGATCAGCGTATTGCAAAATCTCTTTGGCATTCCGGAAATAGTTCTGACCAAGGGTGGAAGTGGTGCATCTTTCTATACTCAAAACGCTCAGTGTAATTACCCTGCTTTTAAGGTTGAAGTGAATGATACTGTCGGGAGCGGAGACTCTTTTCTTGCTGCATTTTTGTCGAAAAGGATAAAGGGAGAGGGTATTGAGGGGACTTTAAATTACGCCGCAGCTTTGGGAGCTTTTATTACGACTCACTCAGGAGCATGTCCGGAGTATAAGAAATACGATTTAGAAAGATTTATATGGAAAAATGATCTAAACTCAGCCAGACACTTAATTAAGTAGAAAATTAACTAACTAACCAAACTCATGAAAAATTTAATACTTATAATTCCTCTGATTTTAGCTGTAATGTGCTCTTCCACAGCGCAGGAGCGAATAGTCAGGGGAAGGATCACAGAAAAAGCAACCGGGCAACCTGTTATCGGTGCTTCTGTTGTCGTTCAGGAAACGAACAAAAGTACAAGTACCGATATAAATGGAGCATTCGCTGTTAATGCGGCCACCGGCCAAACGATCAGGGTCACTTATATTGGCTTCGAGACTGCGCTGGTAAAAGTAACTACCGGAAACGAGATAGTTATTCAGCTTGATGAAGCTGCCGCGAGTTTATTGTCTGAAGTTGTGGTTACCGGATATCAGTCCCAACGAAAGAAGGATTTGACAGGAGCTGTTACGGTGGTCGATGTGGAGGAAATGAATAAGCAGGCTGTAGCCAATCCTATGAAAGCATTGCAGGGACAGGTTCCTGGAATGTATGTTACCGGAAATGGTGCGCCAAGCTCTCCCGCGACTGTCAGAATCCGGGGTATAGGGACGCTTAATGACAATAATCCGCTGTATATAATTGATGGAGTACCCACAAAGTCTGGTATGCATGAATTAAACTCTGCAGACATTGAGTCGATGCAGGTATTGAAAGATGCCTCTGCCGCCAGTATTTACGGATCCAGGGCAGCTAATGGGGTTATCATTATAACGACGAAGAGAGGAAAATCCGGTGCTGCGCAGGTGAGTGCAAGTGCATCTACTTCACTCTCGAGCCTTGTCAATAATGTAAGTATGCTGGATGCGGAAGGCTATGGACGCGTCATGTGGCAGGCAAATGTTAATGGTAATTTCAATCCCGACAACAACGGCATTCAGTATAAATATGACTGGTATGTTGATCCGGAAACGAACGAGCCTGTGTTAAACAAAGTATTCGTCCCGGAGTTCCTGGATCCTGCTCATACCATGAGATCAGCAGATACTGATTGGCTAAAAGAAATATCCCAGGTCGGCGTCGTGCAGGATTATAACGTTCAGCTCGCTAATGGCTCGGAGAACGGAAGTTACCTGTTGTCTGTTGGCTACTTTGATAATAAAGGCGTTGTGAGAACCACAGGTTTTAACAGGCTATCGGCACGTGTGAATTCTGACTACCGGTTATTTAAGGGGAAGATAAACGTTGGGCAAAATTTAAGTTTGTCGAAAACAAAAGAAGTTGCGGCGGACATTATCAACTCTGCTATCCAGGCAGTTCCTATTATTCCTGTGCGTACTGAGGATGGTATTGGATGGGGAGGTCCGGTAGCGGGCATGAACGACAGGCAAAATCCGGTACGTGTCCTGGAGGATAACAAGCAGAACGGATACAACTATATGCGTCTGTTCGGGAACTTCTTCGCTGACCTCAAAATTGTTGAGGGATTAACTTTCAGATCTAATGTCGGCATTGATTACGGGAACTTCACATCGCGCAACTGGCAGAAGAAATATCAGTCAGGCTACCTCAAAAATGACGTGAACAAAGTAACCAATACGCAAACACATAGCGTCAAGACGACATGGACGAATACCCTGAATTATAAACTCCAGTTAAAACAGCATAATCTTGATATCATAGGCGGGACGGAGTATTATGTGGATAATACAACCTCATTTATGGCATCCAGAGAGGGTTTCGTATTGGAGGATCCGAATTATTTATACCTGGATGCAGGAACGGGTACGAAGGACAATGCTGGAAGTGGAGCTAAAAATGTATTGCTTTCTTATTTTGGAAAAGCCAACTACTCTTATCTTGACAGGTACCTGTTTTCTGCAACGATCAGATATGACGGATCTTCCCGTTTTGGTGATAATAATCGTTTCGGAACCTTTCCGGCCTTCTCAGCAGGATGGCGTATTAGCGAGGAAGGGTTTATTAAAGATAACGCGGAAATTTTTGATGAATTAAAACTCCGTTTCGGCTGGGGAAAAACGGGCAACCAGGAGATCGAAAATAATGCTATTTATAACCTGTATTTTCCGAACTATAACATCACTGCCTACGATATTAATGGCGATAAAAGTGGCGTGCTGGCTTCTGGATTTTACTTATCACAAAATGCCAATCCCAATCTGAAATGGGAAGCTACGGAAATGAGCAACGTAGGGCTTGATTACTCCTTGTTTAATCAAAAGCTTTATGGAAGTGTGGACTACTACATTAAAAAGACATCTGACATTTTGCTAAAACCACCATATATCGGTGTCTTAGGTGAGGGTGGTAATACTTGGGTTAACGGTGCGTCAATGGAGAATAAGGGTTTTGAATTTGTCATTGGACACCGGAGTACGATCAACAGAAATCTTAAGCTTGATCTCACCGGTAATTTTGATGTGGTTAAAAACAGAGTGACCAAGTTGCCTCCGGAAGTTATCAATGCCTACGGTGGTGACGGACGGGGACAGAACATTCTGGGAAGAACGTTCGGGTCACACTTTGGCTATATTGCCGATGGCTTGTTTAGAACGCAGGATGAAGTTGATGCAAGTGCCGAACAGCCGAATAAGGGACTAGGGCGTATCCGCTATCGCGATCTGAATGGAGATAAGGTGATCAATGATTATGACAGAACATGGATTGGTACTCCTCTCCCCAAGTTTACGTATGGTTTCAATGCGGCGGTTAGTTATAAGAACTTTGACTTTTCTTTCTTGCTGCAGGGATTGGGGTCAATCGATGTCAGGAACGAGTCGAAGTTTTATACCGACTTCTGGAGTGCTGTAGAATCTTCATCCAACAAGGGGACGCGGCTGTTGGACGCATGGTCGCCTACTAACCCTGATTCAGACATCCCCGCGGTAGCGCTCACAGATAATAATTCGGAAGCAAGGTTTTCGACCTATTTCGTTGAGAACGGGTCTTATCTGAAGCTGAGAAATGCTCAAATTGGTTATTCACTCCATAAATCGCTTATATCCAGACTTAAGGTGCAATCGGTGAGAGTATACCTCGGTGGCGATAATCTGGGGATACTGCTTAAATCAAAATCGTTTACTGGTGTGGATCCTGAGAGTCCGGGATTTGGATACCCCAATCCGCTGGTGGTCACTGCAGGAGTTAACCTGCGCTTTTAACGAGAGAGATTGTCTGATTTAATAATCTGTTATAGATCTGAATAGTATGAAAAGATATTTTTTTAAAGCTATTTTAATAGCTATCACTTTGAGTTCTTGCACCAAGGACCTTGATGTGGGCGCAGTAGGTGCGCTTGACGAAAGCCAGGTTTCTAACCCTGAGCAAGCTGAAGGCTTCGTGATTGCAGCTTATTCGCAGCTTGGCAATGATGAAATTAACCGCGCCTTCAGTATGTACCAGTATGGTAATGTCAGGGCTGACGATGCCTACAAGGGAGGAGGCGGTATCAGCGACGGGGATGTTTTTCACTTTATGGAGACTTTCGTAACCTCCAGACCGGATCAATGGAACTATGATGGTATTTGGTTTAATATTTATGTGGGGATTCGAAGAGCTAACGAAGGCCTGCGTATTCTTAATCAGTTTACTACTGCCGAATATCCGCTGGTAAATATACGTAAGGCTGAATTGCGCTTTTTAAGGGGCTACTGGTATCTTATGCTTGAAAATTTATTCAAGAATATCCCTTACATAGACGAGAACGTACCTGCCTCAGAATATAAATTCGTTTTAAATAATGAATTTACAAGGGATGAAATCCTGGAAAAGATTGCAGCTGATTTTCAATACGGTACAGAAAACCTTCCGGCAACACAACCTCAAATTGGGCGCGCCAATAAGTACGCTGCCTATGCCTTCCTTGCAAAAACAAGATTGTTTCAGGCATATAAGCAAAACGATCAGCACGCTGTGACCAGCATAGATGCAGGTAAACTGGAAGAAGTGGTTCAGGCTGCCAATCAGGTGTTGAGTTCCAGTTATGGCCTTCAGCCGGATTTCGCGAATAATTTTCTATCAGGCTCCGGTTTTGAAAATGGAAAAGAAGCGATCATGTCTGTACAGTTTTCAAGCAGTGATGGGGCAGGACGCGGAAGAGTGAATTTCGGTGACATGCTTACGGTACCCCAGGGATTGGGCTGCTGTGATTTTCAAAAGCCTTCGCAGACTTTAGTAAACGCTTACAGGACTAATGCTAATGGTGTTCCTTTATTTGAGACGTATAACCAGCAAAATGTAGACTTGGCAGAGGCAACGATTGATCCGCGATTAGACCACACCATCTCCAGACCGGGCGCACCCTGGAAATATGATCCTAACCTGCTGGTATCTAACGGATGGAGCCGGAATATTGCACTGTATGGTACGTATAATTCCATGAAAGAAAATGTATCGCCAGATGCTCTGATAAACATCGATCCATTCTACGGAAATACCAAACCGCGCATTATGATCAGGTATGCTGATGTGATGTTGTTTAAAGCCGAGGCTTTAATTGAATTGGGTCGCCACAATGAGGCTCTTCCACTCATAAATGAAATTAGAGAAAGAGCCGCAAATAGTGCCGCTCGGTTGGTTAAAGCTGACGGAACGCCAACTGCAAAGTATTACGTGCAGCCTTATATAGCTGGCGAGAACATCATTTGGAATCAGGAAAACGCGCGCAAGGCTTTGCGTTTTGAGCGGCGGCTTGAAATGGCTCTCGAAGGGGAGCGATTCTTTGACTTGATGCGCTGGGGCGTTACAGCTGAAGTGATGAACGCATTTTTCGACGCAGAGAGGCCGTCCCGCAGTATATATCAGGGCGCAAGATTTACGAAGGGTAGAGATGAGTTTTTGCCTATTCCTCAGAATCAAATTTTCTGGAGTGAGAACCGGTATGTTCAAAATCCAGGATATAATTAATACTAATCATCATAGATATGACCAGCTATTTTAACCGACATAGAGCATACTGTTTGCTCATGGTACTTGTAATGTTATCGTTTGGGTGTAAGAAAGATAGTTCGACGCTCAATCTAGACGCTGAAGTACAATTGACTTCCTTTGCCATTAATGGTGTCACCGGAGAAATAAATCAGGGATCTGGAGATATATTAATCAATCTTCCTTTTGGGACTGATGTTAGTTCTTTGACCCCTGTTCTTGGGCTTCCTGAGCAGGCTGTTTCATCGATGGATCCGGGGCGGCCGCATAACTTTACGGGCCCGGTAAGTTACAGAATCACGAATGGGAATTTATATAAAGAGTACTTAGTAACAGTAAAGATCATTCCTCCATTGGTATCGTTTAGTATCAACGGTGTTGACGCTACAATTGACCATGGGAACAAGAGTATTTCTGTACTGCTGCCGGATGGTACCGACCTGAGCAACTTAACGCCTTCTATTGCTTTGCAGCAGGATGTGACTGTTTCTCCTTCTCCAAATACTGCTCAGAATTTCGTTAAACCGGTGTTGTATACCCTTTCAAAAGGCGGTGTGAGTGCTGTTTATCAGGTAAACGTGATCAGCAACTCGATCAGTCAGTATGCGTTTCTTGGAGTGGCTCCAAGCCGGGACATGATTACGAACAGCGATGAAAAGGCTGCTGCGGACTGGTTCTTTGAAACGTATCCTGAAGCGGATTATATTTCTTTTCAGACAATAGAAACGGGAATGAGACTGTCGAATTACAAGGTAATCTGGTGGCATTTTGATTCTTCTCAATCCTTGCCTGACGCGGCCCTAAATCCGAATGTTATCAACGCCCTTAAAGCTTACCGGGCTAATGGAGGGAGCTTGTTGTTAACGTCCTATGCGACCATTTATCTGGAGAGGCTGGGTATAGTACCTGCCGGTAAGGGGCCGAACAATGTTTTTGGTGATTTTCTCCCTGCGGGTGGTATTGAGTTCAATAGTGACTGGGGGATCTCATTCAAAGGAAGGGAGAATCATCCGATCTTCAGGAACCTGGAGACTTTCGAAACAGGTAAGGCCTATCTTCTGGAAAGAGGAACATTCCGGCTAAATCACACGGCGTGGTGGTTCTTGCCTGAGTGGGGCGGGTATGGAAATGGAGCTAACTGGAGACAGCAAACCGGCGGTGTAAATCTCGCTTCGGAGGCTTGGGATGACCAGCTTGATGGAAGAGTTGGAATTGCCGAATGGCCAGCGGCAGGTAATGGCAATACACTTATCATTGCCTTCGGAGCTTACGATTGGTATTCTGAGCCTCAAGCTGGCGCAAGTACTGCTAACAGATACATGAATAACATTCGGATTCTTACGAGAAACGCTGTAGACTATTTAAGAGGAACTAACTAAGCGCGTTATCCAAAAAACCATTTACTAACAAGACAATTATGTTTTTAGGAAGAATATTTTGTGCTGCAGGCCTGCTATTAAGCTTGATGTCTTGTAGCAAAGACAAAACGGAATACACTTTTGAACCGGTGAAGGTTGAAAAGTTTACTATTTACCCTAAGCCAACCGGAGGTACGAGCCAGAATAATGGATATATAGGCTGGGTGGGTGATGTGATGCCCTATTATGAAGATGGTAAATTTCAAATTTTCTTCCTTCATGATGCAACCGATCTGGTGAAAAGCAGCAGTGCAGGACAACATCCTGTCCATAAGTTTACTTCAACCAACGTATTGGATTTTAATTACGAAGGGGAGATGATCCCCTATGGTGATGCAAATACGCAGGATCAACTGCCAGGTACAGGATCTGTCGTTAAGGTGGGGGATACTTATTACTTTTATTATACGGGACATAACAGCAGTGCTTCCTGGCTGCAAAATAACAATCCTGGCTGGGCTACGGCAAACGACCGGGAAGCGGTGATGTATGCGACAAGCAAAGATCTCAGTAACTGGACAAAGCGTAAAGACTTTTCACTGAGAGCCCCCTCCGGATATACAGGCAATGACTTCAGGGATCCTTATGTGTTTTATAACGATGAGTTCGGGGAGTACTGGATGCTGGTGAGTACAAAAACAGCGACTAATGGGGCAGTCGGAAAAGGAGTTATTCTGGTATATACTACAAAAGACCCTTCTTCGAATACCTGGGTGTTAAAGCCTGCTCCTTTATCTGTTGAAGGTACTTACGAAATGCTCGAATGTGCAGATATCTTTAAGGCGGGAGACAAGTATTATATGCTATTTGCTGAAGACTGGAGTAGCACACCTGGTACTCATTACCGTGTAGCTAATTCTACCGCAGGGCCATGGATGAAGCCCGCAGATGGAAATGATATGTTTGACGGTCATCAGTTCTACGCCGCTCGTTCAGCTGCTGACGCATCTCATCGTTATGCTTTTGGATGGGCCCATCGTCGACAGGGTGAAACGGATAACGGCGCAAGAACCTGGGCAGGAAACTTGATTACACATGAAATTTACCCCCTTTCCAATAATAAGCTGGGTGTGAGAAGTCCTCTCTCCGTAACAGAATATTTTAGCAATGAGAAAGAAGCCAGCGCAATTTCTGAAAGCGGGACGGTGAGCCGTTCGGGTTCAAATTATATGTTGAACGGAACGAATGGCATGGCTTTATACAAATTTGAAGGGATAGAAGGGACAGCTAAGGTTCTGGGCACCTTCGCTATAAATAATCTTACAGGTACCGCTGCTATAGGGTTCAATACAACTGATAATAACACAGGCAGTTACACAATAAAGTTCGACGCAGGAACCGGTCGTATTGTGGCTTATAATAATGGTGTGGAAGTAACTCGTGTTCCTTTCAACCTGGAAGTTAACAAAGCCTATACGTTCAGTTTGATTATAGACGGGTCGGTGAGCGTACTCTATGTAAATGACGAAGTGGCATTGACGAACCGAATATACAGTCTACAAGGGAAGCCCTGGAGCTTCACAGCTGATGGAGTCACATTAAATGTGAACAATCTGAAGGTGCGCTATCATTAATCACTTTTAACGCTTATTTACATGGGTAAAGTATTTTTTAGATCCTCAATTTATACAATCCTGATGTTCACTTTCTTGGTTTCAGACGTAAATGGGCAGCAAAACTCATCGAGGAGCAGAGAAGAAAAGTACAGGCCCCAATACCATTTTAGTCCTGAGAAAGGATGGATAGGAGACCCCGACGGCTTGGTTATTCATCGGGGTAAATTTCATCTCTTCTGGTGGGGGCATGCAGTATCTGAAGATCTTGTGCACTGGAAAGAATTACCACCGCCAATGAAGGGCGACGATAAATCATTTTCTTACTTCAGCGGATCTGTGGCAGTAGATCTTCAGAATACGAGTGGATTTGGAAAAAACAGCATGGTGGCGGTATATACAAGACATTTTGCGGGTGATTCTTTGCCTGAAACGCAGGCGCTTTCTATTAGTAAAGACGATGGATTGGTGTTTAATTATTATGCAGAAAATCCGGTTTTAGATATTGGGAAAGTATTCTTCAGAGACCCTCAGGTTTTTTGGTACCCGGCAGACAAGCTGTGGAAAATGGTTGTTGCTCTTCCAGATGTGCAGCAAATTCACATATATGAGTCGAGAGATTTAAAAAGCTGGCAGTTTTGCAGCACATTTACCGGCTTAGGGGCCCAGAATTCTTTTTGGGAGTGCCCGGATCTCTTTGAGCTACCTGTGTTGAACGGTAAAAAGGAAAAAAAATGGGTAATGCTCATTGGTCGCGGTCCAAATAGAGTCCAGTACTTTGTAGGCGATTTTGATGGGAAAACATTCACATCTGATACTCAAACTGCCAGTTTCATTAAAACTGGAAAAGGTCTGGATGGTGAGGTCTACGATGATTTTGAGGCAGGCCATGAGTCGAAATGGAGTAGGGAAGGAACGGCGTTTTCCAAGAATACCGGAAGTAAAGAGCTAACCGATTACCTGGGTAAAAGTTACATCGGGAGCGTAGCTAAAGAGGGCTCAATAGGCAGGATGAAATCTGCACCATTTCTGATTAAGCAAAAAGCGATTAATTTTTTAATTGCCGGAGGTGATTCTGCGGATTCTACTGGTATACGTTTGATTGTAGATGGTAAAGTCGTGAGATCTTCTACGGGAGATAATAGCAAGGTTTTAAAATGGAATGGTTGGGATGTACGTAATCTGGCAGGTAAACGGGCTTACCTGGAGATTTTAGACCTTACTACGGATACGATCAGCGGCTCCATAGCTATAGATCATATTGTATTTTCTGATCAGTTGTTAAATCAGCGGCTGGAGCATGCTTTATGGTTGGATTATGGAAGTGACTACTATGCTACGAGAACCTGGAGAAATTATGATGAAAGTAAGGCGCTGGGTGATACAGTGTTCGCCATAGGGTGGATGGGAAATTGGGATTATGCCAGAAAAGCACCAACGTCATGGGGAAAGGGGTTCGAGTCGTTGCCCCGGACGATGGCTCTTAAGCGAACTGGAGCGGGATATCGGATCGTCCAGCAGCCGGTTCCACAGTTGCAGAAGCTCCGGCAGGCCCTTCACGAATCTGGAATGCAAGAAATAAATGGAATACAAAAACTCGAAACATTCCGGCCGTCAAGAAATACATATGAAATGGAGGTAGAATTTAAGGCATCGTCTGATGCAGCGTTCGGCCTGTTTTTACTTGAAGGAGAGGGGAGGAAGTTAGTTTTGCGATATGATCCGGTAACTTCTGAAATCCGCCTGGACCGTACAAACTGTACTGATTTTGTATCGGATTCATCGTTTAACGAACTATTTGCTAAGGAAATGTCTGCTCCTTTAAAGTTGGATCAAGGAAAGCTTCGGCTACACATTTTTGTAGATCAATCTTCCATAGAAGTGTTTACGAATGATGGGGAAGTGGTGCTCAGCGCCACAACATTTCCATCGGATGGGCAATTAGGAATATCGCTGTTTTCCGAAAGAGGGAAAACGCAATTAACCAAACTGAAAGCCTGGGAGTTGAATTCTATTTGGAAGTAGGTTGCTCTGTTCAATCTGAATAATAAATTAAATATTTTTATGAGAACTATTAGATTACTTTGTTTCTTGTGCCTTGCTCTAACTATTGGAGCTTGTAATGTTAGCAAAATTGCTGTCGCACAACCTTACAATCAAACTCACCGCCCACAGTTTCACTTTTCTCCTAAGGCGCACTGGATGAATGACCCCAATGGTATGGTCTATCTAAATGGGAAATATCATTTATTTTATCAGCATTATCCAGAAGGTACAACCTGGGGCCCTATGTACTGGGGACATGCGACAAGTAAGGATTTGGTGCATTGGCAGGAGCAACCTGTCGCGTTGTCACCAGACAGCCTGGGCTATATATTTTCAGGAAGTGCAGTTGTAGATCATAACAACACGTCGGGTTTGGGCAAGGACGGAAAAGTGCCGCTTGTAGCGATCTTTACCCATCATAACAAGGAATTGGAGAGTAAAGGCCGGAATGATTTTCAGTACCAAAGCATTGCATATAGTTTGGATGAAGGTATTACGTGGGCGAAATATGCTGGTAATCCGGTTCTTAAAAATCCCGGAATCGTTGATTTTAGAGATCCTAAGGTAATGTGGCATGAGGAGGGGAAAAAGTGGATTATGACTTTAGCTACTAAGGACAGGATAACGTTTTATTCATCTCCAGACTTAAAAAGCTGGGTAAGAGAGAGTGATTTTGGAGCCGAGATCGGTGCTCATGGCGGCGTATGGGAATGTCCTGATCTTTTTCCTCTCGATCTGGACGGGAAGAAGACATGGGTGCTATTGGTAAGCATCAATCCCGGAGCTCCGAACGGTGGTTCAGGTACGCAGTATTTCACGGGAGATTTTGATGGTAAAACGTTTGTTCCGCATTCTACGGAAACCAAGTGGCTTGACTATGGGACTGATAATTACGCAGGAGTAACCTGGTCTAATACAGGAAACAGAAAAGTATTTATTGGTTGGATGAATAACTGGCAGTACGCGAATGTTGTTCCAACGGTTGAGTGGCGAGGAGCAACCACTATGGCGAGAGAGTTGAGCCTCACGGCGGTAGATGGAAAAGCTTATTTGGTGTCTTCTCCTGTTAAGGAGTTCGAAAAGATAACGAGGCTAACCTATTCAAAAGAAAATATTAATAGCTCAAGGGAAATTGATCTGTCCGCCAAACTTAAAAAGCTGAACGGTAGTTTTAGGCTGGACGTATCTTTCCAAAATAAGGAAAATTTTCAGGTCGTTCTTTCTAATAAAACCGGTGAAGAGTTAAGGATAGGATACGAAAAGGATTCCAATCAATATTTTATTGACAGGAGCAAGGCGGGTAAGTCTGATTTCGAAAAAGGTTTCGCAAAAAAACATTTTGCACCCCGGATATCTTCTTCAGAGCGAATTGATTTGAGTATCTATTTTGATTCTGCGTCTGCTGAGGTTTTTGTCGATAATGGTTTAAACGTGTTTACCGATGTCTATTTTCCGGAGAATCAAATGGACCAGCTTAAAATTGAAACAAATAATGCAGCTACTGTAGGCCGGATAGAAGTTTACGATATTAGCAGTATCTGGTAAGGTACTGTTGTCTATGCCGTGATGTAAGTTATCAAGATTTAGACTGTCGGTTGTGAATTATTGCGACATTATATTGTCGCAATAACTTATCCTGCCAGCGGAAGATTAAGATCTCTTGTTGTGCTTCGCTGCCATTTACTTTGCGAACAAAAAACAGATGCAGCTGGGTGAAAGTATTGTTGTATATTTACTATACACTCACACACCAATGTTGAAAGGATTTATCAAAGCCGTCGTATGTCTTACTGTAATATGGTTTTCGAGCCATGCAGTGGGTCAGGCACAGATCGTCGTCAATCCAGACGGTTCTCATTCGATCGTAGCGGGGAACGTTGCGATTAATCCAGACGGTACGCACTCTGTTATAGTCGGGAACATTGCAATTAATCCAAACGGAACGCATTCTGTCATCATGGGCAATACTGTCGTTAACCCAAATGGCACGCACTCCGTGATTGTGGGCGGTTCTCAGGAAGAGAGTACATCTTACATGCGGTCGAAGAAATCAGATTACAGAAGTATAACCTGGTCTGAATACCGTCAGGCAAAATTAGCACGTAAAGAGGGGAGGCGAAAAGCCAGAGAGGCCCGCCGTTTAATGAAACGAGGAAATGAAGGGGGGAACGAACTATGAGAACAATAAATCCATGGATCAACTTTAACGGCAATGCCGAAGAAGCGTTCACTTTCTACAAATCTGTTTTTGGTGGAGAGTTCACGAAGGTTATTAGATTTAAGGATTTAACAAGCGCTGAATTTCCTGTTCCGGATAATGAGGCAGATAAAATAATGTACATTGCTTTGCCTCTTGGCAAAAACAACCAATTAATTGGTAATGACGTCCCGGAATTTATGGGACAGATAAATGAAAACGAAAACCGATCCAAGATCTCCATTAGCACTGAAAGCCGAGAGGAAGCAGATAAATTATTTAACGGACTATCAGCAGGTGGAAGTGTTGAAGGGGAGATAGGCGAGAGTCCGTGGGGTACCTATGCTGGAATGTTCAGAGACAGATTTGGCATAGAGTGGATTGTGGAATTCGATTCCGGTTAATTTGACTCGACAAACCTTATCCGCATATGCGCTTTACTCAGATAATAATACTTATACTTTTAAGTGTATTTTTTACTTCCTGCAAGAAAGATCAAGACAAAGAAGAACCTCAGCAACCTCCAATCGTTAAGGAAACGGAGCAGAGCTTTTACAAAGATTTGAAGGTAGACAGCATACAGATGCTCTCTGCCCTGGTGTCTTTTCAGCTCTCTAAACCCATGAAGGGGGTAGGAATGTTAATTGCGCTTGACTCATTATCGCTGGTAAACCGAATCGAGGATTACATGAATCGGGATTTGGTTTTGCGGGATAACAGATATTACGGAAAAATTGAATGGCCATATAATCTGCCTCCCAGTGATGACATCTTTTGGTTCCGTCTGTATGTCATTGAAGAGAACGGTACAAGGACCTATTCTCCGGTATTTCGTCAGCCAATAGCCACCTACCAGATAAAGAATATCTATGTTGTCAACGGCAATGGTTCTTTCAATAAGCATCCCAAGAATTTTTATATGAATTATGAAGGTGGCGCTATCGGTTCCTATGATAACGCGCTTATGGCAGAAGCAGTGACTAATGACGTAAACCCTAAAAATTACAAGGCGACTTTAAACGGAGTAAGTATTTCCACAAACAGTGTGGACCCTATGGCATATCCGGAAAGCCACAAACGAATAGTATTTGACGTTCCGGACGATTATCCGCTCGGGGCGGCTACTTTTAAATTGTATTATCTGAATGAATTGGTCTTAGCTCAGCAAGTGCAGGTAATAAACGGCGGGCTTTTGACTAAGGATAAACATCCCAGTAGCGAATATATAGAATGGCAAAGTGTCTTCGTTCACGATAATGAGCTGTATACGTTTATAAGTGGGATCACAATTCGGGTAAGTAGGCTTTATAAATGGAACCCATTGACAAAAAAATGGTCTGAACTGCCAAGCCCTGGCGTTGCGCCCAGGATAGGTCAGAGCAATAGAGCGTTTTCTATCAATGGGATAGTTTACTTTCCCCCTGCGAAAATCGAACGCTGGGGTATTTTTGATGAGAACAATCCCTACTATTATAAAGAGGTGATTACTACCTATGAACCATCAAGTAATTCGTGGGGGGAGATTGAGTTATTTTCTACCCTGGATGAAAACCTGGATAGGGGATTGGAAGTACTAGAAAGCTTTGCCATCGGTGATAATATTTACAGTATCATACGGGAGAGCTCAAAGAACGCAGCAATGAGTCGCTGTATTATAAAGGTATTCAACGTGAAGGACAGAAGTTGGACGGAGTTCATGGAACTTCCCAGTAAGGTTTATCGAGCTACAGTATTGGATGGCATCGTGTATCTTCTGAGCTGTGAGGGGGATGTTCAGGAATATGCGTCAAGTACTTTCAAAAATGAGTTCATGATCCTCGATTTGGCAAACAAATCGCTCATAAAGAAGAGGTGGATCTCTCATAAGAACGCGGGTACTTATAAGTCATATTTGACAGCCTTTGAAAATAAGATCTATGTATATGGCGGGCAGTATTCTTCAGGTTATACAACTTTGTATTCATCGTTGTTCGCAGTTTATAACCCTTCAGTGGATGAATGGAAGCCGGTAAGTGGATACAGTTATTTTACAGCGTGGGTGAGTCAAACAAACGGGTTCATGCTTCCGATCGATAAAAAGCTTTATGTCGGCATGGGCTTTGACAGGTACACCAATGGTAATATTTACGGGAGTGTAAGTAATTTTACAATCTCTCAGCTGTCGGTAAGGTAGCTCGTTCAGGTAAATACTACGTCATTCCATGAACTTTTTATAGCAAGGAAAATCTTTAAGTTTCAGGAGTGCTAAGTGCTTTATGGGTAGCCGATTTCTGCGCCAGGAGGCTAGAAACTGCATTTTAAACAAATAAGACAGCAATTTGTACAATTGTGCCATCGACTAGATCAGTCTTCAACTACTTTAGTTCAACCAAATATTATTGGCGATGAAGTACTATCGCCGGATTAATAACCAACTAACCAATTATAAATAACATGATTAAAAACTTACCTAACGACGGGCACTAACTGAAAAGGTGCCGAACGGCCAACTCATTACCATTTATCATTACTTATCTTATACATAACTCCGTTTTCGGTAATCGCGCCGCTTACGCATCATCAGCGGTCCTGAGTAAGTTTTGTGGCGGATACCGAGCCTAACCGATAAGATAAGAAACGCAGCATTTTAAGGAAGCAGGATTATTGTTTTTCCAACAGTGGAGGGAACCTCTATGCCTTTGAATGAGAGAATTCCTGCTAACAAATTATTTAAACCTTTTTTAACCAATGGAAAGTAGTAAAAAAGTTCATAAGGACTGGCGTCAAGGGCGACGCTCTCTTAAAAAAGCTCTGCTTGCAGGCCTTGTTTTCGTTTTGCTGGCAAACGTCGTTTTTGCCCAGCAGCAAAGAACGGTCACCGGGGTTGTTGTCGAGGGACAAGATATTCCTGTCATAGCAGCAACTGTATCTGTAAAGGGCACGTCCATTAAAACCTCTACCAACGGATCGGGGCAATTCACACTGAGCGTCCCGCAAAATGCGACGACCTTAACAGTGGTTTACATTGGGATGGTGAGCCAGGAGGTGGATATCCGCAATAAGAACAGTGTTCGTGTGGTTATGAAAGATGACGTGCAGATGCTCCAGGAAGCTGTAGTTCAGGTTGGTTACGGCCAGCAGAAGAAGGCAAGTGTGGTTGGCTCCATCACTCAAACCACAAGCGAAGTGTTGGAGCGTACCGGGGGTGTAACCAGTTTGGGGGCTGCCCTGACTGGAAATTTACCAGGGGTAATCACAACAGCAAGTTCAGGTATGCCAGGGGAAGAGGATCCTCAAATCCTGATCCGAGGTCGCAGTACCTGGAATAATGCCAGTCCACTCATTCTCGTGGACGGTGTCGAACGATCGATGAATAATATAGATATCGCCTCGGTTGAAACAGTATCGGTACTGAAAGATGCATCAGCTACTGCTGTATTCGGAGTTAAGGGAGCAAATGGTGTTATTTTGATAACCACTAAAAGGGGCCGCTCAGGTAAAGCTGAAGTCAGAGCTTCTTTGAATACGGTTGTAAAAGCGCCATCAAAACTTCCGGGAAAGCTGGATTCCTATGATATGTTTCGTACCAGAAACCAGGTCATTGAATATGAGTTGGGTCTTTCACCAGGCGCATGGTCTTCTATTCTGCCTGAAGAAGTGATGATGAAGTACCGTTCTCCCGCCAATCTGGAGGAAGCCGAGCGCTATCCGAATGTTGACTGGGTAGATGTACTGTTTCGCGATAACGCCATGAGTTACAATGCTAACGTAAATGTTAGTGGGGGTACTCCCTTTGTGAAATATTTCACGTCAGTTGATTATCTCGACGAGGGTGACCTTTTCAAACGTTTCGAGAACAATCGCGGATACGAAGGGGGATATGGTTATAATAGATTGAATGTACGTAGTAATCTGGATTTTCAGCTTACAAAAAGTACTGTGTTCAGAACCAATCTTACTGGTTCCAGAGGGTTAACCAGCCGTCCGTGGATTGGAGTAAATCCTTATAATACCTGGACTGCTGCTTATTCTGCAGCACCGAACCTTTTCTTACCAAAATATTCGGATGGAGTCTGGGGATTTTATTTCCCGAATGTACAGCAAGGGCTCAACTCAGCGCAGATCTTGTCAACAAGCGGAGTCCAGGACGTTACTACTTCCCGCATCACTACAGATTTTACACTTGACCAGGATCTAGGGATGGTTCTGAAGGGCTTGAACTTCAAGGGAACCCTTTCTATTGACAATACGTTTGTTGAAGATCAACGTGGAGTGAATGATACGAATAACGGTGTTTTGAGTAAATATATTGATCCTGAAACGGGTCTTGTAACCTACTCGCAAACTAAAGACGCCGGGACAGAACTTGAATGGAGAGAGAGTGTTCGTTGGGCAAGCAGCGCAGGTTCCGTCGATGACAGGGCTACTTACAGGCGCATGTTTTCGCAATTTCAGTTAAACTATGGAACTCAAATTGGGAAGCATCACAATGTTACAGCAATGGGACTTTGGAGCCGCGACCAGACTGCACGAGGTAGTGTTATTCCATCATACCGCGAAGACTGGGTGTTTAGAACAACATATAACTATAAAGGAAAGTACAGTGCTGAGTATAACGGAGCCTATAACGGTTCTGAGAGGTTTGGCCCAGACTATCGCTTCGAGTTCTTTTCTTCCGGAGGTTTCGGATGGATGCTGTCTGAAGAAGCCTTCATGAAAAATATTCGCTTCCTGGATATGCTTAAAATCAGAGGATCATACGGAGAAATTGGTGATGATGGTGGTTCACCAAGGTTCGCTTACCTCGGAATTTGGGAGTTTGGCGGTCGGACTCCATTGGGTATAACCGGAGAATCTGCAGAACAGAGTCCTTATAACTGGTACAGAGAAACGGGAGTGGGAAATCCGAATGTACGTTGGGAGAAAGTTGTGAAAAAGAACATTGCAATTGATTTTGGAATTTTTAGAAATCTGTTGTCGGGTAGTATCGACTTCTTCCAGGATGATAGAAGTGATATTCTTAGTACTACACGTGCTGTGCCGACATATTACGGTGCCAATCCTCCTGTAGCGAACGTTGGAAGAGTGAGGTCAAGAGGGTATGAATTTGATTTACGTTTCAACAAGCGGATCAACGATAATCTTCGCGTGTGGTCAAATATCAATTTTACCCATGCGAAAAATGAAGTGCTTGAGGCAGACGTAGCATCATTGTTGCCACTTTACTCAAAGCCTTTGGAAAAGCAGATTGGTCAGGCGTATTCTCACGTGAGCCAGGGTTATTACAACACCTGGGATGAGCTTTTTGCCAGCACTCCACACAACGCGAATGACGACCAAAAACTTCCGGGTAACTATCACATCGTTGACTATAACGCGGATGGTATTATCGATGCAAACGATAATATTCCTTACGGCTATTCCGGAGCTCCCGAGAACACCTATAACGCTACATTGGGTTTTGACTGGAAGCGCTTCAGCATATTCGCTCAGTTCTACGGTGTGAATAATGTTACTCGCCAGGTTGTTCTGGGAAGTTTCGGTGGAAAGAACACTGTTGCTTACGAAGAAGGAAGTTACTGGTCAATGAATAATACTAGTCCGGATGGACCAATGCCGAGATGGGAATCAACACCAACCGGTTTCTACACTGCGGACAGGCATTTTTATGATGCTTCTTATATCCGCTTGAAGAACGCAGAGATTGCTTATACGTTTGATCAAAACTGGATTAAAAAGGCAGGTATGTCTAGCGTAAGGCTGTTTATCAATGGAAACAACCTGTTCGTTTGGACCAAGATGCCTGATGACCGTGAAGCAAACTACCAGGGTGCAGGCGGGCAGGGATGGGCTTCTCAGGGAGCGTATCCTACGGTAAAACGTTATAACCTTGGTGCAAACATCACCTTCTAATATTGATTGTAATGAAAAGATATATAAAGAGCATATTGATTATGGGACTCGTTTCCTCTATGGTAGGAGGAGTTTCTTGTAAAAAGTATTTAGACAGGGATCCGGAGTCAATCGTATCAGAGGAGTCTGCATTCAAAGACTTTCGAAACTTTCAGGGATATACAGAAGAACTATATAACTGTATTCCGGATTTCACGAACCGGTATTGGACGAATAGCTGGAATTGGGGCGAGGATGAGATTCAATCTACGGTCCAGAATTTTCACATCGTTAACAAGATCGATAACGGCGATTTTTGGGGATGGCAGCGCGAATTCGACGGCTGGGGTGCGGGGTTCATGGACAACGCTACGGCAAATACGAATAATGACCGTATGACAAAAGGGCTTTGGCCGCTGGCATGGTACGCCATTCGTAAATCGAACATAGGCTTGGAGAATATAGATAAGATGGTTAACGCAACGGATGAGGAGCGGAAACTGATCAAAGGTCAGCTTCTTTTTTTCAGAGCCTGGTCTCACTTCATGCTTATGCAGTATTTCGGAGGCTTGCCGTATGTTGATAAGGTGCTTCCGTCTGATGAGCCACTAAGGCTTCCGAGACTAAGCTACCAGGAATGTGCAGCTCTGGCCGCAAAAGATTTTCGCGAAGCTGCCGATCTGCTACCGATAAATTGGGATGACACCCAGGCTGGAAGAACAACGCTTGGAAAGAATCAATTGCGTATTAACAAGATCATGGCTCTGGGCTATCTGGGTAAAAACTACCTGTGGGCAGCCAGTCCGCTGATGAATTCAGAATCTACAGGAAGTAAATCATACAACGCTGAGTTAAGTAAACTTGCAGCAGCGGCGTTTGCTGAACTTTTACAGCTTACAGAGAGTGGTGCTGCTCCTCACAGGTTGCTGCCTTTTAACAAATACAGCGATAACTTTTATACAATCGGGCAGAATTTCATGATTCCCGGCGGTACTGAAGCGATTTTTACGGGTCCGTATTGGGGAGCCCATGGATCTACTTACGGAACCGCAAAACAGTATATGACGCTTGTAGCGGGTGCTGAGTCGCTTGTTTTTACACCTACTGCCAATTATGTGAACTATTACGGAATGCAGAACGGCCTTCCTATTCCTAACTCAGCTCAGGCAGATGCTGCATCGGGATATGATCCGCAGTACCCATGGCGCGGTCGCGATCCTCGTTTTTATAATGACATCGGTTATGACGGAGTGAAGGTGATTCAGGGCCCGCTCGCTGAAGAAGTGGAGCGCAATCGCTATGCTAATCTTCACACCGGGGGAAGCTATCGCGATGACCGGTCAGGTAGCCGTACAGGATATCTTTTGTACAAGTTCGTCCCACGTACCGCCAATGGGTATGATCAGGGATGGAATTATGGTCAGAATCTTAATATAAAGGTGTCGTACATGCGTTTAGCCGACATTTATCTGATGTATGCCGAGGCTGTTGCTGCAGGTTACAACTCAGCTGCTGCGAGTGCTCCGGGATTCGCCAAGACGGCTGTCGATGCTGTCAACGTTATTCGTGACAGGGCAGGTGTAGCACATGTTGCTCCTCAATTCCTTGCTTCTGCTGACGAGTTTATGAAAGAGGTTAGAAGGGAACGTGCTGTGGAACTCGCGTTTGAGGGTCACCGCTTTAACGATCTTCGCCGCTGGTATCTCCTTTCAGAAGTGCCTTATACTTTGAAGACGGCAGCGGAGTTCGACAGGGCTGCAACGTTGAATTCAACCATTGATCCAAAGGAAAACAGGGTGGTAAACTATCGTGAACGGGTGATCTTGCAGCGTCCATTCGGAGAAAGGCATTACTGGTTGCCGCTTAAGAGATCCGATGTAAACATGTATCCGGAGTTTAAACAAAATCCCGGTTGGTAATTCATCGAGTGTATAGATCAGATAAAAAATTTAATATGAAATATTCAAGAATAGCATGGGCTATATACCTTTTTGTCATGCTCTCGGTTGGTGTGGCAAATGCTCAGGATGCCGCTAAAATAGCTGTTAAAGCAATTGTCCGGGGGGTTGGCGGCGAACCGCTCTCCGGGGCTGTAATTACCAACGAATCGCTAAAACTTAAAACGGTGACTGATAGCCGCGGCATGTTAGAGGTTAGCGTTCCGGAAGAAGCCATTCTTACTGTCAGCGCTGATGGCTACAAGACATCCTCTATCGTGGTCACTGCTGATTTAGATCGCATTGACCTGGCTCAGGATATTTATTCTGTCAATGTTGCTTTCAAATCGGCTAATGCTAAGGACTTGCCATCGGGAGTATCCAGTGTAAATATTTCCGAACTGTTGGAAAAGAACTATCTCATCAATTATGACGGCCTGGAAGCTTTTGCACCCGGTTACAATGGAAACCAGTTATGGGGAATGAACAGCTCGCTGGTATTGATAGATGGTGTGCCTCGTGATATCAGCAGCATTTCACCTAATGAAGTCGACCATATTACCTTTCTGAAAAGTGCATCAGCCGTTGCCCTCTATGGAAGCCGGGGCGCAAAAGGCGTTATTATGGTATCTACGAAGAGGGGAACAGACTCTAATCAACGCATAAACGTCCGCGCAAATGCGGGTATTAATGCTCCGAAAGGATATCCTCAATACCTGGGTTCTTCTGAATACATGACATTGTATAACGAGGCCAGACTGAATGATGGCCTGGGCGTATTGTATTCTGACGAGGCTATCTACAATCATTCTGCAGGAAATCCTTACCGTTATCCGAACGTGGATTACTACTCATCTGATTACATTAAGAACAGTTATGCGCGCTACGATGCTGTAACTGAAATATCGGGAGGTAACGAGCGTGCCCGCTATTATACTAATCTGGGTATGAGTTCAAATGGTTCTCTTCTGAACTTTGGCGAGGCGAAGGATCACAATACGACGCAACGTTTCAACGTGCGCGGTAATGTTGATATGAAGCTTAACAGGATTTTGAAAGCGCGGATCGACGCCAGTGCAGTGTTCGCAAACGGTTCCGGTGTGAATACAGACTATTTTGGAAGCGCCGCAACGTTACGTCCGAATCGCTTTACTCCACTCATACCTTTGAGCTACCTGGAAGAGAATGATGAGGCTAATTGGGCTATAGTGAATGCCGCTACGATTATTGACAATAAGTATGTTCTCGGTGGTACATCTCTGGATCAAACGAACCCATTCGCTGCAATCTACGCAGGGGGTAGTAATAAATTCGTGCAACGTGAATTTCAGTTCACCACAGGTGTGGATGCGGATCTGAATGGTCTAATGGATGGCTTATCTTTTAGCACAACAATGGGCGTGGATTACTGGAACAGATACAACCAGGGTTACAGAAACGGGTACGCAACTTATCAACCGACCTGGACATCGTATTCAGGTACAGATTTACTGTCAGGACTACAGATCTTCGGACAAGACACACGTAGCGGACAGGAAGTAATTGCAGATAGCTGGTACCGTCAAACGATTTCGTTATCGGCGCAGTTGAATTACAATAAGACAGTAAACGGTAGTCACAACATCTCGGCAATATTGATGGGTGCCGCGTTCCGCCAATCTCTTTCTGAAGTTTACCAGCCGACTACCAATTCGAACATTGGTTTGCAGTTGGGATACAACTTCAACCAAAAGTACTTTGCAGAACTTACGGGTGCTGTAGTGCGCTCACCAAAGCTCGCTTCGGGCAATCGTACTGCATTTTCACCGGCAGGCTCGATCGGCTGGAGACTTAGCGAAGAGCCATTCCTTAAAGATGTATCGTTTATTGACAATCTGAAGCTAACAGCTTCTGCCGGAATCTTACATACGGATATCGACATTACGGATTATTTCCTGTACGAAAGCATATACACCGGTACCGGAAACTGGTATGGCTGGAATGACGGCTCGGGAACACAATCAACTGATTCGCGGAGAGGCGAAAACTTCGATCTGAAAATGGCCAGAAGAGAAGAGGTTAGTCTGGGTATAGATGGTATTTTGTTTAAAAATCAGCTTAGCTTTGGTGCAAACGTTTTCCGTAACACGTTGTCTGGTAATGCTATTCAGGCATCTGCGTTGTATCCAAACTATTTTACTCAAAATTTCCCGAGTTCATCGTTCATCCCTTATGTGAACTATAATAATGATCAACGCACAGGCCTTGATTTTTATCTGAATGTTAACAAGCGCATTGGCGCCGTAAACTGGATCCTGGGTACTGCATTAACCTATTATACTACGAAAGCGACAAAGCGTGCAGAAATTTTCCAGGATGCTTACCAGAATCGCTCAGGCAGACCACTGGATGCTATCTGGGGTCTTCAAAGCGATGGCTTCTATATGGACGCCGCGGAAGTTGCTGCTGCTGACGGTGTAAATGGTGCTAAGCCTGCATTTGGTGCGATTGCGCCGGGTGATATCCGATATAAGGATCAAAATGGCGACAATGTCATCAATGAGCGGGATGAGGTATATCTTGGTCGTGGAGGATGGTCTGGATCTCCTTTGACTGTAGGGGTTAACCTGTCTGCGACATGGAAGAACCTGACGTTTTTCGCATTGGCAACCGGTCGCTTTGGCGCCTATGCAATGAAGAGCAATAGCTATTTCTGGGTTAATGGTGATGATAAATATTCTGCTGTTGTGAGGGACCGCTGGACGGAGGAAACTAAAAATACAGCGACCTTCCCACGACTGACAACGCTTGGCGGTGATAACAATTTCAGGAACTCTGACTTCTGGATGTATTCTACAGACAGGATTGATCTCTCCAAAGTGCAGATATCATACAAGATTTCTGATAACGTATTGAAGAGTAAGTTTCTTCATGAACTCGGTATATATGTAGCAGGATATAATCTACTTACAGGGGCAAAGGAACGGGAGATACTGGAAACAAATTTTGGCGCTGCTCCTCAGACGCGGCTTTACAACCTGGGCGTAAAGGCTCTCTTTTAATGATTTAACACTTAATGATATGAATAGATTTTCAGTGCTACTTATAGGTGTTGTTCTAGCGCTTACCGGCTGTAAGAAATTAACAGACCCGGCTCCCCAGAATAACGGCGACTTCGAAAATATATATGATGAACCGAGTTTGGCTCACGGCCTGTTATTGAATGGCTATACCCGTCTTCCGACAAACGGCTGGACATTTAGCGATGTAGCAACCGATGATGCGGTAAGTAATGATGCAACCAATAATTTCAGGAGAGTTGCTACGGGACAATGGTCATCTGTTTTGAATCCTCTGGATCAATGGACTAATTCACGTGCTGGCATTCAATACCTGAACATGTTTCTGGCTGAGGCCGACAAAGTGAACTGGGATACTAAAGATCCAATGCTTGCTACGATGTTCAAGGACAGGCTTACAGGCGAGGCTTATGGCCTTAGAGCGTATTTGATGTTTTATATGCTGCAGGCTCATGCCGGTTGGGTAAACGGCGTTTTGTATGGCTTTCCTTTGGTTCTGGATCCGGAAACACCTACTTCAGACTTTAATAAGCCGAGGGCAACTTTTGACGAGTGTATGCAACAGATTTATAGCGACCTTGCAAAGGCGGAAGAACTTCTTCCTTTGGACTATAACGACATCTCGTCAGCATCTCAGGTGCCTGCTAAGTATGCAGGGGTAAAAACGGAAAATTACAACCGGGTTTTTGGCCGTCTTTTTAAACTGAGGATGACAGCGAGGATTGCGAAGGCAATCCGTGCAAAGGCAGCTCTACTGGCAGCTAGCCCTGCGTACTCGACGGCAAATAATCCTGATCGCTGGGTTGAAGCGGCGAATCGTGCCGGAGAAGTTCTGCAGCTTAACGGATGGTTGACCAACCTGGATCCTGAGGGTGTAACCTGGTACAACAACAAAGCTGAAATTGACGCTTTAGCCTCGGGAGCCATTCCTAAGGAAATACTATGGCGTACTAATATTGGTTCTAACAGTGACCTTGAAGCAGACCATTATCCACCTACATTGTTTGGAAACGGACGTCTGAATCCGACACAGAACCTCGTCGATGCGTTCCCGATGGCTAATGGTTATCCCATCAGGGATGCTGCATCAAGTGGCTACAGCTCTGGTACTCCTTACGCGAATCGCGATCCACGTTTAGCTAAGTACATCGTGTATAACGGAGAAATCGCAGGTCCGACGAATGCCGTAATCAACACATCAGCTGATGGCCTTACCAATGATGCTTTGAACAGGGTGGAAACTTCTACCAGAACGGGTTATTACATGCGTAAACTGCTGAGACAAGATGTGAGCAGGAATTCTGCTTCCATTAACAACCAGAAGCATTATAGACCACACATCCGTTATACTGAAATCTTTCTGGCATACGCCGAAGCGGCGAATGAAGCATGGGGACCAACAGGAACGGGAGGTAATGCCAACAGTGCTTATGATATTATTAAAGCACTGCGTAACAGGGCAGGTGTAGGAAGAACCAATGGAGATGCTTACCTTGAATCAGTGAAAAATGACAAGGATGCTATGAGAACGCTGATCAGGAATGAGCGGAGATTGGAGCTAGCCTTTGAAGGCTTTAGATTCTGGGATCTGCGCAGGTGGAACCAAGATTTGAACGAAACGGCTAAGGGAGTTCGTATACAGCAAAACGTTCATCAGGTAATTGATGTCGAGGCTCGATCATATCAGGATTTTATGAGGTTTGGCCCTATCCCTTATAGTGAGGTTTTAAAATTTAACGCGCTGCAACAAAATACAGGATGGTAATCCGCTGCAGATTATAAAACAATGATAGGGTTTAACGATTCGGTTGCCCTATCTGAGTTCATATATAACTAAAATATTGTGATGAAAAGATTATTAAATATTGCGCTGGTGCTGGTAGCAGCATTAAGCTCCTGTAAAAATGAAGAATGGGCATTTCCCGACTATGATGTCCAGTCGGTCTATTTCTCCTATCAAGGCCCAATCCGCACGCTAACATTGGGTGAAGACATATTCGATACTTCATTAGATAATGAAAAGAAGGTACAGATTATGGCTACAACTGGCGGTGTGTATAAGAATAGGAAAGATATAACAATAGGAATAGCTGTAAATAACTCTCTGACTCAAGGGCTAAATTTTCCCGCTCCGTTTAGTGGAGCTGTAAGACCTATGCCTGAAAGCTATTACAGACTTGCTTCGGATAGGATAGTCATTCCTTCGGATAAACTGATAGGCGGGGTAGAGGTACAGCTTACTGATGCCTTCTTTGCAGATCCTCTATCTATAAAGACCACCTATGTGATTCCCTTATCGATGACCAATCTGTCGGGTGCCGACTCTATTCTGGCGAGTAAATCGTACACGCTTTATGCCATTAGATACATCAATCAGTGGGACGGTAACTACCTGCGCAGAGGAAAAGATGTATTTGTTGGTAAAAATGGAAACACGGCTCTGAATACAACCGTAACCAGACATGCGCAATACGTGGAAAAAGATGAAGTGAAGAAGATAAGTACCCGATCATTAAATCAGGTTGAATTCCCTGTGAGCTTCAAGGCTGCCGACGCAACAAACATCAATCGTACTTTGCTTCTCACCTTTAGTGACGATGGCAATTGCACAATTGCTGCAGCCGATGCGAGCTTCACTGCAAGTGGAAGCGGTAAGTTTGTAAAGAAAGGTGAAAAAAACAGTTGGGGTAGCAAAGACCGTGACGCCCTTTACCTGACTTATCAGGTGGAATTGCCGGAAAGGAATGTTTCTTCTACGGACACCCTGGTTTTGCGTGACCGGGGAGTGAAAGCAGAATTCTTTACCCCGATAGCGAACTAATTATAAACTTTAGATCCGGAACAAATGAAATTAGTTAACAAATTCGCATTAGGGCTGGCCTTCTCGGTGGGCTTAGTTTCCTGTAATGAATATGAATCTCTTGACTACGAGGTTGAAAAACCTCAGACAGTCATTGAGCAGGAAAGAATAGATTCTTTGGAGCCCTTGAAGGCTTATATAGATAGAGCGGCAAACCCCGGTTTTAAGCTTGGCGTGGCACTTTCATTATCTCAGTATACAAGCAAGGGCCTGATGTACAGGCTTGCAAACAGTAACTTTGATGAAATAACGCTGGGGTATGAAATGAAGCATGGGGCTATCGTCCAGGCTAATGGAACATTAAACCTGGCTAACGTAACTGCGCTTCTTGAAACAGCATCGGAGGCAGGTACTTCCGTATACGGACATACGCTTGCCTGGCATGCCAATCAGAACGCAACTTATTTGAAGAGTTTAATAGCGCCAGTAGTGATTCCTTCAACCGGAGGACCTAGTTGGGATCTCGTCACAGCTGCGGACTTTGAGACGGATGCTGCGCCGAATTATCAGTACAATACAAACGCGGTGGCTGGATTTACTGCGCAGGGACAGGGTGCTAAGGGATCTGGAAGAGCACTGAAGATTACGAATACAGCTGTTCGTGCCAACGACTGGGACGTTCAGTTGTTTGTGAAGTTCTCGCCCGCCGTCAAGGTTGGAGAGCAGTATCGGCTTACACTTGATGTACGTTCTGATGTAAATGCTTCTTATGGCACCCAGGCTCATATTACAGCAGGATCTTATAAACACTGGGATTTTTTTGGTACTGTGAACTCAACCCCGGAATGGAAGACTTATACCAGGGAAATTGTCGTCACTACGGAAATGGTGACCAGCGGCGCGATCGCCTTTAATCTCGGAAAAACCGCAACGACGTTTTACTTCGATAATTTAAAACTGGAGAAATTGAATCCGGAGGGTGGAAGTACCATAATTGAAAAGACTGCGGAAGAAAAGAAAGTCATCCTTACTGCTGCTCTCGAAAACTGGATCAAGGGCATGCTTGAAGTATCTAAGCCGTATGTCAAAGCTTGGGATGTTGTTAACGAACCTATGGACGACGGAAAGCCTATGGAGCTCAAAACAGCAGCAGGAAGAGAGTCTATTCCCGCGGATCACTTCTTCTGGCAGGATTATTTGGGTAAGGATTATGCTTTGAAGGCTTTTCAGCTCGCAAGACAATACGGTAATCCGACGGACATCCATTTTATCAATGACTATAATCTCGAATACAGCCTTGATAAGTGTCGCGGTCTGATAGAATACGTGAAGTATCTGGAATCTAAAGGCGCAAAAATCGACGGAATTGGTACTCAAATGCATATCGATGCCACTTCGGATAAAGCGAAAATTGAGGAAATGTTCAAGTTGCTTGCAGCTACAGGGAAACTTATAAAGGTATCAGAACTGGATATGGGTCTTGGAGGAAAGGTATTGACTCCTCAGGCGACACCGGCACAGTATGCTGCACAAGCGGAGATGTACAAGTGGGTAATCCAAAAGTATATGGAGCTTGTTCCTGCAGCACAGCGTTACGGTATCACGATCTGGAGTCCGTTAGATAGTCCTGCCGGTTCAGGTTGGAGGGCCGGGGAGCCTGTAGGTCTGTGGACAGAAGGCCAGGTGAGGAAGCCTGCTTACATGGGGGTAGTGGAAGGTCTTAAAAAGAAATAGTTAATTTCGCAATAGGCAATAAAGTAAAAGGGTGCACCGGTTAACGGTTGCACCCTTTTTTACGTTTTTCGAGCTACTCTCGAAGCTTTTGTGCAGGCCTGGAATTGACCGGCTAATCAACTAATTTTAATATCATTGTATAAACAATAATTATATGAAAAAAACCTTACTCCTGTTCGTACTCATCAGTGCAAACCTACTTGCTTTTGGGCAATACGAAAATGCGAAACAAGTATTTGAAAGTCCTAAACTAAAGACTGCTGTGGCTACACATAAAGTCGTAGCCATCCTTCCCTTTGGAACTAAAATATCTTTCAAGAAGCAACCCAAAGATTTTGATCTGGAAGCCCATGTGCAAAAGGAAAGGGCAATGGCAACTTCCATTCAGTCGAGTATGTATACTTTTCTCCTTAGAAAGTCAAGCAACTACACTGTTGAATTTCAAGATGTCGAAAAGACAAATGTGTTGCTGAAAAAAGCCGGGCTGATTGACAAATTAGATGAAGTTACTAAAGATGAAGTGGCGAAGGCTTTAGGTGTTGATGCCGTCATTTCAGGGAAATTTGAGACAGAGCAAACAAGATCAGAAGCTGGAGCAATTGTAACTACTGTTTTATTTGGTGGTATTGGAAGCAAAACAGGCTCAGGTTCACTAACTATGGCTGTTTATAACGGTCAGTCAGGCGATATGTTGTGGCGTTTCTTCAAAGCTATGAATGATGGAGTCTTTTCTTCCAGCGATGAATTAATTGATCGGATGATGAGAAAGGTATCCCGAAACTTTCCATACAGTAAATAATAGATGTTACTTTCAGGCATTTCATAATGTGACATAAGAAAAGCGGGGAATGAATCCCCGCTTTTTTTGCATTTAGTGTCCTTTAAGTTCTCTGATACTCGGAGACACCAGTCCAAAACTGTTAGATTATTTAGAGCTCCTTTAGCTCGCTTACTACTTTAGACATAGAAGATTTGGCGTCTCCAAATAGCATTAAGCAGTTTGGAAAGCCGAACAATTCGTTCTCGATACCTGCATAACCTGCGTTCATACTCCGTTTAGAAACAATTACAGTACGAGCTTTGTCAGCATTTAATATCGGCATACCATAGATAGGGCTTTGTGGATTGTTACGGGCAGCGGGATTCACAACATCATTCGCACCAATAATTAATGCGATATCGGTATTAGCGAATTCATCATTGATGTCGTCCATTTCAATCAACTTATCGTAAGGGATATTTGCCTCTGCCAAAAGTACATTCATGTGCCCCGGCATACGTCCTGCAACAGGATGAATAGCGAACTTAACAGAGATGTTCCTTTTTTCTAACAGGTCGGTTAATTCCCTTACCACGTGCTGGGCTTGTGCCACTGCCATTCCGTAACCCGGAACAATGATAACAGAGGAAGCCGAATCAAAAAGCATCGCTGTTTCTTCAACACCCACTTCTTTGGTCACTATTTCCTGCTCACTCTTCGAAGAAGTCCCTACGGTTTGACCGAAGCCTCCTAACAACACGTTTGCTAAAGAACGGTTCATGGCTTTACACATAATTTGCGTAAGGATGATACCCGAGGTTCCTACGAGCGCGCCAGCGATGATTAAAACCTGGTTGTTTAATATGAAACCTGTTGCACATGCTGCGATACCGGAGTAAGAGTTGAGCAAAGAAATTACTACTGGCATATCGGCACCACCGATAGGTATCACTACCAACACGCCTAAAACCAGTGATAAGAACAATAGGGAGAACATCCAAACTTCGGTGTTGGGACTGGAAACCATCATTGCGGATAGAATGATGATTGCAGCTAAAAAAAGTGCGTTTAATAAGTGCTGTCCTTTGAAAGTCACAGACCCTCCGTTTATCAAACCTTTTAGTTTGCCAAACGCCACCATAGATCCTGTGAAAGTAACAGAGCCGATGATAACACTTAAGGCTGTCGTTATTGCAGCGATAGGATCCATAGTTGCAGCGCTATCGTGTGCTAATTTCCAATATTCGGATGTTGCTACTAAAACAGAAGAAGCACCGCCAAAGCCATTTAACAACGCCACCATTTCGGGCATTTGCGTCATCTCGACTTTCTGAGCGATATATAAGCCCACAGCAGATCCGATCAGGATAGTGACGAATATTTCAGTATAGCTTAATACATTCTTATCCAAAAGCGTTATTAACACGGCAATTAACATTGCAGCAGAGCTTAGGGTATTTCCTTTGCGGGCGGTCGTCGTTTTTCCAAGCATCTTAATGCCCACGATAAACAGGACGGATGCTACCAAGTAGGCTATTTTTATAATAATGTCTTGATTCATTTCTTCTTTTTAAACATCTGGAGCATTCTGTCGGTAACTGCGTAACCACCTACTACATTTAGTGTAGCCAGGAAAAGTGCAGCTATTCCTAAAACTTTACTGGTCGACCATACATCCGGACCGGAGGCTACAATGGCGCCAACAATGGTAATTCCGGATATGGCATTGGAACCCGACATTAGTGGTGTATGTAAAGTAGGAGGGATTTTGGCGATAAGTTCAAATCCGACGAAACTGGCCAAAACCAGCACATAGAGCAGTACGATTAAGTTTTCTGGGTTCATGCTTTGTTTTTATTTAGTATTTCTTTGGTAAAATCGTTCACAATTTCAGCATTATGGGTGATGAGTGATCCTTTGGTAATCTCATCATCCATGTCCCATTTGAAATGTTCCCTATCTGCCAGATGTAGCAACAAAGTGCTGATGTTTTTTGCGTAAAGTTCGCTGGCGTTCACAGCAACGAGTCCAGGCAGGTTCGCTTCGCCAACCAGGGTAATTCCGTGTTTGACAATTGTTGTATTGAACTCGCTCAGCTCGCAGTTGCCCCCGCTTTCTACGGCCATATCAACGATTACTGAACCTGGTTTCATCGTTTTGACCATGTCTTCAGTAATCAGTACCGGTGCTTTTTTTCCGATTACAAGAGCTGTCGTTATCACAATATCAGCTTCCGCTACATGTTTGGAAATAAGTTCTTTTTGCTTCTTTAAATACTCCTCAGAGACCTCTGTCGCGTATCCGCCTTCGGTTTGAACGCCATCTGACTCTACTTGTAAAAAGCGTCCGCCAAGTGATTCTACCTGTTCCTTCGTTTCGACCCGTACATCTGTTACTTCTACAACCGCCCCCAGGCGTTTAGCAGTAGCCACAGCTTGCAGGCCTGCAACTCCGGCACCAAAAATGAGTACTCGTGCAGGTGTAATTGTGCCTGCTGCGGTCATCATTAATGGGAATATTTTCCCTAGTGCATTTGCACCTAAAAGTACTGCTTTGTATCCCGCTAAGTTTGATTGAGAGCTTAATGCATCCATCTTTTGAGCCCGGGAAATCCGTGGAACTGCATCCATCGCAAAGGTGGATATCTTCTTTGCATTACAGGCTTCCACTATCTCAGGGATCGTGTAAGCATACATAAAGGAAATGATGACAGCGCCTTCTTTTAAAAGCGATACCTCATCAAGCGATGGGGCATTCACTTTTAGCAAAATATTGGCGTCGCCCAGTAAAGGCGCTCTGTCCTTTTCAATCACGGCACCTGCTGCAACATAAGATGAGTCATAAAATCCGCTCCCGTCTCCGGCAGAACTTTCAATATGACATTTGAACCCTGCTTTTACCAGTGTTTTAACAACGTCTGGCGTTAATGCCACCCTTTTTTCAGGATGTTTCTTTTCTTTAAGAACTGCTACCTTCAATGCGCTACGAATTATTTATTTGAATATAAGTTTATTTTGGTAAGTGCCTGCTCATTAAGTTCATGCTGTTCAAAAGTAAGAGGAATGTCCATATCGCAAAATGTTCTACGTCATTTTTTGCGATTTAGAGGGTGGTCGTAGGGTGATGACAGGATATATTCATCATTTGAGAATGCGACAATGAAAAAAGAAAATCATAGCAATTGTTACCTTTGCCTGGAACAATATTTAATAACATGAACGAACTAGCACCTTGCCCAATTTGCCAATCACCCTATACTTATGAACAGGAAAGCTTACTGGTTTGTCCGGAGTGCGGACATGAGTGGGCTGCTGCTGAAGAGCAGACTGGTGAGACAAGCTTCGTCGTAAAAGATAGTAACGGTAATATTCTGGCCGACGGCGATTCTGTGATTACAATCAAAAATCTGCCGGTAAAAGGGAGCCCGAAGAGCATCAAAGCTGGTACAAAGGTCAAGAATATCCGTCTGGTGGATAGCGATCACAATATTGATTGCAAGATAGAGGGTTTCGGTGCTATGGCGCTCAAATCAGAATTTGTTAAAAAGGCCTGACCTTCAAGTTCGCTTTGATGATCAGGCTTGGCGCTGTATGCTATTTTGCCCAGTCTTTCCCTTCCTGAGTGAATCGCCATTGAAAGTATGAATCTAATACCCTCATGGATTTTTCATCGGGAACGGGGCCAAGGTGCGAAGTTGTTTTCAGATACATCACTTTTGGATTTGTGTGCTTGAAGGCCGGCCATTCTGGTACTCCTTTTCCGTTGGGATTCCCGGTTTTAGCAAAGTTTGTCCAGTAGGTACTGATGAGATCTGAAACCTTGATATCAGAGGGAGTAATATCGGGATTCTTGTCATTCAGGGTCTGAAATACATAGGCCACATCTTGTCCATGCGGAGATCCCTGTCCGTATTTTGGAGAATCTTTCGGGTATTCCGGGTGTTGGTCGAAATAATAGAGGAAAACCTTGTCCTGACTGGTTTGCGATTGCAGATTAGCCCAGATCCAGGTCTGCCAACCGAAGGCTGCATCGCGGCTCAGGTTGCGGGCTGATTTAGGTATGCCATCTTTGGAAAGGGGATAAGCTGCCAATAGCGGTTCGGCAAACTTTCCATATCGTTTTTCGACATTAGCCTTAAATTCTTCAGGGTTCTTTTCCCGGGTAAAGCTGAGTCCTTCGTCTGAGTTATAACCAATCAGAACGGGTGTCGGGTTGTATTTGCCTTCTTTGTAAAGCTTGTACTGATTGTCGGGAAGAACGTGACCATCGATGATCGGCCATCCTCCACCCATATTCATGCCCATAGGCAGTTTCTCAGGATCCAGTTTGCGCAATTCGGCTATAGAAGAAGCGTTCACTGCCTGGGCATATGTAAGGCCATCAGCTTCAGCCAGCTTCAGCGTTTTCATGTTTTCGCCGGGGTAGGTAGTGGCACGAGTTGGACCGAAGGAGCCACCGCTTTGGGAAATAGCACCGTGAAACAGGCCCTTGGCTAATGGAGATGCGCAGAGCATGCTAACAGATATCCCTCCGGCAGACTCACCAAATATGGTCACTTTTCCAGGATCCCCACCGAAGGCTTTGATGTTTTTCTGCACCCATTTGAGTCCCGCTATCTGGTCTAGTAAGCCATAGTTACCGGATACTTTATTCGGATCTTCGGCACTTAGTTCTGGATGAGCAAGAAACCCTAACTGGCCAACGCGGTAGGGGATACTCACAATAATTACGCCCTTTTTTGCCAGGTTAGCACCAGTTGTGGTCGGATCTGCTGTTGATCCGAAGCTGAATCCGCCACCATAGATCCAGACCATAACGGGCAGTTTCTCTTCGGGTGATTTAGCCGGTGTCCAGACATTCAGGTACAGGCAATCCTCGCTTTTTCCGGCAGCGGCGTTTCCAGGCTGATAAGGGGAGGGAGAAAACTCTGTTGCTTGTTTAATGCCTTCCCATTTTGCGGCTTGTTGAGGGGCTTTCCAGCGTAATTCTTTTACAGGAGGTGCTGCGAAGGGAATGCCTTTGAAGACAGTTAAGCCATTTTCATTTTTCCCCTGCAATATCCCTTGTTCAACTTTGACTTGGAGAGGGTTTCTTTGCGGCTGAGCCATAGTGGATAAGGCTATTGCAATAAGGAAGGTACTTAGAATTGGAACTTTCATTTAATTTCTTTTAGGTTTTAGGAGATTAAGTACAGGCTGCAAGCACTTGAAGGTGACTTGATTATTGTTATGCAATTTATTATTTATACCTGGATAATAAAAATGCTAATGGTGGACGCGGAAGATGGCGTTTACGAATGTGTCTGGTTAGTTGACGGGAACCTGAGGTGTCCTTTGGAGAAGTGATGGAGATGTGGTTCGTGTTTTTCGTCAATTCTGTGTAGGTTTGAAGCCGTTGATGAGAGTGGAGTCAACCGTAAACCTCCCTAATAAAGATAAAGATGAAAAAGCTTTTAACCTGTTTGATTGGAATCATTGCATGCTCTTCAGTTTTAGCGCAGAAATACTCGGGGAACCGAAAGTTTTTGCTTAGGGATGAGGGTCTCTCACAGGTCAGCTTCGTAAACCTGGATGATTCGACGGCCAACTGGTTTATTAAAGTGCCTGCAGGCCGTGATCTGCAGCTGGTGGGCAACAGAACCGTACTTGTGAGTACTGGTACGGGATATCAGGAACTTGATGTCCGTTCAGGAAGAATGCTGAAAGAGGTTTCTGATTATGCAGGGTCTGTAATGGCGCGTCGATTAAAGAACGGGAATACATTGCTTGTGGGGCTGAATTGGGAAGGTAAAAAGGGTGTTGTTCTATTGGAAGTTGATGCAGACGGAACGAATAGGAAGGTTTTAAATTTTCCGGAGCATAATTATGTGCGTTTGGTTAGGGAAACGGCTAAGGGAACTTTTTTAATTACCGCCAATACCATGGTGTTTGAGTCTGACCGGGATGGGAAAGTTATATGGAAAGCCAATTTGACCGGACCTAAGAAAATTAATTCATGGCAGGCGTTGCGACTGCGTAGAAATAAGACTGTTGTTAGCTCGGGTTATGCAGTGAACTTTCAGATTCTTGATAAAAATGGTGCCGTCAGTAAAACTTTCACAGGCCCTAAGGAAGTGAATCCTCATTTCTTTGCAGGCTTTCAAGTTTTGAAGAACGGCAACTATCTGGTTACAAACTGGCAGGGACATGGCCCAGATTTTGGTCACAGCGGCAGTCAACTGCTTGAGTTTACACCGCAGGGTAAACTGGTGTGGTCATGGAAGCAGGACCCGGCGAAGTTTTCTTCGCTGCAAGGGGTTATAGCGCTTGATGGCTTAAATCCGGAATATTTATATATTGAGGGTAAGGACGGCAAGCTTAAGAAGCAAAAGACGGCGAAAAAGTCAAAATGATTTGGTTAAGTGATTGTCTTTTACTGTAGCTGTTTTAATCTGCCCGATTGTTGGAAATCAGCTTTTGCAAAGACCGCATATGAATAGATTGTTGCAATTTCTTCGAAATAATGGCTTCTCCCTCATTATTGGAATCGCCTTAATCGTTTTAATGGTTAGCCCTGATGCAAAGTCGTTTGTGCTACGACAGATGATGTTAACAGGGTTCTTTAATGCGAGCATCGATAGAAATACTTCTGAAGATTCGAATGATAGTCATGTTGATTTTAGTTTCGAAGACGGAAACGGAACTATTCAAAACACAGCTTCTTTGAGAAATAAGGTCGTGTTTGTTAATTTCTGGGCATCGTGGTGCCCTCCATGCCGGGCAGAATTTCCTTCAATTGAAAAACTATATTCAGAATTTAAAGACCATCCTGATGTTTTCTTTCTGATGATTAACGAGGATAGTGATCCTACCACCGTAAAGGCTTATCTCAATAAGGAGAAATACTCCGTTCCCCTATACAGGTCGGTCGGAAGTGTGCCCAAGGAAGTTTATTCCGGATCATTGCCCACAACAGTTGTGCTCGACAAGAGAGGCAAAGTCAGGCTTCATCATACAGGACTTGCTAATTACTCATCCGCTGGTTTTCTGAAGCAGATTGAGGAGTTGATAAGGGAGTAACTTATTCATTATATTTATCTCAATGAAAAAAATTGGCTTTTTATCGTTCGGGCATTGGTCGAATCAACCTTCTTATAAGGCCCGTAGCGCTGGGGATACTTTGCTTCAAGCCATTGAACTTGCTGTTGCCGCAGAGGAACTTGGCCTTGACGGTGCCTATTTCCGGGTGCATCATTTCGCTGCTCAACTGGCATCACCGTTTCCTTTGCTGGCTGCCGTTGCGGCAAGGACGAGTAAAATCGAGATCGGTACCGGCGTGATCGATATGCGGTATGAAAACCCTATGTACATGGTGGAAGATGCCGGTGCTGCTGATCTTATTTCCGGAGGGCGCTTGCAGCTGGGCATTAGCAGAGGTTCTCCGGAGCAGGTGATCGACGGGTGGCGATATTTCGGCTATGAACCGAAAGAAGGAGAAAGTGACGCCGATATGGGAAGAAGAAAAGCTCTGGAATTTTTGGATAAACTCAAAGGTGTCGGCTTTGCTAAGCCTAATCCGTATCCCATGTTTCCCAATCCGCCGGGATTGTTGCGGTTGGAACCGCACTCAGAAGGTCTGCGGGATCGTATCTGGTGGGGCGCGGCATCGAATGCTACGGCTATTTGGGCTGCCGAAAACGGGATGCATCTGCAGAGCTCTACACTGAAATACGATGAGAGTGGCAAGCCGTTTCATGTACAGCAGGCTGAACAGTTACGGCTTTTTAAAGATGCCTGGAAGAAAGCTGGACACGCGGGGGAACCCCGTACATCGATAAGCCGTTCAATCTTCGCGTTGGTTAATGACCAGGACCGGTATTATTTCGGTCATGAAGCGAGTCGTGACGACAAGTTCGGTTATATCGATAGTAATAAGCGGGCGATCTTTGGCAAGGGTTACGCAGCGGAACCGCAGCAGCTTATTGACGAATTGGCCAAAGATGAAGCTATCCAGGAAGCCGACACACTGTTATTGACCATACCGAACACTTTGGGCGTTGACTACAATGTGCATGTATTGTCCTCGATTTTGGAACATGTCGCGCCCGGGCTAGGGTGGCGGTGAGTTACACCGCCGTTTCTCACTTCACTGAAATGTTAAATTCCTGCGTTACCATCTTCCCTTCGAGCACCGTTATCTGGTTCTTATGAATCGGGACGTACACCTCTCTTGGGGTGCCTGCCCCGAGAAGCTGAACTAGAACCGGACGGGAGGTGTTCAGGAGAAGAATATCAATTGGCCCGTCCAGATTGCTCGATCTTGGAAATGTGTAGTTCTGGACGCGTCCAAAAGTACTTCCCGATGCAAACATGACTGCTGTCTGCTCTAGATAAATCTCCACCTGATAGTCCGTCAAATCGGAGATCCTCACCTCCAGCTTTCCAATGATTCGCTGCATGATTATGTCCAGTGTTTTATCGCTAGCGATGTTCGCGTCCACCTGCGCCAAAAAGGTATCGGTGGTTTGATACGTTCGGTTCGCTTCGCTGTGGGATTTTTGCCAGTATTGCATATTCGCCTCCTGGTAGGGCAACATTACAGCGCTAAGAGTGTCTTGAAGCCGAAACTGATTAATGCCAAAAGGCGTTTGCGAACTTGCAGCTACAAACCGATAGTTTCCCTTGGGTAGCTCAAATTCGATATCTCCGAAATTGCTTTGCGTGAAGAGGTGCGTTTGTCGAGCCACCTCATTTCCTGTTTCCATGCTATACACAATGACACTCAACTGGGAAACGTAATTCTTAAGCGGTTCTGTTTGAAAGCCGGTGTTTGGCTCTCCTACCGTATGGTTATACCCCCCGAAGCGGAAGTCAACCAGATACTTCTTTTTACCGTGACCGTCGTGAAGATCCAAAAACGCCTGCTCACAACCAGAAAGTGTTGTGAGAAATACCAATGAAATGAAAATGATGAGAGTTTTCATAGGCTTTTTTTTATAAATATACAGGTAATCAGTTGTTTAGCCCATAGGTATTTGAGGTCGAGACGAAATTGGTGATTTCGGGAAACATTCTCACACAGTGTATTCACATCGCAGCCATCACTATTGTTCCTGCCTTATTTCGGAGCTGATTGATCAAACAAGAGACCTTGTGTGATAGTATGAAGAATAGAGAATATAGGATATACTGCTGGTTAGGAATGCGGTCTAAATTAAACCAAACATGCATTCCCTTGTTAGAAATTAAATACTTCAATTTTAGCTGTACTGAATGAATAATTTAATTCCCTACTTCGAACATATCCCTGACTTTATTTTTAACCTTTTGCTTCTGTTTCTTGCAATCATCGCCGGTCTGGTTATCAGATTCATTTTGAATAAGAGTTTCTGGATTTATTACCGACGGAGCAAAAGTTTCACTTCTCAGCAAATCATCAGGCATCTGCATACTCCTGTGGGTTTTCTTCTTCCGCTGATGATGGTAAATGCCACCCTTCCGCTGATGAGAATGAGTAAGGATGCTTTGGCAGTGGTTGATAAGACTGTTGAGATTGGCCTTGTCCTGGCCTTTGCAGCGGTCATAATTTATTCGATTAAAATACTCGAATTGGTGGTATTCCATATATACGACATTAGTCAGTCAAACAATCTCAAAGCGAGGAGGATCCGTACACAAATGCAGTTTATTCGACAACTGCTCGTGTCGATCATTGTGGTGTTGACTCTCGCCGCTATACTCATGAGTTTCGAAAATATGCGTAAGCTGGGAGCCGGCTTGTTAGGGGGAGTGGCTATAGGCGCAACCATCCTGGGATTTGCTGCCCAACAATCCCTTGGCAATTTACTTGCCGGATTCCAGATTGCCTTCACACAACCTATACGCATCGATGACGTGCTTGTTGTCGAGGGCGAATGGGGGAGAGTGGAGGAAATCACGCTGACTTATGTGGTGCTGAGAATCTGGGATCAAAGGCGACTGATTCTTCCAATCAGTTACTTTATTCAGAAGCCTTTTCAAAACTGGACACGCAACTCTTCGGATATTCTGGGTACAGCCTTTTTTTATCTCGATTATCGTGTTCCGGTAGAAAAGGTCCGTGAAGAACTTACCCGTTTGCTGCAATTATCTCCGCTGTGGGATGGAAAAGTAGACGTGTTACAGGTAACCGACACCAAGGAAAGAAGCGTTGAAATTCGGGCACTAATGAGCGCCAGAAATTCGGGAGAGGCATTCGATCTTCGGTGTTACATCAGGGAGAATTTAATCAAGTTCATTGAGAATAACTATCCCGAAAGCTTGCCGCGGACGAGAGCCGAAATTGACCAGGCCGTAGTAGTAACGGACTGCCGATAGTGAGGTGAGAAGAAATTATTTATTTGGCTCCCTGATACCGCCGAAATTTATATTTAAGTTAGCAATAGGCAATCTCAGTAGATTGCTGTTATACAATGACGAGAGGAATGACCAAACTCTTAGTTATGAAGCTGCATCTTGATTGGACCATAATAATTTAGGAGCTCCGGGGAGATTAAACTATGGCGACAAAAAACAAAACGGCATCTACGCCCGTCAGCGTAGTAGAGTTTATAAACTCATCTGTTGAAAGCACACAAAGGAAGCAAAACAGCTTTCGTCTCATTGAACTAATGCAGGAATGGTCCGGCTGCGAACCCAAAATGTATGGGCCGACGATAATAGGATTTGGAAGCTATCATTATAAATATGCCAGCGGCCATGAAGGAGATGCCCCTTTAATCGGGTTTTCGCCACGGAAAGCTGAGTTTTCACTTTATGTAACCGCTCCGGGGAATGAGGACCAAAACCATTTTGATAAATTAGGTAAAGTTAAGATGGGAAAAGCGTGTATCTATTTCAAGAAGTTGGATGATCTCAATCTCGATGCCCTGGAACAGATTAGTATAGCGACGATCAGATACATAAAGAAGCACTACGCATGAGTTTGAGAAAGACGATTCTATTTACTCTTCATTATGCAAGTGAGGCTTATTCCATACAAGTCATGCCCAATGAGTATTATAGTTTAATGACCCTCATCGCAGACAAGCTCGCCATTCCGGGCTTCGGTTTGTGTTGCGGAATGGGCAGTTGTGGCACTTGCCTGGTGCAGATCGCTCATGCTCAAAGCAAAGCGAAAGCAAATGTTCTGGCTTGCGACATACGTGTGGATGACAGTCTTGCTAACGCAGTGATTATCATTCCGGACACCAGATTTTGAAATCCCGATATTGCTGTTTCGAACAATATGGAGGCGTTTCCTGACAAATGTCCTATCGTTTTAGACAATTTTACTATTCCCGCTTCTCCTAATCAGTTAATATTGTGACGGATATCGTGATGTTTTGTGAAAGAACTTAAACGAGTTTCTGAAAAGTCTGATCTGAGTAACTAACCTAAATTAATTATACCTAAAGTTCAAATATGGACATAAAACGCAAATCATTATTGCTGGGGATGGCCTTTGTAATTTCTGCCGGAATGGGATTACAAAAAGTGTCTGGCAATTTAAAGGACAAGATCGACAGTACTGTGCAAAAAGACACCTCAAGAAGTATAGCATCGTACTTCAGCCCAGCGACAACATCAAAGAAGACGCCTGACTCTGAAGGCTTCATCCAACGATGGCTACTCCTGGAGCCGATAAATAAACCTAACCGCACTAATACGGTATTTACTGACAGCTACTTAAGGGCAGCTTTTGCTGAGAAATATTTCCCAAATCAATTAACTGTTCTGCCGAAAAATGGAGATAAGGTCAAGGTTGGAGATCAGGAGCTTAAATGGCATGCTCTGGATAGCAAAAATTTTAATGTAAAGCTGTTTCGCTTTGCACACGGGCTGGAGAAGGAGATATATGGAGTGCTTTTTTGGGCGGTGACCATTGTGGATAGTCCCAGGGAAATGAAAGATGTAAGAATGGCTGTCGGGTCAAATTCAGCATCAATGTGGTGGTTAAATGGGAAGGAGGCCCTTTTGCTTTCAGGTGACAGGCGTATGGTAATGGATGATGTTGTTTCAAGACGGCTAACGCTCAACAAAGGCAGAAACATCATCCGCGGCGCAGTAATCAACGGTCCGGGAATGAGTGATTTCTGCGTCCGTTTTTTAGATGACAAGGGCGAGCCGGTAAAATCTCTCAACATAAGCCATAAATGATAAAGAATTACCATGATCAAAGGAATTAAAAGAACTGGCACAATAGCCATATTAACATGCTTGGTGACAAGCGCAGCAATAGCACAAGTAGGAAAACCATTTATTCATGATCCGTCGACCATCGCGGAATGCGACGGTAAGTATTACACATTTGGCACCGGGTCTGGCGGTTTAATATCGAAAGATGGCTGGACATGGGAAAAAGGCGGTGTACGACCGGGCGGCGGAGCTGCTCCGGATGTTTTGAAAATAGGTGACCGCTACCTTGTCGCGTATGGTGCAACCGGAGGGGGCTTAGGTGGTGGACACAACGGCAGGATACTGACTATGTGGAACAAAACGCTTGATCCTGATTCCCCTGATTTCAAATACACAGAGGCTATCGTAGTGGCATCTTCCGATGGAACGGAAGATTGCGACGCTATTGACCCCGGACTTCTGCTTGATCCTACGGACGGCCGTTTATGGTTATCTTATGGTACTTACTTTGGGTTCATTCGCCTCGTAGAACTTGATCCGAAAACAGGTAAACGTGTGGAAGGGAATGAAGCAATCAATATTGCTATTGATTGCGAGGCTACAACTATGATGTATCAGGATGGCTGGTATTATCTTCTTGGGACGCACGGAACGTGCTGCGACGGGCCGAACTCGACTTATAATATTGTAGTGGGCCGCTCCAGGAAGGTTACTGGTCCTTATCTGGATAATATGGGAAGGGACATGTTAAAGGGTGGAGGTAAAATGGTTATTGCTGCTGGTGGAAGGGTAAACGGGCCCGGCCACTTCGGACGCTTGGTCCTTGGTGACGGAGTTGAGAAGATGTCTTGTCACTTTGAAGCGGATCTGGATCAAAGCGCTAGAAGTGTATTGGGTATTCGGCCATTACTTTGGAAAAATGGATGGCCGGTTGCAGGGGATTTGTTTAAGGAAGGGACTTACGAAATTGAATCAGAGAGAAGAGGATATGCGTTGGAGTTGACGGTTGATTTTACAAGAATGCCTGGTGGAATGCGTGGGTTTAACCGTGATAACAACGAGCCTATAAAGCCTGTTGCCTCACAACAATTGGCAGACGTTATTAAACTATGGCCTACAGGGAATATCGATGTGAGAATAGGTGACTACATGTTCCGCCCCCATCAAAAATGGACAATTACAGCGGTTCCTGAAGCAGGCGGCCATTTAGGCGGCCCTTATTTTAAAATCGTAATAGAAGGAACCGACCGGGCATTAGCAGCAACTGCAGACGCTGAGGTGATCACTGTTCCAAAATTTACAGGCGCTCAGGAACAGTTATGGCGGATCGATCAACTTACTGATGGCACCTACAGGATAATGCCCAAAGTCATTCCTGGTTTAAATAAGAACCTGGCTTTAGTGTCTGCCGGAGATAGCACGCCCACACTTGGCGAGTTTGATATGAAGAGCGATAATTCTAAATGGAATTTTAAAGCTCATTGAGTTTATACTTTACTTTATCGAAGGCGCAGGTTAGAACTAACTTGCGCCTTTTTATTACTTAGGGTTAAGCGTTATAGATGGGTAGAATTGAAAGGATTGAGTTATTGCAGCTTTCAAAGACCCCTGGCTCAGAATTTTTAACATATGTCTATTGGCTTCAGAAAATTCGTTATTAGACATCGATGTATTGTATTGAAAATGAGTCTGATTGTTCGGATTAATAATCTAATTTTATAAAAAAATTAACATGAAAAAAACCTTCTTATCACTATTACTCGTATTAAGTATAACCCTTTCTTTCAGTCAGGAAAACAGTACTTACAAAGCATCATTAAAAAAAATGATCCAGGTTTCAGGTTCAGAATCAGCCTCCAAAGGCATAGTAAATCAAATGATCACCATGTTTAAACAGCAGCAAGCAAATGTGCCTGTCGAATTTTGGGATGAATTTGCTGCCGAAATGAACAGAGATGCTATCGGCCAGCTTGTAGACATGCTAACGCCGATATACCAAAAACACTTAACTGAGAAAGACCTTCAAGGTGTGATTTCTTTTTATGAAACGCCTTCTGGCAAAAAGTTCGCAGAGAAAACTCCTCTTATTACTCAGGAGTCGATGCTCGCAGGTCAGGAGTGGGGTAAGCAAATTGCCACCAAGGTGGTTGAAAGGCTTCAAGCGAAGGGATATATGAACAAATAAAACGCCAAAAATAAACGCCGATGGGAAAGTTAATCATGTGGAATATCATCACACTGGATGGTTATTTTGAAGGAACAAAAAGTTGGGATCTTCCTTTTCATGAAACGGTGTGGGGGCCAGAGTTAGAGCGTCTGTCCATCGGGCAGCTGGAATCAGCAGCTTATCTGGTGTTTGGGCGCGTGACGTACGAAGGAATGGCGGCCTACTGGACGGACGCTGAAGGCGAAATTGCTGACTTGATGAATAGCATACCCAAAATAGTCATCTCCCGGACGCTCGAATCAGCCGACTGGACTAACTCGACCTTGGTTCAGGAAAATATAGTATCCGAACTCATACGTTTAAAGTCGGAAGCCGATAAAGATATGTATGTATTTGGCAGTGCCAACTTATCGGAGACACTCATAAGAGAGGAGATTTTTGATGAATATAGAATTGGAGTAGCACCGGTTCTTCTAGGAAGTGGGAAGCGTTTGTTTCCTGAATTAATGAATACAAAAAAGTTATCTCTGCTTTCTTCTCAGCCTCTTAGCAATGGAGGTATCGTATTGAAATACCGATCTTAAAAGACAAAAGCCAGAAATCATCCTATGGGGATGATTTCTGGCTTTGAACGTCAGCTGGTGCAAGCTGACATTCTGCATAAACAGCCATTTTATGGCTTATCCCAAAATATCCGTGTTGTCAGATTATCAGGACCAAAGCTGGCAACTGCCGCTTGATAGCTTTCGCTATTTCTCGCTGACTCTTCATTTGGATAAGCGAACCGTCTGACAAATCCACCTTGTAAGTTGTTGTTATAATTGTTTGGTGTCAGTGCAGGATATCCGCTTCTGCGGAAGTTGGCAAATGATTCCGCTCCGTTCCCGAAAGAAGCAATCCAGTATTGGGTATTGATACGCTCAAGTGCATTGGCAGCACTGTACGCAACTGCAGGCTGATTCAGGTAGCTATCCTGGGTGCTACCCGGAATTGCGGGATTAGGCACTGTTGGGTAAAGTGAATACTCATCCATTGATGCTTTAACACCGGCATTATAATATTCCTGCGCGGTCAAAGCTCCTGCAGGAAGCCAGCCCCGGAAAGACGCTTCAGCTAAAAGCAGCTTCGTTTGTGCATTAGTGACAAAGAATATAGGAGCGGTAGCACTTCCAAAAACCCGTAAGTTGATCTGCGAATAGTTCTGACCAGTGCCGGCTGTTCCTCTGTACCCAGGTGCATTTTTTACACTTGTTTGATCATAACCAATCGGGAAGCCGAATTGATTGGCCGCTGTAGTGTCCGGAGTCAGTGCTAACGCCTCATTCGGTGCCGCATATTTTCCGGAGATATATTTCAGGCGCGGATCGTTTGCTGATTTAAGCCTGTTGACAAATGGCTCTGCGAGGTAAAAGTAATACAGGTTTCCGGTTCTTATTACTGCATTAAGCGGGTTATTGTATGTGGCATTATATTGCACCATTACGTTATCGGAATTTGATGCCATTACCCCGCCATTAAAAGCTTCCTGTACAATTGAGGCAGCTTTAGTCGGATCTAACTTAGAGTAGCGCATTCCTAAACGCAACAGGAGGGAATTGCCGACCTTTCTCCATTTTTCTACCTGAATGGCAGCAGAGCCGGAGGTGCCAAAAAACAGTTCTTCCTTTACCTGATCCTTCTCGGGAGATAGCGCTGCAGTAGCTGTCTTGATCTCATTGTACAGATCCTCATAAATTACCTCGTCTTTATCGTATTTAGGATAGTAGAGTCCACCAATGTAGGCTTTGCCTGCTTCGCTGTAAGGTACATCACCATAAGTATCTACCAAGGTCATAAATATATATGCCCTCCATATCCTCAACTGGCTGTACAGATTGCTACGTGCAGGATCGTCTTTCACTAATTCGATGGCTTGCTCCAGGAACTTGATGGGGCCCGGATAGTTATCATTCCAGCGCGGCACGTTGAAAATGTTAGAATCCTCATTAAAATTGAAACCTGTCGTAGCTCCAAGGTTATATGCGTTAACAAATTGCTGAACTACTGTTTGCTCGGCTTCATAAAAGCCGCCGCTGGTAAGTCGCTGCGCGTTAGCGAACAATAGTGCAGGGTTGATATTCGTGAGTGCGTACGGATTGGTGTTTACCTTGTCGAAGTCTTTGTCGCAACCGGACAGAGAAAACGCAATCAGAATGGTGTATGTATAATATTTTAATCTGTTCATGATGCCAGTCTTAGAATTTCACATTTAGGTTTAAACCGTAGGTACGGGTGGTAGGTAGGGTCGTTTGCTCATAACCGATCCTGTTATCGCCTGATGATGCGAATGCTTCAGGATCAAGATCGTCTATGTACTTTTTGAGAATCAGTACATTCCGGCAAGATGCAGATAATGTCAGTCCTTTAACAAACTTCAACCTTGTTCCAATCATGTTGGAGAAATCGTAGGCCAGAGTGATATTCCTAAGCTTGATGAAATCTGCTTTGTAGATAAATGGATCAGCGATCTGAAGGTTCCGGTAATCGGTATAGAACGTCTGAGGATCTACAGCCACAGTGTTCGGCGTACCGTCGGCCCTGACTCCGGGGAAGATCACTCCACCTTCACGTCCAACTAACGAAGCTTTTGTATGACCCTGTCTCAATCCGTTAAGCGCCGTCGAAGAGAGGATTTTACCACCAAATTTGTAGTCAATATGAACTAACATAGTCAGGTTCTTAAAACGGAATGAGTTATTCCAGCCTCCGGTGTATTTCGGGGTTCCGGTACCGAATAGAACGTCGCTGCTGTTAGCCAAAAGACGACCGTTGTTGCCTACAACGATATTGCCATTATCATCTCTCAGATACGTTCTGGCGGCAAGCTGGTTCAAGGGCTTACCTACTTCATACACAAGTGAGCCGATAAATTCATTACCTCCAAATTGAGAAACGATCTGCCTGTTTACTCCAGGTGCGAGTGACAATACTTTTGAGTTGTTTAAAGCGGTGTTGAAAGATGTATTCCACTTGAAGTTTTGTGTGCTTACAGGTAATAGATCAAGTAAAACTTCCACGCCACGATTTTCCAATGAACCCAAATTCAGGGGGGTTCCGGTGTAGCCGGAGGCATTTGAAACAGGAACTATAATAATCTGGTCGCGTGTCTGTTTATCATAGAAAGCGATATCGAAATTCACCCTGCTATCGAATGTTTTTAGTTCCAGACCTATTTCTTTCTCACTTACACCAAAGGGCTTGATCTGCGGATTTGGGCTGTTTGCATTACGAATAGTCCCCAGGCTAATGGCGTTGAATGGATTTGCTTCAACTCCATAAGCAAGACGGTTTGAATATGCACCGATTCCGTTTGCACTACCCACATCGGCATAAGTAGCTCTCAGCTTACCATAATTAAGCCATGAAGATCCTTTAAGTAATTCAGAGAAGATGAAACTACCACTAACTGAAGGGTATAGGTAAGAGTTGTTAGCAGGATCCAAAACAGAAAACCAGTCCTGTCTTGCTGTCACATTCAAATAAAGTAAGTTTTTATAGCCAATATCTGCGAAGGCATAAAGTGAATTAACTTGTTCCTTATAGATTCCAAAAGTTTGGTCTTTTGTTATACCATTTTCAATTGAGTAAAGATCGATAACAGTAAAGTCAGTTACATTCTGCGTTACGTTTTTATTGGTGATGGTAAATCGGTTTCCGCCGATGCTTGCGTCAACGCTGATATCCCCGAACTTATGGTTAAAGCCCAACAGGAAATCCATGTTCATTTGCTTTTCGGTACTATTGTTGACGGCATAAGCACCATTGTATCCGGCGCCCGTGCCGTTTAAAGCAGTAGAACTGCCCATGCCGGTCGGCGTGTTTCTTTCGAAGAATGGAGTAGCATAATCCATATTCACCCGTCCCTGTAAATACAGCCAGTTAAAGAAATCGTACCTAACGGTAGTTGTACCGAGGAACCGATCACGGTTGTTGCGGATAAACTGTCTTGGCATTAAGAAATAGGGGTTTATCAGCGTAGTTTGGAAACCTGATGTCTGCCTTTCGGTAATGCCATTTTCAGCAACGGCTTTTTCTTTTAATACATCCAGAGATATTGAGTTGGCCAGCCGATAAAGGAAATTAGGAGCACCTTGCCCTTGAATACCTACTTCCGGTGGATTCTCGTTTCTCTCGTTTGTATAGTTTATGTTAACCTGGACGGATAGTTTTTCTGTGACGTTTTGATTGACACCGAGATTGAATATTTTCTTGTGATAGTCATTGTTTGGCGATATGCCTTTGACGTCCTGGTTAGAGAATGATGTGCGGTAGCTTCCTGTGGCGTTCCCTCCTGATAATGCAATAGTATTTATAAAGGAAGTACCGGTTCTGTAGAAGTCGGTAATCCGGTTTTTCTGTGGCAAGTAGGGCCTGAGCTCTCCGTCAAATTGCACTGTTGGCACGCCGTCATATTTTTCGCCCCAACCAAACTGCCCGGTGCTTATTGCTGCTCCCTGATTGGCGGGGCGAACACCGGCCTGTCCCTGGCCATACTCATACTGAAAATCGGTGAAGTCAAGAACCTCATCAGAGGAGAAGTTGGAAGTTACCTCTACGCCAAACTGTGCGTTCTTTTTTCCTGTTTTGGTAGTGATGATAATGGCTCCGTTAGCCGCCCTGGAGCCGTATAATGCGGCCGCTGTGGCACCCTTCAGCACCGTCATGGTTTCCACGTCATCCGGGTTGATCTGTTGCATATTGTCTCCCAGATCGAGCCCGTTGTTTCCATCAGCCCCACGAGCTCCCTGATCCATTGGCAAGCCGTTAATTACAATGAGCGGAGAGTTATTCGCGCCTGAAAATGCAGCTTGTCCCCTTAAACGGATCCGGTTTCCTCCGCCAGCACCCGATGAGGGAGGTGCAATCTCAAGCCCTGCAATCTTACCTTCGAGAGAGGTCATGACATTGGTCGTGCGATTTTGCTGAATCTCCTGCAATTTCACCGTTTCTGCAGCGTAACCTAGCTTTCTGGAGTCCTTTTTGATACCCAGTGCTGTAACAACTACCTCGCTTAGATCTTGCGAATCTTCGCTTAGTACTACATCAATTACCGTTCTCCTGTTAACGGGAACTTCAATGCGCTTAAAGCCTACCATGTTGAAAATAAGCGTGGCATCAGGAGCAGTTTGGATACTGTACTTGCCTGTGGCACTGGTACTGGTGCCCATGTTCGAATTTTTTACCATTACCGAAACGCCGATCAGTGTTTCGCCCTTCTGATCTTTTACCGTGCCTGTTACAGTTTGCGCTTCAGATACATAAGAAACCAGTAAGAAAGATAATAGAGACAATAGATGTCTACCCCGCAAGTTGCGGTAAATGCACAAAATTTTTGCAGCCATAATTCGGAAGAAAGGTTAGTTTTTAGTTTATAGTCTGTTGTCCTATTAGTAAAAGTATAGCCTTATGTAGTATGATACTTCCAAATCTTTTCAGCGGTGGATGTTATACAAAGAAATTTGTGCTATGACGCATTTTCCTGTTGTAAAGCGGCGATTGCTTCAAATTCATCAGCTAATTTGACGCTGAGGCGTTCAAAAACTTTGAAATATTGATTGTATATTTTATGATTTTGCTTATTAGGCTTGTAATCAACAGGAAGGGTAACCGATTTGGCCGCTTCATCTATGTCTTTGTAAATTCCCATATTGATGGCGCTTAACAGAAAGGCTCCTTTTCCGACGCTGTTCCGCTCACTTATAATTCCTACCGGCTTATTAAATATATCCGAGATCATCTGTGCGCAAAAAGGAATGGTAGCGAAACTTCCATTCAAGGAAAGGGACTCAATGTTGCGATGGGCTTTCATGGATTGTCCTATATTATAGATTCCGTAGATTATTCCCTCCAGGGTGGCCCTGACCAAGTGCTTGCGTTCATGACGGATGTTGAGCCCGAAGTAAACGCCCCTGGCGTTGGCATCCCAGATTGGTGCCCTCTCCCCAAGCAGGTAAGGCAAGAATAATGCGCCGTTTGAACCTGCAGGAACTTCAGTTGCCTCCTCAATCAAACCCTCAGCTGCGAGATCCATGTTAAATCCGGTTTTCGAATCCCCGAACTGACTGTTGAACCAGTCAAAGATCAACCCGCCATTGTTTGTCGGGCCTCCCGATATAATATGCTGATTGGTAAGTACGTAATTAAATAGCCGTTGCTTTTCGTCATGTATCGGTTTGTCGCTGACGACCCGGAGGGCTCCGCTGTCTTCAATAGTAATGGTGGCCTTATCGCCGTCCCAGATACCGGCTCCCAGTGTGGCCATACACCCATCGCTGGAACCTACTATGATCCGGGTGCCTGTATCTAGTTTCAGTGTGTTCAGATATTCTTTTCTCAATTTGAGATCCGAGAAAAACACTTCACAAAGTGCAGGCAGCTTATCAATGTTAATCCCCGCATAATCAAGGGATTTTTGTTCCCATTGCAGGTCGTGTATGTTAAAAAGCCCTGTGGCTGAAGCTATGCTCTGGTCGACAAGATATTCACCTGTCAGCTGCTGTATAATATAGCTCTTAATGGAAAGGAATTTCCATGTTTTCTTGAACCTGTCGGGCAGATTGGTTCGGATCCAGGCAATCTTCACCAGAGGCGACATGGGATGTATAGGGGTTCCGGTTAGACTGTAGATCTCTTTACCCAAGGCTGAGTTCTTCAGATCTGTAGCTTCCTTCTTTCCCCGGTTGTCAGCCCAGGTGATAGCATTTCCGATGGGCACACCTTTTTTATCAACGGCAAGTAAGCTGTGCATGGAGGCTGAAAAGCAAATGCTATCTACGCGATATTTCTGAGGATGGATCTTCTCTATTAAAAGATTTTTCAACACATAAAGCATGGTAATGAACATCTGTTCCGGATCCTGCTCGCTATAGTCTTGCTCGTCGTGAAATGTAGGATAATGCCCTTTGGCTGAATCGATCAGCGTGCCATCGATCTTAAATGCGAAAATTCTTACCGCATTTGTGCCCATTTCTATAGTAATAATGCAATTCATATTATTCAGATAGGTTCTTTTTACGGAATTGACTGGGCGTATAGCCAGTCAGCTTCTTAAAGGTTGTTGCAAAGTGTTGTGAAGAGTAGAATCCGGTGCTTAAAGCTATCTCTGTTACATTGGCGTCGCATTTCTTCAACTGTTTTATGGCCTCCGAAACTCGAATATTTATCAGATAGTTAAGCGGTGAGAATCCAGAGTAGTTTTTTACTTTCTCGGTAAATGTCGTCGTTCCCATATCCGCTATCGCGGCCATTTCCTCTACCGTCCATTGGTGGCTCAGGTCATGACGCAAAGCCTGATCAAGCTTAAGAAAGATCTGGGGAAAGTCACGGGTAGACGTGCCTTGCTTCATGATATTGCGCGTGAACTGGATAAATAATTCCGCTAACATGGCGTTGATACGCGCGTGATGACCAATCTCCCGGTTTATCAGTTCGACATATATGGCGTTAAAAAGCGCTCCCGCATCCTTGAGCTTCATAGTAGAACGACCTGGTTGCGTATTGAGTATGTACCAGATACGCTGCATATCAGGATGCGTTATTCCGCTCCATTGACTGATCGTTGGCTTGTTGGAACTATTCGTTACCTTGATTTTTAACCAGCATAGTGTCCCCACATTGAGGATACGTTCCTGTCCTGTTAATTTCTGCCTGGGAAGAACGAGCAATACATCACCCGGATAGAGTGTGTAGTTCTGTTCTTGCACCTGCCACTCAAACTTACCTTCAACAATATAATAAACTCGTACCAGATCCGGCGCCTCCTGGTAAAATTCATCTAATTGCAAGGTGTTAATCCGCTTTAGTGCAAATTCAATCATATGCGGAAACCGTTCGAGTTCCTTTGATGTACCCTGCTGTAGTTGAAATTGGTTCATTCAGGTTTTAAGTGGTTGCTTAGGGTTGTCAGTTGATACACAAGTTTACATAAATAGTCCAGCTGTTTTGTATAAAAATCAACGGCGAATTTTAATGGTATTGTCTGCTGTTTAATTTCCCAAACTTGCGGATACTAACTAACCACTCTAAATCTCTAGCTAGCCATGCATATATACCGCACACCAGATGCCATCGTTATCCATTTTATGAACAAGTCCTATTCTTTCCCAGGGCGGGACTGGGATAGCTTTGTTAACAGACCATCGTTATATTCCCGGTTACTGGAAGAAATAAAAGAATGCCCTTCTGATCAGCAGAGCGAACTGCAAATTCCTGAAGCTATTCTTGCTCCTCTGAACAGGCAGGAGGTATGGGCTTCTGGCGTGACCTATCTTCGCAGCCGGGAAGCGCGTATAGAAGAAGCTCAGGATGCAGCGGGAGGCGATTTTTACTCGAGGGTGTATGACGCAGAACGCCCTGAATTGTTCTTCAAATCTTCCCCCTACAGGGTGACTGGAGACGGGGGGGCAGTACGCATCCGTAAAGATTCGATGTGGAATGTTCCCGAGCCTGAGCTTACCTTGTTTATGTGCTCTGAAGGTTCTATCGAGGGATACACCATCGGAAATGATATGTCTTCCCGGGATATCGAAGGTGAAAATCCCTTGTATCTCCCACAGGCGAAGTGTTATAATGGAGCAGCCGCGATAGGTCCTTGTCTATATGTACCTGAAAATCCCATTCCTCCGGATACGAAGATTAGTCTTTCTATCAAAAGGGATGGCGTGGAACTTTTCTCAGATTGTGTATTGCTAAGTAAGATGAAACGGACCTTGAAGGAACTCGCATCCTATCTATTTCGGGAGATGTCCTTTCCGGATGGCGTGTTTTTAATGACCGGGACGGGTATAGTCCCTTCCGATGACTTTACACTTGCCCTGGGCGATCGTATCAGTATCAGCATTGAAGGAATCGGTACTTTGAATAATACAGTTACGCAATAAAATATATGAATATCAGCCAAATCCAAGGAAAACAATTGATTGGTTATCAGGAACAGGCAGAGGGAAACGAATATTTTCATTCTGTTGACCCGGCTTCTGGCGCCTTGTCATCGATCCGATTCTATAAAGCTACTACGGCAGAAGTAAGCCAAGCTGCAAGCCTGGCAGAAAGTGCCTTTGCTATTTACCGTAAGACCTCTGGCCAGGATAAATCAGCCTTTCTGCTTAAGATTGCTGAAGAACTGGTCAATAATAAAGCGGAGCTTGTTGAGGTCTGCATGAAGGAAACCGCATTGCCCCAGGCTCGCCTTGATGGAGAGGTAGGACGTACTGTTAATCAATTAAAGCTCTTTTCAGAGCTTCTTGCAGAGGGTTCGTGGGTTGACGCACGTATTGATACGGCAATGCCCGATAGGAGCCCGCTTCCGAAACCAGACCTGAGGTCTATGCTAATTCCGCTGGGTCCGGTCGCAATATTCGGTGCAAGTAATTTTCCCTTTGCATTCTCTGTAGCAGGAGGGGATACAGTCTCGGCTCTTGCGTCGGGTTGTCCGGTTATTTTTAAAGCCCATCCGGCCCATCCTATAACGAGCGAGCTGGTCGGTAAGGCTATCCTGAGAGCAGCAGCGGCTTGTGGTCTTCCTGAGGGTGTATTTTCCATGCTGCATGGAGACGGTCCATCAACCGGCACAGCCCTGGTTACTCATCCATCGATCAAGGCTGTAGGATTTACGGGTTCTTATAAAGCGGGCAAGTCAATAGCAGAAGCGGCCTTTAACAGACCTCAACCTATTCCTGTATATGCTGAAGTGGGGAGTTCCAATCCGGTTTTTGTATTGCCGGGGGCATTAAAGCAGCACACAGACAAGATCGCCGCTGGTTATGTGCAATCATTAACAATGGGAGCCGGGCAATTTTGCACGAATCCCGGACTTCTTGTATATCAGGAGGATAGTTCTCCTGAAAGCAATATATTTCTATCTGCCCTGAAGGATGGCATCAGCAAAGCTACTACCCACTCTCTCCTTACCGAAGCGATAGGTATGGCCTTTTCGAAAGGGGTGGTCGAGCGTTCTGCTCATCCGGCCCTGGCTGTACTGGCAAGTAGTACAGCAGCGGAAAAACAGCCCGTGCCGACGTTGTTTTCAGCTGACCACACGGCATTCAGCGAGGATCCCTCATTGGAGGAAGAGTTGTTTGGCCCCGCGGGCATTATAGTAAATACCCCCTCCAAAGAGGATCTTTTACAACTCGCAAGAAAGCTCTCAGGACACCTGACAGCTACTATTCACGCTACTGAAGAAGACCTCAGAGACTATAAAGACCTCTTTGATATTCTGGAGCAGAAGGTTGGCAGAATTCTCATAAATGGGTTTCCTACAGGCGTGGAGGTCAGTCATGCGATGGTTCATGGTGGACCATACCCGGCCACCAGCGACTCCCGTACCACCTCGGTAGGTACTGCTGCTATCTTCAGGTTTACAAGACCTGTATGTTATCAATCTTTTGCCGGTTTTCTGCTTCCGGATGAACTGAAAGATGAAAATCCGCTGGGTATCTGGCGCTTGGTTAATGGAAAACGTACGAATGAAATAATCTAACCCACAAAATATGTGTGCTTACAGAAGCTCAGAATGGTTCGGCAAAACAGGTAAAATGGGATTCCTATACCGCAGCTGGATGAAGAATCAGGGTATACCGGATGATATGTTCGATGGTCGGCCTGTGATTGGAATATGCAACACTTGGTCTGAGCTCACTCCTTGTAACGCTCATCTCCGAGATATTGCAGAATCAGTGAAAAAAGGTGTTCTCGAAGCCGGAGGGTTTCCTGTAGAATTTCCCATCATGTCTTTAGGTGAAACATTATTGAAACCTACAGCCATGCTCTTCCGCAACCTGGCGAGCATGGATGCGGAAGAATCTATAAGGGGCAATCCTATGGACGGAGTGGTGCTCTTAACCGGATGCGACAAGACCACTCCTTCAACCATGATGGGAGCTGCAAGTGTGGACTTACCTACGATTGTTGTTCCCGGTGGACCAATGCTAAACGGTCATTATAACGGCGAACAGATCGGATCGGGTACCGCAGTATGGAAATTGACCGATGATCTGAAACTCGGCAAAATAACTCAGGACGAGTACCTGGCTGCGGAAAGCTGCATGTCCAGAAGTGCCGGCCACTGCATGACTATGGGAACGGCTTCTACAATGGCCTGTATGGTGGAGTCGCTGGGTATGTGCCTTCCGGGAGGAGCGGCCATTCCGGCGGTTGATTCAAGGAGAAAGGTTCTGGCACGTATGTCGGGCAGGCGGATCGTTGAAATGGTTAAAGAAGACCTTCGTATGTCGAAGATCTTAACACGCGATGCGTTTGAAAATGCCATTAAGGTAAATGCGGCAATTGGTGGATCGTCCAATTTTATCATTCATCTGACCGCTATTGCTGGCCGTATCGGTGTAGATATCCATCTCGAAGATTACGATAACCTCGGAAGCAGTATTCCCTTGCTGCTGAACCTCATGCCCTCCGGGAAGTTTCTGATGGAAGATTTCTTCTATGCGGGCGGTGTTCCGGTGATCATGAATGAGCTAAATGATAAGATGAATCTCGACACGCTTACGGTAAGTGGGAAATCACACAGGGAGAATATCGTAGGAAAATGCAATTGCTATAACCGGGAAGTCATTACTTCCTATGACGATCCGCTGATTCCTGAAGCCGGTATAGTTGTGTTGAAAGGTAACCTTGCTCTTAACGGTGCTGTGATGAAACCTTCGGCTGCCACTCCTGCACTGATGCAACATACCGGTAGGGCAGTGGTGTTTGAAAATATCGAGGATTACCATAGCCGGGTCGATGATCCTGATCTGGACATAGACGAAACCTGCGTCATGGTACTCAAGCATGTAGGACCTGTGGGATACCCGGGTATGCCTGAAGTTGGTAATATGGTGCTTCCCAAAAAGCTTTTGGAAAAGGGCGTAACCGACATGGTGAGGATTTCGGATGGTAGGATGAGCGGAACCGCTTTTGGAACCGTTATTCTGCATGTATCTCCGGAGTCCGCGATTGGAGGAAATCTCGCACTGGTGCACAACGGAGACATGATCACCCTGGATACGAAGAACAGATCAATAAATGTCGATGTTTCAGATGAGGAGTTGTCGCTTAGAAGAAAGAACTGGCTTAAACCCGCTTATGTCACGGATCGAGGCTATGTGGGAATGTACGTGAGACATGTTCAGCAAGCAGATAAGGGGGCTGATCTGGATTTTCTCACAGGCAAATCGGGAGACGAGGTATTGCGTGATTCACATTAATATACGCCTCCGCCTATGAGCATGATCATTCTCGTTTCCTGTATTACGCTTCTTATTCTGCTGATCGCAAGATTCAAGTGGAACGCTTTCTTGGCTTTTCTGGTCGTTTCGTTGCTTTGCGGTTTGCTGTTGGGCATGCCGGCACAAGAGGTCGTGGCGTCAGTTAACAAGGGTGTTGGAGACACGCTTGGCTCCATTCTGGTGATCATCGTGCTCGGTGCCATGCTCGGTCGCCTGATAGGAGAGAGCGGAGCCGCAAATCGCATTGCCGGAACCATACGCTCGCTTTTTGGCGAAAAGTACATTACCTGGGCGATGGCTTTTACTGGCTTTGTGGTCGGTATTCCGCTATATTATAATGTTGGGTTCGTATTACTTGTACCCATCATATTTTCCGTAGCCTACCACTATAAACTTTCCAAGGTTTATATCGGTTTGCCCATGCTTACAGCTCTTTCGGTGATGCATGGCTTTTTGCCTCCTCACCCTGCCGCTATGGTACTTGCCATACAATTCAAAGCTGATCTGGTCAGAACATTTATTTACGGTGTGATCGTGGCCATACCTGCCATTGTTATTGCGGGTCCCATCTTTGCTTCTGCCTTTAAAAACAAACAAGATAGGGAGGGTTCGGTAATCGCCGTTCCGGCTCCGCAGGAAGGGTCCCTACCTGGAATTGTGAACGCAGTTTGCTGCTCATTATCCCCGGTGCTTTTTATTGCCTTTGCATCGATCCTGGGCTTGCTGGGCAGCGGTAATCCGGTGCTCAAAGGTACGGCTGACTTCCTAAGCCAACCTGCCATCGCGATGCTTCTGTCGCTGATTATTTGCAGCATCAGCCTCGGCCTGTCTGCCGGAATCAGTTTAAAGAATTTGATGACCAGCTATGCCGAGTCGGTTAAAGACATTGCAATGATCCTGCTGATCATTGGCAGTGCGGGTATGTTGAAACAGATTGTGGTGGACAGCAGTCTCAGCGTGGAGATCACCAGCTGGATGCTAAAGTGTCCCTTGCCACCACTTGTGCTGGCCTGGCTTATCACCGCTGGCCTGAGGTTGAGTCTGGGCTCGGCCACTATCGCTGGACTAACGGCTGCGGGTGTGATCTTCCCGCTTGTAGAGCAGACAGGTATTCCTCCGGAGTTCTTCGTGTTGACCGTGGGAGCAGGTAGCCTCTTCGGGTCTCACGTGAATGATACTGCATTCTGGATGTTCAAAGAATATTTTAATCTCACACTGAGGGAAACTTTTCTCTCCTGGACGGTCATGGAAAGCATGGTGTCTGTTATCGGCCTCGGGGGTGTGCTCATCCTTGAGAGTGTGGTGAGGGGATCTTGATTGTAAACACTAACTAAATGAATAAAATGAAATCTATGCTTTTCTTGGTACTGGCTGTATTCGCCATCGTGCCTTTTCGAAGTTATTCCCAACAGATCTCCAAGGAAGAAATGCTCTTCCTCACACCTCTCTGGAAAGGTGAACGTTTTGCGGATGGACGCCCCAAGGTGTCAGACGATCTCTTAAAACGTTTGAAGCTCGTTACGCATGAGGAGGCCTGGGCCGTGATGAAGAATAAGGGCTTCGCTTATCAGTATGCAGAAGGATGGGAAACCATTAATCGCGACAGTGTATTGGTTGGCCGGGCCGTTACAGCGACTTTTATGCCGGGGCGCCCGGACATCTGGAAAGCTATTGATGACAGAGGAAAAAAAGAAGGAAAGCGGGGCCAGAACAGCTGGCCTGTTGACTTGCTTGTTAAGGGTGATGTTTATGTCGCTGACCAGTTTGGTGCCCATATCGACGGACCTACGATAGGAGACAACGTCGCGAATGCTATTTATGCTAAAACCGGCAATGGAATCGTCTATGATGGTGCACTGAGGGATATCTCCGGATTAAGAGAATTGGGCGGTTTTACCTCTTTCTTTGCCAGTTACCACCCTTCTTACCATAATCCCAATCCTAATGCACTGAATACGATGTTGATCGGTATCAATCGTCCTACCAGAATTCGTAGTGCAACGGCGATGGCTGGTGATGTAGTCCTCGGACGCGATGGAGCCGTGGCGTTTATTCCTGCCCACCTGGTCGAGGAGGTGGTAAAGACTTCGGAGGTAGTGCGCCTGCGGGATCTTTTTGGCCATGAGCGCCTCAGGGAAGGAAAGTATAGCGCCGGACAAATCGACGCGCGTTGGTCAGACGACATTGAGCGGGATTTCTCGCAATGGCTGAATACCCATATCGATAAACTCCCGGTACCAAAAGAACAAATCCAGGAGCTTCTTAAATCCAGGACCTGGTAGACCTAATCCAACTAATCATTATACTATAAACCGATTAAACATGTCATTAAAACAGAACCGGCGTTCATTCTTATCTAAAACTGCTTTGGCCGGGGCGGGACTATTGAGTGCCCCGGCCCTCAGCTGGGGGCAAGGCCTGATTGACGCTAACGAACGTACATCAAAGGCTTCTGCACCATCAGATCTTAAAATCACCGCGGTTACTTGTGCATTCTCAGGCGGAAGCCTTTTTGTGAAAATAAGCTCAAACCAAGGGATAGTCGGCTACGGCGAAGGTGTGGATGCGGTGGGAGGTACTTACCATCTCGTAAAACGTCTGGGTATGCAGATTACCAACCAGAGTCCACTTAATCCTAATCGTCTAATCGAGCAGCTGAGAAAAGGCGCTTTCTTTGGCGGAGCCCAGTCGGGAGTCTATATCGCCGTGCTATCTGCTATCGAAACAGCGCTTTGGGACTTAACAGGGAAGGCGCTTGGTTTGCCTGTATATCAACTCATGGGAGGTAAGTTCCGCGACAAGTGCAGGGTTTACTGCGATACTGCGTTGTACACTCGTAACCTGCCCACGCCGGATGACTATGCAAAGGCAGCTGCGGGTTCTGTCGCAAAAGGATATACCGCCATCAAATTTGATATCGATGCAGGCAACGACCCAAACAAGTACGATCGTTTCAACTGGACGGCAGGTCCCGCAGAGCTTGAACGGATGTACAATGCTATAGCTGCCGCGAGAAAGGCGGTGGGAAGTAAGATAGATATTTGTGTGGACTTGCATGGTCGTTACGATGCCACAACGGGACACAGGGTAGCCAAGATGATGGAGCCGCTTAATCTAATGTGGCTGGAAGAGCCTGTCCCGGCAGACAATGTGGATGCTTACAAGCATATCACGCGGGAAACCAGCACGCCAATCTGTACGGGTGAGAACGTTTACCTGGCGTATGGATTTACACGGTTGCTATCAGATGGCGCTGTTGATATCGTCATGCCTGATCTTCAGAAAACGGGGGGCTTAAGTGAAGGTCAGCGAATCGCCAACCTTGCAAATCTTTATTATGTGCCTTTTTCACCACATATGGTTGCCTCTTTTCTCGGTGCGATGGCCTGCGCACATTGCTGCGTATCCGTCCCCAACTTCCAGATCATGGAATGGCAAACTTATTTTGATGTGGATACCAAGTGGAAAGATATGGTTATTTACGATAAGCCATGGGTTGAAAAAGGGTTTCTTACCGTATCCGAAAAACCAGGTATAGGGGTGGACATCAACGAAGAGGGCCTTAAAAAATATGCCACTCCAGGCATCCCGTATTTTGAATAGTTAACGAAAGTATTATGCAAAAGCCGGAATGAATTTCCCGGCTTTTGCGATAAACCTAATTGATGAAAAATCCAACTATTTATAAGTCAATCCTTGCATTGGCATTCCTCTTTCTACTGATCTCTATCGGCGTAGCACTCTCAGGCGAAGTTGCGGGGTCAGGGATATTTCTTATACTGTTCTTTCTAGCGCTGGCTATCGGGTTCAGGGGCTATGATGCGCTGAGAGGATATTCATATACGGTTATGATCTTCGCAGCAGCAGTATCTGCTTTGTATTATCCGCATCTCTTCGTTGAATGGAACGGGTTCAAGTTTGCAGGGCTTATCATTCCACTTATCCAACTTATCATGTTCGGCATGGGCACCTCCATGAGCTTTAATGATTTCGTGGGCGTAGTGAAAGCTCCGAAGGGAGTGTTTCTTGGCGTGATCAGTCATTTTATTATTATGCCCTTGTTGGGCTTCTGTTTAGCCAATGTGGGAATGAATTTCTTTGGTTTCAGTCCTGAAATTGCTGCTGGAATTATCCTGATTGGTTGCTCGCCCAATGGGATGGCGTCTAATGTAATATCTTATCTGGCTAAAGCAAACCTGGCATTATCAATCACGATTACTGCTATTTCCACCATGTTGGCACCTCTGGTAACACCCTTGTTAATGAAGTTATTAGCGGGTCAGTTTGTGGAGATCAACGTGCTGCACATGATGTGGGATATTCTCAAAATGGTGATCATACCTATAGGTGCGGGATTACTCTTCAATAAACTTTTCAGTGGGAAAATGAAATGGTTCGATGCTGCTATGCCGTTCCTTTCTATGTTCGGGATTATCGGTATCATCGTGATCATCACAGCAGCCGGAAGAGACAGCTTGTTAAACGTGGGCCTTATTCTCGTCGTGCTTGTACTTATACATAATGTATGTGGTTACTTGCTCGGATACTGGTCTGGCAGGTTGTTCAGAATGAATGAGCGCGATTGCCGTACGATTGCTATAGAAGTCGGCATGCAGAATGGTGGACTGGCTTCAGGGCTGGCAAAGGGGATGGGCAAGATCGCGACCGTAGGCCTGGCTCCGGTGATCTTTTCATCGTTCATGAATATTACGGGATCGCTGCTTGCCTCATATTGGCACCGAAAGCCTGTCAAAGACGAGGAAACAGAAAATGTATCCGACATATTGGTGTGATGGTTATCCTCTGATTATTCACTTGTGGCCTGCGGGTGCACCCTCTACGTGGTCAGCAGCACCACCTGCATATCTCCCGGCTGTATCGGGACGCCTGCAGGCCGCCCGGACTTAAAAGGGGTTGACCGGGGACGACCTTGCCTTCAGCCATACAGCTTGCCCGTGCGGTAGAAGAAGACTGATCCATGTATTTAATTCCAATGGTAGTTGTAAATTCATGATATTCGTATATACAACGATTTATCCATTGAAAAAAGTACAAGACATGAAGGAGGAAAAGGACCGGGTTGATGCGCTTCGTAACTATGAAATACTTGATTCTGTAAGTGAGGAGGAGTTTGATCGGATAACTGAATTGGCATCGATTATCTGCGAGGTGCCAATCTCACTCATCTCGCTGGTAGACGACAAACGGCAGTGGTTCAAATCAAAGGTTGGTCTTTCTATTAGCGAATCGGATATTAAAATCGCTTTCTGCGATCATGCGATCCGCGAGCACGACCTCCTTGAAGTAAGTGACGCTTCCAAAGATGTCAGGTTCCAGGATAATCCCTTCGTAACGGGAGAAACCCAGATTCGTTTTTACGCAGGTCAACCGCTTATCGATCCCCGTGGATTTGCACTTGGAACGCTATGTGTCCTGGATAACAAACCCCGGACATTGACCGAAAGTCAGAAGCGTGCCCTGCACTTGCTGGCTACGGAGGTGATGACTTTAATTGTTGAGCGGCGGCAAAAAGCAGAACTAAGAAATTTTGAAAGCTTGTTCCGGCTATCCAATGATCTTATATGTGTGGCAGGAATAAATGGTTTTTTTAAAAAGGTAAATCCAGCCTTTGAGAATGTGCTTGGTTGGGATAAAGAAGCTTTGCTTAATACATCTTTCTTTGATCTTGTTCATCCTGATGATCTTGACATCACCCGTGAACAAATAGATCGCCTGGCAGCTGGTCTGAGCACCATAAATTTCAATCATCGTTTCAGGAATAAGCACGGCGAGTATAAAACGTTACAATGGGTGGCAACACCCGAGCCCTTGACCGGCAACCTTTTTGCCATTGCCCGCGATGTCTCCGAAGAAAAGGACAAAGAGCGTGTATTGATTCTCAGCGAAGAACGAGCCCGGGTCTTTTTCGAAAACTCACAGGGCTTTATGTGCACCCATGACCTGAATGGCAAGTTCCTATCAGTTAACAGCGCCGGTGCAGCCATTCTGGGATATACACGCGAGGAAATGTTAACGATGAGCCTGTTTGATATCATCCCGGCCCCCCGCCATAATAATCTGCGGGAATATTTGTCGAGAGTCGTTATGGAGGGCCAGGATCAAGGACAAATGGTGACATACCGAAAGACAGGAGATTATCGTATCTGGATGTATAACAACATACTTGAGCGGGATTCAGCGGGCCAGGTATATGTCATCGGCAATGCAGTGGATATCACAGAACGGCATCTTCTGGAGCAGGATCTTATGGAAACAAAAGAGATCCTGGAACGTACCAACCGCGTTGCCCGCGTTGGGGGCTGGGAAATGGATGTTGTGAATAAAACGATTTCATGGACCGCTATAACAAGAGAAATTCATGGTGCAGAGGCCTCTTACGAGCCTGTCCTCGAATCAGCGATACGTTTTTACAAGGAAGGCGAAAGCAGAGATACAATAATTTCTGCGGTGACCAAAGCAATAGATCATGGAGAGCCCTGGGATCTGGAGTTGCAGATTGTAAATCAGAAAGGGACTGAAATTTGGGTTCGCTCGCTGGGATATTCTGAGATTGAGGACGGTGTATGTAAGCGTATCTTCGGCACATTTCAGGACATAGATAAAACTAAAAGAGCGGAGCTTGAACTTTTTAGTTCGCAAAAGCTGCTGAATGACGTTTTGCAATCCGCGTCTGAAATCAGTATCATAGCTTTAAATGTTAACGGAGAGATTACGGTCTTTAACAAAGGTGCCGAGAAGATGCTTGGCTATACTGCAGAAGAGATGCTTGGTAAGCAACCCATGCTTATTCATTCTGAGCAAGAGCTAGGCAAGCGAAGCGAAGAACTAAGTCAAGATCTTGGCTATCCCGTTACGGGCTTTCGGTCAATTGTAGGGATGGCGGAAACCGAGGGCCTTGAACAACGTGAATGGACGTATTACTGCAAGGACGGCGGGGCGAGAACGGTCATGCTTGTGGTCACACCGATCAGGGACATAAACGAGCAAATTGAAGGCTTTTTATGTATCGGGACTGACGTCACGGAAAGACGTTTGATTGAACTCGCGTTGATAACCGAAAAAGCAAGGCTTACCTCTTTTGTTGAACATGCTCCGGCGGCAGTTGCCATGTTGGACAAAGATATGCGCTATATCGCAGTAAGTAACCGCTGGTTAGAGGATTACCAAATGAATGGCAGAAAAATAATAGGCTTATCTCATGATGATGTTTTTCCGGGTTTAGATGAGGTAAGACGTCAAAGGCATCAGAGAGTGCTTAATGGAGCCATCGAACGGAAGGAAGAAGATGTTTATTACGTGGCAGGGGACCTGGAGCCGCAGTACATTACCTGGGAAATGCGCCCGTGGTACCAATACGACGGCAAAATTGGTGGCATGATGATGTTCACGCAAAATATTACCTCCATCATATCGCAGCGCAATGAGCTGGAGATTGCTAAGCGTCATGCCGAGCAGGCAAGTGTAGCAAAGTCAGAATTCCTGGCCAATATGAGTCACGAGATACGTACGCCGCTTAACGGCGTGATCGGATTCACTGACCTCGTACTTAAGACCACGCTAAACGAAACTCAGCGGCAGTATCTCAGCATTGTAAATCAATCGGCAAATGCTTTGCTCTCTATTATTAACGACATTCTTGATTTTTCGAAGATTGAGGCCGGGAAGCTGGAACTCGAGATCGAGAGATGCGACCTGTATCAACTGAGCGGTGAGGCCACTGATATTATAAGCTACCAGGTACAGGCTAAGGGACTGGAAATGTTGTTGAATATTTCGCCCGATCTGCCCCGCTTTATCTACGCTGACTCGGTGCGACTTAAGCAGGTGCTGATCAACCTTCTCGGTAACGCATCCAAGTTTACTGATAAGGGTGAAATTGAACTTAAGATTGAATCTCTGGCATTGCATGAGAACCATACGACCATCCGCTTCTCTGTGAGGGATACAGGTATCGGCATTAAGCCTGAAAAACAGGCTAAAATATTTGAAGCCTTTTCGCAGGAAGATGGATCGACTACAAAAAAGTACGGAGGCACAGGCCTGGGTCTTACTATAACCAACAGACTGCTGGACATGATGGGCAGTACGCTTCATCTGGACAGCACCCCTGGCATAGGAAGCTGTTTCTATTTTGACATAACTTTTGATTCTGAACAGGGTGAAGCAATCCTTTGGAACAATCTGGAGAAAATCAAAAGCGCGCTAATCGTGGATGATAATGAGAATAACCGGATTATTCTGTCGCAAACCTTAAGGTTGAAGAATGTCAGGGCAACCGAAGCGAAGAACGGGTTTGAGGCTTTACAGCTCCTGGCGGATGGTGGCATGTATGACGTCATTCTGATGGATTACCAAATGCCATATATGGACGGTCTGGAAACCATAAAGAAGATACGCGAAAGCTTTTCATCATCAGCTCATGAATTGCCTATCATCTTGTTACATAGTTCTTCCGATGATGGTATGATGATTAAGGCTTGCGAAGAGCTCCAGGTAAGTCAGAGGGTAGTCAAGCCTATCAAGATGCAGGAAATTTATCATGCTCTTTCACGCTTGCATCAAGAGAACGTTGATCTGCCGTCCGAGGAGCGTTCCGATTCCGAAATTACGAGGGGGCACCTGACAGTCCTGATCGCCGAAGATAACGCAGTAAATATGCTGCTGGCTCGTACCATAGTCAACAACATAGCACCCGGGTTCAATCTGTTGGAGGCGTCGAACGGTCGGCAAGCGCTGGAAATATGCAAGTTCCAGCGACCGGACCTGATTCTTATGGACGTTCAAATGCCCGAGATGAACGGTTATGAAGCCACTAAAGCCATCCGGGCGTTGGATCATAACCCCGGGATCCCCATTATTGCTCTTACAGCAGGCAACGTTAAGGGTGAGCGGGAAAAATGTCTGGCTGCCGGGATGGACGACTTTCTGGTTAAACCCATTGTGGAAGCAGATATTTCTGCCGCTTTGTCCAAATGGCTGGAACTGGGCGATCAACGGCCGGCGTTGGAAGATCCGCTGCACTATCACACGACATTACGGCATTTTGATATCAGCGTGTTAAAAAATTATGTAGGTGAAGACGAATCTCTTATCGGGGAGGTGTTGCAGCTGGTGGAAAGCGAATTGCTATCTTCTGTAAAGGTGATCAAACAAGGCGTCGCCGAAGGTAATCTTGAAGACCTGAATAGTGCAGGACATAAGTTGTACGGAACCGCGGCATCTTCGGGCATGTACCAGCTCTCAATTCTCGCCCATGAGCTTGAGCGGTTCATGGAAATGGATGAAAAGAGGTTAATAGAACTTACAGAGTCCATCGCAAAAGAAGTTAGCCAGATCCTGGAACTGATAGCGAAAGGCTTCAGGTGAGTATAACTTTTCTGTTGCGGATTTTATTGCTTGAAAGGATTGTCTAAAAAATCGTTATTTTGCCCGGATATGAAACAGTATTTATATATTCTTCTCAGTGCATCTATCTTGTCGTCTTGCTCGGGAGCTTTGAAGGGCGTTAAAAGCAAGTCTTCCTATTCTCAGAAAATGGTTGAGAACCGGGCGATGAAAACCTTTAATACAAACCGAAATGAGCAGCAACTGGCCAAGGCGCATTGGGACTATGTGCCGGGCTTAGTGGCGTATAGTATCTTAAAAGCCTGGGAGCAATACCCTGAGAAAGAAGAGTATTACAATATCGTTAAGACGTATGCCGATCATTGCCTGAAAGGTCTGGATACTGTTCATGTCAAAGAAAGTAATATCGATGATCTGGCTGCAGGGAAAATCCTTTTCGCCTTGGCTAAAGAGGAAGAAAGAAAAGGAAATACAGCAGATGCAAAACGCTATAAAGACTGCGCAACTTTTTTAAGAAATAAGCTGAAGTTTCAGCACAGTCGTATCGGGAATTCCCTGCCGGGAGCCGGCGGATTCTTTCATAAAGGAATTTACCCGAATCAAATGTGGTTAGACGGTTTATATATGGGTCCCGCACTTTACGCCGGATGGCAGGATGCGTATGGTAAAGAAGAAGGAGATGATGCGAACCTCAAATCCTGGGATGATATAGCTCATCAATTTAAAACGATTCATCGTTTTACCTATGATCAGGACAAACAGCTTAATTATCATGCCTGGAGTGCAGATCCTTCTGATGAAAACTCGTTTTGGGCTAGTAAGACCGGACCCTTCAAAGGTTGCTCTCCAGAATTCTGGGGAAGAGGAATGGGATGGTATTTCGCGGCGCTGGTCGATGTTCTTGAGGTGATGCCTAAGGATCATGCTGATTATAAAAACCTGAGCAATATCGTTAATCAGGTGGCTGCGGGACTTGCGAAATATCAGGATAAAAGCGGTTCCTGGTATCAGTTGCTGCAATACGATGCTTCAAAGAAGGCCGACGGCAAGGGCGATGAAGTAGCTGGTGACATCTATAATAAATGTGATAACGCAAACTATCTGGAATCATCTGCGTCCGCCATGTTTACCTATGCTTATTTCAAAGGAATCCGCCTCGGAGTTTTAGATGGAAGTACCTATCTTCCTGTCGCTGATAAAGCGTACAACGGGCTGCTTAGCAACTTTATTCGTGAGGGAGAAAATGGAGAGATCAATATCCTGCAATCATGCGCTTCCGCTGGTTTGGGTCCGTTGAAAGATATCTCGAGAACAGGAACGGCTAATTATTATCTCTGCGGTAAAGACGTTACCGTTACCCAGAATGAAGGCAAAGCGATAGGGCCGTTTATCTTGGCTAGTTTAGAGTTCGAGAGAAGAAAGTAGTTATTAGAATGATCGGTTTGCTGTTATAAAAAAGCTATCATGTCTTACTGCAATGCCATAAGATCTATGCCTGAAGACAGGCAGGCTATTCATAAAGCCTATCATGATCTTCAATACGGATTTCCCATCCATAATGATGATGAACTGTTTTGCAGGCTCATTCTTGAAATTAATCAAGCGGGACTTAGCTGGGAGACTATACTGAAAAAACAGGAGTCTTTTAGAAAAGCTTACGACAACTTCAACATTAGCAAGGTCGCCGCCTATACAGAAGCAGACAGAGGACGCTTGCTTTCTGATCCTGGAATTATTCGAAACCGGCTGAAGGTCAATGCTGCAATTGAAAATGCAAAGTCTGTCCTGATTCTGCAACGAGAACATGGTTCATTTCAGAACTGGTTGCTAGGTCATCATCCTAAATCCAAAGAGGAATGGGTAAAGCTTTTTAAAAAGACTTTTAAGTTCACAGGAGGAGAGATCGTAAACGAGTTTTTACTCAGTATCGGTATTCTAAAGGGTGCGCATTCCGAAGACTGTCCGGTCTACAAGGATGTGCTCCGGACGAATCCGCCCTGGTTCAACCAACCCGTATAAACTTCTTCTTCACAGTTGCAACAGAATAAAAAACGAGTACGATATACCCCAAAATTTCAGCTATGTTTGTTTTTCCCTACCTGTCAATAGACAGGTAGGGAAAATACATACTGCCAATTAGGAAACCATGAAGGCTTGGGGATTTACGGTTGTTTTTATATTTATTTTTTATCAAATAAAGGCCCAGGCGCCTTTTTCACACCTTAGCATAGAAAAGGGGCTGTCTAACAACTCCGTCAACGCTGTTTACAAGGATCGCTATGGATTTATGTGGTTCGGTACAGATGATGGCCTCAACCGCTACGATGGGTTTTCCTTTAATGTTTTCAAGAGTAATATTAAAGATCCGGAAAGCTTGATCCATAACCGGATAGCTGATCTTGCCGGAGACAACGAAGGCGCGTTATGGATTGGTACGAGCAGAGGCCTCTCTGTATTTGATCATTACACATCCAGATTCTCCACACCTGTGTTTTCTTATGAGGGCAAGAGCTACAGGGCTACTGACCCGGTCTATACCGTTAAGGCAGACGATAAGGGCAGTGTCTTTGTCGGCGTTCAGCGCAAGGGCTTGTTAGTTCGTAGAGCTGGTCAGCCACTGAAACAGATCAGCTTCCACGACCGAGAAGGAAAAGCCCTTGAATACAACGTTTATGCCATCGCCTTCAGGCCTGACCAAGCCTGGATGGTTACGAACATGGGATTATGTGTTTACACTATCTCCACTGACCGGATGCGGCTTGTAAGCCGATCTGTACGCAGGGCAAACCGCATGATCGCAAAGGACAATACATTGTGGATTGCTACCGATAATGGACTGCTTAAGTATGATGTCCATTCCAAAGATCGCGACCATATTATCCGCGAGCAGGCGGATTTGTCTGCTCCGAGAGTGATGGACCTTCGGTTTCAGGGCGAACAGCTTTGGATAGCAACTGACGGAGCCGGTGTTGGGGTTCTCAATACTAAGACCGGCGGACTGAGGAAAATAGTTAGTGCTCCAGACGGAAGTGCGCTAAGCAGTAATGCCGTCACGTCCATATATAGTGATGACGAAGACCGCATCTGGTTAGGTACACTCAGGGGAGGAGTCAACCTGTTAGATCAAAAGAAAAACAAGTTTAAGAAGGTTTCCCATCTTCCTAATAGTCCAAATAGCCTGATAAGTGATTTCGTGCTTTCTTTTTGCGAAGATAAGAACGGTAGTGTGTGGGTGGGAACAGACGGAGCCGGTATCTCGGTGTGGAACAGGAAGACGAATACCTTTCACAATCATACGCATAGCGAGAATCAGCCATCCTCTATCAGCAATGATAATATTACCAGTATCGTTCGGGATGACGATGACGTCATTTGGGTGGCCACTTTCGGTGGAGGGATCAATAGGTATGACAGAAAGAGCGGCTCTTTCACCCGGTTTGCGTGTATCAATAACGGACAGGAAGACAGGAACGTCTGGAAGTTATTTAAGGATTCAAAGAATAATATCTGGGCCGGAACATCTTTCGGCAGCGATGCTACATACAAGTTAAATCGAAAGACACAGAGCTTCCAGCCCATTGACTCCAGGTTTAAATATGTGACCAGCTTCGGCGAGGATCATGAGGGAAACGTCTGGCTCGGAACGGAGTATGGTCAGCTTGTTAAAATTGACGAAAAGTCAGGGAAACACCGCATCTATAATCTTAAAAATCAGATTAGATCGATAGTTTGCGGTAAGGATGGGAATCTATGGGTCGGGGTGCAATATACCGGTTTGGTTAAGTTTGATTATAGGAAAAGCGGAACATTCTCCGTCATGACAGAGGGGGAGGGGCTTTGCAATAACAGTGTTCTCAATATTCAGGAGGATGCATCCGGTAACTTGTGGATGAGCACCTTCAACGGGCTTTCCAAGTGGGACCAGAAGAATAAACGATTCATTAATTTTTACGAAGAAGACGGCTTACAGAGCAATCAGTTTTCCTTCAATGCATCTTTGAAGCTCCAGTCAGGCGAAATCTTGTTTGGAGGCATCAAGGGGTTTAATATTTTTTCTCCAAGTGAAGTACGCCGCGAATCCAACCCTTCAAAGGTGCTTATCGCGGGAATCCGCATCAACAATATTCCTATTCAGCAAGATCAAAGCTTTGAAAAGCAAGCCAGTATATACTCGATATCAGAGCTGGTGTTGCCCTATGATAAAGCTGTGCTTTCCATTGATTACACTACTCCGGAGTATTCGGGAACGGACCGGATCTTATACAAGTACATTCTAGAAGGTTGGGATAATATCTGGAATTATTCAGGAAAAGCCCGCACAGCCAATTATTCTCAGCTATGGGAAGGTAATTACCTGTTGAGAATTCAGTCGACCAATGAAGACGGCTTATGGACCGGTGGTGAAACGGTTTTGAGTATTAAAGTTTTGCCTCCCTGGTATAGGTCTTGGTGGGCATACACGCTATACGTTCTCGCTGTTTTCAGCTTGATCTATTTTTATATCAGCTACCATTTACGGCAGTCACAGCTACGTTATGAGATTCAGTCGGCTAACCTCAATACCCAAAAGGAACGGGAGCTGAACGAGAAGAAAATCTCCTTTTTTACCCATATCGCTCACGAATTCAGAACACCGCTGACCTTAATTATGAATCCGGTTAAGGAGCTTCTAAGTTCGGAAGGAAAGAGGGTGAATATGGATGATATGGCGGGAGTCTTCCGCAACGCCAAGCGGCTATTGAGGTTGGTAGACCAGCTTTTGCTCTTCGGGAAAGCGGAGGGCGAAGACGATAAACTTACAATATCCAGCTTCAATATTCATGACCTTTGTTATGAGGTGTTCCTCTGTTTTAATAGCCAGGCAAGCTCCAAAAAGATCCATTATTCTTTCCATTGTGATAGCCGGGATCTTGAAATCTATGGCGACAGGCAGAAAGTGGAGATAGCTGTTTTTAATCTGGTATCCAACGCTTTTAAATACACTCCCCAAGGCGGTAGTATATCTCTTTCTCTTACTGACCAAGCCGGTGACGTGCTGATCGAAGTGAGTGACACGGGGAAAGGGATATCGGAGGACGTCGGCGATCAGATCTTCGAGCGCTTTTATCAGGTTACAAATCCCGAAAAGGGATACAAGAACGGCTTTGGTATAGGCCTTTATCTGGTCAAAACATTTATTTCTACGCATAAGGGTTCTGTAAACTATGTCAGCGAAATAGCAAAGGGTTCTACTTTCAGCATTACATTGTTGAAGGGTTTGTCACACTTTGACAACCTGGATCTCAGTTCAATACAGGAAAGTCAATCGGAAACGAATGCGGTACTTGATGAAACTGCCGTCGACGACCAAACGTCAGACCGCCCGGATGCAGTGGAATTGACAGATATTGAGCTTCAGGTATCTGATCGTTTATCGCTTCTTATCGTCGATGACAATGCGGAGATTCGCAATTATATCAGGAAGACCTTTATTCAATCGTACAACGTCCTGGAAGCCAGCGACGGCCTTGAAGGCTTGCGCATGGCCGAACGCTATTCGCCTGACATCATAATCAGCGATATTTCCATGCCTCAAATGACGGGGATTGAGCTTTGCCAGAAGATCAAGGAAAGCGCTGCGCTTAATCATATCCCAGTAATCCTTCTTACCTCTGCTACTTCGGATGAAGTGAAGTTAAAAGGGATAGAGACAGGTGCTGCCGATTATATTACTAAACCGTTCGAGCGCGAAATGCTCGTGGCAAGAGTCGTTAATCTGTTGAAAAGTCGTAATAATCTTCAGCAGTACTTCTACAATCATATCACGCTTCAATCAGATAACCTTAAGATATCTCCTGAATACCGGGAGTTCCTTAACAGGTGCATATCGGTTATTGAGGCACATTTGCAGGATCCCTCGTTCACTGCGAGGAGCTTTGCTGAGGAATTGGGTATGAGTCATTCCAACCTATACAAGCGGGTGAAGTCAGTTTCAGGCAAGTCGGTGAGCGAATTTATACGCTACGTGCGTCTTCGGAAAGCTGCGGAGCTGATGATCAACTCTGATTGCAATGTAAGTCAGGCTTCTTTCGAGGCTGGATTTAATGATATCAAATATTTCAGGGAGCAGTTTACGAAGCTTTTCGGTATGAAACCCTCTGAGTACATAAAAAAGTATAGAAAGTCTTTTCACGAATCTTACAAGCTGAACAGGATGTCGATAGAAATTCAAGAATCATAGCTCTATTACTGATTTTCCCTGCTTTATTACGAATTTACCCCTCCTGAATAGGGGCTTACCGTGATTAACTTTGGTTAGTTGAAACTAATCTACCCCACAGGTTATGCATCTGCGGGCATTACTATCTATCGGAATAAACATTTTATAAGCCAATTAATATGAAACGACAACTACCTGACGTCCTCTTTCTTTATGGAAAAAGGGGAAAGATCTTATTTTCTTTAATTTTCCTATTGTTAACAGGCGGACTGTTTGCAAGGGAGGCTAAAAACTCCATAGCCTTAATGGAGCAGGGAATCCCTGTGAGTGGTAAAGTAACCGATGAGCAGGGTGCTCCTTTGCCTGGAGTCAGCGTATTGGTTAAAGGTACCACCACCGGCGCTTCCACGAACGCCGACGGAGTTTACAAGCTCAATGTACCCTCAGGATCCAGCGTCTTAACGTTCAGCTTTATTGGCTATGTAATGCGGGAAGTGAGGGTGAACAACCAGACCGTCATCAACCTGAGCCTGCAACCTGAATCTAAATCGCTGAATGAAGTGGTTGTGGTGGGGTATGGTACCCAGACCCGGGCAACGCTTACCGGCTCCGTCTCAGAGGTAAAAGGTGCCGAACTGGTCAAGAGTCCTCAACCCAATCTTTCCAACTCCCTGGCGGGAAGATTCTCAGGGGTAATAGCTACTAACCGTGGTGGCGAGCCCGGATACGATAATTCGGAAATCCGTATCAGAGGGATATCCACAACCGGAAACAAGGATGTGCTGGTCGTTGTGGATGGCGTACCCGGTCAGCTAGGTGGATTCGAGCGGCTAGACCCTAACGACATAGAGAGCGTTACAGTCCTGAAGGACGCTTCTGCAGCGGTCTACGGAAGCAGAGCTGCTAATGGCGTCATCCTGGTAACGACAAAGAGAGGAACGACCGGAAAACCCTCCATCTCTTACAGCTTCAACCAGGGATTTTCATCACCAACCCGCCTGCCTGAAATGGCTGACGCTGCTAGCTATGCTTCTATCGTAAATGAGATTAACTATTACAACAATCCTGCGGGGGGCATGAATCAGTTTTACACGAACGAGCAAATTGCGAAATTTAAGGATGGTTCCGATCCTGTCAACTACCCCAACACCGATTGGATCGAGACCACATTGAGAGGATCAGCGCCTCAAAGTCAGCATAACCTTTCCGTTAATGGTGGAACGGAATTTACAAAATACTTCATCTCTCTCGGAACTCTTGATCAGGATGGTATCTACAAAGATGGCGCTACCAAATACAAGCAGTATAATTTGCGCTCCAATATCGAAGCCAATATTACGAAAGACTTCAAAATAGGGCTTTCGCTCGCGGGAAGGCAGGAGAACAGGCAGTTTCCTGTCGCTGGGGCAGGAGATATCTTCAGATCTGTTTATCGCGCCTATCCAACAGTGGTCGCTACCTACCCCAACGGTTATCCTTCTACGGGTATTGAGAACAACAATCCTGTAATGATGGTAACGGATGCGGGTGGCCTGACGAAAAACCCGAGGTTATACTTCAATGGTATCTTAAGAGCGAGTTACGCACTCCCTTTTGTCAGCGGACTTTCTATAGACGGCTTCTATGCTCTTGATAAGGGACAGTTTTCTCAAAGGAATTTCGTAACACCCTATCTGGTTTACGCCTATAATACTAACACTGATGCCTATACCTCCAGAACGGTCGGAGAGCCGAAAGCTTCATTGAATCAGATGCAGGAGAATACATCACTCATGACCGCGAACCTGAAGCTCAATTACCAAAAGACATTTGGTGGTCATAGTATCAATAGCTTTGTTGCTTACGAGCAAAGTGAGCAGACTGTAGAACATTTTGAAGCCGGAAGAAGAAACTTTCCCACCACGCTGACGCCTGAGCTATCACAAGGAGGAACGGATCCAACCGATCGTACCAATTCAGGATTTAGCTGGAGAGAAAGCCGTGTCAGCTTCATCGGTAGGGCAAATTATAACTACCAGCAAAAATACCTGGCGGAAGTTCAGCTGCGTGTAGACGGTTCCTCCATCTTCCCGGAGGACAACAGATTTGGTTACTTTCCCGGTGTATCCGCAGGTTGGAGGATATCAGAAGAGAGTTGGTTTAAAGACGGTATAAGGTTCGTCAATGATCTGAAATTAAGAGCTTCTTACGGTCAGTTAGGTGGCGACAGAGTGGCGAGAAATCAGTTTGCCAACAATTACTCTTTCAATAATCAATATACCTTGGGAAGCGGGGTTTACCCGGGACTGGATCTGGTTAAACTGGCTAACCCTGCAATAACCTGGGAAAAATCCATCAAGACCGACCTGGGCTTAAACGCCACCCTGTTCAGGGATATAAGCCTCGAATTTATCTACTTCAACGAAAAAAGAACAGATATTCTGCTTTCCAGAAATGCCTCTGTTCCCGGCGTAACCGGTATTGTGAATCCATTCCCCTCTGATTCGTCAGAACCTCTGGTTCCTTCGGAGAATATCGGACGTGTCGACAACAAAGGGCTGGAAGCAACTCTGGGATATAACCACCGTGGCGACTTTAGCTACGGGATTTCTGGAAATATTACTTATGCTAAAAGCAACGTGAAGTTTAAAGATGAGTCGCCGGCTGTGCTTGATCACCAACGCGAAACAGGTCGACCGCTTAGTACGTATCTCCTTTATGAATCAATTGGTATCTTCAGAACGCAGGAAGAGTTAAACGCCTATCCTCATGTGCCCGGTACACAAATTGGCGACCTGAAATACCTGGATTTCAACAATGATGGAAAGATCACAGCCGACGATCAGATACGAACAGATTTCGGTAATATCCCTCAGATCACTTACGGTATAAATTTGAACGCAGCGTATAAAAACTTCGATCTGTCGGCGGTTTTCTCCGGACAATCACGGGTCAGGCAGTATGTCCTCACCGAGGCCGGAACTGTCGGGAACTTTTATCAGACCTGGGCTGACAACCGCTGGAGTCCTTCTAACCTGGAGGGAAGCTACCCCCGCGTTCCCGAAAGAGCATCTACGGCAATCAGTGGCGGCCTCTACCGCAACGACTTTTGGCTCTTTAACACGGCCTTCTTCAGGCTGAAAAATATTGAGTTGGGTTATAGTCTGCCTAAAGAAACGCTGGACAAGATAAAGATGCAGGGAATCCGCATCTATGCGAGCGCTTTCAACGTGTTTACGGTTACCAAAGTGAAAGATTTTGATCCCGAAGGCAGCCATGAGGGTGGCCAGTTCTACCCTCAGCAAAGAATTATCAACCTGGGCGTTAATGTTAAGTTTTAATCACTACTATGAAATCATCTAAAGGAATAATTTCCTCCCTGTATATATCCTTGCTGGCCATATCGCTGGCCTCCTGCAAGAAGGACTTTTTAGATGTCACACCAACGGATCGTGTGACCGACGCCGCTATTATCGGTGACTCTACGTTATTTGAATCGTTCGTTATTAACAGGTATCTGGGAACACGAATGACAGATAAAGAAGCGGAAGGAACGCTGCCTGGATTCGGACGTGGATTCGAGTACGCCATGTGGAGCTCTTTAACAGACGAATCACTCTACAATAATGATGACAATACCTGGCTGATACAAAGAGGTCAGCTATCTCCGGAAAATACGGGTATAGCGGGAGCCATCTGGTCCAGAAGTTATAGAAGCATCCGCGAGGTAAATTATGCTCTCGCTAATGTTGATAAGGTGCCGATGAGCACCGGTCACAAAAATCTCCTGATAGCAGAACTCAAGTTTATCCGGGCATTTCGCTATCAGGATCTGATCAGAAACTATGGGGGAGTACCCCTGCTGGGAGATAAAGTATATAATTTAGGTGACGATTTTTCAGACCCGGAGTTGTTTAAACGGGCCACCATTGCTGAATGCATCAATTATGCAGTAGCACAATTGGATGAAGCTGCAGCCGGCTTACCTTTATCAAACAGCTCGACCTGGTTAGCCGGCAGAGCAACAAAAGGAGCTGCACTCGCACTTAAATCGCGTCTGTTGCTATATGCAGCGAGTCCGCTTTACAACGCCGGATCCTGGGAGCAAGCAGCTGCTGCAGCAAAGGCGGTAATGGACTTAAACATCTATGGCTTGCATGCTAATTATCAGAACTTGTTTATCAATCCGGGCAATAGCAACGAGATTATTTTCGCCAGGTACTATACTATCGGGTCCAGGCACGTGCCGATGGAAATCGCGAACGGACCTAACGGCTACGACGGCTGGGGTGGAAATCTCCCGATGCAGAATATGGTTGATGCGTATGAAACTACAACAGGGTTTCCGATTACAGATCCTGCCTCGGGATATGACCCGCAAAACCCATATGCTAATCGCGATCCGAGACTAACGGCTACCGTGCTATACAACGGTGCTCCATATCGCGGACGTAATGTGGAAACTTTTGTGCCGGGAGGCCTCGACAGCAAAGACGGGCCCTCTAACTGGAATACTTCCAAAACGGGCTATTACCTCAGGAAATTCGTCGATGAGAGTATGCCGATAAATAATCCATGGAATGTTGCCGGACTCCAGCCCTGGATATACTTCAGATACGCGGAGATTCTGCTGAATTATGCGGAAGCGCAGAATGAAGCTGTCGGTCCCGATCAATCCGTCTACGCTGCGCTCAATGCTGTTCGTGGCAGGACAGGAGTAGGCATGCCAGCTATACCTGCGGGCCTAAGTCGCGAGCAGATGCGCGAGCGTATCGTCCGCGAAAGAAGGGTTGAACTCGCCTTCGAAGAGCATCGCTATTATGACGTTCGCCGTTGGAAAATTGCCGACGTGACCGAGAACGTGCCCGTTTATGGAATCAACATTACTAAACAGAATAACGGCACTTTAAGATATGAACGGAAAGTAGCGCTGGAAGGAAAAGCCTTTATGCCACAGCATTACTGGCTGCCTATCCCAAGGGCGGAGATTCAGGCATCTAATAATCAGCTGGCCCAAAACCCCGACTATCAATAGTATTTCGGATATGGAGAAGGCGGTTCCCAAACAAGGAGCCGCTTTCTCATTTTAACCCCAGCCACCAATGTTTGAATACCTGATCCTCATCGTCAATGTTTACCACTTCGCCGATCATCGGTGTAATGAGCACCTGACCCGCAGCTTTATTGAGTTCGCTAAGTCTGGATAGAGGTTCATGCCAGGAATGAGCCGCTAACGCGAACTTCCCCGAGTGAACAGGCAATATCCTTTTGGCCCGGAGATCTTTGCCCGCCCGAAGTACATCCTCCGGCAACGCATGAATGTACTTCCAGGCCACATTATATTGTCCGTTTTCCAGTATGGCCAGATCAAAGCCACCGAATCGCCTGCCTATCTCCTCGAAGTGATTATCATAGCCGCTATCACCACCAAGAAATATTTTTCTCGAGGCTGTTTCCAGTACGTACGACGTCCACAGCGTATTATTCGAAAAGATGCTTCTTCCTGAGAAGTGTCGGGCAGGAGTGAGGTGCAGGCTGATGTGCTCATCCAGGATAATTTTATCGCCCCAGTCCTTTTCGATCAACTGCGATGGCTGGTATCCCCATTTCTCGAAATGAGCGCCTACGCCCAGCGCACATATCACTTTTCCGACTCTGCCTTTCAGGTTCTTAATCGTATGGTAGTCGAGATGATCGTAATGATCATGTGTGATCACCAGATAGTCAACATCCGGAAGATCATCGGTTGTGTACGACGCTGCGCCTTTGAAAGCCTTGTTCATTCCTTTGAAAGGTGCGGCATGGTCATTGAGTACCGGATCTACCAGTACGGTCTTTCCCTCGATCTGCATCCAGTAAGAGGAGTGACCGAACCAAATGAGGGCATTTACTTCCTTCGGTATACTTTTTAAGTTAGTCCACACATAGGGGATGCTATCCTCAGGTATTACATGATCTTTTTTGCCAAACAGGAAATTGTACATCACCCCGGGGTAACTATGCCCTTCCGTCAGCGAAGGGGTAGGATTGAGATTCTGGAACTTTCCGTCCCTGTAGTTTTTGGATTTTTTAATAAGTTCCAAACGTGCGCCCGAGGGCCGGGCACCAAAGATTTCTTTGCTCAAGATAACAGCAGCGAGGATAGCTATAGCTATCAGAACGAAAAATATGATCAGCATTGTTTTCTTCATTATTGAAAATGCATTACGAAGACATCGTGAAACGCGGCTGCAAAAATGCTTCAAATTTTTTTTCCGGAGTGCTCTGCAAAAGAAAAAGACTTTAGCCTGTCAATTCGTGGAAAGCAAAAGAGTGAATTGTCATTCTTAAATCTGTTTTTATTTCCCCAAACACCGCTTTGTATAAGTTGTTGTCATGGTGATTTATAGTTTCTTATAATTACTAATATGGCTCAAGAATACGACCTTGAAAGATTTGTCAGCGCTCAGGACGATGATTATGAAACGGCCTTTGCCGAAATAGCCAATGGCCGAAAACGGAGCCACTGGATGTGGTATATATTTCCGCAAATTCAAGGTTTGGGGTCTACGGAGACCTCGAAATATTATGCCCTGAAGGACCTGCGCGAGGCGGAGACGTTTTTTGCCCACGAGCTGTTAGGAAGCAGGTTGATGAAAATCACGAATCAGTTGCTCCAGTTAGAGGAGAGTAACGCCAACAAGATCTTCGGATCTCCTGATGACCTTAAGTTAAAGTCCTGTATGACGCTGTTTTGCTCATTGGATGAAGCTGACCCCGTCTTTGAGGCTGTATTGGACAAATTCTTCAAGGGCAGCAAAGATGAAAGGACTTTAAAGATTATTGGTAAAACAGAGTAGGGGCCTGCTCCATGTACTGGGGCGGGGAGAGCAAGCAGGGAGGCAGTAAGTTGCTAAAATAAAAAAGGAAAGATCGCTTTCGCGTCTTTCCTTTTCGTGTCCGAGATGAGATTCGAACTCACACACCCGTACAGGCGCCACCCCCTCAAGGTGGTGCGTCTACCAATTTCGCCACCCGGACTTTTCTTAATGCTAGGTGCCCGAGGAGAGACTCGAACTCTCAAGGGACAATTCCCAACGGCTTCTGAGACCGCAACGTTTACCAATTTCGCCACCCGGGCATTAAGGAGAGCAAATATAGGATGTTGGATTAAAAGTGCAATGTTTTTATGCAAAAAGATTGTTTCAGGGTAGCTGATTGCTTGTCTGATAGGCTGATAATTTTTGTTCTGCGTTAAATACTTCCTTATTTCAAACATCGAAGCGTATTTTTACAACAAAGAATGGTGTTTGGCGTTAAAGAGTTATACAAAGAAATTAATAATAAATATCCCACCTCCGTAAATAGTCAAGACTTATTTCAATACCCGATATTCAAAACATTTGGATTGTAAAATAGTAGTGTCTCACATCAATCCAATGAGTAAAATACGATTTAAAAACACAAGCAATTCGCTTTTTCTTGCAACGACCCGCAAAAGGGTGGACGCCTATTTTAAAGAGGGCAAGATTTCCCGGAACGCTAACACAGCCATGTGGGCAAAGACTATTTTCTTCCTCTCTGGATTCATTGGCTTGTATATTCTTATCATATCGAATGCGATGTCTGTAGGGGGGATGCTTGTCCTGTGCATTCTGCTCGGGATGTTCTGTGCGTTTGTGGGCTTTAATATATGCCATGATGCCATTCATGGTTCCTTTTCCTCTGATAGGCGCGTAAACAAACTATTTAGCTATGTTTTCAATTTTATCGGAGCAAACCCTTATGTGTGGAGCATTACACACAACGTGGTGCATCATACGTACACCAATATTCCCGGACACGACGAAGACATTGAAGTGGCGCCTGGGCTCATACGCATCTCCGAAGAGGAACCCGTAAACCGCATCCAGCGCTACCAGCATTGGTATGCTTTTCCACTTTACGGTCTGGCATCTTTATCCTGGGTGTTTCGAAAAGACTATAAAAAGTTCTTTCAGGCCAAAATCGGTGAACAGGAGATGAATCATCCCGGGAGGGAGTACTTCAACCTCTTCTTCTATAAAGCGGTATATTATTTTCTCTATATAATCTTGCCGTTGATGGTCCTCGATATAACTTGGTGGCAGTTTCTGATCGGCTTTCTTGTTTTGCACCTGGCTCAGGGGCTCACGATGGGACTTATCTTTCAGCTGGCGCATGTCGTTGAAGGAACTGATTTTCCTTCACCTAATTCACAGGGAAATATCGAAGAAGCCTGGGCGGAGCACCAAATGCGTACGACTGCAAATTTCGCGACAAATAGCAAGTTAGCTGCGTTCTTCCTTGGCGGACTAAATCGTCAGATAGAACATCACCTCTTTCCCAATATCTGCCATATACACTATGGCCCTATCAGCAGGATCGTAAAACAGACGGCTCAGGAGTTTAATATACCCTATATTGAAAGCCCCACTTTTGCCTCTGCGCTGAAGTCGCATCTGGTGATGTTGCGCAGGTTTGGAAAGGAAGCGGGAGTACATGCCGATACCCGGATACCCGGATAAAACCCAGAAAGCGCCAGGCGTATCTGTCACAGCTTTGTTAACGCCTAGGATAACATGCTATAGTATGTTGGGAATTTTGTACAAGAAACAACCGATGCTTGCTTTTAATTTTGAAGACTGATAATTGTAACCTAAAAGATCAGTTAACCTAATTAGAAACAAGATCGAATTATAGATGAGGTATTTTATTTATTTATGTTGTACGGTATTGGCATTTTATGGAGGATCGGCCTCAGCAGACTCTTCTTCTGACAAAAAGAGTAATATAGCCATTGTGATATCCAAGGATGCGCATCAGCGCATTCAGTTCGGTGCAGAGAAACTTGCCGAGGCACTCAATAAGGCTGGTTACAAAGCCAGGGTTCAGCAACAAAACAAGTTCCCGTCTCGAAATAATACTATATTGATTACGGAGAAGAGCCAAGCACAGGCCGGACAGCTTCTTAAGCAATCCGGAATCGCAGTTGCCAACCTTGATCATAAAGAAGGTTTTTCCATAAGCACCTCCTCAAATAACAGGGCGACCATTGTCGGATCTGATGTTACAGGAGCACTCTATGGATGCCTTGAGCTGGTGGATCAGGTTAACGCAACAGGTAAGCTTCCTCAAAATCTCACGTTAAACGATCATCCTGAAATGGTGCTGCGGGGTACCGCTATCGGTCTGCAGAAGCCAACTGAGCTTCCCGGCAGAGGAATGTACGAATATCCGTATACACCCGAAGACTTTCCCTGGTTTTATGACAAGGAACTCTGGATTCAATATCTGGATATGTTAGTCGAGAACAGATACAATTCCTTGTATTTGTGGAATGGACACCCTTTTTCTTCGCTCGTGAAGGTTAAGGAATATCCTTATGCGCTTGAAGTAAGTGAAGAAACGTTCAAAAAGAACGAGGAGGTCTTCCGCTTTCTTACTGCCGAAGCGGATAAGAGAGGAATTTGGGTTATTCAGATGTTCTATAATATTATCATTCCTAAGCCTTTCGCCGAGAAGCACGGTCTAGCTACTCAGGACAGAAACCGTCCAATCATTCCCATCATAGCTGATTATACGCAAAAGTCTATAGCTGCGTTTGTAGAGAAGTATCCGAATGTCGGCTTGCTGGTTACTCTGGGAGAGGCGATGGAAGGTAGAGGTCAGGATGATGTCGATTGGTTCACCAAAACAATCATTCCCGGCGTAAAAGATGGCTTGAAAGCATTAGGCACAGACATCCAGCCGCCTATCGTACTAAGAGCGCATGATACAGACGCTGATATCGTGATGAAAGAATCATTGCCTATATATAAGAATCTGTATACGATGGCGAAGTTCAACGGAGAGGCCTTAACTACTTATACACCGCGTGGCTCATGGGCGGAGCTTCACCGTGAACTGAGCAGAATCGGCACTGTTCACGTACAGAACGTACATATCCTGGCTAACCTGGAACCATTCCGATACGGCTCTGCTGACTTCATTCAGAAATCGGTTCAGGCTATGCATGAGATATATGAGTCTAATGCCATTCACGTTTATCCACAGGCTTCTTACTGGGACTGGCCTTATGCCGCTGATAAAGCAAAAAATCGTCTGCTTCAGGTAGAAAGAGACGCTATATGGTACAAGGCCTGGGCACGTTATGCCTGGAATAGTCGCCGCGACAGATCAAAAGAAGTTACCTACTGGTCTGACCAGTTAGCCGGAACTTTTGGTGCCACTCCACAGGCTGCTGAGAATATTCTTAAAGCGTATGAAGAAACTGGTGAAATAGCACCCAAGCTGTTACGTCGTTATGGAATAACCGATGGAAACCGTCAGACGCTAACACTGGGTATGACGATGACGCAACTGATCAACCCATTCCGCTACAATCTGTTTACCATGCTTTACGAGTCTGAAGCTCCTGAAGGTGAGATGATCATTGAATACGCCGAGAAAGAGTGGAATAAGCAAAAGCATATTGGCGAAACTCCTGTCATCGTAGCGGAAGAAGTTCTTGTTCACGGAAGAAAAGCAATAGAGGCTATAGAAGCAGCGTCTGCTGGTGTGAGTAAGAATAAAGATGAGTTTGAAAGATTGAAAAATGATGTATACAGCTATAATGAGCTTGCTGCCTTCTTTTCCGCTAAGGTAGAGGCGGCTCTTTCGATCCTTCGATATAAATACTCAGACGATATTTCTGACCTGGAGCGTGCTCTGCCGCTGTTGGAAAAAAGTGTAGTGCATTACCGCAAGCTTGCCGACCTGACGAAAGATACGTATCTGTACGCGAACAGCTTGCAAACCAAGCATCGTAAGATTCCAATGCGAGGCGTAGATGCCACCTATAAGCACTGGGTGGAAGTATTGCCTGTTTATGAGAAGGAGCTTGAGCATTTCCGCAGAAGTATCGATTCACTCAAAAATCCCTCAAATAACAAAGCTACCGCTAAGGTGATAAGATACAGAAACGTGCCGGTTACGGTTTTGAATAAGCGTCCGGAATATTTCACTGTAGAAAAAAACGCGAAAGTCTATTCAGACACTACTTTGAAGATCGAAGAGTTCGCTTCTGAGATTGCTGGACTGAAGGGGTTGAAACTATCTAAACGCGATCAGATCAAAAACGGAACAACCATAGAGTTTACTTCGGCTCAGCCTGTTAAAGTACTGGTCGGCTTCTTCAATGAGAAGAATCCGGGTTTGTTAACGCCGCCGGATCTGGAGCATGACGTTAGTGCGAACGACTTCGGACAGTCAGAAATTAAGATTGCCAATGCGTTGCTGGCGAGCTCTTTTGCTCCTGTGAATATCCATTCGTACTCGTTTCCTAAAGGCCGCAATAAGCTTACTCTGGCCAAAGGAGCATGCGTGATTGTCGGATTTGTTGATGCCAATGACCAGGTGCGGTTATATGATGCAGGAATAGGGGTTAAGGGTTATAAAAAAGATATAGACTGGTTGTTTGAATAACAGAGTCAACGTAATTAGAAAATACCACACACACATATATGAACACGACGATGCACAAAATGCTTAAATGTTTCGGTTTTGCGATGCTGGCAGTCTTATTTGGGAAAGACGTATCAGCACAGAGCAAGGCACGCGTCTTAAGCACGGATCAACTCCGGGAGTATACCAACTATTTTAATTCGTTAGACAGCGAAGATGTTAAGAACTATGTGCCCAATGCACAAACGTTCGACTGGCTGTCTAAGAACGTTCCATTATTTGAATGTCCGGATTCGGCCATGCAGAAAGTGTACTATTACAGATGGTGGTCTTTCAGAAAACATTTGAAAGAAACTCCCGCGGGCTTCATCTTTACAGAATTCATAACTCCTGTAAAGCATGCCGGAAAGTACAATGCCATCAGCAGCGCGTTGGGTCACCAGGTTTACGAAGGAAGATGGATTCATAATTCAGAATATATCAATCAGTATCTGGACTTCTGGCTGTTGAAGGATAAAACCTTCGCCGCTCCAAAGTTTCATGGGTTTAGTAGCTGGGTAGATGATGCCGTTTACAATCTTTATCTGGTTAATCAGAACAAGAACTATGTAAAACATATCCTGCCTGCTTTAACAGAAGATTACGGTATCTGGGAGCAGGAGAGGCAGGCAGAAAGTGGTTTGTTTTGGCAGTACGATGTTAAAGACGCGATGGAGGAATCTGTCAGCGGAGGCCGCAGGGTGAAGAACAGACGTCCTTCCATCAATAGCTATATGTATGGTAATGCCGTGGCTATTGCAAAGATGGCCGACTTGTTCGGTCAGGACAGCCTGAAAAACGTTTACAACAGCAAGGCAAGCTCCATCAAAAAGCTGGTACTCGACAGCCTTTGGGATAAGAACAGAAAATTCTTCGCTGCCAAACTAGAAGTAGATGGCTCCCTGGCGCCTCGTGAGGCTATAGGTTTTATTCCCTGGTACTTCAACCTGGTACCCGATAAAAAGGAGTATTCTAAAGCCTGGTTGCAGATAACGGATACCGCTGGTTTCGACGCTCCCTGGGGTTTAACTACCGCAGAGCGCAGAGAACCAACATTCCGTACACGTGGGTCTGGTCACGGATGTGAGTGGGACGGAGCCATCTGGCCGTTTGCCACTACACAAACACTTAAAGGTTTGTCTAATTTCCTAAACAACTACAAAAAAAATAGCACCAGCTCACCCGCAGTATTTTTCGATGAACTGAAGCAATACGCTGTATCGCATACCTTTAACGGTGAAATCTACCTGGGAGAGTATCAGGACGAAAAAACGGGTTACTGGTTAAAGGGTGATAACCCTAGAAGCCGTTTCTACAACCACTCAGGTTACTGTGATCTGATCATTAATGATCTTGTTGGCTTAAAGCCTTCAGACGATAATATTCTGCACATCCAACCTCTTATTCCGCAGGATCAATGGGACTGGTTCTGTTTGGATAACGTCTTGTACCACGGAAAGATAATCACTGTTCTCTGGGATAAAACAGGCGAGAAGTACGGTAAAGGAAAAGGATTCCGCGTATTCGCAGACGGGAAACAGGTGATGTATTCAGCAAAGTTAAAAGAAGTTAAAGCTAAATTATAAAATGAAAAGGTACACTAAGTTGGGTTTGATCCTGACCATCATCGTAACGTGTTTTTATGTTACAACCGCTTCGGCGCAGGGTCATTATAATGTATTAAAATATGGTGCAAAGAACGATAGCAGTAAGCTTGCTACCGAATCAATAAAAAAGGCAATCGCGGCAGCGTCAAAAGCTGGTGGCGGTACGGTTTACTTCCCGGCAGGTAAATATCTTACGGGACCTATTCATTTGAAAAGTAATATTACCATATATATTGAGGCCGGTGCTGAGATACATTTCAGTGATAATTTCGATCATTATTTGCCGATGGTGAAAAGCCGTTGGGAAGGTACTGATGTAATGAATTTCTCGCCGCTGTTCTACGCAATTAATGCGGAGAATATCGCTATTAAAGGACGGGGGCTGATCGACGGTCATGGCAAGAAATGGTGGGCTTATTCTGAGGTTCACGTGAAAAAGATCCCTACTTCCCGCTGGCAGGAAGAGTTCAAGCGTCTGAATAAAGACGTGCTTGCACCAGACCTTCCCGGTTGGATCGAGCGCGGTTTCCTTCGTCCTCCTTTCATCCAGACCATGGATTGCAAAAATGTACTGATAGAAGGGATCACTATCACGAATTCACCTTTCTGGACCATCAATCCTCAATACTGTGATAACGTTACAATTTCTAAAGTGACGATCAATAACCCTGATTCGCCGAACTCGGATGGTATAAACCCTGAGTCATGCCGTAATGTGCATATCTCAGATTGCCATATCAGCACGGGTGACGACTGTATTACGATTAAATCTGGTAAAGACCGCTCAGGAAGAAAGGCCAACGTCCCTGCAGAAAATTATACGATCACCAATTGTACCATGTTATCAGGTCACGGGGGTGTGGTAATCGGAAGTGAGATGTCCGCTGGCGTTAGAAGAGTGACCATTTCGAATTGCGTTTTTGACGGAACAGACCGTGGTTTACGTATTAAATCAGCACGTGGACGTGGTGGTGTCGTTGAGGATATCCGTGTAAATAACGTGATCATGAGAAATATCCGCGATCAGGCTATCGTTTTGGATCTGCAGTATGCTACCACAACAGTAGAGCCTGTATCAGAACGTACACCGGCTTTCCGTAATATCCACTTCAGCAATATCACTGCTCACGGAAACCGTGCGGGATACCTGAACGGTTTAGAAGAAATGCCTATCGAGAATGTTTCGTTCAACAACATGAATATGGATATGCAGACTGGCTTCCGGATCAAGAATTCCAAGGATATCGAGTTCCACAATGTTCGTGTGAACAACAAAAAGGGTCCTGTAGTTGAGGCAGAAAATGTAGTCGGACTTCAGATAGATGATGTTAGGTCTCAGAAGCCAGTTGCAGGCGAAGCGATTATTGAGCTAACGAACGTAGAAGGCGCGATTATTCAAAACGCCTTCCCTGCTAAAGGAACTGAGGTCTATCTGAAGGCTAAAGGTGCTAAAACAAGCGATATCGTAGGTAAAGCAAATCACTTCGGAAATGTAAAGACAGTTGTCATTCAGGAAGCTGATGTGAAGGAAAAAATAAAGTTAGATTAATGATAAAAAACATGCGTTTAACGCTTGGTCTTGTGTTTGCAGGCTTCCTCAGCGGATCCCTGCAGGCACAGGACCTTAAGTTATGGTATAACCAGCCTGCTGAGCAGTGGACCGATGCCCTTCCTCTTGGGAATGGCAGAATAGGTGCTATGGTTTTCGGAGGAGTTAATCGGGAGCATATTCAGTTCAACGAGGAAACGCTCTGGACAGACTCTCCGAGAGATTACAATATGCCCGATGGCGCAAAATATCTCAACGATATACGCCAGTTGCTTTTTGCAGGTAAGCAAAAAGAAGCGGAAGCTCTGGCTGCGAAGCACTTTATGGGCCTAAAGTCCAAAGAAGAGGAGAGAGCTCCATGGGTAGAAAAGGTCAGAGACCTCGCCAGTTTGAAAAGCAATCCTTCTGCTGCAAAATACAACGACAGCAAATGGAAGACCATACAGTTGCCAGCGATTAACGGATGGGAAACGGTTGGCTTAGAAGGTCTTGACGGTGCGGTGTGGCTCAGGAATTCCTTTGTGCTTCCTGATGACTGGGCCGGAAAAGATCTGGTCTTTGATCTGGGCAAGATCCGTGATCATGATTTTACCTATGTCAACGGTCACCTGGCAGGCACAACCGCCAATGCTTCCGACGGTAGAATGTACGTCGTATCGGCAGATAAACTAAAGAAAGGCGTAAATCACATCTCCATACAAGTTTTAAACTATTTCGATAAAGGCGGACTTGTTGGTTACAAGGATACTTCGCGTCCAATGCGAGTATATCCTAAAGGCGCTTCAGAACAGCAGGCGGTTATTCTAAGCAGATCGTGGAAGTACATGATCCAGGATGATGATCCGCCTCTGGTGGGTACCTATCAGGCTAGCTACCAGCCGTTCGGCGATCTACTATTAACGTTTCCTGATGCCTCCAAAGGTGTGTCAGATTACAAACGTGAGCTGGACCTGACGACTGCTATTTCCAAAACGACCTACGTATCCAAAGGGGTGCGTTATACGAGAGAATACTTTGTGAGTCAGCCAGACCAATGTTTGGTGGTGCGCATAACTTCCGACAAAAAACAGTCTATCAACTTTCAGGCGGGATTAAGAAGTTCTCACAAGCAATCCGCAGTACGGGTGATCGACCCAACTACTCTTGGCCTTTCTTTGCAGGTGAAAGACGGCGCTCTCAAAGGCGAAAGCATTTTGAAGGTGAACGCTATCGGCGGAAAGACGAGAGTGAAAAACGGACAGATCCATGTCAGTGGTGCCAATGAAGTAGTGCTGTATCTTACTGCCGCCACCAACTATAAGAATTTTAAAGATGTATCTGGCGATGCAGCTGCCCTTGCCAAAGCGGATATGGAAAAGCTGGCACAGCAAAGCTACGGCAGTCTGCTGAACAAACATTTGAATGAATATCAGCAGTATTTCAACAGGCTGTCTTTATCTTTTGGTAGTTCTTCTGAAAGCACGCTTCCCACCGATCAGCGTATCGAGCAATTTGCTAAGAATAACGATCCTGCATTCGCTGCGCTGTACTTACAATACGGAAGATATCTCCTGATTTCAAGCTCGCGTCCCGGTACCCGGCCCGCAAACTTGCAGGGTATTTGGAACGACCTGCTCACACCATCATGGGGAAGCAAGTACACCACGAATATCAACCTGGAGATGAACTACTGGCCGGCCGAAAGCCTCAACTTGTCGGAGATGCACGAGCCTCTTTTTGACATGATTGAAGAATTAAGCCAAACCGGTGCGGAAACTGCCCGGAAATACTATAATGCTCCTGGTTTTGTCGTACACCACAATACAGATATCTGGAGAGGAACAGCACCTATCAATAACTCCAACCACGGCATCTGGGTTTCCGGAGGAGCGTGGTTAAGCACACACCTGTGGGAGCGTTACAACTATACCCAGGATAAAGAGTTCCTACGCAACAGAGCGTATCCGCTGATGCGTAAAGTGGCCTTGTTTTTCAATTCATACCTCGTAAAGGATCCTGCTACAGGTTTGCTGGTCAGCGGCCCTACTAACTCGCCTGAGCAGGGTGGACTGGTGATGGGAGCGGCGATGGACCATCAGATCATCCGGGACCTGTACAGTGCATGTATCAAGGCTTCAGAGATCCTGAATACTGATGGTGAATTACGAAAAATAATGAAAAGTAACCGCGATCGCCTGACACCAAATAAGATTGGCCGCTTCGGACAATTGCAGGAGTGGACGGTTGATATTGACGACACAACCAATAAGCACAGACACGTTTCCCACCTTTGGGGGGTGCATCCCGGCGCGGACATCACCTGGGATAAAGATCCGGAGATGATGAAGGCAGCCAGACAATCTCTGATCTACAGGGGAGATGAAGGTACGGGATGGAGCCTGGCCTGGAAGATTAACTTCTGGTCGCGCTTCAAAGATGGTGATCACGCCTGGAAGATGGTTCACATGCTGATCAGTCCCGCAGCGAAAGGCGGAGGATCATACGTCAACCTATTCGACGCCCATCCACCTTTCCAGATCGACGGAAACTTCGGAGGAGCCGCCGGAATTGCGGAGATGCTGCTTCAAAGCCACTCAGGATATCTCGATATCCTTCCCTCACTGCCGTCAGCACTGAAAGATGGCGAGATCAAAGGACTCTGCGCACGCGGAGGCTTTGAGCTGGAGATGAAATGGAAAGACGGAAAACTGTCTGACCTTAGCGTGCTATCGAAAGCGGGTAATACCTGTACGGTGAAATATGCGGGCAAAGAATTAAAGTTCGCGACTGAACGTGGAAAGCGGTATCCAATTGATTCCGCCTTACAATTAATAAAATAATTATGTACTACTTAGGAAGGTTTTTGCTGGTTTTTGTCGCAGGCCTTTTCCTGAACTTCCATTCAGAAGCTCAGGTACGCCGTGAGATATCTTTGAATGAGGGTTGGAAAACCGTCGCTCATGATACTGACCAGAATTTATATAATGGCTTCGAGGCTGAGGGCTTCAGAGATGCCGACTGGACGCAGGTAGATGTTCCGCATAACTGGGACGTGTATCACGGCTACAGACGGCTGCTTAAGGGTAACCGCCATGGCTATGCCTGGTACCGTAAGAATTTTGAGGTGAAAGCCAAAGGAAAGAACGAACGTTACTTCCTGTTCTTCGAAGGGGTAGGGTCATATGCTACAGTTTGGCTCAACGGTAAGAAAGTCGGTTATCATGCCGGCGGCAGAACTACCTTTACTCTGGACGTTACCTCAGCAATCCGACTGAAAGGCAATAACACTCTGGCTGTGCGTGCCGACCATCCGGATGAGATCCGTGACCTGCCATGGGTAGACGGAGGCGGTTCAGAAGAAAGGGGCTTTTCCGAAGGTTCTCAGCCTATGGGGATTTTCAGACCGGTACATCTTGTGGTCACCAATCCGGTCCGCATCGAACCTTTCGGCGTGCATGCCTGGAACGATAATAAGATCTCTGCGGAGTCAGCCAAAATTAACTTTTCTGTAGAAGTAAAAAACTACGGAAATACGCCTAAGCAATTACGTGTGGTAAACCGACTGGAAAATCGCGAACGTAAAAAAGTATTTGAAGTCAGCAAGCAGAAGATGCTGCAGCCGGGATCTCTGGAAACGATTAGCGACGTGAGTCCCGAAATCATAAAGCCGCATCTTTGGTCTATTGAAGATCCCTATCTTTATACGATCGTCACAGAAGTAATCGATAACGGTAAGGTGATCGACAGGCTTGAAACGCCATACGGTATCCGCTGGATCAGCTGGCCAATCGGACGTGCATCGAATGATAAGCGCTTCTTCCTGAACGGAAAGCCGGTATTTATCAACGGCATTGCCGAGTATGAACACCTGCTTGGTGGAAGCCATGCTTTCAGCGCTGAGCAGGTACGCTCCCGCGTAATGCAAATGAAAGCTGCAGGCTATAACTCCTTCCGGGATGCCCATCAGCCCCATAATCTGAGATACCAGGAACACTGGGACAAGATGGGAGTACTGTTGTGGACGCAGATGGCCGCTCATATCTGGTTTGATAATCCTGAGTTCAAGAAAAACTTTAAAACCCTGATGAGGGATTGGGTAAAAGAGCGGAGAAATAGTCCTTCTGTCGTGTTATGGGGTCTGGAAAATGAAAGTACTCTCCCTGAAGATTTCGCAAGAGAGTGTACAGAAATCATCAGAGAGATGGATCCTACTGCTTCATCTCAACGCCTTGTAACCACTTGTAATGGTGGCAAGGGTACAGACTGGGATGTGCCGCAGAACTGGACAGGTACCTATGGTGGCGATCCCAAGTTATATGGGGAAGATGTAAAACGTCAGGTGCTCATCGGTGAGTACGGTGCATGGCGTACCCTTGATCTGCATACCGAAGGTCCATACGATCAGAACGGTATATTTAGCGAAGACCGCATGACCCAGCTGATGGAGATGAAGGTTCGTCTGGCAGATTCTGTCAAGAACGAAACCTCGGGACATTATTTCTGGCTGTTTACGTCACATGACAATCCGGGACGTGTGCAAGGCGGCGAAGGACTTCGCGAACTCGACAGAATCGGTCCCGTTAACTATAAAGGTTTGCTAACTCCATGGGAAGAGCCCCTGGACGTATATTATATGTTCAGATCCAATTATGCGCCCAAGGAAACCGACCCGATGGTCTATATCGTATCACATACCTGGGCAAATCGCTGGAAATCTCCCGGACTAAAAGATCGTATTACGGTATATTCCAATTGCGATGAGGTGGAGCTCTTTAACGATGTCGACAATGTATCGCTTGGCAAAAGAACAAGGGGTGGTGTAGGAACCCATTTCTCCTGGTCGAAATCCGATATCCGCTACAATGTCTTGTACGCTGTAGGATACGTGGATGGCAAGCCAGTTGCTAAAGACTATATTGTTTTGAATCACCTTCCTGAGTCGCCAAATTTTGAGGCCTTCTACCAGGATGCTCAGAACCTCACTGCTCCGAAGAAGAAACTCAACTATCTGTACCGCGTGAATCTGGGTGGACCCGATTATACGGATATCAATGGAAACGTTTGGAAGGCCGACAGACAGCAGACATCTGCTGATACCTGGGGATCCAATTCCTGGACGAAGGACTTTCCGGGTACGCCCGATTTCTTTGCCAGTCAGCGTAAAACTCACGATCCTATAAAGGGAACCAAAGACTGGCCCCTATTCCAGACTTTCCGGTACGGAAGAGAAAAGCTAAACTTTGACTTCCCTGTTCCTGATGGTGAATATACCGTTGAACTGTACTTCAATGAGCCTTGGTTAGGAACCGGAGGAGGACTGGATGCTACAGGTTTCAGACTGTTCGACGTAGCGGTCAACGGTAAAACCTATATCAAAAACCTGGATATATGGAAAGAAGCAGGACATGACCAGGCGCTGAAAAAGACCCTTAAAGTGAAAGTCACCGGAGGTAAGCTGAATATATCTTTCCCTAAAGTACTTTCAGGTCAAGCTGTGATCTCCGCAATCGCTATTGCATCCGCAGATAAGAATGTAAAGCCGGCCGCGGGAGCGAAAAGCTTGATTCAAGATTTCAACGCAGCATCAGACTGGTCGTTGGAGACCTGGATGGATGCCGGAGATCGTCAATTTAATAACGCCCAGGAACCTAAATTTACGGCCTTACCTCCCGTGTTATATGGAGCAGACTGGATCAGGACTCCTGCCAGCGGCGGGCAAGCAAGCTTTACACTTGCGGAAGAAGCAGACGTATTTGTTGCTCTGCCTGAAGGTCAGCAAGTGCCGGCATGGTTGAAAGATTACGAAAACACAAAGTCTTCCCTGGAGAACAGCCGCGAACAGAACTTTAAATTTAATGTGTATCGTAAACGGTTTGAGAAGGGCGCGTCCGTTCAAATTCCGTCAGCATTAACTACTGCGGTTTTACCGGCGACTACGTTGCAGCCAGCCTTTGATTTGAAAAAATCAGAGACGTATAAATCACATATCGCTAAATTTAGCAGTAATATCAAGGCTACCACTGTTAACGAAAAGGACGCAGTGACCTTCTATAAAGCTTCTGGAGATGTTCTCGAGTTCACCTTCTCCGTAGGTGTAGCCGATACGTACTCGTTGACACTAAGGTACGCCAATACCTTGCCGAAGGTGATGAAAGCGAAGCTGCAATTGGTGATGGCAGACGGTACGCTCTTAAAAGAAGAGATCGTCGAGCTTACAACCAGCAAACCAGGTAAGTGGAATTACCTGAACGGAACTTCCGGATCTATGATTAATGCCGGAACCTACAAGTACAGGGTTATCGCTATTGACGCCGAGGGACTCAGCGTCTCAGCACTTGATGTGCAATAGCTGGTTAACCATTAAATCAAACACAAAGAGGTTGTATCATAAGTCATGATACAGCCTCTTTTTATTTTAAAGGAGATCTCGAAGGGGAGGTGTGGTCAGCTTATGGATTGCCAGTGCTCTGATAGTGGGTGACGCCGCGATGAGGCCAGAGTGAGGCCACGGTGAGGCCACCTTTCTGCGTAAAAACGTGGCCTCACTCTGGCCTCACTCTGGCTGCAAGGTGGCTACACCTACCGGCTGGCCACCAGCTGGTGGCCAGCCGGCAAAAATCAAGTAAAACTTAAAATCAGGCAGTACGCAAGTAAAAATCAGCTCCAAGGTGTATCTTGATAATATCGTATAATACTCAGAAAAAATGGTACAGTAAAGGCAAGTTATTGGGGGCTAGATTTGTGGTATTGAAAGGGGTTTCCTCTGATTATACCAAACGAACTTAACCCAGTCAAATAATATTAGTTATTTGGCCTTTGATATGAAGAACCTACCATTATTTGATTTAGCTGTTATAGCAATTTATCTTCTGGGAATGATTCTGGTTGGCTTTTATTTTTCGAGGAAAAATAAAAGTTCTGATCATTTCACCAAAGCTTCCGGTACGATTCCCGGATGGGCGATTGGAATGTCCATTTACGCCACCTTCCTGAGTAGTAATACGTTTTTGGGCGTTCCCGGCAAGGCCTTCGGGGACAACTGGAATGCTTTTGTATTTAGTCTTTCTATGCCGCTCGCGGCTTGGGTAGCTTCTAAGTACTTCGTTCCTTTTTATCGCAATACGGGCGAAATATCCGCTTATACCAATCTGGAAAAGCGATTTGGTGCCTGGGCAAGAACTTACGCAGTTGTATGTTTTTTACTTACCCAGCTCGCGAGAATGGGGTCGATCTTTTTTGGTATCGCCCTTAGCCTTCAGGCGCTGACCGGCTATTCCATGTCCATGATTATGATCGTCATGGGTATATGTATTATCATTTACACGGTATTGGGTGGTATTGAGGCCGTTATCTGGACAGAAGTTGTTCAGGGAGTAATCAAGACGCTGGGTGCTGTACTGATATTATACCTGATCGTAGCCGACATGCCGGGAGGCGTTTCTTCTATTATGGAGATCGGCAAAGCCAACGATAAGTTTAGTCTCGGAACACTAGACTTCAATTTTATAGAATCGTCCTTCTGGGTGGTCCTCCTATATGGTTTTTTTATCAACCTGAACAACTTTGGGATGGATCAGAACTATGTTCAGCGCTACCATACGGCTCCGAACTCGAAGGAAGCGTCTAAGTCTTTGTGGCTTTGTGTATTCCTTTACGTACCTGCGTCGCTGTTGTTCTTCATCATAGGATCTGCTTTATTTGCCTATTATAGTGTTAATCCGGAGTTTACCGAGGTGCTTAGGCAGCAGGTAGCTGTCGAAAGGCTTCCTATCGGTTCTTCAGCGGCTCAGATTAGTCAGATGGCGGCGACGCTCCAGCCGGCCGATTACGGAGATAAGGTAATGCCGCATTTTATGGTTACGAAGATCCCCGCTGGATTGGTTGGATTAATCGTATCGGCGATTTTATCTGCGGCAATGTCTACCATCAGCTCCGGTATGAACGCCTCTGCCACCGTTTTTTCGGTCGACATATACAAACGTTATTTCAAACAGGACATCAACGAGAAGCAGACCATGTTCGTGCTTCATACTTCGACTGTTGTTTTCGGCTTGCTTGGTATGGCGGCAGGAATAGCCATGATAGGAGTGAAGAGTATCCTGGATGTGTGGTGGCAGCTGTCGGGGATTTTCGCAGCAGGTATGCTGGGCTTGTTCCTTCTGGGCTTGATCAGCAAGCAAAGCAAGAACCACGAGGCAATCATCGCAACGATTATCGGTATTCTGGTCATTATCTGGATGACATTCTCACCCTTGCTTCCTGTTGAATACGATTATTTACGTAACACACTTCATTATAACATGATCATTGTTGTCGGTACCCTCACCATCTTCTTAGTGGGTGTGCTGCTGACAAGGCTCAGACGACGCTCATCAATATAAAAGACTAATTTAATATATGGACAATTCGAAAAAGGGCTTCATCCCGGTGATGCTCACTCCGTTTAAAGACAATGGAGATATTGATTATAACACATTAACCAGACTGACAGAGGTTTACCTGGAGGCGGGAGCTGCAGGCCTGTTCGCAAACTGTCTGTCGAGCGAGATGTTCGAACTTTCAGATGTTGAGCGGATAGATGCCATCAAACATATCATCAAAACCGTGAACGGCGCTGTACCGGTGATAGCAACAGGTACATTTGGAGGTGCTATCGACAAGCAGGCAGACTTCGTGAAGCGAGTAAACGATACCGGTACAGAAGCGGTTATCGTGATCACCAGTCTGCTTGCGGAAGAGTCAGATTCGGACGAGTATTTTAACTCGCGCGTTTTTGATCTGATCGATCAGACACCGGGAGTGCCTTTGGGCTTCTACGAGTGTCCGGTTCCTTACAAGCGACTGCTTTCGGCTGAACAGTTGAAAGGCTTTGTTGATACCAAAAGGGTTATCTATCATAAAGACACCTGCCTGGATATTGAGCAGGTAAGGGCGAAATTGAAAGCAACGGAAGGCGCTCAATTTGGCTTGTATGATGCCTATATGGTGCATGCGGTCGAGTCGCTGAAGGCGGGTTCATCTGGTTTGTCGTGTATCCAGGGGAATTATTTTCCTGAACTGATTGTATGGTTATGTGATAACTACAACAATGCGGCTATGGCCGGCGAAGTGGAGAAAGTACAGCAGTTCCTGAACGCCAACATGGACGTGATGCACAATGTATATCCTATCGTTTCTAAATATTTCCTTCAGAAGAGAGGTCTCAACATCTCGACATTTACAAGACGGAAAGTTGGGGAGTTTACCAGTTCGATAACGAATGAGATCGAAACGCTCTTTAAAGACTATAACTACCTTCAGCGGGAGTTAGAGCTTGATATTCACATATAACGAGGTGAGGGGTTGAGTGCGAAGGCATATTTTGGATGTTTCGCTTTTACATTCAGCCCCTCATTTTGATTATATCTTTTGAAGATACTGTCTTTTATAGTCCAGCGGTGTTAATCCGGTTACCTTCTTGAAGTGCCGGTAAAAGTTAGATACATTATTGAATCCGCAGTCAAAGCAAATGACCTCCGTAGGAAGTTTGTCATCAATAAGCGCGCGACATGCGTGACTTATTCGAATCTCAATTAAAAAGTCGTAATACGTTTTCTTGGTCATCAGCTTAAAGTACCTGCAGAACGAGGTGACGCTCAGGTTGCTGATCTCGGAGATCTCTTCCAGGCTGATTTCCTTCTTGTAATGAGTCAGGGTGTAGTTATATACCTTGTTCAGTCGGATCGTGTCCGATTCGGTAGACTTGTTTACCGTGTGCTGACCGGTGACGATGGTTTTATAGTCTTCGGTTTCCGCTAGAATTTTCAGGATAGAGAGCAGGATGATGATCTTGTCCAGACCAGATGCATCTATTGCCGAGAACATAAGTGCAGAAAGTTTTTCTTTCGCCTCTCCGTTAATGATCATACCCCGTTTGGCCTTTTCGAGCAGCTTCGGTATAAGATAAGCCTCGGGGAGGTTGAGAATGTCTTTTCCTAAGCAGTCGGGCAGGAAGTGAATGACTATCGCCTCCACTTCGAGTGTGGAGTTTGCGGCGAAGTATTCGTCTTTGCAGCGAAAAGTATGAGGCAGATTCTCTCCAAGCAAGACCAGTTCACCCGATGAAAAGTTACTGATATTATCTCCGATGAACCTTACACCTTCGCCCCTTACAGTGAGGTGTAATTCCAGTTCAGGGTGATAATGCCAGATGGTATCAAACCGCGGTTTGATATCGTGTCTTATACTGAAAGAGCTCTGGAGTTTCGTGGGAACTTTGTGAAATAAGGGCTTCATCTCTCTGGATTTATCTCGTTGCTGACTGGAAGCAAGTATACATTAATTTTTCTATTTAGGATGCTAAGATCCTATAAAAACTGGATAACAAGCTGCAACAATGCTATTACAGCCTGGTGCATATTTGTAGTACTCGGCTCCAGCTTTACGGCAGAATTTGAACATAAGTCGGAATCAAAAAGAGTCATTTAGAGTTTGTTAACAGACTGATTTTATTATTGATAAATTCATAAAGAACCTATAAAAATTATACAATGTTGGAAGGAAAGAAGGAAGTTTTATTAGTTGCAAGTGGGGACTTGCGTATCGCTGCAAATCAGAATTGCTGGGCTACCCAAAACGAAATGGAGCAGCTCCTGGCCAAGGCGATCGAAAAGCTGGGCTGGACGGTAAAACGCGCTCATCATTATAACGAAGCAAAAAAACACGGTTTCATCGATTCTCAGAAAATGGGGATGGAGATATTTCGCAATCTTGATCCAGAACAACCCATCATTGTAGCGGAGAGTGTTTGGCAATACAGCCATCATGTGCTTTCCGGATTGACAACACATAAAGGGCCGATACTTACGGTAGCAAATTGGAGCGGACAATGGCCAGGCCTTGTAGGTATGCTGAACCTGAATGGTTCTTTGAGCAAGGCAGGTGTAGAGTACAGCTCACTTTGGAGTGAAACTTTTGAAGACAGCTTCTTTACAAACTCGTTAAAGGAGTGGTTTGAAACCGGAATGATCAAGCACGATCAGAGCCATGTAAAAGATTATAGTCTGGTGAAGATTCCGCAGGCTGAAGAGCAACTGGGTAAGGACTTCGCGAAAGCCTTCAAAAACCGCAAAGGGATTATGGGGATTTTTGATGAAGGCTGTATGGGCATGTACAACGCGATCGTTCCGGATGATCTTTTGCACCGCACAGGATTCTTCAAGGAGCGTCTGAGCCAGTCAGCCTTATTCGCCGCAATGCGGAAAGTGAGTGTGGATGAGGCAGAAGAAGCCCTGAACTGGCTTCTTGAGCAGGGGATGACCTTCGAGTGGGGAGAGAATCCTGAAACTGAGCTGACCAGAGAGCAAACTTTGGAACAGTTGAAGATGTACATCGCATCGCTTCGTATCGCAGAGGAATTCGGTTGTGATACCATCGGTATCCAGTATCAGCAGGGACTAAAAGATCTTACTGCAGCAAGTGATTTGACAGAAGGACTTTTGAATAATAAACTGCGTCCACCGGTTCTTTCTGAATCAGGAGAAGAGATTTACGCAGGACATGCTCTTCCTCACTTCAATGAAGTAGACGAGTGTGCCGGTATAGACGGATATGTTACCTATCATTTATGGGAGCAGCTGGGATTAGACGGATCCAACACGCTTCACGACCTGCGCTGGGGTAAGCAACGGAATGTGAACGGCGTTGATGAATTTGTATGGTTGTTCATGATATCCGGAGCAGCCCCTGCATCGCACTTTACAGATGGATATAAAGGCGCATCAAGTGTTCGTCAACCATCTATGTTCTTCCCTTTCGGAGGCGGAACGTTGAAAGGAATCAGTAAGCCGGGAAGTATCGTATGGAGCCGGGTATTTGTAATGGACAATAAGCTTCATTGCGATCTGGGTGTAGGTGAGGCTGTGTCACTTCCATTAGAAGAAAGTCAGAAGATCTGGTCAGAAACTAACCCTGAGTGGCCGCTTATGCATGCGGTGCTAAAAGGAGTAACGCGCGATCAGATGATGGCACGTCATAAAGCAAACCATATTCAGGTAGCGTATGCTCCTGATGCGGCGAAAGCACAGGAAATTTGCCGCATTAAGGCCGCCGCGATGACAGGACTGGGTATTGAAGTGCACTTCTGTGGAGACCTTGATTTTAACGGTTCCCAAAATTAATGATTATGAGAAAATTGACATTGTTTGCTTTAGCGTTCTGTTGTTTCGTATCCGCTGGCTTTGCCCAGCAAGGTACAGAGGCGGAAAGAGATGCTTATAGAAAGGTAATTACCGGAAGAGCTGATAAGATCGCTGTGACCCTGGGGATTCAGGATACCGGAAAGAAAAATGTGGTTCGCGATATTATCGCGGACCAATATATTGCTTTGAATGATATCCACTCTCCGAGGGATGAGAAAATTAAGTCGCTAAAGGCTGATAAGAGTCTCGACAAGGATGTCCGGGCCGCTAGAATCAGCCAGATAGAGGCGGAGGCAGGTGCGAAGCTGGCTCGTTTGCATAATGATTATATGATAAAGCTTGGCAAGCAGCTAAGTAAAGATCAGATTGAGAAAGTAAAGGACGGAATGACTTACTCGGTTCTTCCGATTACTTACAAAGGCTATATGGAAATGTTGCCTGATTTGAAGGTATCTCAGAGAGAGCAAATTCTTGCCTATTTGACCGAGGCGAGGGAATATGCAGTAAGTGCAGGATCTTCTGATAAGAAACACGGCTGGTTTGGAAAGTATAAAGGAAAGATTAACAATTACTTATCCGCTGAGGGAGTAGAGACGAAAAAGGCCCGGGAAGAGTGGGAAAGGAAGTTGAAAGAAAGGGAACAAAGTAAGTAATCTTACGTATAAAAAGGGGAATGGTAATATGGTACAAATTCATGAGAAAATACTACAGGATATGCCTGACCCCTTGTTATATATTTGTTCGAAACCAAACCTAACTTATCAAAAAATAAATACACTAAGTAGTGATCGCTGTTAGTTTAGCTGCTTAGCAATTAAACCGTTGTACTTAAATTATTTGATATGAGATAAAGCCTTACTTCCTATAGCCAGGTAACGAGATCGCTGGTTACAACACATCATTGAATTATTGAAACTAATAACTAACATTAATCTAAATATTTTATGGACTTAATTTTACAATCAAGCTTTCAGCGAACTAAGGTTCCTGCGATGATCTTGATCTGTCTGTTTGTATTACAAAGTACTTCTTTTGCTACAAATACAGCACGGATGATCACAGCTGAAAGGTCGCTGAACGCACGTGTTAACGTTACGGGAACAGTGAAGGACACTAAGGGAGAAGTCCTTCCTGGTGTAACGGTCAGAATTAAAGGAACAACTACAGGCACCAGTACTGACATTAACGGTGTATTCCGGCTGAACTTGCCTGTTGGTAATGAAACACTTGTCTTTACCTATATTGGTTTTCAGACTAAAGAGATCGTAGCGTCAGGTACGAGATTGGACGTACAGCTAATTGAATCTGCCAATGACTTACAAGAGGTGGTAGTAGTTGGGTACGGCATCCAGAAAAGAGAGCACTTGACCGGTGCAGTAGAATCGGTTAAGCTAGATGAGGTGGCGGATCTTCCGGTAGGAAACATGGGAGCTGCTTTGTCAGGTCGTATTCTTGGTCTTGGCGTTAGCGGCGGAACTTCTCGTCCAGGATCTACAGCAACTCTGACAATTAGAAATCCTGTTACATTGGCAAAAGATGGAGGTAACTTAGAACCTCTATATGTAATTGACGATATTATTCAAATCGGAGCGGATGGTCGTAACAGCAATGCACTGTTCAATAACCTTGATCCCTCAGAAATTGAGAGCATATCGATATTGAAGGACGGTTCAGCGGCTGTATACGGTTCAAGAGCTGCAAATGGTGTGATTTTGGTTCGCACAAAAAGAGGAAAGAATGGTGATCCAAAGTTCAGCTACAGTGGATCCTATGCAGTGAACGACGAGGCTTACAGAACTAAAATGATGAGTGCCTATGAATTTGGACAATATTTCAATATCATGAACGGTCCAAACGGAGCAAATGCACTGCCTAATTCTACCACATATAAAGATCGTGTCTTTACTCAAGATGAGCTCGATCACTTCAAAAACATCAATTATGACTGGTTGGATCAGGCATGGTCGTCTGCATCAAACATGCGTCATACGCTGAATGTTAGTGGAGGTACTGATAAAGCGACTTATTTTGCGGGTATATCTTACTTTACACAAGATGGTAACTTAAGCAGCTTAGATTACGATCGCTGGAACTTCAGAGCAGGAACAGATGTAAAGGTTGGTAAAAATATCAAAACAGGACTTCAAGTTTCTGGTAATTATTCCAACTTGACAAAGACCTTTAACAAGATTGGTGGCGAGAATGACGAAAATGACTATATCAACTTGTTAAGAGCACCACGTTACATCCCGATGTATGTTGATGGGTATCCTGTGAAATTGCCTTCTTCGAACGATGCTTTTTCGCGGTATCATTTCTATGAGATCGAAAAGCTCGGCAACCTTGCTGCAACGAAAGACAGAACTATGACTGTGAATCTTTTTGCGGAATATGAGGTGCCATTTATTCAGGGGCTGAAAGCAAGAGCATCTTACGGCCGGAACATGGGTTCAAATAATGGATCTCAGGTAGGAACGCTCTTGAGATTATATGAGTTCAACCGTACCGGTGGTCACCAGCATATCTATGATCAGGGTGCTACTGTGAATTCTTACAGAGACTGGGAAAACGGAAACCGTCTGTATTACTCCAACGGCAACTCTAACTCGTATCAGTTGAACTTTACTGCAAGTTATGCGAGAGATTTTGGAAAGCATAGCGTTGGTGGATTGTTCTCTGTTGAAAGAGCTGAAGCGGAATCCTCACAAGAGGATGTTTGGAAAGGATCACCGTTGTTGTCAACTAATGGTCAGTTCGGAAGTGCCTTTGGTGCAATTGACGGAAGAACATCTGCTGCTGAATCAGGATCACTTTCTTATGTAGGTAGAGTTAATTACGCCTATGATGACAAGTACCTGGCTGAATTTTTATTCCGTACTGATGCATCTACTAAGTTTGCACCTGAAAATTACTGGGGCAAATTCTACTCTGCATCAGCCGGATGGATTTTGTCAAAGGAAGATTTCTTTAACGTAGATGCAATTGACTTCTTGAAGCTGAGATACTCCATCGGTTTATTAGGAAAAGATGACACCAAAGCTTGGTTGTGGAGACAACGTTATACTTATCAGAATGGTAAGGGAGCTGTTTTCGGATCAGATAGTTCTCCATCCTCTACAGGTATGAAGATGGAAGCGTCGCCAAACAGAGACGCTACTTGGAGCGATGAGTTAAAGAATAACCTTGGACTTGATGCGCGATTCTTAAAGGACCGACTATCGGCTAATATTGAAGGTTTTTATAACAAGGGAACCGATATGTTGATCGAACGTACGGGAATTGTACCGATTACTATTGGGGGTTCTGTAGCTTCAGAGAACTATGCAGCTATGGATCTTTTTGGATACGAGATTGGTTTGGGATGGAGAGATAAGATTGGAAAGGATTTTAACTACGGTATCGACGCCCGTTTCAATTGGTATGATAATAAAGTGCATAAAGGGAATTTCAATGACACTGATATTATGTATCCGTGGAATGCTCAGCCAGGAAAATCGAGCGACAACGGAGTTTGGGGATACGACTACTTAGGTATGTTCAAGAATCAGGCTGACATTGATGCATATGTAACTCAAAATAATATCACTCAGGTGTTCGGTACTCCGGTTAACCAGCTGAGACCTGGAACTCTTTACTACAGAGACGTAAGAGGTCCGTTACAAGGTGATGGAAGCTTTGCTCCTGCTGACGGTATAATTGACGAGCATGACCAGATTAAGCTGGCAAACAGGGCTAATAATCATTATGGTATGGGACTTACCCTGAGAGCAAGTTACAAAGGCTTCAGTGCGGATGTAGTTATCTCCGGTTCTTTCGGTGGATGGTCTGAAATCGATGGCAGTACACGTAAGAAATTGAACAATGATATCACCAGAGGATTCCAGAGTCTTCCAGCGATATGGGGTAATATCTATGATCCGGAAATTAATCCTACCGGTACGATGCCTAACCCTAACTTCAGCAATATCAGTTTAGATCCTGTTTCGAATTTCTGGAAAGTCAATAGCTTTAGAATGCGCATGAGAAATTTCAATGTTGGCTATAGCATACCAAAGAAATATACTCAGGCAATCAATGTGAACAATGCACGTGTTTTTGTTACAGGAACTAATCCATTAAATTTCTACAATCCGTTTGATTTTAAAGATTCTGATGGCGCCTATGACTCATTCCCGATGTTAAGAACGTTCTCTTTTGGTGTAAACGTATCGTTATAATCTGAAGCGGATAATTGCATATTAATTAAAATAATCATGAAAAGAAATATAAAGCTTATATGCCTGTTCCTATCAGTTATGGTAGCTGTGACTAGCTGTAAAGATGATTTCCTTGCAGAGAAGGGCGACTTCGGGGGAATTAATGAGGAAGTTTTCAAAGATGCTCAGACGGCAAAGGCATATGTGGATTACATATATGGATTGATCCTTCCTGCAAACAATGCTACGACATTGATATCAACCAATAACGCCTCGGAAAATGGTCAGTATAATACCGTTTTTACTCAGACAACTGAGGAGCTTGCCGGAGAAACTGACTTCAATAAAGTTTGGGCTCAGATTTCCTATACCAACAATCACGCGAACAAATATTTCGGACAGCGTATGGGAACCGGGATCAGCAATAACACCTGGACTCGTATCAAGCAGATTAATATCTTTCTAACTGAGGTAGATAAGCACGGCTTGCCTGAGCAAACAAGGAATGAGCTAAAAGGACAGATGTACTTTTGGAGAGCCTGGCAGTATTTTGAACTGGTCAAACTATTCGGAGGAGTTCCATTGGTATTAGAACCTCAGAACCCTATTTTATCTGGAAGCACTGATGCAGAAGTTCCGAGAAGTTCGACTTCTGAATGTATTGAGCAGATTTGCGCCGATTTAGATTTAGCTACTTCTTTGCTTCCCGGAAAATGGGGTAATGACGATTGGGGCCGCATCACTAGCGGAGCAGCAGCAGCATTAAAGGGAAGAGTGTTGTTAACATGGGCAAGCCCTTTGTTTAATCCTGGAGATGATGTGGCTCGTTGGGAGAGATCCTACCAGGCGAACGCGGCAGCTAAAAGTCTTTTGGAAACTAGTGGATTCGGATTGTTTAAGACCGGAGGTACAGCAAATGCTACGGCATGGGAAAATATGTTTATAGCGGAAGTTGGAAATCCTGAAGCAGTTATCGTGTATAACTTCAACACTGTGAATTCTGATCAGGTAATGAAGTTCAATGGCTGGGAGCAGGCAATACGTCCGAAAGAAATCAGTGGCGGTGGTTCTGTTTCTCCTACGAAGCAGATGCTAGACGCATTTCCGATGAAAGACGGAAAGATGCCTGGAAACAGTGCAGATCCATCGAAGTACACCTACGATTTAAATAAGTTCTACAAAAACAGAGATCCTCGCTTTTATAAAACATTCGCGTACAACGGTTCGATCTGGCCTTATAAAGAGAGTCCGAACTTTAAAGTATGGAGCTATACCTGGAAGAAAAAAGCATCAGATACTAATCCAACGGCAACAACAGAGAGTCGTGGTGCTAATGCCAGTGGAGTTTACCTTCGTAAAGCATCCAATCCTGCTGCCTCCAATTCACTTGGTGATTTCAAGATCAGCGGGACGAACTTCATGGAAATGCGCTTTGCTGAAGTTGTCTTGAATCTGGCGGAAAGTGCTATCGGCGCCGGAAAGCTTGCTGAAGGTCTTGAAGGCATAAAATCTATCAGAGAAAGAGCTGGTGTTGAGAATGCGGATGGAAATTATGGACTATCTGCTGCTTCAGGCGATCGCGATAAGCTTTTTGCTGCGGTACTTAATGAAAGAAGAGTTGAGCTCGCTTACGAAGGAAAACGTTTCTTTGATCTTAGACGCTGGAAGTTGTTTGAAGAAAACTCTGCCACAGCTGCCAGACTAGGAGTTACACCATTAAACGGAACCCGCAGAACAGGTCTTTATATTGCTGTGAAGACGGCTAACGGAGCTGATTATGTACACGCTTCTCAAGATCCTTTGATCAAAGCCGCTAACGGAAGTGTGCCGGTTATTGATAGAGATGCTTATCCTGCTGGTATAACGACTCATGATCAGTATGTTGATTATCTATACGAAAATCATTTTAAAATTACAGTCAAAGATGATCTTGATAAAACGAATCCTGTTGACTGGAAATTCAAATGGTATCCTGAGTATTACTTCTTTGGACTTAATCAAACTGTGCTGAGCGGCAGTCCTTACCTGGAGCAGACTCAGGGATGGAACAGCCTAAATGGCATGGGAACTTTCGATCCATTGAAATAGTTAAATATACGTTACCAATCAGGGGATAATCATCGATCGGTGATTATCCCTTTTTTATTTGATGACAGTCTTCCTAAACGGAATATGCTGCTGACAGAAGGGATGCTGCGCGGGCTCGCCTGGCTTATTGTAACAATCTAAATGATATACAGGGATGCATTTCGCATTCCTTTTTTCGTTTTATAGCGGGCTATGGCTTTCAGGATAAGATGCTACATAAGATTGAGAAAATGCTATATAAAACTAAGCCCTCGTACGTATACATTTGTAATGAGATATACTTTCTAACCAAAGGTATTGCTAAATTATTTTGTTAAAACCTGGATTTCGAATGAATCTCGTTTTATCTTATTACATACATAGATAGATCTCGCTGAATGGACGATTTAATTCTTTGCCGTAAATATATAATTGCAAGTTTTATCGCTTGTATCATCTCTATGCCTTTTTCTTATGCACAGAAAAAGGCTAAGCCTGTGCCTCCAATCTCCTTCAAAGAGAACAGGCTAAGCTATGTGCCCGATTCATTGGGAAACCGCATTCCTGACTTTTCTTATGCAGGTTATAAAGCCGGGGCAAGCGCCATACCGGAAGCAGCAGTCAAGGTCGTAGTTCCTGTAAAAAAGGGAGATGCGACCAACCGGATCCAGTCGGCGATTGATTATGTATCATCTTTGCAAGCTGATAAAAGGGGAATCAGAGGAGCGGTACTGTTGGAGAAGGGGACTTACGAAGTTGAGGGATCATTGAAGATCAGTACTTCGGGGGTCGTTTTCCGGGGAAGCGGAATGGCTGAGAATGGTACGGTACTCTTGGGAACGGGAAAATCGAGAGAGACGCTTGTGGTAGTCGAGGGGTCTTCGGCCCGACAGAATACAGCGGCTGTTAAGCTCGCCGACATTTATCATCCGGTGAATACCAAAGAAATAACTTTAGCTGCTAAGCATGATTTTAAGGCCGGACAAACGGTTATAGTACACAGGCCGTCGACTCAAAACTGGATTGAAGTACTCGGCACAGAGCATTTCGGTGGCGGGGAGACAACTCTCGGATGGAAGCCGGGAGACAGGGATCTGGAATGGGACAGAACTATTGTGGCTGTCAACGGGAATAAGCTTACGCTCGATGCGCCGATAACGACCGCCCTGGATCCGCTATTTGGAGGAGGGACTGTTTTTGCATACAAATGGCCGGAGAGAATACGTGAAGCCGGTGTTGAGAATATGCTGATGCGTTCCACATACGATGCGGCAAATAAAAAGGATGAAGATCATCGCTGGATGGCGATAACGATGAATAATGTTGTTGATGCATGGGTGCGTCAGATAAAGTTTGAACACTTTGCAGGCTCAGCCGTGCAGCTGTTGCCTGCGGCTAAACGTGTGACGGTTGAGGATTGTATTTCGCTATCTCCGGTTTCGGAGATAGGAGGGCAGCGTCGGTATACATTTTACACTTTGGGACAGCAGACCTTGTTTCAAAGGTGTTATGCAGAAGATGGATACCATGATTTTGCTGTAGGGTTTTGTGCTACGGGCCCGAATGTATTTGTTCAATGCGAGTCCTCTCTGCCTCATAGCTTCAGTGGAGCAATCGACAGCTGGGCTTCGGGAGTGTTGTTTGATATTGTAAATGTAGACGGACAGGCGCTGAGCTACATGAACAGAAGTCAGGATGCGCAGGGAGCCGGTTGGTCTGCAGCAAACAGTGTTTTCTGGCAGTGTACCGCTGCGCTGATTAATAATTTTGCGCCTCCTACAGCCAATAACTGGGCATTCGGTAGCTGGGCTCAGTTTTCGGGCAATGGCTATTGGAATGCATCAAACGAACATATCAGCCCCAGAAGTTTGTATTACACTCAGCTTATTGAGCGGGTAGGCACTGAAGTGGGCCAGCGTACTTTTTTGATGGAAGTACCAACGGAAGCGTCCAGCAGTCCGAAAGTTGAAACAGCTGCCGCACTTACCGCTGCCGCACAGAAACCTGCCGAGCTATTAAAAGACTGGATTGCACAAGCCGGTTCGCGTACCCCTATTTCTATAGATGCAGGAGCCAGGACTATTGACCAGATTGGTGTTAAGCAGCCTGTCAGGAAAACAGCTGGAGTGACTCACATTAAAAACGGATGGCTTTTGAGAGCTGATGAGGTGCTTAAAGGTGCCAGGTACAATGTGCCCTGGTGGAGAGGTACCCTGGAGCCGGTAGATCTGAAAAAATCGCAACCTGCTATAACACGGTTCGTGCCGGGTAGAACCGGTCTGGGACTGACAGACAACCTGGAAGAGGTGACTGATAAAATGAAAAGCGAAAACGTTGTAGCCATCGATCATAATTACGGTCTGTGGTACGAGCGTCGCAGGGATGACCATGAGCGTATTCGCCGTATGGACGGAGAAGTTTGGGCTCCTTTCTATGATCAACCTTTTGCCAGAAGTGGTGAAGGTTTAGCATGGGACGGCTTGAGCAAGTATGATCTTACTAAATATAATGCCTGGTATTGGAGCCGCCTGCGGCAGTTCGCGGATCTTGCGGATGAAAAAGGGCTGATTTTGATTCATCAGAATTACTTTCAGCATAATATCATCGAAGCCGGTGCGCATTATTCGGATTCTCCCTGGAGAACAGCAAACAATGTAAACAATCCTGGTTTCCCTGAGCCTGTGCCTTATGCAGGTGATAAGCGGATTTTCATGGCTGAGCAGTTTTATGATGTTTCTCATCCGGAGAGAAGAGCGCTTCACCGGGCGTATATCCGCCAGTGTCTGGACAATTTCAGGGAAAATAGTGGCGTTATTCAGCTGATCAGCGCAGAGTATACTGGTCCGCTTCATTTTGTGGAGTTCTGGCTGGATGTGATCAAGGAATGGGAAGCTGAAAAAGGTAAGAAGGTTGTTATCGGACTGAGCACGACTAAGGATGTTCAGGACGCGATATTGGCAGATGCGGCAAGAGCTTCCGTTGTTAACCTTATCGACATTCGTTACTGGCATTATCAGGCTGACGGCAGCGAGTATGCTCCGAAGGGAGGCCAGAATCTGGCTCCCAGACAACATGCCAGACTGATGAAGCCAAAGAAAACGTCTTTTGAACAGGTCTATCGTGCAGTGAGCGAATACCGGAAGAAGTATCCGTCCAAAGCGGTGATGTACTCGGGTGACAACTACGACAGCTTTGGCTGGGCTGCTTTTATGGCTGGTGGATCATTGCCTCAGTTGCCTGCTTCAATTACCGGCGGACTGCTTGCTGCGGCTTCGCAGATGAGCCCGGCTGAAAATTCGGACGAGGGAAAGTATGTTCTGGAAGGGAAAAATGGAATAATCGTGTATTCACTTGCAGGAAGTAACCTCGAGCTGGATCTGCGCGCATTCAAAGGGTCCTGCAAGTTGACCTGGATAAATCCTAAAGACGGTCAAATTCTGAGAAAATCAAATATTGTTAAAGCGGGGGGAGTCCTGCAGGTTAATAAGCCATCATCCGGGGAATCGGTATTATGGGTTAGTCATATTTAGTTACACACTTAAATTGTTAATAATGCGTCGTATTTTTTATTTATCGCTTGTAGCTTTGTCTGTCTTAGTGGCATGTAATGCGGAGAAGGAAATTTTACAAAAAACCGGACCGCTGAAAGTGTCGGAAAACGGAAGGTATATTGTAAAAGAAAATGGAGATCCTTTCTTTTGGCTGGGTGATACCGGTTGGTTATTGTTTGGTAAACTTAGCCGCGAAGAAGCTGATAAATACTTGGAAGACAGGAAAGAAAAAGGCTTTAATGTTATCCAGGTAATGATGCTGCATACGCTTGCCGCTGAAAATTTCTATGGTGATTCAGCACTGGTAAATCAGGATGCGTCTAAACCATTGATCACAGAAGGTAATGATTCCGCTGACTCCTTACAGTACGATTACTGGGATCATATGGACTACATCATAGACAAAGCGGACGAAAAAGGCTTGTATATGGCGCTAGTTCCAATCTGGGGAACGAATGTCAAAAATGGTAATGTCAGTGTACAGCAAGCAGAGGCTTACACTAAATTTATTACCGACAGGTATAAGAACCGTCCGAACATTATCTGGCTGAACGGTGGTGATATCAAGGGTAGTGATTCTATCTCGGTTTGGCAGGCAATGGGGAAAGTATTGAGAGCAAATGACCCTAACCACTTGATCACTTTCCACCCGAGAGGACGTACGTCTTCAACCGAGTGGTTCCATAATGAAGAGTGGTTGGATTTCAATATGTACCAGTCAGGTCACCGTCGTTACGATCAGGATACCAGCTCAAATGAAACGCGTCATTATGGAGAAGATAACTGGAAACATTCCGAATATGACTACTCTTTAACTCCTGCTAAACCTACCATTGATGGAGAGCCATCTTACGAGGGCATTCCACAGGGATTACATGATACACTTCAGCCTCGCTGGACAGACAGCGATGTTCGCCGTTACGCTTACTGGTCTGTTTTTGCAGGTGCTTTCGGTTATACTTATGGTCAGAATTCGGTTATGCAGATGCATAATGCTAAAGATAAGGGCAGTGCTTACGGTTCTCATCAGTACTGGGATGACGCGCTGAATGAGCCTGGAGCCGGACAAATGGTTCATATCAGAGATCTGATGCTTTCACGTCCGTTCCTGGAGCGTGTGCCGGACCAGTCACTTATTGCGGAAAACGGAGAAAAGTATGATTATCTGGTTGCTACACGCGGTAAAGACTATGCGTTCATTTACACCTATACAGGCCGTAATATCAAAGTGAACATGGGCAAGATCGGTGGCGACAAGGTTAAGGCAAGCTGGTTTAATCCAAGAGACGGAAAAATTACAGAAATCGGGGAGTTCCCGAATACCGGTACTCATGAGTTTGACCCTCCTGCAGAAGTGAAGGCGGGAAATGACTGGGTTCTTATTTTAGATAAAGCCTAGGTATGAGAACTCGTGTGTTTATAGCCCTTATTTTGGCTGCGCTTTTTACATCTTCATGTTCTAAGAAAGCGTACATATTTACATCATTCAATGAGCCCGCAGACGCGGGCTTAAGAATGCTCTATAGTGAGGATGGTTACAAATGGAAGGATTTTGACCGGATTTTCTTAAAGCCTGAACTTGGGGATAAGATCATGCGTGATCCCTCGATGGTTCAGGGGCCGGACGGGACATTCCATTTGGTATGGACTACAGGCTGGAAGGGAACAAAGGGTTTTGGGTATTCAAGCTCGAAAGATCTGATCAACTGGACACCACAGCGTTCCATCGAGGCGATGAAGCACGAGCCTACTACGGTAAACGTGTGGGCACCTGAGATTTTTTATGATGACGTTGATAAGCAGTTTATCATCATCTGGGCTTCTACCATCCCTCACCGTTTTCCGAAGGGAGTGGAAGCTGAAAGTAACAATCACAGGATGTACTCCATCACGACGAAGGATTTTCAGACATTTAGCGAAACAAAGTTGTTCCTTGACCCTGGATTCAGTGTCATCGATGCTGTGATCGCTAAAATGGATAAAGGAAAATATGCGCTGGTCTTAAAAGATAACACCCGCCCGAACCGGTTTATGAGGATTGCGTATTCTGATAAAGCGATGGGCCCATACACCGGTGTTACGGAGCCGGTAACGGGTATCCTGACAGAAGGTCCAAGTGTAGTGAAGGTAAAGGACCAGTGGCTGATGTACTTCGATGCTTACGGGGAAAAGACGTATAGCGCCCTGGGTACTCAGGACTTTAAGAAATTTGAAGATGTAAGCAGCAGGCTTTCTATTCCGGAAGGACATAAGCATGGCACCATTGTTCCCGTGAAGCAGCGTCTTATTAAAAAGATATTGAAAGATTCAGCTCAGAGAGAAGATTGAAGGAGAAGATAAATATGATTTTAAGTAAATATAAATCCGGCCTGGCAGCATTCATGTTTGTTGCCGGCACTGGTATTTTTAATACATTACAAGCTCAGGATGTGGTACATTATACGGGTACCACGCTATCCAATATAGATTATCACCACGGACAGTTGAGTCCTGCGATTGGAGTTCATAACATCCAGATCATGCGGGCAAACAGGGAACAACCCAGTCAGGAAAACAGCTATGGATGGACGTACAACCATGCGACCAATATGGCTTACTGGAATAATACTTTCTTTCTGCATTATCTGAGTGATCCGGTGGGAGAGCATATTCCTCCAAGTCAGACGCTGTTAATGACTTCAAAGGATGGATATAACTGGACAAAGCCGGATATCATTTTCCCTCCTTATAAGGTACCTGACGGGTTTCGCAAAAGCGGAGTTGAAGGAGTGGCGAAGGATTTGTATGCGATCATGCACCAGCGTATGGGTTTCTTCGTATCAAAGAAGGATCGTTTGCTTGCCCTTGCGTATTACGGTATAGCGATGGATGCAAAGGATGATCCTAACGATGGTAAAGGAATCGGCCGCGTTGTGAGGGAGATATATAAAGACGGAACATACGGTCCTATTTATTTTATCCGCCATAACTCTACCTGGGATCAGAAAAAATCTGAGTACCCTATGTTCACGAAGAGCAAGGATAAAGGCTTTGTGGAAGCATGCCGCCAATTACTGTCAGATCCTTTGATGATGCAGCAGTGGGTTGAAGAGGCCGATCGTGACGATAAGCTGATTCCTCTGAAAAAGCAATACAAAGCACTTAGTTACTACACCCTTCCGGATGGACGGGTAGCGGGCTTATGGAAACATGCCGTAACTGCTATCAGTAACGACGGCGGAAAGACCTGGCCGGAAAATGCGGGCAGGGCTCCCGGTTTTGTCAACAGTAATGCGAAGATCTGGGGACAAAGGACTTCTGACGGAAAGTATGCAACAGTTTACAATCCTTCTGAATATCGTTGGCCATTAGCTCTGTCGGTTAGTGATGACGGCTTAAATTATAAGAACCTTCTTTTGGTGAACGGTGAGATATCGCCGATGCGTTATGGAGGAAATTATAAGTCATACGGACCGCAATACATACGCGGTATTCTTGAAAATAACGGTACGCCGCCTGATAACAATATGTGGTTGTCGTACAGTATGAACAAAGAAGATATCTGGGTGGCAAAAGTACCTGTTCCCGTCGTCGATAAGGCGGCTCAGCACGCAAATGATAACTTCAACGCCCTTCCTGCGAATGAAGAGCTGAAGTTGTGGAACGTTTACAGTCCGCTCTGGGCACCAGTAAAAGTCGAAAAAGCTACTGATGGGCTGAAATATCTGACCCTTACCGATAAAGACAGGTATGATTACGCGAAAGCGGAGCGTATTATACCGGCGACGAAAATTCTAGTGGCTGAATTTGACGTAACAGCTGCGCAGAATGACTTTGGAGTGCTGGATATTGAGTTTCAGGATGGCAAGGGAACTCCTTTTGCACGTCTTACCCTTGATTCGGTAGGCAACCTGAACTTCAAAGCAGGGTCACGTTATAAAGGTGTTCTGAAATATGAAGCAGGGAAAAAGTATACTATCAAGGCTACTCTGAACACAGAGACGCGGATGTGTACGATCAACGTGAACGGTGAAAAGAACTGGAACGGAATTGCTTTTTCTCCGGTAGCAGCGATAGAACGCGTGGTTTATCGTACAGGAAACGTTCGTCGTTTCCCACACATCGATACACCGGCAGATCAGACATACGACCTTCCGAATGCGGGTTCACCTGAACGTGAGGCGAAGTACACGATAGGACAACTGAAAACCTCGGCACAATGATAAAGAGGTTTCTCGTTTTGGCAATGTGTTTGACTGCTTCCGCTCGCTTGAGTGCGGAAGTGGTCCTGCCCAGAATTCTGGGGCACAACATGGTGCTTCAGCGGGAACAGCCTGTAACTATCTGGGGGCAGGCTTCGGTTGGGGAAAGAATTGAGGTATCTTTCTCGGGGCAGAAGAAAACCACTCAGACCAATACCGCTGGGAAGTGGAGCGTCGTTCTGGAGCCTATGAAAGCATCCGGAATTGCGCAGGACCTGTTCATAGCGGGAACGAATACAATTGTCTTAAAAAACATTCTTGTCGGGGAGGTATGGCTGTGTTCGGGACAATCGAACATGGAATACACCATGCGAAAGAACAGTAAGACAGCAAGGCCATATACGGGGCGGAACCCCGTGGATGAGCTGGAATATGCAAAAAATGACAGTATCCGGATATTCCTGGTGAACAGGAAGGAGCTTGTCAAGCCTCACCCACAGCATGCGGGCTGGAGTGTTGCCCGTGATTCGGCGCTACGCTCGTTCTCTGCTGCGGCTTACTTTTTCGCGAAGGAACTGAGTCAAAAGTTGGGAGTTCCCGTGGGTATGATCTCCTCTGCCATTCCGGGGAGTAGAATAGAGCCCTGGATACCGGCGGTGCTTATGCCTGATGGTGATGGAGATCCGGGGAAGTTTTATAAACCGATGATCGAACCATTGCAACCTTTCGCGATAAAAGGGTTCTTATGGTATCAGGGCGAAAGCAATTGTTTCCTGAATGAAAGGACTGAGTATACCGACAAAATGAAACTGCTTATCAACAGCTGGAGAACGGCATGGGGCGAAGCCGATATGCCTTTCTATTATGTTCAGCTTGCGCCTCACTACTATTCAAGGAGCGAGCAAAAGATTAAGCTGGGGGCGGAGTCATTGCCTGAATTCAGGGAGGCTCAGGAGCAGGCTCTGCAGATAGCCAATACAGGTATGATCGTTACTACAGACCTGGCTAGTAATGTCAATGATATTCATCCTCCCATGAAGTGGGAGATTGGAAGAAGGCTTGCACTCATGGCGCTAAGTGACACTTATGGCCTTAACCTTACAGCACACGGTCCGGTTTTCATGGCCATGCATACCAGGGGATCAGCTATTGAACTCGACTTTAAATACCTGGGTTCGGGACTTTACAGTAAGGATGGACAGCCACTAAGGTGTTTTACCATCGCGGGAAAGAACGGAAAGTTCGTTCCTGCGGCCGCAGTCATTCGAAATAATAAAGTCGTGGTTTCATCACCTGCTGTTAAGTCGCCTGTTAGCGTCCGCTTTGCATGGAACGAGGCAGATCAACCGAACTTTTTTAACAGAGAGGGACTGCCTGCAACACCTTTCCGTACTGACCGGGCAGCCGGACTAATAAATAATGAACGTTTATATACCAAATAATTAGCATGAAAGTACTTCACATACATTTCATTTTTTTCTTTTTTCTTTTCTCTCTTGGTGTTAACGCACAAACGACGCAGAAACAGATGCTCTCCGGTACAGGTAATGATGACACTGTAAACTGGGATTTTTACGTTACGGGCGGAATGCAAGCGGGTAAATGGTCTACCATTCCCGTTCCATCAAACTGGGAGCTTCAGGGCTTCGGCAAGTATGACTATGGGTTTTCGAAAGATAGTCTGAGAGGGAAAGAGGAAGGCTTTTACAAGCGCACTTTTAAAGTGTCCAATGACTGGAAGAATAAGAAGATTAACATCGTGTTTGAAGGTTCCATGACAGACACCGAGGTAAAGATCAACGGCAAGTTGGCCGGGCCGGTTCACCAGGGTGCGTTCTATGTATTCAGATACGATATTACGAAATTGCTGAAGTTTGGAGCCGATAATTTGCTGGAGGTGAAAGTATCGGAGAATTCTGCTAATAAGTCGGTGAATGCCGCTGAGCGCGAGGCCGACTTCTGGCTTTTTGGTGGAATATACCGTCCGGTTTATCTGGAGGGTCTTCCAAAAAATCATATAGAGAGGGTGTCTATTGATGCTAAGGCCGACGGCTCTTTCCGTGCCAATGTTATTGCTGCGGGATCTGCGACAGAAGTAGGCATTAAGCTATTTCATGCGGATGGCAAACCATTTGGTTCAGAGATCCGGTCTAACCTGAATAAGAAGTCGGGCTCTGTGTTGATGACTGGTGCTTTTCAATCGCCAAAGCTCTGGTCAGCTGAGTTTCCTAATTTATACAGCGCTGAATTTACGCTCTATCAAAACAAGCAGGCAGTACATAAAATAAATAAGAAGTTCGGCTTCCGTACTGTAGAGGTGAAACCTCGTGACGGTATGTATATCAACGGTGCGAAGATTAAGTTTAAGGGTGTAAATCGCCACTCTTTCTGGCCGAGCTCAGGACGCACTACCAGCAAAAGCTTAAGTATTAAAGATGTGCTTCTGATGAAAGAGATGAATATGAACGCGGTTCGTATGTCTCACTATCCACCGGATGGGCATTTCTTAGACGTTTGCGATTCTTTAGGCTTATATGTAATGGATGAACTTGCAGGATGGCACGGACACTATGATACACCTACAGGTACGAAATTGCTGAAAGAAATGATTGTTAACGATGAAAATCATCCATCGATCGTTTTCTGGGCAAATGGTAACGAAGGTGGACATAATATGGAGCTGGATACCATTTTCAGACAGTTGGACATTCAAAAAAGGCCGATCATTCATCCGTGGCAGTTGTTCGACGGTTTCGAAACACAGCATTATCGTGAGTACGATTATGGAATAGGAAATTACATGCACGGCCGCGAGATTGTGATGCCGACAGAGTTTCTTCATGGAATGTATGATGGCGGACATGGTGCGGGATTGGAGGATTACTGGAAAGCGATGTGGGATAGTCCATTATCAGCAGGTGGTTTTCTTTGGGATTTCGCAGATCAGGGAGTTGTCCGTACAGACAAGAACAATATCATCGATACGGATGGAAACCATGCCGCTGATGGTATCGTGGGTCCGCATCATGAGAAGGAAGGAAGCTTCTACGCCATTAAAGAAATTTGGAGCCCTGTTTTTATCGAGCGCAGGGAAATTGCGGAAGGATTCGATGGTGTATTCCATGTCGAAAACCGTTATTCTTTCACCAATCTTAATCAGATCGGCTTTTCATGGAAATTAGCGAAGCTTAAACAAATTAACGGTGTAGCAGGCGATTCTATCAAAGGACAAATCCAAAGTCCTGATCTGAAACCCCTTGAGAAAGGTGCTCTTAAGGTTGAGCTCCCATCGGATTGGAAATCATATGATGTATTGTACGTTACCGCTACAGGTACAGATAAAAGAGAGATATTCACCTGGAGCTATCCGATCGTTCGCCCTGCCCATGTCGCTTCACGGATTGTTAAGAAGGACGCTGCAAACGGCGTTAAAGTGAGCGAAACGGATTCTTTATTTCAAGTAACAGTTAATAACCTTCGCGTTTCTTTCAGCAAGCGCACAGGAATTTTACGTGAAGTAAAAAATGATAAAGGGGTTATTCCGTTTAATAATGGACCGATCTTGCAGGAGGGTGAAAACAACTTTGCAGGATTCAGCTACAGAATGGAAGGGAAAAATGTGGTGATTGAATCGAAGTTTGACAGAAAAACCAGTTATAATATGCTCCAGTGGACCGTTTATCCATCCGGTTGGGTGAAGATGAAGGTGAACTATTTCCCGGGGCAGTATTTTACTTCTGTTGTAGGCTTGAACTTTTCTTACCCGGAAAGCAATACAAAAGGTGTTGAGTATATGGGTGCGGGACCTTACAGAGTTTGGAAGAACAGGATGAAAGGGAATCAGATTGGCGTTTGGGATAAGGAGTACAATAATTCTGCTACGGGAGAGCCTCCTTTTCAATATCCGGAGTTCAAGGGTTACCATGCAAATATGTACTGGATGAATTTCCATGGCAAGGATCAGTCGTTCGCGGTTGTGACCGAGAACGAAGATCTCTACCTCCGGTTGTTCACGCCTAAGGTGTCTCATGATCCTTACAAGAATTACGTTCCGGTTTTCCCATCAGGTGATATATCGTTCATGCAGGGAATTTCGGGAATAGGAACGAAGACTCAGAAGACAGAGACAACAGGGCCTATGGGAATGAAGAATATTTTCTATGATTATGAAAAAGATCCATCTCGTGCAAAAGAGATTACTTTGTACTTTAACTTTTTAGGAAAATAGTATGCAATTAAAAGTCTATGAAAGTCTCACCCTAAAGGTGGGACTTTGCCTCATGTTGATGCTGACCTCGCTGGCTGGCCGCGCCGCCGGAATTCAGCTTCAGAATCTCCGCTGTGAAATGCTGACAGATCCTCTGGGGATAGACGTGCTTAACCCACGGCTAAGCTGGGAGATCACATCTCCGGCAAGGGGACTAAAGCAAAGTGCTTACCGGATTCTGGTAGCTTCACAGGCGGATAAGCTGGAAGAGGGAAAGGCTGACCTTTGGGATTCAGGCAAGAAGAACTCGGACGAATCGCAGCATGTCGTGTACAGCGGTAAGCAACTAAAAAGTAAGGATAAGGCTTACTGGAAGGTTATCGTTTGGACGAATGACGGCAGTACTTCCTCGAGCGGAATATCGAGATGGTCTATGGGCCTATTGAATCCGGTAGACTGGAGAGGTCGCTGGATTGGGTTGGACCGTGCTTTTAAGTGGGACGATGAAGGCCAGTGGTCTCGTCTTTCAGCCCGTTACTTCCGGAAGGAGTTTGATGCCAAAAAGACGATTAAGTCGGCCTCTGTTTACATTATGGGAATGGGGATGTATGAGTTGTATATCAACGGCGCCGCTATTGGCAACCAGGTATTGGCACCCGTTCCGACAGACTACACAAAAGGTGTAAAATACAACGTTTTTGATGTTACAGATTGCCTGAAAAGTGGGCTGAACACGATAGGTACCGTATTAGGTAACGGTCGTTTTTACACCATGAGGCAGAGTTATAAGCCCTATAAGATTAAGACCTTCGGATACCCGAAAATGCTTCTTAATCTGGAGCTGACCTACACTGATGGAACTACCGAAACGATCACCACTGACGATACCTGGAAGGTGACGGCTGATGGTCCGATTCGCTCCAATAACGAGTACGACGGCGAAGAGTATGACGCGACTAAGGAGATGCCGGGTTGGAACAGAACAGGTTTTGACGACACAAAATGGCTCAAAGCGGAATACGTTCAGGAGCCGGGCGGGATGTACGAGGCGCAGATGACCCCGAATATGCGGATTATGTCGACTCTGAAACCGGTAAGCATCAAATATCTGAAGCCAGGTGTTTATATCATGGACATGGGACAGAACATGGCTGGATGGATAAAAATGCGCGTGAAAGGTAAAAGAGGAACTGCTGTTTCGCTTCGCTTTGCGGAAACTTTGCAGAAAGATGGTGAGCTTTTCCTGGAGAACATGAGAGATGCGAAGGTGAATGACCTTTACATCCTCAAAGGCGAAGGTGTAGAGACCTGGCAACCTTCTTTCGTTTATCATGGCTTTCGTTACGTAGAAATAAAGGGATACCCGGGTACTCCGAAAGTGGAAGATTTTGAAGGTGAAGTGATCTATGATGAGATGAAGACGGTGGGGAGCTTTGAGACTTCGGATCGTACCATCAATCAGGTATATAACAACGCCTATTGGGGTATTTTAGGTAACTACAAGGGCATGCCTGTAGATTGCCCGCAGAGAAACGAGAGACAGCCCTGGTTGGGTGACAGAAAAACGGGCGCCTATGGCGAAAGTTTTATATTTAATAACGGCCGTTTGTATGCGAAGTGGTTGGACGATATTCAGCAGGCGCAAAAGGCGGATGGCAGTATCCCGGATGTAGCTCCGGCCTTCTGGAGGTACTATGGAGATAATACGACCTGGCCTGGGACGTACATTGCGGTCGCGGATATGCTGCTTCATCAGTATGGTGACGTCCGGTCTGTGGAACGTCACTATGAGTCCATGAAAAAGTGGATCGTTTACATGAGCGAAAGGTACATGGAGAAGGATCTGATGACTAAGGATAAGTATGGCGACTGGTGCGTTCCTCCTGAGTCAAAGGAAATGATTCATTCAAGAGATCCTAAGAGGCAAACGGATGGCGTTTTGATTGCAACCGCAACTTTCTATGATCTGCTGAGAAAGATGGAGAATTTTGCCTCAATCGTGAACCAAGCTGAAGACGCAAGCCGATACAAAGTGCTTGCAGAGAGACTTAAGGTGGCTTTCAATGATAAGTTCCTTGATAAGACCACTTTCCAGTATGGAAACAATACGGTTACCGCTAACCTTCTGCCGTTGTATTATGATATGGTTCCTGCAGATGTGAAAGCGAAGGTTTTCAACAATATCGAGGAGAAGATCCTTGTAGAAAACAAGGGACACATCAGCACTGGAGTTATAGGAACGCAAATGCTGATGAGAGGACTGACCGAGAACGGAAGATCTGATATTGCTTTTAAGATAGCGACTAACCGTGATTACCCGAGCTGGGGTTACATGGTAGAGAATGGTGCTACAACGATCTGGGAGCTATGGAATGGCAATACCGCGAGTCCGAAAATGAACTCACAGAACCACGTGATGTTGCTGGGAGACCTCGTCGTTTGGTATTATGAGAATCTTGCAGGGATAAAGTCGGCCGACAGATCGGCCTTTAAGCAGATGGTAATGAAGCCTACCTTGCCTGAAGGATTAAACTATGTTAAGAGCTCCTATTATTCTGCATACGGCAGGGTCGTTAGCAACTGGACCAGAAACGCGAAGTCTTTCAACTGGGACGTTGAGGTTCCCGTAAATACGACTGCCGTTATCTCTATTCCTGCGAAATCAGGAAAGGATGTGAAGGAGTCAGGAAAATCAGCTTCGGGCTCTAAGGGAGTGAAATTTATTAAAATGGAAGATGGTCGTGCTGTTTTCGAAATAGGATCAGGACAGTACAAGTTTACAAGCAACTTATAAAAATGAAGATTAAAAGAATAGGCACACTGGTATTTTTTCTATGTTCAGTATTGGTATTATCAGCCGATGCGCAAAGCCAGAAGTGGAGAAATGGAATTGTTAAGGATGAATTTATATATGAGAAAGCACCCTTTCCATCATGTCATTCGGCTACTATCGTAGAGACTCCGAAGGGATTGGTTTATGCTTTTTTTGGGGGTACTAAAGAACGTCATCCGGATGTTGAGATTTATGTATCAAGGCAAGTAGCCGGTAAATGGACTGCTCCAGCATCTGCTGCACACGGTATTCAGCCTGACGGTAAGCGCCTTCCTACATGGAATCCTGTATTATATCAGGTTGAAGGCGGTGACCTTTTGTTATTCTATAAAGTTGGTCCTAAACCATCGGAGTGGTGGGGGATGTTAAAAACGTCGAAGGACGGTGGTGCGACCTGGTCTGAAGCTCAGAAATTGCCTGAGGGATATTTAGGTCCGATTAAGAACAAACCTATCCTTTTAAGTAACGGAAATCTTTTCAGCCCTACGAGCACAGAAGGTAACGGCTGGAAGATACATTTTGAGGTGACACCTGACTTTGGTAAGACCTGGCGCAAAATCGGCCCTCTCGATTCCGGAAAAGACACGCTTGATGCGATTCAGCCAAGTATTTTAGATCATGGGAATGGAAAGTTACAGATTCTGGCACGAAGCAGAAACAGGGCACTGGTTGAAGCATGGTCTAACGACAACGGTGAAACATGGTCTCCACTGGCTAAAACAAGCTTGCCTAATAACAACTCCGGCACGGATGCTGTAACAACGAAAGAAGGAATGCATGTATTGGTGTATAACCATGTTCTGCCTCCGGGAAAGCTTGCTAAAGGGGCCAGAACACCTCTGAATGTGGCAGTATCTAAAGACGGAAAAAAATGGAAAGCTGCCCTGATTCTGGAGGATTCTCCAATCAGTCAGTATTCCTATCCTGCTGTGATCCAAACTTCTGATGGGTTGCTTCATTTTGCCTATACATGGAGAAGAGAGAAGATGAAGCACGTGGTGGTAGATCCGGCTAAGCTGAAAACTAAGAAGATTAAAAAAGGCAAATGGCCTGCACTGAAGGGTTATGTTGCCCCAGTAGGAGCTGAGGCTCACGAAGATTTGTAGAAGCATATGTCGGGCATCAAAACTTATATTTTATCGTTGTTACTGATTTGCCTGGGAGCTGCGGGTAAAGCGCAGAATACAGATGATCAGTACCGCAAGCCTCTGCAGATCGTGTTAGACGATATTCAGAAGCGTTTCAATGTTACTATCAAGGCAGATCAGTCGCTTGTAAAAGACAAGTGGGTGACCTATGCTGACTGGCGGATTCGCACAGATGTTGACGTAACTCTTAACAATGTATTGTCGCCCCTGGATTTGAAGGTCAATAAAGAGGGTCCGGGCAAGTACAAGCTGAAAAACTTCGAATATCACAAGTGGGAAGTGGATGATGGATGGAAGCGTCTGGACAAGATAGCTTCTTCCTATCATGATGTAGCGACCTGGGCACGGCGTAAAGTTCTGTTGAAGCAGGAATTGTATGCGGCGCTTGGCTTGGCGAACTTACCAGCAAGGCCTTTATCGAAACCTGTTGTTACACCTAAGCGGGTAATGAATGGCTATACGATACAGAATATAGCGATTGAGATCTTACCTGGTGTATTTGTGAACGGCTCGCTGTACAGCCCTGCAAAGTTTAAAGGTAAAATTCCCTTAGTGTTGAGTCCCGACGGCCACTGGGGCGGACATCGCTTCCGGAAAGACGCTCAGCTTCGCTGCGCAGCGATTGCTAAAATGGGAGCCATGGCGTTCAGTTATGATCTCTTTGCCTGGGGCGAGTCTCGCCTGCAGTTCGCGAGTGAAGATCACCGCAGGAGTCTTGCGGTTACGGTTCAGGCGTTAGGCGGAATACGCATTCTCGATTATTTGCTGAGTCTGAATGGCGTTGATAAAAAACGTGTAGGTATTAGCGGAGGTTCGGGCGGAGGCAGTCATACTACGCTGATGACAGCATTGGACGACAGAATTACGCTCGCAGCTCCCGTAGTGTCGCTATCTTCGTATCATTTTGGAGGCTGTCCGTGTGAGAGCGGGATGCCCATTCACCAAAGCGCAGGTGGAACAAACAACGTGGAAATAGCCGCTATGGCGGCGCCGAGGCCACAGCTTGTTGTGTCGGACGGAAAAGATTGGACGGACAGGATGCCAGAGCATGATTTCCCGTACCTGCAGAAGATTTATGGGTACTATGGCAAAGCAGAAAATGTGGAAAATGTGCACCTTCCGGACGAAGGACATGATTTCGGAATCTCAAAAAGGAAAGCACTATATGCCTTTCTGGCTAAGCACTTCGATTTGAATCTAAAAGCTGTTCAGATCGTTGATGGGCTGGAAAGCGGTATAACCATAGAGCCGGAACAGGCGCTTTATGTTTTTGGTGATAACGGAGAAAAACTGCCGGCACATGCGGTAAAGGGTTTTGAAAACCTGGAGAGGGTGTTTAACGCGGAGACAAAAAGATAGTTGGTCATTGGAGTGAATTAAAATGGAAAACAAAGTAGAGAAGATAGAACGGAGAAAGTTTTTGGCACAGGCCGGTCTAGCGCTTGCAGGAACTCTTTTATTGCCCAGGATGCTAAGGGCGGAAACCGGTATGGCTGAACTTTTTGCGGCGGGCCCTTCTCGCTATAAGGTAGCTGTTGTAGATCTTATGATCCTCAAGAGACAAAAGCTGAGCGCTATAGCGCTCGCTAAGGAGATCGGAGCTGATGGTCTTGAGATCGATATGGGAGGGCTTGGAAAGCGGGAAACGTTTGATAATAAATTGGCTGATCCCACCATGCGTAATGAGTTCCTTACACAGGCTAAAGCCATGAATATCGAGATATGCTCGCTGGCGATGACGGGTTTCTACGCCCAGTCGCTCGCTACCAGGCCGACTTACAAGCGGATGATCCAGGATTGTATCGACACGATGGTCGCCATGAAAGTTAAGGTTGGGTTTTTACCACTTGGCGTGCAAGGTGATCTGGTTAAGAATCCCGAATTGCGTCCGGCTATTGTAGAGCGCTTGAAGGTTGCCGGTAAAATGGCAAAGAAGGCGGGAGTTGTAATCGGTATTGAAACTGCACTTGATGCAAAGCAGGAACTTAAGCTATTAAAAGATATCGGTTCAAAGAATGTGAAATCCTATTTCAACTTTTCGAATGCTCTCAAGAATAACCGTGATCTAAGCACTGAACTCAGGATTCTGGGGAAGAAGAATATCTGCCAGATTCACTGTACAGATGACGACGGTGTATGGCTGGAGAACAATCCCAGGATAGATATGAAGCAGGTCAAGGCTACCCTTGATGATATGGGATGGAGTGGCTGGCTTGTTGTCGAGCGTTCAAGGGATGCCAGCGACGCCAGGAACGTCAAACGGAACTTCTCTGCTAATACTGCTTATGTGAAGTCGGTGTTCCAGAATTAGTCTGTAATATAATTGTTGAAGATAACATCATACAATATATAGCCAACTTCTTATAACAATAACCTGCACGCTTAGAGTATTTTTGTGTTCTGACCAGAATACTTAGATAAATTATGCACAAACTAGCAGTTGTTATTTGCCTGTTCTTTTTTTCAGCGCAGGTTATTGGAAAGGGTCTGGAAGCGGGTAATCTTCGTACTGAATACAAAACAAATCCTCGGGGTTTGGACATGAAGGCCCCGCGCTTTAGCTGGGAGCTTGTCTCTTCAGGAAGGAACGTCTTTCAAACTGCTTATCATATTTTAGTATCTGATAGTAAGTTGGCTCTTGAGAAAAATATCGGCAATATCTGGGACAGCAAACTCGTCAACTCCAGCGCCTCCATCCAGGTTGCCTATAACGGAAAACCGCTTGTTTCTGTACAAAGTTATTATTGGAAGGTTAGAATAGCCGATAATAAAGGCAATACCTCAGCCTGGAGTGAGCCTGCCATGTGGCAAATGGGATTACTTAATGCTGCTGACTGGATGAACGCCAAGTGGATAGCATACGATAAGATTCCCGACTCTCTTGCAAATCCGCTGGTGTCTGATGCCAAGAAAGACAAGACGAATGATAACAATATATTACCTTTATTAAGAAAGGATTTCCGTGTAAGGAAGCAGGTAAAAAAAGCAACTGCATTTATCTCCGGATTGGGTCATTTTGAACTAAGTCTGAACGGAAAGAAAGTTGGAGAGAACTTCCTTGATCCGGGCTGGACCAAATACGACAAGCAGGCGCTCTACGTCACCTTCGACCTAACCGAACAGCTAAAAAAAGGCGATAATGCAGTAGGGGTGATGCTAGGAAACGGTTTTTATTATGTTCCACCGGTTAGGAAGCGATTCAGGAAGCTGAAGTCAGCTTTTGGGTATCCTAAAATGATCTGTCGTATCGCCATCGAATATGCAGACGGTACGACTGAAAACGTGGTCAGCGACGCTACCTGGAAGGCAGCAAAGAGTCCTGTTGTTTTCACCAGTATCTATGGAGGCGAAGACTATGATGCCACCCTTGAGCAAAAAGGATGGGACTCGCCTGGTTTTAAAGCTAAATCATGGAAGCAAGTTGTCATTGTAGATGGCCCTCCGGTACTTGATCCGCAGATGGCTGAGCCAGTGAAGATCATGGAACGGTTCTCGCCTGTAAAAATAAGCAGTCCCGAGCCGGGCAAATGGGTTTATGACATGGGGCAAAACGCTTCTGCTGTCCCATATATCCAGGTAAGGGGTAAAAAAGGAGATACCCTGCGTATTTCGCCCGGGGAATTGTTAAAGCCTGATGGAACGGTTAATCAAAAAGCAACCGGTAGTCCGCATTACTACGAATATATTTTAAAAGGCGAAGGTTTAGAAACCTGGCATCCCCGCTTTACCTATTATGGCTTCCGTTACCTGGAAGTTAGTGGAGCAGTACCATCCGGTAAATCAAATGACTCAGGTAAGCCTAGTTTAGAAACCCTGCAAAGTCTTCATATTCGCAACTCCGCCCCAACGGTAGGAGCTTTCTCCTCATCTTCTGACCTGTTTAACAAGACCCATGCACTGATCGACTGGGCTATGAAGAGTAATATGATGAGCGTTTTAACAGACTGTCCGCATCGTGAAAAGCTCGGCTGGCTGGAGCAGGTTCATTTAATGGGGAGTTCGGTTATGTACAATTACGAGGTGCCTAACCTATACAAAAAAACGGCAGAAGATATTCGCTATTCGCAGACCGCCGACGGCTTGGTTCCTGAAATTGCACCTGAGTACGTAACCTTCTCATGGGGAGGGACGATGTTCAGAGACTCACCCGAATGGGGAAGTACGAGTATAATTGCACCTTGGTATGCCTATCACTGGTATGGTGACGAGCGTATTCTGGAAGATAATTATGATGTGATGAAGCGTTACATCAGCTATCTCAAAAGTCAGGCTAAGGGTCATATACTTTCTCAGGGGCTGGGCGACTGGTTTGACCTGGGTCCGAACAGGCCAGGCGTATCGCAGCTTACGCCAATGGGCGTTACCGGTACGGCGATATATTATTACGATCTGGGGATCATGAGTAAAATAGCACGCAAGATCGGAAAGTCTCAGGATGCTGCTGAATATGATGTATTGGCGGCATCGGTCAAAAAGGCTTTCAACGAGAAATTCTTCGATAAAAAAACGAAGCAATATGCCACAGCCAGCCAAACTGCAAACGCTATGGCTATCTATATGAATTTGGTGGATCCTCAAGATAAAGACGCTGTTCTGGCCAACCTCATCAAAGACATTAGGAACCGGAATAACGGTCTTACAGCTGGTGATATTGGGTACAGATATGTGCTCCGCGTACTGGAAGAAGCAGGCCGTTCAGACGTGATCTATGATATGAACAGCCGCTCAGACGTACCGGGTTACGGCTATCAGCTGGCTAAGGGTGCAACAGCTCTGACCGAGTCCTGGCAGGCCCTGGAAAATGTATCGAATAACCACTTCATGCTCGGCCATTTGATGGAATGGTTATATAGCGGTTTAGCAGGCATCCGCTCTTCTGAAGGAAGCATTGCTTATAAAGATATCGTGGTTCATCCTGAGCCGGTAGGTGATCTTACGAGCGCAAAAGGAGAGTTTGCTTCTCCATACGGTAAGATCGAAAGCTGTTGGGTAAAGAAAGACGGCACTTTTGAATTGAGCGTTCGTATCCCATCAAATACTTCTGCCACTATTTATTTGCCTGCATTATCAGGTAGTATTATAAAGGAAAACGGCAGGGATATTAAGGATAGTTCCGAGTTTGGTGTTAAAAAAATAGAAAAGAACAGAGTTGCGATTAGAGTGGGCTCAGGTTCATATTTGTTCAGTGTTCAATAATTTAAATAATATTCATGAATATTAGAAACGTATTGCTTGTTTCTCTCTGCGTAATAGGCCTTATAAGCGTTGTAAACGCACAGGAAGACAAGAAAGTCGTGTCAGATGAGCGGATGCGCGCAGTTTATAACGAAATTAAGACGCCCCATAAGTACGGCTTGGTAATGGTGCCGCCGGACGATTCGGAAAAGATGGATTGCCCAAGTGTATTCAGAAAAGGAAACAAGTGGTATATGACTTACTTAATCTACGGTGGACGCGGGTATGAAACCTGGCTCGCAGAAAGCAAGAATCTACTGGATTGGAAAGTGAAAGGGAGGATCATGTCTTTTTCTGATAGTACGGACTGGGATGTTAATCAGAAAGCAGGGTACGTGGCCTTGCAGGATCCAAAGTGGGGAGGCAATTATAAATGGAAATCATTTAAGGGCAAACATTGGATGTCTTACTTCGGTGGGAACTCAAAAGGGTATGAAGCAGGTGTGCTCTCTATAGGGATAGCACATACCAAGAAAGACCCTACCAGTGTTCATGAGTGGGAAAGACTGGATAAACCGGTTTTGACGCCGCATGATAAGGACGTTAGATGGTGGGAAAACAGCACGATGTATAAGACTTCGGTGTTATACGACAAATCCAAAAGTACAGGTGCTCCATTTGTCATGTACTACAATGCGAGGGGCGACAGCTTGAAACCTCATAGGGGAAGTGAGCGCATCGGAATGGCGCTGTCTGATGATATGGTCAACTGGAGGCGATTCCAAAAAGATCCGGTATTGGGTAAGTTCAACAAGGGTATCACCGGTGACGCCGTTGTTCAAAAGATGGATGATCTTTGGGTGATGTTTTATTTCGGAGCATTTTGGGAAGGAACCAAGGGGGCGTTTAATCGTTTTGCCTGTTCTTACGACCTGGTGAACTGGACGGACTGGAAGGGTGAGAACTTAATTGAGCCATCTACGCCATACGACGAGCTTTTTGCTCACAAATCGTTTGTTGTGAAACATAAAGGGGTGGTGTACCACTTCTATTGTGCGGTAAATAAGAAAGATCAGCGAGGTATAGCGGTAGCTACATCCGTAGACAAAGGTCTTAGCAAGTTAAATTTCATTCAGTCGACAAAAAAGTAAATGACTGGTACTACCACGGCAGGTTGTTAGTTGATCCATCGAAAAGAACAAACCATTAAATAACGCTTAAATTATTTGAATAGCTTATGAAAAAATACAGAAACATCAGCAAGGCATTTTTAGTCTTCTGTTTATTCTCGTTATTATCAACAGGGAGCTTTGCGCAAAACAAGGCGACCTGGATCTGGTATCCGGGAGACTTTGAAATATGGCTGAGTAACGATATGCAAAATCGCCGTACGGAGAGAGGAACGTTTTTCCCTCCTTTCTGGAGACAGGATAGCCATTACGTGCTTATTGACTTTCATAAGGTTTTCGACCTGAAAGAGGCGGAGGAAGTAGAGATCAGGGCAGAAGGGCAATATAATGTGAAACTCGACGGGAAGATGATCAGCGGTTACCCGAAGAAAATTACCATTCCTGCCGGTAAGCATAAGCTGAACCTGAAAGTTCATAACCAGCAGCAGGTGCCATCTATATATGTTAAGGGTAAAACTGTTGTTTCTGACTCGAGCTGGCTGGTGACGTTTGAAGACAAGGAATGGATAGATGAAACCGGTAAAGCTTCCGACCAGTCGGGCACCACCTGGTTACAGGCAGGCTCCTGGAACTTCGACAATTCAGAACTTCCTCCTTCTACATTTAAATTGAATACGCGGCCTCAATATGCGGTCTCAACGAAGAAGACCGGAAATAACCTCTTGGTCGATTTCGGGAAAGAGACGTTCGGCTTTGTAAAGCTGCATGGATTGAAGGGCAAGGGCAAAGCAAACCTTTATTACGGAGAGTCTAAAGAGGAGGCCCTGGCCACCGAGACTTGTGAAACAATGGACAATCTCGACATTAACAGATCCGTCGCGGGAGATTCTCTGATCAATCTTTCTAAGGCTTTTCGATTTGTGAATATCCAACTGGATCCGGGTGTCAGTATAGACTCCGCTTCTATGCTCTATGAGTATCTTCCTGTCGCAGATCGGGGCAAATTCAAATCATCGGATGCGCAGTTAAATAAAATCTGGGATATATCCAAATACACAATGGAGCTTACTACTCGTGAGTTCTTTATTGATGGCATTAAGCGCGACAGATGGATCTGGTCGGGAGATGCTTATCAAAGCTACCTGATGAACTATTATCTGGCGTTTGATTCGCGTTCGGTGACACGTACTACTCTTGCGCTAAGAGGCAAGGAGCCGGTAAGCAGTCATATCAATACGATCATGGACTATACGTTTTATTGGTTCCTGGGTGTGCATGACTATTATAAGTATACAGGCGATAAGGAGTTTGTGACTCAACTATATCCGCGCATGAAAAGCCTCATCGACTATTGTCTTTCACGCAGAAATGCTAATGGAATGATGGAAGGTCTTGCAGGTGACTGGGTGTTTATTGACTGGGCGGAGAAGCTTAGTAAGCAAGGCGAAGTAAGTTTTGAGCAACTGCTGTTCTGCAGAAGCCTGGAGACGATGGCGCTATGTGCCGATCTCGCTGATGATACCTCTGGCGCTGCTGACTATCGTAAGATGGCGGCGGACCTGAAGACAAAAATCTTTGCGGCTTACTGGAATGATGATAAGAAAGCACTCGTGCATAGCCGCGTAAATGGCGTTCAATCAGATAATGTGACGCGCTATGCGAACATGTTCGGGATCTTCTTTGACTACTTCAATGAAGAGCAGAAGCAGCAGGTGAAACAAAGCGTTCTCTTGAATGATAAGGTTCAGAAGATTGTAACACCTTACATGCGTTTCTATGAATTGGAAGCATTATGCGCAATGGGAGAGCAGGACTATGTATTGAAGGAAATTAAAGATTACTGGGGAGGGATGCTTGATCTGGGGGCTACCTCATTCTGGGAAGAATATAATCCTGATAAAAAAGGTGCGGAGCACTACGCTATGTACGGGCGTGAGTTTGGAAAAAGCTTATGTCATGCCTGGGGCGCCAGTCCAATTTACCTGATGGGGAAATATTACTTAGGCGTACAACCCTTAACTGCAGGTTATGAAACCTATTCTATCCAGCCCGTTCTGGGAGGGTTAAAATGGATGGAAGGATCAGTACCTACGCCGGGGGGCGACATCCAGATCTATTGCAGTACTAATGAGATAAGAGTGAGCTCTCCCGTTGGAACAGGAGTTCTGAAAATAAAAAGCCGTACCAAGCCTGTGTGTAAAAATGCAGCGGTAGTATCAAAAGGGAATGGACTTTATGAGGTAACCCTCAAAAAGGGCCAGAATTATAAAATCGCGTATAAACTTTAACATGGATATTAAGAGTCTTCGTTCATATTTTCTGACATTGGCATGTATGTTTGCCGGTGCCGCTTCTGCACAAACAGTAGACGGTTTGCCCGCAGTTGTTCCTCCTGTGCCGGGAATATTTAACCTGGAGCCCTGGGAAGATCAGACGGTAACCAGTATTAACAGGGAGCCTGCAAGAGCCACAGGGTATTCGTTCAAGTCGGAAAAGGAAGCTTTGATAGGTGACAGAGACAAGAGCGGCAGAATATTGATGCTGAACGGTGATTGGGATTTTTCGTTTGCGTTGAAACCGGATGATGCTCCTAAAGATTTCTATAAATCCAGAGTTTCCGGCTGGAAGAAGCTCGAAGTGCCATCGAACTGGGAAATGAAGGGATACGACATTCCAATCTACAAGAGCGCGGTTTATCCATTTCAGCCGGTCGATCCACCCCGTGTTCCGAAGGATTATAATGCAGTTGGATCTTTTCAGAAGGTATTTAGCTTACCTGTCGACTGGAAGAATATGAATGTTACCCTACACTTCGGAGGTGTAAGTTCCGGGTTCAAGGTATGGTTAAACGGTAAGTTCGTAGGTTACGGCGAAGACAGTTTTCTGCCATCTGAGTTTAATATCACCCCCTACCTACAGGCAGGGGAAAATATAGTATCTGTTCAGGTAATTCGCTGGAGTGACGGCACTTATCTGGAAGATCAGGATCATTGGCGAATGAGTGGTATCCAACGTGAGGTAATGTTGATGGCGGAGCCAAAAGTTCGGATAGCCGACTTTCACTGGCAGGCAAAGCTTGATAAGGAGTACAAGGACGCTGTATTTAGTATTCGTCCGCGTATCGACAATTACAGCGGCAAACCTATCCCTGGCTATAGCCTGAAAGCACAGTTGTACGACAAGCAGGGAAAGCCAGTTCTGAGCAAGCCTCTTGAGCGTTCTGCAGAATCAATTGTGAACGAGATCTATCCGAGACTGGATAACGTAAAGTTCGGCCTTCTGGAGACCACGATTAAGAATCCGGACAAATGGAGTGACGAAACTCCCAACCTTTATACTTTGGTGCTTACATTAACCGACTCATTGGGCAATGTACAAGAATCTAAGAGCTGTAAAGTTGGCTTCCGGTCAATTGAATTTTCGAAAGAAAATGGGAAGCTTCTTATTAATGGGAAAGTAACATACCTATATGGTGTAAATCGCCATGATCAGCATCCGTCTAAAGGGAAGGCGCTGTCGAGAGAAGATATTCGCAAAGATGTGGAGATGATCAAACAGTTCAATTTCAATTGTATTCGCACAAGCCACTATCCAAACGACCCGTATTTCTATGATCTATGTGACGAGTATGGCATACTGGTTATGAATGAAGCCAACCATGAAACACACGGGCTAGGTGGTAAGCTAAGCAATGATCCAACATGGACAAATGCTTTCATGGAACGTGTTACGAGAATGGCGATGCGGGATAAAAACCATCCAAGTGTGATTATCTGGAGTCTGGGGAACGAAGCAGGAAGAGGCCCGAATCATTCTGCGATGGCAGGATGGTTGCATGACTTTGATGTTACTCGTCCTATTCATTACGAACCGGCTCAGGGAAATCATCGTGCTGAGGGCTACATGGATCCATCTGATCCCCGCTATCTGAAGTCGAATGATCACTCGCACCGTATCGGTAACATGACAGACCAGCCATATGTGGATATGATCAGCCGGTTTTATCCCGGAGTATTTACTCCTAAGCTGTTGCTTGATCAGAAAAACAACGATAACAGACCTATAATATTCGTGGAGTACTCGCATGCTATGGGCAACTCGAATGGTAATATGAAGGAGTTTTGGGACATCTTCCGCTCCAATCCTCGTCTGATAGGTGGATGTATTTGGGAGTTTAGAGATCACGGACTGATCAAGAAAGATTCGACCGGCAGAGAGTTCTTTGCTTATGGAGGAGATTTTGGCGAGAAGCGCCACGACTCTAACTTCAGCATAGATGGAATGGTATCGTCAGACGGGCGTCCAAAAGCAGCAATGTATGAATGTAAGCGCGTTTATCAACCTGTGGAAACGACAATGAGAGCCGGCAATATCCTGCACATCGAAAACAGACACGCGGCGAAATCAACTAAGCATTATGAGGTGACGCTGATAATTCGTGAAGATGGGAAGCCTGTTATTACTAAGGTACTTCCCCGTATTGACCTGGCTGCAGGAAGAGATACAATAATAAATATCAGTCGCTATCTTCCTAGACTAACGGCAGGATCTGAATATCTGGCTGACATTCATTTTACGCTACCGCAAGACGAGCTATGGGCACCGAAAGGCCATGAAATTGCATCAAATCAGTTCGCGCTTACCGGGGTTGCGGGGAAAAGTAGTTCTGTTGGAAAATATGCGAATATTCAGTTAGATGAAACTTCAAACGCATTAAATCTAAGCGGACAGTCTTTCAAGGTAAGTATCAGCAAAGAAAATGGTGCTCTCATATCCTATGTAAATGCGGGAGAAGAGCAGGTATTTAGTCCGCTTTTGCCCCATTTTACCAGACCTCAGACCGATAATGACAGGAGAGGGTGGAAGCCGAACAGAAAGCTGAAAGAATGGTACGAAGCAAAGTTAACCCTGACTGATGTCAAGGCTGAAAAAGTCGGTACCGGACAGGTCCGTGTAAGCAGTAGCTACTCGCTTATAGAAGGTAAGGCAACAGCAAAAGTTGTATATACCTTAAATGGAGACGGTGTGCTGAAAGTCGACTACTCACTTAACCCTTCTACTGACCTGCCAAATATACCTAAGGTCGGTATGCAAATGGGGATCCGCAGAAATTATGAGCAGATATCCTGGTATGGTAGAGGCCCGGTTGAAAACTACCTTGATAAGCGTTATGGTTTCGATGCGGCGATCTATTCCCAGCCTATTCAAAGCTTCATGGAGCCTTATGTTTATCCTCAGGAAAACGGCAACCGTACTGATGTAAGATGGATGCAGCTGGCCGACGCAAAGAACGGCAAAGGTTTGATTGTAGCTGCAGATAGTCTGTTAAGCATGAGCGCATGGCCATATACCGAAGAGGAGATAGTAAGGGCTAAGCATTGGCACCTGTTGAAGGACGCAGGATATCTGACGCTGAATATTGACCTTATTCAAATGGGTATAGGAGGCAATGACACCTGGACGGATGTATCTGCTCCACTTGAGAAGTATCAAATTCCTTCTAAGCCATACCAATATACCTTTTACATGTTGCCGGTGAAATCTAAACAGAATAATCCGGGGGCTATTGCCAAGAAAATAAGATTTTAATCAGGAAGAGTAAATGATGATCAAGCGATATTTCATGCTGCTGACAGCACTACTATTTATTCTAACTAGCACCACAGCTCAGCCAGATAAAAATCTGGCTGAGCCTTCAAAGCCATGGGTTTTGTGGTATTGGATGCACTCCAGCTCTTCGAAGGAGGGAATTACAAAAGATCTGAAAGCGATGAAAGAAGCCGGCATTGCCGGTGCATATATTGCAACGATCAAAGGCACTACGAATCCGCCTTTGTTCCAACCTGTAACTGAACAGCTTTCCCCTGAATGGTGGGAGATGATCAGATTTGCGATAGAGGAGGCAGACCGTATGGGATTGAAAATCGGTCTATTGCCGGGAGACGGCTTTGCTACAGCAGCCGGACCGTGGATCACGCCTGAACTGTCCATGCAAAAAGTGGTTTGGAGCAAAACAGAGATCAAGGGAGGAAAGCTTTTTAATGATACGCTTAGTAGTCCTCCTTCCTACAAAGGGTATTATAAAGAACTTGCTGTCATGGCGTACCCAACGCCCGGTGGTCCCGTTCAGAACACCTATAACACCATTCCTAAAATAACAACAAGCATTCCGGAAAAGGATGCGTCCTTCCTTATCAAAAAAGGAAACAAGGTGAACTTTGCCAGTAACGATCCTTGCTGGATCCAATATGAATTTAGTAAGCCTTTTACCGCCCGCAATGTTACTATACACGTGAATAACTTCAATACCCAGTCGCAGCGCCTGACTGTAGAAGTGAGTGATAACGGCAAAGATTTTCGGCGAGTAACGCAAATGCAAGCCCCGCGTTCAGGATGGCTCGACTGGGATTCTGATGTGACGCATGCTATTCCGCCTGTTACAGCCCGCTATTTTCGGTTTGTATATAACCGCGAAGGTTCTGAACCGGGTGGAGAAGATCTGGATGGCGCGAAATGGAAGCAAAATCTGAAGATTGCCGGTATCGAGCTTTCTTCAGAGGCGAAGGTCCATCAGTTTGAAGGCAAGACGGGAGAGGTTTGGCGAGTTAGTCCGCGTACCACCAGGGAACAACTTGCTGATGAACTTTGTGTACCCCTTAATAAGATTCAGGATATAACCCGATATGTTGATTCAAACGGAAAATTGAAATGGAAACCGGCAGCTGGACATTGGACTGTTCTGCGGATCGGACATACTTCAACGGGCCATATGAACGAAACTGCCGGCGCGGGCAAAGGCCTCGAATCTGACAAGCTTAACCCTGAAGCTGTAACGCTCCAGTTTAACAGCTGGTTTGGCAAAGCGGTGCACACGGCAGGGCCTGAGCTCGCTAATCGTGCTTTGAAAGTTTTTTATATTGATAGCTGGGAATGCGGCAGTCAGAACTGGACTCCTGCATTTCAGAAGGAATTTAAAGTCCGCAGAGGATATGATATGAAACCGTATCTACTGGTTATGGCTGGTGTCCCCGTTCAGAGTGCCGATATATCGGAACGGTTCCTTTATGATGTCCGTCTTACACTTGCAGAATTATTAAATGACAATTTTTACAAAACAGCAAGAGACTTAGCTCATAAGAGCAATGCCCAATTTGGCTCCGAAACAACGGCACCGGTCATACTTTCCGACGGACTGCTGCACTACAAGGAGGTTGATATACCTATGGGCGAATTCTGGTTGAGGAGTCCTTCTCATGATAAGCCGAACGACATGGTTGACGCCATTAGCGGGGCCCACATATACGGAAAGCCAATCGTTCAGGCGGAGGCATTCACGCAATTAAGAATGGCCTGGGACGAGCATCCTGGTATGTTGAAAGCGCTACAAGATAGGAATTATGCCATGGGCGTTAATAGACTGGTTTACCACGTATTTACACATAACCCCTGGGTGGACAGAAAGCCAGGAATGACGTTGGATGGAGTTGGTTTGCTATTTCAGAGAGACCAGACCTGGTGGAAACCGGGCAAAGCCTGGGTTGAATACGCTGAAAGAGCTCAGGAGCAGTTACAGAAGGGTAGCTTCGTGGCGGATGTCGCAGTGTTTACAGGAGAAGAAATTCCACGGAGGGCAATTTTACCTGACCGTCTGATTAGTACCCTTCCAGGGATTTTTGGCAAAGAACGTGTTGCCAGCGAAAAAGCCCGGGTAGAAAATAAGGGCTTACCAATGAAGCAAATGCCCGAAGGTGTTAATGTTTCTGCTAATCTGTATGAGCCGGAAAATTGGAATGATCCCCTAAGAGGTTATGCTTACGATTCTTTCAATCCGGATGCTCTGCTACGTCTGGCTCGTGTTGAGAATGGAAGGGTGACCTTTCCTGGAGGCGCTAGCTATGGGGTACTTGTTTTCCCTGGCAAACATCAGATGCAGCCAAATAGCCGGATCATGTCTGTCGAAGTCGCCGAGAAAATCCTTCAATTAACGAAGGAGGGAGCAACTGTCATTCTTTCAGAAAGACCTTCAAATACCCCAGGACTTGCACAAGCTAATGAAAACGATCAGAAATTGAAAGCAATAGCTGAAGAACTCTGGGGCGGCACCTTTGAAAAGGTTCAGGATGGAGAGGACAGTTTCCAGATGAAGAATTTAGGAAAAGGAAAAGTGGTTTTAGGGCCATTCGATGCCTCTTCATTTGCCAAATTGGGGATAGCGAGGGATGTTGAGATATTTGATTCATCATCCAAAGCGGCATCCGGGTTCGTCTGGACACACAGAAAAAACAAAGATTCAGACGTTTATTTTATCGCCAATCAGGATTCCGTACAGAAAGAGGTTACCATCTCGTTAAGAGAAACCGGACGTATTCCAGAGCTTTACGACGCGGTAACAGGTGAAGGTTTTGTTGCCAGGAGCTATACTTTGGAAAATGGAACAACCAAATTAAGCTATCTCTTTGAACCGAATGCTTCTGTGTTTATCACCCTTACCAAACCTGCATCGGACGTGGTCAGGTCTGAAGGTAAGAATTGGATTGAAACGGAAGATATGCAAACCCTGTCAGAGCCCTGGCTCGTCAGGTTTGACAAGGATTTGGGCGGACCGGCTGAACCTGTTCGCTTTAAGGCGCTTAGTAGCTGGAGCTCTCATCCAGACACACTTATTAGCAACTACTCCGGTACGGCAAGCTATGCGAGCAACTTCAAGGTGAAAACACTAAAGGGTAGCAAGAAAATATACCTCGACCTCGGCGAGATAGCTAACATCGCTGAAGTGATCGTCAATGGTAAGAACTGCGGAGTTACCTGGACGGCACCGTATCGTGCTGATGTTACATCAGCTATCAAAAAAGGAACGAACTCAGTTGTAATACATGTTACCAATACCTGGGCGAATCGTCTGATGGCTGATCAGCGATTGCCTCATGATAAGCGTATCACTTACACTACCGCACCTTTCCGCCTTGGGGGAAAGCAGCGATTAAAAGGAGGCCTTCTTGGTCCGGTTAAACTAATAAAAGCGAAAAATAATTGAAAGGAACCCATATGAAAAAGATTTGTACAGGTCTTGCTGCAGCGGGATTGCTGCTTATAGCAAATGCCACTGGCTTCGCCCAGCAAAAGAGCTTGGTAAACACCTCGAACAGCCCCTACGCCAAATTGAAGGGCGTTGATATGAATGCAGTCAAATTAACCAACGGTTTCTGGGCAGACCGCTTTAAAGTATGCGAAGATGCAATGATTCCCTATATGTGGGAACTCTATAAAGATCCGAACAGAGCCCACGCCTTTACGAATTTTGAAATAGCTGCGGGCCTGCGCGAAGGAAAGCATACGGGGCCTCCGTTCCACGATGGAGACTTCTATAAGCTAATAGAAGCACTTGCTTCAGTATACGCGTCTAACAAAGATCCCAAGCTGGACAAGCTGATGGATGAAGTTATTCCGGTGATCGCGAAATGTCAGCGCGAAGATGGTTATATCCATACTCCGACGATGATTGAGGAAAGAAACCGCGCAGCAGGTGCTAAAGAATTCAAAGATCGTCTGCACTTCGAGACTTATAATTTGGGGCATTTGATGACTGCTGCTTGTGTGCACTATCGTGCTACGGGTAAAACTACTCTTTTGGAGATCGCGAAAAAAGCGACAGACTACCTGTATAATTTCCATGAAAAGGCTTCACCGGAATTAGCACGAAATGCAATCTGTCCCTCACATTATATGGGTGTGGTAGAAATGTACCGTACAACTAAAGATCCAAGATATCTGGAACTATCTAAGAATCTGATCGACATCCGCGGGCTCGTAGAGAATGGTACGGATGATAATCAGGATCGCATTCCGTTCAGAAAGCAAACTAAGGCGATGGGTCATGCTGTAAGAGCAAACTATCTTTATGCTGGTGTGGCTGACGTATACGCTGAGACTGGTGATACTTCACTTATATCACGTTTGAACCTCATGTGGAATGATGTTACCGAGCGGAAGATGTATATCACGGGTGCCTGCGGGGCATTATACGATGGAGTATCGCCCGACGGAACATCTTATGAGCCTTCTGATGTGCAGAAAACGCATCAATCTTATGGTCGTGACTACCAGCTTCCTAACCACACTGCTCATGGTGAGACATGTGCCAATATCGGTAATGTCCTTTGGAACTGGCGGATGCTGCAATTAACCGGCGACGCCCGATATACTGATGTGATGGAGTTGGCTCTGTACAATAGCGTACTCTCGGGTATTAGTTTGGACGGAAAGAATTTCCTCTACACTAATCCCTTAAGTGTATCTGATGATCTTCCTTTTCAGCAACGTTGGTCTAAAGATAGGGTAGGGTATATTGCATTATCAAACTGCTGCCCGCCCAATGTGGTGCGTACCGTTGCTGAGGTTGGTAGCTATCTGTATAACGTTTCAGAAAAAGGTCTTTGGTTCAATCTCTATGGAGGTAGCGACCTTGCAACCACGTTAGCAGACGGATCTAAAATAAAATTGAGTCAGGTAACCAGCTATCCTTGGGATGAAACGGTAAGTGTGAGTTTGAAAGAAGCACCTCGCAAAGCCTTTTCTATGTTCTTCAGAATACCCGGATGGTGTAAAGATGCAAAACTGACCGTCAATGGAAAGCCTGTTGATATGGAACTTACTGCCGGCAACTATGTAGAGTTGAACCGCAAATGGTTGAAGAACGATAAGATTGAATTGACACTCTCAATGCCTGCAACTTTGATGGAGTCGAATCCGCTTGTTGAAGAAACAAGAAATCAGATCGCAGTTAAAAGAGGACCGGTTGTTTACTGTCTGGAATCAACGGACCTTCCTAAGGGGCAAAATCTTTTTGATATTACTATCCCATCAAACATCGCTTTCACACCTGTGAAGACAACAATCGAGAACAGTCCTATAACAGTACTGGAAGGTAAAGCAATGAGCACCGGGAAAGGTAGCTGGAAGAACACGCTCTATAGGGAGATATCAAGTGAACAGAAGCCTGTGCAGGTACGCCTGGTTCCTTACTACGCATGGGGAAACCGCGGACATAACGAAATGTCAGTTTGGTTACCCTTAAGCCGATAATACATACATGAAACGTTTATTTTCAGTACTTTTTCTATTCGCATTCCATTTAGGCCTCCAGGCGGAGATCAGGATGGCCTCCATATTTACAGATAATATGGTTCTGCAGCAACAATCCCATACCCCGGTATGGGGTTGGGCAAAAGCAGGACAGACGGTGACAGTCGTGCCCTCCTGGGATAATAAAACATATTCAGTCAAAGCCGCTTCCTCAGGAAAGTGGAAGATTGACATTGCTACCCCGTCTGCCGGCGGACCTTATGAAATTACAGTAAGTGATGGAACTCCGTTGAAACTAAGCAACGTGCTCATCGGCGAGGTATGGCTATGTTCGGGACAATCCAACATGGAAATGCCTATGAAAGGTTTCAAGGCACAGCCTGTAATGGGTTCGAATGACGCGATCTTAAAATCAAGAAACAAGAATATCCGGATTTACACTGTGCCGAGATCTTCATTCACTGAACCGCAGGAGGATAGCAAACCTTCTGTCTGGAAACAGGCGGAACCCGAATCAGTATCCAATTTCAGTGCCACGGCTTACTATTTCGCCAGGCTCCTGAACGAGATGCTGGACGTGCCAGTTGGTGTAATCAACTCCAGCTACGGCGGATCATCCATAGAAGCCTGGATGAATCCTGAAACATTAAAACCTTTCAAGGATATCAAAGTTCCGGCAAAAAACGATCCCATAGTGCAGAAAAGCCGTACGCCGACGACCCTTTACAACGGGATGATCGATCCGATTATTGGCTACGGTATTAAAGGCTGCATCTGGTATCAGGGAGAGTCAAACTATGAACGCCCAGATCAGTACGAACAGCTATTTCCAGCTTTAGTAAGTCAGTGGCGTAAGCAGTGGAAGATAGGGGAATTTCCGTTTTATTATGCTCAAATAGCGCCATTCGCCTATACACAGCTTCCACCGTACCATATGGGAGGAAAGTATAACTCCGCTTATCTCCGAGATGCCCAGCGGAAAGCCGCGTCCGCTATTCCTAATTCGGGTATGGCGGTGTTACTGGATGTTGGTGAGGAGAATTGTATCCATCCGATGAATAAAGAAGTAGGTGCGAAAAGGCTTGCCCTACTGGCGCTTGCCAAAACCTATGGAATGAAAGGCTTTGGCTTTGCAAGCCCCGAGTATGTTTCTTCGGAAGTAAAGGGTAGTGTAATGGTACTCAAGTTCAACAATGCGTCTAATGGCTTTACATCTTACGGAAAGAAACTCAGCTTGTTCGAAGTGGCCGGTGAGGACAAGGTTTTCCATCCTGCAGAGGCAATGATCGGCGGGTCGAGCATATCCGTTTCCTCTCCTTACGTGAGTCAACCAGTACACGTACGTTATGCGTTTAAAGACTTTGTGATTGGCGACCTTTATAGTACTGAAGGACTACCGGTATCTTCATTTCGTTCAGACAATTGGTAAGCATGTTTAAAAGAGTATTCTTAAGTTTCGTGATAGGGTTCACTGCATTATATGCAAGTGCACAGACGGGTATCGAGCAGTATAATCTGGTTTGGGATAAGCAAAGCCTTAACTCCAGTGAGTCGATGCCTTGTGGAGGAGGAGATATAGGGCTCAATGTTTGGGTAGAAGGGGATGAATTGCTTTTCTACATGTCACGCAGCGGAACTTTTGATGAAAATAATACGCTTCTTAAGCTGGGGAGAGTCAGACTAAAACTTAGTCCGAACCCTTTTAGCCAGGACGACTTTAAACAAGCCTTAATATTGAAGGATGGACATGTGGATATCCGTACGAAGAAAGGCTCTGCGAATACGCATATGAGGGTATGGGTAGACGTTTTTCGCCCTGTTGTGCATGTCGACGTAAACAGTGAGACTCCCTTGAGTGCGGAAGCTTCTTATGAGAGTTGGAGACATATCGATCAATTTCCCAAAGGGAAAGAAAATAACGCAAACTCATATAAATGGGCTCCTCCAACGCCTGTAATCACTTTCAAAGATTCAGTCCGCTTTGACGGTAATCAGGTCATGTTCTATCACCAAAACAGAAACAGCACAGCTTTCGACGTGGTGGTCAAACAGCAGGGGATGGAAAGCGTGAAAGACCAGATGATGAATCCTATCGCGGGACTTTGTTTTGGAGGACTTATGCAAGGAGCAAATATGACTGCGGCAGGCACATATCTGGGTAGATACCATGATACTGATTTTAAGGGCTGGAAGTTGAAGAGCCGGAAACCCTCAAAAAGTCATCAGGTAACAGTCTATCTTCCTGTTGCCAAGGCAAACGAAGTCTGGACTTCTAAGTTGAAATCCCTCATTCAAGAAAATCAGAAGGCTGCGAAAATAGCGAAAAGGCAAACTCAAAACTGGTGGAAGAACTATTGGGAGCGGAGCTATATTTATCTCGATTCTGCCATTTCCAGTAAATCCTCAACTGCCTGGCAGGTCGGGCGTAATTACCAGCTGTTTCGTTATATGCTCGGCTGTAATGCCTACGGGGAGTATCCTACTAAGTTTAATGGAGGCCTGTTTACTGTAGATCCCTCGTTTACGGATGCCACACTGAAGTTTACTCCGGATTTCCGTAATTGGGGTGGAGGTACGCATACCGCTCAAAATCAAAGGCTTGTTTATTGGCCTATGCTGAGAAGTGGCGACATCGATATGATGAAGCCCCAATTTGACTTTTACAACAATATGCTGAGAAACGCCGAGCTGCGCTCTGAGTTTTATTGGAATCATAAGGGTGCGAGCTTTACTGAACAGATCGAGAATTTCGGATTACCTAATCCTGCAGAATACAACTGGAAGAGACCGGCCGACTACGACAAGGGAATGGAGCACAACGCCTGGTTGGAATATCAATGGGATACAGTTCTCGAGTTCTGCCAGATGATTATAGAAACGCATCGTTATCAAGGGAAAGATATCAAAGAGTATATACCGCTGATCGAGAGTTCTCTCACGTTCTTTAACGAACACTACCAGTATCTTGCGAAAAAGCGCGGAAGTAAGACATTCGATGCGAATGGACATTTGGTTCTTTACCCGGGGTCTTCTGCTGAAACCTACAAGATGGCCTATAATGCTACTTCTACCATCTCAGCACTTCAGGTGGTACTGCAAAGCTTGCTCGAGCTACCAGATGACTGTTTAACCGCAGAGAAGCGTGAAGCTTGGTCAACTATGCTAAAACATATTCCTCCGATCAGCTTCCGTGAACAAGGAGGACATCCAACGATATCTCCGGCCAAACTTTGGGAACGTATCAATAATACGGAAACGCCACAGCTTTATCCTGTATACCCCTGGGGAATCTACGGTATTGGCAGATCCGGATTGGACACTGCTATAAACACCTATAAGTACGATGCGGATGCTCTGAAATTCAGAAGTCATATTGGATGGAAACAGGACAATATCTTCGCAGCCCGCCTCGGTTTGAAAGACGAAGCTCAAAGGTTAACGACTCTTAAACTGAAAGATTCGGGCAGAAGATTTCCCGCTTTCTGGGGACCCGGCTTTGATTGGACTCCTGACCATAATTGGGGAGGCTCCGGAATGATTGGTTTACAAGAGATGCTCATGCAGACTGATGGCAGGAAGATTTATCTGCTGCCCGCCTGGCCGTCTGATTGGAACGCCAGCTTTAAACTACACGCACCTTACAAAACGACCATTGAGGCAATAGTGACTGATGGTAAAATCACCTCTTTGAAAGTCAGTCCGGAAAGCCGAAAGAAGGATGTAGAGGTTCTTAATACTCCCCATCTATAGTTAAGACCCAAAAAGAGTACATAAGTTCACAAAATCGAACATTAAAAAAAGGTTGGTTTATTACTCCTTGATTTTTGTTTTAGAACCTGAAATTATTGATAGCCAATAGTTTCAGGTTCTTTATTGTTTGCTTTATCGCTTCTCGCTTCTTCTCATTATCGAAGAATGACGTATTTGCTCACGCTAGTTATCACTAACAATTCTGTTATTTTCGGTTGTCACATATAACTGAGAGATAGTGGATTCGAAACAAGTATCACGCAATATAACTGGATTTTCTAGTGTCATTTTAGATTCCCTAAGAATCGTAGCCGCGTTAACCGTACTGGTTTACCATATGTATATGCATTGGTTGCCAACACATGGAACAACAGATATGCTGGCTAAATACGCTCATGGCGGCGTTGTGGTGTTTTTTGTCTTATCCGGTTATGTCATAGCGTATACAACCATACAGAGAAATCGTGGAGGACGGCAGTATATGCTGGCCCGATTTAGCAGACTCTATTCAATCGTTATCCCAGCCCTGGCGGTTACAGCATTCACTGAATTAGCGTTATTAATGACGGATCCCGAATTGTCGGCATCAATGACGCGGGGGGCGATAGTACCAAGATATATATTGTCAATGTTTCTTTCCAACGAAGTTTGGTTTCTTTCTGCAGCCCCACCTATAAATGGCCCCCTTTGGTCTCTGAGCTACGAGTTTTGGTACTATATAATCTTTGGTTTGTTCTTTTTTAGAAAGAAAAGCCTTAAGTGGCTACTAGCGGGTTTATTAGCTTGCGTTGTCGCCGGACCAAAAATTCTGTTAATGATGCCTATCTGGCTTTTTGGATACCTCTCTTACAAATTTTCCCCAGGCATCGAAAAGAAATCTTCATGGTTGTTGTTTCTGTCTTTTTTGGTGGCGGCTGGGGCTTCTTTTGTATTCTTGCCAGCTTGGCCCGGCAAGCTGGGGAATGCCCCTCTGTTCTTTTCGGGTCAATTTATAACGGATATTATCGAAGGGATATTTATTGCCCTGTCATTAACATTCATGCCGACAGGTGGTACAAGCGTTGCAAAACTTATTCGTCCCATAAGAAGAGCGGCAGATCTCACGTTCCCGATATATGTTCTGCATTTCCCTTTACTCATATTGTATGATTCCTTGTCAGATCAAGCAGTAGCCCATTCCCATCAGTTAATCGTACCTACGATTGCAGTCCTAATTGCTTGTATTATAATAGGACTCATACTGGAACGATACCGAAGAGTATGGGATACGGCGTTTCACACTCTGTTTGGTTTCGGGGCGCAGTTCTTGTCGCTTAGAAAAAGGGTTTACCCCAAGGCGGGGGAGAAGGCCCGTAACGCTTGAGTCTCAGCCCACATCTTCCAACATTCTGATCGCCTCCAAATTACCTTGCTGAACGGCCAGGTCAAGGGCACTGAGACCTCTTTTCTCACGTATTGTAGTGTCGGCTCCGTTTTTTAACATGATCTCTGCCAGATGGTTCCTTCCAAATAGAACGGCAAACATAAGGGCCGTACCACCGTTTCCGTGCTGTGTATTTAGATCGGCACCATTGGCGATAAGCAGTTCCGCAATATCGGGATAGCCCTTGAAGCAGACCCCCATCAGTGCGGTATTTCCCCCAAAATCGGGTTTGTTCACATCTGCGCCAGCTTCAATAAGCGATTTTGATGCCTCCAGCTGATCGTTGTAGCTGGCAATAATAAGTGGAGTATAGCCGCGTGAATCCTGTGCGTTAACGTCTGCACCCTGTTCAATTAACGACTTAATCAGCGCAACGTCATTGGTACGAGCGGTATTAATCAGAGTGTCATTTAGCGATTTTATCATAGAATTGTTGACCGTGATGTAAGTGGCCAGAAAGAAAGATTCTGGCCACTCTTAACAAATTTTAGCTATTAATAGGGCTTAGCATCTCTGCCTTCCTCCTCTGCTTGTTGTACAGCCTCATGAGAAGTCGTGGTGCCAATCGGTCCCTTATTACTTTTATCCACGTCAGTGTTGGCAAGTCCTTCTGCAACACGTCTGCCGTAGTCCTCATCGCACTGCCTGAAAAGTTCTACCATTTTATCTTGTATACTCTTGTTTGCAGTTGCGAGTGTATTAACCAGATTGAGAATCAATTCATCTTTTTCCCAGTCTTCAAAATTTCGATAAGTATCACCTGCTTGTCCGAAATTATTCTGTTTTTCTATTTTCTGACGTACCAGTGCGCCATGATACATGGGTGTATGGTCTTTGCCTGTTCTTGGCGCCTCTTTTGGTCCTCCCAAAGAAGAGGGCTCGTAGTTTACATGTGGATTGTTAACGATATCGCCGCCTTGATTATAAGCCATCTGCCCATCTCTTTGATTGGTTGAAACCTTGCATTTTGGAGCATTTATCGGAAGTTGCAGATAGTTAGTACCCACACGATAGCGCTGGGTATCCGAATAAGAGAACGTTCTTCCCTGCAGCATCTTATCGTCCGAGAAGTCTAGACCGTCAACAAGCACACCCGTTCCAAAAGCACTCTGCTCCACCTCTGCAAAGTAGTTCTCCGGATTCCGGTTTAAGGTCATCTTGCCAACCGGATGCCATGGGAACTGCTCCTTAGGCCATAATTTTGTATCATCCAGTGGATCGAAATCAAGCTCGGGATGTTCACCATCCTCCATAATCTGCACGCAAAGCTCCCACTCCGGGAAGTTCCCGCTTTCAATAGCTTCGTAAAGATCTTGCGTAGCATGATTAAAATTCATCCCCTGGATCTCTTGTGCCTGAGCTGTTGTCAGATTCTTTATCCCCTGAAGCGGTTCCCAATGATATTTTACAAGGACACCTACACCTTCTTTATTTACCCACTTGTAAGTATTAACACCCGAACCTTGCATCTGTCGGTAGTTGGCAGGAATACCCCATGGCGAAAATAAGAAGGTAATCATGTGAAGCGCTTCCGGTGTATGGCTGATGAAGTCGAATTGTCTTTCCCCATCCTGACGATTCGTTACAGGGTCTGGCTTGAAAGCATGGATGAAGTCAGGAAACTTCAAAGCATCCCTTATGAAAAAGATCTTCAGATTGTTTCCAACCAGGTCCCAGTTGCCGTCTTCCGTGTACATCTTCACGGCAAAGCCACGAGGATCACGTAGTGTCTCCGGTGAATGTCCTCCGTGAATCACTGTCGAAAAGCGAACAAAACATGCGGTCTGTTTACCTTTTTCCTGCAGGAACTTTGCTCTGGTGAAGTTGGAAATTGGTTCGTTTCCAACCATTCCGTAAGACTCAAATACCCCATGGGCTCCAGCTCCCCGGGCATGAACCACGCGCTCGGGAACACGTTCCCGGTCGAAGTGAGACATCTTCTCTAAGAACTGATAATTCTCCAGTGTTGCCGGCCCCCGGCTTCCAACAGTTCGCAGACTTTGGTTGTCGTAAACAGGGTGTCCGTTTCTTGTGGTCAAGGTTGGGTCTGCGCCGTTCTCGCTGGGCTTTCCGTTGGTTTCGTGCAATGCCATAGTCAATAATTTTATAGGTTTACTATAAAGTTACCGTATTAACACCAAAAGAATGTTAGAATTCAATTAATTTTTCCCTTTTTTGAAATCTACTATTATATTGTTTACAAGTACTTTACCGTCCGTGTACACAGGTTTTGAGGCGGGTGGAAGACACACCAGAACTACTGACTGATTAGCAGGAATATCCACATGGTGTGTCTTTTTTGATTGCGGCGAGACAATTTTCTGTGCTACCAGATCGTAGATCAGGCCTTTTTCCTTCAGCTCAAAACTAATCGTCTTCTTAGCGGGATACGGATTATAGCACAGATACGTGGGATATGCATCCCGGCGAAAAAAATCTGTGGCCAGTAGATCGAGTTTCAGGATACCCTCCACATTTGTCTGTTCCACCGTAGCTCCAAATAAGCCCACATGTGCACTTCCATAAACACTGAACTGAGACACTGGAGGGTTTTTACCGGGTACCCATTTCGGGCCGTCTCCTTGAGCCACCGGAGCTTTCAGGTCTTTGTAAAGCGTGTCGAATGACGAAGCCATAGCGATCCCTTCGTAAGCGATCACGCCTTTGGTCACTTCGGCTGAGTCAGGTAAAGTCTGATGCTCTCTGGGTATGTATTGAGGATAAAACAGACGGGAAGCATTTACTGCGTTCAACATCCACTTTCCGATAGCATTCGCATAGGCCGGATCGTATCTTACCAGAGGAAGCAGCGGCCAGGCGGCATCGAAGGTATTCATCAGAAAGCCGTAGCCTCCATGATCTACCGTGCTGCCTACTGTTCCGGAGATGTCATAGCCATTCCAGTTCCCTACCAGTACACCCCATCCCTCCCTGCATATCGCGGTCCCGTCGAATGTCCAGTCAAGCATCTTTCCCAAATCAAACCTGGTACCATGCTCCGCATTCAACACAGCAGCCATATAAGCACCAAAAGGCATCAGTAATTCGTAGGTCGGATTGATCGGATTACTTTGGAGCGCCTTGGTTGCGCTGAGCGCGCCTTTCAAGTATCGCTTGTCGCCAAACTTCTTATAGGCAGCATACAAAACCCATGCATGTCCTGCAGCAGCGTCCGGTTGCGCACATATATTATTCTTCATAGGCGTCATACGCCCATAGTCGAAATACGAGTAGTCATAATTTCCGTTGAGAATAGAGTCGGCAGCGTAAAATTTCTCTGCTATACTTCGGGCTATGCGCTCGAAGTCAGGTTCTGAGGGATATTGGTCGTATATGGCGTAAAACATAAGATTCGGATAAACATCATACCACCAGTCGCGACCATATCCTCCACCCAGTAATGCAACTTCAGGAGCAGTGTTGTTCATCATGATGTTCCAGCCTGTTTCCCTATTGAAATAGTTTTTCAGCATACCTACATAGTTCCTGTTTGCCTGATTGCTCTTGTCGATTCCCAGCAAACTGGCGCCCAGTACTGAGCCCATATTCGCCATCGCTTCATGAAACATGCCCTTATGGCTTTTTAACCCCTGTCTTACATCTCCAATTGCCGTGTACATCCCGAGTGTAGGCTGATCAAAGTTCTTTCCTGTGCTGTCCACCCAAACCATCGGCCAGTATTTTTCTTTCGCATCAAAATCATATACCAGTTTATCGAACCGTAACGCCATATCTCTCCAATCAATAATATTCAGCGGTTTCGGTAAGTTGGGCATCTTATCCACCCTTGAGATGGCTTTTTGTTGTACCTGACCATAGCTACAAAGAACGATGAACAGCGAGAGACAGCTAAAAAGTAGTTTTCTTTTATTCATGATGTATAACTTGATGGTGTAAGCTCTTCTCCATTTCGTCGCCCTGTCTGATGATTCCTTTTGCCACCCAAAAGGAGCTCAGTTGCAATACGGCTACTATCATGATAGCATAACGAAGCGCAACTTCATTCGAAAAATAATAAGCAAGCAGCAGAAATGTGCCAGCGCCCGTAAGCCGCCCAAGATAAAGACCTGCTTCATGGTTGAGTATGTAAGCGAACTCGCTTCTTTTTTCTTTTTTAGAGAGCAGGTCGATGACCCGGAACTGAATAGGGAAGTAGGCGAGATCCAGGAGAGGTTTAGCCAGTAATAAAAATAGCATAAACAAAACGACCCCGGTAGCATTGTAAAGGATCCCGTTAATGAGAGCAGCAACTGCAAATAGCAAAAGTCCGGTTCCAAAGACGTAGATCCGTTGCGAAGGCGATGTCTTTCTCCCGATGATATACATCAGAATGGCGGCGAAGACCGCGCCGATTGACTGAGCTGTACCAAGCGCTCCTTCCTGCCCCAGCAACAGCATAATAAGCATGGCCGGAGCAGTCACCAGAAAACCCTGCACCAAACCCTTTAAGCTTGCCAGGACGAGTAGTTTGTTCCAGAATGGATCAAATTTCAAATAGAAGAACTTTTTGTTTACCGGATTTATAAACTTCCCCTTGAAACACATTACCGAAGCCAAAACAGTAATTACAAATACAATTCCCGTTACAATCCGGTAGGCCAGCTTTGCGTCTCCGCCCCGTGCAGATAGCTCAATGAACCATCCTATGGCAACCGGAATCAGCACGGCTATAATAGTGTAAAAGAAGGTTTCCAGCCCGTAGTAATAGTTCCGGTTGTTGTTGTCAGTTGTCGATAGTGCTAAAAAGTCTCGGTTGGCCCAATAGAAACCGAAGGACATACCCATAACAATACCTGCAACGGCAATTCCTGTGATATCCAAGGTGTTTAGAGACATCATAATGGCCATCGAGACCCCGCTGAGCACCATTCCTAGCGAGAACAATAATTTAATCGGAAATCGGTTCAGCAGCCACCCATTGATTAGGAAGGTTATAGGAATTCCTGTATAAATGGTTAGCTGGTAAACTACCACTTTTGTCGGATCATTCGAATTTCGCATGACGTAGGCTGCTACAAAAATGTCGATAACCGGAAGAACGATGCTGTAAATCAGGTTGGTAAGCGTCAATACCTTGAAGTTGTGCGACTGGCTCTTGAAGTGCCCTATCTCCAGTTTGAGTTTATTCAGCATGGCCGTAGATTAAAGAAGCCAGAATTTCCCTGATCGAAAAGGTAGCACCACAAACATGCTCATCTGCGGCTCCATAGTATACCGTTAGCTCATCTCCCCGGACAACATGTCCGTTCGTAAATACAACATGCCCGAAAAAGCCGCTGACTTCATAAGGTTCAGTAGGAACCATGATTGGCTCTTCAGTGCGTGCAAGAACCACGGAGGGATTCTCTAAATCCATCAGGAAGGCGCCCAGACAGTATCGATGTTCGGTATTTGCACCATGGTAGATTTCCAGCCAACCTTCTCCCGTGCGTATAGGAGAGGCTCCCGCACCCACACGAGCATTATCCCACTTGTCCGCCCTTGTCCGAACAATACATTGATGTTTTCCCCAATGAATTCCGTCAGGTGATTCAGCCAGCCATATATAGTTACCACCCAGGTCAACGCTGCTGGGCCGATGCAAAGCATAATACTTTCCGTTAATTTTCTCATCAAAAATCGCACAGTCTTTATTGTGTGGGGGAATGATAATTCCTTCATCTTCAAAAATCTTCCAATCTTTGGTAGTTCGCAGTCCTACTGCCACTCCGTTTTCCGAAACAGCCGTAAACGTCAAATAATACCGGTCATCCAGATACGTGACCCGGCAATCTTCAATTCCAAATGTCTGATGTCTTCCTATGCCGGTCAGTAATTTGAAACCCTCCGGTTCATCAAACTTAATCCCATCATCGCTGCAAAGGAGTCTCAGATGAGACAGCGTTGTCAGGTAGTCAGCGCCCTTATAACGAATTACTCTGGGGTCATCCTTATTCAGCTCCGGATCGTCAGAAGCGATTCCAATGATATCGATTCCTTCTTCATTTAATACGGGGAAAGTTATCCTGCCGCTCTCCTGTGCAGGCCTTTCAGCCACCCGTACAAGAATCCAGGTCTTGCCTTCGAAGATGAACACTCCGGGATTTAACAGGCAGGTGATCTCCAGTCCGTTTCTGCTGGGACGCAGGTCCTCTGGAGAGAGCAGCGGATTCTCTCTAAATCGCTTGGCTATATCAGTCATAAAATTTGCTTTGTACTGTCCGAAACGTTGTTAATATCCCTGATTCTGGGTGATCGTTCCCCCGGATTTATCTACCTCGCCTTGTGGTATCGGGTATAGATAGTTTCTGTCCTGAAAGTTCTTTCCGGCAGCGGTCAGAACTGCTTTCGCATGGTTCCATCTCTTCAGGTCATTAAAACGCTGGTTCTCAAATCCAAGCTCAACGCGCCGCTCCTGGATGAGCCAATTCTTGATTTCTTCTTTATTGGCAGATGTAGGGTTACGGTCAGCAAGTGTTCCGGCAGGTACGGGAGCTCCATCTATTGTGGGAGTGGTTCTTGCTCTTTGTCGCACAGAATTGATTATGGCTATAGCCTCTCCAAACGCATTGGATTCGAGATAGGCTTCTGCTTTCCAGAGCAATACGTCGGCCAAGCGGATATAGATCTTATTTGTCGGAGCATCATCATTACCTTTGTTGCTTCCGTCAGTCGACCCAAGAAGTTTATTTACGTTTTTTGCCGGAACATTCACGGTATACAACAAACGCGGGTCACTAGGTTCGAAGGCTGCAAGGAAGCTTGGGGTCGGAGCAATAAAACCCCAGTCGAGTAAAGCACACAGCCCATTTCCGTTGCGAGGAAGTCGCCCCGTCTGGTGGTCATAAGCAAATATCACTTCATTCTCCGCGAATTCTTTTGCTACACGGAAATTATCGAAATAATTGGCGTTCAAATTGTAAAATCCCATTCCCTGAAGCTCGGTCACCAGGCTGATCACCTCTGCCCATTTCTGGTTATATAGTGCCGACTTAGCCTGCAAAGCGATCACAGCGCCCTTTGAGACCCTCCATCTTTCCGTATCGCTAGAATACTTGCTGTTTGGCAGAAGCGGCTTGGCAGCAGCCAGATCAGCATTGATCTGCTCCCATACCTGAGCGGCCGGAACCTTTTTGGCTACTTCATACGCCTCATTGAAGCTTTCAAGCGGTTTAAGGATAACAGGAACGTCTCCGAAATTATTTACCAGATCGAAATAATAGAAGGCTCTTAGAAAATATGCTTCAGCCAGACTGCGGTTCTTCAGTGTTTCATCCATATTCAAGGTAGCCATTACTTCGGTATTGGTCAGATAGCTAATAGCTTGATTTGCTCTTGCAATACCTTCATAGTTAAAGCTCCAGATCCCATTGAATGCGCCGTTGTTAGAAGTGAAGCGGAAACCGGCTACTTCATCCATCCAGGGTTGGTCGCCATCCGGATTCCATTTCTTCTGAGCGTCATCAGAAGCAATGTCTTTCAAGACAAAATCCGGACGAATAACTGTTCCCTGATTCCAGGCCCATTCTCCAATCAGGTTAAGTGTATTAGAAAGCATTTGATAAGAGCCATCCACCGAAGAGGTAATGGTACCTACCGTTGGTGCAGAACTGATCTGATCGGGAGTGATAAGACCTATCGGATCCTTGTATAGTTCTTTCTCGCAACTCAGCATGAAAAACAATGCACTGAGAAAAATGGGTTTATATAGTAGTTTCATTTCGGTTGATTTAAAAATTAACATTTAGCCCAAAAAGGAAGGCTCGTGACTGCGGATACGTCCCCATGTCGACACTGCCGATCGTTTCTGGATCCAATCCCGTATATTTTGTACTGGTGTAAAGATTTTGTCCTGAAATGTACAAGCGGATGTTCTGAATCCCTGTCTTTTTTCCCTTCAGGAAGCTACCAAAGGAATAACCTATCTCCACATTTTTAATCCGGAAGTAGGAGGCGTCTTCTACAAATATGCTAGAGATCCTGCTGCTTCCATTGTCCGTAAAACTTACTCTCGGAACCGTATTGCTCGAACCTTCGCCGTTCCAGCTGTTCAGTGCAGCGGTGGTATAATTGAAGGGGCGGGTGTCGTAATCCAGGATCTTTTTTCCATCATTATATTTATCCACATCTTCCACGCCCTGCAAAAGGAAGGAGATGTCGAAGCCCTTGAAGCTTCCCGAAAAGTTGATACCGTAGTTGATCTTCGGAATAGCGTTGCCAATAAAATTCCTGTCACCGTCATCTAGAATTCCGTTTCCGTCCAGATCGCGGAACTTAACGTCCCCTGGTTTCTCTGAGGGACTATTCGTTCCAAATAGATGCGCTGTAATCTCGGCTGTATTCTGATAAATGCCTTCCATTTCATATCCGTAAAACGCTCCTAAAGGTCGCCCTACGGCGGTGCGTGTGTACGTATCGCTGATGTTGGGATAATTAGGGTGCAACGCCTTGACTTCGTTTTCCAGCGTAGCAAAGTTTCCGTTGATGCTGTATTTAAACTCGCCTATCGTATTCCTATAATTAATACCAACTTCCAAGCCCTTATTGCTCACTTCCGCGGCATTGACGTAAGTTGGATTCACATTGCCGACGAAGCCGGGAAGCTGAATAGGCAATAGGATGCCGCTGGTATTCTTGGTGAAATAGTCCAGCGTAAAATACAAGCTGTTTTTCGCAAAGCCGATATCCAGTCCAATGTTATTCTGCGTTGTGGTTTCCCATTTCAGGTCTGGATTCCCATAGCGATCCAGTACATACCGGTCGCCATCTTTCCTTAGCAGTGTCAGATAGGCATAGTTGGGAATTTGTTGATTGCCAAGCTTACCTGTGCTTGCTCTAACCTTCAGTTCGGAGAGCCAGCTGATATCTTTCATGAATGCTTCTTCTGAAACGGTCCATCCCGCAGAAACGGAAGGGAAGTAACCCCACTGGTTGTTTTCTCCGAAGCGGGATGATGCATCTGCGCGTAGGTTGGCTGTCAGCATATATTTGGAATTGTATACATACGTAGCTGAACCAAACAAAGAGAACAGCGCATATTCACTTCCATTCCCGCCATTCCACAGGTCCGTGCTGGTATTGCCAAAGTCGATATATTGGAACGTTCCTGAGGTATAATCGAAGCGCGCACGAGAGGCAGAGAGTCCGGCCGCATCATTTTTGATAAACTCTGTTCCTGCAAGGGCGTTGATTGCATGCTTGTCGAAAGACTTGATATAGTTCAAGGTATTCGTCCAGGTAACATTCAACTCCTGAGCACGTTCTTCGTTCAGTGAGTTCGGCCGGTTTTGTCTGCCGAGACCCTTGCCCTGGTCTATCGCCGAACCTCCGTTGTCGTCGTCGCCAAAGTTCTGCCGGAAGGCTTTGTTGTGCAAAAAGTTCAGATCGATCCCCACATTGGTACGCAGCTTCAGAGAGTTGTCTTTAAGGAATGCATACTCTCCGTAAAAATTGCCGAAGGTTTTATAGTTTATCCGCTTATCGTTGGCGTAAGAAGCCAGTGCGATCGGGTTAGATGTTTTTTCAAAATTTTCATCCCAGGCGCCCCGGTTTTCACTGTTAAGAAAGTAAAATGGCAGATCGGTAAAAGGATCATTCGCTTTATAGGTAGGGTCTGAGGGATCTTTATACACCGGGATCACGGGAGGTCTGAGAAGGGCGTGCCGGATAATTCCCGGGGCATCACCGCTGGAAGAAAGCCAGTCCTGGGTAGAGTGGGAGAGCTGAAGATTTGTCCCCACTTTAAGGCGCTCCGTAAGGTTAGCGTTCACATTTGCACGGAAGCTGAGACGCTGATACTTATCATTGTCGAAGACCACTATCCCATTTTGAGCGTAATACCCGCCCGAAAGTAAGTATTGAACCTTATCACTGCCACCGCTTGCAGTGAGCTGTGCGTTCTGAGACATCCCGCTCTCAAACAGTTCCCCGAGCCAGTCAGTATCAGCCAGATCTGTCCTCTGCTTAGCAGCGGTATAAGGGTTATCGGCGTAACCGGCATTGTTCCATGCCTGTTCCAGGGTATTCAAATACTGGGAGGTATTCATCATAGTCGGCAAATTCCTAACCTGCTGTACACCGTTAAAATAGTTAAGTTCTATAGATGACTTGCCAATAGCTCCCTGAGCAGTAGTGATTACCACCACTCCGTTTGCTGCCCGGGATCCGTAGATCGCTGCCGATGCAGCATCTTTCAAAACCGTCATCGTTCTGATGTCTGCAGGATTTAAAAAGGCGATGTCTTTCGTAGGGTTGCCGTCTACGATATAGAGCGGACTGTTGTCCCCAATCGTGCCCACCCCACGAATGCGCACATCTATCGGGTCACCGGGAGCACCGGTTCCCTGGGTAACCTGCACGCCGGCGACCTGTCCCTGGAGTACCTGCGAGACGCTTGGTACCCTGCGCGTTTCCACATCACCCATATTGACGGTGCTGACCGCACCCGTAATGGAACCCTTACGCTGACTGGTATAGCCAACAACAACTACCTCATCCAGATTGGAGGTGCTCGTTTTAAGCTGCACGTTTATAGTCGCATTTCCCGTGTACGCAACAGTTGCCGGGTTGAAGCCTACTGATGAGAATACAAGCGTTGAGGCCGCACCACCATTCAAGATTATGGAATAATTGCCCTCTATATCCGTTGGTACACGATTCTGCGTATTCGCCTGCTGTACCACAACACCGGGGAGGGGAAGACCACTGTCATCAGTAACTTTCCCGGTAATCCGGATTTGCGCTGACAGCGTGAAAGAGTATAGCAGGAAAGATGTTATAAAACCATAAAAAAGGTATTGATATCGTTTCATATAGGTATAATTGGTTGTATCAAATCTATCAGTGTTGTCTCGTAAAACAGTTCACTATGATATCATTTTAGTGCACAACCGGTATATAAGCTATATTTATGTGGTTTCATACTGCTTCGCCCGGTATTCGTTAGGCGCCAGCAGATATATTTTTTTAAACTCCCTGAAGAAATACGATTTGCTGTTAAAGCCTGTACGATAGATGATCTCAGAAACCGTGAATTGGGAAGTCAACAGCATATCTGCCGCATGCTTTAACCTGATCCGCTTGATGAACTCCGCAGGCGTCATTCCTGCCAAAGCTTTCAGTTTTCTGTACAGCTGCATCTTGCTGATGAATATGGCCTTCTCGATAGTCGTCGCGTTCAGCTCCGGATCATCCAGATGTTTCTCAATTACCTCCAGAATCGCCTCCAGGAAAACCTTGTCTGCATCCTCAATATCCGCATACATAAACTGACTGCTGATGTTTTGATCCTTGACCAGATGCTGCATACGGGTATGGTATTCAAGCAGTTTGCGAACCCTTAAAAGTAGGTAGGCTATATGAAAGGGTTTGGGAATATATGCATCTGCACCCACTTCATAGCCCTCATTTTTGTTTTCCTCGGTTCCTCTGGCCGAGAGCATAATAAACGGAATCTGAGCAGTAGCGGGAGTGTTTTTAACCTCCCTGCATAATTCCATACCGTCCATCTCAGGCATCGTAACATCAGATATGATCAAGCTAGGGTAACTTCTTTTCAATAGATGAAGGGCCTCCATTCCATTGCCTGCTTCATATACGATATACTGTTCCTGCAAAACCTGACGGACGAGGTAGCGAAGCTCTATATCATCTTCTACAATAAGGATACTATGGCGGGACTTCTGATGAAGAGCGTCGATTACGCTGCTCTTGTTCTCTTCTTCACTACTGGTCAATGGCGGCTGTTGCTGATATTTTATCAGCGATTTGTGTAGAAAAGAAGGTTCAGATGTAGCCACTTCATTCTCCATTTTGCTCGTAGAAGTCGAGGCTACAGGTAAAGAAATGGAAAAGCAGATGCGCTCATCCTGCAGATCGACCAGAATATCAGAGCCAAGAAGACTGGCCAGCTCAGCAGCAAACGATAATCCTATTCCGGTACTTGGTCTGTCGTTTGTACGTTTAGCATAGAACCTTTGAAACAAGGTTTTAATCTCCTCATGGTTTAATGTACAGCCCGTATTACTTACCGCGATCCGCAGCTTTCGCAATTGTGTATCATAATTCGCATCAAAGTAAACGCGATCTCCAGATCCCGAATGTTTGAAAGCGTTAGACAAGAGGTTAAAAAGAATCTTCTCCAGCTTATCCTTGTCCACAAAACCAGCTATTCCATCCTGGATCTTTCGGATATAAGGTTTTGTGCTTTTTTCACTCTCCGGTATAAACAACGCCGAAAGGCTAGTCAGCATTTTACTGATGTCAATGTAAACTTCATTCACCTGCAGGTACCCAGCCTCTGCCTTTCTGAATTCGAGCAGTTGCTGAACAAGGTAGGTAAGCCTTATGGAGTGCTGGTGAACAAGAGAAAGGAAGTAGCCTTCCTTATTTTTCCTTATAGCAGATTCACTCGTCCGGATATAATGCTCGATGGATCCCATAATCAGTGTTAACGGCGTTTGAATCTCATGAGCTATATTGGTAAAAAAGTTAAGTCTTTGCTGATGAATGCTCTCATCTTTCAAACGCAGATGATTTTCCATCTCGAGCTTATACCGCATTTCGATCTTGTTTTTCCTGTAGCGATGAAATGCATAGCCCGCACAAGCAAGTACCAGGATGTAGAACATAAGCGCAGGATAGCCGAGCCAGAAATAAGGTTTAACCCTCACTTCCATTACTTTAATGGGTTCGGTCCAGACTCCCTCATTACTCGCCCAACGTACCAGCAACTTATATTTTCCAGGGGGGACGTTATTATAAACGATGCTTCCGTTGGCGTCCGAGTAATTCCAGCTTTGATCATTCCCCTCCAACTTATAGGTAAATTCATGTTTAGCAGGGTCATTGAAGCGGAGTGGTTTCAGCGTCAGCCTGAAAAAGTTCATTTCCCGTTCTGTTTCGTACGTATAGAATTCGGCGGACCTGGCCTTTAAGACCTGAATTCTGTTTTCATTTACATTCTTACCACCAATCTGTACATGCGATACCAGCAGATTGGGAACATCTGCATTGCCTTTGAGTGCCGAAGGAAGGAAATAGTTAAAGCCGTAGATTCCGCCGAAAAAGAGCCTGTCGTCATTGCCCTTCCACACCGCTCCATCGCTGAATTCATTGCTTTGCAATCCATCTTTTTCATTATAGGTGATTATAATGCCCGACCCGGGTCGATGCCTTGCTAAGCCTTTATTTGTGCTTAGCCAGATCTCCCCGGTAGCAGACTGTTCGATGGCATGTATAGTATTATTGGGAAGACCGTTTTCCGTTGTAAACCTGGTGAACTCCGGTTGTCTTTTTAACGTTTCCGGATAGGGGAGATAGTTTAGTCCAAAACTTGTTCCTATCCATAGTCCCTTTGAGCGATCGCGGTACAAGGAAAGTACATCGTTATTGGATAGACTGTTTGGATAAGTGAATGCATTGAATGTTTTAAATCGCCCCGTCTTTCTATCCAATACACTTAAACCACCATATCGGCAGCCGATCCATAAATACCGATCATCTGTAGTTGCCAGAGAATAAATGATATCATTGGCAAGACCCTCCGTTCTATCGGAAAGGTATTGCCGAAATTTCTCTACGTAGAGCCCGCCTTCCGGACCTTTTGCAATCCGGAGATGGATTAAACCACTGCCGCTGGTACCTAGCCACAACGAACTGTCACGATCCTGCAGAACAGCGTAAATAGAGCGGAAGCGGGGCAGACGGGATGTACCCTGAATCTCTTTCCAGGGTATAATCCGCCGCTTTTCCAAATCGTACACTTGAAGGCCCTCTCCATCAGTGCCAATATACACCAGATCTTGAACTCCTTTTTTTAGTACGAACACCGAGTTGTCAGCAGGATCGTGTGAGACAGATATGAATCTGCGGTTATTTAAATCCAGATCTTTCGCTAACACATTACCTAGTTCGATGATACCCTTCCCCTTCGTTCCAATCCATAGCTTGCCGCCCACCTCAGCGAAGGCTCTTATTGGTTTGTTGATGCCGTATGGGTTCCCTTTTACCAGGCCGAAATTGTTTGTCTTGGGGTGAAGCTTTATCAGCCCGTTGCCATCTGTTCCTAACCAGAGAATACCATCTGCGGAAGAAGCAAGTGATGTAATTCGCAGGCCTGAGAACTTTTTTATAATCCCATCTATTCTGGCGTTCTTTCTGAATTTCAGATCATATACTTCTGCTCCCGTACTTTCTCTAAGAAGGATGTAGCCTCCCCGGAATCGGGATACGGCCCTAACCCCGGTAAAATTGCCAGGGATTCTTTTGAATGCAGACTTTTCAAAGCTTCCAAACATATTTCCTCCAGCTTCGAGTATAGCGGCTTGATTTACGAAAAAAAAGTTGTTGATACCCAGGGAGTGTCGGATGACACGTTTAATCCTTAAACCTTCGGCGTGTGGTTCAGTAAGTAGTAGATTGCCGTTCGCCTCAAGTACCCATAGCGATCCATCCCCATCAAGCTTCAGCTTCTTTATGAGCCTGTTTTTGGGGAATTCCCTGACGCCGGTAAAAGAGTTGCTCGAACTGTCAAACTTCATCAGTCCCTCATCGCGACTGTAAACGTAAACCTGTCCCCGCTTGTCAGCCGCAAGTTCATACTCCCTCTCGGTGATTCGGCGTTTGGACTTTGCGTCGTAGAAATACTGATGAATGGTTCCGCTGTTCTTCTCAATACGCGTTATGCCCCCGATAGTATTGACCCATATATTCCCCCCATAACCTTCACTTACTTCCTGAATAACATTGTTTCCTATGCTTCCAGAGCCATGATTGGTGTAGTTGAATACTTTAAACTCCGTTCCGTCGAACATGTTCAGTCCGTCCCAGGTGCCAACCCAAAGCAGGTTCTCACTATCCTGAAATATGGAGTTTATGGCACTGTTGGAAAGTCCGCTGCTATTATCCAGATACTGAGAGACGTATTGCTCATCGACAGGCTCCGCATGAAGACGTCCGGCAATGCATATAAAAGCAAGCAAAGATATTATCGAGAGGTACTTCATAATTGGTTAGATGCGGAACACAAGGTCCCGCATCTAACGTATAAAGTACGGAAAATATCTTTTTGTTGTATTAAAATCAGAAATTAGCCGTTTGTTGCAACTAGCTGTAAAGCACCTCGTTTAGAGAAATGATCGCCGGTTCAAAATGCTCTCTGTCTACAAGGAACTGGATGTTGACTTTCCTTAGTGAAAAGCCCGCACTCATGATATTGATTCCTTTTTTAGTAAGCGCATAAGCACTCTTTGCTAACAAGCCCGGCTCATCCATATTGGAACCAAGCAAACAAACCATAGCAGCCTTCTCCACGGTGATCTTTTCAAATTTCGCTTCCAGATCACTGATCAGTTTTTTCTCAAAATCCCTTTCCCAGATAACCAGCGAGATACAGTTGGCGCTGGTGGCTTTGAAGGTATAACTGATGTTGTTGTCATAGAAAATTTGCATGATCTGCAGGTCACTTCCCACATTGCCGACCATCAGCGGATCATAAACATCGATAATAAGCAGCTTATCTGTACCCGTGATCACCTCGACGCGCTTCTGCTCACTGATATACTCTCTGGTAATAAGAGTTCCCGGATGGGACGGGTCGAACGTGTTTTTCAGACGAAGGTTGATGCCATTAATCTCCAGAGGCTTGGTGGCCTTCGGATGTATAGCCTCCATACCCACGTCTGCAAGCTGATCAGCGATATCATAATTGGTATATCCAACTGGCATGCAGTTGTCAATACCTACAAGCGCAGGGTCAGCAGTTGAAAGGTGGTATTCTTTGTGTATGATAGCTTCCTCCGGCTTTAACAGCACGGCGATCTTGCTAAATGTAACTTCCGAATATCCGCGATCAAACTCGCGCATAATACCTTCTTTACCCTTGGTATAACCGGTTACTATACAGATCGTCTTTTCGAAATCAATATTCTTAAACGCCCGCTTTATACGTTGATCAATAGTATAAGCCTTAGGGTCATTAAATCCACTCAGATCAACAAGTGTAGTGTTAATGCCCATGTTCTGAAGAATATTGGTAAAGTTGAAAGCCGAGTGACTCTCGCCGATAGACGCCAGGATTTCACGTGCAGCCTGAAGTATTCCGGTTTTGCTTACATAGCCTGAGGCAAGAATATTTGCCAGGTTGTCCAGCATCGTCTGTGCTTCCAGAACGTGCTTTTCAATGAAATGATCCGCTTTTGCAAGATCCAGACCCAGCGGCTCATATTGCTTATTGATCCCTTTTAGCTTGATGATCAGGTTCTTAATAGGTTTATGAAAATCCTGAAGATTAACAATTTTATGGTAAACCCCCGGTTCTCCGGTTTTCTTGTTTTCTAATAACAAGTTGGTTACTCCTGAAAATGCGGAAACGACAAAGATCCTGTTGTAAAGTTGATCTCCCGTACGCTCAAATAAGATGATATTATTGATTACATCCTGTAAGGCACTCATGGAAGTGCCACCTATCTTTTCTACTGTTAACATGTTTGCTTTTATACCCCAATATGTTGTTGCCTTGCCCTTCTTCAGAACGCAAGGCTAACCTATAATCAAACCTACTAAAAAAAATGATAACAGATTAAGGGATATAATGCTCTATTGAAGCTATTAGGTGCAAGGAGCTTACAAAGCTCCTTGCTGTTTCCTATTTTAGGTCAAAGGCGATCTTAGTTTATAATTCCTGATTACACGTTTTCTTGCGAAGAAAAAATAAATAATTCCGGTAATCAGGTTGAAAAAGAGAAATCCTGTCGTCCACATGATCTTTTCGGTCGGTGTATATTTTTTGATCTATGTACTTCAATGAGTGCCATAACAATGAAAGCAACCATCAAAATAGCTCCGACGATCGCAGCCACATTATCGTACTTTACCGCAGTATACGTGATTTTTAACGCTGCAAACGCGAATAGAATGGAGTATCCAAAGTAAAATACGGAATTGGTAAGATTAGTATGAGTCATAATTTTAATACATTGAAGGTGTTTTTAAAACGTCGGAGACATCAAGCCCTGACATGGTCATCATTCCGACAAAAGCAACCAGATACCCAAAAATTACGATAATCAGTAGCACGCCCATATAGACGTAGTGAAGCTTCAGATACCTTAAAGCCGTAGCCAATGATTCCCCGCTGAAGGTATTCAAAGCAAGTTTCGAATGATAGGAAAACTTGCTAAGGAAATAAATGGGGAAAAAGTAAACTGCCCCCATCAAGACGAGGGGGACGATAGTCAACACTTGAAACCAATTCCCACCTCCAAAGAATTGAGTCAAAGCTACCAGGAAGAAAACTGCCATAAACACTAGGAACACGAAGCCAACAACAGACAAGAATCTAGTCCACTTACGCGTGACATCTAATTGTCTGAAACAGGAGTCATTGAAATTAATTGAACCAGGAGATTCGTTTGGAGAAAGATTTTCCATTATGTCAGGGTTTAGGTTTATACTTTAAAGTTAATAACTTATTCTCGACTTTAAATCAAGTCGTTATAATATTTATCCCACTACTCTGGCAATACTTCTCTAAGCAGAAATCTGGTACTACGGATGAACGAATTCGGTATCTTCTACAATCAATCCATTAGCTTCAGTCGTAGAATATTCATATCATTGGTGATGTACAGCGTCTTTTCATCTCCTGAGAATGTGCAGTTAGATGCCGGCGCAGAAAGTCCGCTCAGTTTTCCTATCAACTTACCGCTTCTGTTAAAGATCCAGATCCCTCCGGGAGCACTCGAAAATACATAACCATCTTTATTGATCTTGAGTCCGTCCGGTGCGCCTCTCAACCCTTTGCCCTCGCTTTTCGCACTATAAAAGATTCTGCCGTTGGTCAAACCTTCCTCAGTTACATCATAAATATACCAGTTCGGATTGGCTCCGTCTGAATTCGTTACCAGCAACTGTTTGCCCCCCGGAAAGAAAGCAATACCATTTGGACGGGTAAGCGAGTCAATCAGCAATACAACTTCGCCATTCTTCTTTACTTTGTAAACTCCCTGGACTTTCATTTCTTTTAGAGGGTCATTGTGCTGATGCTCCAAACCGTAAGGAGGATCTGTAAAATAGAGCTCGCCGGTAGGGGAGTAGGCAGCATCATTCGGACTGTCAAACTTCCGGCCCTCATAGTTGCCGGCGAGTGTGACGAATTTTGGCCTAGGAGCATTTAAAGGAGCATCCATTCTGGCCATCCGCCTGTCGCCGCACATGCAGAGTACCAGGTTGCCTTTGGGATCCAGTAGCAATCCGTTGGAACCCATTTCGCCCTTTCGCGGAACACTGCCCGTATATCCCGATGGAGTGAGGTATACCTCCTTGCCGCCTTTTTCAGTCCATTTCCAAACGGTATCCCTTGGGACGTCCGACCAAAGGAGCATTTTATGCTTTTCCACCCAAAGTGGTCCTTCACTCCAATCCATGCCCTCAGCGATAATTTCAGCTTTTGCGCCCTGCATAATAATCTTATCCAGTTCAGGGTCCAGACGCTCAATGTGTCCTATAAATTTAGGGGAGGGCTGTGTCATCCCTAAAGAGACTCCAGCAAAAAGAACTATCATAAGTCTTCTTATCATCTTCTAAAACACTTATTTCAACATTACTTTTTGTCCGCTACGCATTGCCTGATAGATCGCCTGAAGATAGGCCACATCACGTTTTCCCATTTCACCCGGGAGACGAACAGGGCGTTTCCGAATCAATGATAACGCAAAGTCGTCCATTTGCAAAGCTTGTTGGTTTACAGCAGGAAAACTAAGATTTCCGTCAGGGCCTTTTCCACGAATACCGCCATAATTGAATGCGGGCGTAAGCTCATACGCTCCCCGTTCAGCTTCGACTTTAAGCGTGTTGCGGCTATCCGCATAACTGGAAAATCCCTCAGCCTTGATTCCTCCCGGCATCTCAAATTGCCAGGTGAGTGATTGCTCCACCGTGGCAAAACGCTCCGGATCGGTTTTCGGTCCTTCCTTCGCCGTAACGGAAAGTGGAGTTTGCCCCGTAACATAGCAGAAAGCCTGCACGCAATAGATTCCAAGGTCCATTAACGGACCGCCACCGGCCATAGCCTTATCCAGCCGCCACTGCCCCTTATGCGCATTAAATGCGAAACCTGCCGACATACTTTTGATATTACCGTGGATCTTTTGCTGGCCAAGCCTCATCATTTCCAGATGGTAGGGGTCATAATGCAATCGATATCCTACGCCGAGTATACGGTCTGCCTTTTTACAGGCAGCAATCATCTTATCACAATCATCAACGGTGATAGCCATAGGTTTTTCGCAAATAACATGCTTTCCCGCTTGCGCCGCTCTGATCACATATTCAGCGTGCATGGAATTCGGAAGGACAACATATACGATGTCAATATCCGGGTTATTCTTTATCTGGTCGAAGTTCTTATAATCGTAAATGTTAGACGCAGGGATACCGTATTTTGTTTTCCATGTTTCAGCCTTCTCAGGTGTCCCTGTTACAATACCGGCAAGAAAGCAGTTCGATGTCTCTGACAAGGCCGGCGCAAGCTGTCCACCGGCGTAGCTGCCTAAACCTACCAGGGCGATGCCCAGTTTGCCCGATGCTTTTTCTTTCCTGATGCGTTCTTTACTGGAGTCTTCGTCGTGGCTCTTGAAACCAGAGAAGAGTGACAGAGTTGAGATCCCTATGGACGCTATCCCCAGATCATAAATGAATTTTCTTCTGGAGTGAAGCTTAAACGAACTTTCGATTAGTTTCATATTTTGGTTAGATTGAAAACAAAAATCATTCGAATTTGCGAGAAGTTAGAGCACCAATGTTCAGAGCTATAGCAGATATGTCAAAATAGCATTTTTCAGGAGTCTTCTTTTACTTTACTATTACCTTCATTTCTCTCAAGTTGTTTAGCAGTTTTCCAAGAATTGTTAGTTTTGCGCTAAACACACAAAATTCATGAACCATTGGTTAGTCAAATCCGAACCTTTTAAATACAGCTGGGATAAATTCAATCAGGATGGCCGTATCCACCCGACGAACTACAGCTTGCCAGCCTCAATTAGTTTCTTATAGTTCTGTGGATACAGGTCTCTGATGTTCTTATGATTGATGGACATGAGGTTTT
>NZ_PVTH01000002.1 GCF_003002875.1 Arcticibacter pallidicorallinus
CCGATGGTACTGCAGTAACATGTGGGAGAGTAGGTCGGTGCCAAATCTTAAATCAGCCCGGTAGTTTCAGTACTACCGGGCTTTTTTGTGCGTTAGATCCTGGCATTTTCGTATTTTTGGACATGGGAGAGAGAGTAGTGGAGTGGGAGTTGCAAGGTGAGCGTCTCTTACTTCTTCCGGAAAAGGCAATATTTTGGGCAGAACAACAGATACTCATCGTCTCCGATCTGCATATCGGTAAAGTTGGACATTTCAGGAAAGCCGGAATAGCCATTCCCAAGTTGCTCGAACAGGAAGAGCTGTCGGTTCTCTCGGATCTTATTGAGCAATATCAGCCAAGGCGAATCATTTTCTTAGGCGACCTGTTTCACAGTGAGCATAATGATGACTGGAACTGGTTGGTTCTTTGGTGTGAGTTGTTTCCCGGAGTGGAAATGATACTCGTTAAAGGTAACCACGACATCCTTCATCGCGACTATTATACCAACGCCGGCTTTAAGGTGCATGATGAGCTTGTGATGGGGCCATTTAAATTCACTCATGAACCCCGGGCAGAAGACTGTCAGGGAGAGTTCTATTGCATAAGTGGACATATCCATCCTGCGGTAAAACTTCGGGGGGCTGGACGGCAATCAACAGTTCTCTCCTGTTTCTATTTCAAGAAAAATCAAGCTATCCTGCCTGCTTTCGCGAGGTTTACGGGTAAGTACTGTCTGCAGGCGGCGGAGTCTGTAGATATCTTTGGAGTATTAGGGAGTAAGGTACTTCATCTTAACGCTTAGATTGGTTCTAAATTAGGTAAATAAGCCGTTTATTAACGAAATACGTTATATTATTGTCTTAGTATTAAATACTTTTGCACTTCTACATAAAATTCAAGAAAGGAAATGGGCAGTTTAAGTAAAGGTTTCTCCTCTACCCTGGGGAAGAAGTTAATAATGGGATTGACAGGTTTATTTCTTAGCCTGTTTCTCGTCATCCATCTTATTGGTAATCTCCAGCTTTTTAATGATGATGGAGGAAAAGCGTTTAATGAGTATTCGTACTTTATGACTCATTTTCTGCCAATCAAAATAGTATCGTATGCGTTGTATCTATCAATCATACTTCACGCAGTGTACGCTGTTATTATAACCATGCGTAATAACAAAGCGAGGCCTGTTGGATATGCCCAGGTTAACGGCGCGGCTAACAGTACCTGGAGCTCACGCAATATGGGAATATTGGGGACAGTGATTCTTGTGTTTATTGTTATCCACATGAAAACATTCTGGGCGGAGTACCATTGGGGCGGCCTTCCCTATGTGCAATATGAAATGAGCCTGCAAAATCCAGAGGTTGTTCGTGTAACGCAGCTTCCATTTGATGGAAACCCTTTAGTGCACACGAAGTTCGTCGATGTGCAGAACCAGACGGAAGTGGTGGTAGCTAAAGATCTTTATTTTGTTGTTCAGCAAGCCTTTCAACAAGAATGGTATGTGATACTGTATGTCATTTCTATGATCGTCCTGGGTTTTCATTTGTATCATGGATTTCAAAGCGGTTTCCAGACTCTTGGATTCGATCATGTAAAGTACAAGCCGATCATCGATTTCGTTGGTCTGTGGGTATTTAGTATAATCATTCCCGCGGTGTTTGCTTTAATGCCGATTTACATGTATTTCGCTCACTAAGATGAATCCTTCCCTAAAGGGATAAAATATAATTTTGAAATGGTATTAGATTCAAAAATTCCTCAGGGTCCGTTAGCTGAAAAGTGGACCAAACATAAATTCAACCTTAAGCTGGTTAACCCGGCCAATAAGAGAAAATATACTGTTATTGTTGTAGGTTCAGGTCTGGCGGGTGCGTCAGCTGCAGCTACATTAGCGGAACTTGGATATAACGTGAAGGCATTTTGCTTTCAGGATAGCCCGAGACGTGCGCACTCTATTGCTGCACAGGGTGGTATCAATGCTGCCAAGAATTATCAGAATGACGGTGATAGTGTATACCGTTTGTTCTACGATACAATAAAAGGTGGTGACTACCGGGCACGTGAAGCAAACGTTCATCGTTTAGCTGAAGAGTCGGTGAATATTATCGATCAGTGTGTGGCACAGGGAGTGCCTTTCGCACGTGAATACGGTGGTTTACTTGATAACCGTTCATTTGGGGGTGCGCAGGTGTCGCGTACTTTCTATGCGAGGGGACAAACCGGACAACAATTATTACTCGGTGCGTTTTCAGCTTTAAACCGTCAAATCAATGCGGGAAAGGTTGAAATGTATAACCGTCATGAAATGCTTGATCTGGTTACTGTGGACGGCAAAGCAAAGGGGATTATCACCCGGGATTTGTTAACAGGGAAAATCGAGTCCTTTGCAGGTCATGCGGTGCTTCTTTGTACAGGTGGATATGGTAACGTATTTTACCTTTCAACCAATGCCATGGGTAGTAATACCACAGCGATCTGGAGAGCATACAAGAAGGGTGCACTTTTCGCGAATCCGTGCTATACTCAAATCCATCCTACTTGTATTCCGGTAACCGGAGATCATCAGTCGAAACTGACACTGATGTCTGAGTCACTCCGGAACGATGGTCGTGTATGGGTACCGAAGACGCAGGAGATGGCAGAACGCGTTCGCAAAGGACAGCTTAAACCGCAAGATATCAAGGAAGATGATCGTGATTACTTCCTGGAAAGAAAATATCCTTCTTTTGGTAACCTTGTTCCAAGAGATGTGGCTTCCCGTAATGCGAAAGAAGCATGTGATGATGGTCGCGGAGTAGGTACAACCGGTAAATCCGTTTATCTGGATTTTGGAGATGCAATAAACCGACTGGGTAAAAGTGCAGTAGAGGCTAAGTATGGTAACCTCTTTGATATGTACTACCAGATCACTAATGAGAATCCTTACGAGATGCCGATGCGTATTTATCCTGCTGTACACTATACAATGGGTGGACTATGGGTGGACTATAATCTGATGACTACTATACCGGGGCTATATGCTTTGGGTGAGTGTAATTTCTCTGATCACGGCGCCAACAGGTTGGGTGCATCCGCATTGATGCAGGGCTTGGCTGACGGGTATTTCGTGATTCCTTATACTTTGGGAGATTACCTGGCTTCGACCGGACCTGCTCCGGTTGATACTTCACATCCTGCTTTCGCAGAGGCGAAGAAGAATGTTGAAGATCAGATCAATACTTTCCTGTCTATGAAAGGAACAAAGACGCTTGACGAGTATCACAGAGATTTAGGTTTAATCATGTGGGAGTACTGTGGAATGGCGCGTAACGAGGAAGGACTTAAGAAAGCAAAAGCCCTGATTCAGGAATTGAAGGCTGACTTCTGGAAAAACGCTATCGTGCTTGGAGAAAACGAAGAGATGAACATGTCTTTGGAAAAAGCGGGACGCGTTGCGGACTTTATAGAGCTGGGTGAACTTATGGTTGATGATGCTTTAAATCGCAAAGAGTCTTGTGGTGGACATTTCAGAGAAGAAAGCCAGACTGAAGAAGGAGAGGCAAAACGTGACGATGAGAACTTTGCATATGTAGCTGCCTGGGAGTTTAAGGGCGATAATGTCGCCTCTGAGCTGCATAAAGAGGAACTGGTATTTGAGAATGTGAAGTTGACCCAACGTAGTTATAAATAGTTTAAAAGAAATCTAGAGAAGCCATGAGTGGAAACATGAATTTAACCCTTAAGGTCTGGAGACAGAAAAATGCTACAGAGAAGGGGAAATTTGTAACATATAAAGCAGATGATATATCACCGGATATGTCATTTCTAGAAATGCTCGATGTTGTAAACGAGCGTTTGGTAAAAAAGAAAGAAGATCCTATTCACTTCGATCATGATTGTCGTGAAGGTATTTGCGGAATGTGCTCCCTGTATATCAATGGGCGGCCACATGGTCCTAAGCGTGCGATCACGACTTGTCAGCTGCATATGCGTAGCTTCCATGATGGTGAAACGATCACGATCGAGCCTTGGAGAGCTACGGCGTTTCCTGTGATTAAAGACCTCGCGGTAGACAGATCTGCATTTGATCGCATTCAGCAGGCTGGAGGATATGTTTCGGTAAATACGGGAGGTGTTCCGGATGCGAATGAAATTGCAATTCCAAAGGTTATAGCTGACGAAGCGTTCAATTCCGCTACATGTATTCAGTGCGGTGCTTGTGTGGCTGCATGTAAGAATGCATCGGCATCTTTGTTTGTATCAGCAAAAATTTCACAGCTTGCATTATTACCGCAAGGTCAGCCGGAACGTTACCGTCGTGTTCAGGCAATGGTAGCGCAGATGGACGAGGAAGGTTTTGGAAACTGTACCAATACAGGAGCGTGTGAAATAGAATGTCCGAAGGAAATTTCTTTAACAAACATCAATAGAATGCGTCGCGATTTTTATAACGCTAAGTTTTTTAAAGAAGAAGAAATTAATTAATTATTTTTGTGCCACGAGGCAAGGAGATATTGTGAGAAAGGCCCAGTTGCGAAAGCACTGGGCTTTTTTATTTCGGGGTTTACAGAACATATGTTTTCGTGTCTTGTTGTCTGTGAAATTTTAGATCACATACATGACGGTAACTTTTCACGGTGGAGCTGGCACTGTTACAGGTAGCAAGCATCTTATACAATTAAAAAACGGGACACAGATCTTGCTGGACTGCGGAATGTTTCAGGGTCTTGGCGAAGATACAGAGGAACTGAACGGGCATTTTGGATTTCATCCTGCTAAGGTTGATTACCTGATCTTATCACATGCACATATCGACCATTGTGGATTGATTCCACGTATGGTAGCCGAAGGTTTCAAAGGGACCATCTTTTCAACCGCTCCAACTATGGATCTGGCGAGGGTTTTGTTGAACGACTCAGCAGGCATTCAGCAGAGTGATGCAGCGTATATGAATCGAAGGAGGGAAAAGCGGGGGCAGGCACCCATAAAGCCTCTTTATACTGAAGATGATGTTGTCGAGGCAATGCGACTCTTTAAGATCGTTGACTATAACGAGGACTTCGAGATAGATCCTCGTATTACCCTATGTTTTACTGATGCCGGACATATTGTGGGAAGCGCGGCAGTGCATCTGTCCTTACTGGAGGACGGGAAGTACACCCGACTGACTTTTAGCGGTGATGTCGGAAGATATGGGGATATGCTGCTCAAGAGTCCGCAAACCTTTCGTCAGGCTGATTATATTATTCTTGAATCGACATACGGGGACTCCTATCACAAGGATCTCGAACCAATTGAGCGTCAGCTGCAGGAGATCATCCACCAGACTTGCATACTTAAAAATGGGAAGGTTATCATCCCGGCGTTTAGTGTGGGTAGAACCCAAGAGCTGTTATTTGCGTTAAACGCACTTGAGTTGAAGGGGATTCTACCCGATGTGCCGTTCTACGTGGACAGTCCGTTATCCGAAAAAGCGACGATGGTTCTGAAGGAGCATACAGATGTTTATAACAACAGGGTGCAACAGATTTTAAAGTATGACGACGACGTATTCCAATTCAAGGGCTTAAAATTTATACATTCAGTAGAGGAATCAATAGCACTGAATGAGGATCCCCGCCCCTGTGTGATTATATCCTCATCGGGAATGGCAGAGGCTGGCAGGGTTAAGCACCATATCAGAAACAGCATCTCAAACGATCGGAACACCATCCTGCTGGTGGGATATTGTGAACCGAGGTCGCTGGGCGGGCAGCTGACGGCCGGTAAGAAGGTTGTAGAGATTTTCGGTGACGAGTACGACGTCAGATCTGAAGTTCGCGTAATCAGATCCATGAGTGCCCATGGTGACAGTGATGATTTGCTTAAGTTTTTATCATGTCAGGATCCAACACAGGTGAAGCGAATCTTTCTCGTGCATGGAGAGGATGACGTACAGCGGATATTTGCTGGTAAGTTAAGGGATGTCGGATTCAAGAACGTGGCGATTCCAGAACAGCACCAAAGCATTGATCTTTAGGTTCTACCACAGTCGGCAATTCACACTCCCGTTAAGCAGCCCTTTGAAGGCAGGTACGCTGAGGAAGCTAAAGGTATTGGCTTCTTCGTTACGGCTTTCTACGGTTTGACCAAGGGTAACCAGCATGGCGATAAGAGCTGGGACCAATAACATAATAAATGGCGAGATAGCGTTTGATTTGGTTTTCATGTTTCTAATACTTGAATCAAATCAACACTATCTTTTCTAGCATTTAAAATTAATTAGACTAATAGCCTTAAATAATCGATGAACAGGCTGTACGGCCTTTTTAATATTTTGAGTTGTTTACAATTAATTGAGTTTGCAGAATCCTCGTCTCAAATTCGGTAACGGGCATTTTACTTTCAATCAAGTGAATGAGTAACTCCATGGCGGCTTGCCCCATTTCGAAGGCCGGCTGTCTGACAGCTGTGATTGGCGGATTAAACAGATCGACGACATTGGAATTGGTAAAACCCGCTATCTTAATTCCTGTGAAGTAATCTGGAGCTATTTTCTTTATGGCATGGAGGCAACCAGTGCTTAACTTATCCTGCGCAATGAATATGGCATCGGGTCTTTCATTGAGCGCCAACAGTTCTTTGGTAGCGTCATCTATTTCTTCCTGATTAATTCCACCATGACCGCAGAACTTTACAAAGTCTTCATTGAAAGGGATACCATGATCCCGCAATGCAGCTTTGTATCCCTCAAGCCTTTCTCCGGTAACCGACAGGTGTGCCGAACTCGTAAAATGCGCGATTCGTTTATGCCCTAATTTAATGAGATAGTCTGTAGCGTCATAAGCCCCTTTAAAATTGTCGGCGATCACTTTATGGGTGTCAATTTCAGAAGTTACCCGATCGAAAAGGACAATAGGCAGGCCCTTTTTATGCAGGTCTTTCAGATAGGAAACGTCGGCACTCTCCGAGGAGAGGGAAATTAATAAGCCGTCAACCGAGCGTGAAGCCAGGTGTTCAACGTTCAGTACTTCACGATCGAATCGTTCGTGACTCTGGGTAATTGTTACATTATATCCCGCTGTATATGCGACAGATTCCATTCCATTTATCGCCTGAGAGAAAAAATTATTGGCGATTTCACATACAACGATTCCTATGGAATAGCTTCGGCGTTCTTTCAGGCTAAGTGCGATAGGATTGGGACGGTAATTAATTTTCTCCGCATATTCGGTTACAGTCTTCTTTGTTTCCTCACTTATCTCATAACCTCCGCGCAGTGCCCGTGAAACGGTTGATGTTGAAAGGCCCAGCGCTTTGGCTATGTCCTTAATTGTTACTGTATTAAATCTCATTTTTTACCTGATTTAGGACAATGATATTATACGGCTAAGATACTTAATATAATGAGTTCCTTCGAGATGAAACAAATATGATAGGAAAGGCAGGTTTGGAGTTTGTTATCGTGTTCGGGAACGATTGCACAAAAATAAGGCCGCAAAATCTGCTTATTAAGTAGGGCTGTTGTTATATTGCGGCTCGATACCAATAATATATAACAACCTGTTTAAAGTAGCTTATTCTGAGCGGTAACAGTGAACCGGAATTATGAAAAAATCTATAGTGCCCATTCTCTTCTTAGTTTGTGCTGCGATTTTCTATACAGAAAGTTGTTTTGGCCAAGCTTTGGCGTTCCCAGGTGCGGAAGGCTATGGAAAGTTTACAAGCGGCGGGCGGGGTGGTAAGATTATGAAGGTAACCAATCTGAATGACTCTGGAGAAGGTTCATTAAGAAAGGCGATTCAGGCAAAAGGCCCCAGGATAATTGTCTTCGAAATTTCCGGAACGATCTCTTTGGATAGCCCACTTGATATTAATAATGGAGATCTCACCATTGCAGGTCAGTCGGCACCCGGAGATGGAATTTGTATAAAGAACTACCCCTTTTCTATAAAAGCGAATAATGTGATTGTTCGTTACCTCCGTTTCCGGATGGGAGATGAAAAGTCGGTGCAAGGTGATGCCCTGGGTGGAACCAAAGGGGTAAGGAATGTAATAGTGGACCATTGCTCGATAAGCTGGGGCACGGATGAGTGTGCTTCGTTTTACGGCAATAGCGACTTTACTCTTCAATGGTGCATTGTTTCAGAGAGTTTAAATTCTTCTGTACATGAGAAGGGGCAGCATGGGTACGGTGGGATCTGGGGAGGCAAGGGTGCTACATTTCATCACAATCTTATTGCCAGCCATCACAGCCGAATGCCCCGATTCAGTGGTTCATCATCCACTCTCAATTCGGAGGATGAACTGGTTGATTTTCGCAATAACGTTATTTTTAACTGGGAAATCAACAATATATATGGTGGAGAAAAGGGTAAATATAACGTAGTAAATAATTACTATAAGCCAGGTCCTGCGACGCCTAGAAGCAGACTAGAGAGGCTTCTAAATCCATCGGTTCCTTATGGAAAGTTCTATGTGGCGGGAAACATGATCGAAAGTAATATTCGGATTTCTAAGGATAACTGGCTAGGAGGGGTGCAGTGCGATAGTCCGGACGCTGCAAGAGCTCTTACACCTTTCAAAACTATTGAGCTGAAAGACGTCAGCGCCCAGGAAGCTTATATGGCGGTACTGCAGTATAGCGGTTCATCACTCAGACGGGATGCTGTTGATAGCCGCCTCATTGAAGGAATGAGGTCAGGCCGGTCAAAGGTCGGAAAGAGGAACGTCGGCATTATCGACTCGCAAGCGGAGGTTGGCGGCTGGCCTGAGTTGAGGTCATCTGAAGCACAGAAAGACTCTGACGGGGATGGAATGCCTGATAAATGGGAAATGGAGAATGGATTGGATGCACGGAATGCACAAGATGGGAATGAGTTAAAAGTGTGCGGGGACTTTAGCAATATTGAGGTTTATTTAAATAGTTTAGTAAAACAAGATTTTTATTAGAGATGATCGGAAAAATTCAGAAGTTGAAGTGGCTATTGTTCACTGTTGTATTTATGTCGTTTACATTACCTGCGGATAAGGGTATAACGGTATATCTCGTTGGGGACTCCACCATGTCCCAAAAGCAAATAAAGGCATATCCTGAAGCGGGCTGGGGCATGCCGTTTGCATTTTTCTTTAAGCCGGAGGTGCGTGTGGATAATCGTGCGCAAAACGGGCGTAGCACAAAGTCGTTCTTAAAGGAAGACAGATGGTCTTCTGTGATGGACAGTTTGAGAGAGGGGGACTATGTCATGATCCAGTTTGGACACAATGACGAGATTCAAACCAAAAAGAACGCAACAACAGAGGCGGAGTTCAGGACTAACCTTATCCGGTTTGTGAAAGACGCAAGAAGCAAGAAAGCCAATCCGGTTCTGATAACGGCCGTAGCGAGAAGGAAATTTGATCCTGCTGGAAAGCTGGAGGACACACATCGCGTTTACTCCGAAATCGTTAGACAAGTTTCCAGAGAGACTAAGGTTCCTTTAATCGATCTGGATAAGAGAAGTCAGGCTTTATTAATTGAAATGGGTCCTGAAAAATCCAAATTTCTATATAATCACCTCATGCCCGGCGAGCACCCCAATTACCCTAACGGTAGTGAAGACGATACGCATTTTAACGAATTTGGAGCAAGAAAGATGGCTCAATTGGTGCTTGCCGAAATCCGTTCTTTGAAGTTAGGGTTAGCTGATCATATCACTGTCAAAAGCAAGTAGCTCATGGGGATGAAAAGTTTTTTACTGACAATCAGTTTGTTGGTGTGCCTTATCAGTGTGGTAACCGGACAGGAAAAGGTCGATTTCGTTGTTGCTGCCGATGGTACCGGAGATTTTAAGACCGTTCAGCAAGCGATCAACGCTGTCCCGGATTTTCGAAAGAATATCACGGTCATCTATATCAAGAACGGTGTGTATAAGGAGAAACTTGTTCTTGCAGGTTCAAAAGCGAGGGTAAAGCTTATTGGTGAAAGCGTTGAAAAGACGATTTTGACATACGATGACTATAATGCCAAAAAGAATGTATTTGGAGAAGATATGGGTACCTCAGGCTCATCCAGTTTCTATGTCTATGGAGATGAGTTTGGTGCCGAAAATATTACGTTTCAAAATTCGTCAGGGCCTGTTGGTCAGGCCGTAGCCGTTTGGGTTGCAGGAGACAAAGTTCAGTTTAAAAATTGCCGGTTTTTGGGTTTTCAGGATACACTCTATACGTACGGGTATAAAAGCAGGCAATATTACAAGGACTGCTATATTGAAGGGACTGTAGACTTCATATTTGGTTCCTCCACTGCTGTATTTGAGAATTGTGAGATCTTCTGTAAAAAGGGTGGTTACATTACTGCTGCTTCTACACATGACAGCACTTCGTATGGTTATGTTTTTAAAAATTGCCGGATAACGGGAGATGGGGGTTCAGGCAGTTTTTATCTGGGCCGTCCATGGCGACCATACGCAAAAACTGTTTTTATCAGATGTGAAATGGGCAATATCATTCATCCCGATGGATGGAATAACTGGGGGAAAGAGTCAAATGAGACAACAGCATACTACGCAGAATATAGGAATACCGGTCCTGGTTTCAGACCTGGAAAGCGCGTAAAGTGGTCTCATCAGTTGACAGACCTACAGGCTGCAGATTATGAGTTAACGAAAATATTTGACGGCTGGCTTCCTGAGAAATAAAGAAGGCCAGCATGAAATGCCGGCCTTTGATAAGGGAAGATGCCCAACGTTAACTTACTCGTTTGCGGCTTTTCCTAAAGAGGCAAGTATTCCACCGTCTACATACAGGATATGTCCATTGACAAAGTCTGATGCTTTGGATGACAGGAATATTGCAGCTCCTTGCAAGTCATCTGTTTCTCCCCAGCGAGCGGCCGGGGTACGACTGATGATAAAATCATTAAAAGGGTGTCCATCTACACGGATAGGCGCGGTTTGAGAAGTAGCGAAATAGCCGGGTCCAATTCCATTCACCTGTATATTGAAAGGTGCCCATTCGGTCGCCAGATTCTTCGTTAGCATTTTTAGTCCGCCTTTTGCTGCGGCATAAGCACTTACTGTATTTCTTCCGACCTCACTCATCATGGAGCACATATTGATGATCTTACCTGCGCGGCGTTCGATCATCTGGCGGCCAATGTGTTTTGCCATGATAAACGGACCAGTAAGGTCTATTTTCAATACTTGTTCCCAATCAGCTACTTCCATGTCTATTACCGGAATTCGCTTTATGATACCTGCGTTATTAATCAGGATATCAATGGGACCTACCTCTTCTTCAATTTTTGCTACGTTAGCTATTACAGCGGCTTCATCCGTTACGTCGAAAAGATATCCTTTGGCATCGATGCCCATTTTGTTATACTCTTCAATAGCCTGATCCAGCTTTTCTTGTGAAATATCATTGATGATTAGTTGAGCACCTGCGTTTGCAAGACCGGCAGCCATTGACATACCTAAGCCATGTGTCGCTCCGGTTACCAGGGCTCTTTTTCCTGTGAGGTCAAATAAAGAAATGGACATTATTATTTAATTATATGTGAAATGATTATTCTTTGAAGTATTGCAAGTTTGTAAATAAATGTCATCGAAAAAATGATCTTAGTCATCCCCGGTGTTTTTTGGTCCTCCACGGAATTTATGCTCTTCAAAAATGTGTTTATTTGCATGCATCTGGCCATATTTCAAATAAGCAAGGAAGGCATTAGTTAATTTGTGTATAAACAGTAGTTTTGCAGCACATTTTATCTTAAAAAGTAATGGGCAATAATTCTTTATTTGATTTATCGGGCAAAGTTGCTCTGGTAACGGGGTGCAATCGTGGCATTGGAAAAGCCATGGCTGAGGCGCTTGCAGAAGCGGGGGCGGATATTATTGGGGTTTCGGCTACGCTAGAACTTACGGGAAGTGAAACGGAGAATGCTGTACGTGCGTTAGGAAGAAATTTTAAAGCATATCAGTGTGACTTCAGTAATCGCACTTCAGTGAAGGATTTTTCGAGGAAAGTGCTTGCTGAAAATGAGGTGATAGATATCCTTGTTAACAATGCCGGGACTATTCTGAGGCAGCCGGCAGCTGAACACTCCGACGAGTTTTGGGATAAGGTGATTGAGATTAATCTGAACAGCCAGTTTTTAATCAGCCGTGAGATCGGGGGAAGAATGATTGAGAATGGATCCGGCAAGATTATTTTTACCGCTTCTCTGCTGACGTTTCAAGGCGGTATCAATGTTCCGGGGTATGCTGCTAGCAAGGGTGCTATCGGCAGTTTGATTAAAGCATTTTCGAATGAATGGGCTTCTAAAGGAATCAACGTGAACGGAATAGCGCCTGGTTATATATCGACGGATAACACTGAAGATCTGAGAAACGATGAGGAGAGGAGTAGATCAATACTAAGCAGGATACCTGCGGCCCGCTGGGGTGAGACGGAAGACTTTAAAGGTCCGGTTGTTTTCCTGGCATCGAAGGCTTCTAATTATGTACATGGAACCATCCTGACTGTCGACGGTGGTTGGATGGGACGTTAAAGTTTAAAACTAATAACTCTGAATTATGATAATGAATCAACGGTATGCACAAGGTCCTAAAGAAGTAGCATCTTTAGGAACGTCAGAACTTCGTGCAAATTTTTTGTTAGAAGACCTCATGCAGGCAGGTCAATTCAATTTTACCTACTCTCATTACGATCGTGCAATAACCGGAAGTGTGGTTCCGGTAAATGAGGAGCTGGAACTCCCTGTTTACGAAAATCTGCGCGCAGACTATTTTCTAGAAAGACGTGAGCTTGGTATTATAAATGTGGGAGGAGATGGAAAGGTGTCTGTTGACGGTACCACGTACGAGGTTAACAGGTTAGATGCAGTTTATGTAGGCAAGGGCTCGAAATCAGTCGTGTTTTCAAGTGTTTCAGCTGAAAATCCTGCGAAGTTCTTCCTTTACTCTGTTCCAGCTCATAAAGAATATCCTCATCAGCTTGTGAAGAAGGAGAATGCCTTCCCGACTACTGTTGGAAGCAAAGATACTGCTAACGAACGCACCATATACAAGTATATACATATGGAAGGCGCGAGAAGTTGTCAGATGGTAATGGGACTTACTATTTTAAGTACAGGATCTGTGTGGAATACCATGCCATCACATGTTCATGACCGTAGGATGGAGTCGTATTTTTATTTCGACGTTCCGGAAGATCAGGTGGTATTCCATTTTATGGGACAGCCTCAGGAGACTCGTCACCTGGTAGTTCAGAATCACCAGGCAATTATTTCACCTCCCTGGTCAATTCATTCAGGAGGTGGTACATCGAACTACGGATTTATATGGGCGATGGCTGGCGAGAACCTGGTCTATTCTGATATGGATGCTGTGGCAATTAAAGATCTGAGGTAATAAAGATCATCCGATCGGGTGTTTCTAATCATAAAAAAGGCATCCTGATGAAGGGGATCCGGCGATAGTCGGATCCCCTTTTGTTTTTTCTATCCACATCGTTACCTCCGATAACGTTTGCGTAAATTTATATTCTCAATTCATCTCTTTTTCAGGCTAAAGTCTGTAATCTTGCTTAAATCGTTTATACTAACCACATAAAGATTAGATAATTGAAACATTAGCTGAATGAGTAAGAGGGGGGAACCTCATATCTGAAAATGGTATATCGTTCGGTGATTAATAGGAAACATGAACAACACACGGAACTTAAAGGTAGCGATCGTTGCCTCGATTTTACAGTTGACTGGCTTTCAGTCGTTTTCCCAGCTTCAGTCGCCCTCTTGGCCAATCAATGTTCTACCCATAGTTGAGAAGCCGGTCTTTAAGGCCGATACCTTTAATATTGTTAAGTATGGAGCCATTAATGATGGCTTGACCTTGAATACGAAAAGTATTAATGCCGCAATTGAGGCCTGTAGCGCAAATGGTGGCGGCGTTGTTCTTGTACCAGCAGGTCTTTGGTCAACCGGTCCGGTTGAACTGAAGAGTAACGTTAACCTGCATCTTAAAAGTGATGCTGTTTTAAGCTTCAGTCGCGATAAATCCCAATACAAGTTAATTGAAGCAAACTGGGAAGGTCTTGCTGCAGTAAGAAACCAGCCTCCGATATCGGGTACCGGTCTGGAAAATGTTGCTATCACCGGTAAGGGAATCGTCGACGGTAACGGCGATTCCTGGCGAATGGTAAAACGTGAAAAGCTAACCGCCAATCAGTGGGAGAAGCTGATTTCATCAGGCGGAGCGCTGGATCAAAGTGGAAAAATATGGTATCCATCAGCGAGCTCGCTTAAGGGATCTCAAACTAATAACGCGGGTGCTATAGCTCCTGGAAAGACGGCAAAAGACTACGAAGACATCAAAGATTTTTTAAGGCCGAATCTGCTCGTTCTTACAAAAACCAAGAACATCCTGTTAGAGGGTGTCACCTTTCAGAATTCACCTGCATGGAACGTCCATCCCATAATGTGCGAAAATATCATTATCAATAATATCGTGGTGAGAAATCCATGGTACGGGCAAAATGGCGATGGTCTGGATCTCGAATCATGTAAAAATGTGGTGGTAGAGAACAGCGTGTTTGATGTGGGAGATGATGCGATATGCATTAAGTCAGGAAGAGACGAGGAAGGCCGTAAAAGAGGCATTCCTACAGAAAACGTTCTTGTTAAAAACTGTACTGTTTATCATGGACATGGTGGCTTTGTTGTAGGTAGTGAAATGTCGGGAGGGGCTAAAAACTTATTTATAACGGATTGCACTTTCATTGGGACCGATATTGGCTTGAGGTTCAAGACCACTCGTGGGAGAGGCGGTGTTGTGGAAAAAGTGTACATCAAGAACATTACAATGAAAGACATCCCCGGGGAGGCTGTTTTGTTTGACATGTACTATGGTGCAAAAAGTCCGGTATTCATAAACGATGGCGGGGCTAAGATGCCTAAGGAGGCTATAGTACCGGTGAACGAAGGGACGCCGCAGTTTAAGGATATCCATGTAAATAATCTGGTGTGTGACGGGGCTGCGCGAGGCATTTTCGTAAGAGGCTTACCGGAAATGAATATCCAGAATATACACCTGGAGAATATTACCATCCAGGCGAATAACGGTATTCAGATACAGGATGCTAAACGTATCCACTTTAGAAATGTTAATTTGATTGTCAAGAACACGCAACCTGTGGTCGATATAATGAACAGCAGCGGCTTGACTTTCGACGGTCTTAAATACAACGAAGGAGCAGAGCTTATCTTTGATGTGAAGGGAGAAAGAAGCACCAATATCACTCTGAGAAACGCTGAGCTAAAAAGCGCAAAGAGCATCGCCGACTTTAAGTATGGAGCGACCAAAAAAGCGTTAAAAACCCAATAGGACTATGAAGAAAGTAGCTTTAATAATTGTTCTGGCTGTTGCATTTTTCTTTCCCGGGCCTGAGGTTACTGCCCAGTCGGTGCCTCTTTCTGAAAGGATGACTGCAACCGTACTGGATATTTGGGCTGACTCTCTGTGGACTGGTCGCCCTTTTAAGTGGACCTACGACCAGGGAGTTGTCCTGGAGGGTGTATCGGCAGTGTGGCAGCGTACTGGCAACAAAAAATACTTCGAATACATCAAGAAAAGTATGGACCACTTTGTCGGCGAAGACGGCAACATTCGTACTTATGACAAGAGCTCTCACAATATTGACAATATAAAAAACGGGAGATCGCTGCTGTTGCTTTATCAGGTAACGGGTCAGCAGAAATATTTGAAAGCTGCACAGGTCCTTCGTCATCAATTGGATGAGCACCCGCGTACAAAAGAAGGCGGATTTTGGCATAAACGCATCTATCCTTATCAGATGTGGCTTGACGGTCTTTATATGGGACAGCCGTTCTATGCCGAATATTCTGCAATAACGAACGACACGAAAGCGTTTGAAGATATTGCAAACCAGTTTATCTTCATGGAAAATAATACCAGAGATACTAAGACTGGATTACTATACCATGGCTGGGATGAATCCAGAGAGCAACGTTGGGCGAATAAAGCGACAGGGCGTTCTCCGCATGTATGGGGCAGAGCAATGGGTTGGTACGGTATGGGACTTGTAGACGCTCTGGAATATTTCCCTGCGAGCCATCCTGGGAGGAAAAAGCTAATTGATATACTAAACCGGTTTGCGGAAGCTGTTTCGAAGGTACAACAGCCTTCAGGCCTGTGGTATGATATCATCGATGTACCAGAAGGTAAGGGCAATTACCTCGAGTCTTCTGCTGCAAGTATGTTTGTATATGCTATAGCAAAAGGTGTGAGACAAGGGTATCTTCCTGAACGATACTTTTCAGTAGCAAAAAAGGGTTTTGAAGGCATGAAAAGGGAGTTCGTTGAAGAAGTGAACGCTGAAAAAATCAACTTTAAAGGGACCGTTAGTGTTTCGGGACTAGGTAGTAAACCTTACCGTGATGGAAGCTTTGAGTATTACATGAGTGAGAAGGTTATCACAAACGATCCCAAGGGTGTAGGTTCTTTCATTAGTGCGTCAAATGAGATGGAGCTTGCAGCATTGCCTAAACCTGGTCTTGGAAAAACTGTCACTCTGGATTATTATTTTAATAATGAACGCAAGAAAGGACCCTTCGGACAAGAAATTCGCTATCATTATGCCTGGGAAGATCAGGCGAATAGTGGATTTTGGTTCTGGAAGAATCTTTTCAAAAACGCGGGAGCAAGCACCACCAGTCTCGAAGAAGCTCCTTCAGCATCCAATCTGACAAATTCATCCGTATATATCATTGTTGATCCGGATACGGAAAAGGAAGCTGCGAAACCTAATTTTGTGAGCCAAAAGGATGTAGCCGAAATCACTGCTTGGGTGAAATCAGGAGGTGTTCTGGTGTTGATGTCTAATGATATAGGTAACTGCGAATTTAAGAACTTCAACAGGTTGGCACAGGCGTTTGGTATCACTTTTAATGAAGACCAGCGAAATACGGTTAAAGGCAAGCAGTTTGAGATGGCTGCCATCAATGTTCCTTCGGGAAATCGTATCTTTAAGACAGCAAAGAAGTTGTATATAAAGGAATTGAGTACTTTGAAACTGACAGGAAAAGCTGAGCCGGTTATAACTGAAAAAGGAGATGTTATCATGGCCACTTCAAGACTGGGTAAAGGAATAATCTTCGCTGTTGGTGATCCCTGGTTGTATAATGAATACGTCGATGGTCGTAAGTTGCCAGCCAATTTTGATAATTTTGCTGCAGCGAATGATCTGGCCCAATGGCTGTTGCAGCAATCAGCAAAAAAATGAGAACACACTTCTTAAGAGGTTTAATACATAGAGAACATGAAACAGTTTTTAGACGACAATTTTTTATTAACTAACCGCACGGCTGAGCGTCTTTATCACGAGTACGCAAAAGAGATGCCTATTATAGATTATCACAATCACTTAATTCCTGAGCAGATAGCGAACGATGTCAGCTTTGAGAATCTTACTCAAGTATGGTTGTATGGTGATCATTATAAGTGGCGTGCAATGCGGACCAACGGTGTTAATGAGGATTACATCACCGGCGGTAAGAGTGATTTTGAAAAGTTTGAAAAATGGGCTGAAACCGTTCCTTATACAATGAGAAATCCTCTTTACCACTGGACTCATTTGGAACTGCGTCGTTATTTCGGTGTGAATGATATTCTATCAGGCAGCACCGCCAGGAAGGTGTATGATGCATGTAATGCGAAGCTGGTAACTCCCGAGTACTCAGTAAGAGGCCTTTTGAACAAGATGAAAGTCGAAGCTGTTTGTACCACGGATGATCCTATAGACTCTCTTGAACATCATCAAAAGATTGCGGCAGAGGGAATAGCTCTACAGGTTCGACCAACGTTTCGTCCCGATAAAGCAATGGCTGCCGAAGATGTGGCCAGCTTGAACGATTATATCAACAAGGTTGAAAAAGTAACGGAATTGAGTATTTCAGATTTTGATACCTATCTGAAGGCTTTAAAGCAAAGACACGACTATTTCGATGCAAATGGCTGCCGCGTATCGGATCACGGTCTTGAGCAAATTTATGCTGAGGACTATACTGACGAGGAGATAAGCAAAATCTTTTCCAAGATAAGAAGTAACGGTGCACTTACAGAACTAGAGGTACTTAAGTTTAAGTCTGCAATGCTGGTTCACTTTGCGAAGTGGGACCATGAAAAAGGATGGGTTCAGCAGTTTCACTTAGGCGCTTTAAGAAATAACAATCGCCGTATGCTTTCCATTTTAGGTCCGGATACAGGTTGGGATTCTATTGGTGATTTCAGTCAGGGAAGGCAGCTATCTAAATTTTTAAATGGTTTGGACACCAGCGATCAGCTTGCAAAGACGGTAATTTATAACCTGAATCCTGCGGATAATGAGCTTATAGCAACGATGATCGGCAACTTCAATGACGGTTCTGTCGCTGGTAAAGTGCAGTTTGGTTCTGGCTGGTGGTTCCTTGACCAGAAAGACGGGATGATTAAGCAAATGAACGCTCTATCCAATATGGGTTTGATAAGCCGTTTTATCGGAATGCTTACTGATTCAAGAAGCTTCCTTTCTTACCCGCGACATGAGTACTTCAGAAGGATTCTTTGTAATCTTTTCGGTGAAGAAGTGGAGAACGGTGAATTGCCGAATGACATAGAATGGATAGGCAAGATGGTGAAGGATATTTGTTATTATAACGCAAAAAATTATATAAGCTGGTGATAAGTAAAGTATTGTGCTTTGGAGAATTGTTGTTAAGGGTTTCTCCATCTTCTGGTGATGAAGCAGAAAAACACCCTTTCCTATTGTATGTCGGTGGAGCAGAGGCTAACACAGCTACGGCTTTGGCAGGCTGGAACATTCCTGTGAAGTACTGTACGGTTTTGCCCGACAATTTCATGTCAAAGTACGTTACGGATTACCTCGAATACAAAGGCATCTATACCTCCTCTGTAATTTTTGCAGGTGATCGGATAGGTGTTTATTACCTCGACAGAGGTGCTGATCTGAAAAGTAGTGTCGTTTATGACAGAGAGCATTCATCATTCGCTAATTTAAAAAGGGGAATGATTGATTGGGACAAAGTTTTACGCGACGTATCCTGGTTTAATTTCACTGCAATAAGTCCGGCTCTTAATGCGAATGTGGCTGACGTTTGCCTCGAGGGCCTGGAAGCTGCATCGCGGAAAAATATACGCATATCGGTGGATCTTAATTACCGTTCGCGTCTCTGGAAGTATGGCAAGGAGCCAATTGAAGTGATGCCAAAGCTGGTGGAATATTGTGATGTTGTCATGGGCAATATATGGTCTGCCAATAGCTTGCTCGGCACATCAATTGACGATAACATTCATGAAAAGGGAACAAAGCAGGCGTATCTCGATCACGCTAAAAGCACTTCTATGGAAATAATGGATCTCTTTCCAAAATGTAAAGCAGTAGCAAATACTTTCCGTTTTGATAGCAATAAGGTAGATCTCTTATATTATACAAGTCTGTACACCGATGGTAAGCAATACAATTCACCTGAGTATAGAACTGTTGGCGTAGTAGACCGGTCTGGCAGCGGAGATTGTTTTATGGGTGGTCTAATCTACGGATCTTATTTGCAGCATGACCCACAGGAGACTTTAAACTATGCTACTGCCGCAGCTTTCGGTAAACTGCAGGAGAAAGGAGATGCCACTGGACAGGATATTCTCAGAGTAGCAAAAATCAATAAAGAGAGTCAAGAAGATTAATTAAGTAAGATAAAATAACATATGCAATTAAATAAAAAGGTCTATTCGGACTACACTAACCGTCCGGAAAAAGTACTTCAGTTTGGAGAGGGTAACTTTCTACGTTGTTTCGTAGATTGGATGTTCCACGAGTTAAATAAGAAAACAGACTTTAACGGTTCTGTTATTGCGGTGCAACCTATTGACAAAGGGATGGTGGATATGCTGAACGAACAGGACGGCCTCTATACCCTTTATCTTAGAGGGCTGAAAAACGGAAAGCCGGAAAGTATACATGAAACGATAGATGTTATCAGTCGGGGTATCAATCCCTACACTCAGTTCCAGGAATATCTTAAGACTGCTGAGCTTCCTGAAATGCGGTATATTATTTCCAACACCACAGAAGCAGGTATTGCTTATGATGACCAGGATGAAGCTGGTGCTACTCCTCCAAACTCTTATCCGGCAAAGCTGGCTGTTTGGTTAAAACATAGATTTGAAACATTCTCTGGAGATCAGGCTAAGGGTGTTCATATCATTCCTTGCGAGCTTATCGAAAAAAATGCTGACAACCTTAAGCGCATTCTTCTTCAGCTAGCTCAGAAATGGGATTTTGGAGCCGAGTTTATTAATTGGCTGGAATCAGCGTGTACCTTCAGCAATACACTTGTTGATCGGATTGTGCCGGGATATCCAAGAGAGAGAATTGCCGAGATCACTGAAGAATTAGGCTACGAAGACAAGCAAGTTGTAGAAGGAGAGCACTTCCATTTATGGGTAATTGAAGCTCCGGAATCTCTTCAAAATGAGCTTCCATTCCCGTCTATTGGCCTGGATGTGCTATATGTAAAAGACATCACACCTTACCGTACCCGTAAGGTTAGAATCTTAAATGGTGCGCATACTACCCTCGTCCCTGTTGCATATCTTTATGGTATTGATACCGTTAGAGAAGCGGTAGAACATCCCGTTGTAGGAAAATTTATCAAGGAAGCTATCTTTGATGAAATCATCCCGACCTTAGATCTTTCAAAAGAAGAGCTGGAGAAGTTTGCAGGAGAAGTGATCGACAGGTTCAGAAATCCATATATCAAGCATTTGCTTATGAGTATTTCTCTGAATTCGTTCCCTAAATTTGAAACAAGGGTACTTCCATCTGTTTTGGAATTTATTAGACGTGAAGGAAAAGTTCCTCAGAAGCTGGCTTTCTCTCTGGCTGCAACCATTGCATTTTACAGAGGCAAGAGAGGTGAAGAAGAGATTTCTCTTAACGATGACGCGGCGATTCTTGTATTGTTGAAGAATGCATGGAGCAAGTATGACGGAACAGATGAGTCAATAGAGGACGTAGTGAGAGAAGTGTTAGGTTACGAAAAGAACTGGAAGTTAGATTTAAACAGTGTTGAAGGTCTGACTAAGTCGGTAACCGGCCATTTGGTGAATATCACCAAAAATGGAATGGAAAAAGCCATCGAGACGGTATAATAAGGTAAAGGGCAAATAATGAAAGAGCTAATTAAAATACATTCCCGTGATAACGTAGTTATCGCTCTGAGAAATTTCAGTCAGGGAGAAACGATAGAGGTAGAGGGAACGACCATTGAACTGCTCAATGATATTGAGCGGGGGCATAAGATAGCGTTAGTCGATATTCCTGAAGGTGGCGACGTGCTGAAATATGGTTACCCAATCGGTAAGGCTACTGCAAATATTAAAATGGGAGAGCATGTTCACGTTCAGAACGTGAGGACTAAATTAGGAGAGGTTTTCGATTACTCCTACAATCCTTCACTTCACGAATTGGCGCATCCTCAGCGTAATATGACCTTTGATGGTTACAGACGCAAGAATGGCGATGTTGGTATTCGTAATGAAATCTGGATCGTGCCCACTGTTGGTTGCGTAAACGGTATTGCTGAGCAGATTATTCGCGAGTTCAAGGCCGAAGTTAACCCTACCGACATCGAAGGTATCGAGGTGTTTAAGCATAGTTACGGTTGTTCTCAATTGGGTGATGACCATGAGAATACACGAGCAATACTTTCAGATATTGCTTTGCACCCCAACGCTGGAGGAGTGCTTGTATTAGGCTTAGGATGTGAAAACAACCGTATAGATGAATTCGAAACAGGTCTTGGAGACTATGACAAAAGCCGTATCAAGTTTCTTTCCAGCCAGAAGGTTGGAGACGAAGTGGAGGCTGCGATCGAGCTTTTAAAAGAAATTTATGCTGAAGTACGTCAAGACAGAAGAGAGCCTATTTCGATATCTGAGCTGAAAGTTGGGTTAAAATGCGGAGGTTCGGATGGTCTATCCGGGATAACGGCTAACCCGCTGGTGGGATATTTCTCGGATTTTCTGATCAGTCAGGGAGGAACAACGATTCTTACCGAAGTTCCTGAAATGTTTGGAGCAGAGACAATTTTGATGGATCGTTGTATTAACGAGAACGTTTTCGAAAAGACCGTTCACCTCATCAACGACTTTAAACAGTACTTCATTGACCAGAAGCAGCCTATTTATGAGAACCCCTCTCCAGGTAATAAGGCTGGTGGTATTTCGACTCTTGAAGATAAGTCACTTGGTTGCACCCAAAAGGGCGGTATAGCAAACGTTGTGGATGTACTGAAATATGGCGAACGTTCTAAAGAAAAAGGGCTCAACTTACTTAGTGCGCCAGGGAATGACCTGGTAGCGACTACTGCTTTGGGAGCTTCCGGATGTCATATTGTTCTGTTCACAACAGGTCGGGGTACCCCATTCGGTAGCTTTATTCCAACATTGAAGATCGCTACCAATTCTGATCTTGCATCTAGAAAACCACATTGGATTGACTATAATGCCGGACCGCTTGCGGAGGATAAGACCTTCGATGAGGCCCTGGAAGAATTTGTAGATAAAATAGTGCGCGTCGCCAGCGGTGAGAAAGCACATCACGAAAACTCTGGCTTCCGTGAGATTGCTATCTTCAAGACGGGCGTAACATTGTAACTTTCCAAGTTCAAAAAAAAGACCGGTTCGTAAGAGCCGGTCTTTTTTTTGAATTGTCAGTCGATCGCTAGTCTTTTCTGACTTTTATAACCAGCTTCTTAATCACACCATCTCCGATCATAGGAGCATGTACATCTTCAGGGAAGAAGATCGCAAATTGGCCCGCTTTTAACTCAAAGTACATTCCAGGTTTATCATTGAAGAATATGACATCTTTTTCAGCGTTGTAAGGATCTTTGGGATCTGTACACTGGCTGCGGGTACTCCATCCCATTTTTTCGTTTTCAGAAATACAAACCTGAATGTCAATGAAATTGTTGTGTGCCTCAAACTTAGCAACTTCAGGAGTAACACCTTCCTTAGCAGACACCGCGGCATGTAGATCCGCTCCATCAATCTGGAATTTGCTTACTTCTAGTGCGTTAAGATCCTGAGATTTCAGGAACTCGAAAGCCTTTTCGAAACGGGGATGAACGCTATAATATTTTGATGCGTTCTCTAAAGAATCTATGATCATAAAATTGGTTTTAAATGAAAAATCCGCCATTAAAATATTAAGGCGGATTTTTTCTATGAATAATTTGATTTTATCTCTGAACCCGGCCTGAAGCGTCACCTTTCATCAAGGTGCTTACTTCTGAAAGAGTAGCGTGGTTAAGATCACCAGGAATAGTGTGTTTCAATGCAGAAGCTGCAACTCCAAACTCAGCAGCCTCGTTCATAGGCAGGCCAGTCACCAAACCATAGATGAAACCACTTGCAAAAGAGTCTCCACTACCTACGCGGTCAACGATACGTACTTCGTATTGCTTGGTATGATAGAACTCATTACCATCGTATACCAGCGCAGACCATCCGTTGTCAGATGCACTGTGACTCTCGCGAAGCGTTGAAGCGATATATTTGAAGCCAAATTTTTCTTTCATTTGCTTGCAAACATCCTTGTATCCGTCCAGGTTTAATTCCCCTTTCGTAATGTCTGTACCTGCACTCTTGAATCCTAAAGAGGTCTCCGCATCTTCTTCGTTTCCGATACAAACGTCAACGTATTTACAAAGCTCAGTCATTACTTCCTGTGCTTTTTCTTTACTCCAAAGTTTCTTACGGTAGTTAAGGTCGATACTTGTTGTAATTCCCTTTGCTTTAGCCGCTTTTAAAGCAGCAAGCGTTAAGGCAGCAGCTTTATCACTTAAAGCAGGCGTGATGCCTGTAGTATGGAACCAATCAGCACCTTCGAATATAGCATCGAAATCAAATTCAGAAGCATCAACTTCAGCGATTGAGGCATCAGCACGATCGTAGATAACTTGTGAAGCACGTGCAGACGCGCCAGTCTCAAGGAAATAGATACCTAATCTTTTGCCACCGCGAGCGATATGTTGAGTATCAACGCCATAACGACGGATGTGATTTATAGCAGCTTGACCTAATGCATTATCAGGCACCTTACTTACGAATACTCCATTAAGACCATAATTAGACACAGCAACAGCTACGTTTGCCTCACCACCGCCATAAGTAACATCGAAAGAATCACTTTGGACAAAACGCTCAAATCCTGGAGTGGAAAGACGCATCATGATCTCTCCTAGGGTTACAACTTTTTTTGACATCTTAATACTATAAATTAATATTATAAAGGTTTGATAATAGAATGATCAAAAATACTTTAATAAAGTCAGACCATACCCACCTTTGATGCTTCTTTTATGAAAATATTACGCAATCGTTTCCGAGGAAAGTAAAAAGATTAAAGATTTAGGTTTTTTTTAAATATGGCAATAGAACTGTTCATTTCTTATGAAAATTGCAAATTTAGGCCGCATTATAATATATGACGCTCGTCATCTTTAAAATAAACACAGTATAAAATTTATACATTTATGCTAAATATATTTCCTAGAAAATTTAAAAAAATGAGCAAGAAAGAAGAAGTTTTAAAAGTGATTCCTGAGCAGGGAATTTTGCCCCTTTATTTCAACAAAGACGCCCAGGTAAGCATCGATTTACTGAAAGCATTATATAGCGCGGGAATAAGGGCAGTTGAATATACAAACCGCGGTGAGGCTGCTTTGGAGAACTTCAAAAAAATGCGTGAGGTTATTGATGCTGAGATGCCTGGTATGTATCTGGGTGTTGGTACCATCAAAGACGCTGCTTCTGCGCAGGCTTTTATTGACGCAGGAGCTGATTATATTATCAGTCCGGGACTTGTGGATGACGTAGCGGAAGTGTCTGATAAAAACGGAATGCTTTGGGTGCCAGGCTGTATGACTCCTACTGAAATTATCAAAGCAGAGAAAATGGGTGCTAAGTTTGTAAAACTTTTCCCGGGAAATATTTTAGGCCCGTCATTTTTATCTGGAATTAAGGAGTTATTTCCGAACTTGTTGTTTATGCCTACCGGTGGTGTTGATTTGGGTCGTGATAATATCCAGGGTTGGTTTAAAGCTGGGGTCTGTGCCGTTGGTATGGGAAGTAAGCTTGTTACCAAAGACATCATGGAAAATAAAAAGTATGATGAGCTAGTTGCACTGACCAAGGAAGTAATTGAAACAATTAAGTCTGTTAGATAAGCAGATTGCCAATAAACACTAAATTAAACTAAATGGGTACTAAGAAAGTAAGTAACTACAGATGGACAATTTGTTCCATGTTGTTTTTTGCTACAACAATCAACTATCTGGACAGGCAAGTTCTTTCTCTTACATGGAAAGATTTTATCGTTCCGGAATTCCATTGGACCAATAATGATTACGGTAATATCACCGCGTTATTTTCCATTTTTTATGCAGTAAGTATGTTATTTGCAGGCCGGTTTGTCGACTGGATGGACACTAAGAAGGGATTTCTCTGGGCTATCGGAGTTTGGTCTATTGGTGCCTGTTTACACGCTTATTGTGGAATTGCAACTTCCGGTATCCTTACGGGAAATTGGTTTGTTGGTTTTGAGGGCGCAAAGGAATCGATTGCCATGGTTGATAACACAGCAATGGTTATCAGCACCAGTGTTACTTTATTCATCTTTGCCCGTTTCGTTTTGGCGGTTGGAGAGGCAGGGAACTTCCCGGCAGCTATCAAAGCGACTGCAGAGTATTTTCCAAAGAAAGACAGAGCGCTGTCAACCAGTATTTTCAATGCAGGAGCGACTGTTGGTGCCTTGGCTGCTCCGATCACTATTCCTTTTATCGCTAAGGCCTGGGGATGGGAAATGGCATTCCTTATTATCGGGGCATTGGGATTTGTGTGGATGGGTGCCTGGATTTTCTTGTATAAGAAGCCTGAGCTTAATCCTAAGGTTAACGCAGAGGAGCTCGCATACATTCAACAGGATGTTGATGTAAGCACAATGACGCTTGCCGACCCTGCGGAAGAAGCTGCCAGAAAGATCTCGTTTAAGGATTGCTTTAAATATAAGCAAACCTGGGCGTTCGCCTTTGGTAAATTCATGACAGACGGCGTTTGGTGGTTCTTTCTGTTCTGGACTCCGGCTTACCTGAGTTCCGTATACGGCATGGATACAACCGAAAGTGCGCTCCCTCTCTTCGTACTGTATATGATAACACTCCTTTCGATCATTGGTGGGTGGTTACCCTCTTACTTTGTGGATAAGAAAGGGATGAATCCTTACGACGGCCGGATGAGAGCGATGTTAATCTTTGCATTTTTCCCATTGCTAGCCCTGCTTGCACAACCTCTGGGTCAAGTGACTTATTGGTTACCTGTTATCATTATCGGTATTGCGGGAGCCGCTCACCAAGCGTGGTCAGCCAATATATTTTCAACAGTTGGTGATATGTTCCCGAAGAAAGCAATCGCAACCATTACCGGTATTGGTGGTATGGCAGGAGGTGTTGGTGCTTTCCTGATCAACAAAGGATCGGGTGTTCTTTTCGATCATGCCGGACAGACACAGATGGTTTTCATGGGCTTTAAAGGTGAAGAAGCGGGATATTTCATCATCTTCTCAATTTGTGCGGTATCTTACCTCATCGGTTGGGTAGTTATGAAAACGCTTGTTCCTGTATATAAGCCAATTACGGATTTGTAACGTGTGTTAATACATTCAAGATAATCTCAAAACCCCCGGCCACAAGTCGGGGTTTTTTTTTATTGATACAGTGCCTCATTTGGCGTCTGTTAGTGACTTATTAACCTATTGTTCTTTGGAGTTTTCAGCAGATGTTTTATCTCAGGCCAGATGTAAATAGCGTAATTAATACTTATCTTCGGGTGAGAGAGCGCTCTTTTAACTAACCCATTTTCCATGTTCGCGAGGACTTTTACATTTATTTCCGGCCTGCTTTGCTGCGTAGCGGTCTGGGCGCAATCTCCTAAGTACCAGTTTTCGCAATTGAACATTTCTTCCGGCCTTTCACATAACCAGATAAACAGTATTTTAAAGGACAGCAAAGGTTTCATGTGGTTCGGTACACTATCTGGCCTGAACAGATACGATGGCTATACCTTTAAGGTATTCAAATGTGTCGCAAGCGACTCAACCACAATAAGCGATGACAACGTCTTGAATATCCAACCCGGGCCCGATAAGAAAATTTGGATAAACACCCGCGCGGGTTATGCAATTTATGACCCTGAGAAGGAGACTTTCGATAGAAACCCGCAAAAGTATCTGGATTCCAAAGCAATCAAAGGTTCATTGACGGATATTCGGGGTAATGGGAAAGGTCTCTTTTATGTGATCACATCAGCAGGCTTGTACGAGATTGATGAGAATAGTTCGAGGGCGAGACTAATAGTAAGAGCTGGTTCATATCCGTTTACATCTGTCGCAATAGCTAGTAGCGGTTCTATATGGACATCAGATGCATCGGGGAAAGTCGAACAGTATACCGCTGGAGCTCATTCAAGAGTTTACAGCAAGCGGATTGCCGATGCAGCTAACTACAAAATCTTTATCGATAGGGATGACGATGTATGGGTCTATTCGGTAGATAAGCCGAAAGGTGTATATCTGATAAGCATGACCGATCTATCTGTAAAACGTTATTCCATAACTAGTCTCCCAAGACTGAATACCAATAATATTTATAGCGTCAATCAAGATGAGAAAGGGATCATGTGGCTCGGAACAGATCATGGGGGCATCAATCTTCTGGATAAGAGAAGAAATTCGTTGAGCTTCCTGGTGAGTCGCGAAGCTGATGAAAAGAGCATCGCTCAAAACAGCACACCTGTGATCTATAGAGATGATACAGGCATTATGTGGATAGGAACCTTCAAGAAGGGGTTGAGTTATTACCATGAAAGTATCATCAAATTTGCTCATTACAGGCATAATCCTTTAGAGATCAACAGCCTCCCCTACGATGACGTAAACCGATTCCTTGAAGATAACTCGGGCAACCTATGGATTGGTACCAACGGAGGCGGACTGGTTTATTTTAACAGGAAGAAAAATACATTTAAAAGGTATCGGCATCGTCCCGGGGATAGAAATACACTCAGTAACGATGTGGTGGTAAGTCTATGGTTGGACAAAGACGGAATACTCTGGATCGGAACCTACTTTGGCGGGCTTGATTCTTTCGATGGCAAAAGATTCACTAATTACCGTCACAGTGAGAGCGATGCGTCCAGTCTTTCAGACGACCGTGTCTGGGAAATCATGGAAGACTCTGAGCGGAACCTCTGGGTGGGAACCTTACATGGCGGATTGGATCTGTTTGACAGGAAGACAAGAACCTTCAAACATTTTCGGTCTGGCGGACAGAACTCAGTGAAGTCTGATTATATCAATGCATTGCTCGAGGATAAAGCCGGGAATATCTGGGTTGGAACGGATGCTGGAGTAGATGTTTTGCAGAGAAAGACAGGACGTTTCGAGCATTATTCTGGATCAAAACACGGGAAACTTGTTTTGGGCAACAACAATGTATTTTCCTTGATGGAAGACAGCAGGGGGCTTATCTGGATAGGAACCCAAGACGGAGTGACGCTGTTTGATCCATCCAGCGCCAAATTCCAGGTTTTAAAGATTCAGAACGGCTTACCCGACAACACAATTCTTACGATTCTGGAGGATAAAAGCGGACATGTTTGGCTCAGTACGACTAAAGGGATTTCGCGACTTACGCTAAGTAATGGTGGCGACAACTGGAAGATTCGTTTCCAGAATTACGACGATCTTGATGGATTGCAGGGCATGGAGTTTAATGAAAACGCTGCACTGAGAACTAGCCGCGGAGAACTTATTTTCGGCGGAGCAAACGGGTTCAATTTATTTGATCCGCAGACTATTAAACAAAACGGGCTATCACCAGTAGTGGTTTTTACCGACTTTCAGTTGTTTAATACCAGTGTTAAACCCGGTCAGCTGATTAAGGGTAAGACTATATTAGATAGATCAATATCTCTCACCGATGACATACAGCTGAACTATGATCAGAACTTTTTCTCCATAGAATTTGCGGCACTTAATTTCGCGAATGCAACGAAGAGTAAGTATGAATATATGCTTGAAGGTTTTAACGACCGGTGGTTCACTACCAACAGTAAAGACCGCAAAGCAACTTTCACCAACCTGGATCCGGGAGAATACACCTTTAAGGTAAGGGCAGCCAATGATAATGGAGTATGGAGCTTAGGAGCAGTCTCTTTGAGAATCAAGATTTTACCGCCCTTTTGGAAAACGGCTCCCGCTTATTTTCTGTACTTTTTGGGGGTTTCGGGGTTTTTGTACTATCTGAGAAAGAGGGGGATAAAAAAGCTAAAAGCGCAGTTTGCGCTTGAGCAGGAACGTAAGTCGGCTCAGCAGATGCATGAGCTGGACATGATGAAAATCAAGTTCTTCACTAATGTAAGTCATGAATTCCGTACACCGCTGGCGCTGATCCTCGCGCCGCTAGACAAGCTACTCAAAGAGAATCCAGAAGAAAATGCTAAGATTCATTTAACGCTTATACAGCGAAACGCCAGGCGACTTCTTAATCTGGTAAATCAACTGTTGGACTTTAGGAAGATGGAAGTTAAAGAGTTGAAGCTGCAACTACTTGAAGGTGATGTTATTAGCTTTGTGTATGAGAGCTTCCAGTCTTTCACAGATCTGGCAGAGAAGAAAAATATACGTTACACCTTTCACTCGAATCTCAGCACATTTGTTGCAAACTTCGATCAGGACAAGCTGGAGCGTATTCTCTTCAATCTGCTGTCTAACGCTTTTAAATTCACTTCTGAAGGGGGGCAAATTAGTATGAGCGTGAACTGTGAGCTGATAGAAGATCAGACTTCCGATGTAGAAATCAGGATTGTAGATACCGGAATAGGGATTTCGGCTGATAAGCAGGACAAAATCTTCGAGCGGTTTTTCCAAAATGACGTTCCTGGCTCGATGGTCAATCAGGGGAGCGGTATAGGCCTTTCTATAACAAAAGAGTTTGTCCAGCTACATAAAGGAACCATACGAGTTGAGAGCGAACAGGGTAGGGGTAGTTGTTTTATTGTGAATCTACCCCTCATGCCTATATCTGCCAATGGAAGCAGCGCTTACTATCAGGATAAGTCGATTATAGTGAATAAGTTAGATTTGTGTCCGCGGAGCAACGACGAGAGGCAAATGAAAATCAGTCAGAAAAAGCCTACCATTTTGTTAATTGAGGACAACGACGACTTCCGGTTTTATTTGAAAGACAATCTCAAGCAGGTTTACAACATAGTAGAATCGACAAATGGCAAGTCTGGTTGGAACAAAGCCCTGGCAATGCATCCTGATCTGATCGTCTCAGACGTTAGTATGCCTGAACTGAACGGTATCGACTTCTGCGTTAAACTGAGGAGGGACAGCCGCACCAGTCATATTCCTATTATCTTGCTAACTGCCTTGGTTGGGGAAGAGCAGATTCTGCGCGGCATCGAAACGGGTGCTAACGACTACATGACTAAACCTTTCAACTTCGAAATTTTAATGTCTAAGATCAGAAACCTGCTTATCCGTCAGGAATCAATGCGAAAGACCTATCAGAGGCAAGTTGAAGTAAAGCCGACCGATATAGAGGTGGAGTCTGCAGATGAGCGTTTTATTCAGCAAGCACTGAGGATTACCGAAAAAAATATTTGTAACTCCGATTTCTCCGTCGAGGAGTTTGCTAGAGAAATGTCCATGAGTCGGGTCGCCCTGTATAAAAGGCTTCTACATTTGACACGTCAAACTCCGATCGAATTTATCCGGAGCCTACGCCTCAAGAGGGCAGCAAGACTACTAGAAAAGTCACAACTTACCGTGGCTGAGATTGCCTACGAGGCAGGCTTTAATAATCCGAAGGCCTTTGCTAAGTACTTTAAGGCTGAGTTCGGCATGCTTCCTTCATCTTACCTTAAAGCTCACTGTCTTCCGAGCAGGCCAGGGGAAGTGGAACAAGCTGATAAATAAGCCTTTTCTGCAATCTTCGGGCGCTTGTTAACATTATCATACCTAAATGTTAACATTTCCATACCCTGCAGGGGATCGCCATCTTATAGTTTTACAACACAAATTATAACCAGTATTTATCCTAACCAATTGCTATGCACAAGAATATCTTAGTTGCTATCTTATTCTGTTCGTTATTTTCTGTATTTGTTTCTGCTCAAGACACTGACGTAAAGAAACTTAGTGACGGCGTCATTATCACCTTGAACGATAAAGCCGCTGCCCTGGGGCAGACTATAACACTCAAGGTTTTATCAGACAAGATCATCCGGGTCACTTCGGCTGCTTTGGGAGCGCCCACCCTACATAAGAGTCTGATGGTTTCTGATAATTTGTTATCTGCAGGAACTCCCACCTGGGATATGACGCGAGACGCTGAAAAGATAACTCTTAAAACAAGTTCTATGCAGGCCGTTGTTAAATTAACTGATGGAATGATAAGTTTTACTGATGCAGCCGGTAAGCCAATCGTATCTGAACAGAGAAGGGATGCCGGTACTTTCATAGCAGACTCTCATTCCGGCGATTCGTTTTACAAAATTCGGCAGGGCTTTGAAGTGGGCGAGACTGAAGGCTTCTATGGGCTCGGCCAGCATCAGAATGGTGTAATGAATTATCGTGGTCATCAAGTTGAGCTGTTGCAGTATAATACGGATGTGGCCATTCCTTTTGTGATATCCACGAATAACTACGGTATACTTTGGGATAATTACTCCATCACAAAGGTAGGCGACGTCCGCACTTTTCGACCTTTGTCTGGCTTAAAGTTGTACTCAAAATCGGGGGAGGTTGGCTGGCTGACCGCTACTTATTCTGATCTGAAAGACAGTCGCAATACGATCAGTCGTGCCGAGTCAGATATTGATTATTCCTTTTTGAAGGATTTGAAAAACTTTCCGGATAGCTTTAAGCTCGTCAATGGTAAAGTCCGTTGGGAGGGCGATATCGAATCTCCTTATTCCGGTTTGCATACTTTTCTGTTTAAATATGCTGGCTATATCAAAATATGGGTAGATGGGAAGTTGCAGGCCGACAGATGGCGGCAGCCGTGGAACGCCGGTGCGATAGAGCTCCAGGTTCTTCTCGAGGATAAGCGCAAATACTCACTGGTAATTGAATGGTTACCAGACGGCGGCGAATCATATTTGTCGTTTAAATGGCAAAGTCCAATACCTCAGAATGAAAAAAACGATTTTTCGTTCCTATCTGAGGCAGGAGACCAGGTGGATTATTACTTAGTTTCAGGAAAAGACCTCGACGAAGTAATTGCGGGCTATCGCCTACTAACAGGGAAGGCGTCTATCGTACCTAAATGGGCCATGGGTTTCTGGCAAAGCCGCGAGCGATACAAGACCCAGGACGAAATCTTGAGCACAGTAAAGACTTTTCGCGACAGGAAGATTCCTTTGGATAATATTGTGCTGGATTGGTCTTACTGGGAAGAGAATCAATGGGGGAGTCAGGAATTCGATACGGAGCGTTTCCCTTCAGCTGAACAGATGATTTCCGATCTGCATGATAAGTACAATACCAGGCTCATGATCTCTGTATGGCCGAAATTTTACGAAGGAACTGATGCTTATAATTCTTTTGCAAAAAAAGGGTGGCTATACAGACGTAACGTTGAAGACGGCAGGAAGGATTGGATAGCAAAGGGTTACAAGTCAACTTTTTATGACCCTTTTAATCCGGAAGCAAGGGTTGGTTTCTGGAACTTGCTGAATGATAAATTATACAAGAAGGGTATTGATGCCTGGTGGCTTGACGCAACAGAGCCGGATATACATTCCAATCTGTCTGTAGAAACACGAAAGAGCATTTTTACGCCATCTCTTGGTTCAGGGGCCCGATATTTTAACGCTTTTCCATTGTTAAATGCAAAAGGGATCTACGAGGGTCAGCGTAAGGAAAATCCTAATGACAGGGTCTTCATCCTGACTCGTTCTGCTTATGGCGGCCTTCAACGCTATGCCACCGTTACCTGGAGCGGTGATATATCATCCCGCTGGCATGATATGCGAGATCAAATTTCAGCAGGAGTAAACTTTTCTATGTCCGGACTTCCATACTGGGCCATGGATATCGGAGGCTTCTCCGTCGAACGCCGTTTCGAGAATGCTAAGGGAGACGATTTGAAAGAGTGGCGCGAGATGAACACACGTTGGTATCAATTTGGTGCCTTTACTCCAGTTTTCAGAGTACACGGACAATTTCCATTCAGGGAGATTTATAATATTGCTCCCGAAGGCCATCCGGCGTACAGCAGTATGTTGTATTACAATAAGCTACGTTACCGCCTTATGCCTTACATCTATTCTCTGGCCGGGCAAGCTTACCATCAGCATTATACCATTATGCGTGGCTTGGTGATGGATTTTCCTCATGATGATGCTGTTAGGAATATCGATAATCAGTTTATGTTCGGGCCGTCGTTATTGATCAATCCAGTTTCAGAATATGAAGCGAGGAGCAGAAAGGTATACCTTCCTAAAGGAATTGGCTGGTATGATCTGTACACAGGAACCTATTTTAAGGGCGGGCAAAACATCAATGCTGAGGCTCCTTATGAGAGAATGCCGCTCTTTGTAAAAGAGGGGTCTATTCTAACTTTCGGTCCGGAGCTGCAGTATACCTCCGAAAAGCCTGCTGATCCCATCAGACTGTACGTGTACACCGGAAGAGATGCTTCTTTTAATCTCTATGAAGATGAAGGAACAAATTACAATTATGAGAGGAATGCCTTTTCCAACATCCCTATAAGCTATAACGAAAAAGACAAGACGCTCACGATAGGGCAGCGGGAGGGCAGCTTCGAAGGAATGCTCCGGAACCGTACGTTCGAAATTTTCGTGGTGACTCCTCGCGCTAAACGTAGCTTATCTTTTGATTCGCCAGCAAAGCAAAAGCTGCGCTATAGCGGACAAAAGCTGAGCGTTAAAATCTGAATTAACTATAAACCTATAAATTGCGATGGAACGAATTACTACAAAGAAAGAAAGGAAAGTCCTGTTATGGGCATTCATATCCTTGATGCTGTGTAGCATCCAGGGATATACGCAGGTCCGTACCATCACCGGCAGGGTAGCCGGAGTATCAGATGGGCAGCCGGTACCTTCCGCAGCGGTAAAAGTAAAGGGTAAGCAGGGAGGTACCAGCACCAATTCACAAGGTACATTCAGCATCAGTGCAGCTACAGGAGATGTGCTTGAAATTACCTCAATAGGCTACCAACGTAAAGAGGTGAGGGTAGGTCCGAGTAATGTGATTGATGTTCAGTTGGAAGATGATGTGAAGGCACTCGAAGAAGTGGTAGTAGTAGGTTATGGCGTTCAGAAAAAGAAGCTCGTGACGGGAGCTACAGCTCAGGTGAGGGGCGAAGATCTCCAAAAGCAGAGCACGACGAACGCTTTGCAGGCTTTGCAAGGGCAAGCTCCAGGAATTCAGATTGCTTCTACATCCGGACAGCCCGGAGAAAGTATGAGGGTAATTATCAGAGGTGTCGGTACGATAGGTAACTCCGGTCCGCTTTATATCGTTGATGGCGTACAGACGCCAAATATCAATTATCTGAACCCTTCTGACATTGAAGCGATCGATGTACTGAAAGATGCTGCCTCAGCTGCCATCTACGGATCGCAGGCGGCTAACGGTGTTGTGTTGGTGACAACCAGAAGTGGTAAACGAGGGCAATCTGCATCCGTCACAATTGATTCTTACCTGGGTATGCAAGATGCTGCTCGTAAAGTCGAGATGTTAAACTCACAGCAATATGCTTCGATTATGAATGAAGCGGCCGTAAATGCAGGCAAGTTGCCCCGCTTTAGCCCTCAGCAGATTGCCGGAATGGGAGCCGGTACCAACTGGATAAATGAGATGTTTGTAAATGATGCGATCACCCAGAATCATGTTATAGGTGCTCAGGGTGGTGGCGAATCATCTACCTTTTCAACATCTTTATCTTACACCGGGCAGGAAGGGATAGTAGGAGGGAAAGATCTGTCCAACTATGATCGTTATAATTTTCGGATAAACTCTGAGCATAATCTCTATAATGATCTATTGAAAGTCGGACAACATTTGACATTTAATTACATCACCAGCAACGGTATTGGCGTGGGTAACCAGTATAGCAACTCGCTGAGAGGAGCTTTCAATACCAGTCCTTTTGTGCCTATGTATGATGAAGCAGGTAATTTTTTCAACAACAAAAATTCGACCTGGTATAATGGTGAGTCTAACCCTTACGCCGCGATGGTGTACGGCAACCAGAATGACCGGAATAACCAACGACTTATTGGAGACCTGTATCTGGAAGTTGAGCCTATTAAAAATCTGAAGTTTCGAACTAGCCTGGGCATCGATTATTTTGCAGAAGAGAGCCGGTCTTTTACTCCAATTTATGAGCTGTCTATTTATTCATTCAGTGATTTGACGAGGGTAGACCAATCCATGGGGAAAGGGAAGACTTTGTTATTTGATAATTTGTTGAGCTATAATTTTAATGTCAACACCGATCACCATATTGAGTTGCTGGCGGGATCGTCAACGTTCCAGTCTGATCGTTCGGTGATCTGGGGGGTGAATACTGATCTTATTTTTAATGATTTGCAACATGCATGGCTATCTAATGCATTGAATACAAACGGGGCAACAATTTCAGTAGGAGGCGGACCGACCAACCGTCCCGGTAACCAAGGTCCTACTGTATTCGAAGAAAAGCGACTTTCATACTTCGGGCGATTGAACTACAATTATAAAGAAAAGTACCTTTTAAACATGACATTCCGCGCAGACGGCTCGTCAAAGTTCTCCAAGGAGAATCGATGGGGTTATTTTCCCTCTGTGTCAGCAGGGTGGGTACTCACTAACGAGTCTTTCCTGGCTCCGACAAACAAGTGGCTGAACTTCCTCAAACTGAGAGCAAGCTGGGGACAGGTGGGTAATCAGAACATTATCGCTTTCCAATACCTTGCACCGGTTGTGTTTTCCAATACAAATTACAGTTTCGGTAATGCGGAAGGAGAACTTACACCAGGCGCCTATCCGAGTAGGCTGGGTAATCCTGACCTGAAGTGGGAAACATCCGAGCAGCTTAACCTGGGATTTGATTCCCGCTTATTTCATGACAAAATTAATCTCACGTTCGACTGGTACACGAAAACCACCAAGGATTGGTTGATCGCTGCTCCTATTCTGGCAACAGCGGGCGCTGACGCGCCGTACATTAACGGGGGTAATGTAGAAAATAAAGGTATAGAACTCGGACTTTCCTTCGACGGTGTTGCTGGTGACTTCAGGTATACTATCGGAGTAAACGGTGCTTACAACAAAAATAAGGTTACAGAAATCCCGACATCTGATGGGATTATCCATGGCGCTACTAATCAGCTCTTTGACAATTCAGGCGAGTTTTACCGCGCGCAGACGGGATTTCCCATTGGCTACTTCTGGGGATTGACAACAGCGGGAATTTTCCAGTCTGAACAAGAAGTAAACGCTCACCGGTCATCTCAAAACCTGCTTATCCAGCCATCCGCTCAGCCTGGTGACGTTCGATACGTAGACTCGAATGACGATGGCATTATTAATGACCTTGACAGGGGTATGATTGGGGACCCAAATCCTGACTATACCTATGGTATTAACCTGTCGGCCGGTTATAAAGGCTTTGACTTCTCGCTCCTCGCATCGGGCGTAGTCGGCAACGAAATTGTACAGTCTTACCGTAATCAGGCGAATCAGTATGCCAATTATACCACTTCTATTTTAGGTCGCTGGCATGGACCAGGCTCATCGAATACATTACCAAGAGTGACCGAGAATTCAACTAACTGGATCAACTTCTCTGATCTGTATGTACACCAGGGAGATTACCTGCGTATTAGCAACATTACTTTGGGTTATGATTTTGGAAAAGTGCTGAAGAAAGGTTATTTGCGTCAAGTAAGGATCTATGCATCAGCACAGAACCTTTACACATTTACCAAGTACACCGGAATGGATCCTGAGATTGGGTATGGAATTGATAATGGAGAGAGAGACAGATTCTCATCTGGGATAGATCTCGGTTATTACCCCCGGCCGAGAACTTTTCTTTTGGGTGCTAACATTCGTTTTTAACTACAAACCTGAACAAAATGAAAACTTTAAAGATATATATGCTTTCTCTGGCTCTTTTATCGGCTGGGGGCTGCAAGGATTTCCTCGATGTAGAGCCCATCACATCGGTAACTGAAACCAATTATTACAAAACGCCCCAAGATGCATATAAAGCTTTAGTGGGTTGTTATGACGGGTTACAAACGGTGTGGGGAGAAGGGATGAGCTTTCCGGTTGCCTCTGAGATCATGTCTGATAATTGCTTCGGTGGAGGGGGAGCTTCAGATAGTTACAATTATCAGATGGTTGATGAGTTTGACAAGCTACGTTCGCCTTCCGATCAGAACAACTTTGGTCCGAACTGGATTGCTTACTACAAGGCTATCTATCGTGCTAATGTGTTGATTAGTAAGATGGATCAAATAGAGTGGGGCGCAGATGCAGCATTAAGGAGCATCTATGAATCTGAAGTACGGTTTTTAAGGGCTTACCTCTACTTTGATATGGTAAGGCTTTTCGGTAATATTCCGCTTCTCGTCAGCCCTTCGGCCGAGAATCTGTCACAGTCTGCTCCAGACGAGGTGTATAAAGTCATTGCGTCAGACCTGAAGTTCGCAGCCGACAATTTGCCTGCCATTGCCTACAACGCACAGCCAGTTGCTAACCATGGAAGGGTAACTAAGTACGCCGCGGCGGCATTGTTAGCCCGGGTGTTTCTTTATTATACCGGATATTATGCAAAACCTGACCTTGTTGGCCTAGTTAGTAAAGCAGAGGCTCTTGCCTATCTGGAAAATATCATTTCCACCGGGGGGTACAGTCTGGTAAGCAATTTTGCTAATCTATGGCCTTCATCTTTAACAGCCTACGAAGGCGAAGATAACAAGGAAACGGTATTTGCGATAAAATATACCTATACCAGTGATTATGATGGAAATACCGATGGAAACCACTGGATGGTCATGTTTGGAATGCGCGAGCAGTTTGTTTTTCCTTACGGAAATGGCTGGGGATTTGGCACGGTAAATCCGAAGCTTTATAATGCTTACACCGCCAGCGATAGTCGTAGGGCACCTTCAATAATTGCCGTAGCCGCGGAGAATGTTGGCTTCACAAACCAAAGCAAGCAAAGAGAATATTCCGGATTTTACGTTGAAAAGTATTCACCCCTGGTAGATGAGGCAGGGAATAGTGTTTCAGTAAACAAAGGTGCAGTTAACTTTATGATCGGCCAGTTTCAGGACTATGTTTCCATACGCTACTCTGATGTCTTGTTGATGGCTGCGGAACTAGGAAGTGCAAACGCACAAACGTATTTTGATGATGTCAGAAAACGTGCTTATCAGGAGGCGTTCACTCCGCTGCCCGTTACGCAAGATAACCTTATGAAAGAGCGGCGATTAGAGTTTGCTTTTGAGGGTATACGCTATTGGGACCTTCTGCGACGTGGTGTTAACGTTGCTGCGCAGGAAATTGCAGAAAATACAACCCTGCTGAGTGCCGGTCAGAGTGCTCCGAAAGTTATATCTGCATCTAAAATTGTGGAGACGGGAGGATTGCAGCAAATTCCCTATACGCAGATTACGCTGTCTGACGGTGTTTTAAAACAGAACCCAGGTTGGTAAGCACAAAATAGGATGGATATTAAAAGATAAAGACATGATACGCTTTAATAAAATATGGAAAACTCTCCTTTTGCCATTCATCGTCATGATGTCATGCCAGAAGGAGAATTATAATTTGGAGCCGGCGATAGACAAGTCGGGCGTAAAATTCACCGTAGTTCAGGATTTAGCTGTGGACCCTGGAGGTAATACAGTGATCCTTACAAATGAGACCCAGGGTGTCCTGCCGATATGGGATTACGGCACGGGGCGGTCTACCAGAATGCGAGATACGGTCAGGTTTGCCTTTAAAGGGAATTATATGGTCAAATTCTCAGTACTTTCCGGCGGGATGGAGGTTAAGATGGACTCCGTTCCTATTGTGGTTTCTGCTGACAATCTGAGCTACGTCCAGGATAAGGAATGGATTGACCTGACTGGCGGACCTGGTAACGAGAAAGTCTGGCTGTTGGATACGGAGGGTAAAATGGGCGCAGGGCCGATAACATTTCTTAACCCCGCTAACTTAAGCGAGGTATGGTGGTGGCCCGGACCAGCGGATGTTTATCCCGGTGTTATGGCGCCGGGTGATTACGGCTCAATGACTTTCAGCCTCATGGGCGGGCCTTTCTTCAGAAACGAGAAGCTAATAGAAGGAGGGATGAAGGAAAATGGAACTTTCTCTCTGAGCATCGCAACAAAAACGCTTACGCTCAATGGCGCAACCATCCTGCGTTCGTACAAGCCTTCCAAAAACGGAATTACAGGTGTAAGCAACTGGTCTAAATACGACATAATAGAGGTGAGCGAGAATAGTCTTCGCCTGGGAGTCTTACGCGACAAGGACGTCGATGGGGAAGGTCCTGCTATTTTAGTCTATAATTTCATTTCGAAAGAATATTCAGATAACTGGGTTCCTGTGGAAACCGGCCCGGATGAAGGTTTTAATCCGACGTTTAAGCGCGGGGAACTGCTAAGTATGCTGGCGGGCAGCAGTGCGTCTGGAAGAATCTGGCTCCTGGATGGCAGCGGTAATGCGGTTGACTGGATTGGAAAGGGCAAGGGCTGGACAAAGTCGTCAAACGACTCAAGAGACTGGGGCTGGAATGACTCCTGGGATGCGGTAGCCGGCAACTCCTGGATTTTGTTTGATCGCCTTGGTGGTCAAAATTATACCCGTAATCAAAATGGTATTTACACAAGAGGGCAGTTCACCATCAATGAGGAAACGAATGAAGTGACCTTGGTTGGTAACACGCTTATTCAAAATCCGGATAGTTGGATGAACCCGGTAAAAAATGTGTTTAAGGTTGTTAAGGCTTTCCCAGGCAAGGAAGCTAGCAAAGGCATCTGGTTGGGTACTTCCTATACTGCTGAAAAGGATGAATGGTTTGCGTTTCATTATGTGTTAGGTTCAAAGTAATTGGTTTAGTTGGTTAGTAGATCCCTGTTCCATTGCAGGGGTCTTTTTTATTTAAAATTCCTGCGCTATGTTCAAAGTTTTGCTTTTACTGGTTCTTTGTGTTTCGCAAACGCTGTTTGCCGGCGAGCTCCCCCGGCAGGTTATTGACTTCAATCATTCCTGGAAGTTTCATCTGGGAGATGTTCCTGAAGCTTCAAATCCCTTGTTTAAGGATGATGCCTGGCGATCGTTGAACTTGCCCCACGATTGGAGCATTGAAGGCGATTTTAGTAAAATTCACCCTGCTACGCCGGGTGGCGGGGCTCTGCCGGGAGGGATCGGCTGGTACCGCAAGAGTTTTGATGTTCCGGCATCGGACAAGAGCCGTATACTGTATATAGATTTCGATGGGGTATATCAAAACAGTGAAGTCTGGATAAACGGTCACCACCTCGGCAAGAGACCTAATGGATATATTTCATTCAGGTACGAATTGTCCCGCTTTCTGCGATTCGGCAAGAGAAATGTTATCTCTGTGAAGGTGGATAACTCCCGGCAGCCTAACTCAAGATGGTATTCGGGATCGGGGATTTACCGGAGGGTTCGCCTCGTCAAGGTAAATCCTTTACATGTGCCTCAGTACGGTACTTTCGTGACAACTCCTGTTGTTTCTAAAGAGCGGGCAGACGTTTCGATAGAAACAACCGTTCTGAATGCTTCCGATAAAAGAGCTGCGGTGAAATTAAATACGATAATCAGAGATGGCGAAGGAGTAGAAGTTACCTCTGTCTGGCATACTCAGCCAGTTGAGCCTGGAAAATCTGTACTTTTCAATCAAAAAACGGAGCTTTTAAATCCGCAGTTATGGTCGGTTGAAACGCCAGAGCTATATACCGGGGTGAGTCGCATATACATAGGCAATAAGTTGATGGATACCTATGAAACGAAGTTTGGTATTCGGACATTCCATTTTGACTCTGAAAAAGGTTTTACGCTGAATGGGGTTCCGGCCAAGATCCAGGGAGTTTGTAATCATCATGATTTAGGAGCACTTGGCTCTGCGTTTAACAGGCGTGCAGCGGAACGTCAATTGGAGATCCTAAAGGGAATGGGTTGTAACGGCATTCGTACAGCTCATAACCCTCCTGCACCTGAGCTTCTCGAGCTCTGCGACAGGATGGGCTTTATCGTGATGAATGAAGCTTTTGACATATGGAAGAAGCAGAAGAATCTTTTCGATTATCATCTCGATTGGGAACAGTGGCACCGGAGGGATTTGGAGGACTTGGTCCGCCGTGACAGAAATCATCCCAGCATTTTTGTGTGGAGTGTCGGAAATGAGATTCAAGAGCAATGGGGAGACGAGGCGAAAGGTGATACTGTAGGGCGGGTGATTGCACGGGAACTTATCGCAATTGTCAGAGATCTGGACACTACCCGTGCGATTACCACGGCTAATAACGAGATAAATACATATAACAACCTGCTTAAATCCGGTGCCTTCGACTTGATCGGGTATAACTACAACCATCGGCTTTGGAAAGATTTTCATAAGCGCTGGCCAGGGAAGAAGTTGGTCGTGACGGAAAGTACATCAGCTTTACAAACGAGAGGGCATTATGATTTGATTCCTTTTGATACTATTCGCCGGTGGCCGGAGGCTTGGGATAAGCCTATCAAAGGGGGAGGGAATACAGACTTTACGGTTTCTGCATACGATCATGTAAGCGCGCCCTGGGGTTCCACGCATGAGGAAAGCTTAAAAGAGCTTCATTATAGTCCCCATGTTTCTGGTATGTATGTATGGACTGGTTTTGATTATCTGGGCGAACCGACTCCATATACCTGGCCGGCCAGAAGCTCTTACTTTGGTATTGTGGATCTGGCAGGTTTCCCAAAGGATGTGTATTGGCTTTATAAAAGTGTGTGGACGGAAAAGCCCGTGCTTCATGTTTATCCGCACTGGAACTGGAAGGCAGGCGACACTGTGGATGTTGTGGCTTACTATAGTCAGGCCGATGAGGTCGAACTCTTTCTGAATGGAAAATCGCTTGGCTCTAAAAACAAAACTGGTCGTGTCATGCATGTAAAGTGGCGTGTGCCCTTTGAAAACGGGCATTTATATGCTGTTTCACGGAAGCAGGGGGCGGAGGTTTTAACAAAGGAGCTTCACACAGCCGGTAAGCCTGCTAAAATTGAGCTGATTGCAGACAGAAGTAGTATCGGGGCAGATGGAAAGGATCTTTCTTTTATCACTGTTAAGATTCTGGACGATGAGGGAATTGTCGTACCGTCTGCGGACAATCTGATCAAATTTAAGGTGACGGGACAGGGATTTCTGAATGCCGTGGATAATGGCAGTCCAACCAGCCACGAGCGGTTCAAGACTGACAGCCGAAAGGTCTTTAACGGGCTGGCTCTCGCAATTGTTCAGTCGTCTGGAGCAATAGGCGATATTAAGGTAGAGGCAACGTGTGCAGATTTACAGTCGGCTAAACTTGTTATAAAGGCTCAGTAGCGTTTATAACAAGTGCTAATGAATAAAACGGTATGATTATTATCGAATTTCTGATAACTTGCCTCTTCAACGACTAATGAAAAACTGCTATTATGAAAGGATTCTGTTCTCTCCTGCTATTGTTTTTAACTTTTTCTGCCCTTGCCCAAGACGATAAAATTTATATGTTTTCCTATTTCAAAGGTAATGGGGAAGACGGTTTGCATCTTGCATACTCTAGAGATGGTTACAAATGGGAGGCCTTGAAAGATGATCAGCCTTTCCTGTCACCTCAGGTTGGTAAAGATAAACTTATGCGCGATCCTTGTATAATAAGAGGAGGAGATGGGAAATTTCACATGGTTTGGACTGTTAGCTGGACGGATAAGGGTATTGGCTACGCCACCTCGGTAGATCTGGTTAACTGGTCCGATCAGAAGTTTATTCCTGTGATGCAACATGAAGAAGGTGCCAGAAACACCTGGGCACCTGAGATTACCTACGACAGTAAGTCGAAGACGTATATGATTTACTGGGCAACTACGATAAGTGGGCGTTTTCCGGAGACTCAGGTGACCGCAGATGATGGTTATAATCACCGCATGTATTACGTTACTACCAGCGATTTTGAATCCTTCAGCGACACGAAGTTGTTATACGACCCCGGCTTTAATGTTATAGATGCGTCTATCGTTAAGAATGGGAAGAGATGGGTCATGTTTCTTAAAGATGAAACACGTGAGCCTGCACAAAAAAATTTAAAATTAGCTTTTGCTAAACATCTTACCGGCCCATATACAAAGGCGGGTGAGCCGATCACTGGCAATTACTGGGCTGAAGGGCCTACGGTACTCAGGCAGGGAAAGCGATGGCTTGTTTTTTTTGATAAATACAGAGATCATAGGTATGGAGCTATTGCCTCAACCGATTTAAATAGCTGGGAGGATGTGTCAGAGAAGATAAGTATGCCTAAAGGAATCAGACATGGCACCATCTTCACGATAACAGAAGCAGAATTTGCGAAGATCAAGTAGGCCGACTATAAGCTATCTGTTTCTTCCGCTGTCTGATGCACCGATACATATATGTACCACACTCCAGGTGCGAAGACCGTTATTCTCCAGTTTTCGCCCCTGAATATTATACTTTAGTTCATAGCTTAAAGCCGAATTTTAGGTGGAGGAAACGAGTAAATCACTGATAATCGGGTGCAGACACAAATAATAAATAATTATGTATTAATTAGAGAAATATTCCTACTTTGAGGCGCAGAAATTTATGGTGTTTATCGGACACTTACTAACACACACTTTGGAATTTGTTGGAGGTCATTATTGAAAGGAATGACGACCTTACGAGCCACAATGAGGCATATTGTAAATAATTAAACAGATATATAAACCAGATGAATACGCTTGACACGAAGGATTACATTGTTTTTCTTATCTATTTTGTGATAGTAGCAGGTTATGGACTGTGGATCTATAACCGTAAAAAAGCCGCGAGCATGGGCTCAAAGGACTACTTCCTCGCAGAAGGATCTTTAACCTGGTGGGCAATTGGTGCCTCCCTTATCGCATCAAATATTTCTGCTGAGCAATTTGTAGGGATGAGTGGCTCTGGTTTCCAAATCGGATTAGCTATTTCTGCATACGAGTGGATGGCTGCACTGACGCTCATTATCGTCGCGGTCTTCTTCATTCCGGTTTACTTGAAGAATAAGATTTTTACTATGCCCCAGTTCCTCCATCAGCGGTACAATGGAACAGTGGCGATGGTTATGGCCATTTTCTGGCTACTGCTGTATGTGGTGGTAAACTTAACTTCAATTTTGTACCTGGGAGCTATTGCTGTTAGTGCCATATCCGGTATTAGCTTAACGGTCTGTATGTATTTCCTGGCCTTTTTTGCGATCATCATCACACTAGGGGGTATGAAAGTTATTGGGTATACAGATGTTATTCAAGTATTCTTCCTAATCCTGGGTGGTTTGGCCACTACTTATCTGGCACTTAATCTGGTTGCTGAGCATTATGGTAGTTCCGGTGTATTAAGCGGATTTAGCCTTATGATGGACAAGGCTCCTGAACATTTTGAAATGATTCTGCATCAGGATAATGAAAACTTCCTCGATCTGCCGGGTCTGACTGTATTACTTGGTGGTCTATGGATTGTGAATCTGAACTATTGGGGATGTAATCAGTATATCGTTCAACGTGCTTTAGGTGCAGATCTTAAGACTGCACGCGAGGGTATCCTATTTGCGGCATTCTTGAAATTACTTATGCCGGTTATCGTGGTTCTTCCTGGTATCGCTGCATATATTCTTTTCAAAGAAGGATCAGGCACCTTCCCTACGGATATGACTATGAATGGTGAAGTCAATCAGGACAGAGCTTATCCTGTGTTGTTGAATTTACTTCCTCCAGGGCTTAAAGGTTTATCTTTTGCGGCCTTAACAGCTGCGGTTGTGGCGTCGCTTGCGGGTAAGGCAAATAGTATTGCTACGATCTTCACGCTGGATATTTACCAAAAAGTATTTAATACCCAGGCTAGTGAAAAAAGATTGGTGAACGTTGGTAAGTTAAGTGTTGTTATTTCTATGATTCTGGGTGTTATTATTGCCCCACATTTGGGAATCGATAAAAAAGGTGGATTCCAATACATTCAGGAATATACAGGCTTTGTGTCTCCAGGTATCTTTGCCATGTTTATTCTTGGCTTCTTCTGGAAAAAAGCAACTTCAAGTGCTGCTTTGTTTGCAACGGTTGGTGGTTTCTTGTTCTCATTGGTGTTCAAATTCATGCCTGAATGGGTTGACTTAAGCTTCCTGATTCCTTACGGATTTGCAGTTAAGAGTGCTGCTTCAGGTCTGGTTGAAATTCCTTTCTTAGACAGGATGGGATTTGTATTTGTAATTTGTATGGTGGGTATGTACCTGATCAGTATGTACGAAAGCAGAAATGGTGTTAAACCTGTTTCTCTGGAAGTAGATACCAAGATGTTCAAAGCACATCCTGCATTTATTGCAGGCTCAATCCTGGTTATCGGTATCCTTACTGCACTGTATACGATATTCTGGTAATATTAATAAGGACAACGATAAATTGTAAGAGAAGGGCTTCCTCGCTTTAGCGGGGAAGCCCTTTTTATTTGATCCTGGCCAGCAAGACGTGAGATTGCCTACGAAGATTACTTCTTTATTGCCTAAAAGCACTCGTTGTAAATGGATAGAGCAGAAATCGGGGTGCCTGATTTGAGGACCAAGCGTCAATAAAAAAGCCGAACCTTCAAAAAGGCCCGGCTCTTACTTATCATATTGAAGATTACATTTCAATCATAGCTTTTATAACACCGTTTTTCGGGTCCAGCCATGACTCAAACTGATCTTTAACTTCATCGAACTTAACCCGGTGAGTGATGTAAGTAGCAGGATTAACCAATCCGTCTTTCATAGACTTGATAACATGTTCGAAGTCTTCCCGATGAGCATTTCTGCTGCTCATTAGCGTTCCTTCCCGCTTATGGAACTCAGGATGACTAACAATAAGTTCGCCCTTCTGAAGCCCCACCAATACGTAGCGTGCCCCATGAGCCATATACATAAATCCGTTATTTATGGCTCGCTGACTTCCTGTAGCATCAATAACTACAGTAGGGTAGTCTCCGTTTGTTATCTCCTTAAGCTTAGCGTCAACATCATCACTCAAAGGATTGATTGTATAGTCAACCTTTAGTTTATCTTTGCAGAAGGTGAGTCTGTTATCGTTGATGTCCATTGAAATCACTTTGCCGCCTGCAATACGTGCAAATTCCATGATGCCCAGACCAATCGGTCCAGCGCCGATTACCAGCACAAATTCTCCTGGTTTTACATCCGCTCTGCTAACACCGTGAGCGCCAATTGCCAAAGGCTCTACAAGAGCAAGCTCATCTTCGCTAAGCCCCTCGCCGTGTATAAGTGAGTAGGAGGGAACCGACAAATATTCAGCCATTCCACCATCGATATGCACGCCGCAAACTTTAATGCTGGTACAGCAGTTGCCTTTACCTGAACGACATGCAATGCATTCGCCGCAATTGAAGTAAGGTATAAAAGTAACTCTTTCCCCAGGAGTGAATCCCTCAGCATTGTCACCTTCAATAAACTCTGCAGCAAGCTCATGGCCTAGAACTCTTGGATATTCAAAAAATGGCTGTGAACCTTCAAATGCATGCAGATCCGTGCCGCAAATTCCAATACGCGTGATTTTAAGAATGGAATAATTCTTCCGTTGTGCAGGATATTCGCCATCCTGATAGCTGAAACTGCCAGGAGTCGTACAAACTAATTTTCTCATTAATAATAATTGAACAGCAAATCTAAAACAAATTAATCTATAGCGTAAAAACGAGCAGCGTTGCCACCCCAAAATAATGCTTGCTGGTCTGCCGAAAACTGAGACACATAGCTTTTTACCATGTCAGTAGCAGCAGAATAACCACCGGCTACATTACATACCGGCCAATCGGAGCCAAACATGAGTCGCTCAATGCCAAAAGAATCAAATATAACATCGAGGTACGGATAGAAGTCTTCATTCTTCCAGTTCTGCCAATCTGCCTCAGTGACCATTCCCGACACTTTGCAATAAACATTTTGGTTTTTTGCCAACTCTTTTATGCCCGGAACCCAGTCATCTTTAGCTCCGTTCTGGATTTCCGGCTTCGCTATGTGATCCAACACAAAACTTTGCTCCGGAAACGAAGCGCATAACTCTGAAGAATAGAATAATTGGTCTCTGAAAATTAAAAGATCGTAAGTAAATCCGAACTTCTTTAAAAGCCCAATTCCCCGCTTAAATGCGGGTTCCAGCATCAAAGCCCGATTCGATTCGCCTTGTAAAACATGCCGAAATCCTCGCATGACTTTGTATTGGCTATAGAATTGCAGGGTTTCATCGATGTTTTCCGCCTGGAGGTCAACCCACCCCACGATTCCTTTGATGAAAGGATGCATAGACGCAAGTTCTATCAGGAAAGCGTTATCCGCTTCAGATTGGTCTGATTGCACTGCAATACAGCCATCTATGGATTGCTTATCAAGCTCAGTCTTCAGGTCTTCTGGAAGAAAATCACGCTGAATTGCACGCATGTTATCGTCAATCCATGCATCTCGCACTGGATCAAAACGCCAGAAATGCTGATGAGAATCTATTTTTAACATATCTATTTATTTTCAGTTGATATTTTATGTCCTTTAATACCAAAATACAAAATGAACAGAAAGCATAAAATAGGTACGATATAAGCAACTTGAATACTTCCTGTCTGGTCAGATATGTATCCCATAATTGTTGGGATAATAGCACCGCCTATAATGGCCATTACCAGGAACGAGGATGCAATTTTAGTTTCTTCACCGAGCCCTTTAATGCCTAAGGCAAATATCGTAGGGAACATAATAGACATGAAGAAAGGAACTACCGACAGCGCGTAAAGAGCTACGCTACCCTCAAAGGCGACGGAAACTATCAGAAGCAAAATGCTGATGACCGAATAAAGGCTCAATAACTTGGCTGCTTTGACGTACCGCATCAGGAAAGTCCCGACGAAACGGCCGACCATAAAACCTACCATTGCCAACGAGCCCCATATAAACGCCGCGTCCCTTTCGTTGACATCGGCTACGAATTTGGCATATCTTATGAAAAAGCTACCGATTCCAACCTGTGCACCTACATAAAGTAACTCAGCAAATACTGCCCAGGAAAGGTGTTTATGCCGCAATACTTTCACAGAAAAGCTTGAAGGAGCTCCGTGCAGTTCGCTATCATCTGCTTTAACTTCCGGCAGTTTAACAGCGAGAAACAGGATAATCAACAAGGCCACAATTCCAGCTATGATGAGATAGGGTATCTTAACACTATCTGCCTCATATTGAAGATACTGGTTTAGCTGAGTTGCCGTCATTGCACTTAACTCTTCCGGTGTATGTTCAATGCCGGATAGGATCACCTGCCCACCCACAATAGGTGCCAAAAATGCCCCTACACCATTAAAAGACTGTGCAAAGTTTAGTCGTTGTTCAGAGGTGTCCTTATCTCCAAGAACGGAAATGTAGGGGTTTGCCACAGTTTCCAAAAACGTCGCACCGCTTGCAATGATGAAGAATGCAGTGAGAAAGAAGATGTAATCTCTGGAAGAAGCGGCTGGAATAACCAATAAGGCGCCAATCACATATAACACTAATCCGGTGATAATACCTTTTTTATAGCCAAACTTATGCATGAACAAACCTGCTGGTATAGCAATGACAAAATATGCCACGGCTACAGCAACGTCAATATAGGATGACTGGGTGTCATTTAATTGTAGTGCCTTCCGCAAATGAGGAATGAGTATGGGATTTATGTTGTGTAACAGAGCCCATAAAAAGAATAAAGAAGTAACAAGGATAATTGGAATGAGGTATTGATTTCTCTTAGCCATTTAACAATAATTGAATTTATAAGAAAGTTTATGGGCCCAAATGTATACAATAAACTGACTAAAATTCTTCACCTGATGTATCAATTTGCTGTTCTTCCTGTTTCCTCTTCCTTTGTTGATTGTCTGAATTACCAAACCGATAGCTAAACGTCAGTGTACTCATTCTGCCCATCATCCGTCTTCTGAATTCCCTGTTGAAGTCTGCAGTCTCAGTGATTCCTCCCCATCTTCGGCTGTTGAAGATGTCTCGCATGTTAAATGACACACTACCCTTTTTCCTCAGCACATCCAGCTTCAGTGCTGCGTCCGTACCGAATACTTCCCTTCCGCGGCCCTGAGCCGTTACTCGTCTGGCCATATATTCCATGTTGATTTGAGCCGACAGGCTTGGTAGTATCTGCGCATTTGCCATCAGTTTTGCATTCCAATTGATACCATCATTGCTGGCTATATTAAGCTCTTCACTGCCGGAAAAATTATTATAAAAAAAGTTTAAATTTCCGGTGACGTTGAAACCCTTAAAAAGATCAGCTTTAGATATCAGCTCCAGTCCTGTAGCTCGGTTTCTTGCAAGATTGGCAAATTGGGTGAGGGTAGTGGTACTGTCTACGCGCTGCTGAATACCCTGAACGACATCATTCACCTGTCTGAAGTAGAGAGATGAGGTAAAGGTTACAGCTTTCCAGTATTTCATATGACTAAATTCAAAGGAATGGATATCCTCAGGTCTTAGATTGGGATTACCTACACGAATATTGTTGGGATCGGCGATGTCTCTGAACGGGTTGATCTGCCATCCCCTCGGGCGATTAACCCGGCGTGTATAGCTTAACTGCAACTGGTTGTCATTCTTTAATTTTTGTGTTAAGAAGAGGCTGGGATAGATGCGGAAATAGTCCAGTTTCCCTTCAGCCATAGCTGGCTCCAGAGATGCCGGATCCAGGCTTTTATAAACAGTGTTCAGGTTAGCCTGCTCGGCCCTTAGCCCAAACTGGAAGCCAAATTTTTCCGTGATCTGATTCTGGTAGTTTCCGTATAAGGCATGCACCTGATCGTCCATGTCGAAGTCGTTGGTAAGAAAGTAGTCTCGCTCAAAACCCTGTGTTAGGCGGTTAAACCTGTCAGAAACCTGCGACTCTGTATTTTTCCGCAAGCTTCCCCGGTACCCTGCTTCCAGCTTTTGATTACTATTGAAAGGTAAAATATAATCAATCTGAAAGTTGTAGTTATCCCGGCTTTGCCCGTTTGCAGTGGTTCTGCGATCCAGCGTATCCTTTAGCATTCCTCCGAAAGTGTAAAAGTCCTGATTGAAAAACTGGTTTTCATCCTCGGTGCTTCTTCCGTAGGAAAGGTTGGCGGAGAGTTCTTCCCCTTGGCGGGCGAATTTTCTGATAAAGTCCAGGCTCAGATCGTAACCCTTGTCTTTCTCCGTTTCATCTGCACTTCTAAAGCTTGTGCCATCAAGGACACTTGAATAATTCTGATAAAGGTAATTGATATTTTCGGTGTCGTCTCCCGACCGGTAATTTACGTTTCCTGAAACTCCAAGAGTAGTTTTGTCATTTATATAGTAATCCAGACCAAGTTTTGCAGTATTCCCCGCATTGTGACGGTTCGATGAAGTTGTATTGTTTAGAACACTGTTGTTGTCTAGAAAATAAGTGTTGTTAAAGCCTGAACCCTCCCGGTTTGAATAGCGATAGCTATGGTTCCCATATAGATTTATCTTGCCATCGCGATAGCTTAAATTCGTATTTACGTTATAATTATCCAGCGTTCCGGCAGAAACAGAAAATCCACCATTGAAACCTACCCGTTGATTTTTCTTCAGAATGATGTTGATAATTCCCGTTTGTCCCTCAGCATCATATTTTGAAGACGGATTGGTGATAAGCTCAACCGTCTCTATTGAACTCGCCGGGAGGGATTGCAGCAGACTGGCGATATCTCCACCTCCTATAGCGGAGGGACGGCCGTCAATAAGAATGCGCACATTGCTTGTTCCGCGAAGACTAACATTGCCATCAATGTCTACAGATAGGGTCGGAACGTTCTCCAGAATGTCAGTGGCTGATCCTCCGGCACTGACCAGGTTCTGCTCGACGCTAAACACCTTGCGATCCACGCCCAACTGTATTGTGCTTTTTTTCGCCTCAACCACCACTTCTTTCAGCACGCTAGCCTTTCCCATAGCTAGTTTTAGGATTCCCAGATTAACGTCCGGCTTTGGTTGAGTCAGGGAGATACCTTCTCTGTCCAGGGGTTGATACCCGAGGAAGGAAACCTTAAGGGTGTAAGTCCCCAAAGGAAGAGCTCTAAAAGCAAAGCTTCCGTCGGCAGCAGACTGCCCCCCCTTTACTGTCTTTCCGCTTACTGCATCAACAAGAGCCAGCGACGCGAAATCAACCGGTTTGCCGCTCACAGCGTCGGCCACTTTCCCGCTAATGACTCCATTTGCCCCAGTTTGTGCAAAAAGAACATTCGCGACGGAGAGTAAAAAAAAAATAATTCCTAATGATCTCATAAATAGCCTATTCATATCAAAACGCAGGATGCAAAGAAAGGTGATTTGAAAATGAATAGATCCTGGTAACTATTTTATTACTCGACGCTTACGGTGAGGCCTTCTTGCTTAAGGATTTTTCTATAAACCTCTACTTCCGTAAAGGAACCTTCCAGAATAGCGCATTTCCCATCAGTGTGTACAGTCCAGGCTATTTTTTCAGCCTGTTTTTCAGAGTAATCCAGATACTTGATCAGGCACGATATCACGTGCTCAAAAGTGTTAACTTCGTCATTCCAGAGTATTAACTTACGGCTGGGCCTTAGCCCGGCTAATACTTCTTTCAGAGTAAAACTCTCCACTTCAGTCTCTGTTTCGGCAAAACGAATCTTCATAATAGCCAAATTTAGTGAAATATGGCTGTTTTTGAAAGTTGAATAGACCCAAAAGGTTAACTGCTGAATTGCTCTATTTGACCGTGTACTTGAAAATTTTTCTAAATAAGCCTCCTTTGCCGTCGAGCCCTTCCGCAACGACCTTGTATACTCCAGGGTTGTCAGACGTAAAATAGCTCATCTGTGCCTCTCCCGATGCATTGCTGAGACTATTCGGTACCCATAATATCGTGGTCCGAAGATCAGGCAGGGATTTATTGGTGTCAGGACTATCATATTTTGGAGAGTAAAATTGCCGCGCTATATGGTAGCCTCGGGGATTATAAGTAATGATTCCTGGCGTATAATTATTGTAAGAGTAATTAGGCTCGCCGCGTCTGGTGTTGATAACGAGTACGCCACCGCCACCTCGCATCCCATAGATAGCGGTATTTCCAATCGTTCTTAGCACTTCTACCGACTCCACGTCAAAGGGTTGAAGCATAGATAAGTATTCAGGCTCAACATACATCCCGTCAATAATGATCTGCATAGGGGTATTCATGCTTCTGGTAGAATATGCGATGCCGTTCTGAAATATAACCCCTGCGACAAGGCCCTGAAGACACTGCTCAAGAGTCACGCAGTTCTGCAATTTGTCCGCCGTAATAACTGCGTCTGCTCGCCCTGCGCCGTTCAGATTACTCGAGTTCTTGACCGGGGGCTTCTTTTCCGATACCCGCACTTCGTCGAGCACGATATTCCGCCTTACCAGCCCCAGTTTCCTCAGTTCAGTATATTCATCTCCTCTCACCCGTAGATATGGCAGTATCGATTCATTAACATTTAAGATGATCTCAGGACTATTTTTACTTTTGGTGACGAGTTGGGGAGGCACACGATCCAGTTCAATCTCCACATGCTTTTTGTCTTTCGCATTTCGTGCCTGAATAACAAAGCGGGTGCTGTCCGTAAAATTTAAATTGTCGAAGCTGAACCGCCCATCCGGCCCTGTAAGCGTGTCGAGGAGAATTCCGCTGCCTTTAGATGCCAGCATCATTACCTTGCCATTTGCTACCGGCTTACCACCGGGCGTCTTAACAGTTCCGCTGATGGATATCCCCGTCTCAGGCTGGAAGACGACGCCGGGTAAGGTGCCGGCCAAAGTGTTTTTCCATGTGAACCTGCTCCATCCCTGCGTCATCATTAGAAGATCCAGATGACGGTCTTTTGCCTCGCTTACAGAAGAAAAGTAATAGTTCGGCTTCTCAATGTAGCCTTTCAAATCTGAACTCAAAAGAAGGTTGGACAGGATAGTGGTCTCATCATCCTCATCACAGGGGATCTTGCTTTCGTTTATCACAGCCAGCGAAAAGGCGCTGGCCACAGGTGCTTTCGCGCTATCCTGAACCATAATAGACATGTCCACTTTTTCTCTAAGTCCATATGTGGGTTTATTATTCGTTATGCTCATTTCAAGAGACGGCGCGTGACGAATAAAGACCAGTCTCTCTGCCACTGGTTGAAAGTCTTCTGAAAATAGGGTCAGACGCACTATCCCTGTTGGGAATCTGCTCTTGGGTATCGAGGCAGCCATATTTCCCTGGCTCAACGTGTTTCGCCCAACAAACTTTATCACTCCGTTTGACTCGGCAATTAAAGTCACCCGAGAGGCAGCTGTCAGGCCGGTATTCACAGAGATGCTGACGTTCAAATTAGCATCATCTTCGTTGTTCACAAACAAATTATATCCGGATGTCTGTGCGGCTGGCAGTTTAAAGCTTTTTTCAGATCCATCTTCAAGAGTGACAAAGGCTGTGTAAGTTCTGCCTGGAGAGGGTTTGAAAATGAAAGTACCCATTCCCGCGTGCTCGGTTTTAAATTCCTTGATTACAACACCACTGTCATCTCTCAATACGCCCGAAATAGACCGGCTTAATCCATCAGGAGCCACAGCTTTGAAAGCAACCCTTCCACGAAGACCTTCAATAAGTTGTCCGCTCTCAGGAAAGAACTGCACGTCAACTTCTGCATTAGTCGATTTAATGATGAAAGATTTATTCTGGAATGCCTTGTCTCCCGTGGCAATCTGGGTGGAGATTCTGCCAGACTTCAGCAAAAACGATTGTTTGTTCGTAAACTCGATGGTCAGCCTGCCGCTCTGGTCTGTTACGCCTTTCCCCTTTGATATTACCCGGCTATTTAGTTCGATACTATAGCTCACCTCACGCGAGGAAACTGCATTGCCTTCGTGGTCTTTATACAGAATGTCGGCCTTGACATGTTCATCTGTGCCGGATTTGCTGAAGGTATAACTCACAGCGGCATTAATCTGATTGGGCATGGATCTGCCGATTTTGATCACCTTGTCGAAGTAATATTCTTCGCCAAAGTTGCGCATCCAGTTGGTGTAAGCCCTCAGCCGGTAATTGCCTTCAGTTAGTGAGTCTGTCAAAACCATATCTCCCCAGGCTAAACCCAAAACAGCAGGAATGCGGAGCGACTTCTTTACAGAATCGCGATCATTGATAAGATCTACATACAAGATCTTGCTCAGGTTTGAGAGTTCATTTTTTTCCGAATTTACAATGTACCCTTTCAACCAGAGGCTGTCACCAACCACATAATACGGCTTGTCGGTATGGATATGGACTTTTTCCTGAGGATAATCGCTTGAAATTTTCTGAAGTTTGCTGACCAGGCCATTCAAGGGATCCTCCTGTGCCGCCAACTTAAAACCTGTAGCAGAAAATAATATAAGAGCACAAAAGAGGATGGTGGAGCGCTTCATAACTGGGTTTAATTCTGACCCCAATTTAGTAATTAATACGCCCTTTCACGCAATAAAAGAGATACTTAGAACGTATTTTTCCACATCATGCTTTCAACAGGCCTGGTCGTTTTTCTACTGTATTTAGCATTGTCTTTGGTGTTGTATAAGGTCTCAATTTCACCCTCTACCACAAAGTAGATCAGCTGGCCGATCGGCATTCCCGGATAGATCTTCACCGGCTGCGTTACCGAAATTTCCAAAGTCCAGGTGTTACAAAATCCAACGTCACCCTTACCTGCCGTAGCATGAATATCGATTCCCAATCTGCCTGTACTCGACTTTCCTTCCAGAAAAGGAACATGACTATGCGTCTCGGTGTACTCCACGGTTACCCCCAGATAAAGTGTGTTCGGTTGAAGGACATAGCCGTCTTTCGGTATCTCAAAATGAAAGATTTCGTTATGTTCCCTTGCATCCAGAACCCTTCTGTTATACGTTGCCAGATATTTTCCAAGGTGTACGTCGTAGGAATTGGTTCCCAGGCACTCCCTTTTGAATGGCTCGATAATAATGCTTCCCTTTTCTATCTCTTCTAAAATGCGTTTGTCCGACAGGATCATATTTTGAAACTTTCGCCGAAATTAGCCATTATTTAGATTTTTTACCTAAATATTATGGCTTGTACTCAATATTGAAACCCTTTTGTCTTAATATTGTATATCCTCCATACAGGCTCTCAAGGGCGGTCTGTATGCCAGTGGCATTTTGCGCTTAAATAACGTGTGCTGCAACATCAGGTGCATCAAATAAAAATAAAATCATAGAATGGGACTAGCTTATCACAAGCAAATTGATTCTAAGACCAGCTTCGCAGTTTGGAAGATCGAGGAGTCAGCCGAAGATCTATATTCCCGCCTGCAATTAAATGACAGGGAGAACGCTTACCTCGACCGTTTAAATAGCGGAAAACGGAATCTGCACTGGCTAAGTACACGCAACCTCCTTCGTAAGATGTTAAACACCAGTCTGTATATCGACTGCCAGGTGGACGATCACGGGAAACCTTATCTGATTAATTTTCCGCACCATATATCATTCAGCCATTCTTTTGACTACGCTGCCGTTATGATCAGCGAAGATAAACCGGTGGGTATCGATATCGAGCTGGTAAAGAGTAAAATAACAAGAGTAGCGAAAAAGTTCATGTCGCCGGAAGAGCTTGCTTTTATCAATTCTGAAAATCAGATTCCGCATCTCTACACCTGTTGGTGCGCTAAGGAAGCGATCTATAAGCTTCATGGCAAGCCAAACGTGTCGTTCAAGGATCATATTCGTTTGCGTCCTTTCGATTACAAAGGGGAGGGATGTTTCCAAGCCACCTTGAAGACAGACGACGAAATGAGCTTTGATGTACACTATGAATGTTTTGCCGATTACATGATCGGTTATGTAGCTGGCTTTACGCCTGTCAACAACACTGGGGTAGCCTCATTACCATTAAAAGCAAATAAACTGTTTGATGAAAAATAATAGAGTAAACTTCCATGATTGGGGACTCGTAGATTATCAGGAGGCCTGGGACAGGCAGGAGAGTCTCTTTTCAGAAATTGTTGCTTTGAAAACCGCCAACAGGGATAATCAAACAACTACTCCCACACATAACCACCTCGTTTTCGTGGAGCATCCACATGTTTACACCCTGGGCAAGAGTGGAAAGCCCGAAAACCTGCTACTTGATGGGAAAGGGCTAGAAGAAAAGGCGGCCTCATACTACAAGATCAACAGGGGAGGAGATATCACCTATCATGGCCCCGGGCAGATAGTTGGCTACCCTATTATCGATCTGGATAATTTCTTCACAGACATCCATCTTTACCTGCGCACTCTGGAAGAAGCGGTCATTCAGACTCTTGCCTCTTACGGAATCCCGGCGGGCCGTTTCCCAGGCTACACCGGAGTATGGCTCGATGCCGATAACGAAAATGCAAGAAAGATCTGCGCAATGGGTGTCAGATGTAGCAGGTGGGTTACCATGCACGGGTTTGCTTTCAATGTAAATACAGATCTCGGATATTTCAAAAATATCGTGCCTTGCGGAATTGATGACAAAGACGTAACCTCCATGGCTCGCGAGCTGGGGCATTCTCTGGATATTGAAGAGGTTAAAGCAGTTTTGAAGGGAGAGATCGCCAAGTTGTTTAGCATGGAAATCATTAACCAGTAGGAGCAGTCTATCTAGACCTTTTGTAGCTTCTCCGCTGCTCTCTCCAAGGTCTCATCTTTCTTTGCAAAACAAAAGCGAACGATTCCAAAATCACTGCCCTTCGCGTAGAAAGCGGAAACAGGAATAGCAGCGACACCAAACTCAGTCGTCAGACGTCTTGCAAACTCAGTATCTCTTTCACCTGAAATACGATCAAACCGCGCAGTCTGGAAATATGATCCTTCGCATTCAAGCAACTTAAACCGGCTTCCCTGCATTAATTCAGCAAAGAAGTCCCGCTTGGCCTGATAAAATGCACTCAGTCCCTCATAATGCGATTCGTCTGCTAGATAGTTCGCAATCGCATGTTGCACGGGAGTGTTTACACTAAAAACCTGATACTGATGAACTTTTCTAAATTCATCCGTGAGCGTTGCAGGTGCCATGCAATATCCGGTCTTCCATCCCGTGTTATGAAATAACTTGCCGAAGGAGGCGCATATTAAACTTCTCTCCTGCAATTCAGGATACCTGGCCATACTCAAATGTTGCCGCCCGTCGTAAATCATATGCTCATATACCTCGTCGCTCAGTATTAGTATGTCGGTATTGCGGGTAATGGCGATAAGCTCCTGAATATCTTCTTCTTTTAAAGTAGTTCCCGTCGGATTCTGAGGCGTATTCAGTATGATCATGCGCGTGTGGGCGGAGATCAGCTTCCGTACTGCCTTCCAGTCGATCTTATAGATGGGCGGACTCAATTCGTAAGACTTTACAAAGCCTCCGACTAATTTAACCGCCGGTGCATATGAATCATACGCGGGGTCAAAAACGATAACTTCATCGTTTGGATGAACCAGCGCGGCAATAGCGGTAAATATCGCCTGTGTCCCTCCCGCAGTAACCGTTACTTCAGTTTCCGGATCATAGCTGGCTCCATACAACCTGTTTACCTTCTCTGAAATGCGCTCCCGCAGCATATCTACACCTGCCATCGGTGCATACTGGTTATGTCCTGCTCTCATGTGCTTGTTTACCAGGTTGATGAGCTCCGGATTGCAGTCGAAATCAGGATATCCCTGAGAAAGATTAATAGCGCCGCTTTCATGCGCAAGCTTCGACATTACGGTAAATATGGTAGTGCCCGAAGAAGGTAGCTTAGAGGTAAGATGTATCATCAGGGCTAAAATAGCAGGAAATGGCCTTTTCTTCAAGAAATATCATCACATATGCAGCTGAAATTATGCACAATTTCAGCCTCTATTAAATGATCAAACCTGCGGGTTAATATATTAAAAAAGTTAAATTTGATGCTGAACTACAAATTTAAATCACTTTATACGAAATGAAAATCCAACTAAAAACACCCTGGCTTTATGCGGCGTGCCTTCTTGCGATGGGCGCATGCGCGAATTCCACAAATCAAAACCAAACCACTGATATGACTGATAGTACACAGGCGGTTATCCCTGCCAAAGAGTCTTTCCAATCGACCATAGATGGAAAGAAAACTGATCTCTACATTCTAAAGAATAAAAACAATGTGCAAGCGGCGATAACAAACTACGGCGGCCGCCTGGTCAGCCTGCTGGTACCCGACAAGAGCGGTAAGTTTCTGGATGTTATTGCCGGCTTTGACAATGTGGACGATTATACCAAAGGTCCTGACACCTACTTCGGTGCAACCATCGGCCGTTTCGGTAACCGTATCGCTAAAGGGAAGTTTAGTATTGATGGAACTGAATACACTCTGGCCACCAACAACGGAGCAAACCATCTTCACGGAGGTCCTAAAGGGTTCTCAAGGGTGATATGGGATGCTAAGCAGACGGCCGAAAACCAGCTTGAGTTAAGCTACCTGTCAAAAGACGGCGAAGAAGGCTATCCAGGCAACCTCACTGTAAAGGTGACTTATACATTAACTGACGATAACGAAGTAAAGATTGATTACCTGGCAACTACAGACAAGAAAACTGTTGTGAACCTGACAAACCACTCATTCTTCAACCTGAACGGAATAGCCAGTGGATCAATCAACGAGCACCTGCTTCAAATCAATGCCGAGGAATTTACGCCAGTAGACTCTACCCTGATTCCTACAGGAAAGAATGAGAAAGTGGAGGGAACCCCGTTCGACTTCAGAAAACCTGTAACTATCGGATCCCGGATTGATGCTGACCATATTCAGTTGAAATACGGAAACGGCTATGATCATAACTTCGTACATGCAAACAAGAAATCGGCTAACCTGGAAACTCTGGCTATCGCTACGGGTGACAAGTCGGGCATCGTAATGGAGGTACTTAGCAATGAGCCCGGAGTACAATTCTACGGAGGGAACTTTCTTGAAGGCGGCAACACCTTAAAACAAGGTATCAAAGATGAGTTTAGAACATCGTTCTGTCTTGAAACTCAGCACTTCCCTGATTCGCCGAACCAGCCTAACTTTCCATCAACTCTTCTGAATCCTGGAGATACATACAAAACTACAACGGTTTATAAGTTTACCGCCAAATAATCAAATCGGCTGCAATTACAAAAAGAAAGCCCTGACGCGTATCGCATCAGGGCTTTATATTTATAGTGTATCGAAAGATACAGACTAATGATGTTGATTACATCATGCCGCCCATACCGCCACCCATCGGAGGCATACCAGCACCGCCTTTTTCCTCTTCAGGATCATCAGCAAGTACAACCTCTGTAGTTAACAGCATAGCAGCGATAGAAGCAGCGTTCTCTAATGCTACACGACCAACCTTTGTAGGATCGATAACACCAGCACCGATTAAGTTTTCGTAAACATCAGTACGAGCATTGTAACCGAAGTCAGCAGTTCCTTCTTTTACTTTTTGAACAACGATAGAACCTTCGATTCCAGCGTTCTCGCAGATCTGGCGAAGAGGCTCTTCGATAGCGCGACGAATGATCTGAATACCGGTGTTTTCGTCCTCGTTAGCACCCTTAAGGTCAGCTAAAGCAGCAACCGCACGGATAAACGCAACACCACCACCAGCAACGATACCTTCTTCAACCGCAGCACGGGTTGCATGTAAAGCATCATCAACGCGGTCTTTCTTCTCTTTCATCTCTACTTCAGTAGCAGCACCTACGTAAAGAACGGCAACACCACCAGCTAATTTAGCCAGACGCTCCTGCAATTTCTCGCGGTCGTAGTCAGAAGTAGTTGCGTCAATCTGAGATTTGATCTGTGCAACACGAGCTTTGATATCATCAGAGCTACCAGCGCCATTGATCACAGTAGTATTGTCTTTGTCAATAACTACTTTCTCAGCCTGTCCTAAGTAAGTGAGATCAGCATTTTCCAGCTTGTAACCTCTTTCTTCAGAAATAACAGTACCACCAGTTAAGATAGCGATGTCTTCCAGCATAGCTTTACGACGGTCACCAAATCCTGGAGCCTTCACAGCAGCAACTTTCAGAGATCCACGGATCTTATTCACTACAAGTGTAGCAAGAGCTTCACCATCTAAATCTTCAGCAATGATCAATAGAGGCTTACCAGTCTGAACTTGTTTTTCCAATACAGGAAGTAACTCTTTCATGCTGCTGATCTTCTTGTCGTAGATCAGGATGTAAGGGTTCTCTAGTTCAACTTCCATTTTATCAGAGTTGGTAACGAAGTATGGAGACAGGTAACCACGGTCAAACTGCATTCCTTCTACAGTCTTTACTTCAGTTTCAGTACCCTTAGCTTCTTCAACAGTGATCACACCGTCTTTGCCAACTTTAGCCATTGCTTCAGCGATCAAAGAACCGATAATCTCGTCGTTGTTTGCAGAGATAGAAGCAACCTGTTTGATCTTATTATTGTCTTCTCCAACAGTTTGCGACTGCTCTTTCAGATTAGCAACAACAGCAGTAACAGCCTTGTCAATACCACGTTTTAAATCCATCGGATTTGCGCCCGCGGCAACGTTTTTAACACCTGCAGTAACGATAGCCTGAGCCAGTACAGTAGCAGTTGTAGTTCCGTCACCTGCAATATCAGCAGTTTTAGAAGCTACTTCCTTCACCATCTGAGCACCCATGTTCTCAAGGGGATCTTTCAGGTCAATTTCTTTTGCAACAGTTACACCGTCTTTTGTGATCGCAGGTGAACCGAATTTTTTATCAATAATAACGTTACGACCTTTTGGTCCTAACGTAACCTTTACTGCGTTAGCTAATGTGTCAACACCTTTTTTCAGGGCGTCGCGCGCTTCAACATTGTATTTAACTTGTTTTGCCATTTCTATTGAATTATTTTAATAAATAATTTAGGGATTATAAAATCGCGTAGATATCAGATTCACGCATAATCAAATATTCCTTACCTTCATAGGTAATCTCAGTACCGGCATATTTGCCATATAAAACCTCGTCTCCAACTTTGACAGTTAAAGGCTCGTCTACTTTACCACCACCAACTGCAACGACAGTACCTCTTTGAGGTTTTTCCTTTGCGGTATCCGGAATGTAGATACCAGATGCTGTTTTCTCTTCAGCAGGAGCAGCTTCAACTACTACTCTATCTGCGATTGGTTTAATATTTAATGCCATTTTTAATGAATATTAGTTTTGCCCTTAAGCAGTCAGATTCTATGCCAAAGGCTCAAACGGTGTCATGCTGTCAGTGTTGTCAGCTAAGCCCTGAAAAAATGTTCTGAAACGAAAAAAGACTGCATCCTTGCGGTGCAGCCTTTCTCTATGGGAATAATGCTTGTTATCTTTTTGAAGTGTCAGGCAAGCCTGGAAGTGGAGTTGCTGCCGGGGCAACAGGAGCCGGAGCGTTCGATCCTTTGTTAATCTGATTTTGAATCTCCTGAGCTTCTCTGCTCTGAGACGCCCCCTGAGGAACAACTACGTTAGCAAATAATACAAGTACCATCAGGCTGATTGTCAAGATCCAGGTTCCCTTTTCCAGGAAGTCTCCGGTTCTTTGCACACCCATAATATTGTTAGATCCAGCAAACCCGGAAGTCAATCCTCCGCCTTTTGGCTCCTGAATTAAAATGATCAATCCCAAAAGGATACAGATGATAATGGCAACAATGATGATAACGTAAAACATATCTTATAATTAGCTGATTCTCTTTTCTAAATTCTGAATTTGGCTTGCAAAGTAACTACTTTTATCCGGATATTTCAAACTTAATTTCCTGTACGTCTCAATTGCTTTGTCGAAGAGCATCTGATCCGTATATATTTTAGCTAAGGTTTCCGAAACCAGCTCCAGATTGTCTTCCGAACTTTTCCTGGCCTTGTTCTCCGTATCGACCTTTGCGGTGCTTGGAGGCTTGATCTGTGGTTCTTCCTTAATGAATTTCTCAATAATAATATCTTCCTTTCGCTTTAACTCAAACTCAACCGTTGCGTTCGCGGCAATCGTGTTCAACTCCGGCTGAATATGGAAAATATTCTCGATGATTTGCTGGTTCAGCAGGGGCGAAGCTACCGCTGTGCTAGTTCTTCTGCCAGGTGCTTTTGGCGCATAAGGCTGATAGGTCTCCTCAAACTCCTTACGGGTTTTATGTAACCACCATAAGAAACTGTAAGGAAGGGAATCATCGTCGTATCTGGACACCTCCTCTTTTTCTTTCTCAGCCAAAGGCTCTTTTTTTACAGCGCTTAGCTCTGTCTTAAGGGGGTCGATGGCAGATTTGTTAAATGTAAAGTAGTCGGATGACGCGATGCTTTCTACCGCTACATGATTCGCCGCCGCTTCTTCTTGCAGGGCCTCTTCCGCTGCTTCCTGAACCGGAAGTTCAGATTCAGGGATCACCGTTTCAATAAGTTCATCAGGATCTTGTTCAACCCAATCGTCCCCTGCCGTTGGTTCTTCCTGAACAGCTTCTTCGACGGTGCTTTCTGCAACGGAAAGTTTCGCAGGCGAATCCTGCTCGCTGCTAAGTTCTTCCGACTCGTCTTGTTCTATATATTCTTCTATCAGCAGATCGTCTGTGCGTTCTTTGGGCGCAGATCCTGTCTCGTTATCTTGCTCCTCAATCGTCCCTTCCTGTCCAAATTCTGACCTTTCCGCCTCTACAAACTCCTCTATATCTGATTCGTGTCCTTCAATTGCTGCCGCCTCTGTTTCCGGGGTAACCGTTTCTATATCATGATACACTACTTCTCTCGCAATGGTTGGTGCCGAAAGTTCAGGCAGGCGGATATCTTCGCTTTCGTCTGACAAGTCAAAGTCCGGCTGGAAATACTGCGGTTCGTTCATGAACCGGTAAAGTACATCCCTTCTGGGAGCATATAGGGAAGCCTTTTTTAGATAACTTTCATAAGTGGACTGATCCTCCGTGCGCAATGCAGAGGCATGTGCAAAATGTAGCGGCTGACAGTAAGGAAACTTTAAAACAAGGTATTTCAGTGCCGCCCTGTCTGCGTCCGTCCACTTTTCCGAGGGCGACAAAAACTTTAAAAATTCCTTGTTTCCTGATGCCTGAAGTTTTTCCACGTTGTTTCGTTAAAGAGTAAATGCTTTGATTACCAGTTTGCAAAAGCCTTATTGAAGATATCTTCAGTAAGTAATTGATTGATCTCACGTATGGCAGACTGTTCCTGCGCCTGTACGTTACTTCCCGGTAGCTCCTTAAAACGCGTAAAGGATTGTTCAAAGCTGTTTTCATCATCGACGGAATTTACATATTTGACCTGAACCGTAATGCTGATCCGTGTCGCCTCTGCAATTTCATTGCCGGTTACGGCAACGGGTCTGATGCTGTAATCTGTTATCCTTCCTTCAAAGTTTCCATCTCCATTATCCCTGGTGATGCTGAGGCTCGACTGATTTCTGATCCTTTCTTTAAGCGCTTCAGTGAACTGCTGACTTAATCCAGGAACCACCAATGGCGCACTGTTTTCAAAAAACTGTACAGAGACGGTTTTCATTCCCTCAGTCGAAGCTCCCGTAAAAGAGTATATTCCGCACGACTGAAATTGTAATAACAGCGGAATAAGAAAGAGGTAAGTTCTTTTCAATAATACGTTCATGTACTTGCTTAATTCAGGTTCAACTCTTTTATCTTCCTGTACAGGGTACGCTCAGAAATACCAAGCTCATTGGCGGCAAGCTTACGCTTTCCCTTATGCTTTTTCAGTGCCTTCTTAATCAGGTCAGATTCTTTCTCTACCAGAGAAAGTGATTCTTCCACCTCTTCCGAATGCGGAACGTAGCTGAACTCGCTCTTCTTTTCTACTTCAGGCTTATGCAATACAAATGGTACTGCCGGAGCGATAGCCGGAAACTCGACATCCTGATACAGCTGCTTCACCATGTGGTGATTTTCAGCGATCGCCGCGGAGTTTCCTCCGCTCTTGATAATCTCCGCAACCAGCTTTTTTAATTCCAGCATATCACGTTTCATATCAAAAAGCACCTTATAGAGGATGTCCCTCTCAGAAAAATCCTCTTTAGCATCCTGTTTAATCCGCATAGGCAGATTGCTTGTCCCTGCTTCCTGTGGAATGTACTGGAGGATACTTTGCCCTGTCAGGTTTCTGTCCTTCTCCAAAACAGCGATCTGTTCAGCCACATTCTTCAGCTGACGCACATTTCCCGGCCAGCTGTAATTGGTCAGGATGTGTCTCGCTTCCGGATCAAGCTGAACCGAAGGACTTCTGTATTTATGTGTAAAGTCTGCAATAAACTTGCGAAACAATAGATAGATATCTTCTTTGCGCTCTCTTAACGGTGGAATTTTCAAGGGCACCGTACTCAAACGGTAGTAGAGGTCTTCCCTGAACTTACCGTTTTTAACTGCATCATAAACATCCACATTGGTAGCAGCAACCACACGTACGTCGGTCTTTTGTACTTTTGACGAACCCACACGAAGGTATTCACCCGATTCCAATATGCGAAGCAGTCGGGCCTGTGTCCCTATCGGGAGTTCCGCTACTTCATCCAGAAAGATCGTTCCCCCGTTTACCACCTCAAAATATCCCTTACGGGCTTCATGCGCACCAGTGAAGGACCCCTTTTCGTGACCAAATAGCTCGGAGTCGATTGTTCCTTCAGGTATCGCACCACAGTTTACAGCAATAAAAGCCCCATGCTTACGCGCACTCATCTGGTGGATAATGTGCGAAAATACTTCTTTCCCGCTACCGCTTTCTCCTGTGATTAACACAGAAATATCGGTTGGGGCAACCTGCCTTGCAATATCTATAGCACGGTTCAGCAAGGGCGAGTTGCCGATAATGCCAAACCGGTTTTTTATATCCTGTGTATCCATGTATTAATCTAAACTATCCAACAATTCTGCCGATTAACGTGGCAGGAGTACAACGCTCAATCAGCACATTAACATACTGACCAGGCTTGAATCGCTCATCTACCGGAAATACAACTGTCGCGTTCTTATCATTCCTCCCTGAGTAGTCAAGAGCCGATTTTTTCGAGAAGTTCTCGATCAGGACCGTCTGTATTTCTCCGATCTGCTCCAACAGGCGCTCATGAGAGTGCTTTTGTTGCAGCTTGATGATCTCATTGAATCTGCGGTTCTTCACATCTTCGGGCACATCGTCTGTGTATCGTTTCGCTGCCAATGTTCCCGGGCGTTCAGAATACATGAACATATAGGCAAAGTCGTATTTAACGAACTCCATCATGCTCAGCGTATCGGCATGCTCTTCTTCTGTTTCTGTACAAAAACCGGTGATCACATCGGTAGATATCGCGCATCCTGGCAAGATCCTTCTGATCGCTTCGACGCGCCCCATATACCATTCACGATCGTAAGTACGGTTCATGATATCCAGTACGCGGGAATTGCCCGACTGTACCGGAAGGTGAATGTATTTACAGATATTATCGTATTTAGCCATGGTGTACAACACCTCGTCTGTAATGTCTTTAGGATGCGATGTGGAGAAACGCACTCTCAGATCAGGTCCTACTAAAGCAACCATCTCCAGCAGATTGGCGAAGTTTACCTTCTCCAGCTGATCTTCCGAAGTCCATTTGTAAGAATCGACGTTCTGTCCAAGTAAGGTAACCTCTTTATACCCCTGGGCATAAAGGTCTTTAGCCTCCTGAATGATCGAATGAGCATCCCGGCTGCGCTCCCTTCCTCTGGTGAACGGAACGACGCAGAACGAACACATATTATCACAGCCTCTCATGATTGAGATGAAAGCAGTAATACCGTTCGTGTTCAGTCGCACAGGACTAATGTCAGCATAGGTCTCCTCTCTGGAGAGCAGCACGTTTACTGCACGATTCCCCTCATCGACCTGATCAATCAGATTAGGCAAGTCACGGTAAGCATCCGGTCCAATCACCACGTCGACCAATTTCTCCTCTTCCAAAAACTTAGCCTTCAGACGCTCGGCCATACAACCTAAAACGCCCACCATCATTCCCGGATTCTTGCTTTTAACGGCCTTGAATTCTTTCAGACGATTTCTTACTCTTTGCTCCGCATTTTCACGAATCGAGCATGTATTTATAAATATTACGTCAGCTTCTTTATAGTCAGATGTGGTTTTAAAACCCATATCTGTCATGATGGAGGCTACGATCTCACTGTCAGAAAAGTTCATAGCGCAGCCATAGCTTTCTATATACAACTTCCTGCCATTATTAAGCTCGGATGTTGCTTCCAGCAATAAGGCTTCACCTTGTCTCGCCTCGTCATGATCTTTCACGCCTATCTCCAAATTATGCATATCAATCTTATTCTAAGAACTGCAAAGGTAGCAACAATTTAATAGTTTATGACATGTTGGCATACCTTAATTCAATCTCCCTGATCTTAATTGCGGGCTCCTCAAACAAGCTGAGTACTATGCAGGTTAATGCATATATATGGCTGCAATCTGGCGTTTTTTTGTTTCATTCTGGAAGTGGATACTCATCATTCTGCTGGTTTTGCTGATCCTTCTCGCCGGCGGTGCCTGGTATTTGAGCAGCCGGTGGAAACCCTTGCTGGATACGCAGCTCAAGCAGTTGGTTTTAAACTCTTCAGACAGTTTATACCGGGTTGAATATTCCGACCTTAAAATCAATTTGATCAGCGGGAACGCCTCCCTCAAAAACCTAAAGCTCATCCCCAATGAAAATCGCTACCGGGAGCTGGAAGCTCTGAAAAGGGCCCCCGACAATATGTACAACCTTCAGGTGGAAAGTTTCGACTTGGTTAACTTCCACCCCAGAAAATTATACGATACCAGAAAGCTCAATGTCGACAGGATTGTGATTGACCAGCCTAAAATGATTATCACAAACAAACGGCAGCCATATAATAGACAAGCAGATACCACAGCTAAGAAGACATTGTATGAGATGATCTCTAAGTCGCTCAAAGAGGTTCGTATATCTGATATTCAGTTAAAGGATATCGACTTCGTATTGATTAACAAAAGCACGCCAACAGAGAAAAAAACGGCTATCAAGAACCTAAATCTCACCGTCACAGACTTTCTGCTTGATTCATTGTCTGAGAAGGATAAGGACAGGTTCTATCATACCCGAAACGTGGATGTGGAGCTGAAGAACTATAAGATTGCGACGGCCGACAGCCTGTATCTCCTGAGATTCAAATCCGTTAAATTTTCCACAAAAGGCAGAAGTCTGGTGATGGATGACGCCCGGATGGAACCCCGGTATAAAATACCTGCCTTTTATCGTAAGGTAAAAATGTCAAAAGACCGGTTCGACATCCGGTTTAATCAGATTGTACTTAAGGGAATAGACCTGGAGAAGCTTAAGCAAGAACAGCGATTCTTTGCCACAAGGATGGTTCTTGCCGACGGTAAGGTGGGTATCTATAACACCAATGCACTCCCTAAGAAGGTTACGAATAAAACCGGTAAGTTTCCGCATCAGCAATTGCAAAAGCTGGCACTTGATCTACGTATTGATACATTGCAGCTCCGCAGGGTCCAAATTGCCTACCAGGAGTTTAACAATAAGACAGGTAAAACAGGAACGATCTCCTTCGCCAATACGCGAGGGGCGATATACAACATTACGAACGACCGTCCCGCACTGGCTAAAAATAAATTTATGCGAGCGGAGTTATCAACGCTATTCATGGGCAAATCCAATCTGCATGTAACATTTAACTTCAATCTGACCGACAAAAATGGAGCATTCACCTCCACCGGTACGCTCGGAGCAATGGACGGAAGAGCACTGAACCAGGTGACAAATCCACTCGCCATGGTCAGTGTTCAGTCGCTCAACGTAAAGAAACTACAGTTCAATATCAGAGCAAATGAAAAGGTTGCCCGTGGAACAGTCCGGTTCTACTACTCCGATCTCAATATTCAGCTCTTAAAGATCGATGATGAAACCGGCCGTCTGAAAAAGCAGGGCTTAGTCTCTGGCATAGCGAACACCTTTGTTCTCAACGTAGGAAACCCAGATCCTAAGAACAACAACGTATTTACGGTTGGCAATATTTATTTTCAAAGGCCGCCCTCTTTTGCCTTCTTTAAATTTTACTGGAAAAGCTTACTTGAGGGAGTAAAGGAAAGTGTAGGGGTGAGCCGGGAAAAAGAGAACAGGATCAAGAATGTCGTCTCAAAGGTCGGTGATGTAGTCAGCGGTGTAAAATCAGACTTTGAAGCACTGAAAGAAAAAATGAGGGACAATAAGCTTGAACGGGTGAAAAAACGTGAGCTGAAAAAGAAGGAGAAAAAAGCGAAAAAAGCCCAGGAGGAAGAAGCAAAGGAACTTGAAGCCAAAGCCGATAGTACGGCTTCCGAAGGCTAGTTGGATAGATATGTAAATAAAAAAGAGAGTATTCACCCTCTTTTTTATTTACATATCCGAAAGTGGTGCAGTTCGAGAACTGAACCAAATGAACGCATATTATACTATATAATTCCACTCAAACGTGTCCGGTGTAATTCCGTAACGTATCTCATCCAGCGTCTTCAACGCCTTCTTTGAAAACTCAGCATTTGCAGGATCAGGCAGTTCAAAGCGCTCACCATCCAGCGAAATAGCCGCAATAGGGGTGATTGTAGCCGCAGTCCCTACACCGAAAGCTTCTGTCATGCGACCTTCTTTCAACGCAGCGATAACCTCTTCGACAGATACACGACGCTCTTCAACCGGAAGGTCCCAATGACGGGCCAATGTCAATAGCGTATCTCTTGTAATACCTTCCAGGATTGTATCACGGGTAGAAGGAGTTACAATCTTACCATCGATTACAAATACTACGTTAGCAGTTCCAAGCTCCTCAATATAAGCATGATCTTTACCGTCTGTCCAGATCAGCTGATCATAGCCCTCTTTCATTGCTTCCAATGCAGGCAATAAAGATCCTGCATAGTTTCCGGCAGCCTTAGCAAATCCGAATCCACCTTCAGCAGAACGGGAAAACTTCGTTTCGATCTTAACATTCAACGGCTTTGAATAATAAGCTCCTACCGGACAGGCCAATACGATGAACTTATAAGACTTCGACGGCTGCACACCCAGGTAAGGGTCAGTCGAGAACATAAACGGACGGATATACAGCGAGTTGCCGTTGCCTTCAGGAATCCAGCCGCGGTCAATATCAACCAATGCTGCTATACTTTGAACGAAAATATCTCGCGGCAATTCAGGAGCACAAAGCCTTGCTGCAGATTTATTGAAACGATCAGCATTCTTGTAAGGGCGGAAAATGACGGCTTTGCCATCAGCATGTTTGTAAACCTTCAGTCCTTCGAAAAACGCCTGGCCGTAATGCAGCACAGACATAGCCGGACTAAAAGACATATCTCCATAAGGGACGATCTGAAAATTCTTCCACTCTCCATCCTCATAATCCGCCACGAACATGTGGTCGGTAAACACCTTCCCGAAAGGAAGATCCGCAAAGTCTGTCTCTTGTAACCGAGAAGCAGAAGTTTGGGTAATTTTTATATCTAACGTATCAGTCACGACAGTGTGTATTATGTTGTTGTATACAAAGTAACAGTTTTTTGGGGATTATTCACAGACTCAAGGCCTTACGATCGTCAAAAAAGCAAAAAATCTGATTAAAAAAGAATCCTAAACTTAATCGTTTGGTCGATCTCCTTCAACTCTTTCAGTACCTGCTTGTCATAGCGGGCGCTTACGTCCGTAATGGCATAACCGATCTGCTCGTTGGTCATTAGGAATTGTCCCGAAATGTTGATGTTATGATTAGCATAAACATTATTGATCTGCGCCATGATCCCCGGAATATTCTTATGGATATGGATCAGACGGTGAGCGTTGCCCACCTTCGGAAGCTGTAAGTTCGGGAAGTTGGAGCTCATATAAGTGTCGCCCTTATTAATGAAATCAGCCATTCGTTTAGGGATAAACTTGGCGTTTCTGGGGTTCTGCTTCTGGTCGTCAAAGATCACGATGCCCATTTCTGTAGCGATATCATGTGATATCTTGTTCTTGCTATTACCCAAATAGCCTATCGTCTTCAGTTTGATAGCCTTTAAAAGCTTGGCGTCACTTATTTTTTCTCCATCAGCCAGCAGGACCATCCCCACGTCACCAACATACTTGTCTTCAAAAGTCTCCTTATGACGAATAGAGAATCCGTCCTTTTTCAGAACCTGTATAGCTTCTTCCGGAACGTCACCTACAATGAGGCAAAGGATCCTGTTTTTAGGATAGGAGATAGCCTGAGGTAATTTATTAACATATAAAAACTCATCAAAGCTCGGCGTGATATGATCTGCTTTCTCCAAAATACTTTGTCGCGAAATGTTCTCCGTAAAAGCATAGAACTTCTGGATCAGTCCCGACTCCTTTAGCTGGAAGTCTGAATATCCGTCTCCGATACCGTAAATATTACCTTCCAGTTGCAGCTGCTTCAAAAGCTTCACCTTGCCCCCTTCCTGCGAAAGCGGGTTTTCCTGGTCATAGCCGGTTATATTACCTTCTTCATCAAAGGTGAAGGTATTCGCATATATGTTTTCTATTTTGATATCAAAGGGCAGAACCACGGGCGTAATAAACTCCTTAAAGCCTCCCGACACGATCAAAACCTCGTCTGCGTGTTGTTTAAAGAACTCCCTGTTACGTGAAAAGGAAGCTGAAACTTTTTTCTTAAGCCTGCTGACAAGCTGTTTGAGGTGTTCCTGGTTGGCATGCAGTAGCTGCACCCTTTGGGTAAGGCTCTCTCTGAAAGACAAGCGGCCTTCCATGGCTGCATTGGTCAGATCCTCGATCTTTTTATAGATCTCTTCCCTATCGGGATGATCGCTTAATGAAATTCGTACGAGTTCATCTAATGCCTCTACCTGGGTAAAGGTGCTGTCAAAATCAATGATGTAAAAATTCTTCATTAAAATAGTTTGTATTTAAAACCCGCGAAACCGGCTATTCTGAAACTTATTCCTTTTGCAAGCGGTCGCGTCTATATGAATCCCTCAGATGTTCAGTGATTTCCCTGATAGAGCGGGAAATAGGCTTGAATCTTATCTCAGGCAGAAATTTTGAAAGTTTAGCCGACGAGTACGAAGATTTCTTAAAAGCACTTTTTGCCGTATCCCTTGTCAGGCTGTATTTTTTTCCTGTTAACACGGAGGCTATCTTAGCTCCCAGCCAGCCCAGGAACATTTTTTCCTTGCTCAGCTCCGTTTTCGGAACGGGCAGATCAAAGCACTTTGCCGTCTCAGAAAAAAGTTGCTCATAGCTCATGTTCTCTCCATTGACGATAAAACGCTCAGCGGAGATGTCGCTATCCATAAGCCGGATCATCACTTTTGCCACATCTTCCACGTCTACAACGCCGAGTGAACCCGGTGTGTAATAGCGCAGCCCTGTGCGTACCAGTTCAAATAGCTTTCCGCTTCCCTTGTTACCCGCATTCTTACCGATGATCACCGAAGGATTAACGATGACAGCATTCAGCCCTTCCGCAATGCCCCGCCACACCTCCATTTCACTTTCGTACTTGGATATAGAGTAGCCCTTTTGCGTGCCATTGAACTCCCACTGATCTTTCTCAGTAGTTTCGCCGCCCGCTTTTGGATCACCCAGTGAAGCTACGGAACTAACGTGCACTAACTTTTCGACATCGTTGAGCAGACAAAGATCGACCACGTGAGCCGTGCCTTCTTTGTTTACGCGAAGCATAATGCCCTTGTCGGCACTATCAAAAGAGATCATGGCGCAGCAATGATAAACATGCGTAACGCCCTCGAAAGCCTTTTCAAGTGCGAAATAATCGAGAATGTCTGCGGTCACCCATTCAATACGGGGGAGATCTTCAAGAATGGTTGGAATGGTAGAATGAAGGCGCTTCAATGCCCTTACCGGCATGCCTCTGTCATGCAGCTGTTTAACTAATTCTGAACCTAAAAAGCCTGTAGCGCCAGTAACTAAGATCATCCGGCAAAAATTGAATTTGCTTTCAAAAGTAACTGAATTAAATGGATATTTGGAGCGAATATGTCTTTAGTTGATTTTTTCGTGCCGGTCGATGACCGCAAATTCGGTGCAGAAGCGGGGTTCTCTAGCAGCCAATTGGGTAGTCAGGTGAGCGTCTTTACGCATCATTTTCCCGATCTTGAAGAGGGTACAGTAGATATCGTACTGTTTGGAGTGCTGGATGACCGCCATGCGGTGAATAACGAAGGTTGCGCACTGGCTCCTGATTATATCCGCGAGAAGCTTTACAGTCTGCATGCCGGCGCTTTCAAGCCAAGGATTGCCGACCTGGGAAATATTAAAGCCGGACACACCGTTGCGGATACCTATATCGCTGTTAAAACGGTTGTTGCCAACCTGGTAAAAAACAACATGGTACCGGTGATTATTGGAGGCGGACAAGATATCACGTACGCACAATACATGGCATACGAAGATCTGGAGCAGAAGGTCGACCTGGTTGTTATCGACAGCAAGTTTGATCTTGATGATATCGCTGACGACCCATCGATCGAAGCCTATTCGAACTCTTATCTGAATAAAATCTTCTTACACCAGCCGAATTACCTGTTCAACTTCAGCAATATTGGTTATCAAACCTATTTTGTTAATCAGGACAGTCTGAGGGTCATGGAAAAATTGTTGTTCGATGTCAATCGCCTCGGCGATTTTTATAATAAAATATCCGTTGCCGAACCTATTATCCGTAATGCCAGCGTACTTAGCTTTGATATCTCGGCCATACGTTCTTCGGATGCAAAGGCAAACAGCAATGCAAGTCCAAACGGATTCTACGGCGAAGAAGCTTGTCAGTTGTGCCGTTATGCAGGTATGAGCGATAAGCTAAGCTCAATTGGTTTCTATGAGTTTAACCCCGCGTACGACAGCGAGGGTCAAAGCGCTATGCTGCTGGGTCAGATGATCTGGTACTTCATCGAAGGCTTTTACCAGCGAAAACGTGATTTTCCCTTACAACCGAAATCGCAGTACCTGATCTACCGGGCGACGCTTAAAGACGGATCACACGAACTGGTATTCGTGAAAAGTAAAAAAACCGACCGCTGGTGGATGCAGGTGCCATACCCAACCGGACACTCCGGCAACGAGCGTTTTCACCTTGTACCTTGTCAATATGATGATTACCAGGATGCAGTAGCGGGCGAAATGCCCGACTTGTGGTGGAGAACCTTTCAGAAGCTGATCTGAGCTCATCGGTTTACCGTCATACACCCTTTCTTTATATTACATAAAGTTCCTGGCTTAAACCGGCTGGCATCAGCCGGAGATCAGCTGGTAAGCAGCTTGTGGGTTATGCCACAGTGTAGCCGCCATGATGCCACAGTGATGCCACGTTTTACCGCAAAAAGGTGGCATCACTGTGGCCTCACCGTGGCATCACTGCGGCCTCACCTACTGGCTAGCCTCAAGCAGACCAGATGCTGTCCTAGCAAGGCCTATCGGCTTGTTACATAAAATAGACGAAGCGAGCTTCTGCTAATTAGACTACCAGTACCGCCGGTCCAAATTCCTCAAAATGAATTCGATCTTTATCGACATTCTGATCGAGGAGATAGTGATAATGCTTTTTGATAAACTCGCCGGGACCGCAGATGTAGTAGTCGGTATCAGGATTAATTGCGTCCTGGATCTTTTCCAGGTCTACATAGCCTTCATAAAAATCATCTTCCAGATCATTTTCTATCGTATCATAAAAAGTGTGGATTTTCATTTTTCCATGTCTGGCACCGAGTTCTCTTACCACATTTTTAAAAGCATGAACAGCGTAACTTCTGGAGCCATGGATCCAGGTAATGTGTCTGTTCTTGCCAGACGCGATGGTGGATTCAAGCATGCAAATAAAGGGAGTCAAACCGACGCCGCCACTAACAAATACGACGGGATTGGTCTTTGTAGGGTCGAAGGTAAAATCCCCGGATGGTGGAGCCACTTCAATCACCCCGCCCTGCTGAACTTTATTATGCATCAGATTGCTGACATATCCTTCAGGACGGGTCGAGTTACCGTGCTCTTTCTTTATGGATATTCGGTAAAAGTCGCCATTTGGTGCAGCAGATAGACTATACTGCCTCGGCTGGAAAACCTTAAGTTCAGGAACGTATAGACGAACAGTGATGTATTGACCTGGTAGAAAGTCGGCGACTTTCCCTCCATCGGAAGGGTAGAGATAAAACGAGGTAATCTCTTCAGACTCTTTTACCTTGTGCTTAACAACAAACGGTCGCCAACCGCTCCATCCGCCTTCTTTCTGCGCTGCGCTACTGTACAGATCAGCTTCCACGCCAATCATAATTCCCGCAAGCTGGTTATAGGCAAGTCCCCACGCTTCAATAAGCTCAGCACTCGCCGCCTCTCCAAGTACTTCGGAGATAGATGCCAGCAGGTGTTTCCCCACAATCGCATATTGTTCCGGTCGTATATCCAGGCTTACATGTTTGTTGGCGATACGGTTTACCGCATGAGCCAGCACTGTAGGGTTGTCGATGTTCTCCGCATAAGCCAATACCGACATGGCAAGCGCTGTGGGCTGGGCTCCGGTATGCTGATTTGCTGAGTTAAACACATTCCTCAACTCCGGATTGTGAGTCAGCATACGGTTATAGAAGTAAGTGGTTAACGCGACGCCATGCTCTCTCAGGATAGGGACAGTGCCCCTAACTAATTCTTTCTGTTCGTTTGTCATACTGTAGATATTAATACCTTTATATATTAAATACAAAAATAGATACTATCTTTTGAAACATCTAGTCTATTTAATTTTTTTACTTTTGAACGTTTTATGGCTATCTTTTCAAAAACCTGTGAGTATGCAATCCGAGCTGTGTTTTACATTGCGCAGAAATCTGCTTTGGGCAGACGGGTAGGCATTAAGGAAATCGCTGCGGGCATTGATTCCCCGGAATTATATTTAGGAAAAATTCTTCAAGACCTCAGTAGAAAAGGCCTGATCAGCTCGTTCAAAGGTCCGACAGGAGGATTTTTTATCGAAGAGCATGCTCTCCAGCGATCTGTAAGTGAGATCGTAGAGGCAGTGGATGGCGACAGGCTTTTTTACGGCTGCGCGCTGGGATTGAAGCACTGTTCGGGAGATAATCCCTGCCCCTTACATCATCAGTTCGAATCTATCAGGACTGAGATTCATGCTTTGCTGAAAAATACGACCATAGGAGCATTTAACGAGGAGTTGTTTCAGGGCTTGCTGACTTTGAAAAGGTGAGGATTAACTGTATATCTTTAAAGTAAAGATTCAGTTTCATTATTTTATTGAAAGGAGCAAGATCTTGAAAGGACCTGAATGAATACTTTTAAATCTCTTAAATTCGTAGGTAAACGATCTGATTCCTGGTCATCAATTATAAACTAAATCCTTAAGCTAATCACTTGAAGAATATCCTATTAACGGTTTTATTGCTGCTAACCCAATACACCGCTTTCTCGATAACTGATCTCGACTCTTTATACAAGCGTCTTGACAAGGTTATGGACAACAGGCAGTTGTATATGGCCAATAAGGAAGAAAAGATTCAGGGGATAAAGCAATTGCTGCATATTGAAAATCTGTCGCCTCAGCAGACCTATGATATTAATTTGAAGCTTTGCTATGAATACAAAAAGTATAAATCAGATTCAGCCGTCTTTTACATTCTCAAGAACGTTCAGATAGGGAGGGATCTGGCAAATCAGTACTTGCGTAATAAGGCAGAGATTGAGTTGGCCTGGCTGTATTCGACAGCAGGTCTCTATATTGAGTCTAAGAACTTGCTGGACAATATCGAAAGGCGCACAATGGATCCGAGGCTGCTTGCCGATTATTACGAATGTTATAATGAGTTTTGCAGTCACTACGGGCAGAGCAATAACAATATTTTGTACTATGCCAAAAGTGAGCTATACCGTGATTCTTTGCTGAAAGTAGTCGACCCGGCTTCTTTGAAATATCAGATAGTGTCTGCTGAAAACATCCTATACAAAGGTAAGCGGAGAGAGGCGGAAACTGCCTTGCTCTCTCTACTTGAAAAAACGACAGACAAGAACCCGGAACGTGCTGTGATCGCGTATTTGCTTGGTCGTATGTATATGGACGAGACAAAGATGGATTTGCAGAAAAAGTATTTTGCGGTTTCAGCTATCACCGATATAGAAAACTCCATTAAGGACAATGCCTCCCTGCAGAGTCTGGCCTTAACTTTTTATAAGGAAGATGATATTGATCAGGCCTTCCGCTTTATCGAAGCAGCTGTAAACGATGCTCTTTTTTGCAATGTGCGATACAGAACGGTGGAAGGCTCTTCTTTCTACCCGATTATAAACGCCTCGTTTCAAGAAAAGGAAAAGAAGCAGAAAATGGAGTTTCGTTTATACCTTATTCTGATAAGCATTATGTCTTTGTTTCTTATTGCGGGTATCATTTATACATACAAGCAGATGAAGCGCGTGTCAAAGATCCGCAGAGAACTGTTTAAAACCAATGAGAAGCTGAGCAAACTGAACTATCAATTACAACAGACCAATGATAATCTTTCTGAATCAAACCACATTAAGGAAGAGTATATAGCTCATTTCTTTGACCTGTGTTCCACTTATATCGATAAGCTGGAGAATTACCGGAAAGCTTTACAAAAGAAAGCGTCGAATAATCAGCTTGAAGATTTGTTCAAAACGCTAAAATCGACCAGTATCGTCGAGACCGAGTTGGAAGAGCTGTACAAGAACTTCGACACGGTATTTTTAAATCTGTATCCTACTTTCGTGCGCGATTTTAATGTGCTTCTGGTAGCCGAAGAAAGGATTCAGCCGCGTCACGGGGAACTCCTCAATACCGAACTCAGGATCTTTGCGCTGATCCGCTTGGGAATAACCGATAGCGTTAAGATTGCGAGTTTTCTCCGGTATTCCCTTCGGACAGTATACAATTACCGAACCAAGGTTCGGAATAAAGCCATAGCCCGTGAAAGCTTTGAGGAGATGGTAAAAGAAATAGGGACACTTAAGCGCGATTAATCACTCATCTCTCTCCCTCATTCAGTACTTTTTTTTGTCTTTTTTGTTCTCTAATCAATTGGTTATTAAGGTTTAGTGCTTTAATTCCAGTACTTTTTTAGTGCAACAAAAATAAAGGGTCTTTTATGTCTTTACATTTGAGCTAACCAATAAGGCGAAGCCCAAATATCTACTTCTACCGCTTTGCTAAGATCAATTATTAACTAACCACTAAATCATGAATCTATGAGGCTTTTATTTACCAAAAGACTGTTACAGCTTTTTATCTTTTTCGGTTGTGCGGTACTGTCGCCTGCTTTCGCTCAGAATTTTCGGGTAGAAGGAGTTGTGACGGATGCGGCCACCGGCGAAACGCTGATCGGGGTATCTGTGATTATGAAGGGGACAAAAACCGGAACCTCCTCAGGAGTCGATGGGCGCTATTCGCTGCCGAATGTAGCACCCGGCAGTGTATTGGTCGTTACCTATATCGGCTATGATCCTATGGAAATACCGGTTAACTCTGCCCGGATCGACATCCGGCTAAAAGCTTCCAACAACCAGTTGGAAGATGTCGTTGTTATTGGCTACGGATCTGTGAAAAGAAAAGACGTCACCACGGCAATTTCCAGTATTTCGACGAAGGATCTGGACCAGCGGCCGATCGTTTCTGCCGCCCAGGCGATTCAAGGGCGTGCAGCCGGGGTCTCGGTGATTCAACCTAACGGAACACCGGGAGCTGAAATGTCTATCCGCGTAAGGGGTACGACTTCCTTTAATGGAAGTAACGATCCGCTGTATGTTGTTGATGGTGTCCCTGTAGATAACATCAGGTTCCTGTCGCCCAATGACATAGAGAGCATGCAGATTTTGAAAGATGCTTCATCTGCGGCTATATATGGTTCTCGTGCGGCTAACGGCGTTATTCTGATCTCGACTAAGGCGGGGAAGAATGGCGATGCTAAAATTGCCTTTAACGCTCAGTTCACTCAGAACAAAGTTACCAATGAAATCGATGTCCTCAACTTTTCGCAGTACAGGGATCTGCAGAACGAAATAGGCCTTGTGACGCTTCCTGAAGGTCTGACCGATCAAACTGACTGGTTCGACGAAACTTATAAGACGGGGGAATTGCAGAATTACCAAGTATCCATTTCTGATGGCACGGAAAAGTTGAAATACTACCTTTCTGCCGGATACCTGAACGAGACCGGTGTGGTGAATACTTCGTTTTTTAAGCGATATAACGTTCGTGCAAATATTGATAACAAAGTGCGCAAATGGTTAAATATTGGGGCTAGTATTAATTATGCGGATTACTCAAGTAATGGTGTGGCAACCGGTTTGGGGTCTAACAGAGGCGGGGTGGTTCTTTCGACAATTAATACGCCTACTTTTGCGCCGATTTGGGATCCGGAAAACCCAAACCAGTATTATACTAATTTTTATGGCGTCAACATTACCAGCCCCCTTGAGAATATAGCCAGAAGCAGGCACAACAAAGACAGGGAAAACAGACTGATCGCTTCGGGAAATGCTTTATTTACTTTTACGCCGGAGATTGGGTTTAAGACATCCCTTACTGTTGACAGAAGGAATGCCCTCAATACCCGGTTCCTTGACCCAATCTCTACTACATGGGGTAGAAATCAGCGAGGGGAGGCACTTGATGAACGCAACATGAACACTGTGCTGACATTCGACAATGTATTGAATTACAGCAAAACATTTGATAAGCACAGTGTCGAAGCAATGGCGGGTTCCTCATTTACTGAATCTGACTACACAAGAAGTTATATCAACGGTTCTCATTTTAGAAACGATCTCATACAAACATTGAACGTTGCGAATAAAATCGGCTGGACCAATACCGGATCGGAAGCCTCAGATTGGGCGATTATGTCTTTTTTCGGACGCGTAGCTTACAATTACGATAGTAAGTATCTTTTGACCGCCAACATACGTTCAGATGGTTCTTCCAAGCTGCATCCTGATCATCGGTGGGGTTATTTTCCATCGGTCTCGGCGGCCTGGAGGCTTTCATCGGAAGACTTTATGGAGGGCGTGGAATGGTTGAATGACGTGAAAATCAGAGGTGGCTGGGGACAGACGGGGAACCAGTCGGGCATCGGGGATTACGCTTTTTTACAGCGTTACAATATCCGTCGTATCGAGTGGTTTGTAACTGACCAGGAAAATGCCCTTCCTACAATCAGTCCTGCGAATCTTCGCACTCCTGATCTGACTTGGGAGACGACAACGCAGACCAATGTCGGCCTGGATTTCACCGCACTTAAGAATCGTGTGACTGTTAATCTTGATTATTATTACAAGCGGACTACAGACATGCTGATGAATGTGTCCTTGCCCGCGGGAGCTGCAGTTGCAAGTACCATCGCCAGGAATGAGGGCGAGATGACCAATAAGGGTTTTGAAGTTCTGGTAAACACTCAGAATCTAACCGGTCCATTCACCTGGAGTACTGATTTTAATATATCCTTCAACCGGAATAGGCTGGAGAATCTAGAACTGCAAAAGATCTATAGTGATGCTGTGACCAGCAATACCGTAAATGAGGCAGTCGTGAGGAATCAACCGGGACGTTCCTTAGGTGGATTTTTCGGTTACATCAGTGATGGGGTTGATCCGGAGACAGGTGAGCTGATGTATCGGGATCTGAATGGGGATTCGAAAATATCTTCAACAGATAGAACCTATATTGGAGATCCAAATGCCGATTTCATTTTCGGACTGACCAATTCATTTTCTTTCAAAAATTTCAACTTAAGTGTATTTCTTCAGGGATCTTACGGCAATGATATCTTCAATGCCTCCAGAATGGAGACAGAGGGGATGTACGATGGTAAGAATCAATCCACAAGAGTATTAGATAGATGGCGGGTGCCAGGTCAGATCAAGGATGTGCCCAAGGCTAATTTTGACATCCGGAACTCCAGTTATTTTGTGGAAGACGGCAGTTATTTACGTGTGAAGAATGTCTCACTCTCCTATAATGTTCAAGGTCAGTTCTTGAAGAGATTGAACATAAACCGCCTGCAACCTTATATTTCTGCGAGTAACCTGCTCACCTGGACTAACTATTCAGGCATGGATCCGGAGGTGAACCAATGGGGAAATAACGGGGCCGTTCAAGGGATAGACTGGGGCACCTACCCTCAGAGTAAATCATTTGTCCTCGGCGTTAATGTTGAATTTTAAGATATAACCATTATGAAACTTAAATATATCTATCAGGGATTGGCTTGCAGCTTTCTTTTAATAGCTGCTTCATGCTCCTTAGTGAAAGATCCTCTGGATACTTACTCGGACGTAACAGAAGGCGTTAATGAAGAGGGAGCCCAGGTTGTCTTCAAAGACAAGGCAGCCGTTCAAAGCCATCTCACCACTTTGTATAACCAGATGAGAGACCGCCAGGAACACTGGTACCTTGATCTTTTATTGATTGCAGAATCACATTCAGACAACGCATATGCCGGAACAACGGGAGCGGAGGTAGTTCCATTTGAAACGAACTCCATTGAAGGATCAAATTCGGTGATTAACAGGGATTGGAACAGGTATATGGAGGATGTTGCCCGTGCGAACCGTTTGATCAATAACGTAGACTCAGTAGTTGACAATAGCTTTAGTCCCGCTGAAAGAGAGCAAATTAAATCACAAGGCAAGATCTTCAGGGCTATGGTACTGTTTGACATGGTCCGCCTCTGGGGAGACATCCCGGTAATCACCAAAGAAGCAGGAGACATCACGTCTGAAACCATAGGTGAAGTGTATGATGATTATTTTCCCGCTCAAAATACGGAAGAAGAAGCCTATAAGCAGATTGAGAAGGATCTGACAGAGGCATTGGTATCCGCGCCGGAGAATAATGCTGCGAACAAAACCCTCTTCACAAAGTCTGTTGCCCGTACACTGCTTGCTAAGGTATATGCGGAGAAGCCGATCCGCGACTATGGTAAGGTTGTCCAGTACGCGGATGAACTTGCCGCTGATGGCTTTGACCTGGTAGCAGATTTCAGCGATCTTTTCGGTATGAACGCAGCCACCACAGACGCGAAAGCGAGGAATACCCAAGAATCTATTTTAGAAGCGCAATTCGTGTCAGGAAATGGCAATTGGGTAACCTGGATGCTTGGACGGGATCTGACAAATTATAACAACAACTTCACCTGGGCTAAATGGATCACTCCTTCGCGCAGTTTGATCAAGGCCTTTCAGGATGAAGGTGACCAGGAGCGTTTTGCAGAATCGATTGTGTACTACCAAACAACATGGAGCAACTATTATCCATCAAATAATTATCCCTTCATGTATAAAACCCGCTCTGCGTTTAACAGTATAATCAAATACAGGTATGCGGATGTGCTGTTATTAAAAGCTGAAGCGCTGATCATGGGGCCAAATGCTAATCTCTCTGCCGCTGCTGAAATTATCGACAGGGTTCGTGAACGGGCCGGACTGGCTAAGCTGCCGAATGCTGTGCGCAGCAATAAGGACGCCATGGTGACCGCCCTCTTAAAAGAGCGGCGCCTGGAACTGGCTTTCGAAGGTCAGCGCTGGTTCGACCTGGTCCGTTTGAACAAGGTTGAAGAAGTGATGAATGCTGTCTATGCCAAAGACACCGGAAGAAGGCCGCTTACTTATCCATTTAATCAAACATCTTACCGCCTTCCTATTCCACAGGCTGTTATTGACCAAAATCCTAAACTAATCCAGAACCCTGGCTACTAATCCGACATCATGAAAAAGTATCTAACAAATTCTAAAAGCATAGCACTGGCGTTTTGCCTTCTGGGCTCAATTGTCACGGCCTGTGGTACAGATAAAAACGAACCCTCAAATCCTCCTGAGCCGGAGGTTCCTGTAAGTGGCGACGTCACCATCTATGTGACTACGAATACACGTTCCCAAGATTTCGCAAAGAAGTTCGTTGATTTCAGCACCAAATCCAACATGTCGCCTAATACCATTACATTGAATCCTTCCCAGACCTATCAGTCAATAGAAGGATTCGGGGCAGCAATAACTGGTTCAACCTGTTATAATTTGTTGAAAATGGCACCGGCTGACAGGGCCAAATTTTTAAAGGAGACGTTTTCCGAAACGGAGGGAATGGGTCAGAGCTACATCCGCATAGCAATTGGATGTTCGGACTTCTCATTAAGTGAATACACATGCTGGGATACCCCCGGAATCGAGAACTTCGGGCTTCAAAACGAGGAGATAAACTATATCATTCCTGTGTTGAAAGAAATACTTGCGATCAATCCAAATCTGAAGATTCTGGGTTCTCCCTGGACTAGTCCTCGTTGGATGAAGGTCAATAACCTGACCGACCTGCAACCGTTCAATTCCTGGACGAGTGGCCAGCTTAATCCGGTCCATTATCAGGATTACGGTACCTATTTCGTGAAATGGATTCAAGCAATGGCCGCAAACGGTGTCAAGATTTCTGCTGTCACTCCGCAGAATGAACCTTTGAACAGAAAGAACTCCGCATCTCTTTATATGGGATGGGACGAGCAGTTGGCTTTCATTAAAACCGCTTTGGGTCCGAAGTTAAAAGCAGCAGGTCTTGATACCAAGATTTATGTTTTTGACCACAATTACAATTATGATAATATCGCTTCGCAAAATGACTATCCGGCGAAAATTTATGAGGACGCTGCAGCCGCAGCATTTATCACAGGAGCTGCTTACCACAATTATGGCGGAGACAAAGCTGAGCTTCTGGATATCCAGGCGAAACGTCCAGACAAGGAACTGATCTTTACGGAAACCTCTATTGGTACATGGAATGATGGTCAGAATCTGGCAACCCGCCTCATGGAAGATATGAAAGAAGTTGGTTTAGGAACAATTAACAACTGGAGCAGGGCGGTAATCGTATGGAATCTGATGCTCGATACAGAGCGGGGGCCAAACAGGGATGGTGGTTGCCAGACCTGTTACGGCGCTGTAGACCTCAATAAGGCAGACTATAAAACGATAAAAAGGAATTCGCATTATTATGTCATCGGTCACTTGTCATCCGTCGTTAAGCCGGGTGCAGTCCGTATCGGTGCAAGCGGATACTCTGCTGCGGGGCTAACCTATTCAGCGTTTAAGAACACTGACGGGACTTTTGCCCTGGTTCTGCTCAACGACACAAATGAGCTCAGAAAAATTACTTTAAGTGAGGGAGCGAAACATTTCAGCTATGACGTGCCCGCAAAATCTGTTGTTTCTTATCGTTGGTAATAACAAAGAATAGTATTATGAAGACATATATAGGTATCCTGCTTATTGCATTGGGGATGATGCTTTTCAATTCCTGCAAAAAAAATGAAGCAGTAGCACTGGGCAATCCTGTTATTACGCCTAAATCTGAATTTACGGCAGCCCAGTTTGGAGACAGCTTGCAATTTCGCGTTGAGGTTTCTGACGAGGAGATCCCGCTTTCGACTTTAAAAGCACAGTTATTCTACAGCGATGAGATGGTGTCGGAGACAGTGATCCGGACCAAAACCAATGGCGAGTATACAGGCAAGGTTTTTGTCCCATTCTACGCGAATATCCCCGACGGCACAGCGACGTTGAAACTGGTGCTTCAAAATACCAGCCTCACTATCTCCGAGAAAGAACTTGAGATATCCTTGACCAGACCTGATTTTCCTTTCCTGACTTTGGTAACCGCAAGTGGCGAACACCGTATGGATCGCGTGGGCCTGCATGAATATGCAGCTACCAGGGTTTTTCCATTCTCCGTTAAGGGTTATATCAAAGCTCCTAAGGTCGGAACTTCAGGAAATGAAATGACTTTTGGCTGGGAAGATAATGCTGTCGCTATCGGTTCCACGACGGAAATCCCTTTCTCCAATTCCTCATCAGGAACGTATTCCATCACATTCAATACGTTCAGCTACCAAGCTTCTCCTTTTATTATCGCTTATGCTGTGAACGGTACGGTAATGGACAGGATTGACGATAACAGGTTTAAGGTTGATCTGGCATTAAGCCAGGCACAGGAAGTTACTATAGATGGTATCGAAGACCTCAGCAACTGGTTCGTTGATCCGGACTATTTCAGTAAAGATGCTAACGGTAAGCTTACATTTCTGCCTGTTGGAGGAAAATACCGTATTACGGCAAACTTCACCCTTAAACACTTTATCGTGGAAGCGATGAACGGATCAGGTCTGGCAACCTTACAACCTGATGGGACAGGTGCAATTTGGATTATCGGTGAGGGTATCGGTAAGCCGGGCATTGCCACGAATCAGGTAGGCTGGAACACAGATAATGCACTGTGTATGGCTCCGATTGGTAATAAAAAATATCAGGTTACAGGCGTTGCGGGAACCACGTTTAAGGCTGATAATATCAACTTTAAATTTTTCCATCAAAAAGGCTGGGGTGGTGAATATAAGCACGCTAATATATCCACAAAGAGCGACCTGATCTTTATCGGAGATGGTGCCAATGGAAGGGATTCAGGGAATCTGGGCATTGTTTCAGGTAAAGCTTTAGAAGTAGGAGCTACCTATGTTTTTACTGTTGATCTGAGTGCAGGTAATGACAAAGCGGTGCTGACTGTAACAAAGAAATAGAATATTGTGTTTATCAGATATTGTGAGCTGGTTTGACAAGACCGGCTCACAATAATATTTGATAACAGTTAAACTAAACGATTGTGAAGCAATTTCGAATTATTCTTCTATTGCTGCTACTGGTAGCTCATGTGACCGGTCAAACTTCTGACGAGACTCGCTATTCTACAAAGAAAGATGTGTTTTACATCGGAAATGAGGAAACGGATGCTTATAGAAAAGAGCGATGTAATCTGGATATTTATTACCCGTTGAACAAAAAGAAATTTCCAACTGTAGTGTGGTTTCACGGCGGTGGGTTAGAGTTTTCTCAAAAGGAAATTCCCATACAATTGCAGAATAAGGGAATCGCGGTAGTGGGTGTAAATTACCGCCTCAGTCCAAAAGCAAAAAATCCAGCCTATACAGAAGACGCGGCTGAAGCGCTTGCCTGGGTTTTCAAGCACATAGAGCAGTTTGGCGGAGATCCATCTCAAATCTATGTTGCCGGTCATTCTGCAGGGGCGTATCTCGCGCTAATGATAGGAATGGATAAATCTTACCTTAACAAGCACGGTATCGATGCAGACAAGATTAAGGGACTTATACCGATAAGTGGTCAAACGGCAACCCACTATACAATTCGGAAGGAGAGAGGACTGAATATGAAGGTCCCGGTCACAGACCGATATGCCCCGCTGACGTTGGTACGCACAAATATTCCTCCGATGTTATTGATCACTGGCGACAGAGCGCTTGAACTAACTTCCAGATATGAAGAGAACCTATATCTGCTTTCACTTTTAAAGGATGCCGGAAATCAGAAAGTAACGATCTATGAGCTCTCAGGATTCGATCACGGAACTGTTTTGGCACCAGCCTGCAGTCTTCTATTAGAATGGATAAAATACATTAAGTAATTAGATAAATCATGTTCAAACCAATTAAACTGTTTTCTACCGTATTATTAATAGTCGGCCTGCTCGTAAACGTTGCGGCGCAGGAGAGCTTACCCGTTTATCTGAATGAAGCCAAACCTATGGAGCAGCGGATCGAAGATGCTTTGTCGCGCATGACGCTGGAGGAAAAAGTAGCCATGGTTCATGCACAGTCAAAGTTTAGCTCTGCAGGAGTTCCTCGTCTGGGCATCCCGGAAAACTGGATGACAGACGGACCTCATGGAATTCGCGCGGAAGTTTTTTGGGATGAGTGGGATCAGGCAGGATGGACGAATGATTCATGTATTGCGTTCCCTGCTTTAACTTGTCTCGCCGCTACCTGGAATAAAGACATGTCGGCTCTTTACGGGAAAGTAATCGGGGAGGAAGCCCGTTACCGAAATAAGAATGTGTTGTTAGGTCCGGGTGTGAATATCTATCGTACACCCCTTAACGGGCGAAATTTCGAATATATGGGGGAGGATCCATTCCTTGCTTCCAAAATGGTTGTTCCTTATATTCAGGGAGTTCAATCAAGTGGTGTAGCGGCCTGTGTGAAGCACTACGCATTGAATAATCAGGAAATTGACCGGCACACGGTAAACGTTAATATTGATGATCGCACGCTTTATGAAATCTACCTTCCGGCCTTTAAAGCGGCTGTTCAGGAAGGAGGGGCATGGGCAATTATGGGTGCGTACAATAAGTATAAAGGCCAATGGGCAGGTCAGAATCAGTTTCTGCTAAACGATATTCTTCGCGGCGAATGGAAGTTCGATGGCGTTGTGGTATCTGACTGGGGTGGTATAAACGATACCAAGCAAGCCATCTATCATGGCTTAGATATGGAATTCGGTTCCTGGACCGATGGTCTTTCAAAAGGTGCATCCAATGCTTACGATAACTACTATCTCGCTGATCCTTTTCTTAAGTTGATAAGGTCGGGAGAGGTTAAGGTAGAAGAAGTGGATAAGAAAGTACGCAACATTCTTCGGCTGGTGTTCCGTACGAACATGAATACAAAACGCCCATTTGGATCTTTCGGTACGGAAGAACATGCTCTTGCCGGACGTAAGATTGCACAGGATGGGATAGTACTGTTAAAAAACAACAATAATACTTTACCCATTAACTTGTCAAAAGCAAAGAAGATTGCCGTGATAGGAGAGAACGCTATTAAGGTGATGACCGTAGGTGGGGGTAGTTCTTCGTTGAAGGCAAAGTATGAGATTTCCCCATTAGACGGTATAAAGAGTCGTGTCGGAAAAGATGCTGAAGTTGTTTTCGCCAGAGGATATGTTGGCGAGAAGCCGAAGTCACAAGATGGATTGAAAACCGGCGATGTGGAAGAAACACGCTCAGCCGAGGAGCTGAGTAAGGAAGCTCTGGAATTAGCAAAAACTGCAGACTTTGTTGTATTCGTAGGTGGCCTGAATAAAAACAATGGACAGGACAGCGAAGGCAACGATCGCAAGTCTTTGGGCCTACCCTATAGCCAGGATAAATTGATCACTGAGCTGGCGAAAGTGAACAAGAATCTGGCCGTAGTGATGATATCGGGTAATGCGGTGGCGATGCCCTGGGTTAAGGAAGTTCCATCAATTGTTCAGGGCTGGTACCTGGGAACAGAAGCCGGAAGCGCTCTGGCCTCTGTGCTGGTGGGTGATGTGAATCCCTCTGGCAAGCTGCCCTTTACGTTTCCTGTCAAACTCGATGATAACGGAGCTCACAAGCTAGGTGATTACCCAGGAAACGGCGAGCAGACTTACCACGAAGGAATTTTCGTAGGGTACCGTTGGGCAGATAAGCAAAACGTTAAACCGCTGTTCAGTTTCGGTCATGGTTTAAGTTATACCAGCTTCGAATATGGCAAAGTGACTGCTGATAAAAAGGACATGGCGGCGGATGGGAATATCACGTTCTCAGTTGATGTAAGGAATACAGGAAAGCGGGATGGACAGGAAGTGGTGCAGTTATACATCCATGACGTGAAGTCATCTGTTCCGCGGCCGGTTAAAGAATTGAAAGATTTTCAGAAAGTCAGCCTAAAAGCGGGTGAGACGAAGACGGTAAAGTTTACGATTGATAAGACAGCTCTGAGCTTTTTCGATGCAGCTAAACATGACTGGGTAGCGGAAGCGGGAGATTTTAAGGCTTTAATCGGAGCTTCTTCGACTGATATCAGACAGACGGTTGGCTTTAAACTGTTGTAAAAGCTGAGAACGGAGAGGAAAAAATAAATTTTCACTTTTTCCAGGCAAATGTGCGAATTTGTTACATTCGCGCTTACCTAAATTTTAATCAAGTGAAGAAATTTTTATCTAAATCTCTAGTTGCAGTATTGTTATGCTGCACATTCAGTTCATGCGCAACTATTTTTGGCGGGCCTGTCACTCAGGCACAGAGAACGAAGCCTTTGCCGGGAGAAGCTTCACGACCGATAAGGGCAGTTGCATTAATTGCGGATATTCTTCTTTTCTGGCCTGGTGCTGTTGTTGATTTTGCTACGGGAGCCATCTACAAGCCTGACGGTGCGGCAAAGATTCAGAAGAGTGACGAGAAGAAAGAGAGTTCAGCTAGCGCAGGTGCTAGTAATAATCTGAATTGATTATTAATGAAAGGCCGGGTTACTCCCGGTCTTTTTTGTGAGGATGCTGCGTTTTTATTTGTGATGTGTGCCGTTCCAATTGGCGGACTTATAAAAAGTTTCGATCTTCGGCGAAACACTAATTAGGGGAATCATGCGTTTCCATGTATATTTATTTATAATGAAGAAATCACTATTTACGGTATTGGCATTATCGCCGCTCATGCTATTTGCTCAGGATACGCCATATAAAATTAGGGGCAAAGTGGGTTCGTTCAACTCACCAGCTAAAGTGTACCTGATATATCAGAACGGCGCGGCTTCCGTAACGGACTCAGCTGTAGTTAGTAATGGTAATTTTAGCTTTCAGGGAGCTATCTCTGAACCAAGTTCGGGTGTTATGATTATGGATCCAAAAGGTGTGGGGCTGGATTCTTTAAAATCAACCTCACAGCCTGATGTGCTTATGATCTATGTTGATAAGGGAGAATATGCTATTGAGGGCAAAGACTCTTTATCTACTGCCTCGATCAAAGGAAGTAAGGCGAATACCGAAAATAAAATCCTGAATGGGAGGCTCAAGGATTTGTCTGCCCAGTTCAGGGCGCTTGACGCGGAGTACCAGGCCGCATCAGCAGAGCAGAAGGGTTCACAGGAATTTGTTGGCGGTTTGCAGGGGAGGCTGGAGAAGTTGCAGGTGAGGCAAAAGGAGATACTGACACAATTCGTCAAAGAGAATCCGGAAAGTTACGTGAGCGTGAATTCTATTTTGTCTATCGCCGGTCGTGATCCGCAGTTTGGCGAAATCGATCCATTGGTTAAGTCGCTCAGCCCTGCTCTGCAAAAGGCCTCTGCTTTACAGCCTTTGTTAATGGGTATGGAGGCGTCGAAGAAGACATCTGTAGGTGCTATGGCAATGGATTTTACTCAGAATGACCCCAACGGAAAACCAGTGAAGCTGTCTGATTTTAAAGGTAAATATGTATTGCTTGATTTTTGGGCTTCGTGGTGTGGTCCCTGCAGGGATGAAAACCCCAACGTAGTGCAGGCATATAACAAATTTAAGGACAAGAACTTTACGGTACTGGGCGTCTCATTGGATCGCCAGAATCAGCGTGATGCGTGGTTAAAGGCGGTAAAGGATGACGGCTTAACCTGGACACAGGTTTCAGATCTGAAATTCTGGAATAATGAGGTTGCCAGAATGTATAATATTCGTTCGATTCCTCAGAATTATCTAATTGATCCAAGCGGAAAGATCGTTGCTGTGAATCTTCGTGGTGCTGCTCTTGAACAAAAGCTTGCTGAAATTTTGTAAGGGGGATATAAAAAAAGAGGGAGGGGGCTAATTTAGATATTAGTCCCCTCCCTCTTTTTAAGGGTTTTGGCTTATCAGATCAGGTCGAATCCGATATCTGCACGGAAGTAACGGCCATCAAAATAAATCCTGCCTGCGTCTGCGACGGCCTGCTGTACTGCATCAAACAAGTTGTCTTGTAGTGATGTGATAGCCAGAACACGTCCGCCGGAGGTTTTTACCAGACTATCTTCAAGTACAGTGCCGGCATGAAATGGGAGTGAATCCCTCAGGTTCTCGATTCCGGAGATCGTCTTGCCTTTCATGTATTCTCCGGGATAACCGCCGGAAACCAGCATAACTGTTGCCGCAGTCTTATCTGAAATCTTCAGTTCCTTCTCCGCAAGATTTTCGTTCGCGACCCCGAGCAGCAAATCAAGAAAATCGCTTTCAATTCTTGGGATAACGCTTTCCGTTTCCGGATCACCCATGCGTACGTTATATTCAATCACGTATGGTTCGCCATCTGTATTCATTAATCCGATAAAAATAAAGCCTTTATATGGGATCTGATCGATCTTTAGTCCGTTGATCGTCGGACGGATAATATCGTTTTCCACTTTGTCCATGAACGCCTTGTCAGCGAAAGGAACCGGGGAGATAGATCCCATACCACCCGTGTTCAGGCCAGTGTCTCCTTCTCCGATGCGCTTGTAGTCTTTCGCTTCGGGCAGAATCTTATACGAGTGTCCGTCTGTTAAAACGAAAACAGACAGTTCGATTCCTGTTAAAAATTCTTCAATGACCACTTTGCTGCTTGCTTCGCCAAATTTGGCATCCTGAAGCATGGCGATTAACTCTGCCTGCGCTTCTTCGGTAGTCTGGCAGATCAATACACCTTTTCCTGCGGCTAATCCGTCTGCTTTTAATACGACGGGAAGCTTATGTGTCTCGAGGTATGAAAGGCCTTCATTAAGTGTATTAATTGTGAAGGATGCAGAAGCTGCAGTTGGGATGAAGTGGCGACGCATGAAAGCTTTTGAGTATTCTTTGCTGCCTTCGAGTTTAGCTCCTTCCTGGCGGGGGCCAATTACCGGAATGCTTTTCAAATCTTCATCCGCGAGGAAAAAATCATGAATTCCTTTTACGAGGGGCTCTTCGGGGCCGACTACAACCAGGTTTATGTTATTATCCAGAACGAAACGGCGTACCCCTTTGAAGTCCGTTGGGTTCAAATTAACATTCTGACCGAATGCAGCAGTTCCGGCATTTCCCGGAGCTATGAATAATTCGTTGCAGAGGGGACTCTGAGTTATTTTCCAGGCAAAAGCACTTTCCCTTCCGCCTGAACCAAGTAAAAGAATGTTCATGTAGCAAAGATATAGGAAATGAGGAAAGTATGAAGCGGTTTATGATGATGGGGGATGATATGCACTTAGAAGCATTGATTTAATTTTCATATTAGAACGCCCGGGTAGTTGTTATTGGAGAAATTGACGATTTTGTGTATGCATAATTTAGAGAATGAGAGTCTTTGGGGTGTGAGGATAAAGGAGCTGTTTTTTTTTGTAACTATTTGATGCAATCGGTTGCAATTATTTGTTTTATTATTATGTTTGCTCTAACCAAAAATACAGTCGTAAGAATTTTACCTATATAAACTTTAACCAGCAAAGACCAATAACATCTAATGCAAACGTTCGCATAAACAACTTAACCATAAATTCGCTTACTTATTAACCAATAAACTATGCAAGAAGAAATACCTATCCTGCTTTCAAAAGAATTGAGCAATCGATTTCTAACAACCAAGAATTAGTTCCCAAACAACCATGAAATTCCATTATGAAAAGAATTAGACTTTCTAAGAACTGGGGCGGAGTATTCCTCCTGCTTGTTCTGCCTCTATTAACATTCGCGCAGAATGTTACTGTCACTGGTAAGGTTACCGATGAAAAAGGTGAAACTTTACCTGGTGCAAGCGTTAAAGCCAGATCAGGAACTGGCTCAACATCGACTGATGTAAACGGTGCTTTCAGGCTTTCCGTTCCAGCAAATGAAACTACTATTGTAGTGACATTTATGGGATACCAGGAAAAGCAAGTATCTATTGCGGGTAATAAGACCAATCTGAATATCGCCATGGTGCCATCATCCCAGGATCTGGAAGAGGTCGTGGTGATCGGTTATGGTACACAGCGCGCGGAAGCGGTAACGGGTTCGGTAGCTTCAATACGGGGAGATGCTGTAAGAGAAGTGCCTTCAGCTAACATTACCCAGGCGCTGCAAGGACGTCTTCCTGGCGTAGATATGACGCAGACATCCAGCAGGCCTGGTGCTGGGATGCAAATCAGAATTCGTGGAACGCGCTCCCTGAATGCGGATCCAAACTCCGGACAGGATGCCCCCTTTGTGGTATTAGATGGAATTCCGTTTTCTGGTTCTATCAATGATATCGATCCTAACAGCATTAAGAGCGTTGATATCCTTAAGGATGCGTCAGCAACAGCTATTTATGGCTCACGCGGTGCAAACGGTGTTATCCTCGTGACTACAAACAGAGGACAAAAGGGACAAGATGCAAAAGTATCGTATAACTCGTTCTACGGCTTTAAAAATGTGTTCTCCCAATTCCCAATGATGAACGGACCGGAGTTTGCTGCATTGAGGACTTATGCTACCCAAACGCAAAAGGAACTTGGTATAGGTTCTTTCGCTCCTTCCGAGGATGAACTGGAGAATGCGAATACAAACTGGCAAGATTTGCTTTACCGCACAGCCAAGACCATGAGTCATGATGTGAACCTTTCAAAAGGTTCTGAAAAAGGAAACTTCTCCGTAGGGGTTGGTTACTATCGTGATGAATCTGTACTTCCGACCAATGACTTCAGCCGATACTCCTTCCGCGCAGCTGTGGATCAGGAGGCAGGAAAGTATTTTCGTTTCGGACTTACATCCAACAACAGTTATACAGTTACAGAGGGTAACCAGGTGGGTGTAGGGGATGCTCTGGGAGCTTCTCCGCTAGCTTCACCCTATGATGCCGATGGTAACCTGAAGCGTTCTACTTTCGCTTCTCAGGATCCTTACAAGGTGTGGACCAAGGAATCGATCGAGGCTGTAAAGGATAGCTGGCTTAGCGAGTCGAAGGGTTTGGGTTCATATAATAACATGTATGGAGAAGTCCAAGTTCCATGGGTTCAGGGTTTAAAGGCGCGTGTAAATTTAGGCCTTAATATTCGTCAGACTACTGGAGGTAATTTTACTGGAAGAGGAGTGACAAGCCCTACCAACCCCAATGAATTGTCATCTGCCGGAATAAATAATTCGACCATGACAGACTGGGCGATTGAAAACCTACTTACTTATGACCGTAAGTTTGGTAAGCATGAGTTTAACGCTGTCGGCTTGTACTCTGCTCAGGAAAATACTTTCTATCGTTCAGATATTTCTGTAACGGATATTACTGCAGAGCATTTCCAATATTTCAATTTAGGACAGGCGCAAGGAAACATCACTATCAATCCAAATAATCAAGGACATACAGTATGGGGCTTACAGTCCTGGATGGGACGTCTGATGTACAACTTTGATAATCGTTACATGTTAGCGGCAACCTTGCGTGCAGACGGTTCTTCAAGGCTTGCACCGGGACATAAATGGCATACTTATCCAGCTGTATCGGCAGGATGGAACATTGCGCAGGAGTCCTTTATGGAAAACCTTACTCAGATCAGCCAGTTAAAGCTTCGTGTCGGTTATGGTGTTACCTCCAACCAGGCCGTTGCGCCTTATGCAACGCTTGGCAGACTTGCTACCCGCTTTTATAACTTCGGTGATAACGGAGAGGATAGCTACGACACGGGTTATATCATTTCTGAGCTTCCCAATGAACAATTGGGCTGGGAGTTTACCAATACCTGGAATTTTGGATTGGACTTTGGATTATTCGGCGGACGTTTAAGCGGTACCGTGGAATATTATAAGCAGCACACTAAAGATATTCTTTTGAGAGTTGATCTACCTCCTACAACAGGAGTAGGTAATTTTACAAGCAATATAGGTGAGACTGAAAACAAGGGCTTCGAACTATCACTTAACGGGACTATCATCGACAACCCTAAAGGTTTTAGATGGGAAGCCGGGTTTAATATTTACCTGAACCGAAACAAACTATTGGCTCTGACATCAGGCGCAGACAGGAATGAAGGTAACTGGTGGTTTGTTGGACACCCTATAAATGTAATCTATGATTACGAAAGACAAGGCCTTTGGCAAGCAGAAGATCCGCACTTGAAGGTTCTTGAACCCGGTGGAAACGTGGGAATGATCAAAGTGAAGTATACTGGCGAATATGACGATAACGGAGTTCCGGTAAGAGCAATTGGTGCAGCTGACAGGCAGATTATTGATTTCGACCCTAAATTCCAGGGAGGCTTTAATACACGTCTATCTTACAAAGGTTTCGATTTGAGTATGGTAGCAGCGTTCCGTAACGGTGGTACCCTTATTTCTACTCTTCATGGCGGTACAAGTTACCTTAACTTGCTTAACGGACGTCATAACAACGTTAATGTGGATTATTGGACACCGGAAAACACTGACGCCAAATATCCAAGACCAGGAGGAATCACTGCTGCAGATAACCCGAAATACATGAGTACCATGAGCTATTTCGACGCGTCTTATCTGAAGATCAGAACAATTTCCTTAGGTTATAACCTTAGTGGAAAGTGGATGGAAAGTGCAGGAATTGGTCAGGCAAGAATATATTTCACAGCTCAAAATCCATTTGTTCTGTTCTCTCCATATTACAAAGAAACAGGTATGGATCCGGAAGCCAACTCATATGGAAACCAAAACCAGGCAGTGACTACTCAAATCGTACAGCGCCTTCCAGTAGTCGGAACTAACGTTCCATCTACCCGGAACTATTTGCTTGGAATTAATTTCACTTTTTAAAATTATTAGTTATGCAAACGTTATATAAAATACTAGCAGTTGCAGGTCTGTTATTTTCAACCGGATGTAAAGATATCCTTGAAGAGACACCTCGGGATCGGTTTGAGCCCGGCTTCTTTAAGACAGAAGAAGGTGTAAGAGGAGGGTTGACCGGTCTTTACGCAGGCCTTCGCAGACTTTATGGACAGCCCTATTATTACAATGCTACAGAAACGGGTACTGATGAATATACGTACGGCTCTCAAGCCGATGGGAACTTCCGTGCAGCAGATTTGTCAGGCTTAGGTATCCCTGATGCTCAAAACAGTCGCTGGGATGTGCTCTGGAATACCGCTTATTCGAACATCAATTCTTCAAGCGGAATCATTACCAATGGGACTGAAGCTAATATGCCCGCTGCAATGATTGCAGAAGCCAGATTCTTCCGTTCTTTCAGTTACTTTTTACTTGTTCAGACATTCGGGGGCGTTCCTCTTGATCTGGGTGGTGGCGAATTGGCGTACAATACTGCTCCAACTTTGAGCTCGGTTCGAAACACCGTACCCGAAGTTTATACAAAAGGTATATTTCCTGATTTACTTCAGGCTATTAATGACCTTCCTGACAATCCGCGTTTGATCGGTGCCGTTACAAAAAATGTCGCCCGTTTGACGCTGGCTAAGGCCTATCTTACTTACGGCTGGTGGCTTCAAAACCCTAACAGCGTGCCGACTTACCCTGAGACTCCGCGAACTGACCCCGACGGGCGTGATCCACAGTTTTACTTTCAGAAAGCGTACGATCTTGCGGTAGAGGGTATTAATAACCCCGGGCCGTATGCACTTCAGCCTACATTTTATGATGTGAACCTTGCTCAAAACGACCGTAATAATGAGATCATGCTTTGGGCAGACCATACTGAGTCAAATGCTCAATACAGCGAGAGTAATATTACCGGATGGGACGGTGGTGAGGCACAAAACCAAGCGGTCTGGATGGTTACCTGGTATTTCCATTCTCTTAAAGCCAGCAGAACTACAGGTACATGGAATCCTGCTGACGCGTTGTTTAGAACGGTACAGGCTGGTCAGTCGTATAGCCGTCCATGGATGCGTATGGCGCCTCCAATCGATGTATTTACTAAGACGTTTGCAGATAAAACGACTGATTCACGATTCAATGGAACATTCACCACGGCTTACCGGGGTACATGGTATCTAAACGCTAGCCGTGCCTCAGAAATGACTTTATATGGCGCTAATTTCCTGCCTATAAATCAAAATGAGAAAGTAATGTCGTTCCTGACCACTGACCCGGGAGGCATCAATTACAATGAGTCTCAGGCTACATATAAGGATGGAACAGAAGCCGGTTATTTGCCAGGAAGGGCTGATTATGTGGTACCTCTGGATAAGATTTCAAGAAACATTTATCCGGGTCTTTGGAAGCTAGGTAGTTACCGTAAATCAAGTGATTATAATGATGACAAGATTGCGAGCTCACGTCCTTTCAATATCTTGAAATTCTCTGAGTTTTACTTTGTAGCTGCAGAGGCTGCTGTAAAGGGAGCCAACGTACAAGCTGGTAAAACTGCCAGAGATTTGATTAATGTAATCCGCGGACGTGCAGGGAAGTGGAAATTCGACGTAGCGGAAAATGTCGCCAAAGTTGAGGATAATTCCGCAGCAATGATAGCTTCAACGCCTGCCACAATTGATGTAAACTACATCTTAGATGAGCGTTCACGTGAATATTTTGGCGAGGGCTATCGCTGGCACGATCTGGCCCGTACCCAAAAATGGGAAGAATATGCTGGGTCTTATCGTATTTCATCAGTTGCTGGTGCTGCACCCACTGTTGTTCAGCGTTCCCTGCCTAAGTACCTTTATTTACGTCCCATTCCGCAAGGACAACTCGATAGGATGAGTGGGGATGCCGACGCCAAGGCTAAGTACCAAAACCCTGGTTATGATTAATCTGACGGATTTTTATTAAATATTATGGCTGCTCATTTATGAGCAGCCTTTTTTTTGCGCAAGGCATAAGGATCACCACTAAGGGTGGAGGCGGAATGCGGGAAAAGTCGTTTTATAAGAGGGAGTAATTTATACGATCTTCTTTTGGATAGATTTTAGTCAGTTTCAAAAGCTCCTCTTTCTTTTTGAGAAGCATCTTTCTTTTTTTAATCTCTCGAATAACGAATGGCTTAACTTCTATCAAATCTGGTAATCTACTGCCGGATTCTTCTTCTTTTAACATTATGATAATATCATTGTTGACAGCGACGGGAAAAGAGATCTGTCCTGCCTTCATGGAAAATAATAGTCTTTTCAATGTATCAGGAAAGGCTTTGCTATCAAATTGAACCTTTTGATGCCGTTTGGAGGTGATCAAGCCTTTTAGTACGGATTTATCGTTATCTCCGGAGAATTGAAGTTTTATTTTCCCCGACATGGCATCTTCTCTATTGCGAAAGGCGAATAACGAATATCTCACATGAGTCGGTTTAATCATTTTCATCTTTATCGAATCATAACTATGAGCCACTTCGGCGATTGAAACAGGAAGTGTGTCTGCCAAGAGCTCCTTTTCATATTTGGTATACACCAGCTGGTCTTTAAAGTTCTTTTTGTCGAGAATAAACTTAGGGTCTTTGTTCAAACCGAATTTTTCGGCATCTGCCTTGGTAAAGGGGCTGTAAGCTATGGTGGATAGACAATGCTGAATATTAGTTGGATTTTTTAAAGGGGCCCTCACCGGTAAGCTATTGTAATAGGTGATAAAATCTTCTACCAGAACCAGTTGTTTATGTTCATTAGGCAGTCGGTAACTGGCTATGACCTTCTTTAATAGGTCTGAAAATTCTTTCTTCTCAAGCGTGCTTAGAGATTTGGATGAATTTATTCTACTAAATGTCGCAGATAGGATTTCCTGTTCTATATTTAATTGTGATTGCTGCTGTATACGATCGTAGTATTTTTTTAATAACTCCTGCCTCAGTCTTGTCTCCATTTGGCTTTCGTTTAAGGCAGCATTCGGCAGATCATATATATCTTCGAGATATACGAGGTAATAGCTATTTGCTATTTTAAATAAAGACGAAGTCTGGCCTTTTTTAAGTTCGACGATAGATTTATTCTCTGACCAAAGGCTTGTAAACGGCCGCCTCTCTAACTATTTAATAAACTTACAAGACGCTTCGGGGAAGATGAGTGTAGTTTACCTATTATTATGGAATGTGGTAAACCGTTGTATCTGATCCCGCTTAACAATAAAGGTGTCGGAGTGATTTAATGGTGATAACCCTCTTCTAAATCAATCCAAATCATTAATTTCGCTCATTATTATGTCAAATTGGCTGATGCGCTTTATGATGGCGCAATTGTTGGTCAATTCAGACCATTATTAAATTACACATGTTAGGATTTTTAAATAAATTATTCGGAAGTAAATCTGATCGCGATATAAAACAGATTCAACCTATCGTTGAAAAGATCAAAGCGGTTTACCCAACTCTGGCGATCTTATCGGACGATGAGTTGAGGGGAAAGACATTCACATTCAAAAATATCATCAAGGAAGCTCTCGCTGAGATCGACAAAGAAATATCGAGCCTGAAAGAACAAGCGGAGGCTCCAGAGCTTTCGATGGATGCGAAAACTGACCTGTATGAGTCGATTGACAGGCTGATCAAGGATCGTGATAAAGAGTTGGAGCGGGTACTGATGGATATTCTTCCTGAGGGCTTTGCAGTGGTTAAGGAAACGGCCCGCAGACTTACTGAGAACAAGAAAATTGTTGTAACAGCTACGGATTTTGACCGGGAGCTCGCCGCACGCAAGCCGAACGTTGTTATAGAGGGAGATAAGGCGATTCACCATAATAAATGGATGGCCGCAGGAACAGAGGTTACCTGGAATATGGTGCATTATGATGTTCAGCTGATTGGTGGTATTGTTTTGCACCAGGGTAAGATTGCCGAAATGGCGACTGGTGAGGGTAAGACATTGGTGGGAACTTTACCTGCTTATCTGAATGCGCTTGCTGGAAACGGCGTGCACATCGTTACGGTGAATGACTATCTGGCAAGACGTGACTCCGAGTGGAATGGTCCATTGTTTGAATTTCACGGTTTGTCTGTAGACTGTATTGACAAACATCAGCCGAATTCTCCTGAGCGTCGTAAAGCTTACCTGGCAGATATAACTTTCGGTACAAATAATGAGTTCGGCTTTGACTACCTGAGAGATAATATGACTCAGAACAGGGAGAGCCAGGTACAGCGCAAGCTGCACTTTGCGATGGTGGATGAGGTTGACTCGGTATTGATCGATGACGCCCGTACTCCTTTGATCATATCCGGACCTATTCCTAAAGGTGACGAACATGAGTTTTACGACCTTAAACCAAGGATCGAAAGATTGGTGAATGTTCAAAAGAATTATGTAACCGGAGTTTTGAATGAAGCCAAGAAGCTTATCGCTGAAGGCAAGACCGGTCCTACAGAGGGTGGTTTAGCCTTATTGCGTGCTCACCGTGGCTTACCTAAGAACAAAGCGTTGATCAAGTTCCTGAGCGAGTCTGGTATTAAGCAGATCCTGATGAAGAGTGAAAACTATCACATGCAGGATCAAAGCAAGGAAATGCCTAAGGCAGATGCTGAGTTATTTTTCGTTATTGACGAGAAACATAATCAGGTTGAGCTGACGGAGAAAGGTATTGAGCTGATCACTACATCAGGTGAAGATGTGAACTTCTTCGTGATGCCGGATGTAGGTACGGAGATTGCTGATATCGAGAAATCAACTTTGAGCAATGAGGATAAGATCGCTAAGAAAGATGAGTTGATGCGTGATTTCTCCATCAAGTCTGAACGTATACACTCTGTTAACCAGTTACTGAAGGCTTACACTTTGTTCGAGCGTGATGTTGAATATATCATTGACGAAGGTAAGATCAAAATTGTAGATGAGCAGACCGGTCGTATCATGGATGGCCGTCGTTACTCTGATGGTTTACACCAGGCTATTGAGGCTAAGGAAAATGTTAAGGTTGAGGATGCCACGCAGACTTACGCGACCATCACACTACAGAACTACTTCAGAATGTACCACAAGCTTTGTGGTATGACGGGTACAGCTGTTACTGAGGCGGGTGAGCTTTGGCAGATTTACAAGCTAGACGTTGTTGAAATTCCGACTAACGTTGTGAATCAGCGTAAAGACATGGAGGATAAGGTTTATCGGACCATGCGTGAAAAATATAATGCGGTTGCGGACGAGATCACTGCTTTGACCCAGGCGGGCAGACCGGTTCTGGTGGGTACCACATCAGTGGAGATTTCGGAGTTGCTGAGCCGGATGCTGAAACTTAGGGGTATCAAGCACAACGTATTGAATGCGAAGTTGCACCAGAGAGAGGCAGACATTGTTGCAGAAGCAGGTACTGCAGGTACGGTTACGATCGCTACAAATATGGCTGGTCGTGGTACGGATATTAAGCTTGGCGAAGGTGTGAAAGCTGCGGGAGGTTTGGCGATTGTGGGTACTGAGCGCCATGAATCCAGACGTGTTGACCGCCAGTTGCGTGGTCGTGCGGGACGTCAGGGTGACCCTGGATCATCTCAGTTCTTCGTGTCGTTGGAAGATAACCTGATGCGTTTGTTCGGTTCTGAAAGGATTGCAAATATTATGCTTCGGATGGGAATCGAAGAAGGCGAAGTGATTCAGCATTCTATGATCACCCGTTCGATTGAGAGAGCACAGAGAAAAGTGGAGGAGAATAACTACGGTATACGTAAGCGTTTGCTGGAGTATGATGACGTGATGAACTCTCAACGTACTGTGGTTTACACAAAACGGCGTAATGCTCTATTTGGCGAACGTCTGGAGGTGGATTTGAGCAACACGTTCTACGATACGGTAGAGGATATTGTGTCTGAATACAAGGAGACTGCGAATTATGAAGGTTTCCAGCTGGAGATCATTCGTGTGTTTTCACTGGATGCTGAGATCGATCATAAGGAATTTGCCGAAACATCCATTGCTAAACTAACAGATCGTCTCTTTGCAAAGGTTTCTGAGTTCTATGCGAGAAAGAAAGAATCGATAGCCGCACAGGCGTTACCTGTATTGCAACAGGTATATCAGGAGCGCGGGGATATGATTGAAAATATCATCGTTCCGTTTACTGATGGCATTCGCGGACTGCAGGTTACTGCTAATCTGAAGAAGGCAGTAGAATCTAACGGTCGCGAAGTGTTCAGGGTATTTGAGAAGACCGTTGTTCTGGCTTTGATTGACGATGCCTGGAAAGAGCATTTGCGCGAGATGGACGAGCTTAAGCAGTCTGTACAGAATGCTGTTTATGAGCAGAAAGATCCATTGGTAATCTATAAGATGGAGGCGTTTAATCTCTTCAAGCAGATGTTGATCTCTGTGAATAAGGATGTGGTTAGTTTCTTGTATAAAGGCGGAATTCCGATGCAGGAATCTGAAGATGTGCGTGAAGCAAGACCTCAGCCTAAGCAAGACCTCTCGAATCTGAAGGTTTCAAAACCTGAACTTGCCGCGGTTGCAAATGATCCAAGTGGTATGCCAGGTATGGAAGATACCCGCGAAACTCAGAAGCAGATGCCTGTACGTGCAGAGCAAAAAATTGGTAGAAACGATCCATGTCCTTGCGGAAGTGGCAAGAAATATAAAAACTGTCATGGTGCGGGCTTAGAATAAATAAGATGCTAAAAGACAATATCCGGCAATTGGCGGAGAGTATTCACGGCGATGTAATTACACATCGCCGTTTTCTGCATTCTAACCCTGAACTATCGTTTCAGGAATACCAAACGTCTGCATTTGTGAAGTCCTGTTTGGATGAGCTGGGGATCGAGTGGCATCCTCTTGCCGGTACCGGAGTGGTCGGTATCATAAAAGGAGATAAACCCTCTGACCAGGTTATTGCGCTTCGTGGCGATATGGATGCTTTGCCGATAACCGAGGCAAACGATGTTCCTTATAAATCGAAAAACGAGGGTGTGATGCATGCATGCGGACATGATGTCCATACCTCTTCGCTCCTGGGAACAGCGCGCATTCTTCAAAGCTTGAAAGCAGAGTTCGGAGGGACGATTAAGCTGATATTTCAACCGGGTGAGGAGAAGCTTCCAGGGGGTGCCAATATGATGATCCAGGAGGGAGTACTCGAAAATCCGAAACCGCAGGCTATTTTAGGTCAGCATGTCATGCCGCTGATTAAGGCTGGTAAGATTGGTATGCGGGCGGGGAAGTACATGGCATCTACGGATGAGATCTATGTAACTGTAAAAGGTAAAGGTGGACATGGTGCCCAACCACAACAAAATATTGATCCTGTAGTTATAGCCGCAAATATTATTGTTTCCCTACAGCAGATTGTCAGTCGCGCTGCGGACCCCCGCTTGCCCACTGTTTTGTCTTTCGGAAAGGTAATTGCCAATGGGGCAACCAATGTAATACCTAACGAGGTGTACATGGAGGGGACGTTCAGGACACTGGATGAGAAGTGGCGGGCAGAAGCGCACCGGCGGATGAAAAAGATGGCTGAATCTATCGCAGAAGGTATGGGCGGAACCTGTGAATTTAATATTGTAAACGGTTATCCGTTCCTGATTAATGAGGAAAAGCTGACTGCGGAGATACGTCTTCATGCTGAAGACTATCTTGGGAAAGAAAACGTTGAAGATCTGGATATCTGGATGGCTGCCGAAGATTTCGCTTATTATTCTCAGGTAACGGATGCGTGTTTTTATAGACTGGGTATACGAAATGAGGAAAAAGGTATCACTTCTTCGGTGCATACTCCAACTTTTGATATTGATGAGTCTGCCCTAGTATGCAGCACAGGCTTAATGGCCTATCTGGCAATAAAGCGTTTAGGAAATTAAAATGATAAAAAGACTGATCTTATTTCTTTTAATGATCGTTAGTGCAGTACAGGCGCAGGAATTTAAGCGCTTTAATCCGGACACAGTACTCACCGTGCAACTGGATTCTGCAGTAAGCATTGTCGGTGAGAGGATCAATGTGCAGATGTTTATCAACAAGGTTACTTCTGACACCAGCTTCTACGAGGCTTTCCGAAATATGAAGCGTTACAGCTTTACAGCGGAAAATCGTGTGTTCACTTTCGATAAGAAAAACAGAACAGAAGGAAAGATCTACCGTAAGATCTTTCATAACAATTCCGGAAAATACCGCCAGGAAGTTGTGGCTAAGCAGGATAGCGGTAAGTTATTGAAGAAGAACGGTAAATATCAGTTATATACCGTCGAGATGTTTGACTATATCTTCATGAACGCCTATAACTCAGACTTCGTAAAAGCGGAGACTTCTGATGATAGTAAAAAGAAAGGCAACGAGTCTTATAAGGATAAGCTTAAGACGCTTCTCTTTACTCCCGGAAAACCGGTAAAGGGCGTTCCGATTATCGGCGATAAGACGCAGATCTTTAGCGCCAACATGAGGCAGTACTATGATTATACCTTTTTCAACGGAACCTATCTGGATTCCATTCCCATTTACACATTCAGGGTTAAGGTTAAGGAGGATTTGTCGGGATGGACGAAACGGGGTCTCATGATCAAGGAATTGAATACGATCTTCGACAAAAGAAATATGCAGATCCTGGGCCGTTCCGTTGATATGAACTATGGGAATCTGGCATTTGATTTTGATGTGAAGATGAACATCGAAATGGGGTATTTTGACAATGGAGAATCGATTTTGCCGACCAAGATATCTTACCAGGGTAACTGGGATATTCCATTGAAGAAAGAAGAAAGAGCAAGCTTCCTGATCCTCCATAAAGGCTATAAGAAAGAAAAGTAGCAGGTTTTTTTTATGATTCCAAAAGAGACAGTCGATAAGATCCTTGAGGCAGCGCGGATTGAAGAGGTGGTGGGTGACTTTGTGCATCTCAAGAAGAGAGGTACCAGTCTCATCGGCTTGTGTCCTTTTCATAATGAAGCTACTCCATCCTTCCACGTTTCCGTAAGCAAGGGTATCTTTAAATGTTTTGGCTGTGGAAAGGGTGGTGACTCCACGCGGTTTATCATGGACCATGAGAAAGCATCTTATCCGGAAGCTTTACGATACATAGCGAATAAGTACAATATTGAGATTGAGGAGGTTATTCAATCTCCGGAGAGGCAGGAAGCCGATCAGCGCCGTGAAAGTCTTTATGTAATTTCGGCGCGTGCCGGGAAGTTCTTCCAGGATGTCATGTGGAACACTGAAGAGGGGAAGACCATCGGGCTGGGTTATTTTCGGGAACGTGGTTTTCGTGATGATGTTCTGAAGAAGTTTGAGCTTGGTTATTCACCAGATTCATGGGATGCGTTCATCGAGACTGCCCTCAAAGAAGGTTACAAGGAGAATTTTATCGAAGAAGCCGGACTGGCAATAAGGAACGACAAGGGGAGGCTGTACGACAGATTCAGAGCCCGGGTGTTGTTTCCTATACACAGCTTCACTGGCAGGATCATTGGATTTGGCGGAAGGACGCTCAAGACTGACAAAAAGGTTCCTAAATATGTAAACTCACCGGAGAGTGAGATCTACCATAAGTCGGACGTTCTATATGGTCTTTATTTCGCGAAGAAGGCTATACGCGATGCAGATAACTGCTATCTCGTTGAGGGATATGCTGATGTATTGTCTGTACATCAGGCCGGAATCGAAAATGTTGTTGCTTCATCAGGCACATCATTGACATCCGCACAAGTCCGCTTAATAGGTCGATTTACCAAAAATATCACTATTCTTTATGACGGTGATGCCGCGGGTATAAAGGCCTCTTTGCGTGGGCTTGATATGATCCTGGAAGAAGGACTTAATGTACGGGTGGTGTTGTTTCCGGACGGACATGACCCTGACTCGTATGTACATAGTCTGGGTAGTGCCGCCTTTAAAAGCCATATTGAAAAGAATCAGAAGGACTTTATTTTATTCAAGACATCAGTTTTATTAAAAGATGCTGGCAACGATCCTATAAAAAGGGCCGGGGTAATCAGGGAGGTAGTGGAGAGCATTGCCAAGATTCCGGACAGCATCAAGGCATCTGTATTTGTCAGAGAGTGCAGCTCGCTCATGCAGATTGATGAGCGATCACTGATTACGGAACTTAACAAGCTTAGGCAGGGCAAGCTGAAAGCTCCCCGACATGAAGAGCCTGTGCCATTGCCACCCCCCGATGAAGTTGATCTTGGTAACGAGCTGCGTGCGGTTGACCAGCTTCAGGAGAAGGAGATTGTGCGTTTGTTACTCACTTATGGTCATGAACTGGTGCATTGGGATGGGATAACAGATACTTATATCGCTCCTTATGTGATCTCCAATATGGCGGATGTATCCTTTGAAGACGTCGTATGCAAAACCATCATTGACGAATATGCATCCCGTATTGAACAAGGTGAGTTGCCGACGGTTCAGGATTTTATTCAGAGTCAGGATCAACGCGTCGCGGATCTTGCGGTTTCGCTGATATCATCACCGTATGTGCTCAGTGATAACTGGTATGAAAAGCGGAAGATCTATGTTAAGAATGAGACGGAGAATATGCGGGCAACTATTCTTGGTGGAATATTCCACCTGAAAAAGAGAAAGGTTGACGATATTCTGAAGAGCATTCGCGATGAGATACAGAACGAAAAAGATGAAGATAACCAGATGATTCTGATGCAGCGGTATTTGAGAGTGAAAGAGGTTGAGAAGGGGATCAATAACTTTTTAGGCTCTGTAGTTGTAAAGTAATGGCCCTGCATAATCAGCTTGGAAAATATGGGGAAGAGCTTGCAGCTGATTATCTTAGAGATTCGGGGTTCCGGATTATAGCGATGAACTGGACGTTTGGGAAGGCAGAGGTAGACATAATCGCTTCTATTGATCGTTATATAGTGTTTGTGGAGGTTAAAACACGTTCGGGGACGGAATTTGGATTGCCGGAAGACTTTGTTTCGCCTTCTAAGCAAAAACGCCTGCAGTGGGCCGCCGAAGGCTATATTTATCAGCACGATTACAGGGGCGAAGTGCGTTTTGATATTGTATCGGTCCTTTTCGACGAACGGGGTAAATATAGAATTAATCATATTGAGGACGCCTTTTGGGGTTAGGTCCTTGTTAACTTTAGTATTTGATGAAAAAAGCTGTTGTTCTATTTGTCTTGTTTATTTCGGTATTTGTTTCATGTAAAAGAGAGCTGACCAGTTCGGCTTATTTTCTGCTTCCTGAGGAAGGAAGCAGGGTGAAGAAGGGAAGTGAAATTACATTGAAATTATCCGGCGACGCGGGGTCTTTTGATTCCGTGCAGTATTTGCTGGATACAACCTATGTTGGAAGTAAACTGGACACCAGTTCTTTGAAGGTTTCTTCGCAATCTTTGGCTCTGGGAATCCGGACTGTAACAGCCCGGGTATACAATGGTGAGAACGTAAAGGAAACAACGACTAACATTGTTGTCTTGCCAGAGAAGGATCCGACCCGATATACTTACGAGGTTGTAAACACCTTTCCGCATGATCCATCTGCTTATACACAAGGGCTGGAATATCAGGACGGGATTTTTTATGAAAGTGACGGCGGATACGCATCTGAAGGTGATATAGGTGGTTCAAGTCTTCGAAAGGTTGATCCGGCCAGCGGTAAAGTGTTGAAGAACTTGGATATGCCGGATAACGTTTTTGCTGAAGGACTTACTTTGGTGGGAGACAAACTTATTCAACTGACCTGGGAGAACCGTATCGGCTTTGTTTATAATAAAGACAGTTTTGAGAAGCTTGCGGAATTTCCTTATCAGGAGAGTCAACAGGGTTGGGGACTCTGTTTCGACGGCAATAAGATTTACAAGTCAGACGGGACAAACCGGATTTATACGCTTAACAAGGACAGCTATGTAGAAGAAGGCTACATACAGGTATATGATCAGAATGGACCACTTGATAGTTTGAACGAACTGGAGTGGATCGATGGGCAAATCTATGCTAATGTTTATCAGTATGACAGAATCGTAAGGATCGATCCATCTACCGGTGCTGTTACAGCAGATATCAATATGACAGGTCTTCTTCCTGCCAAAGACCGTTCCGAAGATACCGATGTACTGAATGGAATAGCTTGGGACGCCAAGGGCAAACGGTTATTTGTTACGGGGAAGAAGTGGAATACGATGTTTGAAATAAGACTTAAAGAAGTGCAGTAAAAGAAAAAGGCCGGACTTAAGTTCGGCCTTTTTTATAACACTCTATTAAGATCTCCAGTTCTTGTACCTGTTGATGAGTCCGTTTGTTGATGAGTCGTGTGACTGTATGAGCTGGTTATCTTTCAATTCGGGCAGGATCTTGTTTGCCAACTGTTTGCCTAGCTCAACACCCCACTGGTCGAAGCTGAAGACATTCCAGATGATTCCTTGCACAAAGATCTTATGCTCATACATGGCGATCATCGCTCCGAGCGTTTCTGGCGTGATCTTCTTAATCAAGAATGAGTTCGTAGGCCTGTTTCCAAGGAATACCTTGAAAGCGGCCAGCTTAGCAATCTCTACATCCGATTTTCCTGCGGCTTTCAATTCTGCAGTAACTTCTTCTTCGGTTTTGCCATTCATTAAGGCTTCGGTTTGAGCGAAGAAGTTAGAAAGTAACAGATTGTGATGGTCGCCGATTGGGTTATGTGATTGTGCCGGAGCAATAAAATCGCAAGGGATCAGCTTAGTACCCTGATGAATAAGCTGATAAAAAGCATGCTGGCCGTTCGTTCCGGGTTCTCCCCAGATGATTGGTCCGGTCTCATAGCTCACTGCATTTCCGTTGCGATCAACGTATTTACCGTTGCTCTCCATGTCTCCTTGCTGGAAGTATGCTGCGAAGCGGTGCATATATTGGTCGTAAGGAAGGATGGCATGACTTTCAGCCTCAAAGAAGTTGTTATACCATATTCCTAAAAGTGCCAGGATAACTGGTATATTCTGCTCAAATTCTGTTTCGCGGAAATGCGTGTCCATCGCATGTGCGCCCGATAAGAGTGATTTAAAGTTTTGGAAGCCTATTCCAAGCGCTATAGAGGTGCCTATTGCACTCCACAGGGAATATCGGCCACCCACCCAATCCCAAAAGCCGAACATATTATTGGTATCGATTCCGAATTCAGCAACTGCCTTTGCATTGGTAGAGAGTGCTGCGAAGTGTTTGGCTACGTCTGCTTCTGAAGCGCCTGACTCTAAAAACCATTTCCGCGCGGAATGGGCATTAGCCATCGTTTCCTGAGTAGTAAAGGTCTTGGAGGCGATGAGGAACAGTGTCGTCTCAGGGTTCAGTGATTTTAGCGTTTCGGCAATATGCGTACCATCCACATTGGAAACAAAGTGGAGGTTCAGGTGATTTTTGTAGGCCTTAAGTGCTTCAGTAACCATCACGGGGCCCAGATCAGAACCTCCTATACCTACGTTTACCACGTCGGTTATCGGTTTTCCGGTATAACCCTTCCAGGAGCCGGATATTACTGAGTCGGTGAACTGCTCCATCTTGCTGAGCACATCGTTTATATCGGGCATGATATCCTGGCCATCGACTATAACCGGCGAGTTACTCTGGTTACGGAGGGCGGTGTGGAGAACAGCGCGTCCTTCCGTTTCGTTAATCGCTTCGCCATTGAACATCGCGTTGATCGCCTCTTCCAATCCGCATTCGTTCGCCAGCTGGATGAGTAGGGCCATCGTTTTGTCGGTAATACGATTTTTAGAATAATCGAGCAAGATATCATTGAATTCAATCGAGAATTTTTCAAAACGCGAAGGATCTTCGGCAAACAGCTCTTTTAAGTGTTTTTCGCTGATGTCGATCAGATGATCAGAAAGATATTGGTAAGATTTTGTATCTGTGAAGTTTACTTTAGGAAGCATAGGCTTTTATTTTAAGCGAATATAAAACTCCTTTTTTAATTTCTACCTTTGCTCCATGACTAAAGAACAATTGCAGGATTTGAGGGATAGAGCAGCTTCCCTGAGGAGGCATCTTTGACATTGACCGGAAGCTAGATGAATTACATCAGGAGCAGGAATTATCACTGACGCCTGATTTCTGGGACAGCCCTAAGAATGCAGAGAAAGTTTTGCACTCTATACAATCAAAAAAAGTTTGGACAGACGGTATTATCAAGGTCGAAACGGCTATTGAAGATACAGCGGTCATGCTGGAGTTCTTTCAGGCAGGCGAGGCCGATGAGGCGGAACTGAAAGAGCAGTATGCCAATACGCTCGAGATTCTAGGTGAGCTGGAGTTTAAAAATATGCTCAGCTCAGAGGAAGATCAGTTGAATGCCGTACTACAGATTACAGCCGGTGCCGGGGGAACGGAAAGCTGTGACTGGGCATACATGCTTATGCGAATGTATATCATGTGGGCAGAAAAGAATGGCTACAAGGTATCTGAGCAGGATTTGCAGGAAGGTGAAGTGGCGGGGATCAAATCGGTTACGCTACAGATCGACGGAGAATTTGCTTATGGTTATCTGAAAGGAGAGACAGGAGTACACCGTCTAGTGCGGATTTCACCATTTGACTCAAATGCCAAAAGACATACTTCCTTTGCATCTGTGTATGTATATCCATTAGTTGATGATACGATCCAAATAGATGTTAATCCGGCTGATATCGAGTTTGAAACTTTCCGCTCAGGTGGGGCAGGAGGACAAAATGTGAACAAAGTCGAGACTGCTGTTCGTCTGTATCACAAGCCATCTGGTATTATCATCAAGAACCAGGAGTCTCGTTCGCAGTTGCAGAACAAGGAAAACGCAATCCGCTTGTTGAAGTCGCAACTATACGAGGCGGAGCTTCGCAAGCGAATGGAGACCACCGCGGCGATAGAGGGTTCAAAGAAAAAAATAGAATGGGGATCGCAGATTCGAAACTATGTACTGCACCCTTATAAATTAGTCAAGGACCTTCGGACCAATCATGAGACCTCTAACGCCCAGGCTGTTTTAGATGGTGATCTGAACGAGTTTTTGAAAGCGTATTTGATGGAGTTTTAAGTGTCAACCCTCTGTGTTTAGAGGGTTGGGGCTTGCCCTTCGACAGCCTCAATTAATTCAGCAATTTCCTGAACCTTGGTTTCATTCCCCGATTTTACATAGGAGGATGTAAGGTTTCTTAACACCCTTCTAATGATGTCTAGGTTGGAACAAGGTTCATAGTAATGCTTCTCCGGCTTCAAATTCAATTGCTTCAGGAAAGAGTCGACGTCTCTTTTGCCAAAAATGAAGCCTTTATTAAAAGCGTTGATATAAAAGACGATCTGTTCATCTGCAGGGGTGTCTTCCGCTTCGTCCACAAAGGCGAGAATAAAATGCTGAGGCAGGTTTACTCCATAAATGGGGATGTCGAGCTTCTGTGCAATAATCGAATAGATCACTGCGAGTGATATCTGATTGCCTTTCTTACTCTCCAGAACCTGGCTGATGTAGGAGTTGTTCGGGTCCTGATGGTTGCTTGTGTTGCCGGAGAAACCAAAAACCTGGTAAAATACGTGGTTGATCAGCTTAACTTTTTCAGCAGGACTCATCTCATAGATCATTTGCATCCAGACTTCCCGTTTAATCTCTTCTATCTGGTTAATGATTTTCTGAGGATCCATGTCGGGGTATTGATACCGGTTAATGATGATCATCCCCTCGAGGATATCAAATGCTCCACTCTGATACCAAAGCTTAAGCTCGTTTTTTACATCGGAAAACTGGATCTTATGTACGAGATTCTCTATTCTCTGTTGAACAAGACCATCGAACGAATGCTCCCATGACGACTCAAGGAACCCTATTATTCCATTTCCGTAAGACAATAATCGTTCTTCTACATGCCTGGATATGTCTTCGTCGGGGTCATCCAGCAACTTAACCAGTGCTTCTAATTCCTTATTCATTGACTAATCTATGTTTTAAATCGAATTTAGCTAATTTTGTGCCCTCATGATTAATACTCAGCTACTCAAATCTTATATTAAACATCGTCTGACTGCAAAAACGCGCCATGGTGTACATTCGCCGTTTGTATACCGCCTGATTGACGAGGTCATCTATAACTTCAAACCCCGGAAAGAATACCGGGAAATTGAGTCGTTAAGGGAGAAGCTACTAAAAGATGAACGTTTTATAACGATCACTGACCTCGGTGCAGGTTCTCATGTCAATAATAATAAGCAGAAGCAGGTAAAGCAACTTGCCAAAAACGCGTTAAAGACGCCTAAACTAGCACAATTAATATACAGACTAGTTAACGAGCATAAGCCCGCAAATATTATCGAGCTTGGAACGTGTTTGGGATTGACTACCGCTTACATGGCGAAAGCGGGAACCGGAGCAAACATCATCAGTATTGAAGGTTGCCCCGAGACGGCCGCTGTTGCGAAAGAGAATCTTGACGCGTTAAATGTGCATAATGCCGAGGTTAGGACTGGTGATTTTGATGAGCGTTTCCCTGAAGTTATAGATCAGGTTGACAAGCTGGATTTTGTCTTCATTGACGGTAATCACAGAAAAGAGGCTACATTGAACTACTTCAGATGGTGTCTTCCTAAAGTACACGAAGGAAGCGTACTTATTTTTGATGATATCTATTGGAGTAAGGGTATGGAAGAGGCCTGGAAAGAAATTAAGGCGCACCCTCAGGTTACGGTCAGCATCGATCTGTTCTGGGTAGGTGTAGTTTACTTTAAGCGGGGACAGGTCAAGGAGGATTTTAAAGTTAAATTTTAGAAGGCTTCTGCCAGCGCGAGATAGAAACCCGTCTGCCGTGGTTCGCCCGGACGCTTTTCACCCACGGCATAGTCCATCCGCAGCGTTAGTCCGCGTCCCGGATCTGCGAAGTACCTGATTCCCGCTCCGTAGTTGGGCTTCAAATCGGAGAAGCGAAAGTCGTTGTTTTTAAATACGGTGCCAGTTCCTCCGAAAGCCGCAGCCGCGAATCTTTTGACAAAGCGGTAACGAAGTTCAGCATGGGCTGTTACCAGATTTTGATCCCGGTACCTGCCGGTGTAATAACCTCTCATGATTTGATCGTTGCCCAGTTGTGGCAGCAGGTAAAATGGAAGTTTCTTGCCATACAGGCCCTGAAATGTAGATTGAAAGCCTAGGACCATTTTTTCGTTGAGGCTTCGGAAGTTTCTGTAATCTGCCTTTATCAAGCTTCCGGTAAAATTATCTGACCCGAAGAAGTTAGGGGCGTACGAATAATTTAGCCTTAAATAATTCCCACTTGTGGTGTAGTTGACCGCATTTCTCGTGTCAAGGATGATGGAAGTACCGAGGTAAAGAACTTTCCCTGAACTTTGTAGATGATAGCCGTCGGAATCGAAAACACCGCCCGATTGTTTGTCGCTATATTCATAGTTCTCGAAGCCAGCGTTAAAACCTGCGTATAGCCCATTGGTAATTTTTCTTTCAGCTTCCGCACTTACTACGATGAGACGTTGTTCGATCGGATCCTTTTGTGATTGCAGTGTTTTACTGCCGACGCCATAGAAATCGAAAGGAAACTTTTTGTAGCGTAGAGTTCCGGCGAAATGGTATTTGTTGCCGGAAGTCCAGATATCGGGCTTTACTACAAAATTGCTTTGCTTTTTTGTAGTAAAAGTAACGATTCCGTTTATGGTTGAACTCCGTGTTGTTGTATCCAGTTTATCCGTATAAAAAGAAATGATGGAAAGGCCACCGAACTCCAGTCCGGTTTCCTGGGAGTAAGCCGCAGCGGGCAAAGCTATTATACTTGTTCTCCGGCTTGTATCGCTATCATTGGCAAGAATTCTTTTGATAAGCTTCACTTGCGCGGTACAAATCGAAATCTTTAATAATAAAAAACAAAATAGAAATGCGGTGCTTTTCTTCATGTGCTGCGAAGATAGTTTTCATAGGTTAAAAATGCTACTTTTGCATCTTTAAATAGAAAAAATGGAAAGAGGACCTATTTCAAAGTTTATTGAGAAGAATTATCTGCATTTTAATTCTGCAGCATTAGTAGATGCAGCCAAAGGATACGAAGATTATCTGGAAGAAGGAGGAAAAATGATGATCACCCTGGCCGGTGCTATGAGTACAGCAGAGCTAGGTATTTCTTTGGCTGAGATGATTCGTCAGGACAAAGTAGCTATTATCAGCTGTACAGGTGCCAACCTGGAGGAGGATATCATGAATCTGGTCGCTCATTCCCATTATAAAAGGGTGCCCAACTACCGTGATCTTAGTCCGCAAGACGAGTGGGATCTTTTAGAGAATCACTACAACCGGGTAACCGATACCTGTATCCCTGAAGAAGAAGCTTTCAGAAGGATCCAGCAGCATATACATAAGATCTGGGTAGATGCAGAAGCGGCAGGGGAACGTTATTTTCCACACGAGTACATGTACAAACTATTGAACAGCGGTGTGCTGGAGCAGTATTACGAGATTGACCCAAAGAACTCCTGGATGCTGGCCGCTGCTGAGAAGAACCTGCCTATCGTAGTTCCCGGATGGGAAGATTCAACTATGGGTAACATTTTTGCATCTTACGTCATTAAGCAGGAGTTGAAAGCCTCAACGATGAAGAGCGGAATTGAGTACATGGGCTATTTGGCAGACTGGTATATCAAGAACTCAGACGGTAAAGGTGTTGGATTCTTCCAGATTGGTGGAGGTATCGCCGGAGACTTCCCGATTTGTGTCGTACCTATGTTATACCAAGATCTAGAAATGGAAAATATACCATTCTGGGGCTATTTCTGTCAGATCTCAGATTCGACCACATCATACGGATCGTACTCAGGAGCGGTGCCAAATGAAAAGATCACATGGGGTAAATTGGACATCAAGACGCCTAAATTCATTGTGGAGTCTGATGCTACAATTGTAGCGCCACTTATTTTCGCGTGGATACTTAAGCAATAGTTCTGTTTAGATGCGTGAGGCCGCTAGGTTCTCGTTGCAAAATGCTCTTTAAAATTACTCTGAAGCCTAATTTATACCGTTGTTTAGAACGAATATAAATTAGTTTTCAGGGTCATAAAAGTGTCACAGATCATTTAATTAATTATACTTTTGTCATCCGAATTCGTGATTTGAAGCATGAATTTCAATTTTACATATAAATTAAAGCGTAAAATAGCAATATGAGAAGCATCTCATTGATTTTTAGAAGTGTTGTAAAACCATTCATTTTTATTTCTGCTCTAAGTTTAGGTGTTCAGGGATTTGCACAGGAAGTTCCAGCGTTGCAAGCTGAAGAAGCTGCAACAGCGGATGCTGCTCCTGCTGAGGCTGCAGCGGCGCCGTCGAAGGGCGACCCGGCTGCAGGTGCTGCGATCTATAAACAAAAGTGTACATCCTGTCACGCAATAGACCGCGCTGTAGTTGGTCCTGCGTTGAAGGGAATGAGCGAGAGGCATGATGAGCAATGGTTAATCAAGTGGATCAGAAATTCCCAGGCTTTAGTAGCGTCGGGTGATCCTGCTGCGGTAAAAGTATTCGAAGAATACAATAAGGTGGTGATGACACCATTTCCGGAGTTGACTGATGATGATATCGTTAATATCATCGCTTATGTTCAGACTGAAGGCGATAAGCCTGCGGCTCCGGCAGGAGGTGCAGCTGCAGGAGCTGAAGGTGCTGTAAGCGGAGACTCCGGAGAGGTGAGCAACTTTATGCTGGGAGGATTAATCCTGGTGGTGCTAATTACTTTACTGGTTATTCTGGTATTAAACCGCGTTATCAAAACTCTTGACAGAGTAATCCTTCAGAAGAAAGGAATCGCTGTTGAAGAAGATGGTGTTGTTTCAACTAAGGAAACTGCTTACGAGAAGATCAGAAGACTTTCTAAAAACAAGAAGCTTGTATTCTTTACTATTCTTCTGGTGGTAATCTTATTAGGTTCCTGGGGATGGAAAGCCATGTGGAATACAGGGGTACATCAGGGATATCAGCCTGAGCAGCCAATTAAATACTCTCACCAATTGCATGCGGGTACGTTGAAGATTGATTGCCAGTATTGCCATACCGGTGCATATAAATCAAAAAATGCGACTATTCCGTCTTTGAATGTTTGTATGAACTGCCATAACTATGTGCAGGCAACGGATAAGTACAACGGTGAGATATCTCCTGAAATTATGAAGATATACAAGGCGTTGGATTACAACCCTGATACCAAGGAATATGGTCCAAATCAGAAGCCTATTCAGTGGGTTCGTATTCATAACCTTCCAGACTTCGCTTATTTCAATCACTCTCAGCACGTTTCTGTAGCAGGTATTGAGTGTCAGCAGTGTCACGGTCCGATCCAGACTATGGAGGAAGTTTATCAGTATTCCCCTCTAACAATGAAATGGTGTATTAACTGTCACCGTGAGCACGATGTGAACACTGAAGGTAACGGCTATTACGACAAGGTTGTAGAGGTTCATGACTTACTAAAACAAGGGAAGAAAGTTACTCCTGCAGTGTTAGGTGGTCTTGAGTGTGGTAAATGTCATTATTAATATTAAACTTACAGATACAGTTACATATAGCTTAAATGAAGAGCAATAAAAAATACTGGAAAGGTTTAGAAGAACTGAAGAGCTCTCCTGAATTTGTAGAGAAAAATAAAAATGAATTCGCTGAGCAGATTCCTTTGGAGGATGTTTTAAGCGAAGGAGGTTTGAACACGGTTGCGCCGAGACGTGATTTCTTAAAGGCGCTGGGATTTGGTTTAGGTGCTGTTTCTTTGGCTGCATGCCAGACTGCTCCAATACATAAGTCTATTCCTTATCTGGTAAAACCTGAAGACGTAACACCTGGTGTGGCGAATTATTATGTTTCCAGTTATAATGGTCAAAGCATTTTGGTTAAGACCAGGGAAGGTCGTCCCATCAAAATCGAGCCAAATGAGAAAAGCTTGTTTGGTAATACCGGAACAGATGCAGCTACTCAGGCAGCTATTCTGGACCTGTATGATGTTTCCAAGCTAAAAGGTCCAAAACTAGATGGTGCAGACACTAGCTGGGATAAAATTGATTCTTTCGTCAAAGGTGAATTAAATAAGCTTCAGGCATCAGGCAAGAAGATCCGCATCGTGTCTTCCAGTATTTCAAGTCCTTCAGCGAAGAGTGTTATTGCAGAGTTTATCACGCAATATCCGAATACTGTTCATGTTCAGGTTGATGCCGTTTCTTATAGCGGTATCCTTCAGGCAAATGCAAACAGCTTCGGAAAGGCAGTTATACCAAGTTACCGCTTTGACAGGGCAGACGTTATCGTAAGTATTTCAGCCGACTTTTTAGGTACATGGATCTCGGGTGAGGAGTTTACTAAACAATATGTAGGTAACCGTAACTCTGCCTCTTTGAAGAAAGGAAAGATGTCCAGACATATCCAGTTTGAAACGGGTATGAGCCTGACAGGAACGAATGCTGATTCACGTATTCCGGTTAAGCCTTCTGAAGAGGGACCTGCAATCATTGCATTATACAACGAAGTGACCGGTGGTCAGCTTCCAGGTGCTCAGGCGCTGGCTTCAAACACAGCCGCTAACACTGCTATTAAGCTTGCTGCAAAAGAATTACTTCAGGCAAGAGGGCGTGCGCTGGTTGTTTCGGGATCAAATGATGTGTCCATACAAACCGTTGTTAATGCTATCAACTCGGCATTAGGCAGTTACGGTACTACAATCGATCTGGATAACCAGATAAATAATTACGCCGGCAATGACGCCGCATTCTCGTCTTTTGTTAAAGAGATGAACAATGGTGAAGTTGGTGCCGTATTCTTCATGGGCAGCAATCCAGCTTACGATTATTCAGATCCTAAGCTTTTCACTGACGCACTTGCAAAAGTACCTTTGCGTGTTTCTTTCTCAGACAGAGAAGATGAGACTGCAAGCTTATGTACTGTTCTAGCACCAACGTCATGCTTTCTGGAATCATGGGGTGACGAAAGCGCGGTAGAAGGATATTTTACGATTGTCCAGCCGACTATCAACCCTGTTTTCAATACAAGACAAGCTGAGCAAAGTCTCTTGGCATGGTCTGAAAACCCACAGAAAAACTATTACCAGTATGTGAAGTCATACTGGGAGAAAAATATCCTGCCAGGCGCAGGTAAATCCTGGAAAGATCTGTTACAGGCAGGTTTTGTATACACAGGAGCTAAGCCTGCCGGTAGCTACGCTTTTGCAGGTGATCTGACGGGTGTTGCTCAAACTATTGTTTCACAAAGTAAAGCTCTTGCTAAGGATATAGAAGTACACTTATACCAAAACGGTGCAATGAAGGATGGTCGTTATGCGAATAACGCGTTCCTTCAGGAGTTACCTGACGCTGTTTCGAAAGTAACCTGGGATAATTACGCTGCTGTTGCTCCAAAGTTTGCTGAAGAGCAGGGATGGAGCGAATTTGACCTGGTTGAAATCAAAGGCGAAAATGGTTACACCATTGTGTTGCCATTGCTTCTTCAGCCTGGACAAGCGCGAGGTACTGTTTCCATTGCTGTTGGATACGGTCGCACGAAGGCTGGTCAGATTGGTAAGGTTGGAGAGAACGCCTATCCGTTAGCTAAAGTGGCTAATGGTTCTGTACAGTTCCATACTACCGCTGCGATCAGCAAGACTGGTGGAAAGTATGAGCTTGCTCAAACGCAGACTCACCACTCGTACGAAGGTAGAAATATCGTTCGCGAAACAACATTTGCGGATTACAAGAAAGATCCTCACGCAGGAACTACGGCGCATGGAGCGGCACACCATAATTATGATCTATGGCCTGAGCATAAAAAGATCGGTCATAACTGGGTTATGGCTATCGATCTGAATGCTTGTACAGGTTGTGGTTCATGTATCGTTGCTTGTAACGTTGAAAACAATATCCCGGTAGTGGGTCGTGACGAGGTTAGAAACCGTCGTGATATGCACTGGATCAGGATTGACCGTTACTACAGCTTCAACGATGGTGGCAAATCTGTAACGAAGGAAGACGAGATAAGCGAGTTGGAAAATATGGATAATATATCCGTAGTTCACCAGCCGATGCTTTGTCAGCACTGTGATCACGCGCCATGCGAAACAGTATGTCCGGTTATTGCTACCATGCACTCATCTGACGGATTGAACCATATGGCTTATAACCGTTGCGTGGGTACTCGTTACTGTGCGAACAACTGTCCTTATAAAGTTCGTCGTTTCAACTGGTTTAACTACTGGAATGATTCACGTTTTGATAATTACCTGAACAATGAATTCACTCAGCTTTTACTGAACCCGGATGTGACTACACGTTCAAGAGGGGTTATGGAGAAATGCTCTATGTGTATTCAGCGTATCCAGGGCGGCAGATTAGCGGCTAAGTTAGAGAAGCGTGCTCTCGTAGATGGTGAAATACAGATGGCTTGTCAGCAAGCTTGTTCAGCAAACGCGATTATCTTCGGAGATATGAACGATCCTGAATCAGCAGTAAGTAAAGCTCTGCGTAATGAGCGTACATACTATGTGCTGGAGGAGATCAATACTATGCCAGGTATCGGCTACCAGACAAAGGTTAGAAACATAGTAGAAGCGTAATTGATTTCAGAATAGAATTTTAAAAAGATTATGTCAGCACATAACGAATCAATATTAAGAGAACCATTAATCACCGGAAAGAATATAACCTATTCTAAGATTACTGAGGATGTTCTGGTTCCTGTTGAGAACAAGCCCAATAAGGCATGGTGGATCGGCTTTGGTATTGCCGTAATTTTAGCACTTACCTGGGTTGTCACCATCAGCTATACTTTCTGGGTTGGATTAGGTACCTGGGGACTGAACAAGACTGTTGGTTGGGCATGGGATATCACCGGCTTCGTTTGGTGGGTAGGTATTGGTCACGCGGGAACACTTATTTCGGCGGTACTCCTTCTCTTCAGACAGAACTGGAGAAACTCGATTAACCGGTCTGCAGAAGCCATGACCATTTTCGCGGTTATTTGTGCCGCCACCTATATCATCGCCCACATGGGTCGCCCGTGGTTAGCTTACTGGGTGTTTCCATTGCCGAATCAATTCGGGTCATTATGGGTTAACTTTAACTCGCCGCTGATCTGGGACGTATTTGCGATTTCTACTTATTTTTCTGTATCGCTAGTTTTCTGGTACACAGGTTTGCTTCCGGATATTGCAACTATTCGTGACAGAGCGACCGGTCTCAGACGCAGAATATATTCTATCCTTTCTTTTGGATGGGCAGGATCTGTAAAAAACTGGCAGCGTTTTGAGTCAGTATCTCTGATTCTGGCAGGTATTTCTACTCCACTTGTATTGTCGGTACACACTATTGTATCCTTCGACTTTGCAACCTCACTGGAGCCAGGATGGCACACTACTATTTTCCCTCCATACTTCGTTGCCGGAGCTATTTTCTCAGGTTTCGCAATGGTGCAGACGCTGTTGTTGATTGCCCGTAAGGTGATGAAATGGGAGAACTACATTACCATGTTCCATATTGAATCGATGAACGTTATTATTATCGTTACTGGTTCAATAGTGGGTGTAGCTTACCTGACTGAGTTATTTATTGCATGGTATTCAGGAGTTGAGTACGAACAATATGCATTTTTGAACCGTATCAGCGGTCCATACTGGTGGGCTTACTGGTGTATGATGACGTGTAACGTTATATCTCCGCAGCTGTTCTGGTTCAAGAAGATCCGTACTAGTATATGGGCATCATGGGTTCTTTCTATTGTTGTGAACATCGGTATGTGGTTTGAGCGTTTCGTTATTATCGTTACCTCTCTTCACCGCGATTATCTTCCATCAAGCTGGGCTATGTTCTACCCTACAACGATCGATATCTTGCTATTCGTAGGTTCCATCGGTGTATTCTTTACTCTGTTCCTTCTGTTCCTTCGGGTACTTCCTGGTATTGCAATGGCAGAGGTAAAACTCATCCTGAAGAGCTCAAGTGATCAGGTGAAGCAAAAGCTGATCAGAGAGGGTAAAGTTGAAAAGTCTCATGGCGAATACTACCAGGAGTCTTTGGAAAAATATGATAGTGTTTCAAAAAGTGATTACGCTAAAAGCTAAACAATGAGCAACGTAAAATATATATTAGGTCATTTTGAAGATCCTGATGAGATGATGCACGGGATCGACAAACTACAGGAGAATAATATCGGTATTTATGATGTGTATACTCCGATGCCGATTCACGGGATAGAAGATAAGCTAGGCTACAAGCGTTCCAGACTTCCGATTGCCGCATTCTGCTTTGGAATTACAGGTACAGTTCTGGGATTTTCCATGATATATTATATGCTGGTTTATGACTGGCCTATGAATATAGGAGGGAAGCCCGCGTTTGCGATGCCCGACTTTATTCCTATCATGTTTGAGCTTACTATTTTATTTGCTGCATATGGCATGATGTTTACCTTCTTTTACGCAAATCACTTCTTCCCTGGCCGTGCGCCTCGGGTGATGGACTTGCGGGCTACGGACGATCGCTTTGTAATTGCTATTGATGCAAAGACCAATCCATATCCGGATAAAATTGAAAACTTGTTAAAAGATGCAGGCGCTGTTGAAGTTATGCACAACGAAAGGAAGTATGTTAGTTATGAATAAGCTCAGGATATTTAGCGCTGCATTGATAGCCGTGGCAGGATCGGCTGTGGTGTCTTCATGTGGTGGTGATAAACAGAATCCGGGACTCGAATTCGCCCGTAATATGTACGATCCGATTGCATACAATCCGGATCAGCCCAATAAGAACTTTGCAAACGGTCAGACTGCGCAGTTGCCACCATCAGGAACTACGCCTGTGGGTTATGATAAAGTTGACGAGTATCCGAATACAAATGAAGGATATCTTGCTGCCAGCAATAATCTTGTTAATCCGCTGACTAGAAACAAGCAAAATTTGACTGAGGGTAAGAACCTTTATCTGCATATGTGTTCACAATGTCACGGCCCTCAGGGAAATGGCGACGGAACGATCGTCGCGTTGGAGAAGTTTCCTCCTCCACCGTCTTATTCAAAAGGTAATTCTTCCAGAGGCGGTGCTATGAAAGACTTAACTGACGGAAAGATTTTTCACACGATCACATACGGTTTAAACCTTATGGGACCTCACCGTGCACAGCTTGATCCTACCGAGAGGTGGAAAATTGTTATGTACGTTAAAGAATTGCAAAAACTTCAATAAGTTAATGTTTTAAGCGAAATGGGAACTCACAATCATCACACACATAATTTTACACAGCAATACGAATTCTCCGGTAAAGCAAAAACCTGGAGTTTGGTTGCGATTCTGATCGGCGTTGTTGCATTAGCATATGGCTTTTTGCTGGATCCGTCAGAACATCATACTGAACGTACATTTGCCAATCTTCTTTTGATGGGCTACTACTTTACTTGTGTATGTGCAGCAGGGGCGTTCTTCGTCGCATTGCAGCTAGTTACACAGTCGGGATGGTCAGCTGGCTTAATCCGCATACCTCAGGCATTTGCAAATGTGCTGCCTGTTGCATCAATTATTTTGATCATCATTTGTGCAGCGGGTTTATTCTCTCACAATTTATACCATCATTGGTATCATGAAGGTATCGCCGAAGTTGGGCACGCTAATTATGATCCGATCATCGCCAAGAAAGTCGCGTATCTTAACGCTCCCTTCTTTTTGATCCGACTGGTTATATTTCTGGCTATTTATTCTGCTTTTGCCTTGATGCTAACGAAGTATTCAAACAATGAGGATACGGTTGGAGGCCTTGGGAACTATAAGAAGAGTTTCAAAACGTCGGCTATATTTTTGGTGATTTTCGGTTTCACGACCCCTATCTGGTCTTTCGATACGATCATGTCATTAGAGGCTCATTGGTTTTCAACCATGTTTGGTTGGTATAATTTTGCAGCCATGTGGGTTAGTGGCCTTTGCGCGATTACCATCACCATTATTTTGTTGAAGAAGGCTGGTTATTTAAGCTGGGTGAACCACAACCATTTGCATGATCTGGGTAAATTTATATTTGCTTTCTCTATATTCTGGACATATGTATGGTTCGCACAATTCTTATTGATATGGTATGCGAATATGCCTGAGGAAACCGTTTACTTCTTTAAGAGGTGGGAGCCTGAGTATAAGCCATGGTTTTGGTTAAATATTGTAATCAACTTCCTTGCTCCAGTATTGATCTTGATGACCCGCGATTCAAAGAGACGTACCAATACACTACTCGTGGTATGTATCGTTTTACTTTGCGGACATTGGTTAGATTATTATTTGATGATAATGCCCGGAACGGTTGAAAGCCACAGGGACTTCGGAATTACTGAAATTGGAACAGCGATCGGTTTTGCTGGGTTATTCAGCTTTTTAATGCTGTCTCAGTTAGCAAAGAAACCGTTGGTTGCAAAAAATCATCCATTCCTTGAAGAAAGTTTACATCATTCTGTATAAGTAGACAAGAACAAGGATTCACATTAGAATTGTATAAAAAATGCGTTTTAATAAATTATTTAAGATCAGAAACTTAATTGCTGTACTTGCCATCGGCTTTATGGCTACCGCTGTATCGGTTTCCGCACAGGATTCTACCGCTGTCACAAGCACAACGGAAACATCTGCAGCATCTCCGGTAGCGGCTTCGGCAACAGATGCGGCCGATATGGACGCATTTGCTAGTGAGCTAGTGAAAGTGAGTGAGTCGGCTACGTCTGATGATGCCAGTACCTTGGCAGCGGCTGACGAGGTAGTAGATAACAGTACGCTGTATAAAACAGCTAGCTATTATACAATCCTGTTTTTGCTGGTTTGTATTTTCCTTGCGATTATCGGAAAAATTCTAAGGGTCTACGAGCTTACGCGTGAAATTCAAGGAAAGGAAGGCGCTCTTAACTGGAATACTATTCAGGGAGGAATCTTCATCGCGTTCCTGATTCTTGGTCTTTATGGAACTTATTGGAGCTATGACGTCTGGGGATATGTGGTAACAAACGAGTCAGCGTCGGTCCATGGCGATAGAATTGACAGTATGATGCTTACGACAGTAGCAATTACTACTTTGGTGTTCGTTATTACACAAATCCTGTTATTCTGGTTCATTTTCAAGTACCGCGGAAGTACAGCTAGAAAAGCTTACTACTATCCGCATAATAACGCCATCGAGCGCCTCTGGACTATCGTTCCTGCATTTGTTCTTACGATTCTTGTTGTTTTTGGTTTTTTCACCTGGAGGAGTATCACTAACCCACCGGAGGCTGATCAGAAGGCTGCATTATCTGTAGAGGTAACTGGTGAGCAATTTAAGTGGAATGTTCGTTACGCTGGAGCGGATAACGAGTTAGGTGTTCGTAATTATAAATTGACGACCCCAACGAACACTCTGGGTATTGATTATGCCGACAAAAAGAGCTGGGACGATCGGTTAGGTCCTGAGATTGTGTTACCGGTAAACAAGCCTGTACGTGTCACTATTCACTCTAAAGACGTTCTTCACAGTTTCTACATGCCTGAGTTCAGAGTACAAATGAACGCTGTTCCGGGTATGCCGACCTACTTTCAGTTTACGCCTAAGTTGACGACTGAAGAGATGCGTGAGAAGAAGGGTAATCCAGCATTCGACTACGTTTTGTTGTGCGCGAAGATCTGTGGATCTGGTCACTATAACATGCAGTACAAGGTTAAGGTAGTTAGCGAGCAAGAATATAACGAATGGATCGTTAAGCAACCTCTTTTCTTCAACGATGATATGAAGAAAGAAATGCAACAAAAAGTGGCGTCTTCAGTAAAAGAAGCTGCGGTGGACAACAAATTAGCTTTAAATAATTAGTAAATCAGATAGATCGATAATATGTCAAGCACAGCGATTAATCATACATTAGAACATTCAGGGCATTCACATGATGACCACGGTCACCATGAGCAATCTTTCCTGACTAAGTATGTTTTCAGCCAGGATCATAAAATGATCGCAAAACAATTCCTTATTACCGGTATCATTATGGCCGTTATAGGAATGCTTCTTTCTATTCTGTTCCGTATCCAGTTGGGCTGGCCGGATCAGAGTTTTCCGTTAATGGAAACGTTCCTGGGAAAATGGGCAGAAGGAGGAAGAATCAAACCCGATTTCTACCTGTCACTCGTCACAATTCACGGTACCATCATGGTATTCTTTGTGTTGACGGCAGGTTTGAGCGGAACCTTCAGTAACCTGTTGATCCCTCTGCAAATTGGGGCAAGAGATATGGCCTCTCCCATAGCGAATATGATTTCGTTCTGGTTCTTCTTTATCGCTTGTGTGATAATGATGGCGTCATTCTTTGTAGAAAGTGGACCTGCTAGTGCTGGTTGGACGATTTATCCTCCTTTATCCGCATTGCCTACAGCTATTTCAGGTTCTGGAACAGGTATGACTTTATGGTTGATAAGTATGGTGTTTTTCATTGCTTCGTCTTTGATCGGTGCACTAAACTATATCACTACCATCTTAAATATGCGTACTAAGGGTATGGATTTGTGGAAAATGCCTCTTACCATTTGGGCATTATTTCTAACCGCGATTTTGGGAACATTATCATTTCCTGTGCTTGTAGCAGGGGTTGTGTTATTGATATTTGACCGTAGTGTGGGCACCAGTTTCTATTTATCTGATCTGGTTGTTCAGGGACAGGTTTTACCGCAGCAAGGTGGTAGTCCAATCTTGTTCCAGCACTTATTCTGGTTCCTTGGACACCCGGAGGTTTACATCGTTATTATGCCTGCTCTGGGTATTACATCTGAGGTAATCGCAACGAACGCGCGTAAACCTATCTTTGGTTACCATGCGATGGTTTACTCTCTGATCGGTATCACGGTATTGTCTTTCATCGTTTGGGGACACCACATGTTTGTGACGGGTATGAGTCCGTTTTTAGGGGGTGTATTTATGATCACCACACTAATTATTGCGGTTCCATCAGCGGTTAAGACATTCAACTACCTGGCAACTTTGTGGAGAGGAAATATCCGTTTCACACCAGCTATGCTTTTTGCTATCGGTTTGGTGTCCTTTTTCATCTCTGGTGGTCTTACCGGTATCTTCCTTGGGAATGCAGCTTTAGATATCAACCTACATGATACTTACTTTGTTGTTGCTCACTTCCACCTTGTAATGGGATCTGCAGCGATCTGCGGTATGCTTTGCGGAGTTTACCATTGGTATCCAAAGATGTTTGGACGCATGATGGATGATAAACTAGGATACTTACACTTCTGGTTCACCTTTATAGGGGCTTATCTGGTATTCTTCCCAATGCACTTTATGGGTCTCGACGGCGTTCCAAGAAGATATTATGCGTTCACGGAGTTCGAATTCATGAAAGAGTGGTTAACTGTTAACACTTTTGTGTCTTGGGCTGCTATTATTGCCGCTCTTGGTCAGGTTGCCTTTTTATGGAACTTCTTTTACTCAATCTGGTACGGCAAGAAGGCTACGCAAAACCCTTGGCAATCCAACACGCTTGAGTGGACTACTCCGGTAGAGCATTTACATGGCAACTGGCCTGGTGAGATTCCGACTGTTTACCGTTGGCCATATGATTATAGTAAGCCTGGTCATCACGAAGATTTTATTCTTCAGACTATACCATTCTCTGAGACGATGAGCTCGAACTTCCCGCATGACTTTGAGGGAAATCCGGAGGCGGAGCGTATTCAGCTAGAATGGCAAAAGAATCAGGAAGCAGAACGACTAGCTGCTAATAAAGCTTAGTCATCTCAATATAAAGAGGGGTATCTGCACTAAGTATTACTTACAGGTACCCCTTTTCATATTGATTCATCATCAGTGCGTGAGCTCTGTTTTTTTGGAATATTTGAGTGAGTGAGGAATCTTTTATATCAGACTTTAAAAAGTTAATCAAGCTTAGGCTTACCCTTCTTGTTGTTTTCTCTGCATCTGTATCGTTTTTAATAGGTAGCAAAGAGCAAGAATCAATTAATTGGATAAACTGGGCGATTTTAACATTAGGTGGATTTTTAGTCGCAGGTGCGGCAAACGGTTTTAATGAAATAATCGAGAAGGATTTGGACAAGCTAATGTCGCGTACTAGCGATAGGCCCATCCCTTCTGGAAGGATGACAACCGGACAGGCTTTGGTACTTAGTTTGTTCATGGCGATCGCGGGGACACTTATTCTTCTTCGATTGAACATGATTACAGGTGTGCTTTCTGTTTTTTCGATTTTGCTATACGCTATGGTGTATACGCCTTCGAAAAGAAAGTCGCCGATTGCTGTGTTTATAGGCGCGTTTCCAGGAGCATTACCTCCGCTTATTGGTTATTTCGCTGCATTTGACAAACCTGGAATATCATGGATTCCTATAATATTGTTTCTGATTCAATTCGTTTGGCAGTTTCCCCACTTTTGGTCTATTGCCTGGGTTTTGGATGACGATTATAAGAAGGCTGGATTTAGATTGCTACCAACAAAGAAGCGTGATCGGGTGAGCGCAGGATTTATTGTCGTGTCGGCTCTGATCTTGATTCCGGTAAGTCTTATCCCAACATTTATGGGCTTTGGCGGTTATGTTATCGGAGGAGTTTCATTACTTGCAGGACTATATTTTTTATATTTAAGTATTCAATTGTTCAAAACGTTAGATATTGCAATGGCGAGAAAGGTCATGTTTTGCTCTTTTTTCTATCTTCCCGTGGTACAATTGATCATGTTGTTTGACTTTATTGCATAATATGTTGTATATGGCACAAGTCCCTTTAAGACAGGACACAGAAAATTATAAGCCCAAAAAGTTTCTTATGTGGCTTTTTATCATCACATCATGTATGCTGTTTGCTGCGCTAACCAGTGCCTACATCGTGTACACAGGGGGAGATCCATCTCGCGGTATCAAGGTGAAGCTTCCCGTAGAGTTTATATATAGTACAGTTCTGATTGTCATAAGCAGCATCACCATGCATTTGGCTTTCAAAGCAGCGCAGAGCATGGACGGTGCTAAGCAGCGCGTTTTTTTGGCAGTTACTGCTATCCTGGGGCTTGCATTTTTTTACTCTCAGTATAGTGCGTGGAACGCACTGTTTGAAGCTGGTGCTCCGTTTGTTAATTCTAATGCGTCTGAATCTTTCATCTACGTGTTTTCCGCATTCCATGTGATCCACATATTTGCCGGAATTTGTATGATCATTTATACTATGATCAGACAGGGTTCAAAGATCACGCAGGCCAGAAATATGTTTCATATGGACGTTACCGCGCTGTTCTGGCATTTTCTGGATATACTATGGATTTATTTATATGTTTTCTTACTTTTGAATCAATAAGCTAAAAAATGAGTACTACTGTTTCACAACTAGACAAAATTAGAACCGGTCCATGGAGCGGAGGAAGATCCCCTTTCGAGGCGGAGTACGGGAAAATAATGATGTGGTTTTTCCTTCTTTCGGATGCGTTTACATTCTCGGCTTTGCTTATCTATTACGGCGCGCAGCGGTTTACTCAGCTTACCTGGCCTGATCCCGATGTCGTTTTTCAATCAATTCCTGGATTGGCGGATCAAGGTTATCCTCTCGTGTTTGTAGGTATAATGACTTTTATTCTGATTGTGAGCTCTGTAACTATGGTGCTTGCTGTTGAAGCTGGTCACCGCGGAGCCAAGAAGGAGGTTATAACCTGGATGATCTGGACTATCATTGGGGGGGCTACGTTCCTCGGTTGTCAGGCTCTTGAGTGGAGTCACCTTTTTCACCAGGGCTATGGATGGGGACACATCCCAGAATCCTATACAGGTAAAGATACTGTTGGAGCTTTGCAGTTTTCGAACTTGTTTTTTACAATCACAGGGTTTCACGGATTCCACGTTTTCAGCGGCGTTATGTTAAATGTCATTATCTTGTTCATGACCATGGCTAATGTGTTTGAAAAGAGAGGTACCTATATTATGGTCGAGAAAGTTGGACTGTACTGGCACTTTGTGGACCTGGTTTGGGTTTTCGTATTTACATTTTTCTACCTGGTTTAAATTATAAAAGTATAAAAAATGGCAACTGAACATACACAAGAACACGGGCATGCAGATCATGCAGGAATGACGAAAAAGAAGATCTGGCAGGTGTTTTTCTATTTGCTTGGAATCACAGCTCTGGAATTTTTTATCGCTTTGGTGCTGATGCCTAGGGGCATGAATCATGGCCTTGGAAATTTTATATATATCGTCCTTACGCTACTTAAGGCTTATTATATCATAGCTTATTTTATGCACCTTAAGTTTGAAAAGATGGCGTTTGTGACATCACTTACTGTAGGTTTCATCTTTATTGTATACTTTATCGTATTAATGCTTACGGAAGGTTCTTATTTACACGTTCATATGAACTAATGGGGAACACATCTTCGTTAAAAAAAATCCTAATCCTGGTCATCATTTTAATGGTACCAGGATTTTTGTATTATTTGCTCCAGGATAAAGGGAAGAACCGTTACAGGCCTCTTAGTATCTATGGACCGAAGGAGCTTAGCGGTACTTTTCATACTAAGCGTGGAAAGCAGATTCCTGATACGCTCTATCATCAGATACGGGACTTCAAGCTTTCAGATCAGTCCGGAGAGGATTTCGTCTTCCCTTTAGACAGTACTAAGATCGTCGTGTTTAATTTCTTCTTTACCCGCTGCCCTAACTCCTGTTCGGAAATGAATGCCAGAATGCAGTTTCTTACAGAGGAATATGAAGGGAACCGGATGATAAAATTTGCGTCGATATCGGTGGATCCGGAGCATGACAGTCCGGAGGTCCTAAAGGCGTATTCGTCGCAATTTAATGCGGTTCCAGGAACATGGTACTTTCTTACAGGAGATAAGATGTTGATCCATGATATTGCCAGGAAGGACTTTCTTCTCGATGCCTATTCCTCTGAGCCGACGCCGGAGGGAATTGTCCACAGTCCGCTTTTCGTTTTAGTTGACCCTCATAAACGAATAAGGGGCTTCTATGACTCAGGAAATAAAGACCAAATGAATAAATTGAACGATGAAATCAAGGTACTTATTGCAGAAGAGCTTCGCATGGTTACCGATCGTTAATGCTATATATAATGAATGATAAATTTGCTTTCCGCTTAATTACCGTTGTTTCTGTTGTTGTTTTCGTAGTCGTCTGTGTCCTGCAGGCTAAGGTATTTACACTTTTCCCTGACGTTACGGTCATTCCATCCTGGGTCTTTTTTCTCCCCAGGTTAAACGCTATTATAAATGGTACTTGTACCGTCCTACTGATTATTTCATTTTATCAGATCAAAAAAGGAAATGTTTTAGTCCACAAAAGGTTGAATTTAACCGCCTTCGTCCTGTCTTCTCTCTTTCTGGTGAGTTATATCATCTTTCATGCGACAGGTATACAAACATCATACGGTGGGCAGGGAGCGATCAGATACTTCTATTATTTCATTCTAATAACACATATTATACTTGCAGCGGTAGTTTTGCCGTTAGTATTGTTTAGCTTCTACAGTGGCCTTAGTATGAAGGTAGCGCGACATCGTAAGTTGGTAAGGTGGAGCTACCCAATATGGCTTTATGTAACAATAACCGGGGTGATCGTTTACGTCATGATTTCCCCTTATTATACTTTTAATTAAGAGAAGATGAAGTTTTTTCGGTATTTATCTTTCACACTTTGCCTGAGCGCATTATTGCTTCTTAGTGATGGATTATATGCTCAATGTTCAATGTGTTCTGCAACCGCTGAGAACTCGGTTGCAAACGGGAACACAGAGGGAGACGGTCTGAATGATGGTATACTTTACCTTCTCGCCGCACCCTATCTGGCAGTTGCATGCGTGGGCTATATTTGGTATAGGAATTACCGTAAGAAAGCAGAGAGCCCAGATCTCAGGAGTGAAGCCATAAACCACTAAGTTCTGTTGTTATAGTCCACGATGAAAATAGAACAGTCCACGTTTACGTTCCTTAGTTCCCTGGCCAAGAACAACAATCGTGAATGGTTCCAGAATCATAAGAGCGACTACGAAGCTTCACGAGAAAATATACTTGCATTTACACAGGAGCTCATAAAAGGGATAGCTTCTTTCGATCCGACTGTTCCCTCCGCTCTTGATCCAAAAACCTGTGTCATGCGGATTTATAGAGATGTCAGATTTAGCCTCAATAAGCTACCGTACAAGACGAACTTTGGAATAGGAATTTCTGCAGCAGGCAAGAATTTCCCCGGACCAGGCTATTATATTCACATAGCGCCAAACGCCTCATTTGTTGGTGGTGGTAGCTGGCACCCTGCTGCAGATGAACTCAAAGATATCCGTCAGGAGATTGACTATAACTTCTCTGACTGGCTTTCTATTATTGAGAATGACGACTTTAAAACTGAGTTTGAGGCTTTAGATACGGAAGATAAGCTCAAAACATCTCCCAAAGGATATCCCTCAGATCACCCTGGTATAGAATATTTGAAGCTCAAAAGCTTCGTAGTAAGCAAACAACTCAGCAATAAACAGCTCAGTGCTGAGACCGCTATAGATTCGCTTACGAGGACCGCCAGAAAGTTGTATCCATTTATGAACTTCTTGCGGAGTGCTAATTCTTAACATATCAATATGAACAAAATTCTTTATTTCTCGCTGTCGCTACTCTTCCTTAGTTCTTGTATGGTTCTATCGCCAAAGAAATATAAAGCCTTAGTGGCTGAAAGAGACTCCCTTGCCACCACCCTAAACAGTGCCAATGCCAGGATTGAAAGCCTCGATGATGAAGTTTCGAAATTAAATCGTGAAATTTCCAATCTTCGTAGCGAAATAAGTGATCTTACATCGAAGATCGGGGGATTGAATGAGAACAATGCTAGTTTGAGAGCTTCCTCAAGTAAACTTACAGATGATTTGAAAAAGCGCGAGGCACGCTTGCAGGAAGTAGAGTCCATACTTCGTAAGCGGGATGAAGCAACTAATGCCCTCAAGGATAAGTTACAGAAAGCTCTTCTGGGATTCCAGCAAAGCGGACTATCCGTTGAGATTCGGAATGGTAAAGTGTACGTATCCCTTACCGATAAGCTTCTCTTCAACTCGGGTAGCATAATTATCGATGAAAAAGGTAAGCAGGCTTTGGCTGGGCTAGCAACTGTGCTAAACACACAGCCAGAGATCAATATTTCAGTGGAGGGTCATACCGACAACCAGCGAGTTTACAATCTTGGACAGATTAAAGATAATTGGGACCTTAGCGTACTGCGGGCAACCTCTGTAGTTCGTTTCTTAACCGAAGTGCAGGGAATAGAGAATACCCGAATTACTGCTACTGGTAAGGGGCAATATCAGCCGATCGAAGATATGAATACCGCGGAAGCGCGTAGCAAAAATCGCCGTATCGAAATTGTTTTGTCACCGAAGCTTGATGAATTATACGAACTTATAAAATAGTTAAAGAGAAAAAAGCCGCTCATTGCGGCTTTTTTTATGATCTGATAACTTTTTGCCTTCAGACCGCGTTTCCTAGTAATACGAGATAATGAAATTAGCACTTATATACATGTCGAGACACGGCAGCACCGAGAAGCTTGCACGGCATTTAGCAACCTCTTTTGGAGGGGACATTCAAGTCTTTAATCTTGCTCAGGATACGCATCCTGATATCAAAGATTTTGACGGCGTTATCATAGGGGGGTCTATCCATTATGGAAGCATACAGAAAGAAATTCAATTATTTTATAAAAGAAATCTGCCTGAGCTGCTTAAGAAGAGATTAGGACTATTCGTTTGTTGCCTTCTTACCGCGCGAAATTCTGACCAATTTGAGCGCGCCTTTCCACTGGTCTTAAGAGCTCATTGTAGTGCAGCTGCAGCATTTGAAGGGGATCTGATTTATAATAAGCTTAACATCCTCGAAAGGATAATCTTTAATCCCCAGAAAGAGGAGCGTGATGTAATTGCTCTCAACGAGAGCGCACTTAAAACCTTTGTAGACGCTTTTACCGGGGAGAGTCCAAATTCAATCACTCCATGTATTCCATTAAAGAGCTAAAGGATAAACATTTATTGCCGAACTTCTGAGTATGTAAATCCATTATCGCAGGTGCATGGTCAGAAGCGAAGGTCTCATATTTGCCTGGGTTATCGGCCACAAATTGAAGACAATAGGTTATTCCTTCGTTAGGAGAGTTAAGAACTTTCAGCAGGCGGTGCGAAATAAATAAGTTCGTTTCAGAAATCTTGGGGATAAAGGCAGTCTTTACCCAGCTCTGCCACTCCTCATTTACCGTCTCATCTACTATGATCGTCAAGTTGTATAAAACCATGCCGCGAAGTTACATTCCAATAGTGAGCTATCCAAGCGGGTCGCCCCTTAAAGATCTAAATCGTATCCTTGCTTCAGATATAAACAGACTCCCCGGATAGTTGATGATGATTTTTTCATAACAAGCCCTCGCTTTGTGAATGTCTTTAAGTGTCTCATAGGTATAGCCCAATAGAAATAACGCATCGTCTGCCCATATACCCAATGGATATCTCTCCGTAATTCTTTCCAGAACCTCCGCTGCCCTGGCGTAGTCAGCCATGCCAAGATGTATTCTGGCGCGTAGCATGAGCATGTCGTCCGCCAGAGAACCCCCTATTCCCGCAGATTCAGCACTATCAAGAATTGCAAATGCCCGTTCAAAGCGTTTTGTCAACACCATCATATCTGCTCTGGCATATGCCTGAAGCGCGAGGGTATCCATCTTGCTTTGTGTATGCTCCGAGATTAACAGGCTCAAGTTGAGCGCATCATTCGCCAACATCTGATCTGTTGCCACTTTCAGGTCATTCAATTGCGCCTGAGCCCAGATAAAATCACCTCTGAAATAAGAAAGTCTCGCATTTCGAAAGCGCGCCTCTTGTTTAACGGATGCCTCTTCCGTATCCTTCTCCACCTGCGAATAGATAAGCGTAGCCTCCCATATATCGCCCGTAAGAACAGAAAAGTCCCCCAGCTGGAGCTTTATGTTATTCTTCATCTCAAGACTGAGCCCGGGCAAGGCAAGGGCCTGCTGGAGTATTTTTTCAGCCTCTGTAGAACCTCGCAGTTTGTAAGCATGGAAGCTTGCAAGCTTGCTTAACGAAACCGCCTTAATTTCAACATCCTCAGTTACGTTTATAAAGTCACGATACTCTTGAGTGAGTCTGTCACTCTCCTCCTGCGTCGAGTTCGCCAAGCTAAGTATTTCCGTTTTACAGAACAGGATGCGAGCTTTAGCAGCATCATACAATGGGGCGGAGCTACCCTTCGCTGCAATATATTCGAAAGCAGGAAGGGCCTCTTTGAATGCATTCCTTTCAAAAGCCGTAGTCCCTATAGTGAAAATCGACTTAGCATCAGAGCCTGTTTTCTTATCAAGGCCGATCAGCAAGTTAAGAGCATCTTCATATTTGCCCTGCTGCAAGCAAGTCCATGCCAACAACTTTGTCAGTTCTGGCTGCAGAGCCCGTTTCTTGATAGCTTTTCGCAAGGCCTCCTCCAATAGCCCATAATGCTCATCAGATTCGAACAGGGCAAAAAAGCTATTCTCGGCCTGACGCCGGATCGTCTCATCAGCGTTGAATGTCAGCACATGGATGTACTCGGAGATCAACATCAGCCGATCCTTCTTATACCGGTATAGCGCTAAAAGATCAAAAGCAAAGGCTTGGTCATTGCCTAAGATTTTGCGGCCATACGTAAACGTGGTCACTGCATAATCATAAGCGTTTGCCCTATAGAAAGCTGCTGCAACCTCCCGTATTCTAAATTCATCTTTTGGAAGCTTGCGAAACAACGATTTATATAGTGAATCAGTTCTTTCACTGAATCCCTGCTGCTGATAAACCCGTCCCAAATCGACAGGATAAACAGGTGATTCAGGATCGGTCGCCATCAATGCAGACGTGAGTTCCCTGGCTTCGTTAAATTTTTTCGCCTGAAGAAGAAGAGAAATATAGGGATCATAGTACTCCGGATTCGCTCCCTTGTTGTAAAGCTTTTGATAGATTTCAAGTGCCTTATCATAGGCGCCATTCGCAGAAAAGTCTCTCGCCCTGCGTTCATCTGCTTCTTGCTGAGATATGGCAGATAAGCTCAAAATAAGCAACGTAAGGCATAAACATAATCTTCTCATCCTCTTGGTTCGATCCTTTTAGCTAAGATAAAGCTATTAAAAACCATGTTCATCCTTTTAATGTTGATTTTGCTGCTTCAGCTGTATTCTATTTGTTACTAAATTGGGTCTTTTAAAGTCATAATTTAGTACTGGAAACCGATGTTCAGGATGTAATAATTGATATGCGAATAAAATTTAAGTTAGTTTATGGATTAGTGTGGTTGTTTCTATTTGCATCATGTGCCCAAAAACAGCGGGCAGACAGGATCCCCCTGGAAAATTTCTTCAAGAATCCCAAAAAGTCTGCATTTCAGCTCTCTCCTGATGGGAAATACGTCTCCTTTCTGCAACCTTATAAAAACCACATGAACGTCTATGTGCAACATGTCGAAGGAGGTAAAGTAACCCGTATCAGTTCAGAGACAAATTATAATATATCCTATCACTGCTGGGGAAACAATGACGAAATTATATACATGAAGAATGACCCTGACAAGGGTCCATTCCTTTATGTTGTTAACAAAGAAGGGGAAAAGTTCCGACAGGTATTTTCTGAAGGACAACTTCGTCTGAAGTTCATTAACCCATCCCGGGTCATAGATAACCAGGTACTCCTCGCTTTAAACAAGAGAGATTCTACCTTTTTCGATGCTTATAGGCTGGACATAGCGTCTGGTAACCTGCAGCTTGCTGAAAAGAATCCCGGAAATATCAGCCAGTGGATTGCCGATGAGGATGGAAAGCTAAAGCTGGCTATAGCCAGCGACGGCAATACCGAAACCCTCCTGTACCGCGAACGCGAATCATTAGCATTTAAGCCCGTTGTCTCCTACAGTTTCAAATCTAAGATTGCTCCTATCGGCTTTTCAAATCGTAAAGATCATACCATTTATGCCTTGTCGAACTACAAGAGAGACAAGATGGCTCTCGTGGAAATAGATTGCATATCTGGAAAAGAGAAACAAGTAATTTTTACTCATGACTCAGTCGACGTTTCCGAAGCAGGATACTCACCCTTAACTCACCAGCTTTTATTTGCAGGTTACGAAACTTCGCGTAAAAAAAAGCACTTCCTGAACGACTCCACACGTAGAGTGTTCGAGCATCTTGAAAGACTTCTTCCTCAGACGCAAATTCAAATCACCAGTACGGATCTTACTGAGCAGAAATGTATCGTTAAAACCTTTACGGATGTCTCATCGGGTGCCTATTACCTCTACGATCTGCATGCAAAAAAGCTAACAGAATTAAGTAAGGTTAACTCCTCATTACCAGAGAACCAGATGTCCGAGATGAGACACATTTCATACAAGACCTTTGACAGTCTCACCATTAACGGCTATCTCACCATACCAAAGGGAGTAGAAGCCAAAAATTTGCCCGTAATCGTACTTCCTCATGGAGGGCCGTCCTCGCGCGCATCATGGGGCTTCAATTCAGAAGTACAGTTTTTCGCTAACCGCGGATATGCTGTTTTTCAACCCAACTTCCGTGGATCAAAAGGGTATGGGAAGGAATTCTGGATTGCCGGATTTCAGAAATGGGGAACGGATATTCAGCGCGATATAACGGCCGGCGTGCAATGGCTTATTCAGGAAGGGATCGCAGACAAGAAGAGGATCGCTATTTACGGGACAGGATTTGGTGGTTATTGTGCTATGAACGGTCTTTGCTTTGAGCCTGAACTTTATCGCTGTGGGGCATCACAGTCGGGCTTCGTCAACCTGTTTACCTACATCAAGGCAGTTCCTCCCTATTACAAGCCCGTGTTGAGAATGTATTACGAAATGGTGGGCAATCCCGAGGAGCAGATTGACTATCTCAGAGCTGTATCACCTGTTTTTCATACCGACAAAATATCGGACCCCGTCTTCATATCTCAGGATTTGAAAAACCCCAGGGCTAATCTCAGCGAAACAAATCAGTTCGTAAAAGAGTTAAAGAACAGAAAGGTTCCCATCACTTACGTGGTAAGGCAGCATGATCAACGTACCCAAGATGAGCAGATGGAATTTTACAGTCAGCTCGAAACATTCTTCTCCGACAACTTAAAAAAATAGCGACTCATGCGTAAGGCAAGATTTCAGTATCGCCATAACAGCGCATTGAATGTTATTTTTCTACTTCTGATAGGGGTTTCTTTTGTCGTAGCCATGTTTCTTGCTCACCGTTTAACCGAAAAGTATGTGGAGAATGAATTCGAATTAAGAAAGATTGACGTCCTCGAAGAGACCCTTAAGCCTTATACCGAATTCTTTCAAAACCGCGTTCCGGAGATATCCTTCTATCAGGGATACCTCGACAGCTCCTCAGCAATTAAGTACGTAGATACCGTATTTCGCAAATACCCCTTTGTGAAAAAGATCGAATTTTATGATACTGAGGTAAGTAATCACCGCGTCGCCGGTGCATTTCGGATAAATCATTTTTCGATGGCTCCACAGGCCATATACGATTATACGAGGAGCCCGACAGCAGACTCCATCGTTTACAACAAACGTAAGCCCAATAGCTCAGGTTCGTTCTGGAATATGGATGAATTCAATAACATGGCAGCTAAATTCAGTCTCTACGTTCAGTCTATAGAGGAAGGAAAACCACTTCAGTCGGCAGACTTTATCAGCATCTTCTACCATGTTACCCACAACCGGATCACCTTTATGAACATCCCGCGGGAGGAAGACATGCATACCTATAAAGATCTGATGCTGAAAGAACAGGAGAAGTCGCCCGTATTTCAGCAGGACATCGTTTCCTTCATTCTCGACCCCGAGAAGCTGAATATCCGCAACACCCACAGGGAACTTTATCAATACATTCACATTACCCCGATCGTCTACGAATCGCTCAATACAGACCCGGATCTCCTCAATACCGAGCTACCTTTAACGGGTGCCTTTGCTGATTATAAGCTACATTTCAGCTCCTCCAGAAACCACATCATCCGCGAGATATACCACAGGCTTGTTCCTGTTGCCCTTGCTATCGTGATGATCTATACCGTCCTGCTGTTTATCGCCTACCTCATCTACCGGAATCTGAATATTAATAAAAAGATGTACAGCCTGCAGTACGACTTTATTAATAACCTGACTCATGAGTTTAAAACGCCTGTCAGTGTTATTAAGATCGCAGGAAACAATATCAAAAGCGCGAAGGAGCTGTCAGACAGAGAGCGCTTTCATTACGGTAAAATCCTTGATGAGGAGGCCGACAAGCTCAACGATCTGATGAACAAGCTGCTCTCCTTCACACAGATCGAGAATCAGTCTATTCACATCAAGAAAGAAAGAATCAACATCCCGCAGTTTATCCAGAACCTGGTAGATTCCTACCAGATCAAATTACCCGATTTCAAGATTGAATACAGCACCAGGGGCGTAACAACCTTTCGCACAGATCCGGTCCTGCTCTCCAGCATCTTTCAAAATCTCATGGACAATGCCAACAAATATTCATTGCCCGGTCAAAAGTCGCTGAATATTCTCGTTTTTACAGAAAAGGGAAATATTGTGTTTAAATTTAGGGATCGGGGTATCGGTATTCCCGGCAATGAAACGGAGAATGTATTCAAAAAGTTTTACAGGATCCAGAGCCAGTATAATCAGCAAGGCAGCGTAGGCCTCGGTTTGGCCTTCTGCAAAGAGCTGATCAATTTAATGAACGGAACCATCTCCGTTAAAAGTAAAGTAGGAGAGGGTTCAGAGTTTACAGTCGTATTACCATTTGAATTATAGATATGAGTAAAGAAATAAAGATTGCGATCATTGAAGATGATGAAAACTTAAGATTTTTGGTTGCTCACCGTTTAAGTGGCGAGGGTTATCAGGTTATTGAATGCGGTAACGGTGAAGAGGCCGAAGCACTTATTCTAAACGAACAACCCGATATCGTTTTACTTGACTGGATGCTGCCCGGTAAGCAGGGTTCTGAAATATGCACCAGCCTTCGCGAGAAAGGATTTGAGAAGATCATCATCATGATGACTGCCAAAGCGCAGGACGTTGACAAGATCGACGCCTATCAGTTCGGCGTATCCGATTACGTTACCAAGCCTTTCAATATGGATGTTTTGGTAGCACTGCTGGAGAATAAAGTGAACTTCATCGTTAGCAGCAATAAAACGGATGTTAACAAGTTCGGCGATATGGAGCATATACCAAATATCCACTCACTGGTAAAAGACGGCAAGAAGATCGAGCTCACCATTCTGGAGAACCGTATCCTGCTTTATTTCTTGCAAAACGTCAATAAGGTTATCAAGAGGGAAGAACTGATGATGGTCGTCTGGGGATATAATTCAGACGTTAACACGCGTACACTCGATATGCATATCGTCCGTCTGCGCAAGAAAATAGAAGATAACCCTGATACACCTCATTACCTTCAAACCGTGCGCGGAATCGGATACCGTTTCGTAGCCGAATAAAGCTTTCTAAAATAGATTAAACAGCAAAATCATCAGGAACTGTAAGATCATGGTTCCATCAATAAATCCGAAATAATAGAACTCATCCTTCTTTATTTCGGATTTTAATATAAGCCATCCTGCCACAGCTGCAGTTACTGTCAAAGCCCAGAAATCTGCGTTAAAGTCCCTTGTGAACATCAGCAGGAGCGATGCATAGATTACCAGCAGAAGCTGACAGAACAGATACGCTTTCCGCTCCCCCAGCATAACGGGTATAGTCTTCAAGTTGAAGTGCTTATCATGAAACAAGTCTCTGATATCAAAGGGAACCGTAATGGCCGCAATGAACAAGAAACGCTTCCCAACCAGCAACACTGTATCGGCCACTTTAATATCTACCAAATGCCTCGCCGAGCCTTCCACGATAGGGAGCAGGACACAGCTGAAGGACCATACAATAGCAATAAGAAAAAGCTTTAATCCAGGTATATTCCTCAAACCAAACTTGCGCTCATTCAAAGTGAACAGGGGGATGTTGTAGGCGATAGAAATTAATCCCAAAAAACTCAAAAGGATAATGGAAGGAATCTTCAGGAAGAAGATCAGCACAGTCACCGAAACAATCGCGATAATAGTCAGACTAATGGTCAGCCGGTAATGGCTGAAAATCCAGCGCACCCTTCTGAAAGGCGATCGCCTTGGCTCCGCCGGCTTTGACATCAGCATACTGAAATTGTAAAGCGCCAAAGTAGAGCAGAATAGTAACGCCAGCACATGCTTATCCGGCTTGATCTCAAGCAGATGATACGTAACCAGTCCCTGAGCAACGGCGCAGATGGCGATAAACAAATTGCTGAAGAGTAGAAAATCAGCAATATGCCTGAGGCTTTTCTTTATCGACGGAGGCTTGGAGTCAGACGACATATAATTAGTTAAAAGTTAGGTCGTTAAGATTTCTTTAACTCAAATATCGTAATTTCAGGTAAAATACCAACACGACCAGGATAGCCCAGGAAGCCGTAACCCACATTCACATACAGTTGCTGCTGCTGTTCCTGGTATAACCCCGCCCACTCTTTATAGATAAACTCCACGGGGCTCCACTGAAACTCCTTGGTCCTTACCCCAAACTGCATCCCATGCGTATGTCCGCTGAACATCGCGTCAATATCCGTCTGGCCAAGCACCTGTGCCCTCCAGTGAGAGGGGTCATGAGACAAGAGCAGCTTTACGGGAGCATCTTCGGTACCCTGCATCGTCAGATCCAGTCTGCCATGGCGCACAAACCTGCCCGCGCCCCAGTTCTCAATTCCCAAAATGGCTATTTCCTCTCCGTCAACCTTCAGACGGCGGTTCTCATTCAGCAACAGGTTCCAGCCCATCAGCTCATGCACCTTCTTAATATCTGCAAAGTTCTTTCTTTTCTGCGGTGAATCCTCTTTGCCGTAATAATAGTCGCCATAGTCGTGATTACCCAGAACTGAAAAGACTCCCAGGGGCGCCTTGATCTTACTAAAGATATCCTGATAATCCTTCATCTCAGACGCCACATTATTGACCAGGTCGCCTGTGAAAAATGCAAAATCCGGCTTCTCAGCCATCAGCATTTCCACACCACCTAATACAGCCCGCTGGTTGTAAAAACTGCCCGAATGCACATCAGATATCTGTGCGAAGGTTATTCCATCAAATGCTTTGGGTAAGTTCGGAAGGTACAGCGTCTGTCTCCGTACCTGATAGTCGTAGCCACCTTTTATGATACCCCAAGAGAGGGAAGCAAAAGGAACAGCAGCTACGGCGATGCCTGCTTTTACTAAAAACTCCGAACGGGTTATCGGCTCTGCAGGGCTTACAGGCTGCCCCGATCGACCCTTTCTTAGCACCCGCCGTTTCAGCCAGATAAGGCCTCTGCGCACATCATCAGCAAGCAGAAAAAGTATAAAGCAAAACTTCGTTACGAACGTCAGGAAGAACGCCACCAAGATAACCGCCCTTGCCGACAGAAAAATATTGAAAAATATGGCAGTGAAAACGCCTGCAATCAACAACCCGCTATATCCCCACCATAAGTAGCTGAATATTTTAAATCGTCGTGCCGATGCATTATGGCTGACAGACTTTATCGCTCTGAAAATGTAAAGGTCTAAGACAAGAAGTAGGAAACAAAGAAAAAGTAATGGCAAAATACGGTTGGACATTATTTAAATAATAAAAATTAATAGCGGTTATCCTCGTTGTAGTCATCCTCTTCATCATCAAACTCATTGTTGAAAAGACTGCCCAACATATCTTTAAACGTATAACCGTTGTCCAGGTTCGATTTACTTACCTGGGAGAATTCAGAAAGTCCATGTAACAAGAACTCCATCAAAAGTAATTGCTGGTTCTTGCTAAGCGTCGGGTGGAATTTCTTAATCACATCCCTCAGCTCAGGAACCTGTTCCAGCGTGCGCCGGTAGTCTTCAAGCAGGTATTCATCCAGAATGTTGATCGTATTGCCGCTATCAAACCAGTTGATGACAGGCGCATAGGGGTTCGTTCCTTTCCCCCGCTTCAGCTTCTCCGGGTCTGGGAAGTACGTAGCCATAAGCGATTTGATCGCTTTTCCGAGCAGAATGTTTGCCACTTTCGCAGATCCTTCCTGTTCGCCTTCGTAGACCAGTTCAATCTTTCCTGTGATCGCGGGAATTACGCCGGCGAAATCAGACATTCGCACAAAGGTACTGTCCTCGCCATTGATTAACATCCGCCTTTCAGCCGTACTGATCAGATTTTCATAAGCAGAGATGGTGAGTCGCGCCGACACCCCTGACTTCTTATCTACATACTCCGAATTTCGCGCCTCGAAAGCAATCTGTTCGATAAGATCCTTAACCAGCCCGTCTGCCTCAATCCTAAGCCGCTGCTCTGGAGTGATCAAGGCCTCCTGCTGGGTGATCTTTCTCGAAATCTCAATGCTTCGCGGGTAGTGGGTAAGAATCTGACTCTCTATCCTGTCCTTAAGCGGTGTTACGATGGATCCCCTGTTGGTATAGTCTTCCGGGTTAGCGGTAAACACAAACTGCACGTCCAGCGGAAGCCTGAGTTTGAATCCACGGATTTGAATATCCCTCTCCTGCAAAATGTTAAAGAGTGCCACCTGAATACGTGCCTGCAAATCCGGCAGTTCATTAATGACGAAGATACCACGGTGCGCACGTGGGATTAGCCCAAAATGAATCACCCGCTCATCCGAATACGTCAGCTTCAATGTTGCCGCTTTGATAGGATCCACGTCGCCTATAAGATCTGATACGGTAACATCAGGAGTTGCCAGCTTCTCGGTGTACCGGTCTGAACGGTGAAGCCACGCGATAGGCGTCTTGTCGCCCAATTGCTCAATCTTCTGATGACCTACCCATGATATAGGATTAAAAGGATCGTCAAATAACTCCGATCCTTCTATATAAGGTACATACTCGTCCAACAGATTAACCATCAGTCGCGCAATTCTTGTCTTCGCTTGACCGCGCAACCCGAGTAATAAAATATTATGTTGAGAAAGGATCGCCGTCTGAAGATCGGGTATAACCGTGTCTTCATATCCAATAATACCTTCAAAGCCTTCTGCCTTATTTTTTAGCTGGACGATGAGGTTCTCTCTCAGCTCTTGCTTGAGAGACCGTGATGTATAACCGGAGGCCTTCAGCTCTCCGAAAGTTGTTATGTTTAACAAATCGCTCATGTTTTCATTCAGACAGCCCGTTCTAACGAACCGTCTTTCTCCTGTTTTTAATGTAGTCTTCAAAAATATATTCGCCGAGCCCCTTCAGTGAACTGTAAAAAGCCTTTCCGCCGTTTACCTCGGTGAACTGTCTCACAAATTGCTGCAGATAGGGATCCTTGGCAATCATAAAGGTCGTTATCGGAATGTGGAGCCGCTTGCACTGCGCCGCCATATTTAAGGTCTTGTTGATCACTTTACGATCCAGGCCGATACTGTTTTTATAATACCGGTTACCCTCTTTCAAGCAAGTCGGCTTTCCATCGGTGATCATAAAAATTTGCTTGTTTGATGTTTTCCGTCTTCTTAATATATCCGTAGCCAGTTCCAGTCCGGCATAAGTGTTCGTATGGTAAGGTCCAACCTGCAGATAGGGCAGGTCTTTCACTGTTATCGGCCAGGCATCATTACCAAAAACAACAATATCCAGCGTATCTTTCGGATACTTTGTCCTGATCAGCTCCGCCAGAGCCATTGCCACCTTTTTAGCAGGTGTAATCCGATCTTCTCCATATAGGATCATCGAATGCGAAATGTCGATCATCAACACGGTAGAAGTAAGTGTTTTGAAATCTTTTTCCTCCACCTCCAGATCCCTTTCCGTCATATGGAAATCGTTGATCCCGTGGTTCAATTGAGCATTATGGATAGAGGCTGTCATATCTATCTGATCCAGGCTGTCGCCGAATTCATACTCCCGCCTGTCCGCATTCTTCTCTTCTCCCAGTCCGGAGGTGTTCGTGCTGTGACTTCCTTTTCCCGACTTCTTCAACTTGCCGAAAATTTCCTCTAAAGCCGATTTACGTATAGTTTGCTCCGTCTTCGCAGTAATAGAGAAATTACCCTGAGGATCATCCTGACTAATGAAGCCTTTATTCTTCAGATCATCGATAAAATCGCCCATGCCATAGTCGTTGGACGTAAAGTGATGTTGCTTATCCAGCTCATTCATCCATGCCAGTGCCTCATTGGCATCGCCGGCCGTATAATTAAGCAGCTGAGTAAAAATATTCAGCAAACCATCAAAGCCACTGTTCTGAAGTTTTTCCGGAATGAACTTAGAAAAATTATATCCCCGCATAATCGCCTTTGCTTAAATGGTAAACGCAAAATCTAAGTTAAAATTTTCGTGCCGCTAAGATGTTTATCTAGTGTAAAAATCCACTCCTTCAATGCCTTCCAGCGAGTATTCGGGATTCGCCCCGTGCTTTGAAGCAACAAATGCACCTACAGCGCAAGCGTTATGCAAGATCTTGTCGATCGGCAGCTTTTTCAGAAGACCGTTGATAAAAGTAGCCAGGAAAGAATCGCCCGCACCAACCGTGTCGGCTACCTCCACCTTAAAGCCCTCATGCCGGTATATAGCACCATCATGCAAGACCATAGCACCCTTGTCACCAAGGGTTACACAAATCAGCGGGGTGTCCGTCTCAGCGCTCAACTGATAAACCTGTCCCTCGATATCCGGAGCCGAAATAGGGTATAAGTTCGCCAGATAAGTCAATTCGTCTTCATTAATCTTCAACACATCGGCAGATTCGATGAGCTCCCGCAGTACGGTAGCTGAGTAATGCGGAGCCCTCAAGTTAAGGTCCAGTATACGCTTTTTCGCTAAAGGGAGCAAGGTCAAAAGTGCAGAACGGCTTGCCGTGTTTCTGCAGGCAAGGCTGCCGTAAATGAGAACTTCAGCCTCAGCCGTCGCTTTTTTACCATCCTTTGTTGCTGCTATATCATCCCATGCTACAGGCTCTACAATCGTATAAGTAGCTTGTTGCTTTTCATCAAGTTCCACTTCGACAATACCCGTCGGTAAGGCAGGATGCTTTTGAACAAGATCCGTTGCAAAACCTTGGTTAGCCATTACCTCCAGCAGTTCACGCCCGGCGTTATCATCTCCTACGCTGCTGATCAAGCCACAATTAATACCCTGCTTATGCAGATGCAACGCAACATTCATGGGTGCACCGCCCGCACGCCTCTGATCTTTAAACTTATCCCAAAGGATTTCACCGAAACAAACAGCTTTTAGCATATAGATAGAATAAGTTATAAAACTAAATGTTTGCATGTAAATAAAGAAGGGCATCCCCCACCGGAGACGCCCTTCCAACTAAACATATTACGTTGTCTTAAAATAATGTAAACTCTACACGGCGGTTCTGCTGTCTTCCCTCTTCCGTTTTATTGGAAGCAATAGGCTGATCTTCGCCGTAACCGGTAGCTTCAATACGCGACGCATTCGCTCCGCGGCTTACCAGGAATTGCTTAACAGATTCTGCTCTCGCCTTCGAAAGTTTGGTATTGCTCGCTGCGCTACCTACATCATCGGTATGGCCGGCAAGCTTCAAACTGAAGTTCTTGCTTTTTAGCAAGTCGGCTACACGGGTTAAGCTCGCAAATGAGCTCTCGCGAATAGTAGCCTTCGCAAAGTCGAACTCCAAATTCTTGATAGCCTCGGCAACGACTTTCTTATCCTCTTCCGTGATGTACACTTTTACATCAGGCTTGCGCTCTGGCAGCGGACAGCCTGAACCGTCTACTGCTGTTCCTGCCGGGGTACCCGGACATTTATCGAACAAGTCTACTACGCCATCCTTATCCGTGTCAACAAGTGTTTTGTTGAACTTGTCTTCCAACTGCTGATTTTTTTGTTTCTGCTCATCAAGCTCACTTTTCAGCTGATCATAGCGACCCGAGTAATCACGCTCTATGTCTGAAACGATATTATGAGAGGCCAGTTGCGGCTTACGATTGTCGCCAAGAGCAAACTCCAGACCGGCATGCGCATAAGAATATTTATCGTTTACACCCCTGGTATAACCATCAATGTTGTCTGAATTAACAAATGTCACCTTATACCCCAGATCCAGGTTTACCCCGTCGGTGACTCTGAATTTCACTCCGGCACCAACTGGTATGATCAGTTCAGGGATGTTGTGAGACACGGTAGTTGCGCCAGCAGTGCTGGTATAAGTAGGTCTGTACTCGGCCATACCTGCACCAACGGTAGCATAAGGTTGAATCACGCTTTGTCTTTGTCTGAAATTAATATTCGCAAATGTGAAATTACCACTGATACTGGCCGCCCAATGGAGGTCTGTTGAGAAGGATGCATTAGGCCCGGCCTGGTCCTGGCCGTTCAGGTGACTCGTGTTAGCGGAAAGCTTCCCCCTGAAATAGTCTGCCTGTAATCCAAAAGAAGGGAGAATTTGCTTTTTTACATATGCCCCGTAACCGAACTCAGTTTTCCGTCCTTTATAGTCATCTTGTCCAAAAAAAGAGCCTAAATACATCGCACCGCCATTCACACCTATTGACCATGTGCGGAAAGCCTCCGGTTGAAATGGTTTTACATAGTCAGTTCCCGACTGTGGTTCCTGAGCCATAAGCCCACCAGAGATCAGGAGAGCAGTTAAAATTCCTCCAGATTTAAAAATGTTCACGTTTTTCATCAGATTTAATTCGTTATGTGCATCTTTCTACACACGTTATCAACACGATGTGAAGAACATGGTTTTGATTTCTACTCTTTGCGGCTAATTATTTTACTTTTGACTGAACACTAAAGGGTAGAAATGGAACGAATAGTACACGAGGATAAAACCTTTGAAAAGGTCGTCTATGCAGAAAAGGTAGTAAAGGGGCGTGAGTTCCAAAGCTGCTCCTTTATCAACTGCGACTTCTCGAACAGCGAGTTTTACTACAGTAAATTCATGGACTGCACATTCGAGGGCTGCAACCTGTCTATGATGAAGTTAAGTGAATCTACCTTGAACAACGTCAAATTCAGCAATTCAAAAATTTTGGGAGTAAACTTCAGTGAGTGCCAGGATTTTCTGTTCAGTGTCATGTTCGATTCCTGTATTCTCGACTACAGCTCTTTCCAGGGAAAGAAAATGCTGAAAACGAAGTTTATTAGGACCAGCATGAAGGAGGTCAATTTCAACAAGACTAACCTTTCCGGCTCGCTGTTTGATCAGACGGATCTTTCAGGAGCACTTTTCGAAGCAACCAATCTGAGCAACGCTAATCTGGTTTCGGCCTACGGCTTTGCCATAGATCCTGAATTGAACGTTATCAAGAAAGCCAGCTTCTCGCAGCATGGCCTAGCCGGTCTTCTTGCCCGGTATCAGATCAATATTGTTTAGGAACCATAGAAGTTGCGCTAACAGGCAAGAGCAGTAGCCAAACTTAATAACATCTTCATTTTATACTAACACAAGCGTCCTAATCTTGTGCACAAATATAATTTATGAAGATTTTTGTACGTTTCTCAGTTTTTGTAGCCCTTTCTCTGTGCCTGCCTGATCTGGCTATAGCGCAATCGGGTTTAATTACCGGAAAGGTCACGGATGCAGACCAGAACCTTTCCCTCCCGGGGGCAACCCTAAAGCTGAGCGGTGGCAACCGCTATACCATATCGAACGATCAGGGGAATTTCGAATTTCTAAACGTTCCGGTAGGGACTTACACCGTCAGCGTAACTTACCTCGGTTATAAAACGGGCACTGTAGAAGTAACAGTAGCGGCTGGCCGGGCAGTGAATACGCTAATAAAGATGGAAGATGGCGTCATCGTTGCCTCAGAAGTTGTCATTATGGGCGACAGGCTGAGAGGGCAGGCCAAAGCACTTAACCAGCAGAAAAACAACTCCAATATTACGAACATCGTATCCGCTGATCAAATGGGTCGTTTTCCGGATGCTAATATAGGCGATGCAATCAAACGCGTACCGGGGGTAACCATGCAAAACGATCAGGGCGAAGCGAGGGATATTATCATCCGCGGTCTAGCGCCTGAACTGAACTCCGTGTCGTTAAATGGCGACCGTATACCCTCTGCGGAAGGAGACAACCGCCGCATTCAGATGGACCTTATTCCGTCTGATATGATTCAGACGATCGAAGTCAACAAAACCCTTACCCCGGATATGGACGCCGATGCTATCGGAGGATCAGTAAACCTCATCACCAGAGCCGCACCAAATGGTCTGCGTCTCTCCGGAACCTTATCATCAGGCTATAATCCTATTCGGGAGAAAGCCCTTTATACCGGTTCATTTGTTGCCGGAAATCGCTTTGCCGACGGAAGGCTCGGCGTGGTATTAAGCGGTTCTTATAATGATAACAACTACGGATCTGACGATGTAGAAGCAAAATGGAAAGAAGAAGACGGAAAAGTATTCCTTGAAGAGCAGGAGATTCGTCACTATTTCGTACAACGTATCAGACGAAGCGTTGCACTCGCCTCTGATTTTAAAATAGACGACCGAAACCGGTTGAGCTTCAACGGGATGTATAACTGGAGAGATGACCGGGAAAACCGTTACCGACTGCGCTTCACCGACATCGAGCCGGATGGAGACGGTTACACAGGTACCGTTGAGCGCGAAACAAAAGGAGGTATCGATAACAGCCGCAACAAGAGTGGTCGCCTCGAAGATCAGCGCGTAAAGAACCTCTCCTTCAAAGGCGAGCACCTGATCAGCTCAGCCCTGGATCTCGATTGGACACTGTCTTATTCTGATGCCCGCGAACTGCGTCCAAACGAACGCTATATCATGTTTGATGCAGAAGATCAGGTTATTGGCCTTGATCTTGGCAATCCTGAACGTCCTTTCGCATCGAGTGCTACTACATTATCAGATTTCGGCCTTAATGAAATTACTGAAAACCGGAATTTTACGAAAGAGCGCGAAACAGGCGCTAAAATCAATATGCGGGTCCCATTCAGTATCGTTGACGGTCAGAAGGGTAGACTTCGTTTCGGAGGAAGACTTCGTCTCAAAAACAAGGAGCGTCAAAATAACTTTTTTGAATACTCACCACTGGGATCCAATGAGGATGTTTTCGATAACTTTGGTCAGCTTCCTTCCCGCAACTTCAGCGGAAGCAATTTTCAGCCGGGAGGGCAGTATGTAGCCGGACCGCTTATCCATGCTGATTATCTGGGCGGCCTGGATCTGAGCAATAGCTCTCTGTTTGAGCAAGAAGATAAACCTAAGGAGTACGCTGCCGGAAACTACGATGCCCGTGAGACCATTACTGCCGGATATTTACGATGGGATCAGGATTTTAATACCCGCCTGTCGATGATCCTCGGAGCAAGGCTGGAGCATACCTCCCTTCGCTATACCGGAAATGTGGTAGAAGACGAAGAAGACGTTGTGGGACAGGTTACCAATAAAAATAGCTATCTGAATGTGATGCCTTCGGCAACGTTGAAATACAATGCAAGCGAAAATCTGATCTTTCGCCTAGCGGCAACAACTTCTATCGCCCGGCCTAATTATTTCGATCTTGTGCCTTATTTCGACAACCGAATCGGAGATGAGGAACTGCTTATCGGAAATGAAAGTCTTAAAGCAGCCTATGCCTGGAACTTTGATTTCATGGTCGAAAACTACTTCCGCTCTGTAGGACTTGTATCAGGAGGCGCTTTTTATAAAAACATTCAGGACTTTATCTATCGTTTCAGGGACGGGTCTTATACGGCGGAGAAGTTTGCAGCCGACTTCCCGGAACAGGGAAATCCAATTCCTGCCGGAAAGGAATTTTCGTTAATTCAACCGCGAAACGGTGAATCAGTAAATATATACGGCTTTGAGGTAGCCATTCAACGGCAGCTTGATTTCCTGCCAGGATTCTGGAGAGGCTTCGGTGTTTACGCCAATTATACCTTTACACGTTCCAGTACAGACGGTATCTTCAACGAAGATGGGGAGGAACGTACAGGTGTCAAGTTCCCCGGAACTTCTCCTAACCTGTTCAACTTCTCGCTTTCATATGAAACCAAGCGGTTTAGTTCCCGGCTCTCTGCAAACTACGCAGACTCCTATGTGTTTGAATTAGGCGGCGACAACTTCGAAGACAGCTATTACGACAGCCAGTTCTTCCTCGATGCAAACGCATCCTACAAGATAACGAGTAAGCTGCGACTATTCGGCGAAGCGAATAATCTGACTAATCAGCCGCTTCGCTTCTATCAGGGCATAAAGAGCCGTACCATGCAGGCGGAGTTTTACAGACCACGGTATAATTTCGGGGTTAAGGTTGACCTATAAAAATCTTTTATCGACGTTTTAAAAAAACGAGGCGCTGCCCTCATCCATATCATGACATACAGAATTCTCCCTTTTATCGCCCTTTCCATATTCAGCTCATGCAGCTCGACCCGCTCTATAGCTCCTGACGCCATCAGACCTACCGTTATCACTCAACAGGTAGAATTCGATACCGACGACCCTGCCATTTGGATCAATCCTGCGGATGCCTCTCAAAGTCTGATCGTTGGAACAGACAAAGAGACTAACGGCGGCATTTATGTTTTCGATCTCGAAGGAAAGATCGTCAACAAGGTTACCGGCTTGCAGCGCCCTAATAACATAGATATCGCTTATCGACTTATGGTAGGCGGTAAACCGACCGATGTAGCTGTATTCACTGAACGTGAAACGAACAAAATCCGGATTTTCTCTATGCCGGATCTTAAACCACTTGACAACGGAGGCATAGAGGTGTTTACTGGAGAAACTCAGCGCGATCCGATGGGAGTGGCCCTCTACACGCGGCCTGGTGATAATGCTATTTTCGCAATCGTAGGTCGTAAAATAGGCCCTTCCGGGAGTTACTTATGGCAATATCACCTCAAAGATCAGGGTAACGGCGTTGTAGGAGGGACTGTTGTCAGGAAGTTCGGTGCCTTCAGCGGTAAAAAAGAAATAGAAAGCATCGTTGTAGATAACGAAAACGGATATATCTATTATTCAGACGAAGGAGCCGGAGTACATAAATATTACGCCGATGTGAACAGGGGAAACCGGGAGCTTGCCTTCTTCGGTACTAAAGACTTCAAATCAGACGTCGAAGGGATCTCCATCTATAAAACGAACGATAAAGAAGGGTATATACTGGTGTCGGACCAGCAAGCCAACCGCTTTTCCATCTACAACCGTAGCGGAAGTGCCGGCAACCCCCATCAGCATGTTCGGATCGCCTCCATTCCGTTCTCCACCCTGGAGAGTGATGGGTCAGACGTGACCTCTGTCAATCTGGGTACACGCTTTCCAAAGGGAGTATTTGTCGCGATGAGCAACGGTAAGGTATTTCATTATTACGACTGGCGCCTGATCGAAGATCGGATTAAACAGGGCAAATAATCTGCTATAGCTTTAGATAACCACAACCAGCTTTCCCCGGGTCTTATGCGACTCCATGTCGCTATGGGCCCGGTTTATATCGTCCAGAGAATATACCTTGTCAACCCGAACCCTCAGTTTTCCATCCTGGAGCAGTTCGGCGAAGCTCTCCAGCTGATCCTTAGCGGGGTGCATCATCGGCCATATTAAGTTTACATCTTTCTCCCGTGCAAGAGCAAGCGCTTTCGGGTCATTCTTTGTCGAGGAAGGCAAGCATACAACTGTACCGCCAGACTTCACACAAGATATCGAGCGGTATAATACATCGCCACCCATAGCATCTATCACGGCATCTAAACCGGAAGCCCGTTCTTCAAACTTTTCATTTTTGTAATCAATAGCTTCATCAGCGCCGAGTTCCTTAAGAAAACCGGCATTGGTTTCAGATGCTGTTCCATACACATAGGCGCCAGTCAGCTTGGCAAATTGAACAGCCAGGTGTCCTACTCCACCTGCCGCTGCGTGAATTAATATTCGCTGTCCGGTTTGGAGCTTCAGATGCTCATGTATGGATTGATAAGCGGTGAGTGCCGCAAGAGGAACAGCCGCAGCTTCCTCGAAAGAGAGGTTCGCTGGTTTCTTGACAAAGTAAGAACTTTCGGCTGCCATATACTCGGCATAGGTTCCAGCTCCGAAACTGCAACCAAAAACCGCATCACCGACTTCGAATCCACTTACGTTTTCTCCAACCTGTTCTATCGTTCCGCTGAAATCTTTACCCAATACTGCAGGAAGGTTCAGGTCTTTACAGCTAATGTGCTTGCCTGATCTGATTTTGGTATCTACGGGGTTGATTCCGGCAGCTTTAATGCTAATGACAGCTTGGTCAGGACCGGCGGTCGGTGTTTCTAGTTCTGCGATTTCCAGCTCTTCGGGAGAGCCAAACCGATTGATTATAGCCGCTTTCATAATATAAAGGTAGGCTATAATTCTGTAGAAAAAGATACGGCCGGCTCTGAGCTGAGTCCTGATGTACTCCTGTTAGCGAGGTTAGAAAACAGGCATATCCTAAGGCACCTTCCTTTGTATCGCCAAAGAACGGTTTTATATGCAGGCGATAATAAGCACTCATTCTCCCCTGATAAGTCCGACCTGATGAGCTTAGGTGGGACTATTTACGGGCTTTAAGCTGGTTATATGCACGTCCATATAAGAGAGGATTAAGCTCAGCCTCTTCTCCGCTTGACTGCTTTTGAGGTACCTTATTTTAAAAATAGCATAAAATTTTGTCGATTTTGGCTAAAAAATCGTCGCGGATTCTCTGCCGCACTACCTTGCCCTCCAAAACAAACAACGTCATGGCAAAAGTAGACAAGAAAGGAATCGTACGCGGAACAGCAGGTTCCGTAGTATATCGCGGCTACCGCGAAATGAACATCATCCAGGGGAAACCCCGCAAATTCGAACAGACTAGTGCCAGCATCCGGGCCTCCACGGAGTTCGGTCTCTCCAGTACTACGGCGGCGGTAATCAGGCAGGCCTTCGAGCCGGCTTACGTGCACCGGGACGGCGAGGCGGTAAGCCGCAGCACACAGCTGGTTTACCGGGGTCTTCGCAATAGCTTACGCGGAAGCGTTGGTCAGCGCGACTTGCATGATGCGGACCTGGGAAGCCTCATCGGGATGGACTTCAATATCAAAAGCCGGATGAGCGAAGTATTGCAGGTCAGTCAGCGGGTAGAGCGGGATGAAGAGGGTCGCCTAAGCGTTTTCATGGGAGCTTTGAACGCCAAAACCGACCTGAAGGTGCCGCTAAGCATCAGTAAACCAGTGAGCAAGTACCGCCTCCGTTTCAGCCTGATCGGCTTCAATTTCAGGAAGGAGTACTATGAATATCTGGAAGTGAAAGATGTGGAGTTCCGCTGGCAGGCCAAGCTGGAAGCCCGGGAGATCCGCTTTGAAACCCTGCCGGAACCCGATCAGCTGCTGATGCTCAGCGTATCGTTGCTGGCCTATAGCGAAACCCGGATGGAAGAAGGCTATGTATTGCTCAACAGCAAGGAGTTCAGTCCCTGTTCGATAATCGCTGCTTTCCACGCGGAAGAACCGGGAGAATACCCAGCGGGTCCTGTAAATATGAAACTCAATGAGGCACAGCAAGTAAGAGGAGCATCCATTAATAACATGTGTTACGAGGGTAACCGGCTGCTGCGGGATCAGGAACGAAGGAAAGGAAGATTGCCGGAGAAGACGAGCGTCCAAACAACGCGGGTCGAAACAACGGCGCCGAAGACGACTATGAAAACGGCCACACCAATTTCGGCAAATTCGGCCAGCAAGCAACAAGCGAATAGGAAAGGCGCTAAAGCGCATTTCCAGCCAGGGAAGCGTGTCTCGTTTTCTTCCAGGCCCTAGAACATGCTTTTGGCCGGTCTGTGTATGTGTGACACAAAACTTTTACAATGTTTATCATTTTAGATTGATTCTAAATAAAAATAATAACTTTGCGTTCTCAAATCGATCTAATGTCAGCAGGAGACGCAAAAATTTATGTAATAAGGCTTTTTTTAGTCGTTATTTTAACTTTGAGCATTCATTCTATTAATGCTCAAAGCATATCTTCCTCTATATCCGGACTTGTTCATGATAAAAGCGGACAAGCTGTTAATCAGGCCAGTATTATTCTAAGAGGTACACCTTATGCCGGAAGTTCCGACGATGCGGGGCGTTTCAAAGTCAATGTGCCGGCAGGCACTTATTCGCTTATTGTTTCCAGGGTTGGTTTTTTAGAGCAGACAGTTCAGGTTAAGGTCGATCAAGATCAGCATCTGGTGTTAAACACCTTGAAATTAGCCAGTCTGAGTGATCTGAAAGAGGTTGAGGTTAGAGGCAAAACCGAAAACAGGCTTCGGAAAGAGCAAGCTTTTAATGTGAATGTAATCGATTTGAAGGAGTTGTATAACACATCCGGAGATCTGAACCAGGTTCTGACCAGAACTTCAGGCGTCAGGGTTCGGGAAGATGGCGGATTGGGTTCGAACTTCACGTTTTCCCTAAACGGATTCTCTGGTCGGCAGGTGAAGTTCTTCCTGGATGGTATCCCCATGGATAACTTTGGCTCTTCGCTGACCCTTAATAATTTCCCGGTTAACATGGCCGAGAGGATCGAGATTTATAAGGGAGTGCTGCCTGTGGAGCTTGGTGCTGATGCACTTGGGGGAGCGGTCAATCTGATCACTCGCAGCAATCCAAACTATCTGGACGCGTCTTATGGTTTCGGATCTTTCAATACGCATAAGGCATCGGTGAACCATGCTTACACCAACCCAAAAAGCGGACTTACGCTGAAGACTAACGTTTTTTACAATTTTTCAGACAATAACTACAAGGTAAAGGTAGAGCCGATTGCTTTGTCTGGAGACAATGCCGGGCAACGACTGCCTAAGCAGGAGGTGGAACGTTTTCATGACGGCTATGAATCGGCTACTATTCAGTTTGAAGGCGGGGTAACGGGTAAGAAATATGCCGACAGGCTTCTTGTGGGATTAATCGCTTCGGGCAATGATAAAGATATCCAAACCGGTGTCATCATGGATCAGGTTTTCGGTGCGCGGACTTCCAATTCTTCGGCTCTGATCCCGACGTTGAAATATAAGAAGTCAGATTTATTTGCTAAAGGCCTTGATCTAAGTCTGTACACGGCCTATAATATGTCTACGAATCGGTTCATCGATACAACCCGGTTGAAATATAACTGGCTACAGGAGATGGTCCCGACAAGCACCGCAGAGCTGAACAGGACCCAGCTAAAGAACAAAGACAATGAAGGCTTGGTGACGGCTAACCTGGCGTACAGACTTTCAAACCTGAATGCGCTGGCATTTAACTATGTACTGACTGATTTCAGAAGAAAGTCGTCTGATGTAGAGAATCCGGACAATGTTACTTTTAAGTACCCGCAGAAGTTGAATAAACATGTGATGGGTCTGGCCTGGCAGCACAAGTCTAATTTATTTAGCGCGAGCCTGTTTTCTAAGCTGTATTTGCTGAATGCCGAGTCGTTTGAGCAAGTGCAAAACGGAACAGCCCTACCAACGTATGCCCCAACTTCTATGAAGACTAGTAATGTAGGATATGGTGCTGCAGCCGCTTATTTCATTTTGCCACAGTTGCAGGCGAAGGCCTCGTATGAGCACACCTACCGGTTGCCTGAAGCGGTGGAATTGCTGGGAGATGGTTTATACGTCAGGAGAAATTCGGCTTTGAAACCAGAAAGCAGTGATAATATTAATGTCGGCGCTTTGTACTCGTTTGATGCAACTGAAAACCATGGTTTTGGGCTGGAGTTGAACTATTTGTTCAGAAACGCGAAGGACTATATTCGTATTGATCAGAGACAAGCCCAGCCTGTGGATAGACAATATATCAATATGGGGGATGTTGTGACTCATGGAGTGGAGGGAGAGCTTCGTTATAATTGGAAGGATAGGTTAAGGGCCAGTGTTAATCTTACTTATCAGGATATCGTAGATAAGGAGGAGTTTTTAACCAGTACCAATCTGACAGGAACGACTACATCCCCAAATTTAGGATACGGATACCGAATTCCTAACATTCCATACCTATTCGGAAATGCAGATATCGGTTACATTTTTGATAAAGTTGGAGCAGTTGGAAATTCATTAAGTCTGAATTATTCACTCAATTTTGTTGAGAAGTACCATTTCACTCCGAGTCAGCTTGGTAACAATAATCAGGATGTCATACCGGCTCAGTTCGCTCATAACGTAGCGGCGAATTACGTGCTTAATAATGGGAAGTATAATATATCCCTTGAGTGCCGGAATCTGGCAGATAATGATCTATTTGATAATTACAAATTGCAGAAACCGGGGAGGTCAGTTTTCTTAAAGCTCAGATATTTTATTTCAAAATAGTTCATCGAAATAAGTCATCAAACAATCATTCAAATAATTAATAAAAATATGTTAGTCAGACAAATATTTAAAGCATGCCTTCTTGCTGTTGTGGCATTTGCGGCGGTATCATGTAGCAAGGATGGAGATACGGATAACAATCCTGATGTGGGTGATAAGGTATATGCTATTGGCATAGGCGTTACGGTTGGATCCGAAACGACGAACTATGTCGTGCAGACAAGCGATTTGATGAATGGAAAGATTTCGCCACTTGGTAACGGACTTTTACAGGAAGGATATCGTGATTATGCTTTTGCAGGAGGTGTTTTCTATAGTATCGGTGGGCTAGGCGTAGTAAACGTTGATGCTATTACCCTTGATGCGGAGAGCAAGCTGACCGCGAAGAAGGGTTTGACACTTGAATTACCAAACAGCCAGTTGGTAGATGTCGACGGAAAAGGTAAAACACTGGTAGGTGTATCCTTGCCTGCTTCACCCACTGAGGGATTGAATGCGAAGTTCTACACGTTGGATATTGCCTCCAATACTGTAGCAAATAAAAAAGATGTGCCTATGAACAGTATTCATCCGAGTGCTGAGGACTGGCTGTTTCATACTGGAATGCAGGTGGTGGGTTCACAACTATTTCAGACCTTTTATCCGGTAGATTACGGAACCTATAACACAAAGAATACGGATAAGAACTACCTGGCTGTCTACAGCTATCCGGGTTTTGAGCTTCAGAAGGTGATTACTGATCCCCGGACTGGTCCCTCTGGCGCGTTTAATACCATGTCTGGTCTCTTCAAAACAGAATCAGGTGATTTATATGCCGTATCAACCTCCAGCATATATAATGGCTATAGTCAGGCAACCAAGCCTGCCGGTATCCTGAAGATTGCAAATGGAACAAGTGAATTTGATGCGAACTATTTCTTTAATACCGATGCTGCTCCCAACGGTGGAAAAATTGCGCATGCCATCTATATCGGTGGAAATAAATTATTTGCTGCCATTACAACGGTTCCTCCATCTAAACCTGTGGTTGCAGCCGAAAAGTGGAGTGATGCTAATCTGACGCTTGCTATTGTAGATCTATCAGCTAAAACCATCACTCGTGTAGCGAATGCTCCGGTATACAAAGGAGATGGCGGCAGAAGCTTTGCCGCTCTGCTTGATAATGGAAAAGTTTATTCGGCGATCGGTGTAAATGGTGTAGTGAACATCTATGAGACCGACATCGCAACAGCTACAGCTAAAAAAGGTGCCGTGATTGAAGGAACATTCATGGGTGGTATCGCCAGGTTGAAATAATTAAACGAACGAGAGAAGTCCAATGCAGCTGCGGCGTATTGGACTTTTTCGTGCCTATCCTTTTGACTATGGTAAGAATAACGTCTTCAAAGCTGCTGAAAAAGAAAAGGTCATTGTTTTACAGGATCTCAGCATGGCTGCATCTGTGGCTGGGACTGGTGACGGGTATCGTAGTGATAATAGTCAGCATCACAGGTGCTATCCTGACTTTTGAAGAGGAGCTGAGATACCTGTTTCAGCCGTATCAGCACGCTGAGTCGCAGGGACGAGATTTTTTACCCCCATCAGTTCTTGCAGAGTCTGTTAAGAAAGAATTTCAGGTTCCGGGCGTGTCGGCGGTGATCTATCGTGGGGAAGGCAGAACGGCGGTTGTTCCCTGGTATGGCGACAGAAAATACCTTTTGGTAAACTTTGTTGATCCTTACACCGGAAAGCCTGTACACAGTCAGAAGCTGGATGACGATTTCTACAGGATCATGATCATCGGGCATTATCAGCTCTGGTTACCCAGAAAGATCGGAAAACCAGTTGTAGCCTATTCGACTCTGATCTTTGTTATCACGCTGATCACGGGAATGGTACTGTGGTGGCCCAAGAAATGGACCAAACGGAGTCGGGATCAGAGCTTCCTGATACGGGTAAGGTCTTCTTTTAAAAGGCTGAATTACGACCTTCATAATGTGCTTGGCTTTTACTCGCTGTTAGTAGCATTGATTCTTGCTCTGACAGGAATGGTGTATGGCATGGAATGGTTTAGTGATGCCGTCTATTGGACCGCTTCAGGTGGAAAGAAGTTTGAATACACGCGTGTGATGTCTGATACGACATTGACACAGGTGAGTGATCATGCAGAGGATGATGTCTTGTTTTCGAGATTGAAGAAAACCGGTGTCGATCTTGATTACGAACACATAACGATCGGCTATCCCTTCGGGAAAGCGGGGACATGGAGCGTAAGCGTAAATCCTAAGCCGGGAACGCGATATCTGGAAACGAGAGATCAATTCGAGCAACATTCGCTGAAGTTATTGGACAAGGAGGTTCCTTACTCAGAAGCGAATGGGGGAGAGCAGCTTCGCCGTATCAACTACGATCTCCATGTGGGATCAATCGGAGGATTGACTACGAAGATAATTGCGTTTTTAGTTTGCGTGATTTCTGCAAGCTTGCCCATTACCGGCTTGATCGTTTGGCTCGGGAAGAAGAAGAAATCAAGAAAAAAGGCGGGACTTACCTAAAGAACTTTACGCCATGCTTTATCATGGTGTAGAGCGGGTAGCTAAGGCTGATCCAGGAGATATAATGCCATATTCCGGTTCCCAGAATAGCCGCTATTAGACCTGCTAAGGTTGTGAAGGCGATCAGGACCGGCATTCCCCACAGTTTAAGCGCTACATTCTTTGTTTCGTCTGGCATATCTATTTTATCAGGTTGGCAGCTTCGAGGTTTGTTAAGATTCTGTTAAGTTGCTGTTCTTTCGATTTCCGCCTTGCAACCCAGAGATAAAGGCCGGAGATAAGCACAATGATTGTGGCCAGATCAAACAAGGCCCATAATACCTTCATGGGCATGCCGCCATAGTCACCGAAGTGAAAAGGCTGGGAGATGTAGACCGTTTTCAAGTACCAGGGTAAATCGCGTATGTCGGTGAGTTCATTTGTTTGTGCGTCTATCAGTGCCGGTTTGATAATTCTCGAGGTGAGTGGCGTGTTTCCTTTTACATAAACCGCATAGTGATAATTACTCGAATAAAGCGTTCCGGGAAAAGCAATGAAATTTACTTCCATATCCGGCTCAGCTTCGCGGGTTTTGTCGATGGCTATTTGCAGAGGTCCAAGCTCTGCTTCTTTTACGCGGGGCTTGTCTTTATATTCTGAGACCATCTCAGCCAGCTGTCCGGCTCTCCACACCTCCACAGCCGGATCTGCCAGGGTATTGATTATTCCGGTGATGCACACGACAAATGCCCATGCCAGAGACACAATTCCAACTACGTTGTGCAGATCGAGCCACCGTAGCCGGCTTGATTTCTCGGTTCTGATCATGCCGAAGTCGTAGCGTTTCATTATAGGTCCATAGAGTACTACCCCCGAAATGAGGGAGGCTATGAACAGAATACCCATAAATCCCAAAAATAACATCCCCGGCAGACCGGCCATGAGGTCAACATGCAGATGATACATGATGTCCATAAAATCCATTTCATTTGCCGGGGTTTGGAGGACTTTAGCCGTGCGGCTGTCCATCGTCAGATAGCTGTTCGAAGCTTCAGGAGCACTGGATGAATCGGCAAGAGTAAAGAACATTTTTCCGGGCTCTTTATCTTCATCCCAATAAATATACTTCATCTCTTTTCCGGGAAGATGATTTTTTGCATTATTAATGACGTTGTCTATAGGTGCTTTTGGGGCATTGGCTGGCAGAGCGGGAGCATCAGCATCGTCGCCCATCCAGTGATGGATTTCATCAGTAAATATCAGGGGCAGGCCGGTAAGACAGAGCAGCAATAAGAAAGCGGTACAGATGAGGCTGGTCCATTTGTGGACATAGAACCAAGACTTTATTGTATTTGCTTTCATGTTGATTGCTATCAGAGGTTGTGTGCTCGGGGCCTCCAGGCATTGAGTAAGTACCTGAGTTTGCAAATGTATTATTTAAATTAATTCTAAACAAATGGGTCGGTGAAGAAGTCTTATGTCCATTTTTGGCCGTAAAATGGACACGTGGCGAAATATGTCCATTTTTTTGATGTATTATCGTGTCGTGTTCATTGGGTTTAAAGTTGTTTTAGGTCCTTTAGGAAAGGTTTGGAAAATGTCTGAACAAAAAATAGTAGACATTTTTAGACGAACTTTTAGACATTTGTTAAACATTTGAGAAGGAAGCGCACAACCCATAGACGGTGTAGTCGTGACCACCAATTTTTTTAGAAAAGCATTATGGCCGGCATTTATTTTCACATCCCTTTCTGTAAGCAAGCTTGCCATTACTGCGACTTTCATTTTTCCACGTCTGCGAAATACAAAGACGAGATCCTGCAATCTATGCTGAAAGAGCTGGAGCTGCAAAAGGATTACCTTGGAACAGAGACGATAGAAACCATCTATTTCGGTGGGGGAACACCTTCTGTTATCGATCCTTCAGAGATACAGCGGTTTATCGATCAGGTGGCTAAGCAGCATCATGTTTCTACTGATGCCGAGGTAACGCTGGAAGCTAACCCGGATGACTTGAGTCCGCAACGGGTTAAGGAGCTCCGGCAGACCAATATCAACCGTTTCAGTGTTGGCATTCAGTCCTTTTTTGAGGAGGATCTGCGTTGGATGAACAGGGCTCATAATGCCCAGGAAGCCGATGCGGCTATCAAGCGTGTGCAGGATGCCGGCTTTGAGAATATTACCGCTGATTTGATCTACGGCTACCCGCTGCTTAGTGATGAGAAATGGAAGACCAACCTGGCGAAGATCCACGAACTGAACATTCCGCATGTTTCGGCGTATTCCATGACTGTGGAAACAAGGACGGCTTTGGCTCATTTTATAGCGAAAGGGAAGCAGCCGGAGATGAACGATTCTCAAAGTGCGGATCAGTTCACTTATATGATCGGACAGCTTAGGGAATGGGGATATGAACACTACGAGACGTCTAACTTTGCAAAACCCGGACATTATTCGCGGCACAATACCAATTACTGGAAAGGGGTATCTTATCTCGGGATTGGACCTTCAGCACATTCCTTTAATGGAGAAACGAGGAAATGGAATATTGCAAATAATGCAAAGTACCTGGAAGCGTTGTTGGTGGACAGAGTTCCCGCAGAGATTGAAGTTTTGACTCCCGAAGACAGGGTAAATGAATATATCATGACCTCCTTGCGTACGATGTGGGGAATGGATATGACGCGGGTCGATCGGGAGTTCGGATCGGGATACAGTGCCGAGATTGAAAAAAATGCGGCGGAGTTTTTTGACAAGGGCTGGCTGGAGAAAAAGGACGGGGATACGGTAGTGCTGACAGATGCCGGCAAGCTTTTTAGCGATCATATCGCTTCAGAGCTGTTCATTGATCATGAAAGCAAATAATTAGCTGCTTTTTTGCGTTTAATCCTTAGTTTAGCAACGACCTATTATTATTCAGAATGAAGAGAATTATTTATTTTCTTGCGATCCTGATGTTTGCGAACATCACGGTGTATGCACAATCAAAGAGCGAAAAGCAAGTAGCTGCTGCTGTGGAGTTTTTAAAGAAAGCGATGATAGATGGTTCAAGAGAATCACTCGAAGCGATAGCGGGAGAGAAACTATCATACGGCCATTCGGGTGGTAAAGTTGAGAATAAAGCGGAATTTGTAGAAGCGATTGCCAGCGGTAAATCGGACTTTGTATCAATAGATCTGAAGGACCAGACGATTCAGGTTTCCGGAAAGACAGCGATTGTTCGTCATACGCTTACGGGCAAGACGAACGACAAAGGTGTACCCGGAAATGTCAACATACATATCCTTACGGTTTGGCAGAAAACTGGCGGAAAATGGGTAATGATCGCACGTCAGGCGGTAAAAAGAGCTTAAAAGGAAGGGCTAGGCCCTTCCAAATTTTATCGTCCATTTTTTCAGCTTATCGATATGCGAACTGCTTAGTTCGCCCGGTAACAATCGCCAGTTCCAGTTTCCTTCGACGGTGGCTGGTTTATTCATTCTCGCTTCAGAATCCAAACCTATAATATCCTGAACGGGTAAGATGACTGTTTGTGCTACGCTGGAAAACGCTAAGCGCGCCAACTCCTGGTGTACATTTTTGGATGTGACCTTTCTTCCAAGATATCCCTTCAGATTTTTTTTAGTTGCGTCATCAGCATCATCGTTGAACCAGCCTGTTGTGGTGTTATTGTCGTGCGTTCCTGTATAGACAAAGAAGTTTTTCTCGTATAAGTGAGGGATATTAAGCGATTCGGGCATATCATCACCGAACGCAAACTGCAGAACTTTCATGCCCGGCAGGTCAAAAGTATCTCTGAGATCATACACCGGTTGGTCGATGTCTCCGAGATCTTCTGCAACAAAGCGTTGTTTCCCTAAAATGCGTTCGACTGTTTCGAAGAAGTGTTTACCGGGTCCTGGTTTCCACTCGCCGTTTCGCGCAGTTTCTTCATTTGCCGGAACTTCCCAATAGGACGCAAACGCTCTGAAGTGGTCAAATCTGACTATATCAAATAGCTCGATGTTTTTACGGATTCGATCGATCCACCACTTGTATTCTTGTTTCTTTAGTTCTTCCCAACGGAAGACAGGCATTCCCCACAACTGTCCATCTGCATTGAAGTAGTCTGGAGGAACACCGGCTACACCGGTCATTTCTCCGGATTCATCCAGCGAAAATATGTCGCGTTGCGCCCAGACGTCTGCTGAGTCATAGCTGATATAGAAAGGCATATCGCCGAAAAGTCTGATGTTCAGCTCGTTGCAATAGGCCTTCAATGAATGCCATTGCTTGCTGAAGATAAATTGGACCCACTTTACCTCTTGTAAGCTAGCTTCTCTTGATTCAGCGAAGTTCCTTAATGTTGTATCGTCGCGCAGTCTGTATTCTTCCGGCCATTTATACCAGGGAAGGTTTTCGAACTCTTTTTTAAGCGTTGTGTATAAGGCAAAGTCATGGAGCCATTCTTCTTCCTTCTCGCAGAATGAATCGAAGTCGGCTGTATTTAGTCCCTCATGTGTAAAGCGAATAAATGCCTTGTGCAGAAGACTCTTTTTCAGTTTTTGAACGGCCGGAAAATCTACTTTGTTTTTACTCTTAAGCCCTTTGGACTGGAGATCATCATCGTCCAGCAATCCTTCTTTCGCCAGGAGATCGGGACTAATAAGAAGCGGATTTCCTGCCATGCTGGAGCAGGAGCTGTATGGTGAATGCATACTGGCTTCTTCAGTAGGATTCAGGGGTAGAATTTGCCAATACTTCTGCTTCGCATCGGCCAGAAGATTGGCGAATTTGTAAGCTTCTCCTCCAAAATCACCTATCCCGTAGCTGGAAGGCAGAGAACTGATGTGTAGTAAAACTCCGGCAGACCTCGGATTCGCTTTTTTAATGAGTTTGATGACCGCCAATGGTACCGTTTGAAATATATCGCTGATCATGACCTCTCCCTTGGTTAGACCACTGGTATTGCGGAACGGGTCTTGCCATTCGGCAGGAGCAGAGGGAGGCAGGAGTAGGCGGGTTTTACGCCAGTCTATATTGACTGCTTCGCATGCCTGCTCTTCACAAACTTCTGCGATGTGCAGGGGTACGGCTGTGATAACCCATTCGTCTTTATGTCTGCGGGCAAAGGCAAGAATATTATTCTTGTATTTGCCTTTAACAGTCAGAGGTATGTAGGCTCCTTTCTCAAATAGCTCCTGACTGCCGGTTCTAAGCTGCAATAATTCATGTGTTAACCAAAGCTTAATCTCCGCAGAATAACGTTTATTCCATAATTCTCCGATTTTTTCAGTTCCGATTTTTGAAATCTCTTCCAGGATATCGGCTCTTCTGCTGAAATCAACTGGCCGACGGTTGTCGGGATCAACCAGGCTCAGATCCCAAAGCTCGCAACCCTGATAGATATCAGGTACGCCGGGACAAGTAAACTTCAGAATTAGCTGTGACAGTGAGTTGATGATTCCAAGGTCCGCTACTTCGGTATGGAACTTCTTAAAGCTTTTCCAGAACTCACCATTCTGATCCAGCAGGGCAAGTGCGAAGGAGCGAGTGGCTTCTTCATATTGTTCGTTCGGTTCAGACCAGCTCGTTTGCACTTTTGCTTCCCGAAGTGCTTTGCTGAGATACTCCTGAAGTCGGTTTGGAAAATTGTCCGGATCCTGTCCGGGCATAGGATAGGCACCCAGAATCGTCTGATATATCAGGTATTCATCGTTTGTTTCAGGCCTTGATGTTACTTTAAGAGCATCATTTATTTTCATCCATTTGTCGACCTTCTTGATCCAACGGTCGGGAATATCCGTCAGGACGTTTAATCGCGCCCTTACGTCTTCACCTCTCTTGGTGTCATGCGTCGAGCTGCCGTTTATAGAGAGGGGCCATTGCGATTGTCGCTCGCGCATTGCCTTGTGGAAATCTTCTGTCGGGATGCCGAAAGCGCCGGGATAATCACCTACTTCATTATGTCCGATAAATCGGTTATAGGTATACATTAGCGTGTCTTCTACTCCTTTTGCCATAAGAGGCCCTGTAAATTGCATGCAGCGCTGATAGAAGTAAAGGGCGCGTTCATTATATTCCTGATCCTGTGTTATCTCGCTGCAGAAGATCTTTTCCAGCACCGAGGCAGCATCAGCTAACTGTGGTTTTTTGTGCCGGATCGTCTTGAGAACACTTTTCAACTCCTTTACCTCTGCTTCCATTAGTGGCATGGTGTTCCCATAGTAGCGGTATACAGGGGTATATATGAGAAAGTAGGCGATGGCGGATTTAAAATCGTGTTTATCTATCTCGTTTGAAGGCAGAAGTTCCGAGTTGATAAATAGCCGGTAAAGATTTTCAAGCTCGCCTGCCATGTGCTGGAAAAGAATAGCCGCCTTTTTTTCATGTACCTGATCTGCTACCGGCTCGGAGTGAACACTAATTTTCTGATAAAAGGCATCGAATTTCTTTTCATTCTGAGACTGAGTGAAGACGTTATTCAACAGCCCCAGAAAGTCGTACCCGGAGTTACCCTGCAAGGACCAGTCTGCGGGAATGGCTTCGCCTTCTTCGAGAATTTTCTCGGCGACGATATAGGTTTCCGGTCCGGTAAGTTTTCTTAAGCGCTCTATGTAGGTTCCAGGATCGAACAAGCCATCTATATGGTCAATACGCAGTCCTTGAAAGATCTTTTCCTGACATAGCTTGCTGATGTATTCGTGGTATTTATTGAAGACGGCTTCATCCTGGATATTGAGGCAAATGAGTCCGTTAACGGTAAAAAACCTCCGGAAGTTGATCCGGTTATCCGTTTCCCGCCAGTCGCAAAGTTCATAGTATTGCTGGTCTATGATGTTTTGCAAGAGCTCGGAGTTATTGTTGATGTGTTCTACTCTTGCATGAATGGAATCATCTTCGGCGTCGGTGACGTTCTCACCATTGAAAATTAAAGAGTAGGAGGCCGAATTGACCGGGTAAATGGCGTCGTAATAATTCAGAACAAATTTCTCATCCCTATATTCCAGGGCGATCTCCCGGTTCTCGAGGACTTTGGAGATTGGCGCACCCAGAAAGGGGACCATTATTTTACCCTTATAAAAATCGCTGCTAAAGCTTGAGTCAAAAAAAGCAGCGTATTCTGAGTCCGTCCCTTTCTCCAAAAGATCCATCAGCCAGGGATTACGATGGTCGAAAGCCATGTGGTTTGGTACGATATCCTGCAACCACTGGATATTACTTTCGCGAAGCTCAGCGGTGATTCTGCGCAGATCTTCTTCTGTCCCGATTTCAGGGTTAATGAGATGTGGGTTTAATCCGTCATACCCATGTGTGCTCCCGGGTGTTGACTCGAACACGGGGGAGGCATAAATGGTATTGACTCCAAGTTTCTTCAGGTAGGGAATAATTTGCTCGAATTGTTCAAAGCTAAACTCCTTTTGAAACTGGATGCGATAGGTAGATATAGGGTTCATAGATGCTTTCAAAGTTTAGTCGATGATCAGGATGGATTGAGCGGGAAGTGAAATTTCGGCTTCCGTAGCGAAGTTTCCAGGTACTTCAGCTTTTCCGTTCCACTGTTTGTCGCCGGAGAAGAGCAGGGTTTTCCATGATTTCTCCAGGTTTGGTAAGCTGGTTAGACGGCTGACGGCTGAAAAGTTCATCAGACAGACCAGGTGTTTGTCATCCTGCCAGCGATGAATGGTTAGCGTGTTTTGTTCCTCATGGAACTTCACACTCAGGTTTCCTCTATCTAACCGTTTTAGAACAGGGTGCTGTTTTCTCAGCGCTATTAGGGCCTTATAATACCGAAACATGGTTTGATGCTCAGCGTCGTTCAGCAGGTTCCATTGCAGACGGGAATTTTCGAACGTGTCGGTAGACATAGGGTCGGGGGCTTCCCCCTCTGCATGGAAGTCTGCGAACTCGGCTTTGCGTCCTTTTCGCACGGCATCTGCTAATTGTGGATCGGTATGGCTTACAAAATAAAGGAAAGGGTTGGTCTCACTCCACTCTTCTCCCATGAACAACATAGGAATATAGGGTGCTGTGAGGACGGCCCCTGCCAAGAGTTTTTGCATTTCAAAATTGTGAATCTGACTCGTCCTTTCTCCCAGCATCCGGTTTCCTGTCTGGTCGTGATTCTGAGAAAAGACGATGAACTGATTGCCGGGATTATCTTCTGCTTTTAATCCAAAGAATTTCTTCCGGTGTGGGGAGTACTGGCCGTCATAAACATAGGCGTCCTGATAGGACTTGGCAAGGTGGGAGATTCCTTTGAAGTCTGAATAATATCCGGTTGCGGGCTCACCTGCTGTGGTACGAAGCGCGTGGTGAAACTCGTCTATCCATTGTGCATCCATGCCGAAACCTTGTTTCGCCAAGGGGTTGATGAACTTCGGATCGTTAAGATCTACTTCGGCAATGAGATAGTGCTGTTTGCCTGTCTGTGTTGACAGACGGTCGGTTTCTATCTTTATTTGTCTCAGAAGATGAACCGGACTAAGGTCTTTTATGGCATGTACAGCGTCAAGACGGAGGGCATCGATATGGAAGTCTTTAAACCACATCAGGGCATTCTGAATAAAATACGTTCTGACTGCATCGGAATGTGCATCATCAAAATTCAGAGCGTCTCCCCAGGGAGTGCTGTATTTGCCGGTGAAGTAGTGGCCGAAATCATTGAGGTAATTACCTTCAGGCCCCGTGTGGTTGTACACGACATCCAGAATGACGGCGATGCCTTTTCCGTGGCAAGCGTCCACTAATTGCTGCAAGCCATGTGGCCCTCCGTAGGAATTTTGGACAGCATAGGGGCTCACGCCATCGTAACCCCAGTTTCGCTCGCCTGGGAATTGGGCTACAGGCATGATTTCTATTGCGGTGATGCCCAGATCAATGAGGTGATCCAGCTTCTTCGCTATTCCTTCAAATGTCCCTTCAGGTGAAAATGTTCCGGTGTGGAGCTCATATATGATATAGTCGTCGAGCACCGGAGTTTTCCAGTCCTGGTCTGTCCATTTGAAACTATTCAGATCGATGGCTTCTGATATACCATGTACGCCTTCCGGTTGAGAGAGGGACGCGGGGTCTGGCCGTTCCGTTTCTTTATCCAGAACAACCTGATAGCGGTCTCCTTTTTTTAACTGGTTGGTTTGAATAGTCCAGTGTCCGAAGTCATCCTGTGTTAGAGGCAGCCTCAGGTTTTTCTCCGGTATGTTGATTTCTGCAAATTTAGCTTTTGGAGCCCACACTGTAAATTCAGCCAATCCGTCTTCGTTAAGTCTAAGTCCTGGTCTCTTTTCAAATAGCTTCATTCTCTATTCGTTAGTTCTTCGTTTTTTTTAACAATACAATACTTCGGCTTTCTACAACAATGGACTGAGCAGCTGCAAAGTGTTCACCTTTTTCTTCTACGAAATTTTCGTGAGTGTCAAGCATTTTTACCCATTCCTTCCCATAGCGTTCTCCCGGCAGCACAAAATTGAGCGGTTCGTAGTGGGCATTGAAGATGATGTAGAAGCTGTCGTCAATGATTTGTTCTCCTTTGGGACCTTTGGAGCGGATTGCATTTCCGTTCAGGAACACTCCCAGCGACTTGGCAAAATCGTGATTCCAGTTCTCGTCAGGCATTTCTTGTCCTTCCGGCACGAACCAGGCGATATCCTCCAGGCCGATGCCTTTTATTGGTTGGCCTGTAAACCAGCGTCTGCGGCGAAACACCGGATGTTTCTTTCTAAGGTGAATGACTTTACGGGTAAAGTTGAGGAGATCCAGGTCAGCTTCGGGCCAATTTAACCATGATACCTCGTTGTCCTGGCAATACGCATTGTTATTTCCTCCCTGAGTCCGGCTGATTTCGTCTCCCGCCACGAGCATAGGTACGCCTTGTGAAAGGAACAACGAGGTAAGGAAGTTACGTTTTTGCTTCTCCCGTAAGCTATTTATTGTTTCGTCGGACGTAGGTCCTTCGACTCCACAATTCCACGATCTGTTATGGCTATCTCCATCATTGTTGTCTTCTCCGTTATCTTCATTATGTTTCTCGTTGTAAGAAACAAGGTCGTTGAGCGTAAAGCCATCGTGTGCTGTAATGAAGTTGATACTGGCGGTTGGTCGCCTGTAGTCATCCTTGTAAAGGTCGGAACTGCCGGTAAACCTTTCGGCAAATTCACCCAGCATACTGTCTGCGCCTCTCCAGTAGTCGCGCAGGCAGTCGCGATATTTACCGTTCCATTCCGCCCATCCCGGAGGAAACTTTCCTACCTGGTATCCGCCTTCGCCGATATCCCATGGTTCAGCTATTAATTTTACTTGTGAAATAATTGGATCCTGATGGATGATATCGAAAAAGGATCCGAGACGGTCGACCTCGTGAAGCTCCCGGGCGAGGGTTGAAGCAAGGTCAAAACGGAATCCGTCGACACGCATTTCGGTTATCCAGTAGCGAAGACTGTCCATGATCAGTCTCAGCACGCCTGGGAGCCTTGCATTCAGGGTATTGCCGGTTCCGGTGTAGTCTTTATAGTAACGGTTGTTTTCTTCAGATAGTCGGTAATATGAGGCATTGTCGATTCCCTTAAAGGAAAGGGTAGGACCAAGCTGGTTACCCTCTGCAGTATGATTGTAGACCACATCGAGGATGACCTCGATACCTGCCTGATGGAGGTTCTTGACCATTTGCTTGAATTCTGTTACCTGCTCGCCGTTAACACCTGAGCCGCTGTACCTGACGTCGGGCGCGAAAAAACCTATGGAGTTGTATCCCCAGTAGTTACTTAGGCCCTTATCAACGAGGTAGGAATCCATAACAAAGTGGTGTACAGGCATGAGTTCTATGGCGGTAATGCCTAAGTCATGAAGGTACTGAATGGCTACCGGGTGGCCGATGGCTGCATAGGTACCGCGGATCTCTTCGGGTATATCGGGATGCAGTTTGGTGAAACCTTTGACATGTGCTTCGTAAATAACCGTTTTGTGATAGGGTGTGCCTGGCCGCCTGTCGCCTTCCCAGTCAAAACTTGGGTCGATGACGACAGATTTGGGGATATACGGCGCGCTGTCGAGAGTACTGAAGCTCAGGTCAGCGTCAGGATGACCGAGTTCATATCCGAAAAGTGCGTCGTGCCATTGAATAGCGCCGGCGACAGCTTTAGCATAGGGGTCGATCAGAAGCTTGTTAGGATTGAAGCGATGTCCATTTTCAGGATCATAAGGGCCGTGGACACGGTAGCCGTAAAGCTGGCCGGGTTTGAGATCGGGCACATAAACGTGCCATACATGATGTGAGCGTTCCCTGACTTCTATCCTTATATCTTCAGCCTGATTATCATTTGATTTAAACAGGCACAGTTCAACTCCTTCAGCATTTTCTGCGTACAGTGCGAAATTAACTCCGTTGCCGTCCCAGGTTGCGCCCAGAGGATACGGAGATCCGGGGTATACGTTTAAGTTCATAGGACTAAAAAGGTGGATAGGTAATAAATGTTTGGAAAAAAATGGTAATACGCAGAAAATGAGAAATACGCGGGAGAATTATCTCATTATGTGATCGACATCATGTTTTAATATTGGAAATATTTCCTCTTTTGTATTCATACATATATATACCAAATTAATGAGTCATACATTTCATATACCTGTATTAGGCCTGGGGTTTACGATAGATACACCGCTAAAAGTGGCGCGTTATGGAATTTCATCTGTTCTTTCGATAGTCGATGACATGCTGATAGAGCGGATGAGGAAGTTTTATGCCAAAAAGCATGATGAGGACTACGTTCCGATAGACATGAAAGATGAGGATCACAGAGCCAAGCGTGTTTGTGATTATCTGAATATGATCAATCGCAAAGTGAACGAGCAGTTTGAGCATCTTAGACAACAAGCATTTGTGCCCGATTCGGATATCACCAGGTACTTTAACCTGTTACCTGAAGGATCGGCCTTGAAGATAAAATATAATCAGATGCTAAGCGCAACGTCTGAGGAAGAGAAAGCCCGACTTGAGCTTGAGCTTCGTGAGGGAATGCAAAAAGGATCTATCGATGTCAATATCATGGCGAAGGTTGACAAGATGAATTATACATTAAACGGCGAGTTGGCCGGAGATGACAATTCTGACGCCCTTGCTGGTCTTAAAGGCTTTGCTATGAGTGACCTTCGGTCTTCTGTCGTACTGTCGGCGGGTATGAATCCACGTCTTTACAGCTATCTGGAGCATTTTCCAGACTTTTATCCGGACGAGGAGGGCGTTTTAAAAAAGAGAATCATTCTGAAAGTGAGCGATTTCCGTTCAGCATTTATACAAGCGAAGTTCCTTGCTAAAAAAGGAATATGGATTTCTGAGTTCCGTATAGAGTCGGGATTAAACTGCGGAGGTCATGCTTTTGCAACTGAGGGATATCTTATCGGTCCTATTCTTGAAGAATTCAAGAACAAGAGGCAGGAGATGATTACAGAGCTGTTCGGGATTTACCAGCAGGCCTTAGTCGCGAAGAACATTGAGGTACCAGGCGTACCGTCTTTGCGGGTAACAGTTCAGGGGGGGATAGGTACATCAGAGGAAGATACTTTTTTGGTAAACCATTACAATCTGGATGGCACAGGATGGGGTAGTCCCTTTTTGCTGGTTCCGGAGGCGACGAATGTGGACGAGGCTACACTTACGAATCTAACACAGTCTTCTGCTGACGATTTTTATGTTAGCGCTGCATCTCCGCTCGGTGTTCCGTTTAACAACTACCGTTTGAGCACAGCTGAAATTCAGAGACAAGAACGCATAGATAAAGGCCGCCCGGGTAGCCCTTGCAGAAAGAAATATCTGGTATCCAATACAGAATTTACAGAGCAACCGATCTGTACCGCTTCTCGTGAATACCAGAATCTGAAGATCAAGCAGCTGAAAGCTATGGCACTACCGGAGGAGGAGTATCAAAGTGAGTTCGAGAAGGTTACGCAAAAACTTTGCTTATGTGAAGGACTGGTTACGTCTGTATATATCAAGAATGACATTCTGGAAAGGAAAGAAAATACAGCTGTAGCAATATGTCCGGGACCAAACCTTGCGTATTTCTCTAAGGTCATGTCTTTGGACGAGATGGTGAAACATATTTACGGAAAGATCAATCTCCTTCAAGGTGTAAGTCGCTCCTCTCTGTTTATCAATGAGCTTAACTTATATGTTGAATATCTAAAGAAGGATATCCAGGCTCATATCGATCGCCTTGATGCAAAGAAAATCAAGCAACTGGAAAAGTTTAAAGAGCAATTATTGCTAGGGGTTGACTATTACAAAAACCTGACGGCTAATTTTAATAACCAAACAGAGCAATATCTGAAGCGCTTTTCAGATGAGCTTTTGGCTATTGAAGCACAGCTTCAAAGTATTCGGGTAAGAGAGGCAAGCGAAGCCTGAGTCTAAAGAGCGGTAATAATTGACGCAATCAGAACAACAGCGGTAAGGAAGAGATAAATGATGAGATCAGAGTTTCTTCTTTCCGCATCGCTGAGCTTCGACTTAAAAGTTTTTTCGTTATAAGACTTAACCATAGTGACTTAAATATTGTTCAGATAGTATGAAGCAATATCTGAGCCATTGGGACCTGGTGGACGAAAGATTCTTGGTTTAGCTTCAAAAAGATCAGAATACACGCTGGTCATGAGAATCAGGGTGCATTATAAACTGGACAATGGCGTACTGAATACCGAAATTATACCAGGCGATTTTTAAGACGTTTTCTCGCGAGATGGATTCTGTTCTTGACTGTGCCGATGGGGCTATACAGCTGAAGGTTAATCTCCTCGTATTTAAAACCTTCCATATGCATTAATAGCGGTTTTTGGTGCTGGCAGGGGAGCTCGCTAATCATCGCATAAATTTGAGTGATATTCAGATGAGAGTCTGCAGTTATGTAGGAAGGTAACTGGATAGCCTCTTCAGTGTCAAGAGACAGCATCTTCATCTTATTCTTCCGGTAGTTATTTACGAACAGATTTCGCATAATAATGAAGAGCCAGCCGCGAATGTTCGTGTCCTCCCGAAATTTGTCATAATTTAAAAGGGCTCTGAGAAGAGTGTCTTGAATCAGGTCTTTTGCATCGTCTTCGTCCCCGGTATACTTCATAGCATGAGGTTTTAGGTATCTGGACTGCTTGGCTATAAGAGAGCTGAATACATCTTTTTGCATGGTTTAAAAGCTTTGGTGGAGCTAAGGGTTAAATGGCTGTTTACAAATTAAGCTATCCGTATGCCTTTCAAGAGTGACCATTGTCACATATCCGGCTGATTATCATCATGAAGATCTTATTTTATATATGAGATATTTGAATTCACATACATCATGAAAACTTCTGAAATATCTACTAATACATTATGCTATCATTGTGGGGATGATATCGCTACTGAATTATTCACTGTTGAGGATAAGCAGTTCTGCTGCGCCGGCTGCAAAGGTGTGTATCAGGTTCTTTCTCAAAATAATCTTTGTAATTACTACGCATATAACAAGGCTCCAGGACAGACGAAGCAGTATGTTGAACAGCATTTTGACTTTCTAAATGAACCTTCGATTTTTTCAAAGCTCGTTGATTATACGGATGAGAAGATAACGCTGATAACCTTCTTTATACCAGCGATACATTGCAGCTCATGCCTGTGGTTGCTGGAGCATTTGCATAAAATCAATCCAGGCATAGTCCAGTCGAGGGTTGACTTTTTGAAAAAACAAGCTGAAATCACCTTTGACCACAACCGGGTACCGTTGAAGGAACTGGTTGAGATATTGGTGTCTATTGGTTATGAGCCGCTGATCAGCTTGCAGGATATCGTTAAGGAGAAGAAGAACTCGGTGAACAGGGATCTGATTCGGAAAATTGCGGTGTCAGGGTTCTGCCTTGGCAACGTGATGCTTTTCAGTTTTCCAGAGTATCTGGGAATATCTTCTCTGGAAGCACAGTTTCAGTTTTTGTTCGGCTGGCTAAACCTGGCGATGGGTGCTGTTGTGACCTTCTATTGCAGTCAGGACTTTTTCACCTCAGCCTGGGGCAGTTTGAAAAATAAAGTTATCAACCTGGACACACCACTCGCACTGATCGTTGCGGTTTTATTTGTTCGTTCCGCCTTTGAGATTATTAGTGGTACGGGTCCCGGCTTTTCAGACACGCTTACCGGTTTGGTATTTTTGCTCTTAATGGGGCGCTGGGTGAAACAGCGTACCTACAATCACATTTCTTTTAACAGGGATTATCGCTCTTACTTCCCTGTTGCCGTTACATTGTTGGATGAGAACGGACAGGAAAAGCCCGTTCCGATCGACGATCTTGAAGTTGGCTCGCGAATCCTGGTGCGCAATAACGAGATTGTTCCAGCTGACGCTATATTAATGAAAGGCGATGGTTGTTTTGATTTTAGTTTCGTTACGGGGGAGTCTGATCCCAAAACCAAGGTATTGGGAGAAGTGATTTACGCCGGAGGCAGACAGATCGGAAAGGCGGTGGAGCTGGAAGTAGTGAAGCCTGTGTCGCAGAGTTATCTTACGAGGCTTTGGAACAATGAAGCGTTCAAACGTGACGATAGTAAGATAAAGAATTTCAACGATACGATTGCGCAGTACTTTAGTGCTGTAGTTATTGTGATTGCTATTGGTTCATTAAGTTACTGGTACTACCATGGCGAAACCAACAGAGCATGGGATGCGTTTTCAGCGGTATTGATTGTGGCATGCCCATGTGTACTGGCTTTGAGTACCCCGCTTACGCTTTCGACGGTTCTGGGAATGTTCGATAAAAACGGATTTTATCTTAAAAATACGGATGTTGTGGAGCAGTTAGCCAGAGTTGATTCGCTTGTATTTGATAAGACTGGTACAATAAGCTGTCCCGAGGCAGTAGATTTAAGTTTCTCGGGAACCTTAAGTATGTACGAGGAGTCGTTGATCGGAAGCCTGGCGAGAAATTCATCACATCCGCTAAGTCGCGAGATTGTGAAATGGTTGGGAAAATCCGCGGAATTTAAAGTTGAAGGCTATTCAGAGGTTGCAGGAAAAGGAGTTTCGGCGTTTGTTGACGGACATGAAATCATAATGGGTAGCCGCGCCTTTGTTGCCCCTGATGTGGATGTCGTTAGTGCTTCTTCTGTTGTCCACGTTCGCATCGGTGAAGAATATAAGGGCTTTTTCAAGATTAATCAAAGATGGAGAGATAACCTGAAACAGTTGATCACTGTGTTGAAAACCCGATACAGGATGCATCTAATCTCGGGTGATCATGCCGCAGAGAGAAAATCGCTGTCTTCTATATTTCCTGAGTATGTTCCTATGTTATTCAAGCAAAGCCCTCACGATAAGCTTTTGTATATTAAGAAGCTTCAGGAAGATCAGAACATTGTGATGATGCTGGGCGATGGCTTAAACGATGCAGGGGCTCTTCGTCAGAGTGATCTGGGGGTTGCAGTGACCGATAATATCAATAATTTCACTCCCGGTAGTGATGCGATACTCAAGGGATCAGTTATGGGAAAGATGCCTCAGTTCATACATCAGGCGAAGATGGCGATAAAGATCATTAAGTTTAGCTTCGTGATTGCGTCTATTTACAACCTGATCGGTGTTTACTTTGCTGTTCAGGGCAGTCTTTCGCCGTTGACAGCCGCTATTCTTATGCCAATGAGTACGATCACTATTATTACTACCACGAACCTGGCAAATCGATACTTTGCAGGAAAAAATAAGTTGCGATGAACATACTTTATTTTTTAATAGGATGCAGCGTTGTCATGGCGCTTTTCTTCCTTGGGGCTTTCTTTTGGGCATTGAAAGATGGGCAACACGACGACGTGCATACGCCGGCAGTGAGAATTCTTTTCGATGATGATAAGCCTGAGGAGACCGAATAAGGCCTCCTCCTTAAACAGCTATTTTATTTTATGGTCCAGTGAGTACTTGCCCGGTCCGGTTAAGAAGAGGCAGGCAAAAATCCCCAAGAATATAAATGACGCTTCTTTGGTACCAAAGGGGTCGGCACCGTGCACGATAAAAAACGCAACAAGCATAGTTGCAATCAGGGGAATGACTGCCACCCGGGTAGCGAAGCCTAAAATAACCAGGATGGCACAAACCAACTCTGCAAAGATAGCGAGATAGAGTGTTAGTTCGGGCCCAACTCCAATTGGATCTGCGAATTGGATTGATCCTTCAAGGGCTTTTTGAAGCTTGGGCCAGCCATGAGTTAACATGGCACAGCCAGCCGATATTCTCAATAGCAGTAGTCCGAGGTCAAGGGAAATGGCATTGCTTCTAAATAGTGAAGATTTCATGTTTTTTTAAAATTTGTCTCTTATCGAAATTAGCAAATGTTTCGGTCACTAAGGAAAAGTGTGATGAAAATCACTTATTTATGAAACCCTTGTCATCTTAATGTAAGTTGCAACAAACTAATTTTGGCTTCGGAATACATATCCTATTGTTATTATGCAGCTTGAAAAATTTAATTACGACAACAAAATTGTCCGAAACTTTGGAATTGCCACGATTATATGGGGAATCGTAGGTATGACGGTGGGTTTGCTGATTGCGTCCCAACTATTCCAGCCATCACTAAATATGTCATCGCAATATACGACGTTCGGACGTATAAGGCCATTACATACGAACGCAGTAATTTTCGCATTTGTTGGCAACGGGATATTCATGGGTGTTTACTATTCGTTACAGAGGCTGCTGAAGGCCAGGATGTATAGTGACGCTTTGAGCAAGATCCATTTTTGGGGATGGCAACTTCTGATTGTTTCGGCTGTGATAACGCTGCCACTTGGAATAACGACTTCGCATGAATACGCTGAACTGGAGTGGCCGATTGATATTTTTCTTACGCTGATATGGGTTGTATTCGGTATCAATATGTTTGGTACCATCATAAAACGTCGGGAGCGGCATATGTATGTAGCTATCTGGTTCTACATAGCAACATTTGTTACTGTAGCTGTGCTGCATATTGTTAACTCTTTTCAATTACCTGTTTCTTTATTTAAGAGCTACTATCTGTACGCTGGTGTACAGGATGCCCTCGTTCAGTGGTGGTATGGGCACAATGCTGTGGCGTTCTTCCTGACTACTCCTTATCTGGGAATGATGTATTATTTTCTTCCTAAGATGGCAAACAGGCCGGTTTATTCTTATAAGTTAAGTATACTCCATTTCTGGTCGCTGATCTTCATTTATATCTGGGCAGGTCCTCACCACTTATTATACACTTCGCTCCCATCATGGGCACAATCACTCGGTGTTGCATTCTCAATCATGTTGATTGCTCCAAGCTGGGGAGGGATGATCAATGGCCTTCTTACATTGAGAGGGGCATGGGACAAGGTTCGTGATGATGCCACACTTAAGTTTATGGTAGTAGGTCTTACCGCCTACGGTATGGCAACTTTTGAGGGACCGATGCTGTCATTAAAACAGATAAATGGGATAGCCCACTTTACTGACTGGATCGTATCGCACGTACACGTGGGTGCTTTAGGCTGGAACGGGTTTTTAACCTTTGCTATCTTATACTGGTTGATCCCGAGAATATATCAAACCACTCTTTACTCTAAGAAGGCTGCAAGCTTCCATTTCTGGATAGGCACGCTTGGAATTTTATTCTATGCCATTCCAATGTATTGGTCTGGATTTACTCAAGGACTGATGTGGAAGGAATTTACTCCTGAAGGAATGTTGAAATATCCAAACTTCCTGGAGACCACTCTGGCTATTATTCCTATGCACGTTCTTCGTGCAGTGGGTGGTGCACTGTATCTGGCAGGAGTTATCGTGATGACATGGAATATTTATAAGACCATGGCTCAAGGAAAACTGCTGGCTGATGAACCTGCAGAATCATTACCTCTGACACCCGTGTTCGTACCTCACGGATCTGAAAAAGGTTGGCACAGACGTTTAGAGCGTAGGCCGATGCAGTTCCTGGTTATTTCGCTGATCGTGATTCTGATTGGTGGTATGGTGGAAATGATGCCAACGTTTATGGTTTCGTCTAACGTGCCTACAATCGCATCTGTGAAGCCTTATTCTCCTCTGGAACTTCAGGGTCGGGATATTTATATCAAAGAAGGTTGTGTAAACTGTCATACTCAGACAGTGCGTCCGTTCAGATCGGAAACGGAGCGATACGGAGAGTATAGCAAAGCAGGTGAATACGTGTATGACCATCCGTTCTTATGGGGTTCCAAACGTACAGGTCCGGATCTGCATCGCGTCGGTGGAAAGTATTCGGACGCATGGCATTTTAACCATATGTTCGATCCGACTACTATGTCGCCCGGCAGTATCATGCCACCTTATCCATGGTTAGTCGAGCAGGATCTTGATATTTCGACGACTCCTGCTAAGATCAAGGCGATGAAAACCCTGGGAGTGCCTTATCCTGAAGGTTATGAGGACAGGGCCGTGGACGACTTAAATAAACAAGCTTCTCAAATCTCAGCAAATCTGGCAAAGGATAATATCCAGGTGGCCAGCAATAAGGAGATAGTTGCTTTAATTGCATATCTGCAACGTCTGGGAGTAGATATCAAAGCAAATAAAACTGCAGCTAACTAAGTAGAAAGTAGACAATCAAAAGACAGGAATCATGTTCAGACAATTTATCAGTTCAGTAGACGGAAGCCAGATTTATCTGATTACTTCTCTCGGAATATTCTTAGTGTTTTTCATCGTTGTAGCTGTTATGCTTTTCCTGATGAAAAAAGATCACATACAACAAATGAGCGAAATGCCATTGAGAGACAATAAATAGTAATACAGACTATAGAAACACATAAATGAGACTTGTTTTTAATTTATTATTACTTCTCGCAGTTAGCTTACCCGTTACTGCTCAGGAGCAGGCCGCTGAAGTTATTGCGGAAGCGCCCAAGAGTTCAGGGTCGTTTTTAATAAACACCGTCATTGTAGTCTTTATTGTGGCTGCCTTGATCTTACTTGTTGTAGCCTTCGTGTTATTGAGGACATTCAATATTCTTGCAAAAGAGCTTAGTAACCCTCGTCCATTCGTAGCCTCGGAACCTGTGGTTTCGTTGGACTATGAGGATTGGTTAGCTGCAGAACGGAAAAAACCTTCGATTATCAACAAGTTGCTTAGTCTGAGACCTATCGAAGAGGAGAAGGACTTGATAATGGAACATAAGTTCGACGGAATTGCAGAGCTTGACAACCCGACACCGCCCTGGTTTATGTGGTTATTCTACGGGACGATCGCTTTTGGAGTTGCTTATTTCTTAAATTATCATGTGTTCGAGTGGGGTATGTTGCAGGACGAAGAATACGTCGTAGAAGTTCAGGAGGCGGAGGCAGCTAAGGCGGAGTACCTGGCAACTGCAGCCAACCTTATCGATGAAAAATCGGTTACGGTTAATACAGAACCTGCTGTGATATCTGCTGGTATGGCTCTCTACAATACGAACTGCGTTGCCTGTCATGGCGATAAAGGGCAAGGAACGGTTGGTCCGAACCTTACTGACGAATACTGGCTGCATGGAGGCAGTGTGAATGATGTTTTTAAGACGATCAAATATGGCATTCCGGAAAAGGGTATGATCTCTTGGGAGAAGCAAATGACGCCTAAACAAATTTCCGAGGTTTCCAACTACATTTTATCACTAAAAGGTACAAATCCGGCGGGGGCCAAGGAGCCACAAGGGGAAAAAGAAGGTTAAGATCACACTACATCTAGAAATATAGGGGGGAAGATTATGGGAACGACGTTCAGGGATGAGGCGAAGGCTATCACTGGAAATGATAAGAAGCGAAAATGGTTATATCCGAAGCTTATAAAAGGAGAGCTTTATAAGCTTCGGAACATTTTCGGTGCCTTCTTGCTGATCTTCCTCTTTGCTGCCCCCTTTATTAAGTTGAACGGTGAGCAGCTGATCTTGCTGAATGTTTTGGAGCGTAAATTTGCTTTTTTTGGAATACTCATCACGCCTCAGGATTTCTACCTGTTCGTCTTGGGTTCGCTCATCTTTATTATCTTCATCGTTCTTTTCACTGCCGTTTTTGGAAGGGTGTTTTGCGGTTGGGCATGCCCACAGACAATCTTTATGGAGATGGTTTTTAGAAGAATTGAGCGTTGGATTGAGGGAGATGCGGTTCAACGAAAGAAACTGGATGCAAGTCCGCTCACTTTTGAGAAAGGATTGAAGAAGACTGTCAAGCATAGTCTCTTTCTGTTTATATCATTTTTTATTTCTAATATCTTTCTGGCCTATATCATTGGCTCTGATCAGTTGATACAGATTATCAGAGATCCTCTTAGTTCGCATATTGGGGGCTTCGTTGCAATCTGTGCGTTCACGCTTGTTTTCTATGTTGTGTTTTCGCATGTCAGAGAACTCGTCTGTACGGTTGTATGTCCGTACGGGCGCTTGCAGGGTGTTTTGCTTGACAAGAATTCGATGATCGTCGCCTATGATTTTATCAGAGGAGAGCCAAGAGGTAAACGGAAGCGGGGAGTTGAAGATACCAACAAAGGTGACTGTGTGGACTGTGGTCTCTGTGTGGATGTCTGCCCCACTGGCATTGACATACGAAAGGGAACACAAATGGAATGCATAAACTGTACTTTATGCATCGACGCTTGCGATATGGTGATGGAGAAGATTAACCGTCCAAAACGATTGATAGGATTTATGTCTGACGAGCAGATGGAATCCAGGAAGCCTTTCGTTATTGGCAAGAGAATCTATTCGTATATGGCCATTCTGCTTGTTATGTCCACCGTGCTGGGGTATTTGATTGTGAAACGGACGGATATTGAAACTACCATCTTACGCGCGTCGGGCACACTCTACCAGCTGCGAGACGATGGTCAGATAAGTAATCTGTATAATGCAGAATTTTTTAACAAAACAAACCGACCAGTAAAATTCGAGCTTGTTCCGGCAGAGAAAGGTGTTAGTATCCAGTACGTTATTAAACCCACAGTGCTAGAAAAAAACTCCAGTATGAAAATTACTTTTTTCGTAATGAGGCCACGTAAGTCGGTCAATGCCTATAAGTCGGATATTAAATTACAGGTGCTTTCCGAAGGTGAGGTGCTGGAAAATATTGAAACAACCTTCATAGGACCTGCTAACTAGAAAAAAGATGAACTGGGGAACAAAATTGGTTATCGCGCTGGGATTATTCATGTCATTTATCATTGTTTTGAGTATGAGAATGATTTTTAGTGAAAAGGATGACCTCGTGGAAAAAGATTACTACCAAAAGGGATTGAACTACGATGCTGAATACGCGAAAGTTCAGAAGACACAAAAGGATGGGGCTGAGCCTATAATCTCGATCGGGCTGGATAAACAGTTGGATATACAGTTTAAAAAGCCGTCGAAAGGTGTCGCGAAGCTGGCGCATTCCAGTAACCGTGACTACGATAAGGCGTTTGAAATTAGCAGTGATACGGGAAAGGTGGTCAAGCTGAAGTTGGACGAGCTGACTAGTGGTTACTGGCATCTGGAGCTCGATTGGAAGAGTGATACCAGCTCTTATATCTACAAAAAGAAAGTTTACCTGCGATGAGTATCTGGTATCTGGCGTTTTTTACAGGCTTCTTTGGGAGTGTTCATTGCCTGGGAATGTGCGGTCCGCTGGCTTTTGCAGTTCCATCAAGGCATTCGGGGTGGTGGATGGTGCTCTTCGACAAGCTTTCTTATCAATTTGGAAGAATAATTTCGTACAGTCTTCTGGGTATACTTATAGGGTTTGTAGGACAGCAGCTGTGGATGTCCGGGTTGCAGCAATTTGTCAGTGTTGTAAGCGGCTTGTTGATTTTGGTGGCGGGGGCGTCAAGGATCCTTAAATTCCGAACCTCTATTGGTACGGAGAATGGGATTGGGATTTTCAACCGTGCTTTTACATACGCTCTGAAGCATAAAGCCAATCACCTCATTACCGGAATGTTGAATGGCTTATTGCCTTGTGGATTTGTGTACTTAGCACTCGCAGGCGCCGTGACAGTGGGAAGTCCTGTCGGTGCAATGAATTATATGGCTTTATTTGGTTTAGGTACGTTACCTCTGATGCTGGTGGCTACATTTGGATTTGGAATGGTTGGGCCGATATTCAGAAGGAAAATTAATCAGGCAGTACCTTATCTGATGGTATGCCTCGGGCTTTGGTTCATTTTAAGGGGAGCGTCTTTGGATCTTCCTTATCTCAGTCCTAAAGTCGCTCCCCAAACAGAAGTCTGTAACTAATATTATTTAGCCGGCCATACTGAACATGACAGAGGTCGGCTGGTTGGCCCAAAGTCTGGCGTCTAAGGCCATACATATATTGCGCAGAAACCTTTGTCCGTTTGGAAGTACGGTAAGCTTGTACGGCTCGAGGATTATCAGATTATCCGCCTCCAATACTTGCAGTCTGTCCAGGCCGGATTGAAAAGCTCCGTTTTGTAGGGTGGAGTCCTCCCAGTTGGTCTTCCCCTTGCACATAATGTTAAGAATGTGGCTTTTGAAGAGCCGATCATCCGGTGTTAGATGATGACCTTTGAAGACAGGAATTATTCCTTGCTCGACGCGGGCAGTATAATCTTCAACTTTTTTCTCATTTTGCGCAAAAGCGTATCCTGTATCGCTAATCGAAGATACTCCAAGGCCGATCATTAATTGGGTGTACTGATGAGTGTATCCCATGAAATTGCGGTGAAGGCTGCCTTCAATCTGAGCTTTATAAAGCGAGTCGCCGGTAAGCGCAAAGTGGTCCATACCTATCTCTACATATCCGCCTTGGGTTAGCATTTCGCGACCGAGCTCATACAATTTTTGCTTGAGTTCAATAGACGGCAGATCTTTTTCTGTGTATCGTCTTTGTCCGGGTTTTATCCATGGAACGTGTGCATAGCTATAGAAAGCAATTCTATCTGGATTAAGACTCAGCGTTTGGGATATGGTCTTCTCCAGACCCTCTAAGGTCTGCACTGGCAACCCATATATGAGATCGAAGTTGATAGAGGTATAGCCAATTTCCCTAGCCTTATCCGTTACAGCCTTAACCTCTTCATAAGATTGCATTCTGTTGATTATCAGCTGGACAAGAGGGTCAAAGTCTTGAATTCCCAAGCTCAATCTTCTAAATCCTAACTTGTATAGTGAAATAAGATGATCTTCGGTTGTATTCGCTGGGTGTGCTTCAAATGAGAACTCTGCTTCAGGATGAATTGTGGCATTAGCGAGAAGACCTTCTATCAGGGTTTCGAGATTAGAAGGGCTAAAGAAAGTAGGAGTACCCCCACCAAGGTGAATTTCTTTTATGACCGGCTTTTCTTCGAATATCGATTTATACAAATCCCATTCCTTCAGAACGGTCTGGATATAGGGTTCTTCAACTTTGTGATTACGTGTAATTCTTGTGTTGCAACCACAATAGGTGCAGAGGCTCTCACAGAAGGGCAGATGTACATACAGGCTTATTCCGTCTTTACTATTGCTTTCGTTGTATGAAAACCTGACTGCATCCCTCCATGCGTCCACGCCTTTAAATGTACTGTCCCAATAAGGAACCGTCGGATAACTGGTGTATCTTGGTGCCGGTACGTGGTACTTGGCAATAAGCTCTTCGAGATTCATTAGTTAGGCGTTAAGGCGAGTACGCAGTTCGTTACTGATAATATGACTTCCACAATCTTTAGCGACGGAGCAACTGTCACCTTCACATCTTTCGTTCTGCCATGTGTCGAGATTCTGAATGGTCTCGTTGGCGCATTGCGTGTAATAGGCGTTCAAACTTGACGTTGAACCATCCTTTTTAACAAATGGAGATACAACGGCAAGTTTCATATTATGTTGGCTGGTAGCCTGTTTGTCAACCTGATGAATTTCAGATGAGCGAACCGCGATAAATTTCACACCAAGTTGAGCCAGGCGACTTATGACCTCTGGAGTTATTTGGTCTCTATCTGATATGATAACTGCTTGTTTACCAGTAGCATATTCCGCTGTCTCTAAGCACAGCCCGTTTGATATCAGAGTAATTTCGTGCTTTTTTCGATTGGCTATTGCCAAAGGTTCCTTTTCGAAGGAACGAATACTGTAGGCTACTGCTCTCATTTTTAAATAGATAATGTATTTTCAAAGATAAGCAGGCGAGTTTGCCCCTCGCATGAGTTGAGTCAGACGAAAACGTGATATTGATCAGTTTTTCATATTTGTCAGTTTTTTTGCATTTAAAATGATTATCTGGCTACCTTTCTTTTCGATCAGCCCTTCCGTTTTAAAGTCGCTTAACGTTCGGCTTACCGTTTCGGTAGCCATTCCGGCCATAGATGCGAGATCGTCTCTGGAGATTCTCAGAACGGCGTTTTCAGGATCATTTCCTGCCAGGCGAAGCAGAACCTGAGACATTCGTTTTCTGACCGAATGGTAAGCAAGCTGTAAAAGCTGGTCTTCCTTCTCTTTCAGATTGTTGGCTATTATTTTGATAAACGCTTTTCCTACCTCTGGATAATGATTAACAAGCTGATCTACCATTTCTTTTGGAAGCATGCAGATGGAAGAATCTTCAACTGCTTCGGCAGTTTCGTGGTAAATGTCATTTGATAGCAGGGCGTTTACACCGATGTATTCATCTGGTCCGTACAAGGATGTGAGTAATTCCCGGTCGTCGTTGCTGATCTTATAGGTTTTCACTTTGCCACTCAGCAAGAGGTATAAGCCGTTAGGACTATCGCCTTCGTAAAATATAATCTGCTTCTTTTTTATGGTTCTTATTTTTCTGTCGGCTACCAGTTTTTGCAGTTCTGCAAGTCCGTCGCCACGATTCACAAGGCTATCAATCTTCTCGAGCGATTTATTGTAGAATGCCTCCTGCTTTTCCTTTTTCTGCAGACGACTTTCAATAGCATTTAACAGTTCGACGTCATCAAAAGGCTTAGTCAGGTAATCGTCTGCTCCCATCTCCATTCCTTTACGCATGTCTACACGCTCAGCTTTAGCTGTAAGGAAAATAAAAGGAATGGCTGAAGTTTCTGGTGTTTTGCCCAGCATGAACAATACGCCGTAGCCATCCAGTTCAGGCATCATGATGTCACATAGAATAATGTCTGGAAGATGCTTAATAGCTAGTTCAACGCCTGTTTTGCCATTGTCAGCGTGGAATACCTGATAGTTTGCGAGTTCAAGTATTTCCGTGGTACTCTCGCGGATATCATCGTTATCCTCAATAATTAGAATGGACGTTTTTTTCATCGTTTGAAGAAAAAGATATGGTGAATTTTGTTCCTTTATTAATAATGCTTTCAAATTGAACGTAACCGTTCATCAGCCCGGCATATCGCCTGACGATATTTAGTCCGAGGCCGGTACCCGGAATATTACCTGTATTGTGGGCGCGGAAAAAGGGTTGAAATAAGTGTTTCTGATCGGCTTCCGGTATACCTATCCCGTTATCACTGATAGTAATTATGTATTGACTTTCAGTAACTTCTGAATTGAATTCAATAAATGTATTCTCGCCGGAGTATTTTATGGCATTGGCGATCAAGTTGATTATGCAATTTTTTAGCAGGTTCTGATCCAAAACAACGATACTGCTTAGGCCGGTGTGCTCATAGATGATGTTTTGATTCTGTTTGGTAATTAACTGCATCTCTTCGGTTATCTCTTCCGCAAGCTTCACCAGATCAAAGCGGGTAAAGGTAGGTTCTACTCGCCCTGCTTCCAATCGCTCCAAAGATAAAAAGTCGTTTAGAATCGTCGTGAGATTTCCAACGGCATTCTTGATCTTGTTTACATGTTTTGAAATGTTTGCTGAATCCTCCTGGGCCGAATATTTTTCGATTAAGGAAGCAGAAAGCTGTACAGAGCTCAAAGGTGTGCGGAACTCGTGTGATGCCATTGAAACGAATCTGCTTTTCAACTGATTGAGTTCTTTCTCTTTTTCCAGCGACAGGCTCACTTCTTCCTTTGCTTCCTGAAGGGCTTGGACGGTTTTGCGCAAAGAGGCTGTTCGCTCTTCGACCAGCTCCTCAAGCTGGGCCGCATGGTTTTTAATCCGGTCTTCGGCTTCCTTTTCTCTGGTCAGGTCATTGATGAATCCAGCGTAAATGGTTCTATCAGTAAGGATAACTTCACTAACAGCCAGCCTGAAGGGAAATTGACTTCCGTCCTTCTTGAGACCCCGAACTTCCCTTCCTATCCCTATTATGTGCCGCTCTCCGGTTGCCTGATACCGTTGGAGGTATTGATCGTGACGGGAGTGATCAGGCTCGGGCATCAGCATGGAGATGTTTCTGCCAATTACTTCGTGGGGAGAAAAGCCAAATAGCTTACATGCGGAAGGATTAATGGATTCTATCAGTCCTCTTCTGTCAATCGTTATGATCCCATCGATCGCATTGTCAATAATGGCATGTAAAAGGGTTGCATCATTCATTCGCAAAACATACGTTGGTTCCCCAAAAGTAATAAATTAAAGTATTAACTCGCTTTTGAGTATAAACAGCTTGAAACGCAGGTTCTATAGGAGATAGCAGCCGCTTAAAATGTAAATCGAACCGATAATTATATAACTGCAGCGCTCAAAAATTCTATATCTTTGCTGGACAATAATGAAAAAGTTCTTAGTGACCATATTAGCAGTATTTTACCTCGGTGTTTCATCGGGCGCTACTGTGCACTTTCATTATTGCATGGGACAACTGGTCGAGTGGGGCTTATCCTCGACAAAGACTGAAGACTCCTCCAAATGTAATAAGTGTGGGATGGGAACAGACTCTGATAATGATTGCTGCAAACATCAGAGTAAAGAGGCAAAGGTTGACAAAGTTCAAAAAGCTGCCGAAAACTATTTTCACTTTGCGATCCCTGCAACCGAGCTAAGACCAGGATCTTCATTCTATAACATACCCTCTTATTCTCGGGTAACTGAGTCATATCCGCTTTCGAATTCACCTCCCCGCACGGCAAGTGCAGCTACCTACTTGCGAGTTTGTAGTTTCCGGATATAGAATTTCTTCCCTTCTTTCCCAGGTGGATCTCACCTGATGCATGACGTCTGCGATATCGCAGATCAACGATCATTAATACAATATTTAATTCATGGTAGAAAAGCTAATCGCATTCTCGATGCGAAATAGGTTTCTGGTACTGCTATTCGCTGCAGGAGTATTCGCTTACGGCATTTATTCTGTAAAAACCAGTAAGATTGACGCAATACCGGACCTATCCGAAAATCAGGTAATTGTACTTACCGAGTGGATGGGCAGAAGCCCTCAAATAATAGAAGATCAGGTAACATATCCCTTGGTTACCAACCTTCAGGGTTTGCCAAGGGTAAAGTACGTTCGTGCGAACTCCATGTTCGGAATGAGCTTTGTTTATGTCATATTCGATGACGATGTTGACGTTTACTGGGCTCGTACCCGCGTGCTCGAGCGGCTCAGTTCAATAGGAAATTCACTTCCTGAGGGGGTGGTGCCTGCAATGGGACCGGATGGGACGGGAGTAGGCCACATTTTGTGGTATACGCTTGATGCTCCAGGAATGGATCTCGGCGAACAGCGTGCTGTCCAGGACTGGTATATTAAATTTGCCTTGCAAAATGTCGCAGGCGTGAGTGAGATCGCCTCATTTGGTGGTTTTCAGAAGCAATATCAAATTACGATAGATCCAAATAAGCTCAGTTATTATAAACTGTCCGTTCAAGACGTGATGCGTACTGTAAACGCTAATAACAATGAAGCCGGGGGGAGAAAATTTGAGATGAGCGACGTAGGCTATATCATCAAGACGACGGGATATCTGAAATCGATGGAGGAGATTGGAAGCCTTGCGGTGAAGACCCAGAATTCTATTCCTGTGAGGATCAGAGATGTAGCTACAGTTCAGATGTCCGGAGAAAGCAGGCTTGGAATCTTTGATTATAACGGAGAGGGAGAAGCCGTAGGAGGTATAGTGGTGCTGCGATATGGAGAGAATGCTGACGAGGTGATAAAGAACGTGAAAGCTAAGATGATCGAAGTATCAAAGGGTTTGCCGGAAGGAGTGAAGTTCAATATTGTATATGATCGGGGTGAGCTTATAGAAGAATCGATCTCTTCAATTACCACTACGCTCATCGAGGAAATGATTGTGGTAACGATTATTGTAATCGTTTTTCTCTTTCATTGGCGCAGTGCTGTAAGTATTGTAATACAGATTCCCATAACCATCGCTGCGAGCTTTATTATTCTGAATGCGTTCGATATCTCGTCTAACATCATGTCACTTACCGGTATTGCCCTGGCGATCGGGGTGATCGTTGATAATGGGATAATTATGTCGGAGAATGCTTATAAGCATCTTGCCGTTCGGCAAGCAGAACTTGGTGAGTTAAGGAAGAAAGGAGATACACATGTGGAGTAAAATAAGTAAATATTTCAGAAAGAAGAAGGCAAAGGCAGACTACGTACGCCTATCTGATGAGGAGAGATTGACTATCATTGAGAGGGCTTGCAAGCAGGTTTCCAGGGGCGTGTTTTACTCAACTGTGATCATCATAACGTCTTTTTTACCGGTGTTTCTACTAACCGGGCAAGAGGGTAAATTGTTTCATCCGCTGGCATATACGAAGACGTTTATTCTGGTGATTGATGCTTTACTGGTTGTTACGCTTGCCCCTGTACTTATATCCTTTTTCCTGAAAGGAAGATTTCGCTCAGAGAATGAAAACCCCATCAACCGGAGGTTAGAGAAGATTTATGAGCCGTTAATTAGGGCCTGTATGCGTCATCGAAAAACGACGATAGGAGTGAATATCCTGGCTTTGCTTGTAAGTATTCCACTGTTGATGAGTTTGGGACGTGAATTTATGCCCCCTCTGGATGAGCAATCTATCTTATTTATGCCAGTTACTCTACCCGATGTGTCGAACGCCGAGGCGAAACGAATTCTTCAGGTACAGGATAAAATTATCAAGTCTGTTCCCGAAGTAGATAAAGTACTGGGGAAGGCGGGAAGAGCGAACACAGCAACCGACAATTCACCGATGTCGATGATCGAAACGATAATATCTCTAAAGCCGAAAAATGAATGGCGTGAAGGAATAACGAAGCAAGATATTATTAATGAGCTTGACTCGAAGCTTCAGATCCCCGGTGTTGTAAATGGCTGGACGCAACCGATCATCAATCGTATAAATATGCTCTCAACAGGCATACGGACCGACGTCGGCGTGAAAGTTCATGGCCAGGACTTAAACAAGATTGCATCAGTTTCACGGGAGGTGCAGACTTTGCTTCAGCATGTGGAGGGTGTGAAGGACCTATATGTCGAGCCTGTTACGGGTGGAAAATACCTGGAGATCGATGTTAAACGTGATCAACTTGCACGGTATGGATTAACTGTTGATGATGTCAATGCACTTGTTGAAACTACGATTGGGGGAGCGCCCTTTGCTAACACCATCGAAGGGCGGCGCAGATTTGGTATCCATCTGAGGCTCGGTCAGGAATATCGTAACAGCATCGACCGACTGAAACGGATCCCGTTGAATTCTCCCGATGCCGGAACCATACCGCTATCGGCAGTAGCAGACATTCGGTTCGTTGACGGTCCTCCTATGATTACATCTGATAATGCGATACTGCGGGGAGCCGTCATGTTCAATGTACGAGACAGGGATCTGGGAGCTACGGTTCAGGAGGCCGTTGATAAGCTGAACAATGAGCTGAAACTGCCTGATGGTTACTTTATCGAGTGGAGCGGACAGTACGAAAATCTGATGAGAGGACAGCAGACACTCATTTATATTGTGCCGATAGTACTGGTAATTATCCTGGTGTCCCTATATCTGGCTTTCAGATCGATTCGTGAGGCGTTTTTGAGCCTCGTAACCATACCATTTGCATTGATTGGAGGTGCATACCTTGTTTTCTTCTGGGGGGTTAATCTATCAGTCGCCGTGGCTGTAGGCTTTATCGCTCTTTTCGGAATAGCTGTGGAGACGGGTGTGGTAATGGTGATATATCTCAATGATGCTATGCGTCAGTTAGTAGCCTTGAAAGGCAATTCCAGTGAAACGATTACCAAGGAAGATTTGAGAGAGTATGTGATTCACGGAGCGGCCAAGCGGTTGAGGCCAAAGATCATGACGGTTTGTGTGGCCCTGTTCGGTCTTATTCCCGTCTTATGGTCTACCGGAGTTGGTAGTGATATGATGCAACCCATCGTTTTGCCAATGATTGGAGGGGTGCTCACGTCGTCCACACACATTTTACTGGTTACGCCGCTCATCTTTTTGATGACTAAAGAATATGAATTAAAGAAATTTGGAAAGCTGGAGGTATACGATGTACAGCATTAAAATTGTGTTTTTCGCCTGGCTGTTTGTCACGCCTGCCCTGGTGGTCGGGCAAGAAATTCTGACGATCGATCAGGTGCTACAGGAGGTTTCTCAGAATAATCCTGCTATTCGGGCCCTCGACAGTAGGATTAAAAGCAGTGAAGCAAAAGTTGAGGGGGCAGGAGCCTGGATGGCACCGATGGTTGGAGCCGGCACCTTTATGACTCCTTATCCAGGGGCAGAACTTATGACCGACTCAGAAAAGGGCTCCTGGATGTTTTCGGCAGAGCAAGAGATCCCCAATCCTTCGAAGATAAGAGCGAAAAAAAAGTACTTCGCTTCTCAATCTGCTATTAATCTTGCAGAGCAGGACATGCGCCTCAATCAGCTTAAAGCCAGAGCCAGGGATCTTTACTATGGTATAGTTGTGTTGCATAAGAAATTGGGGTATCAGTCCGAAAATAACATGATTATGCAGAACATGAAGAAACTCGCTGAGATTCGATATCCTTATAATCAGGGTGCATTAGGACAAGTTTTTAAAGCAGAAGGTCGCTTGTACGAAACGGAGAATATGTTATTGATGACAGAAGCTGAGATTCAGTCAAACAAAACTGCACTCAATGCACTGATGAATAGACCTCTCCAGACTGACTTTCAAATTGATACGACCTTAGAGATAAGGTTTAAGCCCCTGGCTAACCTGGACACCGCCTATTTGTCTGGCAACAGAAGCGACCTCAAGCAAATGGACCGATCCATCCTGGCAATGGAGTATAATATCAACCAAATGAGGAAGGAGGCTAAACCTGATTTCAGAATTCGTTTTGAACATATGTTGCCTCGATCGCAGATGATGCCCAATCAGTATTCCATGATGGGCATGCTCTCCATTCCGATTGCTCCATGGTCTTCAGGTATGTACAAATCCGAGGTTAAAGCGATGAGTTTTGAACAGGAAGCTATGAAAAAAGAGCGGGAGTCAATGCTTACGGAGATGTTCGGTATGACGAAGGGTATGGAGAATAGCCTGATGAATATGGAAAGACAGCTTAGAAACTATAAGGAGAAAATATTGCCGGCATTAAGGAAAAATCTTCAGGTTTCCATGTTGTCTTACCAGGAAAATAAAGGAGACTTAAATACGGTAATCGACGGATGGGAAGCGATAAATATGGCACAGATGACGTATATAGAGCAAATGCAGCTGTTTTACAAAATGATTGTTGACTATGAGAAGAATATTGAAAGATAGTAGGATAGCTGTTGCTTTACTGGTGTTATTCAGTCTCTTTGGCTGCGGCGGAGTTGGCGGAAAAAAGAATCATGAGCAGACCATGATGGATCACGATGCGGTACATGATAGTCTCTCTCATCTCGTAAAACCTACGGACGAAGTGGTAATTGCCAGTATGGAAACCATTAAGCCACAGAAAGGAAGCCGCTTTGCCAACGTTTCTGCACAAGGTAGAATAGGCTACAATGAGAATAACGTAAGCAGCCAGTCTGCCAGGGTGAGCGGTAGAATCGAGCGTCTTTACGTTAAATACAATTACCAGCCGATTTCCAAAGGGCAAAAGCTCATGGATATATACAGTCCGGATATTGTGAACGCACAGCAGGAGCTTTTGTTCCTTCATGAAAATCATGAGCAGGAACTCGCTGAAATGGCAAAGAGAAAGCTGTTGTTACTGGGAGTTACTAACCAACAAATAAGCCATTTGCTTAACACCGGTAAGGTAAGTTACACGTTCAGTGTATACAGTACGATATCCGGATATATAGTTGAGAATCTTTCCAGCAACCCAGGAATGAGCAACGCTTCGGGAAGTACGGTGATCACCTCCTCGCCGTCCGCCACCGGGTCGTCGGATGGGATGGATGGTATGGGTTCATCTGCGGCGCCAGCTCCTGAATTACCAGCCCTTCCGGAGTCGTCTCCACTGCAGTTGAGAGAAGGGCAGTATATTTCGCAAGGGCAGACTTTGTTCAAAGTTATCAACTCCAATGAGGTTTGGGCTGAATTTTATGTACAGCCAGAACAGCTTGAAATTTTCAAAAGAGGGGCTAAAATTTCCATAACCTCAGCTAATGAAGAAGAGAAGTCTGCCGACGCTTCCGTAAGCATCGTTCGACCCTTTTATTCATCCGGCGAAAGCTACCCCCTGGTGAGAGCTATTCTGCAAAACTCACGGAAAAATTGGAGAATCGGAGAGTTGGTTCAAGTGAGCAAAGAGGAAGTGAAAAAGGATGGTGTCTGGCTACCGCGCACTGCGGTTTTAGGACTGGGTGGGCGTTCTGTTTCTTTTGTTAAAGAAGATGATGTCTTTGTGCCGGTAGAGGTAAAGGTCCAAGGCTACGCGGGCGGCTGGGTGGATATTGGCGAGAGTATAGGAAATAGAAAAGTTGCCCTTAATGCCTGGTTCCTCATGGACAGTGAGAGTTTTGTACAGGTTAGGAATAGATAAAAAGTAAGATGATGAAGAATCTGATGTATTATATACTAGTGGTTGCTGTAGTGGCTTTATCTGCTTGCAGTTCAGATAAAACAAAGAGCGAATCAGGCGGTTCAACTACGACGTATACATGTCCCATGCATCCGCAGGTGGTTAGTGCGGAGCCAGGTACATGTCCGGTCTGTGCAATGGATCTTGTACCAGTGTCTGCTTCGGGGGAGGGTAACGAAATCATGTTAAGTGCCAGTCAGATACAGCTTGCAAATATTCATACCAAGCATATTAGAACTGATCGATTTAAAACTTCCAAGGTATTAAACGGACGTATTATTGCAAATGCGGATTTGGCGGAATCGATTTCATCCCGCTATGCGGGACGTGTAGAAAAGCTTTTCGTTAAGGAAACGGGTCGACCCGTGAGTAAAGGCCAACCCCTTTTTCAGATATACAGCGAGGAGATGGAGACTTTGCAACAGGACTACCTGCTGCAAGCCAGGCAAATGGCTGCGTTTCCTGATGAGAAGATCTACCGAACTCTTTTTGACGCCGCCGGCAACAGACTTAAACTGTTCGGTTATTCCCAGGCCCAGCTACGTAATTTGCTAAATCAAGCGAAGACCTCTGCACTGGTTACCGTTAATGCTACACAATCAGGAATCATCAACGAGATTAATATAGTGGAAGGACAGTATGTGAGCGAGGGTACTCCTGTTATCAAGCTGGAAAACCTTTCAGAGCTATGGATTGAAGCAGACGTATATCCCAATGAAGTTAGATCCTTAAAAACAGGGATGGTCATGATGGTATCAGTCGATGGAGTTACTGCCGGCGCCGAGTCTGTGAAGGTTGATTTCATAGCGCCGCAGGTCGATCCGGCCAGTCAGCTCGTAAAGATAAGGGGCACGATCAGGAATCGAGGCAATTTACAGCCCGGTATGCATGCAACCGTTCTATTATCCGACTCAAAAGATATGGAAGGTGTTTCCGTTCCTTTAGACGCGGTCATTCGCGAGGAGGGTGGCTCGCATGTTTGGATTAAGACAGGAAAGGCTACCTTTGAGCCAAGAAAGGTGACCACAGGTACTGAAGATGCCTCGCAGGTTATCATCCTTTCAGGATTGGACACAGATAACGAAGTAGTTACGACAGGGGCGTACTTATTAACAAGTGAGTTTATCCTTAAAAAGGGTAAGAACCCCATAGCCTTGGATCATCACTAAATCAAACAATTTATTTATCATATAAAATAGTTACAATGAAATCGAAGTATTTTAAAAACGCAGTTTTATCGTTAGGATTTATATCTTTTATGGGACTAGTATCCTGTTCTTCAGGTGATAAGAAACATGCAAGCTCTGAAACAGATGAAGTGCAGCATACCGAAGCAGCAGAGAGCTCTGCAGCTTCATTTGAGGACGAGAAAGTGGGTCAGGTTTATGCGGACTACATTACTCTTAAAGATGCGCTTGTTGAGTCAGATGAGAAGAATGCAGGGATTGCGGCTGGTGCCTTGCAGTCGTCCTTGATTGAGAGTTCCAACAAGAAGGCGGCTGATTTGGCGGCTAAGATTGCTAGCGCTTCGTCTTTGAAAGCTCAGAGAGAGCCCTTTAACGCATTGAGCGCTGAAATGGAAGCGATACTGAAGGCAGCTAAGATTTCAGGCGGAAGCGTTTATAAGCAATACTGCCCAATGGCCAATGGCGACCAAGGGGGCTACTGGCTTGCGAATGAGAAGTCGATCCGTAACCCTTATTATGGAGACGAGATGATGACTTGCGGTAGTGTGAAAGAGGAAATCAAGTAACAGGTACCGCCTTCGCCGGCATGACAGTGCATGACGGATATTAATGCTCTCTTATTTATTTTTAGCCAAACTAATTATTAAGCATAAATAAATGTCAGCATTATTTGGAGTCATTTTTCATTTTATTGGAGGGTTTGCTTCGGGCAGCTTCTATATTCCCTACAAGAAGGTTAAGGGGTGGGCCTGGGAAAGTTACTGGATAGTTGGAGGGATCTTTTCCTGGCTCATCGTGCCGCCTTTAGCTGCCTATTTGACCATTCCTAACTATACCGATATCATCAGTGCAACTGACGGTGGAATCTTATGGTTGACCTATTTGTTTGGCACACTCTGGGGAATCGGGGGACTGACCTATGGTCTTGGTGTAAGATATTTGGGCGTTTCGCTTGGTAGCTCCATTATATTAGGAATCAGTATGGTCTTTGGATCAATACTTCCTTCCATTTACTTTGACTTTTTTCCTGCTGAAGGGAAGGATACGTTTACCATGTTGATCAGCAACACCTGGGGACAAATGGTATTGCTGGGTCTTTTGATCTGTACAGCGGGAATTGTCCTTTGTGGAAAGGCAGGGGTCATGAAAGAGAAAGAGCAGGATCAGGAAACGAAAAACTCCAGTAGTAACGAGTTTAAGATAGGACTCGGACTGGTAGTATCTATTATCTCCGGTGTACTTAGTGCCTGTTTCAACTTCGGTCTTGAGGCCGGAAAGCCAATGGCAGAGCAGGCGAATGCAATCTGGAAAGCCGCCAATCCGGGTGGAGGAGAGTTCTTATTTCAGAATAACGTAACCTATGTGGTTGTGTTATGGGGTGGATTAACCACCAATTTCATCTGGTGTATGATCCTCAACTTCAAAAACAAGACCTTCAAGAACTACACGGATTCAAACACCCCTATACTTAAAAATATTGCCTTTTCTGCACTTGCAGGTATAACATGGTTCCTCCAGTTTTTCTTCTATGGAATGGGGGAAAGCAGACTGGGGAACGGACCAAGTTCCTGGATACTGCACATGGCTTTCATCATCTTAATCGCAAACGTTTGGGGTATAATACTAAATGAATGGAAGGGTGTAAGCCGTAAAACATATACTACAATAATTATGGGGATTGTAACTATTGTGGTATCCGTATTGGTCGTTGGATACGGGAACTCACTGAAATAAAACAAATCAAACATATGTCTATCGTAACAGATTTCAAACACGTTAACTATCTATGGGATAATACTGCTGCCGCAAAGCTGGAAGGTGATGAGGTAGCTTTATTAATTTACCGGTCCAACCTGCTTGGAGCGGACTTGCGCCTAACCAACTACGGCGGTGGAAATACATCTTGTAAAACAATTGAAAAAGATCCATTAACAGGTGCTGATACCGAAGTAATGTGGATTAAAGGCTCAGGAGGAGATATCGGAACTTTAACTCGCAGCGGATTAGCCGGCCTTTATGTGGACCGTTTGAGAAATCTCGAAAACGTTTACAAGGGAATCGAGCAAGAAGATGAAATGGTTGAGCTCTTCAACCATTGTATATATGACCTGAAATCGAAAGCTCCGTCAATCGACACGCCATTGCACGGCTTCCTTCCGTTCAAACATATTGATCACTTACATCCTGATGCTGCGATTGCTATTGCAGCGGCAAAAGATGGAAAGAAAATAACTGAAGAACTTTTTAAAGGGACTATCGGCTGGGTTGACTGGCAGAGACCGGGCTTTGATCTGGGTCTTCAGTTAAAGCGTTGCCTTGCGGAAAACCCGGGAATCAGAGGTATTATGCTGGGTTCTCATGGCTTGTTTACCTGGGGCGATACAGCGTATGAATGCTACGTTAACAGTCTGGAAGTAATTGAAGCTTCCGCGGAGTATTTAGAGCAGAATTATGGAAAAAAGGGCCCGGTATTTGGTGGTCAAAAGATAGAGAGCATTGCCCCCGAAGCTCGCAAAAAACAAGCATCCGCAATCGCTCCAATATTAAGAGGCTTCTGCTCCAGCGAACGCCACATGGTAGGTCATTTTACCGACGACGCCCGCGTTTTAGAGTTTATTAACTCCAACGATCTGGACAGGTTGGCGCCACTTGGAACAAGCTGCCCTGACCACTTCCTTCGCACGAAGATCAGTCCTCTAGTACTGGAATTGGATGCCAACGCAGACTTATCCAATGTTGCCGAACTGAAAGAGAAGTTAACTCCCGCATTTGAGGCATATCGCCAGATGTACAAGGAATACTATGAAACTTGTAAACACGCGAATAGCCCCGCTATACGTGATTCCAACCCTGTCGTTATTTTGTATCCGGGTGTTGGAATGTTTACGTTTTCAAAAGACAAACAGACAGCACGCGTAGCTGCAGAATTTTACACCAATGCCATCAATGTAATGAAGGGGGCTGAAGCGGTATCTGAATATACCTCTTTGCCACGTCAGGAGGCATTCGATATTGAATATTGGTTATTAGAGGAAGCCAAGCTTTCTCGTATGCCTAAGCCAAAACCTTTATCAGGTCGTATCGCATTGATTACAGGCAGTGCAGGTGGTATAGGTAAGGCAATTGCAAAGCGCTTTATAGATGAGGGTGGAGTTGTCGTTATTAATGACAATGATTCGGGTCGTCTGGAATCTGCCAGATCTGAATTTAACGCTCAGTATGGCAAAGACGCGTTTGCTGCCGTGTTACTGGATGTGACCGATTCGGCTAAAATAGCGAATGCATATGATGAAGCGGCACTGGCGTTCGGCGGTGTTGATATCATTGTGAATTGTGCAGGTTTGTCCATTTCTAAGCCAGTTCAGGATCATACAGAAAAAGACTGGGATATTTTATATGACGTACTGGTTAAGGGTCAGTTCCTCGTTACCCAAAAAGGTATAGAGGTTATGCGTAAGCAGGCTCTTGGTGGTGACGTTTTGAATATTGTCAGTAAAAATGCGCTTGTTTCAGGACCAAATAATGCTGGTTATGGATCAGCGAAAGCTGCTCAGTTACATTTAAGCAGATTGAATGCTGCTGAACTGGGTGGTGACGGTATCCGTGTTAACGTTGTTAATCCAGATGCTGTAATTTCCGACAGTAAGATCTGGGAAAGCGGATGGGCTGAAGGTCGTGCAAAAGCATATGGCATCACGGTGCCTGAGTTGCCTGCCTATTATGCCAAGCGTACCTTACTCAACAAGATCATCCTTCCTGAAGACATCGCTAACGCGTGTTTTGTTCTGGTAGGTGGTTTGATGGATAAGTCTACCGGCAACGTATTGAACGTTGATGGTGGTGTGGCGATGGCATTTGTGAGATAGAAACCAAATCAGGAGCTTCAGTTGGTTCATTCATGTGAATGTTTGCTGAAGCTCTATTTAAAACCATAGTATATGAAAATTGAGAGGTATCAGATTGAGGAACACAACAGTAAATTAGCTCAATCGCATCAAAGGAAGTTTGAATTTTTAACTCAGGATATTCAGGGTACAGAGGATATCGTGCAGAAACTGATGAAGTTTCAGATTGCTATCCCAAGCTGGGCACTTGGTACCGGAGGAACACGTTTCGGTCGGTTCTCAGGAGGCGGGGAGCCACGCAGTCTGGAAGAAAAGATGGGTGATATTGGCCTGCTTCATCAACTAAATCAATCCAGCGGTGCTATCTCTCTTCATATTCCCTGGGATATCCCCCAGAACATACAAGACATCAAAGCTCTGGCTGCACAATACGGTTTGCGCTTCGATGCGATGAACTCAAATACCTTCCAGGATCAGCCAGGTCAGGAACAAAGCTATAAATTTGGCTCTATGCAGCATGTCGACAAAGCAGTGCGCAAGCAGGCTGTTGATCACAACATCGAGGTAATCAAACAGGGTGTAGCTTTAGGTTCAGACTCGCTGACGGTATGGCTAGCCGATGGATCTTCTTTTCCAGGTCAGCTTAATTTCCGCCGGGCATTTGAAAATACACTAGAAAGCCTTCAGGAAATTTATGCAGCATTGCCTGAAGACTGGAAAGTCTTTGTTGAATACAAGGCCTTCGAACCAAACTTCTACTCAACTACAGTTGGAGATTGGGGACAGTCTTTGCTTTACGCAAATAAACTGGGCCCTAAAGCTTATACACTTGTGGATCTTGGACACCATTTGCCAAACGCAAACATCGAGCAGATTGTATCATTGCTATTAATGGAAGGCAAACTGGGCGGATTCCACTTCAACGATTCCAAATACGGTGATGATGATCTTACCGCAGGCAGCGTAAAGCCATACCAGCTGTTCCTCATTTTCAATGAGCTAGTAGCCGGAATGGATGCTAAGGGAATGGATCATGCAAGCGGACTTGGCTGGATGATCGATGCTTCTCACAATGTAAAGGATCCTTTGGAAGACTTGCTACAATCAGTGGAGGCGATCATGATGGCTTATGCTCAGGCATTGTTGGTTGACAAGCAGGGCTTAGAAGAAGCGCGTCTGCAAAATGATGTAGTGCGTTGCCAGGAAATCTTACAAAATGCTTTCCGTACGGATGTTCGCCCGCTCGTTGCAGAAGCCAGACTTCGTGCCAACGCTGCATTAAATCCGGTAGGATTATTCAGAGAACTTCAGGTAAGAGAGAAGCTCATCGGAGAGAGAGGATATAAAACAGTCGCGACCGGCTTATAATGAAATAGTTTCTGTATAGAGCTAAGGGCAATGCTCTTAGCTCTTTGCTTATTTATGAACTTTTTAATTTATAACAATGCCGATTCCTGTAATAGCCGTTTTTGACGTTGGTAAAACCAACAAGAAGATTTTCTTTTTTGATGAGCAATACAAGATCGTTCTCGAACGTACAGCTCAGTTTAACGAAACAGTTGACGAAGACGGTGATCCATGCGAGGACATTCATTTGCTCACAACCTGGATTAAAAATACGATAGCGGAGATCACCGCTCTTGAACGATATGAGATAAAGGGAATTAATTTCTCAGCTTATGGTGCCACCTTTGTGCATCTTGACGAAGAAGGAAATCCTCTTACACCCATTTATAATTACCTTAAGCCCTATCCGGAGCATCTTCAGAAACAGTTTAACGATACGTACGGAGATGGACTTCAATTTTCCAAAGAGACTGCATCTCCAATCCTGGGCAACTTAAACTCGGGAATGCAGCTATACAGGCTTAAGTATGAACAGCCTGAAATCTTTCAGCAGGTAAAAGTTTCTCTGCATTTTCCGCAATATCTTAGCTACCTTATATCAGGAAAGCTTTATACCGATATTACCAGTATAGGATGTCATACAGGCTTGTGGGATTTTCAAAAAAACGCTTATCATCGCTGGGTTCGTGAAGAAGGGATAGAAGAAAAGCTTGCCCCTATTTACCCCTCAGATGCTGCTTTTGAAGTAGATCTGAAAGGGAAACCCTGCGTAGCCGGAATAGGGTTACACGATAGCTCTTCGGCTCTTATACCTTTTCTCACAAGCTTTCATGAGCCTTTCATGCTGCTATCAACAGGTACATGGTGTGTGAGCCTCAATCCGTTTAACGATTCCCCGCTATCGGAAATGGAGCTAAAGAAAGATTGTCTCTCATACATTAGTTATAAGGGCAGACCTGTAAAAGCTTCCCGCCTCTTTGCAGGCAGTGAACACGGTCACCAGGCAAAAAGAATTGCAGATCACTTCAACGAACAGATCGACTTTTATAAGCACCTCAGGTATAATGCTGATGTTATCAGTCATTTACGGCAGAAGCACGGAGCTGTAAATACAACAACACAGTCCGGAGATTTAGTCGCTTCGGGTTTTGAATTAAGAGATTTATCCGGATTCCTTTCTGCGGAAGAGGCCTATCATCAGTTGATAATCGACCTTGTCAGATTGCAGACACAGGTAAGCATGCTTGTGCTGAAAAATACAGATGTTAAACGTATCTTCGTCGATGGAGGATTCAGTAAGAATCCTATTTATATGCAACTGCTGGCTTCTGCTTTTCCGGATATGGAGGTGTTTGCGGCATCTGTTGCTCAGGCTACGTCTATCGGAGCAGCTCTGGCCATTCATAAACACTGGAACAGTCAGGCATTGCCGACGAACATCATTGACTTAAAATTTTATTCAGCTTCAGAATTAGCACTATGACCGTTGGGTTATTTATACCTTGTTATGTAGATCAGTTTTATCCTAATGCCGGCATCGCCACGTTGCAGCTGTTGGAAAAACTGGGAGTTGACGTCGTCTACCCCAAAAAGCAAACCTGCTGCGGCCAACCTATGGCCAATTCTGGTTTCTCCCATCTTACGGGAGGGTGTGACGAGCTGTTTACTGAAATATTTGCCGACTTTGAATATGTGGTCGTTCCCTCCGGAAGCTGCGCACTTCATATCAAGGATCACCTTCATTCAAAAAAGCAACCTGGTGAGTCAAAAGCGCTGAGGGCGAAGGTCTATGAGCTGGTCGAATTTTTAACGGATGTCCTGAAGGTAGAAAACCTTGAAGCCAACTTCCCGTATAAGGTAGGCCTGCATCAAAGTTGCCATGGATTACGCGGACTTCACCTTTCACAGATGACAGAGCTTGTGGCCCCCCCGTTCTCAAAACCGGGTAAGCTGCTGAGTATGGTTAGTGGACTGGAGCTGGTAGAGCTCGACAGACAGGATGAGTGTTGTGGTTTTGGCGGAACGTTCTGTGTGGCAGAAGAAGCCGTGTCAGCTAAAATGGGTAAGGACCGCGTTGCCGACCATATCAAGCATGGTGCAGAATATATCACTGGCGCAGATCTCTCTTGTTTGATGCATATGGAGGGTATTCTGCGCAGGCAGAAAAGTAATGTTAAAGTTGTGCACATCGCAGAGATTTTAAACGGAATATGAGAGATCACGCAGCGTTATCTGAAGAGTTTAATAAAGATGAGGCCAGAGTGGACTGGCATGATGAAACACTTTGGTTTATCAGGCAAAAGAGAGACCGGGCTGTTCACTCCATTCCGGAGTGGGAATGGCTACGCGAAACCGGTTCTCAAATTAAAAACAACGTACTTTCAAATCTGAGTGCTTATCTGGAGCAGTTCGAGGCCAATGCCTTGAGAAACGGTGTTCAGGTGCACTGGGCTGCCGATGCAAAGGAACATAACGAAATTGTTCTCTCCATCATGAAGAGGCATCAGGCCGACCGTATGGTTAAGAGTAAGTCCATGCTGACAGAAGAATGCCACCTGAATGACTTTCTTGCCAAAAACGGGATTGAGGTAATTGACTCCGATCTGGGAGAGCGTATTGTTCAACTCGCTGAAGAACCACCCAGTCACATTGTATTACCCTGTATCCATAAGAAGAAAGAAGAAATTGGAGACCTCTTTCATGAGCATCTTGGAACGGCCGCAGGGGAGGCAGATCCCCAGGTCTTGACTGAGGCAGCTCGCCAGCATCTTCGGGACACTTTCCTTACCAGGAAGGTAGCACTAACGGGTGTCAATTTTGCGGTTGCGGAGACAGGTGAATTTGTTGTTTGTACGAACGAAGGTAACGCGGATATGGGAGCCCATTTGTCTGACGTTCATATCGCCTGTATGGGGATCGAGAAAATTATCCCCGAACGTAAACACCTGAGCGTATTTCTGCGCCTGCTTACCAGAAGTGCAACGGGACAGCCTATCACAACCTACTCCAGCCATTTTATGAAGCCTCGTGAAGGGCAGGAGATGCATATTGTATTGGTAGACAACGGTAGAAGTCGTCAACTGGGGCGAGCTGACTTTCGCAACTCTCTTAAATGTATCCGTTGTGGATCATGTATGAACACATGTCCTGTGTACCGCAGAAGCGGAGGTCATAGCTACCATACAACAATAGCCGGACCAATAGGAGCTATACTTGCTCCTAATCTGGATATGAAAGATCACGCAGATCTTCCGTTTGCATCAACCCTTTGCGGATCATGCTCCAATGTCTGTCCTGTAAAGATCGATATCCATGATCAGCTATATAAGTGGCGGCAGGTATTGGTCAAGGAAGGGCATGTGAATTCCGCTAAAGCAGCTGGTATGAAGGCAATGGCTTATACCTTTGCGAACCCATCTGTTTTCGAAGTTGCCGGTAAATCAGGCCGGTGGTTCATGAAGAATTTTCCGGCTCTCGTCAGCAATAAATTCAACCCATGGTATAAGGAAAGAGAGATGCCCGAACCGCCAAAAGAGTCTTTCCGCGAATGGTATTCAAAAAACAGAAAGAAAGCATAAGATTACTGAACAACAGGATGTCAAGCAAAAACAAAATTTTAACTGCGCTAAAAGCGAATCAGCCAGATCTCCTTCCACTGCCCGCATTGGAAGTCCCCCTAGCCGAACCCGTCTCAGCGGAGGCAATCGAGGAGAAGTTTAAAACGACTGTCGTGACGATCGGCGGCAGGATATTCGAAGTAAACAACTTTGACCAGATAAGAGAAGTAATCGTTCAGCAATTTATTCCTCCTGCCAGAATAGTATCTTCATTCCCGGAGCTTAATGATATTGCCGAGACCGACATAGCTGATGTAAATCCGCACCTTCTTGAAAATATTGAACTTGCAGTGCTAAAGGCACAGCTGGGGGTTGCCGAGAACGGATCACTATGGGTTCCGGAGGCAAACATGATACAAAGAGTTGTCCCTTTTATTTGCCAGCACCTCGCACTGGTAGTCAACAGAAAGGATCTTATTGCTAATATGCACGAGGCTTACGAAATCCTTGGTAATAGTAATACGGGCTTCGGAGCTTTTATAGCCGGCCCCTCGAAGACTGCTGATATTGAACAATCGTTGGTACTTGGCGCACATGGGCCAAGGAGCCTGACGGTGTTTATCTACGGATAACTTCTATAGGGCGCCATTGTTTTAGCCCTTCTCTGGTAACAAACCTGTTTCAAATGCTGGTATAGGAATGAAACAGGACGCTACAGGACAGGTATTGTGTAAAAAGGGAGTATTTTAGATACTTCAGCTGAAAACCTAACAATTTCGGCTATAACCATTTTTACCTAACACTCATGAAGGTACCAAATAGAATCACACTTTTATTTGACCCATTGAAAGGATCACCAATTCATAAAGTAGCATCCAATTCCTGTTTTCTATGAAAAGAAGTTCTTTTTTATATCAGATGTCGATTTTATCGGCCCTTGCCGCTTTGCCGGGAAGTGTAAAATCCAATTGGCTTTCAGAACTTTCAAACGGAGGCTTCCCCTATAAGTTGAAGCCCGTGGGGCGCTGCCTGGAACTGGAAGGATATTATGTCTGGTGTAATAGCCCTATCCTCGGTCCGGATAATAAAGTCCACCTCTTCTTTTCGCGCTGGTCATCAGCGAAAAAAATGGGTGGATGGCTAAACGGTTGTGAAATTGCACATGCTGTAGCTGATCATCCAGAGGCAGAATTCAAGGTGATTGGTACTGTTCTGCCACCGAGAGGGCCTGGCTTCTGGGACGCTACCACTTGTCATAATCCTCATATTCAATTCATCGACGGCCTTTACTGCCTCTTTTACATGGGTAACTCCAATGGGAAGACCGACACCAAACGCATCGGTCTCGCCACATCGAAATCGTTGTACGGACCCTGGACTCGTCCCGATGAGCCTTTACTGCAGCCGGGAGAAGCGGGAGCATGGGATGACCATTGTACAACCAACCCTGCTTTCGTCAAGCATCCCAACGGACAGTACATGCTTTATTACAAATCCTGGAACTCCAACGACTATTATAATTCCAAAGATCCTTCGATTCGCGGAAATCGGAAATATGGCCTGGCTGTATCCGACCGGCTTGAGGGGCCCTACAAGAGATACCTCTATAATCCAATTGTCGACTTCTCCTCGACCGGTAACAACAATCAGTTTGAAGACGCCTTCGTCTGGATGGATAAAGGCAAGTTTAAGATGCTCGCGAGAGATATGGGCGTTTTCAACCATGAGGTCGGGTTATATCTCGATTCTTCAGATGGCGTACATTGGAATCGTCCCGAGATCGCTTACAAAGCGCTTAAAGACTATGTGGAATTACCCCCGGCTCCTGCGCACCTTAAGCGATATGGGCGACTTGAGCGCCCTCAGCTGTTATTCGTAAAGGATAAACCGGCCTATCTTTTCGCCGCTTGCCAGGGAGGGAAATATGAAACTGCATCCTCTTTCGTACTGAAAATCACCTAATTTTTAACACATACACAATGAACACGAAAAGACTATCAGGCTTAGTGCTGGCAATTGGGATGCTGCTATTTATTTCGGCATGCGCAACACGTGAGAAAACAGTCTGGACTTCTACAGAACAGCCCCTGAAAGAAATGGAGCGTATCAGAGCCCTGATCAAAGCTCCTGTTTTTAAAGATAAAGACTATGATATTACTGCTTACGGTGCTGTGGGAGATGGAGTGACACTAAATACAGAGGCATTCCGCAGAGCAATCGAAGATTGTAATAAAAACGGAGGTGGCCGGGTGATCGTACCGTATGGCAAGTTCCTTACAGGAGCGATTACTTTAAAAAGCAATGTCAACCTGCACCTGGCAGACAGCACAACCATATTGTTCAGCAGAGACCCCGAACACTATCCGATTGTGTTTACCCGCTGGGAAGGTATGGAATTGATGAACTATTCTCCGTTCATCTATGCCTATGGCGAAGAAAACATCGCTATCACCGGAAACGGCACCTTAGACGGAAATGCTGATGACGACAACTGGTGGTATTGGAAGGGAAAAAAGGAGCATGGATGGGATGAAAGTAAGGGACACCAGGGTCCCGCTCGCGATTCGCTTCATGCACTAAACCATCAAAAGACCGACCCTAAAACCCGTATTTTCGGAAAGGGTCATTACCTGAGACCAAATTTCATCCAACCCTACAAATGCAATAACATCCTGATTTCGGACATCAAGATGATCAACTCACCCATGTGGAACCTTAATCCGGTGTTGTGTGAGAACGTGACCATTGAACGCGTTAAGATCATATCTCACGGACCAAATAACGACGGTGCAGATCCCGAATCATGTAAGAATGTATTGATTAAAGACTGTTTCTTCGACACTGGTGATGATTGTATCGCTATTAAATCGGGAAGAGATGAGGATGGACGTTCCATCAACAAGCCGGCAGAAAACCACATCATCGAAGGCTGCGAAATGAAAGAAGGTCACGGTGGAGTGGTAATTGGAAGTGAGATATCCGGTGGCGCACGTAATATCTTCGCTGTCAATTGTGTTATGGACAGTCCTGATCTGGACAGGGTTCTCCGCATAAAAACCAGCTCAAGTCGCGGTGGTGTCATTGAAAATATCTTTATGAAAGATATCAAAGTGGGTACCTACCGCGAAGCTGCCGTAAGATGTAATATGTTCTACGAGGCTCCGGGAGACTTTATACCTACTATCCGCAATGTCTGGGTGGAAAACATGCACGTAGAAAAAGGTGGCACCTACGGATTGCTGGTAAACGCCTACAAAGAGTCGCCTGTCGAAAATCTGAGAATGGTCAATTGCACAATCAACGGTGTCCAAATTCCTTTTAAGGTTGACTACGTTGAAAATCTAAAGTTTGATAATGTAAAAATCAATGGAGAAGTCACCGTTCTTCCCGATAGCTTAAGCTCCAAATAGTTAATAGGTGCAAATCATTTCCCATGTATAAAAGTACTCTTTTGATCCTCGCAGGACTTCTGTTCTGCGGGAATGCGAATATAAATGCTCAGTCGCCGCTTGCTTCCAAACAACTCTGGCATCAGAAAGAACGATCAATCCATTACCGTCCCGATGGTAAGGACTTCGTTTTGGTCAATGGAACGAAGCGTTTCAACCGTGCCCTTTACGGCACCAATACAGCTTTCCGCGTCGAAGCGGGCGATCTGCCTGAGTTTTCTATGTATATGCCGGGCATGGGGGGCAATCTTCAGCTGGGTTTGGTGTCCGGAACAAACAGTAAATGGATCATTCAGGCGAAAGATATTAAAAGTATCTATCGCCCCGGATCGATGCTCTATGAGATCAAAGACCCTGTGCTGGGTTCAGGTACGTTGCATGTCAGCGTATTGGCCCTTGCGGATGCCGAGGGTATGATAATAAAGGCAGCATTTTCAGGTGTGCCTGAAAATGTTAGCCTGATATGGGCTTTTGGTGGCGCTTCCGGTAAGAAGTTCAGTCGCAGCGGCGATATTGGTGCCGACCCAGAATCTTCGTTTTACTTAAAGCCTGAAAACTGTCAGAACAACAACTATAAGCTATCGGGCAAGAGCTTTCAGCTGACTTACGCGTCCTCTCAGCAGCTTACCGGTGTGCTTTCTGATAACGGTGATATTCGTTTGGCAGACGCTAGTGCTCTTGAATCTCCGTCTTCGCTCATAAAGTCTGCAGCCGGAGAGTTTCCGGTCGTTTCAGGCACGGTCAAAATGAAGAACGCTGAGGATACCTATATCCTGATCCAAAGACCGGCAGATAAAGGAAAGATAAAACCGTCGGATTTAGCTTTGAAGTTTGCGCAGGCCGAGCAGGCTAGAACGACACTGGCGCAACGTATTCAAGTAAACACTCCCGATCCGTATATCAATACGATTGGTGGAGCCCTTTCTGTTGCTGCAGACGGAATATGGGAAAGCCCCACTTTCCTTCATGGGGCAGTGGCCTGGCGGATGAGGCTCAATGCATGGCGTGGTGCCTCTGTTGCTGATCCGCTCGGATGGCATGATCGCGCGCTGGAGCATTTCCGCAGCTACGCCAAATCTCAGGTGCTTGAACCGGAAAGGGGACCGGTAGTAGCCGACACCGCATTGAACCTGGCACGCCAGGAAGAGAAAATGGGAAATTCCATGTTCAGCAGCGGATATATCTCCCGCAATCCTGACAATAACACCGTTCCACACCATTACGATATGAACCTCGTATTCTTTGATCAGATGATGAGCCATTTTCAGTGGACAGGCGATCTGACGGTTGCTAAAGAAATGTGGCCGGTAATCAAGCGCCATCTGGATTGGGAGAAACGGAACTTCGATACCGATGGCGACGGACTGTATGATGCCTACTGCGCTATCTGGGCGAGTGATGCCCTGCAGTATAGCGGGGGCGGGGTTACACATACCTCTTCTTATAATTACAGAGCAAATAAAATTGCCGCACAAATAGCCCGTCTGATTGGCGAGGATAGCAAACCCTATGAGCTGGAAGCTGAGAAAATCCATAACGCCATCAACAGTACATTATGGATGCCCCGCAAGGGATGGTATGCCGAATATCAAGATCTTCTCGGACTTAAAAAGCTGCATCCGGTACCGGGATTATGGACTATCTACCACGCCATCGACTCAAAGGTGCCCGATATGTTTAAAGCATACCAGTCACTTCGTTACGTAGACACCCAGATTCCGAGAATTCCAATTCTAGCGAACGGCCTGGATGACAAAGATCTCTATACGATCCCTACCACCAACTGGCAGCCCTATACCTGGTCTGTTAACAATGTAGCCTTGGCTGAAGTACTTCATACTTCGCTTGCTTATTGGCAGGCAGGGAGACCAGATGAGGCATTTAAGCTTTGGAAAAGCAATATTCTGGAATCCATGTATTTAAGCTCCAGTCCCGGAGGATTTCAACAATTATCCTTCTACGACGCAGTGCGCGGTGAGCTGTACAGAGACTTTGCTGATCCCATTGGTGTGGCCGGACGTACGCTGGTAGAAGGCCTCTTCGGCATAGAACCGAATGCACTCGCTGATACCTTAACCATTCGTCCGGGATTACCATCCGCATGGGGCTACGCTTCGCTGAAAACACCAGACCTATCTTTCGATTTCAAACGAGCCGAGCTTGCAGACCGGTATGTCATCGAAGCATACCGAACCAACCCGATGAATCTCAAACTGGAGATTAAGGCTAAGTCTGACCGCGTTAAGAATGTTCGTGTGAACGGCGTGGCTGTGAATTGGAAAGTCTCAGAAAGATCCCTGGGCACACCATCCCTGGAGATATTTGCGGGTAAAGCTGCAAAATACACCATCGAGGTAGCCTGGGATGGCGATTCGTTCGAACAGCCGTCTGTCAGCCCTGCTTTATACAAGGAATTGTTCAAAGCGGAGTTTAAGAACGCAAAGATCACCAATGTCTACGATCCTCAACAGATCCTTCAGGATGCGGTGTTCAAAAACAACAAACTGGAAGCCCTCATCGATTCTGAGAACGGACACAAGACTTTTTTCCTGAAGATGAGTCAGGGGAATTTCGTCTGGTGGATGCCCGTAGATATCGAGGTGATGAAGACCGTTGAGCTCATGGCACCAGCTGAACAAAATGAGGAAAGCCTCACATTTACGGTAAAAAACAATGGTCCTGCAGTAAGAGGCGAACTTATGCTGAAGGGCGGAAGCCGGATCGTATCCAAGATCGTGGAGCTGCCTGCCGGCGGTTCAGAAGAAATTGTAGTACCAAAGGAATACGTGTCCGCGGGAACCAACCTCATGCGGGTGGAATACAGACCGGGCGTTTATGCCGAAAAGGAAATCATCAATTGGAACGCTTTGCCAAACCAAGGCTCAATCTGGGAGTCGGTAGACCTCTCCGCTGTCTTTAATGATAAAGTAACCAACATTTTCAAAAACAGATACCTGAGTCCGCGCCCCGTGTCTCCAACCCTCCAGCTGCCCACGCAGGGAATAGGAAACTGGTGTTACCCGCTCACCACGGCTAATATAGATGACAGTGGATTAAGGGAAAAGGCCGGCGAAAAGAACCAGATAGTCCTTCCAAACGGAATACCGATGGCAACATCAGGACTTGTTGATGCCAACAATATCGCCTTCACTTCACAGTGGGATAACTATCCCGATTCCATCGTCGTACCGCTGTCGGGTTCAGCCTCACATGCCTACCTGCTTATGGCCGGCTCTACCAATCCTATGCAAAGCAGAATTGAGAATGGAGTGGTTCAGGTGGTGTATACAGACGGTACTATTGATCGTCTTCCCTTGGTTAACCCCTCAAACTGGTGGCCAATAGAGCAGGATTATATCAACGACGGTTACGCTTTCAATACAGACAGTCCCAAGCCGTATCGAGTGTACTTGAAAAGTGGTCAGGTGAGTCGCGACTTTAAGGACTTTATCTCTATTAAAGGATTTACTGAACGGGGAATAGATGGAGGGGCCGCAACAGTTCTTGATCTTGCACTCGATCCTAAGAAGGAGCTAAAGGAAATCTCTGTAAAGACCCTGGCCAATGATGTCGTCATCGGATTGATGAGTGTAACCTTACAAAAGATCTAAAAAATAGTATAACCGACAAAACCAAGTATATGAAAGTGAAAAAGATTTTATGCGGTCTGGGAATAGCTCTATCACAAGTGCTGTTCGTAAACGCACAGCCGATAAATCGCCAGGCGGTGGTAAGCCGCCATAATGTTGTTAACACCAAAATTGATTCCCTTACTTCGCTCTCCCTCGGAAATGGAAAGTTCGCTTTCACAGCAGACGTTACCGGTCTGCAGACTTTCCCGGAGGCATACAAGAAAGGCGTAAGTCTCGGAACCCAGTCCGAATGGGGTTGGAATAGCTTTAAAGATACAATAGGGTACGACTTCTCCGAAATCCTCCGGAACTATAATTTAAACGGCAGAATGATCTCCTATGCCGTGCAATGGTCCGAGCCCTTAAGAAAACGGCAGGTAGCAGACTGGTTTAGAAAGAATCCTCACCGCATCCATTTGGGGCATCTTGGCTTTGAAATTCAGAAGCAGAACGGTGCGATGATCAGTAAAACCGATGTTAAAAACATCAGGCAGGAGCTTGACCTCTGGACAGGGATACTCAAAAGTACTTTCACCGTAGACAACATCCCTGTAGAAGTAACCACAACGGTTCATCAGGATCAGGATGTCGTTTCCGTTCGCGTGAAGTCTAAACTTGTTACAAGCGGAAGACTGAAAATCGGCCTCCGCTTCCCTTATCCAACAGCGGAGTTCCTTGATGAAGGCGCTAATTGGGCGGATGCTCAAAAACACCAGTCTTCCATCCTCTCGTCATCAACTGATGGAGCTGTAATCGAGCATAAGCTCGAGGGTATAACCTATTTCTCAAACCTGAAATGGAACGGGGGCAGCGTCAAAGCAGCAACCACCCCTCATTCCTTCCATATCATTCCTGCCAAAGGATCAGATATTCTTGAGCTGAGCTGCCTTTTTAGTCCCGCACAGACAACAGCAGCAGCCGTACCAGCATACCAGGAGAGCGAGAACAGCAGTAAAGCCCAGTGGGCCGCCTTCTGGAACAGCGGCGCAGCGATCGACTTCGCTGGAAGTACTGATCCGAGAGCCAAAGAGCTGGAAAGAAGAACGGTCTTGTCACAATACCTCACCAAGCTGCAGTGCGCAGGGTCTTTCCCTCCACAGGAAACCGGCCTTACTTTCAACAGCTGGTTCGGAAAACCACATCTGGAGATGCATTGGTGGCATGCAGTGCACTTCGCTTTATGGAACCGCGTAGACCTCATGGAGAAGAGCCTTGGCTTCTATGCGCAGGTACAGGAAAAAGCCGAAGCACTTGCTAAACGGCAGGGCTTTAAGGGTGCGCGTTGGCAAAAAATGACCGATCATAACGGAGATGAAGCTCCTTCTTCTGTCGCAGCTTTCCTGATCTGGCAGCAGCCCCACCTGATCTATATGGCCGAACTCGCTTATCGCGATAAGCAGGACATAGCAATCCTTGAGAAATACAAAGACCTGGTATTCGCTACAGCCGAATTCATGGCCTCTTTCCCGACGTATGATAAAGCAAAAGACCAGTACAATCTGGGCAAAGGGCTTATTCCTGCGCAGGAGGTATTTAAGGCTGAAGAAACCTTCAATCCCACCTATGAGCTTGCCTATTGGGATTGGGCGCTTAGAGTCGCACAAACCTGGAAAGAGCGCCTGGGTATGAGCCGCAATGCTGAGTGGGATAACGTAATCAACAAGCTCGCACCGCTTCCGGTATCTGAAGGGGTCTATCTGGCTACAGAAAGCACTCCCGATTCGTATACCACCGATCGCTGGAAGACGGATCACCCGGCTGTTCTGGGAGCTTTAGGTATGGTGCCTCAGTCTAAAAAGCTCGATATGCCAACCATGCAGCGTACTTTAGACCTGGTATGGAAGGTATGGTCATGGGATGCTACCTGGGGATGGGACTTCCCGATGACGGCAATGAACGCTGCCCGTCTAGGCAAACCTGAGCGTGCTATGGACGCACTCTTTATGAAGATACAGACGAACACCTATTTAAAAAACGGACACAACTACCAGGATGGAAGGTTACGTATATACCTGCCCGGAAATGGAGGAGTTCTGACTACCGTAGCCATGATGGCCGGCGGATGGGACGGAAGTCAGGGTGTTAATCCCGGCTTTCCTAAAAATGGAAAATGGAAGGTACGTTCCGAAGGCTTCAAAAAGATGCCCTAATAGTCTAAACATAAAACGGGCTGTCTGATAAAGACAGCCCGTTTTTTTTTATCTCTCCGGTACCAGGTAGGGTACCAGTAACTTTAACGTTTTTTCAAAGCTTATTTAAGCACCACATTGGAGAAATACTTCTGAAATATCGTCAATGCCTTTTGCTTGCACTCTTCACTAGGGCTCTCCGTGTCCTTTAAGGGATAATTCATTTTCATCAATTCCCATTTGTGCAGACCCAACTGATGGAAAGGAATAATTTCAACCCGGTCAACGGTCTTGAAGTCTGCGAAACGCTGTCCCCATTCTTCGAGATACTCTTCCTGATCCGTCCATCCCGGTACGAGCACATACCTCAGCCACATTCGTTTTCCGGTCGACTCCCGGTAATCCGCCAATGCCAGCGTGGCCTTGTTCGTCAGGCCGGTAAGCTTATGATGAATCTCGTCGTTAATATGCTTCACGTCCAGTAGCAGCAAGTCTGTATGCTCCAGAAGCTCATGGACCTGATCATTATTTAAGCGACCATTCGTGTCGAGACAGGTGTTAATACCCTCCGCATGAAGGCGTTTAAAAAAGGTGCTCAACTTGCTTCTCTGCAGAAGAGGCTCACCTCCTGAAACCGTTACACCTCCGAATTTGCCGAAGTAAGATTTCTGGCGAACAGCCCTTTGTACGAGTTCGTCAATAGAAACTAAGGTGCCGCCCCGTACATCAAGAGTATCCGGGTTCTGACAATATAAGCACCGGAACTGGCATCCCTGAACAAAGATCACCATCCTGATCCCCGGCCCGTCATGGGTTCCAAATGTTTCGAGTGAATGAATCCGCAGATGTTCCGGATCATCAAAATTCAATTTAGCCGCTTCAATATCCTGTAATGGAAAATACATGCTGTAAGATGTAAAAAATAATCCAAAAAAAAGAGGTCAGGTTTATACCTGACCTCTAACTATTAATATATATAAAAATCGGTTACATGTTTTCGTGGAAGGTTCTCGCGATTACCTCCAGCTGATGTGCACGTGACAGGCGAACAAAGTTCACAGCATACCCCGAAACACGGATGGTTAACTGCGGGTATTCTTCAGGATGGTTATAAGCATCCATCAAAGTCTCTCTGTTTAGTACGTTTACGTTCAGGTGATGAGCCATGTGCTTAAAGTAGCCTTCCATGGTGTTTACCAGGTTGGTGATCTGCTCTTCACGAGTATCTCCTAACGATTTAGGGATCATAGAAAAGGTATTGGAGATACCATCCTGCGCATCACTATATTTCAGCTTTGCCACAGAGTTTAATGAAGCAATAGCTCCACTGTTATCACGTCCATGCATCGGATTTGCTCCCGGAGCAAAAGACTCTCCAGCCTTACGCCCGTCAGGTGTTGCACCTGTGTTGGTGCCATACATTACGTTAGACGTAATGGTCAGCAATGACAATGTAGGAGTGGAGTTTTTGTATGTAGCGTGCTTTCTCAACTCATTAACAAAGTAATGTGTGATTTCCTGAGCGATTGAATCCGGACGGTCATCATCATTACCAAACTGAGGATATTCTCCTTCGATTTTGAAGTCAACAGTAAGACCTTTTTCATTTCTGATAGGAGTCACCTTTGCGTATTTGATTGCAGAAAGCGAGTCAGCAATGATGGAAATACCTGCAGCTCCGTATGCGATATCAATATGAGGATCTGAATCGATCAGAGCCATCTGAGCTCTCTCATAGTAATACTTGTCGTGCATGTAGTGGATGATGAACATTGCTTTGGCATATACCCTTGCAAGGTCACTCAGCGTGCGTTTGAATACATCCATTACCAGATCATAATCAAGAGGACCTTCTGGTAATTCAGGGATTCCCTTGATGATTTCAGTGCCTTCGTGTTCTTCACGGCCGCCGTTCAGAGCAATCAAAAGGGCCTTAGGCAGGTTTGCACGTGCACCAAAGTGCTGAATTGATTTTCCAATCTCCTGATAAGAAACGCAGCATGCGATACCATAGTCATCAGAACCACGGTTAGGACGCATCAGGTCATCATTCTCATATTGAATGGAAGAAGTATCAATCGATACCTGAGCACAGAAGTTCTTGAACCCTTCAGGAAGGTGTTCAGACCATAGTACAGTCAGGTTTGGCTCAGGTGAAGCACCTAAGTTGTATAAAGTTTGAAGGAAACGGAATGAAGTTTTAGTCACCTTCGTACGTCCGTCATTCAGCTGACCACCGATAGATTCTGTTACCCATGTAGGGTCACCACCAAAAATCTCATCATAAGATCCGGGACGCAGGTGACGTACCAGTCTCAGTTTCATTACAAACTGATCAACCAGTTCCTGTGCTTCCTCTTCTGTCAGAGTTCCTGCTGCCAGGTCTCTTTCAAAATAAATGTCAAGGAAAGAAGAAACGTTACCGAGCGACATTGCCGCGCCGTCCTGCTCTTTTACCGCAGCTAAGTAGGCAAAATACACCCACTGAACTGCCTGGTGTGAATTCACTGCAGGTTTTGATACATCAAAGCCATACTCGGCAGCCATGGTGATCATGTCTTTCAAAGCAGCGATCTGAGCGTTGATCTCTTCACGAAGACGAACTTTGTGCTCTGTCATCTCTCCGCCAACCTTTGCCAGATCAGCCTTTTTGAAATTGATCAGCGCATCTGCTCCGTATAGGGCAAGGCGACGGAAGTCACCGATGATACGGCCACGTGCATAGTTATCAGGAAGTCCTGTAAGAACGTGCTTTGAACGGTATTTTCTGATCTCAGGATCGTAAGCCGCAAAAACACCTTCGTTGTGATTCCTTGCATAATTAAATACGTCTTTTACACGGTCAGAAACTTCCAAACCACGTTCTCTTACTGCAGACTCTACCAGCTTGATGCCACCAAAAGGTTTCATCGCTCTTTTCAGAACCTGATCTGTCTGAAGACCAACGATTACCTCATCGTCCTGTTTGATATATCCGGGCCTGAAGGCCGTCATGTTTGAAATAGTCTCAGTGTCTATTGCAAGGCACCCATTGTTCGCTCTTTCCTGTAGAAGCGCTTCCTTAGCCGCATTCCACAGATTCGTGGTTTTAGCAGAAGGTCCAGATAGGAATGATGAATCTCCGGTATAAGGTTTGATGTTTTTTACAACGAAATCATATACGTTTAATGTTGTGTTCCATTCTCCTTGTTCAAATGGAATTGCTGTGACATCTGTTTTCATAATCTAAAAAATTACTCTTCGTTCATATTAGAATACATCAAATCTACGCAGATTAACGCTCATTAAATGTGACTGGCGTCATCTATTCTGGTGATTTAAGGATCATTAATGAAACCTCAATAAAATTAAGGAATTATTAAGAAATTACCTCTTCTGTTAATATTTTCGTTTTTGCAGCAGGTTTTACAGCATCTATTTTTAACTTTCCTTTCAAAACATATGCCATCACTGCCGTAGCGAACAAAATCCCCGCGAAGCCTGTGAAGATGGGCGTGTAATCGTCTGTCAAAGTAATGAGCCATGGACCGGCAAACGCGGCTGCAGACCAGGCAATCAGCACATAGCCCAGTACCGATCCCATCTTATCCGCCCCATAAATATCCTTGATGAAGGCGGGCATCGTAGCAAAGGCACCTCCGTAGCAACTGATGATGACAAGCACGGCAACGTAAAACAACCATGCAGCCGGCGTGAGGCTAAGGATAAAGAAGCAGGCACTGCCAACAATAAAGAAACACATAAACGTATTCCAGCGCCCGATTTTATCGGAAACGCTGGACCAGATCAGTCTTCCCACCCCGTTAAACAATCCGATGATGCCAACAAACACGATAGCAGCAGCATCACTGATATGGATGATGTCCTTCGCCATCGGAGCAGCTACGGCAATCAAAGCAATACCACATGTTGTATTGAAAAAAAGCATCAGCCAAAGGCCATAGAAGCGTGTATCTGAAAGTAAGGCTGAAGCCGGAACCGAAGATCCTCCGCTGTGCCCATCGTCAACTGCTACCGAAGATCCTGATGCCGGAACCGCCAGATAGAGTGAGGCAACAACCATCAAAGTAAAATAGCAGGCTGCTAGCAAATAGAAGGTATTTGATACCCCAGCCATTGCCGCAATTGGCGAAATGATTTGTGACGCCAGTACAGACCCCGCAGCAAACGACATGATGACCAGTCCGGACGCAAAGCCCGGCTTGTCCGGAAACCACTTTACCACCACAGAAACGGGTGTAATATAGCCAAAGCCCAGTCCGATCCCACTAATTACGCCATACGTCAGATAGAACAGTGGCAAAGACCCGATACTGCTGGCTAATCCAGCTCCGGCGAGTCCTGCTCCAAAAAAAGCAGCGCCAAACAGTCCTGCCTTTTTAGGGCCGATCCTGTTTACAAAGTTTCCCATAAAGGCGGCGGTAAGCCCCAGAAAGCAAATAGCCAGACTAAAAGCCAGCTTAAGCTGATGTGCATCCCAGCCGTTCATTGATTCCAGAGGTTTAATCCATACGCTATATGCGTAAATTGATCCGATAGACAACTGCAATGTCATTCCGGATAAGGCCATTAGCCATTTATTCTTCGAATTCATTTTGGAGAAATTGTTGTCCAAATTTAGCGTCTCTACGTGCCTGAAAAACTGACGCAGGTCATTTATGTACAATATCACAATTTTAAAATGCCAAAAAAGATCGGATTTCTCCGTTATAGTCCTCAATTTGGTATCTTAGCCCGGTATCCACACCAATTCACGATGAAACCCATCCGTTTTTTTGAACATATCCGGATCGATGAATATTCGGCGACTCCAAAGTATCTTCAGCTTACCAATTCCATACTGATAGCTATCGAAGCGGGGAAGATCAGCAAAAATGATATGCTTCCGTCGATAAACGAACTCAGTTATGAGCTGGAAATATCGCGTGACACCGCGGAGAAAGGATATAAATACCTCAAGAAGATCGGTGTCCTGGCTTCTATACCCGGAAAAGGATATTATATAGCCAGTACTGAATTTCGTCAGACGCTTCGGATCTGCCTTTTCTTTAACAAGCTCAGCAGTCATAAGAAAATTATTTATGACGCCTTTATTGCTACCCTGGGTGAGCAGATCGCCGTAGATTTCTATATCTATAACAGCGATTACATGCTCTTCAAAAAGCTCCTTAGCAATAAGATGGAAGGCTATTCACATTATGTTATCATCCCTCATTTTATAGAGGGAGAGGAGAGTGCCTACCAGATGATTAATTCTATTCCCAAGGAAAAGTTGATTATCCTCGACAAAAAAATACCGGGTATAACGGGTGAATATGCAGCAGTTTACGAAGACTTTGAAAAGGATATTTACAACTCGCTGGAGAAAGCCCGCAAGGCCTTAAGTAAATACCATACCATCAAGCTTATATTTCCCGATAAAAGCTACTACCCGCGTGAGATCAAAAAAGGGTATCTCCGCTTCTGCCAGCAATATGCTTTCAACCACAGGATTGTAAACGATATATCCACCGAACCCATTCAGGAAGGTGAGGTTTATATTAATCTGATGGAAAGTGATCTTGTAACATTGGTAGAGAGACTTTTAAATCTTGATTTGAAAATCGGAAAGCAGATCGGCGTAATATCTTATAACGAAACGCCGCTTAAAAGGGTGATTCTAAATGGAATAACGACCATTTCTACCGATTTTCATCAGATGGGAACAGTCGCCGCAAAGATGATCCTGGAGAATTCAAACAAGCATATAGAAGTACCGTTTTCTCTGACTTTACGTTCTTCATTATAAAAATTGAAAACTTCTTTATCACGCATTTGTATTTTTATCAATGGTTAAACACACATATCAAACAGGTTTAATAGGAAACTGTGCATTTCTCGCACATGTACATAAAAACACAGATATCTCCTGGCTCTGCTGGCCTCGTTTCGACAGTACTTTCGTCTTTGGGTCTTTGCTCGATGAACAAAAGGGTGGCGAGTTCAGCATCAGGCCCGCCAGTGAGTTTACCTCTGAGCAGTCTTATCTGGAAAATACCAATGTGCTGGTAACGAAAGTTACCTGCGATGATGGCGAATATCAGATTACCGATCTCGCTCCCCGCTTCTTTCAATATGACCGGTATTTTAAACCGCTTATGCTGATCAGAAAGATAGAGCCAATATCGGGGACACCACGCATCAAGGTTAAATGCGAGCCTGTTACCGAATACGGCAAAAGGAAGCTCCGGGCTCAGCGTGGCAGTAACCATATTGAATACTACGAAGGCGAGGATATCATGCGGTTAACTACCGATATTCCCATTACCTATATCTATGACGAGCGCTACTTTGTGTTAAGCGAAGCGAAATATCTGGTATTGACTTACGGTCACCCCCTGGAAGCACCTCTGGTGAGCACCTGCGAAACGTTCCTCAGGGAAACGGTAAAGTATTGGAGAACCTGGATCAAGTTCTCATCGATAGCAGGATTCTTCCAGGAATACGTCATCCGTTCTGCTCTGGCGCTCAAAATACACCAGTACGAAGATACGGGCGCAATTATCGCTGCAAGTACCACCAGCCTTCCGGAGTACGACGGCAGTGGCAGGAACTGGGATTACCGGTATTGCTGGCTGCGCGATACTCATTACGTGTTGAATTCCCTTAACCACATAGGCCATTTCCAGGAAATGGAAAAATATTTCAACTATGTAGCAGACATTTCGGTATCCGAAGAGTCCCGTTACCAGCCGCTATACCGCATTGACGGCAGCAAGGAGCTGGATGAGTCGATTCTCGAATACCTGGACGGATACAAAGGAAATAAGCCGGTACGTATCGGCAACCAGGCAAACGAACATATTCAGAATGATATCTACGGTCAGGTCATGATCTCCATCATGCCATTGTATACAGACCATCGTTTTATCTTTCGCGAAAGAAAGGATTCCCGTAAATGGATTTCTTCCATCCTGGATAGAATTGAATCTACTATCGATGAAAAGGATGCTGGAATCTGGGAGTTCCGCAACTTTGCCAATACGCATTGTTACAGTAACCTCTTCCAGTGGGCAGGTTGTGCCGCCGCCGCGAAGACAGCCAGCACGATTGGCGATAAAGATCTGGAAGCGAAAGCCCGAAGGCTACAGGCCAGAGCTGCAGAACATATCGAAAGCTGCTATGACCCGGTTCGTAAGGTTTACACGAACGCGGTAGGCAGCGAACACCTAGACGCCAGCACGCTTCAGCTTATTATGATGGGTTATCTTGACCCCACGTCGGATAGGGCAAAAGACCACCTAAAGGCTCTGGAGGCAGAGCTGAAGACGGAGAACGGTCTCATCTACCGCTATCTGCATGCAGATGATTTTGGAAAGCCTAAAACAACCTTCCTCATTTGCGCCTTCTGGTACGTGGAAGCGCTGGCTTGCGTAGGAAGAATTGACGAAGCTGTCACCGAATTCGAAAAGCTGATGAAGTATTCCAATCATCTGATGCTCTTTAGCGAAGACGTCGATGAAGAGACGGGCAGTCAATGGGGTAATTTTCCACAGGCTTATAGTCACGTAGGACTGATGAACGCGGCTTACCGTATTGCCATGAAGCTTGACAAGCCTATATTTCTATAAATAAACATCAAACACAAAAAAAGCCGCTCTGAACGATATTCGGAGCGGCTTTTTTTGATATTCCTTTTTTATACTTCTTCTTTTGCTGCCAGTGTTCTCAGTAATTTTCGAACTTCCCGGTAATCACGCATGTAGAAGCGGGCTGCAGATATATTGCTGCCTATCTTGATCGTGTATGCGTCGGCAGGCAGTGCCTTAAACATATCCTCATCCGTATGGTCGTCGCCCAGAGCCAGAACGTAATCATAGTTGTCTTTGTCCAGCCATGAAGCGACCTTGCCCTTGTTTACTTCGAAATTCTTAATCTCAATGACTTTATTTCCGCCCATCATTTGCAGGCTTTTATCGTCGGTAAGGAATCGCATATTGGTCATCAGCTCATTCGCCCTGAGTTCGCCCAGCCCATCTTCCACTTTCCGGTAATGCCAAACCAGCGAATAGCTCTTCTCTTCAATGAATGAGCCGGGGGTGCGGTCTACATACATTTCCAGCATAGGCATCAGATCTTGTTTCCAATGGTCGTTCAGGCCCGGTAACCTGGTCCACTCTCCATCGGTATGTTTCTGCCATGCGCCATGCTCCGCGATAATATCAATCTTGAGGTGTCCAAACCAGTCTTCCAGTGTTTCGTGGTTGCGGCCGCTCACAATGACCACATCGTTCATCGGCTCACTGATGAGCTCATCCAGTATCTCGTATAGATCATCATCCGGGAACGCCTGGTTAATGTTGGATTTAAACCCAACCAATGTGCCGTCATAATCCAAAAAGATAAGTCTCTTTTTGGCCTGACGGTATTCATCTTCGATATACGTCATTGTCGCCGCTCCTACATGCTTTGCCTGCATCGAAGCTTGCAGTTGTTTCACCTCATCTAATCTGTCCATATATATTTTTACCCAGTGTCTTACATTGAATTTAGCGACGACTTCCCGCATCGGTACCATTCGTCTGAGCTGTTCTTCCAGAGGCATATTAATAGCCTCAATCATCGCGCGGTAGAGCTCGCCTACGTTGTTCGGGTTAACAATGATAGCGTCAATAAGTTCTTTGGCGGCGCCGGCCATCTCGCTTAAAATCAGAACGCCTGTGTTATCGGTTCTGCTCGCTACGTACTCCTTACTTACCAGGTTCATCCCGTCGCGCATAGGGGTAACCAGACATATCTCAGCCATATTGTAAAGGGCCGAGAGCATCTCCGTCTCGAATGAGCGGTAATAGTAATGAATCGGGTTCCAGTCCAGCGTGCGATATCTCGAGTTGATATTACCTACCAGCTTGTCAATTTCGTCCCGCAACTCTTTGTATTGAGGAACGGTGTCCCTGGAAGGTACTACAATCATATACAACACCACCCGTTCATGGTACTCCGGGTTCTTTTGCAACAAAATATCGTATGCCTGCAGGCGCTGCAATATGCCCTTACTGTAGTCAAGCCGGTCAATCGACAAGATCATTTTGAGATCCTGAAAGTTTTCTTTCAGCTTAGACACATTCTCAAGCACCAGACGGTCATGTGTAAGCGACTCGTATTTCTTTTCGTCAATTCCCATGGGGAATGCCTCTACGATAACCTGACGGTCATTGTAATTGATCTGGTTTGCCGAAGCATGCAGCGGAAGCAGACGTGTGATGGAACTTATAAAGTGTCGTGCGTCATCAAAGGTATGAAACCCGATCAGGTCAGCTCCAAGCATATTCTCCAACAATTCAGCCCTCCAGGGGATAAGGCGGAAAAGTTCATACGATGGAAAGGGTATATGCAGAAAAAAGCCGATCGTAATATCGGGTTGTTCTGCGCGGATGAGCCCCGCCAGTAACAGGAGTTGGTAGTCATGGATCCAAATGATATCACCGGGTTCGGCGATTTCCAGCACAGCCTCCTTGAATTTATGATTTACGGCCAGATAACTGTCCCAGTAACTCTGCTCATAATGTGCGTACGTAGGATGATAGTGAAAAACCGGCCAGAGTGTTTCATTCGAGAATCCTTCGTAGTATAAGTTGATCTCTTCCTGTGTAAGAAAGACCGGAAACAGGTTAATCTCCTGTAGCCTGTCTTTTATCTCTTCTTGTTTGCTTTCTGATTCTACTTCAATACCCGACCATCCGAGCCACATATTATTACCCTGACGATAGATGGAGCCAAGACCTGTTGCAAGGCCGCCTTCACTTTGCTTCAACTCAATTTTATCATCGGACTCTGTGATTTTGACTGGTAGCCTGTTTGATACTATAATCGTCTTCATGAATTATTTTCCCTTTATTAATTAAGACTGAAATGCCGTTTGTGTTTGATTTTTTTCAAAAAAGGGCCATTCCTGATACCAGAATCGAGCTAAAGGAGCTATCGGAGGATATCTGAAATGCCTTATGTAGATGGTGCCAGAATCTGGTCCCGGGCATTCAGTGGTCTAGGTTGGCAAGATAAGAAAAATTAATATAGAGGGAAGTTATTCACATAAGTTATCCACATTATTTCATAAAAGTAATTGATTAACAGGAACATAATGAGAAATTTTGTGTTGATTACCCAATGAACGAATAATTTTTGATCTAATTTCTACCATTATGACGCAAAACAGAGCTTTATCCATTGAGAACTGGATTAAGACCATGGGGTTCCGGTTAACTAAATCGCATAGTCTGGATAATCGCAAGAAGAAGATTCGCTATTACACCTTAGGCAATTTTGGCGTGTACGAAGAAATCACTCCTTCGAAAAGCACTTCGGGTCAGAAAAAGAAGTTCATTAGCTGGACGCCCTGGGGCGTTGATATCGAAGTGAATTCGGTTACGGATCTCTGGTGTGCGTATGAAGAATTCGAAATGTACAATCCGAATTTCGTTACCAATTGATCAGTCAGGCGGGCATGGAATGCTTTAAATAAATCCATGCCCGCCTGATAATCCCTCCTCACTACTTGATTGTCTTCAACTTTTCCGCAAGAACTTCCGAAATACGCCTGTAAGATTCTACACTCCAGCCTGCAACATGCGGAGAGAGAAGGACTTTATCGTTATTTCGGAGCTCCCTGAACCACTCCAGGTCTTCCAGACCGGGGAATTTTTCGACTTCCAGGACGTCAAGCCCTGCTCCAATGATCTTACCGGATTTAATTGCGTTGAGTACAGCTGCTGTATGGATGATCTCGCCCCTGGCAGTGTTAAGCAGAATGATCGGTTTGCGGAAGTGAAACAGGTATTCGTCATCTACCATCTGCCGGGTTTCCCGGGTTAAAGGAATGTGGAAGCTTAGCACATCGGCTTGCTTTACGACCTGCTCCATGCTGACTTCACGGGCAAACTCGTCACTGAAGCCGGTCTTATATTTATCATATGCGATGACATCGACGCTAAATCCAGTGAGCTTGCGGGCAAAACTTTGCCCCATGAACCCATAACCAATAATCGCTACCGTGCGGTCGCGAAGTTCGATGCCGCGATTACCTTCCCGGTCCCAGATCCCTTCGCGTACCTCCATATCCGCTTTTCGCAAATTGTTCATGATGGAAAGCAGCATACCTATGGCATGTTCAGCAACGGCGTCGCGATTCCCTTCGGGAGCATTGATGCAGGTGATATTTTGTGAGGCCGCAACCGCCAGATCGATATTATCCATACCGGCGCCCGCCCGCGCTATAAAACGTAGATTGGTGCCTGCCAGGACAAGTTCTTCATCAATTTTAAACTTGGTACGAATTGCGATACCCGAATAGCGATCAATTATCTTCAGCGTCTCTTCACGGCTGATGTCTGGCAGATCATCTACTTCGTAACCCAGTCTCTCCGCCTCGATCTTAAAAACAGGATGAAGCTTATCGGCGATCAGTATTTTCATGGTAATGTTCTTTAAACGGCAGCTGTTAACATATTGGTTAAGCGTACAAAGTCGTCAACACTTAACCTTTCGGCGCGAAGTTCGAAGACCGGGTCAGCGGGCATTTTGTCTTTCGGAATCACGGATGACAGTGCGTTTCTGAGCGTTTTGCGTCGCTGATTAAAGCCGGCCTTTACCACCTTCCAAAAAAGCTTTTCGTCGCAGTCCAACTCCAGGACATCGTTTCTGGTAAGCCGGATCACCGCCGATAATACTTTTGGCGGAGGATTAAAAACTCCCGCTTTAACCGTAAACAGGTATTCCACCTTATAATAGGCCTGTACAAAAACGCTCAAAATGCCATATTCTTTCGTCCCGGGCGCGGAAGTACAACGCTCTGCTACCTCTTTCTGAAACATACCCACCATTTCGGGCACCTGATCCCGGTGCTCGAGAATCTTGAATAGAATCTGCGATGATATATTATAGGGGAAATTTCCGATGACGGCCACCTTCCCCGGAAAGGTTTTCTTAAAGTCGAGGGCCAGAAAATCACCCTTGATCAGCCGTTCTCCCAGTTGCGGGTACTTCTTGTGCAGAAACTCAACCGACTCTCCGTCCAGGTCAATCATATAAGTTTCATACTCACTGTTCTGGAGCAGGAAGTCGGAAAGAATCCCCATGCCGGGACCTACTTCCAATACCTGGGAGAAGCGCCCGGCAGGGTTTAAGCTGCCAACAATTTTAAGTGCTATATTCTTATCGGTAAGGAAATGCTGACCGAGATGTTTTTTCGCGCGTACTGAGCTCATTTTGCAAATTATTGGAAAGACGAATGGGGTCCCTTGGCGTAGATACCGCAGAACATCGTCAGACAACAAAATAAGCAATTTAAAGACAGATGGAAGAATTGCGTCGCACTTATGCGGGATCAACTTATCACAATCCCATCAAGTTAAAATGAAATTTTCTGCCGGAGCCTAATTTTCGTGGGTTCTTCTTTGAAGCCAGAAGGCCTGGCATGCTTGCTTACTATTTTCCCAATCCGGTTTTCCAGCTCCCTCAGTAGCCTGTTTCCATCATACCCCATTTCCTGTATCTTCTCGTGGCGATCCGGGTAGGCCTCTACATTCCAGAGATTTTCGCACAACCTCTTTTATATGATGGCCATGAGCGGCAGAGATTGTGGCGTGATGAGTCCGACTTACAACATTGTAAGTCGGACTCATCACGCCTTTAAGACTCCTTAAATACGCTAGCATATAAACGCTAAGCTTTCCCGGATAAAGCTGTTGTCGACCCCCTTATTGAACGCAGATTAGTGATGAACCTCAATCGATAATATTAATGGAGATAGAGTCCGGATAAGACCACGTTCAATTTTAAGAACGATAATCTTCGAGATTTGTCTGTAAAGTGTTTAATTTGTAAACTTACGTTTTGTAGGGGAAGTACTTGAATTTTGATATGAGTGAGAAAATTAAAATAGGAATTTCAATAGGTGATGTAAACGGAATAGGGCTGGAAATTATTTTGAAAACGTTAGTAGACCCGTCTATTTACGACTATTTCACTCCCATTGTTTACGGGACTACCAAAGTGGCGTCGTTTTATCGCAAAACACTTTCTCTGGGTGATTTCAATTTTAATGTGATATCCGATGCGGAACAGGCGAATCCTAAAAGGGCGAACATGATCAATTGCTGGGACGAGGACGTAAAGATAGAACCCGGAGTGGCGAATGAGACAGGAGGCAAGTATGCATTTATTTCTCTTGACCGTGCGGTAGCAGATCTGATAGCCGGGAATATTGCCGCGCTGGTTACAGCCCCTATAAACAAGCATAATATACAGAACGAGGAGTTTAAATTTCCGGGGCATACCGAATATATTCAGGCAAAAGCGAATGCCAGTGATTCGCTGATGTTTCTGATCGGAGAAGACTTAAAGGTTGGTGTAGTAACCGGACATGTGCCGGTATCGGAAGTTGCACAGAAGATAACGAAAGAAAGCATCCTGTCTAAGCTACAGCTGATGAAAGAAAGTCTGAAGAAGGATTTCTGGATTCAAAAACCGAAGATTGCCGTGCTGGGACTTAATCCGCATGCAGGTGATAACGGCCTGATCGGAAAGGAAGAGCTGGAAATTATTATGCCGGCAATAGAAGAGGCTAAAGAAAAGGGCGTATTCGCATTTGGCCCCTATCCGGCGGATGGGTTTTTCGCAAGCGGCGCACACCTGAAGTTTGACGGTGTGCTGGCTATGTACCACGACCAGGGTTTGATCCCTTTTAAATACATAGCATTCCACAACGGGATCAACTTTACGGCCGGCCTGCCGGTTGTTCGAACTTCTCCTGACCATGGGACAGGATATGACATTGCAGGTAAGAACGAAGCATCAGAGAGCTCTTTCAGGGAGGCAATGTTTTCGGCTTTGAATATCGTGAGGCGAAGGAAGGAGATGGCTGAGCTGACTGCTAATCCATTAAAGATTAGTAAACTTTCAAAGGATCGCGACTAAAAGGGCAGGGAAAGCGGTAGGATACGGGCATAATAAAAAAAAACTTTTTCCAAGTCATTAAATTCAGTAGCTTTGCAGGCTCAATTGCCGTGCTTTGAATTTGTTACAGGAATATAGGATACCGTTTGTGGGATTGAAGTTAGGGACGCATCAATTTAATTATAAAATTGATTCGCGGTTCTTTGACGAGTTCGAGTATTCTCTTGTTAAAACCGGAGAAGTTTCCATAGATATGGAACTGACCAAGCAAGAGACGATGCTTATACTGCAATTCACGGGCAAGGGCTCTATTTACCTTACTTGCGACAGGTGTGTATCAGAGTTTCCGTCAGTAATCAATATTGATGAAAGGCAGATTGTCAAGTTTACAGAAGACGAGAATCTGGAGGATAATACCGATGAGGTTATCGTGTTAAGTAAAAACGAGCATGAGATTAATGTCGCGCCGCTCATTTATGAATACATTAATTTGGCTGTTCCTTATTTTAATCGATGTGACGAGCCAGGTATGACAGAGTGGTGTGATAAAGAAATGCTGGATAAACTTGAGAAGCTCTCAGGTTCTTCAGCTGAAGAAACAGAACAAAATAGTGTGGCTGACCCGCGGTGGGAAGCTTTAAAGAAGATTAAATAACATATAAAATAAAAAAACCAGGACGATGGCACATCCAAAACGGAAAATTTCTAAGTCAAGAAGAGATAAAAGAAGAACTCACTACAAAGCTGAGGCGCCTACCTTGTTTACCTGCAAAACTACAGGAGCGGTTCATTTGCCTCACCATGCATACAATGTAGATGGTAACCTGTATTACAATGGTAAATTAGTTATCGAGAATACCTCTATTGCTTAAGGTAGTTTTCTGAAAATGAAAATTGGCTTAGATATAATGGGCGGAGATTTTGCTCCTGGCGCTACTGTGCTGGGAGCAATTGCAGCTTATAAAGCCTTAGAACCACAGCAACAAAAACTCGTACTTATCGGGAATAAGGATCTTGCGCAGCCTATTTTTGCTGAGCAGGGATTTAACCCCGATCTTATAGAGATCATCCACACGACCGAGGTAATTGGTATGGGTGAGCATCCAACAAAGGCAATTACACAGAAGCCCAATTCCAGTATCGGGATCGGATTTCGTATGCTTAAAGAGGGGAGTTTAGATTCTTTCTCTTCTGCCGGCAATACGGGTGCTATGCTCGTTGGTGCTATGTTTAGCGTTAAAACAATACCAGGCGTGATACGTCCTGCCATATCGACTATAGTTCCGAAATTGAAAAAGGGCTATGGTATTATGCTGGATGTAGGTGCCAATGCTGATTGTAAGCCTGATACACTACTTCAATTTGGTGTACTGGGTAGTCTTTTTGCGGAAAATATCCATGGAGTTCATAACCCTAAAGTGGGTCTGATCAATATCGGAGAAGAAGAGGAAAAGGGCAATATGTTAGCTCTTGCAACGCATACGCTGATGAAGGACACGAACATGTTCAACTTCGTCGGTAATGTAGAGGGAAGAGACTTATTCAACGATAAGGCAGATGTTATTGTGTGTGATGGGTTCACAGGTAATGTAATGTTAAAGTTAGCGGAAACGTTTTATGTTCTGACCAAGCAAAAAGGTTTCGAAGATGAATTTTTCGCGCGTTTTAACTACGAACAATATGGTGGAAGTCCGATCCTCGGGGTGAACGCACCAGTTATTATAGGTCATGGAATTTCCACTCCTGAGGCTATAAAAAATATGGTTTTGCTCTCCAGAAGTATGATCACGACCAAGCTTATTGATAAGATCAAAGCTGCTTTTAAATAATTCATAGAGGATTATGCAAAAAATAAACGCTGCAATTACAGCGGTTCACGGGTACGTACCTGATTATGTACTGACAAACCATGAATTGGAAACCATGGTTGATACCAATGACGAGTGGATTACCACCCGCACAGGGATCAAAGAAAGAAGGATATTGAAGGGCGAAGGTCTTGCAACGTCCGATTTAGCCGTTCCTGCCGTTCTCGGCCTTTTAGAGAAACGCGGAATAGGCGCAGAAGAGATTGACCTGATCATCTTTTGTACATCTACACCTGATATGCCTATTCCGGCAACAGCAAACATTCTGGCTCATAAAATTGGTGCAGTTAACGCATGGGGATATGATCTTCAGGCTGCATGTTCGGGTTTTGTATTCGGCTTAACCACGGGTGCCCAGTTCATTGAGTCGGGCAAACACAAAAAGGTGTTGGTTGTTGGCGGAGATAAAATGTCGTCTATTGTAAATTATGCAGACAGGGCTACCTGTATTTTGTTTGGTGACGGATGCGGCGCTGCTCTTCTGGAGCCTAATAGTGAAGGTTACGGCATTTTGGATTCTGTACTGAAAAGTGATGGTGCGGGAAGTCAGTCACTTCACCTCCAGGGTGGCGGATCTTTATATCCGGCTTCTGCTGAAACAATTGCTGATTCCAGGCATTATGTTTATCAGGAAGGGCAAACCGTTTTTAAATCTGCTGTACGCAGTATGGCTGATGTGGCAGGGGAAATCGTGGAACGCAATAATTTGAAGCCTGAGGATATAGCCTGGCTTGTTCCGCATCAGGCAAACAAACGAATAATTGACGCTACAGCTAACCGTGCGGGTGTCCCTCCGGAAAAAGTGATGATCAACATCGACAGATACGGCAATACAACGAACGGAACCATTCCGCTATGTTTGTGGGATTGGGAAAGTAAGCTTAAGAAAGGCGATAACCTGGTAGTGGCTGCATTTGGTGGCGGATTCACCTGGGGTGCGCTGTACATCAAATGGGCTTATTAAGTATAGCTTCGTAGATATCAAACGCGAACAATATAAAATTTAACCGGTAAAAATGGATATTAAACAGGTTCAGGAACTCATCAGATTTGTTGCAAAATCAGGTGTTAACGAAGTTTCGATCGAAGAGAAAGAATTTAAGATCACTATAAAAACTAATCAGCAGCCTACATATGTAACTGCAGCGCTGCCGCCGGCAGCTGCTCCTGCAGCCCCAGTGCCTGCTGCTCCCGCTGCTCCTGCTGCACCGGTACTGTCAGCTGCTGATGCTAAAGCTGCTGCAACGGCTCAGGAACTGGCTAATTATATCACTATCAAGTCGCCGATGATCGGTACGTTCTATCGTTCCGCAGGTCCTGATAAGCCAACTTTTGCGAATGTCGGTGATGAGATAAAAGCCGGTCAGGTGGTATGTATCATCGAAGCGATGAAGCTATTTAACGAAATCGAGTCAGAGGTGTCCGGAAGGATTGTGAAAGTACTTGTGGACAATTCCAGTCCGGTTGAGTATGACCAACCTTTGTTTCTGGTTGAGCCAGCTTAGTATATATTATACGATGTGCACACATACAGACGTTTAATACTTCTGTGGGTGTGCACATTGTCATATTTGCACATTTAAGTAGATTATGTTTAAAAAGATTTTAATTGCCAATCGCGGTGAAATAGCTTTACGTATCATTCGTACATGTAAAGAGATGGGTATTAAGACTGTGGCTGTATATTCTACAGCTGACAGGGAGAGTTTGCATGTGCGTTTTGCAGATGAGGCTGTGTGTATAGGCCCCCCGGCGAGTAAGGATTCTTATCTGAATATTCCCAATATTATATCAGCAGCGGAGCTAACAAATGCTGATGCAATCCATCCTGGTTATGGATTTCTTTCTGAAAATGCAAAGTTCTCGGCTATCTGCCGCGATTATCATATAAAATTTATCGGTGCTACTCCTGAGCAGATCAATGCTATGGGTGATAAGGCTTCCGCTAAAGAAACGATGAAGGTGGCGGGCGTGCCTACCATTCCGGGTTCTGAAGGTTTGTTGAGCGATGTGAAGGAAGGTATCCGGATTGCCGGCGAGATCGGTTATCCTGTAATTCTTAAGGCTACGGCAGGCGGCGGCGGTCGCGGTATGCGGATCGTGTGGAAGGACGAAGAGTTTGAAGCGGCCTGGGATTCGGCACGTATGGAATCGGGTGCTGCCTTCGGAAACGACGGTCTGTACCTGGAAAAGTTCGTGGAAGATCCAAGACATATTGAGATCCAAATTATAGGGGACCAGTATGGTACGGTATCGCATTTGTCTGAACGCGACTGTTCCATTCAGCGTCGTCACCAGAAGCTGGTTGAGGAGTCGCCTTCTCCGTTTATGACGGATTCTTTGCGCGAAAGAATGGGTGAAGCTGCGGTTAAGGGAGCTAAGGCTGTGAAATATGAAGGAGCGGGAACCATAGAATTTTTGGTCGATAAACATCGCAACTTTTACTTCATGGAGATGAATACGCGTATCCAGGTGGAACATCCGGTTACGGAAGAGGTGGTTAACTACGATCTTATTAAGGAGCAGATCCGCGTTGCGGCTGGCGTACCGATCTCAGGGAGAAATTACTTCCCTAAGATGCATGCCATTGAATGTCGTATCAATGCGGAAGATCCGGCGAATAACTTCCGGCCATCTCCGGGAAGGATCACTATTTTCCATTCACCGGGCGGACATGGTGTACGTGTGGATACTCACGTATATGCAGGTTACCAGATACCTCCGAATTACGATTCAATGATTGCCAAGCTGATCTGTACCGGGCAAACGAGAGAAGAAGCTCTTTCGACGATGGAGCGTGCGCTGAGCGAGTTTGTGATTGAGGGAATCAAAACAACGATTCCGTTCCACTGCCAGCTGATGCGTGATCCGAACTTCCGGGCAGGTAACTTTACCACCAAGTTTATGGAAAGCTTTGAGTATATAGAAGAAGCTATTTAATACTATTTAGATACCATTCATTACAAAATGAATGGTATTCTTGTTTACAAGATAATGAGCGAAAACAGAGGTAAAAGCTTAATAGAGTCGATAAAGGATAAAGGTAAGTCGATGGAGGCAGAGATGTCTTTTTTCGACCATCTGGAAGTGTTGAGATGGCACCTGATCCGATCTGCGGTAGCTATCGTTGTATTTACGGGTCTCGCTTTTTCGTACTATGACTTCATCTTCGACCAGGTTATTATGGGTCCGAAGAATCCGCAATTCTGGACTTACAGGATGATGTGCTCGTTGTCTGAGCGGTTTAATCTCGGTCCGGATTTTTGTATCACCGACATTCCTTTTAATATTATCAATACCGACATGGCGGGGCAGTTTACGCTTCAGCTGAATTCGTCTCTTTTGATTGGTCTGATCCTAGGCTTTCCTTATCTTCTTTTTGAAATATGGCGGTTTGTTAAACCGGGACTGAATCCGAATGAGAAGAATTCGGCCAGCGGCTTTGTTTTCTGGGCAAGTTTGTTGTTTATTATCGGGATTCTTTTTGGCTATTACATTATCGCGCCCTTGTCCATTAATTTCCTGGCGAATTATACCGTCAGCGACATTATACAAAATCAGATTACGATCGATTCCTATCTGTCGTCTGTGGCGACATTGACACTAGGGGCGGGGATTACATTTGAATTGCCAATGGTTATCTTTATATTGTCTAAGCTTGGAATCATGACCCCAGAGTTTATGCGATCTACAAGACGTTATGCTGTAGTTATCATTCTGATCATAGCGGCAATTGTAACACCTACGCCGGATATTTTGACAATGATCACAGTGAGCTTACCGTTGTTCCTGCTTTATGAGATCAGTATTATGATCTCGGCTCGTATAGACAGGAAAAGAAAAAAAGAGATTGGTTTACGATATTAAATATACATCATGAGTGATAAGATAAGTATAGCAATAGGCTCTGACCATGCAGGGTTTGAGTACAAGGAACTTCTGAGAGAGTTTTTGTCGGCCTATGAGGTTAAAGACTTTGGAACCTATAGCGCAGAATCTGCTGACTACCCTGATTTTGCACATCCTGTAGCTTCGGCGGTAGAAGATGGCGGGTTTACTTTGGGTATCCTGGTATGCGGCAGCGCAAACGGTGTTGCGATTACGGCAAATAAGCATCAGGGAATACGTGCTGCAATATGCTGGACTCAGGAGATCGCTGAACTTGCCCGTTTGCATAATAATGCGAATGTGCTTTGTATTCCGGCAAGGTTTGTTTCTACGGATGCAGCAAAGGCTATTACCGAAAAGTTTATCGCTACCGCTTTTGAAGGTGGCAGGCATGCTGTGCGGGTAGGAAAGATGTCGTGCTAAGGTATTTCCTGGGATTTTATTAACGTAAAAAAGCGGCATCATTTGTTAATGTGCCGCTTTTTGCATGAAATAAGATTTCTATGCTTAGAATGTTATTCTAACAGACAGACCGAATCCTTCGGGGTCAAATTCTGTATTCGGAGTAAACTCGATTGCGGGCTTCCAGTCTAGAGATAAGTTGATAGGAGCATCGGTGAACTTGAAGTCAAGACCAAGTACTCCGTCAACACTGAATACCAGATCGCTCTTGTCTATTGGCTTATACGTTTGGCTACCGATAGTAGCACCACCTCCATAAAACCACTGCAGACCTGGCAGGTCGTTGATCGGATTATGAACTTCATATAAACCTGTCAGACGAAATGACGAGTAGTTGTTCCTGTCTTTAAAATTCAGGATGAAGTCTAAGGCTCTGTCTTGCTGGATAAACGTCTTGTATGTCAGACCGTAAGCATTTCCCACGCGTACACCTAGCGCGTGTTTGTACTGCGCCTGCGCGGTGTTCCCTGCAACTAATAAGAACCCACCAACTAAAAATAATAATAGAAAATTTTTCATAAACTCATTAAAATGATTTGATAAACTACAAATCTGTCGCCTTATTGTTTTGAGTCGACAGGTTAATTATTTTGGGGCAAAAGTATCAGTTTTTAATGAACTGACGTATTAGTATTGTTAGTCACAGACGAACTAAGACCGTAAGTAGTTACACGCCACGGGATAAAAATGAATATAAATTCGTATTTCAGTAGAAATAATGGAATTTGAACTTTAAAAAGATAAATTTGTGATCGTTATGTCGCGCGGAGCGACGGATATTTTGAATATGAGAAAACTAGTATTTGTTGCGTTGCTATTTGCTGTGATTGGATCTTCGTGTAGTAAGATAGAAAGTTATGACATGGAAAAGCAGATGGCAATTGATGAGAAAGTGATTAAGGATTTTATTGCAGAAAAGAATCTTGCTAACGTGAAGAGAACTGATAACGGGGTGTATTATATCATCGAAGAGCCAGGATCGGGAGATGTCAAATATACCCGCTCTACTACTATTAAAGCGAAATATGAGGGGCGCTTGCTAAATGGCAAGGTATTCGACTCGAGTAAGAAAGGAGATAAGGATGAGTTTACATTTGCTCTTGGAGATGTTATTCCCGGTTGGCAGATAGGAATCCAGCTGATACAGAAAGGCGGAAAGATCCGCTTGCTGATACCTTCGCCGTTTGCGTATCAAAATAGAGGCCAAGGTAGTATTCCTGCAAACGCTGTGCTGGATTTTGATGTTGAACTTTTAGATGTGACTAACCCTCAGTAAATTATAATTGATGAATTTGATTAATAGATATTCTTTTTTAATAGCCCTTGCTTTTGTTGCTGTAATTAGCGCTTGTACAAAAGAATATGCTTCCATCTCGGAAGAAGATGACACAAACATACAGGCGTATATAAGTGCGAATAACCTGTCTATGCAGAAGTTTGATACTACGGGTGCATACTATTCTGTTGTAAGTGAGGGTAAGGGACCTGATTTGGATTATACCCAACAGCTTCCATTGATTTATACGGTAAAGTCCCTGGACGGTAAGTATACCTCTCAGGATACTTTCGTTAACCATTACGCGGGTCGATTCGGTTATTATACTCCAGATGTGCTGAGAGAAACGATAAAGGCTAATTTGAAGAAGGAAGGAGGAACGATTCGTGTACTCGTGCCTTCGCGCAAAGCTTATGGTAGAAATGGAAGTGGACAGATTCCGGGAAATGCAAGCCTGGATTATACGGTTAAGGTTTTGGAGAAAGCCAAACTGGCGGAGTATGAGGATGCGGTAATTCAGAATTATCTGAGCAAAAACTCGCTTACCGGGTTTAGCAAATCTGCCGATAACATCTGGTATAAGATCACCGAGCCGGGCGCCGGGTCTAAAACGATAGAACCGGACTCTACGATTACGTTCAATTATACTGGGAGATTGCTGAATGGTACCGTATTCGAAACGAATGAAGGCGTGTCTACTGTTCTTTCGGGCTACATCCCATCCTGGCAAAAGGCAGTTCCTCTTATCAAGGAAGGCGGATCAATACGCTTCATAGCACCGTCATCTTTTTCTTATGGATTAGCCGGATCGCCGGCCAGTTCAGTAGGACAGGTATCAATTCCGGCTTTTGCGCCGCTTGATTTTGAGGTTAAGGTAACCAAGGTTGGACGTTAAGACCCTCAAGGTATAATCGTCTTGTAAATATTAAAAGGGCAGCAAATCAAGAATTCGCTGCCCTTTTTGTTGTCCTATGAATTATTATAACGACTCCTTAGCCGGTTTATTTTATCGAACGAAAATCATGTTCGGGATCAATGTTCAGCAACGTATGATAGATCAGGCTGATGACATTGTCTACATCTTCCTTGTGAACCATCTCCACTGTGGTGTGCATGTAGCGCAGGGGAAGAGAGATCAGTGCGGATACCACGCCGTTGTTTGAATAGGCGAAGGCGTCGGTGTCTGTTCCTGTCCAACGCGATGATGCCTGTCTTTGGAAAGGGATCTGGTTCTCTTCGGCAGTTTTCACCAACAGCTTATTGAAATTGATCTGAACGGAAGGTGCGTAAGATAATACCGGGCCTTTTCCGCATGAAAGGTCACCCTGAGTGACTTTGTTGATCATCGGTGTCTGGGTGTCGTGTGTTACGTCTGTCACGATAGCCAGGTTGGGTTTGATTCGGTTGGCGATCATTTCCGCACCGCGAAGTCCAACTTCCTCTTGTACAGCATTGACGATATAAAGGCCGAAAGGTAGTTTTTTGTTGTTTTCTTTAAGCAGTCGTGCTACTTCGGCAATCATGAAGCCACCGACACGGTTGTCCAGGGCTCTGCCAAGATAATAGCGGTTATTCAACACCATGAATTCATCTTCGTAGGTGATTACGCAGCCCACGTGAATACCCAGGGCCTCGACTTCTTCCTGTGATGTACAGCCGCAATCAAGGAAAATATTTTTTAACGTTGGTGCTTCTTCTTTTTCTCCACTGCGGGTATGAATGGCTGGCCATCCGAATACGGCTTTAACAGTTCCTTTGTCGGTATGAATATTCACGCGCTTGGAAGGTGCGATCTGATGGTCAGAACCGCCATTGCGGATAACATAGATCAAACCGTCTTTGCTGATGTAGTTGACAAACCAGGAAATTTCATCGGAGTGTGCTTCGATCACCACCTTGAATTCGGCTTCAGGATTGATCACTGCTACCGCTGTGCCGTAGTTGTCTACAAAGTGAGAATCTGCGTAGGGTTTGATATAATCTAACCAAAGGCGCTGTCCTTCCCACTCAAATCCGGTAGGTGAGGGGTTGTTGATATATGTTTCTAAAAATTGAAGTGACTTGTCGGTCACGACCTGAACGTGTTCTTTTTTATTGTCGTTAGCCATAAATCGTAATTATCTGATTGTCAAAATTAGCTAATTGAAATTTGCCTGCGAAGGTTTGTCTTAAAAACAACGCTGTGATTACAAAGGCTGGGAATAATCAGTGAATGATCGTGTCTTTTATCTATGTCAAACACCATTAGTGCTGATCGAAGCTTCTCTGAACTCAGGAAATGTAAGGGTATTTCACTTCAGTAAGGTAGAGACCGCAGGCAGGAACAGAACTTCCGGCGTTTGAACGGTTTTTGCTCTCTATGATATCGTGAATGCTTTCAGGGGGGGTGATTCCTTTGCCGATCAGGACAAGGGTGCCAACAATGGCTCTGACCATATTTCTAAGGAAGCGATCTGCGGAAATGTGGAAGACCAGATTATCGCCCTCTTCGATCCAAACGGCCCGGGTGATCTTACAGTTATTGGTGAAAACCTGTGTGTTTGATTTGCTGAAGGCGCTGAAGTCTGTGTAGGCCATCATGTACTGAGCCGCCTGATTCATTTTGGAGATATCAAGTTTGTCTTGCAGCAGCCAGGAGCGGTTATATTTAAACGGATCTTTACGCCGGTGGATGTGATACTGGTAGGAACGAAGCGTGGCATCAAAGCGGGCATGGGCTTCGGGGTCGGTCTGAATTATCCGCTTGACCGCAACCTGATAGGGTAGTAACGAGTTCAGGCTGTTTAAGAACTTCCTGCTAAGGAGATCATGCTGATGGGGCCTGGACTCGGCATTGAAGTGCGCGAAGAATTCGCTGGCATGGACGCCCGTATCGGTTCTGCCGCATCCGAGCGTTTCAATTTTTTGCCGTAGGATGGTCGATAGTGCCTTGTCCAGAGCTTCCTGAACGGTATAAGCGTTGGGCTGGATCTGCCATCCGTGAAAAGAAGTGCCGTCATAGGCGAGTTCAGCAAAATACCGCATATCGGTCAAAAATAATCATACAAAACTAATTAGAGACTATTTTTGTTCTTGGCCTGAGTCCATCCTTTCAACATAATATGTATTTTAGCAGACACGATTAAATTATGCTACAACGTATCCAAACCCTGTGGTTGTTCTTATCGACCACCATGATTCTCCTTCTTTTTTTATTCCCGTATTTGCAGATCTTCAACGCTATGGGAACTCCCAAGGTAATTAAGGTTACCGGGATCTATGAAAATATTGGCGGACAGATTGTGAAAACGGAAGATTTCACGTTGATCACTATTGTGACGGTGTTACTGGCTTTGGTACCTCTGGTCATGGTTTTTATGTATAAGGATAGAAAGCGTCAGATCGTGACCGGATATGTCGCAATTCTGTCGATTCTCGCTTACAGTTTCTGGCTGGCCACTACAGCTACCGCATCTTTGGGTGATGTGCAGCTGCAGTTTCAAAACTACGGCCTGGGTATCATCTTTATTCCATTGTCCATTTTATTTATAATATTGGCTTTGAGAGGAATACGAAGTGATATCAAGCTATTGAAATCTGCCGATCGCCTAAGATAACACGCGAAATACGTGTTGAGAGCCTGTTTTTTTTAAATTTTTTATTATCTTTGTAGAATACCGGCAATACAGTCGGTTTTTTATTGTTATCATGAACCCATTTAGTACCCTGGGTATCCGTCATGATATTGTTAATGCCATAACTGATCTGGGATTTGAAAATCCCACGCCAATCCAGGAACAATCGATCCCGGTTTTACTTTCAGGCAGCAACGATTTTGTCGGATTAGCCCAAACCGGCACAGGGAAAACTGCGGCCTTCGGCCTTCCCTTGTTAGAACTAGTAGACTTTGAACAGAATTACCCACAGGCGCTTATTTTGTGTCCGACCCGTGAGTTGTGTCTACAGATTACCAATGACATAAAGAATTATTCAAAAAATTTAAGTAATGTAAATGTTGTCGCTGTTTACGGTGGCGCAAGTATTACTGATCAGCTTCGGCAGATTAAGCGCGGCGTACAAATCGTTGTTGCTACCCCGGGTCGTATGCTTGATATCATCAATCGTAAGGCTATTGATTTTTCTAAGGTTCGCTATGTTGTTTTGGACGAAGCGGATGAGATGCTCAATATGGGATTCCAGGAAGATATCGACGTGATTCTTTCTACCACTCCTAACGACAAGAAAACCTGGTTGTTCTCTGCAACTATGCCTGCAGAGGTTCGTCGGATCGCTAAGAAATACATGACTGATCCGCATGAATTAACCATGGGTAAACAAAATACAGGTAATGCTAATATTGATCATGAGTACTTCATTGTACGTGCCCGTGATAAATACGCTGCGTTCAAAAGGATTGTGGATTTCAACCCTGAGATCTTCGGTATCGTATTTTGTCGTACCAAGATCGAGACGCAGGAGATTGCTGAGTCCTTGATTAAAGACGGCTATAACGCCGACTCTTTACATGGAGACCTTTCTCAGCAACAACGTGATAAGGTAATGAAACGTTACCGCGAAAGAAGCCTTCAGTTGCTGATCGCGACTGACGTAGCGGCTCGTGGAATTGACGTAAATGATGTTACTCACGTAATCAATTACTCTCTTCCTGATGAGATTGAGAACTATACTCACCGAAGTGGCCGTACGGCGCGTGCTGGTAAGTCTGGTGTTTCTATCGCGATCATCAACTCGAAAGAGGTTGGAAAGATCAGACAGATTGAGCGTGTTATTGGTAAGAAGTTCACCAAGATCGAGGTCCCAAGCGGATTTGATGTTTGTGAGAAACAGCTTTTTGCTTTAATACACCGTGTGCATAATGTTGAGGTAAACGAAGCGCAGATTGAATCCTATATCCCAAGGATTATGGCTGATTTCGCTGAGCTGACAAAAGAGGAAGTGATCAAGCGTTTTGCTTCTCTTGAGTTCAACCGTTTTCTTGATTATTACAAGAATGCTCCGGATCTGAATGCACCGCAACAAGACGATCGCTTTAGTGAGCGTGGTGAGCGTGTTCCAAGAGCTGGACGCGCTGCAAATAGCGACTACACCAGGTTGTTTATCAATCTGGGATCTGTAGATGATTTTACACGCGGTGATATGCTGGGCTTCATTTGTAATAATGCGAAGATCAGTGGAAAAGCTATCGGTAAGATCGATTTGAAAGGTGTTTATACATTTTTCGAAGTAGAAAACTCGGTTGCAGAAACTGTTCAGCAGAACTTTAAATCTGTTGATTTCAAGGGCCGCGATGTTCGTATCGAACTTGCAGGTGATCGTGACGGTGGTGGCCGCGAAGGCGGTGGCGGCAGTCGCGAGCGTCGTAGCAGCGGTAGCAGCGGCAGTCGTGAGCGTAGCGGTGGTTACCGTGATTTCTCAGGGAAACGCAGAGATGATCGTGGAGGAAGCAGCAGCAGGTCTTCAGGTGGAGATCGCGAGCGACGGAAACGTTTCTAAGCATACATAAAAAAGCGGCCATTGAGTTTATCAGTGGCCGCTTTTTTATGTTGTTTATTTGAGGGACTCTTTATTTTTTGATTAATCTGCAAGATAAACTCTTTTTCCTTCTTCGTTTTCGTAGAATTGCCTGTCGTACATATCTATATAGACATCTTCTCCGTTCGGACCTTTGACATGGTGAAGAAAGCGGTCTTTCAGTTTGTTGCCATATTGTACGAGACGGTTGCCTAGTCCTTTTGCTGAATGCAGAAGTTGATCGGCCTCTTCTCTTTTATACATAAGGGCGATTATTGCTGCGGAGGCAGCTCCTGCTATTACACTCCAGATGATCACATTTTTCATGGTTATATAGGTTTACAGATTAAACAGTATTACCATGAGGAAAGTTTGATCAAAATCAGGAAAGTTGATCTGCAAGGAGTTTCATTTCGATGGAAGGAGAGTGCTTCTCATAGAGAATAGCATAAACAGCTCTGCATATCGGCATGTTAACTTTGTATTGTTTGTTAATGTGGTGTAACGACTTCGAGGCGTAGTAGCCTTCGGCCACCATGTTCATTTCTAATTGTGCAGAGCGAACATTGTATCCCTTACCGATCATATTTCCGAAAGTCCGGTTGCGACTGAACTGGGAATAGGCAGTCACCAGAAGGTCGCCGAGGTAGGCCGATTCCTTAATGTCCCGATCAATAGGGTGAACCGCGTTTACGAAGCGGCTGATCTCCTGAATAGCATTGGATATGAGAACCGATTGGAAATTGTCGCCATAACCTACGCCATGGCAGATACCGCTCGCCACTGCATAGATATTCTTAAGCACGGCGGCATACTCTGTACCGTAAATGTCATCGGATACATTGGTTTTGATATAGCGGGTATTGACGAGATTGGCGAACTCCGTAGCTAGCGCCTGATCGGGAGAAGCGATGGTAAGATAGGAAAGCTTCTCTAAAGCTACTTCTTCTGCATGACAAGGTCCGCTGAGTACAACGATGTCTTCAAAAGGAATCTGAAAGCTTTTGTTCATGAACTCGCCGATGATCATGTTGTCTTCCGGGATAAATCCCTTAATAGCAGAGATGACTTTTTTTCCTTTGAAACTATCAGGATTTAACGTCGATAGCACTTCCTTTAAAAAGGCTGCCGGGATATTGAGCAGGATCATATCGCATTTCTCAACGACCTCAGCGAGGTTGCTCGTGATATTGGTTGCGGGTACTTTTATCTCAATGGAGCTGAGATAGCTTCCGTTATGCTTGTATTTTTTTATGTGCTCTATATTTTCTTCGTCGCGCATCCACCAGAAGATCTCCTTCGGATTTCTGTTATCAGTCAACATCTTGATGTTAGCTGTAGCCCAGCTTCCTCCCCCTATAACTGCTATTTTTGTGCTCGTATCCATAACTGAAAACCGCAAGTTTACGAATTTAAATGCAAATCTTCTGCCCATTTGGTTTTACCAAAAGGATGTGAGGCTAACATTAGGAGTCTAAGAAGCAGGAAGTGGTTTGCATGACCGGCTTCTACTTCTTAGGTTCGCCTTCAAACAGTTTATCGCGACTTACTTTTTCAACAGCGATGCTATCCTTAAGTGTTTTGGAAATTGCGCTGAAGGGTGCAGCGACGATCTCTTCGTTGCCTTTAAGTCCGCCCTTAATTTGAATATAGGTGTCGTTCTGGATGCCTGTTGTTACCGGAATTTGTCTGACCAGGCCATTCGCATAGGTGAAGACGTATTCTTTTACCTTGGCCTTTTCTTTGCTATCTTTCTTCTGTGCGGTGGCGTTCATTTCTTCGCGGGTGGTTACTGACTGAATAGGAACTGAGATAGCTGTGGCTTTTTCCGTTTGAATGTCGACAGTCGCGGAGAGGCCGGGAAGAAAGGGAGACTTTGCCTGTTCCCTGTCTTTCATGTAGGCGGCGTAGGACTCAGGTAGAATCCGGATTTTGACGCTGAAGTTGGTCACCTGATCGGTGCTTTCGCCAACGATGTTGGCAGAACTTGCTATTTCGGTGACCTTGCCCTGAAATTTCTTTTCCTGAAAGGCGTCGACTTCGATATCTGCAAGATCTCCCACAGATACGCGGTTGATGTCGTTCTCGTTTACATTGACATTTACCTCCATGGAATTGAGGTTAGAAATACGCATAATTTCGGTTCCGGCCATCTGGGCGGTACCAACCACCCGTTCTCCGAGTTCTACCGCTAGTTTGGATACGACACCATCAACAGGTGCATAGATCGTTGTACGATCGAGGTTATCTGCGGCTTCCTTTACAAGAGCCTGTGATTGTTGAACGCCGTAGCCTGAACCAATGATATTCTGACGCAGTGCCTCCAGGTTAGCTCTTGCACTTTGATATTCGGCCTGAGCTGCGTCGTATTCGGCGGCGGAAAGGACTTTCTGCTTGAACAACTCGGTGCTGCGCTTGTAGCTGGCCTGGGTGTTTTTGAAAGTTGCTTCGGCTTGTTTCAGTTGTTGACGTGCGGAGGCCAGGGAAGCTCTCTGGGTATTGAGGGAAGCAACTGCCCGGTCATATCCTGATTGCAGGATATCAGGTCTGATCTTGCATAGCAGCTGGCCTTTCTTTACTACATCGCCTTCTTTCACATCCAGTTTTACTATTTCGCCGGAAACCTCAGAGCTGAGCTTGACCTCCACTTCTGCCTGTATCTTTCCGCTTGCGGATACGGTTTCAATGATGGTTCTTTTTTCGGCCTTTTCGGTAGCTACCAGGACCTTATCACCTGAGCCTATCCAACCCATTTTGGATGCAATAGCGAGTAAGACAACTATACATACAACTCCGATAATGACGTATCTGATGGTGCGTTTTTTTCTCTTTTTGGGTTCCATTTGGTGGGCTTTATATTAAAATGTTAAGGGATTACCGAGATAAAAGTCGATAATTTTATTTCTGAAAATGAGGTCATACCGGGCCTGTATAACATCAAACTGCTTTTGATTGAGGTCCGTTTGCGCCTGGTTGAAGTCCAGTGAATTAACGAGACCGACGTCGTATCGTTTGCTGATGGCGTCAAATGCGGTCTTTGATGATTCGAAGGCACTGGAAGCAGAGAGGAAACGACTTTGCGCCGCTCTGAGGTCCGTCACGGCCTGATAGATGACTTTATTGAAATTATTGCGGGCCAGTTGTTCGGTGACCTTGGCGTTCTGATAGCTTATCTTGGCACGTCTTACTCCTATGCGGGCGGAGTAGCTGTTGAATATGGGAATGCTCAGCGTCAGACCGATCGTTTGATTGAAGTTTTCGTCGAGCTGATCTTTGAAATTTGTTTTTTCAAAAGTGCTGGCAAACTCGGGTGTTAGCACACGTTGATTTGTACCCTCCAGGAAGCCTATAACAGTATTCTGCCCCGTTAACTCGCGACTAACCAGGTGCTGTCTGTTATTGGAATAACCGGATCCTATGCTTCCGCTGAAAGACAGGCGCGGATATAGGGATGATTTTGCGACGTCTACTGCCTTCAGTGCCGCCAGTGACCTGTTTTGTGCAAGCCTGACATCCGGATAATTGTCCGCTGCCTTAGCATATATCTCTGCCGCCGCGTATTTGGAATTGATCTCTCCGATTTCATTGATTACCGGCTTAACCACGCTGAACTGAGCTGCGGGGTCGCGTTCCATAAGTTGTGCGAGATTCAGTTTACTGATCTCCAGCTGATTTAACGAATTGGTAACATTTAGTTCTGCGGTTGCGAATTGCGCCTTTGCCTGGGAAAGGTCAGCAAGCGTTTTGCTTCCCACATCAAACTGTTTTTGCTCCCTGTCCAACTGAAGTTTGGCGAGCTGAAGTTGCTGTTGCGAGGCGAGCAGCAGGTCTTCATTGCTGAGAACCTGTAGATACGTCGTTACAACGGTAAGCGAGAGGTCATTCTGAATCTTGCGGGTATTGCTTTTATCAGCTTCCAGCTGGTATTTGTACTGCGACACCTGGTGCCAGAGTCTGAATCCCTGGAAGATGGGCACGGAGGTGCTGATGTTTCCGTTAGACGAAGTGGTTTGCTGATTGACGAACTCATAGGTTAAGGGGTCTACGTTCCGTCCGAAGTTGAAGTTGAGATTCCCTCCTGCGTTCAGGGTGGGGTAGAAGAATAGCTTCGATTCTTTCAAGTTTTCGTCTGAAAGGGCTTCACTCAGTTGGGCCTGCTTGATTTGCAGATTATTCTGCAAGGTTAAAGCGACGGCCTGTTCCAGCGTGATGCTTTCCTGTGCAAGAGCGGTGCCTGATGCAAGCGTGCAAAAGGCAAATGCAAATGCCGCTATGCCGGTTTTAAAGGGGGATCTTCTGAGGGTCATTTCAGGCTAATAATTTGTAGTATTGCACATTCTCTATAATATGTATCTCGTAAAAACTCCTTTTTGGCTGCGACTTATCTACCCTTCTCTTGTATGGAGGAAGTTAAACGATTTGAACAAGATTTACATCACCTTTGACGATGGTCCTATTCCAATTGTTACAGACTTCGTCATTAATACATTGAAAATGTATGAGGCTCCAGCTACTTTCTTTTGTATCGGGGATAATATAAGAAAACATCCCGAGGTTTTTCAGCGCTTGAAGGAAGCGGGGCACCGTATAGGTAATCATACGTTCAATCATTTAAAGGGTTGGGATACTGACGATGACGTTTATCTGGATAATATCAGGGACTGCGCTGCGCTGGTTAGGTCTGATTTACTGCGTCCACCTTATGGCCGGATCCGGAAATCGCAGATCGGCCGCTTGAAGGAGGCATTTCCAAATATGCAGATTATTATGTGGGACGTGCTTTCGGGTGATTTTGATCAGCAGCTTAGTCCGGAAAAGTGTCTTGAAAATGTGATTAAGCATACGCGGCCGGGTGCGATAATTGTTTTTCACGATAGTTTGAAAGCCTTTGATCGCCTCGAATATGTGCTGCCCAGGGCCTTGAAGATTTGGAAGGATAAAGGATATGTTTTTGAAAAGTTGTGAGTTCTGGTTTAATGCCCGTTGTAAATACTTGTTGTAACCTTAATTAGAACTTTTCCAAATAATAATTGTAATATGATACAGGTCAGGCTCTCATTCATTTTTTGTAAATTCGCATGAATTTAACCTAAGTAGGTTAGTTCTTTATATGTAAACCCCTTAATACAAAAATCATAATGGCATTTGATATAGAAATGATCCAGAAGGTTTACAGCAATTTGGAAAGCCGTATTGAAGCTGCCAAGAAAGTTGTTGGAAAACCCCTTACCCTAACCGAAAAAATCCTTTACTCTCATTTGTGGAACGGTAATCCGGAGGAGGTATATACCCGTGGGACATCTTATGTTGATTTTGCACCTGACCGCGTAGCGATGCAGGATGCGACAGCGCAGATGGCTCTTTTGCAATTCATGCAGGCAGGCAGACCTCAGGTTGCTGTGCCTTCAACAGTACATTGTGATCACTTGATCCAGGCTAAGATTGGTGCTACCGAGGATTTGGCTATTGCTAATAATACTAACAAGGAAGTTTATGATTTCCTTTCTTCTGTTTGTAATAAATACGGCCTTGGTTTCTGGAAGCCGGGAGCAGGTATTATTCACCAGGTAGTTCTGGAGAATTACGCTTTCCCTGGTGGAATGATGATCGGTACCGACTCTCATACACCCAATGCAGGTGGCCTGGGTATGATCGCGATTGGTGTTGGTGGTGCTGACGCTTGCGACGTGATGGCTGGTTTTGCATGGGAGTTGAAGTTCCCTAAGCTGATCGGTGTAAAGTTGACCGGAAAGATGTCTGGTTGGACTTCAGCTAAAGACGTTATCCTAAAAGTTGCCGGTGTTCTTACCGTTAAAGGTGGAACCGGATGTATCGTTGAATACTTTGGAGAGGGCGCTCGCTCATTATCTGCAACAGGTAAAGCTACCATCTGTAATATGGGTGCAGAAATCGGTGCTACTACGTCTATCTTCGGATATGATGAGAAAGCTGAAGATTACCTGCGTGGTACATCAAGAGGTGATATCGCTGACCTTGCAAACCAGGTAAAAGCTCATCTGACTGGTGATGATGAGGTTTATGCTAATCCTGAGCAATACTTCGATCAGGTAATCGAAATTAATCTTTCTGAGCTTGAGCCACATATTAACGGTCCATTTACTCCAGACCTGGCATGGCCTATTTCTAAATTTGCTGCTGCTGTTAAAGAACATAACTGGCCTGCGAAACTGGAAGTTGGTTTGATCGGTTCTTGTACAAACTCTTCTTACGAAGATATTACGAGAGCTGCGTCTCTTGCTCAACAGGCTGTTGATAAAGATCTTTTAACAAAAGCTGAGTACACGGTTACTCCAGGTTCTGAGCTGGTAAGATATACGGTTGAACGCGATGGTTACCTGGACACTTTCGAGAAGATTGGTGGTGTTGTACTGGCGAATGCTTGTGGTCCGTGTATCGGTCAGTGGGCTCGTCACACAGATGATCCTGCCCGCAGAAACTCCATCATTACGTCCTTCAACAGAAACTTCGCGAAGCGTAATGACGGTAACCCCAATACGCATGCTTTCGTAGCATCGCCGGAGATTGTAACGGCATTGGCCATAGCAGGTGACCTGACTTTCAACCCGCTGACTGATACGCTTGTTAATCAAAAGGGTGAGTCGGTTCGTTTGGACGAGCCACAGGGACTGGAAATGCCTATCAAAGGTTATGCAGTAGAAGATGCTGGTTATCAGGCTCCGGCAGAAGACGGTAGCGCGGTTAACGTTATTGTTGACGAAGCGTCAAGCAGACTTCAGTTACTGGCTCCATTCCCGGCTTGGGAAGGAACAGATCTTAAAGGTCTTCGCCTTCTGATCAAAGCAAAAGGTAAGTGTACTACTGACCATATTTCTATGGCTGGTCCATGGTTGAAGTTCAGAGGTCATATTGACAATATTTCTAACAACATGCTTATCGGTGCTGTAAATTACTTTACAGAGCAAACAGATTCTGTTAAGAATCAGTTGACCGGCGAATATGGTCCGGTTCCTGCTACTCAGAGAGCTTATAAGGCAGCGAACATCGGTACTATCGTTGTCGGTGATGAGAACTATGGTGAAGGGTCATCACGTGAGCATGCTGCTATGGAACCACGTCACCTGGGTGTTCGTGTGATTTTGGTGAAGTCTTTCGCTCGTATCCACGAAACGAATTTAAAGAAACAGGGGATGTTGGGTATAACCTTTGCTGATCCTGCAGATTACAGTAAAATTCAGGAGAATGACGTGATCGACATTGAAGGTTTAACTTCTTTCGCTCCAGGAAAACAGCTTAAAGTTGTTCTTCATCATGAGGATGGCAAAACAGAGTCGTTTGCCGTGAATCATACCTATAATGAGCAGCAGATCGAGTGGTTCAAGGCTGGTGCAGCTTTAAACCTGATTCGCATGAACAAGATTTAATTTTAGAAATCGATATAAAAAAACCTGCCGGCTATGCCGAGCAGGTTTTTTTTATACTTGCCGGTTTACTTACCGGCACAAAAAAAGAAAGTCCCGCATTGATGATTCAAGCGGGACTTTCTTTTTAGGGGTGAGTTAGGGCAATGAGTTAGCCCAGTTTAGCCAATTCTTCTGCCATTGCAGCACCAATTTCAGCAGGTGACTCGACTACGCGAATGCCACACTCTGTCATGATACGCATTTTTGCAGCTGCTGTATCATCATCGCCACCAACAATAGCACCGGCATGACCCATACGGCGTCCTGCAGGAGCAGTTTGACCAGCGATGAAGCCAACGACGGGCTTAGTGCCGTTTTCTTTGATCCATCTTGCAGCTTCTGCTTCCATACCACCGCCGATCTCACCGATCATGATGATGCCTTTGGTTTCAGGATCTTCCATAAGAAGCTTCACAGCCTCAACCGTAGGAGTTCCAATGATAGGGTCGCCTCCGATACCGATTGCTGTTGTAATACCGAGACCTGCCTTAACAACCTGGTCAACCGCTTCATAGGTTAAGGTTCCTGATTTAGAAACTACACCGATAGAGCCTTTCTTGAATATAAAGCCTGGCATGATGCCAATCTTGGCCTCGTCAGCTGTAATGATACCTGGACAGTTCGGGCCGATAAGACGGCAATCTTTACCTTCAATATATTCCTTTACAAGAATCATATCTTTAGTAGGGATACCCTCTGTGATACAAACAATAACTTTTATGCCAGCTTCTGCTGCTTCCAGAATTGCGTCAGCAGCGAATGCAGGAGGTACAAAGATAATTGATACGTCTGCTCCAGCCTGATCAACTGCCTCTTTTACAGTGTTGAATACAGGTCGGTCAAGGTGTGTTTGTCCTCCTTTTCCGGGAGTAACACCACCTACAACCTGGGTTCCGTACTCAATCATTTGACTTGCATGATACGTACCTTCGTTGCCGGTGAAGCCCTGGACGATAACTTTGGAATTCTTATTAACTAATACACTCATTGGTCGGATTTTAAGTTATGCAAAACTAAGACAATAGGCCTAAAAGCCAAACCTTTTTGTCAGGTTACAGTAGTTTTTTCGATTCCCAGGGAATTAAACTGGAGATCAAACAGTCTTTTGTAAAGTCCATTTAATTTCAGTAGTTCCTGATGTGATCCGATCTCCCGGATCTCGCCCTGGTCGAGTACGATGATCTTATCGGCCTTTTGCACGGTCGACAATCTGTGGGCGATCACGATCGAGGTTCTTCCTTTCATGAGCTTTTCGAGTGTAGACTGAATCAGTAACTCTGTTTCTGTATCAACGGAGGACGTAGCTTCATCAAGGACCAAGATTTTTGGGTTATATATTAAAGCCCGGATAAAGGAGATCAACTGTGCCTGTCCCGCAGACAGTGTAGCTCCCCGTTCCATGACATTGTAGTCGTATCCGCCTGGTAATCTCTCTATAAAATCGTGAGCTCCGGCTTCTTTGGCTGCCTGGATAACGAGAGATCTCGGTATGTCGGGATTACCCAAAGTGATATTTTTTTCGATGGTGTCTGAGAAGAGAAATACATCCTGGATTACTGTTGCAATCTGTGAGCGAAGGTAAGGGACAGTGTATTCCCGTATGTCCTTCTCGTCTATTTCAATCGAACCCTTACCAATGGAGTAAAAGCGATTGAGGATATTGATAACTGAGGATTTGCCGGCACCGGTAGCGCCTACAATGGCCAGCGTTTGTCCGGGCTTGATCTCAAAATTGATGTTTTTTAGAACCCACTTTTCCTCTGTGTAGGAAAACCAGACGTCTTTGAAGACAATTTTGCCGGTGGTTATTCCTTGCCTAAGTGTTCCTGTATCCTCTTCGTACTCTTTGCTGTCAAGCAACGAGAATACCCTTTCCGCGCCTACCATGCCCATCTGAAGGGTGTTGAATTTGTCGGCCAGCTCCCGGATAGGGCGGTACATAAGATTGATGAACATGATGAATGAAACGATCACTCCCGGGGAGACGTTGTGCTCGAGAATGGATTTGGAGCCGTACCATACCAGAAGTCCCAGGGAAAGCGATGATATGATTTCAACCACAGGGAAAAATATAGAATAGTACCAATTTGAGCGGATATGTGCATCGCGGTGTTTCGCATTGATGTTTTTGAACTTGTGAATTTCCTGTTGTTCCCGTGCGAAGTACTGTATGATGCCCATGCCGGATATGTGCTCTTGCAGGAAAGTGTTTAAATGGCTAACCTGAGTTCTTACCTCCTGAAAAGCTGATTTGATCGCTTCTTTGAAGATGTAGGTTGCAAGCATCAGCAAGGGCATCGGTATTAATACTACCAGCGTTAGTTTCCAGTCGATATACAGCATTACTCCCAAGATAGCCACCAGCTGAAGGATATCGCCTATAATGACGATCAGCCCTTCTGAAAAGATGTCGGCTATCGTCTCCAGATCCGAAACAGTTCTTGTTATGAGCTGGCCAATAGGCGTCCGGTCAAAAAACCGAAGCTTAAGTTTCGTGATGTGGTTGAACACGTTTGTTCGCAAGTCTCTGATCGTTGATTGCCCTAGTTTATTAGTGAGATATGTATGGAAATATTGAACAACAGTCTGCAAGACGAGCAGCAGAATCAGTACGATTGTCATGAAGCCAAGTCCTGGTGCGTCGTTTTCAAACACGTACTCGTCGAGTGCGTACTGAATAAGGAAGGGCCTGAGAGGAGCAAGGGCTGCCAGTAATACGGTCAGAATAACACACCAGATGAATTGTTTTTTGTAGGGCTTTATATAAGTATAAATCCGCTTCAACAAATTGATATCGTATGCTTTTCCTGCTTTTTTGGCCATCAGATACTTATTGGAACGCGAAATTACACAATTTTCTTACCCCTTCTGTCACACAAGTCTGATTTGCGTTGGATGCACAAGTTGTGTAAAAAATGCATCGGGCAGCCTATTAATAAATTAATCTTTGATAATTTCGCGGCACAACAAACATCAGCCATGTCAGAATTAAGATACCCATTCATTTTAATACTATCTCTCCTCTCTTGCAGCTTTGCCTTTGCGCAGGGGGAGATTGATGAGCGTGCCATGATCTTCAAGATGAAGGGTTTGGAAGTTGCAACTAAAGACTCGTCATTTTATGCGAACTTTCGTTTCAGGATGCAAAACCGGATAGGAGCATATACGAACGGAGGAAGCGACCTTGGAATATCGGAATTTGATGCTCGTGTGAGGCGCCTGCGTTTGAGAGCAGACGGTTATGTACTAAGCCCTAAGCTGGGTTATAGCATCCAACTGGCTTTCACGCGCAGTGATCAGGATTTTGACAACACTGGGATTGCCAATATCGTACGCGATGCTGTCGTTTTTTACCACTTTACAGACAACTTTTATATCGCTTTCGGCCAGAATAAGCTTCCCGGAAACCGCCAGCGGGTTAACTCATCAGGCCAGCTTCAATTCGCTGAACGCTCAATCGTGAACGGTACATTCACAGTCGACCGTGACTTTGGTTTAAAGGCGTATTATAATAACCAACTAGGCTCGGTTCCTTATCGGTTAAAAGGTGCGATATCTACCGGTGAGGGAAGAAGCGTGAACAATTCAGATAATGGTCTCGCCTATACAGGAAGGGCTGAAATACTTCCTCTGGGACTGTTTAAGAATGAAGGTGACTATTCTGAAGGAGATCTGGAACGAGAAGAGACACCCAAGCTGGCAATAGGGGCTGGTTATAGCTATAACGTGCGTACAAACCGTACAGGCGGGCAACTTGGTAAGGAGCTTTATGCAGCAAGAGATATGGGGACGGCAATGCTTGACTTGATTTTCAAGTTTAACGGCTGGGCGTTTCAATCTGAATACATGAGCCGGGATTCGGACGATCCGCTAACTTTCAGCGACGATGGCGATGTGAGATATATTTATAATGGCTGGGGAATAAATAATCAGGTTTCTTATCTTTTTAGAAACAACCTTGAAACGGCCTTTCGTTATTCTCTTCTACAGCCTGAGGATGAAACTGTTAATTACGAACGAAAGACCGAAGTTCTCGAGCTTGGTGTGTCGAAATATCTAAGGAGTCATCGGATCAAAGCTCAGTTTAACCTGAACTATAATACTGAGGATGGAAAGATGAATTTGCAAAACAAGAATAACTACTGGGGAGCTTTGTTTCAGGTAGAATTGGGAATTTAATTCTGTTTTTCTGTAATATTTTTATTAAAGGTTGCGTTTTAATAACAACCGGCGATCTATTTTGTTAGATTTGTTTGAGACCACAGAATTAAATGAGAAGATTCATTGCTAAAAAGGTATTCAGCATTATTTTCTTGTCCATCTTCATGAGCAAGATGGTTATTTCTGTAGCGCCTTTGGTAATAGCTCATATTGACTCCAAAAGTATGAACGCAGTGATCATGCAACTGGAGATAGAGCACCCAAAGTCAGCAGATGTCAAAGATTCTGCAATAAAGGAATTTCTCAACCTCAATACGATCAAGATAGGATCCATAAGTCCGGTTCTTGTTCTCATGCGTGTCTTTGTAGATGATCATACCAAGCACCGACGCGTGTTTTATCCCTCCGTGCCTACGCCGCCTCCGAACGCATAATCCTTTTTTTAATTTATTATCAGCTTGCTGATATCGTCATTATTAATTAATAGGATTGTTCTACTTAATAGCAGATTATTTATGCCTGCATCAAAAGGCCTTGGGAAATATTTCTCAGCTCAAAATTTAAAGAAGGACCTCCCTGCAAGTCTTGTCGTCTTCCTGGTTGCATTACCATTATGCCTGGGAATCGCTCTTGCTTCTGGAGCCCCATTATTTGCCGGTTTGTTAACCGGAATCATCGGAGGTATAGTGGTTGCCGCAATAAGCGGCTCTCAATTAAGTGTCAGCGGACCTGCCGCCGGCCTTACCGTAATAGTTTTTACTTCAATCGCTCAGCTCGGAGGATACGAAATATTCTTACTCGCATTGGTGATAGCGGGTATTCTTCAGGTCGCATTAGGCTTTATGAAGGCTGGTACGATAGCCAACTTTTTCCCTTCATCGGTAATAGAGGGAATGCTAGCAGCAATTGGTATCATTCTAATCATGAAGCAGATACCCTACGCGTTAGGATATAATGCGGACTTCGAAGGGAGTGAAAGCTTCCAGTCTGGCGGATCAAATACCATTTCGGGAATTTCAGACGCCCTGAGTATGATCAGCCCAGGGGCCATAATCATCAGTGTTCTTTCGCTACTTGTTTTAATATACTGGAGCAAAATAAAGAAGGTTAATGTAGTTCCTGCACCCCTCGTTGTGGTGATTATCGGGATTGCTTTAAACTTCGCATTTAAAGGGACTTCTTTCGAGATTGCCGCTATTCACCTGGTGCAAGTACCTGTTGTAAATTCCTTCAGCGAATTCACGGGTCTGTTTATGACACCTGATTTTAGTCAGATATCCAACCCAACAGTATGGACTGTAGCATTTACAATTGCTATTGTCGCCAGTCTCGAATCCCTGCTCAGTTTAGAAGCAGTAGACAAGATAGACCCCTATAAAAGAGTTTCTCCGACAAACCGCGAATTGGTAGCACAAGGAACAGGTAACTTGATCTGTGGTCTAGTTGGTGGATTGCCACTAACAGCGGTAATTGTACGGTCGTCAGCCAACGTTAATTCAGGCGGTAAAACGAAGGCAAGTAGCATGCTTCACGGTTTGTGGCTTTTAGCCTCGTTATTGCTAATCCCTGGATTGATCAATAGTATTCCACTGTCTTGTCTCGCTGCGGTATTGATATTCACAGGTTCTAAGCTTGCCAAACTTGCACTGTTCAAGAAGATGTGGCGTGAAGGGAAAGGTCAGTTTATTCCATTTATCGTGACGATTTTAGCGGTTGTATTTACAGATCTGCTGAAAGGTGTTGCTATCGGAATGGTGATCGGTGTATTCTTTATTCTTCGCAATAACATGCGTAATCCTTACTTCTATACCATTAGCAGCAAAGGAAATAAGGATGTGATCCGGATTACATTGTCTGAAGAGGTATCGTTCCTCAACAAGGCAGCTATTTCATACACCCTTAACAATCTACCGCCTGAGTCGGATGTAATAATCGATGGAACCAATTCAAAATACATCGACCCTGATGTGCTCGAGGTAATACATAACTTCAAGCATAATGCCTACTCGAGGGCGATCATCGTGAAGCTGGAAAATATCAAGCACCGGTACGATGTCCCTCAACTAAAAGAAATGATTTACAAACCTGAAAAAGTACACGAGAATGTCTAAAGAAAATATATCAACATCTACGGTCAAAGAGCTACAAGATACTCAGATCCGCACGTATGAGCAATTATTAGAAGGAAACAAGCTCTTCGTTGAGAGAGAACTGGAACAGGATCCTGAGTATTTTAAGAAGCTTGCATCAGGTCAAAGACCCGATGTTCTATGGATTGGCTGTTCAGATAGCCGTGTTCCAGCCAACCAGGTTACCAATACCAAGCCAGGGGAAGTATTTGTACACCGGAATATCGCAAACGTCTGCGTGCACTCTGACATGAATATGTTGAGTGTGCTTGACTACGCAGTCAATGTATTGAAAGTTAAACATGTAATCGTAGCCGGGCATTATGGTTGCGGAGGTGTTGAAGCGGCTATGAGCAACAGGCAATTTGGCTTAATCGACAACTGGTTGAGACATATTAAAGACGTTTACCGGCTTCATTCACATGAGCTGGACCTGATCACTGACGATAAAGCCCGCGCCAAGCGCCTTGTCGAACTTAATGTTATCGAACAGGTATTTAACTTGTGTAAAACTACTATCATTCAGAACGCATGGGAAGAGCGAATTGACCTTCAGATTCATGGGTGGGTTGTCGATATTAGTACCGGAAGAGTAAAGGATATGCACGTAAGCTGCAGCACTTCTGGAAATTTGGGCAAAGTATTTGATCTTGCTAAAAATCAGGTGCCACAAGCACATTAAAATATATAGCTAAAACGCAATAAGGCCCGTTGCTGTTGCAACGGGCCTTATTGCGTTTTAGCTATATGAGGTTTATGCCTCGAGCTCTGAATAAGCCTCGATAGGAGGGCAAGAGCAGATCAGTGTACGGTCGCCGTGGGTCTCATTAACACGGCCAATTGACGGCCAAAACTTGCGTTCAGCAATGTATGGCAGGGGAAATGCAGCCCTTTGGCGGCTATATTCTTTATCCCAGTTGTCTGCTGTTACAACAGCTGATGTGTGAGGTGCATTCTTCAGGATGTTGTTGTGCTTGTCGGCTGATCCTGTTAAAACTTCCTCTATCTCCGCCCGGATTGCTATCATGGCATCGCAAAAGCGATCTAATTCATGCTTAGGTTCTGATTCAGTAGGTTCAACCATGAGTGTTCCAGCTACAGGGAAAGATACTGTTGGAGCATGGAAGCCATAGTCCATAAGTCTCTTCGCAATGTCTGTTACTTCTACACCCGCACTCTTAAATGAGCGGCAATCAAGGATCATCTCGTGTGCACACCTTCCCATGCTTCCTGAATAAAGTACCGGATAGTGGTCCTCTAGCCTGGATTTTATATAGTTCGCGTTCAGAATAGCGTACTTAGTAGCATTCGTTAATCCTTCAGCACCCATCATGGCGATATACGCGTGAGAAATCAGCAATATAGAGGCTGATCCCCATGGTGCTGCAGATACAGCTGGTATAGAATGGTCATTGTTAATGTCGACTACGGTATGACCCGGTAGGAAAGGAACCAGGTGTTTAGCTACACCTATAGGGCCCATGCCTGGTCCGCCACCTCCGTGAGGGATACAGAAGGTCTTATGCAGGTTCAGGTGGCAAACGTCAGCACCGATAGATGCAGGACTGGTGAGTCCAACCTGAGCATTCATGTTCGCGCCGTCCATATATACTTGTCCGCCATTCTCATGAATGACTTCGCATATTTCGATAATGGACTCTTCGAAAACCCCATGAGTGGAAGGATAGGTTACCATCAGGCAAGAAAGGTCATCTTTATGCTGAACAGCCTTGGTTTTCAGGTCTTCCACATCAATATTTCCATTCTCATCACATTTAACCACCACTACCTTCATACCAGCCATAGCTGCGGATGCAGGGTTTGTTCCATGTGCTGAAGAGGGAATAAGCACGATATTTCTATGGTGGTCATTGCGGTCAGCGTGATACGCTCTGATCACCATTAAGCCCGCATACTCGCCCTGTGCACCTGAGTTAGGTTGGAGGCTCATTGCTGCGAAGCCGGTAATCTCGCTAAGCCAGTCGTTAAGCTCAGATAAGATCTGCATATATCCACCCACCTGATCGGTAGGAGCAAATGGATGAATCTTGCTAAATTCAGCCCAGGTAACAGGAATCATTTCTGTTGTAGCGTTCAGCTTCATTGTGCAAGATCCCAATGGAATCATAGAATGGCACAATGAAAGGTCCTTGGCCTCCAAAGATTTGATATAGCGGAGCATTTCATGCTCAGAATGATGGTCGTTAAATACAGGATGCGTGAGGAATGTACTGCTTCTTTCCAGCTCCGCAGGAATTCTGGAAGAAACTCCCAGGATCAAGTCCTCGAAGTTAAGCTCATTCAGGTTTCTTCCCTTCACCTTTGCGAAGAAGCGAACGATGGTCTTAACGTCCTCGATTGAAGTCGTCTCATCAAGAGAGATGCATACCTCAGAGCCATTGAAGTCGAAGTTACAAAGGTTGTTGATGGCTTCAGCATGAATAGGGCCAGTCAGATTGCCCAGATCAAAGCGTATGGTATCAAAGAAAGTCAAATTCAGTTGTTTGTATTCCAGCTCTTCCAGCGAAGAGGCAAGCAGGGATGCCAGACCATGAATCCGGCCTGCAATATTGCCAAGCCCCTTAGGTCCGTGATAAGCTGCATACATCCCGGCCATAATGGCCAGCAATGCCTGAGCCGTGCATATATTCGATGTCGCCTTGTCCCTACGAATATGCTGCTCCCTGGTCTGCAAGGCCATACGCAATGCATAATTCCCCGAAGAGTCAACCGTCACGCCGATAATTCTTCCGGGCATACTGCGTTTATATTCGTCCTTAGTAGCGAAGAATGCTGCATGTGGTCCGCCAAATCCCATTGGAATTCCAAAACGTTGGGTAGAACCGACAACAATGTCTGCACCCCATTCTCCCGGAGGAGTTAATACGGTCAGGCTTAGGATATCAGCGACAACTGTCAGTTTGATATTCAAAGCATGCGCCTTCGAAGCGAAGTCGCTATAGTTGTAGACAATACCTTTTCCTGAAGGGTACTGCACTATCGCACCAAACATGCGATCATCAAGTTCCACCGTTTCATGGCTTCCAACAAGCAGCTCAATTCCATAAGGAGCAGAACGTGTTCTCAGAATATCTATAGTTTGAGGGAAAATGTCTTCTGAAACAAAGAATACATTCGCCTTCTGATTTTTGCGGAGGCTGTACTGCATAAACATGGCCTCAGCAGCAGCAGTGCCCTCGTCAAGCAACGAAGCGTTTGCGATCTCCATCCCGGTCAGGTCAATAACCATTGTCTGGAAATTCAGCAATGCCTGTAAACGGCCTTGCGATATCTCAGCCTGGTAAGGCGTATATTGCGTATACCATCCTGGGTTTTCGAAGATATTTCTTAGGATAACGGGAGGGGTGATATTATCATAATATCCTTTTCCGATAAAAGACTTGAAAACTTTATTTTTTGAAGCAGCTTGCCTCAAGTCATTTAAGTAGTCAAATTCGCTTTTTGCAGCAGGAAGATTTAATGGTTCTTTCAATCTGATCTGTGCAGGCACAGTTTGTTGAATGAGCTCATCAAGTGAGTCGACTCCTATTTGTGAAAGCATCTGTGTAGTTGCTTCCTGATCAGGAGCTATGTGACGCGATTCAAATTTTTCTTTGAAATCAATATTTAAATTCATGAAACGGAATGATATTGGGATACTGCAAAGGTATGAAAATGCGCTGGATTAAGCCAGAACGACCGTTTTTTTTAATTCGTATAATTCTTTTAAGTACAATTACTTAAGCGGGAAAATCCTGAAAATTTCATGAGCCTTCAAATTCCTTATATAATTATCCAAGAATTCCGAAAAGAAAAACAATTGACTGTTAATAAAGGTGAAAACACTTAATTCTTTGGAGTGTCTTTTTTAAACAAAAGGAGTTAGAACAAGCTTTCTCTGATCGAAGTTGCACGAAAAGGCGAGCTCTGCTGCTTAAAGTCGTCCGGTATGGGGAATATAACAGAAACTTATCCTCTTAATTGATCAAGATAACGACCAATAGTGGCTTCCAGTCCAAAGTATAATGAGTCGCAAATCAAAGCGTGTCCAATACTTACTTCTAGTAGTCCCGGAATATTCTGAGCAAAGTAACGGAGGTTATGCAGGTCTAGATCATGGCCGGCATTAAGGCCCAGAGAAACTTGCTGGGCAGTCCGCGCAGCCTGTATGTAAGGCGCTATGGCAAGCTCCTTATTTACAAAATAGTTCTTCGCATACGCCTCCGTATAAAGCTCAATGCGGTCGGTCCCCGTAAGCGCAGCCGCTTCAACCATTCGAGGATCCGGATCAACGAATATGGAAACCCGGATACCGGCGTCCTTAAATACCGCAATAATCTCTTTGAGGTACTGACCATGCTTGATGGTATCCCAGCCATGGTTAGATGTAATTTGTCCCAGGGCATCCGGAACAAGCGTAACCTGAGCCGGCTTGTTCGCCAGTACAAGCTGCACAAAAGACTCCTCCTGGCAGTTTCCCTCAATATTAAACTCCGTGGAGATCGCCGCCTTAAGATCAAAAACATCCTGATAGCGGATATGCCGCTCGTCGGGACGGGGATGAACCGTAATTCCCTGCGCACCAAAAGATTCACAGTCGAGTGCCGTTTTAACAAGATCCGGATTGTTGCCACCACGGGAGTTACGAAGGGTAGCAATTTTGTTGATATTAACGGAAAGCTTAGTCTGAGAATGTTGATCCATGGATAAAAAAAAAGATGCCACCAAAGGTAAGCATCTTTCTATAAATTAAATATCTGAACAGCGTATTAGTATCTGTAGGCTTCGGGCTTGTAAGGGCCGTCAACAGCAACACCGATATAATCAGCCTGCTCCTGATCCAGCACATCCAGCTCTACGCCGATCTTTGCCAGGTGAAGTCTTGCTACCTTTTCATCAAGGTGCTTAGGTAGCGTGTAAACACGGTTCTCATACTGGTCTGTATTCATCCACAGCTCGAGCTGCGCAAGCGTCTGATTCGTAAATGAATTAGACATAACAAAAGAAGGGTGGCCAGTTGCACATCCCAGGTTAACCAGGCGGCCTTCAGCAAGAATAATTACGTCTTTCCCGTCAATCGTGTACTTATCTACCTGTGGTTTGATTTCTACTTTGGTATCGCCATAGTTGCCGTTCAGCCACGCCATGTCAATCTCATTGTCGAAGTGACCGATATTACAAACGATCGCTTTATCTTTCAGCGCTTTGAAATGCTCGCCGCGAACGATATTGCAGTTACCGGTACAAGTAACAACGATGTCAGCCTCAGCGATAGCCGTGCTCAATTTTTTCACCTCAAAGCCTTCCATTGCCGCCTGAAGCGCACAGATAGGGTCGATCTCTGTTACAATAACACGAACGCCAGAACTGCGCAACGATTCTGCAGAACCCTTGCCAACGTCGCCATAGCCTGCAACAACAGCTACTTTACCAGCCATCATTACGTCAGTAGCACGACGAATCGCGTCAACTAATGATTCGCGACAGCCGTACTTATTATCAAACTTCGATTTAGTAACCGAGTCGTTCACGTTAATAGCAGGCAAATGAAGCGTTCCGTTCTTCATGCGGTCATAAAGTCTGTGAACACCTGTTGTAGTTTCTTCAGAAAGACCTTTAATACCGGGGATCAGTTCAGGGAACTGATCAAACACCATATTGGTTAAATCACCACCATCATCCAGGATCATGTTCAAAGGTTTGCGATCCTCGCCGAAATAAAGAGTCTGCTCAATACACCAGTTAAATTCTTCCTCAGTAAGTCCTTTCCATGCATAAACAGAAATGCCTGCAGCAGCGATTGCAGCAGCAGCATGATCCTGAGTGGAGAAGATATTGCAAGAAGACCAGGTAACGTCAGCACCCAGTTCAACCAATGTTTCAATCAATACGGCAGTCTGAATCGTCATATGAAGACATCCCGCGATACGGGCGCCTTTCAATGGCTTAGAAGGGCCGAATTCAGCGCGAAGAGCCATTAGTCCAGGCATTTCAGACTCTGCTAAACCGATTTCTTTGCGACCCCAGTCTGCCAGGGTAATGTCCTTAACTTTGTAAGGAACGTAAGTTGTCTCTACTGATGACATAGATTATAATGTTATTGTTTGCCACAAAATTACGCAATAGTTTAGCCAATATCAAAGACGCCGGGAACTCCTGTAATTAAGGATTTTGGCCTGACATTTCCCGCCCGCACCAACTCCGCTTTTACAATTCGCCATTCATTTCTTACTTTTCCTTATCTTTCGCCTAAATCATTCGATTGTGAAAAAATACCTCAACAAGTATCTCCTGCTAATCATTCTGTTCATTTTCTGCGGCCTGGGCGCTGACGCCAGGGACGTAATCAGGATATTGACCATAGGAAACAGCTTCTCCGAAGATGCAGTGGAGAACTATCTCTATGACCTTGCTAAGGCGGCCGGCGACAGCCTCGTGATTGGCAACCTCTACATCGGTGGTTGCTCGCTGGAGACCCACAGTGCGAACGCTGCTTCCAACGCAGCAAATTATTCATACAGAAAAATAGTAGGCGGCAAAAAGACAGTAACGCCCGGACAAACCCTATCCTACGGTATCAAAGATGAGCCCTGGGATTATATCAGCTTCCAGCAAGCAAGCCCTTACTCAGGTCTGGCACAATCCTATTTTCCACATCTGCCTAACCTGATGGACTATGTCGCTGCACATGCCCTCAATCCCAAAGTGAAATACATATTTCACCGCACCTGGGCTTATGCTAAGAATTCTCCCCACAAAGGTTTTGCAAATTATCAGAACGATCAGGACCAGATGTTCAAGGCAATAGTAAAAGCGACGAATGAAGTGACGGAAAAGGTTCAGAGGCTCAAGATCCTCATTCCCGCAGGTACGGCCATCCAGAACGCGAGAACCAGTGTCATCGGTGATAGTCTGACAAGAGACGGCTATCATCTGCAGCTAACTTACGGACGGTACACCGCCGCATGCACCTGGTTGGAAGCACTAACCGGAAAGAGCCCTGTCGGTAATACCTACATCCCTGAAACGATTACAAGGGAACAGGCAAATATCGCCCAGCACGCTGCCCATTATGCCATACGCCGGCCTGATAAAGTGACTTCCCTGGCAAAAGCTAAACTATAAGTACATTCAGCTGGTCTGAATACCTGCTTGAAATATCCGAATCAAATCTTTATCCCTAAATGTGACAAAGATTTGATTCGCTTTTCTCAGGAACCCTTATTTTTGTATTCTTAAACTGTAAATAAAAATTATGTATCCAGAATATTTAACTGCCCCAATGAGGGAAGATCTTGTAGGAGCCGGATTTCAGGATTTGAAGTCTGCTGAAGAAGTAAGTGCGGCAATCGAGTCTGAAGGTACTGTGTTTGTTGTAGTTAACTCCGTGTGCGGATGTGCTGCTGCTAATGCACGCCCTGCAGCGAAGATGGCTGCCGGAAATGAGAAGCACCCCGCTAAATTAATTACTGTTTTTGCAGGTGTGGAGAAAGAAGCGGTGGATAAAGCCAGATCTTATATGGCGCCTTACCCTCCGTCATCACCAGCAATGGCACTTTTTAAAGACGGAAAGTTAGTACATATGATTGAGCGTCATCAAATAGAAGGCCGTCCGGCTCAAATGATCGCCGACAATCTGGTTAGCGCATTCGAGCAATATTGCTAAGAAACCAGTACTGCCATACAAACAAGAACAGTACAGCAAAGAAAAGCGTTGCCTAGCCTCTGTTGCTGATAAAGTACTGAATACTACTAAACATCATAATCAGGGTCCGGTACCTCCGGATCCTGTATTTTGAATCTAGATATCCCTTGTCAGCATCTCTTCCAGATCGTTGTAGTTCACATCCATACGAACCCGGCCCTGCTTCGCATAAGCCAGCTGCCCCGTCTCTTCCGAAACAATTATCGCCACCGCATCGCTCATCTCCGTTATCCCAATTCCGGCTCTATGCCGCAATCCAAACTGGGCAGGAAGCTTGATGTTATCGCTTACCGGCAGAATACAACTCGCACATTTGATCTTGCCTTCCGAAATGACCATGGCGCCGTCGTGAAGCGGACTGTTCTTCTTAAATATCGTTTCGATAAGACGTTTAGAAATATATGCATCTATGGGCTCGCCCGTATTCTGGTAATATTGGTCGTCGAAGAACTTCGCGAAGACAATCAGCGCGCCGGTACGGCTATGTTGCATCGTTTTGCAGGCATCAATGATATGCTTGATAGCTGGCTCATTAATGTTCTCCTGCTCCTTATTTCCCGGGAGGAAAGTCTTCCAGAGCTTATTCCTATGCAGCGCAGCGTTTTTTCCGATTAATAGTAGAAACCGTCTGATCTCCTGCTGAAAGACAATGATCAGTGCCAGGAAACCGACGCTGACAAAGCCTCCCAAAATATGGCTCAGCAGTTGCATCTTCAACTGTTCAGTGACGATATAAACCAAATAAATAATGATCAGACCGAGTACAATGTTTACCGCAATAGTGCCGCGGATGAGGTTATACACATAATAAATGATAACGGCCACCAGGATGATATCGATGATATCAAGAAAGCGCAATTGAAGAAAACTGAGATCAAAACGGTCCATCTATGTAAACTTTAGGCGCCCGGAACAGGGTGTTTTAGGGTGTGTTGTGTATCGTCCGAAGATAATAAATAGCTTTAGATAAATCAAAATTTCTGCCCTCGCAGGCACTGCACAAGCTTTACCGCCTCCATTGCTTCCTTCACGTCATGCACCCGCAGAATAGCGGCGTTCTTTAGCAAAGCCACCGTATTCAGCACCGTCGTGCCGTTCAGCGCTTCCTCGCTGGTAATACCCAGAGTCTTCCAGATCGTTCTCTTACGCGATAATCCCGCCAGTACCGGAAGTCCGCATATCGAGAATTTCTCCATCTGATTCAATAATAAGAAGTTTTCTTCGGCATCCTTGGCAAATCCAAAACCCGGATCCAGAATGATATCGTGTACATGCAGGGCCTTTAAACGGGCTATCCGCTCAGAAAAGTACGACAAAACCTCCGCAAAAATATCCTGGTACCCGGTTAGGCCGGTCATCGTTTGGGGGGTGCCTCGCATATGCATCAAAATATAGGGAACCTTCAGTCGTGCTACGGTTTCAAACATCAGCGGATCCAGGTCTCCTCCAGAAATATCATTGATCATGTGAGCACCCGCGTCGATAGAAGCCTTCGCTACCGAGGCCCTGAAAGTATCTACAGACAGGATAGCTTGAGGGAATTTCCTGGTTAGAGCCTGAATGACGGGCACAATGCGCTCCACCTCTTCCGCTTCCGAAACTTCGGTTGCCCCCGGCCGGGTAGAGTACGCTCCAATGTCCAGCATCGTAGCGCCTTCCGACAAAAGCTTTTCAGCACGCCTCAGCGCCTCATCCGTTGCCGGCGTCCTGCTTCCCTGGTAAAAAGAATCCGGTGTGATATTAAGAATCCCCATAACACGCGGTATTGTAAAATCTATGAGACTCCCACCGGCATTAATGGTTTTCTTTTGCTGAAAAGACGTACTTTTATCGTTCATTATTAAGAATACAAAATACAGGTTAATTCACCTTTTAATCAAATAAACAAATATTTTGGCACACAATACCTCCCTTGAGTACGATTCAGTCATCCAATATTGCAGTAACCTATTTCTGAAAAAAACAAAAGACTATGGTACGGCGTGGCGAATATTACGCGTCAGCTCACTAACAGACCAGATTTTCATCAAAGCACAGCGAATCCGCACGCTCGAGGAAAAGAAAGTCTCCAAAGTAGGAGAGAGCATCCATTCAGAATACGTCGGTATCATCAACTACTGTGTGATCGCTATGATGCAGCTGGAGCTGAGCGACGACGCGTCCATGGAACTTGAAGTAACTGAGGTGCAAGAGAAGTACAGCCGCTTGGTAAATGAAACCAAAAATCTGATGTTCGCGAAGAACCATGACTATGGAGAGGCCTGGAGAGACATGCGTATCAGCTCTCTGACCGATCTGATCCTGATGAAAATCCTGCGCGTAAAGCAGATTGAGGATAATGAGGGACAAACGCTCGCCTCCGAAGGAGTGAAAGCCAATTACCAGGATATGCTGAACTACGCTGTTTTTGCCCTCATCAGAATGGGTACCGAAAGCAGTAGTGATGAATAAATAAAGGAAGTATGATGAACGCCTCAACGAAACTAAATTCCCGTCCGCAATATCTGTTGTGGTTTTGCCGCCTGTTTGTAGGCTTACTGTTTATTTTTTCGGGTCTGGTTAAGGCCAACGACCCCCTGGGTTTTGGGTACAAATTACAGGAATATTTCGAGGTCTTTCATACTACCTTCCTGAACGACTATGCTGCCGCCATATCCATCACGGTCTGCGCACTGGAAATTATTCTTGGTATTGCATTGCTATTGGGCTACAAAGCTCAAAAGGTGAGTTGGGGATTGCTATTGCTGATTGTCTTCTTTACCTTCCTTACATTCTGGTCCGCCGCTTTTGACGTTGTTAAATCCTGCGGATGCTTCGGAGACGCCATTCCCCTTACACCATGGCAGTCTTTTCTGAAGGATCTCGTCCTTTTAGCACTCATTGCATTCATCTTTATAAAACGAAAATACATACAGCCACTCTTTTCCTCCAAAGGACTCATGAATGCGCTTATGGCTATTGCGGTTGTTTTTTCTTTCGGTGTAGGAATCTATACCTATAATTACCTTCCATTTGTCGACTTCCTCCCGTACCATGTGGGTGCTAATCTTCCTGAAAACATGCGCATTCCACCAGGTGCCCCCAAAGACGAGTATGTTATCACCTATTCGCTGAAGCACAAGAAAAGCGGCGAAACACAGAAGATGACCGATAAGGAATACCTCAAAACGGAGATCTGGAAAGATGCGAATTGGCAAATTGTAGGCGAACCTCAGAATCAGCTTCTGAAAAAAGGCTATGAACCCAAGATTCGTGATCTGATCATTGCCGACAGTCAGGGTACCGACTATACCTCCGAAATTATTGAAAATCCCTATTACAACCTGGTCGTAGTAGCCTATAATCTGAACAAAGCCGATGAAAAGGGTATGGGCGATATTAACGCAATAGCCATCAATGCTGCCGAAAATTACAACGTCCGCACCGTATTGCTAACCTCCACTACTTCGGAGGCCGCAGAATTATATAGTAAGAAACATAAGCTGATGATGGAGGTCTTCAATGCCGATGCAGTGCCGCTTAAGAGTATAGTGCGTTCTAATCCCGGACTGCTTCTTCTTAAAAATGGCGTAGTCATTAACAAGTGGCACTTCCACACGCTCCCGACATATAACGAGCTTGAATCACGGTATCTAAGGCAGCTTAAGTAACAGCAGAATGGCAATATTTCTAATAGGATTCATGGGCTGCGGTAAAACAACCCTTGGCAAAAAGTTAGCATCTAAAACCGGGTTTACATTTATAGATCTCGACAAAGTTATCGAGCAAGCGGCCGGGAAAACTATCCCCGAATACTTCGCCAGGCATGGAGAAGCGGCATTCCGCGAATTGGAACGCGATGTACTGCAGTCAACGAAGTTTCCCGAAAATTCTATCATCGCCACAGGCGGAGGTGCCCCCTGCTATTTTGATAATATGGAATGGATGAACAAAGAAGGGCTGACCGTTTATATTTCTCTGCCTCCTGCGGCTCTTGCCAGCCGCCTTGAAAAGGCGGAAGAGGTGAGGCCGGTACTGAAAGATCATAAGGGAGAAGCACTAATCAGTTTTATTGCCGGGAAGCTTGATGAACGAGAGCCCTTTTACGGCAAGGCACAAATCATAGCCTCAGGCTTAGGTCTGACCGCAGATAAACTCTGGACGACAATCTCCGATCAACGCAAATAAACTACATCTTCGGTATCCGGCTGATTAGAAATTACCACGTCAACATGTTCCTTAATAACGGTTGATAGCTCCAAACCGGTATAGTCCGGCGAAACCGGAAACACTCTGTGGCTTCTGTCAACCAAAGCAACGGTACGCAGTTTCTTCACCGGAATATCCAGGAATATACCGATGCCATACGCCATCGTTCTACCGCGGTTAACCACGTCGTCTACCAGGATCACAACCTTGTCTGCGCACTCCTCCACAGGCAAACCAGTCTGTGCCTGTAAGAATGTGCTGCTCTTATCCATGATGATCTTCATCAAAGTAATTTTTATACCGCTGATCTCCTCCAGCTTATTTTTGATTCGTTCTGCAAGGATATACCCATAATCAACGATGCCGGCAATAACCAGTTCTTTTTCGTCCAGGTTGTCTTCCCATAGCTGGTAAGCAATCCGGGTGATCTTCTGTTCGATTTGTTTTTGGTTCAGAATGATTACTTCGTTCGTCATGATTTATACAGATTAATGATAAGGGTAGAATACAAAATTAGCTCCTTCCGGAACAACTACGAACAGGCAGATAAAATCTTCAGGATTCTTATAGGTCTTGATAAAGCGGTCTTTTTTTTCCCGGTGAATAATTCCCTTTTGAATGAATTCATCCAGGGTGGAAGCCTGAATGGACCAGCTTGTGCCAAGATCAGTCCTGTCCAATATCAGTTCGCCCAGGTTCAGCTCATGCTGATGGGCCGCAAAAATGGGGTATTCGGAAAGTCCCTCGTTAATAATCTCCATAGAAACCTCTCTGATAGACTCACTATAAAACTTAAGGTCTTTCTCCAGGCTCTTTAAAGGGCTTTCCTTTTCCGGATTATTGCCTCCTTCAGAGTCCGACTGGTTGATCAAATCTTTTAATTCCATATTTATCCGATCTTAATTTACCGCATCAACAGCCTTACGTAATTCCAGTAACACCACGTTCTCCACGTGTTGCGTATGCGGGAACATATCTACCGGCCTGATGCGTGTGGTGTCGTATTTCTCCTTTAACAGCGCGATGTCCCTTGCCTGCGTCGCAGCATTACAGCTCACATAAACAATCTTCGGTGCCTCCATCTCCAGTAAACGCTGTACCACATCAGCATGCATTCCCGCTCTCGGTGGATCGGTTATAATAACGTCAGGGTTACCATGTTGTTCGGCAAACTGCGGGGTTAATACATCCTTCATGTCTCCGGCATAGAATTTGGTGTTGGTAATGCCGTTTAAGGAAGAATTTACTTTGGCATCCTCAATTGCTGTCGGTACGTATTCAATGCCGATAACCTCTTTTACGTGTCTCGCTACAAAGTTAGCAATCGTGCCCGCGCCGGTGTAAAGGTCATAAACCAGTTCATCACCTTTAAATCCTGCAAACTGCCTTGTTAAGGCGTAAAGCTCATAAGCCTGGAGAGAGTTCGTTTGATAGAAACTCTTCGGACCGATCTTAAAGGTCAGCCCTTCCATTTCTTCAAAGATGTAATCCCGACCCGCAAACACATGAATGTCCTGGTCGAAAATCGTGTCATTTTTCTTATGATTGATGATATAAAGAAGAGACGTCAGTTGCGGGAATGTTGCCTGCACATGCTCCATCATCTTCTGTATCTCGTCCTGATCTGCATAAGCAAATACCACGATCACCATGATCTCACCGGTAGTGGATGTACGGATGATCAGATTTCTCAAGGCTCCTTCATGATTACGCAGGTTGTAGAACGATATGGCATTGTCGAGCGCAAACTTGCGGATGCTGTTCCTGATCTCATTGGAAGGACTGCCCTGAAGATAGCAAGTCTCGATATTCAGAATCTTGTCGAACCGAAGTGGCACGTGGAACCCAAGGGCATTCATGTTATGCTCTTCATCGCTGGCAACATCCTCGTCGGTCAGCCAGCGCTTGTCAGAGAATGTATATTCTAGCTTATTGCGGTAATAGCGCGTTTCAAATGAAGGCAATATAGTTTCAGTCGGTGTGGTATCGATCTTAGCCAGGCGTTCAAGTGCGTCATTTACCGATTTCTGTTTGAACTTCAGCTGAGCATCATAGGTCATGTGCTGCCACTTGCAGCCCCCGCAAACACCAAAATGTTCGCAGAATGGCTGAGTGCGGTATTCTGAAGGACTTACTATCCGTGTCACCTTTGCTTCTCCAAAGTTCTTCTTCTTCCGGAAGAGCTCAATGTCGACCACGTCGCCGGGTATAGCTTTTTCAATAAAGATGACCAGTTCTTCGGCTTTTCCGAGACCTTTTCCTTCTTCGGCTATATCGGTAACCAGGACATTTTCTATGCGCTTCTTCTCAGCAGGCTTTCTTCTCATGTAAAATTATATAATATACACACCGCAGATTGTCAGACCGACGACCCGGTGAAGCGCAAAATTAAAGTAATTTTTGGAGTGGGGAATTTTTAAAGGATAAATAGAAGGACAAGGGCACAATAATCCCTATGGAAACGAATCACTTCGACACCTGATGTCAGAAAAATAACCTTAACAGCAATCCCGCAAAGCTTTTAAATGGCTCTCTGAAATCGAACTGCTCGTCAATGCTGTTTGAAAAATCTGTAATCTCTTTACTCATGACAACCCTCCTTATATCTGTAACATGAAAACGCAAACGAATACCGATCTGGTATTTAGTATAACGTAATTTGATACTTAGATGTTTATCTAATCGCCGCTTTTACGAGGTAGGGGAGAATCTCTTTCTGGAAATTCACAAAGTTTTTACGTACATCAGCGTCGCTGACCGACGTAAACGCATAAGAAAATACAATGCTTTTGCTCGCTTTAATAAGGAAGCGGATTCCCGCAGCATGGCTTTCGTTCTTTTTAACCGGCATTGTTTCCTGAAAAGATCTGATCAACAGCTTCTCCAGGTCATCGGATAAAAGCTTAAGAAATCCTTGTGAATTAGCCGACTCTCTGATGAAGTCCCAGCCAATAAATTCATTGCAAATGGTGTAGGTAAGTCTGCAGGTTTTAAAGATAAGTTTGGAAAGATAGGCCTCAATATCGTTAACATTGTATTCCGAGTCGATCATTTCGTCAACGCTCTGCTTCAGTTCGTCCATGAGGATGTAGTGAAGCAAAACCTCTTTGCTGTCAAAATACTTGTATATGGTGGCTTTGGCAATCTTCGCCTTCTTAGCAATTTCGTTTACACTCGTCTTATGGTAGCCGTATCTGCGGAACAACTCATGTGAGGCTTCAATTATATTCTCCTTTACTTTGTCAACTTCCATTTCCATTAATTGCTTACGGAGATTATTCCATTGTTTTCACTAACATAATACGTCTTAAGCGGCTTTTTCGCTGGGTCCTTTTGTGGAATGCCGTCTTCCAGCGAGAAGATGCCACCACTGCACGGATCAGTAGCTGTTATTCCTGTATCATCCACATTGATAGCACATTTTTTCTCCGGATTGACGGTGCTGCAACGATCGTAAGCCATCAGTCCGCCAAATGCCGAGCGGTATAAGATCAATCCGGCGACCCCATACCCCGAAACTTCTACATGATTACCCGCATAGTTCAATCCTGAATATGCCGGGTTGCCCAAAGATGCCCGGAAGTTAACCGGAACGTCAGGTACTCCTGAAGGATCCTTGCCACAGGAAGCAAGAAGTAGCCATATTCCTAACAAAAGTACCCTTCCCATCATTATACGATTTCGCTTTGGAACTGCTTCAAAAAGCGAACATCATTTTCAGAGAACAGGCGCAAGTCCTTTATTTGATATTTAAGGTTCGTAATTCTTTCAATACCCATACCGAAGGCGTAACCTGTATATTTTTTGCTGTCAATTCCGCAGTTTTCCAAAACGTTAGGATCCACCATGCCGCAACCCAGGATCTCTACCCAGCCGCTACCCTTGCAAAGAGGACATCCTTTTCCTGCACAAATGGTGCATGAGATATCCATTTCTGCAGAAGGCTCCGTAAATGGGAAATACGAAGGGCGGAAACGAACCTTCGTTCCTTCTCCAAACATCTCCTGAACAAAATAAAACAAGGTCTGTTTCAAGTCGGCGAAAGAAACATTCTCATCGATATACAATCCCTCTACCTGATGGAAGAAGCAATGTGCACGCGCGGAGATCGCTTCGTTACGGTAAACCCGCCCCGGCATAATCGAACGGAAAGGCGGCTGACCGTTTTCCATCATACGAACCTGTACGGATGAAGTATGCGTACGAAGAGCAATATCACCGTTCACCGCATCCTTGTTAATAAAGAACGTATCCTGCATATCCCGCGCAGGGTGCTCCTGAGGAAAGTTCAATGCAGAGAAGTTATGCCAGTCATCTTCAATCTCCGGACCTTCAGCCACCGTAAAGCCAAGCTTCTTGAAAATCTCGATGATCTCCGAACGTACGAGGTTCAGCGGATGACGGGAACCATTTTCGTAGCCCTCTCCCGGCAGAGTAAGGTCTGCAATGGCCTCATCTGCGCCCGAACCAGCTTCCAACTCATCCTTAAACTGCTGATGTCTTTCTTCAGCAACTTTCTTGAATTCATTCAAGACTTTACCAAGTAAACGCTTTTCCTCGGGAGAAACAGCTTTAAACTGGTCAAACAAGTCCTTGATGATACCTTTAGTGCCCAGAAATTTTATTCTGAATGCTTCAAGTTCTTCAGCCGACTTAGGTTCGAAAGCGAGTATTTCGGAAGTATATTGGGTGATCTGTGCCTGCATTTTTGAAATATAGTAATATTTATGTCTGAAATTAGGGCTTTCATGCTGAAAAAGCGTGCTGAAACCTTAATGGATACAAAATTATAAAAATATACGCATATACGCACGACACTCTCCCGGCTCAACGCCGTATTCAATAATTCCTTTCTCTCAGGGAGTTCTAAAGCAACTGCGTTTTAAGGTAACATAAACGCCAGAATGCGTTTCTTTATAGTATTAATTTGGTAATTTGGCCGCATATTTCTTGCAATTATGGATGACTTTATGGCCGCCCGGTCTCAGATGGCGCTATCGCTCGGATTTCATATCATCTTCGCCTGTATCGGTATGGTAATGCCTTTTTTTATGGCGGTATCTCACTTTTATTGGCTGCGCACAAAAGATGAGATCTACAAAAATCTTACGAAAGCCTGGAGCAAAGGCGTAGCGATACTTTTCGCCACCGGCGCCGTATCGGGCACCGTATTATCGTTTGAGCTGGGACTCCTGTGGCCGGAGTTTATGAAGCACGCAGGGCCAATTTTTGGTATGCCCTTCTCCCTTGAAGGTACTGCCTTCTTTATCGAAGCCATTGCCCTGGGTTTCTTCCTTTACGGCTGGGACCGCTTTAATCCCTGGTTTCACTGGTTCACCGGGGTGATTGTAGGGGTCAGTGGACTTGCATCTGGCATTCTTGTCGTTGCAGCGAATGCCTGGATGAACAGTCCCGCAGGTTTTGACTATGTAAACGGAGAATATATCAACATTGACCCTGTTGCAGCCATGTTCAACGATGCATGGTTCTCGCAGGCGCTCCATATGTGCATCGCCGCCTTTGTCGCCACCGGATTCGCAGTGGCCGGCCTGCATGCACTAATGATTCTTAAAGGAAAGAATATACGCTTTCACAACAAGGCTTTTAAGATTGCAGCCATTTTTGCCACGGTTGCGGCCGTTTTACAACCCCTCAGTGGAGATATATCTGCCAAAGATGTCGCACAGCGCCAACCTGCTAAGCTGGCCGCAATGGAAGCTCATTTCCACACAGAAGAAGCTGCACCGCTGATATTGGGTGGCATAGTGGATGAAGAAAAGAAAGAAGTAAAATATGCCATCAAGCTTCCCGGGATGCTGAGCTTCCTCGCTCATGGTGATTTCAAGACACCTGTGACGGGCCTGGACCAGATCCCCGAAGATGAACAGCCACCTATAGCGGTTACTCATTATGCTTTCCAGATTATGGTGGGACTGGGGATGATCATGCTCCTGATCTCCATTATTTATTTCGTCGCCCTGTGGAAGAAACCGGAATGGCTTACGAGCAGGTGGTTGCTGAAGCTCTTTGTTGCGGCAACGCCTATGGGTTATATTGCTGTAGAAGCTGGCTGGACGGTCACAGAGGTAGGTCGTCAACCCTGGATCATCCACGGCGTAATGAGAACAGCCGACGCTGTGACGCCAATGCCAGGCATCATCTATTCGTTTTATATGTACACGGCGATATACGTGTCCCTCTCCATTATTGTCATCTTTATGCTGTATCGCCAGATTAAGATGGTCGACAAACTTTATGATAATCAGCCATGATATACGTCGTAATAGCCTTTCTTTGGGCAGCAATTTGGTTGTACCTTTTATTGGGTGGCGCAGATTATGGCGCTGGCATTATTGAACTGTTTACGTCAAAAAGCAATAAAGAACGCACCCGCATAACGCTTTACAGAGCCATCGGTCCGGTATGGGAAGCCAATCATATGTGGCTGATCATAGCCATTGTAATTCTTTTCGTCGGCTTTCCTGAGATCTACTCTACCATGTCTGTTAATATGCATATCCCATTGACCGTCATGTTGCTGGGAATCATCGCCCGCGGAACGGCCTTCACTTTTCGCCATTATGATGCGGTGGTCGACGATATGCAGCATGTCTATAACCGCATCTTCGCTTATTCGAGCTTCATAACTCCGCTTTTCCTGGGTATTATTGCCGGAAGCGCCGTATCGGGGAGAATAGACCCTGAGGCGACCGACTTCCTTTCAGCTTACATCTATAGCTGGCTCGACTGGTTCTCTGTCTCCGTAGGTTTGTTCACCGTCACCATCTGCGGTTTCCTCGCAGCGATATATTTGATTGGCGAGACTGACAGCAAAGAGGAAAAGAGAATGTTTGTAAGCAAGGCCCTCAAACTCAATATTGCCGCCGTTGTATGCGGAGCCCTGGTGTTCCTGGCCGCTACTTACGAGCAGATACCGCTCTTGGACTGGGTCTTCGGAAATATCTATGGCACCCTGGCGATCATTGCGGCGACACTTTCCCTTATCCTCCTTTGGTATATGCTTTATAAAGGCGAAAGTAAGGGTATCCGTATCCTGGCTGGATTTCAGGTAACCATGATTCTTTTCACCACTACCTACAGGCACTTCCCCAACATCGTTATCCTGAAGAACGGCGGCTATCTTTCGCTATTGGAACACAGAGGTCACGATAAGTCTATCGAGACTCTGGGCTGGGCTCTGCTGATAGGAAGTATTTTTATCCTTCCGGCACTCTTTTATCTGATTTACAGCTTCCAGAAAAGGAAGGCTAACGTGCATGGATAGATTGTTGTTTGGCGATCTTAGTCTTTAGATTCCGACAAAGCTACCAGCACGGCCCCTGCAACCATTATTGCGGCGCCTGTCAGGAGCTGCCAAGTCACCTTTTCCTTCAGAAAAATGATCGAAAGTATGATTGCAAAAACGAGCGACAGGCGTTCGATCGTCACCACGTATGACGCGGGACCCATAGATAGTGCCTTGAAAGAAAACAGGGTAGAAAGTGTAGTGGCTACCCCTGCCGCGATTAGCATAATCCATGCCTTATTATCAATTTGCTTCAAGTCGCCGAAATTTCCTTGCACCAGAATAACACCCCAGCATATCAAGAAGATAAATACCGACTGAATGGCGAAAGCCAGACTCGAATCAACGTTTTTTAAACCGGCTTTCGTTAACACGATAACTAAAGCCGCGGCTATAGCAGCCCCTAGCGCCCAGAATATCCACATATTGCGATGATGTTTTTTAAGGTGTTTGTTGTATAGGACTATTCAACAGATACCTCACGCTTTTGCTTGAGAGAATGTGATATAAAGCGTTTCAGAATGAAAGAAGCCGGATGTTAAGTTAATGTTCAGTCAATATTATATTATATTTCACAACCAGTAAAGACGTTTTATCCTGCTTAATCTTTAATAAGTTTGGTCTGTTAGCAGTCTTTTGAAGTATTTCTGAAGAAGCTTTTACGAAGTTTAAAACATCAAGAATGAAGCGTCTAATATTGTTATTTTCGGGTATGCTTGTGTCTCTGGCAACTTTTGCTCAACAAGACACCATCATTTATGCACATCGTGGTTTTCGGGGTTTGATGCCCGAGAATACCATTCCGGCAATGATCAATGCATTGCATCAGGGTGCAGATATACTGGAAATGGATATCGCTTTTAGCTCAGACAAGCAGGCGATTGTTTCCCACGATCCCTGGGTCGACTATCTCATTACCTTAGACCCCGCCGGAAAAGAGGTTGCGCCCGGCAAGGGGATGCCTTTCTATGAAATGGCTTATGAGGAGATACGGAAATATGACGCAGGCTCAAAGCAGCACAGGGATTTCCCTCATCAGCGAAACCTTAAGACATATATTCCGCGATTGGCAGACTTGATCGACTCGGTAGAAAGACATGTGGAGTCGCGCAGTCTTAAAAAGCCATGGTATAGTATCGAAACAAAGACAAGCAAAAGCAGAGATAATATCGCACAGCCGGCGCCCGAAGAGTTCGTGAAGCTTCTAATGGCGGTTATTGTTTCGAAGGGAATAGAGGATCGTATAATCATTCAATCGTTTGACGAGAGGACGCTCGAAATCGTAAACCGTGATTTTCCTGACGTTCAGACCATGATCAATGTAAACAAGGGGACCCTTGAGGAAAATTTGGCCCGTTTTACTTTTCAACCTGACTATTACGCAGCCGCACCCGCGCTTATTGATGCCGCGCTGGTAGCTAAATGCAAGAAATTAGGTCTTAAGCTGATCTGCGGAAATAATAATGATAAGGCAGATATCGACCGGATCCTGAATCTGGGTGTCAACGCCTATTGTACAGATTACCCGTATTCCGTTTTGAAGTTGTAAATAGTCCCATCATCCCTTCCAGATCACCGCTTCAAACTGGCTCTAACGAGCTAAGAAGCGATTGCCTTTCATCGAATAGCTTGTAGAGACGTTCGTAAAATCGTTACCGCAGTTTCCATCTCTTCTTTGTTCAGGTGCCCAAATCCCAGACGTGTAGCGGTAAGGGCTCTGGTTTGGTATAAGATGGTGTTGGGGAGGAACAAACCCCTTGCTGCACATTCTTTCTGTAACCTCACCAAACTGAACTTATCAAGCCATTCTACCCAGATAGCCAGGCCACGGGAGGGTACTTCGAACTTAATTCGTTGTCCAAGATTTTCTTTTAACAACGAGACGAAGTGATCTCTGCGCTCTTTATATATCTTTCTGTTCTTTTTCGACAGGCGGTGAACTTCGCCCTCCTGTATCCACTCGGTAAGCACCTGTTCTTTGATGATATCTACTCCAGGCTCCAGAATATTTTGATGTTTTTCCAGCTCCTTAATGAAACCGTCGGGTGCAGTGACGAAACCATAACCAAAACCTGATGGCAAAGACCTGGCAAAGGACCCCAGATAAACGACTCTCTTATGGGTGTCAAAGGCAGCTAAAGGCAAAATGGGATTGTTATCGTAGTGGAAATCGAAATCATAGTCGTCTTCGACAATCACAAAGTCATATCGTTCGGCTAACTCAAGAACTTCCATCCTTCTCTTAGCGCTGAGCGAAACGGTAGTAGGATAATGGTAATTGGATGTTAAATACAATACCCTGATTTTTTGTTCCTCGCAGACTCGTCGGAGGTGATCGGTATTTATTCCCTCATGATCAGTCGGGATCGTAATAATCTGTGCAGCACTATCTGATAAGGTCATATTGGACAGATAGTATCCCGGCGAGGCCACCACCACTTTATCGCCCGCTGAGATAAGTAATTTAATCACCAGGTACAAGCTAATCTCATGACTGCTGGTAGTAAGTAGGTTTGATGTAGATATGCGTAAACCGCGGGTCAGATTTAAGAAATTGGAAAAGTGCCTCTTGAAGTCCTTGTGCGATTGTGTTTGCATCCGCTGCCAGGCTCCGGTGTTTTTCTGTCTTTTTAGTTTTGATACGTAGAGCCTGGCCAGCACATCCGTATGTACAAGTCTCAAATCGGGCCAGCCATCGTTGAATTGATAGGCTAAGCTGCTGACCTCGATAGGGTTCTCCAGTACAGAGGATTGCCTGAAAGTGATGCTTGTCCTGGTTTCTGAAGATTGTTCCGTCGGCGCCGTCCTCCTGGTTTTTGGTTTCTGTTTCTGATCGGATAATATAAAGGTCCCTTTATTGGGCAGCGTTTCGATGAAGCCCTGTAATTCCAGATCTGTGAATGCTTTGATAAGCGTATTGCGGTTAACAGACAGCAGTTTACATAATAAACGGGTACCGGGGAGTCTGGTGCCTTCGGGAAGCAAACCAGTTTGTATGGCTTTGATAAATTCAAAGACTATCTGGAGGTAGATCGGGGTCTTATCATCTGCATTTAGCCGAATGTAACTTTGAAAGGGAATGGAAACCGGACTACTCATTTTCTTGAAACTGGTACACCTCAATGGTACGGCAAGGTACTACTTTTGCCCAAAATCAAAAGATATGGAAAAAATTTACCTGGCTTTATTCGTACTTATTTGCGGTGATTTATACGCCCAGAGCAAGCGGGATACCGTCATCTCCATTGACGAAGTGGTGATCAATGAAAACAGGTTCAGCACGCCCATCTCAAAACAAAACAGGAACGTATATGTGATTGATCAGGCAACTATCGCTAAACTGCCCGCAAGGAGCATACAGGAAATATTACAATATGCCAATGGAGTCGACCTGAGGCAGAGGGGGCCTTTTGGGAGTCAGGCCGACATCAGCATCGATGGTGGAAGCTTTGAGCAAACGGTAGTTCTTTTAAATGGGACGAAGGTAATTGATATGCAAACCGCTCATAACATGTTCAACCTGCCCATTCCGGTTGAAGCTATTGAAAGAATTGAAATAATCCGCGGACCTGCCGCGCGCATTTACGGGGTGAATAGTCTGACCGGAGCGATCAACATCATCACGAAAAAACCAACCGGGTCGGGAATTTTAGTCGATACTTATGCCGGTACAAACTTCGAAAAAGATTCGGAGGCAAGCGGTAACAGCTTCTATGGACGGGGTATTCAGGTCGGGGGTTTGTTGACTAAAGAAAAGCATCAGCATTCACTCTTCGGCTCACATGACAAAAGCAACGGGTACCGGTACAATACCGGATTTGAAAATAACAAGCTGCTTTATCTGGGTGACTTCCAGTTAGGAGAATCAAATGAAATTACCGCATCATTTGGATACATCGACAATGGCTTCGGCGCAAATGGGTTTTACGCCTCACCAGGAGACAGGAACTCCTTCGAAGTCGTGCAGACTACCTTGGCTTCCGTTCAGTCTAAACATCAATTATCGGATAAGTGGACATTAATGCCCAGATTAAGTTACAGGTATAATTACGATGATTACCGTTACTTCGGTTCATCTAACCTGAATACCGGCAGGAGTCAGCATTACACCAGTTCTATAGCCGCAGAGGTGAATTCCTCTTATAAAACTAACAGGGGAGAAATTGGCTTTGGAGCAGAAGCCCGGAGTGAGGATATCAGTTCGTCCAACATCGGTGATCATCGCCGGGAGAACTTCGGAGTTTTCGCGCAGTACAGAACTTACCTGTTAGAAAAGCTGAATGTCAATGTCGGGACATACCTTAATTATAACTCGGATTACAAGTGGCAGATCTATCCCGGAGTGGATGCCAGTTATGAGGTTTCAACAGCCTTTAAGCTTGTCGGCAACATTGGAACAAGTCAGCGTATACCTTCATTTACCGACCTCTTCCTGAACCAACGACCGGGTAACATCGGCAATCCTGATCTTGATCCCGAACGCGCCTTTCAGGGAGAGCTCGGATTTAAGCTTACCAAGGGAAATTTGTCGGTCAACTCCTACTATTTTCACAGGAAGATCAGCAACTTTATAGATTGGACGAGGGCGGTCGCCACCGATCCATGGCAGAGTAATAACCTGGGAGAGCTGGTGACAAAGGGGTTTAACATTCGCTCGGTTTATGCCCGGGGTCTCTCTGCGAAGGCCAGGCTGAACTTCAGTTTAGGTTATTCGTTCCTCGACTCTGATTTTAAAAACGGTAATCCGGATCTAAATTCGAAGTATTTGTTATCCTCATTGAAGCATCAAATAACAAATGCTGTCGATATAAAATATGCAAACTTCTCTCTGTTATTCGCGACTCGTTTCAACGAGAGAATATCCGGTCCGTCCTATTTTATAAACGACCTGAGAGTAAGTCAATCGATAAATAAGCTTACGGTTTATCTGGATGCTCAGAATATCTTCGATACCACCTATTTTGAGGTGGGTGCCATTCCACTCCCTTCCAGGTGGTTCAGTCTGGGGCTGAAGTTGTCGAGTTTCTAATGGTTAGAAAAATCAAAAGCATCGCTGGTTTAACCCGGCGATGCTTTTGATACTTGTATTATCGAGATTTACTCTTTTCGTTTTGAAGGATCCGAGCCTGCTTTCCTCGTCATGTCCTTCAGCGTTTTTTCCTTGAACTCGCTAAGAGCATCAGCCATCGCCTGCATTTCTGGGTCTAATCCCGGAGCGAACTCTTCCGGACGCTCGGGAGCGATCGGGTTAGGGTAGGATTCTCTCGGCTCTTTTAAAGTGACCAGCTCAGTGCCATCATCAATCGGAGATTTTCCGCTGAAGATCTTCTCCATCTGAGAACTATCCAAACGGAAGTGATACTGTTCACGATGGATACCTGCATCCATCAGCTTCTTCACTTCAGGGAACTTGGAAGCGTCAAACTTAGGCACAGGCAGGGCTTTGTTCCAGTCAACGCCCAGCGTTTCCAGGGCCTTGGCAAAGGCCATCTGATGCGCTTCATCACGCGCTATCAGGAATGAGACCGTTGCACGTAAAGTTTTGTTGTCCGACATCTGATAGATACGGCATTTCTGGAGCCGGCCTGTAGCTTCAAGCACCAGGTTGTCCATAAGATCCAGTACCAGGTTGCCGTGATTGTGAACGTATGATCCGCTCCACGGATTTCCCGCCGCGTCTACGGGAAGTGCTCCCTGGGCTCCCATGATGAAGTGGTGCGGGTTCTGGGCTTCTTTGCCCACTTCCAAAGTAGCTTTTCCGCCCTTTCCGGGAGTCTCAAACTTGTCTCCGTGATATTCCGGCGCGCCATCCAATAGCCTGGATATGGTTTTCGTGATCAATTCTACGTGGCTGATCTCCTCAATACCTATACCTTGTATCAGGTCGAGATAGGGAATTCCGTCACCACGGAAATTGAAACTTTGAAAGAGAAACTGCATCATCGTACGCATCTCTCCAAACTGTCCACCGAGCCCCTCTTGTAGAGCATTAGCCGCCGATGGATCCGGTTGATCATCCACTATGGGATTGATTAGGTTTTGAACATGGTAAAACATAGGTAGTGTTTTTTAGATTTAGAGATAGAATAGTTTTTTGGGGGCGTTTGTTTTCAATTATTTAAAACTGCACAGTGCCTGGATTTAAGTAAACCGGATGCTTTTCACATGGCTATAGACCATATTATGAAGGGCCGTCTGTTAGCAACCGATAAAAATCGTATTTATATGCAGCCCATAATATATCGTCATACAGGCGTGATGAGTCCGACTTAACAGGTATAAAGTCGGACTAATTACGGGTGTACGTGGCGTTGAATACGCTTTTATATAAAGGCGGTTTAGCCTGAGTCTCTACACGAGAGCTTTTGATTCGTGGAAGTCTTCGAGCTTAGAGAGCAGACGGATGAGATCCATTTTTTCCTGGTAGGTTAGTGGTTCGGTAACGTTTCTTGTAGCGATCCGGATATTTTGCATATTCTGATTTAGCAACTCAGTTCCCTTGGGCGTGATATGGATAATTTTGTTTCTCTTATCGCCGCTGTGTCCTGTTTGTTCGACTAACCCGCTTTTGATTAATCTATTTACTATTTGTATGCCGGCAGACTTTTCATGAACGTTCATTTTAATCAAGGCCGTTTTACTCATGCTTCCGAACGACATCAGTGTGATGAGGTAGATAAAATCATCAGGTGTTGAAAACTCAGTATCTATAATCGCAGATTTTGCCTGAAGTTTTGCATACCTAAATAAATGAACTAAAGACGTGTTGATTACGCTGTCTGCAGAGCGCCCTTTAGATTTTCCTTCCCATTCTGGCTCCTCCAAGGTTCGAGCCCCATTTTTCTGAAGATGTTCGTTCAGCCACTGTCCGAATATATAGACATCCTGACCATTATTAGGGGACTCTTTTTCGTACAGTTTTACTAAGCCAATCAACTCTGTGACCAAATCGTAGTACATAATCTAATAATATCGTTTAAACGAAAATAAGCTTTTTTAGTGTAATAATGTACTTTTTTAGGTTTTGTTTGGACAGTTTTGTGGGAATAAATAGATGTTGTAACACTTAAGGCATGGAATTTGACTATCTGTAAGTATAAAAAAATACTAATTATGAAAAGTTTAAAATTCAACCTATTGAAAAAGTCAGTTCTGATGCTGGCGGTTAGCTCCACAGTGCTATTCAGTGCGTGTAGCAAAGACGATGACGAGGAGATGGCAGCAAATCAGACCATCACCCAGATTGTAGTTAGCAACAATAATTTTTCCTTGCTTGAAACAGCCGTAGTACATGCCGGACTCGCCGACGTTCTAAGTGGGAAAGGTCCGTTTACTGTATTCGCTCCTAACAACCAGGCGTTTGCAGCAGCAGGTTTGGACACGGAGGCTAAAATAAAGGCAGTTCCGGTAGAGACTTTAAAGAAGATATTGCTTTATCACGTTTTAGGTCAGCGAGTACCCGCCTCAGGAATAGCCAGCGCGGCTAACACACCTGTGAGGACGGCAGCAGAACTGGATGTATTTATTACGAAAAATGCTTCCGGGGTATTTGTTAACGGTGCTTCCGTAGTTCAAGCAGATGTAATGGCAAGTAACGGAATAATACATGTTATCAATACTGTTTTAATGCCACCGATGGGAAATATTGTTCAGACCGCTCAGGCTAACCCTAACTTCAGCATGCTGGTAGCAGCAGTGTTAAGAGCCAGCCAGGGAAGTACTAATGTCGCACAGGTATTATCCGGTCAAGGTCCGTTAACTGTATTTGCTCCGACTAATCAGGCCTTTATGAATGCCGGCTTTGCTAATGTTGCCGCTATTCAGGCTGCAGATCCTGCAGTGTTGACCAGCATACTGACTTACCATGTAGTGGCAGCTCGCGTTTTTTCAAGTGATCTGACTGAAGGAGCTAAGCCTGCTACTGTAAATGGAGGCACTGTTAGTATCACCTTAGCAGGAGGAGCAAAAGTAAAGGGTAATAAGAATACTACCGCTTCAGTAATTTCTCCGGCCAATATGGTGACAACCAACGGTGTGATTCATGTGATCGATCAAGTTTTATTGCCTTAAGTTTTGTTAGTTGTTCTGTGAGACCGAAGCAATTATCAGTTGTGTACTGGTAGTTGTTTCGGTTTTTTTGTTTTGGGATTTCTTTTAGTATTTTGCCTGGATGAACTCCCCAATAAACCTGGCTGAATCTAAACCTCATTACCAAATACTTGACGGCCTGCGTGGCGTAGCGGCTTTGATCGTTGTGCTGTTCCATATATTCGAGGCGCATGCATTCGGGAAGCGTACGGAGCAAATTATTAATCATGGTTATCTTGCTGTTGATTTTTTCTTTTTGCTGTCGGGCTTTGTGATCAGCTACGCCTATGATGACCGATGGAGTAAAATGTCTTTTAAGGATTTCTTTCTCAGGCGAATCATTCGTCTTCATCCGATGATCATAGTAGGCTCGTTGATTGGTGCCCTCTTGTTTTATTTTCAAGACTCGGAGGCTCTGGGAATGAACGTCAGTGAGGTTCCGCTGGGCAGGATGCTGATCGTCATGCTGATTGGTTTTACGTTGATTCCGGTGGGTAAAGGTTTGGATGTGAGAGGTTGGAATGAGATGCATCCTCTGAACGGACCAGCATGGTCTTTGTTTTTTGAGTACATCGCCAATATCACGTACGCCTTGGTGTTGCGTCATCTTTCGAACGTGATTCTGTTCGTTTTGGCGATCGTGGCTGCCGGCTTTACTCTGCAGCATTTGCTGACACATCCCAATGGTGATATGATTGGTGGTTGGACGATTGACGATCCTTTGCAGTTGAAGATCGGATTTACCCGGCTAGCCTATCCATTTCTTGCGGGTTTGCTTCTTGCCCGTCTTGTGAAGTTGAGATACATCAATCATGCATTTCCGATTACCGCGATCTTCTTAACGATACTACTGGCGTTGCCGCGGGTAGGGTTGAAGGAAGAGCCCTGGCAGAACGGCTTGTATGATGCGGTGTGTATTCTGATCTTGTTTCCTGTGATCATATGGCTCGGGGCCGGAGGGAATGTGGAAGGAGAAAGATCAAAGAGGTTCTGTAAATTTCTTGGAGACATATCCTATCCGATCTACATTACGCACTACCCTCTGATATATGCCTACACTGCCTGGGCTGCGAATGGTGACCGTACTCTGGAGCAATGTTTGTTATATGGTTCTTTAACATTTGTCGGATCGGTGGCTATAGCTTATGGAACGATGAAGTTTTATGACATCCCGGTAAGGGAATGGTTGCGTAAGCGGTTTTTAATTGGGAAGGGGCTTGATAGCATTTTGCAGGTGCGTCCCCGCATGAGTTGAACTAAAACGAAAAAAGCTCCTGAGAAAGGAGCTTTTTGTCTGTATCTGGGTAGCGGGGAGCAGGATCGAACTGCCGACCTCAGGGTTATGAATCCTGCGCTCTAACCATCTGAGCTACCCCGCCGTTTTCCTATTTCTGATAAACTATGGTTTTGCTTATCGTTATGGGCATTGCTGCCTCCCGAAATTGGAGTTGCAAATATAGTTTAAAATACTTTTCTTTAGAAAATAAATCTAAAAATTGCTTGCAATTGATTTTTGAACCGAGAAAATGTCTGAAAAAAAGAAGTTTACGTTAGAGTACGAAGTTCATTCTTCTCCCAAAATACTGTTTTCTTTCCTAAATGAACCTAATGGACTGGCTCAATGGTTTGCCGATGACGTCAAATATAAGGAGCAGGTTTACTCTTTTCAGTGGGATGGAGAGGAGCATAGGGCGAAGCTCACCAGCATAAAGGAAAATAAGTTAGTGCGTTTCAAATGGCTGGATGATGAACCTCAATGCTATTTCGAAATGGAGATTTTACAGGATGAGTTAACTAATGACGTGGCCCTGGCCATCACTGATTTTGCTCCTCCCGAGGCTTTGGAAGAGCGCAGGCTGATATGGGACAACCAGATTCAGTATTTGATCAGTGTATTAGGTGCATAAGCAACTAATCACTAATTTTGCATAGTGAAGAAAGTCTATCTGTTGATAATTAAGGCCTTTATCAAGCCTTTCATTGTCACCTTTTTCATTGTGATGTTCGTGTTATTGATGTTGTTTTTGTTTAAATACATCGATGACCTCATTGGTAAAGGATTTGAATGGCATGTCATTGTGCGCTTGCTATGGTACGCTTCGGCTACCAATGTGGCCATGGCTTTGCCTCTCGCCATGTTGCTTTCGTCTATCATGACCTTCGGAAACCTTGGAGAAAGTTACGAGCTGGTGGCTATAAAGTCTATTGGCGTCTCTCTTCAGAAGGCTATGCGACCGCTTTTCGTGCTGGTAACCGCCCTTAGTATATCTGCCTTTTTATTTTCGGACTATATGCTTCCGGTTGCGAACCTGAAGATGGGCTCGCTTTTGTACGACGTCAGGAACCAGAAAGCTTCTTTTCTGATTGAGGAGGGGATATTTAATAATACCATAGAAGGCTATGCCATTCGTGTTCAGGAAAAAGGAAAGGATGGACGTACGTTAAAAAACGTGATGATCTATGATCAGACGGGACCCAATGGAAATCCTTCCACTACATTGGCGAAAGAGGGTATTATGTATAAGACTAACAAGGACAGGACGCTTGTTCTGGAACTGAAGGACGGGGTTCGTTACGAGGAAACTTCGGGCGATAAAGGATATAACCCGAGGGAGCGTTTTACGCGCTATCGCTTCAAGGCGACGGAACAGAAGTTCCCACTGGACGACTTCGAAATGAAGCGTACCGATGAAAATCTTTTTAAGTCAAATTATGCCATGCTGAACCTTCGGCAATTGAAGCTATACAGGGATTCTACAAGCAGGCAGGCTGATAGCGTTGCGAAGGCAATCATGCCGTTTATTGCACCTTCATACCGTTTATTTAGCTATGTTCAGCCGCCCACAGAACCTATAAAATCTGTACCCGATTATAAAGGGAATATTTCGGAAATCTTTCATAATACTGAGAAGTCAGCTGCTGTTAGCGCGGCCCTTAATGAAGCGCGTTCTGTAACAGAGACACTCACGGGGAGAAGTGAAGAATACCTGTCTATCCAGAAAACCATTCGCCGGTATATTATCGAGTATAATCGCAAGTTTACTTTGTCGGTATCCTGTTTACTCCTTTTCTCTATAGGTGCTCCGCTGGGTGCCATCATTCGTAAAGGAGGGTTGGGTCTGCCCGTGGTGATGTCGATCATTTTCTTTTTGATCTATCATATTATATCTACTATCGGTGAGAAGTCAGCAAGGGAAGGGACCATGTCTCCGATTGTCGGTATGTGGATCGCGATAGCAGTTTTAACGCCCTTAGGTATATTTCTGACCTATAAGTCAACCAGTGATTCGGCTTTATTTGATATTGAGTCGTATAAGCAGGCTTTTATAAAGTTTTTCAAGCGCTTCAAGAAGAACAAAGGTTAAGGGTTCAGGCTGTCTACAAATCTTACACGTCCATTATAGTTTTGTTAGGTGTTTAGCTTAATTTTGTAAGCAAATGGATATTAAACTTAATACAATTGAAGAAGCCATTGACGACCTGAAGGCCGGCAAGGTGATCATTGTAGTGGACGATGAAGACAGGGAGAACGAGGGTGATTTTGTTACTACGGCCCGTAATATTACTCCTGAGATTATAAATTTTATGGCTTCGCAGGGTCGGGGTCTTATCTGTGCGCCGCTGACGGAAAGCCGCTGTGACGAATTGGGACTGAATCTGATGGTAGGAACCAATACAGCACTTCATGAAACGAATTTTACGGTGTCTGTTGACTTGATAGGAAATGGTTGTACAACCGGTATTTCGGCGTCAGACCGCTCCAAGACTATTCAGGCGCTGATTGATCCTTCTACCCGTCCGGAAGACCTTGGTCGTCCGGGACATGTGTTTCCCCTTCGCGCCAAAGATGGTGGGGTTCTTCGTCGGGCAGGTCATACGGAGGCGGTAATTGACTTTGCCAGTCTTGCTGGTATGGAGCCGGCAGGTGTGCTGGTTGAGATCATGAAAGAGGACGGCGAAATGGCGCGCCTGCCTGATCTGATGCTTATTGCTGAAAGATTTGATCTGAAGATCGTTTCCATTAAAGATCTGATTAATTACCGGTTGAAGACCGAATCTTTGATCGCTAAGGAGGTTTCGGTAACACTGCCTACTCAATGGGGAACATTTCAAATGGTGGCTTATACGCAGACAGATACGCAGGAACATCACCTGGCTCTGGTAAAGGGCGAATGGAATGAAGACGAGCCCGTACTGGTTAGGGTCCACAGCTCTTGTGTTACAGGTGATATTTTCGGATCATGCCGCTGTGATTGTGGGCCTCAGTTGCATAAGGCTATGGAGATGATTGAAGCTGAAGGAAAGGGCGCGATCATTTATATGAATCAGGAGGGCCGGGGTATTGGTCTCATCAACAAGCTTCATGCTTACAATCTTCAGGAGAACGGATTCGATACTGTTGATGCCAATCTACAGCTTGGCTTTAAGATGGATCAAAGGGATTATGGTGTTGGAGCGCAGATACTAAGAAGCCTTGGTATTACGAAGATGAGGTTATTGTCTAATAACCCGAGCAAGCGGGCAGGCCTAATCGGTTATGGGATTGAGATTGTTGAGAATATTCCGATCGAAATTGCCTCGAACCAACATAACGAACAATACCTTTTAACTAAAAGGGATAGAATGGGGCATTCTATCTTGAATAAAATAGTATAATAATTATCTGGATTTCCGTTGTGAGTCGCTGCCGCCTGGTAAAATAGCAGCAGATGGTCCGACGGGTTTCTGCTGATTTGGTGAAGGGGTGGGAGTAGGCAGTTGCCTTCTTTCATCCCTTCTTCGTTTTCCGATGAGGGCTCTTAGGAATTCTCTTAAATTTTCAAAATCCTGACGGTAAACAAGTCCCAGCGCACTAATGTATTCATTGTCAGGGTTAAGGAAGTTTCTGTTATTGGGCCGGTTTGACGCCCTGGCATTCAGACTTCCGTCCTTTCGTAACAGATATAATAATTCGACATCCCTGGCTACTGAACTACCTATGAAATTCAGATCATTTAGCTCGGTTCTTCTATCGGTAACCCCACCTGTAATAACCAGTCGATCTTCGAGCAGGCGAAGGGATGCACTGGCTTCATTAAGTGACCGAATGTTTAGGTCGACAAAGTTCAGATTAAGCGATTGCGCGAGGATGTTGTTCAGCTGATTGAAGAATAACTCCGTCCCTGCACTGAAGAGGGTTGAGTTCACAGCCTGAACGTTCACAGAGCCTGTATTTGGAGAAAAAGATCTCCTGACAATCAGACTCAGCGCCTGCGTGTTCTTATTGTTTACGTCATTGAAATAGCTTTGTAACTCATCCTTCACTTTTGTATCAGTAGGGAAGTTGATATCAAAAGATATATCCGGTTGAGTCAGATTTCCGTTCAGGTTCATAATGGCCTCAGCGAGCACCCGTCCTTCTTCTGCCGCCCTTCCTGCAGCGAGGTATAATGGGCGTATATCTGTCCGGACACTGTAGGCGGCTTTCAGATTGATTAAAGCGTCGGCAGGATCACCAGTCCATCTGATGGAACCTCCCTGGCTCAGGTCGAAAATTTTATTAATGAAATCTTGTGCCGTGAATTGGAATTTACCACTAGAGATCAGGTAATCTCCATACATTTCGAAGTCGCCCTGACTGGTGATTTTAAGGTTAAGTGTTGCATTTCCGCGGCCGTTCAACTTGCCCAGATTGGTGATGATGTTCACTTCGCTATTTTCGTCTACCACGAGGTCAAAGTTCATCGCGATGCCTCTGAACAATGAAGGCGCAAGAGGAGTGAAGGTAGAATCTTTGGCAACGAACGTAATATAATCGTTATTGGAAATGGTCTCTGATCCGTTTAATGGAATATTGAAAACAGTGCCCTCCTCTGTTTTTGCATTAATATCAATACTCATGTTATTGGTTGGCCCTTTAAACTTGAATATTCCTGTGGCGAAGGCTGTTCCGTAATAGACGGGATTGTCTTTGACTGTGGTATTCAAAGACATGAACTTGTTTGCCCTGATGGAGATATCCAGGAGGGGATTTTTCAGATCGGTCAGGTCTACCGTACCTGTAGCAACCGCGAGGTTGTTGTTAATATCCCTTAATTCCAGATTTTCTAGCTTAATTACACTGTTTTCGACGGATACTTCATCAGTAATGCGATAAGGAGTTCTGAGATAATTTACTGTTAAGTGTGCATCTTTCAATCCTAAAGTTCCGTTGATGCGAGGGTCAAGAATGTTGCCGCTGACGTTGACTTTGGCTGAGACCTGTCCCTGTACATCGGACACAAGGCTCTTGATAGCGGGAGTGAAAATCACCAACTCATTATCTTCCATTGTGAGGTCAAGATCCAATGTATTGACTTCTGCGCTGGCATTATAGGTGCCTACAACGTTCATGGTCTCCTTGCCATCCTTGAGGATGTCCATATTGACGTTCACTAGTTTGGTCACGTTATCAAGGCCAGCGGCGAGATTCAGATCGCCCACCCTGGTATTGTTCATCACCAGCGTATCGATCTTTAGCTGTGCTTCTATCTTGGGCTGTTTGAGTACAGAAGTGAGTGACACGTTTCCGTTGAGTTGTCCGCCCAGTACTACCCCTGCTGCCCTGGTCAGCGCGTTAAATGTGACAAGAGTGAAATTTTTGAAGTCTACGTTCAGCTTGTCTTCGGACTGATCGGATATAATGCCGTCGATCGTAAGAAGCTGCTCATTGCGTAAAAGCTCGAAGCCTTGAACAAAGATCTTATTGTTGTCGAACTGCAACTTTACTTGTTCAGGAACACGCCAGACTTCCCGGTTGATAATGAAATCTGAGGGTAGAAGGCTTAGTTTGGCAAGCGTATCTGTTCCAAATTCAATCAATCCGTTGAGATCGAGCTGATTCGTAGCATCTTTATCTGATAGCTTAACGTTGAGCGACAGACTGTCATTGTACAGGATATTTGCAAGGTTGATGTTCTTAATGTACAAACTGTCTGTGATATCAATACGGTCGGCCGTCATGAAAAGGTTTAACGCCCGCCGAGCTGCCGACTCGTCAATAATAAAGTTGTGAACCTTTATCTTTTTGTATTGTATGAGCTCGCTAGAGCCGTTGAGTGCTGCAATGCTATCTAAACTATTGAAGCGGCCGTAAAATACTGCGCCCCTGGGTATTTGTAAATCAGGAAGTATCAACATCGCAACGGGAGCGAAATCTTTGATATTCAGGTAGAAGTTGAAGTCCTGGTCACCGACTTCGCGGATCTTAGCTTTCAGGGAGGGGATATAGCGTTTAACTACCGACTTAAAGTATGAAGGGAGCGTGTTAAGGTCATATTTTCCGCGAATATTTGCTTCCAGAATGTCTGAATTGATCGCCAGCAATCGTGAGCTGCCCATCCCTTCTGCCCGCACGCCGATCTCATCTACAAGAAGTGAACTGTCTTTGCTGGTGAGCCTGAGAGCGGTCAGTCTTAGATCACCCTCTATGTTGTTTAAATTATTTCCGGAAAAGGCAGTATTAACATTTACATTTAATTGAAGTGTGTCTTTGGTGAAATGAAGCTTGTGAAGGTTAGCACGGGTAATCGATGCGTTAAACTTGAAGGCAGGAAGGTGTGTATTGAGGTTGATGTCTCCGTCGAAGCTGAGGTTGATGTTTCTATCGTCTATACGTATGTTCCCACGGAAGAGCTTATTGATAATGTCGCCGCGCATATCGATATTGCTATAGCGATATCCATTAAAGTCAAAGTAGCGGGCGTCGATATCTATCTTATCCCGTAACTGATGCAAGTCGAAACCACGGCCGTCGATCCTGGCCATTAGGCTTGTCCGCCCGAGACTTTTTTGAGCCAGAAGCTCACCGAGGTTAAAGTCCACCGCCTGGATTGTTCCGGAGTAGGTAGGAGTTCCAATCAAGTTCATCTTGACATTGGGCTGAATCCGGCCAAGGCTCGTCTTGATTTCACCTTTTGCCTGAAAATTCCTGACCAGTCCGGTAAAACTACCCTGAAAGCTCACATTGCCGAATTTTGCCGCGATTTCGGGAATCTTCCCTGTTAGCCCGGTAGCTTGTTTGATGAGCTTATCTGCATCTTTCTTATTGGTGAAAAGACGTTCGATCTGGAGGTCAAGTACCGTGCGGTTTATGTCAGGGAGGCCCTTTATTCCGAAATTACCTTTGATGTAGGTGGCCTGACCAGCTGTAAGGGTAATATTTTTTGCAATAATATTGTTGACCCGACCGTTGACGTCACCGTTCAGGCGGACGTCGACATTCATGTTTTTGAGTGCGGATGTGAAGTAGGAGATGTCTTTTGAGTGCAGCGTGCTGTTCTGTAAGGATGCCTTGACGTAGACTTTGTTGATGAAGTCAGAGAAGTCGCTGAAAGTGCGGTATTTGAAAGAGAGATAGTTGCTAAGGAAGCTTCTGTTGGTTTCCAGCTTCAGATTGGCAAACTCCATGCTGACGGTATCAATGGTAGCGTCAGTATCCAGGTTTTTGACAAAGAAGCCGCTTTTCTCGCGGAAGCTTAGTTCGCGAACTTTCGCTTTGAATAAGAAATTCTTAGTATCCAGGTCGGTTATTACAGCATTTAGTTTGCTCAATCCGATATCATTGAAATTGACCTGTCGCGTTAGCGTGCTGTCATTGAAATTCCGGTACCGGAAAGAGGTGTTATGGATAGCTATTTTTTCGAAGGTAACGGTATACGGTCTTGAAGAGGGTTTCTTTTTTGTTTTTGGCTCACCAGAGTCGAAATAATTGATGATGAACTGCAGGTTGGTGGTGTTGTCTTTGTATTTTTTGAGATAAAATGATCCGCCGTTAAGCTCTGCGGTTTGAACATCTACCAATCTCTTTCTAAGGGAAAGAAGATTGAGGTCGACTGAAAACTTCGGGGCAAAAAGCAGCGTGTCCTTCTCCATGTCCTGGATGTAAAAACCTTCCAGCACGATAAGCTTGAAGGGCTTAATGTACAGGCTCCTAATATCGATTGTGGTATTAAGTTCGCCGGATAAGTAGGCTGCCGCCCGTTTCGCTGCATAAGTCTGGACCGATTTGAACTGTAACGCAAAAATCAGAGACGCAGCCAACAGAATGACTGCAGATAAAATCCATAACGTTATTTTAAGTAGTTTTTTAATAATTTTGTACTTTAAATCACAACAACAATAAAATCTTTATCCAGTTTGGCTACTATACTCGCTATCGAATCGTCCTGCGATGAAACCTCTGCATCTATATGTAAAGATGGTGAAATCCTATCTAACATAATTGCAACTCAGGCAGTTCATCACAAATATGGAGGTGTCGTTCCTGAGCTTGCCTCCCGAGCTCATCAGCAAAATGTTATCCCAGTGGTAGAAGATGCAATTTCGACCGCTAAAATAAACAAAAAAGACATTCAAGCCGTTGCTTTTACCAGAGGACCGGGTTTATTGGGTTCATTACTTGTGGGAACATCGTTTGCGAAAGGGTTTGCACTGGCACGGAATCTTCCGCTGATAGAGGTCAATCATATGCATGCGCATATTCTTGCGCATTTTATCGATGACCCCAGGCCGGAGTTTCCTTTTCTCTGTTTGACGGTATCAGGGGGGCATACCCAGATTGTTCTGGTGCGAGACTATTTTGATATGGAAATCGTTGGTGAGACAAACGATGATGCTGCGGGGGAGGCTTTTGATAAGACGGCTAAGATTCTGGGACTCCCTTATCCAGGCGGGCCACTTGTTGACAAGTTGGCGAGGGAAGGAAACGCTTCTGCCTTTAGCTTCCCGGAGCCGCAGATTCCAGGTCTCAATTTTAGCTTTAGTGGTTTGAAGACTTCTATCCTCTATTTCGTTAGGGATAAGAAGAAAGCGGATCCTGATTTCCTTAAAAACAATATGACAGACATCTGCGCATCTGTTCAACATCGGATAGTGACGATCCTGCTAAAAAAGCTAAAACAGGCTGCAAGGCAGTATCATGTTTCGCATGTCGCTATAGCAGGTGGTGTATCTGCGAACTCCGGTTTGCGGCAGTACTTGCAGGATATGGCAGCAGAGGAGAATTGGCAAGTCTATATACCCGCCTTCCAGTATTGCACCGACAACGCCGCTATGATCGCCATTGCGGGATATTATAAATACCTTCGCGGAGATTTTACCGGACAGGATATCTCTCCCTTAGCCCGTATGAACTTTTAATAATACTCAGATGATAACCACTTCGTTGATCTTTGCCCTTTTATTTGCGGTTCCTTTAATCGGGTTTATATTCTATCTGATCTGGAAAGATAAACAGAAACGTAAGCTCGGGATTGCAGTATTGATCGCCTTATGCGTCTTCGCCATTTTAGTGGCCTATCAGGTCAATAAAGACAAAGGAATCTAAAGCAATTTCTTTACATTAGAGGCCTGCTTATGGCCGATATTTCTCAAGAAAAATCTACGATAGTCATTGGCGCTGGTATAGCCGGTATCGCGGCGGCTATACGGCTTGCTGTAAAGGGCTATAAAGTCTCCGTTTTTGAGGCTAATTCTTATCCGGGTGGTAAGCTCACCGAATTTGAGAGTTCCGGTTTTCGGTTTGATGCCGGGCCTAGCTTGTTTACGATGCCTCAGTATGTGGACGAGTTGTTTACGCTGGCAGGAAAAAATCCAACTGACTACTTCCGTTATCAAAAGCTGGAAGCTATATGTCGTTATTTCTACGAAGATGGCACCAGGCTGACTGCTTGGTCAGATTCCGATAAGCTTGCTGACGAGATTGCTCTGAAGACCAGAGATACACGTGAGTCGGTGAAACGCTTTCTGAGGAAGAGCCGGGATATTTACGATATCACTCATCATGTGTTCCTGGAGAAATCGCTACACAGGCTGGATTCATATTTAAATAAGGAAACGCTAAAGTCTGTTTTCCGCTTCGGAGAAATTGATGCGTTCAAAACGATGAATGAGGCGAATGAAAAGTATTTTCATGACGATAAGACGCGCCGCTTCTTCAACAGGTATGCGACTTACAATGGATCCGATCCTTACCAGGCACCAGCTACTTTAAATATTATTCCGCATCTGGAACAGCACTTTGGAGCCTACTTTCCGGAAGGAGGAATGCATGCTATTACCGAGTCGCTTGTGAGGCTTGCGGAAGATTTGGGGGTAAGATTTTACTACAATTCATTAGTCGATGAAATTCTTCATCAACAGGGGCAGGTCGCAGGAGTACGTGTGGGCGATAAGTGTTTTTTCGCCTGTGATGTGATCTCGAACATGGACGTTTGGTTTACTTACAGGAAGCTCCTGAAAGGAATTAAACTGCCGGGTAGGACTTTGAGTCAGGAGCGGAGCAGCTCTGCACTGATATTTTATTGGGGCATAGGGGCAAGCTTCAAGGAGTTGGATCTGCATAATATCTTTTTTAGTGAGGATTATGAAAAGGAGTTCAGTGCTATATGGAAAGGCAAGACCATAGACGACGATCCCACGGTATACCTGAATATCAGCTCTAAATACTGTCAGGCTGATGCGCCAGAAGGTTCTGAGAACTGGTTTGTGATGATCAATGTCCCCGCGAATATCGGGCAGGATTGGGACGGCCTTATCGCCGCGGCGCGAGCAAATATTATCAAAAAGCTCAGCCGGGTTCTGAACCAGGATATCGGGTCCTTCATTCAGGTAGAGAAGGTGTTGGACCCGCGGGAAATAGAGGCTAAGACCTCCTCCTATCAAGGTTCGCTTTATGGTACGAGCTCGAACGGACGTTTTGCAGCTTTCCTAAGGCATCCGAACTTTATCGGCTCGGTTAAGGGATTATATTTCGTCGGTGGAAGCGTTCATCCAGGAGGGGGAATTCCGTTGGCTTTGCTTTCTGCGAAGATTATAGACGATAAATTTTAAGGTTCTATGTCATTCGGGGCTTGAAATTTTTAGTAATTTCGGGTTTCTTAGATAGAACGATCAGCGATGCCGGAATTTTCTCATTTACACGTACATACACAATTTTCATTGCTCGACGGAGCTGCAGACATTTCTAAATTATATAAGAAAGCTGCTGCTGATGGTATGAAGGCTCTGGCTATAACGGACCATGGGAATATGTTTGGCGTGTTCAAATTCGTGGCAGAGGCAGGTAAGCATAATGTAAAGCCTATCGTTGGCTGTGAGTTCTATGTCGTAGATGACCGACACAAGAAACAATTTACGAAAGAGAACCGGGACGTTCGGTTCCATCAGCTTTTTCTGGCAAAGAATGCCCAGGGCTATAAAAATTTAACGAAGCTTTGTTCCCTGGGTTATATGGAAGGCCTGTACAGTAAATGGCCGCGAATAGATAAGGAACTCATCCTTCAATATCATGAAGGATTGATCGCCACCAGCTGCTGCATTGGCGCGTCTATCCCTCAGGCTATTTTGAAGAAGGGTGAGCAAGAGGCGGAGACAGAACTAAAATGGTGGCTCGATCTTTTTGGAGAGGATTTTTATATCGAACTGCAGCGTCATGATATTCCCGAGCAGGTTATCATTAATGAAACCTTGCTGAAGTTTGCCAAAAAGCATAACGTCAAGGTTATTTGTTCAAATGACTCACATTATGTGGATCAGCAGGACGCTAATGCTCATGACATCCTGCTTTGCGTCAATACCGGAGATATGCAAAAGACTCCGATTGCGACAGATGATGAGGGGGGGAAGGGATACCGGTTTGGGTTCCCGAACGATCAGTTTTATTTTAAAACGCAGGCGGAGATGGCGAAGCTATTTCATGATGTGCCTGAATCTTTGGATAACACCAATGAAATTATTGATAAGGTTGATCATTTGAAGCTGAAGCGTGATATCATGCTTCCGAACTTCCCTATTCCGCAGGAGTTTAAGATTCATGCGGACGATGTGATGAACCAGTGGGAGTTTCTACGGGATATGACCATGCGGGGAGCACGGGAAAGATACCGCGACATTACGCCCGAAGTGCAGGAACGTCTAGACTTTGAATTGAATACTATCCGCATCATGGGCTTCGCGGGCTACTTTCTGATCGTATCTGATTTTATTAAGGCGGGAAGAGATCTGGGGGTTTTCATAGGACCAGGCCGTGGTTCTGCTGCGGGATCTGTTGTTGCCTATTGTACCGGAATCACGAATATAGATCCAATAAAGTACAATCTCCTGTTTGAGCGTTTCTTAAACCCTGACCGTAAGTCAATGCCCGATATTGATACGGACTTTGACGACGAGGGAAGGCAGAAAGTTATTGATTATGTTGTCGATAAGTACGGTAAGAATCAGGTAGCGCAGATTATTACTTATGGTTCTATGGCAGCGCGTACCAGCATCCAGGACGTGGCCAGGGTGCTTGATGTGCCTCTGTCTGACGTTGCAGCGATGAAGAAGCTGGTGCCGGATACGCTAGGGGTGACGTTGAAAGAAGCCTTTGCACAGGTGCCTGAGCTTGATGCTATTTTAAAAGGCAATGATTTGCGTGCGCAGGTGTTGCGTGAAGCTGAAAAGCTGGAGGGCTCGATCCGGAATACCGGTATACATGCTGCCGGTATCATCATTGCGCCTGAAGATCTGACCAATATTATCCCGGTAGCGATCATGAAAGATTCACCCTTGTTGGTGACTCAGTTTGATGGCCGCGTGATCGAAGATGCCGGGGTTATTAAGATGGACTTCTTGGGTTTGAAGACCCTTACTATCATAAAGGATGCTCTTCGGCTCATCAAGCAGAATTATGGAATCTCTATCGATATTGATTACATTCCGCTTAATGATCAACTAACATTCGAGCTTTATCAACGGGGAGATACGAACGGGACATTCCAGTTTGAAAGTGATGGTATGCAGATGTACCTCCGGGAGCTGAAGCCGGATAAGTTCGAAGATTTAATTGCGATGAATGCCCTTTACCGTCCGGGCCCTATCGAATACATCCCATCCTTCATCGCTCGAAAGCACGGCAGGGAGCAGGTAAGCTATGACCTTCCGGATATGGAAGAGTACCTTGCTGATACTTACGGTATCACGGTTTACCAGGAGCAGGTGATGCTTCTTTCACAGAAGCTGGCTGATTTTACCAAAGGTGATGCTGACGTGTTGCGGAAGGCAATGGGTAAGAAGGACAGGAAAATGCTGGATAAGCTGAAGCCTCAGTTTGTTGAGAATGCGCAGAAAAAGGGTCATGACAAGAAGCAGCTGGAAAAGATCTGGACCGACTGGGAAGCTTTTGCATCTTATGCCTTTAATAAATCGCATTCTACATGCTATGCGTTTGTGGCTTATCAGACGGCCTACCTGAAAGCACATTATCCGTCGGAATATATGGCGGCGGTCTTGAATAACCAAAACAACATTGAGAAGATCTCCCTCTTCATGGAAGAGTGCCGGCGTATGGGTTTGGCAGTACTTGGTCCTGATATCAATGAGTCAAACCTGAGTTTCGGTGTAAATAAGAAGAAGGAGATCCGCTTCGGAATGTCGGGTATAAAAGGGGTTGGTGACAAGGCGGTAGAAAGTATTATTGAAGAGCGTGACAAGAACGGCCCGTATGTTAGTATTTACGATTTTGCCAAGCGGATAAACTCACGGACTGTAAATAAGAGGGTTTATGAAAATCTTGTTTATAGCGGAGCCTTCGATTGCTTCGGTTTCAGCAGAGCTCAGTTTTTCTTTAAGCCGGAAGGAAGCTCTTATAACGGAATCGAAAGACTGATTAAATACAATAGTGATTATCAGAACAGCTTGAGTACTTCGCAGGCTTCTCTGTTTGGTGGAACTTCTGACGCAAATATTGCTGTTCCTGTGATGGTTGAATGTCCGGAATGGGGACTGATTGAGCGCCTGAAGTATGAAAAGGATATGATCGGTATTTATCTTACAGGTCATCCTCTGGATAATTATAAACTCGAGATGGATCATTTCTGCACGCATCAGGTTAAACACCTGAACCTGATCGTTAAGGCGAGAAGTGGTGAGATGAATGAGGCGGATACCGACGAGTTTAACAAAATAAAGAATCGGGAGATTTGCATAGGAGGGCTGGTTTCCAATGCACAACATCGTTATACGAAGAATGGAAAACCTTTCGGTTCGATGATGTTGGAAGATTACAGCGAATCTGCCGAAATTGTGCTTTTTGGAGAGGAGTATGTTAAGCAGAAGATGTTTTTCAGTGATGGTTATTTTCTTCAGGTTAAAGGTTCTGTTTCTGAGCGCTTCAGGCAGAAGGATAACTGGGAATTTAAGATCACCCAGATCTCTTTATTATCAGACCTGAGAGATAAGATGTCGAAGTGTCTTACTATTCAGTTGCCGCTACATGAGCTTTCTTCAAGCTTTATTGAGCAGATGGACGAGCTACTTCACTTGAACATGGAGCACAACCCTAACCGGAACTGTTTGTTAAAATTCGCGGTCTACGATGCAGAAGAGCAGGCAATATCGATCGAGATGCCATCAAAAAATTTCAGAATATTCCCGAGCAATGAATTTTTGGAGGCCCTTGCTGACCGGAAGATATCGTATCGCCTCAACTGATAAACATTTGCATGTCACAATGTCTTTTTAAATTTGTGGTAAGATTATTGTATAAGTAAATTTGATAATAGAACCTGTAAATAAATATATAATGGCTATAGAAATAACAGACGCAAACTTTGATGAAGTAGTTCTGAAATCTGATAAACCAGTATTGGTTGACTTTTGGGCAGAGTGGTGTGGTCCTTGCCGTATGGTGGGGCCAGTAGTGGAAGAACTGGCGAAGGAATACGAAGGGCAGGCAGTGATTGGTAAGGTAAACGTTGACAACAATCCGGCGATTTCTACCAAGTTTGGTATACGTAACATTCCTGCTTTATTGTTCTTTAAGAATGGTGAAATTGTTGATAAGCAAATCGGTGCAGTTCCTAAGTCTGTATTGGCAGAGAAGCTGGTTAAGCAATTAGCTTAGTCGAGATTATTAAATAATGCATAAATATAACCGGCCTTACATGGCCGGTTTTTTTATGGAAAGAGCAGAAAAGATGTCACTTAAGCTTAACGAGGTCAGTTCGGAAGGTTTTGTTAATCTTCACCTTCTTGCCCGCCAGGTTGTGGAGGGGTTTATCACCGGACTTCACAAAAGCCCCTTTCATGGTTTTTCCGTCGAATTTGCGGAGCACCGATTATATAATAGAGGTGATTCTATTAAGAATATCGACTGGAAACTCTATGGGAGAACTGACAGACTTTTCGTAAAGCGATTCGAAGAGGAGACTAACCTTCGCTGTCAACTAGTGGTTGATAAATCGTCCTCGATGTATTTGCCAGCAGGCGGTATGAATAAACTGACGTTCTCAGCTTGTTCTGCGGCCATACTCATGGAACTTTTTAAGAAACAGCGGGATGCTTTTGGCTTAAGTTACTTCGCTGACAATCTGGAATTTTCATCAATCGCAGGTTCTACCTCTGCCCATCGGAGCTTTTTACTTGCTGAGTTACAAAAACTTATTATGGATGAAAATCCAGAGAAAGGTACGTCACTTGCCTCAACTCTTCATGAACTGGCCGAAAAACTGCATAAACGATCATTGGTCATCATCTTTAGTGATCTGTTTGAAGCTCACGCTGAACCAGGAAACTACACCGAGTTGTTTTCCGCCCTGCATCATTTGAAGCATAATAAGCATGAGATCATTTTATATCATATACTTGATCAGTCTACAGAGCTGGATTTTCGATATGATGAACGGCCTTATGAGTTCATAGATATCGAGTCGGGAGAATCGCTTAAGTTAAATCCTTCGCAGGTGAGAGATATGTACAGGGATTCTATCAAGGAGGGCCAGAGAGAACTGAGACTGAAGTGCGCTCAATATTCGATTGATCTGGTAGAAGCAGATTGTAATGCCGGATTTAATTCTGTACTCGAAAATTATCTTATCAAACGTAATAAAGTTGCAGGTTAGTTGTCTTATTATCGGGGTAATATATTTTACTTCGGTATGATATTTGGTATGTAGTTGATTTTCAATATAATATACGTTAATTTGGTGATAAAATGGGTAATTTGCCCTGCTTTGTCGGGGCTAGCCGAACGATTTTCCTCCAAACTATAATTAATCAGCCGATTTAACGTAAATTTGACCTTTTAATGTATATAGTCAAGAATGACAAAAAATACGAAATAAAATAGAGTAATCACATAAATGAATTTTACTTTTACAAAAAATTAACTTCACCTTAATGCGTAAAAAATTACATGATCGGGTTCTTTCTTTTACAGAAGCATTAGAGATTAAAAGAAAGGGGTTGTATCCATACTTCAGGCCTATTGAATCCGGCCAGGATACAATAGTGACTATAGATGGTAGGGAAGTTCTTATGTTTGGGTCCAACTCATATCTGGGCCTGACAAATCATCCTAAAATTAAAGAGGCCGCAAAGGATGCGATTGATAAATATGGTACAGGTTGTGCCGGTTCCCGCTTTCTGAATGGAACACTTGATATCCATCTTGAATTGGAGCGTCGTTTGGCATCCTACGTAGGGAAAGAGTCTGCGGTGATTTTCAGTACAGGTTTTCAGGTAAACTTAGGAGTCTTGTCGTGTGTGACCAATCGGAATGATTATTTGATTTTGGACGAGTACGATCATGCCTCTATTATCGATGGAAGCAGGTTGTCTTTTTCCAGGACGATAAAGTATGCTCATAACGATATGAACGACCTGCGTGCCAAGCTGAGCTTGCTGCCCGAAGAAGCGGCAAAGGTCATCGCGGTAGATGGCATTTTCAGTATGGAAGGTGATATCGTAAAGCTACCTGAGATTGTCGATCTTGCAAATGAGTTCGGTGCCAACATTTTCGTTGATGATGCACATAGCCTTGGCGTTATCGGTGTAAACGGGGCGGGTACGGCCTCGCACTTCAATCTGACTAACGAGGTTGACCTGATCATGGGTACTTTCAGTAAGTCTTTAGCTTCTCTGGGTGGATTTATCGCGGCAGATGAAGACACCATTGACTATATAAAGCATCGTGCACGTTCACTTTTGTTCAGTGCAAGTATGACTCCGGCTTCTGTTGCTAGTGTAATTGCTGCACTTGATATCATCGAGAGTGAGCCACAGATTATCGATAAGTTGTGGGATAATACGCATTACGCAAAAAAATTATTATTGGATGCAGGGTTTGATTTGGGGCCTACGGAAAGTCCTATTCTTCCAATCTTCGTTCGGGATAATGACAAGACGTTCCAGGTAACGAATGATCTTTTGCAGGATGGTGTCTTCGTTAATCCTGTTGTATCTCCGGCTGTTCCTTCAGATTCGTCTCTATTAAGATTTTCGCTTATGTCTTCCCATACGTTTGATCAGATCGATGAGGCTGTAGAAAAGTTAACTCGCGCTTTCAAGAAGAGAGAGATTTTTGCGGACTTAAAAAGCTAGGATACGGAATGAGAGTGCTCGCCCTGGAAGGTCAGAAGAACCTAGGAAGCTTTATCGATTTTCCACATGACCTTTATAGGGAGGACTCTAATTACGTCCCTGAACTTTACATAGCTCAACGTGACATGCTCACGCCAGGCAAGCATCCTTTTCATGACCATTCAAAAGTTCAGCTATTTCTGGCTTATGATGATAATAATAAGGTATGTGGAAGGATTGCGGCCATTTTAAATAACAATCATAATGCATATAATCAAGCCACTGACGGTTTCTTTGGCTTCTTCGATTGTGTGAATGAGCAGGGTGTGGCTAACTCCCTGTTTGCCGCAGCCGAGAAATGGTTGAAGGATCAAGGCGCGACCACCGCAATTGGTCCGGTCAATTTTTCGACAAACGAGACCTGCGGACTTCTGATTTCAGGGTTTGATTCACCGCCGGTAGTGATGATGCCCTATAATTTTCCTTACTATCTGGATCTGATTGATCGGGCAGGATATCGCAAAAAGGTCGATCTTTTAGCTTATGACGTCCCCTACGCTACGCACAACGACCGATCTGTCAGGCTTCTTGATACCTTACAGGCAAGACTACAGCGGAGTAATATTACCATCAGGAAGATTAACATCAAAGATTTCAAAAAAGAGGCTGCTAAGCTTCGCGAGGTGTATAACGCAGCCTGGGATCAGAACCTTGGTTTTGTCCCTATGACAGAGCAAGAGTTTGATCATATGGCAAAGGATTTAAAGCTCGTTCTTAACCCGGAGTTCTGTCTTGTTGCCGAGCAGGGAGACAGATTTGTTGGTTTTGTACTGGGCTTGCCAGACTTAAACCAAGTGCTTAGGAAAGTTAAGAGAGGGCGTTTGTTGCCTTTTGGAATATTTAAAATTCTATTTGGCTTAAAGAAGATTGACTGGCTTCGGGTGCTAACGCTCGGTGTGATCAGCGATTACAGAAAGCTGGGCATTGAAGCTTGCCTATATGGACTTATCATAAGAAATTCAGTTGCCAACAATATAAAGGGAGCAGAATGCTCCTGGATGCTTGAGGATAATTATTTGATGAATAATGCGATAGAAGCAATTAACGGCACTGTCTCAAAAAAATTCCGGCTCTTTGAAAAAACGATATGAAAAAGAAGGTCCTAATTACGGGAGCGTCGGGCTTTGTTGGTTCTCACCTTGTTGAAGCTGCAGTAAGAGAAGGTTTTGACGTTTTTGCAGCCATCAGGTCTTCGAGTAATATCAAGCATTTGACATCTTTGCCGGTAACATGGGTTACGCTGAGCATGTCGGATGTAAAACAGCTCGAGGCCGAGCTTGCAGAACAACAATATGACTATATTATCCATTGCGCAGGATCAACCAAAGCCAAAGCGGAAAGCGATTACAATTATGTAAATGCCGAGTTATCCAGAAATTTGGCTGTAGCTGCTGTGAATGCGGGAATACCTCTTGAGAAATTTGTTTTTGTAAGTAGCCTTGCGGCACTGGGACCTATCGCATATGACGATCCTCAATACATTAAAGCAGACCATTCGGCGGTGCCAGTGACGGCCTATGGCAAGAGTAAACTCCTGGGGGAGCGATATCTTAAAGAAATTCCGGGTCTTCCATTGGTGATTGTCCGACCGACCGCTGTATATGGCCCACGCGAGAAAGATATTTTTATTATTCTGAAGACTATCAACTCCGGACTTGAACCCTATATTGGCAGAACGGCACAGAAGCTCAGTTTTATATACGTTAAGGATCTGGTGAAGGTGCTTTTATCTGTGCTTCATCAGGAAGTTTCGACAGGCCGTTCATACAACGTTTCCGATGGGCAGGTGTATTCCAAGTACGAACTTGCCGAAGTCATGAAAGATATCACGGGGAAAAAGACTTATAAATTTCATATCCCAATACCGCTGGTTGGGGCGATCGCATCAGTAATGGAGTTGATCTACTCTTTCCGGACTGACAGTCCGGCTCTGAACAAAGAGAAAATCAACGAGCTCAATGCTGAAAATTGGGCTTGCTCAATAAGGGAATTGGAACAAGATTTTGGATTCATAGCCGATTATCCGCTCAGACGAGGATTAGAGGAAACAATACACTGGTACAAGGAAAACAGGTGGTTGGCTTAACATGAATCTACTTTTACAATAAATAAATCACAAAAAATGAAAGAACAAGTAAAACCTGCAAATGGAAAGCTTGGAATTCTGATTCCAGGCTTAGGAGCAGTAGCGACTACTTTTATTGCTGGTGTTGAGGCGGTAAAAAAAGGCATCGCACAACCTATCGGATCGCTCACGCAGATGGGCAATATTCGCATAGGAAAAAGAACGGAGAACAAAAATCCCAAAATCAAGGATTTCGTTCCATTGGCGGATCTAAATGATATCGCTTTTGGGGGCTGGGATGTATACGAGGATAACGTATATGTAGCAGCGTCTAAGGCTAAGGTTCTTGACGCCGAATTGTTAAATGCGATCAAGCCAGAGCTTGAAGCCCTGATTCCTATGAAAGCAGCTTTTGACAAGCGTTTTGTTAAAAATCTTGACGGAACTCACATAAAATCTTTCACTACGAAGGCAGATCTTGCTCAACAGGTTATTGAGGATATCCGTAATTTCAAGGCTGAAAACAACTGCGAGCGCCTGGTAATGGTTTGGTGCGGATCTACGGAGATCTTCCAGGAAGTTACGGACGTACATCAGAGTCTTGAAGCTTTTGAGGCGGGTCTTACTGAGAACCATCCCGATATCTCTCCGAGCATGATCTACGCATATGCAGCTTTGAAAGAAGGCGTTCCTTATGCTAACGGAGCTCCAAATCTGACTGTTGATACCCCCGCTTTGCTGGAGCTTGCAGCGTTGACTGAAACTCCTATTGCCGGAAAGGATTTCAAAACCGGACAAACCTTGATGAAGACCATTGTAGCTCCAGGATTAAGCGCAAGAGCGCTTGGTGTACGTGGCTGGTTCTCGACCAATATTTTAGGTAACAGAGATGGTCTTGTACTGGATGATCCGGATAATTTTAAAACTAAAGAGGTTTCGAAACTGAGCGTGTTGGATGAGATCTTCAGACCGGAAAGTAACCCCGAGCTGTACGCTGATATGTACCACAAGGTTCGTATTAATTATTATCCTCCGCACGGAGACAATAAAGAAAGCTGGGACAATATTGACATTTTCGGATGGTTAGGATATCCTATGCAGATCAAGATTAATTTCCTGTGCAGAGATTCAATCCTGGCGGCTCCGATCGTGCTTGACCTTGCGTTGTTCATGGACCTTTCCAAACGTGCAGGTATGACAGGAATTCAGGAATGGTTGTCATTCTACTTGAAGTCACCTCAGACTGCTGAAGGCCTGCGTGCAGAGCATGATATTTTTAAGCAGTTAATCAAGTTACAGAATACACTTCGCCACATGATGGGAGAGGATCTCATTACACATCTTGGTCTTGATTATTATCAGGAGCTGGTGGATTCTATTCAATAAAATGCACAAATTAATTTCCACAAGTCTGGGTATAGGGTACATAAAGGGTGGCGGCACTATAGCGTCTGCATTCTGTTGTGTATGCTTATATTATACACAGGCTTGTGGAATTAATTCTCCCTGGATATCCATATTGGTAGCGCTTGCTATTTTTGGTATTGGAGTATACTCTGCCGGAAAAGTTGAACGACATTGGGGAAAAGATAGCTACAAGGTTGTTATTGATGAAATAGCAGGTATGTACATCACCATGATGTTTGTACCAGTAACCGTTACGACATTAGTTGCCGGCTTTATTCTTTTTCGCCTTTTTGACATCTCAAAACCTTTTTATATTAGAAAGTTGGAAAAACTGCCAGGAGGAGTTGGTGTGATGATGGATGACGTTCTGGCAGGTATTTACGCTAATATCAGCCTCCAACTTGCTATATTTGTAAGTCTTCTGTAAAATCCAATGCTCAAATTAATAAAAGCGCAGGTTGCCTCATTTACTGGCACAGCAATTGACTTTTTAACCACAATAGTCAGTGTTGAAATTTTTAACCTCTGGTACGTAACGGCAAATATTGCTGGAAATGTGTTTGGAGGAATAGCGAATTTCACGCTGGGTAGGATATGGGTGTTTCAGGCCCGTGGTGAAAAGGTACATTTACAAGCTTTTAAATATATAATAGTTTGGATAGGTAACATAGCACTGAATACCTCCGGGGTATATGCTTTGACTCATTATATGAGCCTATCGTACATATATAGCAAAGTTATTGTATCAGTAGTAGTAGGCATAGGCTGGAACTATTTTTTACAAAAATATTTTGTCTTCAAATAATCGTGAATTTAAACATCAGGTCATTCCAAATTAGCTTTTTGATTTTAGTGCTTGTTCTTCTGGGACAGGTATCCTTTGCTCAGTTGACAGAAGTAAAAGGCACCGTAATAGACGCCAAAACAAAAGAGACGTTACCTTTTGTCAGCATAACCGTTCCGGGTACGAAAATGGGAACCACAACAGATGTTGATGGTAACTTCTCTATAAAGTTAAATGGAAACTTTCAGCGGATAGCAGTTACTTATGTAGGCTATATATCCCAGACTAAAGCCATCACTCCGGGTGTTCCTCAGACCGTGAAGGTGCTGTTAAAGGCAGATGCCAATGTATTATCTGAGGTAGTTGTTAAATCTGGCAGACGACAAAAATATAGGAACAGGGACAATCCGGCTGTTGAACTGATAGAAAAGGTCATTGCAAATAAGGATAAGAACCGTGTAGAAGGCTATGATTTTGCGGAGTATGAAAAGTATGAAAAGCTGACATTTGCTCTTAGTGATCTCTCTGACAAATTTAAAGAGCGCAAGTTTTTTAAGAATTACCAGTTTCTATTTCAGCAGCAGGATTCTACAGCTATCGGGGGAGAAAGCATCCTGCCTTTGTATATGGAAGAGAAGCTGTCAAAAAACTACTATAAGAAGAATCCCTCCAGATCGAAGACGAAAGTACTAGCAACTAAAAAGGTTGATTTTGATCCGAAATATATAGATGCTCAGGGTGTAAGCGCTTACATGAACCGCATGTATCAGGACATAGACATATACGACAATAACATCTTTGTTGTAAGTAACCAGTTCTTGAGTCCGATTGCTCCGAGCGCGCCGTCTTTTTATCTCTACTTTATAACAGATACTGTAGACAGAGATAATCAGAAGCTGATTGAATTAAGTTTTGCTCCGCGAAATAAGGGAGATATGCTTTTTCAGGGTAAGTTATATATTACGCAGGATGGGAAGTATGCTGTTAAGAATGCGTTAATAAGCGTGCATAGAAACATCAATCTGAATTTTATCCGTGATTTTGAGTCTAATCTTGACTTTGACGTCGACCCACAGGGTCGTTACTACTTGAGCAAGACTAATTTAAAGATAAATTTCGGTATTTCAAAGAATAAGGGTACGGGTGTATTCGGCGAGCGGACCGTCTCTTTTAAGGATTATGTGCTAAATACCCCCATTCCTGATAGCGTGTTTGAAGGGTCAATGGAAGAGGTAGTGCAGGAGAGTCCGAGCAATTCTGAACAGTTCTGGCAAGACAAGCGCCATGAGCAGCTGGCTGAAAGTGAACAAGGAATATATCGCAATATTGACAGTTTGCAGAACATGAAGTCTTTTAAAAGGACTGCAGAAATAGCCACGTTACTGCTTGCAGGTTACAAGTCTTTGGGGCCAGTTGAAATTGGGCCGGCCAATACCTTTTACAGTTTTAATCCGGTCGAGGGATTTAGGCTAAGGCTTGGCGGGAGGACTACGACGGAGCTGAGCAAGCGCTATTATTTCGAGGGCTATGGGGCATATGGTTTCAAGGACGAAAAGTGGAAGTATTTTCTGAGTGCCACGTATTCTCTTAATAATAAATCGATATATCAGTTCCCTCAGAATTACGTAAGAGCGAGTTTTCAGCGCGATACAAAGATTCCCGGTCAGGAATTACAGTTCGTTCAGGAAGATAATTTTTTGTTGTCTTTCAAGCGTGGGGAAAATGACAAGTGGTTATATAATGATATTTTCAAGCTCGACTATGTAAAGGAGTTTGAAAATCACTTATCTTATACTGTCGGCTTTCGGAAATGGAATCAGAAGCCTGCCGGTGCGCTGCGTTTCGACACTTTTGAAAACGGGACGCTGCGTCCGTTGGAAGATCTTAACACCAGTGAGCTGATGTTGGAACTTCGTTGGGCTCCGAACGAGAAATTTTATCAGGGAAAGCTGTACAGGGTGCCGGTTCCGGGTCCCGAGCCTGTTTTTACAGCACGTTATACAGCCGGGATTAAAGGACTCTTTAAAGGCCAATACAACTACCATAATCTGCTTGGAAATGTATCTAAGCGATTCTATCTGTCACAACTAGGTTATTCAGATGTGACGTTGGAAGGTGGTTATATCTTTGGGCAGGTTCCTTTTCCATTATTGGCTATCCACAGAGCGAATCAGACTTACGCTTATCAGTTAAACTCTTACAATTTGATGAACTTTCTGGAGTTTGTAAGTGACCATTATGCGAGTGTGAATATTGATCATAACTTCAACGGCTTTTTCTTAAATAAAATTCCGCTTATAAGAAAGCTCAAGTTACGAGAGGTAGTAAGTTTTAAAGGTCTTTATGGTGGTTTAAGAGAGGAGAATGATCCCTACATTAATCAGACATTAATGGCTTTTCCAACTACAGAGAATGCAGTAAGAACTACTTATACACTTGAAAAGCAGCCTTACATTGAAGGAAGCATCGGTTTGTCAAATATTTTTAAGGTTCTTAGGATTGATCTTGTGAAGCGTTTCAATTATCTGGATCATCCGGATGTTTCAGAATGGGGTATACGAACACGCTTTAAATTGGATTTCTAAGCTTACATTTGCGGTACTAAATATATGAAGTATGTCTTTTGAGTCTGTGAGGACGAGCCTCCAAATGGGGATTTATAAAGTGATTAATCCTTTTGTCAGGTTTCTGATCAAGATGGGATTGACTCCCAATGCTGTAACCACGATCGGTTTAATCCTTAACATTGGCGTAGCTGTGATTTTTATTCTGGGAGCAGAGAAGGGCAACCGCGGAGATTTACAGTTTGTAGGCTGGGCCGGTGCGCTAGTTTTGTTTGCCGGTGTTTTTGATATGCTGGACGGACAAGTTGCGCGGATAGGAAACATGAAGTCGACGTTTGGAGCGATGTATGACTCGGTTCTGGACCGTTACAGCGAGCTGATTCTTTTTCTGGGTATTTGTTATTATCTGATATCTCACCATTACTTTTTGAGCTCTCTTTTCGCGTTTATTGCAATGATTGGCTCCATGATGGTTAGCTATACCCGTGCGAGGGCAGAAGGTTTAGGCGTGGAGTGCAAGGGTGGGGTGATGCAGCGACCCGAACGTGTTGTGTTGATAGGAGTGAGTGCGATCGTTTGTGGCGTCAGTTCCGTATTTATTGGGGGCGACTATAAGCTTTATGTTCCGGGTGTGCCTTTGCAGGTTTTTGAAACCATTTCGATCTTTACTATTCCCATCACCGTAATGGCTGTTATGACTAATCTCACTGCTTTCAGAAGATTAGTCGACTCCAAGAAAGCCCTTGATCTGATGGATGCTCGTGCGAAATCTGGGGGAAAGGATAAATCAGCGACGGGGATTTTAATGGTTCTATTTGCATCAATTGCAGTTCCGTCCACAGTATTATCAGCAGACAGATTACCGATGGTTGAGTCGGCTCAAAAGGTGAACGTTGAAATGCAAAAGTTTCCGGTACCGAAAGTTAGCAATCAACTGTTCTATCTGCAACGAGATCCAAACGCGAATACGATCATATGTCAGCTTAATTTAGATACCGATGGCAAGCCGAATCAAAAAAATCCTGTCAACGTTTTTTGGATTCGTTATACAGAAGGAGGTAAGCGCTCAGAGCTCAACTTCATTCAGCGAAAGTTCGCGTATGGAATCACAACTAAGCAGATCGACGTTGATAAGCATGAATTAAAATTCGTCTCCTACGGTAAGTATCCTATGTATCTTATGAAAGGGAAGGATAAGAAATACCACGTATTTTCAAAGGTTGCGAACCGGCAAGCAATTTTGAACAGTGTTTATGTGCATATAGATGGAGGTTCTTTTTGGGTGCCGAATGTTGTTTATGTTGAGTTTAAGGCGACTGACCCTGATACGGGCGAACAGTTGACAGAGCGCATTAAGGTATAATGACTGATTTGAGAAAACATAATCTGACGGTTTCGGGCTTGTCAGTATCGTACCTTGTCCTTTCTTACTTTCTTATAGGGTTTAAATCTGAACAAGTATTTCTGGTAGTGCTTTTCAATCTGATGTTCTACTTGTCTGTTATCAGCAGACGGATCATCCTTGGATTTTCGATTTTCATTGTCTATTGGATTTTGTTTGATTATATGAAGGCGTTTCCGAACTATCTCTTTAATGATGTAGATATAGCGGGTATATATCATTTGGAAAGAAAGCTTTTCGGCTTGAATTATAACGGAAGTCTTCTAAGTCCTAATGAATTTTTTTATGTAGAGAGAAGGACTTCACTGGATATTCTTTCCGGAATATTTTATTTAACCTGGGTGCCAGTTCCACTGCTTTTTGCCCTTTATCTTTTTTTTAATAATAGAGAGCAATTTTTGCATTTTTCCTTGACTTTCCTCTTTATCAATATCCTTGGTTTTATTGTTTATTATATTCATCCTGCTGCACCGCCGTGGTACGTCCAGCAATTCGGCTTTGATTTCAATCCGGTAACCCTGGGGAACACTGCAGGATTAGCGCGTTTTGATAGCTATTTTGGTGTGGAAATATTTAAGTCGATTTATGCGAAGAGCTCAAATGTGTTTGCTGCGATGCCATCACTGCATTCGTCTTACCCGGTTCTAGTGCTATTTTACGGACTGAAAAACAAGCTGGGTGCCCTAAATATTTTATTTGGATCTATAATGGTTGGCATATGGTTCGCCGCTGTATATTCAGGACATCACTATCTTCTTGATGTCCTTGCTGGAATCGCGTGTGCGATAGCCGGCATAGCGCTATTCGCTCTTTTATTAAAATTTAAGACCGTTCAGCGATTCATTCAAGCTCTATTGAAGGCCACTCAATAGGGGTTTGGTCCGCATCAATAAGTTTTTTGATATTTTCTTTAGAAAGCGGTTTGTTTAGAAACGCCTTTACGTTTTTATAAGAAATAGCTTTTATTTTATCTTCTGGGTTGATAGATGAGGAAAGAATGATTACGTCAACGGTGACACCGTTTTCGGCCAATGCGTTTAGAAAATCCCAGGCATTCATAGTCGGCATATTGATATCCAAAAGAACGAGTCTGTTCCCGATATAATCTCTCACATATTCAAAACCCAGAGTCGGATCTGTGAAAGCCGTAAGCAGCTGATCTGGCTTTGCCGAGCGGATGAGCACAGTATGAATTCTGTTTATTAACGGTTCGTCGTCAATTAAAATTATTTCTTTCACGATAAGGTGTTAAGGTTATTGATGATAGCAACGTTGGTTCAAAGAAATTGTTATGTAATCCGACGAAATTATAACCAGTTTTTCTTTTTAAAATAGATCAAAGTGAACAAGGACGAGGCAACCATGAGTAGAATAGCAATCGCGTAGCCCCAGCGCCATTCAAGTTCGGGCATAAACTGGAAGTTCATTCCATAAATGCTGGCAATTAGTGTCGGAGGCATGAAAGCTACGGTAGCAACGGTGAATATTTTGATAATTCGGTTTTGTTCAATATTTACAAAACCCATAAATGTGTCTTGCAGATATTCAAGTCTTTCGAAAGCAAATTTGTTATGCTCCAAAATGGAGCTGATATCCTTAATCATGATGCGGAGTACTGCCATGTATTCCTCCGGAAATGTGCTGCTTTTTAACAGAGCAGACGTGAGACGCTGTTTGTCGATGATATTCTCCCTTAATGACATCGACTCATTTTGAAAAGAAGAAATTTGAATCAAGACTTCTTCATCTGACTTCTTTTGTCTCAATATCATCTGTTGATTAAGATTGGCGATTTGGCGGGCAAGTCCTTCGATAAGATCAGCATCATGATCTATAGAAGATTCAAGAAGAGTTAAAAGGACCTGATACCCATTTGTGAATGGCACTGGGCTGCTTTTGATTTTCTTTACAGAATCACCGAAGGCTTTAAGGTCGTCATATCGGTAGGTAAATAGAATGCCTTTTTCCACAATTATAGAGACGGGACAGTATTCGTATCCTGTTGGTTTTATGGAGAGAAAGTTACTGTTGATGACCAGTTCATCCTGTACCTCACTAAATCTGGATGAGCTTTCAATTTCCTGGGATTCTTCTTCTGATGAATATTTTATGTCGAAATAGGTTTCAACTGTTACTTTTTCTTCAATCGTGGGGTTTTGGAGGTCGACCCAGACCATGCTATTCATTGAGATGTCTCTTAGATCCTCCAAATCTGTCTCTTTTACCAGTCTTTTGTCTTTTTTGTAGTAGATACGCAGCATGGTCAAAGTTACAATATCATATTCATTATCTTTGTGTCGATGGACAAGCTGAAGTCGGTAGATTACGGATATAAGAATTACAACTCATACGGAGCATATCTTAAAAGAAAATATGCAGGTGAGAAAGTGGTTAAGATTATAGTTGATGGTGGGTTTACTTGTCCGAACAGGGATGGAAGTAAAGGCTACGGTGGCTGCTCCTATTGCAATGTCGATTCCTTTACTCCTGAGACTACGAGGAAGTCACCGGGGATAAGGCAGCAGATAGAGAATAATATTGAGAGAGCCATAACCGGGTACAAAGCCGATAAATTCATCGTTTACTTCCAACCTAACACGAATACCTACGCGCCTGCCCATTATCTTAAGATGATGTATGATGAGGCTCTGGATGCTTGTCCCCCTGACAAAGTTGTGGGGCTTTCAATAGGGACCCGACCGGATTGCATAGACGCTGAAAAAGTTGCTCTATTGGAGAGTTACGTTGATCGAGGTTTACATGTTGATCTTGAAATGGGGATGGAATCCATTTATAATTCCACGCTAAGTAGAATCAACCGGGGGTGTACGCACGAGGAACTGGAGAAAGCGCTTGATCTGGTGAAAGATTCTCCTCTTGACATTTGTGTTCATACCGTTTTCGGGTTCCCCTGGGAAACAAAAGAAATGATGCTTCGGTATGCGGATGAAATTAATCGTTTTCCGCAGATCAAGTTTGTTAAGTTGCATCAATTATATGTAGTGGAAGGGTCTATTATGGGCGTCCAGTATAAAAGAGAGCCGTTTAAGCTGTTTTCACTTGAAGAGTATGCGGATTTTCTTTCTGAATTTATTCCTTTGCTTCGGCCTGATATCGTGATTCAACGATTATTTGGTATATCCGACCTCGAGTTGCTTATAGCCCCGAACTGGGGATTGAAGAAATCGGGAATTCAGACTTTCATTGATAAGCATCTGGAAAGCAAAAAGGTTGAACAAGGAGCCTTGTATTCTCCCTCCATTTAGCATTCGCCAAAGATCTGGTTTATTTTCATTTGTCTGAACCTGAATATTTCCAGTATACGTTTTTTAACGATTAAAGCGTTTGCGATTCTGCCGATAGGACCGAAAGGAACAGCATAGTTGAGGATGTCAGTCATCTCAACTCCCGCGCCTATGGTTCGGAAGTGGTGCTGATGGTGCCAAAAAGCAAAAGGGCCAGCGCGTTGTTCATCTACAAAGTATTTGTGGGGATCTATATAGGTAATCTCTGTTAACCAATTCATTCGAATGCCCATCAGGGGCGTGATTTTATAACCTATCAATATTCCGGGATACATTTTATCCTTATCGCTCAACTCACTTGTTATATGAAATCCCATAGCTGGTGTTATAGTTGCCAGATTTCGGGGAGAGGAGAAAAAGCCCCATGCTTTCTCCATCGATATTGGAAGGTTTTGTCTAAAGGTAAGTGTATAGACTCTCATTCCTTACTAACAGCTAGCGTTGAAAATAGTTTATGAGTTATTTTTATGAGTTTATGGCTGAAAAAATATAATTACGGTTGTCTTTTCTGTCATTTTCCACTTACTTATCGATTTTATGGTATTATAAAACCTATTTGCTGTTATTTAAGGTTGGTTTTTGGGTTAATTTTAGGTTTTATGTGAGAAAAATCTTAAAAATATTACGATATGTATTTATTTTTCCTATTTTTATTTTAAAATCAACACATAAACATACAATCTATTTTGATTTATTAAAAAAAACCGAATTTTTAACCTCAAAACCAACAAAATGAGCAAAAGTGTCGTTAAACAAACTATTCCTTTCATGTTGTTGCTATTAGCAGCAATAGGTTCTGTCTTTATCCCATCACTAGCTAACTTCGATGATGGCGGAAAAATCTACAACGGAGCTGATATCGCATGGGTATTAACAGCCACTGCACTGGTATTTCTTATGACCCCCGGCCTGGCGCTGTTTTATGGGGGAATGGTTCATCGCAAGAACGTACTATCAACAATGATCAAGAGTGTAGTGTCGGCAGGGATTGTATCTGTATTATGGGTTATTGTAGGATTCAGTCTATGTTTTGGAGATTCGATTAACGGTATAATCGGAAATCCTTCAACTTTTCTCTTTTTTAAAGGGGTAAATTCGGGAGCTCCCTGGGCGGGCGGTCCGACAATTCCATTGACATTATTCTCTGTCTTTCAGCTAATGTTTGCCATAATAACCCCAGGTTTAGTTGTAGGCGCAGTTGCTGGAAGGATCCGGTTTATTTCTTATATCAGCTTTATCGCTTTGTTTATGCTGTTTGTCTACGCTCCGCTTGCCCATTGGAGCTGGCACCCTGAAGGGTTTCTTTTCCAACTGGGAGCCCTGGATTTCGCGGGAGGTACGGTTGTTCATATCTCTGCCGGCTGTGCCGCTTTGGCTGGAGCGTTGGTCTTGAAGAGACGTAAGGCACATATCGAGAAGAAAGAAGTGCCGCCTGCTAACATTCCTTATGTGTTAATTGGTACAGGTCTGCTTTGGTTTGGCTGGTTTGGATTCAATGCAGGATCTGCTCTGGGAGCGAATGCACTGGCTGTATCTGCATTTGCTACCACGAATGTTGCAGCAGGTTCTGCGGGCTTGGCTTGGATGTTTTTCGATGTTTTAAGAGGAAAGAAACCATCAGTCCTTGGGTTCTGTATTGGTGCTGTTGTAGGACTCGTGGCGATAACTCCCGGAGCAGGATTTGTAGCTATTCCCCAGAGTATCTTCATCGGATTTGCCGCTTCAATTGTCTCAAACGTTGTCGCTCATAAAATTAACAACTCGCGGATTGATGACACGCTGGACGTTTTCGCTTGCCATGGTGTCGGTGGAATGGTAGGAATGCTTTTGACAGGCTTATTTGCAACCACTGCGGTAAATGGGGGCGGGGCTGATGGATGGTTCTATGGTAACCCTGAATTTTTCTTCACCCAGCTTAAGGCAATGACAATAGCTGTAGTGTATAGCTTTACGGTTTCTTATCTCATTTTTAAATTGATCAATCTTATACAACCTATGCGTGTAACGAGTGAAGAAGAGGAGCTTGGGCTTGATTCAACACAACATAACGAAAAATATATGCAGGGTACTTTGCTTGTAAATAAGAACGGTGTTCTTACAGACGAGGATTTACCAGAAGAGGTTGTGTAACCATATTTAATAAAATATTCTAAATCTTATCTATTCGCAGGGCTAACGAGGCCTCTTAGTCCTGCGGAATACCTCTTTAAGCTTAAACCATTTAATTAACTATTAACATGCTAAAAAATCTATTAGCTGCTATGATTCTAGCAGCGGTGGCAGGTACTGCCCTTGCTCAAGACAGCTCCAGTGTATCTCCTCTGGAAATTTCCGGTTCGGTGGATGCGTATTATAAATACGATTTCGCTGGTATGAAAGGGGGTGCGGGAAACATTCCGACATATTTCAACAGCGATAATAATTCTGTATCTCTGGGAATGATTGATGTTATGCTGAAGAAAACGACAGGTAAGGCAAGTTTCGTAGGTGAGTTGTCTTTCGGTCCGCGCGGTCAATACCAGTCAATATTAAATGGCGACGGTTCAGATGGTAATAGCTTTCATATTCAGAATCTGTATATGTCTTACGCATTCACCGACAAGTTTTCGTTAACAGGAGGCTTCATGGGTACCTTTGTCGGGTATGAAGTGATATCTCCCTCTGCCAATTTCCATTATTCCACATCTTACCTGTTCGGCGCAGGTCCGTTCCAAAACGCGGGCATCCGGGCAAACTACGCCGTTAGTGATAAAGTAGGCCTGATGATCGGGGTATTCAACGACTGGAACACATATCGCGACTTTAATGGAGTGTCACATTTCGGTGCGCAATTATCCTTGTCTCCGGTTGAGGGATGGACTGCATATCTGAATGTATTGACCGGCCGGTCTGCGAACGTGACTGAGACGGATGAGGGATCTGGCGACGTTACCACCTACCCTGGAGCGGAGCAACTCGGATCGGGTACCATTGTAGATCTTACTACATCGTATCAGATCAGCGAAGCTTTCAAGCTTGGTCTGAACGCAGCTGATTACTCGATGCCCAACAACAACGCAGGCGGATTTGGTTACAGCGGCATTGCTCTATATCCGCAATACGCAGTTTCAGAAAATTTCCTCGTAGGTCTGCGAGGGGAGTATTTTAAATCGAAAGATGTGGATGGGGTAGAGGGAGGCTCGATAACTGCATTGACACTATCAGCCAACTTGAAAGCTGGTGGACTGACTTTTATTCCTGAAGTACGATTCGATAAAACTTCGGAAGCAGATACTTTCTTCAAAAAGAGTGGTGACTTCACAAAAAATGCTTCTCAATTCTCACTGGCAGCCGTGTTTGCTTTCTAACGCATCCCGGTGACCCGGTTTTTTATTTATTTAATTTACTATTATAAGAAAAATTGCTACCAAACAATAAAGATTAATGTTGGTTTAGTGTTGTTAGAGAGGGATAAGCTACAGGCTTTCCCTCTTCTTATTTTCATTAGATTTGTAATCTATGTTCTCGTCACTAAATTTCTTTTTTAAGCGGCCAAAAAAAGTAACACTCGAATGGATGGGTGTAGACATGCATTCTCACATCCTGCCTGGAATTGATGATGGCTCCCGGGATCTCGCTAGCTCGGTCGGTTTTATCAAAGGCTTAAGCGATCTGGGTGTTGAAAAGTTCATCTGTACCCCACATATATTTACGGAAGTTTACCCGAATAGCAGACAAACAATCTTTCCTGTGCTTGAACAGCTTCGAGCTGAGCTTACACGTCAAGGGATTGACGTGCAGGTAGAAGCAGCGGCTGAGTATATGATGGATTTGGATTTTATGGAGCTTCTGAAAAATGACGAAATACTTCCTTTGCATGGTAAGCACGTTCTTGTAGAAATGTCCTATCAGGTTGAAACACGAAACGTCGACCAATTTATCTTTGATCTAAACATTAAAGGATATCAACCTGTTCTGGCACATCCTGAGAGGTATATTTATTATCATAGTAACTTTGAACAATATCGGAAACTGAAGGAGCATGGATGTATTCTTCAAGTCAATCTTTTGTCTCTTGCAGGTTATTATGGTAAGGCGGTAAAACAAGTCGGGTTACGCCTTCTAAAAGAGAAGTTAATAGATGTTGTCGGAACCGACTTGCACCATATAAAACATCTCGAGTATATTACCAAATTCGTCAAGAGTGGGAATGCTGCAAAGCTATTAGCGGATTATCCTGTGAGAAATAACGAACTATTTCGTTGATCTGATATTTTATTTCGTTTGCGTTTTGCACTTTTTACATGCAATGTTGAGACATTAAAACAGCCCTGAGTGTCCTTAATCGGCTTTATGTCCCGTAAAAGTTGATGATAATAGTTATAAACCCATCGGCTTTTGAATGATTATTCAATGAAGTTTCTTAAATCTTAACAAATTCTTAAAAGTTTCATAACAGTGAACTAGTACCAAAATTTCTCGTTTATTTACATATAAATCAGATTGAAATTATGAAAGCAAACGAGATATTTCAAGGGCCTGAAGAATCGCGAAAAATAACGATAATGGCGTTTATTATTGGTAATGCTGTGGCATTGGTTGCCTTTGTCGCTCCACTAGTTTTGTATATTCTGGCTAAAGAAATGTAGCGACTACTCAAAGAGGATATTGATCTCTTTTAAGTAGTCGCTTAGTAATAAATTCGTTTATCGTGTAACCCAGGATGTGTCGCTTGTAAAATTGAGGGGTGGGTCTTATTCCCAACCAGATCCTTTTTTGGCATTTCCCGCTTTTACATGTTCTTCAGCTTTTGCTTTTCCAAGTATGGCTGCCATTTTATTCCCATCTTTATCTTTTCCAGTTGCTATATACCTCCCCGACTTGATATCGATAACGGGATCTACCATTGGAACGTTCTTGGTTTTTGTCTTGACAGAATAAGCGGTGATGCCTTCTGATTCCTCTTTTGTTTTTTTCGTTGTCATAGGATATGTATTAGACTTTAATGATCAATAAGTGTTTTTAAAGCGAAATTGTTTTTTTAAACTAATCATTTTAAGAAAAAAATCTGAAGGATGATCCAAGTCATTTTTTGATCCCCCTGCTAAGCTTATTTTTGTGTATAAACTATTATTGAAAGGAATTGGTTCGGACCCCCTGTCCGAACCTTTATTTTAAATAAACATCTTCTCTTGATGTTGCGTATAGATCGTACCAATCCTGATGATCCAGGTCGATATCGAAGGCTTTAACGATGTTTCTGATTCTCTGTTCTTCTCTGGTTCCAATAAGTGGAAGAGCACCTAGCTTAATTAGCCACGCAACCGCAACAGATTCGATTTCCATATCATACTTAATCGCGATCTTCTGAAGTTTATTTCTGACCTTGATAGCGAGATCATCCTTTCCGTGTGCAATACGGCCGTCAGCTAGTGGGGCTGATGCAAGGGGTTTCATGTAACGCTGTTTGATATAGTCAATTTGACCGTTGTCGAGAGCTGATGTATTAAGCAGATTAAGCTCGATATGATTTGTTACGATAGGCGTGCTGAGAAATGAGGCAAGTAGCTGATGCTGGAATACAGAAAAATTCGTGATACCAATATTCTTGACTTTTCCTGATTTTTTAAGCTGCATAAGCGTCAAAGCAGTTTCTTCGATGTTGGAGATAGGGTCGAGGTGGTTAAGCAGGAAGATATCTATATAATCGGTGCGTAGTTTTCGTAGGGAGTTTTCGACAGATTCAATAATATGTTTACTGGATGTATCATAATGCTTCATACGTACGCCAGGTTGGCTGCTGTGAGGTATTCTCAGACCGCATTTCGTAAAAATTACTAGATCTTCTCTTCTAAAAGATTTTTGACTGATAACATTTCCAAATAACTCCTCACACTGGTAAGATCCGTACGAATCACCATGATCAAAAGTGTTGATTCCTAATTCCAGACACAAGTTGACTACGCGTTCCATATTTGCGGAGACGGTGCTTGCCTCATCATTCCAACGATAAAATCCGTAAACAGCCGATGATACTTTCGGCCCCGCGTCACTCAGATAGGTTTTTTCCATAATTGTAATCTTGACCTACAATAATATCTAAATAAGAGTCACAAAAGAAATAATTTTAAGTGCGGATATTCATGCGAATAATGCTATTGTATTCGAGTGACATCACATATTGTGTATTATTATGTCGAAAAATGATGTTTGATGTTAAACATAATCTCCGTACGATGCGAAATGTATAATTGATGTTGTAGATTTGATGTGAAATTTGACTAAACGATGGAGGGCACCTTAAACAAAGATAATCCGGAAGTAAGGCTCAGAGCTTTCAGGGCGATCGATGAGCCAGAAACGTGCGAACTATTTGTAGAAGGACACACACACGTTTTGACGAGTATTGGCGTGACCAAGGTAACATCCTCCAAGAATGAGTGGAGAGAAAATCCAGGCGCATTTGTTATCGTAGTCGAGTCTCTCGACAAGAAAAAGGTCTACGGAGGGGCGCGGGTTCATGTTGCGGGTGGTTCTGAGCCCCTTCCAATCGAGCAGGCTACAGGAGCGATGGATTCGCAGATATTTAAGCTAGTGTGGGAATATTCGCGAAAAGGTACCGGGGAGCTTTGTGGTCTTTGGAATTCAAGAGAGATATCCGGGTACGGTATAGGATGTATTTTTCTTATCCGTGCAGCAGTAGCGATTTCGACGCAAATCGGATTGGAGTCGCTTTTTGCTCTGTGCGCACCTTACACTATAAAACCATGTGAGTGCGTTGGCATGGAACGAGAGGAAAGCATTGGAAATAACGGGACTTTCTATTATCCTAAGTTAGATTTACTTGCAACGACTATGTTGTTGAAAGATGTTCCTACGCTTTCCAAAGCCGATCAGGAAGATCAAGATGCGATCTTCAAAATCCGGCAGTCTCTAAACGTCATCAGAATGGAAGAACTAAGACGAAAGACTATCAAAATTCATTATGAAACTCAAATTCCTAATCTCGACAAATGGGATCTGGAGACCATAATCTCTAACGCGAAGCTGAACTTTTTGAGAGGTCAGTTGAATGAGAATGACCTAAATTTTTTTTAAAGAAAGCGGATGGATACCAACTACAATTTAAACCTTCAATTCTTAAGGATTTATCGCGAAGCGGACAAAAATGTGTTCGATCAACTGATAGCAGACAACGAAGCGTGGTTTATACACGACGAAATATACGGTCAATTACAGGAGCTTGTTAAATCAGAACATCCTTCAGTAAAATTGACACCTGAGGATTATTCAATATTGATAAGCCAACGGTTGGGAGACCTGAGTATTAAAGAGTATGGTGTCTGGGTATACTATCCTTGGAGTAAGCGACTAGTTCACTTATTGGATGAGGATGAGTTTATTGAAGTCAGGACAAACCGTAATCGGTATAAAATTACACGAGAAGAGCAAAATAGTCTTCGTCGGAAGAAAATAGGAATTGTGGGTTTATCTGTGGGCCAGTCGATCGCCCTGACCTTAGCGATGGAACGCACTTGCGGTGAACTTCGACTAGCTGATTTTGATACAGCGGAACTGAGCAACTTGAACAGGATTAGAACGGGGGTGCATAATCTTGGATTAGCTAAGACTTTGATAGCGGCCAGGGAGATCCTTGAAATCGATCCATTCATCAAAATTCGAATTTACACTAATGGCCTTAACCAGGAAAACATGGATCACTTCTTTGCTTTTGATGGAAAGCTTGATCTTTTTGTTGAGGTCTGTGACGGGTTGGATATCAAGATTGAGAGTCGTTACAAAGCGCGCGAGCTTCAGATACCTGTTATCATGGATACTAATGATCGGGGGATGCTTGATGTGGAGCGTTTTGATCTTGAGCCAGATAGAGATATTCTCCATGGTCTTGCTAACGGGCTGGATCCCAGTAGCGTTAAAGGCTTGACAAACGAAGAAAAAGTGCCATATGTATTGCGACTGATTGGCGCGGATACTATTTCAACACGAATGAAAGCCTCTATGCTTGAAGTGGAGCAGTCAATCAATACCTGGCCGCAGTTAGCTTCGTCTGTGACTTTGGGTGGAGCTCTAACTACTGATGTTTGCAGACGAATATTGTTGGACCAGTATCATGAGTCAGGAAGGTATTATGTTGATTTGGAAGAGTTAGTAGGCGATAGGGATGGCAAGGCAGAGTTATCACCGGTTCCGACACAACAGTTAGTAAATCCATATTCGCCACTGGAGTGGTCGGATGTCAGGAGTGCTGCAGATGTATTTTTTGAGAAGTATCAGGATGTTGGGAGTAAAATCACTGATCATCAGCTTGATGCGATTATAGATGCTGGTATTTCCGCACCTTCGGCGGGCAACAATCAACCCTGGAAATGGTACTATCGTAATGGAGTTTTATTCTTATTTCATGATAAAATTCAGTCTTGGTCCTGGGGTGACTATTACGAAATGGGATCTCATATATCCCTCGGTTCGGCACTTGAAAATGTACGTATGCAGGCCAATGCTCTTGGCCTCTCCATCGAAGAGAATATTTTTCCGCTTGAATATAATCCGGCAATGATAGCCGCAGTGCGATTTTTTCCGAATGCTGAACCCGTGCAAGAGTCGACGCTTGACATGGCCAAATATATTTTCTTGCGTAATACAAATCGTAAGTTGGCAAAGAGAGTTTCCTTGGATGAGTCATTCTATAATGAAATGAGCCGCATTGTCAGCCTTTTCGACCCAGTGAAGCTTTATTACACGCAGGATGAAGCGGAACTCGACGAACTAGCCGATATCATCGCTGAATGTGACAAGGTCAGACTACTCAATGAAATGGGACATGAGGAATTTTACCATGAAATTCGATGGAATAAAGCAGAAGCGGATAAAACCAGAAATGGCGTGGAGCTGGATGCTGTAGATATAACTGCCAGCGAGAAGGCAGGCTTCAAGGTAGCTCAGGACTGGAAGGCTGTGAAGTTACTTGCTCAGTGGGATAAAGGAGATGCGTTTAAGAAAATGTCGCTGGATGGAATCAGGTGCGCATCCGGAATAGTCATTCTTACGATACCGGTGTTTAATCACTCTACTTTAATACAAGCTGGAAAGGCAGCTGAGCGAGCCTGGATATTTGCAAACCAACAACAGGTGGCTGTGCATCCGCTGCTATCAACGGCTTTTTTCTTTAGCCGTTTGACTCATGGTAAAGCCGAAGATCTTCCTCAACATGTGGCCGACAAGCTGAGTCTACTAAGACAGCGCTTTCTCAAAATTATGTCGGCCAGCCGGGGATATGATGGGACGAAAGAGTATGAAGTGTTTGTCATGAAGGTTAGTATTGCTCCCGATGCAGGAAGTAGATCTTTGAGAAAGCATAAAGCTGAATTGTTTGATCGCGATTAAGGTCTGCACGAAAGAAATATGTATTATATCAGACAGGTTCTTTTCCTTTTAATCTGCTTAGTAGCAGAGAAGGCGTTTACTCAACAGGTCATCCCATTTGATGGTGGTTTTGGACCTATAGGGGACAAGCTGGAAATCCTTACCGACTCAAACTCCAATATTTCGCTCGAGAAAGCGATGAAGTCTGCCGGCTACAGGAAGTCAACCGAAGATTTTCCTAATCTTGGAACTAAACCGTATTCTTATTGGGTGCGCTTCTCCTTAAAGAACGCAACTGATGGCAAAACGGCCGGAATTCAGTTAACCCAGGCAATGATGGACTATTTGGATTTCTACGAGCTCCATGGCGATACTGTCAAGCGCGTGAATTTCACAGGACATAAACGGCCATTCGGCAATCGATACTTAAAGAATCAGACATTTATTTATCAAATACCTTTTCAGGCGGGAGAAATACGCACCATTTATTTGAAGGTTCAAAGTGGAAAGCAACTGATTCTCCCGGTATATGTAGGTACCATCGAAAGGGTTCTCGAGAACAGTCTCGTTATTGATATGCTATTCGGTGTATATGTGGGGATCATCATGGTAATGATCCTATATAATCTATTCGTGTATAGCACAGTCAGGGATCGAAACTACCTGTATTATGTGATCTATCTGGTTGTGGTTTTACTGACGCAGGCATCAATGCAAGGTTACGTCTTTCGCCTGATCCTACCTGGACATCCTGAGATTGCTGACATGTTCATATATTTCAGCACTGCATTAATTGGGATCGCTGCAATTGAATTTTCAAAGCATTTTCTTTCAACTAAAAGTTATACCCCGAAACTTCACCGTTTTTCATATGTATTCTACACCCTGTATGGAGTCCAGATTTTGTTGGCCCTACTGGGGTATTTCAATTCGAGTTATACCTTGATGCTAATGCTGGCTATGTTTAGTGCAATCTATGTGTTGTACATGGCGGTGGTTATTCAAATCAAGGGTCTGCGGTCAGCGAAATTCTTTCTAATTGCGTGGGGTGGCTTTATTTTATGTGTGGTGGTCTATGTTCTAAAAGATCTGAACATCATATTCCCATACAACAACATTACGAACTTTGCGCTACTTATCGGCTCCGCTTTCGAAGCTGTGTTACTATCGTTTGCCTTGGCTGATAAAATCAATATACTTAAATCCGAAAAGGAACAGTCGCAAATGGAGACTATGCAGGTTTTACGTGAGAATGAGCGTATTATAAAAGAGCAGAATGTTGTCCTTGAGGCGAGAGTAACGGAGCGCACCGCGGAGTTAAATAACACATTAGAAGACCTTAAGCAAACACAGAGTCAATTGGTAGAATCGGAAAAGATGGCATCACTTGGTCAATTAACTGCCGGTATCGCACATGAAATCAACAATCCGATCAACTTTGTAACATCCAATATCAATCCGCTTAAAAGGGATGTCGATATGTTGCTTGAAGCTTTAGACGAGATAGAAAATGTTGGCTTATCAGATCGTCCTGTTCATGAAAAGAAGCAGCTTATTGAGGATTATAAAGAAGATTTGGATTTTGACTACCTGAAGATTGAGATTGATCAACTTATGAAAGGGATAAATGAGGGTGCCTCCCGTACTGCAGAAATAGTCAAGGGATTAAGAATCTTTTCTAGAGTTGATGAGGATGACCTGAAGAAGGCAGATATAAATGAAGGACTTAATTCTACGATGATAATAGCGAATAATCTATTGAATAATAATATTCGCGTGGTTATGAGCCAGGGCTCGCTGCCGAAGGTGGAGTGCTACGCTGGCAAGCTAAATCAGGTATTTCTCAATATCATAAGTAACGGCATCCACGCAATTAATGAGAAATTCGGCGAAAAGCCCGGTGGAGAGCTTAATATCAAAACTTATGCTGATCAAGAAAATGTATATTTGTCCATTAAAGATAACGGCATAGGAATGAGCGTAGACACTCAAAGGAAAATTTTTGAGCCATTTTTTACTACAAAGGATGTTGGCGAGGGAACGGGATTAGGAATGTCAATAGCCTATAATACAATCAAAAAACATAAGGGGGATATAAGTGTTTATTCTTCACCAGGTGAGGGTTCTGTATTCAACTTACGCATTCCAATATCTTTTAGCAATGACTGATATCCTTTCCGAAAATCAATTTGGTACCAATTAATCCTATGACAGAAAAACTTAAGATTCTGTATATTGATGATGAAGCTGATAATCTGGTAGGGTTCAAGGCGTCCTTTCGGTTCGATTATCAAATTTTCATTGCACAGGATGTCCCGGCCGCTTATGCTCATCTGGAGAAGCATCCCGACATGCGGATTATATTCTGTGATCAACGAATGCCCAAGCAAACAGGTGTTGAATTTTTTGATGAAGTTCGATCCTTATATCCATCGGCAGTTAGGATACTTCTTACAGCGTACACCGACGTGGAAGCAGTAATTGATGCGATCAACAGGGGGCATATATTTAGATTCGTCAAAAAACCATGGACGGAAATCGACATAATCTCCGCGATTGAGGAAGCAAATAAATTCCATATTAGCAACTCTATGTTGGCCGTAAAGCATCATGAATTACAAAGAGCCTATAGCGAGCTTGACAAATTTGCTTATAGCGTCAGTCATGATATTCGAGGACCTTTATCTGGAATAATGGGGGCTATCAACCTTGCTCAGGATACTGATGATCCGGTAGAGATGAAAGAAGTCCTGTCGATGATGAAGAAATCTTTAAAAACGCTCGATATGTATATCGTGAATATGCATGAATATTACAGTCTTCAACGAGGCGAGCTGAAGATTAAAAAGATTGATTTCATGACTATCGCGGACACGCTGAAGGATATCTTCGGAATGACAGCTGAAGTTAATAATATCTCTTTTCAAGTTGATATAGATCAGAATGAACCTTTTTTTAACGATGAAGCTCCAATAATGCTGGTCTTGAATAACCTAATCTCGAATGCTTTCAAATATCAGGAGGAAGGAAATGCAGATAAAATAGTTAAGTTAAAAATAGAGGTAAAAAACGGGTCGGCGACATTTGAGATCAGTGATAACGGCATCGGAATTCTCCGAAATCACATTAACGAGATTTTTAATCTTTTCTATCGGGCGACGTCTCAGTCATCAGGCTCAGGATTTGGACTTTACAATGTAAAAAGTGCTATTCTCAAGCTTAATGGGCATATCGAAGTAAGCTCTGTATTGCATCAAGGAACTACATTCAGGGTAATAATTCCAGGAAAATAAATCTTAATCAAGCAGTTTCTGTCTTAATAGGAATTCAAGCTGGTCATTGGAAGTCGCCAGCTTGGCGTTCATAGATGTTATCTCTGCCTTTTCTTCATACTTTGCAAATGCGCGTGTTATCGTCATATCAAGCTCCTCCTCGTTCCAGGGCTTGGCCAGATAATGGAATATCTTTCCTTTATTAACGGCGTCGACAACTGCACCCATGTCGGCATAACCCGTCAAAAGTATACGGATTGGATCAGGAAATTTTTCAATCACTTTCTCAAGAAATTCCACTCCCGTCATATTTGGCATTCTCTGATCCGTAATGATAATGTGGACAGGCTTCGACTTCATGATTTCGAGCGCTTCATCACCACTAAGGGCGATAAGTACTTTGTATTTCATGCGGAAAGTAGCCTTGAACGAGTATAAGTTGTTCTCTTCGTCGTCCACGTAGAGAATGGTTATCTTTTTTTCGGACATAATAGTTGATTACGGCAAAGTTAACTTTTTTGTTTCATCAAGAATATATTTGAATACGCTTAGATTATTTCAGCGCTAAGTCTGCATATACAGGATAGTGATCAGATGCTTGCTCGGGAATGATTACATGGGAATAGACATCAAAGTTCTTAGATACAAGTATGTGATCAATTTGATATCGAAGAAAGCCTTTATGTAAAGTCACTGCATATAAGCCGCTTCCCTTTTTTCTATAAGTACTTTGCATTCCTTCGGCCATTTCATTAAAAGCGTACGAGGAAGGCGGATCATTAAAATCGCCGCAAACGATATATGGATATGGACACGTGGCGATATGCTGTTTTACAATATCAACTTGGCCGGCACGCTCAAAAAAGGCCCTCCTCAACTGGCCTCCAATTTTTTTAGATGGACGTAACTGCTTCGTCTTTCCCTTTATAACTTGGCTCATATAGTTAAGTTGATCTTGCCTCAACCGGATCGATTCCAAATGAACAGTGTAGATTCGAAAAGTTTTATCGTTTTTTATCACGTCAATATAAACTCCGTGATTACCATCACCATCCTCTGAGAACTTGATAAGCCCTGTGCCCACGATAGGATATTTTGAAAATATTGCGAGGCCCAGTCCGCCGCCGTTGAACTTTGCATGATGGAAATGTGGTGTGTTGAGAATTCTCTTCAAAGAATCTGTTGGGTTAAAATGATCTGGCACGCCATGATATTCTTGTAAACAGGCGATGTCTGGTTGGATTCGTTCAATTAGATCAAGAACTTTTTTGCTCTGCGAAGTCTCCCGGAACGCTTCATCAAAGGCATGCACATTATATGTCATAATCCGTATTAGCGAATCATTTGCTTCTTGTTTTGACGAGAGAGAGGCTCTCTTGCTCAAGCTAAATGAACCGGCCAAAATCGGCCAGCTCAATAAAATGCAGCAAAGGGGTATTAGCGCAAAACGTGACCATTTGATTAGCCAATACGTCAATAATAAGAGATTACCTGCCAGAAGAGGGACATAGGCCAAGCTCATGAACGCCAATGGCCAGAAACTTCTTGGATCAACATAGGCACCGAGTATAGAGAGCAACAGCGCTATGCATGCCAGAATAGAAATAATTTTGAGTAATTTAATCATAGTTAATACATACGAGGAAGCGTAAGTTTGTATCTGACTGCTACGATGCGTATAAAACAAATAGTCGATACTGCGCAGAGTCTGGTGATATTTATATCTACACCCATTTGAAGCGATGTGATATAGACAAGACCTCCTGCAATGCAGGCAGTAGCGTATATCTCTTTTCTAAAAATAAGTGGTATATTATTAAGCAAGATGTCTCTGGTGATGCCACCGAAACAGCCAGTAATTGTTCCTAAAGCAACGCATATCTCGGGTTTCAAGCCGGCAGCTAAGGCTTTTTGAACGCCTACTATGGTGAATAATCCGAGACCGATAGTGTCAAATATAAATAATGGCAGTTTAAATGACTTCAATTGCTTCCAGAATAGCATTGTCGCTATAGTGGAAAAGAAAATTACGGCCGAATAGTATTTATCCATCATCCAGCTGACAGGTAACTCTCCAATCAGGATATCCCGGACGGTCCCTCCTCCAATAGAAGTAACGAACGCAATAGTTAGCACTCCAAAAACATCTAATCTTTTCTGAATTCCCGCAAAGGCGCCGGATATAGCAAAAGACACACAACCCAAAAGTTCCAGGAGGTAAGTGATTGTCATTATTTGACAAATATATTAACTTTACCCGATGGATTCTACTGTACTCACATATCGTGCCGATAATGCACGCATCGCTGTAATCGGTTTGGGGTATGTAGGCCTCCCTTTAGCCATTGAATTCGCAAAGAAGTATCAGGTACTTGGGTTTGATATCAATCAAGAGCGAGTAATGGAGCTCGCCAAAGCAACAGATCGGACTCAAGAAGCGGATATTGATAGCCTTGTTAAAGTTATTAGCGATAATAGCCTGCAATTTTCCTGGGACAAGGAAGATCTACGGTCTTATAATACATTTATAGTAACTGTACCTACTCCGATTGATGAATTTAAGTCACCAGATCTTCGCCCTCTTTTGAAGGCGTCTCATATGCTTGGAACCATCCTAAAGACAGGAGATGTTGTCATATATGAATCAACCGTTTATCCCGGATGTACAGAGGAAGACTGTATTCCTGTTTTGGAACGGGCGTCAGGTCTGTGTTTTAACAAAGATTTTTTTGCCGGTTACTCGCCTGAACGAATAAATCCGGGTGATAAAGTTAATACATTGACTAAAATAAGGAAAGTAACAAGCGGCTCGACACCGGAAATAGCGGATGAGGTTGACAGATTGTATCGGTCAATTATTACTGCCGGAACTCATAAAGCTCCAAGTATAAAAGTCGCTGAAGCGTCCAAGGCTATCGAAAACGCTCAACGGGATGTTAACATTTCTTTTGTAAACGAACTTTCACTTATTTTCGACAAAATTGGAATAGATACAAACGACGTAATTGAGGCAGCGGGCACGAAATGGAATTTTCTGAAATATAAACCCGGCTTAGTCGGAGGGCACTGTATTGGCGTTGATCCGTATTATTTGGCACATAAGGCTCAATCCCTTGGATACCACCCTCAAGTGATATTATCGGGAAGGAGAGTCAATGACGCTATGGGGGCATTCGTTGCTGATAAAGTTGTAAAGTTAATGATTCATAAAGATCAGCGGATTAAAGGCTCAAAGGCGCTTATATTAGGGATAACTTTCAAAGAAAACTGTCCTGATGTTCGGAACACCCGCGTGGTAGATATCTATCATGAGCTGGTCGACTTCGGTGTCGCCGTTGATGTCTTTGATCCATGGGCCGATGCAGAGGAAGTCAAGAAGGAGTATGGGTTAACAATCCAGAACCAGCTGTCGCCGGATACAAAATACAATGCCATAATCGTTGCGGTCGCTCATGACGAATTCTTAGAACTCGATTATAGCTGTTTAAAGGCTGAAAACGGAGTTGTTTTCGATACCAAGGCATGCCTGGAGCGTGAGATCGTAGATGCGAGACTGTAAACGCTAGGGGCAATTGCCGATAGGTTCTTTAACAAAGTATCTGTGTTCTCAATAATCTCAACATATTTAAAATAAAATGTAGGATTATAGAACTCTTTTTCGTTTTTTGCGTAAAATGCTAAATATTAAGATTATAAGAATGAATCGCAGAGAGATGGAATTAGAAAGGCTTGAGGAAAACGTCGAACAAGCAGTGCTAACAATTGACGACACCAAATATGCTGTCAACATTGAAGAAGTTGAGGCTTTCATAAGCCATTGCAAAAGTTTTATGTCACTAAATAGTAATAGCGACTTTGAGCTGATGACTCAAGAGATATCTGATTCATTAGTTGAATTCTCCAAAGGAGATGTAACAATGGACCAAATCAGACCACAATTGCTTTTTCTGCGCGAAGTAGGATTTTTACTTAAAAGTTTGCTAACTCGGGTAGAGGAAAACTAGCGCCAGTAAAATCACTGGCACGAGCTAGGTTCGTGCTTCCTTATAGAGTCATGTGCTACGAATAAAGAGAACTTTTTTCAACGTAAGCCAGAAGAAGTTGATTGTGTTTTTCAAGTAAGTCTATGTATTTGTCCTTCCAATACTGTTCTGTCCTTGCGCGGCCATCAGCTTCCTCTTCGGCATAAACCGCGTCGTCTGGCAAATGAGCTACTCCCCGTTGCTCTGCTTTCATAAATAGTTCAGGAAATTCGTTCGAAAAATCGTGTTTCAGTGCCATTCCAATCTTGTGAATGATTGCCGGCTTTAGATACTTTTGGTTAAACCAATTATACACAGATCTCCGATTTACGTCAGTCAAACGTGCGAGTTCGCTGATGCTATAGCCATTTCTTCGAATAACTTTTTCGATAATCTGACCATAGTGCTGATCTTTAAAGTTTTCATTCATCTCATTTAAGTTTATGCCCGAACGGCCAAAGCAGCTCCAATACCTGGATTTGTAATTATGATATTTTGGTTAACAGCGACCTTGGCAATTAATATGCAGTCGAGCTGTCGGATACTGATCAATACAGATTTGCCTTTTACTTCAATTACCTCTCCTTCTAGATTCGCTAACGCTCCTTGCGTGATCTTGATACGATCTCCAGTACTTAATTCTCTGATGCTGATAGTTTCAACATCTTTATATTTTCCAACGATAGCCTTGATTCTCTCGATGTCGTCCTTGTCCACTATCGCCGGCTTACCACTATAGTAAATGAAGTTAATAACACCCATTGTTTCCCTTACTATGGATTGTTCAGACGGAGAGATATAGACAAATAGATAAGACGTAAATAAAGGTAGTTCAACTAGCATATTTCTGTCTGCCCATCTTCGGTTCGTTTTCACTAGTGGACAAAAGCTGTCCACTCCCTTCTCTTTAAGCAGACGGTCTACCTTCTTCTCCCATTTGGAGCGAGTGTAAATTACCATCCACGCCTTTTGAGACGCTTCTTTTTTTTTGCTAAGGAACGGATTAACCATGATTTTATTTATAGAGTATTTGTATTCTCGCCCAGAGAGGAGTTGTTACGAAATTAGCTAAAATACGTCCTTCAGATAGGGCCCTTCTCACCATGTATAACACATTGTGGAGTTATGAGAAAAACTCCGAAAAAAGCGGCTGTGACAAACAAAAAATGCCACAAGCTCACATTTTTTCTTCGTTAAGGCCTTGAGATACAGAGTTTCTCAAAAGTTCCCAAGACTTGGTACATAATGGAGAATTATTTCAAAATTGTGAAGAACAGGCTTACTTTTATGAAAAAAAACAGCGGCTTTATTATCCATGCCTCAATGTTTTTAACCCATTCAAAAATACAGTCAAGTCGAATTATCAGTATGTAACTGAGCTGGCGAGGCTTTATCAAACATAAAAAAAAGTACCTATGAGCAAATCCTACTTTCACACTCTCTTCTTTCTTTCGGTTATCATGCTATCATCATGTTCGACCTACAAAACTATTCCGTATTTCCAGGATCTTGACAAAACGAAGATAACTCAGCAAGAGATCAAGAATAACTCTCCGCTTAAGATCCAGTCTGGAGATATCCTCGGAATAGTCGTGGGCAGTTTGAATCCCGATGCCTGGACCGATGGTAATAAAAATGGTGAAACTGCTTTGGGATATAAAGTTGACGAAGCTGGCAATATTAGTCTTCCGCTTATCGGCTTAGTAAAAGTTGGAAACCTTACTACAGCCCAGGCGCGAGAACTGATCGAGTCACGACTGACGAAGTATTTAAAATCACCGGCGGTGAATTTGTCAGTCCTGAACTTTAAAATTTCCGTTTTAGGAGATGTTAACCGTCCGAACGTTTATCCAATACCAAGTGAACAGGTAACAATTACAGAAGCCCTAAGTCTTGCTGGGGACCTTCAGATCACAGGTATGCGCCAAAATATTCTTTTGATCCGGGAGCAGGACGGAGTTCGTAAGTACATACCTGTCGATTTAACCAGCGCAGGTCTATTTCAATCGGAATATTATTATCTCAGAAATAACGATATCATATACGTTACTCCCGATAAAAATAAAGCCGCTGCGGTGGATCAGTCAGCACGTAATATTGGCTTTGTTCTTTCTGCAATTTCAATACTTACCCTTATCGCTACTCAAATTTTATAAGATTTATGAAAACCGAACAAATATATCTGGCTCCCGTAACTGAGGAAGAGGACAAGCGGAGATCTACAAAGGACCTACGATCAATATTTGGAAAATATCTCTATCATTGGCCGCTTTTCCTGCTAATAACGGCCCTTTGCGTTGGTCTGGCATTGTGGTATGTTGCCTCGCAACCTCCATCTTATAGCATTCGGGCAAAAGTTACTATTAAAGACGATACCAAAGCTGGTGACATGAAGACCGCCCTTCAGGAAATTACAGTAATCCAATCTCCTAAAGCAATGGAAAGTGAAGTTCAGAAACTTAAAACCCGTGCATTGGTCGGTAGAGTCGTAGAAGAACTTCAACTTTGGTCTACCTATTATGTCGAAAGTACATATGGCGAAGAAGAAGTGAATACCACGTCTCCTGTACGTTTTAAATTGTTAAGTCAGAAGCGACCAATTGTCGAACGCGACTTCAATATTTATATCGAGAGTTTGGACTATTATATACTCACTCAACCCGGCGGAAACGAAATACGAATTCCCTTTAATAGTACTAGTAATAATGCTTTCGGTACCTGGAAGCTCGATACAACGGCTCACCTTGTCGATTATGTTGGTAAAAATGTGATTGTAAGACTAAGTAGCCCTGAAGAGGCTACGAACGCCTGGATTGAAAAATTAAATGTTGCACTCAATAAATCAGCTCCGATAGTTGATATCGATGTAATAGATACAGATCCGGAACGCGGAGTCATGGTAGTAAATCATCTCATAAAGAGTTACAAGATGCTCGATATCGAAGAAAAGAACAAGGTCACTGAAAGTACTTTGAGTTTTATTGACGATCGTTTGAAAGATGTAACGGGAGAATTGACGAGTGTAGAGAAAGATGTAGAGGGCTATAAAAGTAGCCAGGGACTTACCGATATCTCCTCTCAGTCACAAGCATACTTACAAAGCGTTCAGGAAAGCGACAGTGAATTGAATAAGGTAAACGTTCAGCTAAACGTAATAGATGGTATCGAAAACTATATCAACTCAGCTGGAAGTAATGGAAACGCACCAGCTACACTGGGGATTGAGGATCCGGGCTTAAACAATCTAGTCAGTCAGTTGGCAATTCTTAATCTCGAACGCAATAAGTTGTTAGCGACTACACCCGAAGACAATCCGCTATTTGCTCCTCTCAATAGTCAAATTCAAAGTACTAAAAATGCTATTAAAGGAAACATCGGAGCGATAAAAGCATCGTTACTGGCAACCCGCAAGCAGCTGCAGGGATTTAGTTTCAAAGCAGAGTCATCAATTAAGAACATTCCAGGTCAGGAGAGGCAGTATTTAAGTATCAAGCGCCAACAAGCCATCAAGGAGAACCTCTATGTGTACCTGTTACAAAAACGAGAAGAAATAGGTTTGCAGTATGCATCAACCATAAGTGATATAAACACTATTGAGTCGGCGTATTACGAAGGACCGAAGTCTCAAAAAGAAGTTCCCTTGTCGATCGCTATAATGTTTGGCTTTTTGTTACCGGTCGGACTGATAAGCTTTCGGGAGACATGGAAAAACAAGATATACGATACAGAAGAACTCAAGTTGACAGAGGTACCTGTCCTGGCAGAATTGATTCAAGAAGAGGGTGATTCATCCATAGTTGTATTGGATCGGAATACATTCGCCCTTGCCGAGCAATTCCGCTCTCTCCGGAGTAACCTGTTTCATGTATATGGAAAGAGGGAAGAGAGTCGGGTAACACTCTTCACCTCTAGTATATCGGGCGAGGGAAAGAGCTTTATCTCGAATAATCTTGCTGTGTCGATTGCGGCGTCAGGAAAACGTACTGTGATTCTTGAACTTGACTTAAGAAGACCGCAGATGGCCAAGTATTTTAAGTTCGATAAAGAGAATCCCGGGATCACGGATTATCTGCGGGGGGACGCAACGATTGACCAGATTATTCAGCCATCTCAAGTCAGGTCAAATCTTTCTATCATAGCAGCAGGACCTTTTGTCGACGATCCAGCAGAACTTTTGGAATCGGAAAAGTTGGTTGAGTTGATCGCAGTGCTTAGAGAGCGCTATGATGATATCTTATTAGATACTCCCCCATTGCATCTTGTAACTGATGCAATGATTCTCGGAAGGGTAAGTGACCTGACAGTTTACATGGTACGTCAGGGTGTTACAAGTAAAGCCGAAGTGCAGTTTATCAAACAGCTCAAGAAAGAAAAGATGATACCTGCAATGCATATGGTATTTAATGGGATACAAAGAAATCGTACAGGTTATGGTTATAATTACGACTATAGTTATTATAACTACTCAAAATCGAGGTCTCTCAACTCCCGTAAGCTTTTAAAAGATTTAGCCAGCAGATTTTAATATACAAGTGTCGACTCAACAGCTCTATTTAAACGGAAAGACTTCAAGGCTCAAGCACTGGGTTAGAGTAATCTCCCTGGCGGGATCGGCTCAACTAATTGTTCAGGCTACTAGTTTCGCCTGTGGTATTCTGGTTATAAGAATGCTGTCTACTCAGGAGTATGCTTTGTATACCATCGCTAACGCTGTACTAGGCACAATGGCTGTTCTGAATGATGGAGGTGTGACAACTGGAGCAATGTCTGAAGGTGCAAAATCCTGGCCAGATAAAGGGAGGTTAGGAAGCGTTCTCAATACATCGCTTCTACTTCGCAAGAAATTCGCAATTGCTAGTTTAATCGTCGTGCTTCCTATTCTCTTTTATATGTTGAGGAGTCACGATGCAAGTTGGATGTTGTGTTGCCTAATTTCCCTATCGCTAATTCCAGCTTTCCTGGCGACAATTTCAGGGTCTTTACTAGAGATTGTACCGAAGCTGAGTCAGGAAATAGCGCCATTGCAGAAGTTGCAGGTACAGAATAACGTGGGCAGGTTAGCATTGCTGTGTGTTTGTCTTTTTGCTATGCCTTGGGCTTTTATAGCTATTCTGGTGTCTGGGATCCCACAGATTTGGATGAATTTTAAACTGAGGCTTCTTGCCTCTCGACATGCCGACTTTAGTACTAAAGCCGACAAACAGATAAAAGCCTCCATTTTGAAGATTGTCTATCGGATAATGCCGGCTTCAATTTACTATTGTTTGTCTGGTCAAATTACTATTTGGCTTAGTTCAGTATACGGCTCAACATCGGTAGTAGCTCAACTCGGAGCTCTTGGAAGGATAGCCATGCTATTTAATCTCTTTTCAGTGTTGTTCGGAGCGCTTATAATGCCTCGCTTTGCGAGACTGCCTTTACAGAGGGATATGCTACTAAGGCGCTTTTTTCAGGTGGTGTTATTGCTCTTCGTACTATGTGTTGTCATTATGGTTGGCGCCTGGGCGTTCTCAGTTCAGATATTATGGGTGTTAGGCCCCCAGTACGCGAACCTCAATGATGAGGTGATCCTCAGTGTTCTAGCCAGCTGTATTGGGTTGATTGCGGGCAGTGCTTTTAATCTCTATTCAAACAGAGGTTGGACAATAAATCCCGCTTTGCTAATAACGTTAAGCCTATGCACTATAGGCCTCGGAGTATTACTTATTGATATCTCCACAATCAGGGGCATGATAAACCTCCAGCTTTTTATCGTGAGCTCTGAGGCTATTATGCACGGCGGATATTGTGTTTTTAGAATTAAAAAGATTGGGAGCTAAGCTTTGCTTAGCAGAAGATAAAGTCAACTGACAGGTCGGTTTAATATTCTTGAAGCCGTGGTTGTATGTATGCTAGTGAGCGACTATCCGTACCCTACAACTAAAGCCCACAGGATGTTGCTTTAAGCTTTGTCCTGCTTATTGCCTTCATAGGAACTGGAGGACAGCAAGGACGTAAGTCAGAGTTTTAAAATGCAGAAAAGATACTTCGGAAGCATTGAGCGATGTACTTCCGACATCTTCCCCTGAGTTTTGAGGGCTGACTTGTTGGTTGATTATTAAAATGCCGCATACACGGTAACTATTTATTAAAATATACACTTACAGCACGATGAATAAAGACGTTCATAAACGCCGCGTTGGCGCCAATATACTGCCGGCCCATGAATTTGATGGAATTAGAAGCGAACGGCAGCAGGGAGACTGGATAATATTCGGACTCGCCCATACACGTCTTTGGACTTTAAAGACCTATATACTCTTTATAAAAACAATGAAGTCAAGGGGGCTCCTGAAGCGTATTCTGGCAATTGGCCCGGTTAATAACAGTTATTCCAATCAGGAATATCAGTTTGCTAAAGATCACTTGGGCGAAAATGTATTGATCCAGCTAGGAGCCCTGCCAGCAGAGCAGGTTTCGGAGGAATTGCTTCGAGCGGAAGTTGCGCTGATTGCGTCTAGTCCGGAAGCTTTGAAAAAGTCCGGATTGTTTGCGGCTCTGGCCGCACATGCAGTTCCAGTAATTTGTGACGTGCCATCGAACTTGTCAGATCCCCCGGCGAAGGCTCTGTTTAAACCTGCAGAATTAATGAATAAGCCAGAGATATTAAGATCACCAGAATATGAGAAACGTAAAAAGCAGCTGCATCATTGGTTCTGGAGAACGCGGAACTGGAAGATAGTTGAGCTTAATATGAAAAGTTGGCTGAAAGAGGGCTAAAATAAACCTATCAAGTAGATGAAAATTTTTCTATCACATCCCACAGGTAATCGTAATGTTAGGGCGGTTCTTGAAACTCTCGACAAGGTCGGAATGCTAGCAGGGTTCAATACAACTGTTGCTGCTACTGCTGATTCTTCCTGGTTGAAATTTCTACCGAAGAGTCTGAGGCAAGAATGGTTACGCAGGTCCTACCCTGGATTATCTGCAAGAGTTAAGACCAGGCCATTTCTGGAACTTTCCAGGCTGTTATTGCCTAAGTTTGGTCTTGCTGCTTTCACAAGAAAAGAGTATGGCTTAGCTAGCATTGATGCTGTCTATAGAGATCTTGACCGGAATTTCGCCAGCAGCCTTCCCGACATATTACAATCACAAGCTTTTGAAGCGGTATACGCCTATGAGGATGGAGCGTATGAAACGTTCAAGATGGCAAAACACCTGGGGTTGAAATGTATCTACGATCTTCCTATTGCGTACTGGGAAACTAGCAGGCGTTTATTGCTCGAGGAGTCTGAGAGACTTCCGGCGTGGTCGGTGACTCTTGGGGGAGGCATTGAAGATTCGCCTGAGAAGCTGATAAGAAAGACCAAAGAACTGGAACTGGCAGACATCGTTGTTGGCCCGGGAAGCTTTGTGAAAAAATCCCTGCCTGAGTGGTGTGCCGATAAGAAAATAATCATGTCTCCTTTTGGATCACCCGAGGCGGTGATAAGCCCCTTAAAGGTGAAAAAAAATGCAGATCGGCCCTTGCGTGTGCTTTTTGTTGGGAGCATGGGGCAGCGAAAAGGACTCGGCGATCTATTTAATGCTATGAAAATGTTTAGTCCGGATGAAGTCGAACTGGTAATTCTCGGGCTCCCGCTTACTTCAATGGAATTCTATAGGCGGCAATTAGCGGCATTTACATATGAGCCGGCCAGACCGCATCAGCAGGTCCTGGAATTGATGAGATCATGTGACGTGTTCTGCCTGCCGTCGATAGTCGAGGGACGGGCATTGGTGATGCAGGAGGCTATGAGTCAGGGGTTGCCGATTATTATTACAGAAAATACGGGCGGTGCTGACCTTGTGAGGGAAGGTTGTACAGGCTTTCTTGTGCCGATCCGCTCGCCGGAAGCGATAGCAGAGAGGATCAGCTGGTTCCTCGCCAACCGGTCAGCGATACCATCGATGGGTAATTTAGCGATACAACATGCAGCTAACTACACCTGGGAAAACTACGGTTCAACTATCGTTAAACAGATTAGCGAAAAACAAACACCAATGCTTTACAATCATGTATAAAACTGCTAATGACCCCCCTAAGGTCCTAAAACAGGCAATATGGGTGTACTTTTTACTTATTTTGTTTGAAGGCGCATTAAGAAAATGGGTACTTCCACAACTCGCCGACCCACTTTTGGTCGTTCGTGATCCAATAGCCATTTTTCTAATTGGATATTCCTGGTACAAGGGGGTTTTACCAAACAGCTTGATGATGTATGGTATGATGGCGCTAACTGTTGCAGCTACAGTTGCCGGCCTGACTTTAGGTCACGGAAATTTAACTGTCGCAGTATATGGAGCACGAATATTCCTTCTTCATTTCCCCCTCATTTTCGTCATAGGGACAATTTTTAGGCGCGAAGATGTGCTTGAAATCGGGGAGGTAACGCTGTGGATTACTTTGCCTATGGCTATCTTGATAGTATTCCAGTTCTATAGTCCGCAATCCGCATTCGTGAACTGGGGTGTTGGAGGAAGCGAAGAGGGTGCGGGATTTTCGGGAGCGAACGGTTTTATGAGGCCGCCTGCAACTTTCTCATTTACTAATGGTACCGCTCACTTCTTCGGCTTTGCCGGGATCTTTTGTATCTATCATTGGTTGAAGACAGAGAAGATTAACAAACTGCTTCTGATAATGGCTTCTGTTGGAGTTTTAATAGCCATTCCTTTTTCCATTAGCAGAACCTTGACATTTATGCTGGGTCTTACGGTATTGGCAGCTTTCGTCGCAGTCTGGCAGAATCCCAGATATGTCAAGAAAATGCTGATAACAGGGGCTTCATTGACCCTACTTGTCCTATTGTTGAGCAAAACCGAATTACTCGGTCCGGCCATTGATGCCTTTCTGGCCAGATTTACTTCAGCTTCAGAGGTTGAGGGGGGGATGCAAGGAACATTTATCGATAGGTTTCTTGGTGGTATGTATGACGCGGTGCTAGCGTCTCCAAATGCTCCGTTCTTTGGACAGGGGATTGGAATGGGTACTAATGCCGGTACCCAGCTGTTAACCGGTGACTCGACCGACTTTTTAATATCTGAAGGTGAATGGGGTAGGTTAATAGGTGAAATGGGGCTCCTCTTCGGCATTACAGCCATATTGATCCGTACGACATTAGCTGTAAAAATCGGTTTACAAAGTATAAAAAAAGTTTCTAAAGGTGATATTCTCCCTTGGATGTTGTTTACATCGAGCTTCGTCGGAATAGTACAAGGGCAGTGGGCACAACCGACAAACCTTGGATTTAATGTGCTTATGGCAGGTTTAACCCTGGCCGCTTTGAAACCGCAAAAAACGTTGTGGAGAATTTTAAAAAGAGTCGAACTATGCAGTCCGGAGAGTCTCGAGACTCGCTCTAACGAAACCAGCTTGCAAGCTCATTGAAACATATTTCCTAACCTAATCGATTTCAAACATGAAAGTTTTACATGTAATACCATCACTTGATCCGAGGTTCGGTGGAATGTCACAAGCGGTAAGGACATTAGTCGCCGGTCTGCAACCGCAGGGGGTTTATAATGAAATAGTTACCCTTGATGAGCCAGCCGCTGCTTACATAAAAGAAAGCGCGATGATAATACACGCGTTAGGTAAGGGATCCGGACCATGGTGCTACAATAAAGCCTTATACCCCTGGCTCGTTAACAATTTGTCAAGTTATGATAAGGTGATTGTTCATGGTCTATGGCAATATCCGGGGTTTGCGTTGTTAAAAGCCATCAAAAAAGTGAAAGTTGAATATTATGTGATGCCTCACGGAATGCTTGATCCCTATTTTCAAAGGGCAAAGGGCCGCCGTTGGAAGGCTCTTCGCAATAGAATATACTGGAGATTGCTTGAAAGACATGTAGTCAATTCTGCCAATGGCTTGATGTTTACTTGCGAAGAAGAGAAGAGGCTTGCATATGAGCCTTTCGGTCCTTACAAGCCAAAGAGTGAAATGGTGGTAGGATTGGGCGTGGAGGAACCACCTCGAAAGAGCCTCGAGATGATGGACCTTTTTTATGCCTGCTACCCTGAGCTTCGTGACAGGACGTATATTCTATTCCTCAGTAGAATACATGAAAAAAAGGGAGTTGATATGCTGGTGGATAGTTATCGGGAAATGCTAACCCGGTTGAAGGAGACTGATCCGCGAACTGAGATGCCCAGGCTTTTGGTTGCCGGTCCCGGCATCGAAACCCCTTATGGGAGGCAAATACTCAAGCAGGTGGATAGTTATCCCGGCTTGAAAGAGCGCGTCATATTCCCGGGTATGCTGTCGGGCAACATGAAGTGGGCTGCTTATCACGGTGCCGAAGCATTTATCCTTCCCAGCCACCAGGAAAATTTTGGAATCGCGGTCGCTGAAGCTCTTGCCTGCAGCAAACCCGTGCTGATCTCAAACCAGGTGAATATCTATAAAGAAATTTCCGGGGGGCAGGCTGCAGTGGTTGCAGATGACACTCCTCAAGGTACTTATAAGTTACTGAAACACTGGATTGAAATGTCTGCTGAAGCGAAAGAGGGCATGGCAGAAAATGCGAGGTGTGTATATGAAAAGCATTTCGCCGTTGAGCCTGCTATGCAGCGAATAGTCAAAGCATTGAAATTAAAAAATAAAGAACATGGACCTGTTACAGCGTAATCAAGATGTTGATCCTTATTTACAACCAACATTCACTCTTGCGAACCGTCTCAGGCGCTTGCTGTGGATCGTGTCCTGGGCCTTGCTGTGCAGATGGACGCCAAGACCTCTGCATGCGTGGAGAGCTTTGGTCCTGCGTATGTTCGGAGCCAGGATTGGACGCGCAAATGCGATCTATCCGAATGTGACGATATGGGCTCCATGGTTATTGCAGACCGAAGACGTCGTGCGCATCGGACCGGGAGCTGAGATTTATAATCCAGGTGGTGTATATCTTTCGCATCACGTGACGATCTCTCAGTCAGCCTATATCTGCGGAGCGACTCACGATTACAACTCTCAGGACTTCACCTATATCACCAAGGAGCTCAGGTTAGAACCGTATGTATGGATTTGTGCAAAAGCTACCTTGTTACCGGGGGCCTATTGCCGGGAGGGAAGTGTTCTCGGCGCAGGTTCCTTAAGCAGCAAGAAGCTGGAGGCATGGACTGTGTACGCTGGAAATCCGGCCAGGGCGATTCGGTTGCGACATAATTTTTTAGAAGCGGGCAGTCCCGAAATCCAGGAAAGCGTTACGCAGTCCTATTCATCCACTGGAGAAAAAACGCTCTTCATCTAACCCTCCCCATACACGTTACAATCTTGCTCTCATGAAAAAAGACATCACCGCTAAAAAGAAAGTACTCATATTAGGAATTAATTTTGCTCCTGAACTCACCGGGATAGGCAAATATACAGGCGAAATGGTCGACTGGCTGGTCGAAAAAGACTATGATGTCACCATGGTAACGTCATTTCCATATTATCCAAACTGGAGCGTACAAAAGCCGTATTCTGGAAAGACATATAAAATGGAAACTGAAAAAGATGCTAAGCTTCGTATTTACAGATGTCCTATGTATGTCCCTGCTGTTCCCTCGGGAGCAAAAAGAGTGTTGCAGGAGCTGACTTTCCTGCTAAGCTCGTTTTTTGTCATTTTTTATTTGCTGTTTAAAAGAGGGCATCAGCAAATTTTTATAATGGCACCTCCATTTCATCTCGGCTTCTTAGGATTGTTTTACCGTTTTTTCAAAGGAGGAAAGATCGATTATCATATCCACGACATGCAAATTGAGGCGGCAAGACAATTGAAGGTAATTAAGGCTGATATCGCATTTAAAGTCCTTCTGAAGTTTGAAAAGTATATATTAAACCGTGTAGACTATGTAAGTACTATTTCCGGGGGGATGAAAGCGAAGGTCCAGAAGAAGGTTAAGCGGGATATCATCATGTTCCCTAATTGGGTGGATACTCAGAAGTTGTTTCCGCTGAATAATAGAAAAGGCTTGAAACAAACCTGGGGATATAACGAAGATGATAAGATCATCCTTTATTCAGGAAGTATTGGAGAAAAACAAGGTTTGCAAAGCCTTATTCCCATTGCAAAAAGCATGGAAAAACATCATTTCATTAAGTTTGTAATCTGCGGAATAGGACCTTATAAAGAGCAGCTTATGAAGCTTGCCTCAGATGCAAATCTAAGCAATATGACTTTTCTTCCTTTACAGCCACTGGATCAGTTTAATAACTTGCTGAACCTGGCTGATGTCCATCTTGTCCTGCAAAAAAAGAATGCAGCTGATCTGATGCTGCCTTCAAAACTTACCGGAATATTATCATCTGGGGGGCTGGCTCTGGTGACGGCAGACCCTGGGACCTCCCTTTACAAAGCTGTAGTTGACCACGAAATGGGCGTGGTAATACCTAGTGAAGATGATGCTGCACTAAGAGATGCTATCCTGGACTGTTGTATCTCCGACTATACCAACGAAACCCTGAAGGGTCGCTGGTATGCCGAAAAGTATCTTAATAAACATCAAATTTTAAGTAATGTGATGTCTTATGTAACTGAACCGAGCACCGTTGATCAAAATACACTGAAGTATCTTGATCTGACTAATGCTGGTTAAATCGCTACAGATACCTTGTTTGAGAGCAAGGTATTGTAGCGTTCAAGTAAGTCGATGTATTTGTCTTTCCAGTAATACTTGTTATAAAGGTCATCAGGTTCGGTCAATTCGTTTCCTAAAAACGATCTTTTCTTAAATCCCCTTTCAAAATCTTCTGATGTAAATAGCTGCGGAAGCTCGACAGAAAAATCATGGTTGATGACACAGCCGATCCTGAAAATGATTTCAGGTTTTAGTTGTTGTTGATTAAACCAATTGTAAACGGATCTGCGGTTGACATTTGTCAGGCGGGCTACGTCGCTAATTGAGTGTCCATTCCTTCTTACTACTTTTTCGATGATTTGTCCGTGATGTTGCATAATTGAGAGTTTTGTTAATTTGATATTGTTGCTTTATGTGATGATATGTCGCTTAATTATACACCTTGTCTATATGTACTTCGTGTATTAAAATCTACACATGGGGATTTAATTACACAAATAATAGGCGTTGCTGCTCCTTTTTTCTCAGAAATGATCGCCGTCATATTTCTTAATCCTATCTCCACATCTCTTTCCTATACAAAAAGTTCAATATCCATACCGTATAAAAGGCTTCTCGTTTTTTCACATAGCTGCGGATTATGTACTTTTTCCGGTGCTTAGTCTGAATAATGTCCTTGGTTACGGGTAAGCCGACGCTGTTTGTATTCACTACAATATCTCTTAAATGGGTTTCCTCCGCCAATTCTCAATGCTTCCGCTTTTCCCCGCAAAGATTATTGTCTGTTTATTTCGGGTTATAAACGCGAAAAATAAAAAATTGAAATATCTTGCGGACTTTAAGAATAATGCAGAGTTAATATGAAAAAAATACTCATCACTGGCGGCGCCGGTTTCATCGGCTCCCACGTAGTCAGACGCTTTGTAAACACCTACCCTGATTATCAAATTGTCAACCTGGATAAGCTGACTTATGCCGGGAATCTGGAAAATCTTCGGGATATAGAGAATAAGCCCAACTACCGCTTTGTAAAGGGCGATATTGTGGAGGGAGCTTTCATACAGTCCCTGTTTGAGGCGGAAAGTTTTGACGCCGTGATCCACCTGGCAGCCGAGAGTCATGTAGACCGCTCGATCAGCAGTCCGCTGGATTTCGTACTGACCAATGTAGTAGGTACGGTCAACCTGCTGAACGCTGCCCGCCAGTGCTGGAAGGATGACTATAGCAGCCGCCGTTTCTACCATGTCTCTACCGATGAAGTCTACGGAACCCTGGGAGAAACGGGCCTCTTCACCGAAGAGACAGCCTATGATCCGCATAGCCCATATTCGGCATCCAAGGCCAGCTCCGACCATTTCGTTCGTGCCTACGCCGATACCTACGGTATGGATACGGTCATCTCCAACTGCTCCAATAACTACGGTTCTTTCCATTTTCCGGAAAAGCTAATCCCTCTGGCCATCAATAATATCAAGAATAACAAACCCGTACCGGTCTACGGTAAGGGGGAGAACATCCGCGACTGGCTGTGGGTAGAAGACCATGCCCGTGCCATCGATGTGATCTTCCATCAGTCCGCGAGCGGCCAGACCTACAACATCGGGGGCCATAACGAATGGACGAACATCGATCTGATCCGTACGCTCTGCGCGGTAATGGACCGCAAGCTGGGCAGGGCAGAAGGGGAGTCGGCTAAGCTGATCACCTTTGTAACCGACCGTGCCGGTCATGACCTGCGTTACGCGATCGACTCGAGCAAACTGCAAAGGGAGCTGGGCTGGACGCCAAGCCTTCAGTTTGAAGAAGGACTGGAGAAGACCGTCGACTGGTACCTGGAGAACCAGGAGTGGCTGGAAAACGTCACCTCGGGCAACTACCAGTCTTATTATCAGGGACAATACAGCGACAGATAAGAGCAAAAGATATACATCAACGATAAATCCATACATGGAAATCATTACCACCCCACTGGAAGGCTGCCTGATCATCAAGCCAGCCGTGTTTCCCGACGCCAGGGGATACTTTTTTGAAAGCTTCAATGAGGAGCGCTTTAACGAACAGACAGGCCTGAAGGTACACTTCGTACAAGACAACCAGTCGGCCTCCGGCTATGGCGTGTTGCGCGGCCTGCACTATCAGCAGGGTGAGCATGCTCAGGCCAAGCTGGTACGGGTCATCAGCGGAGAAGTGCTGGACGTAGCCGTCGACCTGCGGGCAGGCTCGGCCACCTACGGGCAACACTACAGCGTGCTGCTGAGCGCCGCAAACAAACTGCAGTTCTTCGTGCCTCGGGGCTTCGCCCACGGCTTTGTCGTACTGAGTGAAACCGCCGAGTTCTTCTACAAATGCGACAACTACTATAACAAAGCCTCCGAAGGAGGGCTGCATTATGCAGATCCGGCACTGAATATTGACTGGCAGGTACCCGCCGATCAGCTCCTGGTGAGCGAGAAAGACCAGGTACTGCCCAATCTGGACAAGCTATGAGCAAAATAATCGTACTGGGCGCCTCAGGCCAGCTGGGCACCTGTCTGAAGATGGTATCCACCCGCCGGGGCATCCAGGATATCGCGTTTCCCTCCGAAGAGCAGGGGAATATCCTGGACGAAGCCGCACTGGAAATCCTGTTCAATGAGCACGCTCCACAATATGTGATCAACTGCGCGGCCTATACCGCAGTAGACAAGGCCGAAGAAGAGCTGGCCCTGGCCCGCCGGGTAAACCGCGACGGGGCAGAGAACCTGGCCCGCCTGTGCAAGAGCCATGGAGCAGTGCTGGTGCATATCTCCACCGACTTCGTCTTTCAGGGCGATACCCCAAAGCTGCTTACCGAAGAAGATGAGGCCCTGCCCATCAGCGTATACGGACTGACCAAGCTCGAAGGCGAGCAGGCCATCACGGATGAGCTGGAAGCCCATTACATCCTGCGTACCAGCTGGCTGTACTCCGAGTACGGCAACAACTTTGTCAAGACCATGCTGAAGCTGGGAGCCGAGCGCGATGAGCTCAGTATCATTGCCGATCAGGTAGGGGCACCCACGTATGCCATCGACCTGGCAGATGCCATCCTGAGCATTATCGAATCAGGCAAAAGCGCGTACGGTATCTACCATTACAGCAACGAAGGAACAATATCCTGGTACGACTTCGCCCGGGCGATCTTCGATATCAGCGGCACGCTGGTAAAGGTACAGCCCATTACCACGGCCCAGTACCCCACCAAAGCGATGCGGCCGGCTTTCTCGGCGATGAACAAGAGCAAAATAAGAAACACCTTTGCGCTGGAAATCCCCTACTGGAGAGACAGCCTGGTGCGGTGTATGAATGTATTAAAAGCATAATCATGAAAGGAATTATATTGGCCGGAGGCTCCGGCACCCGCTTGCATCCCCTGACGCTGGCTACCAGCAAGCAGATGATGCCGGTTTACGACAAACCGATGATCTATTACCCCCTGTCGATACTGATGCTGGCCGGGATCAGGGAGATCCTGATCATCTCCACGCCGCATGACCTTCCGGGCTTTGAGAAGCTGCTGGGCGACGGTTCCAAATTAGGCTGTAAGTTTTCCTATGCCGTACAGGAAGAACCCAACGGACTGGCTCAGGCTTTTGTGATCGGCGAGGAATTCGTAGGCAGCGACAGCGTGGCGCTGATCCTGGGCGACAACATCTTCTACGGAGACGGCCTGTCGAGCCTGCTGCAGGAGCTCAATGAGCCACAGGGTGGCGTTGTATTTGCCTACCAGGTATCCGATCCGGAGCGCTATGGTGTAGTGGAGTTTGACGCCAACAAGAAAGCCATCTCCATTGAAGAGAAGCCTGCGGCGCCTAAATCCAACTATGCGGTACCGGGACTGTATTTCTATGATAACTCGGTGATTGAAATTGCCAGGAACATCAAGCCCTCCCCAAGAGGAGAGTATGAGATCACGGACGTAAACAAAGTGTACCTAGAACAAGGTAAACTGAAGGTAGGCGTGTTAAGCCGTGGCACGGCCTGGCTGGACACCGGAACCTTCAACTCCCTGATGCAGGCTGGGCAGTTTGTACAGGTGATTGAAGAACGCCAGGGACTGAAGATCGGTTGTATTGAGGAAGTAGCCTACCGAATGGGCTTCATCAACAAGGAAGAGCTTAAAGCTGTTGCTGAACCGCTTGTAAAAAGTGGGTACGGGCAGTATTTGTTGAAAATGATATAAAACCAGCTGATTTACTGCAAATAATCCAAAAAAATGGCAAATATTCGCGCAGTTTTATATAATCTTTCTCAGAACTTTATACATAATCGCAGCGTGATCTTGCAATGTGCAAAATCTATGTAAATTTGGACGTAAAGTCAGAAACGTAATTTAATATAATTATACAATCATAATGAAGAAAAAGGCTCTCGTAACAGGCATCACTGGTCAGGATGGTGCATATCTGGCAGAATTATTATTATCCAAAGGATATGAAGTACACGGTATCAAACGCAGAAGTTCCCTGTTCAATACCGATCGTATCGATCACCTGTACCAGGATCCGCATGAAGAAGACGTTCGTTTCATCATGCATTACGGCGATCTTTCCGATTCAACCAACCTGATCCGCATCATTCAGCAGGTGCAGCCCGACGAGATCTACAACCTGGGGGCCATGAGCCACGTGAAAGTAAGTTTTGACACACCCGAGTATACCGCCAATGCCGATGGTATCGGAACCCTGCGTTTGCTGGAAGCGATCCGCATCCTGGGATTAACGGAGAAGACCCGTATCTATCAGGCATCTACCTCCGAGCTGTACGGATTGGTACAGGCTGTTCCGCAGTCCGAAACCACTCCTTTCTATCCCCGTTCACCGTATGCGGTAGCCAAGATGTACGCTTACTGGATCACGGTCAATTACCGTGAAGCTTATGGTATGTATGCCTGCAACGGTATCCTGTTCAACCATGAGAGCCCGCTGCGCGGAGAGACCTTCGTAACCCGTAAGATCACCCGTGGTGTTTCCAAGATTGCCCTGGGTATGCAAAGCTGCCTGTACCTGGGTAACCTGGATGCCAAACGCGACTGGGGACATGCCAAAGACTACGTTGAGGCGATGTGGCTGATCCTGCAACAGGAGAAAGCAGAAGATTTCGTTATTGCTACCGGAGTAACCACTACCGTTCGTGATTTCATCCGGATGGCCTTCTCTGAAGTAGGCATCACCATCGAGTTTAAGGGCGAAGGTGTAGATGAAAAAGCATATGTGGTATCCTGCGCCCATGCAGACCACCAGGTGCCGGCAGGCACACAGGTAGTGGCTGTAGATCCGCGTTATTTCCGCCCTACCGAAGTGGAGCTGTTGATCGGCGATCCTACCAAGTCCAAGACCAAGCTAGGCTGGACACCTAAGTACGACTTGCCGGCTTTGGTAAAAGACATGATGAGTGCAGACGTAGAGCTATTCCGTAAAGAAAAGACGCTGAAGGAACTGGGCTATGCGGTTAAAAATCAATTCGAATAATACCCCATATTGGAAAAGACAAACAAAATATATGTAGCCGGCCATAAAGGAATGGTCGGCTCTGCCATCCTGCGCAAGCTGCAGGCAGAAGGTTATGAGCATATCGTCACCCGAAGCTCCGCCGAGCTGGACCTGCGCGACCTGGCAGCAGTAGCTGCCTTCTTTGAGGCTGAAAAGCCTGAATACGTTTTCCTTGCTGCTGCCAAAGTGGGCGGCATTGTGGCCAACAACACCTACCGGGCAGACTTTATCTACGAGAATCTTTGCATCCAGAACAACGTGATCCACCAATCGTATCTGCATGGAGTAAAGAAGCTGATGTTCCTGGGATCGTCCTGCATTTACCCCAAGATGGCGCCTCAGCCACTGAAGGAAGAATATCTGCTGACCGGTTTACTTGAAGAAACCAACGAGCCCTACGCCATTGCCAAGATCGCCGGTATCAAGATGTGTGATGCCTACCGGGCGCAGTACGGCTGCAACTACATCTCGGTGATGCCAACCAACCTGTACGGGTTGAATGACAACTACCACCCGCAGAACTCACACGTACTGCCAGCCCTGATCCGCCGCTTCCATGAAGCCAAGCAAAATGGCCTTGAAGAAGTCGTGATCTGGGGAACAGGAACACCCATGCGGGAGTTCCTGTATGCAGATGATCTGGCAGAAGCCTGCTATTACCTGATGCAGCATTATAATGAACCGGGACTGGTCAACATCGGCACCGGAGAAGATGTCACCATCAAAGAACTGGCAGAACTGGTGAAAGAAACGGTGGGTTATCAGGGAGCAATCTCTTTTGATACCAGCAAACCTGATGGTACGCCCCGTAAGCTGATGGATGTATCCAAGCTTCATGGTTACGGATGGAAACACACCATCGAGCTGCCTGAAGGCATAAAACTTGCTTACCAGGATTTTCTGAGTAAAATATAGACACTAACGAAAACGCTGGATACAGTCTGATCCGGCGTTTTATCATCATATAAGATCTCTTACCGCGATCTATCCAATAATCATCTTCTTTTAGCATTTAAGCAGATACTATTTAGTATCCCTGCCGGGCTATGTATTATAAAACCTATTTGATGTCGCCTGGAATAATCCCTACTTCACCTTAAAATCACTCTAATTATGAACAACCCCATGCACTTCAGAAAAGATATCCAGGGCCTTCGTGCATTAGCTGTCATCGTCGTAATTATCTTTCATCTCGGATTTCTGCCCAATGGATATCTCGGCGTCGATGTATTTTTTGTTATCAGTGGTTTTCTGATTATAGGGATTATCAACAAGGACTTCATTAACGATACTTATTCTATCAAAGATTTTTATGTCAGGAGATTCAGGCGAATTATCCCGCTGGTTTTAATAACAGCTCTCGTGGCATTGGTCCTGGGCAGCTATTTTATGCTTCCGGACGACCTCGAAAACCTAAGTCAGTCTATAATTGCAACTAACTTCTTCAGTAACAATGTTCTCCAGCTCATAACTGTGCGAAATTATTGGGATGTCATGAATGAATATAAACCACTGATGCATACATGGAGCCTGGGAGTTGAAGAACAGTTTTATATAGTCATCCCTTTCCTGTTTCTATTTTCAAATAAGAAAAACAATAAGATTTTTGCAATCATTATGATCGCCACGTTAGCCTCCGCGCTGACCTACATTTTCTACAATGACGAGTCCGTCAAATTTTATATGCTTCCTATGCGATTTTTCGAGATCTCAATAGGGGGACTCGCCGCATTAAAAATACGCGAGATCAAGAGTAATGCCTACCTGTCGGGCATTTCATTTCTGGTTTTGATAGTGCTCCTCTTCTTTGATTTTGGATTAACGGGCGAACTGGAAACAATCATCGCTGTTATCGCTACCGTGCTGCTCATCGCAACTAACAAATCAAGCTTCAAGATAAATCAGTTGCTGGAGAACCGCATCGCCGTATACATCGGAACAATTAGCTTCAGTCTCTATATGTGGCATCAGGTGATACTCGCATTTTACCGTTATGCGATATCGCAGGAATTCAGTCTGTACACCTCATTACTGCTAGGTCTAACTATGCTTGCTGTGGCGATTCTATCTTATCATTTCATCGAAGACTATTTTCGAAGACCTCAGAATATATCTACAAAGAAGCTTCTTATGATATGTTCATTCTTGTTCCTGGGTCTAAATGCGGCCTCTTTTTATATCTACTTTAAAGCTGGAGTAATAAGAGATGTTCCGGAACTGAAAATTTCCGCTGCACACGTTGAAAGAGGGATGCACGCAAAATACAACTCGAAAATCAGGGAACTGACGGGCGACTTTACTGCATCGGAAAAAATTAATGTGCTTCTAATAGGCAACAGCTTTGCTCGTGACTGGGCAAATGTATTGCTGGAATCAGAGTTTAGGGATCAGATCAACATCTTTTACAGTGAATTTCCTTTTGAAACGAAAAATTTGCAGCATAACCTCGATATGGCGGATGTCATCTTTTTCTCCCCTTTTTATAAAGCCGAATATATCCCGGTCGCCACGAAATTTAAGATAGATGAGAAAAAGCTGTGGATAGTAGGAACAAAGAATTTCGGCCCCAATAACGGGCTTTTATATAACCAGAAGAGGAGTCAAGGTAATTGCGACCTAAGAGCAAATGTAAGCGACTATGCACTTAATGAAAACCGGGAGCTCATAGAAGAGTGGGGAGACCGCTATATAGACTTGCTGTCTTATGTCGTAGACACAGCCAATAAAGTGCCTGTATTCACTCAAAATTGCGAGTTTATAAGTCAGGACACCCGTCACTTCACACGTTCCGGCGCCAGGTTTTTTGCCAACAAGGTCAATCTCGCCCAATATCTTAATGTACCGAGAACCCCTCATACTAACCTTCATGCCGCCGCCGAATAAGCGGAGGCATGAAGGTTAGTATGAGGGTCTACTTGTCCGACGCTACATGATACGTCGGGTCTTCCAAAATATTAACCACGATTACACCTTCAGCATTCTTGAGGAGTAGACGGCAATCCTCACTAAGATGCCTGAGATGGAGTTTTTTATTTACTTTCTGATAACGTTCCGTTAACTTATTAAGCGCTTCGATTCCCGACATATCAGCGACCCGGCTGTCTCTAAAATCAATAACGACTTCAGAGGGGTCGTTCAAAACGTCAAATTTTTCAGTGAAAGTTGTCGCCGATCCAAAGAAAAGGGGGCCATATATTTCATAATGTTTGACACCTTTTTCGTCAATATATTTCCTCGCCCTGATACGGATCGCGCTGTCCCAGGCGAAAACGAGTGCTGATATGATAACTCCAATCAATACAGCAAGTGCAAGATTATGAAGCCAGACAGTAATAATCGCTACCAGGGCCATTACCAACACATCCTGCCTGGGCATTTTGTTAAGGATTTTAAAGCTGGTCCACTCAAAGGTACCTATTGCTACCATAATCATTACACCTGTAAGAGCCGCCATCGGCACCCGCTCTATAACCGGTGCTCCCACCAGAATAATGATCAGAATAGTAAACGCAGCAATAATGCCCGAAAGTCTCGCACGTGCTCCTGCAGACAGGTTAACCAACGTCTGTGCAATCATTGGACAGCCCCCCATCCCCGTAAAAAATCCGTTCAATATATTGGCGCCTCCCTGAGCTATACACTCCCTGTTTCCACTCCCTTTGGTGCCCGTAATCTCATCAACGAGATTCAAAGTAAGTAACCCTTCTGTCAGGCCGACCCCGGCCATAATCAGCGCATAGGGAAATACGACCTGTAAGGCATCCCAGGAAACAGGGATGTTAGGAATATGAAAAGGAGGAAATCCCCCGCTAACCGAAGCAATATCCTTCACTGTCTTTGTGTCAATATTCAGCATGAAGACAAACAGGGATACAATGACGATCGCCACCAGAGAAGGAGGGATCGTTTTAGAAAGTCTGGGCCAAAGAAAAACTATCCCTATCGTTAGAGCTACGAGGCCGGCCATGATATAAAGGGGATTGCCGCTTAGCCATGCTGCCTCTCCGTTTGTAACGGTCTGAAATTGCTCCAGCTGCGCCATGAATATAACAACGGCAAGTCCATTTACGAACCCGAACATCACCGGCTGGGGTACCAACCGTATAAATTTTCCCAGCTTAAAAAGTCCGACCAGTATTTGCAGTACCCCCGCCAGTGCAACTGCAGCGAATACATATTCAATGCCATGCGATTGCATCAGTGCAATGAGCACGATTACTGTCGCTCCGGCTCCTCCCGAAATCAGACCCGGACGCCCCCCCAATACAGAGGCCACCAATCCCATGATAAAGGCAGCATACAAACCGCTTAAGGGTGGAAAGCCGGCAAGGATCGCAAAAGACAGTGATTCTGGAATCATAGTCATCGCAACAGTTAGTCCGGCAAGAATTTCAATCTTATAATCAACCTTTTGTGAAAAGTCGAAGAGACGTAGATAAGGCTTCATCCTTAGAGAATAGTTAACGAGTGGAATAATAACCAGGGTAGTAAAGCCGAGCCATCATCATTGAAACAGCAAAGATATTAAGGTTCTGTTTACCCGCCAAATCAAAACATAAGAATCAGAATCCCTCCTCGGATCCCGCCAGATCTCTGATATTCTCTACCCATGGAATCGCATCGTCTGTTGGGCGAGTGCATACGTTCAGGAATAAGTTTCCTGAATTGACTATCTTGGGAGTGCATAAAAGCAGCTATAGTGAGAATTAAAAACCCTTCCCATAGCAATCAAATGTAGCGGGAGAAAAAAACAGGTATGAACAATAATGAACTCAAACGCCTCTTGCAGGCCAATATTATCACGGAGGATACCGCTGAAAGGATCAGAGAATACTACCGCGACAATAAAAGGCAATCAAGATTTACCCTATCGGCTGTTTTTGCCATCTTTGCTTCCGTATTCGTCAGCATGGGCATTATTCTGATCATCGCCCATAACTGGGATGAACTACCCAAATTACTGAAGATCGTATTCGCTTTCGTACCCCTCCTGACTGCCCAGTCCTTGTGTCTCTATACTTTAATTCGAAACCGTGACAGTATTGCCTGGAAAGAAGGTAGCGCCACCTTTCTCTTCTTTTCCCTTGGTGCCTGCATGGCCTTGATCAGTCAGATCTACCATATTCCGGGCGATCTGGCAGAGTTTGTTTTTACGTGGATGATCTTTTGTCTCCCCGCGATTTATATCATGAATTCTTCGGTTTTGTCGATATTGTACCTTGCCGGCATTACCTGGTACGCTGCCGAAACCGGCTATTGGTCCAGTACTTCAGGATCTGCACTATGGTATTGGCTATTACTAATACTCGCTATTCCTCATTATTACCTTTTGCTCCATAAACACCCAGAAAGCAATTTTACTATTTACCACAACTGGGTGGTTCCGCTTTCTGTCACAGCTGTTTTAGGAACTTTGTCTGCTTCCTTTCCCGAGCTGATGTACGTCGCTTATATGAGCCTTTTTGGGGTGTTTTATCTTGGCGGACAATCGTCATTTTTCTCTTCCTCTAAGCGACGAAATAACGGCTACCTCATATTGGGAGCCCTCGGCACGGTATCGTTGCTCTTATCGCTCAGCTTTGAATGGTTTTGGAAAAAGCTACCTGCCAAAGATTTTGATTTATCTTCCTTATTGATTAGCCAGGAGTTCTTATTCGCACTGGTTCTTTCGTGCGTGGCTCTCCTGTTTTTGTACCAGTCCAACAGGCTAAAAATACAGCGCATCAAGCCTCTCGATGGTATCTTTTTGGTCTTCATTGTGGTGTTTATGATAGGGGCATACTCCATGATATCCATGATCCTTATCAATATCATACTCTTGCTCATTGGTATGATGACGATCTGGGAGGGCGTCCGTTCCGATCATTTGGGCATACTTAATTATGGCGTGTTAATCATCGCCGCGCTTACCTTATGCAGATTCTTCGATACAGACCTCAGTTTTGTTATCAGGGGAATGCTTTTTATAGTAGTTGGTGCAGCAATATTTATTTTAAATACATGGATGCTCAAAAAAAGAATATAAAGAAGTGGGTTATTCCGGCCTTTATCCTGCTTTGTCTGGCTCAACTCGTTCTTCCGATAAAGATGGTGGCTGATCGTGAAGCGGTAGTGTTAAAAGGAAAGGCTTTTCGCTTTAAAGTTGCGCCTCTTGATCCAAACGACCCGTTTCGCGGAAAATATATCACACTTCGATACGAAGCAGATAGTGTAAAAGTCAAAAATGTGAATGAATGGGTGAGAAATTCAAAGATATATGCTTTGCTTGATACTGATTTACAGGGCTACGCTTTCGTAAGGGGCATATCGGCCAGCCGGCCTGATGATCAGTTAGACTACGTGGAAGCTTTCGTCACCGTAATGAACCTAGAGGATAAAAATACGCTGCATATAACTTATCCGTTCAACCGTTTCTACATGGAGGAAACCAAGGCTATGAAGGCTGAAAAGATGTTTCTTGAATCGCTACGGAGCCCTCGAAGTAATGTTTTTGCGGAGATCTATGTCCGGGACGGAAAGGCAGTGATAAACGATGTAGTTATTAACGGACAATCGGTAAGAGACATTTCGATAAACCTGAAATAGCGTATCCCGGTACATTAAAACAGCATTTCTGCCAGTGAAATAAAACTTTACAAATCGGCTATTTATTTGGACTTAAATTGTGAAAGCCATCTTAGATAAATACGCTTAGTTTTATTTCGTCGAAATACTGCCGTTTATGCTATACTCACTCATTTATTTCAGTACATGTACCAGTCTCATGAGACCAGAGGATCTGAAGCTGCTGTCAAAGCAATCGGCCAGGTTCAATACGGAAAACGATCTCACCGGAATGCTGGTTTATGTCGAAGGACGATCCGTCAAGTATACTGAAGGACGGTTTATGCAGATTCTGGAAGGCTCTCGATTTATGGTTCAGAGGGTGTTCTCAAAGATAAAAGAAGATTGCAGGCATCACCAGATTGTTGTATTGAAGGAACAGGCTATCAAAAGACGCGAGTTCAGAGCGTGGAGCCTGGGTTTTGAAATACTGGATCTTGATAAAGACCGTAGGTTGCAAGAGTTTTTTCAACTCGATTCGCACATCTTAAAAAGTGAGGAGTTTAAAGCTACTAATGTTCCCCTTATCTTCCTGAAGAGCTTTTATAAATCGCTGTTCAATATTCCCGAAGTTGAAACAGAAACCAGTGAACTGAGGGGCTTCGTGCAAGCCCACTGATACGCTTAATGACCTAGCAGAGAATTTAGTCGCATGGCTATTGCTTGCAGAAGGCCGGCGCTCAGCTGTTTGCTCTTGTTTATCTGTTCATGGCTTACAAGTGCCCTGTAGTTGCGTTCCTCATCAGGTTCAAAAATAACTGGTATACCATCAATGTTAATTTCTATCTTATGGAGGTATCCCATAATGTGCAGTCGACCTTCATACTCAAGATCCTTACCCAGATAAGAGACAGGGATTAAAAAAGGTTCATCCATATTAACATTATTTTTACTTTCAATAGCTTGCCGAAAATAGAGTATAAAATATGAAATATCTAATTTCACGGCATGAATTTCAAACTCATTACGCTCGCTCTGACTTTTTTGATGATTCCCCTGATTTCGATTGCCCAAATGCAGGAGAACTCAGGCTGGGCTGCCTGGTTCAATAGTTACAGGGTGTCTGATAAAGTGGGTATCCATTTTGACGGCCAGTTAAGAACCTCTGATGATTTTGAATCCATTAAAAACGTCCTGATCAGACCCGGCGTCACCTGGTTCTTTGATGATACAAAGAATGCTACGGCCGGCTATGCCCTTATCCGGACTTACCAGAAATTGGACGGCATTTCAGATGCAGACCTGACCGAGCACCGTATATGGCAGCAGTTTATATACCATCAGAAAGTAAGCCGTGCAAGCCTTACGCACCGCTTCCGACTCGAGCAGCGATTTATAGGCCAGCTCAGCGAGGATATCTTCTCACAGCGTCTTAGATATTTCTTAAGAGCGCAGATTCCTCTGAAAAATACCGACAACGCTCCGTTCTCCAGGGGAGCGTTCGTAGCGTTGCAGAACGAAGTATTCCTTCATTTACAAAATAGGGATAAACTTAACGGATATCTATTTGACCAGAACCGTGCGTATGTTGCAGCGGGTTACAGATTCAGCCCGGCTGTTGACCTCGAAGCTGGTTATCTAAATCAAGGAAGCAAAGGCAGACATAGAAGCGTTATAAATAACGCTGTTCAACTGGCAGTTTATACGAGGTTTTAATACATCCCGCTTCATTATCGTAAATTCGCCCCCTTTCACCACGAGAACTTTATCCCGATAATGATCCGTCACGACGTAAAAGAAGAAACCCTAACTTTGTCAGGCCAATGGGCATTAGCATGGCAAAGTGCGCTGTTCAGACAGCGGCTGTTGGTAGCGATTGGCATCTTGCTCTGTCTCACACCCATCTTTCCGTTATTTTATCAATATATCGAAAAGAGGGAGGGTCAGGTCTATGACGATATTCTGCTTCAGATTATTCCTTCCATCGATGTCTCTATTCCTATTTTTATGATTACTTGGGGAATGGCGTTGTTTACGCTTTCCAGAGTAATCAAAGTGCCCGGGATCTTCTTGAGCTTGTTATATGGCATCATCGTTTTGAATATATCCAGATTCATATCGATATCCCTTGTTCCCCTTGATCCTCCAGCAGGCCTGATCGATATTTGGGATCCCATAACAGATATGTTTTACGGTGAAACCTATGTGACGAAAGACCTGTTCTACTCTGGACATACGGCAACCCAGTTCCTTTTCTTTCTTTTTCTTAAAAAGAAATCAGACAAAGCGCTTGCCCTTATTTCAACTATCCTTATGGGTCTGTTGGTTATGGTGCAGCATGTCCATTATACTGTTGACGTGGTTTTTGCTCCGCCGCTGACCTATTTGTGTTATCTGGTTGCCACCAGATTAAGTAGAATAGAGCCTTTCACCGACAAAAATCGGCCCTTTACCGAATAGTTTCTTTTACACACCTATTGGCTCTTTGCCAGGAGCGTTTCGTGGGATAGTTTTGACTAAAGTTTAGAACAAAGAAGACCCCCATGAAACCTCTCAAATCACTCCTCTCCGCCTTCTTATTAGCCGTATCCGGAATTTTGGCCGCGCAAACTTCCATCCCGGGAAGTGAAATCAACGGATCAGTGAAAGACGGAAATCAGAAACCCGTAGATTATGCTACTGTCTCGCTTATTCGTGTAGCCGACTCTGTCGCGGTAAAAACGATGATGACCGACGAAAACGGCAAATTTAGCTTTAAGAATATCCCTGGTTCAGAATACCAGGTGTCGGTAAACCAGATTGGTCATAGCAAATATCTAAGTGAAAAATTAAAGATCGACGAAAAGGTGCCTGTGCAGCAGCTCAGGTCTGTAACGCTATCTCCCGATAGTAAGCAGCTGAAACAGGTTAACGTAACTGTTCAGAAGCCTGCTATTGAGCGCAAAGGTGATAAGCTGATTCTGAATGTCGAGAATAGCAGTGTTTCCGCCGGATCGACAGCTCTTGAGGTCTTGCAAAGAGCTCCGGGTGTAAGCCTCGATAAGGATGACAATGTCGCTCTTAAAGGCCGACAGGGCGTATTGATTATGATTGATGGCAAGCCTACTTATTTAAGTAGCGCCGATCTGGCTAATATGCTTCGTAATATGCAGAGCAATGAAATCGAATCCATCGAAATAATTAATAACCCCTCAGCCAGATATGAAGCTGAAGGCAAATCCGGTATCATCAATATTAAGCTGAAGAAAAACAAAAATTACGGCACAAACGGCACTTTTACACTGGGTTCGGGGTATTCCAGCAAAAGGAAATCAAATACCGGTATCACGATGAACAACAGGAACGAGAAGTTGAACGTTTTTGGAAATTACAACTACAACAATAACAGGGGTGAGCATAATATGACTATTGACCGGGTTAACGCGGGTCAAGCGTCAAGTGCCATCTTCAACCAGACCGCTAATTCAGAGCGCTCATGGTATAATAACAACTTTAAGGTCGGCGCAGACGTATTCTTAAATAAAAATAATACGATAGGCGCGCTGATGACTGGCTATATCAATCAATGGAGCGAGGCGCAAAGTAACGGTACACTTATTCGCTCCATGCAAGGGAGTCTTGATTCTTCCCTGCTTTCAAAGAACGATTCCAGGTCTAACTACAATAACCTGAGCTATAATTTCAACTTTAAATCGGTGCTTGACACTGCCGGTAGGGAATTAACCATCGACCTGGATCATGCAAATAACAACAGTAAAAGCAAGATGTTGTATGACAATGTTTACGCCTACTCATCCGGTGGTCAAAGTGTAACGGAGGTATTAAGAAACCTTACACCCTCTGAGATTGACATTTACGCCATGAAAGCCGATTATACACATCCGCTCGCTAAGTCTTTCAAGCTGGAAGCAGGATTCAAATTAAGCTGGGTAAAGACAGATAACGACTATCAAGCCAACCGCTTTGAGAATCAGCTCTGGGAGAATGATCCGCTGAGGAGTAATCATTTTGTTTATAACGAAAGCGTCAGGGCAGGCTATGTGAATGTAAGAAAGGAGTTCAAAAATACCAATATTCAGATAGGAGTGCGTACAGAGCACACAAAATCAAAGGGTAACCTAATCACAACTGGTCAGGTTGTGGAGCGCGATTACCTCGATTTCTTTCCAAGTGCGGCGATCAATCATACCCTGAATGATAATAATTCCATCGGTATTACCTACAGCCGACGCATCACCCGTCCAGCTTACAGTGATCTGAATCCCTTTGAGTATTTTCTGGACCGCTATACCTATAACCAGGGGAATCCTTTTTTGAATCCTGAATACACCAATACGTTTGAATTGTCTTACACACTTCTCAAAAAGTACAATGCGTCACTGAGCTATACCAAAACTACCGATGTGATGACGCAAGTCCTGCTGCCTGATCCGGAAAAGAGTGCCTTATACCAGACAAATGCTAATCTGGCCGAGCAACTGTCTTACGCACTCAATGTAAGTGCGCCTGTTACCTTTACCAAATGGTGGAACAGCAATACCAATCTTACAGTTTTCAACAACCATTTCACATCTCCGGATTTAAACGGTCAGGTTCTCGACAATAAGCAAACCGCTTTTCAGGTTCATCATAGTGAAAACTTTACTCTGAACAGCTCTACATCTGTGGAACTCAGTGGGAACTATCAATCTAAACTGATTTATGGTACATTTCTAGTGCAACCGCAATATGCTGTTGACTTCGGGATGAATAAGTCACTAATGGCTAAAAAGGTCAATCTAAAGCTGGCAGTCAGTGATATATTCAAAACCCGCCGCGGTAAAATAAGCAGCGCTTACCCGGGGCTCGACTATAAAGTGAACCAAAGATTTGATAGCAGGGCAGTCCGCCTGACTCTGTCATATAAATTTGGCAATAATGAGCTAAAAGAAAGCCGTAAAAGATCAACAGGTCTTGACTCAGAGGCAGGCAGAGTGAAGAATTAAAGAAGAAGATCAGGAAGGATTCTTACCTGATCCTGTCTTCAATCATGCCTTTAAAGCTTCTTGAAAGGGTCTTCCTGGAGCTTTGAAGTGCGCGCAGCTTCGCACCCCGGGATGCGGAGCTTGCCGCAATGGTATTGGACCTGGCAGAAAACGAACCCTGAGTGAGATAGGAATAGGCCACTGAGAGGCATTCCTCCCTAAGGTCTCCAAAAGCATAACGCGGATCATCAAAAGCCTCAGCATTCGGGTCAATTCCCTCATAGTACTCTCCTTTTCCCTCTGAGTTGCGTGATTCAAACATGCTCATATACACATCGTACTTATCTATCCTCAAGGGAAAAAAGCCTACAGGTTTACCGTAACTCTTTTCACCAACCGTCTTCACATTCATATGAGGCTTCAGGTTGTTAATTACCAGTTCGCTGGCAGAGGCAGTACCGTCCGTGGTGATGAAAACGACGTTGCTCAGGTTTCTTAAAGGACCTTTTTTAGCAAATTTGTAGGTATTGCCGTTTAACGAATAGTCTGCGTCCGCATAGGTTAACATCTTTCCGTTGGAGTATTGAATCTTGTCATTGTCGTCCAGAAGAGGCAATTTTTTCAAGATCTCTGCTTTTCCGTTTTGCATCAAGGTATTGAAGCGCTCGGTAAACATGGTTCCTGTACCCACAGACGACGGAGCAATCAGATTCGTAAGATGCTCTGCAGTCGAAACATATCCTCCGCCGTTATAACGGAGGTCGACGATCAGATCTGTAACCCCTGCTGATGCAAAGTCGCTGAAGACATCGTTAAGCGCTGCTTCAGAATTGGACTTCGTCGAGAATTCTGAAAAAACAAAGTATCCGATTTTTTTCGCGCCAACCGTATAGACTGTATCCATATTCACCGGAGAACTTCTGTAAGAGCTCCGTTCAAGCGTTATGTTAAGCGGCGTTCCATCGTTCTTAGCGCCGGTTAATACCGCCCGACTAACCGTGCTGGAGAAGAAGGTATCATCCAGGATCGTGTATTCGCTGTCGAAATTTGTACCTAGACTTCGACCGTTGACGGTCTTAATAAGATCGCCCCGGCTCATACCTTTTTTGGCCGCCGGAGAATTCGGGCTGACTTCCAGTACGTAAATCTTGTAGTTATCGTCCGACCCATAGAAACCGACGCTCAAGCCCAAATCATAACCGTTCCCCTCCAGGTCTACGGCACTTCTTCTGGATGCAAGCACAGCGACAGGGTTCGCGTCTTTTGTGTTTGAAATATAGCTGTATTTGGTTCCGTTCTCTTCACTGGCAGAATATTCATAGGGTTTTCCCGTCACCGGATTGATGGCATATCTGGAAATAGCAAACAGCTCTCGTTCAAAGCCGCTTTCTTCATCAGCCTCTGCATACTGCCTCGGCTTGAATGTGTTGTAGTTGGGCAACGATTCGTTCCATAAATACACTTCTTTTGCGAAATAGAAAATAGAGTCGGCCGTTAACTCAGTACGACTTGAAGCTGGCTCAGGACTTGGCTCCTGAACGTCTTTTTTACAAGATAGGAACAGGCTAAAAAGAACCAGAAGCAACAGGGTAGGAGATGCCTGCCCAACTTTATGAGATATCATGTATGTTTTTTACGAGTGGATGTAGCGCGAATATTCTATCTAATAATGAAATAAGCGGCAAAATATTGTGTATTATTAAAAAAATCCTGAAAGTCAGTTGATTACTGCTGTTTAGCGCTATGGATGACTCCGGAACCAGACTCTAAAGAAGCGTAACATTTGTATAACTAAACGCCTTGTCGTAAATAAGGTTTTCACCAGTAAATAAAAGGTGTTATTTTGCCGCCCAATTATAATAGCTTTTTCATGGAAGGATGGGACGAGCTAAAATGTTACGTATATGAAAGGAAGATTGACGCAGCTTGTGAGAATATTTTTAACACTGGTTTTATTCGTAATCGGGACCACTCTTTTGGCAGGGAGTCCTGCGGAGATATGGGTTTCGTCGAAGGGAAGCAATATCGCTGATGGTACTGCGAAAAGTCCCTTCCGCTCACTCGATATGGCCTTGCGCCAGGCCAGAGAAATGCGCCGTTTGGCTGATCCTGCTATTAAAGATGGGATCCACATCATCGTTCAGGAGGGTACGTATGTGCTCGACGAACCGGTACGCATTCGCCCTGAAGACTCCGGAACTCAGCAAAGCCCCACCGTTATCCGCTCGGCTACAACCGGCAGCTCCATCTTAAGCGGCGGCAAGACGATCAAAGGATGGGTAAAAAAAGGTAACATTTGGCAAGCGGATGCTCCGGAGGTAGGGGCCGATATCTTAGACTTCAGACAGCTTTGGGTAAACAATAGAAAAGCTACCCGGGCTCGTGATTATAATGACAATAAGATGGGCAGGATCCTGTCATGGGACCATGTTTCACAAACCTGTATGATTCCCTTCCCCCGCAAGTGGAAGTCGGAGCAGCTGGTCGGTGCAGAAATGGTGATCCTGCAATGGTGGGCCATAGCTAACCTCAGAATAAAGGATGTGAAAGTCATGGGTGACAGTGCTCGTCTGAGCTTTTTCGAGCCGGAAAGTCGGGTGCAGTCTGAGCACCCCTGGCCCGCTCCCTGGATTTCGAAGGAAACAGGAAATTCTGCTTTTTACCTGACCAACTCCAAGCAGTTTCTTGACCAGCCGGGAGAATGGTACCTCGATAAGAAGGCGGGTAAGGTCTATTACTGGCCACTGCCCTCAGAAAATATGCGCGCTGCCTCTGTTGTAGCGCCTTATCTCGAGACGCTTGTTAAGATGGAGGGAACCATCGATAACCCCGTTTCACATGTTTATTTCAAGGGGATCTCTTTTCAGCATGCTTCCTGGCTCAGGCCATCAAAACATGGTCATGTGCCTCATCAGGCGGGCATGTACATGCTTGACGCGTATAAACTACAGATTCCCGGTACCCCGGATAAAAGAGGATTAGAAAACCAGGCTTGGGTAGGGCGTCCTGCGGCGGCCGTTGAGGTCACTTATGCTCATCACACGGGCTTTGAAGCATGCCGTTTTGAGCATCATGCTTCAACAGGATTGGACTATAGGAAGGGAACCAGCAATAATCAAATCATCGGAAACCTCTTTAAAGACATAGGAGGCACAGGTATCCTGGTTGGAACATTTTCAGACGAAGCCATAGAAGCGCACCTGCCATATAATCCTGCAGATGCACGTGAAATCAGCACGAATGAAACCATCGCAAATAACCTGATCACGGATGTGACCAATGAAGACTGGGGCTGTGTAGGAATTGGCGCCGGACATGTCAGGGGTATCAATATCCTGAATAATGAGATATCCAACGTTTCCTATTCGGGAATTAGTATGGGTTGGGGCTGGACACGCACCATCAACGCCATGCGGAACAATACGATTCGTGCCAATAAGATCCATCATTACGGCATGCATCTTTATGATGTCGCAGCGGTATACACGCTTTCTGCCCAGCCTGGTTCGGTTATCGCTGAGAATGTTATCGACAGCATTTACAAAGCGCCTTATGCGCATGACCCTCACCATTGGTTCTACCTCTACACCGACGAAGGATCTTCTTTCTTTACTGTGCGCGACAACTGGGTTCCCGCAGAAAAGTTCCTTCAGAATGCCAACGGTCCGGGTAATACGTGGGAAAATAACAATCCTTCTGTAGCCGATAGCATAAAAGCTAAAGCCGGAATACAGCCAAGATATCACTACCTACTGAAGGATCGCAGTCCGGCTGTATCCTACCGTTCTATCAATACCTACGTTCCGGAGGATGATAAGCACTCCCTTATGGAGATTATCTCATCGAATGGTGAAACACCGGATATGGATCTGCTGAGAAAGATTGCTGCAGAGTTCAAGCTGCCCGAGGGCTCCGTATATCAATGGAATAATCATGCGGTCATTTATGCTAAACTCAAAGATCCTCGCAGTCTGAAAGCGAATTTAGCTGCTAACTTTCCGTATGCTAGTGTAAAGCTCTACACAGACAATTTTTACAATTTCAACAGAGAGAAGCATTGCTCAGAAGAGCAGGTCAAAGATCAGGAGCATATAATCTTGACAGCAAACCTCGTCAAGAGCCCTGCGCTGCAGAAGGAATACCTTGACTATCACGCTACCCAGTTTGAGAAATGGCCCGAAGTATCTAAAGGATTCTGTAACGCGGAATTCCAGAGCCTCACCATGTTTAGGGATGAGCGTCAGCTTATGCTCATCATCAGCATTCCGAAAGGAAAGACGCTCGATGAGCTGAATCCTAAGACGGTAGAGAACAACCCGAAAGTAGATCAGTGGAATAACATCATGAAAAAATACCAGGAAGGTTTAAGTGGCACAAAGCCCGGCGAAACCTGGTCGCTGTTTAAGCAAGTGAAATAACAATTAATATCATCTATAATGTTAAAGTTAGGAATTTTAGGCCTTGGGGAAGGACGCAGTACCATTTCCGCTGCGCTAGCCAGCAGCAAGTACACGTTGAAAACGATATGCGACGCAAACGAAGACATGTGCCGCCAGAGAGCAAAGGAGTTTGACTTTCACCAGTACACCACAAAGTATCAGGATATGCTGGATGATCCGGAAATAGACGTCATCGCGATCTACACCCCCGACCATCTTCATGCCGAGCATGTTAAGCTCGCTTTGCAACATGGAAAGCACGTGGTATGCACAAAACCCTTTATCGACGATCTTTCCAAAGCCAACGAGCTCTTGCAGATCAGCAAGCAATCAGGCAAGAAAGTATTTGTTGGCCAGAGCTCCCGCTTTTTCGAACCCGTCAAACGGCAGCGCAAAGACTTTGAAGCCGGCCTGATAGGCGACCTGATCACTATTGAAGGTTATTACCACGCCGACCACCGCTGGTTCCTGGAAAAGGGCTGGTCGCTTAAGCAATCTTTCAAATGGCTCTACGGAGGACTTAGTCACCCTACAGATTTTATCCGCTGGTACCTTCCTAACATTGAAGAGGTGATGGGTTACGGCATGCTTAGCGCGAACGGTGCGAAGGCAGGATTGAAGAATCAGGACACGATGCACTTCATTTTTAAAGCTACAGACGGCAGGATCGCGAGAGTTAGCGGAGCCTATACCGGTCCGGTGCAACCGGTTACGCGTGATAGCGAGATGAGCTGCATATTGAGAGGTACCGAGGGATGTAGTCAGGCCGATTATATGGACCTGCGCTATGCTGTAACCACCAATACAGGTGAAGAACAGATGATCACCTGGGAGCATAAACTGAAACATTATTTCCGTTTCGAAGGGAAGAGCCACCATGCCGGTGAGTATCAGAATTACCTGGAATATTTCGCTGACAGCATCAATGAGGGGACTGTGGCCTATCCTGACCTGAAAGAAGGTATAGGTACCATAGCATTGCTGCAGGCAATGGACAGGTCTTTATCGACAGGCTTGCCTGTTAAGATCGATGCCATACTGGAAGAATATCAAATATCCAAAGAAGATCTCTCGTCTGCCGGATAAACTGGGGCGCTAACCACTTATACATCTATTCATGGGAAATATCGTAGATCGTTTAACGATTCTCGACTATGCCATTGTTGTTGCCTATCTGGTAATCTTAATGGTCATTGGTTACAGAGCCAGCTTTTCGAAGAAAACAGGGGCAGACGAAAGTCTGTTCCTTGCCAATAAGTCACTTGGCTGGCCAAGCATTGGCTTCAATATGTGGGGTACCAACGTAGGACCCTCTATGCTGCTGGCCTTTGCCAGCATCGGCTACAGCACCGGTATAGTAGCTGTCAATTTTGACTGGTATGCTTTCGTGTTCCTCTTCCTGCTGGCCATCGTCTTCGCGCCCAAATATCTCGCGGCAAAAGTCAGTACCATGCCCGAGTTCATGGGTAAGCGGTATGGCGACTCGACACAAAATATTCTGGCCTGGTACGCCCTGATTAAAATATTGATATCCTGGCTGTCTCTCGGGCTTTTTGCCGGAGGCTTCCTCGTCAGGCAGATCCTGGGGATTCCTATGTGGCAGTCGGTTACTGTTCTCGTTGCTTTCGCAGGCCTTTTTACTTTTGCCGGAGGGCTTAAAGCGATAGCCAGGGTGAACGTTTTTCAAATGCTCCTGCTGATATTCGTATCGGTGGTTCTAACCGTGCTCGGTTTGCAAAAGGTTGGTGGAATCAGTGCCCTCTACGAACAAACGCCGCCTCATTTCTGGAACCTGATCCAGCCGGCCAGCGATCCAAAATATCCCTGGTACGCTATTCTGTTAGGATATCCTGTCGCCGCTATCGCATTCTTCTGTACTGACCAGGCCATGGTTCAGTCGGTTCTCGGTGCTAAGAATTTGGAACAGGGACAGTTAGGTGTCAACTTTATCGCCTGGCTCAAGATTCTGTCGCTTCCTCTTTTTATCCTGACAGGCGTACTTTGCTATGTGCTCTATCCGGGATTGAGTGATCCGAACGAGGCTTACATGACGATGGTAACCAATCTCTTCCCTCCCGGGATGAACGGACTGGTGATTGTTGTACTCGTCGCCGTTTTAGTGGGCACCATTGGTTCTTCACTGAATTCACTGAGCACCGTTTTTACCATGGATGTCTATGTGAAAAAGATTAATCCCGGAGCAACTAACCGGGAGATTGTACGGATGGGCAGAATCTCTGTTGTTGCAGGATGCGTACTAGCCGTGATCGTGGTGCTGGCAATTGACAATATTAAAGGTCTGAACCTTTTTGACGTCTTTCAGTCTATTCTTGGTTTTATCGCTCCGCCACTGTCTGTTGTATTCTTGCTGACCGTTTTCTGGAAGCGCACTACCCGCACCGCAGTAAACTTTACGCTGTCTGTAGGTTCTGTACTTAGTCTTGGAGTTGGAATCGCCTATCTATGGATTTTCCCTTCTGATCAGTATGCGTTTTGGCCGCACTATCTCATGGTGTCATTTTACACATTTGCAGGTTTAGCGGTTATGGCAGTAGCAATCTCTTTGTTTGAAAGCAATCCGCATGTGTATGAAAAGGATCTGACTTCGGGAGTAAAGGTTGAAAAGCCGAGCTTCAAAGTCTGGATCGCATGGGGTTCACTTACCGTTGTCATGGTAGGGCTTTATTGGTTTTTCAACGGTCATTAATTTCAGCTTGGCCTGCGTTTCTATGCAGCCCATAATATGCCCTTGTTCTCCCGTGTTGAGTCCGACGTTAAGCTCCTTAGGTCGGACTCAACACGGGTTTATGTCGAGATGAATACGCCTTCATATAGAGGAGTTACAAGTTGAGTACAAGGTCGTAACAGACTGCTGAGAAGTCAGGAAGGAAGAAAAGGAATTAGGTAAAGCCGAGAGTGGTTGGCGCGCTAAAAGTCTTCCGTCAGCACAGTGACGCAGTTTTTATTCAACTCATCGATCCTTGAGTCGAGGGATCTAAAGCCAGCTGGATCTTCCAGACCAAGATAAATGTTCTTAATAGATGTGAGCACCTGGTCGTTCGGGTCACAAGCCATTGCCTTTTCGAGGTGGGGGACTGCCTGCCTAAGGATTCCTTTATACTCGGTCATGTACCGCTGGCGAACACTTGCGTTATTTTTTTCGGCTTTGGCCTTAGTGGCTACGGCATTAGCATTACCCAGGTAGAGATAACCGAGGGCAAGGTGTGGCACATAGTAATCGGGCTCAAGCGTTAACGATTTTTGGTAGTAGATAATCGCTTTCTGTCCATTTTTACTGTCCTCGTAGAGCCTTGCGAGTTTAAAATAGAATATGGCCTGCTGTTTCTTTTTAAGTACGCTTGCAGAGGGAATCAGTTTTTCTGCAATACTCATTGCCTTCTCCGCATTACCTTCCGAAAGATGGAGACTAAAATCGTAGTATTGGTCTTCTGGAGTCTGACTGATAGCAGGTTTGGAAAAGAGGAATAGTAATATAATAGCAATATATTTCATGTCAAATCAACTGTAATTAGCCCAAATATGGAATAATTAATATGTAGCTGCAAAAATACAGCCAAACGTTTACTGGCAGTAAACAATGTAGCGATTAGACAGTTTAATATTTAACTAAGAGGTACTGGCTTTTTAGTGTTATCTATGGACAAGGTAAAATCTTCACCGGAAATCAAAACGTTAATTGACTCTATCCTAAACGTAAGGTTAGGGATGAAGCAGTTTATTCAGCGTAAGATAAGGGAGCATGGAATAGACCTGACTTATGAAATGTTGCAGGTATTGGCTGTGTTATGGAGAAAGGGTAAGATGAATCAGCAGGATATCGCCGACAATATTCAGAAAAATAAGGCGAGCCTGACGTCGCTTCTGGATAACCTGGAGAAAAGAGGGCTTGCTGTCCGATCTGAAGATCCGTCTGACAGGCGAAACAAGATAATTTCGCTGACATCAAAGGGAGTAGCGTATCAGCAACGCTTTCAACCAATCTTTAACGAGTTTTATGAAGCATTGAGTAAAGACATCCCCAAGGAGAAAATAGCTGATGTAGGAACCGTTCTGGCGCATATTTACAAAAATCTACTTTAACAGTCGTCGGTTTCCCATTTGCAGAGGATGGATTTCCGACGACGATCGGCCTGGATGCAAACTATCTCCAAAATAATCGCTGGATATTTATGCTATAAAAACGTAAGTTCTTTCTGAAGTTTTTTATGGAAGATGAAACTTTCTGTAACTTTAAGAAATTTTATGTCTCATTCCCAAATTCTTATTATAGGAGCAGGCGCAGCCGGTCTTCTCGCTGCACGTGAACTTTCGGCGTCGGGACGAAAGGTAGTGGTATTGGAGGGAGGTGCCCGTACGGGTGGACGGGTGCTGGATATCGAAAATCCCGGATGTCCGTTCCCTGTTGCGCTCGGTGCTGAGTTTATACATGGTGACCTTCAGCTCAGTTTTGATCTTTTGAACGAGGCAGGTCTGACATATACTCTTGTGGATCAAAAGGGAGTCAGAATGGAGGCGGGTAAGGAAGTTTCGGAAGAGAGGAGCGGGCAGTGGAAAGAATTTATGGATCGTTTAAACACCTTAGAGGCAGATACGACGTTAAGCGACTTTCTTTTTTCGTTTTTTAATGATGACCGCTACGCTGTATTGCGGGCGGATGTTTTGCGTTTTGCAGAGGGTTATGATGCGGCGGATCCCGATAGGGTAAGCGTATTTTCGCTGCGTGATGAATGGTCTTATCAGGGCCTGCAGTATCGGGTAGATGAGGGTTACGGGCGTCTTATCGATTTTCTTGTTGATAAGTGTCAGAGGGTGGGGTGTAATATTCATCTTCATAAAGTGGTGACGCGTATCTGCTGGCGGGAAGGATTTGTGGAGATTCTAACGTCAAACGGAGAATCGTTTACTGCTGATAAACTGATTGTGACGGTGCCCCCTGGAGTCCTTCGTATCCCATCAGGGAATGCGGGGTCACTTTCGTTTGAGCCTGCGTTGCCTGAACAAACGCGTGCTTTTGGCGAGATCGGCTTCGGCGCTGTCATTAAAATAGTCATCGTGTTCAAGTCTGCTTTCTGGGTTGATACTGTAAGTAAGGATGTCACTTTTTTGCTTTCAAACGGGGAGATACCGACGTGGTGGCTGCATTCTACTAACACTCTGCCCATCTTATATGGTTGGATTGCTGGTCCCCGGTCTGCGAGGATGGACTCTTTCACGGATAAACAGATAATGCAAAAAGCCGTCAGGTCGTTGGCGCTGACCTTCGGTTTATCGGAAAATTTTTTATATGGACAAATCGAGGATTTCTCCCTTTTTAACTGGAATACGAACCCGTTTTCTAAAGGAGGATATACCTTTATGACGCTGGAAGGAAGGGAAGCGGTGGAGCTGCTTCGTTCCGGTGTGCAGGATACGATTTATTTTGCCGGTGAAGCGATATATAACGGGCCTCATGGAGGGACGGTTGAGGCTGCTCTTATTTCGGGCAGGGAAGCGGCACGCAGGATCCTGGACAACTGATGTTTGTTTTCTAAAGTAAGGACATGATCTATCTACGTCTGATTTTATATCCGTTTTCTCTCTTGTACGGCTCTGTCTTGTGGTTACGCAATTACTTATACTCCGCGGGGGTGTTCAAGTCGCGGAAATTTGATATTCCTGTGATCTGCATCGGCAACCTGGCCCTCGGGGGAGCGGGTAAGAGTCCCATGGCAGAATACCTGATCCGGCTGTTAAGCGGAGACTCCGGAGTTGCCGTTCTAAGCAGAGGCTATGGCAGGCAGACCAAGGGATTCAGGATGGTGAGAACCGACGACTCGTCTGCCGAGAGTGGAGATGAGCCCCTTCAGTTTAAAAAGAAGTTTCCTGGACTCAGTGTGGCTGTTTGTGAGAAAAGGGCAGTGGGGATTGAAAGGTTGCAAAAGGAGCATGATCTGGTGATATTGGATGATGCTTATCAACACCGGGCGGTAGAGGCAGGTCTTCAGCTTTTGCTGTTTGATTATACGCGCCTGAACGAACCGCTTCTGGTTTTGCCGGCGGGCAATCTGCGCGAACCGTTTTCTGGACGGGCCAGGGCGGATGCTATTATCTTAACCAAGACGGATGAAGAGCTTAGCCACAGGGAGCGGGAATCGGCGATAGCGCGGGTGAAGCCGCTTGCCGGACAACAGGTGTTTTTCTCTTACCTCAAATACGGAAAACTGCGTGCGCTGTTTGCTGAAGAAACTGTTGCGCTGGCCGATTTGATATCGGGCACGAAAGTTTACCTGCTCAGTGGAATCGCTAATCCCAAACCTCTGTATCGGAAAATCAGTTCGTCGGGCTTTGCCGTAAAGCACTATGATTACCCCGACCATCATCCTTTCAGCCCAAAAAATATTAGTAAACTTGCGGAAGATTTCAGACAGGATGAGGCGCTGAATAAAATCATTATTACTACCGAAAAGGACACCCAGCGTTTGACGACAGAGGCTCTTCGCGTTATCCTGGAAGATTTGCCTGTTTTTTATCTGCCTGTCGAGGCAGAATTTCATGAGTCTGATAAAGAGAGGTTTGACCTGTTAATTAAAAACTATGTTAGCTAATATCTATAATACCACTGAATATATTAAAAAACGTATCGGCGATTTTGAACCGGAAATAGGGATTATTCTCGGGACTGGTCTTGGTGGCCTTGTGAGCGAAATTGAGGTGCTTCATAAGCTGATGTATTCCAATATTCCGGATTTTCCGATCTCCACGGTTGAATTTCATTCAGGCCGGCTGATATTTGGAATGCTGAATGGAAAGAAGGTTGTGGCGATGCAGGGCAGGCTGCATTATTATGAGGGTTATGATATGAAGCAAATTACGTTCCCGGTGAGGGTGATGAGAATGCTTGGTATTAAGCGTCTGTTTGTATCAAACGCGAGTGGCTCTCTGAATAAAGATATTAAGAAAGGTGACATCATGATCATTGAAGACCATATCAACCTGCTTCCTGATAATCCTCTTCGTGGAAGAAACTGGGATGATCTGGGTCCGCGTTTTCCGGATATGAATGAGCCTTACGACCGCGAAATGGTTGCGAAGGGGATGGAAATTGCAGCTGCACATAACATCAGCTGCCATAAGGGCGTTTACGTGTCGGTACCAGGCCCTAATCTGGAAACCAAGGCGGAGTATAATTACTTAAGGATTATAGGAGGCGATGCAGTGGGGATGAGCACGGTGCCGGAGGTGATTGTGGCTAAACACATGGGTTTGCCTGTGTTTGCCGTTTCTGTGATCACGGATGAAGGCTTTCTGGATGCATTGGAACCCGTTTCTCTGGATGAGATTGTACGTGTAGCTCAGGAGGCAGAGCCTAAAATGACTTTGGTATTGAAAGAGTTGCTTGGCTCTTTTTAACGTTTGAATGTTGATGAGATATTTTTTTGTTGCCCTGTTAGCCGTTTTTTTTGCGGGTCTTAATCCGCTTGCTGCACAGATCCAGGGAACACCTGAGGTGAGGTCGGCGGGTGCGGAGCTGGATTCTTTGCGTAAGCTGGAGGAGGAGGGACGAGATACGGTGATATTTAATTCAACGTATATCCGTTATACCAATTTGAGTTTGCTTAAAGACAGTACGCAGACAGAACCTTTGGATACCACTCTTCATCGTTTTCAGAACTATAACCCGTTGATTACGCCGGAAAATCCAAGTGCTAATTTGGGTAACCTGGGGCTGCCTTACCGGGATCTTCTTTTTACTCCGACAAAATCTATTGGCTTCGATGCAGGATTTCATTCGATGGATCGTTTCAAGCTGACCCAGGATTCTATTAAGTATTACAGGGCACGTACTCCATATACGTCACTTTACTATGTAAACGGCAGCAGAACCGAGCAGGTTTTCCGGGTGACGCATTCGCAGAATGTTAAGCCAAACTGGAATGTTGGCGGAAATTATTTTCGTGTGGGAGCGAGGGGGATTTACAGAAATCAGAACTCTGACCACCTGAACGCAGCCGTATTCAGCTGGTATGAATCGCCGACGAAGCGTTATAATTTGCTTGTTAACGGGCTGTTCAATACGCTGAAGACGGAAGAAAACGGGTCGGTGGTGAATAACGACATCTTTAATTCTACGAATACCTTAGGCGCCCAGGAGGAATCGGTGAATTTGAACGATACACGTGACCCAACGCGTCAGTCATACAAGTCGAAGTCTTTTTTTCTGAAGCAATTTTACTATCTGGGGCGGATTGATACCGCGGGTGCTGAAGGTGCTTCGAGTATATTGCCTACTCAGCGGGTTTCGCATTCATTGCTGTACTCGAATGAGGCCTACCGGTTTTATAAGAATGATGATGATCTGAATAATGTATTTCCGGACGTTGCCGGAGCGGGTAAGCTCGTTGTAGACTCCACACATATCAAAAACCTGCGAAACGAATTCATGTATAGTTTTTACCTGAGGGGTCGCTCGGTGAGCTTCTTGAAGAACGAGATCAAGCTGGATGTGGGGATGCGCCACGATCTGTACTGGTACGATCAGATGGATTACAATACATCGTTTCAGAATATTACTTTAAAGGCGAATGCGGGATATCGTTTCAGTGACCGGGTGAATCTGAATGCAGATCTGCAGCAGATCGTGCAGGGAAGAAATGCGGGAGACTATCTTTATGATGCGAAAGCCCAGGTTATGTTGAGCAGGTCTGTGGGACGTATTGTTTTGGGCGCATATACGCAAAACAAGGCGCCGGAAATGATCTATGAAAATCTGGCGTACACCTACCATAACTGGAACAGGAATTTTGACAATACCAAGATCAATAACCTGTCTTTTGCGTATGTTAATCCGAAGTTCAACATACTGGCTAAGGCAGAGTATTTCCTCGTTGATAATTATCTGTATTTGAGGGAGACTCCCTTTGTAAACGAGATTGAGCCGGCCCAGGAAGGAAGTAGCATCAACTTGCTGAAGGTGACTTTGAGTAAAAGGTTTAAGGTGGGGAAGTTTAATATGGAGAACTTCCTGGTTTATCAGAAAACGGATTATCAGGATCTATTGCGGATTCCGGAGTTTTATACGTATAACAGTGTTTATTTTTCGAATAGCTATTTTAAAAAGGCGCTGTTCGCAGATATCGGTTTTGACGTGCGCCTGAATACGCCGTACACGGCCTCATCTTATGCAATAAACGTAAGCCAGTTCTATAACGGGTATGCGGTGAAGTATTCATCTTATCCAATTGTGGATCTCTGGGCGCGTTTTGCATTGCGGAGAGCAAATCTTTTTGTGCGCTATGATTACGCCAACCAGGGGCTGTTTTCAAAGGGGTATTATACCGTAAACCGGTACCCGATGCCGAGCGCACTTTTTAAGTTTGGCGTGAGCTGGAGTTTTTACGACTAGTAGAATTCCTGGTTAGGGATTTTAGGGGGCTAACCGGATTTCTTCGATTGGGTCTCTCTGCCTTGAACGCTCAGGTTTTTTGCTTTTTCTTTTTTGCAGCGGGGAACAGCACGTTGTTGAGTATGAGTCTGTACCCGGTTGAATTGGGATGCAGATGCAGATCGGTAGGCGGGTCGCCGATCGCGTGCTGATAATCTTCGGGGTCATGCCCGCCATAGAAGGTCCACTGACCTTTTCCGAACTCTCCGTGAATGTAGCGTGCTTCATCTGCAGCCTTCGACTCGCCTAAAACGAGTACGTTAGGTTTCAGAAGCGCTTTACGAAAGGCCGTGGTCTGCCCCATAAAGCCTTTGATAACCTGGTCGTGGTTTTGTGTGAGCATGGTGGGGATTACATCCCATTTGGCGGAAAAGTCAAATAGAGTGAAAAAATCGTCTGTACGCTCTACATTCCGGGTTGCGGTGGCATCAATGTCAGAAAATTCGTAATTGTAGGGGTTCATATCCAGCTTGAAATTCTGGAAAGCGAAGGTTTTGGTGTAGTCCAGCTTCTTTTGAGCGTCACTATCTGCCGGGTCGCCGTCAAACATGGTTTCGCAGATGTCGATACCTTCGGCGGCTAGAGCGATATCAAAGCTTTCCGTGCCTGAGCACATGGCAAAGAGGAAGCCGCCACCGGCACAGAAGTTTCGAATAGCCAGTGCGACGTCGAGCTTCATTTGCGATACCTTTTTATAGCCCAGTTTCTTTGCGGTTATTTCCTGGAGCTTCACATCTTCGGTATACCACTCAGCTAGGCGAAAGGTGGACCAGAAGCGACCGTATTGGCCTGTGAAGTCTTCATGGTGGAGGTGCAGCCAGTCGTAGTTGCTGAGACCGCCTTTTAACACTTCTTCGTCATAAACAATGTCGTAGGGTATTTCTGCATAAGTTAGCACTAAGGTTACGGCATCGTCCCAGGGAAGCTTGTTTTTTGGCGAATAAACAGCTATTGTAGGTGCTTTCTCCAGTTTAATAATATCCATATTTACCTGGTTGTCGGCTATGGTACTCAGGATATTATTGGTGGCGGCCTCGGTAATAACCTGATAGGATACATTTCTTATTTTGCATTCTTTTTCAACCGTTTCGGAATAGGCGAAGAGAAAGCTTCCGCCTCTGTAGTTGAGCAACCAGTTGGCTTCGACACCGTTTTTTAATGCCCAGAATGTCAATCCGTATGCTTTAAGGTGGTTTTTCTGATCTTCATCCATCGCGACCAGAAGGGATGCGGCTCTTGCTCCGAAAGAGAACAGGAGAAAGAAAACGATCATCAGAATTCTTGGCATGGTGTAAATAGATTACTGGAAAAACCTTTAGTCCCTTAAATCTAAATGAAATAATTAACTTTGAGGTTTAAATCAGCAAATCATGAGTAAAGCAATAATAAAGACAGAAAAAGGCGATATGACCGTAGAGTTCTACGATAAAGACGCTCCTAATACCGTGGCTAACTTCTTGAAGTTATCTAAAGAAGGATTCTACAATGGTGTTACTTTCCACCGTGTTATTCCTGATTTTGTTATTCAGGGTGGCGATCCTACGGGCACAGGCGCGGGTGGATCAGGTACACGTATCAAGTGTGAACTTACCGGCGAAAATCAATATCACGATCGTGGCGTGTTGTCTATGGCCCACGCAGGACGTGATACAGGAAGCTCTCAGTTCTTTATCTGCCATAGTCGTAATAACACAGCGCATCTGGACAGAAACCATACTTGCTTCGGTAAGGTTGTGGAAAATGTTGACGTGGTTGACGCGATCCGTGCGGGCGATAAGATTTTAAGTGTTGAAGTAATCGAAGAAAACTAAGCGCATGAATTTAAGAGGTCTGGTATCTGTTTCGGGAAAGCCGGGACTATACAAAGTTATTGGTCAGAATAAGTCGGGATTCGTTCTTGAAAGTCTGGATGAGCAAAAGGTGAAGCTTGTAGTGAATATTTCCACGTCGAAGTTAGCTTCATTGGAAGACATCACTGTATTCGGTGAGAATGGCGATCTGAAGCTCATTGATATCTTTGAGAAGATAAAAGCAAGTGAGTCGGTTCCTGATGCAAAATCAGACGGTAAGACCTTAAGAGCCTATTTTAGAGAAGTTGCTCCGGATCATGATGAGGAAAAGGTTTATGCCTCAGATATGAAGAAAATTTTGGTGTGGTATTCCATTATTAAAGAGCTTCCTCTGTTTGACGAGGAGCCCGCAGCACTTCCAGCCTCAGCAGAAGCGGAGGAATCTACAGAAGAAAAATAAATGAGAACCCGGATTTACTCCGGGTTTTTTTGTTTCTCTATCTAAAAGAAATACATGATGGCAGCGCTGATTGCGATGCCGACTAGTATAAGGATCCAGAAATTCTTCTGCTCCTTGTCGGGATCTGCCCCCTTATAGCGATATTTTCTTGGTTTAAACTGCATCTTATTTTTTGTTACTGTTAGTCATGGTGGTATGGTTCGCCTTTCAAGATAGTAAATCCGCGGTAGACCTGCTCAATAAAGAACAGTCTAACCATCTGATGAGAGAACGTCAATTTAGAGAGAGATATTTTGCCCTGGGCTAACTTATAAATGCTTTCATCGAAACCATAGGGTCCGCCCACGATGAAAACGAGGTTCTGGATTCCGCTGACCATTTTCTTGTTTAAGAACTCCGAAAACTGCCGGGAAGTAAATTCGGTTCCTTTTTCATCGAGCAGGATGATATGATCGGTAGGGTTCAAAGCTTTTTGCAGGAGCTCTGCTTCTTTTGCTTTTTGCTGATCTTCCCTGAGGTTCTTGGTGTTTTTCAGGTCGGGTATTTCTATCAGGTCGAATTTGATGTAATGCTTGAGTCGGCCAAGGTATTTTGTGATCCCTTCAATTATGTATTTGTCGTCGGTTTTACCTAATACCAAAAAAGTTATTTTCATCAGCGTATAATGGCTATTTTTCGTTTCCGGTCAAAAGTAATGAAATTTGATAAAGTCATTCTTTCATCATAAATGGAAGTGGCTTGGTCACTATATATCAGCCGTAGGATTTAGTCGTTACTATACTACCATGAAAACTATCTTTGTAATGTACTGTTTTTTAATTGTTGGTCTTAGCGCCTGCGCCCAGGACAAAGTTTCATCGCACGAAGAGGGAGCGCGGGATACGACTATGAGGAAAATAATGACAAATAATATGGATTATAATAGATTAACCGCTGAAGAGGAACGCATCATTGTGCATAAAGGAACCGAATACCCGGGTACAGGGAAGTTTCTGCATAACACAGAAAAGGGGACTTATGTCTGCCGCAGGTGTAATGCACCGCTTTATCGTTCTGATTCCAAGTTTGATTCGCACTGTGGATGGCCGAGCTTTGACGATGAGATAAAAGGCGCGGTGAAGAGAGTGCCGGATCTGGATGGTCAGCGTACGGAGATCGTCTGTGCGAACTGCGACGGACATTTGGGGCATGTGTTTCTGAACGAGGGTTTCACGGCGAAGAATACACGTCATTGTGTAAATTCTGTGTCCATGGATTTTATCGCGGATTCCAAGTAGATTCAAAAAAATCTCTAACTTCACAGCCGATAATTTAGTATTATGAAGTTACTCGAAGGAAAAACTGCGCTGATTACTGGCGCTTCAAAAGGAATTGGCCGTAAGATCGCTGAAAAGTTTGCCGAACATGGTGCGAATGTTGCGTTTACTTATTTGTCTTCCGTAGAGAAGGGCCTGGCTCTGGAGCAGGAATTGCAACAGGCAGGAACAAAGGTTAAGGGATATCGCTCTGATGCTTCCAAGTTTGATCAGGCTGAACAGCTGATCACTGATGTTGTTGCTGATTTTGGTGCATTGGACATTGTAGTTAATAACGCTGGTATAACCAAAGACGGACTGTTGATGCGCATGACGGAGCAGCAGTGGGATGATGTGCTCGAAGTGAACTTAAAGTCGATCTTTAATGTTACTAAAGCTGCATCTAAGATCATGATGAAGAACCGTAAGGGTGTTTTTATCAATATGAGCTCTGTAGTCGGCGTTCAGGGAAATGCCGGACAAGGAAACTACGCTGCTTCTAAGGCAGGTATCATTGGTTTCTCCAAATCGATGGCAAAGGAGCTTGGTTCAAGGAATATTCGTACGAATGTGGTTGCTCCGGGATTTATCAAGACTGAGATGACGGAAGTGCTTGACCCAAAGGTTGTAGCTGGTTGGGAGCAAAGCATCCCGATGAAGCGTGCAGGTGAGACAGACGATGTGGCTAATGTTTGTGTGTTCCTTGCATCGGACTTGAGTGCGTATGTGACCGGACAAGTTGTTGCCGTGGATGGCGGTATGTTGTAGGAGAATATTCAAGCATATTTTGATGAAAATTGGCATATTTACATTTGGTAGTATGCCAATTTTTTTGCCTTGGAATTTCAGATAAGTCATTTTTTTTGGTTAGCATTCAGCCTTCTTCTTGGAGTGGGTTATGCGTTATTCCTGTACTCCCCGGGAATACGGGGAAGGGGCATGCCACATTTTGTGTTATTTGCACTGAGGCTTCTCGCTGTTGCCTCAATAACTTTTCTTCTATTTGCTCCACACATCAGGTCTGTGGAGAAGACGCTTGAAAAGCCGGTCATTATTCTGGCTCAGGATAACTCAGCCTCTTTGATCATTGGTTCGTCCGATTCCTCGGAAAGAACACGATATTCTGCATCTGTTAAAAAATTATATGAAGCACTTTCCAGGAAATACCAGGTAGACACACTTCTACTTGGCGATAGTGTGCGCGCGGGATTCCGGATGGACCTGAAAGATAGAAGCACTAATATCAACTCGCTTTTTCAGAAGATAAGAAGTCTATATGCTGGGAGAAATGTAGGGGCAATAATTTTAGCATCCGACGGACTGTATAATCGGGGAGGTGATCCCCTCGCAGCGGCTCTGTCTCTAAGGGCTCCGGTTTATTCTGTTGCGCTTGGAGATTCCAATGAAAGCAAGGATCTCCGGATCTCCAATATCCATTATAATGAGCTCATTCAGGCTGGGAATGATTTCGAAATAAGCCTGCAGATTGAGGCATACCAGAGTAAAGGCAATCAACCGAGGATCAGAGTTTACAGAGGAAAGGAGCTGTTGTTCTCTAAGATCCTGAACATTCATACGGATGATTTTCGCTATAATCTACCCATAGTTTTGCCTGCGCAACGCGCCGGAACATCGCGATACACTGTTCGGGTAGACACGCTACCGAATGAGAGATCTTTTGAAAATAATATTCGCGACTTTTACTTGCAGGCCCAGGATTTGAAGAAAAATATCCTGATCGTTTCCGATGCTCCCCATCCGGATATAAGCGCTATCCGGCAGTCACTTCAAACCGCGGGTAGTTACGAAGTGAGGTTTTTGTACGTGCAGGATCTTAAACCGGTCGATGTCACCAATGCGGATTTGCTCATCTTGTATCAGTTGCCATCTCAGAGGACTTCTCTGGGGGGCTTTTTAAGCTCGATAAAGTCTAAGCCTGTATGGTATGTTCTCGGCGCCCAGAGTGATCTTCCTGCATTTTCTTCCATGCAGAGCATGCTCGATCTCAAAGCCTCACCCTCAGGGCTTGAATCTTCGGCAACGATAAACCCCTCTTTTCAGGCATTTTCTCTTCCCGACAGCCTGAGTGCTGCAATATCAGGCTACGGTCCTTTGCTGGTACCTTTCGCAGATGTTCATTACAAAGGAAATCATTACGATCTTCTTCATCAGAAAGTAGGACAATTTAATACAGGAAAGCCGCTTTTTAGTTTTTCCGCAGATGCAGAACCAAGGTTCGGCTTCCTGGGCGGTGAAGGTATTTGGCGATGGCGCCTTCAGGCTTTCCAGACTTCAGGAAGTCACCATTTGGTTGATCAGCTTTTGAATAAGGCAGTGCAATTTCTGTTAGCAGATGCAGATAAACGGAGGTTCAGGGTTTATTCCTCCCAGCAAATTTATACAAGTAGTGAGCCGGTTATATTCAATGCGGAATTGTATGATGAGTCGCTTGAGCTGGTGAATAAACCGGACGTATCGTTGACCTTGCATAGCGCGGCGGGCAGCATTTTTTCCTATCAATTCTCGAGAATGAACAATTCTTATATCATGAACCTTGGTGCGCTAACAGCAGGGGAATACACTTACAAAGCATCTACAAAGCTGGGAAATACGAGCTATAAGGCAGAAGGGAAGCTTCTGATAAGTGCAGACCAGCTTGAATACCAGGAAGTGAGAGCAAACCATCAGCTGCTTTATCAGCTCGCCAGGCAGAGCGGTGGAGAGTTGTTTTATCCCCGTCAGCTTGATGATATGGCAAACTCCATCGGCATGAATGAAACCCTGAGAACCGTATCTTATGAAAATACGACTATGAGCGACCTGATGAGCATGAAATGGATTTTGGGTTTTATATGCGGATTAATGTTTTGTGAATGGTTTTTGCGGAAAAGAGGTGGTGATTTATAGCCCCGGTAGCTGGTCTTCTTTCTTAAAAAGATAGAAAGACAAACCTGCATGTTTGCTTTTCCAATCCCCTTCGATGGTTCCTTCGAAGTTTTCACGTCCTTTGAAGGTATAGATCGTTTGTTTTTTATTATTGAGGCATCTGAGATTCCAACTGCCTGTTTCGCGGTCAATAGTGCCTGCGACAGGGAGGGTCTTGCCCGTTGCTGCTTCATAGCAGGTTCCCCGGACGGACGTTGTTTCCGAACCGGCAGTCGTTTGAACAGGCTCCAGTACGATTTTGATATAAGATCGACCTTTAATCTCACCGATATAGGTAAGGGTGGTGATTCGTTTTAGGGGTGTGTTTTTGTCAAGAACAATTACCTCTCTCTGAGGCTCAGGTTGCTGAGCCACTGCCAGCGAAACTCCCGGGATGATCAGGGTAACTAGCAGGGAAGAAAATATTTTTGTCAATAGGTTCAATTTCGACAGGTTATAATTCTTTTATTTCTCTATCTCTTTCTCCGGAATTATTACATATACATCCTCATTTTCCTTCTTCATGAGGTATTTTTCTCTGGCAAACTTTTCAAGTTTGGTTTGGTCGGTAGTTAGCTCGCTGAGCGTTTTTTTTACCAATTCCGTTTCTTTTGTGTAGAAATCTTTCTCTTCCTGGAGTTTTTTCAACTCTGTCCGGTAGTCATATTGAGACATCAGATCATTCCTGTCAAAGAACAACATCCATGCTAGAAAGATCGAAGCGGAAAGGAAGTACTTATTGCTGAATAGGTTGATAATGCGTTTCATAGTGGTACAAATATAAAACATCCCGTATGGTTTTCATACGGGATGTGCATTATAGGTATTTAAACTTTAATACCGGTATTTTACGAAAGCTGCCGGTGTGACTACTTCAAAAATTTGAAGTCTCTTCCGATGAAGCGGGCAGAAGCACCAAGCTCTTCTTCGATACGGATCAGTTGATTGTATTTAGCGATCCTGTCTGAACGAGATGCAGAACCTGTCTTGATTTGTCCACAGTTAAGCGCTACAGCAAGGTCAGCGATAGTGTAATCTTCTGTTTCGCCTGAACGATGGCTCATCACTGAGGTATAACCATTGTTTTGAGCAAGAGTTACTGCATTGATTGTTTCAGATAATGAACCGATCTGGTTAACCTTTACAAGGATAGAGTTTGCAACTCCTGTTTCGATTCCTCTTTGAAGGAACTTCACGTTAGTAACGAACAAATCGTCACCTACAAGCTGGATTTTCTTACCTAAAACGTCAGTCAGTTTTTTCCAACCGTCCCAGTCAGTTTCAGCAAGACCATCTTCGATAGAAAGAATTGGATATTTAGCAGCCCATTCAGCCCAATATGCAACCATATCATCACTGCTGAAGGTCTTACCAGGGTTTGATTTGTAAAAGCTGTAAGTCTTGGTTTCTTCGTTATACATCTCAGAGCTGGCAGCATCCATTGCGATGTAGATGTCCTGACCTGGTTTGTAACCAGCAGCCTCAATTGCCTGAAGTACTGTCTCGATAGCTTCTTCGTTGCTCTGGATCTCTGGAGCAAATCCGCCTTCGTCTCCTACGTTAGTAGAATATCCTTTTTTCTTTAGAACTGATTTTAGGGTGTGGAAGATCTCCGTACCCATTCTCAAAGCTTCAGAGAAAGTATCAGCGCCTACAGGCATGATCATGAATTCCTGAAAATCGATCTTGTTATCAGCATGAGCACCACCGTTCATGATGTTCATCATTGGAATAGGAAGTGTGTTTGCATTAACACCACCAATATAACGGTATAATGGCTGACGGCTTTCCTGTGCTGCAGCTTTTGCTACTGCCAGAGATACACCCAGGATTGCGTTTGCTCCGATAGAACCTTTATTATGTGTTCCGTCAATATCGTTCATCAGTTTGTCGATAGTATTCTGATCGAACACATCGATACCCTGAAGTTCTTTAGCTAATTTCTCATTTACATTGTTAACAGCGTTAAGAACGCCTTTACCCATGTATTTGCTTTTATCGTTATCACGCAGTTCAACCGCTTCGAACTGACCGGTAGATGCTCCTGATGGTACCGCAGCGCGCCCAAGGGTTCCGTTCTCCGTTACTACGTCTACTTCAACAGTAGGATTGCCCCTTGAGTCAAGGATTTGGCGGGCATGTACGTCTAAAATTAAGCTCATTTGTTTTGTATTAGTTTATTATCTTATTGGGTTACTTTCTTCTTCTACAGCTAAAAAACTATGCAGGATTAGGCCAAAAGTAGTGTTTTTTAGACCATGAAAAATAACTTATCTTACAATTATTTATGATTAGAAACAAAAAACCCGTTAATGTAAACTATTAACGGGGTGGTATTTCTAATTTGTTGTTTCAGGGATCATCATGTCGACAAACTGGTCGAATAAATAACGAGAATCATGAGGTCCGGGAGAAGATTCAGGGTGATATTGTACCGAGAATGCTTTCTTTCCCTTTACACGAATTCCTTCAATAGAGTTGTCATTAAGGTTAAGATGGGTGATCTCCACTTTGTCCGAACTGCGAACATCTTCTGAAACGACGCCGAAGCCATGGTTTTGAGAGGTAACCTCACAATGGTCTAAAATGATGTTTTTAACGGGATGATTCAATCCGCGGTGACCATTCTTCATTTTCATAGTCCTGATGTCGTTCGCCAGGGCAAGTAGTTGATGTCCCAGGCAAATTCCGAATAAAGGCTTGTCGACAGCTAAAGCTTTCTTAACAGTTTCTAATGCATAAGGCATAGAAGCTGGATCGCCAGGACCATTGGAGATAAAGTATCCGTCGGCGCCCCATTTCTCCATTTCTTCGAAAGGAGTTTTTGCCGGGAATACTTTAGCAAATACATCTCTGTGATCAAAGTTACGAAGGATGTTTTTCTTCACTCCGAGATCCAGGACTGCCACGCGATGTTTAGCGTTCTCGTTTCCGTAGTAATAAGGCTCTTTTGTACTAACCTGTGAAGAGAGTTCCAGCCCGTCCATTGAAGGAACTGCAGCCAGCATCTTTTTCAACTCTTCAATGTCGAGTACCTCCGATGAAATAATAGCGTTCATAGCGCCCTTGTCGCGAATATGGCGGACGAGCGAGCGGGTGTCAACATCTGAAATGCCTACGACATTTTCTTCCTGGAAATAGTCCTGGATAGATTTGTCAGATTGCTTACGGCTGTAGGCGATGTTAAAGTTTTTACAGACGAGGCCAGCAATTTTAATATCAGATGATTCGATCTCCTCTGAATTAACGCCATAATTGCCGATGTGGGCATTGGTGGTAACCATGATCTGTCCAAAATATGACGGATCGGTAAAGATTTCCTGGTAACCGGTCATTCCGGTATTAAAGCAAATTTCCCCGGTTGTAGTGCCAATCTTTCCGGCAGCCTTTCCGTGGTACACAGTTCCGTCCTCAAGAAGGAGCACAGCAGGTAGTTTGATATAATTAATCATTTCAGTTTATGTCGTATAGATTTGAATTCTTGTGTTCGTTTAATGTCTCATTTATCCATTCATAGTACAGGTATTCTGCACCGGGGCCATAAGCCAGAATGAATTCATTCTCAGCGTATCCCTTATTTTTGATGTTTGTAAATAAATGAAACAGGTTAAAGTTCCCGAAAGATTTTCCGGATTCAGAGTACAACATACTGAAGCAGTTCACTTCAATTTTCACAGGGGACAAAGGTATAAAATTATTGTGAATTATAGAATCGGATGAGTATAGTTTTTCTACATTTGCCCGAATACCAATCGAGACGAGATATGTCAGTAAATACACAGATCAAACGTATCACCACCAACACTCTTCATGATATGAAAGCGAGAGGTGAAAAGATCGCTATGTTAACGGCCTATGATTATTCAATGGCCAGGGTTGTTGACGATGCAGGGATAGATGTTATTTTGGTAGGCGACTCCGCGTCAAATGTGATGGCCGGACATGAGACCACATTACCCATTACGCTAGATCAAATGATCTACCACGCAGCATCAGTGGTGAGGGCGGCGGCACGTTGTTTAGTGGTTGTTGACCTTCCGTTCGGAACTTACCAAGGTAATTCTAAGGAAGCACTGCACAGTGCTATCCGGATTATGAAAGAGTCTGGTGCTCATGCGGTAAAGCTGGAAGGAGGCGAGGAGATTCGTGAGTCTGTTGAGAGGATAATTACTGCGGGGATCCCTGTGATGGGTCATCTCGGTTTGACGCCTCAATCTATTCATAAGTTTGGTACTTACACAGTAAGGGCTAAGGAAGAAGCGGAAGCAAGCAAGCTGAAGCAGGATGTGCTTGTTTTACAGGAGGCCGGTTGTTTTGCTGTAGTGCTTGAAAAAATCCCCGCGGAACTCGCCAGGGAGGCAACTGCCAGTTTGAAGATACCTACAATTGGAATCGGTGCAGGTCGTCATTGCGACGGGCAGGTGCTGGTTGTACACGACATGATTGGCTTGAATAAAGGCTTCAAACCCCGGTTTCTGCGTCAGTATCTGGATATGTATGGAATGATGAACGAAGCGGTAAAGTCGTATGTCAATGATGTGAAATCAAGCGACTTTCCAAATGAAAAGGAACAGTATTAATTCTAATGGCTAAGATAGACAGGGAATATATAAGCTTCGATGTAACAGAGAAAGATGTCTTATTTGAAGATAACCATCTTATCGCAGTTAATAAGCGTGGCGGGGATATCGTCCAGGTTGATGATACCGGCGATGAATCTTTGGATGAGAAAGTTAAAAAATATATTGCCAAAAAATACAATAAGCCGAATGGCGCATTTTTAGGCGTAGTACACAGGCTGGACCGGCCGGTAAGTGGGGTAATCCTATTTGCCCGTACAAGTAAGTCGCTAGATCGGGTCAACAAACTTTTCAAGTCCAGGCAGATGCATAAAACCTATCTGGCGGTGGTGAGAAACCGGCCAGTTCCTGAATCAGGTAATCTTGTGCACTGGCTGGTAAAGAATCCCCAGAAGAATGTAACCAAGGCGCATGATCAGGAAGTACCGGGAAGTCTGCGTTCTGAACTTAACTATAAGCTCATTGCCGAACTTGGTGGATATTATCTAATCGAGGTAGACCCAATTACGGGGAGGCCTCATCAGATCAGAGTACAGTTGTCGACATTAGATTGTCCTATCGTTGGCGATAATAAATATGGATATCCCCGTGGCAGTCTGAAGAAGACGATTGCTCTTCATGCGCGACGGCTGCAGTTTGTGCATCCGGTAAAAAACGAACCGGTTGATATTGTTGCCCCTTTGCCTCACGATGGCTTCTGGGAAAAGTTCGAACACCTGATCTGATTGTTAGGATAAAGCCTGCGAAACCACTATATTACGCCTCTAACTTGATTGGATGTACAAGTCGGCAGTAAAATCTTTTTTTACCTGGTATATCGGGTTTATTTTAAGAAAGGACTTTTCTAAATTTTCTTTCAATAAGATACCTTTTGATGAGCAGCGATCCATACTGTTGCTGGCCAATCATTTTTCCTGGTGGGATGGTTTTATGATCTTTTGGATCAACCGCCTTCATTTCAAAAAGGAATTTCATGTGATGGTTACCGAAGAAAACTACAATAAGGTTTGGTTTCTAAGGTATCTGGGGGCATTTCCAGTTAGCCGGCAGCCTAAGAAGATGATGTGGTCGCTGGAACATGCCGGCCGTCTGCTGGATGATTCGCGGAACCTGGTGCTTATCTTTCCACAGGGTAAATTGCATTCTAATCATATCAAAGAGATCGCCTTTGAAAAAGGGCTAATAAACCTCATTAACTCCTCAGCTAAGCATTTTCAGTACGTTTTCTCTGCTTCCTTCGTTGACTATTTTGAAACACGTAAGCCTGCTGTTGTAACCTATCTGCGAAGCTGGGAGGGTGCTGAGTTTGCGAGTTTACAGTTAATTAAGAGTGCCTATAATAAACACTATGAACATTCACGGCAGCAACAGTGCCAAAGAATTATATAATAAATGCTTGTCTTTTATGTAGTTTTCTTTTTTCTCATACTGAGGTTTGCGATTAGTCTTTTTAACTTCATTTCTAATCCTAAGCTTCCTGGTTCACCCCGGACGTATACTGATCTGGTGTCCGTTTTAATTCCCGCGCGAAACGAGGCAGGTAGAATTGGGGCATTGCTTGAATCTGTGATGGGACAGTCGTATCAAAACCTGGAGATCCTGATCCTCGATGATCAGTCCACAGACGAGACTCTCCAAGTTTGCAATTCATACGCCAATCAAGATAAACGGATACAGGTGATAAGCGGAAAGGAGTTGCCAGATGGATGGCTTGGCAAGAACTTCGCTTGTCACCAGCTGGGACAGATAGCGAAAGGCCGTTATTTCGTTTTTATCGACGCTGATACGAGGGTAGAGGAAGGATTGTTTGATAGTGCTGTGTATAGGGTTAAACGGGGCAAGCTGGTCTTGTTAAGCCTGTTCGCCACTCAAATTATGCAAACCATAGGCGAAAGGGTGGTTGTTCCTCTGATGCATTTTGTTCTTCTTAACCTGTTGCCGTTGAGGCTGGTGAGATTGTCGCGAAATCCCTCGTTTTCCGCTGCGAGTGGTCAGTTTATGATGTTCGATGGACCAATGTATCAGATCTATCACTGGCATGCGCAGATAAGAGATAAGGTGCTCGACGATATGGAGATCGCAAAGCTGATAAAAACGTACCAATTGCCGATGGAGACATTGCTGGCAAACGGGTTTATCAAGTGTCGTATGTACAGTGGGTTTGATGAAGCTGTAAACGGCTTTAGTAAGAACATACTAGCGGGCTTCAATATGAACGTTGCCGGCTTGATCTGCTACTTACTGCTGGTAATGATCGGGCCGTTATTTATAGCCTATTACCTGAGCATTCCTTTGATGATGTTTGCACTGACCCTGATTCTTTTAAGCAGAGTGATGATATCTCTGATGAGCGGACAAAACGTTATTTGGAATCTTATTTTGCATCCCGTTCAAATGGTCACTTTAGCTTTAATTTCAGTTGTTTCAATAGTCAGACATTTAACTCAAAAGACCACGTGGAAAGGGCGTGCTATAAAATCATGATCATAAGATATAAAACTTGTTCTTCGCTTATTGTGCTTTTCTACAGTGTTGGGCTGCTTGGCTTTTTGTATCCACCTGCGGTGCCCTTATTTAAGCAGCTCGTGCCGTTTCACCTCTTGCTGATGACCGGTTTGCTGATAGCCAATCAGCACGTCAGAAATCAGTCATTCTGGTTGTTCCTTGGCGTAGCTTATGTGGCTGGCTTCCTGATTGAAATGGTGGGTACACAAACCGGAATGGTCTTTGGGAGCTATTTTTATGGAGAAACTCTTGGTTATAAGATTTTCAATACGCCGCTTATGATAGGAGTAAACTGGTTCCTGGTTATCTATTCTGTTGGGATGGCCTTGTCAGAACTGAAGGTGGAGAATGTCTACGCATTTATTCTTTTGGGTGCATCATCTGTTACCTTACTGGATTTTTTTATTGAGCCTGTCGCTATGAAATTTGACTATTGGGACTGGGCAGGTGGGGTAGTACCCGTGCAGAACTATGTCGTATGGTTCATTTTTTCTGCGCTGTTGCTGTTGGTATTTTATAAATCTTATTTCCCCAAAATCAGTAGTTCTGCTGCGGTTTTGTTCGTCGTACAGTTTTTGTTCTTCCTTATTCTTTATTTGAATGTATAGCTGTCTGTTTAGGAGCTGATAATTATGCAGTTTCAAACGGAAACATTTTGCTATTTTTGCGTTAAGTTATTATGAGCTACAATCTACAGGTGACAATAGACGGAAATTCGGGGTTCTGCTTTGGAGTGGTTTACGCCATTGATATGGCGGAGGAAATATTGGAGGAGGACGGATATCTGTACTGCCTTGGAGATATAGTGCATAATGATGAAGAGGTTGAGCGCTTAAAAGCACGTGGCTTAAGGATTATCAGCCACGACGAGCTTCCGGATCTTCATGGTGAGAAAGTGCTCATACGGGCACATGGAGAGGCCCCTGAAACTTATCGAATTGCCTTAAAAAACAACATTACCCTGATAGATGCTTCATGTCCTGTCGTTCTCAAGCTTCAGAATAGAATTAAAGTGTCTCATGAAGACGAAGAACCTATCCTTATTTTTGGTAAGCACGGGCATGCGGAAGTCATCGGTCTTCAGGGCCAGACCAATAATGAGGCCCTGGTTTTTCAGGACCTTAGCGAACTTGATCATGTCGATCTTCCCTCGAAGTTTACACTCTATAGCCAGACGACAAAAAGCACTGAGAAGTTTTATCAAATTAAAGATGAACTGATTCAACGGGGTTACGAGGTAAAGGCCAACGATACTATATGCCGGCAGGTCTCTAACAGGAATGAGGATCTCGAAAGCTTTGTTACGAACTTTGACAAGATCGTTTTCGTTTCTGGTAGAAAATCGTCAAACGGCAAAGTTCTCTACGAAGTTTGTAAGAAATACAACCCCAATACCTATTTTATATCTCAGGCAGATGAGCTTGATATTAACCTTTTTAGTCCGAATGACCGGGTCGGAATCTGTGGTGCTACCTCTACGCCGATGTGGCTAATGGAAAAGGTCAAAGCTGTGCTCGAAAATTTCTAATTGTCAATTTCCATGAGAAAGGCATCTAATATCGGTATACTGGTTGCTTTAGTTGTCATCTCTTGCTGGGCATTCAGTCTTGTCTGGCTGCTTCGTTGGGATTTCCAGTGGAACAACCCCCTCGTGTATATTATGATTCTGGTGCAGACGCATCTATATACAGGTCTTTTTATTACGGCGCATGATGCTATGCACGGTACTGTGTCTTCCTCAAGTAAATTTAATCTCATAATAGGGCAAGTTTGCACGGCCCTGTATGCCGCTTTTTCTTTCAAAAAGCTGATGGTCAAACACCATCAACATCATCGGCATGTACACTCAGATCTTGATCCGGATTATCATGAAGGTCCTTTTATAGTCTGGTATTTTCACTTTATGAAGGAGTATATGTCTGTCCTTCAGTTAGTGCTGATGGCAGTATTGTTTAACGTGTTAACCCTTTGGTTTTCAGAAGGCAATATTCTGCTGTTTTGGGTCGTTCCTGCTTTGCTCAGCACCCTTCAGCTCTTCTTTTTTGGTACATGGCTTCCCCACCACGGAGAGCATCAGAATGTTCATCACTCACGAAGTCTGAAGAAAAATCATCTTGTTGGATTCTTTTCATGCTATTTCTTTGGATATCATTATGAGCATCATGAGTTTCCGGGGACTCCCTGGTGGAAGCTCTGGCGAATGAAATAGCTAAGCTAAATCGGCTATATTTGCAATCAATTTATGAGCAAGCAAGGTGTTTTATTAGTAAACCTCGGGACGCCGGACAGTCCCTCTGTTAAGGATGTGAGACGGTATCTGGACGAATTTCTGATGGATGAACGGGTGATTGATATCAGTCAGCTTGGACGGACACTGTTAGTTAAAGGAATAATCGTGCCATTCAGGGGACCTAAATCAGCTAAGACGTATCAAAAGATATGGACAGATAAAGGATCGCCACTGATGTATTACAGTGAAATCATGCGAGACGAACTGCAGAACCGACTTGGTGGCGGTTATCAGGTGGAGCTCGGCATGCGCTATCAAAACCCTTCTATTGAGTCGGCTCTTAATAAGCTTAAAGAAGGCGGGGTAAAAAATATTCGGGTAATCGCATTGTTTCCTCAGTATGCCTCAGCAACCACGGGCTCCGTTCACCAAAAAGTGATGGAGATCGTAAGTAAGTGGCAGGCGATTCCTGATATCTCATTTATTAATTCCTTTCATAACGATCCGGATATGATCAGTGTTTTTGCTGAAAATGGCAGGAAACATGATCTGGAAACATATGATCATTACCTTTTCAGTTTTCACGGTTTACCACAACGCCAGCTGATTAAAGGTGATGACTCCAAAAAACACTGTTTGCAGTCTTCCGATTGCTGTTCAGTTCTTACCGATACAAATAAATTTTGTTACTCAGCACAGTGTCATGATACTGCACGCCTTATAGCTGAGAGTCTAAACATCCCCAGAGATAAGTACACGGTGACTTTCCAGTCGCGGTTAGGCAAGGAGCCTTGGGCGCAACCTTACACTAGTGAAGTTGTTCATAATCTTGCCAAAAATGGGACCAAGCGTCTATTGGTCTTCAGTCCGGCGTTTGTAGCAGACTGTCTGGAAACCATCTACGAGATTGCAGAAGAATATGACCTTGAATTTAAGGAGCTTGGTGGAGAGAAAGTTCAGCTTGTCGAGAGTTTGAATACTCATCCTGTTTGGATCGGAGTTCTTGAAAAGCTGGCGACGCAGACGGTTTAAAACCCATCAAATTAATTGAACACGCGCTCGTTGAGATAGGTAAAGATAGCTTCGGTAGCACCTGTATTTTCTGAAACCAGCCGTTTAGCTGCGCTGCCCCTTCCCTTACGAAATTCGCTGTCTTGAAGCTTCGTCATTACTTCCAGCAGTTCTTCCTCATTTTTAATGCTGAAGGCTGCCTTTTCGGATATAAGCATTTTTGCTTCCAGGAAGCGCTTGTAATTGGGTCCGAATATTACCGGAAGTCCGAATGCAGCAGCTTCAAGTGTATTGTGAATACCTACTCCGAAACCACCTCCAATATAAGCGATCTGACCATACTGGTATAGTGAGGAGAGCATGCCGATATTGTCGATTATTAAAACCCTAAGCATTTTGTTAGCTGAAGATAATCCGTCGTTCTTTAAATCAGAATATCTCACATAGCTTTTGTCGGGAAGAAGGCTTTCAAATGCTTTTAGTTTGTCAGGTTTTATTTCATGTGGAGCAATGATAAACTTCCAGTTCTCAAATTGGGCAATAACTTTCGAAATCAGGTTTTCGTCGTCGGGCCATGTGCTTCCGCCAACAAATATATTTGCCGAATCGCAAAAACTCCGTACCAACTGAAAATCTTTCGGCTGCTCAGCATTTGCGGCAACGCGGTCAAAGCGAGTATCTCCACCAATAGTTGCGTGCATAATGCCAATATTTTCGAGCATTGAAATGCTCGCAGCATCCTGCACAAATAGCCTGCTTACTTTTCTAAGCATAGAACGGTGCAAACTTCCATACCATTTAAAAAATAGCTGTTCCTTCCTGAAAATGGCTGATATGACGATCAGGGGTATATTGCGTCGGTCGAGTTCAGTAAAAAAGTGGTACCAATATTCGTATTTCGTAAAAATGGCCAGCTTAGGATTGATGATCTCCACAAACTGCCTCGCATTTCGTTTTGTGTCTAGTGGGAGGTAGAATACATGATCAGCAAGGGAATAGTTCTTTCTGAGTTCATACCCTGAGGGTGAGAAAAAGGTGATCACAACAGGATAATCCGGATAGTCACTCTTTATTTTTTCAATTACGGGCCGGCCCTGCTCAAACTCACCTAAAGACGCAAAGTGAAACCAGATGTGTTCCTTTTCAGAATTTACATCCTGTTTTATTTTTTGGAACAGGTTTTTTCTACCTTTAAGCCAGGTTTTAGCTTTTATATTGAATGCCTGGGATATTGTAATTATTATCCAATAGAATTGAATCCCAAGATTATAGATAAATAACATTTATATTTCTATGATTAATATGGATCGAAAATACTGTTAAATAATAAATTAATTTGTTCATTACATGGAAATTGCTGTAGTTAGACTTGCTGATTCACATTGAATGTGTACCAAAACTTGAGCAGATCTATTCTCACACGCATGAATTGTTTTTAAGGTGCGTTTAAAAAATAGCGAAGTGCCTGAGTTAAAAGCTAAATTTGGAAGGCCTAAAGCTCAGGACCCAAATAGATAAACCGCGGACATTGCCGCATAAAGAATACAGATAATCAGTACAGTCATAATGGCAAGAAAAAGAATTTTAATTACGGGAGCTGCCGGCTTCCTTGGGTCACATTTATGCGACAGGTTTATTAGTGAGGACTTTCATGTCATCGCTATGGATAACCTGATCACCGGAGATCTTCGGAATATTGAACACCTGTTTAAGCTGGAGAACTTTGAGTTCTACAATCATGATGTATCTACTTTCGTCCATGTGCCGGGAGAGCTTGACTATATCCTGCATTTTGCATCACCCGCCAGCCCTATTGATTACCTGAAGATCCCCATCCAGACACTGAAAGTTGGTTCTTTGGGGACTCATAATCTTCTCGGTTTAGCGCGTGCGAAGCATGCGCGGATGCTTATCGCTTCTACGTCGGAAGTCTATGGTGATCCGAATTGTAACCCACAACCGGAAGAGTACTGGGGCAACGTAAATCCTGTGGGTCCGCGTGGCGTCTACGATGAGGCAAAGCGCTTCCAGGAGGCTATAACGATGGCATACCATACCTTCCATGGGGTAGAAACAAGAATTGTTCGGATTTTCAATACATATGGACCGCGTATGCGGCTGAATGATGGTCGTGTACTGCCGGCATTCATTGGTCAGGCGATTAGAGGTGAGGATCTCACCGTATTCGGAGATGGATCTCAGACGCGCTCGTTTTGCTACGTCGACGATCTGATTGAAGGAATTTACCGCCTTTTGTTTTCCGATTACCCTTACCCTGTTAATATCGGGAATCCCGACGAAATCACCATTCTGGAGTTTGGAGAGGAGATCATTAAGCTGACCGGAACCGATCAGAAGCTCGTAACGAGACCTCTGCCTACAGATGATCCGAAGCAACGTCGTCCGGATATCACTAAAGCTAGGGAAATCCTCGGTTGGGAGCCCAAGGTGTCCCGTGCAGAAGGTCTGAAGATTACATATGAATACTTCAAATCTCTTCCAAAGGATATTATAGAAAAAATTGAACATAAAGACTTTGCTAATTATAATAAATAGCCATGGGTAAAATATTAGTAACAGGGGGAACCGGATATATCGGTTCCCATACTGTGGTCACGCTTCAGGAAGCCGGTTATGAAGTGGTAATAGTTGATAATCTAGACAACTCAAGCATTGGTATTCTCGATCAGATTACCCAAATCACGGGTATAAAACCGGAGTTTCATAATCTGGATCTCTGCGAAGAGAAGAAAGTCATCGAGTTCATATCAGCAAACCAGGATATCACGGGGGTTATTCATTTCGCTGCTCATAAAGCTGTTGGCGAATCGGTAGCTCAACCTTTGAAGTATTACAGGAATAACTTTTCGTCACTTATCAACTTGTTGAAAGCTTTCGAAGGAAGAGAAGTAAACTTCGTTTTTTCTTCATCTTGTACTGTGTACGGGCAGCCTGATATTCTCCCTGTTACAGAAGATGCGCCAGTGAAAAAAGCCGAATCTCCTTATGGAAATACCAAGCAGATAGCTGAGGAGATCCTTTTAGATATTGCTAAAGTTAATACCAATTATCACATGATCTCCCTTCGGTATTTCAACCCCGTTGGTGCTCATGAAACTGCCCTTATTGGAGAACTTCCGATAGGCGTTCCTCAAAACCTTGTTCCTTTCATAACCCAGAGTGCCATAGGAAAGCGTGGTCCGATAACCGTATACGGCGATGACTACGATACTGAAGATGGCAGCTGCATCAGAGACTATATCCATGTCGTAGACCTTGCCAAGGCGCATATTGCCGCACTGAAAAGACAGGAAGAGAAGAGAATGGGTGCAGACTATGAAGTTTATAATGTTGGCACGGGCAAAGGAAGTTCTGTGCTTCAGGTTATCGATGCTTTCGAGAAGAGTACCGGCGTAAAGCTTAATTACCAAATAGGTCCAAGACGTGAAGGCGATATCGAGAAGGTTTGGGGCGATGTTAGCAAGGCAGAGAGCGAGCTGAACTGGTCAGCTGAACTGAATCTGGAAGAAATGATGAGGTCCGCATGGGCCTGGGAGAACTACATTAAAGAAAATCCAATTCAATAATTCCGGAGGCCCGGCTAAATTCTTTTAAAATAGCAGCCTGCCAGAATATATTAAATGCCAGAAAGGGGCTGCCGCGGGCGGCCCCTTTTTTTATTCATACCTTAACGCTTCAACAGGGTCGAGCCTGGAAGCCTTGGAAGCTGGGTATATACCCGAAATAATCCCCACAACAATACAAAGAACCACTCCCACAGCCATCCAGAGCCAGGGGATGATGAAGCTTGCTTCAAGAGCCATTGCCACCACATTTCCGATCAGTATTCCCAGGACAATGCCTGCTACACCACCAATCAGACAGATAACGATTGCTTCATAGAGGAATTGCTGCCTGATCAACGTAGGATTTGCGCCAATCGCTTTGCGTATGCCGATCTCTCTGGTCCGCTCGGTCACAGAGACGAGCATGATATTCATCAGCCCTATCGAGGCTCCGACAAGAGTCACAAAGGCGATTACTATAGCTCCTATTGTTACCCATTTGATGTTTTGGAGAAGCGTTTGTACGATAGCATCACTCTTCGTGATCTCAAAGTTGTCGTCCTTTCCTGCGCTTAGTCCCCGTATGTTTCTAAAAAGCGCCGTCGCCTCCCCAATAGTCGATTCAGTTTGCCTGGAGTCAAGACTCATTACGGTGATGGTATAACTAGGTCGTGCACTCGTAGAGATTTGCCGTGCTTTGAGCAGAGGCACTACGCAAATTTTATCCCCTCCAAAGCTTGCGCCTGATCCTTTCTTCTCGAATATGCCGATAATCTTGTATTTGTTGTTCCCCAAAAGGATAAACTTGTCGATAGGATTCAGGTTAGCGAACAACCGCGTCTTAATCTCTTCTCCAATGATGACGACATTGGCACCATAGTCAACTTCCGATTTGGAGAAGTTCCTTCCGTCCGACAGTGAATATCCTCCGGTAGTAATGTATTCGCGGTCACCGCCGAGTATATTGATGTTGGGATTCGTTTTTTCACTTGCGTATTTTGCTGTGGCTCCCTGAGACGCAAACGTGTTTACCGACACTATTGCAGGATAATCAAACCGCTCTTTAAAAGCAACGGCTTCCCTGAACGTGATGGAGGGATGTCTCTTAGGCTGTTCGCCGGGACCTCCAAACCGGATACCACCGCCTCGGTTCCTTATGGTGAAGGAGTTGGCTCCCATCCTTGAGAAAGTGCTGTTTAATGAGCTCTTAATGGCGTCTATAGACGTAAGAATGCCAACCAAAGCCATCAGTCCAATGGCAATTATGGCTGCAGTCAGCAGTGTCCGCAACTTGTTGCTTTTTACAGACTGAAGCGCAACTCTAACGTTCTCTTTATAATTATTACTTATTGGCATGAGAGACAATGGTTAACCATGGTTTAGATCGGCAGGTATACTTCTTTGTTACATTCTAACGATTCTTTTTTACTGGGATACAGTTTGGTTGTTTGGTTGTTGAAATTGCGCTAAATAGATTATTCCTATAATCGCAAAACCTTCATTGCTTCCTCTGCAGCTACTTGCCCCGATATAATGGCTGGAGGGACGCCCGGTCCGGGGATAGTTAGCTGGCCGGCGTAAAACAAGTTCTTAACCTTTCTGGAGCGTAGCTTCGGCTTAAGAAAAGCCGTCTGCAAGAGCGTGTTTGCCAGTCCGTAGGCATTGCCTTTAAAAGAATGATAGTCCTCGACGAAGTCCTTTATAGCATAGCTTCTCTTCACAACGACCGCGTCTTTGATTGTTTCGCCGGTCACCGTTTCAAACCTGTCGACAAGAAGTTTAAAATAGCGCTCTCTGATTTCCTCTGTGTCTTCCAGTCCGGGAGCTACCGGAATCAGGAAGAACAGGTTCTCTCCGCCTTCAGGAGCAACCGAGGGATCTGTTTTCGATGCACAGCATACGTAAAAGAGGGGTTTTTCAGGCCATTGAGGTCTGTTATAGATCTCATCGGAGTGTTTATTGAAATCCTCGTCAAAGAAAAGACTGTGATGTGGAATGTCTTTCAGTTTCTTATTGATTCCGATGTAAAACAATAACGAAGAGGGGGAGAGTGTTCGAGTGTTCCAGTAGGCAGAGCTATAACCGCGATATTGGCTTTCAAGCAAAACCTGATCGGTATGATGATAGTCAGCGTTGGAGATGATTAGATCAGCAGGGATAAAACCAGAATCTGTTTCCAGTCCACTGGCTATTCCATTCGATACCCTAATCTTCCTAACCTCCGTGTTCAGGCGGAACTTCACCCCCTGTTCATGGGCAATCGAAACCATAGCCTTCACAATTTCATTCATTCCGCCCATCGGATACCATGTTCCGAGTGCCAGATCTGCATAATTCATAAGGCTGTAGAGTGCCGGAGTGGTCGCGGCAGTCCCTCCCAGAAATAGCACCGGAAATTCGAGGATCTCGATGATTTTGGGGTGCTTGAAATACGATCTGGCATGGTTCCGCAGACTCGTAAAGAGCTGCAGGCGGAAGCTTGCACTGATGAGCTTAAGATCGATATACTCTGTTATGGAGTGAGATGGTCGAAATACAAAATCACCCATGCCTGTTTGGTACTTGTATTCGGCCTGCTTAAGAAAGTTATCCAAGCCCTCAGAAGCACCAGGCTCAAGCTCTTCAAACAGTTGCTTCAGCTTTGACATATGGGCGGGAACGTCGGTAAAGTCATTCGCCCCCCAGTAAACACGATACGAGGGGTCAAGCCTTTTCAGCTCATAAAAGTCTGAACTTTTCTTGCCGAATAAGTGGAAGAAGTTCTCAAATACATCAGGCATCCAGTACCAGCTTGGCCCCATGTCGAAGCGGAAACCATCTTTCGACCATACTCTTGCTCTGCCACCAGCCTGGTCATTTTTCTCATAAACAGTTACATCATACCCCGCTTTAGCGAGAATAGACGCTGCTGACAGGCCCGCAAAGCCGGAACCAATAATAGCTACTGAAGATGTATTCATATAACGGTAAATGTAACCTCAAAAACTTTTAAAGCAAAATTTCGTATTATTGGTAAATGAGGCACTACATTTTATGATGGATTTGTATAATTACTCGTGTTTTGAGTGCAGTAAGCTCATCACAAAAACCTACAGTACCTCTTTTAGTCTTGGTATTCGCACCTTTCACAAAGATCTCCGTAACCCAATTTACGCCATCTACGGATTCGTCAGGTACGCAGATGAGATAGTGGATACCTTTCATGAATACGATAAAGTGGAAATGATCCGCCAGTTTGGCCTGGATACCTATCAGGCTATTGAAAGGGGGGTCAGCATCAATCCGGTGCTGCAGTCGTTTCAGCTGGTCGTAAACCAATATCAGATAGACAAGCAACTCATTCAAGCCTTTCTGCACTCCATGGAGATGGATCTGCAAAAAGTTGCTTATACCGACGAGCTGTTCAAAGAATACATTTATGGTTCAGCCGAAGTAGTAGGACTTATGTGTCTGAAGGTTTTCTGCCACGGTCAGGAAGGTCTGTATGCAACGCTTTTGCCCTCGGCCAGACGACTGGGTTCTGCATTCCAGAAGATTAATTTCCTCAGGGATATACAAGCCGATTATGAGGAGCGGGGAAGGGTGTACTTTCCGGATGTTGACTTTCTAAGGTTCAGTGAGGCCGACAAAAAGCTTATCGAGGAAGACATTCGGATAGACTTTGATGAAGGCCTTGCCGGAATACGTAAGCTGCCCCGGAAATCTCGTGCAGGTGTCTATGTTGCCTATCTTTACTATCTGGAGCTTTTCTATAAGATAAAATCAAAGTCGGCCGGTACTCTGGCAGCCGAGCGAATCCGGGTGTCCGACAAGAGGAAAATATGGTTGCTCGGACAGGCTCTGTTTAAAGAGAAGATAATAGGTTTATGATCAAGTTTTTTTTATTGTTTCTGCTGTTTCCCCTGTCGGTCTCTTCAACAGAGCTCGATAAAGTCCGGGTGCAGTTCTATCAGGCTGTTGAGAATAAGGAAGTTGCAGGCAAATTCTTTGAGCGTATGAAGCTTGAGCAGGGAATCAGTCCGGTTCATCTAGCCTATTATGGTTCCGCCCAAACACTAATGGGGAAGCATGCCTGGAATCCTTACCAGAAGCTCACATATCTTAAAAGTGGTATGGAGGTGCTCTCTACCGCTTCGAAGAAAGTTCCCGAGAATCTTGAAATCCGATTTCTAAGGTTCAGTATTGAACACTATCTGCCTGGATTTCTAGGCATGAGCAAGCATCTTGATGAAGATCGGAAAAAGATTGTCAGCCTGGTTCAAAAGCGCCAGTTCGGATCGCTCCCTAAGGCTGTTCTAAAAGACATGGTCACCTTTGTTATCAAAAGCGGCAGAGCAAAGGGGGAAGAGCTGGATATCTTAAACCAATTTATGAAATGAACGAAAAATATACTTACCTGTTAATCAATTTCCTCACGGTAATATTTCCGGTTCTGTTGTCCTTTGATAAAAATGTGCATTTTTATAAGAACTGGAAATACATCTTTCCTGCGCAGGTAATCAGCGGTTTGTGCTTTCTGCTTTGGGATTATATCTTCACTTTATATGATGTATGGTCTTTCAATAGCCGGTATGTAACAGGGATCTATTTTCTCAATCTACCCATTGAAGAAATCCTGTTCTTCGTCACGGTACCTTTCTCTTGTATATTTATCTATGAATGCCTGAACTTTTATGTCAGGAAAGATGTTTTGGCGAAAGCCAGTCTGCCGATCACGCACGGATTGACAGCGCTTTCGGTCATTCTTCTTGTGTTTTACCACGACCGCGTCTATACCCTGATTACGTTTGGTTTGCTTCTGGCGAACTGCGTCTATGTGTATCTGAGGAAACCGGACAATATGGGTCGTTTTTACCTCGCATTTTTGGTGTCCATGTTCCCGTTCTATATCGTGAACGGAATATTGACCTCATTGCCGATCGTAATGTATAATGATGCTCAGAACATGGGTGTCAGGATATCAACAGTGCCCTTTGAAGATCATTTTTACTCCCTTTCGATGCTGCTCATTAATATCCTGCTATTCGAATACTTCCGCAGAAGGGGTAAACGCGTATGATGAATAGCGAACTGCCGCAATATACGATCGCTCAATTAGCCCTCCGAAATGGGCAAGACAAGCCGCAGATCTGGGTTGCAGTAGATGGCGTCATCTACGACGTCACGGAGAGTCGGCTTTGGCGAGATGGTAAGCATTATGAGCACTGGGCAGGGCAGGATTTAAGCGATGAGCTGGAAGATGCCCCTCATTCAAAGAGCGTATTCGCTCGGTTCGAAAAGGTGGGGAAGATTAAGCGATAGTCCCACCAGGGGACTATCACTTCAAATATTATGGTTCTATAACAAAGCTGCTGAGCGTAACAAACTCCTTTATGCGGCTCTCAACCTCTTGCTGAGTAAGATCTTTAATCCTTTCTGTTCCGAATTTTTCCACACAGAAAGACGCCAAAGCCGATCCGTAGATGACCGCGTTTTTCATATTGTTGAAGTTAATAGTGCCAACTTTAGCCAGATAGCCTATAAATCCGCCCGCGAAAGTATCCCCCGCACCTGTTGGATCAAAAACCTCAGCTAAAGGGAGGGCTGGAGCAGAAAATACCCGCTCTGAATCAAACAGAAGTGCGCCATGCTCGCCTTTCTTAATAATCAGGTATCGCGGTCCCATCGCGATGATCTTTCTGGCAGCTTTTACCAGCGAGTACTCTCCCGATAGCTGGCGAGCCTCCGCATCGTTAATAGTCAGCACATCGACCAGCTTTAGTGTTTCCTTTAAGTCTTCCAGCGCCACATCCATCCAGAAGTTCATCGTGTCAAGAACGATCAGCTTCGGACGGTTCCGTAGCCTTTCAATAGTGGCCTTTTGTATTTGAGGGGTAAGGTTACCCAATAGAAGGTACTCACAAGTTTGGTATGATTCCGGAATGATAGGGTCGAAGTCGGCCAGTACGTTCAGCTCTGTAGCAAGTGTATCGCGACTGTTCATGTCGTTATGATACTTTCCAGCCCAGAAGAAAGATTTTTCGCCTTCCTTCACCTGCAAGCCCTCTACGTCAATCCCATGAGTGGAAAAAGTGTCAATATCTTCTTTGTGAAAGTCGTCACCAACCACCCCAACAATCTTTACTTTATCATAAAAATATGATGCGGCGAGACTAGCGTATGTTGCTGCTCCTCCGACGATTTTGTCTGTCTTTCCAAAAGGGGTTTCGATGGCATCGAAGGCCACCGTTCCTATAATAACTAAGCTCATAAATTATTTTTAAAAAACTTTAGGCAAATTTGCATAAATAAATTTAAATCCCGAATATTGCAGTCCCAAAACACAGCAGTGCTGTCCGCTATTATAGGCAGCAAAGCACAAATAACCGCGTTTAATACTCCTGAGTAGCTCAGCCGGTTAGAGCATCTGACTGTTAATCAGAGGGTCGCTGGTTCGAGCCCAGCCTCAGGAGCAAAAGGGTAAGCAAGGTAAATTTGCTTACCCTTTTCTTTTTTAACACAATCCTGACTTTCTGGTTTTCGTTAATCGCAGCCCCACAACATCTCAAGATCCCAAAGTGCTCTTTCCTTACTTCCCTTCTGAGAAAATTAATGTCCTTATTATGAAGCTTTAGCAGTTTAAAGCACGGTTTTTATGCAAACACACTTTTAAAATCAGATTTAAATCCCGAATATTGCAATCCCAAACACAGCGAAGCTTTCTTAGAAAGTGGAGCAAACATTAACCGGGTTTAGTACTCCTGAGTAGCTCAGCCGGTTAGAGCATCTGACTGTTAATCAGAGGGTCGCTGGTTCGAGCCCAGCCTCAGGAGCAAAAGCCTTCCGGTATCAAACCGGAAGGCTTTTTTATTTCCACCCGATCCACTTCCCTGCGTGCTAAAATTCATAGTTTATCCCTAAAGAGGGGATGAGGTTCCCTGATGAATCATTCAGAATGACCGGAATTCCATTACTTCCGTTCGGCTGCAGCGGCGCTCCGTCACTGGTAACAAAACTGCTGTTATCATCACTTCGCTTAAATGTGTACTTCGGGAAAGAAGCATTCTGCGTTTTAAGGATGTTTTGAATGTCGATGTAGAAGTTTAACGACGTTTTTTTCAAGTTTACTCGTTTATCTACACGAAGATCCGTTTGACTAAACGAACGGAGTCTTTCCGAATTAAGGCGGCTATAATCAAATGTTCCGGTGCCAATAGCCAGATAATTCAATTGAGAGCGAAGCATGTCGAATGGTGTATAAGGAGATCCGCCTGCAAAGCGGTATTTAAGACCCAAATCCCAGTTATTCTTGAACTTGTAACCCAGGGTAGCAGAGAAAAGATGTTCGTTGTCCCATGAAGATGGCAGCAGTCTCCTATTCAGACCAGAAAATTTACTTCGTACATAAGTGTAACTGGCGACATAAAAAATCTTGTTCTCCAGCTTCTGCTGCGCGTAGACTTCGAATCCATATGTCTCTCCCTTGCCAATACTCAACAGCTTTTCACTTCCAACAGATGTGTATTCAGAACCTTGATTAGCTAGTGATATTCCTGTCGCTTCTGAAACGGGGTAATCGTTGTATCTCTTAAAAAATGTTTCGAAGGTAAATCGCAAAGAGTTCTTTGGCAGGAACTGGGTCCCTAAAACATAATGGGTAGACTGTATGTAATCAAGGTCCTTGTTTGCATTTACACCACTGTTATTCGCATATCCGAGAGCGGTATAAGGGGGGATCTTGAAGTATGTACCCACTGAAGCGTTGATGTCCCAGCGCGAATCAAGATGATAGGCAAACGAAAGTCTTGGCGATAGTGTCTTGAGTGGATTGGTACCGTTATCGGTAAACGTATTCATATCCGTGCGTATACCCCCCGAGACTAAAAGTTTATCATTAAATATATTCTTCGACGCTTGTGCGAAAAGCCCGTATTTCCAGAAATTAATCGCATTATCAAAGATCAGCACCCGTCCGGGCGAAATGATGTTACCCTGTTCGTCACTTACCGTGTTCGACAGTTTGTTAAAAATGTCTCCGTTATATCCTACATACTGCGTCATCAGACCGCCCGAAAGCTTCCATCCGTTAACGAATTTGTTAATATCAAACCGCAGTTTGTTTTCCATTTCCTGCGATTCAACCAGGAGGGTTCTTGTAGACTCAATTTTTTGCTCATCCTCAAACTTGTCCAGATTATTTTCGAACATGTTGCGGCTAAGCGACACGTTCATATAGCCGTTTCTGATCTTATGGTTTAAGTTGAAACCAATGGTATAATTCCATTGGTTGATATAGGGGGTTGATCGGAGGATATACGTGTTTTCGGGTGTCGATTCTCTTGTCGGAGCAAAGTTGAAATGATCCATTGCACCTAACCCGATTGCTGTCAGTGTCGTCTTTGCGTTAAATTTATGCGTTACCTTGTACTGAAAGTCTTCAAAATCCGGACGTATCGGAAGGTCGATCAGCTTAAACAACAAGCTCAGGTAAGACTTCCTGGCTGATGCAAGGAACGTGGTTTTTTCCGATAACGGTCCCTCTAGGGTTAATACCGATTCCGTAAAGCTTATCCTGGCGTTTCCTGATAGGCGCTCAGCGTTTCCGTCTCTCTGGGTGATCACGAAGGTTGAGGCAAGTGGGTTGTCATAACGCGCGTCAAAAGCGGAAGAAGACAGCTTCAGACTCTCAATAAAAGAAACATTTAAAATTCCCTGGGCTCCACCTGAACTTCCCTGCGTTTGAAAATGATTCAGGACAGGAATCTCTATTCCATCCAGGTAATAGACGTTTTCGTTTGGTGCGCCACCGCGTACAATAATATCGTTCCGCTCTCCTACACCATTGCTGATCCCGACTCCGGGAAGCGTCTGCACAACTTTAGAGACATCAAAGTTTCCTCCGGGATTGCTTTTGATTTCCTCAGTTGTGAGTTGCTGAACGGAGAGAGGGGTAACCATGTCGGTTGCAATCGCAGATTGTCCTTTGTTAAAGGTCACTTGCACTTCGTTTAAACTATTTACAGCGGGCTCAAGCCGGAAGTTGACAATCTGAGCATTCCCGCTTGATACTACCACATTAAATTTTTCTTCACCCAAGTATCCTACATATCCGGCACTCAGGGTGTAAGTTCCAACAGGAACACTGATTCTGAACCTTCCGGTGCTGTCCGTCGCGGTGCTAACACCGGTACCCTTCACCGTCACTGTCGCCCCCAGGATCGATTCATTAGTATATCTGTCAACAATGGCGCCAGTTACTAAACCTGTTCTCTGTCCGAGAACCTGCACGCTGATAAGTGAAAAGAATATAAAGAAAATGGTTCCGGTTTGGAAGCTTGCTCTCATGCGTTAGTTCGGATAAATAGTAAAACTACCAATATTCACCACATTATGTTTCGTATGGAGAGTTGATAACGGAAAAAATGGCTTTCTTCTGATGGGCCGCTGAGTAGAGACCTTCGTAAAATTCAGTCTCATCCAGTCGTTGAAGAACAGGTTTGTTACAATTATTTTTACTCAACGCTTGACAGCTCTGATTTATTTCTATATTTGTCTATCAAAACTATAGACTATGAGTATTTATCTACTATCTCGGTTCCCCGCGCTACTCTGGCGCAATAGTAAAACATGTTGTCGTCGTCCTGAAAATTGATCCGCTATAAAACTAAATTCCTATTCAACGACGACGTAACAAATGAAACTTATCCATATTGCCTTATTCTTATTATTATCGATCTTCTCAGCCGCAATCTTTGCGCAAGGGAATAATTTTATCATCGTAAGCGGTACTATCGTACAGCAAGAAACAAAAACTCCTCTTCAGGGTGTCAGCGTACTCCTTAAAGGTACGGTAACCGGTACCTTGACAGACTCGAAAGGCGATTTTAGCCTTCGAACTCGCGCAAAATATCCTTTTACCCTGGTGTTTTCGAGTATTGGCTTTGAAACTCAGGAATTTGAAATAACAAGCCCGGAATCAAAGCTGAACATCGAGCTCCTCACCCAAACCGTTTTGGGTAAAGAGGTGGTGGTCACCGCTTCAAGAGTGGAAGAGAGCATACTTAAATCTCCTGTGGCTATTGAAAAGCTCGACATACGTGCTATAAGAGAGAGTCCGGCTCCCGGATTCTACGACGCATTGGAAAATGTAAAAGGTGTTCAGATGACCACCTCGAGCTTAACGTTCAAAGTTCCCAACACCAGAGGATTTAACATCCCAAATAACTTTCGTTTCGTACAGCTGGTAGACGGCGTCGATATGCAGGCTGGTACGCTTGGCGTTCCACTGGGTAATGCTATCGGACCAACCGAGCTGGACATCGCCAGTGTGGAGATCACCCCCGGTGCCGCCTCAGCTCTTTACGGTATGAGTGCCATCAACGGTATGGCCAACCTCATCACCAAGAGTCCTTTCCTATACCAGGGCTTGAGCCTTTACACGCGCAACGGAGTCAATCACGTGGGTGGTACAGGTCGCGATGCCGGTATTCTTACTGAAAGCGCGTTGCGGTACGCACAGGCTTTCAACAATAAATTCGCTTTTAAAGTAAATGTAAGTTATATGAGGGGAAAGGACTGGCTGTCGGATACCCGCACCAACCAAAACCCTAATACGCTCAATACCGCCAATCCGCGCTTTTCGGAGCTGAATGCCGATGCTGATAATCCGGCTTATGATGCCTGGAATAAGTACGGTGACGATAATGGGAGTAATGCGGTAACGATCAGCGGACTTACTATTCCCGGACAAACGGGGGCTCAGAGTATTGTAGTACGCCGTACGGGATACTGGGAGAAAGACGTAGTTAATCCAATTGTGGATAACCTCAAATTCGATGCTGCCCTACACTACCGTTTGTCGGATAACGCAGAGCTATCTTACGGTTATCGTTTCGGTAAGCTTGACGGACTTTTCCAGAGAGGAAACAAGATCCAGATGGATAATGTAACCGTCCAGAACCACAAACTGGAACTCAAAGGCTCTAGCTACTTCGTTAAGTCATACATATCTATCGAAAATACCGGCGACTCTTATAACATCAAGCCACTGGTAGATAATCTCGATATCACCAGCGGAGGTAAGAACTCCGTTTGGCAAGCTAAATATAAGACCGCGCTCCAGAACGCACTGAATGCAGGAACGTCCTTGGCCGAGGCTCTAAAGCTAGGACGTGCTGCTGCCGATGCCGGCCGCGCAGAACCGGGAACTGCCCAGTTTAACGACTTGAAAAATACCATCGTCGGCATTAATAACTGGGATCACCAGGAAGTCGTAGGCGGTGATGCCCCCGCAACGGGCGGTGCCTGGCTCAACCAGAAGAGCCGCACCTATCATACTGACGCACAGTGGGATCTGTCCGAAAAGGTTAAAGTTTTTGACTTGCTGGTAGGTGGTGATCTCCGCATTTACGAAGTCGTACCCGACGGTAATAACTTCGTGGACTTTACCCGCCCTCTCGCAGAAAGGAATAATCCGCTTTCGGACGGAAGCTTCGGCGACAACGTTTACTACAAGAAGTTTGGCGGTTTTGCCCAGATAACGAAAACGTTGTTTGAAGAGAAACTGAAGCTCTTCGGATCCTTGAGGCTTGACTACAATCCTGAGTTTGACGCGAAGTTCAACCCGAGAGTTGCGGCTGTATACACCCTGGCCGAGAAGCACAACTTCAGAGCATCACTTCAGAACGGATACCGTTTCCCTGCTCTTTTTGAAGCGATTTCCTTTGTTAATAACGGCAATATCCGACGTGTAGGTGGTCTTTCTTATATCAACGAGGGACTCAATTATCTGGATAACTCTTATACTCTTGCATCAAGTGACGTCTTCAATGCGGCTGTAAATGCAGATGTGGCTGCGGGATTGTCTGCAAATGACGCTGCGCTTAAAAATAAAGCACTACTGGCAGCAACCTCCTTGTCGCCCACTCGTCCCGAACGTATCAACTCTTTTGAAGTGGGATACAAAAGCGTACTGCTGGAGAATAAGTTGGTTGTTGATGTAGACGCATACATCAATCAATACGACGGTTTCCTGGGGCAGGTAGAAGTTTCCGTGCCATATAAGAGATCGCTAACCCCTGGTGCTAATTTCGTTGAACAGGCACCTGTCGGAAGTGATGACGCAATTTTCGCGATGCTCAGAGCGAACAGAGACGCACAGCAAACGCGCTACAGGGTGTACACCAATGCTAAGAATAAGTATAATAATTACGGTGCTGCATTGGGACTAACCTATAACTTCTACCAGAAATACACCATATCAGGTAATGCCAACTACAATAATATTTCGGAGAATACACAGCCCGATGTGTTTGTTACCGGCTTCAATACTCCGAAATGGTCAACCAACGTGTCTTTCGGAAACCGCGAAATTGTAAAAAATATCGGTTTCAATATTGTTTACCGCTGGCAGCAGGAATTTTTATGGGAGAGTCCGCTTGTAAACGGTACAGTTCCTTCTTTCGGGACATTTGATGCTCAGGCTACCTATAAAATACCGCGACATAAAGCCACGTTTAAAGTCGGCGGCACCAACATCTTTAATAATAATTATGTGCAATATGCCGGTGGCCCGACCCTTGGTGGATTATATTATGTGGCCATTACCTTAGACGGGCTCCTGCAAAAATAAGATTAAATAAATTAGTAGGTTATCTGTTTATAAGACAGGAGGGTCTATCATCCGGACCCTCCTTGATTTTACAGATTCTGATAATAGTCTATATTCTCCTTGATCAACAGATCAATAGGCATATAATTGATCTTCTCTGACTGCAGGTTTAGCAGCAGCTTGTCAGTGATTACCTTCAATGCCCTGTACCCCTGCAATTCCGGACGCTGTCCGATCAGCAAATCGATATATCCTTCTTTCAGTAATACTTTGTTCTTCTCGATCAAATCATAACCCACCAAATAGGTTAGTTTCCTGTCCCTCACTTTGAGGTAATTCGCCAGAACGTGGCAGGTCGAGTTGAAAGTAATAGCGGCTCGTATAGAATGACCTGTTTGCTCATCAAAAATCTTATCAAGTGCTTCAAAGTTTCTAATGTGCGCATCGATTTTCAGATCAGCATAATAAATCTTTCCGGCAAAAGCCGATCGCTCTATATAATCCAGGAATCCCTTCTGACGGCTTAATACCTGATTAGAGAGCTCTTTGCTATTGTGGAACATCTTCGCAATAAGAATATCTTCCTTTTGCCCAATCCTTCCGCTGATAATACGGGCGGCTACTGCGCCACTATCGTAAGAATGCGTGCCGAAGTAGGCGAGGGGATTCTGATCCTCGATATTGGCGTCGATATACACATAGGGAATATTACGGACATCAAGCGCTTTCGATATTCGAACAACCTCACTACTGAAAAAATTAGCGATAATCACGCCGTCGACATCGAGGGTGAGAAGCCTTTCGATCGATTTCTCGAAACTCGCCCGATCATATTGATTGAAGTATAACCGTTCAAATGCAATACCAGATGACTTAGCTTCTTCTGATGCTCTTTCGAGCCCCTCCGAGATATACATCCAATAATCATCTGTCGAGTGCTGAGGAATCAGAGCCACAACTTTATAATTCTTTTTCGATACAAGAGATCTGGCGAAGATATTCGGACTGTAGTTCACCATGCTTAACACAGCGTTTACTTTCTTCAGGCTTTCTTCAGAAACGCGGCCCCGTTTATGTATTACCCGGTCTACCGTGCCAATGGAAACCCCGGCCATTCTGGCTATATCTACTATTCGTATGTCCTTTTTAGAATCCATGCTGCTTATTCAGTATTCAAATATAAATAAAAATAGTGTGTTCGATAACACACTTAAAATTTTGTTGTTAAGTGATCCTAGAATGAAGAGCCAAAGTTTTAATTAAATATTTATAACATATTGTTATTCAGTGATAATGGCAGAATTTTAGAATACGGCTGTCTCCAGCATTCAATAGATTTAGTTTTTGGATTAAGGCTTTACAGCAGCCAGAAGGACGATCCTCTCTGGATCCGAAGTATATTTTTAAAATAGATGAAAGTTTTTTTGGAAAAATTAAGGCATAATCCTACATTTGATCATTATGTGTACGTTAACACAAGCCGTACGAATTTGCTTCCAACGGGTATAGCTCTTTTAACTACCTGTTTCATATGTTTGTGTGTACGTTAACATAATCATAATTGACTGTTTTTTAGATAGGTTATAAAAAAATATAATTTTCTGCCACAGTCTTAGGCGAGCATTGAGTAAAGCAATAGAACCAATAATATAATAATCTAAGTTTGATGAAAAACAAAAGGAACCCGATTTGCAAGCTCTCGGTAGCGAGCTACATAATCATCTTGACATTATTTATGTCGCCAGCATACGCTCAGGTTGTTGATTCTCAGAAGCTAAGTCCCAAAGACTCATTGCTGCTGAAGCAGGCTCCCGCCTCAAAAAAAGAAGAAGCGAACAGAAACGTCATGCTTAACGCCGAGAACAACGCTGGTCCCCGCTTTATTCAGATCGGTATTCCTACGGGATCAGCGGTTGACGTGCCCACCATTCTGGAGAATGACATGCCGGCGGTCTACTACTTCTTTCCGCGTAACCCAAACACCTTCTGGCGTGCCGGATCGGGCCTGTCAAATATCGGCGTACTCAAAATCTCCGAAGTAGCTATAACCACCGGACGCGTTGGATATGGCGTAAATTCCTATACCCGCAAAGGGGATGATAATTTCACCGGTATCCTAAATACGGGCATGAACCATTTCGGAATGCAGCGTTACGATATGAACCTCTCAGGGAAACTCGGTAAAGACTTGTACTATTCAGCAGGAACCTACCACATGTTCGACCCGGGAAGTTTCGACGTACCCTACGCCGACTATGTCGACAGAACGTCCATCTACCAGGGAATGCTGACGAAATATTTCAATAACAGGAAAGGTGAAGTCAGCCTGATGTACAGATATGCAGATGCCCATAGTCTAACCAATGTCGTGGGTAACTCACCGTTTATCTATAACGGCGACGGAAGCATTACCGAACTTGAGGGTATGCCGCTTGGTACTACAAACGCATTTCCGATAGATGGAAACTTGACCTACCGCGATATCCTTACCGGAGAAGAGAAAAATACCAGCCTGAAAGATGCCGCTAAAACGAAGGTCAACCAGGCCATGTTTCTGTATAGTTATAAATATGACAGCGGATTGAATCTAAAGGTAAACGCGATGTATTCCAATTCGGATGCTGGTTTTATCGTAGCCAGCCCTACCGGAATCATCCCTTCAGCAACAATTCAAAATTCAGCTAACCGATATACCATTACCGGTACTGATCAGGCCTACACAGGCAACGTCCTCAACCGTTTGATGATCCTTAACCGAGCCAATATCAACGACGCGTTTATGATTGCTCAGGTAAGCAAAAGATCAGGCAACCATAACTGGCGCCTGGGTATAAACGAAATGTATTCGCATGTAGATCATCATGCTAACAGCCTTCAATATAGCCAGGAAGTGAAAGCAGACCCTCAGCGTCTCGACAGAGACGGCGTTCCTTTCCGTAATTTTAACACCAACGGTGAATATTATAAAGGTTCAGAAAGTAAAACCGCACTGTTCTTCACAGACGATTGGGATATCACAGATCGCCTGAACCTATACTATGGTGCCCGTGTTGAATTGATGAACCTGAACGTCGACTACATGCCGCACGCTCGTTTTGACGGTGTATCCGTCGGCGCAACAAACCCGAACACAGGGGAGGTGTCCAGCATCGAAAATTATAAGACCACTCGCATTAATCCTATAGGAACCGCTGCCCTGGTCTATAAGCTGGCGAAGAAATATGGTATCACAGCAGAGTTTACTTACAATGTTCAAAACCCTACCCTGGTAAACTACGCAGGTTCTCAGGTGCCCATTACCAAAAACAGCGTGGTGCCTCTTGGCCGCGTCGGTGTCTACTACACGAGCGATAACTTCAGCCTGGTATCTGCTTTTTCTGTCATCAAAAAGACGAATTACTTTACGCGCTTTAACCTGACAGATCCAAGCGGAAGCGGTCAGGTACAGACCATTGGTAATGCGTATGACGTGCAGACCATGGGCTGGACCACCGATATCGTGGCGAAACCTTTCAAAAATTTCAATCTTCACTTCCTGTTCACCTACCAGGAGCCGAAGTATAAAAACTTCAATGTAAGCGCTTTCGGAAGCGACTACAGCTTTAACGACAAGATTGTAACCAGCCAATCCAAGATCCTGATGGAAATCGACCCTTCCTACAATTTTACCAAAGATCTGAGGATATGGTCGAGCTTCCGCTACTTCGGTAAGCAAACAGCCAACCTAAGTAACGCACTCTATTTCAACGGTCGTTGGGAAACTTTCGGGGGCCTTAACTGGAACGTGAATAAGAAATTTAACTTGGGCCTTACAGTGGTCAACTTCCTGAACCAGACCGGTGCACGGGGTACGATTTCGGGCGCGGAGCTAATAACCGACGCTTCCAACTACCAGGATTATCTGATGGCCGGAAGTTACATCCGCCCATTCACAACCGAGTTGAGCGTGGGAATTAAGTTCTAGACAAATCCAAAAGATACACCCAATTAAAATGTCAGATAGATGAGGGCCATCATGAGCATACCGCTTAAAGTCAGCGGTACACGCTCCTCGAACGGCTTCGTCACCATTGAAAAATAAACTAAAATTAAATGAAAGTAGAAATTCAAAACGCAGCTCCCCTCCAGGGGAACTCTACCCTTAGAAAGGGAATGAAACATGCCGGCCTCGCGCTGTTTGTTGCATCGATTATGCTGGCAGGGATGGACACTCCTGTTCAGGCTCAGAACTCCCGCAGCAAAGCAACCAGACAACCTGTGCTCGGACACCGATCAGCAAAGATTCTTAAAGTTGGCGCGCTGGAATTCAAGGATTTGAATAAGAACGGTAAACTCGATAAATACGAAGACTGGAGATTGCCTAACGACGTAAGAGCGAATGATCTGGTTTCGAAGATGTCTGTAGAAGAAAAAGTCGGATTTATGCTCATCAGCACCACGCGTTTACAGGGCGACTGGTCGTTCGATGAGAATCCCAGAAAGGATGTCATCGGCAGTGGTTTCAATGAAGTAGATATCGTACGCAAGATCAATATGTTTACACATAAACCGCTGGATTACCCGATGATCTATGCGGCAGGAACTACAAAGGGGGTAACCCAGTTTCACCTCAGGCACTTCATCATCCGGGCGAATACCACCAATAAGATCATTGCAGAATGGTCAAACAATCTACAGGCACTTTGCGAAAGCAACGGCCTCGGAATTCCGGCAATCGTGGCATCCAATCCGCGTAACCATATCACCAAAGATGCTTCTATCGGACTCAGTGTCGGTAAAACAGGCTTTTCAACCTGGCCGGGAGAGCTTGGCCTGGCCGCCATGCGCGACGTCAAACTTGTCAGCGAATTTGCCGACATCGCCCGGCAGGAGTGGGCTGCAGTAGGTATAAGAAAGGGATATATGTACATGGCCGATCTGGCCACAGAACCCAGATGGCAGCGCATTGAAGGTACCTTCGGTGAAGACGCCGACCTTGCATCAGAAATGATCAAAGCGGTTACGCTGGGTTTTCAGGGACAGAAGCTCGGAGCGGGTTCAGTCGCTGTTACCACGAAGCACTTTCCTGGCGGCGGACCAGTAGTCGACGGACAGGATCCACACTTTGATTGGGGAAAGAACCAGCATTACCCCGGTGGAATGCTGGAGTTTCATCTGAAGCCATTTAAGGCCGCAATTGACGCCGGAACTTCTGCAATCATGCCTTACTACTCCATTCCTTTAGATACTAAATACGAAAAAGTGGCATTCGCCTATAACAAGGGCGTATTGCAGGATCTCCTCCGCGACCAGCTGGGATTCAAGGGGATAATCAACTCGGATACAGGCCCGATCTACATGATGCCCTGGGGTGCTGAGCACTTGAGTCTCACTGAACGCTACAAGAAAACAATGGAAGCCGGAATCAACCTTTATTCAGGCTCTGCAGATCCGACAAAATTACTGGAAACAGTTAAAAGCGGAATGGTAGATATGAAACTGGTCGATAATTCGGTACACAGACTATTACTGGAGAAATTCGAGCTTGGTCTTTTTGAAAACCCGTATGTCGATGTCGCTTATGCAGAAAAGATCGTCGGCAGCAAGGCGTTCCAGGACAAAGCTGATCTTGCTTACCGCAAATCCATCGTATTGCTACGAAACGAATCCTCGGCGCTTCCCTTGAAAAAGAAAACCAAGGTTTATTTCGAATCGTACTTTCAGAAAAAAGGCACACCATCTCCCAGCAATGTCTATACAAGCACGAATCATAACTACGACATTGAGTTCGTAAACACTCCGGAAGAGGCTGATCAAATCGTTTTATGGATAACACCTGGTTCTAAGACCCTGTTTGATTCAGACGGCTCTGCACTGCATCTTTCTTTATCCAAAAATGCGGTAGATGTGGATTATGTGAACAAATTAACGGCAAAAAAGCCGACCATTCTGGTCATGAATTACACCAATCCATGGGTCATTGATGAAATATACGACGATAAGAACAAGAAAAACATAAAGGGTGTTGTGGCTACTTTTGGCACCTCAACAGATGCTTTACTCGACGTCTTAACAGGAAAGTTCAACCCTTCGGGAAAAATGCCGTTTACCACACCTATTTCCGAAGAGGCAGTACTAAAGCAACGTTCTGACGTACCTGGATACCTTGAGGGTCCGGATTATCCTCTTTTTAAATTCGACGAAGGTCTTAGATTTTAGTTTAGTTTTCTTTTGTTGCAGGCGGCGTGCAGGAACAACCTTCTGTGCGCCGTTTGTTTTTATAGAGGATTTTCTCCTGAGTTATTTCCTGTGGTTTGTTTGGGGTCTTACCTGGGCCTGATAGATACCTGAGTCTGAATGCATCCCTATTAAACCCCTGTTGAGTCCATGTTAAGTCCGACTTTAACCCTGGAAAGTGGGACTTAACATGGACTCAACAGGGATTCTTGATGCGCTGAATCAGAACGAATGCCGAACGAGGTAGCTGGCGGTGGCCTGTCAGATCGGAGTTTAGTCCCTCATTGAATGATACGATTTGTATAAACTTTGAAAGTATTTTACTGGTAAGTGTAAAGAAAAAATCAGTCCTTTGAGAAGAGTAAAAAAAGAGTCATTTCAAGCTAAGTGTTCTTAGATCAGCTTGATACGCCGTACGCGGCTTTGCTCAGTGCTTGGAAGCAGACTCCAAACGTATACTAACTAACCAGTTACCTTTATGAAAACTCTTTGCGCTGTATTCTTATTCACGTTTGCTTTTGCAGTTACCAGTTCCGGGCAGGACTCGGGATGGAAATCCGTTCCGGGCAAAATTCAGACGCCATGGGCAGAAAAAATAGACGTATCCAACCCGCATCCCCAATATCCCCGGCCGCAGCTGGTGCGCGCTGACTGGAAGAGCTTAAATGGGCTATGGAATTATGCTATCAGACCCAAAGCGGAGAGTAAGCCAAAGTCTTACGAAGGAAGGATACTTGTTCCCTTTGCCGTAGAATCTTCGCTTTCGGGTGTGGGCCGAAATGTAGGGAAAGACAGCGTACTTTGGTACCATACACGTTTTTCCGTTCCGTCCTCCATGAAAGGTAAGCGGATGATTCTGCATCTTGGGGGTGTAGACTGGGAGGCAAGAGTTTCTGTAAACGGTAAGGAGGCCGGCGTACACCAGGGAGGAAATGATCCTTTTTCTTTTGATATTACATCATTGCTTAAAGGCGGGGGGGAACAGGATTTATCCATACGCGTCTGGGATCCAACAGACGAAGGTCCTCAGCCACGCGGAAAGCAGGTACGCAAGCCAGAGGGAATATGGTACACACCCGTAACGGGTATCTGGCAAACGGTTTGGCTGGAGGCTGTACCTGAAACATATATTCAGACAACCAGGCAGACACCTGATATTGACAAGGGTTTGGTGATGGTAAGCGCTCAGGTTAAAAATCTTCGTTCGGGCGACCGGCTGAGGGTATCTGCCTGGGATGGAGTAGTTAAAGTGGCAGAACAGGAGGTAAGCAACGGCACTGCTGTCAATTTGACTATTCCAAATGCCAAACTTTGGTCGCCGGAAAACCCTTTCTTATATAAGATGCAGATCTCCGTTGTCAGGGGCGGGAAAGCAATCGATGAAGCGAAGAGCTATTTTGCTATGCGTAAATCTTCCATGGCGGCAGATAGCAAAGGCATCCAGCGGATGTTGCTCAACAATAAGTTTGTTTTTCAGTACGGTCCGTTGGATCAGGGATGGTGGCCCGACGGGCTGTATACTGCACCTACTGATGAGGCTTTGAAGTTCGATATCGAGAAGACCAAAGAAATGGGCTTCAATATGATCAGAAAACATATTAAAGTGGAGCCGGCGCGGTGGTACTACTACTGTGATTCCATTGGTCTGTTGGTATGGCAGGATATGCCGAGCGGAGACCTCGGAAATCAATGGGAATCTCGGCCGGGTGTCGCCGGAAAGGGTACCGAGAAGGAGCGCTCCAAGGAGTCGGAGGGGTATTACCGCAAAGAATGGAATGCTATTATGGATGCTCTTCATAACTTCCCATCGATTGTGGTATGGGTGCCTTTTAACGAGGCATGGGGACAGTTTAAAACCACTGAAATAACAAACTGGACCATGCAGAAAGACCCTTCGCGTTTGGTTAACAGCGCGAGTGGAGGTAACTTTTTCCCGGTTGGGCATATCATTGATCTGCACAACTACCCTGATCCCGTAATGCCGCGTCCCGACCTCTTCGGGGCTAAGCAGGCGCTGGTTTTAGGTGAGTTTGGCGGTTTGGGTTTGCCGGTTAACGGACATGTATGGCAGCAGAAGGATAACTGGGGGTATCAGAGCTTCAAGACCGCGGATGATTTGATAAAGCGCTACTCGTCCTTTATGGTAACCATGCAGAACCTTATCCGCAATGGCCTGTCTGCTGCAGTTTATACGCAGACGACCGACGTGGAAATTGAAACGAACGGCTTGATGACCTATGATCGAAAGGTTATTAAGGTTCCCGCAGCGAAACTCAAAAGTTTGCATGAGCCTCTTTATCAAACTAAATAGGTAAATGGAGCTGAAAGGAATCGTATACAGTTAGATAGCACTGTTACTCGTTTTCCTTTCAGCCATTTTTATTTGCATGTATTCTGTCGGGGGCATTCCAAATTGCTTGGCGAAGCAGCGGCCGAAGTGCGTTTGAGAGCTATATCCTACCATTTCCGCAATCTCGTAGATTTTGAATTCGTTCTCGGCAAGAAGCTGGGCAGCTTTTTTCAGTCGGGCGATGTTGATCAGTTCATGAGGTGTCAGATTAGAAATGGCTTTTATTTTCCGGTACAGGGTGGGTTTGCTCATATTCATGGAGTCGGCGAGGTGTTCTACGTCGAGGTCGATGTTTGCAATATTCCGGTTCACGGCTTCATTGAGCTTTTCGAGAAAGTTCTCATCAGCCTTGGAATAGGCCATCGTCTTGATATGCACCAGGGGCGAATTGGCGAAGTAGTCTTTAATCTTGCTTCTGTTCAGAAGGAGATTCGCGATCTGGACCTGAAGATGTTCGGGGGAAAAGGGTTTTTCGATATACGCATCTGCGCCCAGTTCGAGTCCCTCGATCTTCGATTGCAGCGTGTTCTTAGCCGTCAATAAAACTACCGGAATGTGGCTGTACTCAAAATCTGACTTGATTCGGCGACAAAGTTCGAAGCCGTCAATTTCGGGCATCATGATATCGCTGATAACGAGCTGAACGGAGTGAACGTTTAGTGAGTCGAGTGCCTCCCTGCCGTTTCGGGCGGTAATGACGGAGTATCTTTCGCTCAGGTCATCTGAGATAAAGTCCAGAATTTCTTCATTATCGTCTACCAACAATATAGTTGGCCGGTTTGCTATTTCTTCTTTCATTAGATTAGCGTTAGGGGCTATTTGCTCATTATGGGGTTAAATTCAATTTGTTGATGCAGCGGAAGTGTAACCGCAAAAACGTTGCAGTTGGCTTGCACCTCTCTCAACTCCAGATTGCCTTTATGTAATTCTGTGAGAGAGCGTGAAATGGAAAGACCGAGTCCGCTGCCCGGTTGATTTTCTGTGAGCTTCATCCGATAGAATGTGTCGAAGATTTTTTCCTTCATATTCCAGGGAATGATATAGCCGTCGTTCTTGATTAGAATGGTAAACGTAAGGTCGCCTTCAAAGACGGGTAGTATTTGGATTGTGGCGGTCTGGGCACCATATTTAATAGCGTTGTTGATCAGATTACTCATGATTTTGTCAAATGCTCCGACATCGATATAGGCGAAGAATTTACTGGCAGGCAGCTCCAGAGTAAAACGTATGTTTTTTTGTTCGGCCGCTGGCTTAAAACGGATATAGTTATCTCTGACCAGTTCGCAGATATCGGCTTTGACGAAATTAAGGCTGAATTCTCTGGTTTCTGTCTTTCTGAAGTCAAGCAGCTGGTTCGTAAGGTTAAGCAGACGCTCTGTGTTCTTCTGCATAATCAGCAGATTGTTCTTAATCTGAGGTACCTCTTCAGCACGTTTGATGATCTTTTCCATAGGCCCTTTGATCAGGGTGAGCGGGGTGCGTATTTCATGAGCCACATTCGTGAAGAATTCAATTTTTGCCTGATAGACTTCCTTCTCCTTCTTGTGTTCGAATATTTCAAGCCTTCGCTTGTTTTTTGTCTTTATGCGCTGGTGGTAATTCCGGACAGCGAGATAAACGAGGGCACATGAGAGCAAGACGTAGAAGATCAACGCCCACCTGCTTTTCCAGAGAGGGGGTACGATTTCAATTTGAAGATGTGTTTCCTCGTTGTTCCATACGCCGCTGTTGTTGGCTGCTTTTACTTTGAAGGTGTAATTTCCCGGTGGGAGGGAGGTGAAGTACGCCTTACGGTTTGTTTTGAGATACGTCCAGTCGTTGTCAAGTCCCTCCATTTTGTAGGCGTATTCGGTGGTATTCAACGAAGTATAACTTAAAGCTGAAAAGTCGATACTGAAAGAAGACTGCTCATGACTCAGCCTTATTTTTTTAGTGAACGTTATAGACTTCCTGAGAGGCGAATTTGTATTCTGGACGTTTATCTCCTGACCAAATATTTGGAAACCGGTGATGTAGACTGGTGGTTTATAGGTGTTTCTGGTAAATGAGGAGGGTCGAAACCGTACCAGGCCGTTAACGCTTCCGAAATACATTTGTCCGGACTCGTCCTTAAACGCGGAATTGTAATTCAGCTGGTCGCTCAATAGCCCATGGGCTTTTGTATAGGTTTTTATTTTTCCGGTTTGAGGGTTAATGACAGCTAATCCACGAGAAGTGCTAACCCAGAGCTGACTTTCTTCGTCTTCCAGTATCGATAATATCAAGTTGCTTGGTAGACCATTTGCTACGGTGAAGCGCTTGAATTTACCGGTCTGCGGGTTCATCTTGCACAATCCTCCCTCGGTAGCAACCCATATGTACCCTTTTCGGTCTTCAAATATCCGGTTTATACGGTTGTTGCTCAGGCTATGCGGGTCATTACTCTGATACGTGTACGAACCCCGCTTTCCGGTTTGAGGGTTGTAATAATATAATCCCTCCCTGTATGAGCCGAGCCAGAATATGCCCTTACTATCCTGCAGCATGGTGCTGTAGAACATCCGCTCGGGCACTCCGGTAATGTGAATAAAATTATCGTCTTTTCGATTATACTTAAAAAAGCCCCCGGATGTGCAGAAGAAGAGCTCTCCCGAGCGGCTTCGGTGAATACTATAAATGAAATTGCTTTTTAGGGAGTTTTTGTCCGCTCCTGCCGAGTAGTGTTTAATGATCTTTCCGGTCCTGATATTCATAAGATCCAGTCCGTTTTCGAATGTCCCGATCCAAAGTGAGTCGCCCTCGAGAAGCAGACCGTGGATGTTTGTGGAGGCAATATCCTGTTGCTTGCCCGAAGGCTTGAAATGCTCAAACCTCATTGTTCCTGCTTCGAGCTTGTTGAGGCCCGCATCTTCCGTACCGATCCAGAGATTCGAGTATTTGTCCTGAACGATTTCTCTCACGACATTTCCCCCGAGTGAGTTTTCCCCTACCATAGGAAAAAACTTTTCAAAAGAATTGTACTGCTTTGGATAGTAGTTCAGCCCGCCAAAATAGGTGCCAGCCCAGATACCGCCTTCCCAGTCCTTGCAAAGCGTGTAGACAGCGTTGTCTGATAAGGAGTAAGGGTTGTTATATTGTTTTTTAATATTAGTAGCAGCTCCCGTGCGGATGTTATAAAGAAATATTCCTGATTCGGTAGCGATCCAATACTGGTCTCCTGATTCATACAAAAAATTGCGTGCAAAAATTTCTGTGTTATCAGGATTTCTGGTAAGGATGTTTTTGTATGTCCTGGTCTTGATGTCGAATAGCTTGACACCTTGATTTGAGGTTCCGATAAACAGAGAACCCTTTCCGGTGTCTGAAATTTTTTCTATCCATTTGGACGATTCGGGTTGTAAGGCTGATGACACCTCATAACTGTTGAAAGTCTGACTGGAAGCCTGGTAATGTTCGAGAGTTCCGTATCGGGAGGATACCCATATCTGTCCATCTTTCAGAATACTGATGGAGGTTGCTTCGAAATAGTTTGAGGGGGTAAACTCAGTGAGCTTCTTCCTGCTTTCGTTGTATGTAAAAAGAGTAAAGCCTGCAACGAACCAGATATTGCCTTTCTTATCGATCTGAATTTCCCTGACGTCTTCTGTCGGACAACCGCTGAGGGGGGTGAAACTTTCGGTTAGCGGACTGTATATAAAAAGCCCTCTGTCTGTTCCTACCCACATACGGCCTTTTTTATCTTCGGCAAGGGCATGAATGAAGTTGCTTTTGAGGCTGTTTGAATTGAGAGCATCTTCTCTAAAGATCTTGAAGGTATAACCATCGAAGCGGTTTAAGCCGTCCTTGGTACCGAACCATAGAAACCCTTTTTGGTCCTGCATACTGCAGATTACCGTATTGTTCGACAGTCCGCTTTCCACTTGGTAGCGGCTGAAGTAGTAGGGTGCCGCTCTGCCACCGCTTGTTAAAAGCATAAGCGAAATCAAGAGGGTTATGGTTTTAATTGTTTGCACCGGGTTCGTTTACTATCAAATATAAGATATAGCTTCGATGATTTTTTCCAGTCGCCCCGTAAAACACAGATCCGAGAAATAATGTGAATGAAGTACACTTTCCAGACTTTTTCTTAGCTGCGGAGTAATCTTTGTAATTTCAGCACTAAGTAGCATAGCCTCATTTCAGTTTGTTAGTTAATCAGGATTGTTGTTATGAAGATTATTTTTATCTGTGGTTCTTTGGAGGACGGCAAAGATGGGGTGGGGGATTACACCAGACGACTGGGTAAGAAACTAGTCGAAAACGGCTATTCTGTAGGAATTATTGCATTGCATGACAAGCATTTGGACACTAAGCTCTGGGAAGAAGAAGGCGATTCATCTTTTAGGACGTTGAGGTTGTCAACGCGTCTGTCCTGGAAAAGACGGGGTACCCTGTCAGCTGATTTAATTAAGGAGGTCGATCCGGTATGGATAAGTCTGCAGTTTGTGGGTTTTGCTTATCATCGCTATGGCTTGCCGCTAGGCATGATCTCTCTGGTGAAGAAGCTCTCGGATAGCCGATATCTGCATATTATGTTTCATGAGCTGTGGTGTGGCATGTCAGCGTCTGCACCTCCAAAGGAAGTCGTCCTTGGAAAACTGCAATATTGGTTTCTGAGGCTAATGCTCGCTTCGCTCAAGCCCCGGGAGGTGTTCACCAATATTGAGCGGTACCAGGACCGTCTTCAGCAGCTGGGAGTGCAACCTCTGCTCGTTCCGGTATTTAGCAACATTCCTCTGGCCTCGCGGGTTTCAGAGGAATCCTGGGACGCAGTAATCGCGAAATCTGGCCTGCAGCCTTTGTTAAGAGGTAGTGAAAATAGGCTGGTACTTGGCTTTTTCGGAAGTATCTATCCCATCGCTGGTTTTAAGGCGTTAATAAAAAATGCTTATGAAGCTGCAGGTGTGCTCGGCCGCGAATGCTGCGTTGTTTTGATAGGCAATAGTTCTAAAGAGGATCTGGCAAGACTCTCAGGCTGCAGCTTGCCTATGCGGGTTTTTGAGCTTGGCATGCAGTCGGCGGGTATCATTAACCGCGCAATGGATCTGGTTGATTTTGGAGTAGTCACTACGCCCGTTGACGGAATAAACAAAAGTGGCGGAGCTGCAGCATGGATTGAACGGGGGATCCCGATCCTGGTATCCGGAGAAGACCCAACCGATAAGGGGCATAATCTCCAGGCCGCTTTTGGAGCTTACCGGGTGACATGTGAGGGTGATGTTGTGGAGGCATGTCTACAGCCGGGATGGAACAGGGAGAAGAAAGAGCGACTAGACAGCGTCGCAGAGGTGTATATGCGACACTTTTAAACAAAAAAAGCTGCTTATCTGCATGATTGCAGATAAGCAGCTTTTTTATGTAAAAACTATTTATTGTTCGATGATAGGAGGCATGATTACGGCGTAACTGATTGCCTTATTTGCCAGATTCTTTACGTTGCCGACAGCCTTTACATTAGCAAAAGTATTGGTTATCACACCAAGCCAGCTGTATCCCTGCTGACAAATGTTTCGGATGAGAGAGATGTCTCTGCTTCCTGGAAGCGCCTGCAGACGGATACAGTGTGCATTTGTGTAAATCGTATTTCCTTCTACAGTAATTTTGCTAACCACTCTTGGTATACCGTAAGTTCCTACCACTATACCGGAAGAGTTGCCTTTGGATAGACGAGTGTCGACGATGTTATTTTTTACAGTAATATCGCTGAGGTTGTTTCCACCATTACCCATCTGGATGCCGCCAACATTGTCACCCTTGGTTTTAACCGTGTTGTTATTGATCATGATTCCAAAACCGTCCTCCTTTAAGCCAGGTGCGATTGCTATGCTTCCTGCAGGAATGGTGTTATAGCTCAACGTGTTTTTTTGTCCGAATATCTCCAGACCGCTCCTGTGGTTTCCGTTTCCACCACTAAATACGTTTTTGGAAATCAGGGTGTTTTTGTAGTACCCGGATATTCCGTTCCCTCCCAGGTGTTTAGGGTCATTAAGCTTATTATCTGTAATTACAGCGTCGATCACATAGGCAGCCGCACACTCTATTGCGAATTGTTTCCCGAAAGTGTTGTTAAACGTGTTTTTTGTAATCCTGGTGTTGTAGTTATGCTGGCTTTGCAGCTGGATGGCCGGGGAGTTAGGGTTTTGCGATCCCCAGTTGGCAAACACGCAGTTTGTTATGGATACGTCGCGTGTTCCTCTCATCTCCAGGCTCGTGCGCCCTGCCTCGGAAAAATTGCAGTTCAGAAATGTAACATTCTTTACCTGATAGTCGTTGAGTCCTTTGATCTGAACAGCGCCGCGGTCTCTTCCTCCTGCAAAATTTACGTTTTCAAAGTGGAGGTCGCTGACGTTGTCGGTTACATACAATGCCACCAGATCTGCACCGGTATTGGCAGCCTGATTGGCATCGATCCGGATGTTTTTCAAACGGATGTTGGACGTGCGGGTCGGAATCTTAAAGACATTGCGTCCTTTTCTGCTTCCGGGAGTAAGCTTGATCTCGGTGGAATTGCCTGCACCTTCGATGGATGCGTTTGAAGGAAGAATGAGTTCATCTGAAATCGTAAACTTCCCTGCTGGAAGAATAAGTTTTTCTTTCTTGGCAGCCCAGGTATTGATCAGATCCTGAAGTTCCTTACGCTGATCTTTTCCGTTAGAAATGATGAGTGTGTTGCCGGACTTTTTTGAAATTGCGTTATCCTGAATAACAGCTTTGTCCGGAATAATTACGTCAGACGACTCCTTTTTGCAGGCGAAACTGAGCGTTGCAAGAAGGAGAATTAAGATCATAAATTGGTTTTTCATATTAGTGGATTTCCTACGCATACGAAATCCACTAATTTTAGTTACTAATCAATAAAAGTTTCTTCAGTTTTTTTAAGTGCCAGTCCTACAACGTGATGCATATCATAATATTTGTAGTCTGCGAGCCTTCCTCCGAAGATCGTGTTCTCTTCCTGACGGGCCATTTCCTTATATTTCTTGAACATCTCGTTGTTCTTTTCGTCGTTAACGGGATAGTAAGGCTCGTCTTTTTTTGTCCATTCCATCGGATATTCTTTCGTAATCACTGTGTGCTCCTGTTCGCCGAACTCAAAGTGTTTATGTTCGATGATACGGGTGTAAGGAATTTCCGAGTTGATGTAATTAACCACCGCATTTCCCTGGTAGTTGGGTATATCCAGCTTTTCGTGCTCAAACCGGAGGCTTCGGTATTCGAGGACACCATGCTGATAGTCGAAGTATTCGTCGATCATACCGGTGTAAACTTTCGTCTCCGCCAGTTCGTCCATTTCCTGACGTGAATCGAAGTAGTTAATACCCAGTCTAACTTCCGTTCCTTCAAGTAATGCGTCGATGAGTTTGGTATATCCCCCAATAGGAATTCCCTGATATAAGTCGTTAAAATAGTTATTGTCGAACGTAAATCTTACTGGCAGGCGCTTGATAATAAATGCGGGAAGCTCGGTTGCTTTTCTTCCCCATTGCTTTTCCGTGTACTCCTTAATAAGTGTATTATAAATATCTGCACCCACGAGAGAGAGAGCCTGCTCTTCCAGATTCTGAGGGTCTTCAACTCCTGCCTCTTTAACCTGCTTATCGATGATCGCCTTTGCCTCAGCAGGGGTCTTGACCTTCCAAAGCTGATAGAAGGTGTTCATGTTAAAAGGTAGGTTGTAGAGATTACCGTTATGGTTAGCTACCGGACTGTTTGTATAGCGGTTGAACTCTACGAAAGAATTGACATAATCCCAGATTTTCTTGTTGCTGGTATGGAAGATATGTGCTCCGTACTTGTGTACGTTTATTCCATTAACGTCTTCGCAATAAATGTTACCGCCAATGTGCGGCCTCTTGTCAATAACCAGGCATTTCTTCCCTTTTTTCTTCGCTTCATGAGCAAATATGGCTCCGTATAAACCTGCTCCTATAATCAGATAATCGTATTCTTTCATTCGTTAGTTAAGTATGTAAGATGTAGTGCTACAAAAACCCGGGTTTGTCTAGTGCACGCGTGCTTTCTTAGAGTTGAGCGTGTAATTGGAAACCTCGATTGACTTAGTTTGTTTGACGAGATCGGGTTGAACTATTAAACTTTTCTTTAATTTTTTACTAATAAGGATGTAAACAAAATAGGGGCCGTAATAAAGATATCGTTTCCACATACGTCCTGGCTCATTTACCAATCTGACGAGCCACTCCATCCGCATATCTATCCAGAATTGCGAAGGTCTGCTAACTGTTCCGGCATAAAAGTCGAATACAGCACCGATGGCGCATATTACTCTCGCATCCACACTTTTATAATGTTGATAGGCCCATTTTTCCTGTTTGGGAGCGGTCATTCCTATAAACAATACATCGGGTCTTACTCTGTTAATTTCCTCGATCATCAAGCGGTTGTCTTCCTCGGAAAACTCCTTTTTAAAGGGTGGAGAGAACGTATGAACGGTTATGGACGGGAACTCCTGATTGACATGTAGCCGGATCTTGAGGAGGGTAGTTTCGGATGATCCAAGATAAAAGCAGCTGCCCCCTTCCTTCTGAAGCTTTGTCAGAAGGAATTCGTGAAGTTCTGCGCCCGCAATCTTATTCATCTTTATCCCGTTGAGTAAACTTGACGCAATGGTTATCCCAACACCGTCGGGTAGCAGAACATCGGATGACATAAGCGCTTCTTTAAATACGGGATCCTTGGTAGTCATTACATAAGAATACTGGTTGATCGTGTTGATGACTGTTTTCTGGTTTAGCTGCATCTTGTCCAGGGCCGCATTAAAAACCGGAAAATCCATTACTATAGTTTTCAGGCTCGCGCCTTTCTCCGCAACGGGGCTGGCTTGCGTACCAATGGCTGAACGGTAGATGCTTAACAATTTATCCAGATTCTCTTCCGGGGTATAGTGCGTTTCGTAAGTTTTTCTTGCGTTGATGCTTCTTATTGTTCTGCTGAGCTGATCCAGTGCTTCCCACTCCGCTATACTGGAACGCAGGCCCCTAATATCACCGGGCGTGAACAGGTAGCCATTATGGTCATGCGTGATGAGGCTTTCCATAGCACCCAGCCTGCTGCCGATAACGCAGGTTCCTGTAGAAAATGCCTCGAGGATTGTCATGGGCATACCCTCATACCATATCGAAGGAAAGACAAGCGCCATAGAACTTTTCATGAGGCTTCTTATTTCTTCATTGGAGCGTGATCCCAGGTAGCTTATGTTCTTGTATTCATCAGCAAACCGCTCAACATCTTTTCGGAGAGGACCGTCACCGACAATCCGAAGTTCATATTCCGTGTTTGAAAAGGCCGCCAGGAGAGTGGGTATTCCCTTTTCAGGACTTAGCCTGCCTACAAAGAGGTAATATTTTTCTTGGCCCTTAACACTCCATCCACCGTCGGTTACGAAATTTGCCTTCACATCAATCTGATTTTCGCTGAGATTCAAGTCAGACTTCAGGAAGAGGTCTTTTGAGAATTCATTGAGGGCGATGTAACGATCTACTCCCTGCCAGGTTTTAAGTCTTTTATGCCAGTGCGTGATGGCTGCAAGCCAAAAGGTCTGAATCCGTGAATTCCGGTAAACTTTGCTCATGATGGCCTTCCAGGGAAATGGTTCCCTAAGGCTTTCGGTAAAAAGCTTGCCATTATGAAACAAAGTGGCTGAGGGGCATAACAAACGGTAGTTATGCAAAGTTACGACAACCGGGATCTGCAGTTTTTTTGCAGCTCTTATCAATATCGGCGAGGCGGCGAAATGCCAGTTATGAATATGTATCACATCTGGTCTGTCTGCCTTGATTGCGGACCTGAATTTCGACAAAGAAAAGAGGTTGAAGGGCCCTAGTATAAACTTAAATAGAACTTGTATCTTTTTTCCTCCATTATCGAAACACAGCTGTCTGGCTTCGGCAGCACCGGAAAGAAGATCACATTCATTTCTAAACACTTGGTCTTCGCCGCCACTTTGCCCATAAAATGTATGGATGAGTAATATTTTCACAGGTTGATATTTTAATGGATTAAGCTTCTATTGTTTTGCTGATCAAAGACTTGTCGATAGGTGTCGACTTTTTAGTATAGTTAGAAAGAGCATTAAGTAGCCTCTTTGAATGTCGCTGCAGAAAATGTAGGTAGTTAGGCTGATCGTATTTGCTAATCAGACCTGGGCTGACTTTTTGATTTAATGGAATGAAGGACAAGGAGGTTAGCGCAATAGATGAGCTGCTATATACGCTTACATCGTTGATACAAATCTTCCTCTTTTGAAAATGGATATAGGCAAGCTCCCGATGCTGCATGCTACCTTCGTGTAAGAAGTACTGCTTCACGAGTCCGTTTTCCCACACGAAGAGTTGCTTTTTATAATTTTGAATATTGCTGCATGTGTATCTTGCCTTGTTCGGGTTAATATCCGCTATGCACTCATCATGGTATTGAGGGATGTTGAATTCCTTGAATATCTGATGGATGCCGTGCCATTCGTCAAAGATGAAACAGGCATTTGATTCCATTATGGCCTGTGCGTCGATCGACTTTGAGGAGCGGTAAAGCGTATTTATATACTCCTCATTCTTATATAATGTGAGGTGCCCCCTGTTGAAGATTTTCTTGTAGGAGGACAAGATATCATCAGTAAGGAAGTGTGACACTTTACCGAACATCAGATCCATATCACAGTACCCCCAGAAATCGTAATTAGTAAGAAGAGGAGCGAAAAGTTCTCCAAATGCCGGTCTGAAATCGCACAGTTTATAAGAGAACTCAAAGGTCGGCTTGATGTGAAGACGTTGTCTGATGAGATCTTTTAAATCTTCCAAAGTCAGCGTTGTTACTTTGAGATTGTCCGGAATTTCCGATCGGTCAATATCCTGATCGGTAAAAAGGAGGAAATCATAATCCTCGTTTGCACGTAGCGAACGCGTCCATAGTCGGAAATAGTCATGCAAGGGACCAAACCACAGAGCTATGACTGCAATTTTTTTCATTAGGATGTAAGTTTGTTTTTCATAGGTATGAATCATCAGGAGCATGTTGCTCTTAATCATACCGGGACTAAGCAGGAATGGGCAGAGTGTTGTGGACGCGCTATATCGGGATGAGCGAAAGCGCTTTATACTTAAGCCTCGTTACGATGCTGTATTTTTTTACGAATTGCCTTATCAGCAAGTTGTTCAAACTCACGAAAGGATTTAGCTTAAATACGTGTGTACCTGTCGTATCGAGTGATGTAGCAAATCTGGACCGTTGAATGGATGATGTATGAGTTGCCGCATCTCCAAAGCCAACGTTCTGGACCTTGGACAATGAAGGGAATGCCGTGTAGGTATCTGTTTTAAACTGATGGTAACACCACCGGATGGCCCAGGAGCTAATCTTACCTTTCATTTGTTTATCAAGCATGCCGGCCATATCACTTCCCATCAGGTTGAATTTTCTCCGTGCGGCAGGATTGCGGGCGAAACTGTCATAATCTCTAACTTCCCAGTCTACCGCGTTCCACCTGTTGCGCCAGGTTCCCCATCCCCATGAGGAACTACGCTTAGTAAAGTAATTGTCGTATACGTAGACTTGCGGAAAGGCGAGTTGAAAACTGTATCCTGAGATCGAAAGTACCTTTCTGTTATCCTTATAGAATTCGAGACTTTCGTTCATATAGCTCAGGAAGTTTATGCTCGTGAGCAGGTCATCCTCCAGTACGATAACGGTTTCGTGCTTTTTCAAAACTTCTGTCACTCCTTCTATGATGGATGTAGCGAGACCTTTATTATCCTGCGAGTTGATAATGTTAAGCTCTCTGAACCCGGTTATCGTCGGAAGATACTCGCGGATGGCGGCTACCTTATCTTCATCTGATTCTTTTGAGGGTCCATCAGAGAATATATATAGATCGGTAAGTCCGGCCTGGATGTTCTTCTGAAGATTCTCGACCGTGCGTCTAAGATTATCAAGTCTGTTATAACAGAATATAATTACGGGACTTGGCATATTGATTACTTTTTGAATGTGTCCCAAAGAACAGGGAAGAGCGTCTTGAGCCAGAGCTTGGAAAAAGCTGCGGGATACGAGAACGGAAAATGATAACGAATAAAACTAAGGTATTCAGAATATGCCAGCCCTTTGGGGCTTTTAAGAAAGGCTATTCGCTCCTTTAAACGAACTTTAGTGCTTTTCCAATTCTTGTCATGATCATGAATACATGTACCGAGAAAACCCGGAGCTACCAATACATCAATGCCGGCCTTTTTAGCCTTTAGTGTGTAATCGTAATCGGCGATCCCGTGAGTAAAGGCGCTCGACAGGATACCGATGCGTTTTACTGCAATAGCGGGTACCAGCATTATATTTGCATTTCCAAGATCACAAGGCATAAATTCTTCTTCGCTGAAAATAAACTTGCCTTGAAGAGAATACTTGGATGTCAGTGCCTTTCCTCCGTAGGTTATATTGCCCTCATGATCACAGGTACTTCCGATGCAGATTGCAGGTAAGCGGTCGTCTGCGATCGCACGCATATTGTATTGAAGCATCGTATTGAGAGCATCATCTTTTAGTAGCGTGTCGTCGTTTAATAGCAGGTAATAATCGTAGTCTCCGGAAAGCGCTGCATTCCAGGAGCTACGCATACCTCCCGCCCAGAACAGCGAGCCTGTACCTTTTAATAAATGGACTTCAGGAAAATGAAAAGCAACAGCTTCGGCGGTACCGTCGGATGAATTATCATCGGTAATGAAAATATCAGTCTGAGTATCCTGAGCAAGCTTTTGTCTGTTGAGGTTGCGTAAGCACGACAGGGTTTTCTGTTTCCTGTTGAATGTGGTCAATAGAATGGCAATTTTCATCAGAAAATATTTATTTCAAGGATGTACCGCCTTGAGCGGGATGCGATCAAATGGTCGTGATCGCTTTGTTCACTAGAGAAGTTATCAGTGCGCGCCCGCATACTTGCGGACCCTTTTCGCGATTGCTTTATAATAGCTGATTGAATAGTATCCGATCTTTCGGGAGGTTTTTAACCGGGGGATTCCTGTAGCCTTTCTGACCAGACCAAGGAAGCTTCTGTCAGATATATTTCTTCCATATTCGTCCAGGCGAAAGATCAGATAGTCGTATAGACGCGCGATACCAAAGGTTTTTTCTGCTGGAAGATGCCATAACGTGAGCTTCAAGTCTGAAGGTGCAACATTCCTGTAAAAAACAGGATTGGTCCAGATCCTCTTCATGAATAGATTCTGCTTAGCAGCTTCCCAACCGTTTTTATAGTACAGAAAGCTCAGGGTATGAGCCTCTTCGTTGAGCTTTTCAAGTCCCTTGTCATTACGTTCGAGTAACACAGGCCAGAGCTCGAGGAAGTCTGCGTAAAGTTTTTTAATATGAGCATTACTGCAGAGCAGAAATTCACCCAGGTGATACGAAGGTATTTCCTTGACTTCTTTATTTAGCATTTCGGCAAAAAGCACTTGCATATCCAGCCTGCTTAAGCCGTTAATTTTGTGATGTACGGGACTGTCTATCTCGAAAGATATAAATCCATTGGGAGCTGCTTCTCTGAAAAGTCGTTTGGCCGGTTTAATAAAGATGCAATCAGAGTCTGCGATCAGATACAGGTCGTGGTCATTATGCTTATTCTGTGCGATATATTCAAGTATGGAAAACTCAAAGAACTGATTCTGAAAGGATCCGAAGTAGCCTTTAGGCGTTTTATACTTGAAATCTACATGTATTACTTCGACACCAAGGTCTTTCAAAATGTCTGAAACGGACTTGTCATCTACTACCGGAAGCGTTTTGAGGTTAGTAAACAGCAGGTGTTTCTCTTCCTTGTTAAATCGGGTGCTGCTGACGAAAAACACAATAAGACATCTCCAGTAAATGTTCTGATGGCTCTGGCTGGAAGACTTCATTCCGGACTGAGGAAAGTCGCTTTCCTCTCCTTTTTCGTCAGCACATAGCCAAGTACAGATATGGTTCATAGTTATTCTTTAAAATTTTTATTCGTTTCGAGATAATAAAGACACATGCCTACATGTCCCCAATAGATGAGCGGGGCGACGTAGCTCAGAGAAAAAATAAGACCACTCAGACAAAAGGGAATCAGGACTACAGCCCTGTTTGAAATCTTAGAGCTAAAAGCTTTGTATACGATATAGACGAGAAAAGAGAATTTGAAAAGGAAGCCCACGATGCCGTGATAAAACAGTATCTCAATAAAGCCCTCATGGAAATGGTGACCTGTTCCCGCATCCCACCAGTCTACCAGGGGGTTTGGAAGGCTATATCCTTCAAATGACCAGCCTAGCAAGGGTTTCTCTCTGATGAAATTCATATACATCTCCCGTTGCTGGATGCGGAATCCCCCGGTGCCGCTCTCTGTGGAGGGGTTCAGTATTTCAGCAAAACGGTCAGAGAAGAAGTCAAGTAGTCCCGGAGATATACTCGATACATAATACAAAGCGATGATGCAGACGAGGAAGCTCGTCACTGTAAAACTGGCGATACCCGTGAGTGCCTTCCTGTTGGTTCGTAAGACCATCACAAAATAGATGAGCGTGGCGAATATCGCACTACTCCATACAGACCGGTGCTGATGTATCAGAATGATGGTGAAACACAGCGCAAAAAGCAAAAACGATTGTAACGTCTGCCTGGTGATAAACTTGTTGAGATACCATAAGAACGGGATGATCATCATGAATATTGAATGTGCATGTATGATCCTCGTATCTCCGGAAAAAGGGCCGCTGTTGGGTTCTATGTGTTCGAGACTGAAGGAAAACTGGTGTCCGAAAAGAGCCATAAAGGCCAGATAGGTTACGAGATAAAAGCCTGCAATAAAGCCCAGGAGATCTGCATTCATTTTCCTCATAACCGATTTAATAAAAACGGTATAGATGATGGGGAAAAGAACGGTGTAGATCTCGAAATTGCGGAAAGGAACCTGATACTCAATCAATGACTGCAAAATCAGCTTGACAATGAAGACGGAGAAAAGGCCTACATATATCTTTTCCTTTAATTTAAGGCTGTTGAAATCCACCAGGATATAGCCGTAAATCAAAAGGCTTAAAGCCTTGACGGCAACGACGTTGATATAAGCGTTTTGCGTGAAAAACCATGCAAAGCACTTTTCCACGATCAGGTAGCAGAATAGAATTATAAGCAGCTCCGGCAAATAGATCCGGTAGTTGAAAAGTTTAACTGAAGCTATCATCGTTTACCAGTAACATCCATCCTCTATGCTTTTTATTCCCTGAGGAGTTTCACTTACCTGTGGCCTCACCCAATGTTCGTTCATCATATCAGCCACGCGGCCGTGTATTTTTTTTGTTTCCCATCGCTTTCCCTTGATGCCAAAAAGAGTCTGTGTGGCGCCTCCCAGATGAATTCCTTTTTTTTCAATTCTTTTGACGTGGGCAGCTAATGGGAATCCGTAAGCTCCGCAACCTATGATAGCGACGTCAAAATCGATGGAAGCTATTTGGTCTTTCATATGCTCCAGAGCGTCGAACCAATTCCTGTACCCCGTCTGAGTATTCGCGATGGATTGCACCGCCCTTAAAGTGACGAGATCAAACTCGGGTAATACCGGTGAATCTTTGAAAATTAAATGCCGCTTTGAATACTGCTGACTGATACTTTCAGTAAAAGGGTGAATGACCAGCACCCGTTTGCCCTCAAGCGAAAGAGACCAGGGATCGTCATGGTTGTAGGGTTCCAGGTCAGTGAGGCCAATTCGGGTTGCATTGTGCAGTTCCCCTGCAAAGAGTTTTTCCTGCCACAGCCAGGAACCGAGAATATCCACCTCCGCCATATCTTCCAGCATCAGCGACGAAAACCTTTCCAGCATGGCAGGTTCTGCGGGAAAGAATCCCGCATTGTTCGCCATGAGGGACATGGAGTTTTCTTCCCACCAAAACGCTTCAGCCTTTCCGCGAATGTAGTTTAGTGTCTGGTTTCCCGAGCTATGTATGCTCTTATAAATCCCGATGCAGGATGCCTCTACTGCTCCCAATCTGGCAACCATAACAGGTGCATGCGTATTGATCGCATTGGCGATCAATTGGTTTGCTTGCTGATTTCTGACGACAGGATGCGACCCATAAAGATGTTCCCGGTCTAGAAACGCCTTCATATAGATCTTTCTGGCCAACTTTAAGCATTGAATCGTACTCTTCTTCATAGACCGTCTCAACTACTCAACCAACTTGAAGGTAAAGCCATCCCGCATTGCCCTGGCAACTGTTGAAACGTGTTCAGGGAAAGCAGAGAACGTTTTCTTCCGAAGCGAAAGTTTACCGATCGCCAGGACACGATGTATGTTTGTGTAAGCTGCACGGCTGACCGCTATATAAGGATTTCCAAACTTTCTGTCGATGATGATCTGGTTTCTGATACGGTAATAGAGCTTCCAATCGACAGAGATCCCATTCACAGGAGGGTTAATCATCTTCGTCATGATGGCGTCGCGAACGAGGCCAACTTTGAACCCGGCGTTAAAGACTCTGGCCGAATAATCAGTATCATCATAAAAGATGAAATAGCGCTTGTCCACCCAACCCACTTTTTCTATAACTTTCCGGGAAAACATGGGTCCTTCAAAAGGAAAGGAGACGATGGTTTTGATTTTCTCCTTGTCCTGAAAATCCGAAGACTTAACGGGAGTAGTGGCTTCAGGCATAAAGGGGTTCCTGAAGTTGAATTTAGACCCGTATTGCCATTCTGATTCGGAATTGAAGAACTTTCTGTCGGGTTGCAATACATCAAACTGATTTTGGTAATAGGCGTTTGATGAGATCATCTCTTCGAGGCAGTTCAGCAGAGGGTCGACGTCATCGTCCATCATCCATATCCAGTCATAATTTCTTACATAGGCTTCTTTCATTCCCCTGTAAAAGCCGGCTGCTCCGCCGCCATTTTCCTGATGGAACACGATAAGGTCAGCCTGTGTATCAAGCCATTGCTGCGTACCGTCTGTACTGCTGTTGTTAATGACAATGATTGCGTCCAGAGGCTTTGTCTGATTCCTCAAAGAATCGATACATTTTTGGAGGAGGGCAAGCCTGTTGAAGGTAACGACTACTGCTGCGTATGTATTCATCAGATATTTTTATAAACCTTTTTTTTAAGTGTGAAAACGAAGGGTCTTACCAGCTGCGACAGGTGGCTAAGCCGGAAGTAGCTTATTTTTAAAAGCTGAATTTTTCTGGAGCAGAGGAAGATCCACATGGAGGAAGTGATGAATACCTCTGTCAGGAGCCAGGCCCATGCGGTGCCTGCAGCACCGGACTGTTTGGAGAGAAAATAATTTAGTATTAACCCAACGCCGGCTCCGAGCAACGTGATATTGAAGAACTGCTTATCCATCTTCAGATTGATCATCGTTTGGATACCGAACAGATCGCCCAGGGCCAGTATAAGGGGGACGAAACATAAGATTCGTAATACCGTTACAGCTTCTCCGAACTGGCTTCCGTAGAACATTTGAATCATCCAGGGAGCAAGTACCCAAATAACAGCGCCTGATACCGCGGTGAATATGGTGATGAAGGGTATCAGCTGACTGACCTTGGCGATCCCATCTGCTTTGCTTCTTCCAAAGCTCTCGCCAATAAAAGGAAAGAGGGATAGCCGCAAGGGTAGTGAAACAAATGTTTGCATAATCATGATGAGTTTCCAGCCTGCGGTGTAGAAAGCCACATCTTTATTTGTTTGCACAACTCCTAGAATAATGGTGTTTGTCGTGGTATAAAGTGTTACTACAATCATGGAGAAGAAGATCATCTTCTCGGTCCACAGCAACGTAAATATATTTTTTACACCAACAGGTATAATGGTGATATTGTATTTTCTGACCGCCCATACAAAGGAGCATAGTCCAACTGCTATTTGCGACAAGCTGAGGATCAAAGGTTGAAGCGCATAATCCTCCTCTTTTCTGACAATGAATAAAATAGAGATGGTGAACAGCAGCTTTGCTATGAAATTAAAAATAGCAACCTGATGCAGCTCCTGCAAGCCCTGATAAAGCCAATTCGGTGTGATAACCAGAGAAAAGCAGGCAATGTAGGTAAAAATGAACAAGTCTTTGTCTGCCGCCATCGCGGGCACCAGGAATAGTGACGGAACGAAGACGAGCAGGGATAGTGAAAGCAGCAAGATCTTAGCGAACAAGATATTGCTGAACACCCTGTTTCGTTCCTCCTTGTCATGGGGTGCCCGGGCGATTGCCCGCGTTGCTGTTAAGTCGAAACCATAGTTGATAAGCAGTGAAAAATAGGTAACTATGGCTGCCGCGAAATTAATAGCACCAAATTTATCAGGACCTATAATCCTGACGATAACAGGTACTGTCAGCAACGGTAAAACGTTGTTGGCAAACTGAACGAGACTTAAAGAAAAGAAATTTCTAACCAGCTTTTTTCCGGAGCTGAGCTGTTTGTTCGTGTCCAACGTTAGGAATTACTTAATAAAAGGCGATTTGATACCTCTCTCACAAAAGAATGCAGGGAGTGTTTTTTCTGCGTATTGATGGCGGTATAGTATTCATAACCATACTTGTATTCCCCGCGTTTCTGTATTGCATTAAAGACGACTTGCATTTTGGGTAATTTATGTTCCCTGAAGATTTTTTTAATAAAGCCGAGATGTTTACGATACGAGAAGTTCTGCCGTACAACATACAGTGAGGCATCTGCCACACGCGATATGATCATGGCATCTGTTACCAGGAATATCGGTGGCGTATCGAGTATAATGTCATCATATTCGGATCGCAACAGTTGGATGAGATCATCGATTTCGATATGTTCCAATAATTCCGATGGATTCTCCGGGAGCGCGCCCGTTCCGATAATGGAAAGATTAGGGTGCAATGCAGAGGTTTTAGTGATTTGATCGACAGAAGCCCGGCCATACAGAAAGTCACTCAATCCCAGCCCTTCCTTGCTGATATTAAAATTGGATGCGATCTTGGGTTTGCGGAGGTCCAGTTCCAGAATAATCGTTCTTCTTCCCGATGCCGCCAATGCTACACCCAGGTTACTCGCAACAAAGCTTTTGCCTTCGCCCGCAATACTGGAGGTAACGAGGGTGACGCGACCGCTTTTTTTCTTTTCATGCAGGTACAGGAGGTTGGTACGCAGAGAACGAAACTGTTCTCCGATGGCGAAGCGGCTTTTATTGTGAACAACAATCGGAGATTTCGAATACTCGTAAACCAGCTCTGCAGTTACAGGTACTCCCGTGCGTTCAATTTGTTCGGTAGACTGGATCTTATTGTTAAAAAGCTGTCTGCCGAAAAGTATTGTAGCGGGGAGGAGAATTCCGATGAATAAAGCTAGCGAGTACGTTAGTGGCTTCTTATAGGTATCGAGGTACGCACTGTCAACCGTTTGGCTAAATGCCAGGGTCGAGGCATGGCTTAAAGCCGCTTCTTCTCTCTTTTGCAAGAGATAGAGGTACAGGTTTTCCTTAATACTTTGCTGACGCTTAATGCTAACCAACTGCCTTTCATCACTTGGCAGATTTCTGATCGAGCCCTGAAAGTTGGAATTAAAAGATTCCAGCTGCCGGCGTGTGGAAACCAGGGAGTTTTTGATGTTACCGATGTTCTGTTTGATCGCGTTTTTTGTGCTGGAAATCTGTTGTCTGATGGGGTCAAACGCCGGGTTCTTCTCGGGAAGTGTACCCATTAGCTGTTGATATTGAAGCTGCAGATCGATGAGTTTGCTTACCCATGATGTGAGTGCAGGGTCATCAATTCCGATAGTCGAGGGCGCAGATGTGGAGGTATTATCAGGCGAGTTTACGTAACGCTCAATTCCCCTGATGACGTTTAGCTGGACATCGACTTCGTTCAGGTGTGCATCATTTACTCTTACGTTATCCAGGTAGACTTTGGATTCTGAGGAGATATCTGTTAGTCCGCGGCTGCTTCTGAAGCCCTCGACGTCCTTTTCAACCGAGTTGAGTTCGCCGGTTAGAGAAGAGAGACGCTCGTCAATAAATTTCAGGGCAGTACCCGCAACTCTTTCTTTTTCCCTCTCAGAAGCGATGTTATATTGAACGATGAGCTGATTCAGTATATCCTTTCCGCGTTTAAGTACATTTTCCTGAATACTGAGTTCAACTACAGATGCATTCTTATTTACTTCTGTCGCTTCTATCCGTCCGAGCAACTGGTCTGTGGCGAGCTCCGGATCCTTTACTTTGATGTTTATCGATTTTCCTATGAAGTTGTCAAAATTTGCGGTCTTCTCCAGCTTCCAGGACCCGAAATTATTTCGAAGTCTGTCTGAAAAGCGGAATTGCTTAACGTTCCCATCTGCATCTTCCAGAGAGAAAGTTTCGGCGTCCAGTATCGTGATAAGGAAATCCTTCGACTCGAAGTCCTGATCTTTTTTAATGATCCTGAACCTAAGTGGGGATTGGCCATATAGATCTTCACTTATTATACTCCCTTTTTCTTCGTAATGTGCCCACAGTTCCAGGTCTTTTACGACTTGCTGGATAACGGATCTCGACTTTAAGATTTCGATTTCGTCTTCCACACTCTTCCCTGTCTGGTAAGGTTTGATTATTTCGTTGAGGGAAGACTCAGAATTCGTGCTGCTTTTTTCGGCCTTGATCAGCAATTTGGCTTTTACGATGTACTCAGGCTTAGCATAGTGAAGGTACACGTAGGCGACAGCCAGCGAGCTTATTATGCAAACGAGAAACAAGGGCCAATAATAAAGATATCGGGAAAGAGTCTCTCCGAAGTTACTCGATCCATTCTCTTCGTCTTTCTCTATAAAGCGCGTTAGAGGAGTGTTTTCAGTGTTCATAGGGTGGGGTTTTCTTGTGTTAGCGGGTTAATAAGATAACCACGATTGACAGCGCTGAAAGCAGGATGCTGATGTTCCTGTAACTGTTGTCTACGCTTGCAAATTTGTTCTTACCTGGTTGGATATACAAAATGTCATTGGTCTTCAGGTAGAAATAAGGAGAGTTAAAGAGTTTTTTGGATGTAAGATCAATAGGGATGTACTCTCTTACTCCTTCGTTTTCCCGTATGAGCATGACGTTTGTACGGAGCGCCGTTATGTTCAGGTCACCGGCCATTGTTATTGCCTCTGCAATACTTATACGCTGATTCTGTACCGGATAGACGCCTGGCCGGAGAACGTCGCCCATGACGGATACCTTAAAGTTGAGTAGCCTGACGTTGACTACGGGCTGTTTCAGGTATTCTGTAAGTTGCTGTTGTATTTTCTCTCTGACTCCGGAAATGGTAAGGCCTGAAACTTTCACGCTTCCTACCAGGGGCAGCTGAATGTTTCCCTTCTCATCAACCAGATATCCGACGACCGGATTATTGGCGTTTTGGGTCGTTCCAGTTATCGTATTCAGATTGTAATTAAAGACCGATGAAGCCTCGGTGTTAAGGCTGCTTACATTTATTCCTAATACATCTTCCGGCTGTATGGTAACCGGTCGGAAATTAGCGATAGTTTCTTTGGAAGGAGTGTTTTGATTCAGATCCTGGAAATAAGGCACGCCTTTGTAGCTGCAGGCGGGAAGGAGGCACACTAAAAGAGCTGACAAGAAAAATAGGTGTTTATACATATTCGAAATTTTTTAAGGTAGCATAGCTTCGCCACTCCAGTTACATGGATCTGTTATCATCATGAGGATTCAGTTGGAACTAGCGTTAAACAACTCAAAAGTAGCTGAAAATGACGTTTCAAAATGGGATGTGCTTAGTTTGTAGAACGTTCTGTAAAATATGAGTAAATAAATGGCGGGCTGTGAACACCTTTTGCTCAGATTATCACTGTCCGTTTAAAATAAGCTTGTCGCAAGCCTGCATTTAAGATGAACCGTATCGAATCTATTCGCGATCGGCAGAGATTTAGGAGTGATCTGACAAGATTTCGAAGTTCAGTTTAAGTGCGGTTACGCTAATTATGAACTTGTTATCTGGGAGAGAGGCAGAACGCGGTTCCCGCTGCTTTACACAACTTTACATTATTGTACTCATAACCATGTTGTGTTGCTTTTTTCTGCTCAAGTCACTTTACTTTAGCTTCAAATCAGGACGAAATTCTCTGGCTCATTAACGAAAATAAGATATGAAAGCAGTTATACTCGCAGGCGGTTACGGTACCCGTATTAGTGAAGAAAGCGGAATCAGGCCAAAGCCAATGGTGGAAATCGGAGGCAGGCCGGTTCTCTGGCACATAATGAAAATTTATTCTCATTATGGCATCAATGATTTTGTTATCTGTTGCGGGTATAAAGGTCATATCATCAAAGAGTACTTCGCCAATTATTTTCTGTATAACTCTGATGTAACGTTTGATATGTCCAATAATAGTATGGAAGTCCATCAGGTGCATTCAGAACCCTGGAAAGTAACATTGGTTAACACTGGATATAATACTATGACGGGCGGGCGCCTTAAGCGCGTGAGGGAATATCTGGGTAATGAGACATTTTGTATGACATATGGCGACGGATTGAGTGACCTGGATATAGGCGCAGTAATATCCTTCCACCGTTTGCAGGGTACGCTGGCAACTCTTACAGCAGTACAACAGCCCGGACGTTTCGGGGCTTTTAACCTCGGATCAGATGATACCAAAGTAAGCAGGTTTCAAGAGAAGCCTAACGGAGAAGAAATGCCCTGGATAAACGGTGGCTTCTTTGTGCTGGAACCCGAGGTGCTCGACTACATAGAAGCAAATGAAACCGTTTGGGAACGGGAGCCTCTGGAAATGCTATCCAAGGAAGGGGAACTTTCTGCCTACCGCCATAATGGTTTTTGGCAGCCAATGGACACACTGAGGGACAAAACCCTTCTGGAAGACATGTGGAATAAAGGTAAAGCACCCTGGTATAACAAAATCGTTTCCAGCAATCAAGTAAGTTACTAAATAGTACAAACGCTCAATATGAAAATTTTAATTACCGGTAACATGGGTTACGTAGGGCCAGGTGTTGTAAGCCACTTACGTAAAACCTTCCCTGAGGCCACGCTCGTTGGTTACGACATGGCGTACTTTGCTTCTTCCCTAACCAATGCGTCTTTGCTTCCCGAGCATAGTCTAGACGTTCAGTTGTTTGGGGATGTCAGGAACATGTCTGCAGACGTCCTTGAAGGTGTGACGGCAGTTGTACATCTGGCAGCAATTTCCAATGACCCAATGGGTAACAAGTATGAGCAGATAACGCTGGACGTTAATTACCGTTCATCAGTGGCCATCGCCAAGATGGCGAAAGCGGCGGGAGTAGGCTCATTTATCTTCGCTTCCAGCTGCAGTGTATATGGTGCAGCCGGAGATCAGGCAAAAAATGAAAGCTCAGCCTTGAACCCATTAACGGCGTATGCGAAGTCAAAGGTCTTTACAGAACTTGATCTGGAGCATCTTGCAGATGCGGACTTCAAAATTACTTGCCTGCGGTTCGCTACAGCCTGCGGCATGAGCGATCGTTTGCGGCTCGATCTTGTTTTAAATGATTTTGTTGCGGCAGCTGTTGTTTCCGGACGCATCAGTATTTTAAGTGACGGAAGTCCCTGGAGGCCTTTGATTCACGTCAAAGATATGGCCAGGGCTATCGAATGGGGCGTTCTGCGCGACATTGCTAACGGTGGTGAATTTGTTTCTGTCAACGCAGGTTCGGATGAATGGAACTACCAGGTTAAAGATCTCGCCGAAGCGGTTGTTGCTGTAATCCCGGGAACGACTGTCCATTTAAATACAGAGGCGGTGCCCGACAAGCGGTCTTATAGGGTTGACTTCGAGTTATTCAGGCAACTTGCCCCCAATCACCAGCCGGTATATACCTTAAATCAGACCATTACAGAGCTGTATGAAAGTTTGGTAGCCATGAAGTTCTCTAATGTAGAGTTTCGCGATTCCCTCCTTATGAGGCTGAAGCTATTGACAAGCCTGCAAGAGCGCGAATATATAAATGAAGAACTTGAATGGAACCATAAGCCTAACCTAAGAGCAGAGGCCCAGCCTTCACTTGAAACAGCAAAATAGAAAGAGATGATTTTTACAGAGACAAAGCTGAAAGGCGCATACATTATCGATGTTAAAAGACTGGAAGACGAGCGCGGTTTCTTCGGACGATCTTATTGTCAGAAAGAGTTCGAACAATACGGATTGAATACGGCTATGGTACAGACAAACGTAAGCTATAATGCAAAGAAAGGCACCTTACGGGGTATGCATATGCAAGTAGCCCCCTACGAAGAAACGAAACTGGTGCGTTGCACAAGGGGTGCTATCTATGATGTCATTGTCGACATGCGTGAAGGGTCTGAGACCTTTAAGCAATGGATAGGTGTAGAACTTACCGCCGACAGTTATCGGATGCTGTATGTTCCGGAGGGCTTCGCCCACGGTTTTATCACATTGGCGGATAATACAGATGTGACTTATCAGGTGACTCAGTTTTATACAGCCGGCTCTGAAAGAGGATACAGGTTTGATGATCCTGAAATCGGCATTGTTTGGCCGATCGACCCTATGGTGGTGTCTCAAAAAGACCTAAGCCATTCATTACTCAACTCTGTGCTGGCGTCCTGAGGGATGCTGGTGCTGGAGTTCTTTAAAACATAATTGCCACCATGAGCTACGATGCACACATTCGTCAGTACCCGGCCGCTAAGGTTTTTATAACATCCGCTTATAACGACCCCGAGCCGATATCCTCTTTCCTGGAGATCGCGAAACTAGACAAGATCAAAAGGCATACACTAGTTGATGACCCGGAGAGGGCGGATATTATTTTATTTATAGAAAATTCAAGATACCATTTTGATCCTTTTTTCAGAGCGCTGAAAAGGAATTACCTCGTAAGGATGTACCCCGATAAAGTATATATGTACAATCCGCACGACAGGCCATGGTTTATTCTTAAAGGACTGTACGCCTGCGTACCACGTAGGCTTTACAACAGCAATCTGATGGCCGCAACGCCCTATATTGAAACGACCAACTCTTTTATCCGCTGTGACAATGAAGTTGATCCTAAATACCTGTTTTCTTTTATGGGAAGCATTAGCTCCGGCATCAGGAAAAAGATCATGAGTCTGACTCACTCCCGCGGATATCTGGATGATTGTAAAGGAGAGTCGTTCGGAAGGCACCCGCTTTCATCTAAAATGCATTATGCGAATCTGCTTTCCGAGAGTAAATTCGTCCTTTGTCCTAAAGGCTTTGGCCCTTCTTCTATTCGGATTTTTGAAACCATGAAGGCGGGAAGAGTTCCTGTGATCATCTCAGATGAGTGGGTAGGTCCTCCCGGTCTGCCATGGTCAGACTTTTCGGTCTTCATACCCGAAAACAGGGTGGATGAAATTCCCTCAATACTCGAAAAAGAGGAAGCTTCATGGGAAGCTAAGGCTAAACTATCCCGGCGTATTTGGGAGGAGAACTTCGCTTCGGATACACTTTTTCATTATTCCATTAATAGCCTGCTCGGACTTAAAAGATCATCGAACAAAAACATGAACGTTTACCTGCGGCTAAACCATTCTGTGGCCTTTCTCAAGTATTCCTTCGGGAAACATGTCGTAAAAGAGCTCAGATCTTTTCTTCACTTTCAAATTTAAGCTCAATGATAATAGTAGATAAAGCCCTGGCAAAACGGCAGGATGAAAATAGACCGGTAAGGGTTGGTATGGTAGGCGCGGGATTTATGGGCAGAGGGATAGCGCTTCAGATCTCGCAGTTTGTACCGGGAATGGTTCTTGTAGCTATCGCAAACAGAACAGTTGATAACGCCCGGAGAGCGTATGTAGAAGCCGGAATATCTGATATAGATACGGTATCGACAAGAGAAGAGCTGGAGGCCAATATCCGGAACTCGGTTGTAAGTATTACGGATGATGCCATGTTGATCTGCCAGGCAGAAGGTATAGACGCGGTAATCGAGGTGACGGGAGCTGTAGAGTTCGGAGCTAAGGTTGCTTTAACAGCGATCAGAAATAAGAAACACATCATTCTTATGGACGCTGAGGTGGACGGCACGGTGGGGCCGATCCTCAAAGTTTATGCAGATCAGGAGGGTGTGGTCTTTACGAACGTTGACGGCGACCAACCGGGGGTGGAGATGAATCTTTACCGCTTCGTTAAGTCGCTGGGAGTTAAACCGGTTTTGTGCGGAAATATCAAAGGTCTTCATGACCCCTACAGAAACCCAACCACCCAGGAGGGTTTTGCAAAGAAGTGGGGACAAAAACCCGCTATGGTTGCGTCTTTTGCCGATGGAAGTAAAATCTCGTTTGAACAAGCTATCGTAGCGAACGGAACAGGTATGCGCGTTGCTAAAAGAGGCATGCACGGTCCGGCCCTGCCTTCCGGAACGCCGTTGAAGGAGGTGCTCAGCGCTTACCCACTCGAAGATCTGTTGGAAGGACCAGGTATAGTAGATTATGTGGTAGGCGCAGAGCCGGGTCCCGGAGTTTTTGTGTTAGGAACTCATGATCATCCTGCACAGCAACATTATCTCAATCTGTACAAGCTGGGTGAAGGACCACTTTATCTTTTTTACACACCCTATCATTTGTGTCATTTTGAAGTGCCGTTGACGGTTGCTCGTGCGGTTTTATTCGATGACGCGGCACTCGCACCAATAGGTGCTCCCTGTGTTGAGGTGGTTGCTACCGCTAAGATAGATCTTAAGGCTGGCGATGTGATAGACGGCATCGGACATTATATGACGTATGGCTTGTGTGAGAACGCAGATATAACAGAAAACGGCAACCTGCTACCATTGGGAGTAGCTGAGGGGTGTGTCCTTAAAAATAACATACCAAAGGACCAGGTCATTACCTATGACGATGTTATTCTCCCCGAAGGACGACTGATCGATCAGCTAAGGACCGAACAAACTGAATATTTCGCAATGATGCGGAATACCGAACTTTTATTAAGCAATGCTTGATAGCCCAGCTGATCTGAAGAGCTGATTCAAATAAAAATTTGGGGCGGTTATATATGTCCTTGCCGCCCCGATCTTATCAAAACCAGCCCTGACAGATAATGAAAGTGCATCTTACCTGAAAATACCAATAAGCGTTGAAGATAGTGCAGGGTGTTTCTGTCTTGTGCCGCTCTGTTTTTATCCAGATTTTAACTTAACATTGATATATTTGGCTTAGGAAAAGCTGTTTTTGTTTTTTTCCATCCCTAGTGCTAAATGAAAACTCGCTATTCGTATCTTTTTCATTATATTCTGATTGTAACAGACCTCCTTGTTATCAATCTTGCTTTTTTTATTGCATGGTATCTGGTTTTTGGGATGGAGGCTCCTACATTTCAATCCTCGTCCCGGAATATCATCCTTGTGAACAACCTGGTGTGGCTCTCTCTGTCGAGTTTTATCGGAATGTATCGCAGAGACAGACTCGGAACCCTTCGTGCGGTCTTTAAATCCTGTGGTAAAGCGTACTTCGGACATATCATCCTGATGGGCTTTTATTTGTTCTTCTCGGGCCTAAAGCCCTTTGTTTCCGATGATTTCATTATTATTTATTATGTGAGCCTGGGACTGATGTTCTTTATCAGCCGGATCGCTGCGGCCTTTATTGAGCTCGGGTTATTCCGCTATCTTAACGTAAGGCGTCCCGTTTTGATCATCCCCCAGAACAGCATGGGGTTACGCCTGGCGTCTAACCTGGAGATGAACCAGAACTATCATTTCCGAGGCTTTAAGTTTACGAGTGATACAGATTTGTTCGACCGCGCAAGCGGCCGCCTGGTTCCTGAGGTATCAAAAGTATTCAACGAGTGTTCAAATAAAGGGATAAACGATATCTATGTTATCCTTAATTATGAGAACCTTAAATACGGACAGGCTCTGGATGAAGAAGCAGAACGTGCCTGTGTTCGTTTGAATATTGTGCCCGATCTTGTTGGAGATTTGTCCATGCCTTACAGCACAGAACACATGGGTCAGTTCACTGTCATCAGTTTACGGCACGAGCCCCTGGAGAGTATACAAAACCGGTTTAAGAAGCGAGTATTTGATCTCATCTTCAGCAGTCTGGTTATCGTATTCTTATTAAGCTGGCTGGTGCCTATACTGGCAATTATCATCAAAGTTCAGAGCAGAGGGCCCGTGTTTTTTAAGCAGTTAAGAAGCGGACGGAATAATGAGCCTTTTTATTGCTATAAATTCAGGAGCATGCGAATGAACGACGATAGCCATGTAAGGCAGGCGACAAAAAACGACGATCGTATCACACCTATCGGCAGGTTTATGAGGAGGACAAGCGTTGATGAGCTCCCACAGTTTTTTAATGTGTTAATCGGCAATATGAGTGTTATAGGCCCTCGTCCGCATATGCTGAAGCATACCGAACAGTACAGCGCGATTATCGACCAGTACATGGTACGACAATTCTTAAAGCCCGGTATTAGTGGCCTTGCGCAGGTAAATGGCTTCCGCGGGGAAACAGAAGATCCGGAACTGATGCGAAAGCGTGTAGAATATGATCTGATGTATATGGAGAGCTGGCGCCTGTCGTTAGATGTAAAGCTTGTTTTGCTCACTATCATAAATACCTTTAAAAAAGAGGAAAAGGCATATTAGTGCCGTTTTGACGTGTGTTTTCTCGGTTTGCTGCAATTTTGGCGGTTTATATTGGTTTGAGGAACGCTATATTGAGTTGGCATTTACTTTGAATCAACCCTTGTATATCATAGTAACAAATACAAGGAGAAATAAAATGTCACTAATAACATTCAGCAACACTCGGAACCAGCGTTTATCACCGGCATTTAACGGCGTTTTTGAATCAGTGTTAAACGATTCGCTTATTTCAGACCGTTCAGTCTCTAAAGTTCCTGCGGTAAATATCAGTGAAGATAAAAGTCATTACAGTATTGACCTTGCCGCACCTGGATTGAATAAAGAGGATTTTAAGATCCAGCTTGACAAAAATATATTGACTGTTTCTGTAGCTCGTACTCCGGAAGATAAAACGGAAGGTAGGCGTTATACCAAGCGCGAGTTCAGTTACCATTCGTTTTCACGGGCGTTTGTGTTACCGGAAAGTGCAGACAATTCTGCGATTGAGGCAGAATATACGCAGGGGGTTCTTTCCATTCGCGTAGCGAAGAAGGAGCAGGCTAAGCCAATTGCGAGACAAATTCAAATCAAGTAGTAATTAGTAGTTTTTCAGGAAAGAGCCGTTCGGTAGTACCGGGCGGCTCTTCTTGTTTAGTTCCCGGGAAAGTAACATTCATCAAATCATTTGATGAATGTTATATTGAATGGGTACTTTTGGAGCGAACCACACAAGATTATTAATGAAGCGTTACTTTTTTTTAGTTCTACTAACGGCGTTCAGCTGTTTCGCCTTTGCGCAAGCAATTCCGGAAAGGTTAACATCAATACCTTATAAGTCGCAGGTCGGCGCGTTAAATATGCCTCACGAAATCGCCCCTGTAACGGCACCTTTCCCGATGCGGCAATTCCAAAGGCCGGTTTTTCCGTCGCGTACTTTATCTATCACCCGTACAGGTGCAAAACGTAATAAGATGTCGACCAAGGCCATTCAGTCTGCCATTGACCAGCTTAATAAGAAAGGCGGCGGTGTGGCCATCGTCCCTAAAGGAATTTGGAAAACCGGAAGGATATCTTTGAAGAGTAATGTCAACCTTCACCTGGAGGAGGGCGCAGAGCTGCATTTTAGTTCAGAGATCGAAGATTACCGACCTGCTGTCTTTACACGTAACGAGGGAATTGAACTGATGTCCTTAGGGGCCTGCATTTATGCTAACGGGCAGACTAATATCGCCGTTACCGGTAAAGGAAAACTCGTAGGTCCGGGACAAGGCTCCGTAAGAAAGCAAGTGATGGAAGTTGATGTGATCGAAAATGTAGTTCCCTGGGATAAGCCGGTATCCGAACGAGTATACGAAGGTTACAATGGAGAATTTATTTTTCTTCCGATGTTTATCTCTCCAATCAATTGTAAAGATGTATTTATTGAAGGAGTTTCTCTCGAAAATACGGCGTTCTGGAATATCGTACCTGTCTACTGTGATGGGGTGGTCATTCGTGGGGTCATCGTTAATTCGGTAGGTATTCCGAGAGGGGACGGAATTGACGTAGAATCTTCCAGAAACGTGCTGATCGAGTACTGTACTCTGGCCTCCGGAGACGACTGTTTTACTATTAAGGCTGGTAGAAGTAAAGACGGCCTTCGTGTTAACAAGCCTACAGAAAATGTAGTGATACGATATAGTCTGGCTCAAAAAGGACATGGGGGAATAACCTGCGGCAGCGAAACCGCAGGAATGATACGAAATCTGTATGTACATGATTGTGTATTTGACGAGACCGGCGTCGGTATACGGTTTAAGACACGCCGAAATCGTGGGGGCGGAGGTGAAAATATATTCTATGAACGAATAAGAATGAATCTCGAGCATACTGCTTTCAACTGGGACATGCTCGGGAACGCCATGCATATGGGAGAACTGGCCAGCAGGTTCCCCCTGAGGGAGGTAAATGAGCTTACTCCTGCATTCAGAAATATTTCAATCAAGGATATCATCGTAGAAAGGTCCTCTCAGTTCATCAAGATCAATAGTATTCCTGAATCGCCGCTAAGCAACGTAACCCTCGAAAATATATCGGTGAATTCAGACAAGCTGATTACCATCAATGACGCTAAGAATATTCTCATAAAAAATACTAGCGTGAATGCTAAAGACTCAGAAATCAGGATTGACGCCTCCAGTAACGTCGTTTTTGATAGGATGAGCGTGGAAGTGCAGGCTTCCAAATAATCACAGCAAAAGGCAGATGGAGTTCTTCTATCTGCCTTGTTTTTTAGCTAAAATGATACATACTTATGGATAGATCCTACAATGGGATTTATTAAGAGCATTGTATCTTTGCTCTATTATAATACCTTCAATCTCATTAGATAGCACTTTGACCATTTTGCTAATGCAGAGACCAATATGCATTCAGGGGTTTGTGGGCTTTGTTGTACTATATTAACCACATTTATGATTTATTTATTCGAAAGTGTAGTATCTGGCAGGTTTACTTGTCGGAACGTCTTCAAGACGTTGAAGATGGTCACTGTACTGATGTTCGCGGGGGCGACTCAGGCAAGTGCAGTAGATCGTTCATTTATTTCTACCGAATTGAGGTCTTTATCAGCAGCACCTGTGACAGGAACCGTTATAGCCGCTGATGGTGAGCCATTACCGGGTGCCTCCGTCTTGATAAAAGGTACTACTCAGGGTGCTTCGACAGATATCAACGGTAAATTCACAATAAACGTCGCAGACGGAGCATCTGCAACTCTTGTCGTGAAATACATCGGTTTTAAAACCAAGGAAGTTGTTGTAAACAGCGGACAAAAGAACATTACGATCACTCTTGATAGTGATGACTCTGTGCTCGACGAAGTTGTTGTTATCGGTTACGGAACGATTAAAAAGAGAGATTTGACCGGTTCTGTGGCTTCAGTTAAGTCCGAAGATATCACCCGCGTTCCTACTCACAATGCAGCTGAAGCTATTCAGGGAAAAATTGCAGGAGCCGACATTACCCGGAGTTCCGGAGCAGCAGGTGGCGGTACCAATATCGTTATCCGTGGTACCAGAACAATTAAAGGTGCCAATAATAATCCCTTAACGATTATTGATGGATACCAGGGAGGTAATATTTCTGATCTGAACCCCAATGATATTGAATCGATCGAAGTGTTGAAGGATGCGTCTTCAACCGCGATTTACGGAGCGCAGGGAGCAAATGGTGTTATCATCGTTACTACCAAAAAAGGAGTTGAGGGCAAAACTAAAGTAGCTTACGATGGCTACTACGGTGTAAATAACTATATGTACCCCAATGCCAGAACTCAGGATGATTATATCAAGCTCAGGAGAGAAGCTTACAGAACCACAGGAGAGTGGAGCAGCCCGGCTGACGATGCATTTATCTTTTCTGAGCAAAATGGAGAGTGGGATGCTGTTCAGGCAGGTCAATGGGTAAACTGGACCGATTTGCTTATGCAAACAGGTAATCAGCAAAGCCACGCACTTTCTCTTAACGGAGGAACGGATAAGACCAAGGTTTTTGCTTCGGGAAGTATTTTCCAGGAAGACGGAATGCTGAAGAACGACAATTATATCCGTTATAGCGGCAGGTTTAATATTGATCAGAAGATCAACGACTGGGCTAAAGCCGGTTTCTTAACACAAGCTACCTATTCCAAAACGAACAATCGTGTTGACCCAATGGGCCGTGCGCTGACTACCAGTCCGCTTGGTGTTCCCTTTGATGAGAATGGAAATGTAGTTACTTTCCCTATTATTTCCGACCAAACGCGTATAAGCCCATTGGCAGACGAAAAGAACGAACATATTGCACGTAACAATACGCTGCGGATGAACACCATGATCAATGGATTTTTGGAGTTAACTCCGATAAAGGGTCTGTCATTGCGTACGAACCTGGGAACCAATATTACCTCTTCCCGTATAGGAGTTTATAATGACGCTCAATCACTTCAACGTGCTGATATCAGAACCTCGTTCGCATCATCACAGACTGGCTTAAGCCGTTACCTGAACTGGGATAATATTGTGACTTATGCAAAGGAAGTAAACGATCATTCTTTTACTTTAACGGGTATAACCAGTTACATCCAGGATGATACCGAATACACTTATGCAGATGGTGTTGGCCAGTTATTGGCTTCTCAGTTGTTTTATGGTCTGAACTCAACATCAACATCCGTTGTAAGAAACATCAGGTCGCCTTTTACCGGTAGCAAGAATATGGCTTACGCCGGTAGGTTAAACTACAGTTACAAAGGGAAATATTTGTTAGCGGCTTCCGGTCGTTATGACGGATCTTCACGATTGACTAAAGGTAATCAATGGGATTTTTTCCCTTCTGTAGCCTTGGGCTGGAATATCAGTGACGAAGCATTCTTGAAAGATGTCCGTGCTATCACTAATTTGAAGTTGCGTGCAAGCTATGGTGTATCCGGAAATTACTCTATTGAACCTTATGGAACGCAGAGTGTGGTAGATCCAAGTACACGAATGAGCTTTGGAAACGTAGGAGCTCCAATATATACTTTTGCTGCGACCGCAGGGAATACCACTTTAGGTTGGGAGAAGTCGGCAACGACAGATATAGGATTTGATCTGGGCTTATGGAATGGTAGGGTTTCAGTAACAGCTGACTACTACAAAACCGTAACGTCTGACATTCTACTTCTGCGCACACTTCCTCTATCATCAGGAGTTACCGATGTGTACGAAAATATCGGAGAAACCATGAATAAAGGTATTGAGTTAGGGATTACGTCTCAAAACGTGAAAACCAACGACTTCCGGTGGTCTTCGACATTGACCTTCTCCAAAAACAAGGAAGAGATTTCCAAGTTAATCGACGGTAAGGATATCATCGATGCGAGGGATCCTGAGCGTAATTCACTTTTATTAGGAAGACCGATCAAATCTTTCTACACATACAGGAAGTTAGGCATCTGGCAAACAGATGAAGCTGAAGAAGCTGCTAAGCTTAAGTTCAATAATGTCGCTTTCCAGCCTGGAGATATTAAACTGGCTGATTTGAATGGAGACGGAGTAATCACGGCTGATGCTGACCGCGAGTACATCGGATCAACCGTGCCAAAATGGGTTGCTGGTTTACAGAATACGTTCAGCTATAAAGCTTTTGATTTGAATGTGTTTGCGGTTGCCAGATATGGCCAAATGATGGACGCACAATTCCTGGGTCGCTTTAATCCTGCCGGAACAGCAAACGGACCGGACATTATCGACTACTGGACACCTGAAAATCCAACAAACGATTTCCCACGTCCGAAAAAAGGTTCGACTCTTAGCAACTATGCAGGCTACCAAAGTCTTACATTCATCGATGGGTCTTATTTCAAATTGAGAAATGTCACTCTCGGTTACACGTTTCCAGCAAACGTAGCTAAAAGGTTAATGCTGAATAAGCTACGCGTATATGCTACAGCTTCTAACGTATTAACTATAGCGAAGAGTGACATGGTGAAAGATTATGATCCTGAAAGAGGCGGAAGTGAATCCAATCCTCTGGGAAGACAGTTTGTTTTTGGTATTAACCTAGATTTATAAGATAGATATGAAACTGAGAAATATAGCGATAGCGGGGCTGGTAAGTGTAACACTATTTTCCTGCAACGATCTTGAAGAATATAATCCATCCGGAGCTACGGCTGAAGCGGTATGGTCAACTCCTGAAGGGTTTGTTACTGTTGTTAATTCGGCCTATGCCGAGCAGCGCGCCTGGTATGGTAAAGAAGACGGAATTTTTATGTCGGAAGCCGGTTCGGATCTTTGGTATAACAGAGATAAGGATAGCTACGCCAATCAACTTACCTATTATTCCGGACTGGGTCCGTCTACCGGTAACCCAAACAGAGCTGCCTGGACACGTCTTTGGAAAGGTATCAACCAATGTAATGCAGGTATAAACCGCATTGATCAGGCCGGATTTACCAATGAGGCTGAAAAAAACAAACGTCTCGCCGAGCTAAGATTTATGCGTGCCTTCTATTATTGGCATGTTGTGGAAACCTGGGGAGGAGTGATGTTGAAAACGGTAGAAACTACAGATCCCAAAGAGTCTTTAACAGCAACCCGTAGTTCTGTTGAAGAATTCTATGATCTTATTATATCTGATCTTCAGTTTGCGGCTGAGAACCTTCCGCTGCAACAGGCATGGGGAAATGAGTATAGCCGTGCAAGTAAAAAGTCTGCCTTAGGCTTTCTGGCTCGTGCGTACCTGTCCAGAGCTTACTACGCTCAGGGTGCAGAACGCGAGCAGTACTTCACCAAAGCGCGTGATGTAGCAAATGAAGTAATTAGCAGAAAGGGTGAATTTGGGGTGGATTTATGGTCCAGCTACGCTGACCTTTGGAAGCCTTCTAATAATAAAAACAATAAGGAAGCGCTTTATATTATCAGCAATGCAACCGACTTCGGACTGAATTATGACAACAACGGTAACCGTCTTTATCAGGTATTTCAGGCGCCATACAACGGCAGACCTGGTCTGGTGAGAGATCTTGCAAACGGTTACGAAAGCAGCCGCCGTTTAATGTCTTCTTTGCACCTGTTAGATTTATTCGACGCAAGCAAAGATGCGCGGTACAACGCAACATTCCAGGAAGTGTGGATTGCTAATACAGCGTACACCTGGACAGCGAACGATGTGGCTACTTACGGAAAAGATCCAAGCCTGGTTGGCAAAAAGATCAATATAGGCGATACTGCCATGGTCGCTACGAAGAGCGTGATCGCCAACAAGTCTCAGAAGCCTTATGTTGTATACGATAGAAATGACATTTACAATGCAAACGGTACAATCGTAAATGGCAGGTTTTATGTAAACATGAAGAAGTTTATGGACCCAGACCGGACAGATGCGAATGCGCAGCCCGGCTACAAGGATGTTATTGTGATGCGTTTGGCTGAAATGTATTTAATTTCAGCTGAAGCTGAGATGCAGTTGGGTCGCAACGCTGAGGCAGCAGACATGATAAATGTACTTCGCAGACGTGCCGCACAGAAAACACCGACAGATATGACCAGTCAGATGCTGGTAACGGCATCACAGATAAACAAAGAGTTTATCCTTGATGAAAGGGCTCGCGAGTTGAGTGGCGAACACCTCAGATGGTTCGATTTAAAGCGTATGCTTGGAAGCGGCACTGATGGGTCAGCGTTTGCAGCTTATATCAAAGCTAAAAATCCGGATATCACACAGGTCCAAAATTTCCATATCCTGCGTCCAATCAGACAAGAGGAGCTGAATACACTGCTGAACGGAGCAGAGTTCGGACAAAATCCAGGATATAACTAGCGTTTGTTCTGGTTCTATAAAACGAAAAAGAGGCTACATCATTGAAGAAATGATTGGCCTCTTTTTCGTTTTAATAGAGTGCTGTCGTCAGTCTTCGGTACAGCACTTCTCCGGGTCCTATAAAGTCGCTGTTATATGCAGCCGATAATCAGCACTCATCGTACCGCGATAAGTCCGACCTGAGAAGCTCGAAGTCGGACTTATCACTGTTTTTTATCTTGATATCCAGCTTCCCATATAAAGAAGTACTAAGCTCCGTAGAAGCGAGGCTTGACTGCTTTTGAGGTACGTTATTTTAAAAAATCCATAAAATTTTGTCGATTTTGGCGAAAAAATCGTCACCTGCTTTCCGCCGGATTACCTTGTTCTAAAAATCAAATAAGGTCATGGCAAAAGTAGACAAGAAAGGAATCATACGCGGAACAGCAGGTTCCGTTATATATCGCGGTTACCGCGATATGAACATCATCCAGGGGAAACCCCGCAAATTCGAGCAGACCAGTGCAAGCATCCGGGCCTCCACCGAGTTCGGTCTTTCCAGTACCACGGCGGCAGTGATCCGTCAGGCCTTCGAGCCGGCCTATGTGCACCGGGACGGCGAGGCAGTGAGCCGCAGCACACAGCTGGTGTACCGGGGGATTCGGGGCAGCCTCACAGGAAGCGTCGGTCAGCGCGACCTGCATGATGCGGATCTGGAGAGCCTCATCGGGATGGACTTCAATATGAAGAGCCGGCTGAGCGATGTGCTGCAGGTCAGTCAGAGGGTGGAGCGGGATGAAGAGGGTCGCCTCAGCGTGTTCATGGGGGCATTGGATGCGAAAAAAGACCTGAAGGTGCCGCTCAGCATCAGCAAACCAGCGACTAAGTACAGGCTCCGTTTCAGCCTGATTGGCTTTAATTTCCGGAAGGAGTACTATGAATATCTGGAAGTGAAAGATCTGGAGTTCCGCTGGCAGGCCAAGCTGGAAGCCCGGGAGATCCGCTTTGAAACCCGGCCGGAAGCCGATCAGCTGCTGATGCTCAGCGTATCGCTGATGGCCTATAGCGAAACCCGGATGGAAGAGGGCTATGTATTGCTGAATAGCAAGGAGTTCAGTCCCTGCGCTATCATTGCTGCTTTCCACGCGGAAGAACCGGGAGAATACCCTGCGAGTCCTGTGAATATGGCACTCAATGAGGCGCAGCAAACAAGGGGATCGTCCATTAATAACATGTGTTACGAAGGCAACAGGCTGCTGCGGGATCAGGAACGAAGGAAAGAGAAAATAACAATGACAACGAAGATAACCACAAAGCAACGGCCGAAAGAAGATGAAAGTAAAGTGCATTGCCAACCAGGGAAGCGGGTGTTGTTTTCTTCTAAACGTTAAGTCAACTACCAGCTGTCTAGCAGCATTTTACCTTAATTCAGATCTGTTATCAGGCTATTAAGGCTACGGTCTCGGATCAGCCGGGGTTTTTGGAGTTGCGGGTGGACTGGGTTGCGGAACCGGTTCAGCCGGTCTCGGGTCTAACGGAGTTGGAGCCGGCTGCGGACTCGGTGTCGAATCGCTTGGAAGGGGTTGCGGAGCCGGTGTGGGGACAGGATTGACCATCGTGTCTATGGTGTCGAGAGCCACATTGGATTGACTAACCAATACGCGACTTCCTGAAGCGCTCAAAGAAATGAGTGCGACGAATACGATTGCTGAGATTGGAACGAGAAATTGTTTCATAGCAGTAGATTTTAGCATGAGTAGATGATAGAATTGTATCTAAAACTGTGCCATATTGAACTTTTCAGTTTTCTTAGCAATTGACTCATAAATAATTAACTTGCTGTTGAGGCAGGTGTAGTTATCCATTCCGATGGCCAGCGGTAATGCTCCTGGGATTATCGGTCACGCCCTTCTGAGACCTCCTGTAATCCCCGAACAATTCCCACTCACGTCAAACATTCAATTTAAATACGTTGTTGTAGTCAACACGCCTAAATGAAGACATATTCTTAACTGTTACTGCGAAGATTCAGTTTCATTCGGGACGTTTTCCATTGCTCAAGATTAAACTGTTTTGTAATGATTTAACGTAACAACAAATTGCATGATTGATTTGAATGGTAGAAATAGGGTTGTCATCAGTAACGTATCTCCGATGGTTGAAGAGGGGCGTTACCCGGCGAAATCAGCAGAAGGTGAATTTGTGATAATCTCTGCTGACGTATTTAGTGATGGGCATGATGAAATCGATGCTAGCGTTCTCGTTCAGTACCCGGATACCGGAGAATGGCGGGAGCATGATATGGATCCTTCTTTTAATGATCGCTGGAGTTACCGGATAAAAACTGAAAAGATCGGAAAATACAGTTTCGTCGTTCAGGGGTGGGTGGATCATTATGCTACGTGGCGAAAGGGCTTGAAAAAGAAGTACGAAGCCGGTCAGGACCTTAAAGTCGAACTTCTCATTGGTGCAGATTTGCTGGCACAGGCGCTGAGTAAATCAACATCAGGCCATAAAAAGCTTCTAAACTCATGGATTTCGACACTTAAAAAAACGGACAATACAGAGGAGGCGGTTATGCTTGCCCTGCGGGACGACGTCTATCAAACGATACGGCAGTATAAAGACAAGGATCTTATAACTGTATCTTCTGAGCTTATAATTGAAACAGAGCGGAAGAGGGCAGCGTACAGCACATGGTATGAGTTGTTTCCGCGTTCTGCAGCGACGGCTGAAAATGCGCACGGAACATTCAGCGATGTAAAGCGCCTGCTTCCGCGCGTAGCCCGGATGGGATTCGACGTGTTATATTTCCCGCCGATACATCCTATTGGGGAGAAGAACCGTAAGGGGAAGAACAATTCACTCTCGCCTGTTGAAGGAGACCCGGGTTCCCCCTGGGCGATAGGCAACCGGACCGGAGGACATAAGGATATCCATCCGGAGCTGGGTACGCTGGAGGATTTCAAAGAACTTATTCAGGAGGCGAAAGGCCAGAACATTGAGATCGCTATGGATATCGCCTACCAATGTGCGCCCGACCACCCCTACGTCCAGGAGCACCCTCAATGGTTTAAATGGCGGCCTGATGGTTCCGTTCAATATGCGGAGAACCCGCCTAAGAAGTACGAAGATATATTGCCGATTAATTTCGAAACGGAAGATTGGGAGAACCTGTGGCTGGAGTTGAAAAGCGTTATCGACTACTGGATAGATAAGGGTGTTACGATCTTCAGGATCGACAATCCGCATACCAAGGCCTTTCCGTTCTGGGAATGGATGATCCGGGAGGTTCGATTGGCGCATCCGGAGATCATCTTCCTCGCCGAAGCCTTTACGCGTCCGCGCCTGATGGAGCGGCTCGGTAAGGTTGGTTTCAACCAGTCGTACACCTATTTCACGTGGAGAAACACGAAGGCAGAGATTGAGGAATACATGAACGAGCTTACAAGATCACCCATGCGCTATTTCTTCCGTCCGAATTTTTGGCCCAATACTCCGGATATCCTTCCGCCGGCGCTCTCATCGGGAGGGGAAAACGCGCACATCATGCGTCTTATACTGGCGGCGACCTTGTCTTCCAGTTATGGAATATACGGTCCGGTTTATGAGTTCGGCATCAACGATCCGCATCCCGGAAAGGAAGAATATACCAACAATGAGAAGTACGAGCTGAAGCATTGGGATTGGAGTAAATATACCCGCATCAAAGAGATCATTGTCCGGGTTAACAGAATCAGGCAACAGAACAAGGCTTTACATACTACCTGGAATGTCACCTTTGCAGAAACCACCAGCGATCAGATCCTGTGTTACGTCAAGAATGACCCGGATACAAACAACCGGATCGCGGTGGTGGTAAACCTCGACGTTCATCATCTCCAGGGTGCCCACGTCCGCTTGCCGCTGGGGGAGCTGGGAATAGAACCAGGTCAGTCATACAAACTGAAAGACCTCCTGAGTGGAAGTACCTATATATGGCAGGATGAATGGAACTATGTTCAGCTGAATCCTTTTGAAATGCCTGCACACATCTTCACTATCGAACCTAACATCTAACCTTAAAAACATGCCCGACAAGACAACAAAACTGGATGATAAGCTGCATTGGTACAAGGACGCAGTGATATACGAACTACACATTAAAGCTTTCGCCGACGGCAATTCTGACGGGATAGGAGATTTTCAGGGGCTAATGCAGAAGCTCGATTATCTTCAGGATCTCGGAGTGACCGCTATCTGGCTCCTGCCATTCTATCCATCGCCGCTCCGTGACGATGGTTATGATATTGCTGATTATTATAATATTAATCCGTCTTACGGCACGATAAAGGAGTTCAAGTTGTTCTTGAAAGAGGCTCATAAGCGTGATCTGAAAGTGATAACCGAATTGGTTATCAATCATACATCTGACCAGCATCCCTGGTTTAAGCGGGCTCGTAAGGCTCCGAAAGGCTCTGCACACAGAGACTATTATGTGTGGACAGACGATCCGACCCAATACAAAGACGCCAGGATTATATTTCAGGATTTTGAGGCCTCCAACTGGTCATGGGATCCGGTAGCAAAGCAATATTACTGGCATCGCTTTTTCTTCCATCAGCCGGATCTAAACTATGATAATCCGGCCGTGCAGGAAGAGGTGTTCAAGATGATGGATTATTGGTGTAAAATGGGGGTGGATGGTTTCAGGCTAGATGCGGTGCCTTACCTTTTCGAGCGGGACGGAACGAACTGTGAAAATCTTCCCGAGACCCACGTTTTTCTTAAGAAGCTGCGAAGTTACGTGGATGAGCGTTATCCGGGTACGCTGTTGCTTGCGGAAGCGAATATGTGGCCGGAGGATTCGGCCTCTTATTTCGGAGATGGCGATGAATGTCAGATGAACTACCACTTCCCTGTAATGCCGCGTATGTTCATGTCGGTACAGATGGAAGACCGCTACCCCATAACGGATATTTTTGATCAGACCCCCGAGATTCCGGAAACGTGTCAATGGGCTATTTTTCTGAGAAACCACGATGAGCTCACGCTGGAAATGGTTACGGATGAAGAAAGGGATTATATGTATAAAACCTATGTTAAGGATCCAAAGGCACGGATCAACCTGGGTATCCGGCATCGTTTGGCACCCTTGCTAGAGAATAACCGTAACAAGATAGAGCTGCTAAATTCACTGCTGTTTACGCTTCCAGGAACACCGGTGCTGTATTATGGTGATGAGATCGGGATGGGTGATAATTTTTACCTGGGCGATCGTGACGGTGTGCGCACTCCTATGCAATGGGATGCTGACAGGAATGGTGGCTTCTCCAAAGCTAATCCACAGCAGCTTTACCTGCCGATGATCCTGGATCCGCAATATCACTATTCATCTGTGAATGTAGAGCTTCAGCGCACCAACACATCCTCCCTGTTATGGTGGACAAAGCGCGTGATCAGTATGCGAAAGAAGTATAAAGCGCTGAGCCGGGGGGATATGAAGTTCATCCATTCTGAAAACTCGAAGGTACTGGCTTTCACGCGTTGTTACGAAGATCAGAAGATACTGGTGGTGGCAAACTTGTCTCGTTTTATCCAGTCTGCCGAACTTGACCTCGATGACTATGCAGGGTATGTGCCTATGGAAGTGTTTAGCCACAACCGTTTTCCGGTCGTGAAGCTGGAACAGCCTTACGTTTTTATGCTCAGTCCGCATTCTTGTCAATGCTTTGTTTTACAGGATGAGCGCGTCGAGTTAGTCAATACCAGGCCGTCTGAAATGCTGCAAATTGGAAAGTGGAAAGAGCTTACAGAGCAGCAGAACCTGGAGTTTCTTGAGTCGAAGGTTTTGCCCGACTATATGATGCGCATGCGTTGGTTCGGGGGCAAGGGTCGGGGAGTTGAGCGGATCGAGATCATCGACCATGCGACAGTTCCGCTGGCGGAGAACTCGGCGATTTTCCTGCTCATAGAAGTTTCTTATCAGAACGGTCTGCCGGATTTGTACCAACTGCCGGTTACTTTAGGTAAGGGACAGTTCTCTTACAAGATCCAGGAAAGCTGTCCTCAGTCGGTGATTTCCGCTATTCGTGTAGGTGCTGAAGATGCCGTTTTGTACGATGCATTGTACGGTTTCGATCTTCAGGATGCCCTGATCAGGCGCATGGCTAACAATCAGGACGTTACGCTCAAAAATGGAGAACTTACTTTTAGCAGCAACCGCGATTTGAAGAAGTACGTATCAGAACACGATAAAATAAAGCCCCGAGTGTTATCGGCGGAACAAAGTAACACCTCACTGACATACGACAATTGTTATTTCCTGAAGTTTTACCGAAAGGTGGACCTGGCCATAAATGCCGATATGGAGGTGACGCACTATCTCACCAAACATGCCAAATTCAAGCATATTCCTGCCTTTATCGGTTCGGTAGAATGGAAGTTCAAAAAAGGTAATATGGTTTTGGCCATGATGCAGGAAATGGTACAAAGCAACAGTGATGGATGGGCTTATATGCTTGACAGACTAAACGACTTTAATGACAATATTCTGTCTAACCAGAATCTTGGAACCCTTACCAAAGAAGTAAAAGGTAATTTACTGAATCCGGCGGTCTACGAAGAGGTTCCTGAGGATATCAAAGCGTTATTAGATGGACTTGTATCTGATAACGTACGTTTGCTAGGCATTCGTACGGCTGAAATGCACCTTTCGCTTGCGTCAGGCGAAAAACTGGAGGCCTTTAAGTCCGAGGACTATTCACTGCATTACCAGCGGTCGCTCTTCTCGTCGCTGCAATCGCTGGTGAGAGTAACCTTCCAGAGCTTGCAGAAGAACTTGAAAAAACTGCCTGAGAAATACAGGCAGGAGGCTTCTGAGCTGCTTGGAATGAAAGAAGAAATCCTTTCGGTTCTTAAACTGATATACAGCAGGAAGATTGACGTGACCAAGATCAGAATCCACGGCGATTACCACCTGGGCCAGGTGCTGTTCACCGGCAAGGACTTTATCATTCTCGACTTTGAAGGCGAACCTGCAAAAAGCTACAGTGAACGTCGGCTGAAATACTCACCGCTCAGAGATGTTGCGGGCATGATCGAGTCACTTCGCTACGCCGCTTATGGAAGTTTGTTCCTGGACAATCTGATCAGGGAGGAAGATATCAATAAACTGCTTCCTTATGCCGAGCAATGGTATCATTATATGAGCGGCTTCTTTATGCAGGCTTACCTGGAGCGCGTGAAAGGTGCCCGGTTTATTCCTAAGGAAAAAGAGGATCTGGGGATACTATTGCAAACCTTCCTTCTGCAAAAAGCCATTTATGAACTGAATTACGAACTAAATAACCGGCCGGAGTGGGTGCTGGTACCGATGCGCGCTATAAAGTCAATTATGAATAGTTACCGTGCTCACCAACCTAAAATTAATCAGAATGAACATGTCAGGTAATCTCGCGAACCAAGAATTTTCTTTGTTTACCGATTTCGATATAGCGCTCTTCAAGGCAGGTAAGCACTACCATCTGTACAATAAGCTTGGAGCACACCGTGTGAATCATCAGGGGAGATGGGGGGCATATTTCGCTGTGTGGGCGCCTAATGCGCGTTATGTTTCAGTAGTAGGAAACTTTAATTCCTGGAACAGCGGGGATCATCCTATGCAGGTGCGATGGGATGAATCAGGCATTTGGGAGGTGTTTATTCCTGATGTGGGACATGCCGAATATTTCAAGTATTACATAGAAGGACCTAACGGCTATAGTGTAGAAAAGGGCGATCCGTATGCCTTTCATTGGGAAACACCACCTCAGACTGCTTCTGTGGTTTGGGATTGTAAATATAGCTGGAATGATACTGAATGGATGCAATCGAGACAACGGGAGAATCCTTTGAAGAAGCCAATCTCGGTGTATGAGTTGCATATAGGTTCCTGGAGAAAGAACGGGGAGGATGGAAGCTTTCTTACCTACCGGGAAATTGCCGGGCAGCTTCCCGAGTATTGCGTATATATGGGTTTCACTCACGTCGAGTTTATGCCCGTGATGGAACATCCCTTCTTTGGCTCCTGGGGATACCAGCTTACGGGTTATTTTGCCCCCTCAAGCCGGTTCGGGACGCCGGAAGACTTCATGTATCTGGTTGATCAATTGCATCTTGCGGGTATCGGTGTAATCCTGGATTGGGTACCGTCTCACTTTCCGGTGGATGAACACGGTCTGGGGTACTTTGACGGAACGCCTCTGTATGAATATGCTGATCCGCGAAAAGGCTTCCATCCGGATTGGAAGAGTAATATATTCAATCTGGAGCGCAATGAAGTAAGGGAATTTTTAATATCCAACGCCTTCTACTGGCTGGATAAGTTTCATATTGACGGACTGCGTGTGGATGCTGTGGCCTCTATGCTGTATCTTGACTATTCCAGGAATGAGGGGGAATGGATACCCAATATTTACGGGGGAAGAGAGAACCTGGAGGCGATTAGTTTCCTTCAGGAGTTTAATGAGGCTGTGCATAGTTTCTTTCCTGACGTGCTTACCATTGCTGAAGAGTCTACCTCCTGGCCGGGGGTGACTCAGCCGGTACAGCAAGGCGGTTTGGGTTTCGACATGAAGTGGATGATGGGCTGGATGCACGATTCTTTGAATTATTTTCAGAAGGAGCCGGTTTATCGCCGATACCATCATGGCCAGCTGACTTTTAGCCTGGTGTATGCCTTTTCTGAAAAGTTTTGTTTACCCCTGTCTCACGATGAGGTAGTTCATGGTAAAGCTTCGTTGATCAATAAGATGCCAGGGGATGCCTGGCAGAAGGCGGCTAATCTCCGGCTGTTATATGCTTATATGTACGGACATCCGGGCGCGAAGCTGATCTTCATGGGAGGCGAGTTCGCGCAGGCGCATGAGTGGCAGCATGATTACAGCCTGGACTGGCATGAAAATCATCAACCCCTGAATAGGGGGATCCAGCTTTTGCTTAAAGATCTTAACGAACTGTATAAAACCCCGGCGATGCATCAGTTGGATTTTAGTTCGGACGGTTTTTGCTGGATCGACTGTTGTGATGCAGACCGCAGCATTCTGAGCTGGATACGAAAAGGGGAGAGGGCTGGTGATGAGCTTTTGTTTGTTGCCAATTTCACTCCGGAGGTGCGTCATAATTATAGGCTGGGGGTGCATGTTCCTGGATTTTATGAAGAGATATTGAATTCAGACAATCTGAAATATGGGGGCAGTGATGTGCTTAATGAGGGTGAGCTGGAAGCGTTTCCGGTGTCAGTAAGTGGGTTTACGCATTCACTATCTATCTCGGTACCTCCTTTAGGAATTAGCGTTCTTAAGTTCTCCCGGGAGAACCCCGATTATATCTTTTAGGTACTTGCTGCAATAGAAGTTTGCTATGGAACAAACCACTTTCCTATACAGGAACAGCTTATCGATAGTTTTCCTGTCGTTGTTTGTTGTTACCTGGCTAGCACAGATCTGGACAGGCTGGAACCAGCACAACGAAGATCTCGCGAACGCGGGTGCCAGGACGATCTTGCTATCCGCGTACGTCAGATCGGGGCACTTTTTTTCGGCAACCTTTGAAAACTTTCAAAGTGAGTTTCTGCAGATGGCGCTCTACGTTGTCCTGACAGTAGGTTTGCGGCAGCAGGGCTCTGCAGAGTCAAAGCGGCTAGAAGGAAAGGAAGAGGTCGACAGGGAACCCATGCCATCTGCTGATGCCCCCTGGCCCGTAAGAAGAGGAGGCTGGATATTAAAGCTTTACAGTAATTCATTATCGATCACTTTCTCTGCTTTGTTTTTTGTAAGCTGGGCTTTACACTTTTATGGTAGCTGGCAGGAATTCAATGTTGAACAAGCCCTGGATGGCAGGGAAAAAATTGACATGATTTCGTATCTCTCGGAACCTGTTTTTTGGTTCGAGACCTTTCAGAACTGGCAGAGTGAGTTTTTATCTGTGGCGTCGATCGTGATATTTACCATATATCTGCGGCAGAAGGGTTCCCCGGAGTCGAAGCCTGTAGATGCTCCGCATAGCGAAACAGGAAAGTAAATAAAATTTCAACAAAAGGTCTGATCTACTGTTAGTTCTTTACATCTAAATAAAACATGCCATGTTAGAAAACGTAAATCCAACACACAAAGAAGGACCCGTAGCTAGGGTAATCGAGGAACAGACAGCGAAGATTCCGTCAGACGTGTTTTTGTGGGCTGCCCTTGCTTCTATGGGAGTATCCCTGACACTAAAATGCTTGAACAAGAAGCATACAGCATTATTTGTAGGCCAATGGGCTGCGCCTTTTCTCTTATTGGGAATTTACAACAAGATTGTAAAGACTGAAGGACACGACTAATTGTAATTAGCCAGAGCCTGTTAGTCATTGACAGGCTCCGGCTTGTTTAAGCCTTATCATCCTCCTTGCATTCGTGCATCAAACCAACGCTTTGCTTTTATAAATCTATGTATGTATTAGGTATTAACGCCGTATTTCACGACTCCGCGGCCTGCATTATCAAAGATGGCCAGTTGTTGGCTGCGGCAGAAGATGAGCGTTTCACACATATTAAACATGGTAAGAGACCGGTGCCGTTTTCAACCTGGGAACTTCCTTTCCATGCCATTGATTACTGTTTGAAGGTAGCAGATATTCATTTGAGTGAGGTCGACCATATTGCTTACTCCTTTGATCCAAATCTATTGGTACCTGAACACTATGCAAAAAAACCTACTATAGAAATTCCTTTTGATCCGGCGGTGCAATATCATTCTGATTGGCTGAATCCATGGGATCCCTTGCTTATCACGTCGATTTTGAATGCACCCTCCCAGCTGATAGATGGTTATCCGCATCATCTGCAGAAAAGGTTTAAAGGGACGACATTAAATGATTTTAAGTGGCATTTTGTGGAGCATCACGTGTCGCATGCTGCAAGTGCCTTTCTGCCTTCGCCATTTACCAATGCTGCGGTCATGACACTCGATGGCAGAGGAGAGCTTGCGACTACAACCTATAATATAGGTGCCGGCAATCGTATACATCGCATTGGCGAGGTGAAGATGCCGCACTCCCTTGGCCTTCTTTATGAGCGGCTTACTACTTATCTGGGCTTCTTACATTCATCCGACGAGTACAAAGTGATGGCACTTGCCTCTTATGGGAAGCCTGAATTTGTAAAGGACTTCAGGGAAATGATCAGTATAAGTGATGGAGGACAGTATATCATACAGAACGAGCGTCTGGAGGAGCGCTTTGGTCCGACACGATTAAGACACGAAGAATTCACTTCTCATCATTTCAATATAGCCCACTCACTCCAGTATGTATTGGAAGAGACCGTACTCGAACTAACGGATTGGTTGTATCGTGAAACGAAAGAAGAGAACCTTTGCCTGGCGGGTGGAGTTGCCCTAAATTGCGTATTAAACGCCAGAATTCGGGATAAAGGTCCCTTCAGAAATGTCTGGGTGCAACCGGCAGCCGGCGATTCTGGAACGGCCTTAGGCGCTGCGGAATGGGTTGACGTGAGAGAGCGAAACAGCCAGCAAAAAGATTTTGTAATGAACCATGTGTATTGGGGCCCCGGTTATTCGGATGCGGAAATTGAGCATTTTCTTAAATGGGCAAAGGTGCCTTACCGGAAGATGGCCGATATCGCTGAAGAAACCGCGGAGATACTTGCGCAGGATAAGATCATCGGATGGTATCAGGGAAGAATGGAATTTGGTCCGCGTGCTTTGGGTAGTCGTTCGATCCTAGCTTCACCAATCAGCCCAACTATGCAGTCGCGCCTCAATGAAGTCAAGGACCGGGAAGATTTCCGTCCCGTTGCACCGGTCGTGCTGGAGGAAGATGCAGGAGAATGGTTCGAAGGCGCTGAATATTCTCCGTTTATGCTGTTCATCTATGATGTTAAGGCAGATAAGGCAGACAAAATTCCCGCGGTCCGTCATACCGACGGTACTGCAAGGATACAGACGATCAATGCGGAGCAACATCCGGAATACTATAGGCTTCTAAAGGCCTTTAAAAGGAAGACCGGCGTGCCGATACTGGTAAATACTTCCTTCAATACATTGGGGAAACCGATCGTTTCATCCCCAAGGGATGCTGTGGAGTGTTTCTGGACTTCTCCATTCGATGCATTGATTATTGGGTCATATTTAATTGAAAAGAAATGAAACCTGACATCTCTGTTGTGATTCCGACCTATAAGCGGACTGAGTTACTGATGAGGTGTCTGCAAGCGTTGACCGATCAGACACTCGAAGAGGCGAACTATGAAGTCATCGTAGTGAGCGACGGTCCGGACATGAAAACCCGGGAGGCCGTGCAAATCTGGAAAGAAACCTCGGGACAGAACGTATCGTTCCATCATCTTGAAGAAAGGAAAGGCCCGGCGGCGGCTAGAAACAGAGGATGGCAACATGCGAAGGGAAGGCTGATAGCCTTTACTGACGACGATTGTATTCCTGATGCCCGTTGGCTTGAATCTTTTGCTGAGGCATACAGATACGAAGATCAATTGGTACTAAGCGGTAAGGTAATTGTTCCTTTACCGGAGGTTCCTACAGATTTCGAGCTTAACACTTCTCATTTGGAGACAGCAGAGTTTATAACGGCGAACTGTGCCTGCAGCAGGGCTGTTTTGTTGCAGACAGGCGGCTTTGACGAACGTTTTGCTCAGGCCTGGAGGGAGGACAGCGATTTCCAGTTCCGGGTGATTCGGGAGGCGATTCCTTTGCGGAAGTTGGATACCGCCATAGTTGTGCATCCCGTCAGGTCCGCGCAGTGGGGTGTCAGCATATATGAGCAACGTAAGGGAATGTACGACGCTTTATTGTATAAGAAGTTCCCTGATTTTTATGACAAACGGATAGGGTCGCGGGCGCCATGGAATTATTATGCGATGATACTTTTCTTTATTGCGGGAATTTATGGGCTGCTTGCAGGAAGTGCCTTTTCGGTAGCCGCTGGCTTTGGTTGCTGGCTGCTGCTCGTAGCTGAGTTTAGCGTCCGTCGGCTTCGAAATACCTCGCGCTCCTTAAAACACGTCAGCGAGATGCTGGCAACTTCAGCACTTATCCCATTTCTTTCTGTTTATTGGCAGCTCTACGGCGCCTGGAAATATCGGGTATTATTTATATAGATATGTTTAAACCAACAGAAGATATTAAGAAGATCATTGTATTCAGGGCCCTGCAGTTAGGGGATATGCTGTGTGCGATACCTGCGATCAGGGCATTGAGGTCTGCCTACCCCGATGCTGAAATCACCCTCGCCGGTTTGCCATGGGCGGCTTCTCTGGTAGATCGCTTCCCTCAGTATTTTGATGATTTTATTCACTTTCCGGGATACCACGGATTGCCTGAGCAAGGGCTTGACGCGGAGGCCTTCACTGCTTTTCTGAGCACTGTACAGTCTGCCAACTTCGATCTTGCCCTTCAGATGCAGGGCAATGGCTCTGTAGTCAATCCCATGGTCGAGCTTTTTAACGCGAAGTATACAGCCGGCTTTTATATGGATGGTCATTATTATCCGGATAACGGTCTGTTTTTACCATACCCTAACTTCGGCTCGGAGATTGAAAGGCATATCGCTTTGATGGAATATCTTGGGATACCTTCCAAAGGAACGGATCTGGAATTTCCGTTAAGGCCAAAGGACGGCGAGGACCTGCTTGCGGCAGGTCTGGGTGATCTGGAGCCGGGAACTTATGTGTGCATTCATCCCGGATCACGCGGATCATGGCGACAATGGCCGACTGCCTATTTCGCGGAAATGGCTGATTATTGTGCGGAGCAGGGCCTTGATGTGGTGCTTACAGGTACGAAAGACGAGCTTGAGATCGTGGAAGACGTAAGGCGACAAATGAAGTATACGCCTCTTATTGCTGCGGGTAAAACTAGCCTGGGGGCTGTAGCGCTGCTAATCAGGGAAACCTATTTGCTGATATCGAACTGTACCGGCGTTTCGCATATAGCATCGGCTATGAAAACTCCAAGTATAGTTATTAGCATGGACGGTGAACCGGACCGTTGGGCTCCTCTGAACAGAGAAATCCACTATGTGATTGATTGGACAGCAAACCCGGATTTTGGTCTCGCACAGTTTTATTTGAAGAAGTTTTTAAAGAAAGCTATTCGTCAGGATACGGACTTCTAGTGGTATTCTCCGATCGAATCGTTCGGGGGGTTAGAGGATCAGTTGATCGGGAATTTCTTTGATAATCTGAGCACCTCCGTTCAGAATAAGTTCAGTGACTTCAATAATGTCAGCAGGTGAAACGATCTTGTTCCTGGGAAGTAATTCCGAACAAACATATTTTACTATCTCATTTTTGCTTTCGAGATTAGCGGGCGGACTAAACGGCAGGATTTGTCCCAGGGCTTTCCAGGGAGCATGCTGAGGGTTAGTCAAGGCATAAAGTACAATCACGGGGGTGTTTGCTGCTGCTGCAAGGTGAACGGTACCTGTATTTACAGATATTACCAGGCGGGACTTCCGTATCAGTTCGCCGAACTCGTTGAGAGTGAAGCATCCGCCCAGGGAAAAAGAACTTTTGCCGGTCTCGGCTGCCAGCTGATCTGTCAGCGCTTTCTCACCGGCACTTCCAGTAAAAAGGACCTGATAGTTCAGCTTGTTGATAAGGGTTTTTGCAGTCTCTATCCATAAGTTATGGGGATAAGCTCTTTTTTGCTCGCTCACACCTGCATGCAATATTAGCCAGGGTCGCTTTGTATCAACCCCTGCCTGATGTGTCTTTTTTAGCGCTTCTTTTTGAGCGTACTGGTCTTCCCTGATAGTGAGCAGTTCATTTTCGGAAGATGCTCCTAGTTCAGCAACCAGATCGAGATCTCGCCTGACCTGGTGCTTTATGCGGGTATAAGGTTCCTCGTCGGGCACCCAGTGCGTAAGTAACTCATAGGGATTTTCCCTGCAGTAGGCCAGCCTCGCGGGGATGCCTGAAAGGTAGGCGAGCATTACTGCCGGAAGAGGGTTTTGACTATAGACCGTGAATACTACAGCGAGATCGAAATTGCGTTCCCGGAGAAGGGGAATGAGGTTCAGGAAGCCACTCTCATCCGGGGTGCTGGTTTTCACCCAGGGAAAGTCGCACACCATAACATCGTCTATTTCCGGGATCAAATGAGCAGCTCCAGCGGCCATTGAGGAGGTTAATACTGTGATCTTTGCCTGGAAGGTTTCTTTAAGCGCCCTGATAGCGGGAGAGCTCATCAGCAGATCGCCAAGGTTATCGGGGCGAATACAGAGTATGTTGTTATATTTTAGTTGCGGCATCATTGATCGTTCTGACGGTAAAATCGGCATGGTTAAAGTCATTCATCATCCATTCGGTTTCGTTTCCATTATCAATTAAAATGGTGCGACAGCCCGCACGGTTCCCGGCCTCAATGTCGTGCAGGATATCACCGATCATCCACGATTTGGCGAGATCTATTTCACGGTCTTGAGCAGCCTTTAAGATCATTCCCGGCTGTGGCTTTCTTGAAGGGCAGTCTATTGCATAGCGCTCTACACTACCCTGGGGGTGATGCGGGCAATAGTAGAATGCGTCTAGCGTAAAATCATGTTCGGCTAAAAGTTCCCTGATCTTTTGCTCCACTTGTCTGAGGGCTGATTCTTCAAAATACCCGCGGGCAACACCGGATTGATTGGATATCAGGATCAGCTCGTAGCCAAGTTGCTTCATTCGCTTCAGACCCTCTATAGCGTGATCCTGGAGACGAATGAGATCCGGATTAACATTGAATGGCACGTCGACAATGAGGGTGCCGTCTTTATCCATAAATACAGCCTTATTTCGCATGTCGGTTATACCGTTTTCGTTTGTATAACATCCCGTATCGTTTGCTCCCAATCTTGTGTGAACCTTTCGATATTATAGCGGCTCAGGGCCGTTTTTCTACCTTCAACGCCAAGACTTGCAGCGTGTTCTCTATTCTGAAGGAGCTGCTGCATCTTCTCGACCAATTTGTCAATATCGGTGTGAATAAAGCCGTTGACGTTATTGGTGATTACAGTCGGGAGTTCAGTAGTCGCCATGCCAACTATCGGAAGGCCCAGCATCATGGCTTCGCAGACCGCCAGACCGTGGCTGGTGTAGCGTATCGGATTGAAGAAGAATCTGTATCTGCTGATGAATTCGGGTAATTGGGGGTGAAGTACTTCGCCCAGACCCAGTTCCCCTGTGTTCATCCCGATCAGGTCAAGAGGAACATGCTTGCGGACTTCAAGGAAAATATCGAGTCCAAGGAGACGACCCCTGCTTGGCAAGTTGTTTATAACAACGATTCCTTTGTTAATTTCTCCGGTGTAGGGAATGTCGGGAACGGTTACTCCATGTTCAATCACCCGGGTTCTCGTATTGTTATTGTCCCACATCAGGCGATTGAAGTGCGTAACATGCACGAGCAGGATATCCGGATCGTTGACGACGTGCCTGGTGTCGGTAGGATGCTGCCGGGGAGGGTCGTGTTCAATGTATATTTTCGGAAGCGCACGCTGCTCAGGCGTCAGGACTTCGTACTGATCTTCGAGATAGTTTTTATTGGTCTGAAAGATAATACAGTCGAAGGCCAGTTTAGGAATATCGTCGACGTGTACTTCGTGGACATTGTTTCCGAAGGGGAACGTTTCGCCTCTTCCATAATATCCTTCTGTTTTTCCCTCCTTGACAGGAATATAGATGTCATAGTTCCCCTGAGAGAGGTAAAAAAGATAGCTGCCATGAATGTGCCAGGTAAAAATCTTAGGTCTGATGTTATTCATTAAGTGGTTTATAGGTAGACTACAGACAAACGAACCTGCCGCTTTGTTTATAGTGAGCAGCGTTTTGCGAAGCAGTGATGGACAAGATGTAATTTGTTCAAAAACTTATTGAGGCTTATGTGTTTATAGAAAACAACCCTATTGATATGATAACATCAGACAAGACACCAGAAAATAGCAACCAGCGGGATGCTAAAACAAGGAGCCTATGGCAGGAAAATGCTCAGCGCATAGCGACTGCCAGTTCAGAAGAAAGCGTTACCTCAGAACTCTTTGATGTCGTTGTTGTAGGCGCAGGTATCACCGGATTGACAACCGCCCTGCTGTTGCAGGAAGCTGGTTTACGTTGCGTTATTACGGAGGCGAAGAATCCGGGATTCGGTGCAACAGGAGGCACGACATCGCATATAAATACGATGCTGGATACGTCATATGATATTATCGAAAGGGACTTTGGTTTGGATAATGCCAGGCTTGTCGCTGCAGCGACAATGGAGTCTATAGCATTGATCTATAACAATGTAAAGAAATACAAGATAGACTGCGATTTCAGTTTCCGGGATGGATATCTTTTTGCGGAGGATGAGGCAGAAGCGCAGAGCTTGAAGGAAATTTTTGCCGCCTCGAAGCGCGTCGGAGTTGATGTGGAGGAAGCAGATCATTTGCCAATACCCTTGAGTTACCAGTCTGTCATTGTTTTTAAGAATCAGGCTCAGATAGATCCGATAAAATATATTAATGGTCTTTTCAATGCGTTCATTGCTGCTGGAGGTTTGTTTATTGCGAATAATAAAGTTGAAGAGACTAAGCTTGAGGATGGGGTCCACACGCTTCGATGTACACGATTGAATTTACGTGCCAGGAAAATCGTGTATGCCACTCATATCCCACCCGGAATAAACATCCTGCATCTGAGGTGCGCTCCTTATCGGAGTTATGTGCTCGCTGTCCAGTTGGAAGAAGGTTGCCCCGACGAGCTGGTTTACGACATGAAAGACCCCTATCATTATTTCAGATCTCATGAGATGGGCGGGAAGAAATATCTTATCCTTGGAGGGGAAGACCATAAAACCGGACACTCCGAGCCGGCGGAATCATTTGCGGCGTTGGAGCAGTATCTCCAGAAACACTTCCGGGTAAGATCTATAGATTATCGATGGTCTGCCCAGTTTTATGAATCTGCGGATGGACTGCCCTATATTGGAGAATTGCCTTCTGCGGACAAAGGCATTTATACGGCGACCGGTTTTAGTGGCAATGGCATTACCTGGGGGAGCTTTTCAGGTTTATTGTTGAAAGATATCCTGCTGGAAAACGACAGCCCCTTCAGTAACTTGTTTGCTCCTGCACGGCTGAAGCCGGTGGCCGGTTTCAAGGAGTTTGTGAGAGAGAACGCTGATGTTGCCTATCGCTATATTGCCGACCGTGTCAAGATTTCCAAGCTGGACTCCGTCAGTTCGCTGGCTTCCGATTCAGGAACGGTTGTAAAATATGAAGACAAGAAGGTCGCCGTTTACAAGGACAGTGGGGGGGGAATACATGCTTTAGATCCGGTGTGTACGCATGCCGGTTGTATTGTAAAATGGAACGGTACGGAGAAAAGCTGGGACTGCCCCTGCCACGGCGGACGTTTTGATATAGACGGCAAGGTACTGACAGGTCCTCCAAGAAAGGACTTGCAAAAACTTGATATTAAGGAATAAAGATATGATTTCGCACTTTGACGAACCATTTGAGGTACAGATTATCAGGGCTGATGAGGTACGCCGCTATCTCATCAGCCCTGTATACCATAAAATGCATACAGAAGCTTCTTTCAGTGTCTCCCTCGATGGGAAAGATCTTGGTAAGCTCAAACGGCATACCATCAAGCGGTGGATCTGGGAAGAAGGTAAAGTTGAACAAGCTTTAGCTGATGAAATTGGAATCAAGATAGATGATCATTTTAGCTGATTGTTTTGTGGAATATTTTCCGCCAAGTCTTTCGATATCAAGTTAGAATGTAGGTTATAGGTTAACAAAATTTAACAATAGATGGTGTAAGAACACCAATATTTATTTTTATCATTGTTAACCTTTTAAACCTATATGAAATTAACCTACCTTATCATCTTTTGTGTATTTGTTTCGACATCTCTCTTCGGTCAGCAGCGGCACACACTGAAAGGCTCAGTGATTGATACCGCCTCTAATGTCAAAATGGTTAATGTTTCGGTAAGCGTCATAGCTGCCAGGGACTCTATTCTTATCGATTTCGGTCGTACGAATGCCAGTGGGGAGTTTCAGCTGAACAAACTGAAACCGGGGAAGGCTATTCTGTTGTTGACTTACCCGGGATATGCCGATTATGTAGAGCAGATCCAGATCGATTCGCTAAAAGAGATGAAGGATTTAGGTTCCTTGAAAATGATCTTAAAAGCTAATTTACTGGCCGAGGTGATCGTAAAGGCGAAAGCGGCTGCGGTAAAGATAAAAGGCGATACCACTGAATTTAACGCAGGGAGCTTTGAGATTCAACCTAATTCGCGGGTGGAAGATTTGCTTAAGCAGTTTCCCGGAATTCAGGTTGATAAGGATGGGAAAATTACAGCACAAGGTGAAACGGTTAACAAAGTGCTCGTTGATGGAGAAGAGTTCTTTGGAGATGACCCGACGCTGGTTACCAAAAATATCCGTGCGGACATGGTCGACAAAGTACAGCTGTATGATAAGAAGAGCGACCAGGCAACTTTTACGGGTATAGATGATGGTGAGAAGACGAAAACTCTCAACATCAAATTGAAAGAGGATAAGAAAAGCGGCTATTTCGGAAAGGTGGAGACTGGGGGCGGCAACGACGACTTCTATCGTGGCCAGGCAATGATCAACGTATTTAAGGGAAAGAAAAAGTTTGCTGCCTACGGTCTGGGAGGAAACGACGGGACTGTTAGTTTGGGCTGGGAGGATGCCAGTAAGTATGGAAGCGGTACACAGGTGAGCGCAGATGGTGGGATATATATATCGGGTGAGAGGTCAGACTATAATGGTCAGGGAATACCTATTTCGAGGAACGGGGGACTGCATTACGATACCAAATGGAACAGCGACAAGCATTCGGTTAATACTAATTACAAAATATCTCATCTTGAAGTGGATGGTAATTCAAGTACGATTACGCAGAATAACCTTCCAACGGGTATAATTAATAGTAACGCGGCGAGGGATTACACCAACGTCACTTTCCGGCAGAAGGTGGATGCCACTTATGAGGTTAAGCTTGATTCGTCTACCACGTTGAAATTGATTGTGGATGGAGGAGTTTCTGAGATGGAGAATCGGGAGGCTAATGTAACGGAAAGTTATCGGGGAGTTGATACGTTGCTGAACACGGGAGTGCGGCGCAATAGTAATGAGGGTAAAGAAGAGCAGTTTTTCGCCAGTGCGCTTTATACCAAAAAGTTAAAGAAAGCAGGGCGTACTATTTCCGTTCTTGCCAGTCAGAATCTGCGCCAAAATGAAACATCGGGATACCTTAATTCGGTGAATGAGTTTTTTAACAGGAACGGGAGTCAGGATAGCGTCCAGAACATTGATCAGCTTAAACAGAATGATAGCAAGAACTCGTCTTTTCGGACGAATCTAACCTACACCGAGCCACTCAGTACCGTCTTTTCGCTGGTAATGAATTATGGCCTCACCTTAAGCGCTAGCTCAGCTGACCGAAGATCCTATAATATGTCTGCAGGAGGACAATACAATCTTCTTGATACGGTTTTCAGCAACAACTTTGAGGTCGACGAAACACACCATCAGGGAGGGGCGATTCTTAACTATAAAAAGGATAAAGCCACTTTTAATTTCGGGTCAAAAGTAAGTACCGTGGATTTTAGACAGAAAGATATCTATGATGGACAAACCTATTCGCGTAACTTTATCAACTGGAACCCTCAGGCGACTTATCAATATCGTTTTTCTCAGCAGCGGTCATTAAGGCTTAATTATTCCGGAAACACTTCACAGCCTTCGCTTAGTCAGATACAGCCGATACGAGTGAATGACGATCCCCTGAATATTGTGGTGGGAAACCCCAACTTAAAACCTTCGTACCGGAGCAGGTTTGATTTGTCATACAATTCCTATAAGGTGATGAGCGAGCAGTACATTTATCTTTATAGCTCTTATTCTTTCACTTCAAACCAGATTGTGCAAAACACCACGACAGACTCTGCCGGAAAGAGTGTGTATCAGGCGGTCAATCTAAGTGATAAGCAGCCTTCGAATATGAATCTAAGTGCATATTACGGTCAGAAAGTTATCGGGAATGTGAATGTTGGCTTAGAGCTTGGGGTTTCTGGAAATACGTATTACAATTACGTAAACGCGATTTTAAATAAAACGAAATCATATAACTATTCGGGAGGCCTACGCATCTCTCACTTTAAGCAAAAGAAATATGAGTTTTCGTTGTCTTTCAGGCCAGGCTACAGTACGAACGAATCGTCGCTTCAGCCAGATGTTGACAACAACGGATTTCTCTTCAATTCGTTTGCAGACTTTGCCGTATATCTTCCCGGGAAGTTCCAGATAAGCTCCAGCTCACGATATGAATTCAGAGAAAAAACGCAATCTTTTAACGAAGACTTCGAGCGAATGATTATCGATGCGAGGATTGAGAAAAAGTTCTTTAAATCGGAAGCTTTACGCCTTGCCTTCCGCGGGAATGATCTGCTGAATCAAAATCAAGGGATTGATAGGAGCGCAAACAACAATATGGTAATTGAAAACAGGTTTAACACCATTAAACGCAATTTTATGATATCAGCTATCTGGGATTTTAACAAAATGGGAGGAGGGGTAAAGAAATGATGAATAGGTTTATTTTAATACTGGTACTGTTTCTTGCGCCTTGTGTCTCTGGTATAGCTCAACATGCAAGGTTTGTTGGTGAGGGTGTTATTGAGTTCGAGAAAAAAATAAACATGCATGCCAAGGTCAAAAAAAGCATCGACAAAGAGAATGAGTCATATATGTCTAAGTACTACGAGCAGTTCGTGAAGACTCAGCCGCAGTTCCTGACGGTTAAGAGTAATCTTATCTTTGCGGCTGATAGAAGCTTGTATACGCCAATCCCGATTACGGTTACATCGCAAAACAGTATGTATGGGGACCCGAACGCTAACCAGCCTAATGTGGTTTTCACTGATTTCAAAACAGGATTCTCTGCTGTTCAAAAGCAGGTATTTGAGGAGACCTTCCTGATAAGGGATAGTATTAGACCCATTACCTGGAAATTAACAGGTGAAACGCGTGAGATTGCCGGTTATCAATGTCGCAGAGCTAATGGGTTGATGCTTGATTCTATTTATGTGGTAGCGTTTTATACGGATGAGATTACGGTTTCCGGAGGACCCGAATCATTTAGCGGGCTTCCTGGAATGATACTGGGAGTGGCTCTGCCTTACGAGAATGTGACTTGGTTTGCTACGCTGGTATCAGACAAGATTGTAGATAAAAATTCGTTGAAGGCTCCGGTAAAAGGGAAGCAGATGAATAATAAAGATCTGATGGTACGTCTAAATGACTTGGTTAAACGGTGGGGGGACAGTGCAAAAAGGATTCTGAATGATTATATTATATAACAAACAGGATTAAATATCCCGTTTGTTATATGTGGTAGTTTTTTTTATTACTCTTCGGCTGCCTGCTCGTTAACGAATCCTTCTGCGACCTCTGTGAGAGCAACGTCAGTAGCTTTTTCGTTTTCAAGAATTTCTGAAAGCAAATTAACAACATCGGTATGTCCCATGTTTTCTGCAAAGGTTCTCAATGAGCCGTAAGTCGCAATTTCATAATGCTCAACTTTTTGAGCTGCAAGGATTAACCCGGCGTCTCTCACCATTGTTCCTTCCTCGGTATCTTCGATCATGCTGGTCGCTTCTTCGAGAAGACCTTCCATAGCATCACACTTTTTAGCAGATGCTTTTTCTTCAAGAAGAGCGAATACTTCTTCTACCTTGGTAATATGCTCTTCTGTTTCTGCAGTGTGTTTTTCAAATGCTGCTGCCAGTTCAGGGCTTGTCGATGCTTTTTGCATTTTGGGAAGAGCTTTCACAAGATGTTTTTCTGCCCAGTAAATATCCTTCAGACCGTCAATAAAGAATTTGTGAAATTCAGAGTCTTTCATTTTTCCTGTTACGCCTGTTGGTTTTTTTTTCTTTGACTTAGAGGTAGTTGCCATGATTTATGTTTTTTTATTAGGTTATTTAAATGTTCTTAATTAACCCTCCCTTGATGAAATTGTTTACTGAATTTTTATTTGCCTTTAACTAGCACTCTGTGTGGAAAAATGCTTTTGTAAACCGCATGGCTTCGCTCTCAGTCAGACATTCGGTTAATCAGTTACTCTATGTCTTGAGATTGAGTCTATTATTATTACTTTTGCACACCTTTTATTATATAAGGTTACATTATGAACGAAAAACAACTATCCATGGCGACGTTGGATAAGCAGAGTGAGGATAGAAAAAGAACATTTAAGGACAGAAAAAGAACAAATATTTTAAAAAGCGCTGAACAGAAAGCGATCAGCTGGCTTGTTGCAAGAATGCCGAAATTTGTTACGCCCGATATTTTGACTGGAGTTGGATTAGTGGGGAGCCTGCTCGTACTGGGCGGATTTTTAATGGCGACCTACGTTAATGTGACCTATCTTCTTGTAGGTATCGCCGGTCTCTTCATCAATTGGTTTGGAGATTCTCTCGACGGCAGAATTGCCTATTACCGAAATATCCCCAGGAAATGGTATGGTTTTTCACTCGACATCATAATGGATTGGATAAGCACCATTCTGATGGGATTTGGCTTTTTGGTCTACATCAAAAACGAGTTTGAGATCGTTGCGTTTCTCTTCGTTGCTTTTTATGGCTGGGCAATGATTATATCTCAAGTTCGATATAAGATTACTGATAAATATACCATCGACTCCGGATTGTTTGGACCTACCGAAGTAAGATTCATCATTTGTGCGGTGCTAATCTCAGAAGTGCTTTTTGTTGGATCAATGAAGTGGTTTGGCGTGGTGATGTGTGCGGCTCTTTTCGTCATTAATTTAATTGATACCCGTGCTTTATTAAAGTTGGGCGATAAACGGGATTTGGCAGAGAAGGCTGCTCTGTTAAATTCAAAATGACGGGTAAGAAAGGCGTGGTGACTTTTCTTAAAGCCCAGTTCTCGGCGTTTACGGGGGGCATAGTCGATATCCTCGCGATGATCTTCTTTACTGAAGTGGTTGGGATCCATTATACCCTTTCTATCGCTTTTGGAGGAATTATAGGAGCTTTAGTGAATTTCTCAATCAACAGAAGCTGGACGTTTAGGTCGAAGAGTCCGAACAACGGCCCTATTGACACGCAGCTCCTCCGCTTTTGTATCGTGGTGGCTGGCAGTATTTTGCTTAAGTCAGCAGGGACATTCGTACTGACGGAATCGCTGGGCATGGACTATCGTCTGAGCAGAATACTGACGGATATTGTTGTTTCCTTAGGGTTTAACTATACCTTACAGAAGAACTGGGTTTTTGTTACCGCCCGCTCCGCCGGGAGCTCTGTACGAAGATCTCAGGATGATCGAGATAAGCTTTAAAAATGAGGGCGACAGTGTCAGAGGTTCGTATGTTGCCGGTTCTTATCAATTCGAGGGTTTCTAAAGGCGAAACGTTTATCACTTCAATCTGCTCGGTTGCATCAAGACGCTGAATTGAATTGAATTCAGCATCTTTCACCAGAAAGCCGAAGGTGATTTGGTTGGTCTTTGTTGGGTTATTGGCTATTTGCCCCAAGGGAATTAGTTTGTCTAATGTAACCTTGATTCCGGTTTCTTCTTCAAGTTCTGCGATTGCCGATGCCTCAATACTCTTTCCTTTTTGTTGCATCCCGCCGGGAAGCTCAACAAAGACGTCCTGGAGACCATGTTTATATTGCTTAACGAGTATAAAATTTCCATCTGCGGTGAGAGGTAATACCATGGCCACATTTCCAATCGGTGAGAAGAAGTAGTCATCGATGACAGTGCCGTCGGGTAGTTTTACTTTGTGTTGCAATATCGGAAACCATCTGCTCGGCGAGACATCTTTCTCTTCAAGTACCTGCCATGACATATTTGCGTTCATGTTTAAATGTAAAAAAACTAACTATAACTTTTGTCCCAATCTTTCCATACGGGTTCGTATCCCCGTTGTCTGATGACTTGGGAAATTTCGTTGGCGCTTCGTTCGTCTGATATTTCGAATTGTTCCAGAGAGCCGGGAGCCGAAGAGTAACCGCCGGGGTTGGTCTTTGAACCTGCACTGAGGCTTGTAATGCCAAGGCCGATAACATTGTCGCGAAAGGCAGGTTCTTCGCGGGTTGAAATGGAAATCTCCAGGTTTTCATTAAAAAGCCGCCAGGCGCAGATGAGTTGAACCAGCTCTTTGTCGCTCATGTACTCGACCGAACTTATTGCTGTTGGCTGATCTTCATGGTGCGTTTGGATAGGCCTCAGTCTTGGAAAAGACACAGAGTACTTCGTTTTCCAATAGGTTCTTTCGAGATACTGCAGATGCAGGGCCGTAAAGAAACAATCTGTTCGCCAATCTTCCAGACCGATAAGCGTTCCTAAACCTATTTTATGTATTTCCGCCCTTCCGAGCCTGTCGGGAGTATCCAGTCTGTAATCGAAGTTTGACTTTTTGCCCTTGGGGTGATGTACTTTGTAGCGTTCCCGGTGATAGGTTTCCTGATAAACCAGGACGGTGTTCAGGCCTTCCCTGATGAGCTCGCTGTAGTCGGCTTCGTCAAGCGGCTGTACTTCCATAGAGATACTGGCGAAAAACGGCTTTAATAATCGGAGAGTACTCCTCAGATAGGGGACACCGACCGTCTGGTTGGCCTCTCCTGTTACGAGGAGGATGTGATCATATCCCATACTCTTGATTATGCTGGCCTCATGCAGTATCTCAGCGGGACTTAGGGTTTTACGTTTAATCTTATTGTCGAGACTAAAGGCGCAATAGGTGCAGATATTTTGACACTCATTGCTCAGATACAGTGGGATATACATCTGAATGGTTTTGCCGAACCGTTTTTGAGTCTGTAGCTGGCTCTTTTTAGCCATACGTTCCAGAAACGGCAGTGCTGCTGGTGAGATAAGCGTTTTGAAATCATCAAGATTTAATTTGTCTTTGCTCAGGACCCGCTCCACGTCTGACGCCGTCTTATTAAGAATGCTTGCTTTCTCCTGATCCCAGTGGTAGTTTTCGAAGATCTCTTTGAACATGGTCTAGGTGTTTAAGAATGAGGTTAAGGGACTGCTTGCTTCGGCAAAGTGTCTGACGCCGGCGAGTTTGGATTCAAATGCCAGTCTACCCGCTTCCGTTGCTAGTTTGAATGCAAGAGCCATGTTTTGAGGGTCGTCGGAGATCGCTATAGCGGTGTTGACCAAGATAGCATCCGCACCAATCTCCATTGCTTTAGCAGCATCTGATGGCGCCCCCAGACCTGCATCTACTACTACCGGCACGTTGCTTTGTTCGATGATTATTTCGAGGAAGTCTATCGTGCGAAGGCCTTTGTTGGTGCCGATAGGTGCTCCCAGGGGCATCACGGCAGATGTGCCCGCATTTTCCAGCTGTTTACAGAGGACGGGGTCCGCATGTATATAAGGAAGAATAATGAAGCCCAGCTTTGCCAGTTCCTCAGTTGCTTTGAGCGTTTCAATAGCATCCGGCATGAGATATCTGGGGTCAGGATGAATCTCTAATTTTAACCAATCGGTTTCGAGTGCTTCGCGGGCTAACTGAGCTGCAAAGATCGCTTCCTTAGCGTTACGGGCACCGGATGTATTCGGCAAGAGTTGCACTTCCGGGAATTGTAAATGACTGATAAGGGAGTCGGTGTCGGTATGAAAGTCTATTCGCTTCAGCGCAACCGTAACCATGTTGGTGGATGACGCCAAAACGGCTTTACTCATAAGATCCGGGCTGCCGAATTTTCCTGTGCCAAGAAAAAGACGGGATTTAAACTCCTGACCTGCTATAATTAAATTTTTCATCACTTTGAACTAAGATTTTTTGAATGATATCAGACTGACTAGAATGGGTTAAGGCTCCAGAAATGGCGACTCCGTATATGCCAGTATTGAGTATGGCGTCAATATCGTTTAACTGAATTCCTCCAATTGCGTAAATAGGGATAGTAATCTCTTCTTTGCTAATTTGATCCAGAATGCTCTTATAGCCAGGTAAGCCGAGAATGGGACTTAAATTCTGTTTAGTTTCCGTGTATCTGAATGGACCTAGCCCGATGTAATCGCACTTTTGAGTTAGCCGCTGCTGGACGTGCTGAATTGTATTGGCGGTTCCACCAATTATTTTGTTGCTTCCCATGACAGATCGGGCAAGCAGAATATCTGCGTCCTGTAGTCCCAAATGTACCCCCTCAGCGTCAACATGCTTTGCTATATCGATTGAATCGTTAATGATGAGGGTAGAGCGGTATTTTTCTGTAAGGGTTCTAACCTGTTCAGCTAAGGTCAAAACTTGTTCATGGGGTTGGTTTTTAAATCTAAGTTGTATCCAGGTACACCCATTATCGAGTACCCTTTCGATGTTTGCCAACTGCTCTTCTGAGTTCAGGCCTTGTGATATGTATTGGAGTTTGCTATACATGATGATATGCTAAGAGATTTGAATTGCTTCCCAACGCCTTCTCGATATAACGTTTTGCGTTTGTGCAGGCGTTTTCAAGGCTTTCTCGCTTTGCAAGAAAAGCAGTAATTGAGGAGGAAAGAATACAGCCCGACCCATGCTTGGGAAGGAGTTGTTGGGTGACCGGAGCGAGGCTGATCTGTTGCGAACGAATGAAAAGCTGGTCAGTGCCTAACGCTGTTGGATGATGTCCTCCTTTCAGGAGCACATTTGTATGATGCGAAAGTGTACGGGCTGCAGTAACCGGATCGCTTTTTTTTGAGAGATCGACAGCCTCCCGCAGGTTAGGAGTGATCAATGTGATTTTTCCCAGCAGCTTCTGAAGGCTGGAGGTGTCGCTAAAGTTATTGAAGTCGAAACCTGACGATGCCGTTAGTACAGGATCCCAGACGATGTTTGGAATACCGCTAGCGATCAGTATGTCCAGAATCCGGTCAAGGCTCTGGGCGCTCGGAACCAGGCCTATCTTGACTGCCGCAATCTTATATCGGTGCAGTAATGGTTTGATCTGACAAATGATTTCGTCGTCGTCGATCCATCTTACACTGTCAAACCGATCCTCCGTTTGGCAGGTAATAGCGGTGGTGACGCCAAAGCCAAGGCATTTATGCTGTTCAAATGTCTTGACATCTGCCAGGAGCCCCGCCCCACCACATGGGTCTAAGCCGGCAATGCTAAGTGTTATGGCCCTTGTGTATTCCATATTTTTTTTATCTGAAGAAAGTTTCTCAGCGGTGTGTGCGAGCACCAGATGGTTCCCAGCAGCGCAACTCCGTCGAAATGTCCTCTTAACAGATGGACGTTTGACGCCTCTATGCCCCCTATAGCAATAGCTCTGGTGCTTTTTCTCAAGCTTGGTATCGCACCCTCAAGAGATGCGGTATAACCAGGTTTGGAGATACTGTCGAAGACAGGTCCTAGAAAAGAGTAACCAAATGAGGGGTTAAGTCGCTCGAAGTCTTCAGTGTTATGTACTGATGTGGATAGTTGATAGCCCTTGTTTCTTAGTAGTTGCGGCATATTATACCCTTGCCTCCGCCGGTGGGGTTCGCCGAAATGTAATCGTCTGATTCCATATCGATCCGCCAGGTGGTGATGCTGGTGAAGGCTGATTTTAGGGTAATATCTGCTGTCGAGCGCTTCTATCAATTTCATCACATCTTGCTCGCTGTCTTGCGGTCTTCGAATATGAAAGAGGTCCAAGCCCTCATCAAAAAGTTGTTTGATGAGGGCGGTTTCTTCAGCTAAGGAAGTTGGGTTAGATATTAAAATCAACATTAGGAATAAATTGAGCTTCCTTTGGTTTTGAATTCTTCGGATTTTTCAAACATCCCGTTGGCTGCCGATTCTCTGATTTCATGTGTAATCTTCATGGAACAGAATTTCGGTCCGCACATAGAACAGAAATGTGCGATTTTTGCCCCCTCCGCTGGCAGTGTTTCGTCATGAAATTCACGGGCAGTGTCGGGGTCAAGGGACAGATTGAACTGATCTTCCCAACGGAATTCGAATCGGGCCTTGCTTAGTGCATTGTCGCGATACTGAGCTCCGGGATGCCCCTTAGCCAGATCTGCAGCGTGAGCGGCAAGCTTATATGTGATCACACCATCCTTTACGTCTTTTTTGTTAGGCAATCCGAGGTGCTCCTTGGGGGTTACATAGCATAGCATCGCCGTTCCAAACCACCCGATCATTGCCGCTCCAATGGCCGAAGTAATGTGGTCATATCCGGGGGCTATATCCGTAGTGAGGGGGCCGAGGGTGTAAAATGGGGCTTCATGGCATTCCCGTAGTTGCTTATCCATGTTCTCTTTGATAAGGTGCATGGGGACGTGTCCGGGCCCTTCGATCATGGTCTGCACATCGTGCTTCCATGCGATCTTTGTGAGTTCTCCAAGTGTCTCCAGTTCAGCGAACTGTGCTTCATCATTGGCATCGGCAATTGATCCGGGTCGTAGTCCGTCTCCTAATGAAAAGGCGACATCGTAACGTTTCATAATTCCACAAATATCCTCGAAATGAGTATAAAGGAAATTTTCTTTGTGATGGGCCAGACACCATTTGGCCATGATGCTACCACCCCGGGATACAATGCCTGTCAGCCTTTTTGCTGTTAAAGGGATGTACCTGAGCAGCACGCCGGCATGGATAGTGAAGTACGATACACCTTGCTCTGCTTGTTCGATAAGGGTGTCTCTGAACAGCTCCCAGGTAAGGTCTTCCGCTTTTCCATTAACTTTTTCCAGGGCCTGGTAAATGGGGACGGTGCCAATGGGAACAGGCGAATTACGGATAATCCACTCCCGGGTTTCGTGAATGTTTTTACCTGTTGAAAGGTCCATTATCGTATCTGCCCCCCATCGGCACGCCCACACTGCTTTCTCCACTTCCTCATCTATGCTCGAGGTGACCGCGCTATTGCCGATATTGGCATTAATCTTAACAAGGAAATTCCGACCAATGATCATTGGTTCACTTTCCGGATGATTAATGTTGTTGGGTATGATGGCACGCCCGGCGGCAATTTCGTCCCTGACAAACTCGGGGGTAATTATGCCTTTGGGTGTATTGGCACCAAAGCTCGCTCCGGGGTGTTGATGATTTAATGCACTGTTTGCATGGAATGCTTGCGTGCCGGCTTCCTGAAAACGTTGGTTCTCTCTGATGGCCACATATTCCATTTCAGCGGTAATAATGCCCTTTTTTGCGTAATGTAGTTGAGTTACGATTGCCCCCTCCTTAGCACATAAAGGCGGCCGGATGTGTTCAAAACGCAGTGGATCAAGGGTCGTATCCGAGTGCCTTAACTTCCCGTAAGAAGAACTGACTCCTGGCAATTGCCGCACATCGTTTCGGCCCAGTATCCATGCTTCTCTAAGTCTTGGAATTCCTTTTCGGATGTCAACATCAATATTCTCATCAGTAAACGGGCCGCTAGCGTCATAAACGGTGAGGGGCGGATTTTCCTCTTTCTCGCCGTTGCTAAGAAAGGTTGGCGAAAGCGTAATTTCTCTCATTGCAACTCGAATAGGATGGAGGGTACCCGGGACATAGACTTTACGTGAGCCTGGTAGTGATTCTTTGATCATATTCTTATCCTCCTTGCGTTGCTTGAATAATGATAATAGAATCGTTAGGCTGGAGAAGATAGCTTTGGTGTGCTTCTTTTGCTATCACGCTGTCATTGACTGCAATAGCCTTGCCTTTTGTATTTCCGCCCAGCTTTTCGGAAATAATACTCTGGAGGCTGATCCGCTCGGAAACCTCGAAAACTTGTTGATTGATAGTGATTTTCATTCCTAAATAGATTAGACTTTAGGAATGACTATAGGAACATATACAAGGGAATCTTGTATACGTATGTCATTAAACTTTTCCCTTCGGCAGTACTAGCTGCATCAGGTTCAAAGGGTTTTATCTCAGCCTACAGGCACCCCTAAAGTTTTATAAAAGTAGATGATTAATCTCGAAGATCCAAACGGAGGCTAAATATACTTGTCTCCGAATTTTGTCTTCACCTCGGCGACGATCTGCTTTACCTCTTGCTCGCTTTCTCTTGGAATGATCATGATGGTGTCGTTTGACTCAGCAATAATGTAGTCATTTAATCCCTTAACAATCAGTTTTTTTCCTTCCGGAATGTTGATCATGCAGCCTGTAGTTTCTGTCAGAATGGTACCACCGGAGGGGATAACGACATTCTGATCTTCATCTTTAGACGCAAGTGAATACAGGGATGCCCAGGTACCCAGATCAGACCACCCGAACTCTACTGGCAACACATAAACGTTTTGCGCCTTTTCCATGATTCCGTAGTCGATGGAGATGTTTTCACAATTTGGATAATTGTCTTTAAGAAAAGCAGCTTCTCCATCTGTGTTATAGACATTTCTTCCCTGAAGAAACAGTTCGTTCATTTCAGGCAATTGCGATTCAAATGCTTTGAGCACTTCGGCGGCGCTCCAGATAAAGATGCCTGCGTTCCACAAGTAGTCTCCGCTGTTGATGAAGCTTTGAGCTCTTTCTTTATCGGGCTTTTCTGTGAATTGTGCCACTTTCTTAAAGCCTTCTCCAAGATTTTGCTCATTAAATCGGATGTATCCGTATCCTGTGTCAGGTCTGGAAGGTTGGATGCCAAGGGTGATAAGGCATGGATTCGTCTCCGCGGTTTGCAGTGCATTAGTAACATCTTTGCTAAACTGAACAGAGTTGAGTATCAGATGGTCGGAAGGAGCTACCACTATCGAAGCGCTGGGATTCAACTCGCTGATTTTGTGACAAGCATAAGCTATGCAGGGGGCCGTGTTACGCATAACCGGCTCACACAAAATCTGGTGTTCCTGAATTCCTTTTAACTGCTCCCCAACGAGGTCTTTGTACTTGTCATTGGTAAGGATATAGATGTTCTGCGCCGGAACGATCGACTTGAAACGTTCATAGGTAGCTTGGATCAAGCTCATGCCTGTACCAGCAATATCTATAAACTGCTTAGGCATCGCCGTGCGGCTAACTGGCCAAAATCTGCTTCCTATTCCGCCGGCCATGATCACCGCATAGTAATTGGAATTGAGTTCTTGATTCATTGGTGTATGAGTATTAAGTTAAATTTCCATTTTTCCGTAAAAGTATAGTTTTCTAATCTAGTATCTACTATATGAAACGTTTCGTGTAAAAGGAGGAGCTTTGATGATTGGTCATTCCGTACGAGTTTGCACACTAAAGAATTAATGGAGGATATACTTCTACGTCTGAGGTTGACGAAAGTGGAATGTATGGAAGCATTTTTCGCATTTATACTTCCTAATATCTTGTCCCATACACAAAAGTTTGCCTGCAAATGACCTTTTGATACGGACAACATCTGAGGATTTACATTTGGGGCATTTCTTATCGGACGAAAATATTTTAACCATGGCGTTTAACTTTTATGTAAATGTCGTAACAGATGTTTCTTGAAGCAAGGGAATGTGAATTTTTAGTAAAATGGCAATGCGCGGCAAGAGACTATCATCCAGAGCACGCAATTCTGGGATCTATTGCGAAATATGTGTGTAGTTATTAACTTTTTTGTAAAAAAAGCCCATTAATGATCGATTATTTTCAATGTATTTCTTCCTTCATTGAAATTTGTAAAAAACCGTTATCTTTGATCCATATTAATCTATGAATATGCAAACACGATACTTATACTTACTGCGTTTCGTGCTTCTGGCGACAGATATCATTCTAATAAATGTTTCCTTCTTTTTTTCCTTCTATGCGATCTTCGGTGTAAATGCGTCGCCTCTCGATGGTTCTTATAAGAATTATCTGCTCGTTTGCAATCTTATCTGGTTTTTTACCTCCAATTTATGCGGACTGTACCGCAACGAATCTCTGAGTCAGATCGTGAGTATTTATCGTGCAACCTGGAGAGCGGTAGCCCTGCACGCGGTGATTTTCGTTTTTTATCTGACCTTCTCTGATAATTACACCATCTCAAAGCCTTTCATAATTTCCCTATACGTTGCCATGGGTATTGGCTTCTTATTCAGCCGTTTTGCAGGTACTTTTTTCGAGTTTGTTTTATATAGACATTTCAAGGTCAGCAGGCCCGTCGCAGTATTAGGTAAAAACCATACAGGTCTTCGCTTGGCTGGATACCTTGAAAAAAGCCAAAACTTCAAGTTCGAGGGTTTTCTTCATAATGAGGAAGATACCTTATTTGTGCAGGAAGATGGATCTTTAATGCCTTCTACTTGTGAGCATATTGCCGATGCGGCAAGACGAGGGATCAAGGACGTGTATGTGTCTTTGACACCCGATAGAATGGTTGATGCAAAGTATCTTCTCGAGGAAGCGGAGAAGCAATGTGTCAGACTGAAGTTCGTACCCGACCTGAGTGGATCGCTTGCTGCTCCATTTACTGTGAGTTATTTGGGAGAGTTTCCTGTAATAAGTATGCGACACGAACCTCTCGAAAATATGCAGAACAGGTTTAAAAAACGTGTTTTCGATGTCGTCGTTAGTTCATTGGTAATTGTGTTTATTATGAGTTGGCTGGTTCCTGTTATAGGTATTATTATTAAAGCCCAAAGTCGGGGACCTATATTTTTTAAGCAGCTGCGAAGTGGCCGCAATAATGAGCCGTTTTGGTGTTATAAGTTCAGAAGCATGAGAATGAACAATGACAGCGATCACAGGCAAGCAAGGAGGGGCGATAATAGGATAACGCCTATCGGACGTTTTTTGAGGAAGAGTAGCCTTGATGAGTTTCCCCAGTTCTTTAATGTTCTGAAAGGTAATATGAGTATCATTGGTCCCCGTCCTCATATGTTAAAACATACTGAACAGTATAGTGCGATAATAGACCGCTATATGGTAAGACAATTTCTAAAACCCGGCATAAGCGGCTGGGCGCAGGTCAATGGTTATAGAGGCGAAACTGAAGATCCGAAGCTGATGGAAAAACGTGTTGAACACGACATTTGGTACATGGAAAACTGGAGTGCCATGCTAGATGTGAAGATCATTTTCATGACTGTCATTAATATTTTTAAGGGCGAGGATAACGCCTTCTAGATTGCGACTTTCATATTATATCTCCATTTTTTTGTAACGTATTGAAAAACAATTTATTGTTTTTGTTATTAATATAATATCTTTGCACCAAACTTAAAATAATATCTTATAGACAACAATCTATATGTACATCGCTCAAACTGTAAACAAATAAATATGAAATCATCGCTCTTAATGCTTATGACAGGATGCTGCATGCTGGTCAGCACTCTTACGTTCGCTCAACAGGAATGGCTACCGGATGGTGCCGTTGGACAGCCGGCATTTAAAAACTCAGTAGGTATTACTGTCGGAACTCAAGGAATCGGCGCTGAAGTCGGCATTCCTCTCTCAACAAGGTTCAACCTACGCCTTGCTACCAGTTTGCTTCCTTATGAAGGAGACGTGGTGAAAAAATTCAATAGCACTTTCGATTACAACACCGATTTTAAGGTGGAATTCATGAATCTTAGTGCGTTTCTAGATTGGCAGCCTTTTCCGACTGCAGGATCTTTCTTCCGTAAGTTCGCTCTTACTGCCGGAGGTGCATATTTCTACAAAGCTGGTGGAAGTGCGAAAGTTATGCTGAAGGATGACTACTACTACGGTGACATTCCGTTCACTCCTGAAGAAGTTGGAGAAATTAACACAGTAGTTGATTGGAAGGGCTGGGCGCCTTATGCAGGTCTGGGATGGCATAACATCACCATCGCTGATAACTTCAATCTGGGTCTAAACCTGGGTGCTTACTACTTAGGTTCACCGGATATCAATATGACTGCTACTAACTGGTTGTCATCAAATCCTGCAGTTAATGAGCCAATCCTTAGAAGAAACCTTAAGGATTACAAATGGCTACCTAAGTTTGAAATTAAGTTTGCTTACAACTACTAACACCTGAACGGTTATGAAAAAGATATTTTACCTCTCACTTATAACTTTTATAAGCATCTTCGCTGCTTGTAAAAATCCTACAGATGATATCACGATTATCATCGAACCGAATCCATTTAATTATTCTACTGCCATTAAGGTGGATGACGTTGCTGGGAATGCGTTACCTAATGGATTGAAAGTTGAAATCTCAGGTCCAGATGCAGATGCTATTTACACCCCGTCTGGTACAAAAGACTTCAAAGTTCAGGACGGGTATATTTACACGAACGTTGATCCCCATAGAGATCCGACATTTAACAATTCGATAGAATTTAATGTAAAGGTTAGTGGTGATGCGATTTTGGACGTGAATATTCCTTTTGAAGTGGTTTCTGGACAAAGTTTCCAAATGAAACCTATCAAAATTTTGAACCTGAACAACCCACCGGTTGGTGCTGCGGTTTCAAAGCCTAGCGTTACTCTGGCTACATTAGCTGCTCAGGACCAGATTATATCGACTAATACAGCTGCATCCTTAATTACTCGGTTAGAGTTAGAGGCTGGTACGCAGTTCCTAAATGCCGCAGGACAAGTTTTATCAGGTACCAATCTGTCTACTATACTTGTTAATCTGGATCCAAGAACGTCGGCTGGTATTGCTTTATTCCCGGGTGGGTCGTTATCAAGCAGCTCAATTGTGAATGCCGCGGGTCAGACTATTGAAGGAGCCTTCAATCCTGCTGCTGTCACAAGCATTGAGTTCTTTGTAAACGATCAAGGTGTAAAGTCTTTCAACAAGCCAGTTACAGTTTATCAAAACATCGATCCAACTTACATCAATCCAAACACAAATGCATTGGTTAAAGCTGGCGACTTACTTGAAATCTATAGCTACGAAGTTGAAACTGGTACATTTAAGTACGAGAGAACTGCCGAGGTGGTTGTTCAATCGGGCAAATTATCGGTGTCTTATCCTATTGATCACTTGACGATCTATATTGCTGGATATCTGGAAGGTGCTTGTCCTCAGGCGAATCTAACCTTAGTTGCTGATTGGATGACCGAAGGTGTAACTTACCCACTAAATATTAAGTTCGTTAACAGTGCACAACAGACAATTTTGGAGCAAGTAATCTCCGTGTCTACTAACAATGCGCCTCTTGCGGTTCCTGCTATTCCATCAGGATCAAGATTGGTTATCACGCATCCTTCTACAGGCCAGGTATATTTTGATGGTGCAATAGACATCAACTGTGGAAGTGCTGTCAGTGTGACTTTGGCTAATATTCCTCAACAACCTGTTGTGACTATGCAGTTATTTGTTAGATGTCCGGGTAAGACTGCCAACGTGGAAGCACTGCCGACATTCCAATTATACTATAGACTGGCCGGATCAAATGCCTCTTTCTTACCTTTGGGAGAAGTTGTGAATGGTTTTATTTCGACTACGAGTTTAGATGTAACCAAGAGATATGACTTCAGGGGCGTTTGGAACGACAAAATTAAGACTGTAGGTAATAGAGCAATTGTTGCCAATAACGAAGGGACTGTAGGACCAGGTTATATCCTGGGAGAAGTAGCTCCTGAAAATAATTTGCAGATGCTTACTGAAGCGTGTGCAGAGATCGGACAATAAAGATTCCATAATATTCCGCAAGGAATATTTATTAGAAAGAGGGTGTATCATAGAAATATGATCACCCTCTTTTTCGTTTGATGACCTTTTAAAAGTTTCCTAAAGTTTTATGTCTTCCTCGGGTCGCCCCGGGGCATGTTAGTAGATCATGTGACATTGATACCGATATGGCGAAATTGGCTACAGCGACCAGCTTTCTATCAGTTTGTATTTTGGTTGGATGTAAATCAGGTTTTGGAACGCGGTTGGCTCTGACGTTTTTTATTTTATCAGCTGCTATACTCTTCCCAGACCGGGCAACCGAAATATTCTAATCTAGCCTGCTGGTACAGGTTAATACGTCGAGTAGTGACTTTCAAAAAAAATGATTCTCGTCACATTCTGGCGTTTTCACACTTATTCTCACAATATGTTGTAAAATTTGATAAAAAATTAACCAAAATGAAAAAGTATTCTGTCTTTTTATTCTTGATCCTGCTATTGTTCTCGTGTAAGGATTCATCTGAGGATGTGATAGAAGCCACCTATCCTGTCGTAATATCTGTCAAAAACTTAAGCGGCATATTGCCAGGGTCAAAAAGCGCTTTAACTTTCAATTCGGTCGACTCTCTGCTGAACAAATTTGGTGTAATAAACTTCCTGGTTTTCGACGCAACAGGAAAGTTTGTGCGCCACAAAAAGCAAGTTAAAGAAGATAAACCGTTCGGCGAGATTTCCGATGAACTTAAGGTCGGACAATATACAGTCGTGCTGTTAGCTTCAACGGGAGAAATTTCTGTCGGAACAAATCTTACTACCCTGGCAGTTACCAAGATATCGTCCTTAGCTGCTTCAGGCGATATTTTCTATAAGAAAATATCAATTAATGTAACTTCTCAAGGTGTTAAAGAATCATTGTTTTTAGACAGGATGACGGGTTGCGTAGTGGTCAAAATAGAAGATAGGATTACTGATAATATCAAAAAGGTAGAGCTGCAGGTTGAAAATGAGACGCCTTATTTTAATATAAATACAGCTGAAGTTGATCTGATTACAAAAGAAGAAAGGTTAGTAGCTGAGATCGTAACAGCTTCCAACCGTGATTCATTTGATTTAGGCTTGTTACTGATCAATAATCAAATTCCGATCATAGCGAACTTAAGGTTTTTGGACGCTTCAAATAAGCTGATAGTGGCGAAGCGATTACCAGCGATTACCAATATCCGAGGTCATTGGGTTTCCGCAGAGGGAAAGTTATCAGAATTTGCATCAGCAGGCTTCACAATAGGTTATAATAGTGCTTGGTTAGATACTATCGTTGTTCGTTTTTAAAAAAACTTGAGGGACATCGCGCAAGATGTCCCTCGAGTTTTTTAAATATCCTCTGTGCCCGCTACTGCTGCACGGATTTTTGACTCAAGTTCGTCAGCAAGCTCAACATTGTCCATTAGCAGTTGCTTAACAGCGTCACGTCCCTGGCCTAATTTGGTTTCATTATAGCTAAACCAAGATCCCGACTTTTTAACAACTTCGTACTCAACTCCCAGATCAATTATCTCACCAACTTTAGATATTCCCTGCCCAAACATGATGTCGAACTCTGCAATCCGGAATGGTGGAGCCACCTTGTTTTTTACAATCTTCACTTTGGTGCGATTACCGGAAACTTCATCAGAATCTTTGATTTGTGATGTACGGCGCACATCCAGTCTGATTGATGAATAAAACTTTAATGCATTACCCCCAGTGGTAGTTTCCGGGTTTCCGAACATAACACCTATCTTTTCGCGAAGCTGATTGATAAATATACAGCAGCATCCTGTTTTAGAAATGGTTCCTGTCAACTTTCGCAAGGCTTGAGACATTAACCTTGCTTGTAATCCCATCTTGGACTCACCCATTTCCCCTTCTATTTCTCCCTTTGGTACCAAAGCGGCTACAGAGTCTATTACGATGATGTCTATAGCGCCTGACCGGATAAGATTATCAGCAATCTCAAGTGCTTGCTCACCATTGTCTGGCTGTGAGATTAACAAATTTTCAACATCTACTCCGAGTTTTTGAGCGTAAAACTTGTCAAATGCATGTTCAGCATCTATGAAGGCTGCTATTCCACCCTTCTTTTGGCTTTCGGCAATTGCGTGTATGGCCAGAGTTGTTTTACCTGAAGACTCAGGGCCGTAAATCTCGATTATACGCCCTTTAGGTAATCCTCCAATGCCTAAAGCGATATCCAGACCAATAGAACCTGTCGATATGGCTTCTACAGCTTCTACAGCTTTATCTCCTAGCTTCATTATTGTCCCCTTACCGTAAGACTTCTCTAATTTATCTAAGGTCAATTGCAGGGCCTTCAATTTATCCACGTTGCTCATATATTTAGTATTATAAGTGTCAAATATAAATAATATTTTCTAATGCTAAATTATTTAACATTATTTTATATTGGAGGGAGATATATTTAATTACAAGTATCTGCAAAGGAAAAAGAAAAACAAATAGCTAAGGAACATTTATGATTTTCAGGCTTGGAACGACTTGCTTTTCAAAATACTTGCAAAAGGATGTAATCGGACATATGTTGCATTTGGGGCTTCTGGCGACACATATATACCTTCCATGTAGAATAAGCCAATGGTGAGCTACTCCCAAAGTTTCTTTGGGCAAGTACTTTACAAGCTGTTTTTCGACGGCGAATGGAGTAGTAGCACGAGTCGTAAGTCCTAATCTGTTGGCGACCCTGAATACATGGGTGTCAACAGCAATCGCGGGGGCGTCATAGATGACAGATGCGATCACGTTAGCGGTCTTCCTGCCTACACCTGGCAGCTTTTGTAAATCGTCGATGCTCGAAGGAATAACACCCTGGAAATCGGAAATTAGTAATCTGGCCATTCCGACCAGATGCTTCGCTTTATTATTTGGATAGCTTACAGACCGTATGTATGTAAAAACTTCTTCGGGACTTGAGGCCGCAAGTGAATAGGCATCTGGAAATTTGTCAAATAAGGCCGGAGTTATCTGGTTAATCCGTTTGTCGGTACATTGCGCTGAAAGGATAACCGCTACAAGCAATTCGTAAGAATTGGAATAATTAAGCTCTGTCTGGGCGTCTGGCTGATGCGTAGAAAAGTACTCCACAAAAGCTTTTACCCGATCTTTTTTTTGCATAAGCAAAGTAACGAATACCGGCTATGATTTTTTAGATAGCGAATATGCTTTTATGAAATTTATTGATTCGGGTGATGGATCTTTCAGTTCCTTATCCAGATATTCTTTGAGCTTCGTGTAAAATGACAGGTCGTTGGCACCCAATGTTTCAAGTGTTTCACTTGGAAAGTCGTCAGCCGGATAGAGGCCGGAGGAGAGTGTAGAAAATTGTATCATAAGCAAAGCCGTTGTTATATCTAACTAACGGCTTTGCTTGGTGAATATTTTAAGAAATTTAAAATAATGTTATTGTTAAATTAATTTGATACTCAGCTCCTTAGCATCGAACATTTTGCGGAGGTTGTTCAGAGCGTATCTCATTCGCCCCAGAGCTGTATTAATGCTCACGTTGGTGATGTCGGCGATCTCTTTGAAGCTCATCTCTCCGTAGTGCCTCATAATCAAAACCTCCTTCTGTTCATCCGGTAGTAATTGAATCATCTTTCTGAGGTCTTGATGAGTTTGGTTTCTAACCATTTGCTCCTCAATACTCTCATCGCAGAACCCTAAGACATCGAATATGTCGAAACCATCGCCGCTCGTGATTACAGGAGTACGCTTTTCTTTCCGGAAATAATCAATTACCAGGTTGTGCGCAATTCGCAATACCCATGGAAGAAACTTGCCTTCCTCGTTGTATTTACCGGTTTTTAGCGTATTGATGACCTTGATGAAGGTATCCTGAAAAATGTCTTCTGCCAGATATTGATCTTTAACCAGCATATAAATCGATGTATATATTTTGGATTTGTGTCTGCTGACCAACTCTTCCAAACCCGTCTCCTGACCAGCTATATAAATATGTATAAGCTCCTGGTCGCTTTTCCCTTGAAGTTTCATAGGACTCCTCTCTTTGTTTTTGCTTAAAATAATTACTAAAAAGTATAGAGTAGAGTTTTATCCAAATTGTCGATTTAAGCTATAAGTTGTGTGTGTGGAGATTATATATCAAATATAATAAAAATATAACCTACTACGGTACAATATTTTTGTTACACCTTGGTTTATATTACATTAAGCGGTAATCCATAATATAATCCCCAGGTTTATAAATCTACGAAAAAGGTAACGTATGGTTCGCCAAAAAGTGTTAAGATATGTTAAAGTCTTGACCTCCGGTTGCTAGATTAACCCTTACCTTTGCATTAAACGATATCATTGCATGAATATTGAATCAGAACAAGATCCAAAAAATACCATATTAATAAAAGGGGCTCGCGTCCATAATCTCAAAAACATAGATGTCAATATACCGAAAAATAAGCTCGTAGTAATCACTGGCTTGTCCGGATCTGGCAAATCTTCCCTGGCGTTTGATACTTTGTACGCCGAAGGGCAGCGTCGTTACGTTGAAAGCCTATCTTCTTACGCCAGGCAGTTCATGGGTCGAATGAATAAGCCAGACGTTGATTATATCAAAGGGATTGCTCCTGCGATAGCCATCGAACAAAAGGTGATCACGAGTAATCCCCGTTCGACGGTGGGAACCTCTACCGAGATCTATGATTATCTTAAACTCCTGTTCTCCCGTATCGGGAAAACGATCTCGCCAGTCTCCGGACAAGAGGTAATGCGTGATTCTGTAACCACTGTTACGAACTATATCACGTCATTGCCCGACGGTGACGCTGTTACCATTCTGTGCCCTTTGCATCCTCATAACAATCGCAGTCTGAAGGAAGAACTTGCAGTATTACTTCAGAAAGGGTTCGTGCGCGTTTACCATGCAGGTAAAATGGTTAGGATCGAGGAATTGCTTGAGGATGAGAAAGTAAAAAATGAAAAGCTAATAGCAAGCGATATTGTAAAGATTGTAATTGACCGCATCACTATCAGTTCAGACGATGATACTATAAGTCGCATGGGCGATTCCATTCAAACTGCATTTTTTGAAGGGAAAGGTGATTGTTTCGTAGAGTATAACGGTGAAATGAAATTCTTCTGCGATCGTTTTGAACTGGATGGCATGCGTTTCGAAGAACCTACTCCAAATTTCTTCAGCTTTAATAATCCGTACGGAGCTTGTAAGCGGTGTGAAGGATTCGGAAGGGTGATTGGCATCGACGAAGATTTGGTGGTTCCTGACAAGAGCAAATCCGTCTATGATGGCGCGATAGCACCTTGGAGAGGCGAAAAAATGGGCGTATGGCTACAGGAGTTTCTGAAGAACGCCCTGAAGTTTAATTTCCCTGTTCATCGCTCCTTTAACCAGTTGACAGACGATCAGCGCCAGCTTCTCTGGGACGGTAACAAGTACTTCCGCGGATTGAACGAGTTCTTTTCAGAGCTGGAAGCGCAAACCTATAAAATTCAATACCGGGTGATGTTATCGCGATATCGCGGTAAAACGAATTGTCCGGATTGCAAAGGCAGTCGCCTGAGGAAGGATGCCTCCTATGTGAAGATAGCCGGAAGGTCCATCACAGACCTTGTGCTCATGCCTTTGGATTCGTCTATTAGCTTCTTTAATTCGCTGGACTTAACATCTAATGAAACGAAGATAGCAAAGCGCTTATTGGCCGAAATAACCAGTCGCATTAGTTTCCTTAATGACGTGGGTTTGGGATACCTGACGCTGAATCGGCTTTCAAATAGCCTTTCAGGCGGTGAGTCACAACGTATCAATCTGGCAACCTCGCTCGGCAGCTCGCTGGTCGGTTCAGTCTATGTGCTCGACGAGCCGAGTATCGGTCTTCATCCCCGGGATACCCATAGATTGATAGGCGTGCTCAAATCACTTCGCGATGTGGGTAACACCGTGTTGGTTGTTGAGCATGAAGAAGAAATGATGAAAGCGGCAGATCACCTGATAGATATCGGCCCCGAAGCTGGTACTAACGGTGGAAACCTGGTCTTTTCTGGTAACTATGAGCAGATTTTAAAGGACGAAGGGAGCCTGACCGGAAACTATCTTAGTGGAAGGGAAAAGATCGAGGTGCCCGTCAGGCGACGCAGCTGGTCCGACTTTATCGAACTGAAAGGTGCCCGGGAGAATAACCTTAAAAGTATCGACGTCAAGTTTCCGCTAAATGTTTTTACCTGCGTTACAGGTGTTTCCGGTTCCGGAAAGACGTCTCTCGTTAAAAGGATATTACAGCCAGCCTTGCAGAAGGTTATCGGTAACTATTCAGGCGAGCAGACCGGAGCTTACGATAGTCTGGAAGGCAGCTTCGGAGAGATCGATCATGTTGAGCTTGTAGACCAGAATCCCATTGGTCGCTCGTCCCGCTCAAATCCGGTCACTTATGTAAAAGCCTATGATGATATCCGGAATCTTTTTGCTTCACAGGCATCTGCGAAGGCTGCCGGACTGAAGCCGGCTGCATTCTCTTTCAATGTGGAAGGGGGGCGCTGTGATGTCTGCCAGGGAGAAGGCGAAGTGAAAATAGAGATGCAGTTCATGGCTGACCTTTTCTTGCCATGCGAGGCTTGCCGGGGGCAGCGTTTCAAGCAGCACGTTCTCGACGTTGAGTATAAAGAGAAAAATATTTCTGCAGTACTGGACATGACTATTGAAGAAGCATTAAGCTTTTTCAAAGATGAACCCAAGATCATCAGCAAAATACAACCTTTGCTTGACGTAGGCCTGGGATATGTACATCTCGGGCAATCTTCAAATACCCTGTCGGGTGGAGAGGCTCAAAGAATTAAGCTCGCATCCTTTTTGATCAAGGGGAACAACCGAAGCAAGACGCTTTTCATCTTTGACGAACCTACAACGGGTCTGCATTTTCACGATATCAAGAAATTACTAAAGTCGCTAAATGCTCTTCTCGATCAGGGGAATACTATTCTGGTCATCGAGCATAACGTCGACGTGATCAAATGTGCCGACTGGGTCATCGACATAGGTCCTGAAGGAGGCGATCGCGGAGGAAATCTGGTGTTTGAAGGTGTACCTGAAGATCTGGCTAAGGTTAAAGACTCCTATACCGGTGCCTTTCTTAAAGGTGTCTTGAAATAACACATAAGGGGAGGATAGCCATTTATCAAAATCTGCCCTCAGGGAGCAGGATTATTAGTATATTGGCTATCCTCAAATGATTCAGGGATCCTGATTGTTTCTATGATCAAGTCCCTTTTTAGATGCAATAACTCAAAATGAACGAACAATCCAAGCTAATTCGTATACAGGCAGAACGAAGTCCGAACCGCGAACACTCTGTGCCTCTGTATCTCACTTCAAGCTTTGTTTTCGATGATGCGGAGCAAGGCAGAGCAGTATTTGCTGATGAAGAGCCGGGTATTATCTACTCCCGATACTCCAATCCCAACACCACTGAACTAATCGATAAGGTATGTATGCTGGAAGGTGCAGAAGCCGGGCTGGCGTTTTCATCAGGCATGGCGGCTGTTTTTGCGTCGCTGGCCGGACTCCTTAAGAGTGGCGATCATGTACTCGCCTGCAGGTCTATCTTTGGGTCTACGCATCAGCTGTTAACGCAGCTTTTACCGAGATGGGGTATCACCAGTTCCTACGTAGATGCGCTTGCACCAGAGACCTGGGAAGCAGCTATACGTCCTGAAACGAAGATGATCTTCTTAGAAACGCCATCCAACCCTGGCTTAGAGCTCGTGGATTTAGAATGGCTGGGCTCTTTGAAGAAGAAATACCCTCATATCATTCTGAACGTTGACAACTGTTTCGCAACGCCCTATCTGCAAAAACCCCTACAATACGGTATAGACCTCGTTTCTCACTCCGCCACGAAGTACATGGATGGTCAGGGGAGAGTACTCGGAGGCCTTATTGCCGGAAGAGCCGATTTGATTAAAGAACTGATGTTCTTTATCAGGCATACCGGTCCGGCAATGTCCGCTTTCAATGCCTGGATATTTTCAAAGAGTCTGGAAACTTTGCCTGTGCGGATGGACAGACACTGTAGCTCAGCGCTTAAGCTCGCACAGATGCTGGACGAGCATCCGGAAATCGAAGTGGTCAGATATCCTCATCTGCCCTCTCACCCTCAGTACGATCTTGCGAAAAAGCAAATGAAGCAGGGCGGTGGTATCGTAACTTTCATCGTAAAAGGAGGATTTGACCGCGCGAAGAAGTTCCTTGACGCACTGGAGATGGTCTTGATTACCTCAAACCTCGGAGACTCCCGTAGTATCGGAACGCATCCTGCATCCACCACACATTCCAAGCTAACGGAGGAAGAAAGGCAAGCTATCGGTATTTATCCAGGTTCAATACGCGTTTCTGTAGGTCTTGAAGACCCAGAAGACATTATCAACGATGTTAAACAAGCAATAGAACGGTCTAAATAAAGCAAGAATGATGCTATCATGAGTTAAACGCCTAAGCAGGGTGGAATGATCATGATAGCTTCGTTGCTGTTAACGAATTAAATTATATCAGATGAAAATAGAGTTAAACCGGTTAAACGATGCTGTACACCTCGAGGCAGCAGCTCCGTCATCCACTGTAAAAGTTCATATTGATGGCTCTCCGGAGATCGGAGGCGAGGGACTGGGCGTAAGACCAATGGAGCTAGTACTGATGGCTCTTGGCTCATGCAGTTCTTTCGATCTCATATCCATCTTGAAAAAGCAGCGCCAGGAAATACAGGATATTTCCGTATCTGTAGAAGCAGACAGGGCAGACGCCGTTCCCGCTGTGTTTACGAACATCAGAATGAACTTTAAACTGCAAGGCAATATCGACCAGGCAAAGGCAGAAAAAGCTGCGGAGCTTGCGGTAAAAAAATACTGTTCAGTGCACGATATGCTGGCGGCAGGAGGAGTAAACATCGATTACACCATCACTATAGAACCGGCTATTTAAGATTCCAGATCTTTTCAGCCTTACGGCCGATGAGCCAGAAGGATACAGCCAGTATGCCAAAAAATATGGCTTTATCGGTTCTGTCCCACATATACTCAAAATATCGTGTATAGATATTTATCAGCAGAAAGGTGATTCCAAACTCGCGGGCGATTTCATCTTTCTGCTTCAATCCATAAAGCATCACGGCCAGTGATGCGACCGAGGATATAATCCCCCAGGACACTAATTCCACCTGATCCGTCTTCAGCCAGTCTTCAATGGTTGCCAGGTTACCAAATATGGATAGAATCCACAGGGATATGAAGAAATAGAACAAGCCTATGATGTAGGTGAGGGTATTGAATCCGGGCAGCTTCCTGTAATGCTCAAGAACCAGCCCGGCAGCAGTAAGCAAAGCACCAAAGACCACAAATCGCAGGGGGTAGTTTAATCCGAAAAAATAATTACCCCAGTTCGTTTGATAGCCCGTCTCCGTGCCAAACCAGCTTCCTAAGGAGATAAGCGCAAAGGCCCAGATTAGCTTAGACTGGAACTTCAAAGCAAGTGCGCCGTAAATGAAAACAGAAAGCAAGAAAAGTGTGGAATAATGCCCTGAGCCGTTATCAAGGGCCTTGCCTAAAAAAGCTATACTGATTGCGGTAAACAACACTCCCGAGAAGAGCGTTGCTTCATTACTGAACTGCCGTTCGGGAAACTTGCGTTTCTGTCGCTGTCCGTAATAATACATCCAGGCAGCAATACCCGCAGCAACCACGCTGATCAGAATGTCTGGAGTGTTATACAGACTTTGCAGTAAATTAATGATGGCATCATTGATGACCAGAGAAGCCACGGCGATTAAGCCACATGCCAGGGCAATCCAGAAAGAGTATTGCGCTAATCTACGCCAGTCGAATTGCTTTACTGCATAAGAAGCACGCAGCTGCTCGGCTTTAGAAGCATCAATCAATCCTTCCTCCTCCCAGTATTTGATCGTCGTGTCAAGAAACTCAGCCTCGGGCTTATCGATGTTTAGGTTTTTCATGGGATAATCAAAATCAGCGTAGCAAATCCATTACGGCTAATTTATCCTGACTAATCTGATCTGTTAATTTTTGCAGCGAATGGAATTTCATGTCGCCTCTTAAGAAATACAAAAAGTGTACCCGTATGTTTTGGCCGTAGATGTCTTTATCGAAGTCAAAAATATTGATTTCGATATTGCGGCTCATTCCATTCAGCGTTGGCCTGGTGCCAATATATCCCATTCCCTTCAGCAAACCTTTGCTTACCGGATATTCTTCCACCATAACGGCGTAAATTCCATCAGCGGGAATCAGTTTATAGGTTTCCTCCAAAAACAAGTTCGCTGTCGGAAAACCTATGGTTCTTCCTATTTGGTCACCCCTGATCACCAGACCTGTCAGATGAAACGGATATCCCAGAAAATCCTGGGCAGTAGTCACATCGCCCATCGTCAGCGCTTGCCGAACTTTCGTCGAGCTCACCGCTACATCATGTATGTCTTCCTCCGTAATTTCTTCGACGCTAAAGCCGAATAAGGGAGCGCATTCCTGCAGTTTGGCGAAATCACCCGCTCTGTCCTTTCCAAAGTGATGATCGTAGCCGATAATAATCTTCTTAGTGCCGATTTTGTCAACCAAAATCTGCTTGATATAATTATCAGGAGATAAGTTCGAAAAATCCCTCGTAAAAGGAGTGACGATAAGATGGTCTACACCTAACTGTTCGATTAACTCACGCTTTTCTTCAATGGTAGAAATCAGTTTCAGACTCTGGTCCTCGGGATGAAGAATCATTCTGGGGTGAGGGAAGAACGTCAGGATCACGCTCTCACCGTTTACGCGCCTGGCTTCTTCTACGAGCCTGCTGATAATCTTGCGATGACCCAGATGTACGCCGTCAAATGTGCCTATCGTTACGACAGCAGTTTCCAGCTTTTGAAACTCGTCAATATGCTTATAGACTTTCATTTTCTTTCAGACTTTTAATATGTCCGGAAAGCTCCATCACTTCAAACGCCTTTTCAAGTCGAAAATCACCGCTTCTTGTTCTTCTCAGCTTGGATAGGTAGGCTCCGTTTCCGAGGATTCTGCCGAAGTCAAACACCAACGACCTGATGTAAGTTCCTTTGCTGCATACCACGCGGAAATCGACTTCAGGAAGCTCGATCCGCGTTATTTCAAATGCGGAAATGGTCACCTGCCGCGACTTCATTTCCACAGCTTCTCCTCTTCTTGCTTTTTCGTAGACCCTTTCTCCATTAATTTTAAGTGCTGAAAAGGCGGGAGGGAATTGTGTTATTTCACCTACAAAAGCATCACAGGCGGACCGTATTGAAGCCTCCGTAAGGGTGTCTATGGGATAAGTTTCATCCACTTCCGTCTCCATATCATAAGAAGGGGTAGTGGCTCCAAGTATCATGGTGCCTGTATACTCTTTCTCCTGAGCCTGGTACTCATCGATTTTCTTGGTGAGCTTACCGGTGCAAATAATTAACAAACCTGTAGCTAAAGGATCAAGTGTGCCTGCATGGCCAACTTTCAGCTTTAAGGGTTTAAAGGCATTTCTTATTTTGCTTACCACATCAAAGCTGGTCCAGCGGTAAGGCTTATTTACTAACAGGAGCTCGCCATCAACAAAGTTGAATGCCGGAAACTCAGTCTTCTTTTCTTCTATATCCATCACATAACCTGCAGGTCAATGCCTGCCAGGAGCAAAATTACAATAATCCCACCAACAACAATCCGATACCAGCCAAACGCCCTGAATCCATACTTGGTTACAAAGCCAATAAAGCTCTTGATGGCAATGATTGCCACAACAAAACCAACAACATTTCCTATTAATAACAGGTTTATTTGCTCACCACTCAGCTCATAGCCGCCTTTGTAAAAATCGTACAGCTTCTTGCTTGTCGCACCAAACATCGTTGGTACAGCCAGGAAGAACGAAAACTCAGCCGCTGCCTTACGTGACAGTTTTTGAGACATTCCCCCAACAATAGTGGCTCCTGATCGGGAGACCCCGGGAATCATTGCCAGGCATTGCATCAAGCCAATTTTAAACGCCGTTGGATAACTGATTTCATCCGTAGAGTCGATAGTTGGTTTGTTGAACCATTTATCAGCGAATAGAAGAATTACACCACCCACAACAAGAGAAATAGCAACCGCAAGCGGGCTTTCCAACAACTGGTCGATCATATCGCTTAGCAACAACCCAAAAACGGCAGCAGGAATAAATGCTACCAACAATTTGAAGTAGAAGTCAAAGCTTTGAAAGAAACGCTTGAAGTATAGTACTACAACAGAAAGAATAGTTCCCAGCTGTATAACAATGGTGAATAGCTTAACGAACTCATCGTTTTCTATACCCATTAGAGAGGAACCAATGATCATGTGTCCCGTGGAGGAAACAGGCAAAAACTCAGTCAGGCCTTCAATGATGGCCAGGATAATTGCTTCAATAAAATTCATGCTTCTTATTTACGCTTTTTCAAAATGGCGAAAAAGCCGATGGTGAAGCCAATAACGACGACGATAGGAGCCAGTACAATTTTACGGAATTCGTAAATGTCTGTCGAGCCGCTCATGAGAAAAAAACCAATCATGACCACGGCTATGCTCAGGAGAAAAAGACGGTAATTGCTTTTGTCGAAAACAAACTGAGCTTGCTTTTGCTCAGTAGTCTCCAGAAGGGGTTTCTTTGCCATTATTTATAGAGATCGTAAATTTTTAAACGTAAATATTTGCTCACTGCGAACCAGGTGCTCATGGTGGAGATCAGAATACCAGTTCCAAGAACGATAAGGAACACCACACCAAATTCAAACCAGTTCCTCAGGATCACCAGTTCCGGAATCTGTTGCTGCGCGAGATAAAGTGTCAGCAACAAAAGAATGATGGCTATTAGTCCGCCCAGGAAGCCATGCAATATGCCATATCCGATGAAAGGTGCGCGAATAAAACCTTTGGTAGCGCCGACGAGCTGCATGCTTTTGATCAGGAATCGCTGCGAATAGATAGCCAGACGTATAGTATTATTGATCAGTGCAACAGCGATAATCATCAGGATACCGGCAAATGCCAATATAACCAGGCCTATGATTTTGAGGTTCTGGTTTACCATATCAATCAGTGATTTTTGATAGATCACCTCTTTTACCAAAGGATTTTTAGTAAGCTGTCCGCTTAATTTCTCAATACTCGCATTATTGGCATAATCGGCCTTCATGTAAACGTCAATGGACGATAGAAGCGGATTGTAACCAAGAAACTCGACAAACTCTTCCCCCAGATCTTTTTGTAAGTTTCTTGCAGCCAGTTCTTTACTTACATACTGAGTCTGAAGAATGTAAGGGTTTGTGTCCAGCTGCTTCTGAAGAGCAAGTACGTCAACCTCTTTCGCGCCGTCGCTAACGATGATGTTAAGAACGATGTTCTCCTTTACATAGTTAGATAAATTCCGGGCATGAACAAGGATAAGTCCCAGAAGGCCTATCATTAACAAAACCAGCGCAATACTGATTACTGTTGATATATAAACCGGCTTGGTCTTTTTTGAGTAAGCGCTCCTCTCGAATTCTTCCATAGTGCTTTTTTAAGATATGCGAAAATAGGAAATAGTTTGGAAGTATGGAAGTTGGCTCCCGCCACTCTAAATCAATTTTACTATTTTCGCAATCCAACGAATTTGAATCACATGGATTACCAGTTTAGAGACATTGAAAACAAGTGGCAGCAGTTCTGGGCCGAAAAGCAAACGTACAAAGTAGACAATACATCAGAAAAGCCTAAGTATTACGTATTGGATATGTTCCCCTATCCGTCGGGAGCAGGACTCCACGTAGGGCATCCTCTTGGCTATATTGCATCTGATATCTTTGCAAGGTTTAAAAGACTGCGCGGCTTCAATGTGCTTCATCCCATGGGATATGACTCCTTCGGTCTGCCTGCAGAGCAATATGCTATCCAAACCGGACAGCATCCTGCTATAACCACCGTTGACAATATCGCAACTTACCGTCGTCAGCTTGATCAATTAGGGTTTTCCTTTGACTGGGGTCGCGAAGTACGCACCAGCGATCCGGAATATTACAAATGGACGCAGTGGATTTTTATGCAGCTCTTCAACTCCTGGTACGATATGGAAGCCGATAAGGCGCAACCTATTGATCTGCTTGTTTCTCATTTCCAGACAAATGGCAGCACGGGTATCAGCGCCGTATCTGACGAAGATACCCAATCCTTCACCGCAGAGGAGTGGAATGCGATGTCTGAGCCAGATCAGCAGGAAGAGCTTCTGAAATACCGACTGACCTTTCTGAAGGAGAGCACGGTCAACTGGTGTGCCGCATTAGGAACGGTACTGGCAAATGACGAAGTCAAAGAAGGCTTCTCCGAGCGTGGCGGTCACCCTGTCGAGCAAAAGAAAATGTGGCAGTGGAGCATGCGCATCACCGCCTATGCAGATCGTCTGCTGAAAGGTCTTGACACCATAGATTGGCCAGAGCCTCTCAAAGAGATGCAGCGGAACTGGATCGGTAAGAGCATCGGAGCATCTGTTAAATTCCAGGTGGAGAACAGCGATAAGATAATCGAAGTTTTCACCACTCGTGTAGATACCATCTACGGGGTAAGTTTCCTCGTTATCGCTCCTGAGCATGAATTTGTTACTTCACTCACCACTGCGGAGCAGAAGAACGAGATTGAGGACTATATAATCAAGACTAAGAAGAAGTCTGAACTTGACCGGATGGCTGATACCAAGACGGTATCGGGAGCGTTCACCGGTACCTACGCCCTGAATCCGCTGAATGGTGAGAAAATTCCTGTTTGGATAGCAGACTATGTGCTTGCCGGATACGGAACCGGAGCAGTTATGGCAGTGCCTTCGGGTGATCAGCGCGACTGGCTTTTCGCAAAACAGTTCAATCTTCCGGTTATCCAGATCCTGGATGCTCAGAAAGATATAGAAGAAACTGCTGATGCAACGAAAGAGGGGAAATATATCAACTCCGGAATCATCAACGGTTTAGCGTATGATGAGGCTCTCCCTGTCCTGATCCAGAAGCTTGAAGAGCTTGGTGCAGGCAAGGCGAAAGTGCAGTACCGCATGCGCGATGCCATCTTCGGTCGCCAGAGATACTGGGGCGAACCTGTTCCTGTTTATTTCAAAGACGGCTTGCCTTATCTTATAGATGAAAGCGAACTTCCGTTGCTGCTGCCTGAAGTGGACAAATATCTGCCAACAGAAGCAGGAGACCCGCCACTTGGCCGTGCTCTCGGCTGGAAATATAAAGGCGAATATGCCTATGAGCTGAGTACAATGCCAGGATGGGCAGGTTCAAGCTGGTATTGGTATCGTTATATGGCTTCGCCGGATGAGCGTAAAGAAGATGTATTCGCTCCAAAGCAAGCGATTGATTACTGGAAAGATGTTGATCTGTATATCGGCGGCTCTGAACATGCAACCGGACATTTACTATACAGCCGCTTCTGGAATAAATTCCTGAAAGACCTCGGTCATGTTAACGAAGAAGAGCCTTTCAAAAAGCTCATCAACCAGGGAATGATCCAGGGAAGATCCAACTTCGTCTATCGTATCTCAGATGAAGAGGGAAGGGGAACCAATACCTTTGTTTCTCATGGACTAAAAGACGAGTATAAAACCACCGCATTACACGTAGATGTAAACATTGTCGAAAACGAAGTTCTTGATCTGGAGAAGTTTAAAAGCTTCAGACCTGAATTCGCAAACGCTGAGTTTATCCTCGAAAGCGGAAAATACCTTTGCGGAGTTGAAGTGGAGAAGATGTCGAAATCCAAATTCAACGTCGTCAATCCTGATGATATTGTGGAACGCTACGGAGCAGATACGCTTCGTCTCTATGAAATGTTCCTTGGGCCGCTTGAACAAAGTAAGCCCTGGAATACCAACGGAATCGAAGGGGTATTTAAGTTCTTAAGAAAGTTCTGGAAACTGTTCCACGATGATCAGTTCAATTTCCGCGTAACAGATGCAGAGCCAACAAAGGCCGAGTTGAAATCCCTGCACAAAATTATCCGCAAGGTGGAGGAAGATATTGAGCGATTCTCTTTCAATACCTCCGTTTCCAGCTTTATGATTTGTGTGAACGAGCTGACTGATCTTAAATGTAATAAGCGCGCTATCCTGGAGGAACTGGTTGTCGTTCTGGCCCCTTACGCCCCCCATATCACCGAAGAGTTGTGGCAGTTACTCGGACATGCTGAAGGATCATTGAGCTATGCTCAGTTTCCAACGTTTGTGCCCGAATATCTGGTCGAAGATGAATTCGCATATCCGATATCCATAAACGGTAAGATGAGAATGAACCTCACTGTTTCTTTGTCACTTGAGCCTGCGGATGTGGAAAAGGTAGTTCTCGAGAATCCCGACGTTCAGAAGTATCTGGATGGCAAGACGCCGAAAAAAGTAATTGTTGTTAAAGGACGTATTGTTAACATCGTAGTCTAAACGATAACAAAAATTAAGCAGAGGCTGTATCATTGAAGAAATGATCAGCCTCTTTTTCGTTTAGGCTATTTCTGATTTTTTAAGTTTATAACAGGCGTTTAATAGAACGGTGTTATCAGCTCTCGCTGTTGTACATCTCTTAGTCTTATCTAAGAACGCTGTTATATGCAGCCGATAACAGACCCTTATTCTCCCGTGATAAGTCCGACCTGAGGAGCTTAAAGTCGGACTTATTACGGGTGTAAGTCGAGTTGTTTAGCGCTTCATACAAAAACGGTATAAGCCAAATATAGCGGATTTCGAAGCTCAGGCTCCGGTATGTTCCAGTGCATAAAAATAAGGGGAGCATCGATTTTATGACTTGAGCCACATCGATGTCAACAAAGCGGGCATTTGGCTGTTAACAAAGAAAAATTATCATGAACCGGATCAAATCTCTTGCCATCTTAAATGCTGTATGCTTTCTGATCGCCTTCGCAGTATCAACGCTAAGCCAGGTGGACGCAATTAGTAGCAAGAATATAGGAGACGTCTCCGATAAATACGATACCCTGTTCACTCCTGCAGGTGTTACCTTCTCTATCTGGGGGGTGATTTACATTGCGCTTTTTGCATTTTCAATATATCATATATACCGGGCATTTCGGGAAGATGTGCTCTCAGAAGCGAATAAGGATATTAGCCGGATGGGGGTTTTATTTATTGTGAACAATATCGCCACAGCCGCCTGGGTCTTCGCCTGGGTAAACGAACAGTTTATTCTATCGGTACTCCTTATGCTCACCCAGCTGGTCACACTGATTGTCATCAACGTCCGGTTGAAGATCTTTAATCCTCATCGCTCGGTTTACTCTAAAATCTTTACTCACTTTCCCCTGGGTATCTACTTCGCTTGGATCTGCATTGCTACCATTGCGAATATCAGTTCTGCTCTGGTAGGCCTTGGATGGGATGGGGGTGGAGTTTCCGCAAATTATTGGACCATTATCCTGATCGCCGGCGCAGCCCTTGTTTCCACGGCAGTCATCATTCTGAAAAAGAATGTGTTTTTTGGACCGGTAGTTATATGGGCATTTTATGGTATTATTCTGAAGCATAACGATGGCGACCCGGCATTATACAAGGATATTATCAGCGCGGCCTGGGGAGGAATTGCCTGCGTTGGTCTGGCCGAATGTATTCAGTTATACATCAACTACACACAGGCACAGAAAAGATCTAATAAGTCGGTAGATCCAGATCAGCCTCCAGTATTAGATTGATCAGGCCCCCTTTAAGATTGTAAAGGTTGTCAAAACCATACTTTTCTTCCAGTATCTCGATCGCTCTATGGCTTCGTACGCCCGATTTGCAAATAAATACAACCTTGCGGTGCCGGTCTATTTTATCATTATTGTCTGGAATTTGCGATAACGGAATCAGACTACCACCGATATTCACCAGCTCAAACTCTGAAGGTTCTCTTACGTCGATGAGCTGCATGTCCGTGCCCTCTTCCTGCCATTCCTGAAATTCGTCTGCCGTGATCTCTTTTATTTGTGCTGAAGCTTTTTTCATACCGCAGAACTGTTCGTAGTCAATCAGTTTGCTGATCGACGGATTGTCTCCATTAAGCGGATTAGCAGGATCTCGCTTCAGTTTAAACGTCCGCGACTCAAAACTAAGCGCATCAAATGTATAAAACCTGCCGCTCAACGGCTCCCCTATCTGGGTAAGCACCTTAATGACCTCCAGTGCTTGTAAGCTGCCGATTATTCCGGGCAGAACACCAAGTACACCCGCTTCCGCACAATTGGGAACGGCACCAGCTTCGGGCGGAGTCGGATAAAGATCCCGGTAATTGGGGCCCCGCTCACCATGTTCGTTCACGTAGTTGAAAACAGATACATGTCCTTCAAATTGATAAATAGAAGCATACACATTCGGTTTGTCGAGCAGTACACATACGTCATTTACCAGGTACCTGGTCGGAAAGTTGTCTGTCCCATCAGCCACTACATCATAATCTCTTGCGAGGTCCATCGCGTTAGCCGACGTAAAAAAGGTCTGATGGACGACTATTTCGATATAGGGATTCAGTGAAAGCAGCCGTTTTCGGGCGGCTTCTACCTTCGGCGTACCCATTTCATCCACCCCAAACAACACCTGCCTGTGTAGATTGCTATCTTCCACAACATCCCCGTCTACTATCCCGATATGTCCAACACCCGCCGCAGCCAGATAAAGCAGTAGCGGACTGCCCAGGCCACCTGCGCCGATAACCAGCACCCGCGCCTTCTTCAGCTTTTCTTGCGCAGCGATGCCGAAGTCCGGCATGATGATATGGCGGTTATATCGTAAGAGTTCTTCTTTTGAAAACATAGGGTTAGAATATCATCTTTACCAACAAAAATATTAATAAACGGACGAATAGCACCGCTATTATCCTGAATGCGTTTGCTCAGGCCTGGATAAGCGCATTTAAGTTGGGTATCACTTCCCGGCGGCAGTGTTTCCGGATACGGAAATTTATAGGGGCGTTTGATGTGAATTTCCTAACAGGGGCCTGTGTAAAACAGTTGGTGTTATTATCTGGAGAAACGCCTAAAGATACCTAAATGCACGAAATAAAAGAATGAACACTTCGTTTGCTTAGCTTTACAGCAGTTAAATACTGAGAACGAATAATGGAAATATTGATAATTGGTATCCTGATTTTGCTAAACGGAGTATTCTCTATGAGCGAGATCGCCTTGATATCATCGAGTAAATTTAAGCTGGCAAGAACTGCCAAGAAAGGGCATAGCGGAGCCAGAAAAGCTTTGGCACTTGCTGAAAGTCCCAATACATTCTTGTCTACCGTTCAAATTGGTATTACGCTTATCGGAATTCTGACAGGTATCTATAGTGGGGATAAGATAACCGATGACCTGGACAGGTTTGTTAGTCAGGTTAGTTTTATGGCACCCTATTCCAATACGATTTCCGTTGGCCTCGTGGTCGTTATATTGACCTACTTTTCCATCGTATTCGGCGAGTTGCTACCCAAAAGGATCGGCTTGGCCTTTCCAGAGCGCGTCGCTTCTTTCGTTGCAGCACCCATGCATTTGGTATCTCAGATAACGAAGCCCTTTATCTGGCTGTTGGCGAAGTCGAACGACGCATGCCTTAAAATTCTGGGTATCACGGAAAAAAGAGAAGGGCCTGCTTCTGAGGAGGAGATCGCTTCTATTATACATGAAAGTACCTTATATGGAGAGATAGAGCAGATTGAGCAAGACATAGTGAAAAGAGTTTTCGCTCTCGGAAACCGTAAAGTTTCTGAGCTTATGACCCATAAAAGCGACCTCGTATGGTTTGATGTGAATGAGGACCTTGAAACCATACGCCGCAAAATGCAGCCGGAGGTACACTCGGCATATCCCGTAGCAAATAAAGGCCTGGATAAGATCGTAGGCGTGCTCTACGTTAAGGAGCTTTTTCCGCGAGATCTCGACGGCAAACCGTTCGACCTGACAAATTACCTGCGCAAGCCTCTTTTTGTGCACGAGAAGCTGCCGGCTTATCAGGTACTGGAGCAGTTTAAGAGTTCTAGAATTCACCACGCCATTGTAGTGGATGAGTACGGTTCGGTTGAAGGAATGGTGACCATGGATGATATCGTTGATGAACTCGTAGGAGACCAGACGGAATATCAGGACGACGAATTAAAGATCATCGTCCGCGACGAAAATTCCTGGCTGGTCGATGGTCAGTATCCCTACTACGAGCTGCTTGAGTTTCTGAACATTGAGGATGATACTGAAGTAAACTTTACAACAGTAGGCGGGTTAATCTTACATCGGCTTCGCTCTATACCTGTCGAAGGAGAGAAAACAGAATGGCTTGATTTTGAATTGGAAGTGGTAGATATGGATGGTCAGCGTATTGATAAGATCATGATAACCCGGAAACGAGCATCCCAATCATCCTTTTCGATAGATTAGCGCAAAGTACTAGAACAATAAGGAATGAAATATAGAAAATTTAAAGACCAACAGGTATCTGAAATTGGTCTGGGAACCTGGCAGCTGGGTGGCTCAGACTGGGGGCCTCTAAACGAAGAGCATGCGATGGATGTTCTGACAGCATTTGCCGACGCTGGCGGTAACTTTATTGACACTGCTGATGTTTATGGTATGGGTGTCAGCGAAAAAGTGATCGGTAAGTTCCTTAGATCCTCTCGGAAGAGCTTTCTGGTTGCTTCAAAACTGGGCAGGCGACATGACGGTGATAATGCCTGGCCGCAAAATTTCACTTATGAAAAGATGCGAAGCCACGTCGAAAGCTCCCTTCAGCACCTGCAGCTCGACTCGCTCTTCCTGGAGCAGCTGCACTGTATCCCCACGGATGAGCTTCAGGCAGGAAAGGTGTTTGACCATCTTCGCAGACTTCAGCAGGACGGTTTGATTCGTCATTGGGGAGTAAGCGTTGAGACGGCCGAAGAAGCTAAGATCTGTCTTCAGCAAGAGGGAATCGCGTCCCTTCAAATTATCTTCAACATCTTCAGGCAGCATTATTCGGAGGAGTTTTTTGCTGAGGCGGGGGAGAAGGAAGTGGCGCTCATAGCACGTGTTCCTCTGGCTAGCGGACTTCTTAGCGGTAAATACAAAAAAGATACTCATTTCCTTCCCGGTGATCATCGCCACTATAATGCAAATGGGGAGTCATTTAATGCAGGAGAGACATTTTCGGGTATTGAATTTAATAAGGGCGTAGATCTTGCAAAGCAAATTGCAGGCTTGCTTCCTGATGATCGTACGGCTCAATGGGCCATACGCTGGATCCTCGATCATCCTGAAATATCCACTGTTATTCCGGGAGCTTCCTCGCCAGAGCAGGTTCAGGCTAACGTGTTGGCCTCCGACATGGAGAGCCTGCCTCAGGCAACTCACCAACAGCTAAGGGAACTGTATCAAACAGAGATCCGTCCGATCATACGGGGACATTTCTAGGTTTTAAAGGCATTATCGGGGGAATGATTCTGGTCCCCCGGTTCTTATTACCGGCCAAATTTCGTAATTTTGCGCCTAATAACCCATTAGCGAGGCCAGATCTTAACCGGGCAAGTTGGAGTCTGGGCTTTCGAAAGTCCGTCTGAACATGATTATACCAATCACCTGTGTGATTACCTGCTGCGTACTGTTTGCCACTTTTAATCCCCGTAGTAGAGACAGGATACTTAGGCTCTTCACCTTCATTCTGTTACTGTTTGGTTTGCCCGCTTCGTCCCAGATGCGCGAAATCTTTAAACACTACTCCACCGGGCAGGGCTTGTCGCATGACGGCGTATTATGTATCACCCGCGACAGGGACGGCTTCATGTGGTTCGGCACCTGGGACGGCCTTAACAAATTTGACGGTCATACCTTTAGTGTCTACAAAAGCTTTCCCGGCGATAGTTCCAGTCTCACAAGTAATAAGTTCAGGAACATTATCGAAGACAAACACGGCTATCTTTGGGTTAAGACCTATGATCATAATGTTTATCGTTTTGACAAGAACACCGGCAAATTTCTGGCGATCAATCATCGGAGCGGTAAAAGGAATGTAAGAATAGATCGCATCTTTCCTTTAGCTGACGGTAGCACATGGCTCACGACCGCGGGCGAGGGCCTGCTCCATGTCAAATTCGCGGAGTCTTCAAACCAGCCCCTTATTCACCGTTATGCGCGTGCTTCGAAAGAAGGCTATAAGCTCCCTTCGGACTCAGTAAAGCTCTTTTTTGAAGATAGCCGAAAGGTTGTTTGGGTAGGTACATCAGCTGGCCTAGTTAGAATAGACCCGGAACAAAAGGGAAAGGCTGGCTCTGTGGGGTTGAAAAATAAAGCATTCGCACCGACACTTTCATTTACGAGCGCAGTACAAACCGGAGACAGTATTTATTTTGGAACCAGTCAGGGTAAACTGGTATTGTTTAATATCAGATCCGGCAGGTTCTCTAGCCTCGATCTTTGTAAAGGAACGAGGATAAATGCGCTGCATATCTCTAAAAAACGCACACTATATGCAGCAACAACAGGAGAAGGCCTCATAAGCCTGCCTTTAGCAGGTCAAACGTCCGTTGTGCACCATTTAGAGGGATTAGACACCTTCCACTCTATTTACGAAGACAGAGGAGGGCGTCTTTGGATGGAACCCAAAGGTGACGGGGTTGCCAAATACGAGCCGAATACAGGTAGCTTGAAGTTATTCAGGCAGAAAAAAGACTCTCATGCGACCAGTCCCGGCAGTAATTTTCTTGTCTTTGAAGATCCCAACGGAAGAGTATGGACGCGGTTAAAGGGGGGCGGCTTCGGTTACTATAACAGCGCGGGAGATAAGCTGGATTACTTCTATAATGAGCCTGGTTCTGCAGAGCATCGGCTTTCTAATATCGTCACTGCCCTCTATCCCGACAAAACGGGTATCCTTTGGTTGGCAACTATAGATGGAGGGATCAATAAAATTACTTTTCCCGGCAATAACTTCGCCCAGAAGCTGATGGTAAGCCGTCCTGTTACCAAATCTCAGAACGAAGTACGGCTTTTATTCGAAGATAGCCGGCAGCGGCTTTGGGTGGGAACAAAGGCCGGTGAACTTACCGTCTTTAAAGACGGCAAAAAACAGGAAAATCTTTTTGATGGTATCAAAGAATCGGAGATCGGAATGGTATATGCCATTATGGAAGACAGACAAGGCGTAGTCTGGTTGGGCACCAAGGGCTCGGGACTATTGACTGCCACCCCACTCGACGCTTCCCGTACACGATATAAGCTGAAACGCTATCTTCACGACCCCGCTAATTCGAATAGTCTCAGTCACAATACAGTATATTCCATTCTCCAGGATAAGAAGGGCCGTATATGGATAGGTACGTTTGGCGGTGGCTTAAACCAGGCCGTTGTAAAAGCATCGGAAATCTATTTTACTAATCATAAAAGTGCGTTCAGGGCTTATCCTCCTGCATCCAGCTATATCAGGCATCTGTGTGAGGATCCTTCAGGCAAAATATGGATTGCAACCACCAACGGACTTATCATTGCAGACCCGGATAAGGCCGAAGGCAGATCCGTTACATTCAGACTATTCCAAAAGATCCCCGGCGACTCTTCGAGCCTGGGTAACAATGAAGTTCAGTTTATCTACAAAGACAGGAAAAACGGCATGTGGCTCGGCACATTCGGTGGTGGATTGAACAGGCTGGTGTCAGATGTCAGATCCGATAACAAGAAGTTTCGCGCCTACACTCAGCAGAATGGCCTTCCGAACGACATTATTCTGAGCCTGGCAGAAGATCATGCGGGACATCTCTGGATCGCTACAGGGAAGGGGCTCGCGAGGTTTGATACCAAGACTGCACAGTTCAGAAACTACGATGCCTTTGATGGCCTTACCCGGGCACAATTCTCCGAGGCTACCGTTTTTAGGTCCTATAACGGCGATATGTACTTTGGATGTATGGAAGGCTTTATCTCTTTTGACCCTTCTAAGATCAAGAACCGGAAGATATCTGCGAATATGGCCCTGACCAATATCCAGCTTTACAACAATGACATCATCCCGGGTCTACCAGGCTCTCCTCTAACAACCTCGCTTAACAATACCTCGCATCTGGTACTGGATCATGATCAAAACGTGATCAGTATTGACTATACAGTCCTCGACTACCGGGCCGGTCAGAAAGTAAATTATGCCTACATCCTTAAGGGATATGATAAGAGCTGGCATTACGTCCGCAATCAGAGAAAGGCGACTTACACCAAGCTGCCGCCGGGGGAGTATGAATTTATCGTTCGTAGCCTGAACAAAGAAATCTTCAGTAATACACCTGAGAAAGGTGTTAAAATAACCATACTCCCACCACCCTGGCTTAGCTGGTGGGCATACCTGGGTTACTTTTTGTTATTCGCAGCGCTGCTGGCGATCGTACGGAGGATTGTTGTTACAATGATGAAGCTGCGTAACAAGGTTACTATCGAACAAAAACTAACGGAGCTAAAACTCCAGTTTTTTACCAATATTTCTCATGAGCTCAGAACACCGCTTACTCTTATCGTCAGTCCGCTCGATGAACTGAGCAGAACCGAGCCTCTTTCAGAACTTGGTAAAAGACACCTTCATACCGTCAGCAGAAACGCTAAGCGGATGGTCCGTTTCGTTAACCAGTTACTGGACTTCAGAAAGCTGCAAAGTGGTAAAATGACTCTGAATGTTTCTGAAACGGAAATTCTTGGTTTAATAAGACATGCGGCCGGATATTTCGACGCAGTAGCAGAAGAGAAGCGGATCGGTCTTAAGATTGAATCCAATGTGAACGAGTTGCCTGCCTGGGTTGATCCCGAAAAGATTGACATCGTCATATACAACCTCTTGTCTAATGCTTTCAAGTTTAGTCCCAGTGACGCAACGATTAACGTTCAGCTCATCAGCATGCCTGAGGATGAGAGTTTCGATATCCTGATAATCGATCAAGGACCGGGTGTTCCTGATGAGCAGCTTCGTGAGATATTCGATCTTTACTATGAAGCTGAGCAATCAAACAATAAGCTTAAAGGCACGGGGATCGGACTGGCACTGTCTTACGAGCTCATCCGTGCGCACAAGGGTCAAATATTCGCGGAAAATAATCCGAAAGGTGGAATGTGCTTTACCTTAAGGCTGAAGAGTGGAAGAAGTCATTTCGCCGAAGATGAAGTCAACTTCATATCATCAACCGATACGTATATCGAGACGGATCACCCCGTCTACAACACCGACACGGAAAATACCTTAACTAATTCCAATCATGATGTAGAAATGCCGTTGGTATTGCTGGTAGAGGACAATGCTGAACTTAGAAAGTTCATGGCTGGGCAGCTTTCGTCTTTCTATCGCGTAGAAGAGGCGGGAGACGGCAGTGAAGGGCTTCGGAAGGCCCAGCAATGTATGCCTGAGCTCATTATTAGTGATGTCATGATGCCTGAAATGGATGGGATCCAAATGCTTGATCAGCTAAAAAACAACGAATCGACAAGCCATATTCCTATAATTCTTCTGACAGCTAAATCTTCAGTAGAGAATCAGATTGAAGGGCTGAGGTATGGTGCCGATTTTTATATCACGAAACCTTTTAATATGCAGTACCTGACGGCCCTGCTTGAAAATTTCTTAAGGCGCAGGTCGAAACAAGTAGAATTGCTGCAGGATGATGATATGAAGATAGTCGCTTTGAAACCGGATGAGATCCTGATCACCTCCCGGGATGAAGAGTTCGTGAAACAGGTTATTAGCATAGTGGAATCATCCATGGAAGATAGTGAGTTCAATATTGAACTGATTGCAGAGTCTGTTGGTTTTGGAAGGACCACCTTCTATAAAAAGATTAAGAGTTTGACCGGACTGGCGCCGGTCGAATTTGTTCGTGAAATGAGATTAAAACGATGTAAACAACTTCTGGACACAGGGGGATATACCATATCTGAGGTCGCCTATATGACTGGCTTCAAAAGTGCCGGATACTTCAGCACCTGCTTCAAGGAGAGATATAAGCAATCTCCCTCAGCCTATATGAAGAGTGTGAAGGGCGGATCTATTGATTAGACAGCTGCGTATGCACAACGGCAGCGAAATCAATCTTCTAAAAACTATCAAATAGCCCTTAATGTACACTGGCGCTAATTTTTAGAACATTTCCGTCAATTATTGGAAATGCAGAGGCACTCCCTACAGATACATTTGTGCATAATAAACCCAATTATTTAAACAATTTTCAATGGAGAGAAAAAATACTAGAAGAACGCTATCGTAGCGCTAAGCTGCTGTTATAAACCACCTGTCATATTTTGGAATACTCCCCAATTATGATCGCTAATCAGACTCCTGGGGCAATGATTAAGTTCCCGGAACAAGGGGTCAAACCCGGAGCAACTTTGCTTCCGACTATGCAATTATTAACTAACAAATTTCATTATGGTAAAAATTAATTTACTAATCTGTTGTCTGCTTTTTTGTTTGCTCAACTCCTCGATTGCTCAAGTCAAGGAGGTAACCGGAGTTGTAAAAGAAAAAAGTAACGGGATGCCCATGGTGGGTGTAACCGTCATGATTAAGGGCACCAAACAAGGAAGTCAGACTGATGTACAGGGCAGATACAGAATCCCGGTAGCCGGCCAGTTTCCCGTAACCCTTGTATTCAGCTCGCTTGGATTCAAAACCATCGAAAGATCTGTTGCCTCTCCACAGGCCATAAACGTTACTCTTGAAGAAGATATAAGCAGCCTGGAGCAGGTTGTCGTGATCGGCTACGCCAACGTTAAGCGTAAAGATCTCACTGGCGCTTCAGTTTCAGTAGGAGCCGACGAACTTACTATTGCCCCGGTGACCACTGCAGCTCAGGCGCTCACCGGAAAAGCAGCAGGCGTGAACGTCGTTACACAAAGCGGTGCACCCGGTGCTGATATCAACATTACCATCCGAGGTGGTACTTCCATTACTCAGAGCACTGAGCCATTGTACATCGTAGATGGCTTCCAGATGGACAACGCGCTACGTAACGTCGATATCAATGATATTGAAAGTATCGATGTCATGAAAGATGCATCGTCAACCGCTATTTACGGGGCGAGAGGATCAAACGGTGTTGTATTAATTACCACGAAATCCGGAAAGTCAGGCAAAAGTGAGGTTAATTATAACGCGTACATGGGTGTTGAAAAGCTGGGCAAGAAGCTCAACGTTTTGCAGCCAGAAGATTATGCAAAGTATCAGTATGAATTTCAGTCTCTGGCCGGAAGAGAGTCAAGCTGGGCGAGTTACTTTGGTGGAGATCTTGCTTCTCCAGACTTTTATACGGGCGCCTATAGCCGTATAGCCGGCGAGTATGGCACGAGAGAGGGTATAGATTGGCAAGATGTTGTGTTTGGGGGCTCTGCAATGAACCAGAATCACAATATTAACATAAACGGTGGAAATGAAAAAACAAGGTTTATGTTGAGCTATAATAATACCGGTCAGGATGGTATTATGAAGAAATATGGTTATAACAAAAATGGTGTGCGCCTTAAGCTGAATCACGAACTTTTCAAAGGGGTGAGGTCAGATTTCAGTCTGAACTTCCAGGATACACGTATTGATGGCGGCGGCTCGTTAGGCGGTGCCCTCAAGATGACCATTCTGCAACCGGCCACCGGCGGAAGCATGTATACCAATGAACAGCTGATAGGAACTGATATCAGTGAGGATATGCTTAGCTATGATTCCCAATATGATGTTTACAATCCGATCATTACGAATGATGCGGTGACAAATATTAACAAGAACCGGCAGTTCACTGGTAATGCGGGACTTGAATTCGACCTGGCGAAGGATCTTACCTTCCGCACAGCGGGTAGTTATCTTTGGAGACAGGTGCGAGGTGACGTATGGGACGACGGAAGAACCAGAAGCGCTCAGAATAACGGTGGTCCGTATGGTTCAAGAGATAACAGTGAGCGATTTACCTGGCAGATCACCAATACATTAAACTGGGGACATGATTTTAATGGCCATCAGGTTAATGCGCTAGTGGGTCAGGAAACCTATTATAATGAAGGTATGAATCTGGACAATACCTACTATGAATTTCCGCTGAACAACTTTGGCTTAAATGATGTGGGTATGGCAACCAAAAACAAAAATGCGTATGGATCTGGACTTAGCTCCGATGGTCTCTTGTCATTCTTTGGTCGCGGTTCATACAGTTATAAAGGAAAATACATAGCGAATTTTACGCTTCGGGCCGACGGATCCTCCAAATTTTTAACAGGCAATAAATGGGGCTACTTCCCATCAGCCTCTGCCGCTTGGCGTATCTCTGACGAAGATTTCATGGCCGGAAAAACCGTAATCAATAACTTGAAACTTCGTGTAGGTTTCGGTACGTCAGGAAATAACTCGATCAATAATAATATGTACGCTACAGACTATGGATCTGGTTCTTATGCGGTCGGCAATAGCCGGTTTCCAACTCTCGTTCCGGGTGAAATAGTGGGAAATCCAAAGTTGGTTTGGGAAAAGACAGTTTCCACCAACTTAGGTCTGGATATCGATTTGTTTAAAAGTCGTATCAGTATGGGGATTGACGTTTATAACAATGAGTCAAACGACCTGCTGATCAAAAATAGTATCCCTACATCAACGGGTTATCGTTATCAGTTCCAAAATATAGGTGCCGTAAGGAACCGTGGTCTTGAAATAGTATTAAATACTGCAAACGTTCGGTCGAAAAACTTTAAATGGAATACCAATTTCAACATAGGTATGAACCGTTCAAAAGTCCTTTCTATTTATGGTAAAGAAGAAAACGATTATTTCTATCAAAACTATGATAGCCGCATCGACTTCAAGCTTGAGGCCGGAAAGCCACTAGGACAGATGTTTGGCTATAAGTATGACGGAGTCTACACCACAGATGACTTTATTCAGAATGCAAATGGAACGTATACGCTAAAAGATGGAGTAGCCCGATTGAAGGGTGGAAACGTTGCCAATATTAAACCAGGGGATGTAAAATATAAAACATCTACCATTGGCCCTGACGGAAACCCAATATGGTCTACAGACGATCGTACCATCATTGGTAATGCCCAGCCGAAGTTTCAGGGCGGGATGTCCAATACCTTCGCTTACAAAGGCTTCGACATGACAGTGTTCATGAACTTTACTGTAGGTAACGACATTTTCAATATGAGCTCTCAGCGCTTTATCGGTCCATATCTTCCAAATCAGAATACCCTGGAAGTAATGAACAACAGATTCACACTGATCGACCCTCAAACCGGACGTGAGACAAAAGATCTGGCTAGACTGGCGGCGATAAACCCTCAGCAGTATGATGCAGACGCGATGTGGAGTCTGAATTCCAGTAATAAGATCGCTATCACCGATGCGCTGGACTACTACGTCGAAGATGGCTCTTTCTTGCGGATCAGTACATTAACTCTTGGTTACACCTTGCCGAAACTGGCTCTCAAAAAGGTGCAAATTAAGAACGCAAGGGTTTACTGTACAGTAAACAACCTACATACTTTTACGAACTATAGTGGTTATGATCCTGAAGTTTCTGCAACATCAAATCCGCTTACAGCGGGAGTTGATAATTCAGCTTTCCCACGTGCGAAAAGTGTTGTATTTGGTCTCAACTTAACATTTTAATCACGCCGATTATGAAAAAGATATTTAATATTACCTGCATAGCCGCTGCGGCATTCCTATTGTCATCTTGTAAGGATTTTCTTGAGATGCCTTCAGAAACGAAATTCGATAGTGAAACTATTTTTGAATCTGTAGATAGAGCAGAAATGGTTGTTGTCGGAGCTTATTCGCAGACTTTTAATCGTGAGTTTTATTACCAGCTTGGTATGGGCACAGATGAATGCTTCTCTACCGAAGGTGAAACAAATAGCAAAAATCAGGTGGCAAACTATGTTTACACTACATCGAATGCACCGACATCAACCTATACATCCATGTATACCGGCATTGAATATGCAAACGTGGCCATCAAAGGCCTTCAGGAGATGAACGTCTCCTCCGATGCGGAAAAGCGGAAGGTCAACATGTTGCTTGGTGAGGTTTATGCTATTCGTGCAATGAATTACCTCAATGTCGTTCGTTTCTTCGGTGACGCGCCATATTCTACTGAGCCTGTCGCCGAGAGCGGTATTTTTACCTCTTCACGGGTAAGTCGTGATACGATCTATGATGGCTGTGTGGCCGACTTGCAAAAAGCTGTGGAGTTATTACCATGGAAGAGCGAGGGAGCAGTATCCACCCCTGAGCGGTTCACTAAAAACGCTGCTTATGGTATGCTCTCGAGGGTAGCACTTTATGCTGCAGGATACTCCCTGCGCTGGGATCTGAACAGCTACGCGCCCGGCTCTGTAACTATTGCCAGACGCTCAGATGCGGCACGTGTTAAGGAGCTTTTTAAGATCGCTGCAGACGCTGCCAAGGCAGTCATCGACCGGGGAGAAAATGCTCTTGTTCCAAGTTACGAGGCTGTCTTTAGGGATCTTATCAATGGTCGGTATAACTCAGAATCCATCCTTGAATATGGACAGTACGGTGCAGACGTTAACGGATCCTCAGCGGGATATACAAACGGTATTTTTTCGCATACGACTGCTATGTTTGGTAAGAGTCAGCCCGCTATGGCTGTTACACCTACCTATTGGTTTGACTTCGGTGCAGGAGATACCCGCCGCGATGTTACCATTTGCAACTATGGAATTGGAGGTGACAACAGCCGTCAGATGAATTCCTATACCAGCAATACGATCGGAAAATTCAGGGTGAACTGGGCAAGCCAGGTAGGTACCGCCATTAACAAACGTGACATTAACTGGCCTGTCTTGCGCTATTCTGATGTACTGTTGATGTATGCGGAAGCTCTTAATGAATACAATAACGGGCCTACTGCTGAAGCTATATCTGCATTTGAAAAGGTACGTACCCGCGGATACGCAGGAAATGCCGCTGCGATTGGTGAAACCCCCGTTGATTATGAAGGTTTTAAAAAGGCGATTATCCATGAGCGTAAGCTTGAGCTGGGATTTGAATCCTGGAGGAGAACGGACCTGGCTCGCTGGGGCATTCTTTATGAAACCCTTGTTGAGACAAAGCAGAAACTTATCAAGATGGCAGGAAGGTCTGCTGAGTTCGCAGATATAGACGGATATCGCGTATACCAAAAGTCTGTGGCTACTTCTTTCCAGGATCCGGTAGTTGCAATTCCGTACACAGGATACAAACAGATCAGCAGCGCTGACTCCACTCAACTAGTGAAGGATGGGAAAGTTGTACTACGGATGCACGGAGTTTCGCCTCTTGGATCACAGGGCGCACTTACACCTAACGCTGCGTTAGTGACCAATTTGTTCCGCGGTCTTGAAAAGAATAAGGTAGAGCTTCTTCCTTTAGCTATATCGATAATCGATGTAAACTCGGGACTTCAGGGTCAACAGCATCCAAAATATTAATTCCTTTAAAACGCTGGAAGCTCAATCAGGCTTCCAGCGTTTTTTGCATTTTTGCCTGCGTCACAGCAAATATGATGTGCGCCAGCAGCAGCTGTCCATAAAACCTTTTATACGGAATCACAGGCTCGCGTGGGTGTAACCTGAACGTTAGCTCCCAAACCATGATTCCTCCCAGTCCAGCCACAGTGCCGGCAAGGATGTCATTCCCAATAGACCGCTTCCTTCCTTTTTTCTTCCAGTATGCTTCCAAAGCAAGCGCGAGTCCGATACCCACCTTATAGTGAGCTATCCAACCCACCGGGATAGCCAAATGTTGGGTTGAAGCTGGCAAAAAATCATCGGCAAGTTCGGCAAGCAACTCCGGTTCCCTGAAATTTTCACCTTTTTTTCTGGAGACAGCATAGCTGTATAGTGTCATCGCCGAGGTGGCGACAATTCCAGACAATATTGTTTTGAAGACGTTCATATCAGTGTTTTTTAGATAAATCCACATATTATGCCAGTTTCAGCAAACGCAAACTCAGAACCACTTTTCAAGCTTAAGTCCATAGGTTAATAACAAGTTTTCACTGTCGGTCACCGCAATCTTATTGTAAGCCAGAGAACTGCTTAAGCTAAGCCAGGAATTAAGTTTGAAACCGAGACCGAAGGTTGACCGGATGTTGTAGTCATGCTTTCGGGTAAGCGACGGCTGCCAGAATGTTCCCCCATCAAACGTAATCAACTCTTTGAAAATAAATCTAAATTGAAGCCGGAGCGAGTTCCGGTAAGTATGATAGTTCACCTGCGTGGTATCATTAAGATGCAGATCACTCAGGTCATAGAGAATTCCGTCGCTGATATTTAAGTAAGCGTTCGGGCGGTCAATAATGCTGTACGCCACGCCCGCCCCCGCAAGCAGCTGGTTGTTGATCCGCAATGAATAACTGGTGTTATAGGTAGCGAGGCCCCAATAATAGAAGTTGCGGCTTTTTCCGTAAAGATTAAAGTCGAGTGATGATGAGAAGTCGTTATTGGTAAGCGTGCTGTTCGATTTACCGTAAGTCCAGGTGTTCCCAAAATTAAGAAGTATGTTCTTCTTTTTTATTTCAAAACGTAGCTGGTTATTCAGCAGGTATGAACTTCCGTCTTTTGCGTGGTTGACCGACCCTGTTGAGTTGAATAGCGCATGATTTTGCGTAGAGTCGCTGAACTGCGCCAGGGCCGAACTTTGAATAAAGAAAAAGAGCAGCAGGTATAGAGATTTATACATTTTGATCCGGTGTATGTAAGTAGTACCGACAAATAAAATACGGCATTGTTTGAGCGGGTAGTACACGCAAAACCTTCCAGAAAATTTCCTTGACATACAGGTGGATATCCCCAAAAATGCTTTCATACTACCTGATTTCGGTGTTTAGACCAACCTTTTCGCTTCAAAAGTGTTCCTCCTATATGATTCTACAAATGAACAATGATGAAACCTCGAAAGAACTCTCAGCAATTGAAAAGTTACTTTCTTATTCTCTTGAGGAAGTAAGCATTTTCGATAAGCTTGCCGAGGATAAAACCAGCGGAAAGTTCCGCTCGACATTCGCCAGGTACTCGTTTCTGAGGGAACAGCATGCAATGAGTATCAAATTTTACCTCCGTTCGAGAGGTTTGTGTCTGAAAAAAGTATCAGAGGGACTGACGAAACAGAATGGGCACTCCTGGAAGGAGCTAAAAGCAGCTCTTGAGCGATCTGACTATGATGCGATAGCCCGCATAACGGGACAAGCAGCTGATACGACCGTCACGCTCTATGAGGATGCATTGAAAAATGCGCTCACCACAGATGCCTCTATGTACAAAATGCTCAGCGAACACCTGCAGCAGATCCGTAAGATGAATACCTACGCGTCTTAGTAGGGAAACTCTGGCTTTAACCCTGCCGCCTTCGCATCAGACAGGCGGCTTTTTAAAATCGGCCTCCTGCCGTTATTTTTCCCGACCAATAGATGTTCACCCATTCTGAGTTCCCGTTTGCCAATTGAACCTGGACCCCGTCTTGCTTGTGGTTTATTGCTGTTTTCGCAGGTAAATGACTAGAATGTTTTCCTGATATATCCAAATTGTTTCCGTCGTTACACCTTGTTAACCTGCAATTAGCAAGCAGTTTGTTAACTGCTGTTAACGTTCTGGAATATGTGAAATGATTTTTGTCCTCTTTAAGTATCTGAAGAATCGAAAAGATGATCCTCTCATTATAAAAGGGATGCATATTAGTTTCTAGAAAAGTGTAAGTTTGCGCCCGGCTGAAAAGGGCCTCGGCTTGCGAAGAGATGATAACGTTATCTTTTTTGTAACAAAATGGCCTTTTCTGCTACTAATTACAAAAAACTTAACGCAATCAAATGAAACTCTTACCTCTCCTATGTGCATTCCTCATTTCTGTAAATGTCTTTAGCCAAATGCCGCAGGTGCCGGCGGGGCAAGGTCGGATTTCCGGTACGGTCATCGATTCTTTAACAAAGAAGCCGGTCGAATACGCATCTGTAGCATTGACTGCTGTTGGGGGTACAAAGAGCGTCAACGGTGCGCTTACCGACGCAAAAGGAGCCTTCGTAATGGACAAGGTTGCTCCGGGGAATTACAAGGTCAGCGTGAGCTTCATGGGTTACAAGCTTCAAGAAGTAAACGACGTTGTTATCACGGGAGCCAAGCCGGATAAGAACGTCGGGAGGATTATTTTGGCGCCTTCAGCCAATCTGTTGAAGGAGGTTGCGGTCACCGGTGAAGTGCCGATGATTGAAAATCGTGTGGACAAGGTGGTGTATAACGCCGAAAAGGATGCGACTGTTTCTGGTGGAAACGCCGGAGATGTGCTTCGTAAGGTGCCGATGTTATCGGTCGATCAGGACGGTAACGTATCGTTGCGGGGTAGCCAGAACGTGCGGATACTGATCAACGGAAAGCCTTCGGGTGCTGTTGCTGCAAGCACGGCTGACGCCATGCGGATGCTGCCTGCAGATCAGATCAAGAATGTAGAGGTAATCACCAGTCCTTCTGCTAAATATGATGCTGAAGGTACAGGAGGTATCATTAATATCATCACCAAAAAAAGAGAAATATCAGGAGTCAGCGGATCGATCAGTGGTGGTGTGGGAACCCGTCAGAACAATGGTAACGCCAACCTGAATATCAATAAGAACCGGTTAAGCATAACCGCAAACTTTGGAGGAAACGCATCATGGCCGCAGACAACCCGTACCATGAATAACAGCTTTTCACCCATAACTGATACAAGATCCATGCAGCAGGGGGAAAGTGAAACGAACCGTTTTGGGGGTATGGGATCGGGTAATGTAAGCTACGATTTCGATGACAATAATAGTGTTTCCACCGGCATTCGTGTAAATAAGGGGCGTTTTAAAACGGATGGATCATCCTTTAACAGCAGAACTTTCTTGCAAGAAGGTGTAATGCTCGGAGAGGAGTATGACTTTGCAAATAAGAACGAAACAACTTTCAGTGGCTTCGATTGGAATGCAGACTATACACATAAATTTAAGACGCAGGGTCATGAATTTAGCATCGCCGGACAATGGAGTCATAGCAAGAATGAGACGGATTTTTCATCGCTTTATTCGATATTATCCCGTCCTGATCAAGTGGGTAATAATGATGCTTCAAATGATGAATACACTATTCAGGCAGATTACAGTCTTCCACTAAATAAAGTCTTTAAGCTTGAGTTAGGGGGAAAGACCATTATTCGCGAGATTACCAGTAACTCGTTATTCAACACGGCGGTGAATGGCGGAACGTTTCAGTACAATCCTCTTCTTTCTAATATTTATGATTATAATCAGGACGTTGTTTCTGGATATTCGGTATTGAGCGTACAAGCGAGTAAGAGTGTAGGAATCCAGGTGGGTGGACGTGTGGAAAATACCAAGATCGAGGGACAGTCGGATGGTGGAAATTCGACTCAACTTTCCGTTTCAAATAGCTATACGAACTTCATCCCTAGTTTTGCCATTTCCAAGACTTTTAGCAATCTGCAGACACTTCGCTTAAGCTACAGCAAGCGAATTCAGCGTCCAAGTTTGCAATACCTGAATCCTTTCCGCGATATTAGCAACGACCAATTTCAGCGGCAAGGTAATCCGGCTCTCTCGCCTGAAGTGTCACAGACGATAGAACTGGGTTTCTCCAAGATGATCAAGACATCGATGATCAATACCTCCGTATATTTCAGACACACTGCAGACATTATCGAAAGTATCATTCGTCCGGAGGTATATGAAGGTCGTACTGTTAACTTAACTTCTTACGACAATATCGGAAGCAACAACTCGGTGGGAGCCAGCTTTTTCGGGTCTGTAAGTCCGGTTAAAGGAACTACCTTCAGAGGGAACTTTGATATTTACTCGTATAAGCCAAGTACCAATCGCTCTTTTTCTGGGCTTGCCGGAGAGTCCAAAACCTACGCATTGTACAAAGCGTATATAAGTGGTTCGGTTACCTTGCCGAAAGATTTGATTGCAGAAACGTTCTACATATTGAATTCTCCGAGAAGAACCTTTCAGGGGGAAAGCCCGTCTTTCAGCATGTGGCAAGTATCCTTCAGTAAGCAAATCTTGAATAAGAAAGCGAAAATCGGTGTAAACGTGATCGATCCGTTCAACGAAACGAAGCATTTCAAAACAAATATCAATAGTCCGGAGCTGGTACAAGTACAGGATTTCGGTATTCCTTTCCGTTCTGTTGGCATTAACTTCAGCTATTCATTTGGTAAAACGAACTTCAATCCGCAGCCACGCAAGAAAAGGGGAGTTACCAATGATGACCTGAAGCAGGACGGCGGACAGACTGGCCAGGGTGGAATGGCGAATTGATTTTTCGTAACTTCGCGCAAAATTAATTTTCATGTCTGAGCTAAGCATTTTATCATATCTACCAGGGGAAAACGCAGATGAGTTGGAGCAGCTTCAGGAAAGGGTTGAACTTGTCAGACATAAGCTGAAGTTTGTTGAGCTTATTCCGACTGTCGCTTGTATAAGCAGCCTCTCACCACTCAAGTTGGCCGCAGGGCTGGTCCCGGAGATAATCAGGTTAGCCGGCGGAACCCCGGTTGAGGGTGATGATCTTGCCTTATTGGATCCACAATATATAATCGTTGCGCTCGAAGGCTCTCCCATCAGTACGGCTATGAGTCAGGTAGATATCCTGATGGCTTTGCCCGGATGGGAATCTTTGGATGCAGTGAAGAATGGCCGGATCTATCTGGCTAACGGCGATACGCATTTTAATGACTCGCCGGAGAGCATTGTGGATACGATTGAGATGGTCGCCGAGATCCTTAACCCGAAGCAATTTGCGTTCGGATATGAAGGCGAGTGCTGGACAAAGTTCAGCATCTAAAAACAGATATACTGCCGCGCTGTTGATAGAAGAAACACTCATGGCGATTTTATTTGAACCTATCCGGGTAAGAAGCATCGAGTTCAGAAACCGTATTGTCGTATCTCCAATGTGTCAATATTCAGCAGAAGAAGGCTTCGCAAATGATTGGCATATGGTACATCTGGGAAGCAGGGCAGTGGGTGGTGCAGGGCTAGTCATAGCTGAAGCAACAGCGGTGTCTCCGGAAGGCAGGATTTCTCCCGGTGATCTTGGAATCTGGCTTGATGATCATATTCCTGCCCTGAGCAGGATTGCAACATTTATACACGAACAAGGTTCCGTGGCAGGCATTCAGATCGCACACGCGGGCAGGAAAGCCAGTCATGACGCACCTTGGAACGGCGGGGCATTCCTTTCCGAGCATGAAGGGGGATGGAAGACCGTAGGTCCTTCAGCAATTCCATTTGCTGCGGGCGACTCGCTGCCTCATTCGCTAACGCCAGAAGGTTTGGAAAATGTCATTATTGACTTCCATGCCGCCGCCAAGCGAGCGCTGGAGGCTGGGTTCAAAGTCCTGGAGATACATGCAGCGCATGGCTATCTGCTTCATGAATTTCTTTCACCCTTGTCTAATTTTCGCTCAGATGAGTATGGCGGTTCATTTGAAAACCGCATACGCTTGCTGGTAGAAGTTATTGAAGCTGTGCGCAAGGTATGGCCGGACGAGCTTCCGCTATTCGTGCGCATCTCGGCAACCGACTGGGTTGAAGGGGGCTGGACTTCTGAAGACTCCGTTCGGCTGGCATCTGTCTTGAAGGAGAAGGGGGTAGATGTGATCGACTGCTCTACGGGAGGTAACGTCCCCAATGCGGAGATTCCGGCAGGCCCTAATTATCAGGTGCCATTCGCTGAAAACGTAAAGCGGGAATCCGGTATGATGACCGGTGCTGTAGGTATAATAACAAGTGCCCAGCAAGCAGAAGATATATTACAAAACGGGCAAGCAGATTTTGTCTTGCTTGCCCGTGAGATGTTAAGGGACCCTTACTTTCCTATGCACGCTGCGCAGCAGCTTGGCGTGGATATAAAGTGGCCCCTGCAATATGAAAGAGCTAAAAGACCGTGATAGGATCTTAAGCTCCTGCAGCCAGTATCTGCTGGTCGGAGGATATAAATTTGTTCAGTGCTGATTCAAGGTTCAGGTAGTCTGACGCGTATTCAACCTTCACCGGGCCATGGATAAATAAGGTCGTCTGGTTCTTGATCGTGCTAATGATTTGAGGTGTTAGTTCCTCGGGTAAAGCCGGACAACCTAAGCTACGTCCTAAACGGCCGTTCTGTTTAACAAAGTCATCACTTACATAAGACGCTCCGTGTATAACTACCGCACGGTTTAACGCGTTTGAATTGTAAGACTGATCCATCCCGTTTATCTTAAGAGACAAACCATGTTTGCCGTGGTAAGTATTAGCCGTTACGTAGAAACCCAGACTGCTTTGATTTGACTCGGGAATATTAGAAAATTTGGTCGCGTAATTATCGCCGCTTCCCCTGCCATGAGCCACTAGTGTATTGAAAAGTAGCTTTTTGGCATCCAGGTCAATGATCCACATTCTTTTTTCGGAACTGGGCTTGTTGAAATCTACGATGGAAAGTATCTGTTTTTCCTTAGATAAGCGGCCTGCATCTTTCAGATTATAATATCCCGTGATCGCCTTCGCGAACACAGCGTAGTCCAGAGATGCGTCAGCAAGACCAGCAGCAGTATAAATTCCAGAAATGTACTGGTCGAATAGACTGGCAGCAGAGATTACTTTTTCCTCTTTTACGGTAGATTGACTGATTTCTTTCTTGATTTCGGGATGATTGCTGATGTCATTGTCTGACTTTAATCCCCACCCGATTGCCGGAATGCTTAGTGCTAGAATGATGTAAGTTGCCCCTCTTAAAATCCTGTTCTTCATAAATTCCCCCCGTTGTTTTTAAAAGTAAGGTTTCTTTCTATAAGCAGTTGAATTAGGTTGTGTGTGTAGCGGTTAATAGTACAAATGTAAGGAAATAAAATTGGATGTCAAATAGTTATGGTCATCGGACGGTCATCACTAGCATGCATGGTAATGTAATAAAGACTCTAAAATAAAGCCTTTATTACATTACCTAGATTCTTCGAGTAGCGCTAAACTGTCTCTTTCTTACCTGAACTGCCAATAATCAAAATTGAACAATGCGTGCGGTTCCTTTCCTTTGAAAACGAAGTATACATCGTGTACATCTTTTACATTCTCTGTCTGGGTAGTGAATTCTTTCCAGTTCTCCCACTCCCCGGTATAAGCAATATTCAAGGTTCCTATAAGTCGTCCTTCTAAGCCGTCAATGCGGATCTCGATAGTTCCTCCGTCGTACCGACTGGATGCACTGGCCTTAAATGAGGACGGGCCTGTACTGCCGAAATTCACATCCCGAACCTTAATATAGTCTCCGTGATGAATAGAGGTGATGACTACACCCCGGTCTTTGTCTTCCAGCGCTTTTACCCCTTTCGAAAAGGCAATGGTTTCTGCTTCTGTTCTTTTGTAGGGGTTTAAAGTTCCCACCCCTTTTAGGATCCCTGTGTCTGTCATATGTAATTGGGGGATGGTACCGTCAGCTTTGTATTTGAATTGCTCAACCGCAACTGAGCGGTCGTAACTGTGTCCGCCCGGTAAGGCATCGTTGTGATAAAAGAAGTAGGAGTTTCCTTTGTAGTCGATGATTCCGGGATGATTTGTATTGCTGGTTTTCTCCGTCGGCATAAGGATCCCTTGTGCTTTCCAGGGGCCCGTTATCTTTTTGGCAGTTGAGTAACTGATGTTTTCAGGGAACTCGGCCGCATAGATGAGGTAATACAAGCCATTCCGTTTGTACACCCACGGTGCTTCGGTAAATTTTCCTGAAAAGGCCTTTTTGTCTTTTATATCCAGATGTTGGATAGTTCCCTTGAGGGAAATCATGTCGTTATTTAGTTTTACCCAGTAACACGCGCCGTTCCCCCAGAAAAGGTAGGCCTGTCCGTCATCATCAATAAACACAGTTGGATCGAGGTCATCCCATGAATGTGGGGCATACCGGGTCATATTATTGGTAATTAGTGCTTTGCCTAATGCGTCTTTAAATGGCCCGTATGGTGAGTCGGCAACCGCAACCCCGACAGATACTCCAGGGGAATCTTTGTTCAGGGTGGAGAAGTACCAATAGTATTTGCCGTTTCTTTCGATAACCTGGGCGGCACTCGCGTCATTTACAGACCAACTTATCTGGCTTATTTTCAACGGAGCACCATGGTCTGTCCAGTTAACCATATCTGTCGTGGTGAAAAGGCGATATTCCCGCATGAGATAGCTTTTAGCAGGTGCTTCGTCTTCGTCATGACCGGTATACAGAAAGAGGGTGTCATTTAGAACAATGGGAGCAGGATCGGCTGTGAACAGTGTCTGTATGATAGGATTTTGCGCCATCGATACGGAAAAGTTTGTCAGTAGGAGAGCGCCTATTATTATTCCAAGCTTTGTGTTTTGCATATTCATATCCTGGTTTTTTGTGTACTTAGTTCTGGGGTTTATAATTGAGATTCTTGCAGTTATATCACGAACAAATTTAGATAAGCGGTTGGTGATCTCAGGCTAATTTTGGGGGCTAAGGTGATATAAATGTTTATAAAGTCGAATTGCTTTGATCGGCGGTTTGCGGAGTAGTTAGAACTGCGTTTTAAAATTGAAGAGCCGCTATGTAGGTGGAAACACCTTGTAAAATACAAAATTCTGGCTACGTTTAACATTTGTTCCACGATTATAACTTTAACAGGCCAAAGAAATCTTCTCTAATGACGTTTTTGCGTGTTGAAAACTAACTCGGATATATTGCCGGCAAGAGAGCTTGTCTGTAGTTATCTTAAAGGAACTCAATAACCATTTTTGACCATTTAAAATCTATACGTTTTGAAGTACAAATTTCTACTCTCGTTTCTTTTTATTTTAGCTCAGCTTGTTGCTGCAGGAGCTGATAAAGAAAATTCTACTTTCGTTTATTTTCAGGATCAGGGAAATTATTTTTCTCTGACAAGAGGGGGCGTGCCCATACCTGTAATGGTTGATGATCAGGACTTCAAAGGGGTTCATCATGCTGTGGGCAACCTAAAGAATGACTTTCAACAGGTTACCGGAAGTGCTCCTGAGCAAACAGGTGGAAAATATCGGATAATCATTGGTACTGTCGGTAAGTCAGGTACCATAGACCGGCTGATCAAAGAGAAAAAAATCGCCGGGAAGGATCTGATCGGAAAAAATGAAAAGTTCGTCATCGAAGTAGTTAAAAATCCTCTACCTGGCGTTGAGGCTGCTTTGGTTATTGCAGGTAGCGATAAAAGAGGAACGATATATGGAACTTATGAGCTTTCCACTCAGATCGGCGTTTCTCCATGGTATTATTGGGCGGACGTACCTGTTAAGAAACATACCGAGCTTTACGTTAAGCCAGGGAAGTACACACAGGGGGAACCGGCTGTGAAATACAGAGGGATATTTCTTAATGATGAAGCACCAGCCTTAAGCGGCTGGAGTAAGGCTACATTTGGAGGTTACAATAGCAAATTTTATGAGAAAGTATTCGAACTCATCTTAAGGCTTAAGGGAAATTTCCTTTGGCCGGCTATGTGGGGGAACGCTTTTTATGATGATGATCCGCTGAACGGCCAGCTTGCCGACGATCTTGGAATCGTAATGGGTACCTCTCATCATGAGCCGATGGCCAGGGCTCAGCAGGAATGGAAGCGACATGGAAACGGAGGAGCCTGGGACTACAGCAGTAACTCAGCCGGACTGAGGGAATTCTGGAAAGGCGGAATGGAACGCGCAAAGAACTGGGAAAGCCTGATCACTATTGCCATGAGAGGCGACGGAGATGAACCGATGAGCGAGGATCAAAACAAAGACTTGTTGGAAAAGATTGTCAGAGACCAGCGTCAGGTTATAGAAGAAGTGACCGGAAAGAAAGCGGAAATGACTCCTCAGGTATGGGCCCTATACAAGGAGGTACAGGATTACTACGACTCAGGTATGCGCGTTCCGGATGATGTAACCCTTCTATTTTGTGATGATAATTGGGGTAACGTCAGGAAGTTGCCTGAGTTGAATGCTAAGAAGCGGAAGGGCGGCTATGGAATGTATTACCATTTCGATTACGTTGGGGCGCCGAGAAATTCGAAATGGATAAACGTCAGTCAGGTACAACGCGTGTGGGAGCAGATGAACCTGACCTATCAATATGGAGTTGACCGTATCTGGGTAGTTAATGTCGGAGATCTGAAACCTATGGAATACCCGATATCCTTTTTCCTGGATATGGCCTGGAATCCAAACCGTTTTAATGCCAACAATCTTCTGCAGCATACCGAAGAATGGAGTGCCCAGCAATTCGGTGATAAATATGCGAAGGAAGCAGCAAGACTGATTAATATGTATACGAAGTATAATCACCGCGTCACACCTGAATTGCTGAACGATAGGACCTTCAGTCTCGAAAACTATAACGAGTTTGAAACAGTGGTGAACGACTATCGTAAACTGGTGATTGATGCGATGCGTTTATACTATCTCATCCCGAACCAGTACAAAGATGCTTTTGATCAGCTGGTGGTTTTCCCAATCAACGCTTGTTCCAATGTATATGAAATGTACTATGCTGTAGCAAAAAATAAGCTTTATGCTGCAAAAGGGGACGAGCAAGCAAACTATTGGGCGGATAAAGCAAAGGAGCACTTCCTTCAGGACTCCGTTTTGACCGATCACTATAACCAGGATATTTCTAACGGAAAATGGCCTCATATGATGGATCAGGTTCGTATAGGCTACCGAAGCTGGAATGACCCGCGGAAGAGTATCATGCCGAAAGTTGAGTATGTGTCGCCTAAGGCTCCCGCTAAGAAAATATTCGCCGAAGAAGACGGTGTCGTATCTATCGAAGCGGAGAACTTTAAAAATTCAAGCAATAGTAAAAAGGTAACGTGGACGGTAATACCGGATCTGGGAAAAACCCTTTCGGGATTAACCACGATGCCTGTGACCGAAGTGCCTGATAACAGTGTGTACGTGGAATACGAAATGGATCTTAAGACGGTCGGAAAGGCTAAGTTGGTAGTTCTAACATCGCCGACCTTGAATTTCAATGCAAACAGGGGCTTGCGTTACGCGGTTTCGGTTAACGGAGGCAAGGAACAGATCATTAATATCAACGGTCATTACAAGGGAGAGCTGGGTGTCTGGCAGGCAAGGAGAATCATCGAATCGAGTACCACTCATGAGATTGAACGCGCTGGCTTACATACTATTCGGATCCGCCCTCTGGAGCCGGGAATAGTATTTCAAAAAATAATGCTGGATCTTGGAGGATTGAAACCATCGTATATGGGTGCTCCGGAAAGCAAAATCGTGTCAAGGCCGTAATACACGTGAGAACACAAAGCTTTAACAGCTATCATAAAAAAGGGCTGACATTTGATGTCAGCCCTTTTTGGCTTTGTGAGTGTAAACAGCAGGATCTTCAGATCATTTGCTCATTACTTGTCTGCGTAGAGCAGGTATTTTTTTCTCATCTGTTTGAATGCTTTCAGACCTGGTTCCCATCTTTTACGAATCTCCTTTTCTGATTTGCCGGCAATAATGTCTTCTCTCAGGCTGGCGTTGCCAGATCTGAAGTCGAAACTCCCAACGGCCGGATGGAGGGTGTGATCGAAGAATTTTTCTTTATCAGGAAAGGCATTGTACATTTCGATCAGCCAGGACAAATTGATTTGCCCGGTCTTCCGCAGGATGTTGGTATCGTAGGTTCTAAGATCTATTCCGTAGCAGACACTATCCTTGTACAGTGGATTTTCGCTCATGCCTTTTATGCCAACGGGTTTAAATGAGAAAGTATATCTACCTTTTAGCTCCGGTGCGCCCAGAACCGTGAACGGCATGTGTGTTCCTCTTCCGTAGTTAATCATTGTGCCTTCAAAGAGGCAAAGAGAGGGATAAAGGAGAATGGATTGCTGTGTGTTAAGATTAGGTGAAGGGTTAACCGGAAGATCGTAAGGCATGCTATGATTATAGTTTGCTACCTTGATGATATTCAGCTTGCACTTGGGGTGCTTGTCCATATATCCTTCACCGTTTAGCATCAGCGCGAACTCTCCGATAGTCATGGCATGAGTGATTGGGATCTTATGTTGCCCAATGCCTGATTTGAATTTGTCCTCGAGAATAGGACCATCGATAAAGTAACCGTTTGGATTCGGTCGGTCAAAGATCATCAGTTCTTTGCCGTTCTCCGCACAGGCTTCCATGACGTCTTCTAATGTATTGAGGTTGGTATAGAATCTGCAGCCTACGTCCTGAATGTCGAAGATGACCAGGTCGACATCTTTTAATTGCTCTTTGGAGGGTTTCCTCGCTTTTCCGTATAGCGAAAAGATGGGGATGCCGGTTTTTGCGTCTACTTCGTCATCAACATGATCTCCATTGCTGGCGTTTCCCCTGAAGCCGTGTTCTGGCCCAAAGACTTTAACGATTTTGATGCCCAGGCTCAAAAGGCTGTCGACACTGAGCTTGTCACCGATGATGGAAGTTTGATTGGCAACCATCGCTATTCTTTTACCTTTTAGGTATGAGAGGTACTTTTCAGTTTGGTCTGCGCCGGTAATGATATTCGTGGTTTCTTTCTTTGCAATAGCTTTTGTTTGCGCAAGCAACGCCGGACTAAAATTGAAGAGAAGGCCGAAAGAGAGTAGGAATAAAATGAATTTTGCCATCTGGGAGGTGTTTTATTAGTGAAGCGACTGATTTTGTTTATCTAAGCTACAAAAATGCAGTAAGCAATGCAAGTTTATGCGTTTTCTTTCCTGATAATGCACAAACTTACATTATTGCTCACGAAAAAGGCCCGAATCATAAGATCCAGGCCTTGTTAAAGTATCATTTAGCTTAATCAGGAAAGTAGATTCTTCCAGCTAACGCGCTCTGCAATGATTCTTTCGAGTTGATCCGCAGGAACCCGTTCCTGCTCCATAGAGTCGCGGTGACGGATGGTTACCGTGTTATCCTCGAGAGATTGGTGATCAACGGTGATACAGAAAGGAGTACCGATGGCATCCTGACGGCGGTAGCGTTTTCCGATAGCGTCCTTTTCTTCGTAGGTCACGTTATGCTCCAGCTTAAGCAGGTTCATAATTTCCCGGGCTTTCTCAGGCAATCCGTCTTTCTTCGTAAGAGGGAATATAGCGGCTTTAACCGGCGCAAGGGCAGGGTGCAGTCTTAGAAGCGTACGGCTGTCTTTTTTGTCTTCCGTGCTGATATCCTGTTCTTCAAACGCATTGATCATCGTTAGTAAGAACATACGGTCAAGACCAATGGAGGTTTCAATTACATAAGGAACGTAGTTTCCATAAGGTTTGCCCTCTTCGTTCAGATCATTATCAAAGTACTGCATCTTCTTACCCGAGAACTCCTGGTGCTGGCTAAGATCGAAATCAGTACGGCTATGGATACCTTCCACTTCTTTGAATCCAAAAGGGAATTCGAATTCAATGTCGGTAGCAGCGTTGGCATAATGTGCCAGCTTGGTATGGTCGTGGAAACGGTATTTCTCGGCTGAAGTGCCCAGTGCCTGGTGCCATTTCAGTCTCGCTGTTTTCCAGTATTCAAACCATTTTTTGTCTTCTCCCGGACGTACGAAGAATTGCATTTCCATTTGTTCAAATTCACGCATACGCATGATGAACTGGCGGGCGATTACCTCGTTACGGAATGCTTTTCCTATCTGTGCGATGCCAAAAGGGATTTTCATACGGCCTGATTTCTGCACGTTCAGGAAGTTCACAAATATCCCCTGAGCCGTTTCCGGACGAAGGTAAACTTCTTCACTTCCTTCTGCCATAGCACCAAACTGAGTGCTGAACATCAGGTTGAACTGGCGTACTTCAGTCCAGTTGCGGGTTCCTGAAACCGGACAAGCGATCTCATGATTGATGATCAGGTCGCGCAGCTCGCTCAGATTTTCTGATTTCAGCGCGGTGTCCATATCAGCCTGCAGCTGATCGGCCTTATCTTGTTTGCCGTCTTTTTCGTAACGGGCAATTTTGTCTTCTAATAGCTGATCGGCACGGTAACGCTTTTTGGAATCTTTGTTATCGATCATCGGATCGTTAAAGCCATCCACGTGTCCGCTAGCCTTCCATACCTTCGGATGCATGAATATTGCGGAGTCAATGCCCACAATGTTCTCGTGCATTTGCACCATGGCTTTCCACCAGTAGGTTTTGATATTGTTTTTTAACTCAGCGCCCAGTTGCCCATAATCGTAAACAGCACTTAAGCCATCATAAATTTCGCTGGATTGAAATACGAAGCCATATTCTTTGGCATGGGAGATCACATTTTTAAAGATCTCGTCGTTATTTTTACTCATGATGCTACAAACTTAATTTATTTATACGATTATCGTATACGGAGACAAATGTTTGTTTAGTCGTAAAACCCGCCGGGTTTACTAATTTAGCGCGATTATCGGTAGATCTCGGATCGACGGTATATGATTTTCCTATATATATGAGTATTATAGTTAAGGACCTCACGAAAGTTTACGGCGAGCAGAAGGCCATAGATAGCATTTCATTCTCGGCTAATAAAGGAGAGATTCTGGGCTTTCTGGGACCTAATGGAGCGGGTAAGTCTACTACTATGAAGATACTTTCCTGCTTTATTCCGCAGACCTCCGGTGTTGCGGAAGTTAACGGGTTTAATGTCGCTAGCCAGCCCATGGAGGTACGTCGTCATCTGGGCTACCTTCCCGAACATAATCCGCTCTATCTTGATATGTATGTTAAGGAGTCGCTGGGCTTTATTGCCGACATTCATAAGGTTGAACGCAAGCAGAGCCGTATTGCGGAGATTATTGAGATGGTTGGACTGGGCCGTGAGCAGAATAAGAAAGTCGGACAGCTCTCTAAAGGTTATCGCCAGCGCTTAGGGATTGCACAGGCTTTAATTCATGACCCTGCGGTACTGATATTGGATGAGCCTACATCTGGCTTGGATCCTGCGCAACTTGTCGGGCTGCGCGCTTTGATACGTGAGCTCGGAAAAACGAAAACGATCATTTTTTCGACCCATATCATGCAGGAAGCGGAGGTTTTATGTGACCGTGCGGTGATCATCCATGAGGGTAAGATCGTTTGTGATTCCGTCCTTTCTGATTTATTGACGGACCATCCCGGACTCAGATTAGAAGAGGTGTTTTTAAAACTGATTTCATCAGGCGTTTAAAAGAGCCAACAAATCAGTAGTAGTTGTGTTACTAGTGAGACATCTATATATTCACTTAAACAGCTAAACTATGAAAATTCTATTTCTATCTATCACCTTAGCATTGGTTACCAGTTTGGCAACCGCACAAATCACAGCACCTCAAACATCATCAGCTTCTCAGGAAGCGGCAATTTCTCAAGGAAACTGGATGATAGGTGCCGGTCTCGGATCCACTAATTACAACTTTGATACGGAGACTTTTAATATTCAGGTCAGTCCAAGGGCAGCCTATTTCATTTCCGATAATGTAGCAGTCGGTGCTCAGGTTAAATTGGGTCTAACGGCTTATGATGGTGGTTCAACCTTTGAGTATGGTGTGGCACCATTGATAAGGTATTATTTCCCTGAAGGCGCAACGCCAACAAGCAGATGGTTCGCTGAAGGTACCGTAGGTATCGGTGGCAGCCATATGAAAGACAGTAATGCCGATGAGCCGGTTTCGCTGCTTGTAGGTATTAGCGGTGGGTATGCACATTTTGTGAGCCGTACAGTTGCATTAGAAGCTGCTCTGGGTTATACGTATAACAAGTCAGACGTAGGCGCTGATTCGGGAATGTCTGGACTTGGCTTAACGCTTGGTTTTAATATTTACCTTCCCGGACAAGGGCGATAATCGCCATGATTAATCTTTCATGAAAGCCAGTTTTCATCATTGATTTTCATGTGAAAGAAGATTTACTAAAAATGGACTCTTGGAAATTTTCAAAGTCCATTTTTATTTTGATTGCGATTTATCTGAATCTGTAACATCTCGCATCATGCTGTGCTTGTCACGGATCACGTTTGCCATCACTGCTTTGATCCGGCAGCGCATTGTGGAAGTTATGAGATGCGGACTAATCGCCGCGGTGTCAATTTTAAATTTTATCGGCGTTTCAGATAAGATTGATTTACTTTGTACTACAGATATGAAAAGAATAATCATTGGCTTGTTGTTTGGATTTATAGCTCAGGCTTCCAATGCCCAGCAAACTTCGAATACTCCTTATCCTGTCAGGCCGCGCCTTAATCTTGATCTGGAAGTATCTTTTCCGCGCGGGGATTATGGTGATCTGTTCGATGTAGGTTTCGGAGGAGCTGGCGGACTTGATATCCCTGTAACCAGGGCTCTGTATGCTACTGGTACCGCCGGGGTTACATCTTTCTATAGAAAGGATTCTGAAACGCGGACGTACGTCCCGATGAAGGTCGGCGCTAAGTACTACTTTTCAAGGATGATTTACGCTCAGGCTGAAATTGGTACGAGCGTCGGTATACAACAGGGCGCGGGAACTGCATTTGTTTTTGCACCCGGGGCCGGAATATCCTACCCGGTTACGGAGCGGAGCTCTGTTAATTTGGGACTGAGGTATGAATCGTGGTCTCGTGACGGAGGAAATATTGAGCAGCTGGCTCTCAAAGTTGGCTACCAGTTCTAACCGATGCTCGCTGTATTTATCAAGGAATTTTCCTCTTTTTTCAGTTCTTTGGTTGCCTATATCGCTATAGGTGTTTTTCTTGTAATGACGGGTTTATTCCTCTGGGTTTTCCCCGAGTCTTCTATTCTGGATAACGGCTATGCAACGCTGGACAGTCTTTTTGCCGTTGTTCCTTATCTTTTTATGTTTTTGATTCCTGCCATTACCATGCGTTCGCTTGCAGAGGAAAGAAAGGATGGAACCTTTGAGCTATTGGCCACCCGGCCATTAAGCGATTTTCAAATTATAGGAGGAAAATTTGTGGCTTGTCTGAGTGTTATTGTCTTTACGCTCATGCTTACAATCATTTATTATTTTACGGTGAGGACGCTCAGCGTGCCCTCGGGAGAGGTCGATTCGGGAGCTATTGCGGGTTCCTATATCGGGCTTGTCCTTCTGGGAGCATCGTTCATATCAATCGGGATTTTTGCATCGTCGGTCAGCAAAAATCAGATAGTTTCTTTTTCCCTGGCCGTCTTTCTTTGTTTCTTTTCTTTCAGCGGCTTTGATTCGCTCAGTACGTTAATTTCACTGCAGGCGGTGGATGCCTTCGTAAGCTCGCTGGGAATCTCTGAGCATTACCAGTCTTTAGGCAGGGGAGTGATCGATTCGAGGGATGTGCTCTATTTCTTGTCTTTTAGCGCCCTCTTTCTGACGCTTACCAAAACGGTTTTGGGGGGCAGAAAATGGTGAAGAAACGTCAAAAAGATATACGTAATCTCCTGGGACTGATCGCTGTCATCCTGATTTTATCGGTTATTTCCTCTCGATATTTTCTGCGGCTGGATCTTACCTCCGACAAGCGTTTTACTCTTTCCGATATTACTAAACAGGAACTTGTTCAACTTGATGATCAAATGCAGGTGTTTGTTTATCTGGAGGGCGATTTTCCCGGTGGCTTTAAGCGGCTACGGAATGCGGTCAGCGATCTGATGATCGATTATCGTTCGTTTTCAGGTATGAAACTGAACTATGCGTTCATTAACCCCGCGGAAGGAGGAGAGGAGCAGCAGGCTAGTCTGATGCAGGATTTGAGCGCCCGTGGTTTAATGGCTACCAATCTGAGTGTGAAGACAGAAGAGGGGTTTTCGCAAAAGATTATCTTTCCCTCCGCCCTGATACGTTACAAGGGAAGAGAGATAGCTGTTAATTTTCTGCAGTCCCGCATGGGCGCATCGCCCGAAGAGGTGCTAAATAATTCCATACAGAATCTCGAGTACGCCTTCACCAGCGCTATTCGAAAGTTAAAAAAGGGCGGACAGCAAAATATTGGTTTTACCGAAGGTCATGGCGAACTAAGTGATCTGCAGTTGGCAGATGCGATGGGCACACTGCAAAATGCCTATCAGGTTGGACGGGTAGACCTCCGGGATATCAGTTTGCAGGGGATCGAGAAGCTTTCGCTGTTGATCATCCCCAAGCCTCAAACTGCCTTTACGGAGGCTGAGAAGTTTAAGATCGATTATTTCGTTGGTCGCGGCGGAAGTGTCTTATGGGCAATAGACCAGGTAAACGCGGAGCTTGACAGTCTGAGGGGGCAGGGGACCCAGCTGGCGTTTGTCAAGTCGCTGAACCTTGATGACATGCTTTTCCGGTATGGACTGAAATTGAATTATGATTTGCTGGCCGATATGAACTGTGCGCAGATTCCCCTGAAGGTCGGCGGCGACAGCAGGGGACAGGCGCAGATGCAAATGGTGCCCTGGACCTATTATCCCTTGTTTGTTGCTGTTAGTCAGCATCCGGTGGTGAAGAATATAGAGGCTGTGCGATCTGAATTTGCCGGTACGATTGACACTTTAGCTCTTCGGGGCGTGAAAAAAGAGGTATTGTTAAGCTCCTCTCCGTTCAGCAAGGTGCTACAGGTACCCGCGCTGATATCACTGCAGCAGGTGGAGCAGGAGCCTGATCCTGAGCAGTTCAGGGGTCAGCCACTGATCACGGGTGTCGCTATGGAAGGCGTATTTCCGAGGGTGTTCGAAAACAGGGCGATGCCGGAGGGAGTTACGGGAAAAATATCTGCGGATAAAGCTTTGGCCGCAAAGATGATCGTGCTCTCCGACGGAGATATCCTTAAAAATCAGATTAGCGCTCAAGATCAGTCGCCGTTCCCGCTGGGTTTTGATCGTTTTACTCAGCAACAGTTTGGGAACAAGACCTTTTTAATGAATATGGTTGATTACCTTACAGATGATCCTGCCATTATCGCCCTCCGAAGCAGAGAGCTGAAAAGCTATCTTTTGGATCGGGCGAAAGTGAAGTCTGAAAAGAGTAAATGGCAGGCTTTAAATGTTGGATTGCCGCTGATGCTGCTGGCCGGTACGGGACTAATCGTGCACATCTATCGCAAACGAAAATATTCCTGATCCGAAGGTGCGGTTTAAGGTTTAATTTCTTGTTTCATGGAAATTCTTTCCTATTTTTGATGAATGCTGGCGTGGCTTCTTTGTACCCGATTGTCCGGCTATAAAAATTAAAAATATCCAATTTATATATGAGATTTATAGTTTCGACTTCGACCTTATTAAAGCAATTACAGGCAGTCAACGGCGCGTCAAGCAGCAGTACTGTTCTTCCGATTCTGGAGAATTTTCTTTTTGAGATAAAAGACGGAATTTTAACAATCTCCGCGACTGATCTGCAAACGAGTATGACCACTTCTCTTTCCGTGGAGTCAAAAGAGGAAGGCAAAATTGCCATTCCTTCAAAGATTTTGTTGGAAACACTCAAGACTTTACCAGATCAGCCTATCGCTTTTAATATTGACGACTCTACCTTCGCTATTGAAATTAACGCAGGCGACGGAAAATACAAGCTTAGCGGTGAAAACGGTGATGATTTCCCGAAAATACCGAGCGTGGAAAACGCCTCTGCAGTGAGCCTTTCGGCTTCGGTTCTGTCAGAAGCAATTAATAAAACCATCTTCGCGGTGAGCAACGACGAATTACGTCCGGCTATGACTGGTGTGTATTGCCAACTGACCTCGACCAACTTCACATTTGTTTCTACTGACGCACATAAACTGGTAAGATACCGCCGTTTCGATGCAAAAGCAGAGCAGGCTGCATCCTTTATTTTACCGAAGAAGGCACTTACTTTGTTAAAGTCTTCTTTGCCGACTGAAGATGTCGCAGTGTCAATAGAATACAACAATACCAGTGCTTTCTTCCGTTTTGGAAATATTAACCTGATCTGCCGGTTAATAGACGAACGCTATCCGGATTACGAAGCGGTTATCCCACAGAGCAATAACAACCGTATGACCATCGACCGGGCTCTGTTCCTGAGCTCTCTGCGTCGCGTTGTGATCTTTGCGAACAAGACTACCCACCAGGTGCGACTGAAGATTACCGGAAGTGAGCTGAATATTTCTTCTGAGGATATCGACTTCTCAAACGAGGCACACGAGCGTTTGAGCTGTCAGTATGAGGGTGAGGACCTGGAAATTGGCTTCAATGCGCGTTTCCTGATTGAGATGCTGAATAATTTGAGCGGAGAAGAAGTAACGCTTGAAATGAGCACGCCTAACCGTGCCGGACTGCTTGTTCCGCAGACAAATGACGAGAATGAGAACGTTTTGATGCTGGTGATGCCTGTAATGCTGAACACTTATGCCTAGTTTTTTAGACATTCAGTTGCGCTGAGTCAAACTGCCAAGGACAACTGCTGACGGTTGTTGAGATTATCAACGGAAATTGTTGAATAACAAAGCGTTTTAATATAGAGAACGGAAATAGGCAACTATTTCCGTTTTTTTTATGGTTCTGATTATCAGTGTTAATAGCCTCCGCCTATCTGAGCGCTTAGGTGTTGTGGTCTGATAATTGGAGGTTGCGCAGTAATTGATAACCTGCAAAGGAACTATATGGCGGGAAAGTCAAGACGCACAGAAGTTCCTGAGCACAAAATGTACAACTATGAAAAAACAAAACACACTAGGCAAATTCTTATTATTCGCAGCAGCAGGAGTTACATTGGGTTTAAGCTCATGTTCAGATGATGATATCTCAACAGGAGAATCAGTAAATGTGAAAATTGTAAACGCAGCTGAGTCGTCTTCGGCGCAAGATGTATTTATTGAGGATGTGAAGGTTAACAGTTCAGCCCTGGGGTATCTGGATTATACCGGATATATTACCACTACCAACTCAGGCAATGACAGGAAGATCGAATCTCGTACCTCAGGCTCTGCAGATATATTCGCTACAGAAAAAGAGGATCTTAAGTCGAACAGGAATTACACATTCTTTTTAACCGGAACGGGTTCTTCAGCCGATATTGAGGTTACGGAAGATGATTTGACTGCACCAGCATCAGGTAAAGTTAAGGTCCGCTTTGTACACGTAAGCAGCAAGAGTGATGTTCCTGAAAAAGTAGACATTTACAGCGGAAATAACAAGATAGCCGCAGGCATAGAGCGAGGCGATGTATCCAGATTTCAACAGATTGATGCCGGTTTAAAAGCCATCGGTGTTTTAACAGCTGGAAGCACGGATTTGAATGCTATTAAGTCTTTAAGTATTCAAAATCTGGATGCAGGTAAGATTTACACTATATTGATCTACGGAAGCACTGAAGTAAACGCAAGAGTGATCTCTCATAACTAAAATTTCTAATTCATCTATCTATTCCAAGGGGCTGTATCATGAAAATGAGCAGCCTCTTTTTCTTTAATAGGATAGTTTAAGGTTTGGGAGAGAACGACACCCGTGTTCCTACCGGAAATGGCAGTTTTTCTCCAAGCTCTTTTGCTCGTTGCTTCGTAGTTATTGCCGTCGTCTTTGTAATTTTCTCGTTCCTTCGTTCCTGCTCCCGCAGCAGTCTGTTGCCTTCGTAACACATGTTATTAATAGACGCTCCCCGTGTTTGCTGCGCCTCATTGAGTTTCATATTCACCGGACCCGTAGGGTATTCTCCCGGTTCTTCAGCATGAAACGCGGCAATGATCGAACATGGACTGAACTCCTTGCTGTTTAGCAATACATAGCCTTCTTCCATCCGGGTTTCGCTATAAGCCAGCAAGGATACGCTGAGCATCAGCAATTGATCGGGTTCCGGCAGGGCTTCAAAGCGGATCTCCCGGGCCTCCAGCTGAGCCTGCCAGCGAAACTCCACATCTTTCACTTCCAGATATTCATAGTACTCCTTCCTGAAATTGAAGCCGATCAGGCTGAAACGGATCTTGTACTTACTCACCGGTTTACTGATGCTTAGCGGTACCCTCAGGTCGGTTTTGGCGTTCAAAGCTCCCATGAAAACGCTTAGGCGACCCTCTTCATCCCGCTCTACCCGCTGACTGACCTGCAGTACTTCGCTCAGCCGGCTCTTCATATTGAAGTCCATCCCGATGAG
>NZ_PVTH01000003.1 GCF_003002875.1 Arcticibacter pallidicorallinus
GGACAGATCTTGAAGCTGGTTACAGCCGGGCTATAAGAAGTGCCTTCGCTGTTGGTAGCATAAGCACGGACGTAGTAAGTCGGACCTTCGCGAAGACTTCCCAGGATACCTTCAAAAGACCCTATACCGCTACCTGCAGGTACGCATATATCTGAAGTCGTAGGTGTGCCGGTAGTATTAAAACATAGTCCGCGTGATGTAACCAGGGCTCCTCCATCAAGACTAACGGTAGCTGAACCAAGGGCCGTTTGTGGGGTCATCTCTCCAATTACTACATCGCTGACTGAAGGCACGCTCTTTACAATAGTGTCCCGAACGCAGCGTAAAGGGAAAGCATAAGCCTTATCTGCATAACTAACTGAACTACCGTTAAGCAGGTCCAGAAAATATCCATAACTCGTGCTGCTATACTGGGTGGCAGTCCAATAACGGCCATACACACCGCGACCCTCCAGGGTTCCTCCACCCTGCGTCAGCATTCCCGCCGAGTGAAGTTTCAGCACAGAAGCGTAAGCATTCGCGGCATTCGTCCAGTTTTGAGGTGCAGCATCCGCGGCTATCCACTCTGCCGATGTCGGAATACGCCAACCGAGACCCAGAAGTAAATTACAAGGATCATTATCAGGTTGCCATGACCGATTTTCTGAAATACTCGTAATCCAGGGTGTCCAGGCATTGGACGGTGCGCGAACCCCATTCTCCGATCTATAGCCCTTAGAACGATTGAACTGCCAGTACCAACCGGCTGAAGCTTCTGTTGCGTCGTTTACAGCTGTAGCTTGCTGATCAGCTCCCAAATTCTGGGTTAACCAACAGAGTAGGTTTCCGGATAAATTGGAACTGACATTTCCATAGTTTACTGTTTTACTTACAGGCGCGCCGTTCAATCCGGCAGTATGAATACTGGTAAATGGTTTACAGATCTTGAAGCTTGTTACCTCTTTGCTGAAAGCTATCCCGACACTATTCGTTGCGTAAGCGCGGATATAATAGGTAGGACCTTCGGCAAGGTTCTCGATGGTACCCTCAAAACTTCCCGTTCCACCGGCGGAATCTTGAATGACATTATCCGACAAGGTCGGCATCCCTTTAGTTGCCCAGACGAAGCCTCTAACGGTAACCTCTGCTCCCCCATCATCAGTAACCTCCACCGTTCCAACAGCTGTAGAATCACTCAGAGAAAGGATCGACACGACACCTACTGATGGAACAATGGGTTGCGTTCTAACGGTATCTATATCGCCGTAAGCGGTACCGAGATTGTTCGTCGCATAAGCCCTAATGTAATAGGTGGTAATATGCTTGAGGCCTGTTATTGTACTGACGAAAGGTCCGGTTCCAGTGCCATTGGTAGTTTTGGCAGCTAAGGCAACGGTTGGAATATCGGTGCTACTCCAGCACACACCTCTGGCGGTTACAGCCAGACCTCCATCCTTCAGAACATCGCCTCCACTCGTCAGTCCTGAGCTTAATATATCGCCGGCTTTAATGGTGATCACTGTAGGCGTGGTCGGCGTAGTGATACTATCTAAATTACCATAGGCTGTACCCATGGCGTTTGTAGCATAGGCTCTTACATAATAGGTCCTGCCCTGCAGCAGATTAGTAAGACCAACACTGAAGTTCCCGATGCCACCATTCGCATGGGCTGCTTTTAAGCTATCTAAAGTAGGAGTACCTGAGAGACTGTAGACCACGCCGCGTGCTGTAACCGGCAGACCTCCGTCTTTGGATATATTCCCGCCTGTAGTGGCTGTATTTTTAGTGATAGCCGTTGCCTTGTTGGTCGTGAGCGAAGGCAGTGTAGGAGTGGTGACAACAGTAGCAGTTGCACTGAAGCGCGTGCCTGCCGCATTGGTCGCATACGCCCAAACATAATACTTCGTTTCCGGTAACAACCGGATGATCGTTCCTGCTATCAGTGTTCCATTCTCAGTCACTGACAGCATGCTATCCTGAGGAACAGGATACACCGGACTTTTCCCGGAGGTATTCCAATACAGACCCCGGTCTGTCACCGGTGACCCACCTGTGGAAATCACATTAGCGGTACCTTTGGCACTGACCATCGTGAGTTCAGAAAGCTGAACATTGCTTACGGAGGGCCTGATGATGGTTGTTACCAGACTCTCGAGATTTCCGTATGCCGTACCCTTGCTGTTGATGGCAAAAGCTTTCACATAATACTTAGTTCCGGGAAGCAAACCCGTCAGGTAATTGGTGTACTCGCCAACACTGCTCACGCTGTTATAGACTTTGGAATTGACGGTTATCGTAAAGTCGGGGGTAGTGCTCCAGCAGATTCCACGACCCGTAATAGGCATTCCGCCGTCGTCGCTGATATCACCGCCGCTGGTTGCTTTCACGCTATCGATTTCGGTTGGCGTCAGGGTTATAAGAGTAGGCAGCATTACCTGGTTGGTGGTGAACTGAACCTGACTGCCATATCCCGTGCCTACACCATTCGTTGCATATGCCCTGACGTAATAGGTCGTATTGGCTGCCAATCCTCTCATCGAAGCAATGAAGCTTCCGATGCTTCCGGAAGAACGATCTTCAGTTTTGGTGGACAGGGACACGTCGGGATTACTGTATCTGCTCCAGCAAAGTCCTCTAACCAGGATAGCCGTTCTGCCATCGTCCGTAATTTCACCTCCACTTTGAGCTGATGTAGCGAGAATATTGGTAACCGGAGCTGTAGCCGTAAGGGTTGGAATTCCGTTTGTCTGGAATGTCCTCTCAACCCCGTATGCCGTACCGATCTTATTGATTGCGTAGGCACGGACGTAATAGAGGGTATTGGGCTTCAGGCCGGTCAGCAAAGCCGAGAATGCCTCGGTTCCCTCGCCGTTGTAGGTACGACTGTTGCTGATCGTTGGATTGGGTTGAGTGTTCCAGCAAATACCTTTAAGAGTAACCGGAGCTCCTCCGTCACTTGTAATGACACCACCGCTCTTTGCCGTTAATCCGGCGATATCAGTCAGTTCGTTCGTATTTAATATCGGAGCTGTAGGAAAAATAGTCACTGCTATTTGATTACCGTAGGCCGTTCCCGCAGCATTTGTAGCATAAGCCCGGATGTAATAGGTCGCGCTCAGCTCCATATTGGCTACGGTACTGCTAAATGATCCGGTTCCGACGCCGTCTATGGTCTTTGCTACGGTTACCGTATCCGGATCAAAGTCTTCGTCTGTACTCCAAACAACGCCCCTTTGTGTTATCGCGGCTCCGCCATCTGCACTGATAGTTCCTCCGGTCACCACTGTCGATTTGGAGGTCACTGTGGCATAAGTGGTAGTAATGGTTGCCAGCGCAGGTAAGGTGGTGACTTCGACTTCCTCTCCGTAACCGGTTCCCTGGTTGTTGGTGGCATACGCACGGACATAATATTTCGTGACCGGATTCAGGCCTTGAAGAGAACTGCTAAAAGAGGCACCAGACCACGGATCGTAAGTTGTTTTGCTATGGAGGTTAACAGTCGGTTGAGGACTGGTACTCCAGCAAACACCCTGATTGTACACAGAGGCCCCGCCGTCATGGATGAGCTTTCCGCCACTGGCTGCAGACTTCCCGTCTGTTCCGGCAACAGTCGTCAATGTATTCAGTTTCGGAATGTCGAGCGTAATGAATGTTATCTCATCGCCGTAGCCAGTACCCACGCTGTTGACTGCGTAAGCCCTGACGTAGTAGGTAGTACCCCGGCTCAAACCAGTCATGCCGGTCGAGAATGATCCGTTTCCTGAACCGACCTGAACTGTTTTATTGTTCACGACCGTATCGGGATTGAAACCGGATACTGTGCTCCAGACCACGCCCCGCGTGGTGACCGGTTCTCCGCCGTTATCGGTGATGATTCCTCCCGTAGAAGCGCTAAGGCCGTTGATGTTCCAGGCATCCCGGGTGCTGAGGGTTGGAAGAGTGGCCGGATCTGTGATAAAGCTAAGCAGGTTACCGTAGCTGGTTCCGGCAATGGTTGTTGCAAAGGCACGGATATAATAGGTTGTGCTTGCTTTCAGGTCAGTCAGCCTGCTCACGAAAACGCCTGCTCCACTGCCACTGCTTAGCTTATTGGCAACGACCGTATCCGGAATAAAATCAACTGACAGACTCCAGACCACACCCCTTTGAGTGACATCTGCACCACCGTCATCAGTAATATTTCCGCCGCTATTGGCCTTGGTCGGACCGGTAGCCGTTGTATATGCTGTGGATATGGTCGCCAGCGTAGGTGTTCTGAAGCTCATCTCTTCACCAAAAGAAGTTCCTACTCCGTTTACGACGTATGCCTTAACATAGTAGGTGGTGTTAGGAACCAGCCCGGTAAGATCTGCGGTAAATGTTCCTTTGAAGTAACCGGTCTGAGCGGTTTTATTAATGGTGATCGTATCAGGATTAAAGTTCCGTTCGGTGCTCCAGTAGATACCTCTTGTCGTGACTGCGGACCCCCCGTGGCTGACAATATTACCTCCGCTGACTGCTGTTACAGAAGATGTTGCGGTTGGCTTAGTCGTTATTATGGTCGCCAGAACAGGCGCTTTGGTGCTGAAGGTTTCTACATTTCCATAACCTGTTCCTACAGTGTTCGTTGCGTAAGCCCTGACATAGTAAAGAGTACTTCCCATAAGCTCTGTAAGCGTAGTGACGAAGCTACCTGAGCCATATCCGTTGGTGGTGTGCTCATCAGCGATGGCCGGCAATGGATCTGTGCTCCAGCAAAGACCGCTTTGAATGATATCCGTTCCTCCGTTGGAGATTATCGTACCTCCAGTTTTGACCGAAACGCTGGTAAGGGTAGCAGGGTCTGGTGTTATGGTAACGATTGAAGGGACATCAAACGTTTTGAACATCACTTCATTACTTGCATACCCTGTACCTACGGAATTGGCAGCATAAGCCCGCACATAATAGGTAGTGCCGGGTTTAAGACCTCTGAGGGTTGAGGTGAAATTGGCAGTGCCGGCCTGGACCGTCTTATTGACTACAACCGTGTCGGGTTTGAATCCTGAAGCGGTACTCCACACCAGTCCCTCCGTATGAATCAGCGCTCCGCCATCACTTAATATCGTACCGCCTGAAAGTGCGGTGGTTCCCGTCACGCCGCTTCGGCCCTCCATTGTAGTCAGGGTTGGAATTACCGGCGGACCGGTTACGAATTCTTCCACGTTTCCGTAGGCGACACCAGCGCTGTTAATAGCATAGGCTCTGACATAATACTTGGTACTTCCGAGAAGCTTCGTCAGACTATGAATGAAATTACCTACGCCTATTCCGCTGGTGGTGCGGGTATCGTTTATGTTCGGATCGCCAGTCGTGTTCCAGCATATACCACTTGAAGTAACCGTAGACCCCCCATCGCTTACAATGTCGCCTCCGCTCTTTGCATCTGTAGCGGTGATTGAATAGGCAGGAGTGGTGATGATGGTCGGGATGGTAAAGGTCAGGAAGCTGACACTTTCTCCATAGGCCACACCCGCACTGTTGATTGCGTATGCGCGGGCGTAGTATTTGGTGTTAGGCGTCAGATTCGTCAGCTGGGCAGAATAGCCTCCGGTACCATCGCCTGAAGTTGCTTTGGAATCAAGTATGGTCGGATTGTCGCCTGTGCTCCAGCAAATCCCACGTTCGGTAACTAATGCTCCTCCATGATTGCTCACCGTTCCTCTTCCAAGGGCTGTCTTTCCGCCGATGTTGATCACGTCCCGGGTTATAACCAGTGCTGGTTGAGGATCAGCAGTGCTGAAAGATTCCTGATTACCATAGCCCGTACCCACATCGTTTACCGCATACGCGCGAACATAGTAGGTGGTAGCACCGAGTAGCCCCGTCATCTTGATGGAGAATGTTCCCACACCTGAACCGCTTGACCAATAGGTATCGGCGGTGGTAGGATTAGGACTCGTACTCCAACAGATACCTCTGCTATAGACTGTCGAATTACCGTCGTTAGGGATATATCCGCCGCTGACCGCCGTCATATTGGTTATCGAATGAGCAGGCGCAGTAGTGATCTCTGCTGTAGATGCGGTCGTGAGGCTGTCCAGATTCCCGTAAGCTGTTCCGAAGCTGTTTACAGCATAGGCTCTGATATAGTAGGTTGTACCAGGGGTCAGGTCGCGGAGGCGGCTGACGAAGGTTCCCGTTCCGATGCCGTTGACCGGTTCGGAGGTTCTAGTTTCCAGATCAACGGTTGGTATCCTTTCCGTACTCCAGCAGACGCCTTTTGCAGAGATCACATCATCGCCGGTGGAAGTGATGTCGCCACCACTATAAGCGGAGAACCCGGTTACGTAAGATGGTGGCGTAGTCGTTAGTACGGCCAGAGAAGATGTACGGAAACTTGCCTCAGCACTTATGGCCGTACCTACTTCATTGGTAGCATAAGCCTGCGCATAATAAGTGGAGTTTGGCGTAAGGCCGGTGAGCGAGGCGAGGAAAGTACCTATATCTGTCTTATTCAGCGTAGTTGAAGAGACATAAATATAATTTTTCCTGTCCTTACTGTAGCGGATACCTCTGTCGGTAACCGGTGCTCCTCCATTGTTGACGACCAGGAACGTACCCGATGCACTGGTATTGGTGATGCTGGCGATCTCAAAAGCCGGCGGCAGCACAGACGGCAATATAGGAGGAAGCGTTTGAAAGATCTTCAGGTCGCCATAGGATTTGCCGTAGCTGTTGACAGCGTAGGCCCTTACGTAATAAGTGGTATTACCCAGCAGATGCTCCATCTTACTTGGGAAATAGCCTACTCCGGAGCCATCATTCGACACGATGTTGGCATTTGGATCTGTTATAGGGTCGCCGGCTGTGCCCCATATGATACCCCGCAGAGTTATCGAAGCACCACCGCTACTGGTGATATCACCGCCGCTAAGAGCAGACATACTGGTAATCTCAGTGACATTCAGGGTAATAATAACCGGTGCTTCCGGCACGATCTTGAACGTAAGATCTTCTCCGTAGGAAACGCCTGCTTTATTCACCGCATAGGCTCTGAAATGGTAAGTTACGTTAGAGGTCAGACCTTTGAGGACGGCGCTAAACCAACCCAGTCCACTACCCTGTGCTGAACGGGAATTCGCTATTGTCGGGTTTTCGGCGGTACTCCAGCAGACTCCTCTTTCGGTTACGGACGCGCCGCCATCTGCTGACACATGTCCGCCAACGGTTGCCGTAGTTTGGTACAGCGAAGATGCAGCGACCGTGTGAACGGTTGCTAAATCGGGAACATGGAGACTGTCGAGATTCCCGTAAGAAACACCCGCACTGTTCACTGCATAGGCACGCACATAGTAAGTAGTACCCGGAAGCAGCTCCTTCATGGTGCTGGTAAAGGCTCCGGAACCGTTGGAGCCCAGTGGTTCAGAGGTTGTGGTAGGAAGAGCTATCGTAGGGTCTCTGTCCGTACTCCAGCAAATTCCTCTCTTGCTGATTACAGAGAAGCCGGTGTTACTGATAGTGCCCCCACTTAATGCGGTGGTACCGGAATAGTCGTATGGCTTAATAGTGGTAATGGTAGCAAGCGCGGCGGTAATAAAACTTGTTTCGCTGCTATAGCCTGTACCTGCGCTATTGGTGGCGTATGCTTTTGCGTAGTATGTCGTTCCTGGCTCTAAGCCGCTCAGCAGGGTCGTAAACGCCCCTATATCCGTAGGCGTCGCTGTAGCAGATGGAACGTATATGTAGTTGATCTGGTCTTTACTGTAGCAGACACCCTTTTCGGTTACGATAGCTCCACCATTGTTAATGATCAGGGCAGAGCCGGTGGCGGAGTCTCCGGTAATATCTGTAATGGAAAGAGAGGGATTAAGCACTGGCGGTACGGGGGCCGGTGTCGTGAATTCGACCAGGTTGCCGTAGGCTATTCCTACGACGTTAACGGCGTACGCGCGAATGTAATAGGTGGTATTGCCGAGAAGTCCTTCCAATGTACTCGGGAAGGGGCCCACGCCTGAACCATCGTCTGTACTGGTATGAGTCGGAACGTTAAGCGGATCGGTGATACTGCTCCAGATGATGCCACGCTTGGTTACCGGGCTTCCGCCGTCTGCTGTGATGCTTCCTCCGCTTTCTGCCGAGATACTGGTGATATGAATTGCCGGAAGGGTGATGATTTCGGGAGTGGAGACAGGGGTTTTAAACACGACATCTTCGCCGTAGACAACACCCTGGCCATTTATTGCGTAAGCCCGAACATAATAGGTCGTATTCGGCATCAGAGCAGTTATTGCGCTCTGGAATGTGCCTATTCCACTACCGGTGGCCGGGAATTGCGTAGTGGTAGGAAGGAAGATATCGGGGTTTGGATTGGTATTCCAGCAGAGACCGGTCAGGGTAACGGGGGAACCTCCATTTACGAGAACCTCTCCTCCGCCAAGTGCGGTCTTTGACGTGATATCCTCAACAGGCAGTGTCTTAACGATAGCGCGACAGGCAAGTGATTTCCAATTATAACCATCATAATATTTGATGGTTCTGGTGTCGGAATTGATATAGAGTGCTCCGGCAGAAAGCCCGTTTGGACTGGGGTCTTTGTCGAGGACGGGGAATTTACAGGTATTGGCATCACGACCAGCACTAAAGCCTTTGCTTTGGGCAATAGTGGCGGTACTCATCTCGGCAACTTTCAACCAGGAACCGCCGTTGAAGATCATAACAGCATTACTTGCGGTTGAATAATAGATCGTGCCCGGGAGCAGTATTCCCACAGGGGCGTCATTTAGTGCGGGCAGGAAGGGAATACCTTCTTTGACCAGGAAGAAGTCATGAGTAGACGTCCCTGAGATATTACCTGTACAGAGACTTTCCCAATCAGAGCCGGTATAGATAAATGGCTCTGCGTTGGCGCTACTGTAAACCAGCATGCCTTTCTGAGGAGAAATCACAGCAGCAGGATCCAGCACCGGAAGGTGTGGAACGCCGTCCATTACCCGAAAGTAGTCTTGTCCTGAAGCGGTCTTCAGTACCGCAAAGAGGACGAAAAGGACGATTTTAGCTATGTGTGATAATTTTCTCAATACCGTTGCTCAAATACCATCTTACTTCATCTTGTCAAGTATCAAATCGATCTGCCGCTGCTGGCTTTCAATTCTATCTTTCAGGTCGTTGATTTCCGTTTGCTGATTCTTCAAAAGCACGTGCTGCTCTTTAACGGCCTGAATCAGGAGGCCGGAGAGCTGTGTATAGTCCACTTTCAAAAAGCCATCGCTATCCCGGGTGACCATTTCAGGGAAAAGTTTTTGAAGTTCCTGTGCGATCAGCCCTATCTTAGGACCGCTTGCGAAGCGTTTCTGATCCTTATATTCGAAGCGGACGCCGCGCATCTGATCAATAGCTTGCAGTGCATTTGCAAGGGTTTCTATTTTGGTTTTCAGTTTTCGATCTGAGGGTGTATAAAGGTTACCTCTCACAGTAAGATCCTGAGCGAGAACTGCGCTACCTGTTGATTCAAAGCTGAGACCGCGATTTGCGGCACCGTCGCTGCTGATCGAATAAGATAAAGTTTTAATGTTTTGCGTTGCTGTGTGGTTACCGAGGTGATCGCCTGGGATAGTAATGTTTGAGGACCCGTCGAACGGAATTCCATTTATAGTAATGGCATTGGTTAGCTTGGTGGCCGCCAGTACCGTCTTAGAAGCGTCGGCGGTGTTATCAACATTATTCAGGGCCAGCATTGCTTTTACCTGCGCAGGGCTTAAGGACTGTGCGGCAGATTCAACCGCAGAGTTATTTCCGAGCAGGGTATTTGGAGCCACTTTATTGATACCTGACGCATCCAGTTTGGTGTCTACGTAATTCTTTGTGGCTGCATCCTGATCTGCGGAAGGGTTTGCCAGGTTGATAATTTTGTAATTATTGCTACCACTCCCCATGGATATGTTTGCCTCAGCATCACCAAATCCGCTTAAGGTAATAGCACTCTTCGCTGTAGACGACGCTTTTCCGTTTGCGTCGCCTACCAGCATATTCCCTCTGGGAAGAGAGAGAGTAGTATTGATATTAGCAAGCAGGCTGTCGACGTATCTTTTATTTACTGCATCGCGTTCTGCTGTGGGAGTTGCGAGGTTTATTATTTTATAGTTTTCGAGGGGCAAATCTTTGGTGGGCTTGCCGAAGTCCGTTAAGGGTATGGAAGTTTTCTGAGCAGCAGCGGCCCTATTGCTGGCATCTCCTACAAAAAGCTGCCCCATAGGTAAAGCGTTATCAACAGGTACCCATTGATTGCCATCAAAAACATAGAACACCTTTTCAGTAGTATTGTAATAGGTACTGCCCGCTGTAGGATTTAACGGCGGGGTGGTCCCTCCGGGGATAGTGCCCGACTTACTGTCAACATACTTTTTAGTGGCTGCGTCCTGGTCGCTTGACGGATCCTGAAGTCCGGTTAACTTATGATTTGAAAAACTGATATCAGTTTCTGGTGCGCCAAAGCCGCTAAGAAGAATGGTGTTCTTAGCGACTCCCACAGCTTTTCCGGAAGCATTACCGACAAACAATTGGCCCGTAGGCAATGAGAGCTGGGAGGTAATTCCCGACAGTTGTGCGGCAAGATATTTTTTATTGACAGCATCCTGATCTTGAGTGGGATCTGCGAGGTTGGTAAGTTTGTAATTAGATAGCGACAGATTTTCTATGACAGCTCCGAATCGGCTTAACGAGACGTTTCCTATGGATATCGCTTCAGCGATATTAGCCGGACTTCCCAGCAGGATATGATCCGCTGACAAAGATATAGATGAGGGGTTACTCACCTTCTGATCTACGTAATTCTTTGTAGCTGCATCCTTTGGCTGCAACGGTTCGGCGAGATTACTGATATTGAACTGGCTGGATGCGTCTCCCATAAATACTGTTTCGGTCGCTTTTCCAAAACCACTTAGGGGTATTGCACTTTTCAGACTGGGCGCGGCTTTTCCGTAAGTATTTCCGACAAAGAAGTTACCCGCAGGGAGGGCAAGCGTGTTGACAGGGTTTAAAAGCAGGTCATCCACATATTTTTTAGTGGAGGCATCGCTATCGGTAAGGGGCGCGGCCAGATTAGTAATCTTGTGATTTCCCATAGAAATCTCCGTTGCTGCGGGGCCGAAACCGCTTAGCGGAATATCTGCTTTTGCTGTCGACACTGCCTTTCCTGAAGCATTACCGACAAACAATTGGCCCGATGAAAGGGCAAGATTGGTCGGAGCAAACACCTTATTGTCTACATAGTTTTTTGTGGCGGCATCCTGGAGTGCTGCAGGTTCTGCGAGGTTGGTAATCTTAAAACCACCAAGAGACACCTCTGCGATAGCCGCACCAAACTCACTAAAAGCAATGTCCTTCTTTTCTACCATTCCGGCCTGTCCCTGATCGTTTCCCATCAATAGCATGTTACGATAGAGGCTGATGTTAATGGGATAAACCGGTCGGGTATCTACATACAACTTATTAGCGGCATCGCCGTCATTGGAAGGACTAGCCAAACCAGTGATCAGCTTATTGTTCATGGCGATATTAGTAGCAGGAAGCCCGAAACCACTTAGCGGGATAGCACTTTTCAGGGTTGCTACTGCTTTATTAGATGCGTTTCCGACGAAGAAATTTCCTGAGGGGAGGGTAAGGAGACTTGTGGGGTTAAGGAAGAGCACATCTACGTAAGACTTGGTGACGGCATCCTGTGCTGCTGATGGATTTGCCAGGTTGACGATCTTATAGTTGGTTGTTCCGTCGCCGAGGGATACATGATCCGTTGGTGTTGCGAAACCGCTTAATGGTATATTTTCTTTATCTAATTTTTCGTCTGATATTGCTTTCGCTTTCACCGTAAGCTTGCCGCTGTTGGTTATGGTGGCATCGCCCGACATGCTTACTGCCGCCGCGACGTTGGATGGGTTTCCGACGAAGATCTGGCCGCTGGAGAGGGCATTGCCTACCGGCATCCAGGTGCTGCCATTATAGACATAGAGCTGTTTTTCTGTTGTATTGTAGAAAAGGCGACCTTCGGTTATGGGTGCACTAGCAGGGTCGGGGTTAAGTACGCCACCGGGTGTGGATCCGTTGATGGAGACTTCGAGCCACTGGTTGTTGATATCGTAGACGAAGAGTTTGTTTTCGTCGGTATTGAAGAAAAGGTCTCCGGGGTTGGGAGACGTTGGGAGGTCTGCACTTCCGCCACCGGGAATGGAGGAGGAGGAGATGGGGAGCCATTGGGGGGTGCTGGTTGCTCCGCCATCTGCCATCATGTACAACTTTTGTTCGCCGGTTTGGTAGTAAACGTCGCCGAATTTGGGCATGGAGGGAAGGGATGAAACAACGGGAATTTCTATCCATGAGGAGCCATTAGAGATGTAGTTCTTATTGGTTCTGAGCAAATAAACGATTGACCCTTCAGCGTTGACTGGAACGGAAGATATTGAAGTGGCAAAGCTTGTCATTGGAGTTACTACGAGCTCCTGCCAATTCGTTGCCAATAATTTGTAGAAACTGTTTGTTATAGCGTATAGGACAACATCTCCTGACTTTGATGAAATGTTTGGCAAAGATGTTCCCGATAAAAACTTCGGGATGTCAGAACTTATAGCTATAGTAGAAGTATTCAGAACTGTGTTTAAGACATTTGAGGGAGTACTATTTGCAATTAATGGGTATCCACTTACTGTCGGCCGGTAGATTATACCTTGCCCCATTGTAGGATAATTACTATTGAATCCTTTTGTTTCAACACTAATAACACTGCCACTTACTGAGGTTATTTTTTGTATCGCATATGTATTCCCATTTGCGTCTACTACTTGGTCGCCAACCACGACATTTGAAGCGGTGAAAATGTTACTCAGGTCCGAAAATGTCCCCGACATATCATATCCCCCGTTGATTGATTTTATCAAACTAATGTTATAGAGCCCATTAAATTGCCTTACAGTCTGTGCTGTGGTAGATACAATGGGCATAGTCAGCAGCAGAAAAGTTAAATACCAAGGAGTACAAGCTTTCATAGGAAATCAATAAGTCAGACTAACAGAAAAACCGGGTCCGTCACCACTTAATCCACATCCATCAGTAACAGCGGCGACACCTCCTATCTCAATCATTAGAATACCAGTATTGCCTAAGGACATACTCGACTCTAAAGCTATGTTCCCGTTAGTATTTCTGTCTACTTTAATAGGAGCGCCGAGATTTAGAAAAGAAAAAACTGGCATAAAGATGTCGTCTATCGTATTATTTGTCCTTTTCGAGAGGTCAATGATTTTTAGATAAAATTTATAATTTCCTGCACGGCTATTCTTTATTGCACTTGTTTTACTCTGTTCAGTTACGTTTATTCGACAAGAAGCCAAATTTGCATTTGCTGGAATCGTGATAACAAAACCAGGAATCTCGATTCCCATTCCCGTTATGTCTGTTGACCAATCACAAGTGATATGAGCACCCCAACCCTTAACTAAAACATCTTTCGCCCCAAGTCCCGATCCTGTCGCAAAGTATTGCTCGGGTCCTGCGCTACTTCCTCCCCCTCCAGTTGTTGGAGTTTTCCATTCTGCTCTTCCAGTTGTTCCGTTTAGGGTGAGCACCTGTCCATCAATTGCCGGATTAGGTATATCAGCTATCTTATCTAACTTTGTCTTATCATCCGGTAGCATTAGACCAGCCACGCCACGTGTGGTTGCTGTACCGCTTATAATATTAGGGGTTACGGAACCAACCGGACTAATATTCCCGCCGGTTATGGATATGGCACCAGCGACATCTGTAGCCGAATAGGATATAGAAGGCGCTTGCCAAGAAGCCGTACCGCCACCAGCTAATACAGTTAATACATTGCCTTCAAGCGCAGTATTTGTTATAGTGGGTATCTTATCGATTTTTAACTTGTCGATCGGAGCCATTAAGCCCGCTAAATTACTTCCACTCAGAGGAGTTACTAATGGAATGGTCGCTACTCCCCCATTCCCAGCTTGCATCTGTCCAGATGTCGGCAGCGGAGAATATGTTAGATTAACATCATTCCCGCTTCCGGTTATTGCAGCCCACGTACCATCTCCACGAAGGTAGGAACTGGATGTGGCTGTACCTCCGGCGGCGATTGCACCGATTGGTATAGTCAAAGCATCAAAAAGAGTCGAAGATATCTTCCCGGTTGTTATATTACTTGCATTTGTTTGATCAACGTTTTTAACGTTGTCGAGTGCAAGTAGGGACTTTGTTTGAATAGCGCTTAATGCAACAGGCGTAGCGCTCCCAGCTGTATTATTTCCCAAAATAGTAGATGCTCCAATTGGCGGTATTCCACCAGACGGCAGGACCCAAGACGCCGCAGTACCATTCGTTTGCAAGACTTTTCCAGAGTTACCTGCTTGACCTGGCAATAAAGCATTTATTGCCTCCGCAGCTGTTGTTGCCCCAGTCCCTCCCTTACTAACAGGTATTGTGCTACCTCCCCATACTCCATTCGAAATAGTTCCAAGGGTAGTAATACTAGATGAGCCTATCCATGTCGAAAGTTTTGTATTTTCCACATTTCCCAGGCCTAGAATAGTTTTAACAGTCGCAGCGTCCAATGCGGTTGGGACAGCGTTTGAACCTGAGCTATTCCCTAATAACGTCTTATCGGCTATTGCTGGCAAAGTTGCGCCAGTCGCCGATACTATTCCTGAAGCGTCAATAGCCAAGCCTGTTCCTATCTTTATACCACCTAAGGCACTAGCAGAAGCTGTTGGTAATGTATAATTATTAGCGCCAGCGGCAATTGCATCAAGTTTGGTTTTGTATTCCGGAAGCATTAAGCCAGCATTCGTTGAGGAGGCAGCAGTGATAGTGGCGGCTGAGCCATTGCTATTCGTAATAGTTCCTGACAACGGGCTTGCTGTGTAAGAGAGGTTCGTTGCCCCGCCCGTGCTCCAGGCAAAGCCTCCCGCAACAGCCGTTAGTACTTGACCTGGTGTCCCCGCAGCACCTGTAATTTGGAGTTTAGATGGAGTGATAACACCGTCTGCTATATCGACTGCTGCAATCGTTCCGTCCAGAATTTTAGAGGAAGTGATCTTGCTATCTCCTATTGTTGTAGCAATCGTTGTAGTAGGGGTATTTCCTGCTCCAGTAATATCCCCCGTCAGAGATATCGTCTGATCACCTGTATTTGTTCCAGATAAGTTAGCTCCTGGAGATATATTGGAACCGGTTATTGCACCTGCTGCGGCAATAGTGGTTCCTGCTTTGATCGCTCCTGTGGTAGTGACCGATGTGGGGGTAATATCACCTAAGCTAAGCTTGATCTCAGGCGTTGTTGTTGCATTAGTAACGACCCCTTTTATACCCGCGTTATCTAAAACAGATACGGATTCAACGGTACCGCCTCCACCAAGTGCTGGAGTACTCCAGACTGCCTTACCGGCAGCATTTATTGTTAATACCTGGTTGACAGTTCCAGGATCGGGAACCAGTGTTTTAACATAAGCTACTACCGCATTTGCAGAAGGGTATTTCTCGGGCGCTTGAGTTGTGGCTATAACATTTACTTTATTCGACTTATCCTCTTTATTCTGTATAGTGGAGTTTGCTGCGACATTAGCGTCAGTGAAAAATTTGTTACTAGCTCCCGTATTCTCCTTAATTAAATCTGTATGATAATCGCCGTTAGCGGCAACAATAGCACCTGTCCGTCCGAATACAGATGAAACAGTACTACTGCTGGCAACTTTGCCCCAGTCTACGCCATTCGAAATAACCCAGTCCCCAATATTATATGGGGTACCGCCAATAGTGCCTGCTGTATTTATGATGTAATACGACCCTTTCTCTGTTGAAGCCGGAGGTAGAGTACCCGATGCTGGATTATATGTACCTTGGTAAGTCACGGCACCCAGTAACGATTCAGGCAGGAACTTACTGTCAATCTTCGCAGACAGGTCTAACGGGACGACACCTGAAGCTACGCCTATTTCATTTTTACTGATCTTTGTATCTGCATACTCCTTGTTCGCAGCATCCGTAGCGGCGACAGGAGAATTGAGGTTAGTAATCCTATTTCCTCCCATATCCACTTCAGCGGTAGCTGCTCCAAAGCCGCTTAACGGTATTGCCTGCTTGGACGTTGCGGCAGCCTTTCCGGCAGCATTACCGATATAAAGTTGCCCCTCGCCTAGAGATAATGTTGAAGGATCCGCTGAGACTCCCCCCGAAATGTCCATCCACGAAAACGTGCCATTCCCATTTGATTTGAGAATATGACCAGCGGTACCATTAGTAAGCGGTCCACTGCCGCCTTTCAAATTCTTTGCTGCAATGCCGTCATCTGCAACACTAAGGCTTACAGTTCCTGTTGTTCCTCCTCCCAAGAGTCCGGCTCCGGCCGTTACTCCCGTGATACTGCCTATGCCACTGACGCTATTTCCGGCAGCACCTGAGATTGTCAGGGTCCCGGCAGTCAGGCTTAAGGTCTGATCTCCGGTGTTAGTGCCTGCTGTATTTGTCAGGGTGCTCAGCTGCGTATCTGTTACATATCTTTTATCAGTTGACGGGGCTATATCTGCGGTGGTAGCATCCTCTCCCTTTGTAACCAATCCTTTTGTATCGTACGAAATTTTTGTCTTTGTTCCGGCTACTATAAGTGGATTGCCGGTGACTTTACCACTGACGTCCGAAGAGTTGTCTCCTATCTTGGTCAGTAATTCTGTTATCGCTTCCTGAACGGTTGAACCGGTTATTCCGGTAATGGAGGGTGCTAAAGAAACTGTGCTTGCGTTCTGATCGCCGGTATTATCTCCGGAAACAATAGCGTTATCAGTTAATGTCAGCGTTTTCGCATTGGTTCCCCCACCGATACTGAAGCCTGTCGGTAAGGAAGCGAAAGTCAGACCGTTTAAACCGACAATATCCGTCAGCATCTTGGGTATATTAGCAATTGGCAATATCCCGATGACTTTCGTCGTTAAATCGATTCCTCCGGCCAGCATATCATTAGTGACCTTACCCGTACCAATTTTTAAGGTAGGAGTTAAAGACGTGGAGCCCGATGCGGCGCCTGTTACATCACCTGACACAGCTGGGGCGAAGTTTATAGACTGGTTCGTGGAGGTTAACGGTTTATTTTCCCATTTACCGGTAGTGACATTCCATTGCAAGATATCTCCACCAGCCTTCGTTCCTACTGAGAGGTCTGAAAGAGCTTCCAGCGAGTGTGTGTGACCTGTTGCCGCTGCATCAGTAATCCCGTATCCAGCTAAAGTTGTAGGATTGGTACCCGCTATTACCCGACCCTGGGCATCGGTAGTTACCGACCGATACGTGCCGGCTGTACCTACTGACTTGAGCGTTGTTGTCAGCGTTCCTGCAACATTGGTGACGTCACCTTTAAGAGCCGGAAACCGACCTTCGGCTAAGATACCCTTTGCATGACTTCCTGAAAGGTCGACCGCCCCGGCAGTTAGCGTCTGGTTGGTAAGCGTCAGATAGCTTTCTCCTGCCAAGGTCACATCACCACCATTTTCACCGGCTATCCCCCCGTTTGCAGATAATACACCTGCGTTTAAAGACAGTCCAGTACCGATTGAAATAGGTTGGGGGTGTCCCGCATTTATAGTGCTGTTCCCTAACAACGACTTTGCGGGAAGAGCAGCCAGCTTGCTCATAGCAATTTTACCATCTCCAATGGTCAGATTGGTGGAATTACCATCTCCTGAAAATATGGAAGCATCGTGTTTTACACCAGTCATTCCTCCGCTTGACGCGGTTGTAATCTTGCCTTGCAGTTCTTCCAAAGCTGCCTGTACGTTGGTAGATATTAATGCGCCGGATGGTGTAACTGCAACTTCTGCGGCTGTTTGATCGTCTGAGAGGCCAGCTATGGCTCCCCATGTGCCGTCTCCTCTCAGATAATTGTTTACAAGTCCATTTCCAATTATCGAGGATGCTGGGATGCTGGCAGTCCCGTATCTTCCTGAAGGAATGGTTCCAGTAGTCAAATTAGCAGCATTGGTTTGATCGAGGTTTTTTACGTTCCCCAGGCCAACATCTGAAGCGGTTAAGGCCAGCAAGTTCTTTAGCTGCGGCATCGTCATGGCGGATGGGCTGGAAGAAGCGGGAGACGGATTACCTAAAATGGTGGATGACGGGATAGTAGCCAACTTACCCAGACCAATTCCATTATCGGTGATACCAAGCGAAATAGTACCCGACGTTCCACCACCGGATAAGCCTCCTGAAGTTGTAATTCCTGTAATGGTACCCTGTCCTGTGCCTGACGCGGCGTCCACCCAGTTAAATCCGCCAGTCCCGTTAGAAGAAAGCACTTGCCCACTAACGCCACTGCCGGTTAAGCCTTTCATCTTCAAAGCGTCAATCGCCTGACTGGATATACCTAATGGGCTCGTGGAAACGCCGCTGCCTGTTAAGGTTGCATCATGGATAACAACACCGCCTGGCCCTGTTGATCCTCCACCGTTCAGAAGTCCTGCTAAATCAACGTGACTACCTCTCGGGCCGGATATGGAAAGCACGGATCCGGCCAGGCTCAAGGTTTGATTAAGATCTGCCAGACTAATAGAGTTTCCTCCTTTAAGCGACAAATTGTGAGCGGCATCAAGGCTAAGAACTGGATCAAAAGACGCAACCTGAGCAAACAGGTCATCTACATATTTCTTGGTGGCAGCGTCTTTACTGGCTGTTGGCAATGCCATGTTTGTAATTCTGTAACCACCCATTGCGATGTTGCCTGTTGGAGGAGCAAATCCACTAAGAGGTATATTCGCTTTGTCGAGTGCCTTGTTTGATACTGCTCCGTCCGCAATTTTTGATGCTGAAACGGCCTTATCTGCAAGATCCAAACTTAAGGGGGTTAAAGCCGCTTTTGCTCCATTGGTTATAAGTATCGTTCCGGAGGAACTTACATCTTGACCGGATACCGTCATCGGCACCCCATTAGCCGGCCAGGCATTAGACTGTTTCGGGCCAAACAGCATATGAGTGGTGGTATTGATATAGAAGTCGCCATTTGATCCGACGGTGGAAGCCGGATTCGTTGTACCACTCAACATCGCGTTACCCGTGGCCCCTCCTCCAGTAGTTAACTCTGTATTCTTAACCAGTCGCTGCCATCCGTTATCGTAAAAATAGAATCCTGCAGATCCGTCTGTCTGGTAGACAAGTAAACCTGTAGCAGGGCTGTTTATTCCGCTGCGCTGGGAAGCTGTTATTCTGGGTATCAACACCCCTTTAGATGTTGATGCTACGTCTAACTGGGCGCTTTGGTCTGGGGTTAGCGTGCCTATTCCTACCTGAGCATTCGATTTTAATGCGACGAAAACGATGATAAGTACGCCTAAATACTTGACGAATTTATTCATGAGGGAATGTTTATGGTTTATTGGTTTAGCTGGCATGGTATATATTCTTGAACGGGGTTTAGTAAAAATCATAGCATCTTCGGCTGTCGCTTCGGCGTCTTGCTCCTGAAGCACCATTCGATCTGCCCGGGAATGTGGTTTCGTAACTTAATGCAGCTTCTGAAGTGCCTGATGTGTTTCCATACTGCATTTTAGACAGGGTTGCATCGTGACTAAGACCGAGTCGAACTTTATCATACATATCTTTTCTGATGAACAAATCGAAGATGAGAGAAACAACAAGGGCATCCCGACCTCCTTTTGAATCACTGCGATACCAGAGTCCTACATTTGCTCCTTTATATTTGTACTGGCATCCCGCACTGATGAGGTTGGCATTTGCCTGATTATAAACTACCAGCGAGGGAATAAGACTCGAACCATCATCGTCTCCATATGGATTTAATGGCAGACGATAACTCGCATGGGCATTAAGACGAACGGGCAATGTTGATTTTGAACCGGTGAAGGACTCATTAGGCCTGTTTATATGCTGTGCCGACAGTCCTGACATGAAATTGCCTACCACCAGGTTGACGCCTGCTCCGGCATCGAAAAAGTATTTGTTATTATATTCTGGAAGGGTTGCATCGGATACCGCACCTGGAATGATTCCATCGATCGCATCAATCTGATCGCCAAAAACAATTTTACCGTAATCTATTTCCCGCTGAGTAAAGCCGGCTTGTAGACCGAAAGAAAGGACTGCATTATCAAAGTCAACGCTGTAAGAATAAATTCCCGAGATATTAAGCTTGCGGAGGTAGGCTGTTCCTTCATTTGAGCTGGTAACCAGCAAGCCCAGACCGCCGTTTAAGGCTGGCATATTATAGTCGGCTGAAAAAGTCAGATAGTTTTGATTGCCGGGAAGGGCACTCCACTGATTCCTGTACACCAGATTCATTCTCAGGTCACCATCAAACTGGCCGTTTAAGGCCGGATTCAAATAATTGGGGGCGTTATAGAATTGCGAATAAATATGATCCTGCGCCTGTGAATTAAGTGCAAACAGCAGTGAAAAGATTATATATAGTAGCTTTTGTTTCATATCCTAGCGTATCAGATTTATAGAACCGACTGTACGTCTCGGCCCGGTTTTATATTTCATCCCTTTCCATTCAGATCCTTCTATGAACCTGGCTTCGATTCTCCAGACATAAACACCTTGAGGTGCAGGTGAACCCCCAATATTTCCGTCCCATCCTTCCGTTGGAGTTCCCTGATCGTCCAGCTTATCTGTTTGCCAAATAAGCTGTCCCCATTTATTGAAGACCTTCAGTGAGTAGGTTGCTATTCCGGATCCCTTAGGGAGAAATGTCTTTAGATCCTGCTTCATGTTTGCTGGCTCAAATCCGCTGGGGACGTAGAGATAGCCGGGCACGCCCTCTATGCGGGCTACCTTTCTCAGGGTATCGGCACATCCGGCTTCGGTGGTCACGATCAAACTAACCGTATATTCTCCCGGTTCTCTGTAGGTATGTGAGGGGCTTTCTTCTGAAGATATCGAGCCGTCGCCAAGATCCCATTCATAGCGCTTGGGTTTTCCTTCACTGGTGTTTTTAAACGAAAAAGTGAAGTCCGGAACTTTGATAACATCATTCGGTAGGATTTCAAAGTTTGCAACCGGTGGCTGTGACACGGTGATGTATTGAGTTTGGACGGTTACGTCGTAACATCCAAACTCTCCGTAGGCCGTAAGCTTGACGTTATAAGGTGATTTCTCAGAAGTGTATCGATGCGTTGGATTCTTTTCTGTAGAAAACGTTCCGTCCCCAAAATCCCAGAGATAGCAACTTGCATTAATGGAGAGATTTTCGAAGGTCACACCCGTGAGAGAACAACCCTTCTGAACATCCGATGTAAAAGCGGCCTGTGGCAGGGCTGAGATCCTTATGGTACGCTTGAATACGTCACTGCATTGACCGTCGAAAGCAGTAAGCCGCAAGTAATAGGTGCCGGGTTTACCATAGATGTGCGCCGGTGAAGGATCTGTACTTAGCGGACTTCCATCGCCGAAATCCCACTGGTACCGGATTGCTCGTTCGCTTAGGTTCTTAGGTTTGACTTCCAGCTTCCCGTTACAACTCAGGCTGTCTGTAATCGTAAAATATGCCTCGGGTTTTGGATGTGTTCTCAGGATCTTATCAGTGGTATCCACCTTACATCCGTAAGTATTGGAAACGATAAGTCTTACCGAATAAGTTGTATCCTGAAGACTGGCAACGATAGTAGAAGGTTCTTTTTCGTTGGAAACAAGTTTCCCATTAAGATACCAGAGGAAACTGTCTGCATGTTCTGAAGTATTTTTGATATCAAGCGTTAAAGGAGCACAGCCGGGATTGGACTTCAACTCAAACCGAGCTACCGGTAGTGGATTATGCCTTATTACAACCTCGGTAGTATCAGAACATCCCAAAATATTCACGGCCACCAATTTTACTTTCGACACATAAGGCATCGATGAGCCGGCCGGTACAACAAAGCGATGGCTTAAGTTCTCCTGTGTCGAGATTGGCTTATCGTTAACTATCCATTTATAGGTAAGGGCTTCGGCACCGTCACCCGTTGATTTGTTAGTGAAGAGGATGGTCCCGGAAGTGCCGCATATTAAGGTGTCGGAAGCACTAAACGCTGCCGTAGGTTTCCCGACAACTTTAATTGTCCTCACCATGCTATCGATACATCCGGATTCATTATAGGCGAACTCAGTTACTTTATAGATTCCGGGCTTCGTGTAAATATGCTCTGCATTATAACCCGAGGCATTGTTATAGGGACTTTGAATGTCACCAAAGTTCCAACGTACGGTTGCTGCGTTTGAAGGTGTGGTAGTAACCTGCAGTTTGAACGGTACGCAATTCAGATTTGCGGAATTGCTTGTGAACAGCGCAACGGGAAGGGCTAATATTTTCACTTGCTGGCTGGAAACATTACTGCAGACGCTTCCGTCCGGATGAGACTGCAGGACTGTAAGCTTTACATTGTAGACTCCTTCGTTTAAAAATGTATGCTTGGGATTCGCCTCATTGCTTTTCGTTCCATCTCCAAAGTCCCAGGCATACGTGCTGGACGGAGTAGGTTGCGATTGAAACGTGACAGGATCATTTTTACAATATTGCTGACTGTCGAATGTGAACCTTGCATCTGGCACAGGATAGACGGTTATGGTTTCAGTTGTCACACCAGATGAACACCCGTTCGTCGCCAGCAAACTTACCTCGTAAACTCCGGGCTCTAGGAAAGTATGATCCAGGAATGCGGGCGATGTCGTTGTCGTCGTTTGACTTCCGTCCTTAAAGTCCCAATGGAAACGATTTGCTCCCAGAGAATTGTTATTGAACCTGACAGTGAAAGGAGCGCAACCAAACTTACGGTTCCCATCGACAACCAGCTCTGGTGTAACGGTATTTGGATAAACAACAATATTATGACTGGTGGTATCCGTTCCGCATTCATTCTCTGCAAGTAATGTTACTACGATGGTGTCTGTCTTTGTTACATAGAATGTATGCGTTAAAGAGGTATTATCGGTCGTTACTACCTTATCGCCGTCTCCGAAATCAAAAGTGTATTTGTTGGGGCCTCCTGCCGATTGATTGCTGAAATTTACGGTGAGAGGCGAGCAGCCTACCACAACGTCTGGGGAGAATACCGCTTTTGGTTGGGGACGTACAAGCACGGAATCGCGGTATTCTGTTGTCTCGCATCCGGAGTTGGCCCTAAGTGTGATAATATAAGTGGTGTCGCGATGTGCCGGATGGGGTTGAAATACGATTGCTCCTGGCTGAGCTTCGGTTGAAGTTTGCCCGTTTCCAAAATCCCATATATAATTTCCTCCTGCAATTGGTGTGGAGGTGTTTGTAAAACTCACGCTTAGAGGTCCACAGTCCTGAACTTTGTCTTTCGTAAAGGAAGCAACAACATTTTTGACGGTGTAAAACTCTTTCTCCAGGATGTCCTGCCCACATCCAAACTTACTTTTTGCGATTAGCTTGATGATGACTTTTTCGCCGTCCCTAACAATCGTATATCCGGGAAACTCTCTTCCCCTGCCTATCAGGACATCATCTGCATACCATTCAAAGTCGCCGTTGCGGTCTTCATATGGCTCCAGCATTATCGCCTTCTTCAAATCAAACGGAGTACATGAAATATAGGTGGTCGAAGAAAACTCGGCTTTAGCCAAAGGGTTAATAAGGATGCGTACAGGCTCACTAACGTTTTTTTGGGCGCCTTTACACAAAGCGGTAGTTACAATTCTTCTATACCAGGATGTATGCGTTAGAACAGGAGGAGCATAGTCTTTTTTTATTTCATCTGGAAGATCTGTCCAATCAGATCCGTTTTCACTGATTTGCCATTGAAAAAAGAAATTACCGTCGCCTCCGGTAGGAATCGTTCCTGCGATTACCGCAGAGGCTTCACCTAAGCACAGAACCTGATCTTGTGAGATGGAGTTATTAGCCACAGCTGGCTGCACCGTGATTTTTACAGAATTGCTGACGGATGAACATGGTCCTGATGTTATTTTCCGCCTTAAGTAAGAGGTGGCAGTAAAAACATTCGTGTAATCTTTCAGAACTGCAGCAGTCAGTAACGTCCAGTTTATTTCATCTGTACTGACCTCCCACGAGTATTGATAAGTCCCATTTCCCCCACTAAGTTGGTCGTTGAACAGTTGCACGTGCTGTCCGGAACACACTGTAGTCGTTCCTGTAATGGCATTCACAATAGCTGGGTAATTGAAAATTCTTACTTCGGCTATACTCGGATCACAGATACCGTTGGAGATACTCCACCTGAATACATATTCACCCGGTGATGCACCGCTGACCGTAGTCCGATAACCGGATGGATCATCAAGCCGGCATACTGGGCCGCTCACCTGAGTCCATGATCCGAGGCCTTTTTCAGCTTGGTTAGCGGTTAGAGAAAATTCAGTTTCATTGCATAGATACTGATCTGCTCCTACTTTGGCGATTGTTACGTTCGGAAGCACTTCTATCAGGAATTCCGAGGAACGGACCTCATCGCAAGTACCATTCCTGACTACTGCCCTAAACCGGCTGGTCTGTTGCGGAATGTGATTAGTGAGTTCTTCAGAAGAGACGTTTAAAGGAGTCCAGTCTCCTCCATCGGTTGACACCTCCCATCTAACTATGCTCCCCCTATGTCCGCTAACCTTTAGACGTACGGCATCCCCAATACAAACTCTCGATTTGGCACTTGTGATTTCGCCACCTATCGAAGGTTCATCAACTGTTATCTTTACTCCTTCAGTAAAAACGAATGTTTGGCACCCTCCGCCCTGAGTAATCTTTACTCTGTACCATGTTGTGCTGGCCAAAGCCGGTGCGGAATAGTCTGACAGAGTGACGCCCGGAAGATCATCGTAGCTTTTTCCATCCGTTGATATCTGCCATTGAAGAATATCGGCCGGAGAGTAACCGGAAAGCTTTAACAGTCCAGGTGAACTCCCCTTGCAAATAGAAAGAGCAACTGGATGGATCGTTCCTAAGGTTGGATAATCTACTACTGAAATGATCAGTTGGGCACTGCTCGTCTTGCATGACGCGTCGGCTGAGCTGGCGTCACTGGAGATGTTCCACTCGAGCTTGTAAACACCACCTTTAAGGTTACTTACCTTTGTCTTCGCCTGATTTGCATCTTCGAAGATTAGTCCCTCTGGACCCGATAACAACTTCCAGAAACCCTTCTCTCCGTTCGATATATCAGGCAGGTTCCCGGTTAGAACAGTATGGTTATTTGAGTTGTCTTTAAGGATACAGATTTCCTGCTTTTCACCTACGGTTGCTTGGGTAACAGGTTTGCGAACGGTGAGGGTTACCGCTGATCTCTCATCGGGACATGGGCTGACGCCAGAAATAACCCATTCCAATACATACGTTTTACCGGCCACAAGGTTACTCACCGTAGCGTTATGCGCATGGTTATCCGGAGAAAATGAAAGCTTGCTCAGCGGGTCAGAATCCCTCCATGTTCCTGTGAAATGTCCGGCATCATTTGCGTTCAGCTTATATGAGGTTTCATTACACAATATCTGACTTTCTCCGGCTTTGGATTCTGGAGTCGGGTCGTTGACGACGATCTCTATTTCCGGACTTACCACTTCACATTTTCCATGGCTTTTAGCTATACGGCGGTACTTGGTTGTTGCGATTGGAAATACTTCTATGTTTTCTTTTGTACCGTTGACTACAGGTGTCCAGACGCCCATAGTGCCGACTAACTGTTCCCATCTGAACGTATACTTAGCCGAATGAACACTGCTTGCTCCTCCAGTTAATAATGCTGTCGTTAGTTTCACAGCTTCGTTTTTACATGATATCAGTCTGTCGGCCTTTATCGTGTTTTGGATCGCTGAGATAACTTCAATGGAAATTTTATCAGGTTCACTACGACATATACCATTGGATATTTCCCAGGTAAACTCATAATGGGCGCCGGTTTGTAATCCAGCTATTGTAGCGTCGTGCCTGTTTGCATCATCAAACGAAACCGTGGGACCAGCAGTTTGCTTCCATAACCCAGAGCCAACTTCAGGTCTGTTGCCCTTTAGCGTAAATGTTGTCGTGCCTTCACACAAGATTTCATTCTCACCTGCATAGGGTTCAGTAGGCAACGGGAGAATCTGAACACTTGTAACCGACGACGACGCTTCAGAGCAAGATCCACTTTTGACTATCGCACGAAATTGTGTCGTGAACTTAAGTTTACTATAGCTATAACTTGTTGCAGTCGACTGAATCAGATTCCATGTATGCCCGTCGTCTGTTGAGCTTTCCCATCTCACAACATTCCCGGTGTGACCGGTCAAATCTATCTTTCCACTTTCAGAAGTTACGCAGTAGGTGGCTGCTCCGGATGTAGTACCACCCTTTGTTTCCGGATCGACATCTACAACAAATATCTCAGATTTAACTACAGAGGAACATCCGGCAGCTTGACCCAAGCTGGCCACATTTACTCTGAAAAACGTCTTTTTACTTATAGGGAGGAAAGCGTATTCTTCCAAGGTATGGGATATTCCTGTCCAGGTGATTTGGTCTGTTGACGATTCCCAGCTCAGGATCTTTCCCGAATAATCAGTTAACTTCAACGTTCCTCCATTGCCAACACAAACACTTTGACTACCCGATAATTGTCCGCCTACAGGTTTTGCATAGACTTCTAAGGTCATATCATCAAACTCATCGCAACCGGCATCATTACTTATTGTCCACCGCAAATGGTAAGTGCCAGGAATAAGGCCAGAGATAATGGCGTTGGGACTTGCTTCTCCACTAATGAACGCATTTGGAGGACCGTCTACTACGCTCCACCTTCCGGACTCTTGAGGTTGAGGTGTATTTCCCTTCAGTTGGAAGGTTGTCTGGTGCTCTCCCGGAATATTATCGCAGACAAAAGCATCCGCACCTGCGTCTTTAATAATCGGTCCATAAAGGGTGACCATTCTTGTCTCAGTAACCGGATGGTCGCATTCGCTATTGTAAGTTACACTCACCCTATAAACTCCGGAAGCATTAAAGGAGATAATCGGAAAAGGATCAGACGCTCCATGTTCCTCGAAATGATAATCGCCGCCGCTGACTTCCCACTTGTAAATTTTATTTTTCGCGAACCCCGTATAGGTCGGTTTGAGGTTTTTGTCTTCGGCAAAATTGACGATGACCGGATAATCGCGGCAATACTTCGGATTGATATCAGGCAAAGCAACAGTTAAGGGGCCGGCCACGGTAAACGGCTTTTCAAGGATAAGAGTCTTGCAAGAATTGGTCGATTCAAGACGAAGTAAATAGTCTCCTGGAACAGAAATCTCAATACCTGGATGCAAATCTTCCCGTGACCCTAAAAATTTGACGCCGTCTAAAACTTCTGTTCCCGTTGCAGCGTCCATAATCTTCCAGAGCCAGGCAATGCCACATGATCCCTTCACTTTAGTTTTATTTTCTAAGGACATCCTCACGGGGCTGGATCCGGATAGATAACAATCGGCTGACTGCGTAAAGCTAAAGTCAAGCTCAGGATCAGCCTCAATGCATATGTCTGAAATCTTTTCGGAGGGAGGGCAGCTATTATTGCTTGCAACAAGCTTTACACTGTACACGCCGACTTCTTTAAAACGATATGAGAGGTTAGTTTCGTCAGAAATTAATTTCCAGGAACTTTCTGGTTCAGATTTTTTCTTTACATACCACAGATAAGAGGTGTAGTCTGTACAAGCTGTACCTTCGGAATTCTCGGACATTCCTGGAATAGTTTCGTTTATAATAGTAACAGGTTCGTTCAAACAGCCGCGTCCTCCGGATATATCAAAACTTGCAACAGGAGCGCTGAAAACTTTTGAATACGTTTGTATTGGAAAGCTAGCCCCTGTACAGAAGGGAGCATTGACAGATATGCTCACCTGATAGGCGTTATAGACTGGCTGATTAGGGTTAGCGACTGGTTGATTACAAGATGGTTTACTGTACTTATGGCTGGCAATTCCGTTTAAGGCAATTAGTTCGCTCTGACTGATCAGATCTATATTGCCATCGCCCCAGTCGAATTGATACGCCAATCCGGGGTAGTTTGTTAAAATGCTTCCCTTATTAGATGAGGACGGGATACCTATATTCATGGAAAACTTAACGGATCCCGTATCTTCGGCATCCGCGTTTGAAATACACGCCGTCTGTGCACCCTCTGACTGCAGGCTATTGTTATTAGTCGAACTCAAGATGACGTAGCTTTTTGTTGAGACTACCCCTTCTCTTTCAGACCTAAATGTTGCGGTGTAATAGCTGTCTTTCAGTTTAAGTGTCTGGAGATTTGATTCCTCAAAATCAAACTGTAGATTTGGCGTGCCGGTATTATAATCGTCCTTTAATACACCGGAGAGACTCGCATTTGGAGCTGTTGAGTTTCTAACTACAAGTTCCTGATAATCTTTGCCTTTATCCTTGATATTCGAGCAAAAGCCCCATATCTGATCTACCACCAAAACTCTACTATTATCTGATGGGGCGACATGAATGACAGGGGCTACCCCTCCGACAATTTTTATGGGCGTATTGAGTACTTTATGTGGGATATCCCCTGAGTTCTTAACCTCAATTTTTAATCTATAAAAACCACTTAATATGCCCTCGGGAATCTTTCCGTTTACAAACGTTGCAAAATGACTTTTAAATACTCCGATCGGATCTGACGCAATAAAATTTCCATCCCTATCAGACAGATATAACTCGAACACACATCCCTTCTTAAAACTTCCACTTAAACTAATAGGCACAGAGATGTCACTCCCTGGCCCATAAGGACCAGAATCCACCTCTCCTATCGTTATAACCTGAGCGGTGGCTGAAAAACTTATTAGAATTAATAAAAAAACAAATAGTCGGTTTAAGAAGAATTTCCTATACATAGTAGGACTTGGGATGGCCGTTTATAGCCGATAAGTGCTGCTTGATTATAAAACTGCATAGATAGTCAGCCCCAAGATTACTTGTCCCACAATGATTGCCAACCATACAAACCTGCTCTCCTTCGATGATAAAGGAACTCCGTCATTTTCGTCCAGAGCATGCGCCGGCACTTCGCTTAAGTCATGAAAGAATTTTTTCCTTCCTTCCGAAGATTGATTGAAACGCGCTTTCTTTCCTGATGCAGCTGTACTTATGTATTCAGGGAGTGCATGTGTTTGCGGATGACTGGTTATTAGGTTCATAAAATAAGTTCAAGCTACAATAGTACCCAAAGGAATACTCTCAAAATATGATGTAAGTCATCATTAAATGTGATATATTTTTAACTAATAGATAAAAGTTTAAACATCATTATACATTTCTTCCCATTAGCGTGGATTAATGCACGGTTACCAGAATAGAAGACAAGGAATGGGAATGGGAATGGGTAAAATGGCCCGAAACTTAGAAATAATAGTGCGAGGAAGTGGACTAAGATGAATTCTTCAGGAAAATCTTATAAAAGCAAAAAGCTCCTTAGACATATATCTAAGGAGCTTTGGTGGAAGCTACTGGGTTCGAACCAGTGACCCTCTGCTTGTAAGGCAGATGCTCTGAACCAGCTGAGCTAAGCCTCCATTTCCTCGCCTTGTTCGGTTTGGGATTGCAAATATATCATCCTCTGCACAGTTTCCAAAGAATAAATTAAAAAAATATTTATAAGGCTGACTTACAGGTATTTTGTTATTTCCGTGGAGAGCGGTTCAACCTTTGATCGGAAACGATGAATCAGCTTACCGTTCTCATCGATAAGAAACTTCTCAAAGTTCCACTTAATATCGCCTGTAAAATCCGGGTTGTCAGTGTTAGTTAGATACTTAAATAAAGCAGCCTGTCCCTCGCCTTTAACTGTTACTACATCACTTAGAAGGAAGCTGACACCATAATTGGCCTCGCAAAATTCTTTTATCAATTCAGTTGAGCTTAGCTCTTGTTTGAAGTCATCTGCGGGAAAACCGATCACTACCAACTTATCTTTGTACTGTTTGGAAAGGGTTTCTAATCCAGCATATTGCTTGGTATAACCGCATTTCGACGCAGTATTAACGATAAGGATCTTTTTGCCCTTAAAGGCCTTAAGGTCAATATTCTTCCCGTCAATCGACTGTATCTTGAAGTTGTGAACCGACTTTGGCGGTGCAAAGAACAGCGTCATGAAAAGTAAAGCTAATATCTTCATTGTATATAATATTTAAAATTTCTACGACATTAAGAAAGATACTTACCTACAAGCGGCATTCTTCTTCCCATACCAAACGCTTTAGGTGACACTCTAAGTATCGGAGCTGTCTGATATCTTTTAAACTCAGCCATATTTACCATTTTGAGGGTTTTTCTAACTAATTCCGCCTCAAACCCTTGTGCTATAATCTCTTTAGAGCTCTTTCTCAGCTCAATATACTGGTAAAGAAATGCATCCAATGTATCATAGTCTGGCAACGAATCGCTATCTTTCTGATCAGGTCTCAACTCTGCTGAAGGAGGTTTTACGATACTGTTTACAGGAATAATTTCACGATCCCGATTGATATACTCAGCTAACTTATAAACCTGCGTTTTGTAAACATCACCGAGCACGGAGATGGCACCTGCCATGTCTCCATATAACGTTCCATAACCTACAGCACACTCGCTTTTATTAGAGGTATTCAGAAGTATGTAACCAAACTTATTCGAAAAGGCCATCACCACTATTGCTCTGCTTCTTGCCTGAATATTCTCCTCAGTCGTGTTAAACGGAAGTCCTTTAAATGCAGGTTTAAGCATGCTTTCAAAGGCATCTGTAGCATCTTTGATCGCAATAGTATAATGTTGGCATCCCAGGTTATTGACCAGACCCATAGCGTCACTAACCGAATGATCGGTCGAATACTTCGACGGCATCAGAACCGCCATTACATTGTCGGGACCAAGAGCCTCGGCTGCCAACGCACATACTACGGCTGAATCGATCCCCCCGGAAAGGCCAAGAACTGCCTTACTGAATCCCGACTTACCAAAATAATCTTTGATACCCAAGAGTAATGCTTGATGAATCTGCTCTATGTCAGAAGGAGGCTGATAGCTTATTGGCTCTAATCCCTGGATTTCTCCGTCGTTAAATTCAAATATCCGGAAGTCTTCTTCAAAATACTTCATATGATGAAGCAGGTTGCCTTTTTTATCAAATGCGAACGATCCTCCATCGAAGACTATTTCCGTCTGCGCACCTACCTGGTTAACATACAGCAGCGGAAGCTCATACTTTTTGCAATTCTCGCTCAAGACCTTTACCCGATTATCATCATGCACGTATGAAAAGGGTGAAGCCGCAATATTGAGCATTAAAGAAGGCTTCTCTTTGATAAGCTCATCCATCGGTGACATCAAATACAATGGATTATCCTTCATATTCCACAAGTCCTCACAAATGGTGAGGGCGATGCGGAGCCCCTTAACTTCAATACATTTGAATACTAGCCCAGGCTCGAAATACCGATACTCGTCAAATACATCATAATTGGGCAACAGGGCTTTATTTACTTTTGATACCACCCGTCCATCTTCCATTACATAGGCCGAGTTGAAAAGATCCTTACCCTCTAAACGATCATTGCGTGTCGGTGCTCCAAGCACACAGACGATCCCCGTACAGGCTTTGGCAATCCGATTGACAGACTCTTCACACAGGTCTATAAACTCTGAAAACTCAAGGAAATCTCGCGGCGGATATCCACAAACAGCCAGCTCTGCAAAAGCAACTAAGTCGGCGCCCTCCGATTTGGCTTTGTTAATTGACTCAATAATTTTTGTGGTATTTGCTTCGAAGTTGCCTATATGATAGTTTAACTGCGCAAGAGCTATCTTCATGTGTATGAGTTTTAAACGTGGTAAGTAAGGGTTCTAGAAAAAGACACCAAGTGTTAAGGCGACGTATGAATTCTTTAATTTTTCGCCTCGCTTGTTCATCGTGGTAAAACCATTGTTATAGGTAACACCTGTTATAACATTTAAGTTTCCGTTAACTTCCCATTCTACACCGGCGCCCGCAATCATACTAAGTCTGAAGAAGTTAACCTCTGACGAAATATCAACATCATTTTTCTTAGGAATGCCAGGTCCTTCGCTGATATCCCCCTTCGCGCCAATTTTAAATCCTGTACCTAAGCCAAACTGTCCGTAATAACGTCCCATAGTTGTCGGTGCACTTTTCAGCTTTAATGTAAGCGGAACTTCGATGTACCGAACCTTGTAATTTATTGAGTTCAGATCAGAAGCAGCAGGACTGTTGACAGATGTTATGGTGAATCCCGAGGCAAAGTAGTAATTGGAGCTAAAGGCAAAGTCTGCCAATACACCGTACGCAATACCCGCGCTAGTGCCATCTCCCGGAGAACCCTCTCCTGTGACCCATCCCAGGTTCGGCGAAACCGTAAAGCCAAGCTGTGTGTTGTCTCCCGCAATTTGGGCCGAAGAAACAAAGGGCAGTAAGAAGCATACCAGCGCAAAAAAAAGATTTTTCATATTTTCGTTTTTCTCATTTAAACTATGTCCTGCAAAAGCATTGTCCAAATCTACTTGTTTTTTTTTACAGCGTTAATTTTAACGAGCTGCCAGAATAAAAAAGCAGTTGATGTAAGCCACATAGATGTCGACATCCGCATCGAACGGTTTGATCAAGACCTGAAGACTCTACAACCCGACAACATTACTAAAAGGTTGCCTGTTTTAGAAAAGAAATATTCTACATTTTATCAGGATTACATGGAGCAAATGCTAAGTGCCGGAAGCACTTCGGACACTGCATACTATGCCAATATGCGTTTGATACTTACAAACGACGACTTCCACGCACTAAAGACTGAAGTTGGCGCTGCATTCAAAGATCTTAGTAACAAAGAGGGTGAACTCCGCGACGCGTTCAAACATATTAAATACTTCTACCCTGACGTTCAAATACCGCGGATTATATCCTTCTACTCTGGCTTCACGGTTCAGGTTCCCTTAGGCAAAAACTACCTGGGAATAGGTCTGGACATGTTTTTAGGAGCTGATTCCAAATTCTACCCTGCTTTACGTCAGAGCATACCACAATATATCTCGAGACGATTTACTCCTGAGAATATCACTCCAAGGCTTATTGAGACCTTTGTGAGAGAAGAGATGTTTCCGGAACCGGACGACTTAAATTCGCTCCTAGACAGGATGATTTACAATGGCAAAGTGATGTATTTCATGCAATCCGTGCTTCCCGAAGTGCCTGATTCTCTCATCATTAACTACACATCTGATCAGCAGCAATGGGCAGAAAATCATCAGTCGGACATCTGGGGCTACTTTCTTGAGAATAACTTGTTATATGAGAGCGACTACATGAAGATACAGAAGTTCCTGACGGAGGCTCCGTTTACTCCGGGTATAGGAAACAGGAACGAATCCGCTCCGAAGCTCGCATTATATACGGGATGGCAAATCATAAGGGAATATATGGAAAGGAACCAAAATGTAGATCTGCCGGCACTTATGAAAAACACCGATTACCAACAGATCTTAACCGATTCCCGGTATAAGCCCTAATTTACCGTGCCTAAACTTGTAATTGGGTTGATAGTAGTTTTTCCATCTGATCCGTACCCTCCAGAGTATACTCTTCCATTTGCCAGCTGTCCCAAAGGCCTACCAGGGGATCCTGACCTGATCTGTCCGAAGATAACGGCAAGATCAGACTGTGGGTTAGTACGATACCCCCCGCCGCGATTTTCAATTTCAATATAGGCAGACTGCTTCGAAGTCTGGATTTGGGGTGTAACACCTGAAGACAAATAGTTTATAACCACGTTTCCGCCATTTCCGTTATCAAATTTCCGATTAGCAGATTTCGCATCTTGCCCTGCCACATTGATAGTGAGATTTTTGAGCGCGGCGAAGTTTATATTTAGTTTGATATTGGTTCCGTTATTCCTCCCATCATTACCTCCTATCCATGCTCCTTTTTCAATAACAGCATGGCGGACGACCATCTGCGCTTCCTTCTTGTTGAAGAAACTGATCTTAGCGCCGGGACGCATAACAAGTGTATCTATAAACACAGATACACTTGAGTCCCTCGAGGAAAATTCATATGATTCTCGCTTGTCGATTACAAGCTTCTTTATTTCGATAACTTTCGGTTTCAGCTTAGTTTGAGAACCAGCAAGAAACGGGGCAAGCAGGCCCATCAATACTACTAATCGCTTCATCATAAAATCATTAACGATTAAATGATGCAGTTCGTTTAGTCATTCCATAAACATGGAAAATAAAAGTTGTTTTTTATTGAAGCACCTTGTAAACTGCTCTTAAGCATATACCGACTCCCACAACGAGAATCAAATTGGAAACAGCGTCAATTAGCGACCAATCCCCAAAAAAACGTAGAAGTACACCTATCATGGTGATGATGATACCAATGGTTAATAATTGGTAATGAGCCGGATTATTCGCGTTGTCGTTTTGTTCGCCTAGATTACGGGTAGTTCTGTCTGTATTTTCCATTCTTTTATAATGCTGTGCTAAGTTACAAACTTAGATAAAATAAATCTAATGCTTTCTACAAAAGGGTCAAACCAGCTTGAGTTCGTCGAGCCTTTCGTTTATAAATGCCATTTCATCCACAGAGATTTTGACGTTGACCGCTCTCGCGTTTTGAACTGCTTGCTCAGCATTCCTGGCTCCCGCCAGGGCAATCGTTATACCAGGCTTGTCTACCGTCCACCTGAGCACCAACTGTCCTAAGCTCACACCTTTGTCCTCAGCTATTGGTTTAATGCTCTCCAGAAAAGCATTTACCAAGACTATATTGGCGGCCTGATAATACTTCAGATCGGCCCGATGGTCGCCGGCAGCGAAAGTATGTCCCGGTTTAATCTTTCCAGTCAGCAATCCTCGCTCAAGAGGACTGTATGCGATTATAGATCTTTTATTGGCAAGCGCAAAGGGAATGACGACCTCTTCTATACCTCTGTTTACCATACTGTAGGGAACTTGATTGGATACCAGTCCCGGTGCTTTCATTGCTTCGGCCATTTGCACTTCGTCATAATTACAAACGCCGGCATAACGGACCTTGCCTTGCTCGATTAAACGCTGCACGGCCTCCATACTCTCACTAATAGGCGTAGTGATATCCGGCCAGTGTATTTGATACAAGTCAATATAATCAGTACCTAACCGTCGAAGACTATCCTCACATTCTTTGATGATACTGTCTTTTCCCGCATACTTATAAACATTTATTGCCTCACCTTGGTTGTTTTCAGACTTGAATCCAAAATCCCCTTTCTTCAAATCCCACCTCATCCCATACTTGGTCAGTATTTGTACCTTATCTCTGGGGATCCCTTTAATAGCTTCCCCTACGATCTCCTCACTAAGACCCTGACCGTAAATCGGAGCCGTATCTATTGACGTTACGCCTTCCTCATAGCAGGCACGGATCGCCTTTACCGATTCGCTTCTCTCCGTTCCTCCCCACATCCAGCCTCCGGCAGCCCAGGCACCGAATGTAATTACCGAAACTTCCAGATCTGATTCTCCCAATTTTCTAAATTCCATATTTCCAATTTCTGTGTTAACAACGCCAGGGAAAATAAGTTTAGCGGATGATATTTGATCTGACGAGTGTCGCACTCATACAATGATCTGCGTATTAAATTACTAATAGTCCTGTTTATAACTAGTTGCAGGTTCTTAGTACGATCCATGATAGCGAAAAAATCTCTTTTATTTCTGATACTCGGCTTGGCCTTATCCGGCTGCCGGATAGACGATACATTGTGTGAGGCAGCAGACTGCATCGCTCCAGTGGTCACACTTAAAATAAAACTCGTTGATAAGGTTAGCAATGTCAATTTGCTTAGCAGAAACAGCTCTTTCAAACTTTCAGACTTAACTATCACCAGCACAGCCTACAGTTCAAACCTGGCGTTAAAAATAGACAGCACGGAACTGAACAACAGGTATGTCACCATTTTATCCTCAGGCACGGAGACATTTACCGTAAAATATAAAGACTCCGCACCAGATCAGATAGACATCCGTTCAAAACTAGTAAAAAGCGGCTGCTGTAAAATACTGAATGTTCAATCGATAACACTCAATGGCAATCCCGTGTGTCCAAAATGCAGCGGGGTGGAGGTAATTGAAATTCGCAAGTAGTAAAAGTCTATCCATGAAAAAGGTCCCAACGCATCACGCTGGGACCTTTTTCATGAATATTATACTCGTATTAACCGTTTGAAAGTGCTGCAGCACCACTTACTATCTCTGTAAGCTCTGTTGTAATAGCAGCCTGACGGGCCTGATTATACGATAACTTTAGTGATCTTAAAAGCTCTCCTGCGTTATCTGTAGCCTTATCCATTGCAGTCATACGCGCTCCATGCTCAGAAGCATGAGAATCAAGCACTGCCTTATATAATTGAATCTTAATCGACTTCGGAATCAAGCTGCTCACAATCTCCTCCTGAACGGGTTCCAGTATGTAATCAACTTTAGATCCCACCGATCCCTTCCCAACAGTCGGAGCTGGCTTCGGCAATGGCAGTAACTGCTCTGCTGTCAGAATCTGCATCGCTGCGTTTTTGAACTGATTGTAAACGACTTCAACACGATCGTAGTCTCCGTTAACAAATCCGTCCATGATAGACTGCGTTACAGTAGAAACGTTCGCGAATGACAGATCTGCAAATAGTTCGGAGTGATTTCCAATCGTTTTGTATTTACGGCGTTCGTAGAAATCCTGCCCTTTCTTTCCAATAGCTAAGATGCTTACATTACCATTGCGAAATTGTTCAGCATACTTCTCTGCAATGAGAACATTGGCAGTTTTGATAGCATTCGCATTAAACGCTCCGGCTAGGCCTCTGTTTGAAGATACTACAACAATTAACACCCGAACAGGTTCACGCTCCTGGATGAATGGAGAATTTGAGTTCTCAAGACTTGCAGATAAATTGCCCAGAATGTCCTTTAATTTAGTTGCATAAGGACGCATCTGAACAATTGCATTCGTAGCCCGCTTAAGCTTAGCAGCAGATACCATTTTCATGGCCTTTGTAATCTGCTGAGTTGAACTTACAGACGCAATCCTGTTTCTTACTTCTTTTAAATTAGCCATTTTTTAAAATTTAAACTTTAAGTCCAGAAGAACAAAAAGTACTTCTGAACTTAAGAGCACGAACTAGTAGTTCGCAGCAAGTTCTTTTGCTACAGTTTCAAGAACTCCGGTAATAGAATCATCGAACTTTCCAGCCTTCAGGCTTTTCAACACCTCAGGGTGTCTTACTTCCAGTTGCTGTGTATATTCCGCTTCAAATTGTTTCACCTTGTTCACAGGCACCTGACGCAACAGACCTTTAGATCCGGCGTAGATGATCGCTACCTGTTTTTCAACAGACACTGGTGAAAACTGACCTTGCTTCAAAATTTCAACGTTCCTCGCACCTTTATCAAGTACCGCTTTCGTAGCAGCATCAAGATCAGATCCAAACTTAGAGAATGCCTCAAGCTCGCGATACTGAGCCTGGTCAAGCTTCAAGGTACCAGCAACTTTCTTCATTGACTTAATCTGCGCATTACCTCCAACACGAGACACAGAAATACCCACGTTGATCGCCGGTCTCACACCCGCATTGAACAAGTTAGACTCAAGGAAGATCTGACCGTCGGTAATCGAAATAACGTTTGTAGGGATATATGCCGATACGTCTCCTGCCTGAGTTTCAATAATCGGAAGCGCAGTTAAAGAACCACCACCTTTTACGACATCTTTAAGAGATTCCGGGAGATCATTCATATCTCTTGCAATTGCATCAGATGAGTTGATCTTAGCAGCACGCTCCAATAGACGGCTATGCAGATAGAACACGTCACCAGGATATGCCTCGCGGCCCGGTGGACGACGAAGTAACAGCGATACCTCACGGTAGGCTACTGCTTGTTTTGACAAGTCATCATAGATAATCAATGCCGGACGTCCTGTATCACGGAAGAATTCACCGATTGCAGCACCTGCAAATGGCGCGAAAAACTGCATTGGAGCAGGATCAGCAGCAGAAGCGGCAACAACAATAGAGTAAGCCATTGCACCGTTCTCCTCAAGGGTACGAACGATATTTGCAACAGTTGAATTTTTCTGGCCAATAGCTACGTAAATACAATATACCGGCTTTCCTTCTTCGTAGAATTCTTTTTGGTTGATGATGGTATCGATACATACAGCTGTCTTACCAGTCTGACGGTCACCGATAACCAACTCTCGCTGACCGCGACCGATAGGAATCATCGCGTCGATAGCTTTGATACCCGTCTGAAGAGGCTCAGTTACAGGCTGACGGTAGATTACACCCGGAGCTTTACGCTCAATTGGCATTTCATAGGTCTTTCCTGTGATAGGTCCTTTTCCATCGATTGGCTGACCTAATGTATTAACAACACGGCCAAGCATTCCATCTCCAACTTGAATAGAAGCGATCCTTCTGGTGCGCCTCATCGTATCACCTTCCTTTATCTCATCGTATGCACCAAGCAATACAACACCCACGTTGTCTTCTTCAAGGTTCAAAACAACACCTTGTAACCCATTGTCAAATTCAACCAGCTCACCTGATTGAACTTTGGTTAGTCCGTAAACCCGGGCAATACCATCGCCCACCTGCAATACGGTACCTACTTCTTCAAGTTCAGCCTCTGATTTAAAGCCTGACAATTGCTGACGCAATATTGCCGAAACTTCATCTGGTCTTACCTCTACCATAGTTTTATATTAAATATTTTGTTTTTAACTCTGTTAATTATAATGCCTGTAATACTTGTCTGCAATCGGATCAAACCACCTTTTGTATGAACTCTTTTTTGAGTTTGCTTAAACTGCTGGAAATACTCGCATCAAACTGCTTGTCGCCAACCGTTAGCACAAATCCACCAATGAGGTCAGGTTCTACAAGTGTCTTAAGCAAAACCTTCTTTTGTGTTGCTTCCTCCACTACCCGTTGCACTTCGGCCTTATTTTCATCTGTCAGCGGGATCGCTGATACGATCGAAGCTTTTATCACCCCATTGATCCTGTTGTAGCCGTTTACAAACTCTTTGGCTGTTTCATACAGGACTTCTGCACGCCCTTTGCTGATCACTATCTTGAAAAAGCGAATAACAATCTCATTAACGGATGGGCTGAACACTTCCTTAACAATCGAGAATTTTTTATCCGGACTAATAATCGGATTTCTCAAGACAGCCTTTAACTCAGGCGTCGCCTTTAAAACAGCTAAGAAAGACTCCAGATCAGACTTTATGGCGTCAAGTGTATTTCTCTCCTGCGCCAGGTCAAGTAATGAATTTGCGTACCTTGATGCTACTTGTATTTCAGACATCTTATGTTATGATTTGGAAAGCTAATTAATTTAACTTTACTTCTTTTAATAGATCAGAAACCAATGCTTGCTGCTTGTTCCGGTCTTCAAACTGATTACGAAGAATCTTTTCAGCGATTTCTATGGAAAGCGTTGCAACCTGATCCTTCACTTCATTAAGAGCGGCAACCTTCTGGCTATCGATTTCCTGCTTCGCCTTTTCTATCATCTTTGCACCTTCAGTTTGGGCACTAGTACGGGCTTCAGCAACAATCTTATCTTTTAATTCTTTCGCTTCTTTTAAAATCAAATCACGCTCAGCACGTGCTTCTTTTAATAAACTTTCGTTCTCATTGGTAAGGCGCGCCATCTCTTCCTTGGCTTTTTCAGCAGATGCAAGTGCATTCTCGATGAACCGCTCACGTTCTGAAATCATTCCAAGGATCGGCTGCCACGCTAGTTTTTTCAATATGATAAGCAGTAGCAGGAACGCTACAGATGCCCAAACTACAAAACCGAGGTGGTGATTAAGTATTCCCTCAAATAATTCTCCCATTTTCTATCAATATTTTTTTGATTGCAAAATACAAGGACCGGAAAATAACCAATCGTTAATCTCCGGTCCTTAGACCGAAGTCCCTTGTTTATTGAGGATTGTTACCCAATAAAGCTACTACCACACCAAACAAAGCAACACCTTCAACAAGGGCTGCAGCGATGATCATAGCAGTCTGAATTTTAGAAGCAGCTTCTGGCTGACGAGCAATACCTTCCATTGCTTTACCACCAACCTGACCAATACCGATACCTGCACCGATTACCGCTAAACCTGCACCTATTGCAGCAATTGAACCTACCATAATTGTATTTATTAAAATTTAAAAAAAGTTTCTAATTAATGGTGATGCTCATCAACCGCCGTTCCAATGAAGAGGGCCGTTAGCATCGTAAAAATAAAGGCCTGTAAAAACGCTACCAGAAGCTCGAGTACGTTCATGAACAATACAAACGCAACCGATACAGGCGCTATAGCCAGGGACTTGAAAATGAAAATAAGGGATATTAAACTCAAGATGATGATGTGACCGGCTGATATGTTGGCATAAAGACGGATCATCAATGCAAACGGCTTGGAAATAACACCGATAAGCTCAACAGGAATCATAATCGGATACAACCACCATGGCACATCAGGTAGCAAAATATGCTTCCAGTAGTACTTGTTACCATTCAGATTCACAACAAGCAAAACAATGAATGAAAGTACAAATGTCAGAAATATGTTCCCCGTTACATTCGCTCCTCCCGGAAATATCGGAATCAATCCTAACAAATTGTTGATCCAGATAAAGAAGAACATGGTCAACAACAAAGGCATGAATTTAGCGTACTTGTAGCCGATATTTGGAATAGCGATATCGTCTCTTACAAACATAATGAAAGGCTCGATAACAGACTGTAATCCCTTAGGTGCCTTACCTTGTCTTTTCTTATAAGAAGATGATACCGATGTGAAGATCAAAATAAGTACAATAACCGCGATCCAGAGAGATGCAATATTCTTTGTAATCGAGAAGTCGTATATCTTTGATGAAGCCTCTTTGTCAACGTTTCCTTGTGCGTCTACAACAAACAACTTATCTTCAATAAGCTTATAAGTATAATGGGTTCCCTCGTAGGCATCCTCTCCATGGTGAAACTTTGCAGACGAAAAAGCCTCCACACCTTTATCCGTAATAATAATAACCGGCAATGGTAGCGACGTGTGTCCCCACAAATGCCAATAATGTGAGTCAGCAATGTGCTCCATGATAGCCTTGGTAGGGTCAAACTTTTCTTCCCCATGACTGTTTTCTACATGCTCAACACCTGGGATGTGGCTATCGCTTTCGACGGTAGAACTTGCTGCAGAGTCACTGGTGTGATGCTGAGCTACTAAAGAGGGACTAATACTGAAGAGAGTGAAAAAAAAAGCGCAAACTACAAAGAGTCTAACTTTTCCTGAACTCAAAATACGCGTAGAGATCATCTAATTGGAGATTTTACTATTTATTTTGGTGGGCGCAAGTTAAGTAACAATGATTTAACTTCAAAGGCAGTAAATAAGAAATATAAAGAAAAAAACTCCAGGGCGAAGAATGTACCGTTTACCCGGTGTTTTTGAAGGTAAATGACCACAAATAATAAACTGACTATCAGTTTAATAAATATAGCGGCCATAAGTACATAAACAGACAATTCACCTCCCGTTTTGATTCCGGCGTACGAAGCTATATATGCTACTATTGTAAGGCCGGCGAGGAAGCCGAAGATCAACCAGAATTGAGGTACAAGAAGAGAGTAATACGCATCTAACGCCAATGCAAGAACCGATGCGGCGATAAGTACTCCGCAGAACTGAAATAGAAATTTTTTAATGCTCAATTTTTGTTTTTGTTTACTGATCGTATGACCAAATACATGGAAGCACATACCCCGACAAGACTAAGAAATGCTGTAAATATAGGCGTACCACTGTCGCGGCCCTCATCAATCTGGTAGCCGATGAACGCAAATATCCCAATTACCGCAATCATTTGAAACCCCATACCCGAATAGTAGGCATAACTGTTCAATGCTCTTTTACCTTTGTCTTTATCTTCTTTTTCGTCCGATGGCTTCAACTTGGATCTTTTAGGTTGTCGACTAGGGATCAAAATTAGTAAATCATTTTCCTATTATCGTCGTAATCTCTTTTGTTTTTATTGCCTCACCACAATCTGATTCTGGATAAAATATTGTAAAATTGCTCCTTACGCAAAATGATATCTCCAATTGGATAATCGCCGTTCCTCTCTGCTTTCTTGTTTGCTCTCCTTCCTGATGCTGATGGCTGCGGGGTGTGCTTCCAGCCAAAATCCGACTTTGCAAAATGTAACGGCCCGGTTTAATATCCTATATAATGCTGAAAGGTTGCTGGATGATTACTTAAAAAGGGAAGATGTCTTTATTGCGGACGATTACACCGAACTTTTACCGGTTTTTAGGAAGCTAAGAAACGATACAGACACTCAGCTTCTGGACTCTGTAATTTTTAAGGCCAATAAAATTATCAATAGTAAAGCGCAGAGCGATTTCCTGAACGATGCATACTTCCTGATTGCCGAAGCTAATTTTCTAAAAGGCAACTTTTTCGATGCTGCGGAATTTTACACCTATGTCTACGCTAATTTTCCCGGCGAACAGGACTTAGCCCAGCGCGCGAGGATCAACAAAGCGCGGGCCCTGCTGTCCCTGAACAACGTTCGGGGAGCGACCGCAATGCTAGACACTGCACTGAAGTATGACAGGATATCTGAAAATACTAAGGCCGATCTTTTTGCATTAAAAACGCAGATCCTAATTTCACAAAACAGATTCGAGGAGGCCGAACTGAGCCTCAGCCAAACGCTTTCTGCCAGACCTCCGAGGTCAGGCAAACAACGATGGACCTTTCTACTGGCTCAGTTGCATGATAAGAACAATAAGAAAAGTCTGGCTTTACGCAACTATAAAAAGCTCAAAAAAAACATCGCACCTTCAGTACTGAACTTCTACGCAGATGTAAAGCAGTCGGCCATACATAATGAAATCTATCAAAGGGATGTTGATGTCATTACTCAATTGAAAACACTTTTAGAGAATGACCTGTACGTAGATTTTAAAGACCGCATACTTTACATGATAGGAAAAGTGCAGGAACAGAGGCATCTGACAACAGACGCCTTGATAAGCTATAAAAACTCGGTAAGGGCAAGCCTGCCAAATAGCGATCAGAAAGGTCTTGCCTACAACTCCCTGGCCGATATCTATTTCACAAGCGGACTTTATAAACCCGCACTTTCATACTACGATAGCAGTCTGGCTTCTCTTCCCCCTTCCCATCCCCGATATGCAGACATCAACAAAAAAGGGGAAAGTCTCCGTCATCTTGCGGACAAATTCGAAGCGGTAAATTTTGAAGAAGCTCTTCAAAGAATTGCGGAACTGCCTGAAGATGGGCGGCAACAAGCAATTACAGAGCTAATCCGGAAAAGAAATGAGGAAGAAGCGGAACATCTGACTTCGAGTATATTGCTGGAAAGAGACACAGAGCCCGGGCAGACCGACTTCTTCTATTTCAACAATCCAAGAGCGCTAAGACAGGGAGCTCTTGAGTTCAGGGAGAAGTGGGGAAGCAAACTTCTGAAGGACGGCTGGCGGTACGAGATCTCCGGAACCTCAACATCAGAACTCATACCATTACCTGCAAACGCTGCGCAAGGAAATGAAGCTACTGCTACCCATCCAGAAACTACTCGAAGATTTGAAGATTACTTGAATAATCTTCCACTCAGCCCAGATGCGATCAAAGCATCAAACGAACGAATCGCAGCCTCTGTATACGAAATCGGAGTATTTTATCTTAACAAACTGCATGATGATTATCAGGCCTCTGCCAGCTTTGAAAAGTTGGCGGGTCGTTTTTCAGAAACGAGTTACGCTCTTCCCGCATATTATCGCTTGTACTTAATGAAACGTAAAACCGACTCCGCATCGGCCAGGAGATACGAACAAATCATTCTTACAAAGTATCCGGAATCTGAAATTGCCAGCACAATCCGGTATGCTTCGTCTCCACTTAAAGATAATTCCCCGGATGCAGCTTACACGAATATCTACAACCTTTTCGCCAACAAACAGTTCGAAGAGGTTATTAAGCAGGTTGAAGAAGAACGTAAAACCAAAGAATCAGATATTTTCGCCCCACAACTCGACTACTTCTACACCATCTCCATGGGGCATAATCAAAACCCGCGCGCATTCGAAGATTCCCTTTTGTCGTTTACCTCCAAATATTCCCAGGACTCACTTGTAACACCACTCGTTCGACAGCATATCGAATATATTAGATTAAACAGAGAATCTTTTTCGCAAAGATCAGTTGCCCTGTTAGTCGATGAAGAGAGCGCATCCGGACACAGCCCTACAGAACTTTCCATTGACCAGACACTCCCTGAAACCAGGAAAATCGACCCGCTGCCCCAGACACCCGATATGCATGCCGATGTTCAACATGCTACTCCATCGCCGGAAGCTGCTATAGCCCCCCGTACACCTATACCGCATTATTTCGTGATAAACATCCTCAGCGCAACAGCAAATCTAAGCCCATCACGGTTTGCAATAGGGCAATTCAACCGTTCCAGATACCCGGGAGTTGCAATAAAACATCAATTAAAAGTGGTGAATAAAGAAAATCAACTGATATTTGTAGGTCCCTTCCAGGATAAGGAAGAAGCCGTGTCATATGAAGCCCGAATTCTTCCTATGATGAAAGAAATAATGAAGATACCTGCGGAGAGGTATAACACCTTTATTATTTCCGGGGAGGGGCTCGGTCAATTGAATACGCGTGAGCAAATTCAATCGCACATAGAACATACTACTAAGAATATTAAGTAATCATATGCCACAAAAAAAGACTTCACTTACAAAGCAGGAGATCACTAAATACACCATAACATTCTGGAAAATAGTCATCGGTGCTATCGCCTTCGGCATCATCCTTATATTTAGTATCGGCCTCGGGCTTTTTGGCAAACTACCATCTTTCAGAGATCTTGAAAATCCGAAGAGCAACCTCTCATCAGACGTCATCTCGGATGACGGAGTCGTCCTCGGCTCCTACTTTGTTCAAAACCGGTCGAACGTCCGTTATGACGAGATCTCTCCAAACGTCATTAACGCCCTTATTGCAACAGAGGATATCCGCTTTTACAGCCACTCCGGTATAGACTTCAAACGAATCTTCACCATTGTTTTTTACAACCTGATGGGAAATAAGCAAGGTGCGAGTACGATCACTCAGCAGCTGGCGAAAAACCTTTTTCCGCGCGAGGGTGTCAACGGATTCTTCAGCATTGTAATTGTCAAATTTAAAGAGTGGATCATCGCATTAAAGCTCGAAAGAAATTATACCAAAGAAGAGATCATCACCATGTATCTAAACACGGTCGACTTTGGATCTTACAACAGTTTCGGCATTAAATCTGCTGCTCAGACTTATTTCAACACGACTCCCGACAAGTTAAATCCTGAGCAGGCTGCTGTATTGATCGGTATGCTGAAAGGTCCCTCATGGTATAACCCTGTACGTAACCCGGAGCGGTCTCTTGCCAGAAGAAATACGGTTCTTGAAAACATGGGAAAGGCAGGATATCTCTCAGACCCTGAAACAGAAGAATTGAAACAAAAGCCCCTTGTTCTGTCTTTCAAGGCTACCCATCACTTTGATGGATATGCAGCCTACTTCAGGGCGGTGCTAAAAAAAGAAATACAAAAAATCTTTGAAGATCAAGAGATCGTAAAAGCCGATGGCACACCCTATGATCTGGATCGCGACGGATTGAAAATCTACACAACAATCAACGCCAGAATGCAGAAGTACGCCGAGCAGGCTCAGCGGGAATATATGAAGACTCTCCAGACTGACTTCAACAGGGAATGGAAGAATCGCAACCCGTTTATGGGCGAGGCTGCTAAACTGCTTAAAATCGGCATGATGAGGTCTGACCGCTACCGCCAGCTTAAAGACGAAGGCATCTCTGAAGAGGAAATAACGAAGAACTTCAACACACCCGTAAAGATGTCCATTTTCTCCTGGAATGGCGAGGTAGAAAAAACCATGACCCCAATGGACTCCATCAAATATTACAAGCTGCTGCTCCGCAATTCCATGATGTCCATGGAACCGCATACCGGATTTGTCCGCGCATGGGTAGGAGGAATAAGCTTTGAGCATTTCAAGTACGATCAGGTAAAAACGGGTGCGCGCCAGGTCGGTTCTACTGCAAAACCTTTTACCTACGCTGTCGCTATAGAGAATCAGGGATATTCTCCTTGCTATATGGCCCCCAATGAGCCGGTAGAAATTGAAGGATACAGACCCCGAGCTTATAAACCAATACCCGGCTATATTTCATTAAAAACTGCGTTGGCATACTCTCAGAACTATGTTACCGTATTCCTGATGAAGCAAGTCGGCGCTACAGCAGTCTCCACGCTGATAAAAAAGATGGGTATTACCACCGACGTACCTGCCTATCCCTCCATTTCCCTGGGAAGCTTCGAGGCCTCTGTGTACGACATGGTAGGTGCTTATTCAGCGTTTGCCAACCAGGGCATCTGGACAGAGCCTACCTACCTGACCCGCATTGAAGATAAGAACGGAAATGTCCTGTATGAAAGAAAGGCGAGAGTTGTGGTTGCCCTAAACCCGCAGACGGCATACGCTATTACAGATATGCTGAAAGAAGTCGTAGATAGAGGTACAGGCCGACGTCTGAGAACGAGATATAACCTGACAAATCCAATCGGCGGTAAGACCGGAACCACGCAGAACAATTCTGATGGATGGTTTATCGGCATCACCCCTCAGCTGGTAACCGGGGTGTGGACAGGAGCTGAAGACAGAGCTATCCACTTTGCCAACACCAGCCAGGGCGGGGGAGCAAACTCAGCCTTGCCAATCTTTGGCTTGTATATGAAAAAAGTGTATGCAGATCCGACGCTGAAATATACCAAAGGAGATTTCGAACCTCCAAAAGGGGGAAGTACCATAACCTTGAACTGTGATGCTTATACAAAAAAGCCAAGTAGCGACTCTACAACAACGACCGCACCTGCTGTTGAACCTGTAGTTCCCGTCACTGAGCCGGCTCCATAAAGTGCTAAAGAATGAAGTTTGATTATCGTGAGGCGCTGAAGAAGATCCCGTCCAAACCGGGTGTCTACCAGTATTGGGATGCCGCAGGCGAATTGATCTATATAGGGAAAGCAAAAAACCTGAAAAACAGGGTTAGCTCTTACTTTAATAAGGATAATTATCGCATCAATTCCAAAACCAGAGTATTGGTCAGCAAGATTGCCGATATCACCTTTACGATCGTTGATACGGAAATAGATGCCTGGCTGCTAGAAAACAGCCTGATAAAGAAACATCAGCCAAGGTACAATGTCCTCCTTAAAGACGACAAAACCTATCCCTGGATCGTTGTCAAGAATGAACCGTTTCCTAGAATTTACTGGACAAGGCGTATTATTAAGGATGGTTCCAAATATTTTGGGCCTTATGCTTCGATCAGCATGATGCATACCATCCTTGATCTCATCAAAGAAATCTATCCATTAAGAACCTGCAATCTGCCTCTAAACCAGCCAAACATCGCTGCAGGCAAATTTAAAGTTTGCCTCGAATACCAGATCGGTAATTGCAAGGGACCTTGCCAAGCTTACCAATCAGAGGAAGACTACAACCAAAGTATCGATAGCATACGCGACATCCTGAATGGAAAAATTGGCCAGGTAGTGCGAAGCTTGAAGTCTCAACTGGAAACTGCTTCCATGGACTTGAACTTTGAACTTGCTCATAAGCTTAAACGCCAGTACGATCTCCTGGAGAAATACCAGAGCAAATCCACGATCGTCAACTCTTCCATATCTGATGTCGATGTGTTTAGCATCGCCTCAGATGAAAAGCTCGCGTTCGTCAATTATCTAAAGGTGATGAATGGAACGGTCATCCAGACTCAGACTCTTGAACTTAAGAAGAGACTTGACGAAACGGATGAAGATCTGTTGAGTATTGCAATCTCTGAATTCCGGACCCGCTTCAATAGTACCTCCAGGGAAATCATTGTGCCATTTGAATTGGAGCTGGATGACCCTGCCCTGAAATTCACGGTGCCTAAACTTGGCGAAAAAAGAAAATTACTTGATCTCTCGCAAAAGAATGTCAGCTTTTTCAAACGTGACAAGATAGATCAGTATGAAAAGCTCAATCCGGAGGTACGAACGGAAAGATTGCTCAACCAGATGATGAAAGATCTTCGTCTGAATCAGCTACCACGACATATTGAGTGCTTCGACAACTCCAACTTTCAGGGAAAATATCCAGTATCGGCTATAGTAGTATTCAAGGATGCCAAGCCCTCAAAAAAGGACTACAGGCACTTCAATGTGAAAACTGTTGAAGGACCCAATGACTTTGCCACGATGGAGGAGGCCGTATACAGACGCTATAAAAGAATGCTGGACGAAGAAACGCCTCTTCCGCAGCTCGTAATCATCGATGGCGGAAAAGGGCAGCTCTCTGCCGCTATGAAAAGCCTGAAGCTCCTTGGCATTGAAAAACAACTAACGGTAATTGGTATCGCAAAAAGACTGGAAGAATTATTCTATCCCGGCGATCAGTATCCATTGTATCTGGACAAAAAATCGGAAACACTCCGAATCATTCAGCAACTTCGCGACGAAGCTCACCGCTTCGGCATTACCTTCCACAGATTAAAACGCGATAAGGGGACCTTGGTAACGGAACTGAGCAACATCCCTGGCATTGGTAAAACGAGCGCCGACAAGCTGCTTTTACACTTTAAATCAGTAAAGAAAATCCGTGAAGCAACAAAGGAGGAAATCAGGTCGGTCTTGAACACAAAACAAACTGAATCCCTCCTTAGCTATTTTGCCGGAGACAAAAATAAACCTGGTCCTGATCTAATATGACCAAAGGTCATGCTCATAGTCCATAAGCTCTTTCTTGACACGCTCAGACTCGTAAAGACGGTCAATACCTGATGCATAGTCCTTAATTCGTAAATCGTCAGGATTCGACTCCTTCACGATATAGCTTGAAAACAGACGCTTCATAAATATATCGTCGTAGCTAAGTCCCGTCGCGTCGTTGTTTCGTGTGCTCACTGCTTTGGTTACAAAAATATGGCGGGCCTCAGGAAAATAGATCCAAAACGCTGGCTGCTCACCAAGATCCTGACCTGCTGCCTTTATCTTCACCATAGGAGCGATACCAATGATGCGGGGTTCGAAGACCGATCGTTGCTTATCAAATATCCAGTCTTCCTTAATCTGAAATTTCGTTACGCTGTCCGGATTAAATTCGCCGCTTTCCATGTGCGAACCAATTTCTTCACCCATATCGTTGAATTCAGGAACTACTACGCTATCGGCAAACTTTGCCATCGCCTGGCCCGGAGGCAGGATCGTACCAAAAGAGTCTCCGTTAGGATCTGATTTCGTACTTACCGCATCATAAGCAGTCAATTCACCTGCCTGCACAGCCTCCATGATCACATCAATCAGCCGCGATTTAGGTGAAGCATAGATGTGATTCATTTTCTCACGCAGATCGATCTCCCTCCAAACACGTTTGGAAAACATCACATCAACATCCCTGACATTCGCATATGGGGTCACCCGGGCGCTTTCAATGTTCGCCTGCTTGAAGTAACCATCCACCGGTCTTTCCACTTCAACTGCCTGGGGAGTCTGTGAATTGTTTAAATTGGGACTCTGTGCGCTTGCTGCAGCAGCAAGCAAAGAGAACATTCCAATCATGCATAAGCTTCTCATCTCAATTTAATTAGCTGTTAACGCAATAGAATTTAATGACCGTTGCGAACCATCAGGACCAACCGCAATAATATTATCAAATATGACTCTCGAGCCGGGACCGATCCCTGCAAGGGCCGATTTCATCGCGGCACTCAAAGTATTCCCGGTCGTGCTTAAAACAACAGCGTCCGCCCTTGGCTTGGCAATGATCAATGTAAAGCGTGTCACGTCAAACCGGGCGTCAAAATCGAAGTTCTCCAGCATCGCGAAGACTTTACTTTGAGACTTTATCGCTACAGAACTTGCAACGCCACCCGTTTTGCCAACAAACTTCGCTACCGGATCAGGAATACGCTTTACGCGAAAATCGGTGGTTCCGACTGTCTGCACCTTACCCGGAGCAACTTCTGCAGATACAGACACCTTTGCCTGCCCCGGAGAACTTACTGTGACGATGTACTTGCCGCCAGCTCCTTTGATAGAACCGCCCTGCATACTTACACGCAGATTCTCTTTCGGAATACCGGGCGCCGATACAGAGACAGGATTTGCCACGCCGATATAAAATACGTTCATCTTATCAGGAGAGACCACTGCCGATGGCCGGGCAACCTGATATTTCTGTTCTGGAGTACGATATTCTTTTATCGTTCCATCTGTCTGCTTAACCTTCACGATTCCAGACCAGGAGAATACTCCCTCCCTTGTCGTTGGAACCGAATAAACTCCCTTCCCATCTCGTAGGGGCAGATTCGCTCCTCCAACGGTGATTGATGGACTTGTCCTTGAGTCATAAGCCGTCAGAAACACTTCAGCAGTATAAGGCTGTCCCTGAATCAAGTACGAAGTAGGTGCAACCGCAACTGCTGCAAACTTATCAAGATTAACTACCGCCTGATCCATCTTTCCAAGAATACGCTTGACCACGTCCGCTTCAGCATTCTTCGCATCGGTCTGAATTTTAGTCAGAATAGTCATCGCAGCTGTTAAAGGCGTACCTTCTCCAAAATTGACATCTTCCCAGCTACGACGTCCCTTTACAGGGTCGTTTGCCTGTAGGGCAAGATTGAGACCTGTTTTGTCCTTCTCGTCCAGTAAGCTGCTCAGCTTTTCGCGTGTTTCATTGATTTTCGCTTTCAGGGCTGCCCCTTTCTTCTGATTGATCATGATTCCCGGAGAAATATCTGTGTTATCGCGCTGAACAAGATCACCTGTATCTTCACTATAACCCTGTCCCGCAGTCACAAATTCCTTTTTCAATTGTTCAATGTACGCATTCAGCTCCTCCGATACCGCCTGAGCCTGCTTAGCCCGCTCGTAAATTGGTCGCGCGCGCTCAGGTTCCTCTTTTAGCTTGGTAGCCTCGAATGACGAAAATAGTTGCGTCACACTGGTATTAACGTTTGATCGGGACGTTTCTAAACTATCATTAATGTTCTTAAATGCATTGAGTATACTATCTGACACATTCAACGCGAGCATAGCGAGCAATACCAAATACATGATATTGATCATCTTCTGTCTCGTCGTTTCTCTACCTGCAGCCATCTATTTGATTCTTGTATTGATACTGTCCATCATTAACTTAGACCCGCGGCTGATTCATAGCCGAAAGCATATTACCATAAATCGCGTTCAAAGAGGCCAGATTCTTAGCCAGACGACCAACCTCATCTTTAAACTGTTTAGAATCTTCCATCGACTCGTTGAAATTCTGCATGGTCAAAGAGACGTTCTGATAAAACTTATTCATCGACTTCAAGTGGGCACTTGAGTCCTGCAATTCCAGCTCATATACAGCATTTAATGCAGACAAGTTGCGAGCCAGATTATTAACCTGCTCATGGTATGATTTCGTATCTGCATTGGTGTTACCAAGTTCAGCAAGATTCTCTGTAGCCTTAGAAAAAGCAACGTTCAGTTTGTCAAAACTACCTGAAGCACTCTTTACCTTAGAAGTATACTCATTTGTTGCAATGGAAGCGTCGGCAACGGTAGATATCGAGGCTACCTTATCACCGAAAGTCCTTAATCCATCACCCAGACTTTGGATCAGTTCAGGACCAACTTTCGCATCAGCAAGCATTTTATCTAATGCAGCAGATGTCGGTGCGGAGCTAGCTACCGGCGCCTGACGAGTTGCCTTCTGCGGTAACTCACCGCTGAAATCATCAGCAAGTTCCGGATAAACCCTGGCCCATTCCGGATCCTTGGCAGGAGGAACAAAGCCTGTTAAAAAGAAAAGGAACGCTTCCACCCCTAGTCCTATACCAATCATGTAGTTGCCCCAGACACCCCCTATATGAAGAATCTTAAACAATGCACCCAAAATAACAATACTCGCACCCCAGGATATCGCTTTATGCAGGAACCCCTCAAATCCTGTGCTTTTCTTCTCAGCCATCTTAAATATAATTTTTTGATTTTTTAATTAGAATGTACTCTTATCCCTGATATCCCTTCCCGGATAGCGGGTTACACATCGAAAGCCTATGTAAGACTTGGATGTGTCCTGATATTCATATGTCCGGGTGGAATTTTGCAGAAAATATCCAATATCCTTCCAGGATCCGCCTCTTACGACTTTACGTTTCATCGTTTCAGGGTCGCCTGTTTTGGCCTCATAGCTGAAGACCGGGTTCATATCGTGTACAAAGGTTGAAGCCGACTCATCGTAGGCTGATGATGTCCATTCAGCAACGTTTCCAGCCATATTATATAATCCGAAATCATTCGGAAAATAAGACTTCACATTCACTGTGGTTGCCCCTCCGTCATCATTATAGTTTCCTCTTCCCGGCTTAAAATTAGCCATCAGACATCCTTTTGCATTGCGGATATAAGGACCGCCCCAAGGGTAATCCGTACCTATCCTACCACCGCGGGCAGCATATTCAAACTCCGCTTCGGATGGTAAACCATAAGGCAGCCGCGGGCTTCGCTCCGCTTGTTTCGAATTTTGATAGAGCCTTGTACGCCACACGGTGAAGGCTCTCGCCTGTCTCCACGTAACGCCCACAACAGGATAATTTGCATAGGAAGGGTGAGTGAAATATCCTTCTGTAAGCGGATCATTCTGTGCATAGGCAAAGTCTGCCAGCCAGGCAAGCGTATCAGGATAAACCGCTACTGTATCGCGGAAAATAAAATCAGATCTCCTCTTCGTACGGTCAGCCCTGTGATTCGCTGCATCCTGTAGATTTACAAATGCAAAGTTGTATTTAAGAAGACGTACGTCTATTTCGTTTTGGTCGAAGATCCTGTCCTCTCCCTGGTAGTACATTCCCTGAAGTTTGTTCGCATTTGCAGGACTCCGCTTATTGCTCCATATGATGGATCCATCTCCAACTTTCGCCCAGTCGATATAACGCTGACCCCCGCTACCGGATGCCTGGTTACCGGTCTGAACAAACAATTGAGGATCCTGAAGATAGTCGGTGATCGCAATGGAGTCTCGCACCCAGTTCACAAACTGTCTGTATTCACTGTTTGTAATCTCGGTTTCATCCATATAAAAAGCCTGGACAGTGACTTGCTTATTTTGTGCAATTTGTGAGAAAGTGATATCCTGGTCGGTTTGACCCATCACAAACGTGCCGGCAGGCACATAAACCATCCCGTAAGGGACCTGGCTTGTACTTACTTTCTTATTCTTTACCCCTACTAATTCTCCTCCTGCTCCATTGCGACCGCAACTCGCTGCCACTATGGAAAGTAGAGAAAAAGCAATCATGTAAACTCTTCTCATCTATGCGCTGAACCTGGTTAAAAATTCTATTGAATTTGGGGCTAAGTTATTAAAACTCTTTACATCTGATTCAAATTTCGCACAGATTTAACAAACTATGCCCCTCTTTAGACAAACATATAAAAAAGGGGTTAGTTTGAAAGAATAAAGTCTTCAAATTTACTTGTTCGCGAGCTTTATATATTGCTCAATAGCCATCGTCATACTTGGGGCAACGGGCGTCGGGGCCGGAATATCTAATATAAGATCACGCTCCTGAATCGCCTTTTGAGTACTTGCACCAAATGCAGCGATACGTGTGTCATTTTGCACAAAATCTGGGAAGTTTTTGTATAGTGATTGTATACTGGACGGACTAAAGAAAGCTATTACATCATAAAAGACATCAGCAAGGTCTGACAGGTCACTGCACACCGTTCTGAATAGCACTGCCGGAGTAATATCATAGCCGTTGTCCTGCATAAACTTCAGGGTTTCTTCAGCCGCTACATCCGAACAAGGAAAAAGGAACTTTTCCGATGCATTCTTTTTCAGTACTTCCGCAAGATCAGATGCAGTTTGCTTTCCAAAAAAGATCTTCCGCTTACGATATTGAATGTATTTCTGCAGATATAAGGCAATATTCTCCGAAAGACAGAAATATTTCATCTCCGAAGGCACATCAAACCTCATTTCCTCACATATTCTAAAAAAGTGATCTGCTGCATTTCTGCTAGTGAAAACCACAGCTGAAAAGTCAGCGAGGTTGATCCTGTCCTTACGAAAATCCTTTGCCGTAACACCTTCTACGTGAATAAACGAGCGAAAATCAATTTTAACGTTATACTTTTTCGCTAATTCAAAGTAAGGTGACTTATCTGTTTCCGGTTTTGGCAAGGTTACCAAAACGCTTTTAACCTTTTTCTTCCTGTCTGATAACTGCATCTTTATTTAGAACCTGAGAGCTTTAATTAATACCAATATTGGGCAGATTTCAAGCGCACAAAGATACAAAATTAAATACAGCTTAGGAAACTTGTAGCTAGACAAGATATTAGAGATAGCCCTTGTGAATTGAGAAAAAACGATGAAGAATATCAGTACAAACGACAGATAAATATAGTAAGGAGCAAAACGCGTCGGCGTTAAACTAAACGCAATGACTATCGGAAGAAACAACAGGGCAGCGTTGAAGTAACTAAGGAATAAAATAGAAATATATTCTTTGACAAGCTTCACCGAGTCAAATAGAAAACCAAGGAACTTCAACAGGATGACTTTAAGTGTGAACACTCCAATAACAATCATCGATAGCCGTAAAAACCATTGAAATCCACTATAGGAATAGGAAAGCTGGAAGTACTTCCCACACTGGTACAAGAACATTCCAATGGTAAATCCGAAAAGCAGATATAGAAATACAAACGGCCAGGAATTAAAAAACTTTTCCTCTTTATTGATCTGGCTGAGAACCCGATTGCTGAAGAAAGCGTGAATTATAGCTGATAGTTCATTAAAGAACATATGCCTTAATATGGCAAATAATATCAGGGAAACCAGTACAAATGCAATCACCCACAGCTCTCCCTTCTTTCTAAGCTTTCCGGAATCATACTGTTGCTCGGGCTTTTTCGATCTCGACTCCCATTCTGAAAAGTCAAGATTCGTTACGAGATTCGCCTTAAACAAGCTGTCACGAAATCGGTTTTCCCTCCCGGGATCGGGTTTCTTAATCCATACCATGGACAAAGAATCGCCAATATGGCGTAGAGAATCATTAACCCGCTTCTTCTCCTCCTGTAACAATCTCCATCTGTTTATTCTGGATTCTTTGAACCCCGCAGATGATTCAGCAACAGTGTCCACCTGTGCCTGTACAGCACCTGCAGACAAGCTTATCAGGAAGACGAATAGTAGACGGGCGAAGAAGTTCATATACAATAAGAGGCAAAGGTAGCCATTTTCATTTCAGTTTCCTTGCTGTAACTCTTACAGCATCCGCTTCCATGGTCTGAAAAACAAGCACGCCATCTTCTAACTTTTTAATCAGAAATTTAATTTTCCTGCTGCCCTGTTCTTTTAAATTCTCTTCATAATTGATAACAGGGTACTCGATATGATAGGTTCCTTCAGACAATGCCCTTCCTCCCCAAATCATTTCCAACTTCTTTCCCTTGCTGAACCGAATAGATGGGTTGTTCTCTTTTAGCTCCTCATCAGGTGTTACACTTCCTTGATTGGGATTCTCCACTTTTACATATTGCCAAACACCATAAAGATCCTCATCATTTACAGCCGGATTACAAGCGGTCGATACGACCAGCAAAATAAAGATGCTTAAATAAAAAACCCTTGATAAACTCATGACTTGTTATACTAATGAAACTACTGCTCTTCCTTAAAAAAGACCTTGTAAAAATTCATCGATCTCCCCTCATCGAAACCCTTCTCTATTAACTCTCTGTCACCGTGGATATAGATATGAAAGTTTTTATCCAGCTTTAAAATACTTTTAAACTTCCTTGCCTGCGTCTTAACGGCGGCGGCAGAGATGTCGAACGAATCATTTATTTCCGTATCGAATTCCTGCTCATAATTGCTTTTATATGCTTTAAAGGATGCTATAGCGTCCGGATTGACGATGACCTCGTTTGAAAATTCGTCCAAATCAAAACTCTCTTTCTCTTTGAAATATTTCATTGATTTGTTAAGCAAATCAATCTTATCCGCCTTGGTCAACTCAAACTCTTCATCCACCCTTGTAGTGATAAAGTCTTTATAAACACCAAGTGCCGCTGAAGTCTGATTATAACTATCATTACGAATCTGGAGTTTAAGGAAGTCATCTTTCCAGTAAACAGCCTCCGTGCTTCTGTTGGTCTGGTCGGTCACCAACACTTTATACCCCTCGGATTTGTCAGTCTTAAAAATAAGAACGCCCTTATCAAGCTTTTGAATATTAATTCCTTCCTGTTCGTACTCCAGTCTGAAACCCGATTTCTCAGGAAAAACCTTTAAGTAGGTTTCCTTCGTTTCAGATTTAAACACACCAATCGCATCGAGCACTTCGCCCTCTATCTGGACATTTTTAAAGGATACCACGTAAAGTTCGCCAGACTTGATCTTGGGATGGGTTGAGACATCGTACAGGAACTTAGCCATCATTTGAGAGTTTTCGTGAAAGCGAAGCGGATCGTCAAATATCTCCGTACAGAAGTGGAACATCTCATTGAGCTCCAGATTACCGCTCGAATGCATAAAGCGATAAACTTCATTAACCTTCTCAAAAGGTTTGAGATAATATTGCATCAATAAATTATTGAGTAACTCATCGTCTATCCGGAAAGGTTCCTCAGAAAGAACATAAAACTCTTCCTGCATCTTGTTCCCAATTCGGTGAATAGACAGATGCTCCAGCGCTGCTTCGAAAAATGTGACCATAATCAATTTGTAAAAAGGCGTGAAACATACTGAAATATTTCATCAATCGCCTACTTTTGCTGATATTTCTAACACCCTCGGGGTTCAAATAATATGATCAACTTTATTTTGATAGCGGGCTCGCTTCTGATGGGGCTGCTGTTTAACATCTTTGGGTCATTACCTAAAGATTCATACAAAGGAATCAATGCATGGGTCTTGTTCGTCGCTCTACCAGCCTTATCACTAAAGTATATTCCGGCTATTGAATGGAGTCCGGAAATGATCTTCCCGGCTATGGCCCCGATCATCGGATGGGTGGCTGCATGGCTTGCAGTAACTGCCTATGCCTGGAAATTCAAGATTGACAGCGCTACCAAGGGATCATTAAAACTTTCTACGGGACTTGCCAACACATCGTTTCTGGGTTTCCCGCTGGTAATCGCTTACTTCGGCGAGGAAGCACTAAGTATAGCCATTATTTCAGACCAGGTAACGTTTATGCTGCTGACAACGGTGGGTATCATCACCGCCTTGCGTGCGGCAGACGGCGAAACGGTATCTCCGGGAGTTATTATCCGGAAAGCTTTTAAGTTTCCTCCTTTCATAGCTTTCCTGATGGCTCTTATCCTTCCGCGATTCGTTGATCTAAGTCCCCTGAATCCCTTGCTCGATCGGCTTATCGTCACCGTTGGCCCTCTTGCTTTGTTTTCTATTGGTCTGCAGCTGAAATTTTCTGAATGGAAAAGCGAGTGGAAAAACCTCTCCTTCGGACTGGTCTTCAAGCTTTTTATAACACCAGCATTGGTACTCACAACGGCTCTGATTTTTGGCATCAAAGGAACAATTCCGCAAGTAAGCATCTTACAGGCAGCCATGCCCACCCTCGTTACAGGAAGTCTTCTGGCTGACGAATATAAGCTGAACCCTCAATTAGCGAACATGATGGTTGGCCTCGGAATCTTCATAGCATTCTTATCAACCGCCTTTTGGTGGCATATTATGCAGTTGCTACTTTAAGACTGAAAGGCAACCTGCGTACTGCAGCCACCCTCGAATATCGGAGAGAAAGTCTTAAGGATATAAATCAGACTGATACTATCAGTCAAAAAAGGCAGGTACGTCTTCTTCTTCTGTTAACAGACTCTCAATTTTCGATCCGCATTTTGGACATTCGAAATAATCTTCCTGAATTCTTAATTCATCGTTTAAAACCTGAATATAATTTAGAGAAGCATCACAGCAATTGCAATTAAAAGCTGAAGCAGATACATTGGAGATTACTTTATGTGTTTCCATGACTGGGTAATTTTGCTACAAATCTAGTCGCAACAAGCAGATAAGGAACTGACGCAGATCATATTTGATATTGATCGTTAACATGCATTATTTTAATAAGTTGATAGTATCATAATAAAAGACATCCGGAATTGAGTTTTTTGCAAGGAAAAGCAATTATCATTGAACTGTCATTATCAGCTTACCCGATTATAGTTTAAGGTCAAACTACCTATCTTCGCGACCGAATGAACGTTCAATTAGAAAATATTACCTGCAAGAAGACGGCGATACTGGAAAGCACACTGCGTCTTATAAAGGAGAATGGATTCCACGGAACGCCTATGAGTCAGATTGCAAAGAGCGCTGGCGTTGCCGCTGGCACGATATACCATTACTTCGATAGCAAAGACACCTTAATCCAGTCCTTGTACCTGTACGTTAAAGAACGAATGAGTAATATCATCCCTCATCAGGAGGATGATAAGCCTTACAAAGAATTATTTCTCTCGTTCTGGATTGCGCAATGTGAGTATTTCATTGAAAACGAGGACGTTTTGCACTTCATTGAACAATATATGACATCTCCTTACAGACACTGTAATCCCGAAAACGAAAGCAAACTTTTATCCTCGGGAGTTGTTCCATTTTTTCAAAGAGGAATAAATTCAGGATATATAAAAAATCTTGACTATCAACTACTTGTACCCGTAATACATGGCAGCATCATAGCCGCAGCAAAATATCATTTATCAGGACGCTATGAGTTCACCAAAGACCGTTTACGCGAAACCGCTCTGGTCATCTGGGACGGCATTAAACACCGATAAACAAATAACAATTCTCACACCCGAAATACGAAAATCATAACACGGTCTAATTTATTTAAGACATCTCTGTGATCTCTGTATCCAAGCTTAAAATAGAATTTTCAATGAAAACAAGAAAGCTCATCTTTTCATTAGTATTAGGAATACCGCTGATGGTTCCCGGCACTCTTTCTGCGCAAACTACCACTGCCGATTCCACGTTGGGAAATGCAACTCTGGAACAATGCATCCAATATGCACTGAAAAATCAACCCTATATCAATCAGGCACTTATTGATGAGGAAATTGGCGAACGCGATATCAAATCCGCTTTATCGGGCTGGCTTCCCCAAATCAATGCTAACGGAAGTTTCAATCACAACTTTAAGCAGCAGGTAAGTGTTCTGAACAACAACGGAGAAACATCTTTTCTAACAATAGGAGCCAAAAACACATCATTGTTTTCGCTTCAGGCAGATCAGAAGATACTGGATGCAGGTCTCATCCAGGCGTCCAAAACGGCGAAATACTTTAGAGAGCAATATAAGCAAAGCACGGAAAATACCAGGATTTCTACAGTCGTGGATGTCAGCAAGGCTTTTTACGACATCCTGACGAGCAGAGAGCAGCTTAATATTACTGACGAGAATATTGCACGTCTGGAAAAACAGCTGAAAGATGCTTTCGCACAGTATGAAGGAGGCTTGGTCGATAAAACTGACTATAAGAGGGCACAAATCAGCTTAAGCAATTCACTGGCTGATAAAAAGAGAATCACGGAAATGCTTAAATATAAACACGCTTATTTGAAACAGCTTATCGGTTACCCCGTAACCCGCGATCTGACTATAAATGTGAATAACGCCAGCATGGAGAGTGAAATCTTGTTAGATACTACCCAGCAGCTGAATTATAGAAACAGGATCGAATACAAACAGCTGGAAACACAACGGGAACTGCAACGCATTAACACCAGCTATAATAAGCTTGCTTACCTTCCCACCCTTTCCGGTTTCATCAATTACAACTGGAACTACATGAACAAGGAGATCAGCAACCTCTACGACACCAGCTATCCAAGCTCCGTTGGAGGCCTGACCTTGAGAATACCCGTATTTCAAGGTACCAGACGTATCCAGGAGATCCGGAAGGCGCAGCTTCAGGAAAGAAGACTGGAGCTTGATCTCATAGATGTGCGTAATCAGATCCAGAGCCAGACAGAGGCTGCAATGGCTTCCTATAAAGCTAATCTGAACGACTGGAAAACTGCACGCCAGAATGTGGGACTCTCGCAAGAGGTCTACAACACGATCAAAGTTCAATACGACGAGGGAATAAAGACGTATCTGGAGCTGATGACAGCTGAAACAGATTTACGTACCTCCCAGATCAACTATCTCAATGCATTATACAGTCTACTTTCCAGCAAATTAGATGTTCAACAAGCTTTAGGAACCATTACCTTTCAACAATAACCCATCATGAATAATAAACTAACATTTGCTTCTATAATCTTTGGCTCTGCGTTACTTACAGCCTGCGGCGGATCTGATCAGAGTAAGCAGGCTCCTGCAGCACCTCCAGCGGTGACCGTCAGCACCTACACCGTACAAAAAGAACAGGTCAATGGTATTGATTCTTACCCCGGAACGATAGTTCCTCTAAACGAAGTCGAGCTTAGAGCTGAAGTCAACGGCTACATCACCAATATCTTTGTAAAAGATGGTCAGCAAGTATCAAAAGGTCAAAAATTGTATGAAATAGACAGGAGCAGATATCAGGCAGTCTACAACCAGGCCAATGCGCAGCTGCAAATTGCAAAAGCAAACCTGACCAAGACGCAAAAAGACGCAGAACGCTATACTCGCCTTGCCCAGCAAGACGCTATCGCAAAACAACGTGTAGATTATGCTCAGGCAGACCTCCAGACGGCGCAGGCACAAGTCGCCTCCGCGCAGGCAACTCTTTCAAATGCAGCAACTGATCTTCGCCGTTCTACCATCATCGCTCCGTTTTCAGGAAAGATTGGTATCTCTATGGTAAGAAGAGGTGCATTGGTTACCGCGGGATCAACACTCATCAATACCGTATCTGCCCCCGATCCGATGGGTGTGGATATCAATATCAACGAAAGTGATATCGCCTACTTCTCGCAGCTTCAGCAGGGAAAAGCAGCTAGCTTCGATATTATCCTTCCGGATAATTCAAAATATAGTTCAAGCGGCAAGGTGCTCGCCGTAGATCGCGCAGTTGATCCTCAAACGGGAACCCTCCGTGTACGTGCAAGCTTCCCTAATGCCAACGGAAAGCTGGTAGCAGGCATGAACTGTACCGTTCAGGTTGCCAACAAGCAATCAGGTGAGCAGATCACAGTGCCTTACCAGGCCGTTACCGAACAATTGGGCGAGTTCACCGTGTATGTAGTTGGAGACAGCAATAAAGTTGCACAACGCCAGGTGAAGTTAGGGATCAAGGTAAACGATAGGATTGTTATACGGGACGGCCTTAAAGAAGGCGAAGTGATCGTAAGCACCGGAACTCAAAACCTCAGAGAAGGCGCGGTAATCCAGACAGAAGCATCCGCTCAGCCGGCAGCCGCACCTAAACAATAATTATTTCAAAGCAGACAAATCTATATGATCTCAGAAGTATTCATACGGCGACCAGTCACCGCTATTGTCATCTCCATTTTGATTGTAATGGTAGGTGTTATCGTACTGACGACCCTACCGATCAGTCAGTATCCCAATATTGCTCCGCCAACTGTTACCGTAAGCGGTGTTTACACTGGCGCAGACGCAGAAACTGTTGAAAAAACAGTTACCACACCCATAGAAAGTCAGATTAATGGTACTCCCGGCATGTCTTACATGTCGTCAAACAGTACCTCTGACGGCCGTTCGGCTATTACAGTAACGTTCGATGTCGGTACCGATATCGATATCGCCACGCTGGATGTTCAGAACAGGGTCGGTATCGCTGAACCGGCACTTCCCGAAGCGGTACGACGTCTTGGAGTAACTACAAGAAAAGCCAATACCGATATCCTGGCGGTATTGGGACTTTACTCTCCAAATGGCACCCACGACATGAAATTCATGTCCAACTACGTCAACCTCTATCTAAGAGACGCCATCATGCGTGTTGACGGAGTGGGTGACGTTCAGGCATTCGGGCAACCGTTCAGTATGAGGGTGTGGCTTGACGCAGGGAAACTGGCTCAGCTTAATCTAACTCCCGCAGATGTATCGGCGGCTATACAAGAGCAAAACGTACGTGTACCGGGTGGTAGTGTAGGTGGCCCTCCTCAGCAATCATCACAGGTATTTGAGTTCCCCGTAATCCTAGATGGTGATCTGGATACGGAAGAAGAGTTTGAAAATATCGTCATCAAGACAGGCGCCGAGGGCTCTATCGTTTATCTTAAAGACGTAGCGCGAGTTGAGCTGGGGGAATTTTCTTACGCCACACGTTCCATGGTAAACGGGAAGACCGCATCCATGATGGCCATCAATCAGATGCCCGGTGGTAACGCGGTTCAAACCTATGAGGGTATCCAAAAGGCGCTTCAGGAATTAAAAAAATCGTTCCCTAATGACCTTGATTACATCATCAGTTATGAAACGGTGTCCGTAATCAACGTATCCATCAATTCCGTTATTCACACGCTGATAGAGGCTCTGATCCTGGTAACCCTGGTGGTATTCCTCTTCCTGCAAAGCTGGAGAGCGACACTGATTCCCGTGCTCGCCATTCCGGTTTCGATTATCGGTACCTTCATTTTCTTCACACTCTTAGGATTTTCCATCAATACCCTTACTATGCTGGCCTTCGTACTGGCTATTGGTATTGTGGTGGATGATGCGATCGTGGTGGTGGAGGCCGTCCAGCACTACATTGACCACGAGAAGCTGTCTGCCAAAGAAGCAACCAGGCGTGCAATGAAGGACATAACAGCGCCGGTAATAGCCATTGCCCTTATTCTTGCTGCGGTTTTCATACCGGTAGGATTCATCCCCGGCATGGTTGGCCAGCTATATCAGCAGTTTGCCATCACCATCGCGGTATCGGTAATCATATCTGCATTCGTGGCACTTTCTCTAACCCCGGCCCTTTGTTCTCTCCTTCTCGTTCCAATGAACCTGAATAAGGAATCAAAAGGAATAAATAAATTCTTTTACAAGTTCAACAGCTGGTTCCACCGCGTTACAAACAGATATTCGGAAGGAGTGAAATGGTGTATCCGCAAAGCTCCTATGGTCATGATCATTCTGGTTTGTATCTATATAGGAACTGTGGGTTTGTTCAGCAATAAATCAGCAGGTTTCATACCTACTGAAGACGCTGGTATATTCCTGATGGGTATTACACTTCCTGAAGGAGCGTCTGCTTCCCGTACGGATGAATTCTTATCCTATGTTACGAAACGTGTTCAGAAAGAAATTCCGGAAGTAAAAAACATTACCTCAATAGCCGGAATCAACATCCTGAACAGATCATTCAAATCGAATGCAGGAACGTACTTCGTACAAATGAATCATTGGGATGAACGTCAGCGTACCGTTGCGGAAATTCTCGGCCAGATTCAAGGGATGTTTGCAGGTGCGAAAGAGGGTAGCGTACTGGCAGTTGCTCCTCCTGCTATTCCCGGACTTGGTGTGAGTGGTGGTTTCAGCCTCCAGATTGAAGAACAGCAGGCCGGCGATATCAAAAATTTCCAGGCCGCAGTGTTCAAATTCCTCGGAGCCGCAAACCAGCGCCCGGAAATCGGAATGGCCTATACCTTGTTTAATGCTAACACACCAAACTATCAGCTGACTGTCAACAGAGAGCAGGCTAAAAAAATGGGCGTTTCGGTTGGTACGATATATAGTACTATTTCCAGTTATCTGGGAAGTGCGTATATCAATGACTTCACGCGCTACGGACGAAACTTCCGTGTAGTAACCCAGGCCGACACCACCTACCGTCAGCATATTGAAGACATCGGAAACCTGTATGTTAAAAACGTTTCCGGCAGTAACGTACCTTTGAGTGCTTTAGTGACTTATGAAATGGTACAAAAACCATCCATCATTAACCACTACAACCTTTTCCGGGCTATCGAAGTAAACGGTAGTGCCGCACCTGGTTACAGTAGTGGAGATGCCTTGAAGGCACTAGAGGAAGTTGCAGCACAGACACTTCCACAAGGCTATACCTACAGTTTCTCGGGACTGAGTGCACAGGAGCAAGAATCCGGAAATAGCACAATCTATATCTTCGCGCTGTGTATTGTATTCGTGTTCCTGTTACTGGCAGCTCTTTACGAAAGCTGGTCGGTCCCTTTCTCTATCCTTTTGTCGGTGCCTTTGGGTGTATTCGGAGCGATTCTTGCCCTGACATTCCTTCCGAAGATCGATAACAATATCTTCGCACAGATCGGCTTGGTAACCCTTATCGGACTGGCAGCCAAAAACGCCATCTTGATCGTGGAGTTTGCCAAAGAACGTGTGGATTGGGGAATGGAGCTTGTTGCCGCAACAATTGAAGCGGTGAAGCTGCGTCTGCGACCGATCATCATGACCTCTCTTGCATTCATCCTGGGTATTGTTCCTTTGATGTTGTCGACGGGAGCGGGAGCGGCTTCCAGACAGACGATCGGATGGACCGTTTTTGGCGGTATGCTTGCAGCAACGCTACTGGCAATCTTTTTCGTGCCCGTACTGTTTATATTGATCACGCGCCTTGCGTATGGTAAAGAGAAATTAGCTGAACTTCAGGCAAACTACAATCCTGATGAACATAAGGATACTCTGCATGTCGATGAAAATGATGAAAACGACGGTAATTATTAGATAAAACGTCAAACCAAAAAGAGGGGTGTATCATTAATCATGATCACCCCTCTTTGCTTTAGTGGGCTTATGAACATCCCGTAGCGAGCTGGTGATCTGCTAGTGGCCAGCTGGTGGCTGAGGCCGGGGTGATGCCACAGTGAGGCCACGGTGAGGCCACGGTGAGGCCACCTTTTTGCGGTGAAACGTGGCCTCACTGTGGCATCACTGTGGCATAATGGTGGCTACACCCACAAGCAAACCTTAAGCAGGTCACAGGCTGATCACCGGAACACCCGGGGTGGGTATCAGGAGGATGGATACGGTCTCATTTATATTTTTAATTAATATCTTCGTATCGGGATTATGGATCAGGTTAACTTAAAACGGCTTGCTAAAGAATTAAATCTTGCGATATCGACGGTTTCCAGGGCTTTGAGCGATAGCTATGACATTAGTGAAGGAACGAAGAAGAAAGTCCTTGCTCTGGCAAAAAAGCTTAATTATCAACCCAATCCTTTTGCACGAAGCCTCAGAAACCGCAGCAGTAAAACGATTGCGGTGATTCTGCCGGAAATCGCCAATAACTATTTTTCCGTTGCAATCAACGGAATTGAGGAAGTGGCACAAGCTAATAACTATCACGTATTAATCTATATCACCCATGAAAACCTGCAGAAGGAAGCTGATATAGTAAGACTGTTGCTGAATGGCCGCGTGGATGGCATTTTAATGTCCTTATCCGGAGGACCCGAAGATACAGACCATCTCAAAGAGCTGCAGGAAAGCAAGGTTCCAGTAGTTTTTTTCGACCGGGTATCAGACACCATTGAAACGGCAAAAATAACCACCAATAACTTTGAAAGCGGCTATCTCGCTACCAGTCACCTCATCAGCAGGGGTAGCCAGAGAGTAGCTTACCTCACCTATTCGGGCGAGCTATCGATCGAACAGCAGCGCATGAAGGGATATATGGAGTCGGTTTCAAAACGCGGACTTTTGTTCCGGGAAGAATTCATCGTGTGCTGCAACAGAAATTCAGCCGAAAATTATGAAAAAATAAAAGAGCTTTTCAGTGCGGATGGCAGGCCGGATGGGGTTTTTGCTTCTGTAGAATCGCTGGCAATACTCGCTTACGAAGTATGCTCAGAACTGAATTTGAGGATACCGGAAGATGTAAAAATAGTGGGTTTCTCGAATTTAAGAACGGCATCACTGCTAAACCCCGCACTGACAACCATCACACAGCCGGCCTTTAACATGGGGCGGGAGGCGGCAAAGGCTTTATTTGAGGCGCTTAAGAAGCCCCATATCAAGATGGAGGACCAAACAATAGTTCTTCGCTCAAATCTGATTGAGCGAAGATCTACTGCTGCTAATTAAATTCCTTTGTTTCTGCGGATGGCGACTTCAAGACCCCGCAGTTCTGCAAGACCTCTTAAGCGACCGATCGCTGAATAGCCAGGATTTGTTTTTTTCTTAAGGTCATCCAGCATCTTATGACCATGATCCGGACGGAACGGCATCCGAAGATCTGCTCTGCCGGCAGCCTTACGTCTTTCCTGCTCCTCTACCAAAGCCTTCATCACAGCATACATATCCACATCTCCGTCAAGGTGATCTGCCTCATGGAAATTCCCTTCAGCATCACGGCGGGTGCTTCTCAGGTGAATAAAGTGGATTCTATGACCCAGGCGTTCAACCATTCCTGCAAGGTCATTATCTGCTCTCACGCCGAAAGAACCGGTGCAATATGTAAGACCATTGTTCGGACTGTCAACAGCCTGAAATAGCTCAACAATATCAGCTTCTGTACTCACCACACGTGGTAAGCCAAGAATAGGGAACGGAGGATCATCAGGGTGGATACACAGAAGGACACCGGCTTGTTCAGCGGTAGGAACGATCTCCGACAGGAAGCTGTACAGATTCGCTTTCAGTTCTTTAGGTCCTGTTGAGTCGTATCCGGCCAGCACTTTCAGGAAATCTTCCAGAGAGTAGCCTTCTTCAGAACCCGGAAGTCCTGCAATAATATTTTTTACGAGTGCTTTCTTATCTTCTTCTGCTAAAGAATCAAAGTACACTTTTGCTTTTTGCTTTTGCTCGTCGGTATAGCTGGCTTCTGCACCCGGTCTGTTCAGGATATAAAGCTCGAAGGCCGCAAATGCCGCTGCTTCAAAACGCAAAGCGGTGGAACCGTCGGGCATTTCATAGTCAAGATTGGTACGCGTCCAATCCAGTATCGGCATGAAGTTATAGCATACGATGTCAATACCGCAGGCGCCGAGGTTAGTCAGCGTTTGCTTGTAGTTGTCGATATACAGCTGGTAATCGCCTGTACGCTTCTTAATATCTTCGTGAACAGGAACGCTCTCCACTACAGACCAGGTCAGGCCTGCAGCTTCCACTTCCTGTTTTCTTTTGACAATTTCTTCTTTAGTCCAAACCTGACCGTTTGGAACATGATGCAGGGCGGTAACTATACCGGTAGCACCTGCCTGTCTGATATCTGCGAGAGACACCGGATCCTTGGGTCCGTACCATCTCCATGTTTGCTCTAATGACATATACTCGATTTTATTATTGATTAAACACCTGAAAATGCGCTGAAGCCTCCGTCAATAGGAATGACAACTCCGGTAACGAATTGAGATCCATCGCCACACAACCATAATAAGGTTCCGGTAAGATCGTCCGGTGTTCCGAAACGGCTCATCGGAGTGTGGGAGATGATGGTATTTCCGCGGTCAGTCAGGCTTCCGTCGGTATTGGTAAGCAAGGTCCGGTTTTGTTCTGTAAGGAAAAAGCCCGGGGCCAGAGCGTTAACGCGGATACCTACTTTCGAAAAGTGAACCGCAAGCCATTGTGTAAAATTCGATATTGCTGCCTTTGCGCCGCTGTATGCCGGGATCTTTGTCAAAGGAGTAAATGCGTTCATAGAGGATATATTAATAATAGAGGCTCCGCTCTTACCAATCATATCTTTTGCAAACACCTGTGTAGGCAATAGTGTACCAATAAAGTTGAGATCAAATACAAACTTGATTCCTTCAGGGTCCAGATCAAAGAAAGTCTTCAATCCTTCTTCTGTAGAGTCAAGGTCTTCTGCCAGCAGGAAGCCTTTGGAAGTCGTTCCTTTAGGATGGTTACCGCCCGCTCCGTTAATCAGAATATCGCAAGACCCGAGGAGCTCGTTTACTTTCTGGTGAGCCGCCTTTAAGCTCTCGAGATCCAGAACGTTACATGCAACGCCTACGGCATCTCCGCCTTTTTCTCTGATTTCCGCCGCAACTCGTTCGGCAGTTTCTTCTCTCAAATCTAAGATGGCGATCTTTGCTCCTTTGTCTGCAAGAGCCTGGGCCATTGTACTGCATAGCACGCCGCCACCACCGGTTACAACTGCTACTTTACCTGAAAATTCTGATGACATATCCTTTTTTGGTTATTAAATTGTGGTTTGCTCCGTAAAATTGATGAAAATATCTTTGCTAAGACAGGCTTTACCTACATTTATTTACGGAATCGTTTTCGGCAAAACAGGGCAAAGGAACGCCTTGTTGACGTAAACAGCACCCTGATTCGCAGCTTAACATTTTTCTTTAACTTCGCTATTATGACCGGAGCAGACCTGATACTGGAAAACATCGCCCCTTTTATTTCGCTTGAGAAGGGGGAAAAAGATCTATTTGTCTCGCTGTTAAAACCGGACACCATCCCCAGAAAAAAAATCATATTGCAAACCGGAGATATCTGCCGGTATTCCACCTTCGTAACGCAGGGTTGCCTCAGAGGATATACCTACGACAAGAACGGCATGGAACACGTACTTAACTTCGCGCCAAAGGGATGGTGGATAGCCGATATGTATAGCCTGATCTCGCAAAAAGCGGGCACCTTGAACATCGAGGCGCTGGAGGAAACGGAAGTACTGAAGCTGTCGAAGAGCAATCAGGAGCTTCTTTATAAGGAGATACCTAAGTTCGAACGTTTCTTTCGGATCATTATAGAAAAATCGCTCGTCGCATCTCAGGAGAGGGTACTTGACAACCTGAGCCTCACGGCAGAGGAGCGGTATACGAAGTTTTGCAGTAAATATCCCAGCCTGACGGAGTATGTACCCCTCAAGCAGGTAGCCTCCTACATTGGAGTTACGCCTGAATTCTTTAGCAAGATGCGAAGCAATTTGCTAAAGAAGAAGTAATCTGCACTACATACTCAGCACTTCATTCCAGATTTTTTCGTTCACAGGAATACCATCACGCGTATGTTGATTTCGTTTGGAAAGGGTGCTTTCTCCCGGATACCGAACCTCTTCAGGGTGTCCGAGCTTGGTAAATTTAAGAATCTGCTCCACGAGAGCTTCATTTCCTGTGCCTGGCTTTATCGCGATGAAGCATTGGGAAACGCCCGACTCTGCGCCTCCACGGGTAATCTCGGCGGTAGATCTTCCGCCGCTGAGCGAAGTCAGCAGCACGTCGACCAACAAGGATAAACCTGAGCCTTTCCAGTATCCGATGGGTAAGGCCCGCTGCGATTCTATGATCTTAGCCGGTTCTTTGCTCAGCTTCCCCTCACTGTCGTATCCTCCTGGGAAGGGTAAATGTTCCTCGCGGAACTTATATTCCTGCATCTTCCCAAACGAATACTGAGACACCGCCATGTCCAGCACGATATGCCCCCCGGCCCGGGGCACCGCAATAACGATGGGGTTATTACCCAGACGAGGTTCCGTCCCACCCCAGGGCGTCACATTAGCGATGGTATTGGTAAAGCAGACTCCGATGAAGCCTGCATCGGCCGCTTGCCAGCCGTAGGTTCCGCCACGCATCCAGTGATTGGTATTTTTAAGCGACACACAGCCTACACCATACTCACCGGCTAATTCAATCGCCCTGTTCATGCAATGAATCGCATTGGATATCCCGGGAGCGAGGTTTCCATCCCAGTTTTCGAGGGCAGCCATCCCTTCCATGCGTTCGGGCTCAGCAGCTGGCTTAACCAGGCCTTCCTTCACCGCACGTACAAATGAAGGAAAGCGATTCAAGCCATGAGTATGAACGCCGTCTCTGCTATTCTCTGCAAAGATGCGGGCACATAATTCTGCCTTTGATTCCTGAAATCCGTTGTTTAACAAAACCCTTTTAAACTCTTCTTGTAGCCTGGTGAATTCGACCTTCATAACTGCGCGTTTTAATTACCTGTTGACATCAAAGATATCCATCGAATGCTTTCTTTCTTAACCTAAATTAAGTGGCCGATGTTTGCATAGCGGTAACTTTGTAGTGTTATGAAAAAATCAGTATTACATCAAGCAGCAACAAGAGGTTCAGCCGATCATGGATGGCTGAAAAGTTTTCACACCTTCAGCTTTGCGGGGTACTACAATCCAGAACGCGTGCATTTTGGAGCACTGCGGGTGCTGAATGACGACACCGTAGACGGCGGAAGAGGCTTCGGTAATCATCCTCATGACAATATGGAAATCGTATCCATTCCCCTCGAGGGAGAACTTCAGCATAAAGACAGCATGGGAAACGTCGCTGTTATCAAAGCAGGAGAGATTCAGGTGATGAGCGCAGGTACAGGAATTTATCATGCGGAATACAACAAGAATCCGAACGAGCCTGTTAAATTCCTTCAGATATGGATATTCCCTAACAAAAGGGATGTTACTCCCCGATATGATCAGATCAAGCTGGATATAGATAATAAACGCAATGTGCTCAATCAGGTCTTGTCTCCGGATAAAGACGATGAAGGGGTGTGGATTCATCAGGATGCATGGTTCCACATGGGACGGTTCGACGAGGGCAAACAGGCGACCTACAATCTGAAGAAAGAAGGAAACGGTATTTACTTCTTTGTATTGAAGGGCGCACTTAAGGTAGACGGCCAGGACCTGGAAACCAGAGACGGATACGGAATTTGGGATATCTCAGAAGTTAGTATTGAGGCAACATCAGACGCTGAACTTCTTATTATGGAAGTCCCGATGGAGGTTCGACTCTAATGCAAAAGATCAGCATCCTCGCGGTAGGTACGAATGAGAAAATTATGGCGACGATTTTGCGTCTCATCAATCAGAATCCGCAGTGGCAGGGAGATATTGCTTTGTCTTCCGAGACAGCGAGGGCGCTGCTACTGTCGGCAAACTACAATCTTATTCTTTTAGGATCAGGATCAGACGAAAGTAAAATTCGCCTGATCCTGAAAGATTTGGGCCAGAATATCCCGGTAGTGTTACATTATGGGGGCGGAAGCGGGTTACTGCTATGCGAGATTAATGAGGCTCTTAAGCCTTCTTCCATTTAACGGTACATCCAACGGCCTTCGTCTTGCTTACAGAGGGCTTTTTTCCATTGATCAGTTCATTCACCGCATTCTTCACGAAAGTTGACCTTGAAGGGTTGCTCTCATCCTGATCATTATCGATCGCTCCGGTATATTCGACAACATTTCCTTTATTTGTCTTGGCCAGAATAAAAACCGTCGGCGTATGGCTCGCACCAAATCGCTTCGTTATCTGCTGATCCGCATCCAGCAGATACGGGAAACTGAAGTTCTTTTCATTGGCACGCTCCTGCATTTTGGCGAAACTATCTCCCGGCGAAGCAACCGCGTCATTCGTATTGATGGCGATCACCGGATAGCCTTTAGGAGCATACTCTGTGTTAAGGGCGATAATACGGTTCTCGTAGTCTTTGGCAACGGGACAGGTGTTACAGGTAAATACTACAATGAAACCTTTGGCTGATTTGAAATCAGCGGGAGACAACATTTTGTTGTCGACGTTCTTTAGACTAAAATCTTGGACTACCGAGCCAACGGTATAACCCTGGGCGGATAACTTCATGCAGATTGCAAGAAGCAGGACGCATGACATAACAACTTTTTTCATTTTATTCGGGGTTTATAGTTAAGCTTTTAAGTTCTTCGTAAGAGAATTCTCGTTCGTAAAAACTGCGCCGGGAAGAAGCTGTATTAACGACAAGCGTAGCCGGGACGGAACCTCTCCAGTTCTTGTCTACATGATCGATGAACTTCTGCTGGTCGGGTTCGTCGAAAATATACACTTCTGATTCGATTTGATGCGTCTTGATGAAAGGATTTACCAGTTTTTCCAGCTTGGATCTGGAGTCGACACTAATAAGCAGAACCTGGAGAGGCAGCGCCTTATTTTCTTTACGGAGCCGCTCAAAGTAGGGGAGTTCCTGTACGCAGGGAGCGCACCAGGTAGCCCAGAAGTTAATGACAAATGTGGTATCCTTACCGTTCGCCAGCCTTTGATCAAAGTCCTTAAGGCTTAGCAGCTTCGCCTGGGCCCCAGCCCTGGAAGAAAGCAGGCAAATGAGAATAGCAAAAAGGAATTTCATGGTAGCGGCCGATGGTATACACAAACTTAGGCATTAAATAAAAGCCAATCAAAAGTTTAGCTTTTATTTAATGCCTGATTTATTCATCCCGGGAATACCAGAGCCTTCGCCACCGAGTTTCAGCAGCTATTGAGCTTCAAGATTAAGCATAATGGGAAGTGTATATTGAACCCGTACGTTTCTTCCGTTTTGCACACCGGCTCTCCATTTGGACGATTTCTTAAGCAGACGCATGGCCTCCTCTCCGGTTCCCAATCCCATATCTCTGAGGACTTTTATATCCGTCAGACTTCCATCCTTCTCCACTATAAAGCTTACAATCACTCTTCCTGAAACTCCCTGCTCCCTTGCAGCTGCCGGATAGTTGTAATTTTTACTGATATAGCTGTAAAATTTGGATAAGCCCCCCGGAAATTCGGGCATCTGCTCAATGGATACCATACCATAAACCTGTTCATCTTCTATAGTCGCAGCGTGAGTTGTGGTAGAGGTACCTACCGGCTGATCGATAACCACCTCTGCGCCGGGATCTCCCTTTACTGTCTCGGGACCAGGGTCCGCCACCTTTAAATCATCTACAGTAGGAATTTCGTCCACAACCTGACTGGCAGGCACCACCCTTGGAGGAACGAATCTGACCTGATCAGTACGCCGCTTTGGAGGCTCTGCCACTGACGGAGGCGGAACACTTTCGTCAATCGCGGGCGGAGTTATCAGGACGACATCTGTATGCAGGTCTGGGGTAGGGGTTGACAATTCAGTATCGCCCCCGTTGAGGTATCTGGAAATCAGCGGCGCACTCATTACAAGAATAAAGAAAGCCGCCCCGAAGAGCATTGACCGGGCGATGGTACGGTTGTTATTTTTGCGGAGCTGATACGCTCCATAAGCCTGATTTCGCCCTGTGAAAACGACATCTATCCATTGCTGATTAAAAATATCTAATTGTGCCATTGCGGTTGAGTTTTTAAATGATCCATTCACACGGGAATCATGTCTGAAAACCCTTTATCCTAGCGGTACCTCTAAAGATGATGTGGTTTAAAGAAGATCCTTTGTCTACTTTATATCAGGATGGTTTAAGACAGAGAATTCCACAACTGGAAATGCAGATTTTGAAAAAGCACTAAAAATGATTGAAAAAAATGGTTTATTCCCCTCATTCATTAGGCATTCCAAGCATTAAAACTAAATTTGCAAATCAAAACATTACAATGATCTATTTCTTCTCTAGTCAATCCCAAATAGTTTTCGCGGTACAATCACAACAACAGCTGTCTGCGGGCGATATTCCGAAGCTGGAATGGTTGTTTGGTGGTGCAAATCTCAGTAATGAAAGCACGCTTAAGGCCCCCTTCGTTGGTCCCCGTGCTGCTATGATCACTCCATGGAGCACCAATGCAGTGGAAATCACGCAAAACATGGGCATTCAGGGCATCATCAGAATTGAAGAGTTTCGGCAGGTAGAAGAAAGCTTTACCGGATTCGATCCGATGCTGTCTCAGAAATACAAAGAGCTTAATCAGGATCTGTACACCGTCCATGTAAAGCCAGAAGAGATCAAGGAAATTCAAGACATTGCAGCATATAACAAGCAGGAAGGGCTTTCGCTGAGTGACGAAGAGGTTGATTACCTCATCGGCCTTTCTCAAAGACTTGGGCGTGCCCTTACCGACTCGGAAGTATTCGGTTTTTCTCAGGTAAATTCAGAACATTGCCGCCATAAAATATTCAACGGAAAGTTTGTTATAGACGGAGAAGAACAACCCTCTTCCCTATTTAAACTGATCAGAAAGACTTCAGAGACCCATCCGAATGACATCGTATCGGCATATAAAGATAATGTGGCGTTCATCAAAGGGCCTAAGGTTCTTCAGTTTGCACCTAAGCGTGCCGACGTACCCGATTACTACACAACAAGCGAATTTGAATCTGTTATTTCCATAAAAGCAGAAACACATAACTTCCCTACAACGGTAGAACCTTTCAACGGAGCGGCGACCGGTTCGGGAGGAGAGATCAGGGACAGGCTTGCCGGCGGACAAGGTTCATTGCCTCTGGCAGGTACAGCTGTATACATGACCGCATTATCCAGACTGGAAGAAAACCGTCCCTGGGAGAAAGGCATGGAGGAAAGACAATGGTTATACCAGACTCCGATGGATATCCTGATCAAGGCATCTAATGGTGCTTCTGATTTTGGTAACAAATTCGGACAGCCATTAATTACAGGATCCGTACTGACATTTGAACATACAGAAGACAATCGCAAACTTGGCTTTGACAAGGTGATCATGCTTGCGGGTGGCGTGGGCTATGGCAAGGCAAGCCAGGCTCAGAAACAAAAGCCCTCAACGGGCGATAAAATCGTTATCCTCGGCGGAGAAAACTACCGGATTGGTATGGGAGGCGCGGCGGTATCTTCAGCAGACACCGGTGCTCTTGGTTCAGGAATTGAGCTTAATGCTGTTCAGCGCTCTAATCCGGAAATGCAGAAGAGAGCGGCGAACGCTGTTCGCGGTATGGTGGAAAGCGATCACAACACGATCATCTCCATTCACGACCATGGTGCAGGCGGGCATTTAAATTGTCTTTCAGAGCTGGTAGAAGATACCGGCGGTAAGATCGATCTGGATATGCTCCCTGTGGGCGATCCTACCCTTTCCGCTAAAGAAATCATCGGAAATGAATCTCAGGAGCGTATGGGTCTGGTTATCGGACAAGAAAACATCGACACACTGAAAAGAATCGCTGATCGCGAAAGGTCTCCAATGTACACCGTAGGAACGGTTACAGGTGACCACCGCTTTACATTTGAATCAGCAACTACCGGCATCAAACCCATGGATCTGGAGCTGAAAGATATGTTTGGCAGCTCTCCGAAGGTGATCATGGAGGATAAGAAAATTGAAAGAAAGTATCAGCCCTTGACTTACGATGCAGCGAACTTCGACGCTTACCTTAACCAGGTATTGCAGCTTGAAGCTGTAGCATGTAAAGACTGGCTGACAAATAAGGTGGACCGTTGCGTAGGCGGGCGTGTTGCCAAGCAGCAATGCGCAGGACCTCTGCAGCTACCTCTGAATAACTGCGGCGTTATGGCCCTGGATTTCCAGGGAAAAGAAGGTATTGCTACCTCCGTAGGACACTCTCCTTTAACAGCACTGATCGACGCAGCTGCGGGAAGCCGCAATGCCATTGCAGAATCACTTTCCAACATCGTTTGGGCACCTCTCAAGGATGGCCTGACGAGTGTTTCCCTTTCCGCAAACTGGATGTGGGCATGCAAGAATGAAGGTGAAGACGCACGTCTCTACGAAGCGGTGAAGGCATGTTCAGACTTCGCGATAGACCTTGGCATCAATATCCCGACCGGAAAAGACTCCCTGTCCATGAAACAAAAGTACAAGGACGGGGATGTGATCGCTCCGGGTACGGTTATCATATCAGCGGGAGGTAATTGCAGCGATATCACCGCTGTAGTGGAACCGGTTCTTCAAAAAGATGGCGGTAACATCTATTACATCAATCTATCTGAGGATAGCTATAAATTAGGCGGCTCATCTTTTGCTCAGGTATTGAACAGAATCGGCGATGAAGCACCTGACGTAAAAAATGCGGCGAACTTCAAGACAACGTTTAATGTGCTTCAGGAGCTGATAAAAGGCGGCAAAATTCAGGCAGGTCATGATATCGGCAGCGGCGGTTTGATCACAACACTGCTGGAAATGTGTTTCGCTGACAGAGAGCTGGGAGCAGATATCGATCTTACCTCTCTGGGAGAACAGGATATCATCAAGCTTCTTTTTGCTGAGAATATCGGTGTGGTTTTCCAGGCATCTGCTGGTGTCGAGGAAACGCTATCTGCAAAGGACATTCGCTTCCATAAAATCGGTACAGTCAACGACACTGCCAAACTAAATTTAACCAGCCTTGGAGCTGTTGAGCTGAACCTGAGCATTGACGATTTACGCGACGTTTGGTTCAAAACATCGTATCTCCTTGATCAGAAACAAAGCGGTCCGGTAAAGGCTAAAGAACGCTTTGAGAATTATAAAAATCAGCAGCTGAGGTATTCATTCCCATCTCATTTTGATGGAAAGAAGCCTGTTTTGGAAGAAGGCAAGCCTCGCATCAAAGCGGCTATCATCCGTGAAAAAGGAAGCAATTCGGAAAGAGAGATGGCTAACGCGATGTATCTGGCCGGCTTTGACGTCAAAGACGTGCACATGACCGACCTGATCTCTGGTCGCGAGACCCTGGAGGATATCCAGTTCATCGGCGCAGTTGGTGGATTCTCCAACTCTGATGTACTCGGATCTGCAAAAGGATGGGCAGGAGCTTTCCTTTATAATGAAAAGGCCAGAATTGCGCTGGAGAACTTCTTCGACCGTCCGGACACCCTGTCTGTGGGTATCTGTAACGGCTGTCAGCTCTTCGTTGAGCTGGGTCTGATCAACAAGGATCACAAGGACAAGCCTAAAATGCTGCATAACGACAGTAACAAGCATGAAAGCGGCTTCACGTCACTGACTATTCAGGAAAACAATTCCGTTATGCTGTCGAGTCTTGCCGGAAGTACGCTGGGTGTGTGGATATCTCATGGGGAGGGTAAATTCCAGCTGCCAATGGATCAGGATCAGTATCAGATCGTGGCGAAATACGGATATGAAAGCTATCCTGCAAATCCGAACGGATCAGGATACAATACGGCTATCCTATGCGACGACACCGGTCGTCACCTGGTGACTATGCCACATATCGAACGCTCGATATTCCAGTGGAACTGGGCACATTATCCTGCAGGTAGAAAGGACGAAGTAACACCATGGATAGAGGCTTTCGTAAATGCCAGAAAATGGCTGGAAAACCATCAGGGATAATAGAAGGCTGATAAATATTAAAAAGAGCAGGCAGAATGGATTCTCGCCTGCTCTTTTTTGTTATTAGCCTTGTTCTTTCCGGCTTTATACCGCCGTATCGGCAAGCTCTATCCAAACCGGAGCATGATCGCTGGTCTTTTCCCAGCCCCGTACATGCTTATCTACTCCCGCTGCAGCCAGACGGCTATCCAGTGAAGGGCTCAACAAGAAATGATCAATGCGCAGTCCGGCATCCCGCCCGTAAGCGTTACGGAAATAATCCCAGAACGTATATATTTTTTCATTGGGATAGAGCTTTCTCAGGGCGTCTGTCCAACCTTGATCAACCAAATTTTTAAACGCCTGCCTGACCTCCGGTCTGAACAGGGCATCTTCCACCCAGCGTTCCGGCTTATACACATCCAGCTCCGTAGGCATCACATTGTAGTCGCCAGTTAAAACAACCGGCAAACCAGACTGCAACAGCCCCGCGGCATGCGCAGTAAGCCTTTCGAACCATCGCAGCTTATATTCGAGCTTCGGTCCCGGAACCGGGTTTCCATTAGGCAGATAGAGACAGCCTACCACTATGCCATCTACGATTGCTTCGATGTACCTGCTATGTTCATCCTCCGGATCTCCGGGCAGTGCCCGCCTGACTTCTTTAATTTCCCGGTCCCTGGCAAGGATAGCCACTCCATTCCAGCTCTTTTGCCCGTGCCAGATTACATTATACCCGGCATCCCGGATAGCTTGTTCAGGAAATTTCTCCTGTGGCGCCTTAAGCTCCTGAAGGCATACGATATCGGGTGCGGATTCCTCCAGCCAGCGGAGTAAAACAGGCAGCCTGCCGTTAACTCCATTCACATTGTAAGTTGCTATTTTCATATCAGGGTAAAACAAATGTACACCGTTCTGCTTGCATTGTTATTCTGAACTACAATTTGCATGTCGAATTTAAGGACTTCTCTACTACCACTCTACGACCAAGATCAGTACCGACGGGCGATGACCGGCCCTGACGCACAAATACATTTATTCGGTTAACGAAAAAGGCGCGCGTTAGGGCCGGCAGCAAACAGACCAGACAGCTATTTGTTATATAATGGTATTTAATTGTATAGCTATGAAAACTCTATGGAAAAGCATGCTCTGCGCGTTGATGATGAGCGTGTCGTTCGAAGGAATCGCGCAAAGCGGAAAGGATACGCTTAAAGTGAACCCTGACCCTGCTATCAAGAAAACCGCAAAAAAGGTTGGTAACAAAACTTCTGAGATTGCGGCAAAGGGAGCTGCTAAAGTTGTTGATAAAACATATAAAGACAAAGTAGGGCCGCAGGGTCAAACCATCTATATCGACAATGAATCCCGGTACTATTATATTAATACAAAGGGCAAAAAAGTTTACGTCAGCAAATCAAGGCTCAAGCCGTCGGGGAAATAACCGGAATTTTTCTTCTACCGGCTGCATAGCGATAGCTTACCGGACTCTTGTCTCAAGAGGCTTAAACCAGTTCCCTTCCGGGAGCTGGCTTAAGCCTCTTCATTATTGTGCTGTCAGGCCGCATTCAGACCTTGCCATATCCCTTTCCATCTTCTTTTTACCATTGCAACCTCTTCTTAGCTATTGCATCATTTGCCCTGCATAAATGACCATTTTGTCGGTCAGACTTCCGTTCATCGTTTGGATATTTGATCTGGCATCGATACACAACAGCCCCCTACGAACCGGCCAGATAAACAACTCCTTCATACCCCGATCAATGTACAAAACACTCATCATGACTTCCTACCTGCTTCTCATCGCGAACTCCGCAACTCTGGCTCAAACCGTGCCGCTTCCAATCATCAGCATGGAAAACGGGCTATTGGCTTATGGCAGCGATGAAGAAGGGAACCAAATTCCTGATTTTAGTTACGCGGGCTATAAGAACAGTAACGTAGGCATACCCGTAGTTACAAAGGTTCTCAAAACGATTTCGCCTGTGATGGGTGATAATACTAATCATATTAACCAGGCTATTCTGTCTATGGCCAGGAAACCCAAAGACAGTTATGGAATAAGAGGGGTACTGCTTTTAGAAAAGGGCCGGTATGACGTTTTCGGAGTAATCAGAGTAAACGTCGACGGAATTATTATTCGCGGCGCCGGAAGCGGGCACAATCCGGATTCGGCAACAGTGATTTACGGCCGGGGAAATTCTCCGGAGAAACGAACCATAATGGTTGCTGGCAGCGGAACAGCCAAATGGGAAAAGCAAGGCGAACAGACGAACATTACCACGGAATTTGTGCCCGTTAACGGCAACTCTTTTGAAGTCGAAAGTACAAAAGGATATCATGTTGGGGACGTCATAGTGATCGAGCACCCCTGTACCGAAGAATGGCTCCATGCTATTGATTACGGAGGAACTGCCGGTGCCGCGTCAGAGCGATGGAAAGTAGACGAGTATCCGATCGTGTTCAAAAGAACCATTAAAGAGATAAGAGGAAATACGATAGTCACGGACGTTCCCCTTTATAACCACTTAAATAAGAAGCTTGCTCAATCATACATCTATAAAATACGAGAAGACATACGTAATAATATAGGTATCGAAGATCTGCGGATTGAGATTTCAGACTGGAAAAACAGGGACAGCGACGAGGACCACGCCCGGAATGCCTTGCAACTGAAAGGAGTGGAAGACTGCTGGGTAAAGAATGTCTCCACCGCGTACTTTATTAATTCGGGAGTTTCTCTTGTCAACGCAAACCGGGTTACCGTTGCGGATTGTCTGGCAGAGGACCCTGTCTCCAGAATACACGGCGGCCGAAGATACAACTTCAGTGTTGATGATTATTGCAGCCAGATTTTATTTAAAGACTGTATAGCCAAAAAAGGCAGGCATAATTATATTTCCAATGGGGCTACTACCGTTTCCGGGATCGTATTTCTCCATTGTGTATCTATAGATCCCTATGCTTCAAGTGAGGGCCATCGCAAGTGGTCAATGGCCGTTCTGTTTGACAACTTTCAGGATAGAGGCCATCTCATCGGTAACCATATCGTCCTTGGAGCCTATAATCGCGGAAGCTACGGCACGGGGCATGGCTGGTCTCTGGCACATAGCGTGATCTGGAACTGCGACCTCAAACGGCCTGACGGCCGGAGGGGAATCGTCATCTGCCAGAAACCACCAACCGCACAGAATTATGTTATCGGTGGGTTTGGAGATGTGAACAGGAATGTTCCTTTTCCTCAGTATCCGGCGGGACATATAACGGGCATAAATAAAGGCATAAAACTGCTGCCGGAATCGTTATTCCAACAGCAGCTAAAAGAACGGACAGGAAGATAGTTAGCAGAGCTATTTCATGTTTTTATATCTTAACAAGGCCTCCAGATAGTAATAATCCGCGTAGTTGATCGGCACATCTACTTCACTATTCTTTGGTTTGTGACCGGTACTATGGTCCAGAATGAAGCCCCTGTTGGTACCCGGCTCACTTGCATATTTTGCGGACAACGACTTCAGCATTTTCCTGGCTGCCTTCTTATAGCCTTTAGCGTTTTTAGAGTACAGACTAAGCTCAAATAAGGCAGAAGCTGCAATTGCGGCAGCCGACGCATCTCTGGAAACACCGGGTATTCCCGGGTCATTATAATCCCAATATGGCACCATATCCTTCGGAAGTTGGCTGAGTATAAAATCCGCTACTTTCTCTGCCTGATTTAAGTAAACTGCATTCTTTGTTTCCCTGAAACAGAGAGTGTAACCATAAAGCGCCCATGCCTGACCTCTGGCCCATGCAGATTCATCATTATAACCCTGATGCGTGTTTTTCTTTCGTACAGTTCCGTCTGCTTCATGATAATCAATGACATGATAGGTGCTGTAATCCGGCCGGAAATGGTTCTTCAGCGTATTGTCGGCATGGGTAACCGCGATCTTATAAAATGACGAGTCGCCGGTAAGCTTTGTGGCTGCAAAGAGCATCTCCAGATTCATCATATTGTCTATAATCACAGGATAAAGCCACTTATCCCGATTATGATCCCACGACCGGATCACGCCGGCTGAGGGGCTAAATCGCTTGGAGAGCGATTTAGATGACTGAATAACAATGTCTTTATACGCCTGATCGCCCGTTAACCGCAGTCCGTTACCATAACTGCAAAACATAATAAATCCCAGATCGTGAGTACCCGTATTGAATTGCTCTTTCTGGAGCTTACCGGTAAACTTGCGGGCTAGATCAAGCCACTTCGCATCGCGTGTATATTCGTAAAGATACCAGAGCTCCCCAGGGAAAAATCCACTGGTCCAGTCTTTAGAAACAACCAACTTCAACTTCCCATCTTCCAGAGTTCGGGGCATTACCTGCCCTTTTCTGGCATCGGCTTCCTTAATCTCTTCAAGCATCAGATTGGTTTGACTTTCTGCGAAGGCAAACTGCTTTTTAACATTTATCTTCTGTGCACTTACAGAGCCAATGGCACAACTGATCAGGGCCAGGCTTAAAAAATACTTCATATTATTTACAGGTTTATAAATGCAGTTTCTACACCTTCTACTTTTGCTGATACCGTACTGCGTCCTTTATTTAGCTTTACTTTAATAATTCCGCGGCCATTATAGAGCTGCAAATTTCTTGAACCTGTAGATGTTCCCTGATTATCGATCAGTTCACCATCACCAGACAGAGAAAATTTCAGCAAGCTGGCATTATCAAGGCATTGCACACCTGCAGCGTCATAAATCCTTGCCTCCAGGGTCGCAATACCGTCGTCTTCGCTGGTCTTATGGATAACGAGTTTCGCTGGTTTAGTCCACTTGCGCGTTTCATAATCAAAGCTTATCTCGTCAGTCATACGTATCTTCCCTTTCGTCGCAATCACTTTCACCGTGTTCTTTCCAGCAACAAAAGGCAGGTTCCACCTTAATCCCGCTGCCGGAAAGTCCTGACTGTTGCGAACCTTTACTCCAAAGCTTTTCCCATTCAGGAAGAGCTCGGCCTGATCAGCGTTGGAATATACCTTTACCATCTTTTCCTCGCCTTCGTTGCCCCAGCGTACCGGCCACGAATGTCCGTAGATATGCACCATAGGTTTGCTGGTCCAGTACGACTGGAAAATATAGTACGACTCTTTCTTCGTAAAGTCCCTTTCTACAACGCCCTTCTGATTAACATAGGGAACCGGATTTTCAGGGCGTACCGGCGTAGAGAAATCTTTAAACGGCCAATAGGCTGATCCGCTTAACCAAGGCATTGTTTCCTGTTCTTTTAAATGCCAGTCGATCAGATTACTCATATAAGATTCGCTCCAGTCACCGTCTTTGGAAATCCTCGCCTGTCCGCCATAAAGTGATGCATCCCCCGCTCGCTCATCAGCGCCATCGCTGCTTTTCACTTTCCGAAGCGCATTATCAGGGTCTTCGGAATGCCTGCGGGCATGACTGTCACCACCCCATTCAGCATGGAAAAAGTGTTTCACCCGCTTGTTTTCCTCTTCAGAAACCTTTTTATAATCAGTATACACGCCCCTGTACCAGCCGGCCCAAATGGAAGGCGAATACACGTCAACAATATCTTTACAGAAGTCGCATCTCCGGATGGCCGTCTTTCTGGAGGGATCCAGCTGATGTGATAAATCATTTAGCTCGGCCATAAAGCTGCGAATCGCTTCCTTGTCAAATGCTGAGAAGTCTCCGGGCCAGTCATTCTCATTTCCTAAGCCCCAAATGATCACAGATGGATGGTTGTAATGCTGCTCAATCATATTGGTGAGCATCCGACGCGCCTGATCTTTGTAAATATCTCCGCCGAGGCCCCCTCTGCACCATGGGATCTCCTCCCACACCATTATACCGAGACTATCGCAGAGGTCCAGTACGATGGGAGATTGCTGGTAATGTCCGAGGCGGATAAAATTAACACCCATATCCTTCATCATCTGCATTTCAGTGCGGATCATATCCTCCGTCATCGCTGCGGCTACACCCGCATGATCCTCATGCCGGTGTGTCCCTTTCAACAACACTCTTTTGTTGTTCAGCATGAAAGGCCCGTGTTCTTTAAATTCAAAGGAGCGGAAACCAACTTTTTCGGTCCGGATATGTTTACCCGCGGCTGAGAGAAGTTCGGTTTCTACCGTGTACAGCTGAGGTTTATCCGGCGACCATAAAAAAGGCGACTTGACAGAAAACTCCGCAATTGATGCTTTCTCATCGAAAGACTTCAGGCTTTTTTTTACCGTTGCGAGCAGCTTGCCGTCCGGATCTTTCAGACGGACGGTGATATCAGCGCCTGCCAGACTAGTGGGATCATAATACCTGGCTCGAACATCGATCTTCCCGGCTTTCAAATCCGTCCTCAGCTCTGGTTTTATGAATAGCCTTTCGACACTCAGTGCAGGAGCATAGACGAGATTTAAATACCGGTAGATTCCCCCATAGAGATTAAAATCACTGAGATCCGAGGGGATCATTTCAAGGTCCCGTGAGTTATCAGAACGGATGGAGATGGGAACAGAACCCTTGAACTGCTTGTTAAAAACATCCAGCTTTTGGAATTGCGCCACGGCATCGGTTATGTCTACCGTCCATTCGTCATATCCCCCTGTGTGAGAACCTACTTTGGTTGTGTACACATAAACATCCGTTTTCTGACCTGCCCCTTCGAAATGCAGAAGAATCCTTCCGCCCGGATAGGGGTTCTCGAGAGGCAGTTTTGTTCTGTACCAGCCAGGTCCCTGGTAATAATTCATATCCGGATCAACGGCGTCCTCTGCGTTGAAACTGTGCGGAAGCGTAACAGGCTCCCAGAGCGGGACAGCTTCAGAACTTCCTTTTGCAACCGGTCTGACGGCTTCCCATATTCCGCCCAGGTCTTGTTTTAAAAACTCCCAGTCAGAGGTCAGACGCTTTTGTTGCTGAGCACCCGCCCAGTTGAAAGAGCTCAATACAGCTAAAAAAATCAGGAATACTCTTCTTTTCATTTTTATCTAATTGGAGGAAGTTACGGCACGATAAGAATCTCCCTTGTTTGGTTTATTACGGTAGATGCTTTGGTATATTGGCTTCACAAAAATAGATCTTTGCCCCCCGGCCGAGACCGAATAATTCTTCATAAATACCCGTCATTTGATACAAGATGTTTTCCTGGAAACGACCTGTCATCCACTGATTTCTGCGCAGAAAAGGCAAATTATCCATTCCCCGGCCTGCATCAATTATCTGGTAAGAATGGAAGAAACACCCCTTAACAGCTCTGTCAAGGAAGGGTACATTTGATATCATTCAGTTGAAGAATCTTCTGAATGAACCTGAGTACTAACCTATATTTCTTCGCCTGATATGAGAGTGAATCTGATCTATTACTTACTAATCAACTTTTTCCTGGCCTCCGGATTGCAAGCCCAGGAAAGAACTTCAAAATCCATCAACAGTAACTGGCTTTTTCAGAAAGGCGATACAACGAAAGCCGAGGCTGCCTGGAGTCGGGTCTCTCTGCCTCACACATGGAATTCGCTTGATGTGGCAGATGATGAACCGGGCTATTACCGTGGTGATGCGTGGTATAAAAAAACGCTCCATCTTCCGGCAGACTGGAAGGAAAAGGAGGTGTATGTCTATTTCGAAGGAGCAGCTCAGGTTGCTGAAGTCTTTATAAACGGACGCCCTGTAGGTAAGCATACCGGCAGTTACACCTTCTTCTCCTTTCCCATCAGCCAATATCTGAAGTTCTCGAATTCAGGTAATACCGAAAATCAGATACTGGTAAAGGTAAATAACAGCCATAACGAAGGTATTCCGCCCTTATCCGGCGACTATACGTTCTTTGGAGGTGTTTATCGGGACGTCTATTTAAGAGCATTTGACAAAGTCCACTTCGAAGCGGATAATCATGCGAGCAGTGGCATATTCATTACTACTCCACAAGTATCTGACCATACGGCCGAGCTCAATATAAAGGGTGCATTTGTGAATAAATCCACAGCCACAAAGAACGTATGGATCAGTCATCAAATATTCGATGCTGAAGGCAAACTATTTAAGGAGCTGAAAGGATCATTTAAAGCAGGTGCCGGACAGAAGATCAGCTTCAGGCAGGGCTTAAAAGCTATTAAAGGCCATCGTTTATGGTCTATTGAAAACCCCTATCTGTATCGCGTAGTTTCTACTATTACAGAAGCAGGTAAGACTGATATCCTCGATCAGACATCCAATCCATTAGGATTCAGATATTTTAAGTTCGATCCTGCAAAAGGCTTCTTCTTGAACGGCAAACATGTAAAGCTTGTTGGAGCCAGCCGCCATCAGGATTTCAAAGGGATGGGTAACGCCCTACCCGACGCCATGCATGTTCGTGATGTAGAACTCCTCAAGAACATGGGAGGGAACTTCCTGCGTATAGCCCACTATCCTCAAGACCCGGCTGTACTGGAAGCTTGCGACCGTCTGGGGATTCTGGCAGCAGTGGAAACCCCTTCAGGAAATCACATCACAGAGACTCAGGATTATGCAACCAATGCTTTGAACATACAGCGCGAAATGATCAGACAGAACTTCAATCACCCGAGTCTGATTATCTGGGCTTACATGAACGAAGTACTCTTAAGACCACCCTATGAGAAAGGTTCCGAGCAGCAGGAAGCATATTTCAAGAAGGTTACCAGACTCGCACAGCAGCTCGAAGACCTTACACGTAAAGAGGATCCTTACCGCTATACGATGATTCCAAACCACGGCGCTTTTGATCTATACCACAAGGTACAGCTTACAACCATACCGATGCTTGTTGGCTGGAATCTTTATTTAGGCTGGTATTCCAGAACATTGGACGGCTTCGGAGATTTCCTGGACAAACATCACAGGGAACTTCCCAATAAGCCACTGCTGGTTACAGAATATGGTGCAGATGCCGACAGCCGTCTACACAGCTTTACGCCTGTACGCTTTGATAAGACGGTGGAGTACGCAAATATTTATCACCAGTCTTATCTCAGACAGATGATGGATCGCCCGTTTGTTGCTGCAGCAATGATCTGGAATCTGGCGGAGTTCAGTTCAGAGCAGCGTGGTGAATCTACGCCACATGTTAATGCTAAAGGCATCCTAACGCATGATCGTAAGCCCAAAGATGGATATCGCTTCTATCAGGCGAATCTGCTTACATCGCCCTATATCCAGATTGGCAGTAAGGAATGGACCACCAGGACAGGATTTATCGAGTCAGAAAACAACCTTTTTTGCAACCAGCCCGTCCTGGTCTTTAGCAATCAGAAAGATGTTACCCTTGAAATAAACGGAAAGCCGGTCGCAACTTTACCGACCGAACAGGGAATCGCGCGTTTTATAGTGCCGTTTACTAATGGGTTGAATCGTCTGACAGCAACTACAAACAACGGGGAGATTACAGATCAGGCGGACATCAACTTTAAGCTGCTTTCTCATAACCTGAAAAGCAAAGAGTTCCCGTTTAACGAGCTTAATGTAAGTCTGGGCGACAAGCGTTTCTTTTTTGATGAAAGCACCGCTCAGGTTTGGATACCCGAACAAGAATATACGCCAGGAAGCTGGGGATATAAAGGCGGCAAGATTTTCAGTATGAACAATACTACACGCCATAGCTATGGCTCAGACAAGAACATTCTGGGTACCGATCTGGATCCGGTCTATGCCACCCAGAGAACCGGCATAGAGCAGTTTAAACTGGATGTCCCGAATGGAGATTACGAAGTCACGCTTCACTTTGCCGAACTCATCTCGGCCGTAAGGAAGGAAGCACTGGCTTACAACCTGGGTAACGACAAAGACAGTGCAGACGATTTCGTCGAGCGCATATTCGATGTTTTCATCAACGGTAAGAAAATACTTTCTGACTTCAGCAATACAGAAGAATTAAGACCTGAGTATGCGGTATCATCCAAATTCAATGTAATTATCAATAATAATGAAGGTATAACCATCGACTTTAATGCTATTAAATCAGAAGCAATATTAAACGGCATTCAGATTAGAAAGAAAATGTAGCGCACCAATAACCATTATAACCTAACAAAATGAATAAATCGAATATCAGAAATATCTGCTCCGTTTTTTTGCTGATAGCTGTAATCTCTTCTTGCAAGACGGATGAAACTGCGCCCCCGGCAATTTCCGGAGGTGACACCACAGGAACAAAATCACCTGAGGCGCCGAAAGCTCCCCTTTCAGTAAAAAGCCTTAACTGGGATGCCTATCCTGATCAGACCTATTCTAACGTAAATGCGGCAGCAGATTTTGGAACGCTCACCGGATGGAAAGAGCAACGAACAATCATTTCAGGCAAAACGCTGAGAGTAAAACTGGAGAAAAATGCGCTTTCATCTGCCGGAGGGATAGTAGCCAATATAAATATCGATGAGGGAAGCGAATACGAAGTAGAGTTTAAAGCCAAATTTCATAGCCAGTTCGATTGGAGCAAAGGAGGAAAGCTGGGTTTCGGATTAAGGATTGGGGAGGGCAATACCGGCTGTGATAAAGCAGATGACGGCAACGGGGGTAGTGCCCGTATGATGTGGTACACGTCAGGCAACGGAGATGTTAAACTGAAGCCATACCTCTATTATAAGGATATGCCGGATGAATGCGGCTCAGGATTCAACACCGCTTACCCTTCTACCGGAAGCATTGAAAAAGGCATTTGGTATACTATCAAAATCTATGTAAAAAGCAATACGGGAACCAATACTGACGGTAGAGTTAAATTCTCAGTTGACGGTAACACAGTACTTGACAAAGCAATCCGCTGGACCACGAATGACTCAAAGCGTCTGATCAATAAACTAAGCTTCGCAACATTCAGGGGAGGGAGTACTCCCGACTGGCAGTCAGAAACGGACGGATTTATCTACTTCGACGACTTGAAATGGACCAGACTCAACTAACCACGCAAAAATTAAATAGAAATAAGATGGGAATAATTGTATGTAAGCAACACCTGCGCAAGGTCCATATAGCAACGCTATGCCTGCTATTGGCTGTCCCTGCAGGTTTCGCCAAGAGCAGCGCTGCTACTCGAAATACTACACTGAAAGACAGTTTAAAGCTTTCAGGAAAGATCACAGATACCACCAGACTGACACCGGGTACGTTTAACGTCCTATATTCAAAACAGCCCAAATCAACAAATCTGGGGGCTGTCTCCGAAATCTATACCGAGGATCTTAGAAAGACGACTGTATCGCCTTTATATGGAACCTTTACAGGGAGGTTGGCAGGTTTGCTAACCAGCCAGTCTTCCGGTGAACCGGGTAACGACGGATTTACTTTGTCATTGAGAGGACAAACGCCGCTGGTTCTCTTAGACGGAGTTCCTCAGAGCTTTTCATCGATCAACCCCGAGCAGGTAGAATCTGTAACGGTGCTGAAAGATGCTCTGGCGACTGCTATGCTAGGCATAAGAGGCGCAAATGGAGCAATACTGATTACTTCAAAGAAGGGTCACGCCGGAGCACAAAGAATATCCTTTACTGCTTTGGCCGGTATTTCGCAGCCAACCCATCTTCCGGATCCTTTAGATGCCTATAACTATTCGCTGCTCTATAACGAAGCGCTGGCCAATGACGGTCGACCGGCGTTCTTCACACCGGAGGCTTTAGACGCCTACCGGTCGGGCAGCAATCCGATCCGATATCCAAATGTCGACTGGAAGAAAGAAGCATTGAAGAAACAATCCGCCTATAGCCGCTACAACCTGGAAATGTCTGGTGGAAGCGTTACGGCAAAATACTATGTGAGCATGGATTATCTTAATCAGCCGGGGACGTTTAAAACCACTGATGAGAATGTTTACAATACCAATTCAGATTACAAGAGGTATATCCTGCGCTCAAACGTGTCTGTCGATCTATCAAAAAACATCACTACAACATTGGGATTGATAGGCCGCCTGCAAGATTCAAATGAGCCGGGAGCGACCACATCAACGCTGTATGACAATATAATCAATACTCCCGCAAATGCCTATCCCATCTTCAACTCTGACGGATCCTACGGAGCCAGCCAGAATTACCGCTCCAATGTTTTCGCCCAAACCAACAGCTCCGGCTACCGCCCTGGTTTAACCAGAGACTTCCGGATAGACCTTGCTCTGAAGGGAAAGCTGGATGCGCTTACAGAAGGCTTATGGGTAAAAACATCCGCTACAATCAACAGCTATCTGGTTCAAAGTTTTAACAGAAGTAAATCTGTGCCGCTTTTCCGGGAGGATATCGATGCCGGCGGAATGACCAGCTATTTCCCTTTTAATAACCCCGGTGATCAGGCCAATTCAGTTTCTACGACATCCCAGAATCGCGTATTTTATCTAGAAGCTGCTCTCGGTTATGATAAGAGTATCGGCAAGAACAATCTCGCAGCGCAGCTTTTGTTTAATAACGATTTTCGCCATATCAACCGGGATCTGCCTTATAACGTCCGCGGGATCTCCGGAAAGGGATCCTACAACTATGATGAGAAGTATCTTGCAGAGGTAGCGTTTTCCTACAACGGCACCAAAGAAAGATATCCCTCAGGCGAAGGTTTTGGCTTCTTTCCTGCGGTTGGTTTAGGTTGGAACATAAGCAAAGAACAGTTTATGGGAGACATAAACTGGTTGGAGAATCTTAAACTTAGAACAACGTACGGACGGGTAGGTAACTTTACCGCGACTGACTACATCTACAATCAGTATTACAATTCAACGGGCGGCTATAGCTTCGGAGACACCCACAATTCAGTCGACGGCATAGCCCTTAATACTCTCGCGAATCCTTATCTGACATGGGAAAAAGCCGATAAATTCAATATCGGACTGGACGCTTCCCTATTTAAAAATACACTATCGCTAAGTGCCGACTACTTTAACGACAAGTATTTCGACCTTCTTCAAAGCATGGGGAATAACAGTGCCATCAATGGTGTTGGATATGCTGATCGGAATATAGGCATCAGCCGCTATAAAGGGTTTGAATTTGATCTAACCTACGCAAATAAGAAAGGTCAGCTTACTTATTTCTTGGCACCCAATCTATCCATCCTGCAATCAGAGGTTGTTTTCCAGGACGAAGTTTTCCGCAGGTATAGCTATCAGCAGAGAACAGGAATGCCTGTAGGACAACGTTTCGGCTATATTGCCGATGGTCTCTACCAAAATCAGGCTGAAATAGACAATAGTGCTACAACCAGCGCGACAGGTATCCGTCCCGGCGACATCAGATATCTTGATTTAAATGACGACGGTGTGATCGATGTCAACGATCAGACCGCGATTACTACAACCAGACCTTTGGTGTACTATGGCCTTAACTTAGGTATGAACTGGAAAGGTATAGATCTCTCCGCTCTGCTGCAGGGCGTGCACAACCGGGATATCTATCTGAACGGATCATCAGTATGGGCGTTCCAGGGATTGCAGGGACAAGCTTTCGAGCATCATTTAAACAGGTGGACTCCCGAAACAGCCGCGACAGCAAGCTACCCAAGACTATCTGCAGGCGAAAGCCTCAACAATAATGTCGCGTCTACGTATTGGATCAGATCCGGCAACTACCTGCGCCTGAAAAGCGTGGAACTGGGGTATACGCTGCCGGCATCTCTCGTTAAGAAAGTCAAACTCGCCGGGGCCCGCATTTTCATAAACGGAACAAACCTTTTAACGTTCAGCGGACTAGACGATACCGACCCTGAGAATTATAACAATTCTTACCCTATTCAAAAAATGATCAATGCAGGCATCAATGTTAAATTTTAGAGTGATGAAGATGAAGAATTTGTACATAGCATGTATAGCAGCAACCCTGTCAATAGGTTTCACAGGTTGCTCAAAACCGGAGGATGGCCCGCTCGAAAGGATTACCGAAGACTACGCCTTTGACTCCACAGATAAAAACGGAAGGTACGCCGAGATGTATCTAAACGATATCTACTCCGTGCTGCCCGATGGTTTCAACCGCATTGACGGAAATTTTCTTGATGCAGCAACCGATGATGCCATATCATCACAAGCCGGCACGGGAATAGACATATTCACTAAGGGCTTCCTGAGCGTATCGAATAATCCGGATGATGCCTGGAGCAAAAACTACGAAGGTATCAGAAAAGTAAACTTTTTTCTGAACAAAATTGACATAGTACCGGTGAGCGATGCTATAAAAAATACCTGGAAAGCAGAAGCACGTTTCTTAAGAGCAATGTTTTACTTCGAATTGCTTAAGCGCTATGGCGGAATCCCACTAATAGCCGATGAGGTATTAAACCCTGATAACCGTACCAACTTCAGCCGCGGCTCCTTTGAGGAATGTGTCAATTACATCGTCTCTGAATGCGACGCCATCAAAGATGCCGTTCAAAAAGACCCGGTACCGTCAACAGACTATGGCAGAATTTCCAATGGCTCGGTTCTGGCATTAAAGTCCAGAACCTTGCTCTACGCAGCCAGTCCACTGTACAACGGTGGAAACATCGGCGGCTCAGCGGCGCAACAGCGATTACAAGGCTATGCTTCCTTCGACAAAGAACGCTGGAACAGAGCCGCTATAGCTGCCAACGAACTGATCGCCGGATCAGCAGGCAAGTTTGCCCTGTTATCTTCAGCTAACTTCAAAGCTAACCAGGTATTCCTGAGCAGAAGAAATTCCGAGGTAATACTGGCTCACCTGGGTGCCGACAACAAGGATCTGGAGACAAATAACGGCCCGGTAGGTTATAGTAACCCTAACCTTGCCAGCGGACGTACAAACCCTACTCAGAATCTGGTTGATGCTTTCCCGGCAGCAAACGGGCGACCAATTTCAGAGGCGGCTTCTCTTTATAACGAACAAGATCCCTACTCCAACCGCGATCCCCGCTTAGCACAGACCGTACTTTTCAACGGCGCAGAATGGCTCAAGAGACCGATCGAAACATTTGAAGGCGGAAAGGACAAGCCCAATAATACTACCCGGCAAACCACTACCGGGTATTACCTTCGCAAGTTTCTGGGGAATTTTGAAACAGCCTCTCAATATGGCAACAGCCCCCACAACTATCCGATCTTCCGCTATGCCGATATTTTACTGAGCTATGCTGAAGCTAGAAATGAGTATCTGGAAGCGCCCGATGCTTCCGTTTATCAAGTTCTTTATGACCTGAGACTAAGAGCGGGCATAGCCAAAGGAAACCAGTCAGGCTATTCTTTCGGACTGAAGAATGTATTGACCAAAGAAGAGATGCGGCAGGCTATTCATAATGAACGACGGATCGAACTGGCGTTCGAAGAACATCGCTTCTGGGATCTCAGACGCTGGAAGATGGCTAAAGACGCATTAAATCAGCCACTAACGGGAATAAAAATCACTAAAGGTGCATCTGCCCTTTCTTTCGAGAAAGTGAAGGTCACGGATATTGCCTTCGCCGATCCGAAGATGTACTTCTATCCAATTCCTGACAGTGAAATCTTAAAAAACTCAAACCTTGTTCAAAATTCAGGCTGGTAATTATCGAATCATGAAAAAATATTTAATAAGTGCATGCCTTCTGCTTATATGCAGCCTGTCCTGGGCTCAGCAGCAGGTTATTACGGGTACTATAAAAGACAGCGATGGACCGCTTCCCGGCGTTTCCATTTACCAGAAAGGCTCCACCTCCAGGGGCACCGTAACCAACCTCGAAGGGAAGTACAGGCTGGTCTTGGACAAAGAGAACCTGGGTATACTTACGTTTACCTACATCGGATATCTGTCTCAGGAAGTGAGGATAGCAGGTCGGACGGAGATCAACCTGACGATGATGCCCGATGCTAAGGGATTGGAGGAAGTGATCGTGATCGGCTATGGAACACAAAAGAAACTTACCAATACCGGTGCCGTAAGTGCAATTTCGGGAGATAACCTAAGACAAAGTCCCTCCGCAAGCTTACAAAACTCGCTTATCGGACGCGTACCTGGGGTGATTACACAGCAGCAATCAGGCCGCCCCGGCGGTGACGGCGCAAAAATACTTGTACGTGGCCTTAGCACCACAAACGGTAGCGGCGCACCGCTCGTTATTGTCGACGATCTGGAATACGCAGGAAATATTGCCGACATAGACCCCGACCAGATAGAAACCTTCACGGTGCTTAAAGATGCATCTACGACGGCGGTTTATGGTATTAGAGGAGCCAATGGCGTCATCGTAATCACGACCAGAAGAGGTAAAGCCGGCAAAGCTCAGATCACCGTTCGTTCGGAGACCAGTCTTCAGCAACCCAGCTATGTACCCGAATATCTTGATTCTTACGAATCCGCATTGCTGTTCAATCAGGCCGTAAATAATGATATCGCTTTAGGAATAGCACCGTCAAGAACAGCGTTCTCTGATGAAGCAATCGCGGCTTTCAAAAACGGTACAGATCCTTACAGATATCCTAATGTCGACTGGACAGATGAATTGATCAAACCTTTTAGTCTCCAGAACAGGAGCAACATCAACGTGCAGGGTGGTATGGAAAAAGCGAAATACTTTATTTCCGCAGGTTACTTAGGACAGGATGGGCTTATTAAAGATTTTTCCCAGAAGTCAGGAATGAACAGCAATTACTATTATAAGCGCTACAATTTCCGCTCCAACCTGGATGTGCAGCCGAGCAAATCGCTGACGCTGAACCTCGATCTTTCCGGTAACTTCTCCGAACGCAACTCACCAAATAACCGGGGCAGGGCCAACCATGATAACGTATTTTTCGAAATAAGCGACATGAACCAGCTGGCACCATGGGCTTATCCGATATACAATCCTGACGGCAGTTATGGAATAAATCCAGGAAACACCCTGAATAACATTGTTGGTCGCTTAGCCGAATACGGTTATGTGCGTGAGTTCAGAAATGACCTGACTGCTAACTTCAGGGCCACACAAAAGTTAGACTTCATCACGCAGGGGCTCTCTGTAAAAGGAGTAGTCGGCTATAATGGCTATGGCGGCTTCACCCGGAGCCTTACCAGAAACGGAACCGACGGACGCGACTTCCCGGCTTATTCCTATGATTCGCAAACAGGCTCCTACACCATTCTGAACACCAATATATACCGCACAACGCTCCCTAATCTGAGTAACTCCAATAATGCGGGTACACGTAAATTAAACTGGCAGGCTTCCTTAAACTATGACCGTACTTTCGGGAGCAAGCACCGCATATACGCGCTCGGGCTTTACAATTACCTGAACGATATTTCCGGAGCCAACGTTCCCGACGTGTTTGAAGGATACACCTTCCGTTTAGGGTATGATTATAAGAGCAAATATTTGCTTGAGCTGAACGCGGGTTATAACGGTACGAGCAAGTTCTCTCAGGCTGAGCGCTACTCACTATTCCCGGCCGTATCTGCAGGATGGAATATCTCTGAAGAGCCATTCTTTAAAGACCGTATCAAGTTTGTCGACCTGCTTAAAATCAGAGGTTCTTACGGTCTGACCGGAAGTGACAACCTGAGTGGTGGTTTCGATTATGTATACCTTCCAACCTATAACAGGTCAGCAACAGGAACAGGAGAAAGTTCTTTTAACTACAGCCTGGGCGATACTCCAACAGCAATCACCGGGATCCGGGAGAGTACATTGGGAAATATCGTCACCTGGGAAAAGGAACGACAAAGTAATATCGGTGTGGAACTCAGAATGTTCAAGGGCGCCCTCAATGTTGTTGCTGATGTATACAGCAGATATCGTTACGACATTTTGCAGGAGCGACAAGTTTCTGCGGCATCAGGAATCAGCTCCCAGCTTCCACCCGCCAACATAGGTAAGGTAAGAAACCGCGGTTTTGAAACCCAGATCACATACAATGGCAGAGTGAACGAACTGAGTTACAATGTAAGCGGTAATGTTTCCGTCTCTAAAAATAAACGCGTGTTCTTTGATGAACCCCTCAAGGCATACCCATGGAAAACCTTAACCGGACAATCCATAGGCAGTGAATTGGGCTATGAATTCCTCGGCTTCTACACTAAAGCAGACATTGCTGATGCTACGATTGCAAAACCAGCGACGGGACAGGTCTTTGCCGGCGACTTAAAATATAGCGATCTAAACGGTGATGGACTCATAACCGCCGACGATATGTCCGTAATGCCTTATGCAAACCTTCCCAACACCATTCTGGGTCTAACGCTGGGTGCCAGTTACAAGAACTTCAGCTTTAGCGTTACTGCTCAAAGTGCCCTGAACTTCTCCCTTAGCGCCCGTAACGAGTCGGTTGTCGTAATGTCGAACAATTTCAGGGAAATCCATAAAGATGCCTGGACGCCTCAGAACGCTGTAAACCCAAGCTTTCCAAGGTTAAGTACGGTGTCCAACATCAGCTCCCTTACTACGCTGAGCAACATATCAACGTTCTGGTCGAGACGAAGTGATTATCTGAGGATCAAAACAGCAGAAATTGCCTACACGCTCCCTAAAGATCTTGTGGGCAAGGTGGGCCTTGGATCAGCCAGGATATATGTAAACGGCTACAACTTGCTGACCTGGAGCTTAAAAGCTAAGAACATCTATGACATAGACCCCGAAAACCAGGAAAGATCAACCGGTGAAGACTTTTATCCTCAGCAGAAGATTTATAATCTGGGAGTTCAGGTTGCATTTTAAGCAGCAATGCATACTAACATTCGTATAATCAATACAATATGAAAAATTCAATTAAGGCACTCATCTTTTTTACCATAGTGCTTCAGGCATATTCCTGTAAGAAACAGGACATCCTGGATGCAAAGCCCAATACAGATCTTAACCTGGAAACCACGTTTGCAGACAGTACACGAACAAGTGATTTCCTGTTTGGAATTTACTCAGACATCGCACTCGACTTTTCCATCGAGCGCCACTACTCCATTTCAGTGAGTCTTGCAGATGCCGCCGATGAAAGCAACCATCGCCTGGGAGGGTTGAATCAACCCAATACTGTTCTTGCTTTAGGAGCACTAAGCCCGGCTAACGGACAGGGAAATCATCCCTATCAAAACACCTGGCAAAAGTCGTATTCTAATATTAGAGCCGTAAACATATTCCTGGCTAACGTGGATAGCTCTCCCTTTTCAGAGAGCCTGAAGAGAAGTTCGAAAGCTGAAGCAAGATTTCTGAGAGCCTGGTATTACCACCTTTTAGTGAAGGGATTTGGTGGCGTACCATTATTGGGCGATAGGATTTTGGAAGCAACAGATGTTTTCGACACCCCACGAAGCTCTTATGACGATTGCGTCAAATACATGGTAAGTGAACTGGAAGCTATTGAAAAAGAGCTCGTTCCCTCTCAAAATTCTCAAAACTACGGTCGCATTACCAGCGTAGCAGCAAAAGCCTTGAAATCAAGGATACTCCTCTATGCCGCGAGCCCACTTACCAATGGCGGAAATATAGGTAACTCTCCGGAGCAAAGAGCTGTGGCCGGATACGAGTCATATAGCGAACAGCGATGGAGAGAGGCAGCAGACGCTGCAAAAGATGCCCTCGATGTGGCCGATGCCCATGGATATGGTCTCCACGTCAGACATACTATCGGCAGCGGCAGCAGTATCAAGGCTGCCCCTGGCTATGGCTTCGCAGAAATCTATACCCGCAGACGGGCTATAGGTACAGATGCAGATGGAAAACCGCTTAAAGAGGAATTCCTTCTACCGGGTATGCGCGTTACCGGAGGAAATAAACGACTGGAAAGCAGATTTCTCCCTCAATCAACCGGTACCTCACGTACGGAATCTGCACCTTCCCATAATCTGGTAAAAGCATTCGGTACCATAAACGGAAAGCCTACCGCCGAAGATCCAGCTTATGATCCCGCTAAACCATATCAGAACCGCGACCCAAGATTGCACTATACCGTGATATTCAACGGTACACTCTGGAGAGCAAGTTCCGGATCCAGCCAAAAACCCGTTTATACCTACAACGGTGCTCCTACTGACGGAATTAATAATAGCGCATGGTTTACAGGCTATTATTGGAGGAAAATGATGGACTCAACCGTAAACAGTAATTCAGGAAGCTTCCAACGGGTATGGCCGTTAATTCGCTATGCGGAGGTGTTGATGAATTATGCCGAGGCTAAAAACGAAACCGGGGATATCGCTGCAACTTATGAAGCCCTGAAAAGAATTCGTGAGCGGGCAGGGATACGGGCAGGAAGCAATGGAATGTATGGCCTGGAACCCGGCATGAGCAAAGAAAAAATGCGCGAGGTGATCCTGAACGAACGACAAGTTGAATTCGCGTTCGAAAGCCATCGCTACTACGATGTACGCCGCACAAAGACCGCTATAGAAAATCAAAATGTACTGATGACCGCTATGAAGATAACGAAGTCGGGCGCAGCGGATGTAGTTAAATCGACCGATACTTATCAGTACAGTGAAGAACCTATTGCCACTAATGGTCAACACGTTTTTTACGAACGCAACTATTGGTTCCCGATCCGCCAGACTGAGATGGATACCAACCCGAGCTTCGTGCAGAACCCGGGCTATTAAAAAATACGAGGAGGTTTCCCCTCGGTCCTCTTTGTTCTGTGTCTATAATTGAGAAGCCCGCGTAAGCGGGCTTTTTAATTTACAAACACCTCGTTAAGCACCTCCTTTATCCTCGTTTAAATATTCAGTAGGCGTTTTTTTGAATTGCTCTTTGAAACACTTTCTAAAATAGTCAATGTCTGTAAAGCCGGTCATATAAGCTATTTCACTAACACCGTAGTTATTAGTCTTTAACAGTTGTGCAGCCCGCTTGAGTCGAACCGCCCGGATAAACTCCACCGTAGTCTGATTAGTAAGCGCTTTTATCTTCCGGTACAAAGTAGTACGACTCATATAAACTTCTTTCGCCAGATCCTCTACATTCAACCCCGGCTCGGATATATTCGCCTCAATATATGTCATCACCTTGGACAAGAATACCTCATCCGGAGAGGTGATCGCCAGGTTCTGCGGCTGTAGGGTGATCTCTTTCTTATAACGCTCCCGCAACAGACGTCGCTGCTCCAATAAGTTCCAGACTTTCGCTTCCACAATACTGATGTTAAACGGCTTGGTAATGTAATCATCTGCCCCTGTCTCCAACCCCTCCAATGTATTCGCAGTCTGGCTACGGGCGGTCAGCAGGATGATCGGTATGTGACTGGTCCGGTTATCCGTCTTTAAAGTACTGCACAACATCGTTCCGCTCATCACCGGCATCATCACATCGCTAATAATGATGTCCGGAGAACTCGCTACCGCTTTATCCACGCCTTCCCGTCCATCAAAAGCGGTTTCAACGTCAAATTTCTCTTCAAAATGCTCCTTCAAGAAGTTCATCACATCCTTGTTATCTTCGACAATTAACATAATAGGCCTCAATTCCAGTTTTTCCAAAACATCCTTTGTGCGCTTTTCCAGAAGTTCCCGGGTGCCTGCTGGTTCCTCGGCATCCAGATAGCCGCCTATGGCTTCACTGTCAGCATAATCAGGCGCAATCACTTTATCATCAAAATGTCTCCGTCCCAACGGGATCTTAACAATAAAACAGGTCCTTCCCTCTTGCCCTCCGCCCCGCTGGGTGCTTTCCACCAAAATCTCTCCATGATGAAGTTCAACAAGCATCTTCGTAAAAGCAAGCCCGAGACCAGAGCCCTGCAAATTGGCTCCATCCTCGTCATAGTGCTTAAATGGCTCGAAGATATGTCCCAAATTTTCAGGCGCTATTCCTGTCCCATTATCTTCTACTTCAACTATGGCAAATCCTTGATTCTGATCGTTCGCCTCGGTTTGTTTAACCCTGATAGTGATGGAACCGCCTGCCTTGGTAAACTTCATCGAGTTAGAAAGTAAGTTATAAAGCACTTTCTCGAACTTATCGCGATCAAACCATGCTTTAATGACTCTTTTCTCAGCTTCTACACGAAGACTTATACCCAGATGACCCGCGTAACCCTCAAACGCTGCCACTACTTCTTTAATGAAGTTTACCAGATTGCTTTCCGCAACTTGCAAATTCATATTTCCACTGTCAAACTTTCTGAAGTCAAGCAGTTGGTGTACAAGCTTCATTAATCGCTCGCCATTGCCTTTCATCAACTGCAACTGCTGCCTCAATCGGTTATTTCCTTCGTTAAGACTTAACAGCTTTTCTAAAGGCGCCAAAATCAGCGTCAGAGGCGTTTTGATTTCATGGGAGATATTAGTAAAGAAGTTCAGCTTCCGCTGATAAAGCTCATTGTCTTTTTCCCGGATCAGGTGCTCATAATTTAGTTGATTTTTCAACTTGGCTGTTTTTAGCGAGCTGTAGTAATAGAAATAGAGTATACCCGCAATGACCACTATATACAACAGATACGCCCACCAGGTCTTCCACCAGGGCGGCAACACAATTATTTTAAGTGTTTTAGACGACTCGTTCCAAAGTCCATCGTTATTACTTGCCTTTACTTTAAAAATATAAGTTCCCGCAGCCAGATTCGTATAAGTAGCAATACGCTGGTTGTCTACATAATGCCAGTCGCCGTCGCGCTTCAAACCTTCCAGCTTATATGCGTATTTATTCTTTGACGGATTTACATAGTTAAGCGCAGCAAATTTCAGCGATATGAAAACCTGGTCATACTGCAGTGTTATTTCGTCCGTTTCGTTTATAGATCGCTTTAACGGTGAATCCTCTCCGTAGGATATTACGGGTATATTTCTTATCAAAAATTCTGTTAATATGACCGGCGGCTTATAGGTATTGCGTTCGATATCCTCTGGCTGAAAGTACGTTAAGCCGTTTATTCCTCCAAAAAATAATTCCCCTCCCTCAGTTTTATGGCTGGCGTTAGGCATAAACTGGTTACTTTGCAAGCCGTCTTCGACGAAATAATTGGAAATGGATATCGCCGTTTTGTTGAAAGGCGGACGACCACTGATAGTGATCCTGGATAAGCCCTTATTAGTACTAACCCACAAATTCCCTCTTTTGTCTTCTTCAATCGACTGGATAGCATCATTAGCGAGACCGTATCTATGATCGACTACATAGAACCTATTCTTAGATTTGTCAAACAAGTTCAGTCCACCTCCCCTCGTACCTATCCAGACCCGCTTTCTTGAATCGATAAACACCGTGGAGATGGCGCTGTTAGTTAGGCTGTAGGGGTTGTTTTCCTGTACATGATATTGTATAAATTTCTTTCCGTCGAAGTAGTTAAGCCCCTTGTTCGTAGCCACCCACAAATTATCTGCGTCATCTTTTAATAGTTTAAATACATTGTTTCTTGTAAGGCTATTTTCATCGCCGGCATTTATCGTAAAGGTTCGTGTTTTGCCGCCATCGCTCAGTGAAACTAAGCCAGACCCATTTGTCGCTAACCACAATTCATCTTTAATTCTAACTATGGAAACGATCTCCCTGTTCCGGACTGGAAGCTCAACTTTCCGCAGATTGCCTGTACTGGTGTCCATAAAATACAACCCATTTACAGTACCAAGCCACAAATTCCCTTTTTCAGAATAGATACATTTAATTGTATTGGCACCGATGTTGGAGCTAATCTGCGGTAAGGCGAAAGTTTTAAAGGTTGCATTTTTACGGTCCCAATAGTTCAAACCTCCCCCTTCTGTACCGATCCATAGCGCGCCATCCTGAGCGTCGGCAATCGAACTTACCATTCTATAACTTAAGCCCTCTTTGTTGGGAGTTCGCGCGCCGAGGTAGTTAAACATACCATTGCCCGCCGCCACCAGGTTTACTCCCCCTCCAAAGGTAGCCAGCCATATATTCCCGGCCCTGTCCTGCAAAATATCTCTTATGGAATTCTGACTAAGCGAATTGGGATCGAATCTGTCGTTCTTATAGTTGGCAAACGTCTTCGTGTTACTGTCAAATACGCTCAGGCCGTCACGGGTACCGATCAGCACCTTGTTTTCCCTGGTAAAAAAAATCTCTCGAATAATATCTGCAGGAAGGCTCGCAGGATCTGCTTTGTCGCTTCGGAAACGTTCCAGGGTATTCGTCCTTGCATCATAAACAAACAGCCCCGCCGCCTCCGTTCCTATCCATATTTTATTTTCTTTGTCTCTTGTAAGCACGCGCACGAAGGAATTCCGCAACGACGAGTCTCTTTCCAGAATAGACGGCAATGGGAGATACCGCTTTGAGGCAGGATCAAACCTTCTCAAATCTTTGTCGACACTTATCCACAATATACCCTGTGCATCTTCCATCAAGCGATCTGCGCGACGGTTTGACAGGTAAGGGTAGACACTGAATGTCTTTCTTCCCGGATCATAAAGCTTCAAGCCCTCCTGGCTTGTCAGCCAGACACGACCTTTAGAATCTTCATATATCGACGTTATAAAGTCGTTTGATGTAACCGTGCGCCTTACCGTTGTAGATAGCCGGGTAAACTTTTCAGTACGCTTGTTGAATACATTCAGGCCGTCTGCGGTTCCAACCCAGATATCACCGTTTTTAGCTTCATATAACGCATTTATCTGATTGTTTGATATGCCGCCCGCATGACGGAACTGGTGCTTATAGTGCGTAAAATCATAACCGTCAAATTTATTCAGCCCATCTGCTGTGCCCATCCAGATCACTCCGTCCTTATCTTCAAGCAAACAGAGAACCGTATTTTGTGAAAGCCCTTCGTTTATTGTATAGTGCTTGAAATTGTAATTCACTTCTCTCCCTCGTACAGACATACTAAAGCAGAACGCAAGGGCCAGCAAAAACCGTTTCAGCCAGAAGCTATTGCAAAAAATAGTAAACATTGGAAGTTTGGAATTTAGGTTCGTTACCGCAGCGTATCTTCTAATAGAACGAAAGTTAGTGATTATAGCTTGTAAGAGACAAGTTTAATTATCCATTTCTGTATTGAAGCGAGAGGGGGCACGGCTTCATAAGTTCAAAAGATAAACAAAATCGATAAGACATAGTTGTAGGTATTACATCTACCAACTTCATTCAGAGAATGAATAATACTATGGACAAACGTAAACAACAGCAAAGCTACTTCAGGCCAGACGAGGCAGCACAATATCCCGAACAGCAAGTACGAGATATTAATCAGGAATTCACCCAGAGAATTGACGCGATAGATTACCCCTGTGTAGGAGCGAAATCAGCATTACACACCAGCCATTACCGTTTAGGAACTTATGGCAAAATGGGTGACCCTGATACTACGCTCCGTTTAGCGGAAGATCTTAAAAAATATATCCAGGAGACCTTATCGAGCGATAGCAATTACATGACGATGATTGCGGTCTTCGACGATGAAGCTGATTCTGAGGTTAATTTTGAACAAAAGCTCTGGCTGCAGCTTCAGAAATTATATGATGTAGATAAAGATTCGCAATGGGACGAGGCAGTGAGCAAGAACCCCGAAGACCCTAGCTTTAGCTTCAGTTTCAATGGATCCGCTTTCTTCATCGTTGGACTTCATCCGCACGCCAGTAGGAAATCACGGCAATTCAGCAGGACTGCAATGGCCTTTAATCTTCATCAGCAATTCGAAAAACTAAGAGAACTGGGCCTATACGAGAAAATGAAGAAGGTAATTCGGGACCGTGAAGTCGCTTTCGATGGCAGTATCAATCCGATGCTTACTGATCACGGTCAAGGCTTAGAAGCTCCACAGTACAGTGGAAGAAAAGTGGACTCTAGCTGGAAATGCCCATTTCACCATCATTAAAAACATGATTTATACTATAGAGAAACAAACAGGAGCAGCTTTTACCTTAAAAAAGGGAAGCTTGTTGAAGGTTATCGATCCGCAAGGCGAACAGGTGAGCGACATGGTACTATTTAACGCAGACGATATCCGTGAAAAGATCTCGTCTGGCAAGACGTTAGATTTTGAAAATACCATCCTGATCACACAGGGACACCATTTGTGGAGTAACAGAAGTCACAAGATGATGAAAATAGTTGAAGACACGAATGGTCGTAACGATTTTCTATTAGCACCCTGCAGTGCGGAAACCTTCGAAATACTTTACAACAATCCGAATTACCATCCCAGCTGTTTTGAAAACCTGTACACCAATCTTTCGCAATTCGGAATACAGCCAGATGATATTCCAACAGCCTTCAACATCTTTATGAATGTACAATTCGCAGCTGACGGAACCTTATCAGTAGACCCTCCTCAAAGTAAAGCCGGAGACTATGTGCTTTTTGAGGCGACAATGGACCTCATTGTAGGACTGACCGCATGCTCAGCGGAGCAATCCAACAATTACTCCTTCAAACCTATTCAATATGAAATCATTAAATAACGTGGCTATTTACTGATTAGCAATAGCACACAAAAAAAATGGGATAAGTTCATACAATTGAACTTATCCCATCAAGTAGTCCGCAGGGAAAATCTCGAACCATGTTATCAAAGACCTGAAACGCTTGGCAGGTAAATAATTTGATAATAACAATCATCAATTAATAATGTCATCTTTCTTCCCCGCAAATCTGTCGCGAATCCGCTGTATTTGTTCTGGTGTTGTTCTTTGCCATGTTGTCGCTTCCCCAATAATCTTCAGAGGTTCGGTGCTTCGGTAGGAACGAGTTGGATTGCCGGGAAATTTCAAGTTGGTTACGTTGGGATCGTCCTCAAAATTGCCCATAGGTTCTACAATGTACACGCGCTCCGGGCCTTCACCTGGCGAAAGCGCAGCAGCAAGGCCTGCTCCGTTAGGCAGGGCGGTGAAGTAAATATGATTCATCAGCAAGTCTGACTGATAATTGGAAATCCGGCCGGCAGTCAGTAAATCGCCAATATTGAGTTGGGCTTTGGTGCCATGATAAAACGGCCCTTTGTCGGCAGGTTGACTTACAGACGCTGTGGCCAGCTCCTGATGCATGGCTGCTTTTTCTGGATCACCTACTTCCTCATAACATTTGGACAAATTGTTGTGCAGCGAAGGAAAGGCGCTCTGAACAGCGTCGTCTCCAACCGCTTCTGCAAGCTCCAGGGCTTTCTCATACCAAGCAATTCTTTGGGAAGCTTTAAGCTGAACCCGGGCATTAAACCAGGCGATAAGAAATCTTTCAAAGTCATTAGTAGCTTCGTCCCAGCCCTGGAGGAAATGAATGGCCGCTTCTTCAAGTTTTCCCTGTTCTTCTAAACGCATACCCTGCATGCAGAGCCTAACAATAGGATTATCCGGATGAAATTCTACACTCATATTCATTGAATTTGTTCGAATATAGTGGGTGAAAAACATAAAAAAGTGCTTTTCAAACTATCTTTTCCATGGCGTACAAAGACGGCAATTTCTGCGTTATACTTACAACAGTGAAACGATGCGTAGCGGACGCCATCTTGCTGATTAAGCGAAATTACGACATAAAAAAAGGGAAAGAAGTTCTTTAAACCTCTTTCCCTTCCGTAGCCCGCAGGGGAATCGAACCCCTATTTCCAGAATGAAAATCTGGCGTCCTAACCGGTAGACGAGCGGGCCATTAAAAGCGACTAACATTGCTGCCATGCTTTCTTTGGTAGCGGGGACCAGACTCGAACTGATGACCTTCGGGTTATGAGCCCGACGAGCTACCAACTGCTCCACCCCGCACTGTTTTATGTCCGGATAATCATCGCTGATCCTCCTTACCTTGATCCACTTTTTCAAGCTTCACGTGTTGTAGTCCATAGGGGAATCGAACCCCTGTTACCAGAATGAAAATCTGGCGTCCTAACCCCTAGACGAATGGACCATTCAAGCTAAGCTAAAGATAAATCTTACTGCTTACTTCAGGTAGCGGGGACCAGACTCGAACTGATGACCTTCGGGTTATGAGCCCGACGAGCTACCAACTGCTCCACCCCGCACTATTTTTTTCAACTAGCAACAGCTTTTTCTTCTGTTTTAGCTTTGAAGAATAACTTCCAGCACTGTTTGAATTGGACTGCAAAGATATATTTCGTTTCTTTGCAGTCCAAATCTTTTTTAAAAAATATTTCATGTCACATAAAGCCGGATTTGTAAGCATAATTGGGAAGCCAAATGCAGGGAAGTCAACATTGATGAATGCCCTCGTTGGTGAGAAGATGTCTATCATTACACCCAAAGCCCAAACCACCAGACACCGGATCCTGGGTATTGTTAACGAACCAGAGTACCAGATCGTGTTTTCGGATACCCCCGGAGTTATCAAGCCAGCCTATGGTTTGCAGGAAAGCATGATGGGCGCAGTTAACGATTCGTTGGTAGATGCGGACATCATTTTATTTGTCACAGACATCAATGAGCGCCACGACGAGTCTGACGTAATAGAGAAGTTAAAGAACACCCAGTCTCCTGTAGCGGTAATCATCAACAAGATTGACAAATCGCAGCAGGAGTATGTATTCCCGAAAATTGAGTACTGGAAACAGGAACTGAATCCAAGCGCAATCTTTGCCGTATCTGCCCTTCATGAACATAATGTAGCCGGCGTAATGGATTATATCATCCAGAACCTGCCCGAGCATCCTCCCTATTACGACAAGGATACGTTGACCGACCGCAACCAGCGCTTCTTTGTTTCCGAAATCATCAGAGAAAAGATTTTCACCCTTTACGCACAGGAGATCCCCTACAGTACGGAGGTAATCGTTACCGAGTACAAGGAGGAGGAAAAGATGGACAGGATCAGCGTCGAAATCATGGTGGAGCGCGATTCTCAAAAGAACATCCTCATCGGAAAAGGCGGCGAGATGCTTAAAAAAGTGGGAACCTATGCACGACGTGACATCGAAGAATTTATCCAGAAGAAGGTGTTTTTGCAAATGTTCGTTAAGGTAATTCCAGATTGGCGCAACCGCAAAAACTACCTCAAGAGATTCGGTTACGAAGATTAAAAAAGCACATAAGCCACAAATGGCTTATCTTTACCGGCACACAAACAGACTGTTAACGGAAATACAGATCTGAAATACAAATAATAATGAGCAATATAGTAGCCATAGTAGGACGTCCAAACGTTGGAAAATCAACTTTATACAATCGCCTGACGGAAACCCGTAAAGCGATTGTTGATGATATGAGCGGCGTGACAAGAGACCGCCATTACGGATTGGCAGAATGGATCGGGAAACCCTTCACAGTAGTAGATACAGGCGGATACGTGGCGCATTCAGAAGACGTCTTCGAAGCAGCCATCCGCGAACAGGTAATGATCGCCATCGAAGAGGCCACAGTAATTCTCTTTATGGTGGACGTAACCACCGGAATAACCGATCTGGACGACAGCATCGCCGATATCCTTCGCCGAAGCAAAAAGCCGGTGCTGGTAGTAGCAAATAAGGTTGACAATAACGCACTGATTAACGAATCGCATATTTTTTACAGTCTTGGACTGGGTGATATCTATTGTATCTCCTCCATGACCGGCTCGGGTACTGGTGAACTTCTGGACGAAGTGGTAAGCCATTTCCAGGAACTTCAGGAAGAAGCCAGCACACTGCCTAAGTTTACCATCGTGGGTCGCCCTAACGTTGGGAAATCATCGCTAATTAATGCCCTGATCGGAAAAGACAGGAACATCGTTACCCCTATAGCGGGTACCACACGTGATTCCATTCATATTCATTACAATCAGTTTGGCCATGAGTTTATGCTGATTGACACTGCCGGCCTTCGTAAGAAAACCAAGGTGAAAGAGAATATTGAGTTCTATTCGGTGATGAGAACGATCAAAGCAATTGAAGAAGCTGATGTAAACATTCTGATGATTGACGCCGTTGACGGCATTGAGTCTCAGGATATCAACATCTTCCATTTGGCTGAGAAGAACAAGAAAGGCATCGTAATCCTGATCAATAAGTGGGATTTGATTGAAAAAAATCACAAGACCACTAAAGTGTTCGAGGAAACCATTAAAGAGCGCCTGGCCCCTTTCACTGACGTGCCGATCATCTTTACATCCGTAATCGAGAAACAACGTATCTTCAAAGCTTTGGAAGCCGCCACTGCGGTTTACGAGAACAAAACCAAAAAGATCTCTACATCGAAACTAAACGATGTCATGCTTCCGATCATCGAGAACAACCCGCCGCCGGCGTTAAAAGGAAAGCACATCAAAATTAAATACATCACACAGATTCAGGCAAGCTCACCTATGTTCGCTTTCTTCTGTAACCTGCCGCAATACATCAAAGACCCGTACAAACGGTTCCTGGAAAACAAACTGCGCGAGAACTTTGACTTTACGGGAGTTCCTATACAGATATTTTTCAGACAGAAATAAAATGAAATTCAAGCTAACAGGCTTGCTATGCTTATCGTTCATCCTGCAAATCGCAGGATGTGCGACAGGCAGCAAGAGAGATATCGAACTCCAGGACTCCCTCGAAACAGTCAGAATTGCAGATTCTCTTTTAAACCTCGAACTCAGTCTGGATGATAGTGTTGAATTTGAGATTGATACCATCTCAGCACCGAAGAGAAAGTAACTCAGGTTTATTTCAATACAGCTACTGACCTTTCGATCATACTATCCGTTTCATTCAGAACCCGGTAATAAGCATCTTCACCAAAATAGAAGCGAGCTAACAGTGCCCTGATATCAAGCATAATGACTTCTCTCGCCTCTTCAAACTCTTTCTGAGTGAATGAGATCTTTCTTTTAGCCGCAAGTGCCTGTAGCTGCTTATAATGACTGCTACTCAGACTGAACTCATCCAGAAGGTCTCTCAAACTTCCAGGTCTGGCCTGTTTAATCAGATAGCTGTACACAAGCTCATTCAATACAGCATTGCTGCTTAATGAATAATACAGGGGCGTATGTCCAACAGTATCAATCGGCACATAGATATCCGGCATCACACCGCCTCCTCCAAACACTACTCTTCCCGAAGCCGTTTTATAATTTTTGTCTTTGGTGGCATAAAGGCTGTCCATGAGATGTTTCTGATCAAATACCAGCTCGCCGTTCTTGATCCGGTTTGAAATCTCTTTGAAGTACTCTATTTTCCCACGCGTGTAGGGCTTTTGAATGGATCTGCCCGATGGCGTGTAATATCTCGCTACCGTCAGATTTAGTGCCGATCCGTCTCCGAAATTAAACTGTTCCTGGACCAATCCTTTGCCGAAGGAACGGCGTCCGACGACAGTTGCCCTATCCAGGTCTTGAAGCGCCCCCGCGATGATCTCACTTGCTGATGCCGTGCCTTCGTCTATCAGCACGACCAATTTCCCTTTCTCATAATCTCCCGCGTCTGTAGCAAAATAATCCGTGCGCGGCTCGTGTTCCCCCTGCGTGTAAACGATCAACTCCTGATCTCCAAGGAACTGATCGGCCAGAGCAGTCGCTGCATTCAGGTATCCTCCGCCATTGCCGCGAAGATCCACTATCAGGCCCTGCATACCCTGCTTCTTCAGGCGCCTCAACTCAGTGAGAAAATCCTCATCTGTCTTCGCCCCGAACTTACTGATCTTGATATAGCCTATGCGATTGCTGATCAGATAAGAAACGTCGATACTGCTAACCGTTACTTTTTCACGTGGAACTTTAAAGATTAGATCTTCATTTGAACCATAACGCCTTACAGTTAGCCTCACCAGCGTACTCTGTCGTCCGCGAATTAACTTCACAATGCCGGGTGGCTTCATACCAACACCTGCAATATTCTGGTCTTCGATCTTAACAATCTGATCACCGCTCTGCAAACCCACTTTCGACGCTGGTCCGGTTTTGTTAATATGGGTGATGATTAAGGTGTCATTTAACAGTTGATACTCAATACCGATACCATTGTAATTACCCTCCATGTCGTCGCTAAACATACGGGCTTCGACGGGCGGAAGGTATGCCGAATGCGGATCAAGGTTATTGAGAATCTCATCGATAGCCAGGTTCTGCAGCGTATCAATCTTTATAGGGTCTACATAGTTTTCTCTGATAATATTCAGAACCTGCTCAACTTTACCTCCATCCCCTGCCGACTGGAAAATTTTGAATGAGCCATTTCTGGAGTTCAGATCCTCCTTATGAAACTTGGGGCCCAAAATCATTCCTAACACCAGCGCACCCGAATAACAGGCAGCTATTAACAAATTTTTCCTAGTAGACAATGCGTGATAATTTCGATGCTAAATTAACACTTGGATTGTCAACTTTCAGACCTCTTTTTAAATAGTTTTTGGAGCTATATCAGGGCGAGAGATTCGTCGATCACCCCTTTGCCAAGAACCTATTAAGACCGTACGAACTCCGTACCAACGTCGTACCAGCTTCGAAAAAAGCGAACAAAAGCCGACCACAGGCCGAAGCAAAACCGGAGCCAGGACTACTCCGAAAGAACGATGATAGAAAATCAATTTCTGATCAAATTCTACCCGGCCTTCATACGGTTCAAAAGAAATGGCCTTATATTTGCCTCTGCTATCAATAGGAAAACATAAAACGACTACCTCAACATGCACGAAATAGAACCATTTTATCGCTGGCGGGATGATTATGTAGCTGCTGAGGATGAGCTTTCACCGTTCTATCAGACAGAGTACAGTGAGTTTGAGTTCGATAAAAAGATCTACAACTATTTCATACACCCGCAATGGGATTATTTTGGATCCCAGACGCTATATCTGAAGATCTTGTATGTCGACTATGATCGCAACTTCGCTGTCATAGAGTTCATTGGCGAATGGAATGACACCATCTACAATGATATTATGCTTCTTAAGCGGGAGATCATCGAAATCATGATGCGTGAGGGGATTAATAAATTCATATTACTGGGCGAAAACATTCTGAACTTCCATTCATCCGACGATTTGTATTACGAAGAATGGTTTCAGGACGTAGAGGATGGATGGATCGCAGCCATTAATTTTCGTGAGCATGTAATTGAGGAGTTTAAGAAAAACAATATCGATTATTATATCAACTTTGGCGGTGCATTGGATAACCTCCCATGGCGCACACTCAACCCCCAACAGCTCTTCGCCAGAATTGAAGACCAGCTAAGTAAGCGACTTGATTAGTTAACTTTAGTATCCTTTTAGCAAGCATTTGCTTTTGACCGAATTATATCGCATTTTTGCGGTGCTTATAAAGAAAGACGGAGGGAGTAGACCCTGCGAAGTCTTAGCAACCTGTGCTTACAAGGTGCTACATTCTATCTCGATTTTATTCAAAGAAATAAGGGAAAAGATAAGTTAATGACAGAATCCGAAGGATCTTTCTCAAATAAGCTTTATGCAGGCATGCCTGCTTAATGCTAAATACAACATGGATATCAGGAAAGAATTAGAGAAACGCATTCTCGTGATCGACGGAGCAATGGGGACTATGATCCAACGCTACGCACTCACGGAGGAAGATTTTCGTGGTGAGCGCTTTAAAAATCACCCTTGCGACGTAAAGGGAAACAATGACTTGCTGAACCTTACCCGTCCTGACATTATCAAAGCCATACATGCGGAGTACCTCGAATCCGGTGCCGATATTATCGAAACCAACACGTTTAGTACTCAGCGCATTTCCATGGCTGATTATAAGATGGAGGATCTCTCCTACGAACTCAGCTTTGAGGGGGCAAGAATTGCAAAAGAAGTGGCTACTGAGTTTACGATGCGCAACCCGGAGAAACCCCGGTTCGTTGCAGGTGCCGTCGGCCCTACTAACCGTACTGCTTCCATGTCTCCGGATGTCAATGATCCAGGATACAGAGCGGTGACTTTTGATGATCTGGTTGGTGCGTATGACGAGCAGATCAGGGGATTGATCGACGGAGGTGCAGATGTGCTGCTTATCGAAACCATCTTCGATACATTGAATGCCAAAGCGGCCATATTTGCTATTAAAGAATACGAACAGCTAATCGGAAGAAAGATCGACATCATGATCTCGGGTACCATTACCGATGCGAGCGGCAGAACGCTGTCTGGCCAGACCGTGGAGGGGTTCCTGAACTCACTGACACATGCGAACCTGCTCAGCATCGGTCTGAACTGTGCGCTGGGGGCTAAAGAGATGAGGCCGCATATTGAGGAGCTTGCTGCCAAGGCGCCATGTTATGTTTCAGCCTATCCAAACGCGGGACTTCCAAATGAATTTGGCGCCTATGATGAAACGGCTCATGAAACAGCTCACCTCCTGGAAGATTTTATAGAAAGCGGCTTTGTGAACATCGTAGGAGGATGTTGTGGAACGACACCGGAGCATATTGGCTGTATTGCCGAGAAGGCTGCCAGGATTGCGCCCAGAAAGATACCACAAGTTGAACCTTATATGCGTCTTAGCGGGCTGGAACCCGTAACGATCAAGCCAGACACGATGTTTGTTAACATCGGGGAGCGTACCAATATTACCGGTTCGCCTAAATTTTCGAAACTTATTCTAAGCGGTAATTACGAAGCTGCTCTGGCCGTAGCCCTGCAGCAGGTTGAGGGTGGCGCGCAGGTTATTGATGTGAACATGGACGAGGGAATGCTCGATTCGGAAGCTGCGATGACCCGCTTCCTGAATTTGATCGCTTCTGAACCGGATATCGCAAAGCTTCCTATAATGGTCGACTCGTCTAAATGGACGGTCATCGAGAATGGATTGAAATGTCTGCAGGGGAAAGGGATTGTGAACTCCATTTCGCTTAAAGAAGGAGAAGAAAAGTTTATTCACAGTGCTCAAACCATCATGAAATATGGAGCTGCAATTGTGGTGATGGCATTTGATGAACAAGGGCAGGCAGACAACTACGAACGACGAATCGAAATATGCAAGCGCTCCTACGATATACTGGTAAACCAGGTAGGCTTTCCTCCTCAGGACATTATTTTTGACCCTAACATCCTGACGGTAGCGACCGGACTGGAAGAACATAATAATTACGCCGTCGATTTCATCAACGCAACACGCTGGATCAAGGAAAACCTTCCCTATGCAAAAGTGAGCGGCGGGGTATCCAATATATCCTTCTCCTTCAGAGGAAACAATGTGGTTCGCGAGGCTATGCACTCTGCTTTTCTATACCATGCTATCAGGGCAGGCCTCGACATGGGAATCGTGAACGCGGGGATGCTCGAGGTGTATGAGGAAATACCCAAGGAATTGCTGGTTAGAGTGGAAGATGTCCTTTTGAACCGCAGAGAAGACGCAACGGAGCGCCTGGTGGACTTTGCCGAAACGGTGAAGGCTAAAGGAAAAGAAGTTGTGAAAGACGAAGAGTGGCGTAAAGGACCTGTGGAAAAACGCCTATCGCATGCCCTTGTAAAGGGTATAACAGAATATCTCGATGACGATGTAGAGGAAGCGCGGCTAACTTACGCTCGCCCGCTACAAGTGATTGAGGGACCGCTCATGGACGGAATGAACATCGTAGGTGACCTCTTTGGCGCCGGTAAGATGTTCTTACCTCAGGTAGTAAAATCGGCCCGCGTAATGAAGAAAGCGGTGGCCTACCTCCTTCCCTTCATCGAAGAGGAGAAGTTGCTGAATCCTTCGGATACCAGCTCGAGTTCCGCAGGAAAGATTTTGATGGCCACTGTAAAAGGTGATGTGCACGATATCGGCAAGAACATCGTCGGCGTGGTACTGGCCTGCAACAACTTTGAGGTGATCGACATGGGGGTGATGGTTCCGGCCCAGGAAATCTTGAAGAGAGCGAAAGAAGAAAATGTTGATATCATCGGACTTAGCGGACTGATTACGCCTTCTCTGGATGAGATGGTGCATTTTGCCAAGGAGATGGAGCGCGAGGGCTTTACCATGCCGCTGATGATTGGCGGCGCAACAACGTCGCGCATTCATGCGGCTGTGAAGGTAGCTCCGAACTATTCGGGCTGTGCGATACATGTACTTGATGCCTCACGAAGCGTCTCCGTATGCAGTAACCTGATGAACCCTGAGACAAGGGACGAGTATATTCAAAAGATAAAGGATGAATATGCAAAAGCCAGAGAAGCACACCTGAACAAACGTACAGACAAAAAGCTGAAGACAATTGAAGAGGCGCGGGCAGATAAGTTCAAGATCGATTTGAACGCTGTAGTGCAAACTGCACCGGCTTTTACAGGAACGAAAACTTTTGAGGACTATCCGCTTGAAGAGCTTATTCCTTACATTGACTGGACGCCTTTCTTCCACACCTGGGAACTCAAGGGAAGCTACCCGAAGATCTTCAATGATCCTAACGTAGGACCGGAAGCAAAAATCTTGTTTGATGATGCTCAGGTTCTATTAAAGCAGATCATAGACGAGAAATTGCTAAAAGCTAAGGCTGTCATCGGCTTCTGGCCGGCTTATGCTGACGGGGATGATATTGTGCTTGACCTATCGGGCACAGGAACCTTTGCTGCGGATAATACAGCTACGATATATACTCTGAGGCAGCAGGCTGAGAAAGTAAAGAACGATCCTTATTATGCTCTGGCCGACTTTATCGCGCCTAAAGAGTCGGGTGTTAAAGACTATTTCGGTGGATTTGCTGTAACTGCAGGAATAGGGACAGACGAGCTGGTTGAGCGATTTGAGAAGGTTCACGACGATTACAACAGCATCATGGTTAAAGCCCTGGCAGACCGTTTGGCTGAGGCATTCGCCGAAAGAATGCATGAGCTGGTGAGACGGGAATATTGGGGATACGCGAAGGATGAGGAGCTCACCAACGCCGATCTGATCAAAGAACAGTATCAGGGAATCAGACCGGCACCGGGATACCCGGCTTGTCCGGATCATACCGAGAAGCGCACGCTGTTTGATCTCCTGGAAGCGGAAAAGAATGCGGAGATCCATTTAACGGAGAGTTTCGCCATGTATCCGGCATCATCAGTGAGTGGTTTTTACTTTTCGCATCCTGAGGCGCGCTACTTCGGTCTGGGAAAGATTAACAAAGATCAGGTAGAAGATTATGCCGCGCGAAGAAACGAAACGGTGGAGCTGGTGGAAAAATGGCTGAGTCCTAATCTCGCCTATTAAGGACCACTTCGATAATATATAGATATGATAGCGGCGCAGGGAGATGTTTAAGGCTTATTCCCGCTCGAAAGATAAAGAGACCACTCTGAATGAAAATCACTGAACACATAGAAAACGCCGCAGGAAAAACGCTGTTTTCTTTTGAACTTATCCCTCCCGTTAAAGGAAATGGAATAAAGCAGATTTATGACACCATAGATCCGCTAATGGAGTTCAACCCTCCTTTTATTGATGTAACCTACCATAGAGAAGACTATATCTACAAGCAACACCCCACCGGTTTGCTGGAGCAGGTTGCGTATCGCAAGCGTCCGGGAACCGTTGCTATTTGCGCTTCGATCATGAACCGCTACAAAGTAGACGCGGTACCACATCTTATCTGCGGAGGTTTTACCAAAGAGGAGACGGAGAACGCTCTCATCGATCTGCAGTTCCTGGGCATAGATAATGTTCTGGTATTACGTGGTGACGCACGTAAGGCGGATGCATCTTTCATTCCGACTCCAGGTGGGCACGCTTACGCAACAGACTTACTGGAGCAGGTCTCGAACTTCAACCAGGGTAAATATCTGCACGATAATTACGATACCAACAGAACTGATTTTTGCATCGGTGTGGCGGGATATCCGGAAAAACATTTTGAAGCACCTAACCTGAAGACGGATTTCGGTTATCTGAAAAAGAAGGTGGAGATGGGCGCAAATTTCATTGTGACGCAGATGTTCTTCGATAATCAAAAGTATTTTGACTTCGTCAGAACGTGCCGCGAAAACGATATTCATGTGCCGATTATTCCGGGCCTTAAGCCGATTACTACAGCGAAGCAGCTGATTAATCTTCCCAAGATATTTCATATCGATATTCCCGAAGATCTCAGCGATGCTGTCTCAGCATGTGCAAACGACAAGGCAGTGAAGGAATGTGGAATAGAGTGGATGATACATCAATCAAAGGAACTGATGGCGTTTGGTGCGCCTGTACTTCATTATTACACCATGAGTAATGCAGAGCCAACGAGACGAATTGCGGAGGCTATATTTTAGGCGGCCGGCGGCTCTAAGAGGCTAAGTGTAGTGTACGAAAAAGGGAAGCTTGTGTATTATGCAAGCTCCCCTTTTTTCTTTGTATCCGGACGGACTAACCTTCCAGGAGGTAATTCTTAAATGCTTCAAAATCTGCACCCAGTTCAACAGACTGCTTAGGTTTACCGAGCAGTTCCTCAACCTGATCAGGAATCACAACACTATCTTTGATCTTGCCTTCGTAAACGTCGGGAAACTTGCAAGGGTGAGCAGTTGACAGGAAAACCGCTGTACTGATATTATCTCTGGAATCGTACCGATACTGCCCGATTGCCATCCATGCAATGGCGGTATGCGGACAAACTACATACTGGTAATCTTCAAATATTACGTTGACTGCATCAGCCGTTTGACCATCGTCATAGCTATAAGCCGTAACCACCTCTTTTAAAGAGTCTGCGTCGTCGTTAAAAAGGTTCATAATCCTGACCCAGTTACTTGGATTACCTACGTCCATTGCATTCGATAAAGTTGCTACGGATGGCTTTGGAGCGTAAACGCCGGTTTCCAGAAACTGAGGAACGGTATCGTTGATATTGGTCGCCGCAATGAATTGTTTTACAGGAAGTCCCAATTTCCATGCTAGCAGACCTGCACCTATGTTGCCGAAATTACCGCTTGGAACAGAGAATATAATATCGGTTTTACCTTGGCGCTTTAATTGCGCGTAGGCATTGAAGTAATAGAACGTCTGTGGGATGAGCCTCGCTATATTGATGGAATTTGCTGAAGTGAGGCGGAACTTCTCGTTCAGATCCTTGTCGGTAAAGGCCTGTTTAACCAGTGCCTGGCAATCATCAAAGGTGCCGTTTACTTCAACAGCGCGGATGTTCTGGCCGTTTGTGGTAAGTTGCAGCTCTTGTATAAGGCTTACTTTACCTTTCGGGTATAAGATGGTCACCTGTGTATTCTCAACGCCCAGGAAGCCTAAAGCAACTGCCCCGCCGGTATCACCGGAAGTTGCTACCAGCACATTAAGCATCTTCTCCCCCTCTTCCATAAAATAACCCATCACACGACTCATAAAGCGTGCTCCGAAGTCTTTGAACGCTAGGGAAGGACCGTGGAATAGTTCCAGAACATAAGTATCATCGTCGAGTTTTACCACCGGAGCCGGGAAGTTTATTGCATCTGCCACAATAGATTTCAGGTCATCTGCAGGTATAGCACCGTCGAGAATGTGGTTTGCTACAGTAAACGCAATCTGCTCGAGAGAACACATTTCGATATTCTCAAAAAACTCCGGATCTAAGGGCTTGATGGTATCGGGCATATAAAGACCCTTGTCCTGCGGCATACTGTTGAACACCGCCTCCTTGAAATCAACGGTAAGGTCAGGGTTATTTGTGCTATATAATTTCATTTCTCTTAATCTAAAATACGCGGGCCTTCACCATTGATGGGAGACACGTAGGTTTGACATCCTATTTGTAAGGCGTTTAAGTGCTTCTTTATTTCTGAGGTGATCTTATCGGCAGTTTCCTTGTCCCTGGCAAAAGAAAACACCGAAGGACCGGATCCGGAGATGCCAAAACTAACGGCACCAAGACCCATCGCTATTTCCCGTAACTTATAAAAATCAGGTATCAGAATAGAACGTACGGGCTCTACCAGCACATCGATCATACTCCGCCCAATCAGGTCGATATCTTTTGTGTACAATCCAGACACCAGACCCGCTACATTTCCCCATTGGATCACGGCGTCTTTAAGGAAGACCTTATCACGGATCATCCGCCTTGCGTCACGGGTAGGAACATCTACATCAGGAAAGACGATGGCGCAATACAAAGATTCGGGATAGGGCAGTTTGATCAGGTCCAGCGGCTCGTAGCTGCGGATCAGGATAAAACCTCCCAGGAGCGCAGGGGCCACGTTGTCGGCGTGTCCGGAGCCACAAGCCAGCTCTTCACCTTTCATAGCGAAGGGAACGAGATCCATGCGGCTCAAGGGTTCATCCAGCAGAGTGTTGATAGCATATAAACCGGCAACCGTACTTGCGGAACTTGATCCGAGTCCGCTTCCAATAGGCATTTTTTTATGAAGCTCTATCTCCACGCCTATGTCCGGCCGACCAATATGAGCGAGATAATCCTGTACGCTTGCACTAACCGTATTTTTCGAAGCCTCCATAGGAAGCCTTCCCTCGTCGCCTGTGATTTTGGTAATGACCACACCAGGTTCAGCTTTCCGGCGCATGATCACTTCATCACCAGGGGCATCGACAGCGAAGCCGAGCACATCAAAACCGCATACTACATTTGCTACGGTCGCAGGGGCAAAAACTTTGATAGAATCTTTCATTATGCTCCTACGTTAACGATGTCAGAAAATACTCCGGCGGCTGTTACCTCAGCACCTGCACCAGGGCCTTTTACAACCAGGGGACGGTCTTTGTAGCGGTCTGTGGTAAACGAAATGATATTGTCACTGCCCGAAAGCATATAGAAGGCGTGAGTGTCATCCACCATCTGTAAAGTAATAGCAACCTTGCCGTCTTCCAGCTTTCCGATATATCTGAGTACCTTCCCATTAGCTTCTGCCTCCTTCTTTATCTGCTCGAAGTAGTCATTATTCGCGAGAAGCTCTGCGTAGAATTCGTCAACTGACTGGGCGTCCAGACACGACTGCGGAAGGATATTCTGTATACGGATATCGCTTTGCTCGAGTTCATGTCCCGCGTCACGGGCGAGGATCAGCATTTTTCTCATGAAGTCCATGCCGCTGAGGTCATCACGCGGATCGGGCTCCGTGAAGCCTTTTTCCTGTGCTAGCTTCACGACGTCGTGGAAGCTGGTCTCACCCTTGAAATTGTTAAATATAAAGGATATAGTACCAGAGAGGATCGCTTCTATGCAGATTACCCTGTCTCCGCTCATCATTAGATCTTTCAAAGTCCGGATGATTGGCAGGCCAGCACCGACGTTCGTTTCATAGTAAAAGTCAACGCCGTGTTTATGCGCCAGATCCCTGAAATTACGGTACTGTGCATAATCAGAAGAGTTTCCGATCTTATTACAAGTCACGACGGAGATATTGGAGCTGAAAACTTCTGCATAGCGACTGATGGGAAGAGCGCTTGCCGTATTATCTACAAACACCGCATTGGGGAGGTTCATTTCCTTCATTCGGGATATAAACAGGTCAAGATCTGCATCTTCGCCAGACTCAAAAAGGATCTCCTGCAAATTCTCGAGGTTCAGGCCTTCTTCATTAAAAGCCATTTTGCGACTATTACTGATGCCGATCACTTTGATCAGTATGCCGTTTTGCTTCTGAAGAAAATCCCGGTGTTCACCTATTTGGCGGAACAAGGTTCTACCTATATTGCCGGTTCCCAGACAGAATACGTTAAGGGTCTTTTTAAGATCGGTATAGAACGCGTCATGAACAGCGTTTAAAGCTTTTGCCAGGTCATGACGTGATATGATCACGGATATGTTATACTCGGACGAACCCTGAGCAATAGCTCTCACGTTAACGCCGTTCCTTCCAAGAGCCTGGAAGAGCGTTCCGGAGATGCCGGGAGTTTCCTTCATGTTTTCACCGACGATCGCCAGTATGGAAAGTGATTCTTCGATTACCGGAAGGTCTATCTTTTTGGCTTCGAGTTCGAGTTCAAACTCACGCTCAATAAGCTTTCTGGCGTTCAGTGCATCTGAAGGCTTGACGGCAAATGTAATGCTATGCTCAGATGACGACTGAGTAATGAGGATAACGTTGATCTGCTCGCGTGCGAGCAAAGAAAACAATCTTCCGCTAAAACCTGCCTTGCCCACCATTCCGCTGCCCTGGAGGTTCAGCAGGCTGATTTCGTTGATGGAAGATATTCCTTTGATGTTGTGCTTCGCATCCCGGCAATCATGGCGGATAACTGTCCCGGGGAACTCCGGTTGAAAAGTATTACGAATAACGATAGGAATCTTCTTAAGAAAGGCTGGGATCATGGTTGGAGGGTAGATTACCTTCGCCCCAAAATAGGATAGCTCCATAGCCTCGGTATAAGATAACTCTTCCAGAGGGAAGGCTTTCTTTACCATACGCGGGTCTGCGGTCATCATGCCATTAACATCCGTCCAGATCTCGATAGCTTCGCAATGAAGTGCTGAACCGATCAATGCGGCTGTATAGTCACTTCCTCCACGTCCAAGAGTGGTTATCCTGCCTTCTTCGTTGCTGGCGATAAAGCCGGTAACGAAAATAAGTTTTGATGTGTGCTGTTGGTAAAAATCACGAATGAGCATTTCAGACAGCGACGTATTGACGTGTGCCTGTCCGAAGTTGCTATCTGTTCTGACCAGCTCAGTAGCATCAGCAAAAATTGCCTCTCCAAAGTGTTGCTCTGCAATTTTGCTTACCAGCAATGTGGAGCAGCGCTCACCGTAGCTTAAAACAAGGTCATTAATCCGTGGCGTGAGTTCGCGCAGGCTTGAAATACCTTGTAGGATGTCTTCCAGCTCATTGAAGTACAGCTTCAGTCTGGTGAACACCGGATTTTGACGCGGAACGTCAAGGAGCGCTTTAACGACATCAAAATGTCTGTTCTGAAGCTCGGCAAGGTATTGTGTAAAACTTTCGCCGGACGCGGCTTTACTGGCCATCGTAGAAAGAAGGTTTGTTACCCCTCCCATGGCAGAGAGTACAACGACGGGAGACCCGTTATCTGCTGTTTCCTGTTTAAGAATTTCGATTATGGCGCTTATACTTTTTTCTGAGCCTACGGAAGTACCGCCAAATTTAAGGACCTTCATTTATTCGTTTTTTTTATAAACAGAAGCGCCTTCCCCTTATCGGAGGAAGGCGCTTGTATGGTTTCTTTTATATGTTTAAGTTATACCATAACCGATCTTCCTCCAGGCCATATTAGCGTGATGGTAGTAGTCGTGATAAAAATGGTATAGATAAGTATATTCATTTTGTGTGTCTAAAATACGCAGTTAATATCAATAAAACCAAGAGACTGGCACTTTTTTTAACAAAAAATCAATTATAGACATAATTATGTTATAAGGAGCGACGGGTTTATATGCAATTCTTAAATTTACAGCTTTATGCAAGGATTAGTTATTAAGTCTACGGGAAGTTGGTATCAGGTTGCGACCGATATGGGAAGTATTGTAGACTGTCGTATCAAGGGAAAGTTCAGAACGAAGGATATACAGACTACCAACCCGATTGCGGTTGGCGACCGGGTAGATATTGAGATGGAACCGGAGCAGAACACCGGTATCATTAATAAGCTCCTTCCCCGAAAGAACTATATCATCCGAAAATCGGTGAATTTGTCAAAGCAGGCGCAAATTATTGCAGCAAACCTGGATCAGGCATTTCTGGTGGTTACGTTAGCCTCGCCGCGGACATCGCTCGGCTTCATCGATCGGTTCCTGGTGACGGCGGAGGCTTATGATATTCCGGCCAAGCTAATCTTCAATAAGCTCGACCTTTTCAGCGAAGAAGGTATGGAAATACTAGCTGAATACCAGCATATATACACCAGTATCGGGTATCCCTGCTATGAAGTCTCGGCTCTTGAAGGAACGAACCTTCACATTATAGAAGGACTGCTGAAAGATAAGGTCAGCCTTTTCTCAGGGCATTCGGGCGTTGGCAAATCGACACTAATCAATACATTGATACCTGGCATGAGCCTCAAAACAGGAGAGATATCAGATTGGAGTGACCAAGGTAAGCATACGACCACCTTTGCGGAGATGCATCCCATTCCGGGTGGTGGATATCTGATCGATTCTCCCGGAATACGAGAGCTGGGAGTTATTGACATTGACAAGGGAGAACTGGGACATTTCTTTCCGGAGATGCGCAACCGCATGAATGAATGCAGGTTTAACAATTGCCGGCATATCAATGAGCCCGGATGCTCGGTACTCGAAGCAGTCGAGAACAACGAGATAGAGCTTTCACGTTATGAAAGCTACCTGAGCATTTTTCACAACCACGACACCAGAAGCTAATGCGGGCAGTTATTCAACGTGTAACGGAAGCTTCATGTACAGTTGACGGAGCGATAACAGGTTCTGTTCAGCAAGGTCTGCTGGTATTATTGGGAGTGGAGGAAACTGATACTGCTGCAGACATCAGCTGGCTGGCTCAGAAGATAGTCAATATGCGTGTCTTCAGTGATGAAGAGGGCAAGATGAACCGATCACTGCTTGACATCAAAGGGTCTATATTGCTTATCTCGCAATTTACGTTGTTTGCGTCGACGAAGAAAGGAAATCGGCCGGGATTCACCCGTGCTGCAAAGCCTGAGATTGCAATCCCCTTATATGAAAAGATGAAGGCGGAACTTTCCGGACTGACCGGCACCCCAACAGCAGCAGGCATCTTTGGTGCCGATATGAAAATAAGTTTGGTGAATGATGGTCCGGTTACGATCGTAATGGATACACAAGATAGAGACAATCACTAAGAATATGAAGATTGAAGAAGCGCAGGCACTGGTCGACGACTGGATAAAGACGACCGGAATTCGTTATTTTAATGAGCTAACGAACACGGCGATCCTCATGGAAGAGGTCGGTGAAGTAGCGAGAATCATGTCGCGCCGCTATGGTGAGCAGTCATTCAAAGAATCGGATAAAGCGGTTGACCTGGGAGATGAGATGGCTGATGTTCTTTTTGTGCTGATCTGTCTGGCTAATCAAACGGGTATTAACCTTACGGAAGCATTGGAAAAGAACCTGCAAAAAAAAACGATCCGGGATGCGGATCGTCATAAAAACAATAGTAAGCTAATATAAGACTGAGCTTATTTGAGCTTTATCAGTTTATCTCCATCCAGCACCGGGATAGCAGTAGTGATATCGGTATTCAGGCAAAAGGAAATATCTGCTTCGATTCCAAGTTTCATTAAGCGCTCACTATGTGATGTCTTTTTCAGGTAGCCACGCAAGTCGTCCTTTGCCAGAAGGTACAGATCCTCGGCGGCAATGGATGAGTCGTCGGGAGTATATGCTGCGGGCCTTAGCTTGTTGACCATTGCACCAGCGAATATGGTATCTTCAAGATTGAACTTATTCTTCCATCCGGCACATACCAGAAGAACGTTCTGACTGGTGCTGGCCAGATAGTCGGCCAGAGCTGTAAGGTTGAAGAATGACCCTATAAGGATTTGCTTTGCACTACGGGAAAGCTGTATAGCATGCGTACCGTTTGTAGTGGTCAGCACTATCGTTTTGCCCTGTACTTTTTCAGCGACATACGAAAAGGGAGAGTTGCCAAAGTCAAAACCTTCCACTACCTTCCCATCGCGTTCAGCAGCGAGAAGACATCCACTGACCTGATAAGCAGCGCATTCCTCAACATGGGAAACCGGAATAATTGCATCAGCACCGTTTTCTATTCCATAACAGATGGATGAAGTTGCCCGGAAAATGTCTATTACCACAACGATACTGTTTTCAATATCGTATAAAGGGAGTAAAGCTGGAGTGAGGCAGACTTCTACATTCAATCTGCCTTGTTTATCGGATTCTTGAGTTTTCAATATTTTTATACAAAAGGGAATTTAATAACACGCGCCTTGACATTGGTATTACGGATGGCAATAAAAATTTCAGTCCCCGGTTCAGCAAAAGCGATGTCGACATAACCCATTCCTATCGCCTTTTGGAGTGTTGGCGACTGTGTACCTGAGGTAACCCGGCCAATTGCCTCCCCGCCTTCGTTGGTAATAGGATAATCGTGGCGCGGAATACCTCGCTCAATCATCTCAAAGCCTACAAGTTTTTTCTTAATGCCGGCTTTCTTCTGAGCTTCAAGCGCTTCGTAATTGATGAACTTGGTGGAGAACTTTGTGATCCAGCCAAGACCTGCTTCCAGAGGAGAGGTAGTGTCATCAATATCATTTCCATAGAGGCAGAAGCCCTTTTCAAGACGCAATGTATCGCGTGCACCCAGCCCGATAGGTTTGATATTGCTATCTTTTCCGGCTTCAAAAATAGCGTCCCAGATTTGAACTGCATGTTCATTGTCGAAATATAGCTCGAAGCCACCTGCTCCGGTGTAACCTGTTGCTGAGATCAGCACATTTTCCACACCGGCAAAGGTTCCCTTCTTAAAGGAATAATACTCCATGGAAGACAGGTCGACCTCGGTCAGCTGCTGCAAGACAGTAGTCGCCTTGGGACCCTGGACTGCAAGTAATGATGTACGGCCGGAAATATCCTTAATGTCTACATCAAACTCGTTGTGTTTCTGAATCCAACGAAGATCTTTGTCGATATTGGACGCATTTACAACAAGGAGGTATGTAATTTCGTCGATACGGTACACCAGAAGATCATCTACAATTCCCCCGTCCTCATTTGGAAGGTAACTGTATTGAACCTTTCCGTCGGTTAGTTTAGACGCATCGTTGGATGTAACACGCTGAATGAGGTCCAGGGCTCCCTTTCCTTTCAGGATAAACTCGCCCATGTGGCTGACATCAAACACGCCAACACCATTTCTTACAGCAGCATGTTCTGCATTGATCCCTTCATACTGAACGGGCATATTGAATCCGGCAAATGGAACTATTTTGGCTCCCAGAGCAATATGTTTTTCCAATAAGGCGATATCTTTCATAAAATTACAACTATATGAGGGGTTATTGAATGTGCAGAGACCTAGAATCAACTCGCATTTGACAAAAATAGAAATATGCTGACAACATTCAAGGACATTCCGCCTAAGAAAGGACTATACGAGCTCAACATCAGCATTCGAGGGCTGAAAAAGGTCCAATTGGGGGTCAGTTACGCGAAATGTTTTCCGATGGTAAGGTGAAAATCCATGCTTAAGCACGGCGTTCCGGTGCTTTATCGTTGGATAACCTTTATTAGAATGCCATTCGTACTCAGGATGGAGACCTGCGATCCGCTGCATAAATTCATCGCGATATGTTTTGGCCAGAATAGAGGCTGCTGCTATGGAGAAATATTTCCCGTCGCCCTTTACCACGCATGTATGAGGAAGTTCACAGTATTTTTTGAACCGGTTGCCGTCGACCAGCACATGTTCAGGGCGAATACTTAAGCTATCCAGTGCTTTGTGCATGGCGAGGAAAGATGCGTTGAGGATGTTGATACGGTCGATCTCTTCGTGATCGACTTCTGCCACCGCCCAGGCCAGCGCATTGTTTTCGATGAAGACTCTCAGTTCGTCTCTTTCTTCTGCCTTCAATTGCTTGGAGTCTGTGAGTATATTGTGCGAAAAATCCCTCGGCAAAATGACCGCGGCAGCAAATACCGGCCCTGCCAGGCATCCCCGCCCCGCCTCATCACATCCCGCTTCGACAAATACATCCTGATAATAAGGCAACAACATTTTCTAATGAATTTTTAATGTCAGCAAAGTTATATCATCTGAATTCATTTTTGCCATCTTAGACAACTGAATATCGATTAATACGCCCCGATTTATTATTTCTGGCCTTTCCTGACCATTTCTCAGCAGAATGGAGGACAATTCCTCTTCGGTGATAAAGATATCTTCTTCGAAGCTTTCGATCAAACCGTCGGTATAATTAAATATTAAGGTATTTTCAGAGATTTTCTGTTTCCCTATATTCACAAATGGCAGCTGATCAAAGACTCCTAATAAAGTTGTTCCGGACTTGAGGGACGACACCGTGCCATCGACAACAAGCAAAGGTGCATTATGCCCGGCATTAACATACTCCATATTCCTTGTCCGTATATTATACCGGCCCAGAAAAAGTGTAATGAATCGCTCTCCGTTGGTATTTTTAGTAACCACCTCGTTAAGCTTGCGAATAATAGTTGCCAAATCACGTTCAACAGAAGTCCAGGCACGGAGGCTAGCCTGCAGATTAGCCATAAGCAAAGCCGCAGAGATCCCTTTCCCTGAAACATCTGCTATACACCAGATGAATTCATCTTCGTCCAACCGGATAAAGTCGAAATAATCACCGCCAATACTCTGGTGAGGAAGATAGGTTGCGGAGATATCAAAGAATTCACTTTCGGGAAGAGTCAGAGGAACGAGCATATTCTGAACTTCGCCCGCCAGCTCGATATCTCTTTGAAGCCTTTCTCTGTGAACGCGTTCTCTAAAGAGCTTTTTATTCTCCAGACCGACGACTACGACGTTAATAAGCGTCTGAATAAAATTCAGCTCATGGCTGAGCAATTCAGGCACCGCGTTAAAATCGCCGATTAATACGAAGGCAAGCGTGCTGTTTTTATGTCTGACCGGTACGAAGTAGTTAAACCGTTGAAGAGAAGGATCGGTGAAGTCGTTGAGAGACGAAATGGTTTTAAGTGGGGCAAGGGTGGCACACATACTCTGGGTTTCAGCAAGGCTTTCTACTGGCACACCAAAGCGTGAAACACATGCGAACCGTTTGTCCTGCTTGACCATCATCATCATGCTTCCGACATTAAGATTAGTACGCAGAACCACTTCCAGCATTTCGTACAATACCGATGAGTCGCTATTCTTGTTGATGGCCAATGTAATTTCGAGCAACGAATTAAGCTCAGCCTGTCTTTTCAACAGCATTTGGACCAAATCTATGTCTGGCTGACGCTCGCTATGCCTTTCCTCTTTCACTGTGTAATCTGCAGATAATAACGTACTATCGTTTAACGAACTAATCTTCCTTTCCATATATACTTACCTGAGTTTCCTGCTATTCCAATATAAACGATGTAAACGATATGGATGACCGTAAGTAGTGGCAGATATATCATAAGCTCAGATCTTTTTGCGAAGGCTGTGACCGGATTAAGAAAAAACATTTCCGAAATATACTTCAGCGTTATTGCGACGAGAGCTAGAATCCAAAGATCTGCAAGGTACAATCCAGCCAGCACATTTGCAAAGATCGTGAGGTTAAAGAGCCATATAGCAACGCCCAGTGCCACAATTTTCTTATCCTTATACTTGGTACTTTTGGACGCCCATCTTTTTCGCTGACTGATAAATTCAGGCAGGTTTTCCTTGGCATCGGTATATACGATAGCATCGGTAGACTTACAAAACCCGATTCTATCCGGATAACGGGACGCGACTTTGTGAAGAAAAAGCTCGTCATCTCCCGATGCCAGCTCGTCAATACCTTTGAATCCACCCAGTTCCAGAAAAACGTCTTTACGATAGGCCAGATTAGCTCCGTTGCAGGTAGAGGGCATCTTGTTTCCGATAGAGGAAGCCCCTAAGCCGATAAGGTAAAGAAATTCCAGAGTTTGAAGCCTTTCGAAGAAACTTTTCTCCTGATGATATACCACTGGTGAGGAGATAAGCTTACTATCAGTTTCCTGATAGTAACTCACTACCGTTTTTATCCAATCTGCTTTCATCCGGCAATCTGCGTCTGTTGTAAAAATCAGCTCTCCGGATGCAAGATTGATGGCCTCGGCAATGGCCTTCTTTTTATACGAGTTTAACTTTTCTTTTTCGTTGAGACGGATGAGGCGGACACCTTTGTCTTTGTAGGAAAGAACGATATCAGATGTACGATCTGTAGAATGATCATCTACGATGATCAATTCGATAAGTTCCGGGGGATAGGATTGCGCCAGTATATCCTCGATCGTCAGTGCTATCTTGCTTTCTTCATTCCTTGCAGCAATCAGGATGCTCACCTTCGTTTTCAAAATACCTTCTACCGGCCGGAATACGGGAATAGAAGACCATCCTTTCCGAAGAAAAAATATCACTGATACATATATGCATGTCAGCGCCAGAGTCAGGGTTTTAATTACGAGCAGTACCAAAGAAATTAAGCTTAAATACGAAGACGGATCCCAGGATGGCCGGAATGATAAGGTTAACCAGCCAAATACAAGCGGTTGAGGCCATAATTGCGACTTCGTGATGAGTGATAAAACTAAAGAAATATGTTGCGGTCATTGCCCTGACACCAACGTCCAGAAGGTCGAGAGAAGGCAACGCTGATTGGATAAAGAACAAAATCAGAATCATCATGACCATGCTGAAAAATGGAATTTCAGGAATCAGCAATAGTATGACGACACAATATTGAGTGGTAAATACTGCAAATCTAGCCAGGGAATAATTGAAGACGACTATAAGGTCTCTCTTATTATAACGAGCTAATACCATTATAAACTTCTTAAATCGCTTTAGAAAGGATATGCTGGTTAACAAGCCTATCAGGAGACGAATGTTGAAATAGAACAATAAAAAGAACAGAGAAAATATCGTCGTCAGGAAGAAGAGCGCATACAACACCCACGTGCTGGCATCAGTAAAACGCCAGATAAACCAAAGAATAGCGAAAGAGCCCAGAACATTGGTAATCACCATTTGTCCGACTGCACCCACGCCCATAGCAATGGCACCAAAAACACGCTTCCGGGGCGAAAGAAAGAATATCCTTCCGCCGTATTCTCCAATCCGGTTAGGGGTGAAGATGGCCCATGTTAAACCGCAAAAAACTGACTCTATGGATTTCCACAGGCTTATCCGTTCGACCCTATCTACCAAATATTTCCATTTAAGCGATTCAAGGAACCAGTTTAACAACATGAGAATGAAAAGCACCGTCATAGCCGAGTAGACTTGCCAGCTTTGCAGTTTTGCAGTAAGCATCTGGAAATCGCGCAGGTTGCTGTTGTCGTTCAGCTTGTGGGTAATGAATACCGCCGCAAGGATCAGCACAGAAAACTTCAGGATGATGCTTATTGCTTTTTTGCCAGTTTGATTCAAAGCGATTTAATGTATGGTGCAATGTTACGGAAAAGTTGAGAACCATAGCCCAATTTGATCAATTGCGTCGGATAATTCCTTGATATTAGACGCCATTTCAAGATAGCGCCATAAAAGTTGTAATATTGCCGTTGTGATAATAAAGGAAAAGGCTAAGGAACGTCTGATCCTGGGAATTGACCCGGGAACGGCAATTATGGGATATGGCCTGGTGCAGGAAATAAAGGGAAATGTAGGGCTCGTCAGCCTGGGGGTTGTAAAAATGGATCATCTGGATGACCATCCCCTGAAGCTTAAGAGAATATTTGAGAAGACGGTTTCTTTGATAGACCAATATAAACCGGATTGTCTGGCTATTGAAGCACCGTTCTACGGTAAAAATGTTCAGGTTTTGCTTAAACTGGGGAGGGCGCAGGGGGTTGCAATCGCCGCCGCTCTATCGAGGGACATCCCTATCTTTGAGTACTCTCCACGTAAGATCAAACAGTCGATAACCGGTAACGGAAATGCGGGCAAGGAACAGGTTGCTTCCATGCTTCAACGCCTTTTAAAATTCACAGAAACTCCACAATATCTGGATGCAACAGATGGTCTTGCGGTAGCTGTATGCCATTCGTTCCAGCGCAATATGAGCGAACCGGGTAAAAAATCTTATTCAGGGTGGGAAGCGTTTGTCAAAGACAATCCGGCGAGAAAGAAATAACCCGCCGGAATATGTTAGCTAGTTTTGCAGCAGCGGCACTTATCCGGCGAATTCAGCCGCGATAGACTGAGCAGTATATTCCATTTCCTCTTTGGAAAAGCTAAGTTTGGCTGAAGCAAAGTTCATATCCCCCATGGAATTCATAGGTATGAGATGAACATGGGCGTGAGGTACCTCCAGCCCCATAACGGTGATACCGACACGCTCGCAGGGGATAACTTTCCTGATACTTAGTGCGACTTTCTTCGCGAATAGCATCAAGCCTGTATAAGCATCATCATCGAGGTCAAATATATAGTCTACCTCCTGCTTGGGGATAACCAACACATGCCCTCTTGTTAATGGGCTAATGTCGAGAAAAGCCAGACAATCCGCATCCTCGGCCACTTTATAAGCCGGGATTTCGCCTGATACTATTTTTGAGAATATCGATGACATAGCTATTTATCTGGAGATTTCGAGAACTTCAAATTCGATTTTTCCTGCCGGTACTGCGATCTCGACCGTATCTCCTACTGATTTTCCAAGAAGCCCTTTTGCGATAGGTGATTTGACAGATATTTTACCTGCTTTAAGATCCGCTTCGGTTTCAGATACCAACTGGTATTGCATTGTCGCACCGTTTTTTACATTCTTGATTTTCACGATCGAGAGAGCAAGTACTTTAGATGTGTCGAGCTTAGATTCGTCGATTAGGCGGGCATTCGCAAGTGCTTCCTGCAGCTTAGATATTTTTGCTTCGTGATGACCCTGGGCTTCTTTAGCCGCATCATATTCAGCATTTTCAGATAGATCACCCTTATCCCGTGCCTCTGCAATTGCTTTCGCAATTTGATTGCGTCCTTCAGTTTTCAAAAAGTGTAATTCTTCTTTCAACTTTTCTAATCCTTCTTTGGAATAATAAATTACCTCTGACATTATAAATTTTTGTTTAAAGACCTATAAAAAAGGACAAGACTACACCTGCATACGCTGATATAGTCTTGTCCGTGAATAGTACGAATATAATATTTACATTTCTATAAATGCAAATTTAGGCTCAAATGTTTCTTAACTGCTATTGAAAATTTACAAATCAGCTTGCTATGCTTCCAGCGATCATCTTGATCGACAGTTTTTTAACTTCAGCTACAACAGACGCTGCATCGTAACCACATTCTGCCCAAAGCTCATTCTGGTCGCCGTGATCAACGAAGCGATCAGGAATGCCCAGGCGTACGACAGTAGCGGAGTATCGATTGTCGGCCATGAACTCCAATACAGCAGTTCCCATACCTCCCTGAATACATCCGTCTTCAACAGTGATCACTTTTTTGAATTTGGAAAACACTTCATGCAGCATATCTTCATCGATCGGCTTTAGGAATCTCATGTCGTAATGAGCAGGATTAATACCCTCCGCTGACAGGAGATTAAGAGCCTTTGATACCTCATTTCCAATATGACCTATAGTAAGAATGGCTACGTCCACACCTTCTGCGACCTTTCTTCCTTTTCCTATTTTCAATGCTTTCATAGGAAGTTTCCAGTTTGGCATAACACCATTCCCTCTGGGGTAACGTATGGAGAATGGCCCCATACCATCCTGCTGAGCCGTGTACATCAGGTTCCTGAGTTCTTCCTCATCCATAGGAGCAGTAACGATCATGTTAGGAATACATCTCATGTATGCCAAATCGTAAGCGCCGTGGTGAGTCGCCCCGTCAGCACCGGCAAGCCCTGCCCTATCAAGGCAAAAAACCACATTGAGCTTTTGAATGGCAACGTCATGAATCACCTGATCATAGGCTCTTTGCATGAAGCTGGAATATATATTGCAAAAAGGAACCATCCCCTGCGAAGCAAGTCCTGCTGAGAAAGTCACAGCATGCTGTTCAGCGATGCCTACATCAAAAGCGCGGGCAGGCATAGCTTTCATCATGATGTTCATGGAACTGCCACTTGGCATTGCCGGAGTTACGCCCATAATCTTCGGATTTGCTTCAGCAAGCTCAACAATGGTGTGTCCGAATACGTCTTGATATTTTGGTGCCTGCGGCTTATCGCTGACCGACTTTTTGATTTCGCCGGTTATTTTATCGAATAAACCCGGGGCATGCCATTTGGTCTGATCCTTCTCCGCAAGGGCATAGCCTTTCCCTTTGACCGTTACGCAATGCAACAGTTTGGGACCGGGGATCTTGCTAAGATCCTTTATTACTTTTACAAGCTGCTTGACATCATGACCATCGACGGGGCCAAAATACCGGAAGTTAAGTGCTTCAAAAAAATTACTTTCTTTGAGAAGGGTGCCTTTTATACTCTTTTCAATCTTTTTGATAGCTTGATGAGCGTTAGGGCCGAGTTCTGAGATTTTCCCCAGAACATGGGAAATATCATCTCTAAACCTATTGTAAGGTCTGGATGTGGTTATGGTTGTAAGATATTCTTTTAATGCCCCCACATTGGGATCAATCGACATACAGTTGTCGTTCAGTATCACCAGCAGGTTGCTGTTCTCAATGCCTCCATGATTGAGCGCTTCGAAAGCAAGTCCGGCAGTCATTGCCCCGTCGCCTATCACGGCGACATGCTGGCGGTCTGTTTCGCCTTTTGCACGGGATGCAACTGCCATGCCGAGTGCAGCTGATATAGATGTAGAGGAATGGCCGACACCGAAAGTATCATATTCACTTTCACTTCTTTTGGGAAAGCCACTGATGCCATTATATAAGCGGTTGGTATGAAATCTCGATCTCCGTCCAGTTAATATCTTATGACCGTATGCCTGGTGCCCCACGTCCCAGACAAGCTGGTCGTACGGAGTATTCAAAGCATAATGAAGGGCTACAGTTAATTCAACGACGCCTAAGCTTGCTGCAAAGTGACCTCCATGGACGGAAACCACATCAATTATATACTGTCGTAATTCATGCGATAATTGCTCTAACTCAACTTCACTAAGTAGCTTTAAATCAGATGGATAGTTTATTTTATCTAATAATTCCCCAGCCTTTACTTTCATACAGTAGTAGCGTAAAAAAAAGTTTAAACGACAAAGTAACTCAATATTATTTATAAAATAATAGTTGGAACAGTTTTATTTATGATTTACAGACCGAATTAAATCTTTATTTTTGAAGCAGTTGTGATACATCAGGATACTTATGACATCAGGTTGCCGCAATTCGAGGGCCCCTTTGACCTCTTATTGTTTTTTATCGAGCGGGATGAGCTGGATATACATGAGATTGCTATAGCAAAAATCACTGACGACTTTCTGGCTTACATCCAGGAGATGACGGCACTGAACATCGAGCTTGCCAGCGAATTTATATTTATAGCTGCTACTTTGATGAGACTTAAGGCAAAAATGCTTTTACCCAGACCGGAGCAGGATGATGAGGGCAATGAGATTGATAACCGGGAAGACCTGGTGAGGAAGCTGATTGAATACAAGAAAATAAAGATGGCCTCAGAAGAGATGCGCCTTCTTGAAGATAAGCGCATGAGACTTCAAAAACGGGGAAACATAGGAGATGATCTTTTACGAATTGCCGGCGAGGCGGAACATGGTGAGGAGCTTTCTACTTTTAGTCTTTACACGCTTCTTCTAATGTATGAGAAAGTAAGAACGAGAAACAGTCAAAAAAGCGTTCAGGTCACACACACCGTTGTACAATATCCATATACTATTGAACAGCAGAAAACGGCCATCGCTGAACTGCTTCGACTAAATGCCCGGATGGACTTTTCAGACATGAAAAAACACTCCGAGAACCGGGTGCATTTCATATTTAACTTTCTGGCTGTATTGGAGATGTTGCAGCAGCAGCTCATTTCGATCCAGACAGGTATTGGGTTTAACAATTTCAGGCTGGAATCGAACAACCATCCTACACAATAGAATATACAAATCATCAAGTAAAATAATGAACAGAGACAACGTAGTTTTTAAACTCATTGAAGAAGAGCAAGAACGCCAGGAGAGTGGCATTGAACTTATTGCATCGGAGAACTTTGTCAGCAAACAGGTTATGGAAGCGGCTGGTTCTGTGCTTACAAACAAATATGCCGAAGGTTTGCCCGGAAAACGCTACTATGGTGGCTGTGAGATAGTAGATGAGATTGAAACTATTGCAATTGAGCGTGCCAAAAAGCTATTTAATGCAGAATGGGCGAACGTGCAGCCGCATTCAGGAGCTCAGGCTAACTCAGCTGTTTTCCTTGCCGTATTAAAGCCAGGAGATAAGATTTTGGGATTTGATCTTTCGCATGGAGGACACTTGACTCATGGATCGCCAGTAAATTCATCCGGAAAACTTTATACACCATTCTTTTACGGCGTAGATAAGGAGACGGGATTAATTGACTATAAGAAGCTTGAAGAAGTAGCTCTGGCAGAAAAACCAAAGCTAATCATCTGTGGTGCTTCCGCATATTCAAGGGAATGGGATTATAAGTTCATCCGCCAGGTTGCTGATAAAGTTGGAGCATTGGTACTCGCTGATATTTCCCATCCTGCAGGGCTGATCGCAAAAGGCTTGCTTGAGAATCCGCTTCCGCACTGTCACATCGTGACCACTACAACGCATAAGACCCTCAGAGGACCGCGTGGAGGTTTGATTTTACTTGGAAAAGATTTTGACAATCCTTTCGGTTTAAAGACCCCAAAGGGTGAGATCAGGAAAATGTCTTCCCTGTTGGATATGGCTGTTTTCCCCGGTACCCAGGGTGGTCCATTGGAGCATGTTATCGCAGCGAAGGCGATTGCCTTCGGGGAAGCACTTAGCGATGAGTATATGGAGTATATTAAACAGGTCAAGAAAAACGCAGAAGCAATGGCACAAGCCCTCGTATCTCGCGACTATCAGATCATCTCCGGTGGCACTGACAATCACCTGATGCTGATCGACCTGAGAAATAAGAACATTACCGGCAAAGTTGCGGAGGCCGCTTTACAGAAGGCTCATATCACCGTTAACAAAAACATGGTTCCTTTCGACGACAAGTCGCCCTTTGTCACCTCCGGTATACGGGTTGGTACAGCGGCTATTACAAGTCGCGGTGTCAAGGAAGAGCAAATGGAAGCAATCGTTGAATTGATCGATGCCGTACTGGCTGATCCTGAAAATGAGGAAAATCTAAAAAACATTAAGACTAAAGTCAAGGATATGATGGCGAATTTCCCATTATACAAATAATGCTTTGGGAAGGAGAATAATATTCTCCTTCCCTTTTACCTATAAACCTTTATCATGCTATCAACAAAAAAAGAAAAAAGCCCTTCTGCCGGACTTATCCTTGTCGTTGACGATAACGAGATAAACAGATACGTAACCAATAAAATATTAACACAGTGCGGATTTGAAGTCGATCTGGCTGAAGACGGACAGATTGCGGTCGACAAGGTTGCTACTAAGCAGTACGATCTGATTTTGATGGATCTCCATATGCCGATACTCGACGGCTTGAAAGCGACGGAAATAATCCGGTCATATAATCAAGGTGAATTTAGTGAACTTCCTATTGTAGCACTTACCTGTTCCATATCAAATAGGGATCTAGACCAGATCGGAAAAGCAGGATTGACTGACTATATACGAAAACCTTTTGTACCTGATCATTTAAAAGAAAAGGTGAGAAACCTCCTCGGCTTGCATTCAACATGTCCTGAATCTTAAAAAATTTTTCAAGAAGACATAAAAAAGAAAAAGCCGGAAACTATGGAAGTACCCGACTCTTTCATCTAAATTAACGCTCTCAGGTATTGTTACGGAAATGCGTATAGAAGGTTACAATTAATTTTAATATTTTTTATTCGGCGTAAGCAATCGCAAGAATACTGAGTTTTAAACCCGGCACCTCCAGAAGCGAAAGCGCGCAAGCTTCGAGAGTTGCTCCTGTTGTAATTACGTCATCTACCAGCAGGACGTGCTTATCTGTCAGATCCTCGAGGTTTGCCAGACGGAATACTTCGATCATATTTTCGAAGCGCTCAAACCTGCCCTTATGAGTTTGCGTAGCTGTAGACTTGAATCGATGCAAATATTTGTTGCCTAAAGGAATCTTCAGCGTCTTTGCCAGACCTTCAGCGATACACTGGCTCTGATTGTAGCCTCGCGATTTCAGCCTTGACGAATGAAGAGGCACGGGAATAACGAAATCAATCTCTGAAGCATAGTCGACTGCTTTAAGTTCCCGGCCATACATTTCGCCAAGCAGGTTACCGAGCAGCGGCCTGTTCTTATACTTGAGATGGTGAATAATATTCTGGACCTTACCCTGCTTATGGAAATACAGGTAAGCGCAAGCTTTCTGGACGGGAATGCGACCCCAGAACTGGCGTGCTACGGGGTTGTCAGCCTGAAGATGGAAGTTGCTATAAGGCAGATCATAAAGACAAGTGGTGCAGAGTTGATATTCCTGGGAAACGAGGTGATTACCACAAGCGCAGCAAAGATCAGGAAAGAACAACGATAAAAAATCCTCAGCGTACTTCTTAACCGTGCTCACCATCTCATCAACGCATTTACTTTTCTTTGATAGCTAGTTGACCACAAGCGGCATCTATGTCCTTTCCGCGACTTCTTCGTATATTGGTAATGACACCCTGCTTTCTAAGGTAATTGGCAAAAGCTTCTGTCTTGTCTTCTTCTGCGTTTTGGAAAGAGGCAAATGAAATCGGATTATATTCGATAATGTTAACTTTACAAGGCAGGTGTTTACAAAACTTGGCTAATTCTGCAGCATCTTCAAGGCCATCATTGAAGTTATCGAATAGGATATACTCGTAGGTAACAGGATTTTTTGTCTTTATGAAGTAGTATTTCAATGCCTCTGCAAGCGCTTTAAGCGTATTTTGCTCGTTAATCGGCATAATCTCGTTCCTCTTCACATCATTCGCAGCGTGAAGGGACAATGCCAGATTAAACTTTACCTGATCGTCCCCCAGTTTTTTGATCATTTTTGCGATACCCGCGGTAGAAACGGTAATCCGCTTTGGAGACATGTTAAGTCCGTCAGGCGCTGTTAACCTGTCGATCGAGCGCAAAACATTTGCATAGTTTAGCAAGGGCTCTCCCATACCCATGTACACGATATTTGAAAGGGGAATGCCATAGTTTAGCTTAGCCTGCTGATCGATTAAGACTACCTGATCATAGATTTCACCTGCATCCAGGTTTCTCTTACGTTCCATATAACCCGTTGCGCAGAATTTACACGTAAGACTGCAACCAACCTGAGAACTAACACAGGCCGTCATACGCTCAGGAGTCGGGATAAGGACACCCTCAATAATGTTATTGTCTGCTAACCTGAACGTATTTTTGATTGTTTTGTCGGAGCTATGTTGGGACTGATGAATATTAACCACATTGAGGCTAAACCTCTCGTTCAACTTTTCCCTCAAAGCTTTCGGAAGATTGGTCATTTCTTCAAAGCTTCTGGCTGACTTCATCCATAGCCATTCAGAAATCTGCTTGGCGCGGAACGCCGGCTCGCCCTCTGCAATAAGCACTTTCTTAAGATCCTCAACGGAAAGGTTCCGTATTTCTTTTTTTTCAACAATCGCGTTCACATCACAAAGTTACTTAATAATCTGAGGACCACTGTAATGATATGGTAAGGATTGCACACATTTGTGATGAAATTTTCTTAAAACGAGAACGTCCCCAATAAAATGCGTATAATTGTTTTCCAAATATTGCGATAGCTATGCCATTGATCAGCACGAAATTATACGTTTATACTGAAATATGAATACCTATTATTCCGCAGACTACATCCTACCCGCCTCCTCTTCTCCTATCAAAAATGGCTATATAGCGGTCGATGAATTTCAAGTAATTCAAGGAGTTTACACAGAATACGAGGCTGAGGTTAAGGGCATTCCGAAGGGAAAACGCCTCAAAGGCGTGATAGTACCGGGTTTTGTCAATACACATTGCCATTTGGAACTATCGTGGTTAAGAGGAAAAATTGAACGAAACAGAGGTCTGGTACCCTTTATTCAAGACGTGATCCGACTCAAACGATGTGAGCATGGAGATACTTCTGAAAGTATGTATGAGTCCGACCGGGAAATGCTTGAGAATGGAATTGTAGCAGTCGGGGACATATCCAATGCTATCGACTCAAAGCCAGTTAAGCTCAAGAGTGCAATAAAGTATCACACTTTTGTGGAAACTCTGGGATTTGATCCTAACCAGGCGAAAACGATTTTCGAGTCGGCTTGCACCTTGAAAAACGATTTCGCACCTCTTAAGGCTTCCATTGCACCTCATGCGCCATACTCAATATCTAAAGAATTGCTAAGATACATCAGTCGTGAGTGTGGTAACTCGGAGAGTCTTATGTCTATTCATAACCAGGAAAGTGAAGAGGAAAACACTCTCTTCAGATATAAGACAGGTCTTTTCCTGGACTTTTACCAAGGAATGAATATGGATACTGATTTTTTTAAGGCCCAGGCCAGAAGCTCAGTTCAGTCTATTTTTTCTCATCTCGGAAAAAAGCAAAAGATCCTGCTGGTGCATAATACTTATACGAGTTTGAAAGACATCTATTTCACGAAACGATCCGGCAGGGATATCTTTTGGTGTTTTTGTCCAAATGCAAACCTCTATATTGAAAACAGACTACCGAAAGTAGAGCTATTCCGGCAAAACGACCTGGTCATCACCCTCGGAACTGATAGCCTTGCCTCGAATGACGGGCTATGCATCTTATCCGAGCTAAAAACGCTCCACAAACATTTCCCCACTCTTCGACTGGATGAAACTATAAAATGGGCGACGCTAAACGGCGCGAAATTTTTGGACATGGACGAAGATTTTGGAAGTATCGAGGTTGGCAAAAAACCCGGCCTGAATCTAATCAGCAATGTCGAAGGATTGATGCTCACACCAGAGTCGACGGTAGAAAAACTGGTTTAGTTATTACTTTTCAATATATAAATCTTCTTTCATTTGCCTAAGTTTGCAAATGAAACATTTTACAATCACCGTATACGGTAAGGTTCAAGGTGTATCTTTCAGAGCGGCAACAAAGGCGATTGCAGATCAACTGTCCATTAAAGGGATAGTCAAAAATCAGCCAGATGGATCTGTTTATATAGAAGCAGAGGGCGATCAGTTCTCTGTCAATTACCTGCTTGACTGGTGTAAAGAGGGTCCCGATAATGCGGTCGTCGAGAAGGTGGACGTCTCTGAAGGAGAAATAAAGAACTATCTTAACTTTGAGATAGTTAAAAAACGTCGTATCTAAACCACAGGCAAGCTTGTCAAACATTAAAAAATTCGCAGGACAGACTGCTATCTATGGATTGAGTACCGTCATATCGCGGGTACTTGGTTTTCTTCTGACGCCCCTGTATGTAAAACTCTATCCGACCAAGTTATACGGTGTCTTCACCGTTATGTATGGTTGGGCCTCTATACTAAACGCCATGCTGGCCTTCGGTATGGAGACTACCTTCTTCCGGTATTTAAACAAATCAGGAAGCGACAAAGAGAAGGTTTACAGTAATACCTTTATAGTAATTTTATTTCTCGCATCAATCTTCGTGGGAATGGCGTTCCTGTTTTCAGGAAGCATCGCTCAATGGATGGTTACTGACTATACGACAAGCCTTACGGATTATGCTCAGTATATCAGGCTTTTTATTCTCATTCTCGCGGTTGATGCGCTAGCCGTCATTCCCTTTGCAAAATTGCGGGCTGAAGGAAGGCCTCTTAAATTTGGAATAATTAAAATAGCAAATATTCTCAGTTTCGTAGGACTTAACCTATTCCTTCTTTTGGCAGTACCTGCTATCATTAAGAACGACCTGATATTCGCAGACTTTTTTCAGGAGTGGTACAGACCTGGCTGGCTCGGCTATGTTTTCATTTCCAATCTCGTTGCCAGTGCTGTGACCCTGGTGCTCTTACTGCCCCAGATAATGGAGCTGAAGCTGAAAATTGACGGCCCTTTAATTTCGGATATGCTGAATTATAGCTTTCCGGTTCTGGTAGCAAATCTCTCGTTCATCATAAATGAGAACTCCGATAAGATTTTTTTAAAAGAACTGCTCCCCGAAAGCATAGCCGACCAGGAAGTGGGTATTTATGGTGCCTGTGCGAAGCTGGCAATTTTCCTCAGCATCTTTGTCCAAGCCTTCAGATTGGGAGCTGAGCCGTTCTTCTTTAGTCATGCAAAAAACAAAAATTCGGGAGATACCTATGCTACTATAATGAACTACTTCATTATAGCCATTTCGCTTATTTTTGTCGGCATAGCAGCGAATATCGAAATTCTGAAGCATTTCATCAGTGCGAAAGACCCCATTCAACGAGAACTCTACTGGTCAGGCCTCAAGATTATCCCTGTACTATTACTTGGCTATGTGAGCCTGGGCATATACATGAACCTATCCATCTGGTATAAGTTATCGGACCAGACAAGATACGGACTGTATATCTCGGGGATAGGGGCTTTAATGACCATTATTCTAAATATCATTTTCATTCCAAAGTACAGTTATGTAGCTTCTGCATGGATATCGTTTGCTGCGTATTCGACGATGATGGTTCTTTCTTATTTGCTTGGACAAAAACACTACCCAATTCCCTATAATGTAAAGAAAGCGACAGGTTACCTTCTGGCTTCCATTATCCTGGTGATCATATCCTACCATCTTTTTGACAGAAATCTCATTGCAGGTAATATCTTATTCACTTTATTTGCCCTTTCAATTCTTTATATAGAAAAAACGAACCTACGGAAGATATTATCCGGAAAATTTTAACTGATACTACACAATGAACATGAACGTTAAAGTAATAAATAAATCAAATAATGCACTTCCTGCATATGAAACGGCTCTTTCCGCAGGAATGGATATTCGGGCTTTCATTACAGAAGACATTATCCTGAAGCCTTTTCAGCGATTGCTTATTCCCAGCGGACTATTTATTGAACTTCCGAAGGGGTGCGAGGCTCAGATCCGCCCAAGAAGCGGGCTTGCACTCAAGCATGGCATTACTGTACTGAACTCTCCGGGAACTATCGATGCCGATTATCGAGGAGAGATTAAGATTCTATTGATCAATTTGTCCGACACGGATTTCCGTATTCAAAGCGGTGACCGTATAGCACAGATGATTATTGCTAAACATGAGCAGATATCATGGGAAGCTGCAGAAAGTTTAAACGAAACAAGCCGTGGCACAGGGGGCTACGGACATACAGGAATATAGTTACATGTTACGAAAAAGATTTCTTATTTCTCTCACACTTAGTTGCCTCGCCAATTCTGTCTTTGCCCAGAAGGAGAACATCAAAGACCGTAGTTTGTCAGGGGTTGACAGCATTGAAATAAGGAACACCTTTTTTTCTGGTCTTAGGGAAAAAACCTCAGGGAGAATTGACGAGGCGGAGCGTTCTTTTAAACGAACCGTAGAGCTTGACTCGCTAAACGGCGCTGCCCTTTATGAACTGAGCAATATATATAGGATCAAGCAGCAGATTGGACTGGCTGAGCAGTATGCAGTTAAAGCTGTTGCGGCAAATCCAGACAATAAGTGGTTCCTTTTACTCCTGACAGATATCTACAAGCAAACGCAAAAGCTGGACCAGCTTCCCGAAGTTTACGACCGACTTACCAAACTTGAGCCGGGTGCCGATGAGTATCTTCACGATAAGGCGAACGCATTAATACTTCTGGGTCGAACAAAAGAAGCAGAGCCGATTTATACTGAAATTGAATCAACTTTTGGACCTTCACCAAGACTGGAGACACTCAAGCAACGTCTGTTGATTAACGATCCCGATCCGGATAGAGGGATCTCAGTTCTTGAAGAGCTGATCAAGAAGAATCCGGCTGATATAAGAAACTATCTTGCGCTGACAGAATTATATCTTAAAACAGGTTTAAAGGAAAAAGCACTCAACAGACTGAAGGAAGCGAATAAGATAGAGCCGAAAAACCCTTATGTTATTCTCTTAATGGCCGATGTCTATCGCTCGGAGGGCAAAGATGCTGAAGCGTTCAAAGAGCTAAAGAAGGTTGTAGCAGATGATATGTTGGATTTTGACGTAAAAGCTCAGATCATCTTTTCCTACTTTCCGAAGATCAAAAATCCAGTCTCGTTATCTGAAGCTACCGAACTTGCGCTTCTTGCTACACGGAGACATCCGAAGGAGTCAAGGGCATTCGCTATTTATGGAGACCTGCTGGCTCAATCAAAAGATCTTAAAGGAGCGCGGGAAGCATATAAGCAGGCGTTATCAATTAGCGAAAAGGAGATCCGAATCTGGGAACAACTATTAGAGATCGAGATGTCAATGGGCGAATTCGAGAAGGTGCTGGAGGATGGTGAACAGGCATTAACACTATTCAAAGACCGCTCTTCGCTATATTTTTTCACCGGTATTGCCTACGCTCAGCTTGAAAACCACGAAAAGGCGATTGAGCGCTTTTCTCAGGCGACTAGCCTGGACACGGAAAATGCTGTCTATCAGTCGCAAGTTCAGGCCAGTCTGGGCAATTCATTAAATTCTTTAAAAAAGTATAAAGAGGCTGATGCTGCCTTTGATAAAGCGTTGACCCTTGACCCTGTAAATGCATACGCATTGAACAATTATGCCTATTATTTATCGTTAAGGAAAGAACACTTAGAAAAGGCAGCCAAGATGTCTTCGCAGGCTAATGAGTTGGACCCCGAAAATGCATCTTTCCAGGACACTTATGCATGGGTCTTATTTCAGCAAAAAAAATATGCGGACGCCCGGATATGGATTGAAAAAGCGATTAAAAACAATGCGGGCAGCGGAATTCAATTTGAGCATTTCGGAGATATTTTATTTCATCTGAAGGAAACTGACCTAGCGCTGGAAAACTGGACGAAAGCCAGAACATTAGGTGTTAAATCAGAAATATTAGATAAGAAGATAAATGAAAAAAAATACTTTGAATAAGATAGTACTTCTATGTTTAGCAGTACTATGCTTTTCTTGCAAAGCCAAAAAGGAAGCAGCAACAGTTGTAAATACAGTACCGGCTGAAGTAAGCAGTAAAGCAGAATCTATAAAAGCAATCACTGAAAATAATTTTGCATTTAAAACTCTTTCCGCGAAGGCGAAAATTGACTTCAAGCTTAATAATTCTTCCAATGGTGCAAATCTAAGCCTGAGAATACGGAAAGATGAGGTAATATGGATGTCAATTACTGCGATCGCAGGAATTGAGGTAGCCAGAGTTATGATTACCCCCGACAGCATTAAAATCTATAATCGTCTTCAAGGAGAATATCTGGCAAAGCCGTTTAACTTCATTTCTCAATATTCCAATCCAAAGATTGATTTTCAGACCCTACAAAATCTGATAATTGGTAATACTATAAAAGGTTCTGTATCGCCCGCGTCTGAAATCACCATAGGCAGCAACCAAACAGTTGTCAAGTCTTCTGAAGATGACATTGCTTACGAACTGCTTTTTAATGAATATTTTAAGCTGATTGAAAATCGCATGCAGGATATAAAAGGACAACAGCTCGTTGCAAACTATAGTGAATTTCAGGCCCTAAACGGCCGAAATCTCCCCTATTCTGTGAATCTGTTTTCGAAAGCAGGCAATAAAAACGTACGAATTAATATCAAGTACTCGAGCGTTTCTGCAAATGAACCGGTTGATTTTCCATTCAGTGTTCCCAAAAGGTTTACAGTAAAGGATTAATTAAATAGATTTGTGCACATGAGTCTTACCAAGATTTTTTTAGTCTTCGCTTTCGTTTTCGTTACTGGTTCTGTATTTGCGCAGAGCAGTGCTGAGCTCAAGCGCCGCAAGGAAGCACTTACCCGGGAAATTGAGATGCTGAGACGATCTCAGAATAAGGTGGTGAATAACAAGCGACTGTCGCTTAAGCAGATCAATGCACTGAATGCTCAGATAAGACTCAGGGAGGCTAAGATAAGTACTATTAATTCGGAAGTCAGACTGCTTGACAATCAGATTTCCGAGAATACTAACAATGTACGTTCGCTGCAAAGCCAATTGGTAAAATTAAAAAAAGAGTATGCAGCGATGATTTTGTTCGCGTTTAGAAATCAAAGTTCATATAGCAAGCTAATGTTCATATTTGCGTCCAGCGACTTTAATCAGGCTTACAAGAGACTCAAGTACCTCCAGCAGTTTGGGGATTACAGGCGTAAACAAGCAAGATATATACAGGAGACACAGAGGGAGTTGGGGCATAAAATTCAGCAACTGGATCACAACAAGAGAGAGAAAAGTTCATTGTTAGAAGACCAGGAAAAAGAGAAAATTACTCTCGGGAAAGAAAAGAGTAATCAATCGATACAGCTCAACAAACTAAGCAAAGAGGAAAAGCAGCTCCGCCAGGAGCTTACCCAAAAGCAGAGAGAATCAGCAAGATTGAACCGGGCGATACAAAATGCGATCAGTCGGGAAATTGAAGCCGAGCGTAAAAGAGCAGCGGCAGCAGCAGCAGCGGCAGCAAAAGCGGCAGCGGCGAAGGGAGACGATACCGAAGCAAAACCCGTTGCTAAGGGTTCGAAGGTCCTATCTGCTACTCCTGAGTCGGCAAAAATGACGTCTGACTTTACTGGAAATCGTGGAAGCTTGCCATGGCCAGTGGCGAACGGGACGATAGTGGAGCGATTTGGCAGACATTCAATTGGGAACGTTTCTACAGAAAATAACGGTGTAAATATTCAAACCAATGAGGGTGCCATCGTACGAGCAATCTTTGGCGGTACGGTAAGCAGTGTCATGAATATGGGCGCATCTACTGCAATTATCATCCGTCATGGAGAATATTTCACGGTCTATACTAACTTACGGTCGGTAAGCGTATCAAAAGGCCAGAAGGTGACAGTTAAACAACCGCTTGGTTCAGTCGCAACAGATCCGACAGATGGTAGCACCGAAGTACACCTCGAGATTTGGAAAGGAACTACCCCAATGAACCCGGAAGCTTGGTTAGCTAGATAACTCACAATAATTAATAAACAAATGGCGTTTATTTTTATTCTATATTTGTATAATTAATCAGGGGAAAATGTTGAATTCTATATTGTTATTCCTTAACATGGGTACGCCGGAGCTGATGTTGATTCTATTCGCAGTTTTGCTGTTATTTGGAGGCAAGAAGCTACCTGAATTAGCAAGAGGCCTTGGAAAGGGCATGAGAGAGTTCAAAGATGCCTCTGATGGTGTAAAGCGTGAGATACACCGAAATATTAACGCAGTCAATGACGACTTGAGCGTCGATCTAGATTCTAAGAAAACAACTGAATCAGAGCAGCAAACAGAAAAACCACATATAAATTCATAGTATGTTTAATACATTTTTATTAATCGGATTAGGTGCGCCAGAAATTATTCTAATTGTGGTTGCTATTCTGCTTCTTTTTGGCGGCAAAAAAATCCCGGAGCTTATGCGCGGTTTAGGGAAAGGCGTTAAAGAATTTAAAGACGCTAAAGACGGCGACGCTGATTCAGCCAGGGAAAATGAAAATAAGACTTACTAAGTTTTAGTACAGGATAACCTTTTTATTACTTAACCCCATATTCGGCATTATTTGCCTGATATGGGGTTTTTCGATTTAGGAGAATTATGTACCTTCACGGAATGGAACCGTATATTTCCTTAACTATCTTACATCAAAAGATTAAAGAGGGCAAATTCACTTTAACAACAGTAGTAGAACATTACCTGCAGCGAATTGACGCGGAATCTCACCTGAACGCATTTATCGAGGTATACAAAGACGAAGTACGGAATCTTGCTCCGGTCATAAATGCTAAGATTCTAAACGGCACAGCAGGTAGATTGGCAGGAATGGTTATCGGGATAAAAGATCTTATTTGCTATAAAGATCATGGTGTGTCAGCAGGATCCAGAATGCTTGAGAACTACGTTTCTATTTTTTCTGCTACTGTAGTAGAGCGTCTATTAGATGAAGATGCGATTATTATCGGTCGTCTGAACTGTGATGAGTTCGCCATGGGTGGTTCTAATGAAAACTCCTACTTTGGCCACGTAAAAAATTTCGCTGATAATACAAAGGTTTCCGGAGGTTCATCCGGAGGATCTGCGGTGGCTGTCCAGGCAGGATTATGTATGGCAGCACTAGGCACCGATACAGGAGGCTCTGTGAGGCAACCAGCTTCGTTCTGCGGTATTATCGGCCTTAAGCCGACATATGGACGAGTTTCCAGACACGGCATCGTAGCTTACGCCTCGTCATTCGACCAAGTAGGGCCTTTGACTAAATCGGTGGAGGACGCCGCCTTGATAATGGAGATTATTGCCGGGCATGATGATTTTGATAGTACTTCATCTACTTTTCCTGTACCTAAGTATAGCCAGGAGCTGTCATTCGAAGGAAAAAAGAGAATTGCTTATCTGCCTGAAACCTTGCTGTCGGAAGGCTTGGATCCCGAGGTTAAGTTATTAACTGAGACGATGATCAAAAGGCTGCAGGACGAAGGTCATTCAGTTGAGCCTATTTCTTTCCCATATCTGGATTATGTTGTGCCGACCTATTACATATTGACGACTGCAGAATCATCTTCTAATCTGGCACGTTATGATGGTGTCCATTATGGATTTAGAAGTCCGAATGCGGCCGATCTTGAATCGACATATAAAAAATCCCGGTCTGAGGGCTTTGGAGCCGAAGTTAAGCGCAGAATCATGTTGGGTACTTTCGTCCTGAGTGCAGGCCATTATGCGTCTTTTTATGGAAAAGCGCAAAAGGTAAGGCGTTTAATCAGAGAAAAAACTGAGGAGATTTTGAGGGATCATGATTTCATTCTTTTACCAACATCTCCCGGCCCTGCGTTCGGGCTGGGTGAGAAGACAGACGACCCTGTAGTGATGTATTTAGCTGATATTTTTACTGTGCAGGCATCCCTTGCAGGTATCCCCGCTATCTCGCTGCCTGTTAAGAATAACTCTAAGGGCCTTCCACTCGGCTTACAGCTGATAGGCAAGCGTTTTGGGGAAGCTGAGCTACTGTCGTTCTCCAAGTACGTTATGGATATGCATATGGCGGATCAAGAATAGCCGGCAGGCTATTGGGTCTTTAACAAAAGAATGATGAAGAGAAGAAAAGTGTTGACCGTATTGTTATTGATTTTCGGAACGTCTGGTGTATTTGGGAAACAGCGTAGCAATCCTTCACCTGACAGTTACCAGGTGGCTGCAGTTGCGGATTCCATAATCTTCAAACGTGCTCTCGAATCTATTCAAAACAGGGTTCCACTGACCTACAACGCGGAAGTTCAAAGATTTATAGATATTTATATTACCAGACAAAAAAGCCGAATATCACAGATGCTTGGCTTGTCGCAATACTATTTCCCGATTTACAAGAAAGTCTTCGAGAATCGGAATGTTCCTGAGGAATTGAAATACATATCTGTAATTGAATCTTCTTTGAATCCGCAGGCAGTATCCCATATGGGCGCTACCGGGCCTTGGCAGTTTCTTTATGAAGTAGGCAAACTCTATGGTTTGAAGATTTCAGACCTAGTAGACGAGCGTAAAGATCCATTCCTGGCGGCCAATGCTGCGGCTTCTCACCTACTTGAGTCTTACTATATGTATGATGACTGGCTCGTAGCAATTGCTTCCTACAACTGTGGAAGGAATAATATTAAATGGGCTATGGAGAAAGCCGGGGGGAAGGGTGACTATTGGTCAATCAGACAATATCTTCCGACGGAAACTCAGAATTACGTACCGGCTTATATAGCAACGGTCTATGTAATGAATCACTACTGGAAGCACAATATCGAACCGGGAACGACTGACTTGCCGTTTGAGACAGAAACTATTTCGGTAAGTTCTCCGGTCACCTTTAGTGCTATTGCTTCGGCAAGCAACTTAACGACAGAGGAAATCGCGAGATTGAATCCAGCATATTTACAAGGCGGAATCTACGGAAGTGAGGAATACCCTCAGAGGCTGGTGTTGCCTGCTAATCGAAAGCCCTATTTCGATTTGGTGAACGACGTTATGAATGGCCAAACAGTATCTGATGCCAGATTACAAGCTGCTAACAACATCTTTTATAAAACCAGAGGAGCCGGAGTGAAGGGTACCAGTCGTACCCGAAGCGGAGACCAGGTTATCATGTATCGGGTTCAGCGCGGCGACACGCTTTCTTCTATTGTTGCCCAGTTTAAAGGAGCAACAGAAGAAGAGATTATAGTAATTAACAAACTAAAAGACTCTTCTTCTGTAAAAACCGGAATGGTTCTCAAAATTATTGGTGGATAATCCGACCTACTTTCCCTGAGAAATCGTAATCTCTACACGTCTGTTTTTAGCCCGACCTTCAGGAGTGCTGTTCACAGCGACGGGCTTGGTATCACCTAACCCAGTAGTACTAACAGAAGCTTCAGAAAGCCCCATGCTGACGGCAAATGCCTTAACTGAAGCTGCTCTTTTTTCTGAAAGCCATTTATTATACTCCGGAGTTCCGGTTTTGTCTGTGTGACCCTCGATAAGAAGTTTTGCGGAGCCTTTTTCCTTTATAACCTTAACTAATTTCTGCAGCTTCTCTTTAGCGGGCTCAGTCAAGTACGACGAGTTTGTTGGGAAAAGAATTTCTGAAGCAAATGTTACCTTGACCCCACTCTGTACTCTGTCAACCTGTGTACCGGGCAGCTTATTCCGATAAGCGTCATATTCAGTATCATCTGTCACCTGTGCCTGGCTACTCGCCGGAGTCGATACAATAGCCTTTTTACTTTTACAAGAACCCAAGGCTCCTACAGCAGCCAGCGCCGCTATTACTAGAGTCTTTCTAACCATTTGTTTATATATTATTTATTTAAGAAGCTAAAACTAAAAGACGAGAACCATCTGTCGAAGTCAGCTGATTTTTCTGCGGGTAGTATATTCACTGCTTTAATAAGCCATTCGCCCGCACGGTTAAGCTTTACATACGCTTTACCTTCATCGTCGGTTACCTGAGACGATGCGAACAAGCTCCCGTTGAGCGTTCTGGTAGTAACCGAAACATAAGCTTTCTTCACTGGCGCCCCCTTGGATAATACCTGAACGGTAATATCCTCACCATATTTCATTTTATATGGGTTTTGCGATAAGACAATTTCAAAATCTCCATCTGCTTTAACTTCATAGGCACCTCCCGAAGGTTTGTCGGAAACAATAAGGGTCTTAAGCGAATAGTGATTATTTACAGAAAATAGCTGCTTCATACCGGCCTTGTCTGCTACATCAGCAAACCCTTCCTCTGCGAACTGGTTATTAAGAGAGGTTCTTGATTTTTGCTCGACACTATTGAAAAGCTCCGCCGAAATGAGGTTTAATCCTGAGCCTTTATACGGGATAATTAAGGTTGATCTGACGGCTCCTGCCGTGTCAATCAAACTCTCAGGCTTCGACCCCCGATAAATATTGGCGCTCTTTAATCTGGAGTTTTCAACCTTACGATCCTCACCGGTATCAAACTTATTGCCCCTATAAATTTCAACAACGAGATCTTCCTTTCCTTTTAAAGCAAACGTCTGAGGCCGAAGGTAGTACTCTTGAGCCAGGACTGTTCCAGACAAAAGAACAGTAAGAAACATAATATATAGTTGCTTCATATGGATTATTTAGAAAATCAAACTTACAAGTTTTTGAGGTGGTGTGAAACTTTCCTACATGCAAATGTACGATAACAACACAAATTGATTAGCGAAACCGTTTTCACACATAATTTTAAACGCTTTCCAGATAAGTTTGTTAGAGAGCTATGTTTAAGTCTCCCTATTTTAAGGTCAGGTATGTAACCTTCTTCTCATGTGTCGCTGTCATGAATATTGCCATTTCCTGCAATAACGGAGAAGTAAAAGATAAACATCCTCAGGCGAAGATGGGTATCGCCTCATCGGTGTTTCGGGATGATAGCAGCATTAACGGCTATGCTGATTCTATCAAGCTACATCTTTCCGAATTTGAGAAGAGAGAAAGCTTGGTTTTTAATAAAGATGAGTATTCTTTTTTTGTAACCAGATATTCAAGCAATGGCAACCCGGTTCTTTATGTTGAGCATGGTGAGGGAGAGATCGGATCGGTTAAGAAGTATTACTACGTTCATCGACGCCAACTGCTTTTGTTAACAGAAGACGTTTTCAACTCGTATGAGAGCCCTCGATACAGATCTCAGAGAGAATATTACAGAAACGATGTTCTCTTTCACGCAGAATCGAGGTCTGCTGATGATGCGGCGACATTCAACACGGCGAAATACGAAAAAGTCGAGAGTAAAAACGTAAACATTGGCGAAACTCTGGAACAGCTGGAAAGTGCAATAACGAACAAAGGTAACTTCGATCTAACATTCGAAGGAATAACAGAATACCCGAAAGCCAGGTACATTATACTTAGTAAGAGGGAGCTCAAATCCTATCGTGCCGTGATTCGGGTTGAAAACGAAGATGAGTTTATACAAGAACTTGTTACTAACGCCGATAAATATAAAGGTTCCACTTTAAGTATCAATTGGGAGATTATAGATGGAGAGGCAATTTACAAAGGTGCTGAGAGAAGATAATCAACCAGCTTCGAAGATCTCAGCCATAGGGTGAAACAGATAGAGGCGTCCGGTAGCGATTTCGATACATTTATACCGTTTACGCACTTTCTCCAGTTTTTTAAACCTCCTTCCGTTCCGAATGACAAATGTTGCATTGCACGGGATGTTCTCCATCAACATTGCACGAGCATTGCCAAGGCTGGGAGGATTATACGAATGTATTGCTCTAAATAAGCTAACGTCAGTACAGCTTGACGCAGATGGATTGATTAGATAGCTATAAATCTCTTTTTTTAGATCCTCAGGAAAAATATCCATTGTCAGAAATGGTTGCATCATCTTTCTGAAGTTGTTCTTCCATTCCTGCCCATGCGGCTTGACACTGCTTTTGTACTCATTCCATGTTTGCAAATGCGCAAACTCATGAACGGTAGTTATCAGAAATGCATATGGGTTGAGGTTATAGTTGACAGAGATGCGGTGATTAAGTCCTTTGTGAGGAGGTCTGTAGTCACCTAACTTCGTACTGCGTTTGCCTGCAACTTTAAAATCACAGCAGTATTCGTCAATCCATTGTGCAACTATTTTAGCAGCTGCTTCAGGGAGATAGTCAGATAATCTCTGCGCTTTGTTCACCGCTTTCTTCCCATTATTTTAGAACATTATAAACCACCAAACTTGAGATATAAGCAAGCAGCGTCATATAAGTGAACTGTATAAATGGCCATTTCCACGATTTTGTTTCCCTATAGACTATCGCAATTGTACTAATACACTGCATAGCAAATGCATAAAAAATCATTAAAGAAAAGGACGACGCAAGGGTAAACACCGGCAATCCTGTATCTGCATTTTTCGCATTTCGCATTTTCTCGGTAACAGAAGATATATGTGCTTCGTCGTCGCTTACACTATAAATAGTAGCCATTGTGCCGACAAAAACCTCCCTTGCTGCAAAAGAAGTAATTAGAGCAATACCGATTTTCCAGTCATAACCTAGAGGTATAATAGCAGGCTCAATGAACTTTCCAACCACCCCTGCATAAGAGGATTCTAATAACTCCGATGACTTATGCAATTCCAATTCCTCCGACGAGTATTCACTTATTATCTGAGGTGACTCGTATTTGTGTTCGACTTCTGCGCGTTTTCCCGGCGGACCATAATTAGACAAAGCCCAAAGTACGATGGATATAGCAATAATGACTTTACCAGCTTCAAACACAAAGGTCTTAACCTTCTCAAACATCGTTAGTAATACATTATCCCAGCGAGGCATTCTGTATACCGGCAACTCCATGATGAAATACCCTCTTTCCTTCGCCTTTAATATGTACTTAAAGGCCAAAGCAGCAAGAATGGCAGCAACAACACTTATAAGATACATTCCCATCAGCACAATTCCCTGCATATTTAGAAAGCCAGCTATCATTTTATCGGGAACTACTAAAGAAATCAATACGGTATAGACGGGAAGTCTTGCGGAGCAGCTTATCAGAGGAACGACCATGATCGTGATCATCCGGTCTTTCCAACTTTCTATATTTCGGGCGCTCATGATGGACGGAACGGCACAAGCAAGACTACCTATCATGGGTACGACCGACTTCCCATTCAACCCTACCTTTCGCATCACCTTATCCATCATGAAAGTGACCCTCGCCATATATCCCGTATCTTCAAGCACGGAGATAAAAGCAAACAAAATAGCTATTTGGGGAATAAACACCAGAACACCGCTTAGCCCGGCTATAATACCGTCGCTAAGTAAATCTGTGAGAACGCCTGCAGGCAAATTTTCATGTACAAGGGTAGTTAACCATACGAAAGCTGCTTCGATAAGCGACATTGGCACTTCAGACCAGGCAAATATGGCCTGGAATATTAAGAAGAGAATTAAAAAAAAGATTAAGAAACCCCATACTTTATGAGTGAGCACCGCGTCTATTCTACTAGTAACCGTCTTCTTGGTCTGCTTAGGACCTGCAATCACTGTATCTGCTAAAATCTCATTGATGAAATTATAACGTGCAATTGTTTCTCTAGCCTTCGATGTATCAGAATGAAACGAGAACTCGTTCTCCAGCTCTTCTACACGATCACTCTTATCTGTTGATAAAAACCGGAGGTCTTCATGTTGATGAGCGATTTGAAGAGCAGCATACGGTGACTCAATAAACAGCTCTTCTTTAATTTTGTCTATCAACCTCGGCGCGAGAGCAGAAACATCAATAGTATCTTTCTGCAACGGGTGATCTGAGGTGAACGCAATGGCTTGCTTTAATTTATCGACGTTAAAACTCTGTCGGGCACTTATTGGGATGATCTGAACACCTAGCTTCTCAGAAAGCCCATCTATATCTATGTTAATTCCTGACTTAGATGCCAAGTCCATCATATTAAGCGCAATGACGACTGGAATTTTGAGATCAGCAACTTGAGTATATAGCAACAAATTACGTTTCAAATTGGTTGCATCGACTACAACCACTACTACATCAGGAAAAGATGCATTCTGGCGATCGGCCAAAACTTCAAAAACAATGCTCTCGTCTTTACTTTTGGGATAAAGACTATATGTTCCGGGCAAGTCAATGATCTGTGCAACTCTTTTATCCGGAAGCTTGCATACACCGGTCTTTTTGTCTACAGTCACGCCCGGAAAATTACCGACCTTTTGGTTCAGGCCTGTAAGGACATTAAATAATGTAGATTTACCTGTATTTGGGTTACCAACTAGAGCTACCTTCAATTCGCTTATCACTTATATCTGATCCAATATTATTGTCGAAGCCTCTTGCATACGTAAGCTTAACTGATACCCGGAAACGGTTATAGCTATAGGATCTCCGAGAGGAGCAAAGCGATCCACCAAAATTAATTCACCGGGCAAACATCCCATTTCCATCAATTTTACAGACATTTCAAGATCTGTAAACTCTTTAACTACACCTGATTGGCCGGGTAACAACTGCGATAGCTTCATATCTATTTATAAGATGACCAAAAGTAGGGCTTATTTGAAATAAATCCAAATAACGCTTGTCACACAGGTCACCTTTTAATGTAAAAAAGCTATTTCGATTTGCTGAAGGTCGGGCAATTGCAGCTTTTTCTAAAGACTCCGCAGGAAGTGAATAGGAGGAACGACAAAGCAACCGTCACAAGTAGATTAAAAGACCTTAGCATATTTATCCCATCTTAAGCAGAAGTAGCTAAAAACAGCCATAGCTACTCCTAGAGCATCACAAAACAAATCCCACCAATCACCCGACCGGTAGGTGAAGACTTTCCATTGTAACAATTCTATAAGGGCTCCAAAGAACACTGAAAAAAGAACAATTTTCAGTATGGTTGTAAAACGGAGCGAGTGTTCAGCTCGTTGTTTGAGCTTTCCCCTTAGAATCAATAACGTCAAGACATAAAAAAGACCTGTATGTACCAGCTTGTCAAAACCTTCGAAGAACGTGGGTTGATCAGCCGTAATACTATCCATGTGCATATTGCAAAGGATTAATACCAGTATCAGCCACATAAGAGACAGATACTGATACCTGAGACTTCTAATCATTACAGACCTATCTGATCTTTGTACTCGTCGGCAGAAAGAAGGCTCTCTATTTCAATGGTTGATTTAATCTCTATCTTGACCATCCAGCCATCACCGTATGGGTCCTGATTTACCAACTCTGGTGCTGAATCCAGCTTTTCGTTTAGCTCGAGGATGGTACCTGTCAACGGCATAAACAGATCAGAGACTGTCTTAACAGCTTCAACGGTTCCAAATACTTCGTCTTTTGCGACTTCAGCACCAATAGTATTGATATCGATGTATACAATATCACCTAATTCGCGCTGAGCAAATTCCGTGATGCCGACTACCGCCTCATTACCATTTACCCTGATCCACTCGTGATCCTTGGTGTACTTTAATTCTGAAGGAAAATTCATGATGTTTTTTTTTCAAAAATAGCGATTGAAATGGCATTCTGACAATTACTGGACCGTAAACCTAAGATTTATTCCAAAATTACTGAAAGATGTATTAAAAGTCTGAGAAGTATAAGGTCTGGAAAGGCTTCCGTCGTAAAATATTCGGATATTCAACCTCTGATTTAAAAGATAGTCCATCGACGGCCTAAGCGCAACGTTTCTGGCGCCTGAATACACCTCTGCCCCATCAACATCGGCCCTGTAAATCACCGTTTTTCTGTCATTGACGGCAAAGTCCAGCTTGAAATTAACATCATTTTTAGTCTTTTTATTACTCATAAGACCGAAAGGAAACCGGAAATCGGCCGATCTGTAACCAAAGCCAAAGACGATTCCGTCATCCTGCTGCTGTGCCAATTGACTGTTAGCCAGGCTTAAACTTAAGCCTCGGGTCTTACGATACTCGAAGTTGGCCGACACATTATTTTTCAACCGGAAATCTATACCGATTAGTGGTACAAATTGCTCAAACAGCGTTACCTGTGAAAATTGGTAAATAGGCAAGTAATTCCCCTGGCCATCTTTAACGCTGACAAATCCATTCTGTTCCTGATACCGAATAAGCGATGAGAATCCGTTCACATTGTATGTGGAACGATAACTATGATTCAAGTTAAAGGACGCGAAACTTTCAAACAGATCATATTTAGTTAATCCGTTATAGGAGACCCGCCAGTTGGGAATAGGGATCTTAGGGAAGGTACGTAAGCTGACGGCTTCAGGAGACTTGCCTGTGTATGCAGCAATGAAGGAGGCAACTACTACGTCTTGTGAATTCTTACCGTAGCCTTCACTAAAACCATCTACTTTTGATCTTGAATTTGGATTTTCGGCACCTAATCTCTCCGATACTATCGCCCGATTTCTTTCAAACTTACGGAAGAGAGCAGCATTATCGATAGACGAGAAAGCAGTTCTTATCGAAGCGGATGAGATGCTGAAGTCTCCGGACGTGATCGGACTTTGGCTTTGAAAATCGTCAATTGCTAAGTTAAACCGAAAATTTGTTGAATAATTGAAGTTGGAACTTTTCGTTGCTGTGAGTTCAATCCTCAAATCCTTCAGGGGTTCGATGGTAGCTCTTATACTTATGTCTTCCTTCTTGCTTTTAACATATAATTGATTCAACAGTGTGTCTCTGCTGATCCAACCGTTTGTAACAGCTTTTGACCTGATGTCTTGCTGACTTCCAAACAAAAATCCCCAACCTGGTGCACTCTCGTCGAGATCATAACCGAAGACGTTTGTTCCCGGTGTGTAACCGGGTAAAAATGTGCCTTGGGTAAGTGTGTAAGCCCCTGTCATACTTTTGACTCCGGTAACCAGATTTTTAAGAAATGTCGAGAAGGACGCTTCATCTTTTGTGGATCTTCTGAAAGTACTGAACCTATTATAAAATCTTAGAAAATTCAGACTGGGGTTGAACTGGATGGTTCGCGAATTCTGAATACTGTTCCCAAGAGATATTTCAGGATCCCTCAGCGTATTAGTGGATTCTGTAGTCCAATTGAAACTTGTCCCATAACGTACAACTGCAGTAGTCCAATTCAGCGCGGAAATCTTACTTAATGGTAGATTATAGGTCAGGTTCAGATTGTGGTTGTAATCCGTGGTCCGTCCAAGTCGTTTCAAGTTTTCCCAAATAGTATCGCGAGCCATCCCATTTATGCGGCCCTGAGGTTCATCAATAATCGAATAATTTGTTGCGTTGATGTCGACCTGCATGGATCTCGTTAAATTCCAGCTGATGCCATATAACCTGCTCATCTGAAAGTTCTTGTTAAATGTAGAGAGAGGAATTACGTTTGCGGGATCATTGTTCCTTAAGCCATTTTCAGCATAAAGCCTGTCTACATCAATTCTGAAATTTAAGAGCGAGGGTAATAGATTAAAGTTGATATCTCTTAACAAAGAAAATTGGTTGGACTTTATAATCTTAGCAAATGGCATCACTGGCTGAGGTTTGCGGCTATAGTTGTAGGCCAGACTAGCGCGATAGGTTTTCTGTATCGTTCTTTCATTAATAAAGTCACGATGATTGTATTCATTGTAAGCATAAGACGCGCTCCAATTCTCAATATCCCATAACCTCAGCTTATCTGCCGGGTTCATCCTTATTTTCCTAACATTGCTGAAATTGATACCGCGTCGTCGGGTATAATCATCGACAATACGGTGCACAGAATCTCTTTGACTTTTCGACAGACCATTTAACGCTGTATTCAATTCGATATCCTGAGAACTTGGGTCATACTGTGGTATGCTAAGTTGAGACGACCAGTTCAAAAAGACGGGTATTTGCATCCCGGTTCGCTGAGGAAAAAGCTTCCCTAGTTCCAGTGAAGATGCGAGATCGAAGAAACTATCGTCTGATCTGTTACGTTCACTTGTACGCCTGTCAATCGAGCCAAAACCCACCGTGCTTTTGCTTCCAGAAATAGACACTTCAGCGAAGTCGGCGAGCCTGGCGTTCAGACGGGCCGTTGCTGCCCACCCACCCCGTTCATCGAATTCAGATAGTCGAAGTTCGTTAAACCACACCTGTGCTGATTTATCTAATCCATCATCTTGATTGCTATTACCCGAACGCCTCAAAGGATTTTTCACTCCCAGCATGTAGACCCTGACCTTGCTAAGATCCGGCTGGCCCACTACTCTGATGATTCGCAGCCCATCCGCATATTCGAAGGGAACATTAGCCGGCCATGGAACGTCGCCAAATTTTGCTCTATTTCGTGCAACCTTAGCGGCCTGCAATTTTTTAAATTCAAGATTAAGCTTATTATTTTCGGGCCAGATTGCATAAGCGTCATTCGTACCGGGCGCGGTTATATCCAACGGGATCTCGTACTCGTAATAGTTATCCTGGTTATCAGTTCCTATTCTGATAATGGCCGAGACTTCCTTATCGCGCAGCTGCTCGCCCTCCGCATGGATGAACATTTCGAGCTTTCCATAAGATCTGAAGTCGGTATAAGCTGTTTTAAATGCGGCCCTTGCATAGCCATCTCTGAGATCCTTTACTTGAATAGACAGCGATTGCTCATTTTGCTCTGCATCCCCCCGATAACTACTCAAATCCCTTTCCCGTATAATGCCAGGTGGTACGACGTAAGGAATGGGACTACGCTTTCCATTCTCTTCTATGTTGATAGTGCTGACTTCCATACTGGAATTATCCATTCCCGGACTTGCACCTAATGCAGGGTCTGCCAACACCTTCATCGAATTGTTTTCTGAGTTATACTTTCGCCATTCTCCGCGAACCAACTGTAATTTGGCCAGTCTGATAACGGCTGAATCTTGAAAATCAGTAAGGAACACCCGCATAAATCGAATCGACTTGAAGTCCTCAATGCCTCCTACACGCTGCTGATACTGGCTTATTGGAATTCTGAACTGATACCAGGAAGCCTGCTGTGTACTTCCGTTTGCCAGCTTGACGTTGGATGTCACCTTGTCGGCAATAAAATTCTGGCCGACTGCCATATCTCCCGGCCTTATTGACACTTTATACTGGTAGTATTCATCCGTCAGAGACATGTTGTTATCACGGTTTATATCTTCACCGTCGGGCAAAGAAGTGGATGCAGCGTTACTTAAGCCGGTCTCCGTTAGTGATTGATCTGCCGTCCTTGAATTTCCCTCGGTGTTATTATAACGTTCATAGCGTCTCAGAATTCCTGCATTGGAATTATCAAAAGCGGGATCTCTGTAAAACTGGAAGTTGTCCGATGAGGGGTCCCGTGCAAGTAACGTAGCTGCATCAACGCTTAGCCGCGAGCTAATCTGGTTGATAAAATCTGAAAAGTGACGACTTTCTCCCTCATCGGCCATGCCGTCTAAACCAACATCCTGCGCTTTTCTCGCTGCCGAGCTATTCTCAAATGCCTGGTTCACTGGCTGTAGCTTTGGTACTCTTCCCCATTTTGTTAGTTCCGTTTGATCGTCCGAACCGTTTGCCGGCAACCCGTTCTCTAGTGACTTTCTTCCATCTTTAAGTATGTCCTCAGATATATTCCCAAGATTAATGTACAAATCTCCGCCTTTAGAATTTGGCTTATTGATAAATGGATCTAGCATCCACAGTTCCAAATACTCCACATTTTGAGATTCGAAATCTGTAGACTCCAATTTTCTAAATACGCCACCCCATCTGCTCCTTGGACTTGTAAGCGTGCCATCTGCATTTACACCAGTCGTTGAATAATTATAAGAGCCACGTAACATGGGATAAAATGCGAGGTCTAGTGTTGGAAGAGCCTGCGGAATACCTGTTACAGACTGCTTTAAGGGAAAAACTTCCTGCTCAAATATCTGACGCACGTAGTGATCGGATAATTCATCCGCACTATTAGGAAGCCCCGCTGAGGCTAATGAGCTGCCTCTTCTGTAAAACACCGGATCGATGTTATAGAACGCCAATTGTGCCCTGTTAAATCCGTATGAGAGATCATTACTCAATTCTGCTTCGGGAAAGAGTTTTGGAGTACCGGATATCTGCCAGCCGATTGCGCTCTTGAGATCGATGACAGATCTTGTCCCTTCAAAATCGTCCAGATAACTAACGCCTCTGCTACCCGCAAAATCCAGCGCTCTAGAATGCCCCGGAATAAGTTTAGCATATTCCCCTGAAAAAGTAATAGTTGAAACCTCTCTCGTTTTAATAAATGGCAGTTTGTTAACCAGATGTGTAAGCCAGCGGGACTCTGAGGAGTAATTTGCATCGACTCCCCACATCGTGTTGGAGATAGGCTCCTCTCCAAAATTTACTTTGGCAGACAAGGGCTTTTCAGAAAGGCTCATAAAAGTTCCACCAACCTGGAGCTTGTCGTTAACCGTGTAGTCGAACCTGGAGCCAAAAAGAGACCGTTGCTGCAGCCCGAACAATTCGTTGCTCTCGAGCTTTATGCGAATAGGCTGGCCTGAATTCAACATTGCTTCGTTAAGAATGCGGACCCGGCCGATTGTATAATCAACCGTAAAATCGGTACCTTCAACAAGCGGCAATGTGCCCGCAACTACCTGCACAGAGCCCTCCGGCACATTCGTTGCGTTTAGCTGAAATTCAGAACTGACTTCAGATTGGTAAGTTCCTCTGATTATATACCGGTTGTATTTCTGGAAGAGCTGTTGTGCGTTAGTTCGCGTTGAATCATACAGAGCCTGAAACACGTACTTGTCTATCAGATTCTGCTCTGAAGGAGAAAATTTCGCTGCCAGATCCGAACCAAAAGGTTCAACTAAAGGGAACGTTATCCGCCCGTATTGCGGGTCGACAGTTAGCCCCTCCAAAAAATCAAATATCCCATCAAATCCTACGTCGTTGACTTGGTTTAATCGGTCAACATCGGTAAGCTGGAGCCAAAGCTTGCCATTGGTATTTTGTCCCTCTGTAATCTGAGGCTTCTCAACACCCGTATTCTCATCGAGACGATAGACATTTAGTTTAAAGTTTTCCTTACTGATCTGATAGGCACCAAGAGAGTATATGTTTTTCATCATGAGGTCCCAGGTGGGAAGGCTCGTCTTCAGATTCTCGTTTTTCAGCAACTTGGTCAATAAAGATTTGGGTTCATTAGGGTTTACCGGCACATCTGACGCGAATTGGCCAACTTGATACTCTACACCGTTCACTGTATATCGATAAGCAACTGCTAATACCTCGTCAGCATTGAGAGCGAAGTTAAGCGAGATGTAACCTAGGCGGGGATGTAGTACATATTCCTGGTCTGTCAGCTTACGTGCATAAGATAGTTTGGAATAATTATCCGTACCCCCACCTCCCTGAAAAAATGCGTAGGCAGCGTTTGAATTACTTAGAACAGCGTCTTGCGGGAATCTCTCTATTAGATTGTTGGATTGTTGAGGGAAGCCAGGATCGAATGTACCGGCGGGATACCTTGAATAACCCTGACCGCCTTGGAAAAGTTCAGAACGGTAGGGCCTATTTTCTCCGAGATCCATAAGAGCTAAGACATCCCGTGAATCTGACGAACTGTTTGTTCGGTTGGTTATCCACACCTCAATCTTTGTGATGTTCACATTACTTCTGATGAGTGGTATTCGATCGAGTGCCGCGTTATACTCATTTCGAAAGAACTGAGCTAAAAAGTAATGCCTGTTTGCTTCGTAATTATCTGCGCTTAAACGGAATTCGTTCTGCTGAGATCCATTTGCAACAGTTATTTCGCGATGCTGAGATTTTTGCTGAGAGAGTACACTTGTAACGTTTAATCGCCCAAACTGCATCTGGGTCTTCACCCCAAACAATGCTTGACTCCCTGTAATTAAAGTTGAGTTTAGAGGCAAACTAACGTTACCAACTTCTATTCGCTGTAAGATATCGTCGGGGTTTCCAGCCTTATCGATCTTAATCTGATTCTCAAAATCGAACTGCGCCTCTGAATTGTAGTTTGTTGCGATGCGAAGTCTGCTACCTACCTGGCCCACAACATTCATTTGGATGCGCTGATCGAGATCCAGGCTAAATTGCTTCCTCTGACGCTCGGTCAATAACGGATTGCCATTTTTATTAATCTTGCCGGCGATAGTCACATCAGCCGTACCCTGAGGTTTGATGGAGATCGTCGAACCACCAAAGATCCGTTCAAAAATTCGATTATCAACAGATATTACCGGTATCAGGCCACTCGAATTTCTAAGACTATCCCGAGAAGCTGATAAGGTACGCCTTAAGTCATTCGTAATCTCCCTATCCACGTATTTTTGGTACTCCTCAATGGTCAAATACCGCGGTGCTCTATATAATTGTTCTCCGATCTTTTCCTGGAGGATGTATCGACGTGTCAGCGGATCAAATTCAACAGTCTTTTCGATATTGCCCGGAGTGGGCAAAAATATTTGGGGCAATCTTCGAAAATTCGAAAAACGCGAATCATGAAAGCGATAAGGTAGCCGAATACTGTCTGATGTCTGGCCAGCTATATAGTGGGGAAAGGCAAGCAACAGCAGAAAAATGCCGCGCCACATAAACAAAACAAAGGCCGGTTTCAAACCATTAGTTATTACTTTATTATTACAAGCTCTTGAGCGCGAGCTTGATCAGCTGTTCCACTGAAAGACTATCCGTCTCTCGCTTCAGAACATTATCAACAGCCTTCTCAGCGACATTCTTCACGAATCCGAGCATGATCAATGCAGATAATGCTTCCTCCTTTACCGTATTATATTTCGGCATAGAAGTAAGTGTATCTGCTCCTTCTTTTTTAAGCTTATCCTGTAACTCCAGGATCATTCTTTGTGCGGACTTTGGCCCTATCCCCTTGATCCGTTGAATCAAAGGCACATCTCCTTTTACAATTGCCTGCTGAATCTCATCTGGGGTTATAGATGAAAGTATCATTCTTCCAGTGCCGGGACCAATTCCGGATACAGATATCAAATGCAAAAACAATCGCTTTTCGCTTTCATCTATGAACCCATAGAGCGTGTGAGCGTCCTCCTTAATATGCTGCCAGACGAAAAGCTTACAATGCTCTCCTCCTGGCAGCTTAGAATACGTGTTGATAGATATATTGATGTGGAAACCTACACCACTGGCTTCTATGATAACATAAGTGGCGCATTTGAATACCAGTTTGCCGTCAATATATGCGTACATAATACGAGTTAATTATTTGTAGCTTCTTCCTGCTTCTCCTGAACATCCACAACTGCAATAGTCACCATATTTACAATCTCCCTGACGGAACTGCCCATCTGCAACACATGAACCGGCTTATTCAGCCCCAGTAAGATAGGTCCAACAGCCTCGGCTTCACCCAATTCCTGCAATAACTTATATGCAATATTACCAGATTCAAGATTTGGAAAAACCAGTGTATTAGCGGGCGAATCAACTAGCTTACTAAATGGGAAATTTTCCCGTAACATGGCGTTGTTAACCGCAAAGTTGCCCTGCATTTCGCCGTCCACTGTAACCTCCGGATGATTTTCGTGCAGAATACGAACGGCTTCCCGTGTTTTGCCGGGAATCTCTCCCTCATTAGATCCGAAATTTGAATACGATAGAACTGCCAATCGAGGATTTACATTGAATTTTCTAACGGATTTGTCGAGAAGAAGTGAAATACTTACTAGCTCTTCAGCAGTAGGATCCTTGTTCACTGTTGTATCACCGAAGAAAATCGGGCCTTTTTTGGTTAGCATCATATACATACCAGCCACCCTGTTTATCTTAGGGTCAGCGCCGATGACCTGTAAAGCAGGCTTAAGGGTTGAGCCATAATCCTTGGTTAATCCCGAGATCAGCGCATCGGCCTCTCCAAATTCCACCATGCATGCTCCGAAATAGTTGCGGTCGCGCATAAGCTTCCGTGCCTGAAAAAGACTGATTCCTCTTCGTTGCCTCTTTGAATAAAGGTACTGGGCATACTCCTGAATGCGTGCATCATCTTCGAGCGGATCTATAATGGACACACCATTAAGATCCAGATCATGTTCCTTCATCGTCTTCAGAATAGCGTCGCGGTTACCCAATAAAATCGGTGTGGCTATACCTTCTTCTTTTACTATCTGAGCTGCCTTTAATATTCTATAATGGTCGGCTTCTGCAAAGACCACGCGCTTAGGGTCAGACTTGGCCCTGCTGCTAAGCGCTCGTAAAATAGCATCATCACCGCCAAGCCTTCTGCTCAACTCCTCTTTGTAAGCATCCCAATCAGTAATGACTGCACGGGCTACCCCCGATTCTATTGCTGCCTGAGCAACAGCAGATGATACGGCTGTGATCAGGCGTGGGTCAGTTGGTTTAGGAATGATATAATCTTTTCCAAACCGAATATTATGAAGATTATAGGCGAGCATTACAGCCTCAGGGACTTGCTTCTTTGCCATATCAGCAATTGCTTTTACGGCAGCGATCTTCATCTCCTCGTTGATTGTGGTCGCTCTCACATCCATGGCTCCCCTGAAAATATAAGGAAAACCGAGAACATTGTTTACCTGATTAGGATAGTCAGATCTCCCCGTTGCCATGATAATATCCTTTCTGGTTTCAGTCGCCAGTTCATACGATATTTCCGGATTCGGATTCGCCATTGCAAATACTATCGGATTCTCAGCCATGGTCAATAACGCTTCGGCAGAAAGTGAGTCTGCGGCCGATAGGCCAATGAAAACGTCTGCTTCTACCATAGCTTCTTCAAGCGTATGGAAGTCTTTGTCAGTAGCAAACTCAGCCTTTAATGGATCAATCTTTTCCCGGTCAGAACGAATCACGCCTGAGCGGTCTACCATAATGATATTCTCCTTTTTTGCCCCAAGGCTAACATAAAGGCGCGAACAGGATATTGCCGCAGCTCCGGCGCCATTTACGACGATTCGGATGGTCTCCAGACTTTTATTTTGTAGCTCACAGGCATTCAGTAAAGCGGCGGCGGAAATGATCGCCGTACCATGCTGATCGTCATGCATCACGGGTATGTTCATCTCCTCCTTGAGCCTACGCTCAATTTCGAAGCATTCCGGAGCTTTAATATCTTCAAGGTTTATCCCGCCAAAGGTAGGTTCCAGAGCCTTTACTATATTGACAAACTGATCGATATCCGTGGTATTCAACTCAAGATCGAACACATCTATATCGGCAAATATCTTAAATAGCAGTCCCTTGCCTTCCATAACAGGCTTGCCTGCTTCAGGACCGATATTACCAAGTCCCAGAACTGCGGTTCCATTACTTATCACAGCAACCAGGTTGCCCTTAGCTGTATACTTATAAACATCTTCGGTATTTTCAGCGATTTTTAAACACGGTTCTGCAACACCCGGAGAGTATGCTAATGTTAAATCACGTTGGGAATTGGTTGGCTTCGTTGGTACCACCTGGATCTTACCAGGTCTGCCTTGCGAATGATAATCTAATGCGTCCTTCTGTTTATTTAATTTATCCATTTGGCCCCTTTATGCGGCAAAACTACAACTCTTTACAGATAAGATTGTGAAAATGTGTTAATTTATTAATCAAGATTCCGCTTTCCCTGTTTCCACTGCTTGCTGAAAGATTTTGGAGCAACTGTCGGAAGATCCCGATGCTTTCCCCATGTCTTCTTAAAGAACGTTTTGAGCATGAGATTTTTGATTTTCCCACCTACTGCATCCACCCAACTCCTTTTAAGCATGGCTTTCTGCCAACCTTTCCATCCTATCTCTTCCACCTTCGGCGCCATTCCCTGCGCAACAGAATCCCTCCTGTTCAAAAGCAGCATCTTGTGGATATCGATCTTTACCGGGCATACCTCGGTGCACTTTCCGCACAAACTGGAAGCATAGCTCAAATGCTTAAAATCCTCCATCCCATCAAGGTGTGGTGTAATCACGGAACCTATGGGCCCGCTGTAGGTTGTTTCATAGGCATGACCTCCAACGTTTTTGTAAATCGGACAGGCATTCAAACATGCGCCACAACGAATGCAATACAAGCCCTGCCGCTGTTCTTTTTGAGCCAGAAGATCGGTTCGACCGTTGTCCAGCAACACAACGTACATTTCCTCTGGACCGTCCGTTTCGCCCTGCTGACGCGGACCGCTGAAGATGCTATTGTAAACCGTGAGGTTTTGCCCCGTCCCATGCGTTGAAAGCAGGGGCCAGTAAAGATCCAGATCATTCAAAGAAGGGATCAACTTCTCAATACCTACTATGGCAATATGAATCTTGGGGAAAGTAGTGGTTAGTCGTGCATTACCTTCATTCTCCGTCAGTGCAATACTTCCTGTATCGGCAATAAGGAAGTTCGCACCCGTTATTCCTACATCTGCGGTGGTATACTTTTCTCTCAAAAGCTCCCTGGCCTTAGCCGTTAGCTGCTCCGGAGTAGCATCCGCTGGAGTGCCAAAGCGCTCATGAAAAAGCTTCGCAATATCCTCTTTGCTCAAATGCATGGCAGGGGTGACAATATGGTAGGGCTTCTGCCCAAGCAGCTGCACTATATATTCACCAAGGTCACTTTCAAGCGACTCAATATTGTTCTTTTCAAGAAAATCATTAAGATGGATCTCCTCAGTCGTCATCGACTTCGACTTAATTACCGACCGGGCATTTGCTTTTTTAATGATCTGGAGTATTTCGGATTGAGCCTCTTCTATATCGTTTGCCCATATCACCTTACCGCCTCTTTTAAGAAAATTCGCCTCAAACTCAGGAAGAAGCTTATCAAGGTTCTCCATCACCTTCCACTTGATGACATGAGCCTTTTTCTTGGACTGCTCTAAATTTGCCAACCTCGAAAGACCTCTGTTAACCGCCGTATTATACCTGCCGATATTAAAATTGATAACCCGGCGATGGTCCAGGTCAAATGCCTTTTCCCCGGAGGTCTCTTGAAACTGCTCAGCAAATTTTGTCATAAGTGATATTTGTGTTACAAATTAAGCCATTTTTTTCTTACCGCAAATTGTTGGGTAGATGCGTCTTTAGCTGCCTCGATGCGGAATTTTCCTTTAATTTCCTTTTTCAACGTTACAGACAATGTTCTTACGAGTCCATCTCTCGATAACAAGACATCAACCCTATCTCCCACCTTCTTGTTTGCAATCAGTCGGTCAATACCCGCCTGATCATTTATACGATTCCCATTAATCGCAATTATTTCATCGTTTACACTGATCCCATCAGTCCAGGCCGTACCGGCACGGGTTACGCTGACAACAGATAGCTTTCCATCTTTGCTCGATGCAGTCAGTCCCAGTGATGGTGTGTTCAAACCCGCATACTCGTCAACAAGCACCAAGCCGGCGTGATCCAAATGTACCTGAAAGTCAATCGGCGCAGCTTTATGCACATATTTACTATAGAAGTTATCCAGAGAAATCCCTCCGACCTTCTCCGCCATTCGCTTAAATTCTTCGCTGGTAAAGCCGCGATTCTGTTTCAGGAAATACTCATCGTACATTGCCTTGAGTACATCATCCAATCCTTTTGCACCCTTAGTCGCGTTTATTATCTCCAGATCGAGGATCATACCTAAAACCGCACCCTTATTATAATACGATATTCCTGTGTTTTTGGAGTTTTCATTCGGACGATAATACTTTATCCAAGCATCAAAACTAGATTCCGCTACAGGCTGTACTCCCGCTCCAGGCTGATTAGACACCGTTTCAATATCACTGGATAAAACATTGAGATAAGCTTCCGGACTATATACGTTGGTGCGTCGCAAGATCAGATTGTCGTAATAGGCAGTAAATCCTTCCGAAATCCAAAGATCGGTAGTATAATTCTCGGTGCTATAGTCAAACGGCCCTAATGCCGCAGGACGTAGACGTTTGACGTTCCACAAATGAAAGTACTCATGCGCAACAAGCCCCAGGAAGCCTTTATAGCCCTTATCCGTATTGTAGGCATCACGCGATGCACCTAATACTGTAGAGTTAAGATGTTCCAGACCTCCCCCGCCTGATTGAAAATTATGAACAATAAAGACATAACGCTTGTTAGGCATGTGCTGAAATATGGACATCTGTGACTCAACAATTTTAGCCATATCCGCAGATAATTTAGCCTTATCATAATTGCCGCCTCCGTACATAGCAACCTCATGTTTAACTCCAGCAGCGGTAAACTCAAAAATATCCTGGTTACCCACTTCAATTGGAGAATCGAACAAGACATCAAAGTCAGATGCATAGTAAGTAAATGCTTTGCCTTTAACCGGCTCCAATCCCGTCGACACCTTCGTCCAGGCATGGTGAGGATGCACCGTTACAACTGATGGCAGCTGCAACATACCGTCGACATACATAAACACTCCCGTGGGGGATAAAAATGCATGAGAAGCATCAACAAAGCTGGTCCGCACTGATATTTCAAAAGCATAGACTTTATAAAATACTTCGATCGCCTTGGCGCCTGCTGTCGCAACTCTCCATGTATTTTTGTTTACCTTTCTAAAAGAAACGGAACTCTGCCCCGCACCCTTAACAGAAAACTGCTCCACGTTCTTTGCGAACTCCCGTACCAGGTAAGATCCAGGAGCCCAAACAGGCATCTTCACATCGACAGAATCCGAGGAGATTCCGGATATATTCATTTTAACATCGACATAGTGAGCATTAGGCTCAGAAAATGACACTTCGAAGGAGATTTCCATCTTCGCTTCAGCATTTTTTACAGAAAGCAGCATACAAAAAAGTAGAAATGTGGCGAAAAAAAATAGCTTATTCATATTCGAGGACAAAAGTAGTCATTTACATAATACACTTATCGGTAGATAAAATAGTAAAATCCTTGATACACCTCAACGATAGCGGTTTTTTTCCATCAAATTTCTGTAATTTGTATCAAAACTAAATTTCGCTTCGCTCCTTCTCTCCAGTACTGCTTAATAATATTATGAAATTAAAATACCTGTTCTACGCGTTACTCATAGGGGGACTTGCTGCCCTCGTCATCTATCGAATCACCACCAATAAAGAAAGTCAAAACCAAGGTCCCGGAAAAGGAGGTGCTGCCACTCAAAGACCGGCAGCTGTGAATGGTATTGAAGTAAGGCCTTCTGAATTCTCTAACTCCTTGTCTGTAACAGGCTCAATCGATGCAAATGAGAAAGTAGATATCCGAAGCGAAGTTTCAGGGGTGGTAAGATCGATCTCCTTTAAGGAAGGCGGCAGAGTACAGAAGGGTCAGGCTCTCCTGAAGATTGACGACTCCGAACTACGCGCACAGTTATCCCAGGCTCTCACCAGAGAGAATCTTGCTGCAGGCACTGAAAATCGCGCCAGACAATTATTGGAAAAAGAAGCGATCAGCCAGGAAGAATTCGATATTGCACTTGCAGACCTTAGATCCTTAAAAGCACAAACACAGTTGATAAGAGCGCAACTCGGAAAGACTACCGTAAACGCTCCCTTTAGCGGCACCATAGGTTTGCGATCCATTTCGCAGGGTGAGTATGTTACCCCCACCACAATTGTTGCTACCCTTGTAAATACGAATCCGGTGAAGATAACCTTCTCCATCCCCGAGAAATATTCCAACCAGGTAAAAAACAATTCAAAAATCGTTTTTACGCTTTCCGGCAGCAATAAAAAGTACAGTGCTACAGTTTATGCTATCGAGCCTCAGGTAGAGGCAGCAACGCGCACACTGCAATTGAGAGCCAGGGCAGCAAATGATGACGGAATGCTTATTCCTGGATCATTTGCAAACATTAATCTGCCTCTGAATACCATAGATGATGCTTTACTTGTACCAAGCGAAGCAATCATCCCCGTTCAAAACGGAAAGAAAGTATTCGTTTCTGCCAACGGCAAGGCAAAAGAAGTGATGGTGGAAACATCCTCCAGAACAGAAAAGGAGGTGCTGATAACCTCCGGATTAAAGGCCGGTGATACCGTTTTAACCACTGGCATCATGACATTGAAAGAAGGAAGTCCTGTAAAAGTGAGAATAGCAAAGAAGTAACAAAGGATTAGGATGAGTTTATCAACGACCAGTATTAAAAGACCAGTATTTACCATTGTAATCAATCTGGTACTGATCCTGTTCGGGATCATCGGGTACACCTTTCTGGGGATCCGGGAGTTTCCGTCGATCGACCCTGCAATTATATCAGTCAGAACGAGCTATTCAGGTGCCAACCCCGATATTATAGAATCGCAGATTACCGAACCAATCGAAAAGGCAATCAACTCAATCGATGGTATCCGTACAATTACCTCTTCGAGTAATCAAGGGTCAAGTAATATATCGATTGAATTCAATCTCGACAAGAATCTTGAAGAAGCGGCTAACGATGTAAGAGATAAAGTTTCCCAGGCTTCCAGAAGTTTGCCTCAGGATATAGACGCTCCTCCTGTAGTATCAAAAGCCGACGCCGACTCGGAGCCGATCATCACCATGACGGCGCAGAGCAGCAAGCGCGATCAGCTTGCGTTAAGTGATTATGCAGAGAATGTCATTTCCCAGCGCATACAAACCATTCCGGGAGTAAGTAGTGTCCAGATCTGGGGACAGAAGCGCTATGCGATGCGATTGTGGATAGACCCGATGAAACTTGCTTCATTCGGACTAACTGTTGCTGATGTAAGGACAGCTTTGACCCGGGAAAACGTGGAGCTTCCTTCAGGTAAGCTCACCGGAGATAATACGGAAATAGGTGTCAAAACCTTGGGCAACCTGTCCAGTCCCGAGCAATTCAATAACCTGATCATCAAAACAAACGGCGATAAGATCATTCGCCTGAGCGATATCGGAAGCGCCGTTCTCGGTCCCGAAAATCCCGAAACCGAGATGACGCAATCGGGAGAACCCATGGTTGGCCTGGCAGTAGTTCCTCAGCCTGGAACCAACTATCTTGAGATCGCCAATGCTTTTTATGAAAGGTTTGAACAGCTTAAAAACGAACTTCCAGAAGATATCAAGCTGGATATTGCCGTAGATAATACACTGTTTATCAAAAAGTCGGTTATCGAGGTAGCTGAAACCATTCTCATAGCCCTGGTCCTGGTAATTCTGATCATTTACCTGTTCTTCAGAGACTGGAGTATAGCCATCCGGCCGCTGATCGATATTCCGGTATCCCTCATCGCCACATTCTTCATCATGTATCTGATGGGCTTCTCAGTGAATGTCCTTACTCTTTTGGCAATTGTTTTAGCCACGGGACTAGTAGTCGATGACGGGATTGTAGTGACCGAAAATATCTTCAAGAAAGTAGAAGAAGGAATGTCCCCGATAGAAGCGGCGATTAAGGGCTCTAACGAAATCTTCATGGCGGTCGTTTCCATTTCCGTCACCCTGGCTGCAGTGTTCCTGCCTGTTATTTTCATGGAAGGGTTCGTCGGACGACTGTTCCGCGAGTTCGGCGTGGTCATCGGGGCAGCGGTATTGATCTCAGCCTTTGTATCCTTAACGCTTACGCCTATGCTTAATGCTTACCTCATGAAAGGAGGCAAGCAGAAAAAGTCGCGTTTCTATAACCTGACTGAACCATACTTCGTCAAGATGAACACCGGATATGCAAACGCCCTATCCTCCTTTATGAAGAGGAAATGGTTAAGTTTCCCCATTCTCCTTGTGTGCGTAGGACTGATCGCGTTATTCTATACCATCATTCAGAAAGAAACCGCTCCTTATGACGATAGAAGCTATTTAAGAACAGTAGTAAGTGCTCCTGAGGGCGCGTCCTTTGACTATATGGACCGCTACATGAAAGAACTTACCCAGCTGGTCAATGATTCCATACCAGAAAAGAAAGTGAATCTGGTGATGACCTCTCCCGGCTTCGGATCGTCATCAATCAACAGCGGCCGGATGATCATAAACCTGGTGCAGCCCGACGAAAGAGAACGAAGCCAGCAAGAAATAGCACAAAAGCTTACCCAGCTCACAAGGAACTTCAGCGAGGGTAAGACCATGGTTACTGAGCAGCCAACTATTTCTGTAAACAAGCGAGGCGGTCTTCCCATTCAGTATATCATCCAGGCCCCTAACTTTGATCAGCTGGAAGAAAAGGTTCCGCAGTTTCTGGACATGGCATCCCAGGATCCCACATTCACGACAACAGACGTCAATCTCAAATTTAATAAGCCCGAAATCAGTATTACTATAGACCGCGAAAAGGCGCAAAGCTTAGGCGTATCTGTCCTTGACGTTGCTCAAACCTTGCAATTATCCTTAAGCGGACAGCGTTTTGCATATTTCTTAATGAACGGCAGACAATATCAGGTAATCGGACAGTTCGAAAAAGCGGACCGCGAGGCACCGATAGATCTCACCTCCATATACGTAAAGAGCAATACCGGACAACTTATTCAGATGGATAACCTGGTAACATTAAAGGAATTGAGCAGTCCGCCTCAGCTATATCACCATAACCGCTATTTATCCGCAACAATCTCTGCAGGCTTGGCTCCTGGCAAGAGTATTGGAGATGGAATAGAAGCGATGGACAGAATTAAGGAAAAGATCCTGGATGATAGCTTCTCGACTGACCTTGGAGGCGAATCACGGGACTTTGTAGAAAGCGGATCCAACACCGTATTTGCCTTCGGACTGGCACTACTACTAATTTATCTGATCCTCGCTGCGCAGTTTGAGAGCTTCGTCGACCCACTCATTATCATCTTAACTGTTCCGATGGCTGTTGCCGGAGCCTTGCTATCACTATGGCTATGTGGTCAAACCTGGAATATCTTCAGTCAGATAGGCACCATCATGTTGATTGGGCTCGTCACCAAGAACGGAATCCTGATTGTCGAGTTCGCCAACCATCTCCGGCAGGAGGGCAGGACGAAAATTGAAGCCATTCTTGAAGCATCAGAGGCAAGGCTCAGACCTATTTTGATGACAAGTCTCGCTATCGCACTCGGTGCTTTACCAATTGCAATGGCGATGGGTGCAGCAGCAAAGAGCCGTATGGGGATGGGAATCGTAATCGTCGGAGGTACCATATTCTCATTGGCCTTAACACTATTCGTCATCCCGGCAATCTATGCCATGTGGTCACGAGACAGAAGATCCAACAAACAACTGGAAGAGATCGATGCACTCGAAAAGAAAGAAGCAGTCGAGCTTAATTACGAGCACTAATGAAATCTAAACTTATATGTATTCTTAGCCTGATCTTTAGTATCGCAAATATTCAGGCTCAGGAGGTTCTAACCCTCGAAAGCGCAATCCGTATATCACTGGAAAATAATTACAATATCAGGATCACCAGGAACCAGACAGAAATTGATCGCAACAACGTGAGCCTCGCTAACGCCGGGATACTACCGGTCGTTGGTGCAGATTTAGTTAATAACAGATCCATACAAGAAACGCGTCAAACGCAGGCGGACGGCTCGGTCAGAGAAGTAAAAGACGCCAGGAACTCCAACCTCAATTACGGTATAGGCCTGGACTGGACAATCTTCGACGGCTTTGCCATGTTTGCCAACTACGACAGGTTGAAAGAACTTCAAAAACTTGGAGAGACGAATATGAAGGCGACTATCCTGAACACCGTATCGGACGTGGTCAATAACTACTATTACCTTATCCGCCTTCAGAAAGAAACAGACGCGACGGATACGGCAGTAGCCATATCCAGGCTCCGCTTGAACACCGCTGAAAACCGATACAAGATTGGAAAAGCGGCTAAGCTTGAGGTACTTAATGCTACAGTAGACCTAAATACCGACACCACTAACCTTCTGAGACTAAGGGACATGGTAAGAGCACGGAAAATAATTTTGAATGAACTTCTTGCCCGTGATGTCAACACTGACTTTGCTATTCGTGATTCAATTGTAACAGACCCATCACTTAAGTTCGATCAGCTGCTCAACCTAAGCTCACAACAGAATCCGGTCATTCAAACCGCTTTTATCAATGAACGCATCGCCCGCTTAAACCTCAAGCAGGTCAAAGCCACCCGTTATCCAACCTTAGGCGTAAACACAGGCTATAATTTCACAAGATCACACTCAGAGCTCGGCTTTGCGCGTGACGCGAAGGGACAGGGCTTCACTTACGGACTTACCGCATCGGTCAACATCTTCAATGGCTTTCTTCAGAAGAGAAACGAAAAAAACGCCGAGATTCAGATTGAAAACGCCCAATTGGACTATAACAGACTGAAGCAAAACATAACCGCACAATTGTCCTCCGCATATCAAACTTACCTCACCAATCTACAGCTTGTCGACCTGGAAAGGAGCAATCAGAACGTGGCGAAGCAAAACATGGACATCACGCTGGCAAAGTTCCGTTTAGGAAGCGTCACTCCAGTGGAATTCAGGGAGGCCCAAAGAAACTATCTTGAAGCATCCGTAAGGTTCACAGACTCTGAGTATCAGGCGAAACAGGCCGAGATAGCACTAAAAGAGCTGGCCGGAAATCTAACATTTTGATAAAATAATTGAAACTTTTTCCTTTATATTTCGTAAATACGTCATATCTCTCACAGCAATACGGTTATGGATAACTTCAAGTATAAATCGGTATTATTAATCGACGACAGCTATGTCGACAATTTAATTAACTCGAAGATTATAGAAAGCCTCCACTTTGCCGACGAAGTTAAGATCATTAACAGTCCATTCGAAGCAATCAACTATCTTAAAGACGCTGCCCGAACCGGAGAACTACCAGACATCATTTTCCTCGATATCCGCATGCCTGCCATGAATGGCTTCGAATTCATGAACAAGCTGGAGCCAATCAAGCACTTGCTGCCTTCCAACTTAAAGATATATATGTTATCTTCGTCTCTTGACCCAAGCGACCTAAGAAAAGTAAAAGAAAACAATCTTGTCACTAATTTCATAGGTAAACCACTTACAGCTCGGGCATTGGAAGAGATATAAGATATGATTTTAGTTGCTGATAGCGGATCTTCAAAAACAGATTGGATACTTTCAATGGATGCTCAAAACACCATTGAATTCAGTACAAAAGGCATAAATCCCTACTTCAATAACGACAAAGAAATCAGCAGACTCGTAGCGCACGAACCTGAAGTGAAGAAGTATGCTGATCAAATCACCGAAGTCTACTTTTTCGGCGAAGGCTGCTCAAACCCGGACAAGCGGGAAATGGTATCCAACGGCCTTTCCAACGTATTCAAGAATGCCTTTATCAATGTCGAAAACGATGCCATTGGCTCTGCCTACGCAACCTGTGGTAGCAGCAAAGGCTTTACTTGTGTCCTGGGTTCAGGTTCCAATATCGCTTTCTTTGACGGAGAACAAGTTCACTACGGTGTGCATAGTCTGGGGTTCGTTCTTGGAAATGAGGGTTCAGGAGCATATTTCGGAAAGCAGCTGATTACGTCATTCCTTTACGAAACAATGCCTAAGGGCTTGCGCAGAGCGTTCAAAGAGGAATTTAAGGTCGACAAGGAAGTTGTGATAAAGAACGTCTACCAGAAACCTCTGCCCAATATCTACCTTTCCTCTTTTGTCCCTTTTATGGATAAGTATCGCTCAGATGAGTTTATAGAAGAACTACTCCTAAAAGGACTGGAACAGTTCATTGTTACTCACATTGTCCCCTATCCCGATTACCGAAAGTATCCCTGCCATTTTGTTGGCTCCGTAGCATGGCATTTCCGGGACGTACTGCAGATTGTTTGTGATAAACACCATGTGAAGGTCGGGAAAGTTCTCCAGAGACCAATAGGAGAGCTTTTGAAGTATATCCAGCAAGAAGGAGTGAAAGCCTAAATGAGGATGTCACTTTAAAAATCCTGATACTTATTTCGGAAGGATGCCTTCAATCCAAAGGCAACAAACTGCTGTTTATCATTAATCTGATCATTGCTTTCTTTTCTATAGGTATAGCCTAGCTCTAATCTTAAGTTATTTTTCGGATTAAGCAAATACGCCAGGTTTGTATTAGCATAAAAAAGCTTGGTCTTCAACCCATGACCGATCTCTACCCCATAGTCGTCAATACGCGTAGTATAATCCAGGTATATATTCTTACCGTAATTTAGATCATTTATATCAAGGCCATAAGTAGATACATTGGTCTGTACCTTAGCTTGCCAGCGATTATATCTATAACTGAAAACAGCAAGATACTCCCGGAAATTCGCGCCAAAAGGATGCGCCAAAGGCTCATTGAAATGCCCGTAGTTCTTTATACGCTGACTTGCGGAATAGGTATAAGGTCGCGCCGCATTATACTCGACAGTCGCATTTAAGTTTGAAACCTTAAACAGATCAAACGCCCGTAGCCCTATTTGCGCACCATGCTTGTTCGCCCAGTAGCCGTCTCCAGCAAATACCTCTTTTAGGGTAAACTCATTTATGGCAATCTGCCCGTAAGCAACGTAGTTCTTACTTAGCTTATAGCTACCATTTAGACCAAGCAAAAGCTTGTCAGGAGAGCCGTTATTATACTGAGTGGGCAACAGGAATAGCAAAGGAACCGCATAGCTTAGCTCAGCACCCCTAGGAGCCCACATGACATTCTCAAACAACCCCAAGCTTAAGCGATCATTAACATTCCAGTCCAGGTAGTGAAAAACACCGTACTTCCTGTCATAGGGCGTCTCATCATCGAAAGGAATATCATACAAGTCCTGAAACTGCGCCCACATGGCGGTATACTGAACACGGCCCAAAGTACCCGTAACTTTCAAATAAGGATAGTTAAAGGCATAATCGGATAACAGCAGAGACCGGTAGCCGTTACCTATGAAGTTCTTTCCGTAACCCAGTTGAACGTTGATATATTTTGAAGGAGTGTAAGATAGGTTGGCCGTCGAATTAGAGTAATCAAATCCGTCATCTCCATAGAGCTTCGCATGTCCCTGACCAGGAATCACCTTGGTTCTTCTTACGTATGCGTCGTAGTACTCTGGATATACTCCCTGATTTTCACTGATCGACGCACTAAAAGAGAATTTCGATCCAACGCGCCCCCCCACCTCGAGTTCTCGTGTATTGTTCCAGATAGTACGACCACCTTGTTTTCCAACCCACATATCCGGTAAAAAGTCAAAATTTACCTCAAACTCGTCAGTCTTGACTTCAACAAGATGCTCTGTGAAAATCTTACGAAAGATCCAATTCTTACTATGCCATTCACTAACAGGAAGTTCCCTGATCGTAAGAGAATCCACCCTGGCGCCTTGCATAACGATTGGCTGCATTGCTGTATGGACTGACTTATCACTCAACCGGTAAAGACTATGGTTAGGATTGGTGTTTGATATCGGAAGAAGTGTAGATTGTGCAAACCCGACATTTACAAAAAGGCACAGTATTAGAGTTGATATAAATCTGAACATCAATTCACGCATTAGTTCTTGGACACTTTATCAAGTATCTTCTCAGCAAATGTCTTGCTATCGTCCTCAACTTTAGCTATCATTGGCAGTTTGACAGATTCATTAAATTGAGGAGACTCATCTAAAAGCTCCTCTTTCAAGCTGATTTTTCTGCTAAATAGGTAGATAGAAAGCGCTGTATTGAGAAGAATAATCATAAATATCAAAATCCCAACCAATTGGTTACTACCTACGCTTTGGAAAACTAATGCCGTAGCAATGAATATAGCAGCCACCACAGAAAGAACTGCAGTCGCCTGCATGTGTGTCAATCCCAAAGCAAGCATTCTATGGTGCAAATGATTTCTATCGGCCTTAAAAGGCGATTGATTATTCACAATACGGATCGCAAATACTCTTAGTGTATCAAAAAGAGGTAAGATCACAATAGCCATAGCTAATGCCGGTGCAGATGTTATGGAAGTAAAACCGAGATCGATAATATTTCCAGATGAAGTATTTATAAATTGAATACTTAATACAGCAGCCAAAAACCCAACCATGAGGGAGCCGCAATCTCCCATGAAAATTCTCGCAGGAGATATGTTATGAATAAGGAAACCAGTAAGCGATCCAGCCAAAGCCAGACAGACGGAAGTCCATCCTAACTCTCCCGCGATGAAAAAGAGATACGCATAAACCAGTGAAAAAATTAACCCTAATGTTCCGGAAAGCCCATCTATTCCATCTATTAAATTATATGCGTTTACAACCCCAACAATGGTTAAAACGCTAAGGGCTATACTAAATGGATAACTTAACTCATAAACTCCCATGAAGCCACCAAGATCCATCAGTCTGACATCTGCCATAATTGTGATAATAAAAGCAGCTATAAACTGGGCTATAAATTTTTTCATAGGGTCAACTCCTATTATATCATCTTTCAGACCTATCATAAAAATGACGATTCCACCACTCAATAGATAGTTCGCCACTTTGAGAGTTGATAGATCAATAAAAATTGCTAGGGAAAAAAGAAATCCTGAAAATATAGCTAAACCACCCAAATTCGGAACAATTCTCTTATGGATTTTTCTATCTTCTGAAGGTGCATCGAAGAGACGCTTGCGTATTGCTATTGTTATCAATGGGGAAATCGATAAGGCAACAGATATAAGGCTTGTGATATAGATAAGAAGATTTGTTTTCATACAAATGAAAATGATTGCGCGGGTGATTTTATGGAAATAGATGAATAATTATTTAATGTCTACGTGGATTTATGAACAAATGAAACATAATTTTGTTTAAATTGTTATAAATCCACGTAGACATTAACTTTCCTATGAAACGATCTTGCAAAGATAGTGATTGCGAGGAAAACTTGTCCATCTGGGAACTACTTTTTGATAACCTCGACCATTCTTTCGATTTGGATTGATGACAATTTTTGGCTCTATATGTAGTTTTCTTCTAACATGGAATATAATTTTGTCTTATAGTTTTCCCACGTATATAGCTCCATCATAAGCTTCTTTGCGTTCTCACCAATATGTTCATAGCCGGCCCGATCATTCATAACCTGTGTTATATGGGCTTTCATTAATTCCGGTGTATCTGCAAGTAAATAATGTATTCCTTCAATGGCTCCTTGTATTGGCGAGGCGGCTTTAGTTGTTAAGAGATTAACCTTTCCTAAGGCCATCGACTCCAATATCTTATTCTGTATGCCCCCCCCAGTCTGCATTGGAGATACAACAAGAGCACATGAATTCAGCACTCTATAAGGATCGTCCAAATATCCTGTCACATGTATGTTAGCAAATTTCGATTGAAGTGACAGTACTTTTTCGACCGGGTTGCTTCCAATAATATAGAAGGACATTTCAGGAAGCTCCCCTAACACATGATTTACAAACCATAGGACAGCATCAATGTTCGGTTGGTAGTCCATCTTGCCAAAGAACGCAACGGAGTTCATGTACTGATCCTCTTTATAAACATATGAGAATAAAGCATTATTTACTCCATTAGGAATCCAGCGTGTAGAACCAAATTTCGAATAATACTTACATTCATCATAGTTCACAAAGAATGTGTTTCTAAGAGACTTGACACACTCCTTCTCATATGTTAATAATCTTTTGATTTCTATTCGATAGATTAATTTCCAAAACCAAGATGAAACCTTCTTTCTGGAGGAAAGATAGTTAAGTCCTATGGAATCAACTATATCCAAAAAGATCGGTTTTGAAAAACCCTCAACATATGGAACTAGTCGGACTAAGTTCACGATTGCAAAATCGACTGAACTAAACATCAGGTTTAGTTTTTGTTTCACTTCTGGAAAGTAATAGTATCGTACTTGCAACGGAGTACTAGTAAAAAAAAGAGCTGCTAACACGTTAATCGCAAACCGCATTCTTGATCTCACAAAAATCTTATAAGAGTCACAATTGCGCGTTATAAAATCGCGTGCATCAGAAGACATCCTTTCATCTGTAATTATTATTAATTGAATACTATACCTTTCCGACAACACTTTAATCATATTATAGCTCTTCAATCGATCTCCACCTATTGGAGGAAAAGGAATCCGAGAAACCAGAAGAAGACATTTTTTTTTGTTCATAACATTTGCACTAGATCATCAACTGCCTTTGAAAAAGCGTGATAGTTATATTTCTCTAATTGAAGGCGGCCATTTAGTCGTAAGCTATCTGCGAGCCGGCAATCAGATAGGACCTTCGTAATTTTTTGAGCAATATCTGCTTCAGAGTATGGATTAAAGTAGAGTGCTGCGTTACCGGCTATTTCAGGAAGACATGATGTATTGCTACATGTAATTGCACAGTCGCAACTCATTGCCTCCAACAATGGTATGCCGAACCCTTCATGAAGTGAGGGGAAAACAAAGCAAGATGCATTTTCATACAATGACTTAGCTTCCGTATCTGAGACTTTTGATAGTAGCTTTATCTTTCCCTGAAGCCCCAAATCAGAAATTTTCATATTAAAAAACTTTCTCGATTCAGAGGATGTTACGCCGAGGATTACTAGGTCGTATTTAGATCTAATTTCATTAGGAAGCAAGGAGTAAGCATTGATCAAGCTTTCGAGGTTCTTATGGGGTGCTTCACCACTGACGTTGAATATGTATTGTTTTCCAGTAGAAGGATCATTCCCTACCGTTCTTTTATATATAGGGTCAACAGTATTGGGAATCACCACTATTTTGTCCATTTCAATATTAAACTTTTCAGCAATCTGAGAGCGTGAAAAATTTGAAACTGTGATAATTAGATCGGCGTTCTTAATTACTTTCGGAACAACAAACTTGCGATAAATTCGACCAATGTTCTGCTTCAAGGAATTAGATCGTTTTAAATTTTGGAAGCTTTCCATGAAAATTAAGTCATGAACAACCAAGATCTTTTTCGCGCGAAAAGGAAAGACAATTGGCGCCGTATTGTACGGAAATATCATTACATCCTCTGGTTTCGTTCTTCGTAAAAAAAAAGGTAGAACAACTTGTTCCCAAAATATTGGATTGGTTTTTCCCAAAAATAGATACCTGACGTCGGATTTGGATGATGAGATATTTACTAAACCTACTATTCGGGAATCTGATCTCAGATGAATTTCAAGAACTAAATTCCGAACGAATTTAGCCATTCCTCTTTCTGACTTAAAAGCCAAAGATGCGTCGTAGAAGATTTTCTTCATGTTAACGTGGTTATTAATTGAGCTAAGGCTCTGCCTGTCTCTTTGTTCGAAAATCTTTCCCGTATCGTATCACGAGCATTATCTCCCACCATCTTCGCTAAATTTGGGTCGTCAATTAGTTGAATAATTGTGTCGCGAAATGATTCTAGATCTGCTGGAGGGAACAGGAACCCATTGAACCCGTGTCTAATAATTTCAGGTAAACCACCAACATTACTCGTTATTACGGGTATTTTCATCGCCATAGCCTCGCAAACAGATAACCCAAATGATTCATAATACGTAGGAAGGAAGAAAATATCAGTACTTTGGAGTACTTGTTCGGGGTTTTCAATGTATCCTTCTATACTAATGAAATCCGACTCATTAGACACCACGTAATTCTGCAGATCCTCTAATAATGGCCCGTCCCCTACGATCCGAAATCGAATATCCTTTACTTTAGATACGCTTTCAACAACTTTTACTGCTTCCAAAATTCCCTTATCTTTAACTAGCCGTCCAATAAATGTGATCGTGACTATTGAATCCGAACGACGACTTCCATCATATCTACTGATATCAATTCCATTGTAAATTATGCATCGCTTAGCTTTCCATAGTACATCATCTTTGGAGATAGCTTTCGACACATAAACAATTTTCTTACAAAAAGAATAGCTCAAATTTATACACAGATAATAAATAAGTTTCTTTAATATTCCATTCACTGAAAAGCTGCCTGTATGCTTGTAAGCGACAGCATGAGCTTTCATAAATGGCGCGAGGTATATTGCCCTATTTCCATTTAGTACTACAAGATCAACTGAGTTGGCACTAACATACCTGTTGATTTCCACAGAATTTTTTAAGAGATTTTCAGATTTAAAGAGAGACTTCCGGGTTGTACTTAACTTATTGTACAAATGAGGTGAAGCGACATAGAAATGCAGATGAGCGGTGCTCCTTAGCGCTTTCTCGATGCCAAGTAGAAATATCTCTCCGCCGCCGATAAATTTTGTACAGCTAACAAATAGTATATTCTTCATAGCTTGGTAGACGATTTTTTCAATATAAGAACATAAAATACAATAACAACAATAGAGTAAAACGGTAGTCGAAAAAGAACATTTAGATCATACGTATACCACCTGGTTACCATAAATAATGAGATTGTAAACCAGACGCAGTAATAAAGGCTTTTTCTGGACGATGAATACAAATAATTTCCAATCAGAGCCAAATATGCGCCTAAAAGTGCTGGCCCGGCCCAACTAAGCATAGCGTAAATACCTATGGACGCCAAGCCTCCTCCTCCAGCGCTAACATTGTAAATACCGGTAAAGTGAGGATATTTCCAGCTTTCATCAAATAAACCAGGGGGAATGAAACTCGTGAAAAACAAGCCAAATGACAATTTTAAGCGGGCTAAAACAGGAACAACCTCATTTTGAATTAAGAAGATTGTCCCGTTTGCCCCATAGAGGATTTCCGCTTGATTGTTTATCAAAATGTTAGAACCGGCCGTGTTATCCTCAAATATCCCTAAGCCGTTTTTAAATCGATCGATAGCGGTCAGAACAAACATACCCAGTGCCGCAAAGCAGATTATCCATTTCCAAGAAAATCGGTTTTCAAAAAAATAAAAAAAATACATCAACAAAGGGGGAACTATTAACATTCGCGTACCTCTCGACAGGGCATACAACAAAAAACTGAAGAAGATAAGATGGACTGGCAACGAACTTGTCTTTTCAGGCTTAAAGACGAACATTGCAAAAAAAAAGATGCTAAAATATACACCGATGCCTCCAATAGCGTCAAGATTGTCTCTATATAGCTCATATAAGTTTCCAATTGCAAAAAACAAATTAGAGCCTCTTGTTGTAAGAAAACAGATAATTAGGGCACAGACAATTGTATTTATTAGATAAAGCGTGTTTGATGAGAGTTTCGATTTAAGACTGGTGAATACTCCTCTCTTTATTGCACCGGAGTTGATCATCACATTAACAAATAAAATGAAAGAGACCAAAACTACTAAGTTAACTGATGCTCCTACGCCGTAATAATACGCATTTTGAAATTCAGTGTAGGGGCTTAGTTGTGCACCCGTGAACTCTAAATAGTAATGGAAGTTATAGGTGAATATATATAAAACTGCCACTAACAGCAGTTGCATGTTCCGGCAGACTAATACAGCCAAAATATTCGTACCTAAAAGGGTCCAAATGAGATAGTCCCGACTTCCAGTTAAGAAAAATAAAGTAATGGCTGCGATAGCGTTAACAAGAACACATAACTTAAAAACCTTTAGCATTCTCTCCTACACTTGTTTTAAGATCCTAATCTTGCAGAAGGCGTCTGCAAACCGTAGCCTTACAATTCCCTCAACGACCGCTCTCATAATGAGTATCCTTTTAACTTTTCGTCTTATCCTAGATCCATAACATTTCTGAAAAAAGAGCAATCTACTAGTCATTGACATTCTATATTTAGTCTTAGAAAATCCATCACTAGATCGTTGGGAGCCTCCTTCAAGATGAATGATTGTGACACTTGGTAAATAACAAAGCTTATAACCTACTGCTGCAATTCTAAATGCAAGTTCTGCCTCTTCACAATACATAAAGAAATCCTTGTCGAACATTCCGACGCTGTAGAATATATCCTTTCTTAAGAACAGATCTGCTCCTGAAATAAAGGCAACCTTTGACAAAGGCACTTTCGCGCCAGGAGAAATAGCACTCGCCAATTTAGTCGAAAAATAGACAGGAAAAATATATCTCAGTCCTAACGACCAATAAATCTCTCGGTACGTTGGAAAATTACCAAAAGATATTCCTGTTTTATGGTTCCGGTCAACCAGTCGCCCTCCACATCCTGCGATTCCTTCTTCCGAAGATCTTTCCATGAATTCATAAAACGACTTGACAGCATTTGAGGTCAGTACGGTATCGGAATTTAAAAAAAACAGATAATTCCCACTAGCTACGTTTGCTCCCGCATTATTTGCCCGGCCAAATCCAACGTTCTCTGCATTTTTTATGAAAGTTATATCATGGAATCTTGCGGGAATTGCTTCGGCTGACCCGTCAGAAGAAGAATTATCGACGACTATTACTTCTATGGTAACATCCCTAGTATAGCGGTATATAGACTCTATACAGTCCGAGGTCATCGTCAAAGTATTATAGTTAACTATTATTATCGAAACATCACACTTCATACTTGTCTAAGGCTTCTAGCTGGGGCACCCGCACAGATTGAGAATGCCGGAATACTTTTGGTAACTACTGAATTTGCACCCACAATGCTCCCTTCTCCTATTTCTATCCCTGGGAGTATAAATACGCCATCTCCTATATGAACATTCGACCGGATAATAACGGATCCTCTCGAAAATAACTCTCTTATGTTCGGAGGTACGTGTAACTCTCCCAAATTAGCTTTTCCATGTAAATGATCCGTGATTGTGACGCGAGAACCAATAAGAACGTCATCACCGATAACAACTTCATTTACACAAGCAATCCGGAAATCACTACCAACAGATACTCCTTTGCCGATTTTAACGCTCGGTCGCGGATTTGTAAGAACATCTCGGAAAACCTCAATTCTAAGGCGGGGAAGACAGCAAAAATTTTGTCCTACAGATATATATTTAGCTCCTATAATCGATACTGGCGACTTTATTGAAAAGGAGCTGTGAACCTTATCAAAGTCCGACGAAACATAGCCAGACATAATGCAATTCTGGAGTACTTTTAAATGCTTGAAGATATATTTTACGCCTGAACGTCCAAGCAGGCGTCCAAACTTGAATAGCAATATTTTAATGTAACGGTTCATCTATTCGCAATTTACATGCTTCCAATCAACGTCTCGATGCAGTTTACAGCGTAACCGTCACGGCCGACAACCGCTTGATATACCATGCATTAAGAGCTTCATTTTAATAATTTCTGTATCGACTAACTCAACATACTATACTCACGAGAGTAACTTCGCGTAATGTCTCATCTACTTCGTTTTCACAAAGATAGCATTACATCTCAAATCTTGCGTGATGTCAAAGCCTAACGTCATAGTTACACCCATTTCTTGTTCCTCAGGAGAAATGAATTTCTTAAAATACAGGTTCTTTTACGTATCTGGTTTTTGACACAAAGAATAGAGAACTTCGGAAAAAGAATGATCGCCCTGAGTCTATATCGAGATATCAAGTAATTTTTAGCCGCATTAGTAAACTGATTTTCAATTTCCAAATACAATTGGGAAAATCTTTCATAGTTGATCCGAATTTCTTTCATTCTTCGGTGACTTTCGGAGTACTTTAGAATTTCATCTAGTTCTTCAGCAAACTGCTCGGGAGAAATAACAACTTGACGTAACTTACTTCCTTCTCCCTCTCGAAATTGAGGATCTCGTACTAATCTTTTTGCATAGTCAAAAAATTCTCTTAGGTCTGTATAAGTAATCTTGAAGTTTCTATTATGGCATACAACTTCCTCAACATAGTTTGCTGGAAGATCGTCCGATGTATAAGCGAGAATCGGCTTCCCATTTACCGCGGCATATTGAGACATCAGCCCGCCTGAAAGAGGATAGGTTCCTAAATAGATGTCGCATTTAGTAAATAGCTCATTTATATCTTTTCTATGTCCCAACAAAAGCACTCGCTCTTGGTAGCCTTTTGCATCAATAAACATCTTAAAAACAGCTGGGTCTCCACTGCCGGCAAACAAAAGAACGATTTCGGGATTTTCTACCAAAAGCTGATCAAGGATGGTAAAAAACAATCCATTATCACCATAAACTTTATAAAAGCTACCTCCAGAGAAAACAATTACTTTGTCTTTTAACATTGCCCTTTCAGGGAATCCCTCGAACGGGGAGGGTTCCATTATGGGATAATAGGGAAGACGAGCTAACTGCTCATGCTTAAAAAATCTTTTACGAAGCGATATACTGTATCCATAATCCCGAAATTCGATATTCTTATGAAACAGTTTCGAACCTAACCAAAATGCATGATCAGTAAGATTGATATTTATCCATTCAATATTGGGAAAGGCATGAAAAACTGATAACGCCATGCTGCAGCCAGGAGATAAATGAAGGAGCCCCTTATCGGGATTATACTCCAGAATTCTCTGATACAAATCTTGCCCCCTGGCAATTAGGGGCATTTCAATATCCATTTCGAAAACCTCCACTTGACTTGGAAAAGCCCTTAACTCAGCTTCAATTGTTGCAGAATACTTAGAATGTTTGTTTTCGAAAACATACAAAAAGCTGTAACCGAGCTTAATCAATGCACGGATATACTGTTGAGTAAGTCCCCTGTTCTCCCAGCCGAAAGAATCATAAAACAAAATCCGTCCCGTATTAGAACGATTTGAAACTTGCTCAAACAATTTCGAGCTTATCTTTTCTATCATCTCCTCGAGGTCGGGATCGGTATACACTATGTTGAAATTGTAGGCATGTATTGCAGCAGATTCGATATGCGCGAGAGACGAGCCATATTCTTGCTTTAGAAATTTACCATTCGCCAAGCGCTTAATTTTCTCGAAGGCTTGATTTATATCGACTTCATTTATTTGCATAATCGTATGATGAAAAAAGCAATTAACACTATTCTCCCTTTTTGCTAGCGTAGCTCAAAAAGAGTAAATACTCAGTGAAATCACACTCTACCGCTCTAGTGTTTCAATCGTTTCACATCTATGTAAAAAGGAACTTCCTAAAAATGAAAAGCATCGTAAAAAAGTAGATAATGTAATTAATCATATAAGCTTGGGTCAGTCCAACAATCCCGCCCATTCTTAGAAGTCCGAGCCCCAATACCACAAAAAGAAGCGAAAAAATCATTTCGGTTACAACATAGGTCTTTGTCATTGTCTTAGCTAACATTAAGCAGGCCAGAATCCAACTTATAATTTTAAAAAAATCACCAATTAATTGATATAAGAACAAATCCTTCATGGGATTAAATTCTTGTGAAAAAACAAGGTCGATAATAAATGTCCTTAAAATAAACGTAGCAACAAGTCCGAACGACAGAAGTGGTACCAAAATCTTATAAGCATTAATTATTTCTCGCCTAAGTATTGTTACATCTGAAATCTCTGACAGTCTAGGTAAATAATACACACTGAACGATGTCGTTATGATCATAAGATACATGTTTGAAAGTCGATTCATTCCTTCCCACAATCCAGCCTGCGCACCCGAAATCTGCGTTATAGCATGTTCCCTCAAGATCATTTGTGAAACAGGGATTGTTGCAGCCGTCACTAGAGTCATCAACGAATATCTAAGGTATTTCTTAGCTATCGATCTATCAAATCGAACTCTTAGCATCTTGAAGTTCACACGATTGTCATTACGTATCAAGAACACTGTTACTAGAAGCATGACACTTTGGTAAGTTACAGCACTAATCAAAGCACCCTTGATTCCCCAAATTACCACCAGGGTAATTGAAAATCCTAGCCCTAGAATGCTATCAGAAATACTTATCGTAACAAACTTCTTAAAATCTTTAAATCCATTGACTACGGAAAGGAGGGTTGTATTAAGTCCATAGAATAATATGGTACATCCAAACACCACGAAGATAAAAGCATAAGCTTCATCATGTAACAACTCTCTGCTCAACACGGAGTTGAAAGCGATAAGAAAAATTCCAGCCATAAGAGAGCATACTAAAACTATTTGTATTGCTACTCCTGTGTATTTTCTTACCTTCTCTTCATCTACATTGTTGAACTCGGAAATGAACTTAGTTACGCCGTTATTAATTCCCCCAGAAGCAAGCATTAACATTATAGTTGCGAAATTATTCAGCTGTCCAAGGGTCGCTAGACCAGAGGGACCAACCATAATGGCGATTACCTTAACTGATACAAACCCTGTAAGCATCCTTACAAAGGTTGATAGCGCCGTGCTAGAGAACACTTTAATTATTTCTACGTTCCGAGCTGCTTTAACAATCGACCGAATGCTATTAATCAATGCGCCAGTTATTTAGAATATCTACGACTCTAATATAGTCTTCCTCACGAAGGACTGGGCTGATGGGAAGACTTAACTCCTCATTGTGAATTTTCTCCGTTATTGGATATTGCCCAATAAACGTCGAGTTATAACAACCCTGCTTATGAGGTGGAATTGGGTAATGAATGATAGTTTGAATACCATTTTCAGTCAAATATGTCTGTAATTCGTCTCTGCTCGGAGTAAATACAGGAAATAGATGAAATACATGGGAAGCCCAATCTTTAATAGTAGGCACCTTGATTCCAGGATTTCTTATATTTTCAACATAATAGCGAGCAACTGCCTTTCTCTTTTTTGTGTCTGCATTCAGATACCTTAATTTGACATCTAATACTGCAGCCTGAATTTCGTCCAACCTGCTGTTTAAACCCCGATATTCGAATACATACTTCTTTGAAGAACCATAATTAGCTAGGGTACGTACCATCATGGCAAGCTCTTCATCATTGGTGGTGACTGCACCGCCATCCCCAAAGGCTCCCAAATTCTTACCGGGATAAAAGCTGTGACCTGCGGCATGCCCTAAAGATCCTGTTAACCGCCCGTTAAACTCGCATCCGTGAGCCTGCGCATTATCTTCAATTAGTTTTAAAGCGAACTTTGTACATATTTCTTCTATCTTGTCTGTATATGCGCACTGACCATACAGGTGAACTAACATAATTCCTTTAGTTCTACTCGTGACTGCATTTTCAATCAAAGAGTCATCAATTTGGAGCGTTTCCAACGAAGGTTCTACAAGAATTGGCTTTAGTCGATTGTCGGTGATCGCCAATATGGAAGCAATGTAAGTGTTAGCAGGAACAATAATTTCATCCCCCTCCTGCATTATCCCCAGTTCAATGTACGCGCGTAGAATAAGTCGCAGAGCGTCTAATCCATTTGCAACACCAACAGTGAAACGAGTCCCAATATACCTCCCATAATTATTTTCAAATTGCAAATTCTCCGTACCTTGAAGGTACCAGCCGGAATCAACTACTCTATTGATAGCTTCCTTTATTTCCTCCTCGTATTGTTGTGTTATCACTTGAAGATCTAAAAACTTAATCATTTTTCAGCTCGATTTTATAAAAGTCGTGAACCACTCCTCGGGCTCCCATCATTTCCTTTTGTTGTATTAACCCAGCATTTAAATAGCTGCCCATCCTTTCTGTTGAGATACCGAAACTATAGTACCGTTTGTGGTTAAAGACATTGGTAATTAAAAAATGGTTCAGATAATCTAGTGCACCTATAACGCGTCCTGATTCCGAATTTGCCATATACTGTGTATGCACCACATCGCCATAGTCAAAAATAACGAGTCCTGCAAGCAACGTACCCTGCTTTCTAGCCTCAAACAACCTAATATTCCCTGGAAATAATTTAACTAACATTCCTATTTCAGACACTGTATGGGTTGGTCGGGTCGAAAATTTCGCAAGAACATCTACCAAAAGGTTCCAATATTCAGTATAATCATGACTTTCATTGATTTCGATATTCTCCTTTTCACATTTTTTAACTGCTTGCCGTTTTGATTCAGAAAATCTGGGTCTACGGTTCAAATCGATAACGCTAGAAAGATCTCTACGAATAAGAACCGCCTGGTTAATAGTCAAGGCATAGAGGTCTTCTTCTGAAGGTAAAACGTTGAATATATTAGGCTTAACTTTATAAATAATACTCTCAAAGCTTTTTTCGCGATAATATCTTAATAGCTCTCGAAATATCTCCAAAGTATCCAACGCACGTAAGTCAGAGTGCATTATTAATCCACCAAAGGTAAGTCCACCGTGACTTACAATTTCTCTCCCGGACTCATTAGCCGGAAATAGGGCTACAATTTTGTTTTTCTTCTGAACTATAACTGAATGATCAACGAAACGATCCGAATGATATTCCAGGAAAGATCGGTTAAAAAGAAAAACGGAATTCTTTGCTATAGCGAGAAAACTGTTCCACTCCGATTCAAATTCCGCGCTATACCTAACGATTTTATACATCAAACCTATTTACTTTTATAAGTTTCGCTGGAGTGCCTCCAATAACGGAACCAGACGGAAAACTTTGATTTACAAATGAATTTGCAGCAACCACACAATAGTCGCCAAGCTGAACTCCGGGCATGATGACAGCATTAGCACCTATCCAGCAATGATCTCCGATTGTTACGGAATCTTTCATCAACGGATATACTCGCTGCAATATTTCACTTGCATTCGGCCCGGAATCTGCCATTATGTTTACTCCTGACGCGATAGAAACATTGCAACCAATTCTAATTTTAGCGGAAAAGCCATTTATTACGGTAAACATTCCTATGTATGTGCCTGCGCCTATTTCCAATATGTTTTTCTCAGCCCCATAAATGCTACAGAACTTTGCAATTTTCACATCAGCGGCAATATGCACATTGTTTATTGAACTTGTATCATCAATAATTACGTTTTCCTCAATCTTTAGATTTGAAACCTTCATCTTTTAAAAAGAAACCAATTAATTTGAAAATAAAAAGAATATCGTATTCGCTTAAATTTTGATGCACAGGAATAAACGCGGTATTTTCAGGATAAAACAGGCTTGCTTCAACTCCGTTATGTTGAAGAAATGTCTTCAACCTTATTTTATCAATAAACGTCGGAAGAGTAAACATAAATACGCTAGGAACCTCGCGCTTAGAAAATTTTAAACGTGGAAGTATACCTATCTCTTCAAAAAGGTGTTCGAAAAGCCTGTAATTTCGCCTTCTCTTCTCAGTCTGATCAGCAATCCCTTTACTGTAGAAGCAAATTAACTTAAATAAGTCCGATTCCCACTCCGTTAAAGGATCCCGGTCATCTGCTGTGAAATCAGAATTAAATTGCAAAATGCCCCCATACTGTATCGGAAAAAATTTCGGGACACTATAAACGGTATAATCCCCGTATGTGCCAATTTTCATTTCCGCATTGTTAGAAAGAAGACTCATAGCGCGATCTTCTATTATTGGTAGTCCAAATGTTTTTAGGAAGTCCATGTTCTTGTACACCAAGCCAAAATCATGTATAACAAGAATTACTTTTGTGTTTGACGTTATCTCTCTCGTCCAAGTACAGTACTTGTCAATGATTGAGGTCACACAGCTACTTATATATTCACCATCCGATGCGGTAAAAATAGCCACATTGTCCTTTGCTGTTAATTTATAAGACCCTACTGCAAAATCAACTGCCATTTTACCACTAGAAAAAAGCTTTATTGATGTCCCAAAAAGATGCTTAATTAAACCCAAATCAAATTCCTGTCCCTGCTTTAATAAGGCCAGATTACTTGCTATGCTCTCTGTATCAAAAGGGCTTATATTATAGTTGGGAACTCTAAATTTGTCAGGATCTATTACAACACCTTCAAAGTATTTCATAGCGATAATTTATACTCAGCATAATCTCGTATGTAGTCCCTTTCATCATAGCGCATAGAGGCCAAAACCAACAATACTGCTCCAGAAGAAAAGTTCACTAATTCTCTCCATATTCCAGGCGTAACATACAGACCGAAATTAGGCCTGTTCAAACTAACAGTCCTCTTAGCTCTTCCGTCATCTAAGATCACATCGAAACTCCCACTAGCTGCAACTATCAATTGTTGTAAATGGTAATGTGCATGCCCCCCTCTTGTTTCGCCTCCTGGCACGTCGTATAAATAATAAACACGCTTAACATCAAATGGAATATTGACATGGTTTTCAACAACAGTAATATTTCCTGCACGATTATGAATCTTATTAAGTTCTATGACATTACAGTTGAAAACGGATGGTTTAACTTTTGAAAATTTCATATTCACGTATATAATCTTCTTCTGAGTAAATTTTCGATGCTACAATAAACGCCAATGAGTTAGTTGAGAAATTTTGCATATGTCGCCAAATTCCTGCAGGCACATACAGGCCGTAATAAGAGCGATTTAAAGAGATAATTCTTTCAGATGACCCATCGTTCACTGCTATATCGAAGCTTCCGGACAGAGCGATGATAATTTCCTGATTCTCCTTATAAGAATGCCCCCCTCTAATTTCTCCTCCAGGGACGTCGTAGATCCAGTAAGACCTCCTTACCTCAAAGGGGATATGTGTTTTTTCCTCAAGAAAGGATAAATTACCCCGTTCATCGAGGATCTTTGGAAACTCAATGAATTTACATTCTTCTATTGTCATTATAAACTCTTTAAGAAATACCGCATTAACAAAAAACAAGCCGTTAAGAAACCCAAAAGCGCCCCCCCAATCACGGCCCCCTTTAGTTTTCCAAAGCTAGCTTTCTCCAGAGGATAAACAGCGTTATCTATCACCTGAATCAAAGGAGCATCCTGCAATGCACTTATCTTTGTCATCTCTAAACTCTTTACCACCTCTGCATAAATGGCAGTGTTGGCCTGCACATCTATTTGCTTTCGCTGAGAAGGAACCCGTAACATTTGCATTGCCATGTTAGGATTTGGATTAGCATCAATAGAGGATGCAGTACCGCCGATAGAAGTATTTAGGACAGCGCGAACACTGTCAGCCTGACGACGTAGAATTTGTATAGTCCCCTGCTGTTTCTTAGTCTTTGTTTCAATATAAAATCCGTTGACGTTAACTACTACTGCATCATTGAAGTTTTTAGCAAACTGCTCATCGTCTGATCTAACGTCTACTTTAATTATACTCAACTTTTTGTCCGGCTTTGCTACAGTTAAATAACTCCTATTTATATCGCTAACTATACTTCTGACGATGCTGTCGTGAGCTCGGGAAAATTTTTCTGGTGGAATATCAAACCGAAGGCCCTTGAGACTTGGTCTCTTTGCCCACACTTCTCGCATTCTATTTATTTGAATATATCGGTTAATCAGCAGATCTCTCCGTCCATCAAATGTTCCATAAGAAAGTAAGGTTTTCTGTAACATTCTGCGAGACTTGTACAGCTCAAGGAGGTTATCTCCTTGAAACAAGCCGTCATTTGCTCCTCCTCCAATACTGATACCCGCTATTGCAGCAAGTCCGGCATACTGCCCTAAACCACCTCCCGTTTTTCCTTCGTCCAACACAAATGTGCATGAAGCGGTATAGGTTGGCTTCTTAAAATAAACGTAAGTGAAACCCAAACTACCACCTATTATACCCATAAGTAAAATCACCTTCCAGTTAGAAAGAAGGTAGCTGTACCATTCTTTAACCTTTAAAATCATATCTTTCAACGAGATCTCACCACTTGAAGACGGAGGCACGTTCGTAGTATTTGTATTTAATCCCATTCTTAGCTCTTTGAAATGGACTATCTTAATAATGAAACAATAATCGCAGCAACCGAAGCTAAGCCACTTGAAAGGCCAACCCACTCCCCGGCAGACATTCTCCTAACTTCCGGTTTCTTCGGCACAAAAATCTGCGCACCTGGCTTTATCGATGGGAAGTTATTGAAAAACAAAAATTTGCTTGTACTCTGCACCGTTCCATTTGCATAAACCACATATGCTGCCCGTCTCTTAGCCCGGTTACCAAAGCCTCCAGCATTGGATATATACTCCCTAAATCCTTTATTCCGGGAAAAAACCACAGTAACAGGAGATAAAACCTCTCCACCAATTTTTACAGTCTGCAGTTGCTTAGGCACACTGACGATGTCACCTTCTTCAAGGAAGATATCATCACGACCGCCCTTTCTCTTAAGTATGCGTGGCAGATCGATCCCCACAAAATCATTTTTTAGAGCCTCTTTATCTAACTTAATAGTGTCACTAACACTCCTTTGAACAAGTTGAAACTGCCGAACACGCTGACGATCCATCTTGGCCGTCACTGAAGTATCCTGAGGAACTCCCGCACGTTTAAGAGATGCACCTTCGGGGTAAGCGTAAGCTGTAAAGCCTCCTGCCCGATTCAAGAGATCAGATATACGTTCATCTTTACGAGTGATGGAATAAACACCAGGGAACAGCACTTCGCCCTCAATCTTTACTATCTTCTGGGTGCTGTAGCCGCTTGATGGCCGAATAGCAACAATATCAAAAGGTTGCAATACAAATGTTGATGCAGTATTTCGGAGATCAGAAGTAATATTCACCTGAAAAACTTCCGCTGTTATCGCCGAAGCAGAATTCACGTCGCTATTCTTCACTCGCCTCGAAATCTCCACCCGTTGCGTAGTAGCATTTTCCTTCAAACCTCCAGCTTGGAGGATCGCGTCTTCCAGAGTCATGCCCTCGGCATACTTCAACTTGCCCGGATCACGAACCTCTCCTTCTACCTGCACATTGTATTCCTCCTTCAAATCGAAGATCGATGAAATATTAATCTTATCCTCACGCTTTAAAGGAACATCTGCTGCTTCCCCGGACAGCACCTTCGCAACATCAAAAGAGATCAACTCCGTTTCGTTGTTGTTCTTCAAGCGAGTGATATATGCTCTATTAGTAAAGGCATCCTCTTTGAGACCTTCCGCCTTTTGGATTAATCCTTTCAAAGTCAACCCCTCAGAAAGTTCAAACTGGCCAGGACGAAATACAGCACCTTCTATGGTTACACGATTCGCGAAACGATCCAGAATTTCATCTACAAAGTACTTATCGCCCGACGCCGGCTGATAAGTCGCAAAGGCGTCTGAGGTAATATCGTCAATGCGCCGTTCGGTATCTGTATTTTTCAAGACCTTGACACGCGCTTTGTAAGCACGCTCGTTGAATTCACCGGCGAAACGGAATAAATCGCTGAGCCGCTCCCCTTCCTTCATCTCAAAGATGCCTGGCCGCTTCACTTCTCCGACAATCTCCACCCGGCGGTTGTATGTAGGCACCCGGATAACATCCTGGTCCTGCAGGCCTACATTGTTTCGAAATTCACCTGTTAACAAAAAGTCGTAGATATCGAGAGTCGCAATCCTTCTGCCTCCCCGTATTAATTCAATTTGGCGGAAAGAACCATTATCCGTGGGTCCTCCCGAAACATATAAGGCGTTAAATACAGTTGCCAAGGACGGCAGGGTGTAAGTTCCTGGCTTCTTTACTTCGCCTGTTAGAACTACCTTGATACTACGAATATTACCAACCGCGATATTAAGATTTGTTGCACCTGAACGTAGTCCAGAATAAATGGTAGACATACGCGACTTAATCCGTTGAGTAGCCTGTTCAATTGTCATTCCTCCGACAGGAATAACGCCTACATATTGCACATTGATCGTTCCTTCAGGAGACACCCTCAACTTGTAAGAGGCCTCAGAATTTCCGTATATATCCAGCAGGAGCTCGTCATCAGGGCCAATTACATAATTTCGTGGCGTCGCCATACGCAGGTTCGGCTCAAAGGTGACCTGCTTTCCGCTAAAGAGATCTGAACCGAAAATCTTTGGACGGAAGTTTTCAAGTATGGAACCAGCCTGTTGCAAAGAATCACGGCTTGCTGATACAGAATCGGTGTCGAGATAATTTACGGATCTACCACTTGTCGTAGTTTGTTTCAAACTTTTTACGGGCTCTGCCTTTCCTGAGCTTGTCTGTAATTTCTCAACCCTGGCCCTAAGCTTCTGAACTTCGGAAGAAGGCATCCCTCTCGAAGCAGCAACCTGCTCTAACTGTGCCTCTGTCAGTCCTGCTGCCTGAACCTGCGACATAAACTGCCTGATCTGCGCATCACTCAATTCATCAACCCGGATGTCACTGAAATTCTGAGTATTCTGAGCCACAGCGGGAACAGCTACGCTCATGATAAGGGTAAGTAGAAATAGGTAAATAGGTCTCACGTTCAACACTGTTGCTTTTATAGATAGTCCTACAATAACTTTGTTGGAAAATTCCGTAAAGGTAACATTTCCTTATCAATGTAAACTAAAAAAATATTTTGCAACCATGAAATTACTTACTTCGCGCAGTTACATATCCACCCTCTCCCCAATCTGCTGCCTCCACATCGCATAATAAAGTCCCTTCTCTCCCAACAAATCCTCATGCTTACCAGATTCGATGATATGCCCCTTCTCCAGCACAAAAATATTATCCGCATGCATAATAGTCGAAAGCCGGTGTGCAATCAAAATCGTAATCCGGTCATCCATCACCGAAACGTCCCTTATGGTCTTGGTTATCTCTTCTTCTGTTATCGAATCAAGCGCAGATGTAGCCTCATCAAATACCAGAATATCAGGACGACGCAGTAAAGACCGCGCAATAGACAACCTCTGCTTTTCACCGCCCGAAACTTTTACTCCCCCTTCACCAATTACCGAATCCAAACCCTTATCTGCACGCGCCAACAAGGTCATACAGGCTGCCTTCCTCATCACCTCGAGACATTCCTCGTCCGTTGCTCCTGGCCGAACAAACTGCAGGTTCTCCCTGATGGTTCCCGAAAACAATTGCGTATCCTGCGTCACAAATCCAATCCGCTCGCGTAGCTGATCCAGATCAATCTCCGAAGAAGGAACATTATTATAAAGCACCTGCCCTTCTTTCGGTGTATATAATCCCACCAGTAACTTCACTAAAGTCGTCTTTCCGGAGCCGGACGGTCCCACGAAAGCAATAGTCTGACCTTTAAATGTCTCGAAATCAATATTATTTAACGCACTCGTATTAGCCGATTGATGCTTAAATGTGACATTCTGAAATCGCAGAGACTCAAGTCGCTCCAGCCGAACCGGATTAACAGGCTTCACTTCCTTAGGCGTACTCATAATCGACTTGAAGTTGGCAAGCGAGACCTCCGTTTCTCTATACGTATTAATAATATTCCCCAGTTCCTGCAGCGGACCAAAAATGAAGAACGAGTAAAGGAACAATGAGAAGAATTCCCCTACTGAAATCTGGTTATCATAAATCAGATACATCATTAGAAAGAGTACTCCATTCCTAAGCAAATTAACCAGCGTGCCCTGAATGAAGCTCAGACTCCGTACATATTTCACTTTCTTCAACTCCAGAACAAGGATCTTCTCAGTCGTCATATTCAACCTCTTGATCTCCTGAGAAGATAAACCCAAGCTCTTCACCAGCTCAATATTCCGCAGCGACTCTGTAGTCGACCCTGCCAAAGCAGTCGTTTCAGAAACAATACTTTTCTGCACCACTTTGATCCGCTTACTCAATATAGAACTCACAGTCCCCAATACCGGAATGACAGAGATATAGAATACTGCGATTAACCAGTGAATATTAATCGCATAAAAGAACACAAAGGTTATCCCTATAATACTGGTAAATACGATATTGATAGTAGCAATAATCAGTTTCTCTGTATCCAGCCTAACCTTTTGCAAAATCCCCAATGTCTCCCCACTCCGTTGGTCCTCAAAAACCTGGTAAGGAAGCTCCAAAGAATGCGCAAGTCCATCAGAGTAAATCTTAGCTCCCAGTCGCTGAGTAATTACATTCACATAATAGTCCTGAAAATTCTTCGCAATCCTTGACACCATCGCAACACCCATAGCAGCCAGCACCAACATCCCAGCCCCCTTGAAGAACTCCTCAGTAGTATAATCGTCGTAATGCGTCACATATTTATCAATGATCTGCCTGAAGATCCATGGGTCCAGGAAGGAGAATATCTGATTAATAGCAGCCAGCAGCAAAGCCAAACCGATCAATCCCTTATAGTTTTTTAAATATTGTATCAGAATTTTCATAAGACAGCGCGGATAGATGTGGTAACATGCAAAAATAAGAAAGGGAACAGTGATCAACACTATTCCCTTTTTAAATTACTTTGAGCGGACTTATTATACCGTCATGATATCTTTTTCCTTAACCTCAGCAAGCTTATCAATTTTGACGATGTATGCATCAGTTAATTTCTGAACTTCGCCTTCACCGGTCTTTATCTCATCTTCGGATACACCCTCAGATTTCAAGCGCTGGATCTTGTTGTTTATATCTTTACGAATATTCCGAACAGCGATACGTCCGCGTTCAGCCTCTTCTTTCACCTTTTTAACCAAATCACGACGACGCTCTTCAGTTAAAGGAGGTACGTTCATTCGAATTACCATACCATCGTTCTGTGGGTTCAAACCAACATTCGAATCAATAATGGCCTTCTCGATCTTTACTAACAATGGCTTTTCCCATGGCTGAACCACCAATGTGCGGGCATCAGGAGTATTGATACTGGCAACCTGACTCAATGGAGTAGGTGTTCCATAATATTCAACCATTACTGAATCAAGCATGGATGGCATAGCCTTTCCTGCACGAATTTTCAATAATTCTGCATCTGCGTGATCAACGGCTTTATCCATCGTAGATTTAGCATCAGCTAACTGCTGTCTTATAAGATCGTTCATAAAAACTTTATTAAAATCTATTATCCTTTAACCAATGTACCTATTGTTTCTCCCTGAGCAAGACGCATAAAATTACCGGGTTTGTTCATATCAAAAACAATTATCGGCAGCTTATTCTCCTGACAAAGTGTAAAGGCTGTCATATCCATAACGTTCAGGCCCTTATCATAAACCTCCTGGAAGGTAATCTCATCGTAACGGGTCGCTGTCGCATCCTTCTCCGGATCTGCAGTATAAATACCGTCTACACGAGTTCCCTTTAGTACTACATCGGCCTGGACCTCTATTGCACGAAGCGAAGCGCAGGTGTCAGTTGTAAAGTAAGGATTTCCTGTTCCTGCTCCGAAAATAACGATACGTCTTTTCTCCAGGTGTCTTACCGCACGGCGACGGATAAATGGCTCACAGATCTGTTCCATTTTGATGGCAGTCATCAATCGGGTCTTAACACTGAGTTTTTCAAGTGCATCCTGTAGAGCCATACTATTGATAACAGTAGCGAGCATCCCCATGTAATCCGCTTGAACGCGGTCCATGCCAGACTGCTCTGCACTCAGACCACGGAAGATGTTTCCACCGCCAATGACAATCGCCACTTCGACGCCGGTGTCGAAAACCGCTTTGATGTCTTTTGCATACTGAAGTACCCGATCGCTGTCAATTCCGTACTGTTTATCGCCCATTAGAGACTCTCCACTAAGTTTCAAGAGGATACGCTTATATTTCATGTTTTAGAAGGTGTTTATAGAATTACAGCCAATTGAAGCCGGGCAAAGGTAATAATTTATGTAAGAAATAAAAAAGGGGTTCTCTTACACCAGCAAGAGAACCCCTTTTAATCAGGACTTTAAGTCCCAAAATATAATAGATATCAAATTATGCTCCTAATTGAACACGTTTGAACGCTTGAACAGTTAAGCCTTTAGCTACAGTGTCAAGGAACTGAGCAACAGTTTTAGAAGAATCCTTCACAAACTCCTGGTTCAACAAAGTAGAATCCTTGTAGAACTTGTTCAGCTTTCCGGCAGCGATCTTTTCAACCATTGCTTCTGGCTTTCCTTCTGCACGGATCTGCTCCTTAGCAATTTCAAGCTCGCGCTCGATGGTGCGAGAATCTACACCTTCTTTGTCAATAGCAACAGGGTTCATAGCAGCGATCTGCATAGAAACATCTTTTCCTGCTTCATCAGCGCCTTCTGCATCAGCACTCAAAGCTACTAATACACCCAGACGGTAGTTACCGTGGATATATGCAATAACTTTCTCTCCTGTCACAGTTTCGAATTTATTAACACCAATTTTCTCACCGATTTTTCCGGTCTGATCAATTACCTGATCAGAGATCTTTGAACCGTTAAGCTCCATTGCAGTTAACTCGTCAAGAGATGTTGCGTTGTTAGCAATCGCCAAATCAGCAATACTGTTAGCGAAAGCGATGAAATCAGCATTTTTTGCTACGAAGTCAGTTTCACAGTTCACCTCAACGATGATACCACGTTTTCCATCAGCAGTAGTCTTAGCGATTACCACGCCTTCGTTAGACTCACGGTCCTGACGGCTCGCAGCAACTTTAGCACCCTTTTTACGAAGGTAGTCGATTGCAGCCTCAAAATCACCACCTGATTCTGTTAATGCTTTCTTACAATCCATCATACCTGCACCAGTTTGCTGGCGCAGCTTGTTTACGTCTGAAGCGGATATTTGTACAGTTGACATTTTTATTCTTTTTTAAATACTTTATTAAATGATCACCATAAGACCTGTCTAAACAGATTACTTATGAAAAAAGGCCGGCTTCATAACCGAATTCCGACCTTTTATATGTATTATTTCAAATGCTCTATATAGAGCGAAGATTACTCTCCTTTTGATGCTTCAACTTCAGGAGCTGCTTCCTGGCCGTTGTCGATCTTTGCTTTTGCAGATGCTGCTTCTTTCTCAGCTTCATCTTCTTTCTCACGCTTGCGCTCATCTAAACCTTCCTGAATCGCTTTGATAATGATATCAGTGATCAGAGTAATAGACTTAGTAGCATCGTCATTCGAAGGAATAGCGAAGTCGATATTAGAAGGATCAGAGTTAGTATCCACCATCGCAAAAGTCGGGATATTTAACTTCAACGCTTCAGTAACCGCAATGTGCTCTTTCTTAACGTCGATTAAGAATAATGCTGCAGGAAGACGGTTCAAATCAGCGATACCTCCAAGAAGGGTTTCTAATTTGATACGCTCACGCTGAATCATTAATTTCTCTTTCTTCGATAATACATCGTATGTACCGTCTTTAGTCATCTTGTCGATGTTAGACATCTTCTTGATTGACTTACGTACAGTAGCGAAGTTCGTTAACATACCACCTAACCAACGTTCAGTGATATAAGGCATGTTAACAGATTTTGCCTGCTCGGCCACGATATCCTTTGCTTGTTTCTTAGTTGCTACGAAAAGCACCTTACGACCAGACTTTACAATCTGTTTAATAGCTGCTGCAGCTTCTTCAACTTTTATTAAAGTCTTGTTTAAATCGATGATGTGGATGCCGTTGCGCTCCATGAAAATGTACTGAGCCATTTTCGGATCCCATTTGCGGGTAAGGTGGCCAAAGTGTACACCTGCATCCAGTAAGTCCTGATATGTTGTTCTTGCCATTGTTTGATCCTCCTGAAATTAACGTTTACTGAATTGGAATTTTTTACGAGCTTTCTTACGTCCTGGTTTTTTACGTTCAACCATTCTGTCATCACGGGTCATCAGACCTTTTGCTCTCAATCCTGATTTAGTTTCCGGATCTAACTCAACAATAGCTTTAGCGATTGCTAAACGAACTGCTTCCGCTTGTCCTTTTACACCACCACCTGCAACGTTTACAGTAATGTCAAACTTTCCGGCAGAACCAGAAACTTCTAAAGACTGATTAACGATATATTGTAATGGTAAAGTTGGGAAGTACTCTTTGTAATCTTTGCTGTTAACGGTGATGTTGCCACTGCCATCGTTTAAATAAATGCGGGCAACTGCAGTTTTTCTTCTTCCTGAAGTGTTTGTAGTCGACATTTCTTTCTTCTAATTAAAGTTTGATTTCTTTTGGACTCTGAGCGGCATGAGGATGCTCACTACCTGCATAAACATACAGATTGCCGAATAATGCACGGCCCAAACGATTTTTAGGTAACATACCACGAACCGCTTTCTCAATGATGCGGTTTGGATGCTTAGCTAACAACTCCTTAGGAGAAATGAAGCGCTGACCACCTGGATAACCGGTGTAACGAACATAAGTCTTGTCACTTAGTTTGTTTCCTGTCAATTTTACCTTGTCTGCATTGATAACAATGACGTTATCACCGCAGTCTACGTTTGGGGTGAAAGTAGGCTTGTGCTTACCACGGATCATCATCGCGATCTTAGTAGACAAGCGCCCCAAAATCTCGCCTTGTGCGTCAACAACTACCCATTCTTTGTTAACGGTTTTTTTGTTGGCGGAGACAGTTTTGTAACTTAACGTATTCACTTGCTTGATATTAAATTAATTAAACAATATACTATACCCCTAAAAAGGGTCTGCAAAGATAGAGTAAAATGTTTAATTATCAAAGAGTTGCTGCAATTTATTGATTTTAGGAAATTTTATTCCAGTGAATGCCTGGCTGACGCACGTTGAAGTACTCCCTGAGCAGCTGATTTTCTTCCTTCTCAAGACCTGGATCTGCCTCAAAGATGCCAATAACTTCGTTTCTGGCAACCTGCAGAATCTGCTGATCCTGTGCAAGGTCGGCTAACTTGAGATCCAGGACGCCACTCTGCTGCGTGCCTTCAATATTGCCAGGGCCCCTGAGTTTCAGGTCTGTTTCCGATATCTCAAACCCGTCATTTGTACGCACCATGGTCTCAAGACGTATCTTACCATCGGCACTGAGCTTATTGGTACTCATTAGGATACAATACGATTGCTCTGCACCTCGACCTACCCGCCCCCGCAACTGGTGAAGCTGCGACAGCCCAAAGCGTTCCGAATTTTCAATGATCATCACGCTTGCATTCGGCACATTTACGCCAACTTCTATAACAGTAGTTGCTACCATAATCTGCGTTTCATGCTTCACAAACCGCTGCATCTCAAATTCCTTATCGGCTGCGCTCATCTTTCCGTGCACGATGCTGATCCGGTATTCCGGTAGCGGAAATGCCCTGGAAATAGCTTCAATGCCGGCTTCGAGGTGCAAGAGGTCCAGCTTCTCACTTTCCTTAATCAGCGGATAAACAACATATACCTGCCGCCCCTTGGCTATTTCCTGACGCATAAATCCGAACATACGCAACCGTTGGTTCTCATATAAATGCAAGGTCTTAATCGGCTTTCTACCGGCGGGAAGCTCGTCTATAACCGATACGTCAAGATCGCCATATAAAGTCATCGCCAGTGTCCTTGGAATAGGTGTAGCCGTCATAACGAGCATATGAGGGGGGACGCTGTTCTTACGCCACAGCTTAGCCCGCTGTTCCACTCCGAAACGATGCTGCTCGTCGATAATGGCAAGCCCTAGATTTTGAAATTGCACAGGATCCTCAATCAACGCATGAGTACCTATCAGAATATTCAGACTGCCGTTCAATAGCGATTCATGTATCCGCTTTCGATCCTTCTTCCTGGTTGAACCGGTCAACAGCTCTACCTGAACAAAATCCGCCCCTACCAACTGCTGAATAGAAAGATAATGCTGACGAGCCAGGATCTCTGTAGGTGCCATGATACAAGCCTGATAGCCGTTATCAACCGCCAGTAACATCGTCATCAGCGCAACAACCGTTTTCCCGCTTCCTACGTCTCCCTGCAGAAGGCGGTTCATCTGCACCCCACGCTGTGTATCAATCCGAATCTCCTTCAGAACCCGCTTCTGTGCATTGGTCAGAGCAAACGGCAGCTTCGAAGAATAGAACTCATTGAACTTCTCGCCGACCGATCCAAAAACGCAGCCCTTGAACTTTTCTGTCCGGAGCAGCCTATTACGAAGCAGTTTCAGCTGAATAAAAAAAAGCTCCTCAAACTTCAGTCGCCTCACGGCCGCGTCAAGTTCCTGTTGGTCAACCGGAAAATGCACTGCCTTTATCGCCTGAGGTCGGGATATTAAATGGTACTTATTTAAGACATATTCCGGAATAGTCTCCCTGATAAGCGGGACCGACAACTCAGTCAAATTTTCCAGCAACTTCTGAATACCCTTGCTGTCCAGCTGATTTTGCTTCAGCTTTTCGGTAGAATTGTAAACCGGTTGCAAACTGAGATTCCCCAACTTCTTTGCAGCCGGGTTATAAACCTCCACCTCTGGATGAGATATAGATACTTTCCCGTTAAAGTCAGAAGGTTTGCCAAAGACAACGATCGCGAGACCAGGATGCAGAATACGATCGATCCATTTCAGCGCCCGAAACCAGACCAGTTCCATAATACCCGTATCGTCCCGCAGCTGAACAACCAAACGTCGCGCCTGCTTTTCCCCAACAATCTCTTTTGATACAACCCTTCCTATAATCTGTATAAGGGGTAGACTTCCGTTTACTTCCCTTATTTTATAAAATCTAGTGCGATCGATGTATCTGAAGGGATAGTGATAAAGGAGATCTTGAAAGGTAAACACAGAAAGTTCCTTTTTCAGCAACTCAGCCTTGTGCTGACCTACGCCTTTAAGATACTCGATAGGAGTAATTAAACTAATTTCTGCCACAGGGCATCAAATTAGGCTTTCGTAGCGATAACGGAAATCTCCACATTTACACCTTTCGGCAGTCCGGCAACCGCCACTGTCTCCCTGGCAGGAAACTCATCCGCAAAGTAAGACCCGTATATATCGTTCACTATAGGGAACAGATTCATGTCAGATAAAAATATAGTTGTCTTCACTATATCTGAAAAGCCGAACCCTGCTTCGTATAATACCGCAGTCAGATTTGCCATCACCTGCGTGGTCTCCTCTTCAATTGACGAAGTGATCAACTGATTAGTAACGGGATCTATAGCAATCTGGCCCGATACATATAAGCACCCGTTTGCGAGAACAGCCTGATTATAAGGACCGATAGGAGCGGGTGCCTTGTCTGTATTAATTATTTGCTTCATACTATAATATATACCAGTCAATAATCTTGTAGAGTATTCCCAGAACAAATAATAAGATGGCCGTAGCATTTATAAAATGCATCACCTTCAAATTAAAGTTCTGCGGGCGATCCGGATTATTTTTCCTAAAGAAATACATAAAGCAAATTTAATAAAAATATAAGCGAAATCTATTTCACAAAAAAAGAGGGTCCTTATGGGGACCCTCTCTCGATAATATGCTTAAATACTATATTATCTAAGATTATTTAATCTCAACACGACGGTTCTGCATACGACCTTCTTCAGTTGTGTTTGAAGCAACTGGACGGCTTTCACCGTAAGCCTTAACATTTAGACGGTTCGCGTCAACACCAGAGTTTACTAAGTAAGTTTTTACTGAGTTAGCTCTGTCTCTTGACAAGCTCATGTTGTACTCGTCAGATCCTTCAGCTGAAGCATGACCTTCTAAAGATAATACTGAAGAAGAGTTAGCTCTTAAGTCAGAAGAAACCTTATCCAAAGTAGGGTAAGAAGAAGTCTTCAATACTGAGCTATCAAACTCAAACTGGATAGTTCCGTACTGACCTGCAGCTGTAGAATCAGCAGTAGGAATTACAAGAGGGCAACCAGCTCCATCAACAACAGTACCGGCAGGAGTTCCTGGGCATTTGTCAAATCTATCAGATACACCATCACCATCAGCATCAGCAGAAAGTTGGTTTACAGTGTTCTCTAAAGTGCTTACGCGAGTCTTTAAAGCTTCAACTTCCTGACGTAATGTAGGATCTTTCAATTCATCATACATTAAAGCAACAGGGTTTGACCACTGAAGGCTTGGTTTTGATTTGTTACCTAAAGTAAACTCAAGACCAGCATATCCATAGGACCATTTGTCTTTGTTAGATGCACCGTTTCTCCAAGTGTTGTCCAGGTTATCAGCATCAAGGAAGTTCATGTCATATCCTAAGTTGAAGGCAACAACTTCACCTAATTTGAAGTTAATACCAGCACCTACTGGGATAAACAATTCAGTTCTGTCATTTGCATCAGGAGAATATCCTGTCAAACCAGCACCCGCTTGTACGAAGAAACCAACATTTTTCTGTCTGCTTAAGAAAGAAACAGTTCCAACGTTAACAACACCTTTTAAAGATACTGCATAGTCAAGATCAGTTTCAAATGAGCCAGAACCCGGGGTTCTTCCGTCATTAGTATCATAAGTTCCGCTCAATTTACCTCTGTGCGCATCTAACTTCAATGCGAAAGAAGGAGCTAATTGTTTCTTAATGAAAAGACCGTAACCGAAGTTAGCGTCCCAGTCATTGTAATCATTGGTTCCGAAAGGTACAATTGGTGCTAAAACACCGCCGTTAACTCCGATTGACCATGTTCTGTACTGTGATCTCCCGCCAAACACCGTAGCAGAAGATGTTGAAGTAGTTGTAGTTTCTTGTGCAGTAGCAGCTAATGTAGCAACTGACAACAAAGAACTAGCAACAACTTTCTTAATTGTAGAATAATTCATGTTTTTAGTTTGTTTTAAGGTTAAACAAATTTTTAATTGTGCAATTTTAACAAAAATAAATATAAAGCCAAATAGTCAAACTCTATACCACTTTGTCCAATTAAAACACCATTCTGTGTATTTAGTTTGCTCGAGTATCAAAAAAACCTCCTGGATAATACTCCTTTCCAACTTAACACGCACAATAAAAACATACGCAATACGTTGACAAACAATACTATACAGGCTACATTATCCCCACCAATGATTCTGGTAAAAATATTTTCGTTTTAGGGTAAATATATTTTCCTCTTTATCGCGACCGTCATTTCTCTTAAAGACCTGTCATTCGGTCACGTAGACAGTACTTTTTTCCATACAGATTTCATAGCGCTACAAATAAGTTACTTGAAATTAGCTGTTTTACTTTGTAAACGGCGCAAAAGATGACCTAATAACTGGACATTTTTATAATATTCCCTCACATACACGGATTTTATTTACATTCGCATACATACATTTCCAGAAACATCGCCTTTAATAATATCCACTCAGCATTAGCAGGGTCATCAATTGTAGCGTTTACTGAGATCAACCCGTAATGTTCTTATCTGTGGAAATAAACTACAAATTGCTTTTAGATGCCACTACCGACGTCTTCATTAATTATATCTACATACAACTGGCCTGAAGCATTGGAATTATGCTTACTGAGTGTGGCGCGTCAGAAAATACAGCCGTCTGAAGTCATAATAGCCGACGACGGTTCCGGGGAGAAAACCAGAAAGGTTATCGAAAGATTTGAAAACACCCTTACGGTTCCCCTTATTCATGTATGGCATGATGATAGAGGCTTCAGGAAGACAGAAATTTTAAATAAGGCAATAAAACAAAGTTCCGCAGCCTACATCATACAGATTGATGGCGATGTTATCCTTCATCCATACTTTATAAAGGATCATCTCCAAATATCAGAAAGGAACGCATTCGTGAGAGGTACAAGAGCACGCCTTACCAAACAGATGACAGAAGAGACTCTTGCCTCCAAGAAAACTGACTTCACCGCTCTTTCAAGAGGAGTATATCACCGACTTAACGCAATACGGATACCCGTTTTTAAGGCCTTAGGTATTCGTAAGGAAATGCGAAGCAGAAGCGTACGCGGAAGCAACCTCGCTTTCTGGAAGTCAGACTTCGTTTTAGTTAACGGCTATAACAGCGATCTGCAAGGATGGGGACACGAGGACGAAGAACTGGCTGCACGTTTCATCAACAACCGGATAATAAAGAAAATCGTTAAGCTTAGCGCTGTTCAATATCATCTCCACCATGAAGAAAGTTCGAGGGATCTTGAATCTCTCCATTCGATAACATTAGAAAACACAGTAAAGAATACTATTAAATCCTGCGCTAATGGGTATAGCTGCAATTAATATGAGAAAACAAGCAATCAAAACATCCTTAATTATCTCAACCTACAACTGGGCAGAAGCGCTTAATTTGTGCTTATTAAGTGTATCCAGACTGTCTGTACTTCCCGACGAAGTGATTATTGCCGACGACGGTTCCAGAAGTGATACCTCTGAATTAATCAAGCTTCATCAGCAATCCTTCAAAGTTCCCCTTATTCACGTATGGCACAAGGACGAAGGGTTTCAGCTGGCCAAAATCAGGAACAAAGCGATTGCAAAAGCAAAATATCCGTATATCATCCAGGTGGATGGAGATCTTATATTACATAAACATTTTATAAAAGACCACATACAGATCGCCCGGAAAGGCACATTCGTCACAGGAAGTCGCGTTTTGATGAACGACGAACTCTCCGTCATGATGATGTCCAGCGAAAAAACCACCGCAAACATCTTTACTCCCGGAATCCGCAATCACTTCAATAGCCTTAGAATTAAACCTCTGAGAAACTTTTTAGCAAATCGCTATCACCAAAAAGACATCGATTCCATTCGCGGCTGCAATATGGCTTTCTGGAAAAGTGACATCATCAGGGTTAACGGTTATAACGAGGAATTCGAAGGATGGGGCGGAGAGGATCAGGAGATCGCCGTACGCATGCTTAACGCCGGAATAAAAAAGAGAGTGCTAAAAATGGGTGGCGTAGTGCTCCATATCGCACATACTCAATACTGCAGATCCAAACATGCCGAAAATGATCATCGTATGCTGAAAACGCTGAGAGAAGAAATCACCTATTGCCGCCAGGGCATTAGCCAATACCTCAACAACAACCGTATTCCGAGATTGGGTAATCTAACCTAGAAACGCATTAGTACTAGCTGCGATGAGTTCAGCTAGTACTTTTAAAAATCCACTAAAGTAAGAGAAGCAATAAAACAGCCGTAACTATAAGCTTCACGATCTTCCATCTGTTCAGCCGAAAGGGACTAGGATGGGCCTTTCTAAAACTGAAGTCGATCATTCTACACATCGACGAAAATCTCCTTTGCCTCAACAATGCCCAAAAGAACCCAAACTCCTGTGCATTCTTGTGCAGCATCATTTGCCAAATCAGCGCAGGACTAACTTTTTGCGAAACGGTTATTGATCGGGCCGCATTCGTAATAAGTTCTGCTGCTAGAACGATCACAAAAAAAGTCAAAACCGTTCCAAAATGAATTCCTCCGATTAGCATAAAAGGAGTTAGGAGCACCAAGCCAAAAAGCGTCTCAATGGTAGTGGAAAAGTCAAGACAACTATACGTTCTAATATGAGGCAGCTGCAGAATAGTTGCGTTCCCGTAACCATATCGAAACATTCTTCTAACCTGGCTTTTTCCTTCATTCCACCATGGATGGCAAACGACAGCATCGGGCAAACTAAGGTAACGCTTACCATTATCCTGACTATTCCTTGTCAGCAGCTCCACATCTTCACCTCCAAGAGTCAACTCCTCGCGAAAACGCCGATCTCCGAGCAAAGACCTGTTAAGCATCAAATTCGCAGTCGGAGCCCAGGCTTGTTCTTTTTTAAACCTGCTCATTTTGAAGAAGCCAACAGCACCATTTAAATCCAGTGCATTGGTAACGTCATTAAACGGTTCCGGAAACTCCGTAACGCCTACAAAACCCAGACTCTCGGGATGAGACTCGATTGCCATGGAGTAAGCACTCAGCAAATCCCGTGAAGGCACGATATCATCATCCAGAAATAAGATCCATTGACTATTGCCTTCCTCTATCCCCCTATTACGTGTATAAGAGGGGCCTTTATTAACTTCGTTTACCAAAAGCCTGATACTCCCCTCATCCGCCAAACTTTGTATAGCAGGAGGAACCTTCACCTGCGGGTTGTCGCAGATTAAAATATAATTTGCCCTGAAGCCAGCTGGAGAAGGCAAATTTAAAATCTGCATAAGCAAATGCTCCTCCATCCTAAAGGAGGGAATAATAATATCTACTTGCTTCGTAAGATCAGCTGGCATGAGTGTGGGAATTCGAATTTTATTTTACCGTTGGGAGCCAAATATACTTATAACCGTAGAATACTTAATTTTGCGCTTATTCAATGTACTTATGACTACATATCCAACAGGAGGAAGCCGGGAGCAACATTACCCATCTGATCGAGCAAAACCTCTCGTCAGCATCGTCATTGTCACGCTAAACGCAGAAGCCTGTTTACGCACCTGTCTTCTTTCGATTATCAATCAACAGTATAAAAATATAGAGCTTTTAGTCTTTGATGGATTAAGCACAGATTCAACCCTTGAGATTATAAAAGAGTATGACACTCACATTAGCTATTGGCAAAGCCGTCCGGATCAGGGCATATATGACGCAATGAATAAAGCCATACAGAAGGCCTCGGGTGACTGGATCTATTTTATTGGTGCAGACGATAAACTATTGAGTGGATTCAGCGAATTAGCGGCCCAGCTAAAAAACAGAAACACCCTCTATTACGGAATGTGTGAGCCACTGGGAATCCTCTTTACAGGGAAATATTCCCGATATAAGCTCTCTAAATACGGAATGAACCAGCAAGCTCTTCTATATCCCACGGCGGTGCTGAAAGGAAAAGGATATGACACCCGATACCGGGTATATGCAGACTATGCAATAAATATCGAAATCTGGGGAAACGAAAGCATACCGAAAAAGTACTACCCTATCGTAATAGCCGAATATAATATGACCGGCTTCTCCTCTTATGCCAAGGACGAATTCTTTAAAGCCGACAAACCCTCGCTTGTACGCAAACATCTCGGTTGGCTCACTTACATCCGTTACCTATACAAAAGAAATAGAGAGCTGCGCAAGCCGGAAAGCACGTTCTTCTAACATTTAAACCCATAGCTACCAGCAATTTTAATACTTTTGCAGATTGATTTATTAGATGAAGACATATTTCCGACTACTATCTTTTGCAAAGCCTATCGAAAAATTTGCAATTCCCTACGTCATCACCACATTACTCGCCGTATTCTTCAATACGCTGAATCTGGCACTGGTTGTCCCTTTACTTACATTCCTGTTTAACACCACTGGCTCAGACGAAGTAGTTTCCAAGCCCGATAGCCTATGGAAGATGATGGATAATTTCAATTATTACTCGCAGGTGATTAAGGAGGAATATGGAATGTATGGAGCCTTACAATTCATATGCGTAGTGATAGTAGTTTCTGTCTTGTTAAGTAACGTATTCAAATATATCTCCCAGCGCATTATGGAGAACTTAAGGATACATACGCTCCTAAACATCCGGCGATCGGTGTTCAATAACGTGATGGATATGCACCTGGGTTTTTTTAATAACGAAAGAAAGGGCGATATTTTATCAAAGATTACCAACGACGTACAAGTAGTGCAGTTTACAGTAACAGGAACGCTCCAGGTTGTATTTCGTGAGCCTTTCCAACTGATAGCTTACCTTGTCACACTGTTTGCAATTTCTTATAAACTTACCTTTGTCTCCATTCTGTTCATTCCAATTTCAGCAATTTTCATCGCCAGACTGGTTAAAAGTTTAAAAAACGTAGCCTCGAATTCACAGTCGTCATTCGGAGTGATGGTGAGCAATCTGGAGGAGGCTTTATCGGGAGTGAAGATTATCAAAGCTTTCAATGCCTCTTCATTCATTAAACAGAAATTTAATACTGAGAACGAAAACTTTTCAGAGATTGGTCGTCAAATTGCAAAGAAACAACAGCTGGCCTCTCCCATCTCCGAATTCCTTGGAGTCCTCATGGTAGCCTTTATCGTATTATACGGAGGTAGTATCGTATTGAGCGGCGACGCCAGCTTAACAGCTCCGATGTTCATTGGGTATATCGCCATTTTCTCTCAACTAACACGCCCCGCGAAAGCACTATCGGATTCCTTTACAGGCGTAAACCTAGGCTTAGCGGCGGGTGAGCGTATTCTCGAACTCATCGATATGAAGCCAGGAATTCAGGACGGCCCAACTGCGAAAGAAGTAACAGAATTCAAGGAGAAAATAGTTCTTGACAATGTGGTATTCGCATATGGTGACAAAACCATCCTCAATCATGTCTCACTTGAAATACCGAGAGGAAAGACAGTTGCCCTTGTTGGGCCTTCAGGCGGTGGAAAATCCACCTTAATGGACCTCATACCCCGTTTTATTGAACCCCAAAGCGGAACTATCTATTTCGATGGAGTTGACATTAAGGAGATTAAGATTGACTCACTTCGCGCACAGCTTGGCTTCGTTAACCAGGAATCCATCTTATTTAACGACACCATTTTTAACAACATCGCTTTTGGCAAACCCGATTCCAGTCTTGAAGACGTTGAAGCAGCCGCACGTATCGCGAATGCCCACGACTTCATCATAAATACTGAAGACGGATATCAAACAAACATTGGTGATCGTGGAGTGAAGTTATCGGGCGGACAAAAACAACGCATAAACATCGCCAGGGCAGTATTGAAGAACCCTCCGATCATGCTGTTGGATGAGGCAACCTCGGCCCTAGACACAGAGTCCGAAAAACTCGTACAAGACGCGCTGAATAAGCTCATGAAAAACAGAACAACCCTTGTTATCGCCCACCGCCTCAGCACTATCCAAGACGCAGATCTTATCCTCGTACTCGATTCTGGTCGGGTAGTAGAGAAAGGCACACACTTTGAGCTAATGGCAAATAACGGAGTATACAGACGCCTGGTTGAAATGCAGACGTTTGCAGAATAAAATTATCCTGATTTTCCAATTTTGATGTTACGTCATCGAACCGGACAACGTATATATTAAACGTATACTTCAATAATGTCTTCAAAAAAAAACAAATTTCGCCTTACCCGATTCATTCTTCTAAAATTATCATTCATATTCAGATTCCTGGCAAAATTCAGGAGGCCCGCTAAGCGCCTCCTTATAATTAAGATAGACGCAATAGGAGACTACATACTTTTCCGAAACTACTTAGAGGTCTTACATAAATCAGAAAGATTCAAAGATTACGAAATTGAACTTTTAGGCAATGATTCCTGGAAAGATCTTACATGGCAATACGACAGCAATCTCATCTCGAAATACTGGTTTATCAATGAGCGATGGCTGTTAGTGCACCCGGTTAACGTTCTAAAACTGGGTATTAGCCTTTTTAAAAGGAGGTATGAGTTCGTATTGCACCCTACCTATTCGAGAACTTTATTAGCAAATGGTCTTTCTGCTTTAGCTTCGGGAAAAGAAACGATCGCCTTCAGAAGTAATCATGAAATACATCCTCGATACAAAAAACAGACTGATCGTTTTTACTCCACTTTATTAGACTTACCGGAAGGCATTTTTCATGAATATGAACGCAATCATAATTATTTCTCTCAGATCTTAAACAACCCTAATCTTCCGTGGGTGGAACTGTCTCTACCGGTGAGAGAAACCGCGCGATCAGGCATAGTGATCTTTCCTGGTTCCAGCGATCACAAAAGAAATTGGCAGGAGGAAAAATTCGCAGAGCTGATTCAGCGTCTGCTAGACGCTTCGGCGGAAAAGATTATTCTAACGGGTGGCCGGGCAGAGGTTGCACTATCCTGTTCGATCATGGGAAGACTTCCGGAGGCCACGAGGCTTGTAGATCAAACGGGCGATACCACGCTTCCCAAACTGGTAGACTTGGTATCACAAGCACGGTTCGTGATCTCAAATGACACAAGTGTTGTTCACATAGCCGCGGCCTGCAAAACGCCGGTTATCTGCATTCAAGGCGGGGGACACTTTGAGAGATTCACTCCTTACTCGGAGAAACTTCTAAATCGTCCGATTTGCGTTTATGAAAAGATGCCTTGCTATAACTGTAATTGGGAGTGTCAGTTTCAAACTTTCATCAATGATCCTTATCCATGTATATCAAGCGTTAACATAGACGCTGTATGGAAAGAAGTTAACAAACTATTAGAGCTTACATCGACAGCCGATAACAAGAATCCTACAGAGTACATAAATACCTCGTTGGAGCTTTCACAAAAAATAACCCCAAAGTCACTTCACAAAATCTCCATCATCACGGTCACTCTAAACGCCGCCCGCCATCTGGAAAGATGTATAAAAAGCATTTTATCTTACAATAATCTGAATATAGAATTCATCATCTGGGATGGGGGAAGTGTGGACGGCACCCTTGACATAATAAAGAAATATGAAAAACACATTTCATTTTGGAAAAGCGAGAAGGATTCCGGCGTGTATGACGCCATGAACAAAGCTGTAAAAGTTGCAACTGGGGACTGGATATACTTCCTCGGCGCCGATGATGCTCTTCTTGAAGGTACCGAACTTATTGTTTCAAAGTTCCAACACCCGCACACAATTTACTACGGCGATATCAGCTACAGTGGGCAGAGAATGATTCGTGAAGCTTATAATTCGTATAGACTCGCAAATGAAAATATATGTCATCAAGCCATCTTTTATCCAAGACATGTTTTTGATTTGTATCAATATGACCTGAAATACCCTATTGCTGCAGACTGGGTGCTTAACATGAAGCTGTGGTCCGATAAAAGGTTCAAGTTCGAGTATCACCCTTTTGTTATTGCTGATTTTAGTGATTCAGGAATTTCGTCCATGAACAAGGATGTTAAATTTTATGAAGATCAACTATCCGTTCTCCGAAACACCCTGGGCCTTTGGGTCTATCTCCGGATATGGTTCAGGAAAAGCTTCAAATAATTCTCAGCTTCAGTCAAGCTTGAGCTTTCTAATAAGCTTTTGATAGATAGCTGGCGCCTCAATTTTGTTGCCGTAATAGACACCTACAGATGAGCCTAATGATTCAATAAATCTAAGTGTTTTGAATAAATCAGGTCTTAGTTTCAACTTATAGTATTCCTTTAATAACCTGAGCTCTCGTTTCTTCGATAGTTTGCGAACTTGACTTTCGATTTTCTGTGAGTACTCAGGTAAAACCTCCACATGGAACATGTGGTAACAAGAGCTAGTTCCAAAGACTAACTTTTTCAAATAGTCAGGCTTGAGCTTTTCCGATGTGATCATGTGTATTAGACTGAGAGAAGGAGAAGTTCCAGCGGCCTTTCCCTGCGCGATAACTGTCATAACCAGCTGAGTGTCGTCTCCGCTAGTCATTTTACCGCCATTCCTTCCAGTTAGACTGAACCTACCCTCCTCTATACCCTCAACATAATCATTAGTGAGCTCACGCTTAATACATAATCCCGTTCCTAAAGGGTAACAGGACTGCCATTGGCGAATCATTGCGTATTCAACAAACAAATTTCTTTTTTGCTGAAAAATAGGCGCTAGTTCTTGGAATCGGGGACTTGCAACTCCATCAACGAAGTCTACCTCCACGATTCCAGGACCCCAAGCCCCAACATCAGGATAGGTTTCCCATAAGGTACTAAGTGAAAGAAGATAATTTTTGTCCGGTTCATTATCATCATCAAAAAACACGATATAGCTCCCTTTAGCCTCCTTTATTCCAGCCAGCCTCGCTTTTATTAGTCCTTGTTCTAACACGCTGACAATTCGAACTCTGAGGTCAGACTGGAGGCGACGTATGACACCTTCGCGCTTCGCTAAAGGGATATTGCTATTGTTATCCACTAGTATTATCTCAACGTTAAGACCATTTAGCTCGAGTGATTGTATGGAATCCAGACACCTTTCGAGCAATCTGTCTTCCTGGTTATATGTGCAAACAATAATTGAGTAATCCATTTAGCTTCTTATCTATTTATGTACGTATAAAACGTTGCGTTTATAACGTCAGCTCAGCTATAAAATCATGCCGCAGAGCCAAAGCTGCAATTATATCAAAAACGACGATCCTATGCTAATAGCAAATACCTATTCGCATCAATTACAAGCGGAATGTTTATTTTTACCAGTCATTCGAAGCTTAATTTCAATAATGTCAACTACTAGTTTTTACCAAACGCGCTCTGCTGTACTGTTCGTAATCTTCAACAGACCCGATACGACATTCAGAGTTTTCGAAAGAATCAAACAAACAAGGCCTGCCAAACTTTACATTGCTGCAGACGGGCCTCGGTCAGACAATCCCTCGGATCAAGAACGCTGTATGGAAGCTAGGTCTGTCATAGAGAAGATCGACTGGCCCTGCGAAACAAAAACGTTACTGAGGGACGAGAATTTAGGCTGCAAATACGGCGTCTCCACCGCTATTGACTGGTTTTTTGATAATGAACAAGAAGGAATCATATTAGAAGATGATTGTCTCCCCAGCAATGACTTTTTCCGCTTCTGTGATTTGATGCTTGAGAGGTATAGAAACGATACGAGAATCCGTCACATTACTGGATGCAACTTACAATATGGAAAAAAATGGGGATCTGCGTCTTATTACTTTTCTAACAATGTGCATGTTTGGGGGTGGGCTGCATGGAAAAGGGTCTGGCAACAGTATGACGTAGAATTAGCGAGTTATAATGAAAATGAAATTGAAGAGCAGTTTTCTAAGGTCTTCCCTGAACCGTTGCTGGTAGAAAGCTGGAGCGAAATCTTTGAGAAGATGAAGAGAAACGAAATCGATACTTGGGACTACCAACTCGGGATCGCAAATTTCTTCAATAACGGTTTATGTGTTATCCCGAATTTTAACCTTATTTCAAATATTGGATTCGGACCGAACGGCACTCACACCTTTTCAGAGACTGATAGAAATGCTAACATCGTTTCCGAAGACTTGCCAGATGTAATTGTTCATCCAAAATACATCTTACCGGAAAAGCAAGCTGATATGTCGACATGGAATGCGGATTTCCATATCGAACGAAGAAGGAAGTCAAAAGCAAAGAAAGACGGGATGATAAAGTATCAACTGAATAAACTGCTTAAGCATTTGAAATAAGGCAGTTACTTCATCCTCTACTAACGATCGATTATGATTGATATAAAACGCCTCTACCAACTTTGGGTTCAATATAATAAAGAGGTGACTTGGTGCAAAGACTCAAACATCAAAGTCTTCAACTTTTGGAATCTACAGAAGCCTGAGGATCTATGGCTTCACCAATTCATCCAGCATCATTTTGGAGAAAGTCTATCAAAGAAGAACTCTATCGCCCTTTTTTCAGTAATGGGAGACAGGCGAAAAATCAGTCTTAACAGAAGTAAAGTGAAAGTTTTTTTCACGGGCGAAAACACGACCATATGGAAAGACTATAAAGACCACTGCATCCAAGAAGTTGATCTTTCCATGGGGTTCGAGTACATTGATGCAGATAACTATCTTAGGTTTCCTCTTTGGCTATTGTATATCTTGGATCCCCGCTCCGATTATCAAGCTGTAAAAAAATCCGTGCACAAGATTTCCGTTACCAACAAAGATCGTCAAAATTATCCCAAGAGGTTTTGCTCGCTGATCTGCCGACATGATGGGAATGGGATACGAACGGAAATGTTCAACTTACTCACATCAGTTGGGCAAATTGACAGTGCGGGCCCATTTTTAAACAATACCAGTGAGCTAAAAGAGGCTTATAACGATCAAAAACAAGAATACCTTAAAAATTATAAATTCAATATCTGTCCTGAAAATTCGAACACACTTGGATATGTAACGGAAAAACTATTCGAATCGATAAGCGCAGGGTGTATCCCACTATATTGGGGTAATGAGAATCCGGAACCCGAAGTATTAAACAAGAATGCTATATTATTTTATAAAGGAGTTGAACGTTCACATGAACTTACAACCCAAGTTAGAGAGCTCCATAACAATGAAAAGCTATATGGCGAGTTTATCTCTCAGGAGACCTTCGTTCCAACAGCAGCAGAATATATATGGGATAGACTTAACATGCTCCATGAACATTTGAGCAGGCTCTTAAAAAACTAGGGCACTATCAATCTCCATTGCCGTTTACTTCAGCGTATCCCTGCCAGTCTCATCTTCTGCTTTGCAGGTTCTCGATTCTGAAGCCCATGTGTATGGCGCATCAAAAACTTGCCGTACATTTGCCTATGTTCTTAAGAGATGTCATTCATAAAATTAGGAGAAATAAAATATTTTATTACGCGAACTACTATCTTCAGCTTGTAGTTCCTTCTCAATTCTATAAAAGAGCTTTATCTGGAAAACTGGCGAGGCTCTCCAAATTCGACATTGCGGATATTAGGAAGCGTGTAGACTATTACAATAAGTTGAACGAATTTAGTTCCGTTCGTGACCTAAATAGCTATTTAAAGGATATTCAGGGTATCGAATCGAACAGCGCCTATCGCGTTGATACTATCAAATACAGCCGCTACTTCAATCCTCACTTTAAAGCAAACTTCCTTTTCGGCGACGTTACTATCGTTGCTGACAAACCTTCAATTCAAAAAAGCCGGCCCATTCATGGAGACAACACCAATGCTGTCATACTCAAACTCGACAGAAAGCGTCACTTCTTTTTCTTAAAGGATCACAAAAAGTTCTCAGAAAAAAAAGACATGCTAATTGGCAGAGCCTATATTAGCCAGCCCCACAGAATGAGATTCATGGAGATGTACTTCAATAATCCTCTCTGCGATCTTGGCCAGGTTAACACCAATTCGGGAAATCTAGAGTGGCTTAAGCCCAGAATATCTATTGCTGCCCATCTGGACTACAAGTTCATTCTTAGCCTGGAAGGAAATGACGTCGCTACTAACTTAAAATGGATCATGTCATCCAATTCAATTGCCGTCATGCCTAAACCTAAATACGAAACCTGGTTTATGGAAGGAACACTGATTCCTGACTTTCACTACATTCAGATTAAGGATGATTATTCTGATCTCGCGGAGAGGTTACAGTATTACATCGACCATCCGGAAGAGGCGCAGAAGATCATAAACAACGCTCAGCAATATATAAAACAGTTCCTGAACCCCGAACAGGAGGACCTGATTTCTCTACTTGTGTTGCAAAAGTACTTCTACTACACTTCGCAGACGAATGACTATCTGCTGAAAGATTTGTTATAATGACATTAAGTCCAGCCCATGCCGAAGGTGCGAAATGAAAGAAATTCCAATTATTGATAATGACCTTTCAGAGAGAAAACATAGATAGTCGTTCCCCTCACTTCATAGATATAACGGTGTTCACGATTAATACGTTTAGACCATTTCTCTTAATATTCATATTTCAAGGCTTCGGGCTTTCCAAGACCCAAAAAAGGAGTTTGTAATATTGATTCAGTAATTTCTGCTATCCGTTTCAAGACCTTAGCATTTCCCGTCTTTCTCCAGTATTCAAGTTCTTTGTAAGCTTGCACAGTGAATTCTATTTCCATAGATCATCTAAACTGATCTTAACAGTCCGACCAAGTTTGATATCTTCCTCGCTCTCTGCTATCTTTTCCGTGAAGTCAGCACGATATGCGGTCTTCCTTTCATTAAAATCAACGTCAAGGGCTTTAAGTACAGCCTTAATAGCCTTTAACTTCTCCTGATTATCTGGATGTACGATTAAATAGCTCATGAGACAAAAACAAACTTAAACAATCATATAACAAAATACGCGACTCCTTTGAGATACACCAAAAAAGGCGGCCTTTGCGGGCCGCCTGTATGATTAATATGATGACAATTGTCATCACCTAAGGCAATAAAACCTTACAACTTCCTCTTCACTTCAACGCTTTCGTATGCCTCAACAATATCACCTTCTTTAATATCATTAAAGTTGTGAATGTTCAAACCACACTCGTAACCCTTCGCAACTTCCTTCACGTCATCTTTATAACGTTTCAATGAAGCCAGTTCGCCAGTGTAAACAACCACGCCATCGCGTACGATACGGATTTTGCTGTTACGGGTGATCTTTCCATCAAGAACCATACATCCTGCGATGGTACCGACCTTGCTGATCCTGAAGGTCTCACGAATTTCAACGTTCGCAACGATTTTCTCTTCAAACTCAGGAGCAAGCATACCTTCCATCGCTGCTTTCACTTCGTTGATCGCATCGTAGATGATTGAATACAGGCGGATGTCAATCGCTTCCTGCTCAGCCAGCTTACGCGCACTTGCAGAAGGACGAACCTGGAAACCAATGATGATCGCATCAGAAGCAGAAGCCAGCAATACGTCTGATTCAGAGATCTGACCTACCGACTTATGAATGATGTTCACCTGGATCTGCTCAGTAGACAGCTTCAGTAATGAGTCAGATAATGCCTCAATAGATCCATCCACGTCACCCTTAACGATGATGTTAAGCTCCTTAAAGTTTCCGATAGCCAAACGACGACCGATTTCATCCAATGTAATATGTTTCTGAGTACGAAGACCCTGCTCACGCTGTAACTGCAGACGTTTGTTTGCGATATCACGGGCATCACTTTCAGTATCCATTGCGTTGAACTTGTCACCCGCAGTAGGAGCACCCGACATACCCAACACCTGAACCGGTGTTGACGGGCCAACTTCAGTAACACGCTGTCCGCGTTCATTGGTCAATGCCTTCACACGACCGCTATAGCTTCCTGCAAGGATCGGATCACCGATCTTCAGCGTACCTGCCTGAATCAATACCGTAGTAACAATACCACGTCCTTTATCAAGCGCTGCTTCGATAACGGTACCTGTAGCACGCTTATTCGGATTAGCTTTCAGATCAAGCAATTCAGCTTCCAGCAATACCTTCTCCAAAAGGAGATCCACGTTCATACCCGTCTTACCGGATATTTCCTGGCTCTGGTATTTACCACCCCAGTCTTCAACCAGGATGTTCATCTGAGAAAGCTGCTCACGGATTCTGTCTGTATTAGCTCCGGGCTTATCTACCTTACTAAAGGCAAATACTATCGGAACACCTGCTGCCTGAGCGTGGTTAATCGCCTCACGAGTCTGAGGCATCACGCTGTCGTCAGCTGCGATCACAATGATCGCGATATCTGTAATCTGAGCACCACGGGCACGCATCGCCGTAAAGGCCTCGTGACCGGGAGTATCCAGGAATGTTACCTTACGGCCGTCTTCCAGGCTTACCGCGTAAGCACCAATGTGCTGCGTAATACCACCTGCTTCACCACCTAACACGTTCGTTTTACGAACAAAGTCAAGTAATGATGTCTTACCGTGGTCAACGTGACCCATAACGGTAACAATTGGTGCGCGAGGTACCAAATCAGCCGGATCATCTTCAATCTCCAGACTGGCTTCTTCATCCTCAGGCTTAATAAATTCTACGTTATATCCGAATTCATCAGCAACGATAGTCAGCGTCTCCGCATCCAAACGTTGGTTGATTGACACGAACATCCCCAAACTCATACAAGTTGAGATAATCTGTGTCACCTGCACGTCCATCATGCTGGCTAGCTCATTTGCGGTAACAAACTCCGTAACCTTAAGCACTTTAGATTGTGCTTCTTTCTCCATTGCTGCTTCTTCAGCTGATTGAGCAACATCATCACGTTTCTGACGGCGGAATTTAGCCCGCTGAGCAAATTTACCTGATTTACCTGCACCACTTAAGCGGGCAAGCGTTGCTTTAATCTGATCCTGGATTTCCTTTTCTGTTGGTTCCTCCTTAGGACCTGATGAAGCTCCATGATTTCTGGAACCTCCTCTGAAGTCTGGTCTTGCACCTCCCTGATTACGGGCACCGCCACGAAAATCTGGTCTTGGTCCGGTATGCGGAGCAGGAGCAGGACCGGCAGCACGAGGCTGACCCGTTCCCGATTGTCCTTGTCCAGGCTGGCCCGGAGCATCTTTACGCTTTCTTTTGCGTTTATGATCGTTGCTGGCTGCACTTGACGACGACGCTACAGGTTGATCCTTGCGGCGCGGCGGCTGTTGGGCAGACAAATCGATTTTACCGATAACATTCGGTCCGGTAAGTCGCTGCGCCCTGGCGCGAATGACTTCATTTTCCGGGGCATCTTCTGCCTTGGGACGTTGCTCAACAGACGGAGCAGCTGGAGTTTCCATATTCTGACTAGCAGAAGCTGCTGGTTTTGCCGCTTCTATATTTTCTTCTTTAACCGGAGCAACGCTCTCTGGGGCAGCCGCTTCTACCTGCTTCTCAACAGGTGCAGAGCTGACTACCGCAGCCGGTTCAGCTTTCGCTTCTTCAACTGGCGCAGCAACAACCTTTGGCTCTTCCTTAACTTGCGGAGCTTCCACTACGGGAGCTTCAGCCACAGGCTTTACTTCTTTGATTTCTTCCTTCGGCTCTGGCTTAGGATCTTCCTGCTGTATCGCTACAGGCTCAGGTGCATCTTGCTTCGGCTCTGGCTTGACTTCTTCAGGAGCTTTCACTTCCTGCTTAGGTCTGCGGTTTAACGCATCAAGATCGATCTTACCAACCACTTTCACACCCGAAACTGGCTTTTCTTCCTTCGGTGCTTCCGGAGCAGGTTTCTCTGCCGGAGCCTCTTTAGGCTTTTCTGCAGCTGGCGTATGACCAAACGATGATCCTGTATTCTTGATCAGAATCTCTTCCTGTTCGAATTCCTTTTCTCTACGAGGTTCCTGTCTTTCAGGAGCCGGAGATGCAGCGTCATCACGACGTATCTTCCCTATTACAATTTGCCTTGCTTCTTCACGGACAATCTTGTCGCCCTGATACTCCTGCAATAAAGCACCATACATTTCTTCTGAAAGCTTTGTATTGGGCTTTGCATCAACCTTAAAGCCTTTCTTGCTTAAAGATTCTACCGCAGTTGACAAACCAATATTAAGCTCCTTTGCAGCTTTTAGTAAATTTATACTTTTACCTTCTGACATTTAAAAAAATTACCTCACTAAAAATTTTAACAAAAATACGACATTTATCCCGTATTTAATAGAAGGAACCCGAATTCAGTCTTTTCTTATTCAAATTCCGCTCTTAATATACTCAACACTTCTTTCACTGTACTATCTTCCAAATCGGTACGCTTAACCAGCTCTTCAACGCTCAATTCAAGCACTGATTTTGCTGTATCAAGTCCTACTCTTTTGAACTCATCAATAATCCAGCCATCGATTTCATCTGAGAATTCTTCCAGATCCACATCCTCATCATCAGCATCAGCCTCACGGTACACATCAATCTCATAACCTGTAAGCTTACCGGCTAATTTGATATTGTGTCCGCCACGTCCGATTGCTAAAGAAACCTGATCTGGTTTCAGATATACAGCCGCACGTTTGTCCGCATCGTCCAATTTGATAGTCGTGATCTTAGCCGGACTTAATGCACGCTGAATGTATAGAGAGGCATTATTGGTGAAGTTAATCACGTCAATGTTCTCATTCTTCAGTTCTCTTACAATACCATGAATACGCGATCCTTTCATACCTACGCAGGCACCAACCGGATCGATACGATCGTCGTAAGACTCAACAGCAACTTTCGCTCTTTCTCCCGGCTCGCGAACGATCTTTTTGATCGTGATCAGACCGTCAAAGATCTCAGGTACTTCCAGTTCGAACAAACGCTGAAGAAAATCAGGCGCAGTACGCGAAATGATGATCTTCGGATTGGTATTCATCATATCAACCTTCAACACTACCGCTCTTACTGTATCACCTTTCTTATAATAATCCGCGGGGATTTGCTCTGTTTTCGGAAGCAATAATTCATTTCCTTCGTCATCCAAAACCAGGGTTTCTTTCTTCCAAACCTGGTAAACCTCGCCGGTTACAATCTCTCCAACGCGATCTTTGTATTTACGGAAGATCTCATCTTTTTCCAACTCAAGCACTTTCGAAACCAAAGTTTGTCTAGCAGCCAGAATAGCGCGACGGCCGAACGTTTCCAAGGTGATCTGCTCGATGAAGTCGTCTCCAACTTCCAGTTCAGGATCGATCTTATGTGCGTCTGCCAGCTCAATTTCCAGGTCATCATCTTCTGAAAAACCGTCTTCCATTACGGTACGCGTTCTCCAGATTTCAAGGTCACCGTTATCGGGATTCACAATCACGTCACAGTTCTCATCTGTTCCGTACTTTTTACGGATCATACTCCTGAACACTTCTTCCAACACACTGATGACGGTAGGACGGTCAATGTTCTTAAATTCTTTAAATTCCTGAAAAGAATCAATTAAATTAATATTGCTCATTTCTACTTAAATGAAATTAAAACCTTTATTTCTGTTATCTGGTCAAAGGGAATGAGGTTCTGTTCCAAAACCGCTTTCTTTCCTTTTTCCTTTATGCTTTCTTCTATTAAAATCCCTGCTTCCTGAACTTCCAGAAGTTTACCTTCTCTTTTATCAGGCACATCTGCAAGTTTGACGGACAAACTGCGTCCAACATTCTTCTGATATTGTCGCTGCGTACTGAGCGGATAATCCAAACCCGGAGATGACACTTCCAGATGATAAGCCTGCTCAATTACGTTTTCCTCTTCGAGATGAAATCCCACTGTTCTGCTTATTGCAGCACAATCCGCTATTCCGATGCCGTTATCTCCGTCCATCAGAATAACCAACCTGCCGTTCGGGTGCATCTTTATATCCACTATAAAGAGTTCCGGACGGTCGGCTATTTTTTCTTCAACTAACTCTCGTACCCTTTGCTCTATATTCATAACTACCGGTAAAAGAAAAGAGGGGACGTACTGCCCCCTCTTTCGATTTATGCAAATATAGTGATATATATGAATTTTGCAAACAGAAATATGACAAATGCTTTATTACTAACGAGTTTTGAACGTATACATGCCGGATCTTGTACAGACGTTGCCCTTATCAGTATAGACCCAGAAATCCTCGTCTTTCCATCCAGGATTGAAGGATGATGGTAGCTGCTACCGTGTCAATCAAAGATTTGTTTTGCCGGTCGATCTTTTTCAGTCCGCTTTGAGATATAGCAGCGGAGGCCATTTTAGACGTAAAGCGTTCATCAATCCTTTCTATAGGCACTGTGGGAAATGCTTTTTTCAAGATGGTGATAAACCCCTTTACATGGGGTGTCGACTGCGAAGCTGTACCATCCATTTGACGAGGCTCACCTACAACAAAGAGCTCCACCTCCTCGGTCTGCATGTAATTCTTCAGGAATTCGACCACATCTTTCGGACGAACGGTGGTCAATCCTGTCGCGATGATCTGCAACGGATCGGTCACTGCAACTCCTATTCTCTTGGTACCGTAATCAAATGCTACAACTCTGGCCATCGCAGCAAAGTTATTGATTTAAAAAGGCTTTTACATCCTTCCATCCGCATTACGCTTCATTAACATCAAGTAAATCCCGCTTTTTTTAAAGCCGGGCCAATCGATCAGTTTTAATAATTCTTTAAGATCCTTATCAGCAATATTCTCCTGATCACTTTTATCAAAAATAGTCAACAGATAAACAGTATCCCGACAGACCTTAGAGCACGTAATCACACCCGCGCCTCCTGATTTATCTTTTCCTTTACTTACTATAGCTAAGCGGATTTAATAGCATTCGTCTCCAAGAGGCGTACCTTGAACAGTTTCTTCTTTAAGAGATTGAATCAATATGAAGAAATCAGATTTGCACTATCTTTTAAAAAACGAAATCCGCTCCCTGATCTGGAATTGTACCTTGTCATCGCCATCTTCCGTTCGATGTTTAGTAGTTGCTTTCTTTTTCATTGCCGTCGTCGTTGTTTCCGTTATGTTCTCGTTCCTTCGTTTCAAATCCCTTAGCAGTCTGTTGCCTTCGTAACACATATTATTAAAGGATGCTCCCCGTGTTTGCTGCGCCTCATTGAGCTCCATATTCACAGGGCCCGTAGGGTATTCTCCCGGTTCTTCAGCATGAAACGCGGCAATGATCGAACATGGACTGAACTCCTTGCTATTGAGCAATACATAGCCTTCTTCCATTCGGGTTTCGCTATAAGCCAGCAACGATACGCTGAGCATCAGCAGCTGATCGGGTTCCGGCAGGGTTTCAAAGCGGATCTCCTGGGCTTCCAGCTGAGCCTGCCAGCGAAACTCCAGGTCTTTCACTTCCAGATATTCATAGTACTCCTTCCGGAAATTGAAGCCGATCAGGCTGAAACGGATCTTGTACTTACTCACCGGTTTACTGATGCTTAGAGGCACCCTCAGGTCGGTTTTGGCGTTTAAGGCCCCCATGAACACGCTTAGGCGCCCCTCTTCATCCCGCTCTACCCGCTGACTGACCTGCAGTACTTCGCTCAGCCGGCTCTTCATATTGAAGTCCATCCCGATGAGGCTTTCCAGGTCCGCGTCATGCAAGTCGCGCTGACCAACGCTTCCGCGTAAGCTATTGCGAATCCCCCGGTACACCAGCTGTGTGCTGCGGCTGACCGCCTCGCCATCCCGGTGCACGTAGGCCGGCTCAAAGGCCTGCCTGATCACCGCCGCCGTGGTACTGGAGAGACCGAACTCCGTGGAGGCCCGGATGCTGGCACTGGTCTGCTCGAATTTGCGGGGTTTCCCCTGGATGATGTTCATTTCGCGGTAGCCGCGATATACAACGGAACCTGCCTTGCCGCGAACGATTCCTTTCTTGTCTACTTTTGCCATAACCTTGTTTGATTTGGAGAACAAGGTAGCGCGACGGGAAACATGTGACGATTTTTTCGCCAAAATCGACAAAATTTTATGCTATTTTTAAAATAACGTACCTCAAAAGCAGTCAAGCCCTGCTTAGGCTGAGCTTAGTACTTCTTTATATGAAGAGCTATATGTGCAGCTGAAAGGCAGTAATACGTCCCACTTTAAGCCGTTCAGGTCGGACTTATTACGGAACAATGTGTGTCTGTTATTGGCTGCATACAACGGTGGTGGTTATTTCATATTGCCCTCCCTTACAGTTCCTGGGTACCCGATATACAGTAGCAACGCAGCGCCTCCGGTAAAAGTAGCTTTGGATACGTCAGATTTCTTATATCCGGCATATTCTCATATTTGCTATCTATTTCTTAATTTGCACGATGCTGTTTAGTGAAATTGTAGGGCAGAAAGACATTAAGCGTCAGTTGATTCAGACCGTTGCGGAGCAACGGATTAGTCACGCACGCTTATTTCTGGGGCCGGAGGGCTCGGGAAGTCTGGCGCTTGCCCTGGCTTACGCACAGTATATTTCCTGCGAAAACCGCAGTCCGGACGACAGTTGTGGCGAGTGTTCCTCATGCCGAAAGTACAATCGGCTGATACATCCGGATCTTCATTTTTCCTATCCTTTCTTTGCCAAGCATAAGGACGATACCGCCCTCACCTTCATTGAAGAATGGAGAGAGGCTTTTTTGAAAAACCCATATTTAAATCTGGACGAGTGGCGCCTTCAGCTGGATGCCGATAACAAACAGGCTAACATCAATATCGCCGAGTGCCACCAGATCATCCGGAAGCTTAGCATGAAGCCGTTTGAGGCGGAGTACAAGGTTTTGATCATGTGGTTGCCCGAATATCTCGACAAGGAGGGAAATACACTACTGAAGATTATCGAGGAGCCGCCGCAAAAAACACTCTTCCTGCTTGTGGCTCAAAACCAGGATCAGATTTTAAACACCATCCTGTCGAGGACTCAACTGCTCAAGATCAACCGGCTCAAAGATGAGGAAGTGAAACAACACTTGATCGAAACGATTCATGTCCCGGCTTTGCAGGCCAGCAGAATCTCTTATCTGAGTGAGGGAAACATTCAGCTGGCTATTCAGCTGAGTCGTGAGGAAAGTGACCACGCATTTGGCAGGTTCACTGAATGGTTGAGAAACAGTTTTGGCAATAAGGGACTGCAGCTGATCGAATTTTCTGAATCAGCATCGAAATGGGGCAGGGAGAACCAAAAGAACTTTCTGCGTTATGGCTCGAAGCTCCTAAGGGAGGTCATGATGGTCCTATCCGGCGCTGAAAATCTCATTCATCTTCCGGAAAATGAAAAAGAGTTTGTGGTCAAGTTTAGCCGCTCGGTCGATTTAAATAAAACGGAGGCCCTTATTTCGGAAATCGAAAAGGCCCATTATCATATTGAAAGGAATGCAAACCCTAAAATTTTATTTTTAGACGTATCTTTGCAATTTACAAGAATTCTGAAGTTTAATACGCTCCCCAAGGGGACTCACTATATATATCAATAAATGGGATGTGGATCATGTTCAACCGGCGGCGGATGTACGCCGGCAGGCTGTAAAAGTAATGGCTCTTGCCTTACCGGCGGATGCAGCAAATTAGATGTTTACGATTGGCTGGCCCATATGGACCTTCCAACTAACTATAAACCTTTCAATATCATTGAGGTTAAATTCAAGGGATCGCGCAAAGATTTTTACATTAATCATGAGCATGCGTACCTGGAAATGGGCGACCTGGTAGTAGTGGAAACTACAACAGGTGGTTATGACATTGGCCATGTTTCGCTTACCGGTGAGCTGGTGAGGATGCAGATCAAAAAGAAGCATCAGAAGCTGGATGATATCACCAGAAAGGTGATCAGAAGGGCAACACCTGCTGACGTGGATAAGTGGAAAGCGGCGAAGGATATGGAATGGGAGACGATGCACAAGGCGCGTACCCTTGCCCTGAATCTGGGCCTCTCTATGAAGATCAGCGACGTCGACTATCAGGGTGATAAAACCAAGGCAACCTTCTACTATACAGCAGAAGGGCGGGTGGATTTCCGTGAGCTCATCAAAAAAATGGCAGAAAACTTCCGTATCCGTATTGAGATGCGCCAGATCGGCATGAGGCAGGAAGCGAGCAGATTAGGCGGCTTAGGCTCCTGCGGTCGCGAACTTTGCTGCAGTACCTGGCTTACCGATTTCAAAACGGTGTCTACGTCGGCAGCAAGGTATCAGAATTTGTCTTTAAATACACTGAAACTAGCGGGACAATGTGGCAAGCTGAAGTGCTGCCTCAACTACGAGCTCGACACGTATATGGATGCGCTGAAGGATATTCCGGATGATGTAGATCGTCTGGAGACGGTTATCGGCATGGCACGTCTTCAAAAGACCGATATCTTCAGGAAGCTCATGTGGTTCAGTTACCCGAATCAGGAAAACTGGATTCCTCTGGATATTTCACGAGTGAAGGAAATTCAGAAACTAAACAAAGAAGGCATCAAGCCTGAAGATCTGAAAGATGAGGCGGCTGAACTGGAACCGGTACAGGCTACCAAGATCCTGGATTATGAGAACGTTGTTGGGCAGGATAGTATCACCCGTTTGGATGAGCGTCAGAATAACAAGAAGAAAAAGAAGCGGAATAATAAGAGCAGACCTAAGCAAGATGATGCTGGAGTTGCGCTAACGCCGTCGTCTCCGGTTGCAAAGCCTGCGAGGCCTGCTGCCAACAATCAGAGAAGAGAACAGAAGTCGGGCCCTCAGAACCCAAATCAGCGGAGAGAACAGAACGCTGCTGCTAACAGCCAGAAGAGAGAACAGAACCCTGCCGCTCCTCAAGCTGATAATAACCAGAAAAGGGAGCAGAATACTGCCGCTCCTCAGACTGACAACAACCAGAAGAAAGAGCAGAACGCGGCGGTTCATGCGGCAAACAGACAGAAAAGGGAGCAGAATACTGCCGCTCCTCAGACTGACAACAACCAGAAGAGAGAGCAGAACGCGGCGGTTCATGCGGCAAACAGACAGAAAAGGGAGCAGAACGCTGATGCGCAAGCTGAAGGTGGAGAATCCGGCAATAAAAAGGCTCAGGGAAGTCGTCATTTCCGGAGGAATAAGAATAATAACAAGCCTAAACCTAATGCAGAATAAGTACCGGCATTTATTTACCGCAATACTTTTGTTATGTATAGGCTTGCAGGGCTGCAAGGAGACTGCGATTGTCGATGTGAATTTACCCATCGACAATCGTTCCTGGTCTTACGCCAGCAAAGTGAGGATACCTGTTATCATCGAAGATCCAGGCAAGGCGTACAACCTGTACCTTAACCTGCGCCATACTTCCGATTATAAATACGCTAACATATTTGTACTGATTCATCAGTCGGCCACAGGCTACGAAACAAAAACGGAACGCAAGGAGTTTAAACTTGCCTATCCGGACGGCGAATGGCTGGGTAGCGGAGCGGGCAATTTCTATTCCTATCAGCTTCTGTTTCGCGAAGGATACCGGTTTCCGGCAAAAGGAACTTACATCATCGAGATTGAACAAAACATGCGGGATAACCCTCTCCCTGAGGTAACGGATGTAGGCCTGCGTGTTGAGCCTGTCGAGGAGAATTAAAACATTCTTTATCATTGTGATACCTGTCACTTTTCATGCAGGAACAACCGCGTAGATTTACCAGGGATATCCAATTAACCGATGCCGATCAAAACCTTTTCAAGCGCTGTCTTTGGAATAGAGGCGAAGACGATTACTATTGAGGTAAATATTACCAGTGGTACGCGGTACTACATCGTTGGTCTGCCCGACACGGCGGTGAGGGAAAGCCTGCTACGCATAGAAAGCGCCATCTGCAATTCCGGATACCGGATGCCCCGACAGAAAATTCTGGTGAATATGGCCCCTGCGGACATTCGCAAGGAGGGATCTTCGTTCGATCTGGCTATAGCTGTAGCTATTCTTTGTGCTTCTGAACAAATCGATGCGACGCTGATCAGTCAATATATGATATTGGGTGAACTGTCTTTGGATGGGACAATCCAGACTGTAAAAGGTGCGCTTCCGGTTTCTATCCAGGCACGGATGGAGGGCTTCAAAGGGCTCATCGTTCCTGCACTGAATGCCAGGGAAGCGGCCATCGTTAATGATATTGACGTGTTGGGTGTACAAACGCTGGCAGAGGTTCTGGACTTCTTCAAGGGCATGGGCAATATACAGCCAACTGTGGTAGATACCCGTGAGGAATTTTACTCGAACATTTCCAACTATCCTACAGACTTTTCTGATGTAAAGGGTCAGGAGAATATCAAACGGGCGCTGGAAATTGCTGCTGCGGGGGGACATAATGCTATATTGATCGGTCCGCCTGGTTCCGGAAAAACGATGCTGGCAAAAAGGCTGCCCAGTATCTTGCCGCCGCTCAATCTGCAGGAAGCGTTAGAGACTACCAAGATTCACTCCGTGGCAGGAAAGCTGGCCGCGGCAGACTCCCTGATGACGGCCAGGCCGTTTCGCTCGCCGCATCATACGATCAGCGATGTGGCGCTTGTGGGCGGAGGGGCCTCGCCACAGCCGGGCGAGATATCGCTTTCTCATAATGGGGTGCTTTTCCTGGATGAGCTGCCGGAATTTAAGCGTTCGGTACTGGAGGTGATGCGCCAGCCGCTGGAGGAGCGGAGGGTAACGGTATCCAGAGCCAGGCTTTCGGTTGACTATCCTGCGAGCTTCATGCTTATCGCCTCGATGAACCCATGTCCCTGTGGCTTTTATAATCATCCGGAAAAGGACTGTACATGTCCGCCAGGCGCTGTTCAGAAGTATTTAAGTAAGGTGTCCGGACCACTGCTGGACCGCATTGACCTTCATGTGGAAGTAACTCCTGTGAATTTTACCGACCTGGCTTCGGAACACAGGTCGGAAAGCAGTGCCGACATACGTGCCCGGGTGATCAAGGCACGCGAACTGCAAAGCAAGCGCTTCAGTGGCAGCAAGGAGGTGTACTGCAATGCACAAATGAGTTCAAAGGAGGTTCGTCAGGTTTGCCGTATCAACGACGCGGGACAGATACTATTGAAAAAGGCGATGGAAAAACTGGGACTGTCCGCCCGTGCCTACGACCGGATTCTGAAGGTATCGCGCACTATCGCTGACCTGGCAGATTCAGAAGAAATCCGCATTGAGCATCTGGCAGAAGCGATACATTACCGGAGTCTGGACCGTGACGGCTGGGCGGGATAATGTTTTGATGCTGTTTACGTTAATGAATCATGAATAGCATTAAGGTAATGATTGCGGGATTTGCGATGAGCGTGCTTTTGGCGTGCAACTTATCCGGACAGCAGAAGGGGACGAAGGAAGTAGAGGTAAAGTCGGATAAGGCCAAATCTATCGCGGCATTTGCTGAAGGCTGCTTCTGGTGCTCTGAGCATATCTTTGAGGAACTTGCAGGAGTAGATTCTGCGGTGTCGGGCTACGCAGGCGGACATACCAAGAACCCTACCTATGAGGAAGTATGCAGGGAAACTACCGGTCATGCCGAAACGGTACTGGTGTACTATAATCCCAAGGTGATTAGTTATGAGCAGTTGCTGGAGGCGTTTTTTACTTCCCATGACCCTACGACTCTGAACAGACAGGGACCCGATGAAGGGCCTTCCTATCGCTCGGCTATTTTTTATGTAGACGAGGAGCAGGAAAGGCTGGCTACCGAGGCGATAAAAAAATGGACTCCGAAGTTTGAGATGCCTATTGTAACGGAGGTTGCACCGCTTAAGGCTTTTTACCGGGCTGAAGAGTATCATCAGAACTATACGACCGAAAACCCCTATGATTCGTACGTAAGAGCAGTTTCCTTACCCCGCTTTGACAAGTTTCAGAGGGCCTGTAAGCTCAAAATGAAAAACTAGGCATTTTATTTTCTTACCTTTGCCTTTTAAATGGATTACGAGGTCTTCACACTGCCAAACGGCATTCGGTTATTATTTAAGCCATCAACTTCTTCTGTATCACATGCCTGCATTGTCATTAATACAGGTTCGAGAGATGAGCCTGAAGGCAAGGATGGCCTGGCACATTTCATTGAACATCTTCTGTTTAAGAAAACGGAAAAAAGAAGCACTCATCAGATTCTGAATTACCTGGAAGCGGTAGGCGGCGATTTGAATGCTTATACTACTAAGGAATATACCTGCATTCATGCCTCTATTTTAAATCCTTACCTGAGAAAAGCGCTTGACCTGTTTGAGGACCTGGTGTTTCACTCGCAGTTCCCTGTCAAGGAGATGGATAAAGAAAAGGGCGTGATTCTGGACGAGATCGCTTCTTATCAGGATCAACCTGAAGAAGCGATTCAGGACGACTTTGAAGACCTTCTTTTCTCCGGCCATGCTTTGGGGCGCAACATTCTCGGCACACCAGAATCGGTCATGGCTTTTGAGCAGCAGGATATTTTTTCCTTTCTGAAAGCGAATTACAATACAGAAGAGATCGTAATCGGTGTCAACGGAAACTATACGTCGAAAGAGATCAGCAGACTGTTTACCTCTATCTTCGACAAGATACCGGCAAACGTAAATAAGCCTGTCAGAACTGCACCAGGGTATACTCCGGTAACGCGCTCTGTGGACAAGGCAATTTCGCAGACGCATTGCGTGATCGGGAATCAGGCTTATTCCATATATGACGAAAAGAAAACAGGACTTCTTCTACTGAATAATATCCTGGGCGGAAACGGTATGAGTTCTTTGCTGAACCTGACCATCCGGGAAAAATATGGTATCGCATATACCATTGAATCCAATTTCACGCCAATGTGTGACAGCGGAATCTTCTCTATATATTTTGGTACTGATGCCGAAAAGTCTGACCGGGCACTAAAACTGGTTCATAAGCAACTCAGGCTCTTAAGGGAGAATAAGATGAGCGATATTACGCTGGACCGTGCAAAGAAGAAGATAAATGGCCAGATTGCACTGGGTGAAGATAACAGGATGGGACTTATTATCGGTATGTGTAAGAGTTTGATCGACCATGGTCGTGCAGAGTCCCTAGAGGAGATCTTCGCCAGGATAAACGCCATCACGCCTTCCTCCATTCAGGAGATAGCAAACGAGATTTTTGATCCTGCCAACATCAGCACGCTTACTTTTGTGCCGAATGAGGCTGAATAATTTATTAATTTTATAGTATGAAGTTACCAATAGTAGCATACGGTGATCCTGTTTTAAGGAAAAAAGCTGAGAACATCTCCGCTGAATACCCTGAGCTGCAAACGCTTATTTCTAACATGTTCGATACCATGTATAACGCAAGTGGTGTGGGCCTTGCTGCGCCACAGGTGGGCCTGGCTATCCGGTTGTTTGTTATAGATCTTTCAGATAAAGATGAACCTGGATATGAGAACTTTAAAAAGGTGTTTATCAATGCCACGATTCTGGAGGAGAAAGGTGTTTTATGGGATTTTAATGAAGGTTGCCTGAGCATACCGGATATCCGCGAAGATGTAAGAAGGCTGGATACCATTGTTGTTTCATACTATGATGAAAACTGGGTGCAGCATGAGGAGACATTTAATGGCATGGCTGCCCGTGTCATTCAGCATGAATACGACCATATTGAAGGAAAGTTATTTACTGATAAGCTAAGTCCTCTGAGAAGAGCCATGCTGAAAAGTAAGTTCGATGCTATTAAGAAGGGTGCTATAAAGGTAGACTATAAGATGAAGTTCCCCCTGGCTTCCAAGGGTAAGAAGAAGTAGGCTTAGTTACTCTTACTTTTGTCTCCGTTGATAATTTGCTGAATAAAGGAGCCCCAGGCAAAGGGATTTAAAAGCGGATTAGCCATCCGCTGATTTATTGCCTTGTTGGTCAAAGCAATATGATTGTTCTGGAAGTTGACGCCTCTCATTTCCTGTCCGTCTCTTGGCAGGTCACGCGCCATCGCCAGTAATGAAGATCTTGCTACATTCTTTTTAGCAATCTCCAGATCATCATCTGCGAACTTCATAGACATAAATTCTTTGGTAAATTCGTCAACACTGGCCCATGGCAGTACGGATACCATTGGCAGGTTTACTACGACAGGCTTCATTTTAACCACTACTGTATAGCTTTTTTCACCTTCCATATCGGGTATTACGAGTGCTTCGCGGCGATAACCCACAGCACTGAACAATATGGTGTCGCCCTGAGCGGCTACAAACGAGAAGTACCCCTGAAAATTTGCTGATACGGTCCTGTTGCTTTTGTTCTTATTCGTGACGGTAACATAGGGAACCACAACATTGGAGTCGACATTGTATATGATTCCTGAAAATTGCACAAGAGGCTTGTCCTGAGCTTGTGCAAAGCCAGTTACATACATCATAATCAACGCGGCGATAAATATTCTCATCAACGTAAACCTATCAATAATTGTGCTACTATTTAGTTAAAATCTGTTAAAAGCCAAAAAAGCGAAACATGTTACATGATTCGCTTTTTTGATTATGCTAGCTGTTTGTTTACTGTGCGACGTGCGGCATGACCGCGTTCGGATCGTCCATATCAGTGAGGTTCACCGCCTCTATTCCCACAATTTCAGGAACTGACCTTTTTATGGCTTGTTCAATCCCTGCTTTCATAGTCATTACGCTCATGGGACAAGATCCGCATGCACCCAGTAATCTGACTTTTACTATATTTTCAGGAGTTATTTCTTCCACCGACACATTGCCACCGTCTGCTTCCAGGTACGGCCGAATGCTATCTAACGCACTTTCCACTCTTTGCAACAAATCCATAATAATTTTTTTATAAAATTACACAATAATCTTGAATTAAACAGAAGCCGGCTTAGCGTTATGGATAGCCACCTGCTGTGCAACCCGCTCTGCCACATTCATGAAAGCAACGGACATTGGATTATTATCCTGTAAGATTACAGGCTCTCCGCCGTCGCCAGCCTCGCTGATGGACTGCACCATAGGAATTTCTCCAAGGAACGGTACATCAAACTTTTCAGCAAGAGACTTACCTCCGCCTTTTCCAAAAATATAATATTTATTCTCAGGAAGTTCGGCAGGCGTGAAATAGGACATATTTTCAACAATACCAAGAATGGGAACATTGATGGCATTCATCATGAACATACCAATTCCCTTCTTTGTATCTGCCATGGCAACTTTCTGAGGCGTGGTTACGATCACCGCTCCTGCGACCGGATAGGTCTGCGCCAATGTGATGTGTATATCGCCGGTGCCCGGAGGAAGGTCGACTACTAAATAATCCAGATCGCCCCAGTCGGCATCATTAAACAGCTGTTTAACAGCATTAGACGCCATTGGTCCTCTCCAGGGAATAGGTTGCTCCGGATCAGTAAAGAATCCAATAGACAGCAGCTTGATTCCGTATTTCTCTATAGGTTGAATACGGGTCTTGCCTTCCGGAGTTGGGATTGCCTCGGGCTTGGCATCTTCAACACCGAACATGATGGGGATGGAAGGTCCGTAGATATCCGCGTCGATTAAACCCACTTTGGCACCCTTTTTAGCCAATCCCAGCGCTATATTGGAAGATACAGTCGATTTACCGACACCACCTTTACCTGAAGCGACGACAATGATGTTGCTGATGTTGTGAAGAGGCTGGTTCTTTTGAGTAGTTACTCGGGAAGTCATCTTCACGTCGACTTTGACATCGGGGCTGATGAAATGCGCAATCGCATTGCGACAGGCATTTTCAATTAAGTCTTTAAGCGGACATGCCGGTGTAGTGAGTATAACCGTAAACGTGACGTGGTTGCCCTCTATAACTATATCTTCAATCATGTTAAGGGTTACCAGGTCCTTTTTAAGATCCGGTTCTTCAACATGGCTTAAGGCGTGCAATACCTTTTCCTTTGTAATCATACGATGAGTATTAAAAAACAAAATTAATCAAACCAGCTCGCTTAGCTGTCTGTTTCTTTATGTTTTTACAGATATTTACACTTTGGAAACTAATCTTTTGGGATTAGCGTTTTCTTTATGCGTCTAAAAATTAAATATGTCCGGATACATGCGTATTCCTACGAACTATAAAAAGTACTTAAAAATTACGGGTATTATTCTGCTGATCATACTGGTAGTGGTCGCCATTCTCGGTTCTGTTGCTTATTCAAAAAGGGAAACCTTGTTGAAGCAGATGGTTGCCAAGGCAAAGGATAAGGCAAAGAGAGACTATAATTTAAACCTCAACATCAATAATCCGAGATTTGAAGGGTTGCGAACAATTGCTTTCTCAGACATCTCGATCGTGCCGGAAGGCCGGGATAGTCTGCTCTCGGTTCGGGATCTGCATGTTGGTGTAAAACTGATGCCCTTATTATTCGGCGACATCAAGCTGCTTGGACTCCGGGTGAATGAGGCCGATATTAATCTTATTAAGCGCGATACGGTACGTAATTACGACTTCCTTTTTAGAAAGAAGAAACCGACCTCTACTGAAAAGGGCAAGGCAGATTACGCAGAGCTGGCAAATAATCTGCTTAACCAGCTTCTCTATAAGATTCCCGATGAAATGGACGTAAAAAACTTCAAGCTTACGATCATCAGGGACGAGGAAAAACTGAACTTCCATACCACTTCTGCCGTCATAGAAAGCGGTGAACTTAAGTCGACCATTCTTGTTAACGGCGACGAGTCTGTCTGGCACGTCGATGGGAATGTCGATGCTGATGATAAAAAGCTCGATATTAAGCTATATGCCGATAACAAGAAGGTAGAGCTGCCGATGCTTGAGAAAAAGCTCGGCGGGAAGATCAACTTTGATACCGTATATACCCAGCTGAAGAACACCCGGAAAAAGGGCGATGAGTTTCATATTTACGGATCCTGGGCGATCAGTAATCTGCTGATCAATCACCCCAGGATTGCGGCGAACGACATCATCGTTCCAAGTGGCTCCATCGATGCGGATGTACTGATCGGGAAAGATTTCCTTGCTATTGACAGCTCCTCGGTAATTCATCTGAAGAATATTCAGGCAAATCCTTACATCAAGTACACGATGGGTAAGAACAAATCTTACGCGCTGAAGCTGAAGACCGGCGACATGGATGCTCAGGATCTGTTCAACTCCTTTCCTATCGGTTTATTTGAGTCTCTTGAAGGCATTCAGGTGGAGGGTAAGCTTCGGTACGAAATGGCTTTCTTCCTGGATACCCGCAAGCCCGACAGTGTTCAGTTTAGCTCATCTATGAATCCTTCCGGTTTTCGGATTGTAAAATGGGGCAAGACGAACCTTGCAAAAATTAATGCTCCGTTTGTATATACACCTTATGAATACGGTAAACCGATGCGTGATATCATTGTAGGACCGCAGAATCCGGACTATACCCCGATCGATGAGATATCTCCAAATTTGCGTAACGCATTGCTGACTGCCGAAGATCCCTCCTTTTACTCTCATAATGGCTTTGTTGAGATGTCGATAAAACGGTCTATCGCTACCAACTTTAAAGAAAAAGCTTTCAAAAGGGGAGGAAGCACCATATCCATGCAGTTGGTAAAAAACGTGTTCCTGATCAGACAGAAGACGCTTGCCCGCAAAATTGAGGAAATGCTGATCGTATGGCTGATCGAGAACAACCGCGTATCGAGCAAGAAGCGGATGTTTGAAGTCTACCTGAATATTATTGAATGGGGGCGTAATGTATATGGTATCGGGGAGGCTGCACGCTATTACTTCAGCAAGCACCCGTCGGAACTGACGATAGGAGAAGGGATCTATCTTGCGAGTATAGTTCCTAAACCAAAGTCGTCGCTCTATTACTTTACGCACGACGGCGGGCTGCGAACCAGTTTACGCGGTTATTTCAAGCTTATCGGCAACCTGATGGCCCAACGTGGATATACATCACGAGATACTAACGCTTACGGATTTTATGGAGTAAGAGTGAGAGAGGCCCTGCGTCCTGCGGCTCCGGTTATTGATACGTTGGAAATTGATTCACTTTTCGAGGCAGATGACGACATGGTGGGCGAAGACCTCTTCAGAGATCTTTTTAAGATTCAGAAAGCAGACACAGTGAAGTCAGTCTCCGAAAGGACAAAAGAAATAGCCAAAGATACCTCGTTGACGCGTGCTGAGAAGAGGAGGCTAAGGCGGGATTTGAGAAGGCAGGAAAAAGAAGCAAGTAACTAATACCTGTAAAAAACGTAAAAAGCCCTGGAAGTCCATTAGAAGGTTGCGACCTTACAGACTTTCGACAGTGCAGGTGGCGCTAACAAATTGATATATAATAAAGTACTCTGATGAAAATTGAAATTGAAGACAAAGAGTTTACCTGTTTCCTGGAATATGAGCAGATAAGGAAGCGTACCCGCCTTTTAGCCATTCAGATGAATGTGGATTATGATAACAGGCTGCCCGTGGTGATCGCTGTACTGAACGGAAGCTTTTTGTTTATGGCTGACCTGATGAAGGAAGTAACCATTCCGGTTGAAGTAGCTTTTGTCAAGCTCGCCTCATATCATGGCGGAGAATCAACATCAGGTACTGTGAAAAAAATGATCGGTTTGGAGATAGACCTGAAGGGCAGAGATGTTATTATCGTCGAAGACATCGTGGATACCGGCATTACCCTTTCCTATCTTCTGGAACAGGTAAGAGAACAAGAGCCTGCATCCGTAGCCGTATGTACGCTTCTGATAAAACCAGACTCCCTACAGAAGGAATTTGATGAGATTGCGTACGTAGGTTTTGAGATTGGAAACGAATTTGTTGTAGGCTATGGTCTTGATTACAAAGGACTAGGAAGGAATTTAAAGGATATCTACCAGGCAATTGTCGTTCCGTCGGAAACTTAATAACATTTTTAGCATATTTGCGGTTAAAATTAATTTTAAATGACAATCCACAAAGAAGGCTATACATCGATAGCGCTTTCCATTTTGCTGATCTTTATAATGAACGCCGTTGCTCACTATTACTGGCCGGATCAAAGTGTGATTAAGTGGATTATCTATATTCTTTCATTTGTGATTTTTATCACGGTGCTTCAGTTTTTCAGGCATCCGACACGGAAGACCGTTCTAAACACGGAACATATCATCTGTCCTGCTGACGGAAAAGTAGTGGTTATCGAAGAAACAGAAGAGACCGAATATTTCAAGGATCGCCGTTTACAGGTCTCGATCTTCATGTCGCCGATAAATGTCCATGTTAACCGCAATCCCATTTCGGGAATTGTAAGATACTTCAAATATCATCCGGGCAAGTATCTGGTAGCGTGGGACCCAAAGTCATCTACTGATAATGAGCGTACAACCGTAGTAGTACAGCATGAAACCGGTATAGAAATACTCTTCAGGCAGATTGCCGGAGCGTTAGCCAGAAGGATTGTCTGGTATGTAAAAGAGGGCGATCAGGTTCAGCAGGGCGAGCAGTTTGGATTCATCAAGTTCGGTTCGCGAGTAGACGTTTATATGCCCCTCGGGACAGATGTAAAGGTAACTCTCGGCCAGGTTGTTACAGGCGGCGTTACCGTGCTTGCAGACGTCACGAAAGCAGTTGAAGTAACAGAAGAAGGTTAGACTTAAGTCAGACCTTTGCCGGGAGGCTATATATTCCATAAAAGAAAAAGGCTGAAAGGAATGATGCGATATCATTCCTTTCAGCCTTTTTCTTTTATGTCAGCATCTATGTCCCCTTGCATACAGTACCCTCTACAAAAGGACATAAAAAATCCCGTTCATCGGAATGAACAGGATATGAAATTTCTTTAAGCTAAGATAATTATTTGGTAACTCTCTTAGATTTGATTCTGGCAGCTTTACCAGTTAATGCACGTAGGTAGAACAATTTGGCTCTGCGAACTTTACCAACGTTGTGAACCTCTATTTTGGCAATGTTAGGTGAGTTAATTGGGAAAATACGCTCAACACCAACACCATTAGACATTTTTCTTACAGTAAAGGTCTCGTTATTTCCAACACTATTGCGCTGAAGAACAACCCCTTGATAGATCTGGATACGCTCCTTGTTTCCTTCGCGGATTTTATAGTGAACGCTTACTGTATCGCCAGATTTGAATGCAGGCACTTCTTTCCTGGCTACAGCCTGCTCTTCAACAAATTTTACTAAATCCATGATTTTATTTATTAAAACGGCATTAAACCTTAATATCCGCCCCTTTTTTCGGAGTGCAATATTAGGCATAATAATTAACATTTGAAAGAATGATTTTCAAATAATTGCAAAAAATACAAATCAATCATTCGTTGTTCAATTGAATAGTATATGACTGACGTTAAGATGTTTCACTTAACAAAGACCCTTTTTATTCCAAAAGGTCGGGACGACGCTTCATTGTACGTTCCAAAGCCTTCTCATGTCGCCAATTGTTGATCTTCGCCTGGTCGCCACTTAATAGTATCTCAGGAACACGGATACCTCTCCATTCGGCTGGTCGGGTATAAACAGGCGCATCGAGCAGCTCGCCCTGAAATGAGTCAGACAGCGCAGAAGTTTCATCAGAGAGCACTCCGGGAATAAGACGAACAATGGAATCTACCAGAACAGCCGCGGGGAGTTCACCTCCGGACAAGACGTAATCACCTATGGAGATCTCTTTCGTTACGTACAGATCGCGAATTCTTTGATCAATGCCTTTGTAATGGCCACAAAGAATTATAACGTTCTTACCAAGCGAGAGCTGATTAGCCATGGTTTGGTTCAGGGTCTCTCCGTCGGGAGTCATAAAAACGACTTCGTCATACTGGCGTTCAGCCTGCAGCTTTTCGATGCATGCTGCAAAAGGCTCAATCGACATCACCATTCCGCTTCCACCCCCGTAAGGGTAGTCATCCACATTCTTGTGCTTATTACTGGAGAAGTCTCTCAAATTGTGCACATGAATCTCGGCTATACCTTTCTTTTGAGCACGCTGCAAAATTGAATGAGCAAACGGACTATCCAATAAGCCCGGGAGTACTGATATTATATCAAATCGCATGGTTACTAAGCTAAATATACATCCAGAAGCCCATCAGGAAGCTTTACATGTAAGTTTGAATCTTCTTCATCTATAGAAACGATCATGTCATCGTTAAGAGGAAACATGATCTCTCTGAATTTATAAGAAACTACTGCGATGAACTGTTGGGGATATTCATGAACTTCAATTATCTCCCCCAGCTCTCCTAACTTCTCATCATGAGCTATATACCCTTTAAGATCCGTATAGTAGAATTCATCATCTGACCTTTCGGGTTTCTTTGCAAGGGGCAGATAGAGCTTCTTTTTGAGCAACTTCTCCGCCTTTTCAATGACATCAATGTCTTCGAAGTAGAAATAACCCGTTGAATTTGAATGAAGCTTGCAGGAGGCGGTAAAGAATGGAATTAGCTTCTTATTTATTTCGATGAACACGGAGTCAAACTCGAGATCCTCGTAATCGTCGAATTCGAAGTAAACCTGTACTTCGCCCTTAAGTCCTTTTGTTTTGGTGATATATCCGATGTAAAAGCTTTCTTCTAGCGTCATGGCCTTGAAATAAAAATGTCATTTCAACAAAGAGAATTACCTGAATCAGGGAACTCAATCTGCCAAAATGACATTTGATGGTTCTGTAAGAAAAACTATTCAGCGTTTTCAGAAGTTTCTTCTGACGCAGCTTCTTCAGAAGCTACTTCTTCGGCTACCTCTTCTGCAGGAGGAGTGTTTTTAGCAGCTATTGCAGCGGCTCTTTCTTCCTTCTTCTTCGCTTCAGCAGCTAAAGCAGCTTTTTTAGCAGCATCTTTAGTTTGATTAAAGTTCTCTTTCTTACCAAGAGCTTTATCTTCTTTACTCTGAACCCACTCGTTAAACTTAGCTTCAGCTTGTTCAGCAGTTAAAGCACCTTTCTTTACACCACCATTCAGGTGTTTCATGTAAAGGACACCTTTATCTGAAAGAAGTGTACGAACAGTGTCAGTTGGCTGAGCACCTTTGTCCATCCAGTCTAATGCTTTGTCAAAATTCAGAACGATTGTCGCTGGATTGGTGTTCGGGTTGTAAGAACCTAAACGCTCAATGAAACGACCATCTCTTGGTGCACGCGCATCTGCTACTACTACATAGTAAAAAGGCTTACCTTTTTTACCGTGTCTTTGCAATCTAATTTTAGTTGCCATTTTTTTAAATTATATTTATGTATACAACATAGTTCCCGGAGTATCCTTCTGCGGGGTCGCAAATGTACTGATATTTAGTTATAATTTAAAACATATTGTGCTGTTTTTTAGGCTGCAAAGAGGTGACAACTGACCAATATCAGCTGAATTGCGAGAATCCAGAAATAGCATTGATTACATCTTGAGTTTGATTACGTGAGACAGATATAATTGAAAATGGAAACTTCAGGACAATATAACAAAGGCATGGATCTGCGCGCATTGGAAACGCTGACAACTGTCCTGGATAATCTAAAGGATGCAGTATGGAGCTTTGATCTTGTTAAGCAACAATACATCTATACAAATCGGCAATTCAACGAAATGTACGGCGCGACCCCGGAGCAATTACGGGCCGAGCCCTTTAAATGGAGAACCACAGTACATCCGGAAGATTATGCTTTCGTCAATAGGGAGACGCAACGCCTGTATCAGGGTGAAAGTGTGGAACTGGAATTCCGGATTGTTGTAAACGGCCAGATAAGATGGGTGAGCGATCGTAAGTCGCCCGTTTTCGATTCCGGGGGCAAGCTCTTCGCTGTCGTGGGAATAAGTAGCGACATCACAGATAAGAAGCGTGCGGAACTTGTTCTGAAAGACTCCGAATACACTTATAGGTATCTTTTTCTAAACAACCCTAACCCCTTGTGGATCTATGACCTGGAGACCCTGGCCTTTATGGCTGTAAATAACGCGGCTATTTCTGAATATGGTTTTACGGAGGAAGAGTTTCTTTCTATGAACATAACTGAGATCCGGCCAGCTGAAGAAGTGCCCCGGCTCTTGTCAGCAGTCCGCAGTGTAAAAAAAACACATAGCCGCACGCAGGGTTGGAAGCACCTCACCAAAGACGGGCGGCTTATTGATGTTATCATCTCAGGCCATGGTATCATTTATAACGGCAGGAAATCGGAAATCATCATGGTCCATAACGTGACGGAAATTATGAAGGCACGCGAAGAGATGATAATTGCAAAAACCAATCTCGATGCTACGATAGATAGCATTGATAACATCATTTGGTCTATTGACCCCGATTATCGGCTTCTATCTGCCAATGCTGCGTTTAAGACAATGATCAAAGACAAGTACGATGTGGATATTGAGCTGGGAGACTCTATACTTATACCCGTTGTTAAGCCAGAAGAAGTGCAGTTATGGAAGGCCTATTTTGACAGGTCACTTTCGGGGGAGATGGTTGTATTAAATGCAAAAATATTGCATCCAACAAATACCCACGAAATAAAGATGTACCCCATTCATCATGATAACAGGATTATCGGTATAGTATGCCAAGGACGTGATGTACAGGAAGCCCTGGATAATGCAATACGCATAGAGAAGCAAAATCGTGACCTACGGCAAATCGTCGAGCTTGCTTCGCATGACATAAGGGGACCAGTGGCGTCGTTGATGGGTATAGTACCCTTATTCAACGAGTCAAACCCGGAAGATCCCTTCAATGCTGACATTATCAATCATGTGAGAACCCTTGTCCATCAGCTGGACAGGGTTCTCCATGAGATTGTTAGTAAAAGTCATTTACTTCATCAGGAAAATACGATTAAAGACCCCTCTCCACAAAGTCAATCAGAGAATGAATAACCTTTATATGGATTTCCTGAGCATGATCTGCATATTCGGACCATGGCGCCCGAATCTCGACATCGCAAAGGTCGGCCATCTGCCCGCCGTCTTTTCCAGTTAGCCCGATTACTTTCATCCCGCGGTCTTTAGCCGCGAAAATGGCTTTGAGTACGTTTTCAGAATTTCCGCTTGTACTGATAGCTAATAAAACGTCATTACGACTTCCGATCGCTTCAACCATCCGGGAAAAAACGTGAGCATACCCGTAGTCATTGGCGACACAGGATATATGTGAGGGATCAGATATAGACAGCGCTGCCAAAGCCTTTCGATCATTTCGGTAGCGACCGCTCAGCTCTTCGGCAAAATGCATGGCGTCACACATGGAGCCTCCATTGCCGCAAGACAACACTTTGCCACCAGAAGCCAGAGCTTCTGAAAGCAAGCGTCCTGCAGCCTCTATTCTCTCAAAGTTCGATTCATCTCCTAAGAAAGTACTCAGCACTGCCTGAGCTTCTAAAAAGTGTTGTTTAGCTGATCCCATGTGAGATATAGATTTAGGAGTTATAACGAAAGAATGTTCACAATCTTTAGAAGTCTTGGATCTGCTTCTGAAAGATGCTTTACTGCATTGTAAAATGGTGTATAATGAATGTTATGGTTAACAAGACCAACCATCATGTTTTTTTGCCCGTTTAGCAGCGCTTCAACAGCTGCAACGCCCAGGCGGCTAGCCAATACTCTGTCCATACAGCTTGGTCTCCCGCCACGTTGGATATGTCCGAGAATAGAAAGCCGGGTATCATAGTTGGGGAACTTCTCTTTGATTAACTCTGTAATTTCGAAGCCACCTATCTCGTCTCCCTCTGCTACAATTATGATTTTTGACGCTTTGTCTTTACGGCCACTGGCCAGTCTTTTAAATAGCTGGTCGACATCGGTACGCGACTCTGGAATAAGGATTGCTTCAGCACCGACACCGATACCACTTCTTAGGGCGATAAGGCCGGAATCTTTGCCCATAACCTCTACAATGAAGAGCCTGTCGTGAGATTCGGCGGTATCCCGGATTTTGTCTACTGCATCTATAACAGTATTGATGGCCGTATCGTATCCAATGGTAAAGTCGGTACCGATGAGGTCGTTGTCGATAGTTCCGGGCATTCCAATTACAGGAATATCAAACTCCTTACCAAATATGTTAGCTCCTGTAAAGGTACCTTCTCCACCAATCACAACAAGGGCATCGATACCGTTTTTCTTCAGATTGTCATAAGCCTTCTGTCTTCCCTCTTTAGTGTAGAAAGCATCACTTCTGGCAGTCTTAAGAATCGTTCCTCCACGTTGGATTATATTCGCTACAGATTTGCGATTCATCGGAATGAACTCTTCACCAATAAGACCTTCGAAACCTCTCATGATACCCGTAACCTGGATATCATAATAAAGCGAGGTTCTAACAACTGAGCGGATAGCCGCGTTCATTCCCGGGGAATCTCCTCCTGAGGTAAGCACCCCGATATTTTTTATTTTATTCTTATCCATGATCATTTCTAAAATTCGCCGAAAATTTTAAACTTCTTGAGGCGACGTTGAAATTTCTTACAATTATCGTTCAAATATACTTAAGCTCTTTCAATCCAAAGCACCTTACGCCGTCCGCTGTCTTAAGCTCCAGCAGGCCCGTTTCGGTTACACCGATAATTTCAGCGTCAAAACGCACTCCTTCCCGTTCAAAAACAGCAAGCGTATTTAACCGATATAGCTTTGCTCTGTACTCCTGGCGTTGCAAAACAAGACCGCCATTCTTCAACTGACTGTATCTTCTATCTATTGCGGTTAAAAGATGTGCCAGTACGTCGTTAAGCGTCCACTCCTTTTCTGCTATAAGTGCCATCGAGGTAATATTCTTGATACTGGCAGGAAAGCTGGTCTGGTTGAGATTTAGTCCGATTCCCACTATAGAATACTTCCAGTTCGTGCCCCTTATTATATTCTCAATAAGCACACCGCCGAGCTTCCGGTCATCGAAAATAATATCGTTTGGCCATTTAATCTCACATCCCGATCCAATAAAAGAACACAAAACATCGTTAATAGCTAAACTAATGGCTATATTAAGAGAAAACTGCTGCGAAATCGGCAAGAAAGACGGAGACAGGAGGATGCTGAATGTTAAATTTTGGCCTGGTTGGCTTAGCCATTTATTATCAAACTGGCCCCGGCCTGCAAATTGCTCTTCTGCCAATATAACAGTTCCTTCCGGCACTGGCTTGGAATTTGCCACTTGTTTCTTAAGATAATCATTTGTTGAATCAACGCGCTTTAATGAGACAATATTTTGACCGACAAATAATCCCGAAATTGTTTTATTTTGCAAAGCGTTAATTGACTAATTTTAGCCAAACATAATTTTTTTTAATGATAAAAAACCAAGGACGTAATGAATCCGCTTACATTTCTGAATTAGCCATATTTGGGATTCAGGAAAAAAAAGGAAACGAGATTGTAAGGCTGGATTTAAGAAATATTCACAGTTCTGTGGCAGATTATTTCGTTATCTGCCATGCGGAATCCAGCACTCAGGTTCGAGCGATCACCAGAAGCATTGAAGAAGAAATTTACAAGGCCACAGGCGAGTGGCCTGCCCGAGTAGAAGGTCTTGAATTTGCGGAATGGATCCTTCTTGACTATGTTGATGTCGTAATTCATGTCTTTAAAACCGATAAACGCGAGTATTACGGCATTGAAGATCTGTGGGGAGACGCTGAAACGGTGCACTATCAGAGTGCATAAAATAAGTTTAATAAAATACTGATAATGAAAGACGTAAATACCGAAAATAAAAAAGGGTTTATCAAGAAAACAGGAAAGAAAATGGTTCCCAAGCCCCCACGGTTTAATATCATGTGGGTTTATGCGGGAATTATTCTGCTCCTTTTTGTAGTGCAATGGTTTTTCAATAACCAGACGATAAAGAAAATCACCTATCAGCAATTCGAAACTGAGTATCTGCGGACAAGAGACGTAGAAAAGATTGTTGCATATAAGAGCAACGATTTGGTTGTTGCTGAGGTGTATATCAAAAAAGACAGATTAAAGGATCCTAAATACAAGGATGTTCGTACGGAGGATAACCTGAACATGGGTAATGCTGCAGGTCCGCAATTTCAGTTTACCGATGGATCTTTTGATGGGCTCGAGGCGAAAATCAAAGAGGCCGAGAAAGACTTGCCTGCAAACCAGCGTACACCTGTAACTTTCGACACTCGCGAAAACTTCTGGGCAAGCTGGTTCATGTCGATAATCCTTCCTGTGCTACTACTAATTGGATTCTGGGTGTTCATCATGCGCAGAATGGGTGGTGGAGCCGGCGGCGGCGCAGGAGGTCAGATCTTCAACATCGGAAAGTCGAAGGCTACCTTGTTTGACAAGGAGGCTCAGGTCTCTGTTACGTTCAATGATGTAGCGGGACTTGAAGAAGCCAAACTTGAGGTTATGGAGATTGTAGACTTTCTTAAGAATCCTAAAAAATACACCAACCTTGGAGGAAAGATTCCAAAAGGAGCACTGCTAGTTGGTTCGCCGGGTACAGGAAAAACCCTATTAGCCAAAGCGGTTGCCGGCGAGGCGCAGGTGCCTTTCTTTTCACTTTCAGGATCTGACTTTGTCGAGATGTTTGTTGGTGTTGGAGCTTCGAGGGTCAGAGATTTATTTAAGCAGGCGAAAGATAAGGCTCCCTGCATAATATTCATCGATGAGATTGATGCTATCGGACGTGCCAGAGGCAAAAATAATATCGTAGGAGGAAACGATGAGCGTGAAAACACGCTTAATCAGCTGTTAGTCGAAATGGACGGATTTGGTACTGATTCTGGTATCATTATACTTGCAGCAACGAACAGGCCGGACGTTCTGGACTCTGCATTACTGCGACCGGGACGCTTTGACAGACAAATTTCGATCGATAAACCAGATTTAGTTGGTCGCGAGCAAATATTTAAGGTGCACCTTCAGCCGATCAAACTTGCTGAGGAGGTTGACCCTAAAAAATTATCTGCGCAAACCCCCGGTTTTGCTGGTGCAGAGATTGCCAACGTGTGTAACGAGGCTGCTTTGATCGCTGCCCGTCGGAACAAGGAAGCGGTGGATATGCATGATTTTCAGGATGCAATTGACCGGGTTATTGGCGGACTGGAGAAGAAAAATAAAATTATATCTCCGGAAGAGAAAAAGATCGTTGCTTACCATGAAGCAGGTCACGCGATTGCAGGTTGGTTCCTGGAACATGCTGATCCTCTGGTGAAAGTATCAATTGTTCCACGTGGAGTAGCTGCACTGGGATATGCACAGTACCTTCCGAAAGAGCAATTTCTCTATACTACGGAGCAGCTTACAGATGGCATGTGCATGACTCTAGGCGGCCGTGTTGCTGAAGATATCGTTTTCGGTAAGATTTCTACAGGAGCTCAGAATGACCTCGAACGTATTACCAACCTGGCGTACGGAATGGTGTCTGTATATGGGATGAATGAGAAAGTTGGGAACATCTCTTTTAACCAACAGGATCAATTCACGAAACCTTATTCTGAAACAACGGGTGAACTAATCGACTCTGAGGTACGTCTTTTAATAAAGTCAGCTTACGATCGTACGAAGACTCTGTTAACCGAGAAACGTGAGGGTCTGGAAAAACTTGCTGCGAAGCTTCTTGAAAAAGAGATTTTGTTTCAAAGTGACCTGGAAGAAATTCTGGGAAAAAGGCCTTTTAACCACCGAACTACGTACGATGAGTTTGTAAACGGGGATGATGACACAGGCAATCAGAAACTGGCGGCAGAGAACCTGCATCCTGAGCCTTTTGGAGACTCCACAGAACCTCTTAACAAAAACGAATCAAACAATTAAATATTAAAGCTCCGATAAACGGAGCTTTTTTTTTCAAAAGGATAATGCATATCTTCGGTTTTGCTGATTCCAGTACGGAAAAGAATGAAAGAGACTACCTCTAAAGAAAAAATGCTCAAGAAAATACGGAAGGCCTTGCTTGAAAAGCGAGACAATCCGCACCCTAATCTTGAAGAAGCCCCATTATATGAAGATTATACCGGCTACCTTGACGTTCTCTTTGCAGAGCAATTGAGCCTTGTAGCTGGTAAATTTATCTTTTGTGAAGATGAAATGCAGTTTGTCGAAAACCTGCTGCTTCTGGCGGACGAGAAGGGCTGGCGCAAAATATATTGCTGGGAGCAACCGCTTCAGGAGCTTCTTACGCACTTCGAATTTCCTTTTTACAGTACAGACACAGATTTCATGGATGCAGAGGTTGGAATTACTTTGTGTGAGTCGCTGATCGCTAGAAACGGGAGCGTTCTGGTGTCTAACGGGGGTACTGCGGGAAGACGGCTAAGCATTTATCCGCATTGCCATATTGTAGTGGCCTATACTTCTCAACTGGTATTGGATCTTAAAGATGGCTTTAAACAGCTGAAGAGCAAATATGACACCAATATTCCCTCAATGGTATCGACAATTACCGGTCCGAGCAGAACGGCTGATATCGAAAAAACGCTTGTTTTAGGCGCTCATGGCCCAAAGGAGTTCATTGTTTTTTTACTTGAAGGTTAAGCTTTTTAATTTTATCGACTATACAAGAAATGCGGGTTGAGTCCGCATTTCTTGTATAGTCGATAATTTTCTTTGCTATCTAAGCTTAAGCAACGCTTCCTTAATCCGTGGAAGCATCTCCTGTATATCACTTAAAGAACAAGCGCCGATTGAAGATCTGAACCAGTTTACAGAGCTATCTGCACCAAAAGCTGAAAAGGGCACGAAAGCGGCTTTTGCTTCTTTTATTAAATAGAAGTTGACATCCTCACTGTTTCTCAATACCTGCCCGTCTGAAGTCGTCTTACCGACGTAGTCGATCTTAATGGTCAGATAGATGGCTCCCATTGGCTCAATAACATCAACATCGAGGCCTTCATCCTTGAACTTCTTGAAGCCGTAGTAAATCGCATCAAGACTATCCTGAATCTTCCTTTTGAATGTTGTAAGATAAGTTTCCACAGCTGCTGAATCCTGAAGAAACGCAGCCATAGCAAACTGTTCCGCCTTTGGCGCCCAGGCCCCCATGTGCATCACGAGCGTCTTCATTTTCTCAATAATCAGCTCAGGACCAAATCCCCACCCGACACGCACTCCCGTTGAGGCAAAGCATTTCGAAGCTCCATCAATGTAAACCACAAAGTCTTTGATAGAAGGTCGTAGCGAGACGGGATCATAGTGTGTATGCTCTCCGAACGTTAGCATGGCGTATATCTGATCATAGATTACATATAACGGCTTTTCAGACTCGCCACGACGATTATTTTCTTCGAGAACCAGGTCGCATATTTCTTCCAGGTCTTTCTTCGAGAACATGGTTCCTGTCGGGTTCAACGGTGAACATAGTGCTATCAGGCTAGCATCCTTGATATGCGGACGAAGATCATTTGCTGTCGGCATAAAATTATTTTCAGGACTTGTTGTGATAGGAACACCTTTAGCCCCCGTTAGCGAACAGTAATGATCGTTGTTCCACGAAGGAGCTGCATAGATCACTGTATCACCAGGATCAATAAGCGCAAGATATGCTGCATATATCAAAGGACGTGATCCGCAGGATATCAAAATTTCGCTTGTATTGAAATTTAAGCCATAAGCATCAGCCAGATAATTACTCACTCCCTGTCGCAGAGGAAGGATACCGTCAGCAGGTGGATAATTGGTCTGATGGTCATCGTAAGCCTGCTTAATACTGTTTTTCAGGGCATCTGGAATGGGGAAAAGAGCCGGATCAAAATCGCCAATCGTAAGGTTCGCGATCTTCTGTCCCTGTTTCTTTAATTCGTTAATTTCTCCTGCGATCTTAATTATTTCAGAGCCTTTTAACTTCTGTGCTAAACGTGATACACTCATTTTCTTTTATATGGTTAAGATACCAACGCCTCAACAGCGTCTTCGACCTTTTTAAAGTTAAAATTATCAACCACTAATTTATAGGCGTCGGTGATTTGGGCGTTGCAAAGATTACCGATACTTCCTTCATGCACATGTTTTACTGACGCCGGTGCTTTAAAGTTTCCACTTTCAATCTCCATTCCAACCTTCTTATAAGCTTCTCTGAAAGGCAATCCATTAAGCACCTCTTCATTCACTGCTTCCACGCTGAACAGATATGCATACTTAGGATCATCCAATATATCGGCTTTAATAGAAATATGCTTAAGCATGTATGTGGTCATTTCCAGACATTCGTTTAGCGAAGTAAAGGCCGGAAAAAGGCTTTCTTTCAAAAGCTGCAGATCCCTGTGGTAGCCGGAGGGAAGATTTGTGGTCATCAATGCGACCTCGTTAGGCAAGGCTTGTATCTTGTTGCAACGCGAACGGATCAATTCGAATACATCCGGATTCTTTTTATGCGGCATGATACTTGAGCCCGTGGTCAGCTCATCAGGAAACTTAATAAATCCGAAGTTCTGATTGATGAACAAACATGCATCCATAGCCAGCTTGGCCAAAGTAGCAGCAACGGACGACATGGCCTGAGCCAGGATACGCTCGGTTTTACCTCTTCCCATCTGCGCATAGACCACATTGTAGTTCATAGAATCAAATCCGAGGAGCTCGGTTGTCATCGTGCGGTTCAACGGAAAAGATGAGCCATAACCGGCGGCAGACCCGAGCGGGTTCTTATTACACACCTTCCAGGCTGCGAGCATAAGCTCCATATCATCCACCAGGCTTTCGGCATAAGCTCCAAACCACAGTCCGAAAGATGAGGGCATAGCAATCTGAAGATGCGTGTAACCGGGAAGAAGTTTGTCTTTGTGTTCTTCGCTGAGATCTATCAGCAAGTCAAACAGAGAGGTCGCATTTCCTACGAGGTTCTTTATCTCAGACCGGAAAAAGAGCTTCAGGTCAACAAGCACCTGATCGTTTCTTGAGCGCCCGCTATGTATTTTCTTCCCTGCTTCGCCTATTCGTTTGGTCAGCAGAAGCTCCACTTGTGAATGCACATCCTCAACACCTTCTTCAATCTTGAACTGGCCTTGACGAATTTCCTGATAAATAGACTTTAATTCCGCCTGGACCGCTTCGAGATCTTTCGGGTCCATAAGTCCGATACTTGCAAGCATACGCGTATGCGCAAGTGAGCCTAACACATCGGCTTCGGCAAGGAACTGATCTAATTCACGATCTCTTCCCACAGTAAATTGTTCGACCGAACCTGATACTTCTTTATCTTTTTGCCAAAGCTTCATTTGGTAGTTATTTTATTCAGTAATGTGATGTAAATCGTTATTGCTTCTTCTATCTCTTTAACGTAAATAAACTCGTCTGCCATGTGTGATCGTCCCGAAAACCCTGGTCCCATCTTCAAAGACGGGATATTAAGGAGCGCCTGGTCGCTCGTCGTGGGAGATCCGTATGTATTTCGGCCCATTTCAATACCTGCTAACACGATAGGGTGATCCTTGGCAATAGAGGAGGGCTTTAGACGCATTGAGCGGGGGCGGACTTCGCTTGACACGTGCTCTTTGATTATTTGCAGTACTTCTTCCATCTTGTAGGCATCAGTCAGGCGCACGTCTACAGTGTAATTGCAGGTAGAAGGTACGACGTTGTGCTGAGATCCTGCGTTAATTATAGTGACTGACATTTTAATCGGTCCGAACACCTCGGATTCGCGGGAGAATCTGTATGTACTGAACCACTCAATATCCTTTATAGCCTTATATATTGCGTTATCACCCTCATCACGAGCCGCATGTCCCGCTACCCCCGTTGCGACGCAATCAAGCACCATAAGTCCTTTTTCAGCTATGGCAAGCTGCATTTCAGTAGGTTCGCCTACGATAGCAAACTCAAGTGTTCCTAATTCAGGGAGGATGAGTTCAATACCATTTTGTCCGGAAATCTCTTCTTCCGCGGTAGCTGCAAGACAGAGGTTGTATGGAAGATCGGTCTTCAGGTAAAAGTATCGAAAAGCAGCAATTAGTGACACCAAGGCACCACCGGCATCGTTACTTCCCAGACCATAAAGCTTACCGTCTTCCATATCTGCAGCAAATGGATCTCTCGTATAACCGGGATTTGGTTTTACGGTATCATGGTGCGAGTTAAGAAGGATGGTAGGCTTGGACGCATCAAAATATGCGTTATAAGCCCAGATATTATTAGCTTTTTCGTGAAAGACGATCTGATGCGTCTCAAAAAAAGATTTCAGTAAGGCTGCCGTCTTATCTTCCTCCCGACTTAGCGAAGGTGTCTTGATCAGTTCCTTCAGCAACTTTATACTATCGTCCGCAAGATGATCGATCATTTACTTTTCTTCTGTGTATAATCCACCTGCCTTCAGCGCAGAAAGCTTTATTCCCTTAATCAGCGACGAGCTAAAACCATGATACTCCATTTCGTTTAGTCCGGCGATGGTACAGCCTTTAGGTGATGTAACTTTATCGATTTCACTCTCTGGGTGACTTTCATGAATCAGGAGCAAATCTGCCGCACCTTTTGCTGTCTGAACAGCCATCTTTAATGCATCCTCCGCATGAAAACCTATCTCCACTCCACCTTGCGAGGCGGCACGGATAGCCCTTAAAAAGAATGCTATTCCGCATGCACAAAGTGCCGTTGCCGATGTCATCAGCTCTTCGTTAATGACGACTACAGAACCCACCGTCTCAAACATTCCCTTTACTAAATCCACATTTTCGGTTGTAGCGTTCTCCGAGGCGATACAGGTCATAGACTGACCAATTGAAATAGCTGTATTCGGCATGGCACGTATTACCTGTACGTCTTCGCCGAGCTTAGCTTTAATGTCATTGCAGGAAACGCCGGAGATCACTGAGATCACGGTATGTTTCTTCGCATCGATAACCGGCTTGATTTCGTTAAGTAGCCCGTTCAGTTGCTGGGGAAGTACAGCTAATATGATAATTGAAGCACTTGAAACGGCTTCCATATTATTGGCTGATACCTGGTATCCGAGCGCTGCCTGTTCGGAAAGGCCAGAGACATTCCGTCGGGTCAATATGATAGACGAGGCGGTTTGGTAACTCGACTTTACTAATCCGTAGGCTAACGATAGCCCTATATTGCCGCTTCCGAGGATAGCGATATTACCGATTAAACTTTTCATCAATATGGATATAATGGCGAAAGATACACGACACATGAAGCATGTGTATGGACTGCAATCACCTGTTTTAACTCCTGCTACGCAAATAGGCGCGTACCAAATTGCTCTTTGCCTAACATCTCAAGTTCTTCGGACTTACCGATGTAAACTTCGCTCACTCCGCTATTTATAGCTTGAAAAGCGTTCTGAAGCTTCGGCAACATCCCACCAGCGATAATATTTTCCGCCTTAAGGCGATCAAAGTCAGACGAGCTTATCTCTCTTAAAACGGAGTTATCATCGGCAACATCTAAAAGTACTCCCTTTTTTTCAAAGCAGTAGACGAGACTCACCTGATAAAGAGATGACAATGCAATAGCAAGTGTTGACGCGATCGTGTCTGCGTTTGTATTAAGTAGCTGTCCTTCTCCATCGTGAGTGATGGCGGAAAAAACAGGAACGACACCCGTTTGCAAAATCTCGTCAAGCTTATTACGGTCTACGGAAGATGGAGACAAATCACCAACAAAACCATAATCTATATCTTTTACAGGTCTCTTAGTCGCCCTGATGAGATTTCCATCAGCGCCGGTAAGGCCTATAGCGTTACATTGGTATCTTTGAAGCTGGGCGACTATGTTCTTATTAATAAGACCAGCATACACCATCGTCACGACTCTCAATGTATCGATATCAGTAATTCTTCTGCCATCGACCATTTTTGGCTCTATTCCCATCGTATGAGAAAGGTCAGTTGCAATTTTGCCACCACCGTGTATAAGGATTTTATCCCCGGGCAGAGTCGAAAAATCTTTCAAAAAATAGTGAAGGTTTTCAGAATTGTCGATGACGTTCCCTCCAATTTTAATGACAAATAGCGGTTTCTTATTATCCATCACCTTTCTTATGTAGATGAAAGCAAATTTTTAAGGACTGTTTGAGCTGCCCAGAGACGGTTCCCTGCTTCCTGAATAACCAGAGACTCCTTGCTATCGAGTATTTCTGAAGAAAGTTCAAGATCTCTACGGACCGGGAGGCAGTGCATAACTTTAGCTTCATTTGTAACTTTCAACCTTTCTAGATCAAGCATCCATCCATCTCCTGAGGTGAGAATCTTGCCGTAGTCCTGATAGCTCGACCAGTTCTTAACATATACAAAATCTGCATTCTTCAATGCCTCATCCTGATCATAGGTTATCCGCGCGCCAGAGGTAAACTCCTCTGCGAGTTCATAGCCTTCTGGATGCGTTATAACGAAGTCAAGCAAACCCTCAGCCTGTGCACGGCACATCCATTCTGCAAAGGAGTTCGGAACAGCTTGAGGCAGGGGCTTAATGTGAGGAGCCCAGGATAATACCACTTTGGGACGCGTTACTTTTTTATGTTCCTGAATGGTTATCAAATCGGCGAAGCTCTGTAGTGGATGTCGCGTTGCACTCTCCAGACTTACTACTGGGATGCCACTGTATTTAATGAACTTATTAAAAATGTCTTCGCTGTAATCCTCCTCCCTGTCTTTCAAGCCGGGAAAAGAACGGATCCCTAATACATCGCAATATTCACCAATTACTGCGGCTGCTTCTCGGATATGCTCTACTGTCGTCCCATTCATGACTACACCGTCGCGTGTTTCGAGAGCCCAGCCTTCTTTGTCCATGTTCATTACCATTACGTTCATACCCAGATTAAGCGCCGCTTTTTGGGTGCTTAAGCGAGTACGGAGGCTGGGATTCAAAAAAATAAGTCCTAAGGTCTTATTTTTTCCAAGACTTTGGTCAGCATAGGGGTTTGCTTTAATTGCAAGAGCTTCGTTTACCAGCTCAGCTACATCAGAAACATCGTTAACAGAAGTAAATAAATTCATCTTTATGGTGTTCTCTCTAGGGATTTAAAATACTGTTGAATGCCTGCAAAAACCTATCGGCATGTGCTTTATTCATATTCAGCGCAGGAAGCAATCGAATGACGTTCGGCTTCGCTTCCCCCGTAAAAATATGATGTTTAAATAATAAATCCTTCTTAACATGAGAAAGTTCCTCAGGAAGATCTATGCCAATCATCAATCCCTTCCCTCTAACTTCGCGCACCTGTTCAAACTTTCCAAGCTCTTTCATGAGATATTCTCCAACCGTTAGAGCGTTAGCAAGCAAGTTTTCTTGTTCGATGACTTCCAAAACAGCGAGCGCTGCAGCACAGGCCAGATGGTTTCCACCAAAAGTGGTTCCGAGCATTCCATGCCAGGACTGAAATTTAGGGGCTATAGAAATTCCGGCTACAGGGAACCCATTTCCCATACCTTTCGCCATGGTGTATATATCTGCATCCACCCCGGCGTACTCATGCGAGTAAAATTTACCTGAGCGAGCGTAACCGCATTGAACAGAATCAGCTATGTAAACGGAGTTATAAGTGTCGCATAGAGACCGAATCAGACGTAAAAAATCATCGTTTGCCGGCTTAATTCCCCCCACTCCCTGAATACCTTCGATAATAACTGCACATATTTCATTTCCGTACGCCTGGAAGGCTTCATTGAGCGCATCAAGATCGTTAAGAGGGAGGAATACGATATTATCCGTTTCATTAACAGGGGCGACAATCTTAGGATTGTCTGTTGCAGCCACAGCCAGAGATGTACGTCCGTGAAAAGCACCTTTAAAAGCGATGATCTTTTTTCTTCCATTGTAGAAAGAAGCAAGCTTTAAGGCATTTTCGTTGGCCTCAGCTCCTGAGTTACATAGAAACAACTTATAATCCGCCTTTCCAGAAACCTGACCTAGCTTTTCCGCTAGCTCTTCCTGTCCCCTTATACGAATCGAGTTTGAGTAAAAACCTATTTCATTCAATTGCTCAGTCAACCGTTTAACATAGTGTGGATGGCTGTGACCAATCGATATAACGGCATGGCCTCCGTAGAGGTCCAAATATTCCTGACCATTGCTATCCCATACCAGGCTTCCTTCGCCTTTTACAATTTCAATAGGATTTAATGGATATACATCAAATAACTTCATTCGCGTTTTGTATAATAATTATTCCTCCGGAAGCTCTCGCCATCCGGATTCGCTAAAAAGCTGCCGCTTTTAGCTTCAAACCAGCCTGTTCGTCAAAGCCAAAAAGCAAATTCATATTCTGCACTGCTTGTCCGGAAGCACCCTTAAGAAGATTATCAATTATGCTGATGATAAGCAATTTATTGTCGTGCTTCTCCAAATACAGGAAGCATTTATTGGTATTGACAACCTGTTTCAGATCTATGTTCTTTTTTAGGATATGCGTAAAAGGATGATCCTTGTAGTATTCCGAGAAAACCTTCGAGGCCTCCTCTAAACTGAGATCAGACTCGGTATATAAGGAGGCGATAATACCTCTCGTAAAATCTCCTCTGTAGGGAATAAAACTCATGTTATCCCTGGTTATTGGAGAGCCTGCCTGGTTTAATGACTGAGTGATCTCGTTCAGGTGCTGATGACCAAAGGGCTTGTATACCGATGAGTTGTTATTTCTCCAGCTAAAATGAGAAGTAGTAGACAGGCTTTGTCCGGCTCCCGTCGATCCTGTAGTTGCAGAGATGTGAATCTCGTTCTGCAGGTTACCCGATTCAGCCAGGGGCAATAATGCCAATTGTATACAAGTAGCAAAACACCCTGGATTAGCAACATTCTTCGCCGTTCTTATTTTTTCCTTTTGAAGCTCTGGTAAGCCGTACACAAAACCGCCTTCTCTAAAGTCAGCGTTCTCGGCAAGTCTGAAATCCTGACTCAGATCTATTACCTTGATTCTTTCGTCTATGTGGTTTCTATCCAAGAACTTTTTTGCGTCTCCATGTCCTACACATAGAAACAGCACATCAACATCTTGCGATAAAGTATCTGTGAAAGCAATGGACGTCTCGCCTGTTAGATCCGTATGGACATCTGAAACCAGGTTTCCTGCATTACTATTGCTGTGAACAAAATTGATGTCAACATTGGGGTGATTAACCAGCAGGCGAATCAATTCACCTCCCGTATAGCCAGCCCCTCCAATAATTCCGGCTTTAATCTTCTGCATAACTCTAAACTAAGTAAACGTTTCCTAAATAACGAGCCGACCTGCAGACAGCTCGTTCACGTGTTTGATGAATGAAGGACTAAGATATTCCTTCATTAACTTTATGCCAGATAGAAACCTGGTTTCCGAATATCTTAGAAAAGCCTTTTACGTCCTCGCCAGTATAACCCTCGTTCATCTCTCCATAGCTGCCGAATTTGCTACTCATCAGATCATTTTCAGACTCTATACCTATTACCAGAAAACGGTAAGGCAGTAGCTGAATATACACTTTTCCATTAACCGTTTTTTGAGCGTTGGTCATGAAGGCTTCGATATCACGCATAATCGGGTCGTGAAATTGTCCCTCATGCATCCAGTTGCCGTAAAACATAGCCAGCTGATCTTTCCAGCTTAGCTGCCACTTGGTTAACGTATGTTTTTCTAAGGCATGGTGTGCCTTAATGATTACCATTGGTGCCGCAGCTTCAAAGCCGACACGTCCCTTAATACCTATAATGGTATCACCCACATGTATATCCCTTCCAATGCCAAAAGGTGCAACGATCTCCTGAATAGCCTGTATCGCCTCTACCGGATGCTCAAACTTCTGTCCATTAACAGCAACAAGTTCTCCCTGTACAAATTCAAGTTCCAGATCCTCTGCGGTGCTTTTTGTAACCTGTGTGGGCCAAGCCTCTTCCGGGAGCATGCCTTTCGATGTGAGCGTTTCCTTACCACCGACGGAAGTTCCCCAGATACCCTTATTTATGGAATACTGTGCTTTTTCGGCATTAATCTCAACGCCATGCTGGCGGAGATATTCAATCTCGGCTTCGCGACTAAGTTTTTGGTCTCGTATAGGTGTTATAATTCCAACCTTCGGAACTAAGATATTGAAGATCATATCAAAACGCACCTGGTCGTTTCCGGCTCCGGTACTACCATGAGCAACAAAGTCTGCTCCTATTTCTTTCGCATAATTGGCGATAGCAGTTGCCTGGGTAACTCTTTCAGCACTTACAGATAAGGGGTAGGTATTATTTTTAAGGACATTACCGAAGATCAGATAACGTAAAGAACTGTCGTAATAGCCCTTAACTGCGTCAACAGCGTGATGTGAAGCAACTCCTAACTCATATGCTCTTTTTTCAATTTGGCGAAGTTCTTCCTCACTGAATCCCCCGGTATTTACAATTACGGAATGAACCTCAAGATCAAGATCTTTTGACAAGTAAATCGCACAATAAGAAGTATCTAATCCACCACTAAAGGCTAAAACAACTTTCTTTTTCATTTAATATTTATTTGGTAGGAGGACAACGAAAAGATTTCGGATCTTCCAAATTGTTATATAAAAACGGGTCGCGCTGCCCGCATTGACTGTCGTGAAACTAGGGATGAACAGCAGCAAATAGCACTTTGGCAGAACCTTTGAGCTTCGCCTCAATCCGTTCAAACAGCGAGGCTTTACGAGTAACCTTATTAAGCTTCTCGTTTTGTATACGCTGTTGCTCTTCCAGCTCTTTCATCTTCTCCACCGGATCATAAAGCATCGCAGTGCAAAGACAATTTTTGCGCTCCTTCATTGTAAGGATGTCGTAATTCACACAACTTTGACAACCCTGCCAAAACTTATCATCTTGTGTAAGCTCTGAATAGGTGACCGGTTCGTATCCAAGTTCCGAGTTTATCTTCATTACAGCTAACCCAGTAGTTAGGCCGAAGATTTTCGCTTCCGGATATTTCTCTCTTGAAAGTTTAAATATCCGATTTTTGATTGCTTTTGCCAATCCGCACTTTCTAAATTGTGGATTTACGATAAGACCCGAATTCGCAACAAAGCTTTCATGCTGCCAGGTTTCTATATAGCAAAATCCTGCCCATGTGCCGTCTTGATGAAGAGCAATCACAGCCTTCCCTTCCCTCATCTTGGTCGCCACATATTCCGGACTTCTCCGTGCAATTCCAGTTCCCCGAGCTTTGGCAGATTCTGCCATCTCATCACATATTTGCTCCGCATAAACAGTATGAATATCCGAAGCTACAATTACAGAAAAATCTTTTTCGTTCATTTTAAAGAAATCCGCTCTCAACGGACGAAGACGCTACGTCTTGACAATTTTCCAGAAAAATTATTGATTTTGACTCTGATGAAACCAGAGCCTAAAGGGGAGGAATGCCTGCGAGTTATCAAACTCGCGGCATAAATGGTCGTCGGTGCCTGAACACCAATTTCCCGTTGATATTCTTTTCACCTATCACTACAGGAACATGTCCGGATAAGGAGGAACATGCTGAAGTAATGTTAAAAAGAGAATTGTTCATTTCAGTTGACTAACAATGTGTAAAACCTATTATTACACTACAAAATTATTGAATTAAATGTAAGTTATGCAACATCATTAAATATTTTTATTCATCTGTAAGTCAAGATATAAGCAATTCACTTTTATTTTTCCGCCTTCCGGGAAAGGATTTAATGATACGATAATCCGTAGACCGAACTTAGAAGGGCAAATCATCGGAGGTATCAGTAGAATAATCTACCTGAGGTTCCTGATAATCAGAAGCACTCTTATTAGCTGAGTTTTCAGTGCCTTCGTCGCCCGAACCACCTTTTCTCCCGAGCATATTGAAATTATCCGCCACAATCTCCGTCACATATCTCTTTGTGCCATTCTTATCGTCATAACTGCGCGTGCGAAGCTTCCCTTCCACATAGATAAGCTCGCCCTTTTTCAAATATTTAGCCGCTACATCTGCAAGTCCTCGCCAAACAACGATATTATGCCACTCCGTTTGCTCTACTTTCTTCCCGTCTCTGGTATAAGTTTCTGATGTGGCTAACGTAAAATTGGCGACGCTGGCGCCTCCTTCCAAGTGTCGAACTTCCGGATCTCTGCCCAAATGTCCAACCAAAATAACTTTGTTAACTCCTGCCATAATTTAGCTTTTTAATTGTGAAGTCAATGTAGGAAGTTTCTAAGAAACGAGAAAATTATTTTTGGTTGCGCTATGTTTGGAAGCTCATCCAAAGCCACAAAATGCCACCCCATCTGATCTACGTTCTGGAGTTTATGCGCCTCTATAACAACAAACTGTGCGTGAATCGTCTGATGACTGAGCTGGTGCTTTGCGGGACCGTGAACCGAAAGGATAGTAACCTCTTCGCCGAAAGCCGATACAAAGTCAGGACGCCCGATCAACTCGATTACGTCAAGTATTTTATCAGATTCAAAAAGAGGAAATTCATATAGATTCTCCCAAATATCCTTCGCCCTTCGTTTACTCAACAATATGGAGTCGCGCGACAAAACAACTATGTAGTTAAAATACCGGGGCCTGGGACGCTGTGCTTTTTTCTTGACGGGTAATACAGTAATCATATCGTTGCGCAGAGCAAAACACTGCTGATTTAAAGGACAGACGATGCAGTCGGGATTGCGCGGCTTACACACCTTTGCACCGAACTCCATCATAGCCTGATTACTTGTTCCCGGATCATGTTTATTAATAACCTCGTTTGCAAGTTCAGTAAACGCTCTCTTCCCCTGAGGACTATTGATCACATCCCGAAGCCCAAAAAAACGTGAGAGTAGCCTGAAGACGTTCCCGTCGACCACCGCCTTTGCCTCGCCGGCAGAGAAGGAAGAGATCGCAGCGGCAGTATATTCGCCTACCCCCTTCAACTTTAAGAGATCGTCGTATCTATTCGGAAAATACCCCCCATATTCCTCCATAACTATTTTAGAGGTTTTATGCATATTTCTGCCTCTTGAATAATATCCCAATCCCTGCCATAGATTGAGGATCTCGTCCTCATTTGCCGCAGCGAAATGTGCGATCGTAGGGTACCGATCTAAAAAGCGTTCAAAATAAGGAAGCCCTTGTTCCACCCTTGTTTGCTGAAGGATTATCTCAGATAGCCAGATGATATACGGATCCCGGGTATTTCTCCATGGCAGATCTCTTTTGTTGATGAGATACCACGCAATAATCTCTTCGATGAAATGCATACGCGAAGGTCCTAAAAACTTCAAGATTTCGATGACCGATATCCAAAAAATGACGTCGAGCACAAGCCTGGAAGAGCGGAGAATAGTCTGAAGTGTACTTCGGAGCGGAATTTCAGAACTCTCAACAATGATACAAAGCCTTAACAAGCTGGAGGATGTAGTTCCCTTAAACCGCTGCAGAACGCAGATTTTCAGACTATTTACCTTCTTTGAACAGAATAAATGGAGCAATTTCCAGTGCTATCTGTCTGGCATTTCAGAAGTTAAAAGAAAAATAAATGGATTTATTTTACGAATTCGAATTAAACCAATACTTTTGCAACCCCAAAACAATTAAGAGTTTACGAAAAAGTTTAACCCAATAAGATATGACTAAAGCAGAAATTATCGCAGAGATATCCACCAAAACAGGAATCGAAAAGCTAGATGTGCAGGAAGCGGTAGAAGCATTTTTTAAAGTAATTAAAAACTCAATGGTTAGCGGCGAAAATGTCTACGTGAGAGGTTTTGGGAGCTTTGTTGTAAAGAAAAGAGCGACAAAGACAGCACGTAATATTTCAAAAAACACCGCTATCATTATCCCTGAGCATTTCGTTCCAAGCTTTAAACCAGCAAAGGTTTTTGTTGAAAAAGTAAAGAACGGTAACGTAACAAAATTGGCTGCAGCAGCCGAAGAAGCAAAAACTGCAGCAGAAGCATAATCTCTGAATATGATCAATGGTAAGCAAATAGCAGTAATCGGACTAGTTGTTGTTCTAATGGGACTTCTGTTTTCATTAGACATCAAGGGTTTGGTTAAGGATGGCCAACATTCGGGGGAAGCTGCCGAAAGTGCCTCACAAGCCACTTTGGTGACAGTTCAAACTGTTTCTGAATCGGCTAAACTGATGCTAAATGCTAATTTATCTGCTCAAATATCCTCTCTGGAAACTCAGCTTAAATCCGCAGAAGGTTCAGAGAGGCTACCTCTTCTTAAGGAACTTGCGCAGAAATGGGATGATGTTAATCAACCAGCCCCAAGCGCATTCTACAATGAAGAGATTGCTGAAAAAGAAAACACTGTCTCGAGATGGCTAAAGACTGGAGATCTTTTTACGAGTGCTTACAGTACCACAAAGGATTCGCTGATTCAGCCTACATTTGTTGCCAAGTCTATCGTCGCCTACCAGAAAGCACTAGACTTGGATGCTAACAACCTAGGTGCCAAAACAGGCCTCGGCGTAGCATACGTTAGCGGAACACCTGAACCAATGAAAGGGATCACTCTCTTACTTGAAGTAGTTAAGCAAGATCCTAAGAACATCAAAGCGAACATGAATCTTGGCTTATTTTCGATCAAGTCCGGGCAGTTCGACAAAGGTATTAACCGCTTTAAAACAATTTTAGAGCAGGAGCAAATGCCTGAAGCATGGTTTTACCTGGCGACTTGTTACGAGAATATCGGACAGAATGCTGAGGCTATTCATGCCTATGAACAAAGCAAAACCCTTGCTGCTGACCCTGGTTTCAGCTCATACATAGATCAGCGCATCAACACATTGAAAAGTAATTAATTAACAATAAAAACATTTAAAACTTAAAATTATGCCAAGCGGTAAAAAAAGAAAAAGACATAAAATGGCTACCCACAAACGTAAAAAACGTTTAAGAAAAAACAGACACAAGAAGAAGTAGTCTAACTGCTTAGTCAATGAAAAAGACCTCCACGCTCATGCGACCGGAGGTTCTTGTGTTATAATCATTTCTTGTGTCAAACGTTGACAGGTAACCCTGTCACTAAAAAGGTAGCTGTTGGTAAAAGAATTAATAATCAATTCAGCCCCTAATGGGGTAACTATAGCTTTACTGCAAGACAAGCAACTCGTAGAACTGACCACAGAACACATTAACAACAACTATGCTGTTGGCGATATTTACCTTGGGCGGATTAAAAAAATCATGCCCGGGTTAAATGCTGCTTTTGTTGATGTGGGCTATGAAAAAGATGCTTTCCTGCATTATCTTGACCTGGGGCCTCAGGTTCAGTCGCTGATTAAGCTGACGAAGATTGTAAAGAACGGCAGTTATAAAGAAAAATTGCTGAATAATTTTAAGCTGGAAGAGGACATCAATAAATCCGGCAAAATTTCCGAAGTGCTAAACCGCAACATGTTGTTGCCTGTTCAGATTGCTAAGGAACCTATATCAACTAAAGGCCCACGCTTAAGTTCAGACCTTTCGATTGCAGGACGATTTGTAGTATTGGTTCCGTTTTCGGAGTCGATCTCTATATCAAAAAAGATCAAGAGCAACACAGAGAGAGTTCGTCTTAAGAAGATAGTTGAAAGCATTAAGCCAAAGAATTTTGGCGTTATTATACGTACTGTTTCAGAGGGTAAGGGCGTTGCAGAATTGCAAAAAGACCTGCTCGATTTAATATCCCGGTGGGAGACCATATCGGCGAGATTAGACGCCACTGAACCTTCTAAAAAGATCCTTGGAGAAATGGGGCGTACGTCCACAATTCTTAGGGACTTATTAAATGCTGATTTTACAAATATCCATGTCAACGACACTGCGATATTCGAAGAGATCCGTATGTATGTAAGAGACATTTCGCCTGAACTGGAAAAGATCGTGAAACTCTATAAGCACAAGGAGCCTATATTTGAGCACTTTGGAATAGAGAAACAAATCAAATCAACGTTCGGCAGAACAGTTAATCTACCGGGTGGTGCTTATCTCGTAATCGAGCATACAGAGGCCCTCCATGTCGTGGATGTAAATAGTGGAAACCGGACGGCCAATCCTGAGAATCAGGAAGAAAACGCTTTCATGGTAAACAAGGAAGCAGCCAAAGAAATCGCCAGACAGCTTCGTCTGAGGGATATGGGAGGCATTGTTGTAGTCGATTTTATCGATATGCACAAGCCAAATAACCGTAAAGATCTCTTTGATTACCTGAAGCAGCAAATGGCTCTTGACCGTGCGAAACACACTATTTTGCCTCCAAGTAAATTTGGACTCGTCCAGATCACCAGGCAGAGAGTGCGCCCGGAGATGAACATCGTTACTAATGAAAAGTGTCCTGCCTGTGACGGAACAGGAGAGATAAAGGCCAGCATTGTCTTGATGGACGACATCGAGAATAATCTGAACTATATCTTAAGTGAGCAGAATGAAAAAAGCGTTACACTTACTGTCCACCCCTACATTGAGGCCTACATTAAAAAGGGAATTATCTCCAGACAATGGAAGTGGTTCTTAAATTATGGTAAATGGATTAAAGTTAAATCCTCCCCATCTTATTATCTTACCGAATTCCACTTCATGAATTCGAAAGATGAAGAAATTAAGCTTTAGCTTTAAAAGGACCCGGGAAATTCCCCGGGTCCTTGCTTTTTGCACCCTTCCGAAGCCGTGGTTAATCGACTGTCTAAACTTCTTACATTAATCTCTTCTCACGCATTGACGATGCAAGCAACATTTTTTGGAAGATTGCCATTCCAGAGTGCTATTTTCGTGTGAAATAGATCGAGAAAATTGGCAAAAATTAAATCTGCATACTTCTGTCAAAGCTGTGGCTACGAATCAGCCAAATGGTTGGGTAAGTGTCCCTCATGTAATCAGTGGAATTCATTTGTAGAAGAAGTGATACAAAAACCAGGCGCCGCCGTCCCTGAATGGAAAGGCGCAGGAAATCTCTCCAGAGTCGCAAAGCCTTCAGCGATTCACGAAATCACGTACAAGGAGGAAAGCAGATGGGTTAGTCCCGACTCTGAATTCAATCGGGTACTAGGCGGCGGAATCGTTCCTGGATCTCTCGTCCTTATTGGCGGCGAACCGGGCATCGGAAAATCGACACTGATGCTCCAGCTGGCATTACAACTGAAGGATAGAAAGATCCTTTACGTCTCGGGAGAAGAAAGCGAGCATCAAATCAAGATGAGAGCGGAAAGGCTCAGCAACCAAAATGCTCCAAAAGAAAAAAACGGAGTATTCATACTCACTGAAACCTCCACCCAGAACATCTTCAAGCAGATTGAAATATTGGAGCCTGGCCTGGTAGTAATAGACTCCATTCAGACGCTCCACTCAGCACATATTGAATCGACGCCAGGAAGTGTTTCCCAGGTACGCGAATGCACGGCCGAACTCATGCGCTTCGCTAAAGAAACCTCTACACCTGTCTTTCTCATAGGCCACATCACGAAAGATGGGTCCATTGCCGGACCGAAAATCCTGGAACACATGGTCGATACCGTCTTGCAGTTTGAGGGCGACAGGCACCATGTCTACCGGATCCTGAGAGCGGTGAAGAACAGGTTCGGATCTGCTTCGGAGCTTGGAATTTATGAGATGCAGGGCGCTGGTCTGCGAGAGGTCTCTAACCCCTCAGAGATTCTGCTTTCTCAACGAGATGAAGAGCTGACAGGCATCACTATATCAGCCATGTTAGAAGGCGTCAGACCGATGCTAATCGAAACCCAGGCATTGGTCAGCCCCTCAGCTTACGGAACGCCTCAGCGGTCCGCTACAGGCTTTGACACGCGAAGAATGAATATGTTGCTTGCCGTACTTGAAAAGAGATGCGGCTTCAGGTTAAGTGCAAAGGACGTATTTCTTAACATCGCCGGAGGGCTGCGCGTTGAAGACCCTGCTGTAGACCTCGGGATCATCGTCGCAATCATCTCTTCTCATGAGGATATTGCAGTTTCCTCCAAGACCTGCTTCGCTGCGGAAGTAGGGCTCTCAGGTGAAGTCAGAGCGGTCAACAGGATTGAGCACCGCATCGCAGAAGCTGAGAAGCTAGGATTTGAGCGAATCTACATCTCTAAATACAATAAAAAAGGATTAGACCTCAGCAAATATTTAATCAAAATAGAAACTGCTTCCAAAATTGAAGACGTATTTACATCCCTCTTTGGATAGATACAACATGAAAAAAGGCCGCTAATCGCGGCCTTTTTATTTATTTACTTAAGTACATTGATTTCTCTTTGTAAAGCTTTACGAAGTATGGATCTTCCAGATCTTTTATAAAACGTATTGCCTCACCAGTAGACTTCATCTCAGGCCCTAATTGCTTTTCAACTTCAGGGAACTTATCAAAAGAGAAGACTGGCTCTTTGATGGCATAACCGATCAGCTTGCGCTCAATCTTGAAGTCCTTAAGCTTATTAGCACCTAACATAATTTTCGCTGCAATATTGATATATGGAACATCGTAAGCCTTCGCGATAAACGGAACAGTCCGCGAAGCCCTTGGATTAGCTTCAATCACATATACGTCCTCACCTTTGATCGCAAACTGGATATTTAGCAACCCTCTCACATCGAGAGCCTTCGCGAGCTTAATGGTATACTCTTCCATTAAATCGGTAACTTTCTTCGAAAGGTTGAAAGGGGGAAGAACTGCACTTGAGTCTCCAGAGTGGATACCTGCAGGTTCGATGTGCTCCATTAAACCAACGATATGTACATCTTCACCATCGCAGATACTATCTGACTCCGCTTCTTCTGCACGATCCAGGAAATGATCAATCAGTACTCTGTTCCCAGGCAAATCACCGAGTAATTTCACTACCGCCTTTTCAAGATCTTCATCGTTGATGACAATGCTCATACCCTGACCACCCAATACATAACTCGGACGAACCAGGACAGGATAACCAACTTGTCTCGCTACATCGATAGCCTCTTCAGCACTCTCAGCAACACCGTATTTAGGATAAGGAATGTCAAGATCCTTCAACAGGTCAGAGAACCGGCCGCGATCTTCAGCTATATCCATGTTATTGAATGAAGTACCGATGATCTTGATGCCCTTTTCATGAAGCTTTTCAGCCATCTTAAGAGCTGTTTGACCTCCCAGCTGAACGATCACACCTTCCGGCTTTTCAAGATCGATGATCTCGCGAACGTGCTCCCAGAATACAGGCTCAAAATAAAGCTTATCTGCCATATTGAAATCCGTAGACACTGTCTCAGGGTTACAGTTCACCATGATAGATTCATAGCCAGCTTCTTTAGCAGCTAAAAGACCGTGTACACAAGAATAATCAAACTCTATACCCTGCCCAATACGGTTGGGCCCCGATCCAAGCACAATGACTTTTTTCTTGTCAGACGGGAAAGACTCGTTCTCGTCTTCGTATGTGGAATAATAATAAGGTGTCTGTGCCTGAAACTCAGCAGCACAAGTATCAACCATCTTATAAACACGCTTGATACCCAGCTCTTTCCTGCGGTCATAAACATCGTCCTCAGTAACCGAGTTACCCAGTAACCATGCAATCTGAACATCAGAATACCCCTTCTGCTTCAACGTCAGGAAGAAATCCCTTGGAATATTAGTCAGCGAATATCTCTTGATTTCTGTCTCCAAAGCAACAAGCTCCTGGATCTGAATAAGGAACCACTTATCTATCTTCGTAGCCTTGCGGATCGACTCAAGAGGCACGCCCATACTCATAGCATCCTTGATCAGGAACAATCTGTTCCAGCTTGGATGCTCCAGTCCGTGCATAATTTCATCCAGGTTGCGGCACTGCCGCCCGTCTGCACCCAAACCAGAACGGCCAATCTCAAGACTTTGTGTCGCCTTTTGAAGAGCCTCAATGAATGTACGACCGATTGCCATAACCTCACCAACAGACTTCATCTGAAGCCCCAGCTCCGTATTGGCACCCTTGAATTTATCAAAGTTCCATCTCGGAACCTTCACAATTACGTAATCGAGTGTAGGCTCGAAATAAGCCGATGTTGTTTTGGTGATCTGATTCTCAACCTCATCAAGGTTGTATCCGATCGCAAGTTTCGCAGCGATCTTTGCAATTGGGTATCCGGTTGCCTTAGAGGCAAGAGCTGATGAACGAGAAACCCGTGGATTGATTTCGATAGCAATAATCGATTCATCTGCAGGATTCACAGAAAACTGTACGTTACATCCACCTGCGAAATTACCAATGGCACGCATCATCTTCATCGCCTGATTACGCATCTCCTGGTAACAACGATCGCTTAAGGTCATAGCCGGAGCAACGGTTATAGAGTCGCCGGTATGAACCCCCATCGGATCGAAATTCTCGATTGAACAGATAATAATCACATTATCCTTGCTGTCTCTCAATAATTCCAGTTCATACTCTTTCCATCCAAGAACCGCCTGCTCAACCAATACCTCATGGGTTGGAGAAGCTTGCAGACCCCGACTTAAAGCTGCATCGAAATCCTCTTTCTTGTGAACTATACCACCTCCGGTACCACCAAGAGTGTATGACGGACGGATAACTAAAGGAAATCCTATCTCCTGAGCAGCTTCCTTACCTTCAAGAAAAGAGTTTGCAATTTTGGATGTCGCTACCCCAACGTTGATGTCCACCATAAGCTGGCGAAACTCCTCGCGGTTTTCTGTCTTTTCGATAGCTGCAACATCAACACCAATCACACGGACGTTATATTTAGCCCAGATGCCTCTTTCTTCCGCCTCTTTACAAAGATTTAACGCTGTTTGTCCTCCCATAGTTGGTAAAACAGCATCAATTTGACGCTCAGAAAGAATCTGCTCTAAACTCTCGCAATTAAGCGGAAGAAGATAAACGTGATCTCCGATCACTTTATCTGTCATAATGGTCGCCGGATTGGAATTAATTATAGAAACTTCTATCCCTTCATCTTTAAGAGATAAAGCCGCCTGCGATCCTGAATAATCGAATTCACAAGCTTGACCGATAATAATAGGCCCTGAACCGATGATCAGGACTGATTTAATGGATGGATCTTTTGGCATAGGGTTGTTAAAGTCAAAAGTTAAATCGAAGTCTTAAGACTTCATAACCAGCGAGATTTCCTATGCTGTTTATGAAAATCCCGGCCTGATTGTCGGGATGCAAAGGTAAGGAATAATAATACTTTTAATTATATAAAGTACAAAAAAAATAAACGTAAAATCTCGCTATGTAAAGTTAGATCCGCTCATAGCCCTAATCTTCGTCCTTGCACCCACTTCCGGTTTTCATACCTTTGCTGCGTGATCGCCTATAGCATGAATTTTGGAGAACTTATTCTCAACCAGCTCATCCAAACCTCAGCTCTGGAGTGGGTTGGAACAATTACCGGATTTCTTTGCGTTTACCTCGCAGCCCGCGAGAACATCCTGAATTGGCCTGTCTCGATTATAAGCGTGCTTGCATACTCCGTTCTTTTCTTCCAATACCATCTTTTCGGTGACGCTGCCCTGCAAATTTATTTTCTCGGAACAGCACTCTATGGCTGGTATTTCTGGAGAAAAAACAAGTCCGAAGATCAAAAGCCGGTAGTCTCGCTCAAACCGACAGAATACCTCATAGTCGGAGCTGCCGTCGTTACTTTATCAGGCCTGCTGGGTCTCTTTCTTGATCACTTCACCCCAACAGACGTTCCCTATATAGATGGGACTTGCACTGCAATCAGTTTCGTTGCACAAATTTTGCTTACAAGAAAAGTACTGCAAAACTGGATACTATGGATTATCGTCGATATTATCTACGTACCATTATATTTATATAAAGAACTTGCACTCACAGCTATCCTCTACGTGATATTTCTATTTATCGCAGCAATGGGCTATAAAGACTGGAGAAAGACATGGAAAACAGCACAGACATCATAAAGAAAATAGCAGTCGTAGGGCCAGAATCTACCGGAAAATCTACCATTTCGGCTCAACTGGCAGATTACTACCAAACCGTATGGGTGCCCGAATACTCCAGAGAGTACTGCAGCAAGCTCACCGGCCCATGTAGCTGGGAGGATGAAATCAATATGTTCAAGGGACAACTGGCCCTGGAGGATGAACTATTACCGAAAGCAAATAAACTGCTCATCTGCGATACTACCTTCATAACAGTAAAGATCTGGAGTGATCATGTTTTCGGCAAAGCACCCGAAGAAGTCCTCACTGAACTGCCTCGTCGCCATTACGATCTCTACCTCCTGATGGATATCGACCTTCCATGGGAAGATGACCCTTTAAGAAATTTCCCCGACCTCAGGGAGTACTTTATGACCATCTGGATGAAGGAACTTCAGGCGCTCAACGCAAACTATTCGGTCATCAGCGGCACTTACGATGTGAGAAAAAAGAATGCAATTGATACAATTAACCAATTCTTTAACATCATTTAACAGTCAATTCGAAGATTTTTCATAGTTTTACAATGATACCAATTAGCTTATGTGATAAGCAATCGTATGCAGGTTGACCGATTACAAGGTGAACAAATCTGCTTAATTAGGCACAATGGAGACGAGGGAAAAGACTGGGATGTATTCATTTAGTGCCAGTTAATTTAATTACCGACTTAGCTCTCCTAAGTATACGTTCTTTTTAGTTAATGATTAAAAAAACCTTCTGCTCTTCAGAAGGTTTTTTTTTGCACAACATTACTATATTCGCTTCGTAAAAAATCATCTATGGAATTCTTATCGAACCCCGAAATCTGGGTTTCTCTCTTAACCCTTACCGTCCTTGAGATCGTCTTAGGGATCGACAACATTATTTTTATATCGATTTTGTCCGGCAAACTGCCCGAACACCAGCAAAAAAAAGCACGACAAATCGGACTGGCTCTTGCCATGATTACGCGCATCTTGCTTCTACTCTCACTAAGCTGGGTAATGACACTTACCGATCCCCTCTTTAACTTAGGATCCCTGGTCGGCATTAGCAGTCCCGAATGGCTCGAGAAGCTGGCTATTTCAGGGCGCGACCTCATTCTCTTAACGGGAGGTCTATTTCTTATTTACAAAAGTACTGCCGAAATACACGACAAGCTCGAAGGACACGAACATGAAAGCGGCGTAAAAAAGGTCTATTCTTTTTCCGGCGTCCTTGCTCAGATATTAGTACTCGATGTCGTATTTTCTCTTGACTCCGTAATCACAGCAGTAGGTATGGCCGACGAGGTAATGGTAATGATTGCCGCAGTCGTCATCTCTATTATCGTGATGATGTTCTCCGCCGGAAGCATCAGTGCCTTCGTGAACAAACATCCAACGGTTAAAATGCTTGCATTATCCTTCCTGCTCCTGATAGGCGTATCACTGATAGCAGAAGGTCTTGATCAACACATACCAAAAGGATATATTTATTTCGCGATGGCCTTCTCTGTGCTGGTTGAAATGCTTAACCTCAAAATGAAAGGCAGCTCTCAAACGCCGGTAGCTCTGAAAAACTTCCCCGACGAAAGCAAAGAATCATAATCCAGACATACCTGTTAAACAAATAAGGAGTGCCAAATCGGCACTCTTTATTTGTTTAGACAATCCTGCAAAACAAACCCTTCAGATATTCTCCCTCGGGGAACGAAGACCTTACCGGGTGATCTTCTGGCTGACAGAACTGATATATATACTGAATTTCCTTTCCGGCGTCCAAAGCTGCCCAGGCCAATATCTGCTTAAAGTGACTAATATCCACTGCTCCCGAACAAGAAAACGTCGCCAGTAAGCCCCCGCTGTTTAAAAGCCCCATTGCCATCCTGTTTAAATCTTTGTATGCTCTTGAAGCTTTGTCAAGCGATGAGCGGGAGGGCGCATACTTCGGAGGATCCAGTACGATGATATCAAACTTCTGTCCCTCCTCTTTCAATACGCGCAGATATTTATTCACATCCGACTGTATAGCCGTGTGCTTCGCTTCATCAAAACTATTGAGTACGATATTTTGCTTCAGCGTTTCTACAGCCAACGCAGAACTATCTACACTTGTCACTTCTGCCGCACCAATCTTTAAGGCATTTAAGGTAAATCCGCCGGAATACGAGAAGCAATCGAGCACCCGTTTACCTTCCGCATACCCTGCAACAATTCTGCGGTTCTCCCGCTGGTCACAGAAAAACCCGGACTTTTGTCCCTCCGCAATATTGATATGATACTTTAATCCGTTCTCCAACACCTCCACAAACTGAGGTGGTTCCTCTCCGTAAAGAATCCCAAAAGAGGCATCCATTCCATCGTGTGCCCTCGCAGAAGCATCGCTCCGGTCAAACACCCCCTTTACGTTTAAGAGACTAACAAGCTCATCTACGATAATCCCTTTCACTTTTTCAATCCCCGACGTCAGGATCTGCACCGAAAGATAATCAGCATACCGGTCCACAATCAGTCCAGGCAGAAAATCCGCTTCACTAAAAATCAGCCGGTAAGTATTGGTTCCGGTAGCCGACAACAAATCCTTACGGGCAGAAACCGCCCTTTGAACCCTCATCCTCCACCAAGACTCATCAATAGTAACCTGTTCATTCCATTCCAGGAGGCGCACAGCAACGCGGGACTGATCGTTGTAAAATCCCTTTGCCAGGAATTCCCCCGAATGATCCCTTACATCTACTATATCACCGTTCTCCGGCTTTCCATTTATATGTTCAATCGCTCCCGAAAAAATCCATGGATGCAATTGACGCACTGCTTTTTCTTTTCCTTTTTTAAGACGCACTTCCGACATAAGATCAAAGGTAACACGATCGTATCAATTTATCGTATTACTGCTACATTTGCCTAATGGAAGAGATTGCGTGGAATGACTTTGAAAAAGTCGAACTCCGGATAGGAACGATTCTGGAGGTATTACCATATCCGGAAGCGCGAAAGCCTGCTTATAAAATTAAGGCTGACTTTGGCATTTTCGGAGTAAAGTGGAGTAGCGCACAAATTACAAAACTATACTCCCCAGACGAATTAACAGGCAGGCAGATCATCGGCGTAACTAATTTTCCCAAGAAGCAGATCGGCAAATTTATGTCCGAATTTCTAGTAACTGGTTTCGAGAATGAAAACGGCGATATCGTTCTGGCAGCAGTAGAGAAACCGGTTCCTAACGGTTCAAAATTAATTTAATACAATCACCATTATGAGATATATAAGCTTTACCGATGATCCAGTAACGCCACCTGATGAGATTTTTATGAAGGAAGCTCTCAGAGAAGCTGAAAAGGCCCTCGAGCAAGATGAGGTCCCTATAGGAGCTGTAATTGTCAGCAAGGGCAAAATTATCGGCCGTGGTCACAACCTTACCGAACGGCTTAACGACGTCACTGCACACGCCGAAATGCAGGCTTTCACCGCCGCAGCTGGCTACCTGGGAGGAAAATACCTTAAAGACTGCACGTTGTACGTAACCATCGAACCCTGCGTAATGTGTGCGGGAGCATCCTACTGGACACAAATCAGCCGGATCGTTTACGGTGCAGAAGATGAAAAAAGAGGATTCAGCAAAATTAACAGCATCATTACCCATCCCAAAACAGAAATCACCGCAGGTGTCATGCAACAAGAGTGCGCCACCCTCATAAAAGATTTCTTCCTCAAGAAAAGAAAGTAAATTGACAATGAGCTGAACAAATCACTTTTACAAAAGTTATATTTGTAGAGCTTAAAATTTTAACTCATAAAACGTAATATTATGGCTTTTGAACTTCCTGCGTTACCATACGCATCTGATGCCCTTGAACCAAATATCGACAAAGCAACGATGGAAATCCACCATGGCAAGCATCACCAGGCTTATGTCGACAATTTGAATAAAGCTATCGCTGGTACCGAAGCTGAAGGCAAAACAATAGAAGAAATATTAGCAAATATCTCTTCTTACGCTCCTGCTGTTCGCAACAACGGTGGCGGACACTACAACCACAGCTTATTCTGGACAGTCTTAGGTCCTGATGGCGGTGGCGAACCTACAGGTGAACTGGCTGAAGCTATCAACGAGGCTTTCGGTTCATTCGAAGATTTCAAAAAGAAATTCGCTGAAGCTGGAGCAACACGTTTCGGATCAGGATGGGCTTGGTTATCGATCTCTTCTGAAGGTAAGCTTCAGGTTTCATCCACTCCAAACCAAGACAACCCGCTGATGGATGTTGCCGAAGTTAAAGGAACTCCGATCCTTGGTCTTGACGTATGGGAACATGCTTACTACCTGAAATATCAGAACAAACGCCCTGACTATATAGCGGCTTTCTGGAACGCAGTAAACTGGTCTGCAGTTGCAGAGCGCTTCAAAAAATAAGTTCTAAAAACATTTAGAGAAAAGTAGTGTACTAATCGTATACTACTTTTTTTATGGAAAAGAAAATAACATACCTATCAGCGCTTTTATTTATCAGCATGCTGTCAAGCTGTGAGCTTGCCGGCGACATCTTCAAAGCAGGTGCCTACGTTGGAATATTCATGGTCGTGGCCGTGCTCATTTTGATCTACTGGCTATTCAGCTTTTTCAGAAGGAGATAAAATACCGGAAGGCTGGATTAATTACATGAAGCCTTCCAGTATTTCTTTTTTGGAATTGCTGATCATTTCTTCAGGCAACGACTCGATGATCTCGCGTTCCAAAGCAGATATAATACCTCGCTTGAGGAAGTTGCGATGAGTAACGATGCTGATCTCCCTCGCGGGAACAGGATCTTTAAATCTTCTTACCCGCTTCATTTCTTCCTTATTAAGATCCAGAATACTAAGCTCAGGCAATACTGTCACGCCTGTATTGATATCAACCATTCGCTTAAGTGTTTCGACACTCCCTGTATTGTACTCAAAAGGCTTAAGCTTGCTGCCTTCTGCCTTTTTACTACACAAATTCAATACCTGATTCCGCATACAATGGCCCTCATTAAGAAGCCATAGATCGTTAGGATCAATATCCTCAGCGGTAATGCTGCGCTTATTCAAAACCCCGTTACCTTTCGAAGCATATACAGCGAATGCTTCGTAGAATAAAGGAAGCTCATTTAAAGTCTTATCATCCAGAGGTGTCGACAATATTCCGCAGTCCAGCAAACCCACCTTCAGCTTCTGAACGATCTGCTCCGTAGTGTACTCCCAAATCAGCAGCTGTACCTTAGGATACTTCTCGGTAAACTTCGTTATGATTTTAGGCAACAAATAAGGAGCAACGGTGGGGATAACTCCTACTTTAATGACCCCACTCAACTCTTTCTTATATGAATTGATAATTTCATTCAGATTATCAGCTTCTGCAAGCAGTACCCTCGCCTGATCGATCACAGAAATACCTATTTCAGTAGGCACTACCGGCTGCTTGCTCCGGTCGAAAAGAATCACACCCAAAGTGTCCTCCAGCTTCTGGATCTGCATACTTAATGTCGGCTGCGTTACAAAACACTTCTCTGCGGCAACAACAAAGTTTCGGTAAGTATCAACCGCCACTATATATTCTAACTGGACCAAAGTCATATAAGCAAAATCTATGTGATAATAGCAAATATCGATTTTTCTCATCCATTAATTAGACAGATCTTTATCGGACAATTAGAAAGGACATTTTAACTACAAAGTACATGGCAAATAAGCAAAAATTGACAACTGCATCCGGTATCCCTTATTACGAGAATGAGAACTCCATGACGGCAGGGCCGAGAGGACCTGTTCTTCTTCAGGACTTCATACTTCACGAAAAGATGGCACATTTCAACCGGGAACGTATTCCTGAGCGTGTCGTCCATGCAAAAGGCTCCGGCGCCTATGGTACTTTCACCGTTACCCACGATATCACTCAATATACGCGTGCTAAAATTTTTAACCAGATAGGAAAGCAAACAAGGGTATTTCTTCGATTCTCCACAGTGGGCGGTGAGAAAGGCTCGGCAGATACAGAACGTGACCCAAGAGGATTCGCCCTGAAATTCTACACAGAAGACGGCAACTGGGATCTTGTCGGCAATAACACTCCGGTGTTTTTTGTCAAAGACGCAAAAAAATTCAGTGATTTCATCCACACTCAAAAAAGAGACCCTTATACCAACTGCAAAAGCGCAACCATGATGTGGGATTTCTGGTCGCTTAATCCCGAAAGTCTGCATCAGGTTACCATTCTGATGTCTGATCGCGGAACCCCTTACAGCTACCGCCATATGCATGGATTCGGCAGTCACACTTTCTCCATGATCAACAAAGACGGAGAACGCAACTGGGTAAAATTCCACTTTAAAACACTGCAGGGGATTAAAAACTTTACCGATGCTGAAGCTGCTGCCTTGCGCGGTACGGATCCCGACTGGGCTCAGCGTGACCTGGTACAATCAATTGACAAGGGCGAATTCCCTAAGTGGGCGCTGAAAATACAGATCATGTCTGAAAAGCAAGCCGCAGAATTTCGTTGGAATCCGTTCGACCTCACCAAAACCTGGCCTCAGGGAGACTTCCCGCTGATTGACGTGGGCGTTCTTGAACTCAATGAGAACCCTGACAACTATTTCGCCCATGTCGAGCAGGCTGCATTTGCTCCGGCTCACGTAGTAGACGGAATTGGATTCTCTCCCGACAAAATGCTGCAGGGTAGGATCCTATCTTACACCGACGCTCAGCGCTATCGTCTGGGGACAAATTATGAGCACATCCCGGTAAATCGCTGCCCGTATATGGTTAGCAATTATCAGCGCGACGGCGCCATGCGTATGGATGGAAACGGTGGATCTTCACCTAACTATTTTCCTAACAGCTTTGACAACATAGAAGCAGATCCGGCTTACAAAGAACCCGGCTTGCCGATTGAAGCCACCAACGCGGATTGGTATGATCGCAATGCGGAAGGAGAGAACGATCACTATACACAACCGGGAGATCTTTACAGACTCCTGAGCGCAACAGATAAAGCGAATCTCATTTCTAATATTGTAGGCTCTATGAGCGGAATTGACGGTCCAAAAAGAGAAGAAATCATAAACCGTCAGCTATGCCACTGGTTCAGGGCCGACATCAGCCTGGGAATAGGAGTAGCAAAGGGTCTGAAAATCGACCTTGACTCGGTAATGAAACACATGCCGGCATAACAAAAAAACCGCCTGATTTACTCAGGCGGTTTTTTTTGTTTTATTCTACCGTAACCGACTTAGCCAGATTACGCGGCTGATCTACATTGCAGCCCCTCAGAACAGCAATGTGATAAGATAATAACTGTAACGGTATTGTCGCCAGAAGCGGCAGATAGGCTTCGTTACAAGCCGGTATCTCAATAATATAGTCTACCATTTCCTTTACCGTCTTGTCGCCCTCTGTTACAATAGCGATAACCTTACCTTTCCGGGCCTTTACTTCCTGGATATTACTAATCACCTTCTCGTATGAAGAATTCTTTGTCGCAATAAACACAACCGGCATATCCTCATCGATCAAAGCGATTGGTCCGTGTTTCATTTCTGCTGCAGGATAACCTTCAGCATGGATATAAGAGATCTCCTTCAGCTTCAATGCTCCTTCCAACGCAACAGGGAAACCACTACCACGACCCAGGAACAGGCAATTAGATGAATCTTTGAACTTCTCAGCAATCTCAGCGATTTTCTCGTCCGATTTGAGAGCCTGCTCTATAAGCGTCGGTATCTCGTCCAGCTCAGTAAGCATGCTTACCAGATCCGACTGCTTAACAGTTCCCCGCTGCTGAGCCATATACAAGGCCATGAGCGTTAAAACTGTTACCTGCGCGGTAAAAGCTTTCGTAGAAGCCACTCCAATCTCCGGACCTGCATGCGTGTATACGCCCGCATCAGTAATTCTCGGAATAGATGAACCTACAACATTACAAATACCGAAAATCGTAGCGCCCCGCTCCTTTGCGAGTTCAATGGCAGCCATGGTGTCTGCCGTTTCGCCCGATTGGGATATTGCAATAACGATGTCTTTCTCGGAAATAATCGGGTTACGATATCTGAATTCAGAAGCATATTCAACCTCCACCGGTATTCTTGCGTACTCTTCAATCAGGTACTCACCAACCAGACCGGCATGCCATGAAGTACCGCAGGCAATAACGACTATACGCTCAACATTCTTCAATTTGTCTGCATAATCCTTTATCCCGCCAAGCTGAACCTTTCCTTCAATCGGATAAATCCTCCCGCGCATACAATCACGTACAGAGCGAGGCTGTTCATAGATTTCTTTAAGCATAAAATGCTCAAAGCCCCCTTTCTCCAGCATTTCCAGCTGAAGCGATAATTCCTGAATATAAGGTGTCTGAATGATATTGTCGATAGTCTTCACTACCAGCTCATCGCGTTTAACAAGCGCAATTTGCGAGTCTTTCAGATAAATAACGTTCTTGGTATATTCAACGATCGGAGTGGCATCCGAGGCAATGAAATACTCACCTTCGCCAACACCAATTACCATCGGACTTCCCTTCCTGGCAGCAATGAGCTGATCAGGACTATCCTGGCTCATGATCACAATAGCATAGGCTCCTATCACTTCGTTCAGGGCCAAACGCACTGCTTCAAGCAAGTCAGTGGTATCACTATGAATATCTTCTATCAGGTGTATAAGAACCTCTGTATCCGTATCACTACTAAATACATGCCCCTTTGCCAGCAAAGCTTCCTTGATAACAGAGTAATTTTCGATAATGCCGTTATGAATAATGGAAAGCTTTCCATCTCCCGAGCGGTGCGGGTGAGAGTTCCGGTCCGATGGCGCGCCGTGAGTTGCCCAGCGGGTATGTCCCATACCTGTCGTTCCAGATCGGTCTTCGTGTAGCGTATGAGCCTCCAGATCAGAAACCTTTCCGGCCTTTTTGTGGATTTTTAACCCACCGTTCATTAATGCAATACCAGCACTATCGTAACCCCGGTATTCTAATCGCTTAAGCCCTTTGATAACAATATCCCAGGCATCGCGATGGCCTATATATCCAACAATTCCACACATAAGTAATGAATAAGATCAAGGGGAGCGAAATTATAAAAAAAATAACCAGAACATGGCAAAGCCTGATATTAATCAGGCTTTGTATAATAAATGTTCAGTTTTATCTTTAAATTTTCATGGTTATTTCCCGCTAATATAGAGCGCGCCGCGGTAGTGAGTACGGGCGCAATATTTGCAGCCTGAGTATTGAGGAAGTTAACATCAACCGGAGCTATGTAGGTACTATATTGCGTATCCTTCCCGTTAACCAGGTTTTGTATATACGAACTGACATTGAAAATATAGCGTTTCCGGTTCGTATCATATGGCGTGCCCAGAAAAGACACCTGATCCGCAACCTGACGCTGGCCGGCAATATCCGTACGATAAAGCGTCAGTCGTGGTAAAGGTTTAAATATAGTTTCTGTTCCTGGCTCTACATATACTACAAGCTCGGCCTTATTTATGGCAATTTTACCCAAAGCGCGCAGAGCATCCAGATTTGTAAAAGAAATTTTGGTACGTAAACCCGCAAGCGGTTGCGCGTAAACAGTGCTGAAAGACTGCTGCGGATTATCCAGTTGAGCCTGCACAGCTGTTCCCGCATAATTGTGTTTGATCGCTGCAGATGTTGTCGTATTAGACAGGCCAAAGATCACTTTGTTGGTATCGACTGTTGTTCCGGTCGTGTTCTTGTAATATAACTCCAGTCCACTAACATTGGCCGTCGCCAGATCAAAGTAGGCAATTCCACCTCTTCCATCTGGCTGCACCTTTCTAACTTTCACATAAAGACCTTTAATATGGTTCTGAAATGCAGCTGCAGTAGCGAAATGAGTGGAAGACGCATTTAGAAAATAAGTTCTCATGAACTCAGGTGTCATCTTGATTCGGATCTGCGGAACTACCTTCAGGGCAGTATCTTGTCCTCCCTTAACGATTTGATTAACAAATAAACTGTCGTTCCATCTGAAACGATTAACGTTCGGCGCTGATCCTATCACCGTAGTGCTGTCATAATTCCACTTCCTGTTCGTATAGTAGTTTGACGTCGAAATGTAATTTTCCTTCAGCTGATGAACCGTTACATTATAAGTCGTGTTCGTTGAATCTCCAAAAAATCCTTTTCCATATTTCAAAACAAGGACTCCTGAATCCAAGGATGTGGTAGCACCGAAGCTAAGTGCAGTTGAGGGCAAGGATATACCCATAGCCAGGGCTGCATCAGTAGTTCCTAACACCGGGTCAGTAATCGACCCCGCAGGATATTGAGGCTGACTGGAAGCCAGGACACTATCCTCACGAACAGTTACCGTGCTTACATCATAATCTTCAATATATTTACTGTTGATCGTATCGTTAGGGTTAATATCCAGTCCAACATTGTCCGTCTTCTGACAACTGCTAAAAGCGATAAGACTTACAAAAATGAATAAGCCCCTGCTTAAATAATTCATATGTATAAAATAATTCTTTGTCATTCAATATTTCGCGCTAAGATATAGATTTTAGTTTTCTTTTCGTGCTTTGTTAAAGCTTGCCAAAGATAGACTACGCAGGCCACTTCTGTTGTTAAAAACTGTTAATCAGGACATCCGTTTTCGCCCGCTTAGTGTTAAAGGATGTTAAAGAAACGGACTTTAACATCCAAAAGTCTACGTCATGATCATTTCCCTATGTTTTTGATCACGCCAATGGCCATAATGCAAGAAAGGCTGTCCCGAAAATCACGAGACAGCCCTTCCAATGTTGTATAAGCTTTCTAAGCTAGAGACGCCAATTCCTCATTGTGCATCTCTTCATAGAGATTAAAATAATTCTCAAAATCAGCCGTAGCATCATATGTCAATACTGGCTTATCGGTAGCTTCAACCACCTTCAATACCTCAGGATGCGTATTAGGTCCGCCCAATACAACAGCATCCGAATAGGATATAGCACCTAAATGCATAGCCTCACAGCTTCCGTCCCCGTAAGGTACCAGATGAGATGCATCCATTCCGCTCATAACCGCTTTCTTTGAAAAATCAGGATTTAACTTTTCGCCGAAGCAATTGTCATAAACCGAATACACAATCTTAGCTGTTTTGAACGTCGGATCGTCCTTATAGGTCGTTTTCATGTAAACGGGAACCAGAGAACTCATCCAGCCATGGCAATGCACCACGTCAGGCGACCAACCTAATTTCTTAACCGTCTCCAATGCTCCTTTACAAAAAAAGATTGTTCGCTCATCGTTGTCTTCGTAAAACTTACTATTATTGTCCCTGAAAACATGCTTACGCTGAAAGTATTCTTCGTTATCCAAAAAATACACCTGCATGCGAGCTGAAGGAATTGATGCCACTTTAATGATCAACGGGTTATCGTTTTCATCAATGATGATGTTCATTCCTGAAAGACGGATAACTTCATGCAGACGATTACGACGTTCATTGATGTTACCAAAACGAGGCATTAAAATGCGGATTTCAAATCCTTTGTCTTGCATCGCTTGCGGAAGTTTCCGCGTTATCTCAGAAATTTTTGTTAACTCGAGGAAAGGCGACATCTCGTGAGTAATAAACAGTAACTTCGTTTTTGCCATCTCCAAATGTTAAATTTTATGAAAGAATTTGGGACTGCAAATATACATATATATTATGATATATCAATGAATTACGCAATAGCCTTTGATATAATTGCGGGAATTCTCACCTTTGCAACGGCATTTTCATTATCGTATTAATTAAAAAAGCCTTGAATATTAAGAAAACTATACGCATTTCACAGGTAACCGCCCCTTCATACTGTTTTAACTCTGCCTTAACACATTCAGCCGTTAAAATCTGTCTTAAAAAAATCAAAAATTGAAAATTTTCACCTCGAAATCCGGACTTTCAGACGCGCTTCAGGATCTTAAAGCACAAGGGAAACAGATTGGTTTAGTGCCTACAATGGGAGCACTTCACGATGGTCATATTTCACTCATCGACATGGCCAAACAGCAAACAGACGTGGTCGTTTGCAGTATTTTTGTGAATCCCACCCAGTTTACAGATCCACTCGATCTGGAGAAGTACCCCAGAACCGTAGAAGACGATATTAAAAAACTCGAAGATGCAGGGTGCGACATCCTCTTTCTTCCTGAAGTTGCAGAAATGTACGGCCAGAACGAAAGCTGGGATATTGATCTGGGTTATCTGGAAACTATCCTGGAGGGGCAATCGCGCCCTGGACATTACCAGGGTGTAACGCAAATCGTTTACAAACTATTCCAGGTAACATCGCCCGACAAGGCATTTTTTGGCCAGAAAGATTATCAGCAGGTATTGGTGATAACCAAAATGGTCTCCATCTTCAAGCTGCCTGTAGAACTTGTTATGTGCCCTATACAACGCAGTGAAGAAGGACTTGCTCTGAGTTCAAGAAATATCCATTTATCCCCCCAGGAGAAGCGTCAGGCTTATACGATCAGTCGCGCGCTCTTTACCATGCGGCAGCAAGCTTCAGTATTACATGCCGACAAACTGAAAGAGATTGGCCTTAATATTCTAAACGAAGAGCCGGGAATCAACCTCGACTACTGCGAAATACTCGACAAAGATACCCTCAAACAGCCGAACGAAGACACATCGGGACTTGTAGCCCTCATCGCTGCTCATGTCGGAAAGACACGTCTCATCGATAATATGATTTTAAATTAACACGACGAATCATACCAACCACAACTCTTTCGATACCTTTTGCTAATTTTGCGTTATGATTATTCAAGTTTTGAAGTCAAAGATACACCGGGTGAAGGTGACGCAGGCGGAATTGAACTACGTGGGAAGTATCACTATTGATGAAGACTTAATTGACGCTGCCAATATCATTCCTAATGAAAAGGTACAGATCGTAAACAATAACAACGGCGCCCGCTTTGAAACATACGTCATTAGAGGCGAACGAGGATCGGGTATTGTTTGCTTAAATGGCTCTTGTGCGCGCCTTGCTCAGGTAGGAGATATCATTATTATTATGTCTTACGGACAGCTCAGCATGGAAGAAGGAAGAAAATACCAACCAATCCTGGTGTTTCCTGACGACAATAACCGGCTGATAAAGTAATTGCTCTAAATCCTAATAAGTAACTTATGAACAAACTAGAGACGCTCAACAATAAGATACTTAGCCTGCCGGAAATCATTAAGTTGATACAGGTATGGAAATTTCAGGACAAAAAAATAGTCTTCACCAACGGCTGTTTCGACCTTTTACATCTCGGACATATTGACTATTTAGCTCAGGCTGCCTCTCTTGGAAACAAATTAATCATCGGTTTGAATACCGACGCTTCAGTCTCCAGAATCAAAGGGCCTGCCAGGCCAATTACCGACCAGCAGTCCAGGGCCTCCCTTATAGCAGCGCTTTTCTTCGTAGACGCAGTGGTGCTATTCGACGAACCCACACCCGCAGACCTCATCTCTGCAATAAAACCAGACATTCTTGTTAAGGGTGCCGATTACACCATAGCCCAGATTGTAGGAGCTGAAACCGTTCTTTCTAATGGTGGTGAAGTGAAAACCATACCTCTGATCGAAGGCTATTCAACCACCGCTATAGAAAAAAAAATACGTAGTCAACAATAGTCTTTTGATCATTAATAAGGGTTAGATGCTTCCAAAAAACTTCTATAAGCTGGCACTTTTGCTATCGTTCCTGATGGTAACGATGCTCTCTTGCAGAAATAAGAACAACGAATTCTCCGCCGGAACCTGGAGAGCAACCATAAAAAATGAATCAGGAACAGAGGTGCCGTTTAATTTCGAAGTAACCGATTCTTCGGGAGTAAAAAAGCTCTATATTCTAAATGCAGACGACCGTCTGTTGGTCGACGACATTCAGGTCAGCAATGATTCGGTAACCATCAGACTTCCGTTGTTCGACTCAGAGATCAAGGCCGCACTAACATCAGACGGCTTCACAGGAAAGTGGATCAGACACCTAGTCGATAATGACATCTCCATGGAGATCAATGCCCAAAAAAATACCGACTACCGCTTCTTTAAAGACGATCCCGACGCCCCAAACCAGCTCAGCGGAAGATGGTCTACCACCATCGTTAGTCAGGATAACCAGGACACGACTATCGCAGTAGGCGAATTCCGCCAGGAAAAATCGCGGGTAACGGGCTCATTCCTCACCAGTACCGGCGACTACAGATTTCTTGAAGGCGCGGTATCCAGCGGGCGACTGTTTCTATCTGCCTTTGACGGATCCAACTGTATGCTGTTCACGGGTACAATAAACGGAAACACGATCACCGAGGGCAAGTTTTATTCAGGTCTGGCTACGGTGCGCAACTGGTCCGCCCGAAAAGACGAGCAGGCCATTCTCCCGGATGCCTATACCCTGACAAACCTGAAACCCGGTTACTCCAGCCTGGAGTTTCGCTTTCCTGACCTCGACGGTAATCAAACATCATTGAAAGACCCACGTTACAAAGGTAAAGTTGTCATCGTTAGCTTCCTGGGCTCCTGGTGCCCCAACTGCATGGATGAAACAGCTTATTTGACTAATTTCTATAAAGAGTACAAGGACAAAGGAGTTGAAGTCATAGGATTAGCCTATGAGCGAACCAACGATACAGAAAGGTCAAAAAAGAGCCTGGAACAACTTCGCAAACGGTTCCATGTTAGCTATCCGATTCTTCTAACCGGATACACAAACAAAGAAGTTTTGAAAAGCATGCCCGAACTGAGCGAATTCAAAGCCTTTCCTACCACCATCATCATCGACAAGCAAGGGAAAGTAAACAAGATTCATACAGGATTCAGCGGACCCGGCACGGGCAAACACTACACCGAATACATCAACGAGTTCGAAAACCACATCAACAAACTTCTTACTGCTAAATAATATGAAGCTATCATGCGCGCGCTGAGCGAAAAGCGTGTATTATTGCCCCTGAAAGTTTCATTACCGTTTAAAAAACAAATCGTTCCAATGAAAAACAGTCTCCTGATGCTCTGTTCCCTAATGGCAGCGCTGTTACTAGGCTCTTGTTCCAGTACTCAAAAAGTTACTCTTGATCCGATCTCCGTACATGGTGCCAGACAAGGGTCGCAAATCTACCAGGCGAGCTACACCCGCCTGACCGACATCATCCATACCAGCCTCGACCTAAAACTGGATTGGGATAGCGCCTACGTTATAGGGCGTGCAACCATTGAGGCTAAACCATACAATTATCCCTTGTCTGAAGTTGTTCTCGATGCAAAAGGATTCCGGATCAATCAGGTATCTCTCATAGAGGGTTACGATAACAAACCGCTCAAGTACACCTATAACAACAAAAAGCTTACTATCCACCTGAGTCAAAAGTACAGCGGTGAGCAAAAGTTTAAGATCCAGATCGACTACGTGGCAATGCCCGAGAAGCTGAAGGTCGGCACGGATATCAACGGCCCCGGAAGTAAGGGATTTTTTTTCGTTAACCGCGACAATTCCGAACCCGGCAAGCCAAAGCAATTCTGGACCCAGGGAGAGACCCAAAACAACTCATGCTGGTTCCCTACAATAGAAGATCCACAGGAAAAGATGACCCAGGATATCAGTATCACCCTCCCGGACGGCATGGTTTCCCTGTCGAACGGACTTCTGGACTTCTCTACTGACAACGGCGACGGTACGCATACCGACAGCTGGCGACAGGAGCTTCCCCATTCCACCTATCTGACGATGCTCGCCGGTGGCGACTTCCGGATCGCCAAAGATTCCTGGAAAGACAAAGAAGTAAGCTATTACATGGAGCCCAAATTCGCTGATCATGCAAAACTGATATTTGGGAAAACTCCTGAAATGATGGAATTTTTCTCCAACATATTAAAAGTGGAATATCCCTGGGAGAAATACGCCCAGATCGTGCTGCGCGATTTCACCGGAGGAGCCATGGAAAACACCACTGCCACCACCTTCTTCGAGGGCATGAACATGACTCCGGCCGAATATTTGGATGAAAACCACGAAGACATTATAGCCCATGAGCTCTTCCATCATTGGTTTGGTAATCTCGTTACATCCGAATCCTGGGCAAACCTCCCCCTTAACGAGTCTTTTGCTACATACGGAGAATACCTTTGGAACGAACACAAATATGGTGGCGATGAAGCCGATTATCAAGGATGGAATGACGCAAATGCCTATTTCAACACCGAACGGGCGAAGCAGGCCGATGTTATCCGCTTCAACTATCCCGACAGAGAGCAGATGTTTGACGTTGTAAGCTATCAAAAAGGCGGACGAATTCTGCACATGTTACGCAAAACAGTAGGCGACGAAGCATTCTTTGAGAGCCTGACGCTTTACCTGAAACGGCATTCTTATAAAACCGCAGAGATCCATGACCTTCGTTTAGCATTTGAAGAAGTGACGGGTAAAGACCTCAACTGGTTTTTTAATCAATGGTTCCTTGCATCGGGCAATCCGGAACTTGAAATCTCCAATCACTACGATGCTGCTGGTAAAAAAGCAACCGTAACGGTAAAACAAGTCCAGTCCTTGAACGCCGCACCCCTATATCGTTTACCTGTAAAAATCGATTTTTACGCTAATGGCCAGGTAGAAAGAAAACAAGTAGTTGTAGATAAAGCTGAGCAAAGCTTTTCATTTGATATGCTGCAGCAACCCGAACTGATCAACTTCGACGCTGAAAAGTATCTATTGGCCACGAAGAAAGAGAACAAAACCCCTGCTCAGTATGCCCTGCAATATAAGCAAGCGCCCTTGTTTCTTGATAGGATGGAGGCCCTGCTGGCAATAACTAAACAACCAGCCGACAAACTATCAGCGCCCCTGATTATCTCTGCTATGAACGATAGGCATTGGGCTATCCGCCGACTCGCTGTAAAATCACTCGCATTGCTAAACAAGGAGGCACAGGCATCAGCACATGATAAAGTGAAAGATCTTGCGATAAATGACTCGCGCTCCTATGTGCGGGCATCAGCGATCAATGTATTGAAAAAAGTCTACAAGGCTGAAAAGAATGACGAAACCCTGAGTAAAGCTCAGCAGGATGTATCGCCATCAGTCGTAAAAGCGCTTACTGAATAGATCACAAACGCAGGCCGCAGAATGGCTGATAGTCAACCCGGCTGGCTGCATGGTATAATCTCTATTCGTTTTCCCGGGACAAATCCTTAGACCTTAGCGGTCGCGGTCGCTTGTAAGCGAGCCAAAGACCATTTTAATTACAGAAAGGATGAGGGCAAAGATCAGGGCAGCCCAGAAACCTTCTGTATTGAAGCCTTTCATCATTGAATCTACCAGCAGCACCATCAATACGGTAATGACAAAAGACATCAGACCTAATGTCAGGATGTTAACCGGAAAAGTAAAAATGCGAAGTATGGTCCCAACGGTCGCATTTACAAGCGCCAACAAGATGCCGGCTATAAGCGCGCTAAGAAATCCGTCAACGTGGACACCCGGAGATAGGAATGCCGCTACTGAAACCGCTATTCCCGTAAGTAAAAGTTCGATGATGATTCTCATATTAATGTGATTAACGTGAGCGGGGATCAGATAGTTTTCAAAAAGCCTGATAAAGCTGAGTCCATTCTTTGTCCATTCCTAAAAACACCTTTATATGTAACCCATAACAGGCCCTCTTTATCCCGTGATAAGTCCGACGTTTCGCTGTTGAAGTCGGACTCATCACGGGATTTTCCCGGGTGTATTGCCCCTTCATATAAAGGCGTTTGACTCTGATTTCTACCCATGCATCACACTAAATCTGTTAAAATCCAAAGGCTTTTGCCTAAAAAGCTACAGATAAGTTCCTACTTTTATACGATGGCTTTACCTGCTGGCGAAATTCTCAGGAAATATTTCGGGTACGACCGGTTCCGGCCGCTTCAGGAACAGATCATCCAGTCCGTCGTATCCGGGAAAGACGCGCTCGTCCTTATTCCCACCGGAGGTGGCAAATCGGTCTGCTTTCAGATTCCCGCCCTGATGTTGGACGGGGTCTGCATTGTGATCTCACCGCTAATCTCTCTGATGAAGGATCAGGTGGACGCGCTGAGAGCTAACGGCATCTCCGCTGCCTATCTGAACAGTTCCCAAACTTTTTCCCAGCAACAGGCTATTCTTGACTCGTGCTACCGTGGGGAGGTTGCCCTGCTATACATATCGCCTGAAAAACTCACGGCCGACATTTCGCTGATCTCACAGATGGCCCGGCCTTCTATGTTTGCCGTAGATGAAGCGCATTGCATCTCTGAATGGGGACATGATTTTCGTCCGGAATATATGCACCTAGGCGCTTTGCGGGAGCGCTTTAGCCACGTCCCCTTCGTAGCACTAACCGCTACCGCTGATAAGGTAACGCGCAAAGATATTATCCGGCAGCTCAAGCTCAAAGATCCCGGGATTTTTATCTCATCCTTCAACCGTAGCAACCTTAGTCTGGAGGTGAGGGCGGGTGTAAAACCCAAGCAACGATTAGCAGAGATCGCAGCATTTATCAGGCAAAAGAGAGGGCAGTCAGGCATTATCTATTGTCTCAGCAGATACAATTGCGAAGAACTGACTTCGGACCTGCGCATGTTGGGAATCCAGGTTGCTTTCTATCATGCGGGCATGAGCGCAGCCAACAGGAGTAAAGTTCAGGAAGGGTTTTTGAATGACGACCTCCAGGTGATATGCGCGACTGTCGCTTTTGGTATGGGGATCGATAAATCCAACGTCCGCTGGGTCATCCATTACAACCTGCCGAAGAATATGGAAGGCTACTATCAGGAGATCGGACGTGCCGGAAGAGATGGCTTACCCGCAGACACCATCCTGTACTATAACTATGCAGACCTGACCACTCTGAACCGATTTGCTGCCGAAAGCGGCCAGGCTGATATCAGCCTCGAAAAGCTGAAACGTATTCAGCATTATGCCGAGGCAGATATCTGCAGAAGGAGGATCCTGTTAAACTACTTCTCCGAGAATCTGAATGAAGACTGTGGCAACTGCGACGTGTGCCGTAACCCGAGAAAGCATTTTGACGGCACCCATCTTGTTCAGAAGGCTCTCTCGGCCATAACGCGCATGAGGGAAAGAGAGGGAGCTGCCATGGTTATCGATGTACTGCGAGGCTCCATGCGTACCGATCTTAAAGAAGCAGGGTATCACCTGCTGAAAACCCATGGGGCGGGGGCCGATATCAGCAGCTTCGACTGGCAGCGCTATCTGATGCAGATGCTGAATTTGGGGATCCTTGAGATAGCATACGACGAAAACTTTGCACTGAAGATTACCGCACAGGGCCGAGATATTCTTTTCGGAAGAACGAAAGCCAGACTAACGGTTCTTCCTCTGCTCATCAGAAAAGTCAGCAGCACATCCGGAATACAGTCTTCCCATGTGAACGACGAGGATGAACTTTTCGAACAATTAAAGAAGGTAAGGCGGAAATTCTCGTTGGAAGAAGACATATCTCCTTACCATATTTTCAGCGATGCCACCCTTTATGAAATGGCGAAAGAAAAGCCCCTGACCGAGCAGGAGATGCTACTCATCCCGGGTGTAGGAGAGCACAAATTTGACAGGTACGGAGAGGATTTCCTGGATATAATTAACAGTTACCCGGTGCAAAAAACACGCAAGGGGAGGTAACTAAAAATCAACACAATTTCACTACCGAGCTGATAATCTTCACTTTATCCAAATAAAGTTTTGTTAAATATATATTTATATATATTTGCATCTATGGAAATGCTAACTGAGGGACTGCAAATCTATCTAGAGCAACACTGCGAACCAGAGCCTGAATTGCTCAGATATATAAGTAGGGAAACGCATTTAAAGGTGCCAATGGCCCGAATGCTTTCCGGGCATTATCAGGGTCGTGTCCTGAGCTTTCTCAGTAAAATCCAGTCGCCAAAACGCATTCTTGAAATAGGAACCTTTACCGGATATGCCTCTATATGTCTGGCCGAAGGGCTTACTGAAGATGGCACTCTTCATACGATTGACATCAACGAAGAGCTCGAAGAACGGGTTCGCGACTATTTCAGTAAATCTCCTTTCGGATCGAAGATTAAATACCAGATCGGCAATGCGGTTGAAATTGTCCCGACGCTAACGGATGTTTTTGACATGGTATTTATAGATGCAGACAAGAAAAATAACGGTACTTATTACGATATGATATTTGATAAGGTAAGACCCGGGGGCCTTATCATAGTGGATAATGTGTTATGGCATGGGAAAATCACTTCAGGGGCGCAGGATAAGGACACGCAGAACATCAGCAATTTCAATGAGAAAGTAATTAACGACCAACGCGTAGAGAAACTAATACTTCCTGTACGCGATGGCCTATTGATAATCCGTAAACTGTAATCTATGCTAAGAAAATTCATTTATGCCAGCCTTATAGTTTTCATATCAGGTACCGCTACGGCGCAAAGCCCGGCAGAGAACTACATAGAAAATTATAAGGAAGTGGCAGTGAGTACCATGAACCAACATGGTATCCCTGCCAGCATCGTACTTGGAATTGCCATACATGAGTCAGCCAGCGGCACGAGCAGAATTGCCAAGTATCTTAACAACCATTTCGGACTAAAGGGAAAAACAGGTCCGAAGCCTATCAAATCAGCCTACAAAGGCTACGAAGAAGTTGACGATTGTTACGACGACTTCGTTAATTATTTAAAGAAGCGGTTTTCAGGGCTCTTTACGCGATACTCATCAGACGATTACAGGGGTTGGGCGATGGGAATTCAACGTGGGGGCTATGCTCATAGCCGCACATGGGCCAGTCAGGTAATGGCTATCATTAAAAAATATAACCTGGACCAATTTGACCAGAATGCGGAAAACGCCGCCAAAAGTACTATACTTGCGGCCAACAAAGCTGAGAGCGATCCGTCAGAGCCAATTGTTTATCACGTTCGCCGGGGCGATACACTGTCGAGGATAGCACAACGTTTTAGAACCACCGTCAAAGAAATTAAAAATAAAAATGGCTTGTCGAGTAGTTTACTCGACGTAGGTCAGCGATTACATTTGTAGTATCTGAATGGAGCTGTAATGAGCACGCTTCGGCATATAGAGGAATATATCGGCTCATAGCAGCTTCACTACCGTTAAAAAAACAGATTATATCTGATGAGAAATTTTTTACTGATTGCCTTTGTGGCTTTCTTCCTAGCATCTTGTAGCAGCAAAAAACAATATACTGCGGCACGCCGTCCAACCAAGCAACCGGACAAGATCATTACAAATAAGCCCGAGAAAGTTCGGTTTCCTAAACATCAGGGAGCTGTGATAGAAGACAAGATCGTCAGAGTCTATTCTTCCAGTGGCTATGTGGAACGTTTCAAAGATATCGCTATTGAAGAGATGCTGAAGAGTGGTATTCCTGCGAGCATAACACTCGCTCAAGGGATGCTTGAATCGGCAAGCGGAAACAGCACACTGGCCCGGGAGGCTAATAACCATTTCGGCATTAAATGTCATGCCGGCTGGACCGGAAAGACGATCCTCAAAGATGATGATGCGGTAGGTGAATGCTTTCGTTACTACAATTCGGCCGAGGAATCGTACAGGGACCATAGCGAGTTTCTGAAGCGTAGCCATTATGCTTTCCTCTTCGATCTGGACAGGAATGACTATAAAGGTTGGGCGAGAGGGTTAAAGAAAGCAGGTTATGCCACTAACCCCCGGTACCCTGAGCTCCTGATCAGCTTGATTGAACGTTATGGCCTTGATCGTTATGACCGGGAAGAATCCGTCTTCGCTAAAGCTAATCGTGAAGAGCAGGTCCTGGCCCAGATCGCTGCAAAGCCAGCAGAAACCAAGGCAGAGGTTGCTATTCCTGCCGTAGCGATGAAAGTTTATGAAGTTGCCGCGGGGGATACCTTATATGCTATCAGCCGAAAGGTGGGCCTTAGTGTTGACGAATTGAAAGTTTTGAATTCTTTAGGTGGAAATGATATTAAACCAGGACAGCTTTTAGTTGTTTCCAAATAGTTAAGAGTTGTTAAATAACTTTTTTCCGGAATCAATTTAGGTAGATTTACACCACTTGAAAAGCAATATTGTCCTGTTCCTCTTATTTATAACCTGTACAGCTTTCGCCCAGGAGAAAACGGTACAAGGCATTATCTTTGATAAGGACTCCAAAGTGCGACTCACGCGTGTCTATCTCTACAACATGCGTACGCACTCAGGCTTTTACAATAATACCAAAGGAGAATTTACTACCAAAGCGGTTGTTGGCGATACGCTCGTAGCAGCCCTGCAGGGATACCACGTGGATACGCTGATCGTACCGCCCGCCAATACCGTTTTATTCTATTTGAAACGCAACAGTATCCTCCTCCAGGAAGTCAGGGTGAGTGATAGCTTGCTGAGCCCGCAGGAGCGGCTCAACCGGACACGCAAGGAATACGGGGGGATATACAGAAAAGGTGATCCTCAGGATCTGCTACAGCTCGGAACTGCAAACAGGCCAGGAGGCGCGGGGCTGGGTATCGACGCTTTATACAGCCTGCTCAGCCGGGAAGGAAAGAATGCCCGCTACCTGCAGGAGATCATTGAACGGGATTATAAAGACAACATCATAAATTACCGGTATACTCCCGCGCTAGTGAAGAGTGTGACGGGGTTGCAGGACGAAAAGCTGAAAGACTTCATGCAGCAGTATCGCCCTTCCTATTATTTTATTTTAGAGGCGGGAGATTATGCGCTGATCAAGTACATAAAAGAATCTTTCCGCCAGTATCAGATGAATCCTTCGTTAAACAGGCTGCCGCCTTTGGTACCCGAATACAAATAATGAGGTTTCTGATACTTCATATTGCGCGCTTACCTGCCGCCGGCATGGCGCTATTCCCGTTCATACTGGTTAAACGCAAGGCTTATAAGGAAGATAAGGTGCTGATCAACCATGAAAAGATTCATCTGGTTCAGCAGCTTGAGCTCTTGCTGATTTTCTTTTACATCATCTATCTGGTCCATTACGTGATCAATCTGGCGAGGTATCGGAGCCACCGGATGGCGTATTTAAACATCGTATTTGAGCGGGAAGCATTTCATATGGATGCTGATCTGTTGTATCTGAAACGCCGTAGATTGTTCGCCTGGCGTTATTTCTTCGGGTAGATCACAAACACATTAGATTTTTTATACTACTCAATTTTTCATTAATTTGCCGAAATATGGTGAAAAGGCTAATCTTTCTACTGTGCTTAACCTGCTCATTAAGTGCATTCTCTCAGGATAGTCAGACGGACACGACTGATTTAAGTGATTTGAGGCTATACCCATCCAAGAAACCGCTTCCGGTTAGAAGGCCAATCCTTCAGCTACGACCTGTCGAAATTGCGAATTCTCCGCTTGATCTGAAGGTAAACTATTGGCGGAACTGGGTTTCGTTCGGGGTCAATTTAAATCAGGCAGCGTTCAGCGACAACTGGAGCGGTGGGGGTGTTAACTCCATGGCTGTTGGTACGACCTTCAATTATAAGACTGACTATACCAAGGGCGACAAGAATTACGTCTCTGAGGTGATATTCCAGTATGGTAAGATTAAGAATAAGGGGCAATTACAGCGCAAAACGAATGACCGTCTCTATTGGGATAATAAAATCTCGATGAAGCTCTCTAAGAACTGGAGCTTTTTCGGGTCATTAAACTTTGAATCGCAGTTTGACAGGGGCTTTTCCTACTACAAGGAAAAAGACGAAGACGGCAATGAAATAGAAAGACAGCGTACTATTTCGCGCTTTATGTCTCCCGGCTATCTGACTGAGTCTTTAGGTTTTGAGTATAAGCCCAGTAAATACTACTGGCTACGTATAGGTACAGGTACTGCCAGGCAGACTTTTGTACTGGATAAGGATATTTATAGGAACATTCCTAAAAACTATGGGGTTGACACCGGCAAGGTTTTCAGAAACGAGCTGGCTTTCCAGTTGGTGAGTAACTTCGAGAAAGACATCATGCAAAACCTCTCGCTGAAGACCAGATACGCGATGTTTGCCAACTATGAGAACCTGAGAAGCATTGACCAGCGTTTGGATGTAAGCCTCCTGGCCAAAGTAAACAGACTGATCAATGTAACAGTAAATGGAGTGATCCTTTACGATGACGACGCCAGCGGCAAAATCCAGGCAAGCCAGACACTGGCGTTGGGCTTACTTTATAAGTTCCCCCATTGACGGGACTTGTTATCTTACTAAAAATAATACTTACCTTTGCAAGCTGTTTAAAAGCGGATTAACACCATGTTTGAAAATTTACAGGATAAACTAGACAGAGCTTTTAAGGTACTTAAAGGTCAGGGCTCAATTACGGAAATTAACGTGGCCGAAACCATGAAGGAGATTCGAAAAGCCCTTCTTGACGCCGACGTAAACTATAAAACTGCTAAGACTTTTACAGACGAGGTAAAGGTAAAAGCTTTGGGTCAAAATGTACTGACCTCTGTTTCCCCGGGACAGTTGCTTACCAAAATCATGAACGATGAGCTTGCTGAGCTCATGGGAGGAACAGCTACAGAGCTTAATTTAACAACAAACCCAACAGTCATATTAATCGCCGGCCTTAACGGTGCGGGTAAAACAACTTTCTCCGGAAAGCTTGCTAACTATCTGAAAACGCAAAAAGGCAGAAAGCCTTTGCTGGTTGCAGGTGACGTTTATCGTCCGGCGGCTATTACGCAGCTTCAGGTACTTGGGGAGCAAACGGGCATACCTGTTTATGCGAACCTGGAGTCGAAAGACCCCATTGCCATCGCTATGGAGGGTATCGCGGAAGCGAAGCGGAACGGCAACAATGTGGTTATTCTGGATACCGCTGGTCGCTTGGCCATTGATGAAGAGATGATGAACGAAATTGCGGCGGTAAAGGCCAACGCAAAGCCTGACGAAATTCTCTTTGTTGTGGATGCGATGACCGGTCAGGATGCTGTAAACACAGCCAAGGCGTTTAATGACCGTCTTGACTTTACCGGTGTGGTGCTAACCAAACTGGATGGTGATACGCGTGGCGGTGCTGCCCTGTCTATTAAGTCGGTGGTTAACAAACCCATCAAATTCATCGGTACCGGTGAAAAGATGGAGGCTCTGGATGTTTTCTATCCGGATAGGATGGCTTCCAGAATCCTTGGAATGGGTGACGTCGTGTCGCTAGTTGAGCGTGCGCAACAGCAGTTTGATGAAAAGCAGTCTGCAGAACTTCAGAAAAAGATTCGTAAGAACAAGTTTGACTTCAATGACTTTATCGGACAGATCCAGCAGATTAAGAAGATGGGTAACATGAAAGATCTGATGGGGATGATTCCGGGCGTTGGAAAGGCTGTTAAAGATATAGACATCGACGACAACGCATTCAAACCTATTGAGGCGATCATTCAGTCGATGACTCCGTTTGAGCGGGAGAACCCGGATTCAATTAATCAAAGTCGCAGAGCGCGTATTGCAAGTGGATCAGGCACATCCTTGCAGGAAGTAAACAAGCTGATTAAGCAATTTGACGATATGCGTAAGGTGATGAAGCAATTCAGTAACCCGGCAGCTATGTCAAAAATGATGAAGGGCATGCCTAAAATGCCTTTCGGAAAATAAAGTAATTAAATGGACGTCCATGCTTAATGTCATAGACGTCCATTTTTCTTTTCTACAAAAGCGGAAGCAAGGTCTCCAGCTTCATTCCACGCGAACCCTTTAGCAGAATCGTCGATCCGCTCACAGGACGACTTTTTATTCCCTCAACAGCACTCTGTATATCGGCGTAAAAATCAGCGTTCCGGCTATGCTTTGAAGCAGAAAAAGCTTTACCGATAAATATATTGCGGTCTGCGTTGATTTCCATCGCGCAATCGACGATGCGCTGATGCTCTTGTTCAGACTCTTCCCCAAGTTCAAACATATCGCCCAAAATAAGCGTCTTATGGTTTGCAGTAATTGCAGCCAGATTATCGATAGCCACCTGCATACTGCTGGGATTAGCATTGTAATAGTCGCATATCAAGGTATTGGAGGATGTTCGGATCACCTGAGACCGGTTATTTCCCGGAACATAGGAAGATATTCCTGTATGAACCTGCTCTTCGCTCAGGTCAAAATGAAAACCTACCGCTACGGCTGCCAGAATATTCTCCAGATTATAGCTACCCGTCAGGTTGGTACCGAGTTCTCCGAATGCTTCGGCAGATTTCCATAGGATGGTCAGCAGTGGATCGTTGGAGACGATTGAGCCTGAAATATCATTCAGTTCATTTTCTCCGTAAGTCACACGCTTCGTTATTCCCTTTGAGCTGTATAATTCATGTAAGATAGGGTTGTCGTCGTTGACGAAGATGGTACCACCTGTTTCTTTCATAAAGTCGTAAAGCTCCGCCTTCGCTACTTTGACTCCTTCGAATCCGCCAAAGCCCTCAAGATGCGCTTTGCCTATATTTGTAATTAAGCCGTAGTTAGGTTTTGCTATGGCGCAAAGAGCGGCGATCTCCCTCTTGTGATTGGCGCCCATCTCGACGATAGCCATCTCTACATCTGGCTGGATAGCAAGCAAGGTCAAGGGGACACCGATGTGATTATTCAAGTTCCCCTGTGTACAATAGGTAAAATATTTTTCGGCCAGGACAGCGTTCAGTAATTCCTTCGTCGTCGTTTTTCCGTTAGTGCCTGTGATGCCGATCACCGGAATCTTAAGCTGGTCGCGATGATAGGCAGCGAGCAGCTGAAGAGTTTCCAGCACATGGGGAACCAGAATACAACGGTCATTATCTGCGTATTTCGGGTCATCAACCACCGAGAATGCCGCTCCTTTCTCCAGGGCGGTGAGGGCGAACTCGTTTCCGTCGAAGCTCTCGCCTCTCAGGGCAAAGAAGATGCTTGCCGGCAGAATATTTCGTGTGTCAGTTGTTACTTTTCTGCTTTGCGTGTACAGCCTGTATAATTCCTCTATCTTCATCTTCAAACTTTGATACAATTATAACATGAAATTGGGAGAGGAATTGACATGATTGAAACTTTCGACACAAAAAAAACCGGACTAGCCGGTTTTTTTATATTCATCAATAGGGTAGGTATTTTTAAAGGCTCTTCACATAAGATACATCTCCGTCTGGAGTAACCTTCACCAGTACATTCTCTGTATCATTTTTCAGATTCACAAAATACACGGTATTGTAGTATCTTTTTCCGGTTAGCATTTGCAGATGAGCATCAGGCTCGCCATCAAAGTCATAACGAACAACTTCGTTTACTTTGTAATCCCCGTATAATTTAACTAGTCTCTTTTTACCAACTGAAGGAATTTTGTTTGCTGTCACATACTGAGTTGTGGCGATATATTCTCCGTTTCTGTCAAAAAAAGCAGACATTGCCTGTCCGTCAAGAGTGAATACCGCTTTCTGGAAGTTGCTTGTAACAACCCACTTCACGTCTTCAGCAGCAAAATATTTGTTTAAAAAGTTGTTTTCAGCGAAATAAGATACTTCAGCATCCTTTCCGTCATTCTTATCAGCCGCGAAACTTTTAGCAGATAGAACAGTGATTAAGCAGGCCAGGAATAAAATCTTTTTCATAATGTTTGTTTTTATTTTCATAACAAAAGTAGCTAAGATTTACACACTTTCCAAGTAAATTGTTTTTTTTATAAGATTTTCATAATAAAAGCGCTTATTTATTGAATTTTTAAAAAACGTACAGCGCAAACGTAAGGCATTTAAGAGTTTCTTAAAACGAGTTTGTCTTGGATACCAGAAGCTAGCCGCGCGATGAAATAAATTCGAGTTCGGAAACCTAATTTCATAACGTTTGTTAAAACATCTCATAAACATCTGAAATACAGCTATGAAAACGAAAATCTTAATGTTAACGCTCGCTGCCGGACTGGGTCTGACAGCATGTTCCGCCAGTCGGGAATCACAATCTAATTCTGACAGCGCGATGGTGGATTCCACCGGTGCCGAAACTACCGATCCCGGAATGACCGATACTTCCACCACACCAGGAACTACCACTCCCGACGCAGGAACACCAGGCACAACTACCCCCGGCACATCTCCTGATACTGCTGCGACAACGTCTCCCATGTAAATAGAGAGCGGTCTGCGAACCCAGACCGCTCTTTCATTTTCGAATTCTTATAAAACAATTAAGAAATATTAATATTTGTAGTTCAGATACACACCAAATATTAATACTATGAGAGCCATACGGCCCCGCCTTTTTATATTCTTTACCATCCTTCTGACTAGCTACAGTCTTTCCGCTCAACACAAAAAGCCATTTTACGAAGCCGACGCCGATAAAGACAGATGGGTAGACTCCGTATTTAACAAGCTAAATAAAAGAGAGAAAGTAGCGCAGATGTTCTTTGTCAGGGCACATACCGATAAAGGCAAGGCGTACGAAGATTTGGTTGAGAAGATGATCAGGAGGGGTAAAGTCGGAGGGTTGGTATTTTTCCAGGGAGGACCGGGAAGGCAGGCTGCTCTCACTAACCGGTATCAGTCGGTATCATCAGTTCCCTTGCTAATCGCTATGGATGCAGAATGGGGAGTGGCTATGCGCCTTGACAGCACTATCGCTTATCCCTATCAAATGACACTGGGGGCGATACAAGATACCAGCCTGATCTATCAAATGGGCAGGGAGATAGGAAGAGATTTCAGGGCGCTGGGAATGCACCTGAACTTTGCACCCGTAGTCGACATCAACAACAATCCTGCGAATCCCGTGATCGGATATCGGTCATTTGGCGACAATAAGTATAACGTAGCGACGAAAAGCCTTGCTTACATGCAAGGACTTCAGGATGAGGGAATATTGGTAAGTATAAAACACTTTCCCGGACACGGTGATACCAACGTAGACTCTCATCATGACCTCCCCCAGCTTAAGTTCAGCAAAGAGCGCCTCGACTCGCTCGAATTATATCCCTTTAAGCAGCTCATCGACAAAGGAGCTTCAGGTGTGATGATCGCCCACATGAACATCCCTTCGCTTGATGCGACAAAGAATCTCCCGTCTACACTTTCTGAACCAATAGTAAAAGGCTTACTGAAGAAAGAGCTCGGTTTCCGCGGCCTCGCTATTACCGATGCGATGGAAATGAAAGGAGTGGTAAAGTTTTTTCCTGACGGCGAAGCAGATGTAAGAGCAGTTATTGCAGGAAATGATGTCATTGAGCTATCAGAGAATACGAAACGGGCAATTAAGCTTGTTAAGAAAGCCATAAGGCAGGGAAGAATAGAGATTCAGCAGATTGATACAAGCGTACGGAAGATCCTCGAGGCAAAATACTGGGCAGGACTAAGCATCGTTAGACCTCTTTCTACAGAGCATATTTCAGCCGCCGTGATGCGCCCGGAATCATCCAGCCTCGTGCAGCGACTAACTGATGCATCAACAACTGTATTAAAAAGCGACAGTCTGATAAAGACCCTTGACCTTTCTAAGAAAACCGCGATTATCAGTCTGGGTACAACAGAGGTTTCAACTTTTCAGAGGGAGTTAAAGTCGAGAATTCCGAACTCTACAAACTTTCTTATGTCCAAGATAGGATCTGCCACGGATATTAGAGCAATGCTGCGTGAAGTAGCGAAGTTCGATCAGGTAATCATGGCTATCCATGATTACCGTAAACGCCCTCAGAGCTCGCTTGATTATAACACCCAGCTAAAAATATTCATAGCTGAGCTTTCTAAGTTGAATACCATTACCTGTGTATTTGCAAATCCTTACACCATTGCGGGCTTACCGGGAATCGAGTCAAGTAAGAGCATCATCGTTAATTATGAGAACAGCCCCCAAGCACAGCGGTCTGCCGCAAAGGTAGTAACGGGCCAGATGCCTGCAATGGGCAAACTTCCAGTGAGTATTAACACATTCTTCAGAAACGGGGATGGAATTAATTATTTCCCGGAGCCAAAGCCAGTGCTCGGACAAGTGAACTACTAGAAGCCTCGTCCGCCCGGAGGGCCACCGCCCCCGGGTCTGAAGCCCCCTTCGCGTCTTTCTCCGCCCCCTCTGCTATCGTTGTTTTGCGTTCTACCAGCAAACTTGTTAAACCGGTAAGAAAACGTCAGCAGGAAATAGCGAGTCAGGAGGTTCGTGTTGCTGGATGAGTATCCATTGTCTCCCTGGCTAAAAGTTACTCCAGCCGCCTGATTCAGCAGGTCATATCCCTGTAACCTCAGTCCGCCTTTTCTGTTGAAGAGTTGCTTTTCCAGATAACTATTGATAACAAGAGGATTGGTATTAACCCGACCAAAGCCACTGTTTATATTCTTGCTGCCATCAAAACCAATGATCCAGGTTTTGAGAAAATAGATCTTAGCATTAAGGTCGAGTGACACAGTCGAATTTTTGGCGTCTATGCTATTGGGGAGTGAATAATTAACAAATCCATATCTGTAGTTAACTCCTGGCGTAATATCAATATTCTCGTTAGGGTTGATCTGAATTCTGGCCATTTGAGAGAATGTCCAGTTCTTGCCTATGTTCTTTTCGTTATCTACATAAGAAATATCATTGGTATAATTCACCGAGCCTCCCAGCTGCAGACGATATTTTCGGTCCTTGAAAGGTTTGGACCACCGGTAGTATCCGTTTGATGTATAATATCCATCTTCATTAAGAAATCTTCTTTCCTGAATGAGGTTGTAGGTAGTGTCGCTGCCCTTTATAACGGGCTGGCGTACGCGTATCGTATTATTGATAATTCGGTCGCTTACAAGGTTGCCCCTCAGTCCCGCACTAAAATAGGATCCGGTTTCCGCGCTGGTATTGTTATATTCAATATTCAGGCTTTGGTTCAACGAAGACTTCAAGTTGGGATTACCGATAACGGGACTCTGCGGGTTGCTCAGATCGACTACCGGTTGGATTTGCTCGAAGCTTGGTTCACTGCTTGCCCCTGAGTAATTAATTCTAAGAGAAACCGTTTTTGCAAAATTATAAGAAAAACGTACGCTAGGAAAGAAATTGAATCCATCTTTCCCGGCACGAACATTATTTGTCTCTGAATAGCCTTTTAATGACGTAGGCTGAGCCGCGAGTCCGATGGAGAAGTTATAGAGTTTATCTCTGTCATACCGGTAACTCAGGCCAAAACGATTCGTAGTGAAGGAATAATCAAAAACATTACTAAGCGAGTCTGATCTTAGATAACCACCAGCACCCTCCAAATTCGTGATCCTGCTGTTGTCGTACTCGCTTCGGCTCAAGGCATAAGAAAAATCCAGGCGAGAGTAAACACCCAAAGGTTCACTGTATGTTACATTCAACTCATTATTGAACCGCTCGTTATCTGTATATATTAGTCTATTGGACGCGGAGTCTGCTACAAATATTCCACCAGTATCATAGAACTCAAAAGCGTCTGCAACGTTTTGGTCATTCTGGTTGTACGACTTGTTAAACGAATAGTTCAAAGAGAAATTTCGCCCAGGTTTTAAGAACCGTTTGTTGTAAAGAATATCCGCACCGAATGCAGGAGAGCTGGCATCACTGCTTGAAATGGTATTTTGATTTTGCCTAACTAGCTCCGTTATCTGCCTTGCGCTAAGATTATCTGATTTACTGGAACTCAGGTTAAGAGAAGGTGCTATTTTAAGAAAGTTAAGTGAATCAATTTTATACTCGAGGTTTAAATTGAGTCCCTGATTAACATTGTCGCGTTCAGAACGGCTGTTTTGAATGGTGAGTATCTCCCGGCCTCCTGTGATTGTTTCAGATATTCTATCAGTAATGGCATTATTATTAGAGGCTGAAACACGGTAACTGCCGAAAACGGTAATCTTTTTGGAAAGATCTTTCCTGTAATCAAAGCCACCGGCTTGCGTATTCGTGATGCCACCGCTATTGCCGCCACGACCACCGCCTGCCCCTCTGAAGCGGCCACCCCGCTGATTCCCTCCACCCGCAAAATCGAACAGGTTAGCATTGGTGTTATTGAGGTTAAACATGAATGATACCTGTTCATCATTGTTCATAATCCGGCCCATACCAGATGCAATATAACGACTATCATTTCCACCGCCGGCAACGCCATTGGCTATCACTCCCTTATTCTTGCTTGGACTGATAGTAATGTTGAGGATCTTATCAGGATCTCCGGTGCGAATACCACTTGCATTCGCTTGGTCACCGTAGTCGTCTACTAGCTGTATGTTTTCTATGATTTCAGCAGGCAGATTCCGCGTTGCAGTTTTCAGATCACCATCGAAAAAGTCCTTACCGTTTACCCTCACCCTCGTTACACTCTTTCCCTGCGTGGTTACGTTACCGTCCTTGTCGACTTCAATGCCGGGAAGCTTCTTTAAAACGTCCTCTACAACGGAGTTTTCTCTAACGGGAAAATCGCTGGCCCTGTATTCTATCGTATCTTCTTTCACCGTGATCGGCAAAGCACCGGATACAAGCACCTCATTTAGCAGGTTACTTTGGGTTTTAAGCGTAATAACTTTCAGCTTAAGAGGTGTAGTGCCCTCCGGAAAAAGAAAGCGCTGATTAAAACTCTTGTAACCAAGACTACTAACACTGATCAGGAACTGCGAAGACCGAACGTTTTTGAAAGCATATTTCCCATCGATATCGGTACGTGTGAACAGCGTATCGCCGGATGATGTCAGTTTGACTGTTGCAGCTATGACACTGGTGCCTGTAGAATCGAGTACAACACCGGAAACGTCGCGCGCACTCTGCGCATACAGGACAGAACTAAAGAGAGTGATTAAAAAGAAAAATAAAACAGGTTTCATTGAGCTTAAATGAGGGGTATATAATTGCAACCCTTTTAAGACTCCATGAAACCCCGGAGGTTTAATCACCAATCTAACTTTTTTCCTCCCAAATAAGCGCGATATTAACAATGGTCTCAACGGCTTTGTGCATGTCCTGCACAGAGATCCATTCATGCTTGCCGTGGAAGGCATGCTCTCCTGCAAAAATATTGGGACAGGGAAGTCCCATAAAGGACAATCTAGAGCCATCTGTCCCACCCCTGATGCTTTGCAGCTTAGGCTCAATGCCTGCTTTTTGGATAGCCAGCATAGCATATTCCACAAGATCAGGATGTTCATCAAGAACATTCTTCATATTGCGGTATTGCTCCTTTATTTCCAGTTGATAAGAAGATGAGGGATAGTGTTCCATGACTTCCTCCGCGATTACTTTCAGAATCTGCTCATGGTTTTTCAATTCATGATCAGAAAAATCACGGAGAATAAAATCGATAGTGGCTGTTTCCACCGATCCTTGCATAGCTACAGGATGAATAAATCCTTCCTTCCCTGAGGTGCTTTCCGGCGAAAGTCTGTCTTTGGGGAGCAAAGCTACTATCTGGGCTGCGATCTTCAATGCACTTTCCATATGCCCCTTGGCAAAGCCTGGATGAGAGCTCACTCCTTGTATGGTGATGCGGGCGAAATCCGCGGAGAATGTTTCATTTTCTATAGATCCAAGGGTTTCCCCGTCGACAGTATAGCCGTATTGGGCCCCCAGCTTTTGCAGATCTACCTTGTCTACACCGCGGCCGATCTCCTCGTCAGGGGTAAACAGTATCCGGATCTTCCCATGCTTTAGATCCGGATTAGACATCAGGAAAGCTGCGGCATCCATAATTTCGGCAAGGCCTGCTTTATTATCGGCACCAAGTAAGGTGTCGCCACTTGCAGTAACAATATCATTACCAATTTGATACTGAAGGTCGGGGTGTTCGGCAGCTTTTATAACCTGTCTGGAATCCAAGGGCAATACAATGTCCTGACCCTGATAGTTGTGGTGCACAAGAGGACTCACATTGTATCCACTACAATCGGAAGAAGTGTCCATATGGGAACAAAAACATATGACAGGCACGTCTTTATCTGTGGTTGAAGGTATTGTAGCGTATACATAACCGTACTCATCTAACTCCGCATCCCTGATTCCCATCTCGTGAAGCTCATCGACAAGCAAACGTCCGAGGTTTTTTTGCTTCTCGGTAGAAGGCTGTGATGGTGATGCAGGATCTGACTGGGTATCAATCGTCACGTATTTCAGAAAGCGTTCGAGTGCTGTAAAGGAGTAGGATTTAAAACGGTCCATGATATCGGGTTTTCAGACAAAAGTAAAATAATTTGTACATTACGGGCATTATGCAAGATCTATTTAGCCAGACTCCTGTAGCTGCTTTCATCTTTATCCTAACGATAGTAACGAGTCTATACGCCTTTTCAAATGAGCAGGTTTATGGAAAATTCATGCTTCATCCTTACAGTGTTTCACGCGGTCAGAGGGTGTATTCGATCCTTACCAGCGGCCTGATTCATAAGGACTGGGGACATCTTTTCTTTAATATGTTTTCTTACTATTTCTTTGCCTTTACCCTGGAAAGAATGATAGGAAGCTGGCAATTTGCTGTCCTGTATATAGCAAGCCTTGCCTTGAGTGATCTGACTACGATAAGCCGCCATAAAAACGATTTCTGGTACAATAGCCTCGGTGCTTCTGGTGCGATAGCGGCGGTAGTATTCAGCTACATCCTGTTTGACCCAAGTACGAAGTTCTACATTATGTTCATTCCCATTGGCATACCTGCAGTAATATTTGGTGTGTTATACCTGGCATATAGTGCCTATGCAGCAAAGCAGGCAAGTGGCATTAACCACGATGCTCACTTTTACGGTGCGCTCTCAGGCATGATCATTACGATTATTTTCTTCCCGGGAATTGTCAAACATTTCTTCTCGGAGCTCTCAAGAATGCTGGGAGGCTGATGCTGGCCGCGGGTTAACGATAAAATGACCCTGTGCATCTAACAGAAAGCTCATCGGATGATCCGGATCTTTTATGATCTCAAAAAGGACATATCCCCATGGCTTCCAGAACGTTTCCAGAACCTGTCCGTATGTTTTTGCTTGCCAGGCATCAAAAACCGGTCTGCTGCTGATACGCAGCGGCATGGCATCGATATAATTCATATCTCCGGTAGAAAGGAGCGAATATTCAGGCAGGCGATTAAAAATATATGCCGAGTAAAAGAAACGCGCACATAGCTCTTCGAACTGAATCGGCTGAAGCGTATTAGAGCCCACCTTATTGAGCACATCCTGATGATAGTTGGCATTCTCTCCATTGTCCTGCAGGCAGGCTATGATACCAAAATCTGCCATGGTGAGAGAAAATACTAGAGTATTGATTTCGTCTCTGTATATAAACGCAGCGGGAGGATTGTCGATGGGGAACACCAGGATCTTCCAGGGGAGCACCCCTTCAAACTCGACCGGGCTGACCAATGATTGCAACATCAGGTGGAGGTTTCCAAATTTCTGCATCAGGCCCTGAGAAAAATTGAGTGCTTCTCCAGCGGCTCTCTGCTGGCGCATTCCTGCTCTTACCTCATGATGGATCATTCCGTACACCTGCTTGGCGATCCATTGGAATAGACGAAGATCATCCAACTCTTTCACTGCCTGATATCCGTGGTTAAAGGCTGTGCTTACATCCGTTTCCAGTTTGTTCAATTCACCAAGTGCCTTTTCAGAAACAGGGATTTTGATATCCGGATAGGTAAGGATATGCTCATCAAGCATTTTAAGCGCTTTATCTTCCAGATGAAACTGAGCTACCATCCATTCAGGAAACACCTGAATCTGATGGCCGGCCTCCAGACCCGTCAAAAAGCAGACCTTGTCACTAAAGTTAAATCTTTCAAAAGGACGGAATAATGTAGTACTCATAGTTGAAATATATCTTTAAGAATCCGTTTTCTTCAACTCAGCGATTGCCGCAGAGATATGTTTGATCTGCTCTTCCAGTTCTTTCTTTTGTTGAGCAGAAGCGTTTTTAGCCATCTCCTGCTTCACTTGCAGGAACGACTCGAACAGATCGAGCATATAGACGTCGATACCGTATTTGCGGTTTTCGACGCCAATCTTTTTGAAATCAGTGATACGTCTGTTAACCACGCCTGTGTCGCCTGCTCTTGCCAGGATACTCAAATAAGGGGTAGCCATTTCTACTTTGTCCTGAAGCCCCGCCTTATCGAAAGAATCACTGAAAAAGGTCAATTCATCTTCGCCGCCGCCGTAAGTATAGGCAGCCATTACAGCTTTAGTCAACTCGCCCCTGCTCCCTTTTTCCAGATTTTTGGCAATTGGGAAAGCGTCGTCCGGATTCAGCATGATAACTCCGGCAAGTGCCGCCGCTTGTACAGAGTAAGACCGGCTTTTAAGGGCAGTATCGAATATGGGTCTGTTCGACGGATCGCGCATGGACGCAAGGTTCTGAAGAGCTGCTGCCCGCACAAGTGTTTTGGGATCTGATGCCGCAATCTCCCGTATTAAAGGTAATGCCGAAGCTTGGGTAATGGAGTCGTTCAGATCAATATTGTTAAGTGCGAAGATGCGCAGGCCATGGTATTTATCCTTCAACCCAGCAAGCATCACACTACGCGCTCCTTCATGAGTTTGCTGTGCAGTGCTACATGAGTCTAAGGCTTCAAGCCGGTCGACATACAAGGGTGCATTGAAATACTGGAAAGTAAGCTCCTGGAGTGTTTTGTTATCTTTTTTCTCAGCGAGAAGTGTTTTTTCAGCATCTACATTAACCAGGTCGGGCTTTGAATTCAGCTTAATAACCAGTGTGTCTTTTTTGTTCGTGACAAAGAAATTATATCGCTCGCCTTTTCCATTGGCATATACATCGACAGCCAGAGGAAGTTTAAATGCGCTGCCTTCCTGAGTCTGACTTAAAAATATTTTCTGGATCTTGGCGGCTTCATCCCAATGGTAACTAATATTCAGCACCGGGTGCCCGCTATTAAAGTACCACTGATTAAAGAACCAGTTCAGATCTTTTCCACTTACCTGCTCCAATGCCAGACGCAGCTGGTGGGCCTCCGTAGCCTTAAATGCGTTTTGTTTCAGATATAGGTTCAGCCCCTTGAAGAATGCTTCTTCACCGAGATAATTCCGAAGCATGTTCACAATTCTCCCCCCTTTCTGGTAGCTAACGAGGTCGAACATATCGTCCTTGTTTTTGTAGTGGAAGCGCACCAGATGCTTTTCAGCGTCTTCAGGAGAGCTGAGATAACGCTGCATATCTTTATAGTTCACAGCATCACCCTCATCTTTTCCATACTTGTACTCACGCCAAAGCACCTCGCTGAAGTTGGCGAAGGATTCGTTAACGGTGAGATTGCTCCAGCTTTCGGTGGTAACATAATCACCAAACCATTGGTGAAACAGCTCGTGCACAATCACGTCTTCGCCTTCGTTCTCATCCAGCAACTGTCTGTCTGTGGCCTGAACGAACTCCCCATGAATCGTTGCCGTTGTGTTTTCCATAGCACCGCTGACGAAATCCCGAACGACAATCTGTGCGTATTTATTCCAGGGGAAGTCTACTCCAAGCTTCTTGGAAAAGAATTCCATCATTTCGGGAGTATGCCCGAATATTTGCTTTGCATAGGGTGCGTAGGCAGGCTCCAGATAATAATCAACATGAAGGTCTCTCCACTTATCTTTGAAAATTTTAAAGTCGCCAACTGCCATCATAAACAGGTAAGGAGCATGAGGAAGATCCATTTTCCATGTATCTGTTCGGGTACCATCATTATTCAATTTTCTGGATACCTGCTTGCCGTTTGACAGGCTCTCGTACTTTGCAGGAACCGTCATGCTGATTTCCGAAGTGGTTTTCTGGTTGGGTCGGTCGATGGTCGGAAACCACACAGAAGAGGCCTCTGTTTCTCCCTGCGTCCAGATTTGTACAGGTTTATCTTTATCCGAGCCATCTGGATTGATAAAATATAGTCCTTTAGCGTCTCTGATAGCCTGGCTTCCCTCTGCCTTCAGCTCATTAGGTTTGGAAACATAATCGATGAAGACCGTGTACTTTTCATCACGATTGTATTCTCTTCCCAAGTTGATCCGAAGAGACCGTCCGTCGTAGGAATACTTGAGGGGAAGTAATGACTTCCCGGAGATGAGTGAGACATTCTTGATCTCCATACCTTTGGCATCCAGCTGTAAGGAATCGGTAGCATAAAAATGTGGCTTGAGTGTCACCCAGGCCTTGCCATAAAGATAACACTTTGCATAGTCGAAGCGAACCTCAAGTTTGGTATGAACCAGGGCATTAATTTTCGCAGCACTCTCTCTGTATATACTTAGTTCCGGAGCAGCTGATACGTTTACCTGCGACGTAGCGACAGCAGGTATAAAAAGGGCAATTGTGACAGCAAGTGCAAGTTGCCTGAACGATTTGTTAATCATATAAATAGAAAATTCTATGGAGCTTTTTGTTTGAAAAATGTCTACTTACTGATGTAAGACCGGGGATCAATCGCAAGGGGAGACCAGTTATTCAGGAACTCCAGCACCTTGGCGGAGCTATGCCCCTTGCCGCTTTCAAGATAAGCACTATTCTGGGTATGAATCAGGTTTCCTTTTCCATCCAGGATGACAAAGACAGGGAAACCAAAACGCTGCGGATACCCTAAAGATGCAAGTACCTCTTCATTTTTATTTTCCTTGCTGTGATTGACGTGAACAACTACATAATTTGTTTTCAATTTGTTGCTCAAGGTATCGTTTTTGATGACGAGCTCATTAAACCGAAGGCACCATACGCACCAGTTACCCCCGATTTGCAAGAATACATGCTTGCCTTCCTGCCCCGCTTTTGATATTGCCTGCCTGATTTCAGCTGCGGCATTGGCCCCGGGATTGTATACTTTAACATCCTGTGCCGATACAAGGCTAATCAAAACTGAGAGGATAAAAAATAGCTGGAAAATTCTTTTGATCATATGGATACTGTATTCTAAATGCAGACGCACAAAGATATAAGCCTTTCTTAACATCTTTTAACATAATGCCATTAAACTATCTCCTCCTTTAGTCATCTATCTTATAAACACACTAAAACATGAAAAAGACACTCATAGCAGCTCTATTGTTGGCAGGATTAGCAACATCAGGCATAGCCCAGGAAAAGGCAAAGCGCACTCAGAACAGACATGGTGGACAACTTGAAAGGTTCGAAAGAGGCCGAAATCGAATAGCAAGTCCGGAGCAACAAGCACGACAGGCAACAGACAGACTGGACAAGCAACTTTCACTGTCAGATAAACAGAAGTCCGAAGTATATAAAATAAACTTAAAGAGGGCTAAGAATATGGCTGTTGCCCGTGAGAAGTCGCAAAAACAGAGACTTCAGCAGTTAAAACAAATGGAGTCTGAGCGGGCAGACAATGAAAAAAGATTAAGCCGGGTGTTGAACAGCCAGCAGCAGGCTAAGTATGCCTCCTTAAAACAATCGAGGGCAGAAAAGCTCAGGGACAGGAAGGGGAGTTCGATCAAAAGACAAAAGAACGTTGCAAAAAGGGATTCGAGCAACCGGAGGACTGTGGAAGCCAGGCGAGCAAGATAAACTGGTTTTTTGAACGGTAATGATGCGGCCCCGACAGGGGCCGTTTCATTTTGCACGCCACTTTTCTATGTAACATTTGATGCGAGCATCCTCCGGGTAGGTCTCCATTGCTCGAATTAAAGGCCCGATTTGTATGATTTATTTTCAAACCGGGTCATTATCGGTCATATCGTCTCCACTGCTACTTGTTTCCCAAACATTACTGCATTATATTTGCGTTCCAAATATTGATTTAGCAAATAATGAGAGAAATACAGTTCAGAGAAGCGCTGCGTGAAGCAATGAACGAAGAAATGCGCAAAGATGAAAAGATATTCTTAATGGGCGAAGAAGTTGCTGAGTATAACGGTGCTTACAAAGTGAGCCAGGGTATGCTTGCAGAATTCGGTGCAAAGCGAATAATCGATACTCCAATCGCGGAACTAGGTTTTGCCGGTATTGCTACTGGTGCTGCCATGAATGGCTTAAAACCTATCGTTGAATTCATGACGTTCAACTTCTCCCTGGTTGCTATAGATCAGATCATTAACGGAGCTGCGAAGATCCTTTCAATGAGCGGAGGACAGTTTCAGGTTCCTATTGTATTCCGTGGCCCTACTGGTAATGCAGGACAATTAGGCGCCCAGCATTCCCAGAACTTTGAGAACTGGTTCGCGAACGTTCCCGGATTGAAAGTTGTTGTTCCTTCAAATCCTTATGACGCCAAAGGTTTATTGAAACAGTCCATTATAGATCCGGATCCTGTAATTTTCATGGAATCGGAAGTTATGTACGGTGACAAAGGACACGTTCCTGAAGAAGAATACTACATCGAGATCGGTAAGGCACATGTGGAAACCGAGGGAACGGATGTAACTATCGTATCTTTTGGAAAAATGCTTCCACGTGTTGTTCATCCGGCACTTGAAGAACTGAAGAAAGAAGGAATCAGCGCTGAGGTGATTAATCTGCGCACGGTACGTCCGATTGATTATGATACCATTATCAATTCCGTTAAGAAAACTAACCGTTTGGTGATTGTGGAAGAAGCATGGCCTCTGGGCTCTATCGCTACTGAAATCGCATTCAAAGTACAGAACGAAGCTTTTGATTACCTTGATGCTCCGGTTGTACGGGTAGTTTCGGCAGACGTACCTCTTCCTTACGCTCCAACGTTGATAAAAGAAGCATTACCTAATGCGGAGCGCGTGGTAAAAGCGGTTAAAAGCGTGTTGTACGTGAACAAATAACAATATACTATACCATAAAAAAGCCAATCCCGGATAACGAGATTGGCTTTTTTTATATGAGGCCCTAATATTGATTTGAGACTACAGATCAAGGCTGATCTGCCTTTTAATACTTTCTTCCAAAGAGATAAACGTTTCAGTACGTTGAATACCTGCTACCGATTGAATATGATCATTGAGAACCAGACGAAGATGGTTGGTATCGCGGCAAATAATTTTCGCGAACATACTCCAGGCACCTGTTGTGTAGTGTAACTCAACGATCTCTTTTATCCCTCTGAGCTTCTCCACCGCATCCTTATATGTAGAACCTTTTTCAAGGTAAATTCCAAGATAGGCGCATACGTCATAACCAATCTTTTGCGCGTCGACTAATAGGTTAGAACCCTTGATTATACCAAGATCCTGCATCTTTTTCATTCTGACGTGAATCGTTCCTCCCGACACAATCAGCTTCTTGGCGATCTCTGTATAAGGTATTGTAGCATCTTCCATCAGGATAGACAGGATTTGCATATCCAGATTATCAATTTCTAAATTAAGGCTCTTCTTTTCCATAAATTTTTTGAAAGATATTAATATATATACGAAGTAAATAATAAGTTCACAAAAATTAAAATATTTTGTTAAAATATTTGCAACAATCGCGTACCCGATACTATATTTGTATCAAGCGGAAAGAAACTGCTTGAAAATACTGTAAGGTGGTGAAACTGGCAGACACACCTCCTTGTCTCGGTGGCGGAGAATATGGGAAACCAGCAATGGCTAACCACTCCTTGAAGGTTCGACTCCTTCCCTTACAGCTCCTTTCAATAATTTAGGTTTATAATTGGTTAGTTTGAGCTCTCGCCCATCGGGAGCTTATTTTTTTTCGTTAAAAGTAAAAAAAATGATTCATACAGTTGTGTAAACTGACAAAGATTTTGTTACATTAAACTTGGTCATTTATGCTGAGCCCTTTTCTTAAATCAATACAATTTTCGTTTCTTTGAGTAACTATTAGAAAATTATGTACGATTTCTTATTCCACGCGCATTCTTTGCTGCGATTTGTAGTATTCTTTGCCCTGGTTGTGGCAACCATATTAGCTTTTATGGGCTGGTTCGGCAAAAAACCTTTCAGCAAAGCTAATAAGACGCTGAATCTGGTAACGTTGATATCAACGCACGTACAGGTACTTGTTGGATTATTTTTATATTTCGTGAGTCCCCTGGTTACCAGTAGTACAATGGGTGAGGCAATGAAAGACAGCACCCTGCGCTACTGGAAGGTAGAACATGTGGCGATGATGCTCGCAGCTGCGGTGTTAATTACTATTGGAAATGCAAAGTCAAAGAAGATTGCCGAACTAACCGCTAAACATCGCCCTGTTGCCATCTTCTTCGGATTAGCTTTGTTATTAATTGTTGTGGCAATTTTACAGAGTGGAAGACCGCTATTAGGCATCAGTCATTAATTGAAAAAACATTTGGTAATTTAACTTGCTTTACTTTCATTTGTAATATGTTGAATAATAAATATACTCAAAACTGGTGGTGGCACGAATCTGTGCACCGTAGCGTTGTATGTTTATAATCCATTGATCTAATTTTTCAAGATAAATATAGAACCCGGTGCATAACACCGGGTTTTTTGTTTTTTATTTTTCGCATCAAGATAATACGATATACATGCATAAGCTATTTACATCATACAAAAAGTTGCTTGCTGACACCACAACACCTGTTAGTATCTACCTGAGAATCAGAGATGTGTTCCCCAACAGCATTTTATTGGAAAGTTCCGATTATCATAGTCGCGAGAACAGCATGAGCTTTATCTGCTGTGATCCGATTGCGGGTATCGTATTGGATAAAAATACGCTGATGACTTACTATCCGGACGGAAGCAGGATGGAGGTTCCTTCGGAAGGCATTAATCTGCAGGAAGAAGTGACTGAATTCAGAAAAAAGTTCGCGTTTGAAGACGGTGATTTTAAGTTTATATCTAACGGGCTGTTCGGGTACTTCACATTTGAAACTATTGAAAAATTTGAAGACATCAAGCTTACTTCTTCTCTAAGTGAAGCCAGGGAGATTCCCCTATTACAGTACCATGTGTACAAATATGTTATCGCAGTTGACCACTTCAAGAACGAACTCTATCTGTTCGAGCACAGGTGTTCGGAGGAAGAAGAATCCGGTTTAGAGAAACTTCAGTATCTGACACAGAACAAGGATTTTCCAGAGTACCCTTTTGCTTCAGAAGAGTCTGAAACCTCTAATTTCTCCGACGAGGGTTTTATCGAGGTAGTTGAAAATATGAAAAAGCATATTTTCAGAGGAGATGTATTTCAGATTGTGCCATCCAGGGCATTTTCCAAGCCTTTCAGCGGCGATGAATTTAACGTTTACCGCGCGTTGAGATCAATCAATCCTTCTCCTTATCTTTTCTACTATGACTACGGCGATTTCAAATTGTTTGGATCTTCCCCGGAGGCACAGCTTACTGTAAAAAAAGGGGAGGCGACGATCTTTCCAATTGCGGGAACTTTCTTAAGAACGGGTAATGATGCGATGGATGCGCAGTTAGCGGAGAAACTGGAGAACGACCCTAAAGAGAGCGCCGAACATGTGATGCTGGTTGACCTCGCTCGAAATGATCTGAGCAGGCACTGTAGCAACGTACAGGTTAAGGCTTTTAAGGAGGTTCAGTATTATTCCCATATCATTCACCTCGTTTCGAAGGTGACCGGTATGTTACAGGCAGAGGTAGATCCCTTTAAGGTTGTGGGAGCCACCTACCCCGCGGGAACTCTTAGTGGCGCTCCAAAGTACAAGGCTTTACAGCTGATAGATAAATACGAAAACACCGGCAGGGGTTTTTACAGTGGTGCAATAGGGTTCATGCGATTCAACGGAGACTTTAACCACGCCATTATGATCCGCTCGTTTATGAGCAGAAATAACGTTCTTCATTATCAGGCGGGAGCTGGCATAGTAGCCGACTCGGATCCTCAAAGTGAGCTTAATGAAGTGAATAATAAAATAATGGCTTTGCGCAAGGCGATCGATCTGGCAAAAACGATAGTACCGACATTTGAAAAAGTTTAAACATTTACAGCTGAATGAAACCATCATGTACATACTGTTCCACGCAGCAATAAAATATGTTCATGATAGCTTCACCACCGAAAACAAATAAAAGTCTGATGAAAATATTAGTTATTGATAATTATGATTCATTCACGTTTAATCTTGTCCATCTGCTAAATGAGTGCGGACAAGATCCTGTTGTCTGGAGAAACGACAAGTTTCAGCTTGAGGATGTGAATGAGTTCGATAAAATACTACTTTCACCTGGTCCGGGAATTCCTTCCGAAGCAGGCCTGTTGCTTGATGTAATCAAAGCTTATGCACCTACGAAAAGCATTTTGGGTGTTTGTCTCGGCGTTCAGGCAATTGCTGAAGTGTTTGGTGGTAATCTGTATAATCTTTCGTACCCCGTACACGGTAGGGCTACCGAGATGTCGGTTCTGGATAAAGAGGAAACGTTGTTTTCCGGGCTGCCTGAAACATTCAACATCGGCCGCTACCATTCATGGGCAGTAAGCAGAGACGGACTCCCTGACAGTTTACATATCACAGCCAAAGATGCAGAAGGCGTGATCATGGCGCTAAAGCATAAGCAATATGATGTAAAGGGAGTTCAGTTTCACCCCGAGTCGGTGTTAACGGAACATGGAAAAATGATGATCTCTAACTGGCTCGCCTAAACTCTTTATGATGGAAGATAAAAACGTAAATAATTCCGCTCCGGCGGCTGAACAGAGTGGTATTCTGGCTAAAATAGTTGAAAATAAACGCCTCGAGGTCGCTCAGGCTAAACAAAATATATCTGTTTCCAGCCTTGAAAAAAGTGAATATTTCGATAGGACATGTTACTCACTTCGGGATTTTATGCTTGCTGAAGGGCGCACAGGTATTATTGCTGAGTTTAAGCGCGCATCGCCGTCTAAAGGCATCATAAATGATCTTGCAGAAGTATCAGTCGTAACCAGGCAGTATGCAGATGCTGGTGCTTCTGCCCTGTCAGTACTTACTGATCAGAAGTTTTTCGGAGGGAAGATTCGCGACCTTGTTGAGGCGAGAGAAGCCAATCAGATACCCATACTTAGAAAAGATTTTATAATCGACGAATATCAGATTGTAGAAGCAAAAGCGATAGGCGCAGACATTATATTGCTCATTGCGTCGATTCTTACGCCTCAGCAAGTTGCAGGCTTTGCCAAATTTGCTAAAACTCTAGGCTTAAATGTTTTGTTAGAAGTACATAACCGCGAGGAGCTAGAGAAGAACATTTTTGACGATTTAGACGCTATAGGCGTTAATAACCGAAACCTGGATACATTTACTGTTTCAGTTCAGCATTCTCATGATTTGGTGGAATTGATTCCTGATAATTTTTTGAAGATCTCTGAAAGCGGGATAAGTGATCCGAAGACGATTACTGAATTGAAAGCTGCAGGCTTCAACGGTTTTCTGATTGGTGAAAACTTTATGAAGAACAGTGATCCAGGCTCGGCAATACAAAATTTTGTAAAAGAACTAAGAAATTAAAAATGCCCAGACAAGAATATTTTGACACAGCGATAAAACCGGAACGCGCAGTTCTGGTGGGAGTGATCACCCCAGACGAAAAGGAAGCGCAGGTGCGCGAATACCTCGAAGAGCTTGAGTTCCTCGTGGATACTGCAGGTGGGATAACGGAGAAGACGTTTACACAAAAGATGACCCATACAGATCGTTCTACATTTGTAGGAAAGGGTAAACTGGAAGAAATCCAGGCGTATGTGAAATCAGAAGAGATCGATATCGTGGTGTTTGACGATGAGCTTTCTCCCTCACAAATCAGGAACATAGAAAATGAGTTGCAGGTGAAAATCCTCGACAGAAGCAATCTGATACTCGACATATTTGCAAGCAGGGCACAAACGGCTCAGGCAAAAACACAGGTTGAACTGGCACAACTTCAGTATCTCCTGCCCCGACTGACACGTATGTGGACCCACCTGGAAAGACAGAAGGGGGGAATCGGGATGCGCGGTCCGGGTGAAAGCCAGATTGAAAGTGACCGTCGTATGATTCAAACCAAGATTTCCTTGTTGAAAGAGAAGCTTAAACAGATTGACAAGCAGAACGAAACACAACGGAAAAACCGGGGACAACTCATTCGTGTTGCACTTGTCGGCTACACGAATGTTGGTAAGTCGACAATCATGAACATGATATCGAAGTCTGATGTATTTGCAGAAAACAAGCTGTTTGCAACGCTTGACACCACCGTTAGAAAGGTTGTAATTGACAATCTTCCGTTCCTGATGTCTGATACAGTTGGTTTTATCCGCAAGCTTCCTCATCATCTGGTGGAGTGCTTCAAATCAACTTTAGACGAAGTAAGGGAGGCAGACATCCTGATACATGTTGTTGACGTTTCTCATCCGAACTTCGAGGACCAGATCAATACCGTTAATGAGACGCTGAAAGATTTGGGAGCTGCCGACAAAGAGACCATTACGGTATTCAATAAAATTGATGCCTGGAGACCTGAGTCTGGAGAAGAAGCACCCGTTTTAACGATAGAGGAATTTAAGAACAGTTGGATGGGGAAACACAATAGCCCTGCAGTTTTTATTTCTGCACTGAATAAGGAAAACGTCGAAGAATTTAAGCAGCTGGTATACGATAAAGCAAAAGCTATCCATACTGCGCGATATCCTTATGACAATTTACTATACTAGGGCTCCTTTAAGGGAGCTCTGAACTCTTATCATTATCTTTGGACCGGCCCTTAGGGAATACTGGGGCTTCTTATTTACAAAAACAAGATGGAAAGTAAAAGGCAGCAAAAATTCGCAGGAGTAATTCAGAAAGATTTAGCGGAGATATTTCAAAGGGAAGGCATGAACTTCCTGCCTAATATGCTGGTTACGATCACCAAGGTTCGTATGACCCCCGATCTGGCTATCGCCCGTGTCTTCTTGAGCTTTTTTAATAGTCAGGATTCGAGCCTGGCCTTAAATACGATTAAAGCACACGCAAGTGAAATCCGTTATAAGCTTGGCGCGAGGATAAAAAACCAGGCACGCATCATCCCTCACTTGGAATTCTTTATTGACGATACAAACGAGTATGTGGAGCGTATGGATGAGATCTTTGACAAGATCAGCAAAGAACCTCGACAACCGGACACTGAGGAGTAACTGACACTCAATAAATCGGCTTTCATTTCGTTATACTATTAATGAAAGTGAATATTCTCCTGAGCTTATTATTTCTTCTTCTGACATCACTTATGCCGGAAGAGGATCCTTTTTTCAAAGGAGGAAATCAGGGATTGCGAAACTTTATCAGCGAGAGTCTGATTTACCCTCATTATTCAAAACACAACTGTATTCAGGGAACCATAGAGGTGAGCTTTCGCCTCGGTTCAACTGGTAATGTAACGGAGGCGAGAGTTTCCAAAGGTCTCGGCATAGACCTTGATGAGGAAGCTTTAAGGTTGATACGACTGACTTCCGGCAAGTGGCAGATTCCCGCCGGATATGACTCCACAAGCGCTATTTTTCTCCCTATCAACTTTTCCTTGAGTAACCTCAACTGCTGGAGATCCGAGGCTGAGGTACAGGCAGCCATAGAGGCCTATAAAGCTCAGCAATCTCTCTCGGATGCAATTACCACTTACTATGATAATAAGGATAAAGGTGGCTATGACGAAACTGCAGAACAAAAGATTAAACAGCTAAAAGACCAGCTCGGCTACAATGATGAATACATCGGGAGGGTGATAGATCAGGCGAAAGAAAAGATAAAAAAGGGCGATAAAGAAAGCGCCTGTCAGGATCTCCGGTTTGTGAGAAAGATAGGTAGTGACCGGGCAAATTCCCTGATCAACGAACACTGCCCGGACGCTAAATAGATTGCACATCCCTTGCGCCTAGCAGGTCATGATAAACTTCCGGGTTCGGTTCATACTATTATTAATAGTTTTGTGGCGATGATTTTTAAGCTTGATGAAAAGGACACCTTCTTCCCACCCCCGGAGTTGGCTGAGGATGACGGCCTTCTGGCAGTGGGCGGAGATCTCAGTCCCCAGCGTTTAATCAACGCCTATAGTCAGGGGATTTTTCCATGGTATTCAGACGAAACACCCATATTGTGGTACTCACCTCATGAACGCTTCGTGCTATTCCCCAACGACCTTAAGGTATCGAAAAGTATGAGGCAGGTCATTCGTTCCGGGAAATTCAATATCACACGAAATAGGGCGTTTCCAGATGTGATCAGGGAGTGCTCGGCTACAGTCCGCAAAGATCAGGATGGAACCTGGATTACGCAGGAGATGCAGGATGCATACATTCGTTTGCACAACCTGGGCATAGCGCACTCGGTGGAGGTGTGGGACGGGAATGACCTGGCCGGCGGACTCTATGGCGTTTCCGCCGGAAAAGTTTTCTGTGGTGAAAGCATGTTCAGCCATGCCAGCAATGCTTCCAAGCTGGCTTTGATTTGGCTATGCCAGACACAAGAATATCATCTTATTGATTGTCAGATTGAAAGCGAACATTTAACTCGCCTGGGGGCCGAAATGATAAGCAGGAATGAATATCTGAAATTCTTGGCTACTTAACTCAGTATATCTCTGATATCTTCCGAACTTAGAGACTTAACGAAACTCTCCTCCGTGGTGATAAGAGATTCTGCGACAATCCTTTTTCTGCTCTGCAGAGCTAGTATCTTCTCTTCGATACTATCCTTCGTAATGAACTTATATATAAAAACATTCTTTTTCTGGCCGATACGGTGCGCTCGGTCTACAGCCTGTTGCTCAACAGCAGGATTCCACCAAGGGTCTAACATAAACACATAATCTGCTTCTGTAAGATTCAAACCCACCCCGCCAGCTTTGAGAGAAATCAGAAAAAGCTTGATCTCATCGTTTCGCTGAAATTCTTCTACAACCTCCCCGCGGTTCTTGGTCGCACCGTCCAGATAGGAATAGCTAATACCTTCTTTATCGAGATACAGGCGATAGATGTCTAGTTGTTTAACGAATTGAGAGAAAACAAGGATTTTATGACCTTCAGCAAGCACATTTTGCAAGGTATGAATGACGTTTTCAAATTTCCCGGATTCGCCTTCAAAGCCCTCGTCGACCAAAAGAGGATGGTTTGCAATCTGGCGGAGCTTTGTTAGACCCTGCAATACCTGAATCTGCGTTTTAGCCAATGTTCCATCTTCCAAAGCCTCTAACAGCGCGTTCCTATATTCAGACTTAACGTTTTCATAGTACTCCGCTTGCTCCTCACTCATCCGGCAATAGAATAGCTGCTCCGTCTTTTCGGGAAGCTCTCCGGCAACCTGGTTTTTCGTACGCCTCAGAACGAAGGGCTTGATTAAAGCCTGAAGCTTTCTAGCTTTCTCTTCATCTTTTTTCTTTTCTATGGGATTTACAAAGTCGTTTAAAAAGAACGTTTGATTACCCAGCAAACCGGGATTTATGAACGACATCTGCGTCCAGAGGTCGTTTACCGTATTTTCTACGGGCGTTCCGCTTAGTATCAACTTGTGCTTTGCTTTCAGCTGCCTGACCGCCTTATACGCTTTCGAAGCCGGATTTTTGATATTTTGACTCTCATCAAGTATGATATAATCAAAATAAAGCTGGACCAATAAATCAATATCTACGCGTGTGACGCCATAGGTAGTCAGCACTACATCATACTCCAGAAACCTTTCAACCTCCTTGCTCCTAGAGGTTCCGGTGTGCACGAGGATTCTAAGCTCAGGCGCAAATTTACCTGCCTCATTTTGCCAGTTGTAAATAAGGGAGGTCGGCATAATAATTAGGGAGGTCGATATTGCTCCTTTTGCGAAATTCTCTTCTTTAATCTTTTGCAGCAGTGCAAGTGTCTGAACCGTTTTGCCAAGCCCCATGTCGTCTGCCAGACAACCCCCAAAATTGTATTTCCTAAGAAAATGAAACCAGTTGTAGCCCGCCTTCTGGTAGGGTCTTAGCAGCCCTTTAAAGTTCAAGGGAATATCAGTTTCTTCAATCTGTTCAAAAGAGCTTAACATTTGCAGCTTTCGGCCCATTGACAGTGTTGCCAGTTCGCTATTGGCGAAATCCGCTATCAGGCCTATATGGTGCTTTTTCAATCTTAAATGATTACCCAACTTGTCAGAAAACATCATCAGATCTCCATACTGCGTGAACCACTCTTCCGGAATAATGGCAATCTCCCCTGAGGGTAAAATATATTCGCGAATCTTGTTTAGAATATGATGCCGCAGATCAATAAATGGTACCTGGTAAGGTCCGAAGTGTACTACAGCCTGTAAATCAAACCAGTCATTGTTCTCTTTAAAGCCAAGTTCCACTTTGCTGGAACCGAACAAGAAACGTTTAGTACCCTCCTGCTGTTCGATGATGATACCCATAGCCGATAGCTCATCATGATGAAGGTTAAGCCACTCCAGTACTCCCAACGCCGTATCAGATGTCTCTGTGGCCGCACCTACTTCAAATTGGGTAAAGATATCAGAAGTCTTTTTCAGGCCAAGCTGGATAAGCTCATCCTGCTTCTTTTTTTCCCATGTTTGAGATCTTCTGATGCGGTGGAAGGTATAATCATCGCTCTGGACTTCCATCTTGACGGAAACCTTTCTGGATCCTCCCGCAGGAAAAATGTAATTCCCGTACCTGAAGAAGAGTTGCAGCCGCGAGGTACCTTCCGGAACGTAGTCGACCCGAAGTACCGGAACCGCATCATATCGCTCTGTATTTATGAGGAAACCGTCAGCAAATACATTGTGTTTTTCAATCAGGGGGGTAACGAACTTTTCGAAGTATGTTCGTTCTGAGGTTTTCGGGATAGAGATATACCGTTTATTTAAGAACGGCTGGAGCTTCTTTCCTTCCATATCGTCCTGAAAATTGTACAGAACGCCTTCCAACAACAGCCATGCGGGCTCATTGCAAACAATCTGCGCGTCTTTGAACATGAACTCAATTCTCACTCCCTGAAACTTTATGGTAGGGAAATAGCGTGTTTCGGTCTCCGAACGTCTGAAATGAAATAAAACCGATGCAGGCTCTTCAGCAATCGAGAGCGCCTTGTCTACAGGCCATCCTTCCCGGCTCATCAGAAAAACTTCCCTTTTGCGTAGCAGTGCAAATGCATCCACCAGACGCTTTTCGATTTTTGGACGTATTAAATTGTGAATCTTGTCATCGAATACCCTGGCAAAGAACTCAACCGGGCGGATCATCTTTTTGTAATAGCGCTTGATCACATAGCCCTGCTCCATCTCATCAAGCAACTTGATAAGCTTAAAATCTAACTCATGAAGATCCTTCGAAAATTCTTCAACGGTATTGCTGAACAAACGCTGATGCGTGAGAGAGAACCCTCCATCGGAATTAAGCTGAACTGCATGGGGCTCAATCAGCCACCCAAGAAATTCATGCCTGCATAGGGAATATACAACTTTAAATGGCTTCGAACTATCAACACGCAACATGAAAGGCAGACTAATGAAAATAAGCCGAACTTAAAAAACTCTAAACTTATGCAGAAAAATAGCTAAATCAAAATTTGATGCTTAACTTTGCGGCATCTTAAGGGGTGCTTGTTAAAACAGGCTGAGATTACACCCATCGAAGAGAATGGTATAAAAGCGTACCTTCCCTCTTCGTGAACTTGATCCGGATAATGCCGGCGTAGGAATAATAAATAAGATTGTGCGTATAGCCCCGTTACGCATTCATTTAATTAAAAGCATTTTGAAAAAAATCTACTTAGTTGCCCTTGTGGCACTTATCCTGCCTTCTTTGGCATGGGCTCAGTTTTCAATCAGGGGAAAAGTAACAGACAAGACGAACCAACGCGCACTCGCCGGTGCAAGCATTACCGTGGGTGACCGTACTGCCAGAAGCAACGCTTCAGGAGAATTCGACGTTCAAGACCTCGAGGCCGGAACCTATCGTCTATCATTCCGGTTCATCGGCTTCAGTGAGATGTCAACCACCATCAATCTATCCGGAGACAGGGTCTACAACGCTGCATTATCTCCGATGACCGTACTTACGGACGAGGTCATCGTACGCTCAACAAGAGCTACGGAGAGCTCGGCTACAACTTACCGGAATCTTAACAAGGAAGAGCTGGATAAATACAATCAGGGGCAGGATCTTCCGTATCTTTTAAATCAAACGCCCTCTGTTGTCGTCTCATCAGATGCCGGAGCCGGGGTAGGCTATACGGGGCTGCGCATACGGGGTAGTGACGCCACCCGAATAAATGTTACCCTGAACGGAATTCCTTTAAATAACCCCGAAAGTCAGGGGTCCTTCTTTGTCAACATACCCGACTTTGCTTCATCTGTTGATAATATTCAGATACAGAGGGGGGTAGGGACCTCGACCAATGGAGCGGGAGCTTTTGGCGGAAGTTTAAATATCCAGACTATTACACGCCGCGATTCCGCCTACACTGAGCTCAATAATACTTTCGGCTCATATAACACCTGGAAGAACACGGTAAACATCGGAACCGGACTACTGAACGGTAAGTTCACCTTCGACGGACGCCTGTCCAGAATCAAGTCTGACGGTTATATTGACAGGGGAGCATCAGACCTTAAATCGTACTTCCTGTCCGGTGCCTACTATGGCAAACGGGATATGTTGAGAGTAAATGTATTCTCAGGACAAGAGAAGACTTACCAGGCATGGAACGGCGTACCCGAGGAAAAGCTAAGGGGCTCTGCCGCAGACCTTAATGATTACTATCAGAACAACAAAGGAGTGTACTTTTTCACACCCGCAGATTCTGCTAATTTGTTCGGATCAAACAAGCGAACCTACAACTCATTTCTGTACAAGGATCAGACCGATAACTACAAGCAAGATCATTACCAGGCGTTTTATACTCATACTTTCAACAGCAAACTATCCCTTAATACGGCCCTACACTATACCTATGGAAGCGGCTATTTCGAAGAGTACAAGAACGCAGCAAAGTTTGGAAACTATGGATTACCCAATATCGTTACCGGTACTGATACATTGAAAAGAACCGACTTGGTAAGACGCCGCTGGCTGGATAACCATTTTTACGGTTTAACTTATTCTTTGAATTATAACCCTTCAAGCGACCTGAACCTTATACTTGGAGGCGCTTATAATGAGTACGACGGTGATCATTTCGGCGAGATCATATGGGCCAGAAACAATTCTTCTAATGAGCCCGGTGATCGTTACTACCAGGGTAACGGCTTTAAAACAGACTTTAACATTTATGGAAAGGTTGAATACCAGCTTGACGATTTTCTCTTGTATGCTGACCTCCAGTATCGTCGAACCGGCTACAAAATCATTGGAACCGATAAGAACCTAAATAGTCTGGACATAGATGATCAACTCAACTTTTTCAATCCCAAGGCAGGAATCACTTATAAGCTTAACAACGCCAATAACGTCTATGCATCGTTTGCTGTAGCCAATAAAGAACCGAACCGCGACGACTATATCAATATGCCTGGCGGACGTCCATTAAGAGAACATCTCAAAGACATTGAAGCAGGATACAGGTTCAACAGCTCGTCTTTCCGGGCCGGCATCAACGGATACTGGATGATCTACAAAGATCAGCTCGTTTTAACCGGTAAAGTAAATGATGATGGCGAAGCGCTTCGACAGAATGTAGCTGACAGCTACAGGCTTGGTCTTGAAGCGGATGTCCAATGGCCGCTTAGCAGAACCCTCACCTGGGGACTGACTGCTAATCTCAGCCGGAATAAGATCGACAGCTTTACAGAGTATGTCGATAATTGGGACACCGGAGGTCAGACCAGTTTCACGCACAATAACACAGACATCTCCTTTTCACCTTCGTTCGTTGGCTCCAGTGAATTAGCCTACCGTCCGCTTAAAAATGCAGAGGTCGCCTTACTTAGTAAGTATGTAAGCAGACAGTACATGGATAACACATCCAATGACAGTCGCTCATTAGACGCATTTTTCGTTAACGACATCCGATTACGCTATAATACATCCGCAGGAAGAATCAAAAACCTGGAATTTTCACTTTTGATAAACAATGTGTTTAGTGAGCTTTATGAATCTAACGGATTCACATACAGCTACATCGTTGGAAATCAACTCGCCACTAGTAACGCCTATTTCCCTCAGGCAACGAGAAATTTCCTACTATCCGCGAAGTTTAAGTTTTAAGCGTATATCCATTTAAAAACAAGCTTCGACGAAACCGGAGCTTGTTTCATTTTAATCAGTCGAATTCTGATATTCTATTGCGATATTTGAATACATACATTTTAAAGAATGAATTTACGATACGTATTCCAGGCAGCATTTCTGCTGCTTGCCCTTGATGCTTCAGCACAAAAAAAATCTACATCTTCTCAACCAATACCCAGACCTAAACTTGTTGTCGGCATAGTCATAGATCAAATGCGATGGGATTACCTGTACCGCTATCAGGACCGATATACAGATGGTGGTTTTAAGCGACTGCTGAACGAAGGCTTTACTGCCGAAAATACCAATATCGATTATGTACCTACTGTAACCGCAATAGGGCATTCTACCATTTATACGGGATCTGTGCCGTCTATCCATGGGATTGCGGGAAATGACTTCATTATCCAGTCGACCGGAAAGTCGATGTACTGCACAGAAGATACTGCATCAAAGACCGTAGGAAGCCCTTCAAAAGCTGGTGAGATGTCGCCAAGAAACCTGCTTAGCAACACCATGACTGACGAGCTGAAACTGGCTACAAATTTTCGCTCCAAGGTAATCGGAATTGCCATAAAGGACCGCGGAGGGATTTTACCCGCTGGACATAGCGCTGATGCTGCTTATTGGTTTGACGATCAAACCGGAAACTGGATTACCAGTACCTATTACATGAATGAGCTGCCTCAATGGGTCCAAAATTTCAATAACCAAAAGCTGCCGAAGAAGTATCTGGACCAAAACTGGAAAACCTTATTCCCGCTCGACACTTATTTGCAGAGCGAAAAAGACGACAGTCGTTTCGAAGCAAAGTTCAGTGGAACAACCGCACCTGTCTTTCCACATGAAACATCTAGTATGTATGACAGAGACTTCAGCATCCTGAGAACGACCCCTCAAGGCAATACCATCACACTGGATATGGCCAGGGCAGCAATAGAGAATGAAAAGATGGGTCAAAGGGATATAACCGACTTCCTTGCGGTTAGTCTATCATCAACAGATTACATCGGGCACCGCTTCGGACCAAATTCTATAGAGGCAGAGGATACGTACCTACGTCTAGACCGCGACTTATCGGCTTTTTTGAGTTATCTGGACAGCAAGGTGGGCAAAGGAGCATATACTGTCTTCATTTCTGCGGATCACGGAGCAGCGCATAACCCTAACTTTCTGACATCACATAACATTCCCTCAGGCATCTTTCCAACCAGTGCGGTTACAAAAGAGTTGAATGCCTACCTGGCTCAGGAGTTTAAACAGGAGAGACTGGTATTGAGCCTAATGAATTATCAGATAAGCTTAAACAACTCGCTCATTGAAAAGAACAGACTCGATGAAGATGCGATTAAAAAAGCATGCATTAAGCACCTTCAAAAAAGAGCGGATATCGCTTATGTAGTCGACATGGAAGCTGCCAGCCAGGCGAGCATCCCTCAGGGATTGAAAGAAAAAATCATAAACGGATATAATAGAGAAAGAAGTGGTGCGGTCCAGATCATACTAAAACCCGGATACTACAGTGGCAGCAGCACAGGAACAACTCACGGAACATGGAATCCCTATGACACGCATATTCCTTTCGTCCTAATGGGTTGGGGTGTTAAGCATGGCAGCACAAATCGACCTACCGGAATGACAGACATAGCACCAACTATATCAGCCCTTTTACGCATTCAGGCGCCAAACGGAAATGTTGGAAAACCAGTGACCGAAGCATTACTTAACGAGGTACGCTAATTTATGCAAAAGTATGTCTCTAGGTTTCACTACCTTACTCAGGATCTTCAACACAAGTCGCATCTGGAGCAAGTGATCACCGCTTGTGAGTCCGGCGCCAATTGGATTCAGTACCGTTGCTTTTCAAAGACTGAAGAGCAACACCTGGATGAATTAAATCGTATCGCCGAAGTCTGTGACGATTGGGGCACTACGCTGATCATCACAGATCATACGTCACTGCTTTCCAAAGCCGATATTCAGGGAGTACATATCGAAGACCTGTCTGCAGATTTTACCTCCATAAGAAAGGAGATCGGCCCCGATAAAACATTAGGAGCTTCAGCAAACACGCTGGATGATATCAAACGCATAGCTGCGAGCGGGGCGGTCGATTACATCGGCTGCGGCCCCTTTGGTGTCACACTCACTAAGCCAAACGACTATCCGATTCTCGGCTTGGAAGGATATAAAGCGATAATGGCCGAGATGGATATTCTTCGAATCGCCATACCAATCATTGCGGTAGGCGGCATCACCGCTGCAAACATTGACGCACTTGCGGATATGGGTGTGCACGGAGTGGCCGTATCTGCAGCCATCAATAAATCCGACAACCCAGCATCTGCATTCAAGGAGATATATAGAAAACTTCATTAACATGTCTTCGCATCATATTGTAAGAGAGAAGCAGGAGCCTGCGCTGTTAATTGCTGATTTGGACGGGTTCGATCCCGAAAATCTCGGACAGCTTTTGGAATGGAGCCCTACAATTATTGTTGCGGAAGACGCCTATGATTCAGCTGACTCTCTGGGAATAAAGATAGATTTCCTGGTCGGCCGACCAGATGAATATTCACTCCAACCAAGAACCCAGCTTATCCCTTCAGAAGAGCATGCAATCCAGAGCGCCCTGGACTTCCTGACCCGGGAAAAATATCCTGCTGTCAATATTATTACCGGCAAGCCAGTTATCACTGACTATCTACCCTACTGCGACCACATCAATATCGTTATCCTTACCATCAAACAGCGAATCTTCATGGTTCGCTCCGGTTTCAGCAAATGGAAGACGGCAGGCGAAGACATTGAGATCTTGGGCAATGCAACAGAGCTCGTCCATACAGGTCTAGATCAAAACTCCTCACATATGTTCACTACGCAATCAGATGGCTTCTACTCGCTTCGTTTCCAAGAGTCTTTTATCTTTGTAGCAGAAAATCTTTAGTACGATTAATGAGCTTGACAATAAGGTTAGCAGTACCAGAAGACCTCCCGATAATACATCAGTTGGCTGAAGAAATTTGGTGGCCTACTTATAGCCATATACTTAGAAGTGAACAGATAAGGTTCATGCTCGACACGATGTATTCGATCGATACACTGAAAGAGCAGCAGGCTACCGGCACCGAGTTCCTGCTCGCCGGGAGGAACGCAAAGGTCGTTGCTTTTGCAGGCTATTCATGCAACGAAGAAGATAATAAGCTGAGCATTCACAAATTATATGTACATCCCTCAGAACAGGGAAAGGGCACAGGGAAATCCCTGATACATCACATCGAACAGACCGCTAAGAATCTGGGGATATCCCTCTTAGAATTGAATGTAAACCGAAAAAATGGCGCATTGAACTTCTACAAGAAAGTAGGCTTCGAAATTTTTAAAGAAGAAGATATCCCGTACTATCAATACTGGATGAATGATTTTATCCTTCAAAAAAGTCTGAATTAGCCTCCCGAAGTATCATCCGCTTTCGTTTTTCCGTCTCTGCATCAATTCTTGTATCTTGAACTGCATCCGTAACCGCCACTTCGAAATCCCTGTCCTTAAAGGAACCATGGATCGCCGCCTCTTCTGTATTTCCAAGAGCAATATCATAAGGGCCTTTATCGCTCATCAACTTCACGAAAACTGGGAGGCATTCGAATAATATGAACAACAAGCCGATAAATGCAACGGCCAGATAGGTTCCCAGATCTCTGCTTCCGTCGGCTTTGAAGCTTAACTGACCCAAAGCCCAGTTCCTGTCTGCGAAACCGGCAACATTAGCAAGACTATCAAGCTGTTTATTACTAAAAAGCCGCTGGCTTGTAAGCCCGTCTTGGTCCCTCCTCTCACGCACAAAACCTTCCATTGCGGAAATCTCCGCTCTAACCGCTTCTAAACGGGCGACCTTTTGACTGAGAACCTCCTCTTTTTGCTTTGCGTAAGTCCCATAACCCACTTTACCAGATGTCTGATTCGTTTTGTCACCAAATATCTCCTGATTCAAAAGATAACGTGACCGGGTGATATCCGCCTGAAGAGAATCCCTTTCAGCTGAAAGGTCTTTTAATTTACTTAGCTCTGTGCCATACTTATTCTGAAACGTACTGTTAAGTGTATCAATCTTTGAGCGTTGACCATTCAGATAGGAAAGTTTCAGCTTCTCACGAATCTCCTTGTTGAATATCTTAAGCTCAAGTGGTCTGGAAATCACAATGCCGATCATTATCGCGAGCAGAATTCGCGGAGTTGCCTGAAGTATTTGCTTGTTCACGGAGGCGTTCTTGCTGATGCTGGAAACAATATACCTGTCCATATTGAAGATAGCCAGCCCCCAGATCAGTCCGAACAGTATTGCAAAGAAAACAGCAAAATTATCACCAGAAAAGACAAAATACATGGCGTAGCCACCAGATAGTGTTGCAAAAAGAGCAGTAAAAAAAATTGTCGCACCAATACCAACGTACTTGTTGTGCTCCGTAGGAAAGTTCCTCAATGTATCTGCATGAACCCCAGAGCAGAACCAAAAAAAACGACTGACACTATCCATCCCCTGAATTTTCCCTTTAGAACATCCACAGGGTGCACTTGTTACAGGAAAATGTAAAAAAATCCTTCTAAAAGCTTTGTCCTTCGCATTGCCCGGAAGCTTCAATCTTAATTCCTATCTTTGAATCAATAAACGTTTTGTCATGAAAGAAATAACCGTTGAAGAACTAAAAAAAATGATAGATAATGCTGAAGACTTTCAGCTGATCGACGTTCGCGAATCTTTTGAATACGAGGTATCTCATTTAAATGGCGAAAACATCCCATTGTCAGGTATCATCGTTGAATCAGATAAGATTGCTACAGACAAGCCTGTAATCGTTCAGTGCAGAAGCGGAAAGCGCAGTGCCGCTGCGATCATGCAGCTTGAGCAGCAGCTTGGGTATGAAAACCTGTACAATCTGGAAGGCGGCATACTTGCCTGGAAAGAGAAAATAGATCCGTCAATTCCAGTTTATTAATTCACTATACATCATACGGGTGCCCTGTGCACCTGTTTTTACCTCTTTCAAGTACTCATGGGAAAAAAAATCTTTCTGAATATCCTGTATAATATCGCGTTGATGGTTATGGTCCTATGTCTGTTCTGGAGCATAAAACATGAGCAGTACGCAGTAACTCTTGGTTCTACGGTTATTATCGCCTTCGTTATTTTTCTGAAAATTCAGTTAAGAAAAGAAGTTAAGGCCATGTTCAAAGAGAAAAAGAAATAACTTAGGGATTCAGCTTTTGAGCAGGCGCCTTTTCTTTCGTCTTAAACTCCTTGTACGATTTTCTTATATAAACCACAAGGTCGTATTCATTCCAGGAGCGTAGCTGTTCTACACCCGGCAAATAATCAGCTCTGAAGTCCTGAAGCTCCTCCTGCTTTATTTCCGGAACCGCATTTTTTATAGACAGATCATTGAATCTCCTCGCGACTTCCTGATACTCCAGTTCCTGATTGGCGAAATCATTGAACCTCCTGGCCCGCTTGCCGGTTTTACCGAAACGATCTCCAAGTGCTGAAAGCGGACTAAATATATAAGCAAGTACCGGAGGTTTACCCCCAAAATATGATCCTTTACTTTTGTAAGCGTCTTTTATTTCATTCAAATCAGACTCCAAAGACCTACCTGTCACGACCACTTCTTCCAATCTCGTAATTTCCTGCAAGTAAACAATCTCATCCCTGAAATCTGATACAATAAGGGGATATGACATATATCCCATGGCAGATACCTCCAATGTGTCTCCCCGGGAAGCGAGGATACTGAAAATCCCCATTTCATTCGTTGCCACAGAAAAATGGCTCCTTTTATTTTTAACAGATGCACCGCTTATGCGAAGATTACTACCGCGCTTCAGCACAGCACCTTGCTGAGCCTTAACTGTCTGCGCAAAGGCCTGTCCACCCAGAAATAACGTGAGCAAAACCATAACAACAGCGATAATGCGATAGTTTCCCATAAAGTATTACAAAAGTAAGTTAATATTCCGGCCTCTGCCTTTAAATACCCTCATATAACGACGGGATACTTAGAATAGTTCTATGAGATTAGTATCTTTGTTGATGATTAAGTCAATGACCGGCTATGGTATAGCCTCTACTGATTTTGCTAATACCAAATATACTGTCGAGATCAAATCACTTAACAGTAAATTCCTTGAGTTAGCACTGAAACTTCCAAAAGCATTTTCAGATAAGGAGCTCATCCTCCGCAACGACTGCTCCAAGCAGATAGAACGAGGAAAAGTCAACATAACCGTCACTGTAGAATACGCTTCAAACGAGAAAAAGGCGGCTACTATTGATCAGGGACTACTCACTCTTTATTACAATCAGCTCAAACAGGCTGCAACCACGCTGAATGATAACGGCAACAATCTTCTACAGCTGGCCCTTACATTTCCGGAAGTAATCAAGTATGAAGAAGATCTGGTCTCTGAACAAGAATGGATACAACTTCAGCAAACTTTTGCAGAAGCCATGAACAACTTCCAAACGTTCAGGAAGGACGAAGGCCGTGTATTACTACAGGACCTCGAACTGAGAATCAAGAACATCCTCAATGCCTTGAAGCAGGTAGAAGAACAGGATCCAAAACGAATTCCGGCAATCAGAGAGAGAATTTCGCAACTTCTGGAAGAGTTTGTAGGTAAAGAAAATACCGATTCCAACAGGTTCGAGCAGGAGCTGATTTTCTATATCGACAAACTGGATATCACCGAAGAGAAGATACGTCTGAGAAGCCATTGCGACTACTTTATCGAAGCATTGAAATCAAACGATGCCAATGGTAAAAAGCTTGGATTCATTTCTCAGGAGATAGGTCGTGAAATCAATACAATGGGTTCCAAAGCAAACGATGCGCAAATCCAGCAGATCGTAGTTGGAATGAAAGAAGAACTTGAAAAAGCTAAAGAACAACTCTTGAATGTTCTTTAATTTTAAAATATAACACCAATACACAATGTCCGAAGGCAAACTGGTCATCTTTTCAGCTCCCTCAGGTGCTGGCAAAACAACTATAGTACATCATCTCCTGAAGCGCTTCCCGCAGCTGGAGTTCTCCATCTCCGCAACTACCCGCGAATCCAGAGGAAAGGAAACACACCAAAAAGACTATTACTTCATCAGTAAGGAAGAATTCTTGCACAGGGTTGCAAAGCATGAGTTTGCAGAATTTGAAGAAGTATACTCAGGAACTTTCTACGGAACACTTAACTCAGAAATTGAGCGTATCTGGAAGCAGGGGAAATGTGTGGTGTTTGACATTGATGTAGAAGGTGGCCTGCGGCTTAAAAAGAAATTTGGCGACAAAGCATTGGCAATATTTGTGCAGCCTCCATCGCTGGAAGTGCTTATCGAACGCCTTACTGGCAGGGGTACAGATAGCGACGATAAGCTTAAAGAGCGTTTCGCCAAAGCAGGTAAAGAGTTAACTTATGCATCCCGCTTCGACGTAATACTTCCAAATTACGAACTTCAAACAGCCTGTGCAGACGCAGAGAAATTAATCAGTGACTTCTTAGCAAAGTAGACTATGAACATCGGTCTGTTCTTCGGTTCTTTCAACCCGGTACACGTCGGTCATCTCATCATCGCTAACCACATGGCCAACTATACCGACCTGGATAAGGTATGGCTAATGGTTTCTCCGCATAATCCATTAAAGGATAAAAATGCGCTCATTAACATGTACGACCGGTTGGAGATGACCCGTCTGGCAGTCGAAGATTCACTGAACATAACAGTCAGCGATGCTGAGTTCAAGCTGCCGCAGCCATCATACACGATAGACACGCTTACTCATCTAAAGGAGAGGTATCCTGAACATAACTTTTCCCTCATCATGGGAGCTGACAATCTCACCTCCCTGAAGAAATGGAAAAACTACGAAATACTGTTGAGAGACTATAAGATCGTAGTCTATCCCCGGCCCGGATACAACGAGTCTGAGCTGATGCATCACCCATCAGTAACAATTACCAACACGCCGATGATGGAACTCTCTTCAACATTTATCAGGCGTGCAATAAAAGCAGGTAAGAGTGTTCGATATATGGTACCTGAGTCCGTAATACGTTTTATCGAATCAAAGAACCTGTATGGCTAAGCTTTTCGCCAGCCAATCACCTGCTTTAGATAACCATCAATCAACTCCGTGTCTACGATGTCATTGATGTATCCGATATGAAGATCCGGCCTTACTATGATCGCTCTCTTTGCTTTTCGGCTACTCATCTCAAAGGCCTCAAAGATGGCCTTGTTCCTGTCAGATGGGGGCATATAAAAGAAGTTTAGCGCAAAGGGATAAGCAGATTTGATCCATTTAGCAATGCCCGAGACGGCCATAGGGCTCAACTCCCCAAGCACAAGCAGTGTAAAACCGCCTTTTGAACACCACGCTTGAAGATCAGTATCCACTTTCAACTTTTCATCAAACACTCTTAAGAATGGCAAGCGATCTCCTGCCTTTATTGCCGTGGTAGCGGAATGATGAACAGAAAGTATACTTTTCCGATAAGTGATGCCTATCTGAGAAATTCGTTTGAACAGCTCACCTTTTAGATCTTTACTTCTTGCAATACGCTGAATCAAAACAGGCGCCACCCATTTTCTGATCCTCTTAATGAAGAAATTATTCGAAACAATCATGGAAAATAGCCGGTCCGTAGTCTTCAGTAAACCATGCGCTACCGGCATCCGCTCCACCGAATATGAATCCAAAATCGCTTTATTATATTCTTTGTTAACTACGCCGGCAAGCTTCCAGGCAAGATTGTAAGCATCCTGTAATCCTGTATTCATACCTTGTCCTCCTACGGGGGAATGAACGTGAGCAGCATCACCTATTAAAAAGACCCTTCGCGACCTGAATTGATCAGCCATTCGGTGATGCAAACCATACACCGAAAACCAGTTGCATGACTCCACCTGCAGGGGAACACCCAAAGTGAAAGTAACATAAGGCTTCAGGTCATCGAAACGTAGATCTGTTCTATTTTTCAAAGCTGCCGGCACGACTCCTATACAGCGTACCAGGTTATTGCTTATCGGAAAAAGCGCGTTGAATCCATCCTTCTTCGAAATGATCCGTATCTGATTGTCAGGATAAGGTATGGTCAGCTCCAGATCAGCCAGGTAGAACCGGTGAATATAAGAACCACCTGAAAAGTTAATCTTAAGAGCCTTTCTGACTGCGCTGGAAGCTCCATCTGCGCCGATCAACCAGTCGCAGCTTATTCGCTTATCCAACTCACCCTGCCTCATCTGTAGTACCACACCCTCGTCAGATTGCTCCACGCGTAGCAGAGTGGTATCCCAATACACCGGACACGCATGTGCAGTCAGGTCTTCCAATAAATGCTTTTCAGTCTTACTCTGCTCCAATGTCAGAACAAATGGAAACAGCGTCTTATCAGAACCGTCAATTATAAGCCGGTCAGGCTCCTCATCGTTCAAAAAATAAAAATCAAACCCGGAAACCTGCATACCCTCTTTGAGAAACTGATCCGACAGACCGAGCTGCCGCAGTATCTCCAACGTCCTGGCATGCACTGCTAGAGCTCTCGATTGCTTTGTCAGCTCCTTCTTAGAATCAATAATGACCGGTTGGATACCTTGGCGTAACAAGAGAGCCGCCATCATCAAACCCGAAGGTCCGGCTCCAACAATTACTACACTGGCATGATCCGGTAAACTCATCATTTCATCAACAAAAATATAGCTGGTATTTTATGGAAGTCAACCTTCTGCTTCCGCCATTGTTCTATTGGCAGTGAAATAATCCGCTCGTCTTCTCCCGTCAGGTTCACCGCTACACATAAGCGTGTCTTATCGGAGCACGTTCTCACAATCTCCTCAATAACCTGATTGTTACGAAAAGGGGTTTCTATAAATATCTGGGTTTGACGGAACTTTTCCGACGCATTCTCCAATTCCTTAATTCGCCTTGCTCTCTGAGACTTATCTATCGGCAGATAGCCGTGGAAACTAAAGTTCTGACCGCTAAAGCCGGAAGCCATCAACGCCAGCAAAATCGAACTAGGTCCAACCAAAGGAACAACCTGAATACCTCTCCTGTGTGCCTCCGCAACAATGTCAGAGCCAGGATCAGCCACTGCGGGACATCCGGCCTCACTCATCAAACCTACATCTTCACCTTTTTCCAGCTCTTTGAAGAAAACACTAAAGTCATTCTTCTCTGCATGTTTGCCATAAGGATGAAGCTTCAACTCACTCTGAGGTGTCTTAAGCCCCATTTCTTTTAGCCACCGCCGGGCAGTTTTCTCATTCTCAACGATGTATGTTTTCAGCGTGTTAATCAAAGCTGATTGCGTGGCAGGAATCGTCTGTGCAACAGAATTTTCAGCAAGGGGTACCGGAAGTAAATAGAGCATTCCTTTAGACATGCTGCAAATTTGAGCATTTTATTTTTATTACATAGCCAACCGGCTTATCTGCCCCTTAGAGTAAACCAGATTTCACTAAAAATAAAAGCCGCTCTACTTTCGTAAAGCGGCTTTTAGTAGCCCCGGCGGGAATCGAACCCACATCTAGAGTTTAGGAAACGCCTATTCTATCCGTTGAACTACAGGGCCCTTAATCAAAGCCCGAAAATAGGTTTTTCAAATTGAATATACCTATCCGAACATCAAATTTATCTGATAGTACTGCCATTAGCCGTACTTTCAAACGGAGCAACAAAATTAAGCTTTCCATCTGAATTTTCAGACATTAAAATCATTCCCTGAGACATGATTCCTTTGATCTCCCTCGGTTCCAGGTTTACAAGGATGCTAACCTGCTTACCTATTATCGCATCCGGCTGAAAATATTCCGCAATCCCCGAAACAACCGTCCGCGTGTCAATACCTGTATCAATGGTCAGCTTCAGCAGCTTTTTCGTCTTGGCAACCTTTTCAGCCGTCAGAATTGTTCCTACCCGGATATCCATCGCAGAAAATTGCTCGTAAGTAACATTCTCCTTTGCTGGTGCAACAGTCGCCTCTTCTACAGCAGCAGCTTCAGCCACAGATTGTGCCTTGTCCGCTAGCTTCTTCAATTGCGCCTCAATCACATCATCCTCCACTTTCTCGAAAAGCAGCTCAGGCTTACCCAACTGATGTCCCACCTCAAACCTAATCTCCTCATCGTAAGAGAAAACATCCTGACTAAGCCCCAGCATCGTAAAGATCTTCCCGGACGCGACAGGAAGGAACGGCTGAGCCAAGACACCAAAATGCGCAATAATCAAAAGGCAGTCTTCCAGAACAACGCGCGTTGCCTCCGGATCAGTCTTAAAAGTCTTCCAGGGCTCTTTTTCAGTGAGGTACCTGTTACCCAATCGCGCGACCTCCATTAAAGAAGCTAAGGCCTGTCTGAATTTATAAGTCTCTATATGCTCCTCAACCTCGTCGTACTGCTTGCCGATCAGGTCATGGAGTTCCGAATCCCTGAACGAAGACACACCACTAACCTTACCCTCATAATATTTATGCATCAGGATCATCACCCTGTTCACAAAATTACCGGCAATCGCCACCAACTCATTATTGATACGAGCCTGGTAATCCTTCCATGTAAATTCACTATCCGATGTTTCAGGTAGAATAGATGTCAGCACATACCTCAACTCATCTTGCTTACCAGGAAACTCGTTCAGATATTCATGCAGCCATACAGCATGATTCCTTGAAGTAGAAAGCTTATCGCCTTCCAAATTCAGAAATTCATTAGCAGGAACATTATGAGGCAGGATATAGTCACCATGCGCATGCAGGATAGAAGGGAAGGTGATGCAATGAAAAACAATATTATCCTTTCCGATGAAATGGATCAGGCAGGAATTATCTTCCTCATTTTCCTGCTTCTTCCAGTATTTCTGCCAATCCTTACCCACATTCTCAGCCCATTGCTTAGTCGCAGAAATATACCCTATAGGCGCATCCAGCCACACGTAGAGCTTCTTACCCTTCGCTTCTGCCAATGGAACGTCAATTCCCCAATCCAGATCTCGAGTCATAGAACGAGGCTGCAGGCCCGCCTTCAGCCATGAGCTGCACTGCCCGTAGACATTTGTTTTCCACTTATTCTTTTTACCCTCCAGTAACCACTCTTCCAACCAGGGCTGATACTTATCCAGCGGCAAATACCAATGCTTGGTGGTTCTTAAAACAGGCTCATTCCCGCTAAGAGTAGACTTCGGATTAATCAAATCCGTCGGGTTCAATGAAGACCCGCACTTTTCACACTGATCGCCATAAGCTCCATCATTTCCACAGTTCGGACAGGTTCCTGTGATATACCTGTCAGCTAAAAACTGATCAAAATCAGCGTCATAGTACTGCTCCGATTCCTTCTCAATAAACTCACCCTTCTCATACAGATTGAGAAAGAATTCCTGCGAAAGATCATGATGAACAGGCGAGGAGGTGCGGTGATAGATATCAAACGAAATCCCAAACTCCGCAAAACTCGTCTTTATCTGAGTATGGTATTTATCGATAATCTCCTGAGGAGTAATGCCTTCCTTTTTGGCGCGTATGGTAATCGCTGCACCATGCTCGTCCGATCCGCATATATAAACTACATCCTTCTTCTTCAGACGTAAATGCCTCACAAATATGTCAGCGGGAATATATGCACCCGCCAGGTGTCCTATATGTAAAGGTCCGTTTGCATAAGGCAAAGCAGATGTGATCGTATATCGCTTAAAGGAATCTAGTTCTGACATTAATTATCGTGTATTTTGCAAAGATACTCATAGATGTCGAAATTTATGAAGATTACAGAATATCAGGACCAATTCCGATATATCCCGTAAATTAGACTTTTTCACCACATGATTACTCCTCCATACCTGAAAAAGGGCGACAAAATCGCGATTACTTGTCCCGCTAAAAGCCTGCCTGGCGATATTACAAGCGCTGTCAGATTATTGGAGTCCTGGGGACTTGAAGTTATCCTTGGCGATACCGTCAAAGCAAGCCACCATCAGTTTGCCGGCGATGACGAGCTCAGAACCAAGGACCTTCAGCGCTTCCTTGACGATCCGTCGGTGAAAGCCATCATAGCCGCCCGCGGGGGATATGGGACGATAAGGATTATTGATAGGCTTGATTTCACCAGCTTCCTTCACGAACCCAAATGGATCGTCGGCTTTAGCGACATTACCGTCTTGCACAGCCATATCCATGCTACCTGTAATGTACAGACCATCCATGGTCAAATGCCCCTGAATGTCCCTGATGGAACAAAGCCCTCCTTGGAATCGCTAAGAAAAGCCTTGTTCGGCGAATCAATAAACTACAGCTATGAGTCATCAACACCCGGCCGCAGCGGCTCTGCGAATGGTAAACTCATTGGTGGAAATCTTACGCTACTGGTCATGATGAGTGGCTCCATATCCGAAATGAGCTTCCGTGACAAGATCCTGTTCATCGAAGATGTGGGTGAATACTATTACTCGATAGACAGAATGCTGTGGCAGCTGAAGCGTGCCGGCAAGCTCTCTGAATTAAAGGGCCTTATTGTAGGTGGCTTTACTGACCTGAAAGACAATGCCACTCCTTTTGGAGAGTCTTTACAAGAAATGGTGATGAACCATGTAAAAGAATATGACTACCCTGTAGCATTCGAGTTCCCGGCAGGCCATATTCCCGACAATCACGCATTGATTTTTGGTAGGGATACTAAATTGGATGTTATGCAAACCGGGCTGAGCCTCAGCTTTATTTAACTATCTTACCTTAAACTCAAAACTATAGGTACCAGCCTGCCCTTGCTCAGTAAGTCCTTGAATCACGCCACGATATGACCCCGGGCGATCAGAAGTATAAAAACTTAGTTGAGTCTTGCCGTCCCTGCCTGTTTCCACATCCGGATTCCATAATAAGAGATTTCTAAAATCCGGAAGTCGGCTATTGAGCTGATCAGGAGAGTCATACCGCGGAGCGTAAAACTCCCGAACCTGCTGTAAACCATCGTAGTCAATGATGGAGGCATCCGGATCAAGCTCCATCCCGTCTAAATTGCCTTTATAGGTATTGAACAGGATAAGCCCCCCGTAAACATCCGGCCCATAAAAATACCTCTTAGACAACACCTCTACGCTTTTGATTTTAAGCGGATCATAACTAAAAAACTTCAGCTGGTCAAACATCGGAACTCCGTCCATCAAGACAAGCGGAGGTTCCTCGAAGAAGCCTTTGTTAACGTCTCCGCTGAACACCTGCATCATGGGCTTACCGTTCCTTCGACGAACTCCTACACCCAGCACATATTCCCTCAAAACTTCCTCTACCGTCGGGAAACGTGTATAATTATCAAGCAGGTACTTTTCCTCCAAATGACCGTAGAACGGCACGGTGTCTATTATTGATTCGCCAAACCGATTCAGCTGCTCCCTCAGAAAGATGTTATGAGCCTGCATATTGATACTATTGATTAAAAGCGTCTTTTTAGGCAATGAAGTGAGCGATACAGGCGAAGAGAACTTAGCCGAATACTTATCAGAAAAAACATCTGTGAGGTCCACGTTGTATAGCGCAGTATCCGCATTACTGGTTTGCAGAACGAGAGGTTGCACTCCATTTAGGCCCCTTGTATAAAAATCAACCCTTCCGTCCGAATTACTGGTCCCATTGTAATAGCGAATGAACCTTCCCGGAACGGACAAATAGCTTCTGATCCCGCTCACCGGACGATTGGTCACAGAACTTGTTACCCGTGCAGGGACAATATGATAACTTGTCTCCGGTATATACTCTGCTTTGAAAGGTTGCTGACTAAAAACCTGATCCCAATTAAACCGGCGCCATCCATGGGTAAGCATCAGATTATCGATAGCCTGAGATACTTCCTTATCCCCCGAAAAGTAATACTCCGGCTGCTCTATCGTACCTTTTAGCTCCGATCGTAAGAGAAAATAGCTATCGATTCCGCCGTGGACGCTGTGTTGCAGTGAATCCGCATTGTAAATAGCAATGGAAAGATTGGCTGCTGCAGGCACAGATCCGGTTATCGAAGAACGTACGTCAACCAGCACTTTTTTCCTTCGGTCATATTCCTGATTATCTGTTGAAGCCTCTACCGTCAGTTCTTTAGGGCTCCGTTTAAACCAAAGACGTTCCGACACCGGTTTGTAACCCGAATTGAACAGCGTAAAATGCGATATACCATTGTGCAACTTGGTTTTAGGGATGGAAATTTGCGCCTGCCCCTCGTTTAGCCTTACTTTCGAAGCAACCTCAACTCTATTTGAAGCGTGAACAAAGAGATACATTTCCGCCATATCCCGGCGGTTTGAAGCTACATGAACAAAAACCTCATCATCGCTTTCAGTTAAAGCCAGCCGATAGCCGTCACTTTTCGCTGCAGGCAATCGATATGTCGCTTTCCTTCCGTCAGAAAACTGAACAACTGCCTTGTACCCAGTGCCTGGAACTGGAGTCAGCATAAAATTGCCTATCCCAAAACGTCCAGATATCATTTCTGACACGATTCTGCCTGCGTCATCCTGTATATTTCCTTTAATATTCACTCCCTTACCCGATTCATCGATAGCTCTAAAACCCACCTTACTTTCGACGCCCGACAAAAGGTCCCCCCCTTCAGGGAAGAACTGAACATCGTAGTGCTTTTCATTCGCACGCACCATATCGGGTTGCGCAGTCAGCGTATTAATAACGCGGATACGCTCTTCAAAAAAGAAATCAGGAGAAAAATTCCTCATCCATCTGGTGTAGACACGAAAACTGTAGTTTCCAGAAGTTAGACTAACCGGCAGATAGAGCGAGCCATTTCCCTTTCCTTTATTCAGTGCAATCTTAGCCTGAACAACAGCTTTAGACTGCGCGTTCAGCACCTCAACGTAAGCAACTGAACTTAACTCCAGTGGCCTGTGATACGAAGCATCTACATTATAGATCTTAAACCATAGGATTTCACCTGCCAGATAGCTGGTCCGATCAATATGAGCGAAGATCTTTTCCTGTACATGAGACTGGCGGTAGCGGTCAAAAGAGGCATTAATGCTATCAAAAGCTGCCATCTGCGTCAACCCGATAAACGGCTGTAGCAAGAAACAGAATATTATAAATTTCCTATACATAGCTTAATTACCAAAAATCCGGCCTGACCGGAGTACCCCTAAAACGGCAGTCAACACAATCCGGTGAGGCGCCCGTATACGCAGTAATTCCTCCGAAAGGATCACCTCTTGACTCAAGGGGGATATTTGCAGGAAATATAACAGCTAGACTATCAGGGTGGTTGACAGCAAACTTTTCATCACATAATATGTCATATTGCCAGTCCCCAACCTCCGCCTTTGTAATAAATATCCTCACTTGCTTAATCGTCGATGCATCGAAAAAGCCGACAACTTGTTCTGCGGGATCACTTATACAAGATATATTACCCCGGATCTCAGATGGCTGAGGATCAAAGATGCTCCCCAGACCTTCGGTATTTTTTTTCATATTTTGCCAGTATTCAAAGCCGGCAGCACTAAGTGCAAACTGTTTTACAAGAATACTATACCTCGTGTCAATCTTCCATGAGTTATTCGGGACATGAGCGATTGGGGCAAGATGGATTACATCATCCGTTAACTTGGTAGATGACGCCATGATAACATTCTTAGAATATTCTGATTGCCAACACGCCCTCGGAAACTGACTTTGGGGGCGTCGTTGAATGATATCGTATGGAAAAGGGCTCCCTAGAGGAGCAGGTACTTTCGGAACTAATTCATAATAAGAAAAACGTCGGGGGACAATCTCCCACGTTTCCTCGTATTCCCATCGATAATACCTTGTGTTATTGCTGGCGTCATGCGTATCAACATAAATCTGAACTCCGGTAGAAGCTCTATTCCACGACACCTCTTCTATATCAGGGGTATTTAAAACACTAACCTCTTCAGAGGCGTATTCTTTTCCATCAGATGTACGGATATGCAATGAGTATTTTCCGGTCGAAGGAAAACTTGCTGATGTAACATATTGCCCCGCAGATGATTCTGTTAAGGGATACGCCTGTTTGTTCTCATCAAAGATCGAAACCGTAGCATTTCTTTCGACCAGCTTTGCTCTTGAATCATTAGCCTGCGTTCGGGATAACTTGACCGAGGTTACCCCGCTACCATTTAAATGACCTTCGACAACCAACAGATTTGTCGCCGTAAATACGACTTCCGGTTCATAAGCTTCTTTACACTTCACGAAGAGAAGCATAACCGACAATAGAGTAAAGAAACTGCAAATCTTTTTCATCAGAATCTCAGGTTATAATTGATAAATGGCACAGGAGTAGCAAAAATAGATAGTTTATAACCCTTCACCCATCCGTTCTCCGTGGTAAAATAAGTTGAATACGGATTATGTCGTCCTGTGACATTATAAACCCCAATCGTCCAGGAGCTATGTATCCATTGGTGTACCTTATGATTGCCTTCAATATTCATGGACAAGTCAGTCCGGAAATAATCAGGAATGCGATACTGGTTCCGGTCCGAATAAAGCATTCTCTCTGCGCCACCGTAGTAAAACCTGCCTACCGGCAAAGTAATCGGTCGGCCGGTGCTATACGTTACATTAGCCGAAACCGAAAACCGGTGTGATGCTTTAAAATTCCCTACCATTGTAAAGTCATGTGGTTTGTCATGATTAGCCGGATAGTACTTTCCACCGTTAATCAACTGAATAGACGTGGGGTCATCCATTTTCAGCATTGTTCTCGAATAAGTATAGCTTATCCAACCATTGAGCTTCCCGGCAGTCTTCTTAATCTGAAACTCCGCACCGTAAGCCTTACCCTGAGTATTAATAACATCCTGTTCGAGATGATGATTCATAATCAAAGTAGCACCACTCCTATAATCCAGATAATTATCCAGCCACTTGTAATAGACCTCTGCCGATGTTTCAATAGTATTCGATTTGAAATTCTTATACAGTCCGAAAGAAGCCTGTCGCCCCGACTGCGGTTTGATATGTAAATCACTTAGTTTCCAAATATCCGTCGGCGCAATTGCAGTCGTGTTCGAGAGCATGTGGATATATTGTCTCAAGGTATTGAACGCTAACTTAACAGACATATCGCCGGTAATTGCATAACGGGCTGAGATACGATACTCCGGCCCCCCGTACTTCTTGATCACATCACCTCTATTAAACACCAGACTATCGGTGACATTGAAGTCGTTCTTAGGCAATCCTTCCGGATACGCATAGGTCGACTGAGGGCCGAGATAATGATATAAAGAAAATCTCAAACCCATATTCAGTGAAAGGGCAGGAGTTATTTCAAACCGATCGCCTAAATACACGGCACTTTCTAAGGCCTGCTCTGACTGCAAGATATCCGGCCTTACGAGAGATTCCGTTCCCCAGGGAACAAACTTACCCGGATGCGTTTTATACAAAATACTGCTTCCACCAAAATCTAGTGTATGCTTATTACTCAAATAATAAGTAAAATCTGCTTTGAAGTTTGATTGATTGATATCGAACCCCATATCATAAGCATTTATAGGATTCTCATGAGACTCAACCTGGTACTCGTAATTATCTATGCCGGCAGTCAGAGACATATTAAACTTATTGTGGAAGATATGCTTCCATTTGAGTGACAGGTTCCTGTTTGAATAGCTGTAAACCGTATCACTATTCAAATTAAAACGATCGTTACTCAGATAACCGGTAAATGCGAGCGTATTCCTGTCATCAAACTTATGATTCAAGTGAACGTCTATATCAGAGAACGCTGCCTTACTATTCTTATAGCCTGATTTCTCAGGAAGCTTGCCAAGTAACCAGTCAGAATAAGTTGTCCTTCCTCCCAGCATAAAAGTTGTCCTATCTTTAATAATCGGCCCCTCAATATTAAATCGACTAGTTAACAGACCTATTCCAGCTGAACCCGCAATTTTTTTGCTATTGCCCTCGCGGCTGCGTACATCAAGCACAGACGATATCCTGCCTCCAAACCTAGCCGGTATACTACTTTTATATAATTCAATATCTTTTACCGCATCAGAATTGAATGCAGAAAAGAATCCAAATAAATGCGTTGGATTATAAATGGTTGCGTCATTATACAAAATCAGGTTCTGATCAGTTCCTCCACCCCTCACATTGAACCCTGTACTCGCTTCCCCAACCGATTTTACACCCGGTAACGTTAATATCACCCTTAAGATGTCTGGCTCGCCAAAAACCGTTGGAATCTGCTTAATAGTCGCCATCGTTAACTTCTCGACCCCCATCTGCGTACTCCTGATATTTGCCACTTTCTCAGCAGATATGTCAACCTCTTTGAGTGATCGTACCTGTTCAATCATCTCCACATCCAGCTTCCCTTCTGAATACAAATTAATCACTCGTACAGCATCACGCATCCCGATATACCGGATGTTCAATGAATGCCGACCAGCCGGCAAAGTCAGGGAATAAAAACCCGATTGGTCTGTACTCACGCCTATCCGCGGATTCGTAATGTAAACGTTGGCACCAATAACCGGTTCTCCTGTTTGGGCAACCCTTACAAAACCAGCAATCGTAACATTCCCTTTCCTAAAGTTCGCTGTCTTAACGCCGATATCGTAGACTCTGTTATTTGAAGCGATGACAGATATTTGTGGTTCTGTCTCTGTCAGAAACTCCCTCACCTCCCTTTCGATTTTCCGGACCGGCACTACTTCATCTGATACAAGCTCAGGAAGCAAATTGTCTAGCGTCACGACCATTTTATCGCCGGATGTTAAGAATATATTTTTCTGAAAGTCGATTGCATACCGATACTGCGTATTCTTAAACGCCTGATCAAGGACCCAGTCGATATTTTTATTTGTGAATTCCAGATTAACCCGCAGACTATCGAACTTTGTTTGGTCATAATAGATCTGGTATCCTGTAGCCGAATTTAAGAAATCGATAAATTCGCCTACTTTGGCATTTTCGAGCTTACCGCTTATCAGGATACCCGGCTTTTCCTGACTATAACCCGGTATAGCCAATAAGATGAACCAAATGCCGGCTAGTGTCTTGAAAAGGCTCATCAATCGCAGACTATAAGGTTTTTTCATCGTAAATCTTCGAAGCTATAATCAATGCCCTTTCTCTATCCTTCTTAAACTTTATTTTATTCTTACGTAATTCCGTAGAGATTTCACGCCGTTTACTACCCATCAGTGCGAACATGTCTCTCTTTGATTTAACAAGGTGATAAGCGCCATCCAGAAACAGATAATATTGATTAAAACTAGTAAAGTCCCGCTCTAAACCATACATGGTGGGCCTTTCATTAAGATGCCTTCTTTTCTTTGCGAACAGAGATACTGAATCACCCTCATAAAGGACTTCACACAAGCCTTTAGGGACCACCTGTCGCGATTCTATCACAGGAAAATTCACAAAACGATGATCGTGGAGAACAAACTGCTCAATCTTCTCATTTATCAAAGACATCCGGCTGTGTCTGTAAAAATGCGTAATGACCAGCTTTTCGGCGTAAAGATCATATAGCATTGGAATAGTGTACCAGACGCCATCAAATTTAACCCGCCCTTCCACAAATTCTTCGCTATCCAGATAAGCTGATCCCTTTATGCTTCTTAGATAACCGGGGTGTTCAATCCCGTTGTAAAGGTTCGAGCCTGCTGCCAAGGCATCGGTCAAATAATTCTGAGAAGTTTGGAACAATTTCTTACGAAACAACGAATCATCTACAACGAATTGAGCTACTGCAACCTGCGTCCATGATAAAGCTAGAAACAACAAAGTGTTTGAAAAAAAATGCACCTCTTTAGGTAAATTGATTAGGATTTACTCGTACAATCTACGAAATAGTTTCCCTATTTACAACTGCTTAGATACTGTTTCCTGTCGCACATCGTTCGCACAACTTTCCTCCCGTTTGGTACCTGATTGCTCGCCTACCATATAAGCAGATCTCCAGTGTGGCAATCGCTTTATTCGGATACATTATGAGCACTCCAATCTGGTGATATAATGAACAAAAAAAAACGGCCAGAATATTCTGGCCGTCTAAATACAGTATGTTATTGCTAAGCTACTATTCTAGCCCTAACTTGAACCGGAATGATGGTCGTTCCGTCATCGAGAGTGATCAAAAACATAAATGCAATCTCTCCTCCCGCGACAGGAGTAACCTTGGCTTTTGAGATAAACTCCTGAAGAGTGGTCTTGAAAACGTATTCAGTCGAATTTACCGCAATTGGGCTCGTTATATAGGTTGATGCGTTAAGACTGGCCGCATTCACACTACTTGTTCCTCCCGCCACTTTGGTAATTTCCTTTATAGTACGGCCAGATGTTGCAGGAATTGACATCTTTAATTCAATTTCCTTACCTGACGATAATGAATAGGTAATATAAGGATTGAAGCCAAATGTAGTTGCATCAGGAAATGTTACCGGGATTTCGGGCCTATTATCACTGTTAAAAGTCCCATAGTCCTTGTCGCACGATGTCAATCCACTTGCTATAATAAAGAGTAATATTAAAATTCTTTTCATTTGATTCGTTTAAAATAATTAATCAATATCCCACCAAACTTTAACGTTGGAATATACGTTGTCTGGAAAGTTTGGATTTCTGCTAATCTCCTCATTAATATATGGAGTTCTTACAGGCCTTGTTCCATCAACCCCAACTGCATTTTGGTGTTGGGCCAAAACAGGGTATCCAGTCCTTCTCCAGTCGTTCCACTGCTCAAGTCCATTTCCATATTGCGCAATATATTTTTGAGTTATGATCTGACGTATTCTATCTTCAGTCGTTCCACTCAAAGTAACAACCTGTGGATTCGCTGCAAAATACCCGTCGATTTCAGACTCTGTAAGACCAGCAGAAGACATTGACGCCCTGATACCTTCAGTGTAAAGAGCTTGAGGATCTCCGGGAGTTCCAAGCCTTACCGCGGCTTCAGCTAATATAAACGCTCTTTGAAAGTTTGCCAATAGTCGAACCGGGCCCTCTCCGTTAACACCTGTTACATAAGAACTGAATCGCGACCACGTTGCCGTAGCCGGTAAGGTAAGTCCTCTAGCACCGTTGTCAACAGTAACATAATCTGTTCCGGGCTTAGTTACAAACTTTGGTAATCTTGGATCGTTCAATCCCTTCAATAGATTAACAAAACGTGTACTGATCATCAAGTCGTTACGAAAAGAAGATACGTTAGTATAAGTATGAGTTGGAGCCTGACTACCAACCTGTCCACCAAACTTTATCGTCAGATCCTGTGAGTTATTAACGATATAATTATTCCCCTGAATAACTTCGGTTATGATTTGTCTGGCTTTTTCCGGCTCAACGCGACTAATCTGAATGGCTAACTTCAAAAGAAGTGAATTGCCGGCACGCTTCCAATTTGCAATTTTATCAGAATATTGAGGGAAACCATACGCTATATCATCAACCCCTGGATCAACACTACTTTCCTTATCTAAGTCACTTAAACCTTCTTTTACCAGGTCAAATAAACTTTGAATATTCGAGCTTGGGTTACCCAGATAAATGTCCTTTTGTGAATCAATTCGTGGTTGTGGATTTGCATCCCCTTGTAATGCTTCTGAGTAAGGAACATCTCCCCAAGAATCTGTCGTTAAAGCAAATGTGTAGGCCTTCATGATTTTTGCTATCCCTTTATAGGAGTTAGCGTTCAAATCCTCAGATGTCTCCAACAAACGCTCGTAATTGATTAGAGCGCCATTATATATTTCAAAACGCCATTGGTTTCCAAAATCCGCACCGTCGGTATTATAAATATCCCAAGCTGCAGGATCGTTTGCTGCACCATAGGTCACACTCATGATAGTAGACGCGAAACGATTCAATTCGTTTGAATTCGCAAATGCACTTCCTGATAATGCAGTAGGCAATAATGCAGACGGAGGTACAGCTGTGGGATTATTAGGCGTTTCATTCACGTCTAAAAAATCGGAGCATGAGGTTGATATCAAAATAATTGATGATAAACCTATTGCCTTTATTTTATTGAAAATCTTAAATTTCATCATTCTCTAATTAAAATGTAACTCTTAGGTTAAACCCGTAGTTTTTTGTAGCTGGAATACCGTTTAGATCCAATCCCTGGATGTTACCAGCTCCTTGAGTGTTCAACTCTGGATCACCCGGGAAGCCCGGTGCCCACAACAAAAGGTTACGACCACTTAATCCGAAAGTGACACTACCAAACGGCGTCTTGCTAAGCAGTGCCGATGGCAGGTTATAACTCAGCGTAACCTCTCTCAATCTATATGCAGTGGCATCAAACACAGCTCCTTCAGATGCTAAGCCGCCTATACCAGACCAATAAGACTGAGCACTAATCTGAATATTATTCGGACGGAAAGTTCCGTCTGGATTTGCGATAACGCCAGGTAATATACGAGGTTGATTTCTGTCTACACCAGTAGGCTCCCAAGAACCACCACTTCTTACATCAACCTGAGAGAAGGAATATAAATTTCCACCTTCTCTAACATCAACTAATGCAGACAAGCTGAAATTTTTGTATTTGAAGGTGTTGGTCAGACCACCTATCCAATTTGGTTGAGGATTAGCAATGACTTGTCCCGCAGTTCCTGGGACAAATAACCCTGTATTTGGATTAATCAACAAGTCTCCATTTTCGTTTCTTGTATTTGCCGTTCCTATAATAACTCCATATGGATGGCCTTTGGCTATAGACGGTATAATTCCACTGAAGGCATCACCATCAATATCAGAGGTTTCTACGCCAGGAGCGATATCCACAACTTTGTTTCTGATCCGAGTAAAGTTTGCCAGGATGTCCCATGAGAAAGATCTTGACTTTATCGGCGTAGCAGAAAGTTGCGCCTCGATACCCTTATTAGTCATCTCACCAATATTGGTTGTACGCGTATCATATCCGGAAGCGCTCGAAACGGAAACATTAAAGATTTGATTTGTACTCTTGGTATAAAAATAGGTAAAGTCTAATCCAAGCCTATTCCTCAAAAAGCCCACGTTTAATCCAGCTTCGTAAGAGGTTACAAATTCCGGAGTAAGATCTTCAGAACCGATTCGTGAACTGATCTGAAAACCAGGGATACTTGAACCGCCAACCGATATTGGGAATACAATATCAGCGACGTTATTTCCAAATGAACTTTGTACATATACGGATTGTAACAAGTATGGATCTGCATCTCTACCTACTTTAGCTGCACTCGCTCTGAACTTAAGGTAGGATAATACATCTGATTTAATATCAAATGCATCAGTCGGCACAAAACTTAATGAAGCAGCAGGATAAAAATAGGAGTTGTTCTTAGATGGTAAAGTAGATGATTGATCCACACGACCAGAAAGTTCGAAGAACAAGTATGAGTTGTAATCCATAGACAACTGTCCGTAATAACCTAGCAACCGTCTTGTTGTATTGCTTTCATAGGATTGATTAAATACGGAACCATTACTTACATTGTCAAATCCTGGAATTGTCAGCGACTCTGCTAACACGCCCGATTGTTGAAACTTTCTCTGGTTGATATTTTGACCCAATAATACTGTCGCGTTTAATCCTGAAGTGAAAATATCACTCTTTTTCGCTGTTACTAAAAGGTCACCGTTCAGTTCTGCCCTGAATCTTAGATCTTCATCTAATTGACCCTGAGGAGCTCTTGCTGCGCCGATTCGTTGAATCTGCTTACGTCTGTCTGTATACGTATCTGCAGTAATACGATAACTAACATTTAACCAATCAGCAAAATCGTACCCGATACTCAAATTACCGAAAGCTCTATCTACATTGCTAGTAAGGAATTCATTTTCTAAACTCCACAATGGATGATTCTGACCGCTGGTTGAATAAAAAATGCTCCTTCCTAACTCATCTTTGTAAGGCATTCCCATCAAGTCATAGCTTCTCGGGATTCTGTTAATCTGCCCGAAAGCACTACCGCCGTTACCCGTTGTCGAGTTTCTTTGAGAAGTCTTCACATAGGTAATAGTACCACCTAGTTTGATCCCGTTATTAAGTTTGGAATTTCCACCAATCTGAACGTTATGTCTGTTAAAATCACTCTCTTTAACAATACCGTTATGCAACGTGCTTGACAAAGCCACCGTGAAATTACGGTCTTGATCACCCGATGCGAGGTTTAAAGAGTTTTGGTACATTTTACCTGTCTGGAAAAAATCTTTCAGGTTATTTGGATATGCCTGATATGGAACACTTTCCCCCCACGATGTCGTTACATTCTCGTATCCCGGAGTTCCAAACGCAGGTCCCCAAGAGTTTGTCGAATTGTTAACAAAGTTATTATTCGCTCCCTGTCCATAGCTGTTTTGTAGCTTCGGTAAGTAGCTAACGTTCTGAAGATTTACTGAAGAACTAAATGTTACTTCTGTTTTCCCTCCAAGTGCCTTACCTGACTTTGTTGTAATGACAATAACACCAGCTGAAGCTCTCGATCCGTACAGAACAGATGCTGCCGGGCCCTTCAAAATATTTATTGATTCTATGCTTTCCGGATTGATATCGTTCAACCTGTTTGAAGGAGTTGAACCAAATAGCGTCGTCTGGCTGTTATCAGTGTCATTACTGAAAATAATCCCGTCGACCACTATCAACGGCTGATTGCTACCATTGAAAGACGTTATACCTCTAATGTTAATATTAGTAGAGGCTCCTGGCGCACCAGAAGAACTTCCGATGTTCACACCTGAAACTTTTCCCTGAAGCGTATTTAATACGTTTGATTCAGCACGCTGAGATATTTCGTCACCTTTAACGGTCTGAACAGCATATCCCAAAGATCTTGAATCCCGCTCAATACCGAGGGCAGTAACAACTACCTCGTTTAATTGATTATCGTCTAGGGCCAAAGAAACAATAAGATTGGATTTGTTTCCCACTACGATTTCTTGAGAAGCATAACCAATGTAAGTAAACACCAATACGGAATTGTTCGCAGGCACCTTTAGGGAAAACTGCCCATTGGCTCCCGTTTGAGTTCCTACTGTAGTTCCCTTAACTCGAACACTAACTCCCGGTAGGGGAAAGCCATCGTCCTTTCCATTGACTGTACCCGTAACGGTACGTTCCTGCGCCATTACACTAGTGCATAAGAGCAACAAGACGAACAATTTTGATAGAATTTTCTTCATATACTTTCTTTAACTAATGATTGAAACATAAAAATGGTGAGTTTATTTCACTTTTCAAACTTATTTGCTCAAAACTTTAATGCTTTAATAAAAGATTAAAGGAAAGCTATAATTATTTCATTTGAAAAGTGCCCTTATAGCTGGATCCGCCAACAATTTATTCCCTAAAACTAAAAAAGGGCCGCCTTTCGGCGACCCTTTTTTTATTGATTGAAGTTTGGATACTCTTCGATCTTATTGGATTTTATTAACGAGTTCCTCCAGCCCACCAGACCGCTTCAGTATATACATACTGTCCGTTGCCAAATAACGCTTGGATGTTCGGATTTGTGGTTGTGTCATCGTTACCATAGGTAAATCTCAATGGAAACTCTTTGGTGTTCTTTAAAACAATCAGGTTTTCTCCCAGACCCTTTAATCTTCTAATATCGTTGTATGCTTCTACAGACTCTCCTGACGCTCCGAAGAACGCAAGATACTTCTGATTCATTATTTCCTTCAATGGATTTGCAGTCAACAATGGCGCTACGCTCGTATCAAAATAACTTCCTGCCTCTGTAGGAGTTATCGCTTCGGTAGTCTCCTCTAAACCGCCATAAGTAGCAACAGTTGGCGCTTTAAACGCAGCTGCTACAGACACCTCTGTATTAGCAATTGCCGCTACAACCGCATCCTTAACAACAGGCGCGACTACCGAAGTTGCTGCACCTTGTCTTGCCAGAGCTTCTGCCTTCAAAAACAAGATCTCATGATAACTAAGCAACAAAGTCGGTGCTGTCTGAGAGAACATGAACGCGGAGGTATGATAATAATACTGCTGCTCCTCATTTGCACCATTAGGCGCCATTAGCTCGTAATCTTCAGTACCCGGTTTTACGTCCGCTAACTGTACCCAATCAGCACCTACAAATGAACGACGAAGTCTTGGATCGTTGCGCTCAATGAACTTATCAACCAAACTACGGCTAGCCGCTAAACCGTCACGGCTCCACTGGAAGTCAAACGTTGGGTTTAAATTGTTAGCGTCGTATATTCCAAACGCTGCCTGATCTCCCGCAGATGCAAAAGATAGATTCGCGTTATCAATTACACTCTGCAGATCAGCCTGAGCATTTGTTGAACGTTTAAGCAAACGCATAGTATAACGAGCCTTTAATCCGTAAGCGAACTTAAGCCATTTCGCTTTGTTACCCCCGTATAAAAGGTCATACTGAGCAGGACCGCCTGAGGCATGACTGTCTGTTTTCTGCAAATCAACAATCGCGTTATCCAGATACGACATGATCGCCTGATAAATAACCTCTTGTTTATCTACTTTTGGAGAGAAGCTGATTCTGTAGTCGCCAGCCTCAGTCCACGGTGCATCACCATACAGATCCGTGATCAATGCCAAATTATACGCCGCCAGAACTTCTCCCATTCCTTTTGTAACATAATTTCCAGCTTGTGGACCGCCTTCCGAACACTTTTCAATAATGAGTTTCGCATCCTTCAGAGAAGTATAAAGAGAACCCCATGTATTGTTATATGTGGACGCCGAGCTAGGTTGAGCTGTACGCATCTCAGCATAAAATAACTGGTTGTGAGTTCCAACCTCATGCTCCACATATGCAGACGCATATGTATTTCCTTCGCCACCCTGGTTTGAAAATGCCGTTCTTGTAATAACGTCGGCAAGGATAAATTTCGCCTGTGCATCAACCGAGTGATTAACATCTTTGTTGATGTCGTCCATGATATCCTCTGAACAACTACTGAATACCAATGGCACGGTAGCCATCAGAATCCATGAATATTTTTTTAAGTCTTGAATAACTTTCATGTGATTATTTTAAAATCTAACGTTTATACCTAAACCGTAACTAGATGTTCCAGGAAGTGAAAAGCGTTCAAATGCACCTGTCATATTCGTATTTCCCTGAGATGCTTCCGGATCAAGTCCAGGAAGTTTAGACCATACCAATATATTTCTTGCAAACGCATTTAAATTGACATTCAATCCTTTTCTTGCCAGTACCGGATAACCAAGTGAAATTTCTCTAAGCTTAACAAACGAAGCATCGTAAATCATAGATTCAGAGATGTTATTAAGATTCAGGAAGTAGGCCTGAGCGTCCTCGCCCTTGATCATAATATCGTTTGGAGCATACGTCGGGTTTCCTTGCGCATCAGTTCCGGTAACCTTTACAGCATCTTCCGGGAACATAAACGTAGTACCTGGCTTACGAAGATCAGCAGAATACTGGCTCACACCATACATATCCATCAAACCAGCAGTACCGCTATACATTTGTCCACCGTTCTTCCAGTCTAATACAGCACCAATTCTAAATTTGTATAGTTCGAAAGAGGTATTGAAGCCTAATTGGAAGTCAGGAGCAACGCGACCGATAACAGTCTCCTCGCCTACCTGAGGCATACCTTTCGCATCAACAACAATCTGACCTGCGTCATTTCTTAAGTAGCTGATACCGTATATCGTCGGGAATTTCTCTCCAATACTTGCACGTACCTGTGGCTCAACAAAACCACCAAGGAAAATACTGCTTACTCCAGTAGCTAGTTCATCTACGTAGTTGTCGATCTTAGTGAAGTTGAAACCGAAATCCCACTTGAAGTTTTCTCTATCAATCGGCTTAACTCCAACTGTTAACTCGTGCGCGTTGGTATGGATAGATCCACCGTTGGTAACAATCGCTGATGAGCCAGTCGATCCAGCCAAAGGAACAGAGAATATCTGATCCTTCACATTCTGTCTCGAGAAGGTATATCCTAAAGTAACCTTTCCATTCAAAAATCCAAGGTCTGTACCAATTTCGTATGACTGTGTATTCTGTGGCTTCAGGTTAGGATCATATACTGTAGCATTAGGAGTATATGCGACAACACTTCCTATCGGATACAAGATTGGCGTTCCAGAAGAGAAACCTCCACCATATACCGGTGTAGAGAAGTAAGAATCAAAATAATCTCCAGCCTGACCTACTTCAGCATAAGAAACACGTACCTTACCATAGGTCAGGAAGTTGTTTTTAAGTGGATTAAGCTCGGTGAATATCCATCCCAATGAAGCAGAAGGATAGAAGAATGACCTGTTGTTTCTTGGCATCGAAGATACTACGTCGTTTCTTCCGGTAAGATTCAGATATAACATATCCTTAAATCCTAAAGACACGTTTGCGAATGTACCAACAGTACGTTTCTTTCTGTACTCTTCCTGTGCGTTATAGTTCGATGCGTTATCCATATGGTTCCAACCTGAAAAGTTGAAGTTTGCACCATAAGCATAATCGTACTTAGTTGCTCTGTCAATATATTCATTACCCACTAATGCATCAAAAACCAAGTCATCATTGATATTCCAGCTATACATGGCTGTAGCCAATGAGTTGAATTCATTAACATTATAACTATACTGGTAGATTTCGCCCAGAGCGTTTGCATGACCATAACCCCATACATCAGAGTAATTGGTCGTATAAGAGTCTACACCCAGTTGGTATTTAAAAGTAAGTTTCTGATTGTCAGTACCTAGATCTGTAAAGTATTGCAAATAGGTATTACCAAAAAACCGGTTGTTTCGCTCTGTAAATTTATTATTGTCAACAGCCCAGTAAGCTGCATCAAATCCACTTGTTCCGCGATAAGTATTCTGCGTGTATGGATCGCCTGCAATGTGCGAAGGAATACCCTTCAGGTCATAACTTGGCGATGCTCCGTAAACTGTAGCTAAAACCCCATTATTCGCAGAAGACTGCTTTCTGATTTTTGACGAAACGAAATTTCCGGAGAATCCTGTTGTCCAGTTATCATGAAGCTTTGCTTCTCCGGCCAACTTAGCGTTGTAACGATTAAGTCCGGTTGAAGGAATAATACCACTTGAATTCGTATTACCTAAAGTGAAAGCATAGTTCCCTTTATCAAAAGCGTTTGCCACGTTTACTGCGTTACTGAAAGTAGCACCGGTTTTAAGAAAATCTTTGGTGTTATTATACGCTTGTGGTGTCGCCCATGGATCCAATCCAGCCAAAGCTCGTTGTCTTACATAATACTGACCTTTATAGGCATCACTACCATTAGTGTACGCGTTGTTTGTATTACCACCATACGTTGGGTCATTAGCTAGTTCATCGATCAGCGGTCCCCATGATAATGACTGAGTTGGATTATAGCCACCATTCGTACCCTGAGCATATTCCTTTTGGAAATCAGGTATAACGGTTACTTCATCAAACGATGTCGTTGAATTAACAGATATTTGAGGTTTTCCTGTTGCCCCTTTTCCTTTTTTGGTTGTGATAACGATTACACCATTTGACGCACGCATACCGTACAGAGCAGAAGCTGCCTGTCCTTTTAATATATTTATGCTCTCGATGTCATTCGGATCAATATCTACTCCCCGGTTGGCAAAGTCAGTACCTGTAACTGAATTTTCAGTGCTCATATCAATTGCCGAGCTGATTGGCATACCGTCCACTACATAAAGCGGAGTATTATTACCTGTAAAAGAACGGGATCCTCTAATGGTTATCTTGGAAGATGCACCCGGCATTCCTGATGATGGGGCGATTTCAACTCCCGAAACCTTTCCCTGCATGGCAGTTGCCAGGTTAGTTCCAGCTCCTTGTGTCAGCGACTCACCGCTTACATTTTGAGTTGCATAACCTAAAGCCTTTTTTTCTCTTGAAATACCAAGAGCTGTAACAACGACTTCTCCTAACTGCGTAGCATCAGAAGACATGCTGATATTTACAACTGATCTTGATCCGACAGAAACTTCCTGTGTAGAATAACCAATGTAAGTTAATACCAACACCGCATTGTTTCCCGGAACCTGAATGGAAAATTGGCCGCTAGCTCCTGATTGAGTTCCGATAGTCGTGCCTTTTACTCTGACACTAACTCCCGGAAGGGGCAGCCCATCATCCTTTCCTTTAATAGTACCTGTTACGGTACGATCTTGCGCAATTACGCTAGTGCATAACAGCAACAAGATGAACAAACTTGATAGAATTTGCTTCATTGTTCTCTTTAAATTAATGATTAAGTCATAAAAATCGTTAGTTTTTTCCACTAATCAAATTTTTAATGATTTAATTTTCAATTTATCACGCGTTTAAGCAAAATTTTTAATAATTCCTCAATTTCATGGGCGTTCTGAGCTAGAAATTTTCCGCCCGGGCTTTAGAAACCATTAACCGGATATGATAGCGAAATAAAAATATTTAAAAAAATATACTACTATGTATTGCATAGTAGTATATAAAACATATATCTTTGTGATATGATAGTAGAGAATACGCAAACCCAGATGAGGAAAGGTATCTTAGAGTACTGCATCCTCTCTATTATATCAAGGGGTGAGATCTACGCCTCCGATATAATAAATGAGCTTAAGCAAGCGAAAATGCTGGTCGTAGAAGGAACTCTTTATCCACTGCTAACCCGATTGAAAAACAACGGGCTCCTGAGCTATAACTGGATCGAGTCGACTTCCGGACCACCCAGAAAATACTATCAGCTTACCGAAGCTGGCCGGGATGTTTTAAGCAAGCTGGATCTAACGTGGGAAGAACTACGATATGCAGTAAACGTGTCCATGCAGGGCCGACCAAATCAAAATAACGAAACCTCAAACGCCTAATCCCATGAATAAGACCATTATCATTAATATAAACGGTATCGTTTTCCATATAGAGGAAGACGCTTACGAAATCCTCCGGTCATATATGACCGAGGTAAAACGCCACTTTGCTTACTCAACCGACAACGAAGAAATTGTTCAGGATATAGAAAATCGCCTGGCCGAAATGTTCACTGAACGCCTTACAGAACAAAGTAAACAAGTGATTGTGCAACAGGATGTTGTCGATATCACTGCGAGAATGGGCAATGTGAACGATTTCGATGTTGAGTTTGACGATCAACCCTTCAATGAAATGCGTACTGCACACCGCTCTCTTTTCCGGGATCCGGAAGATCGCATGATTGGGGGGGTATGTTCCGGACTGGGGCATTACTTTGATATCGAGGCAAAATGGGTAAGACTTATCGCAGTTCTTGCTACCATCTTATGGGGAACAGGACTGATTGTCTATCTCATTCTATGGATGGTTACACCAAGAGCTAAAACCAGAGCCGACAGGATGGCTATGAAGGGGGAACCCATCAACTTGCAAAATTTTAAACGGAATTTGGATGAAGAAATTGATGCGCTTCAGCAAAACCTAAACCAGGCTGGAACTCAGCTAAGACCCGGATTGAATGCTACTGAAGATTTTCTAAGGGAAGCTGGCGACAGAACAGGAACCTTCCTTACAAAGGTTCTTGGAATCATTTTTAAAATTGTCGGTGCTTTTGTAATATTCGTCTGCTGCAGTTTGTTATTCAGCTCATTGTTGGGATTACTTTTCATCATGGGATTCTTCGACGGACATGAGCTGGACACCTTCCCCTTTAATGTCATTAATCCCGATTATCAGTCGCCCATCTATTTTAGTGCCGCGATATTAATCGTCATTCCGCTAATCGCACTTATCTTGTTTGCTCTCCGGGTACTGTTTAACAGGAAAATAACCGGAAAGACGACATCGTTTGCGCTGCTGATCATCTGGATTACTGGCTTGGGTATAGCAGTCTTCTATGGTGCTAAGGTCGGGTCTGAGTTCAAGTCAGAAGCCAGGTACGAACAACAATCGCTTATGAAAGCCTATCCCGTCTACCATATTAAACTCAATAAACAGCGGTTCTTCTCGAAGAATGATAGCCTCAACTACAACGTTACGTTTAACGGCAGAAATGGAAAGGTAAAGATGGCCAGCGATATTGGTGAAATTAAACTGTATGTCGAAAGAAGCGATGATAGTACAGCATTCATTGTCAGGGATTTCTCGGCTCGTGGTCGCGATTTCGAGTCTGCGCTTAGAAACGCTCAGAAGAGTGGCTACGAATTCGTTCAAGCCGATTCTATCCTTACACTCGACAAATACCTCCACTTTCCACCTCAACAAGCTTACCGGGATCAGGAAGTAAAGGTTACTTTGAAAGTTCCTTTAAATACCCGGCTAATCTTTGATGGGGAAATAAACTCGATCATACGAGACATAAATCTTCGTGATTGCCTGCCCGAAGACAGTGAGTGGGAAACACCTTCGGAATGGATTATGACGACTACGGGCCTCAAGTGCGTCAATGACTCATCTAACGAAGGGATTCGATAGAATAAGCGCACTCCAACTGGTCTACGGATAGTCGTCCAGTCAAGACCGCGCTTATATACAGCCGTTAATAGCCACTCATTTTGCCGTGATAAGTCCGACCTGGGAATAGTAAGGTCGGACTTATCCCTGGCTTTCATCCGTACATATAGCTCTTCATATAAAGAAGTACTAAGCTCAGCCTAAGCGAGGCTTGACTGCTTTTGAGGTACGGAATTTTAAAAAATCCATAAAATTTTGTCGATTTTGGCGAAAAAATCGTCACAGGTTTTCTGCCGCGGTACCTTGTTCTCCAAATCAAACAAGGTTATGGCAAAAGTAGACAAGAAAGGAATCGTTCGCGGCAAGGCAGGTTCCGTTGTATATCGCGGGTACCGCGAAATGAACATCATCCAGGGGAAACCCCGCAAATTCGAACAGACCAGTGCCAGCATCCAGGCCTCCACGGAGTTTGGTCTCTCCAGTACGACGGCGGCAGTGATCAGGCAGGCCTTCGAGCCGGCCTACGTGCACCGGGACGGCGAGGCGGTGAGCCGCAGCACGCAGCTGGTGTACCGGGGTCTTCGGGATAGCCTCACAGGAAGCGTTGGTCAGCGTGACCTGCATGATGCGGACCTGGAGAGCCTCATCGGGATGGACTTTAATATCAAAAGCCGGATGAGCGAAGTATTGCAGGTTAGCCAGCGGGTGGAGCGGGATGAGGAAGGTCGCCTAAGCGTTTTCATGGGGGCCTTAAACGCCAAAACCGACCTGAAGGTACCGCTAAGCATCAGTAAACCAGTGAGCAAGTACCGCCTCCGTTTCAGTCTGATCGGCTTCAACTTCCGGAAGGAGTACTATGAATATCTGGAAGTGAAAGATGTGGAGTTTCGCTGGCAGGGAAAGCTGGAAGCCCAGGAAATCCGCTTTGAAACCCGGCCGGAAGCCGATCAGCTGCTGATGCTCAGCGTATCGCTTTTGGCTTATAGTGAAACCCGGATGGAAGAAGGCTATGTATTGCTCAACAGCAAGGAGTTCAGTCCCTGTTCGATCATCGCTGCTTTCCACGCGGAAGAACCGGGAGAATATCCTGCGGGTCCTGTGAATATGGAGCTCAACGAGGCGCAGCAAGTAAGAGGAGCATCCATTAATAACATGTGTTATGAAGGTAACCGGCTGCTGCGGGAGCAGGAACGAAGGAACGAGAAAATGACAACGACGGCGATAATAACCACGAAGAAACGACCGAAAGAAGAGGAAAGCAAGGTGCATTTCCAAGCGGGGAAGCGGGTGTCGTTTTCTTCTAAACCGCAGATTATTTCTTCAAGAGGGCATAAACAACAAGAGGCTATATCCTTAGCAGATACAGCCCCTTGTTTATTAAGTGATAACTATTAGTCAACAGTTGTTACACGGATCATGTTGGTTTTACCCTTTTTCTCGATCGGCATTGCAGCTGTATTGATGATCACATCACCTGGCATAATCATTTTTTCTTCTTTCAAGATACGATTCACATCACTGATAGACTGATCAGTAGACTCTGATTTATCGTAATAAAATCCTCTTACACCCCATAGCAAGCTGAGAGTACCTAAAAGTCCTTTGTTGTTAGTAAAAATATAGGTCCCTGCTTTCGGGCGGTGACTTGATATTTCAAAAGCGGTATAGCCTGAAGAAGTCATGGCTACGATACCTCTTGCATTGGTCTTCGCAGATAGATAAACGGCAGAACCGCAAACTGCATTAGACATATAACGAGGAGAACTTTCGTCTAATTTCTTAGGTGTCTGGTACGGATAAGCTGTTTCTTCAATATTCTTGATGATCTTACTCATGGTCTCAATAACGATGATTGGGAATTCACCCACTGAAGTTTCACCGCTTAGCATCACTGCGTCAGCTCCGTCAAGCACAGAGTTCGCTACGTCATTTACCTCTGCACGGGTAGGGCGAGGTGTAGTGATCATACTTTCTAACATCTGTGTCGCTACGATAACCGGCTTAGAGGCCTGCAGACACTTTGCTGCGATCATCTTTTGAAGAACCGGGACCTGCTCCATTGGCATCTCAACACCCAGGTCACCACGGGCAACCATTACTCCATCGGTAGCAGCAATAATCGCATCGATATTTTCGATAGCCTCTGGCTTCTCGATCTTCGCAATAACCCTTGCAGTTTTTCCGCTCCTGTTGATGATGCGCTTCAGGTCGATGATGTCTTCGCCAGTACGAACGAAAGATAAACCGATCCACTCTACGTCATTCTTAAGCGCGAATTCCAGGTTATGCAAGTCATCTTCTGTTAAACTTGGAATAGATATTTTAGTATTAGGCAGGTTTACACCTTTACGAGATGTAAGAATTCCGCCATGTACAACTTCGCAAATAACTTTGTCTTTATTATTGGTATCGATTACGCGCATTTGCAGCTTTCCGTCATCCAGAAGGATGATTTCGCCGGCACGTACATCTCTTGGAAAGCTGGAGTAGGTAATGTAGATCTGCTGATCGTTGCCAACCATTTCTTCCGTTGTAATTTCAATCTGGCTGCCGTTTACGAGCTTAATACCGCCATCCTGAACCATTCCAATCCGGATCTTCGGGCCTTGTAAGTCGGCCAGGATTCCCACGTGCAGTTTGTACTGATGGTTGATCTCGCGGATAACATCAATCACCTTCTGGTGATCTTCCTGACTTCCGTGAGAAAAATTCAAACGGCATACGTTTACTCCTGCCTTGATCATGGCCAGCAAAGTCTCTTTGCTGGAGGAAGCCGGCCCGAGGGTGGCAACTATCTTTGTCCTTTTGTGAACTTGTCTCATTTTAACCTAAACTATTATGTTTGTAAAGGTGTACATTATACACCATTAATTATTTACTAAAATATCAGATTTTCTTTAGATTTTAATTTCCCTGGATCAACTTCTGCCGCCACGACCACTTCGGGTATGCGATTAATCCCTCCGAGCATATGATCCAGGTCTTCCTGGTCAATAAAATTCCTGACTAAAATAAAGTAATCTACGTTTTTCATTTCGGGTATCAAATAACCCTCCGTACCTTTGTTTGCCAGCAAAAAGAGATCCGTCTCAGATTCAGGTAGTTGATAAAAATACCTGGAGAAGAAGGAGTGACCTGAGCTGGCATTGGGAACAGATAAATCTTCCATACGAGCAAAATCATGTGATATTTGCCGATTGATCTTGAAGGCGAGCGTATAATCTTTTAGTGAAGATGTTATCGCGACTAAAACAAAATCGAGATCTAATTCGTATTTTAGAGTAAATCTGTTCAAAATGATTGCTGAAACCGCCACGAAGGTACAAAACAATAGCCATTGGGTATGTGATGTTGATCATTTTTAACCAAAAACAAAAAGGTTTGATATTTATCAGATTTTATTTTTCTTTGCAGATAATTAATAACCATATAAAAAATAGAAACTATGTCTGATATCGCTTCAAGAGTAAAAGCAATTATCGTGGAAAAATTAGGAGTGGATGAGAGTGAGGTGAATCCTGAAGCATCATTTACAAACGATTTAGGAGCTGACTCACTAGACACCGTTGAGCTGATCATGGAGTTCGAAAAAGAGTTCAATGTAGCTATTCCTGATGACCAGGCTGAAACAATCGGTACTGTAGGTCAGGCTATTGCCTACTTAGAAAAAAACGTAAAGTAATCACGCTGCCAAAACATAAATGGAGCTAAAAAGAGTTGTAGTAACAGGACTTGGTGCACTTACCCCAATTGGAAATACCGTTCCCGAATATTGGAATGGTCTGATCAATGGGGTGAGTGGCGCTGCTCCGATTACGAGGTTTGACGCAAGTTTATTTAAAACTAAATTTGCCTGCGAGGTTAAAAACTTCAAACCTGAAGATTTTCTTGATCGTAAAGAAGCAAGAAAGTTAGACCCATTTGTACAGTATGCACTTGTTTCTACTGATGAAGCCGTTGCAGACGCCGGCCTGGATTTTGAGAACCTTGACACCCACCGCATCGGAGTAATCTGGGGCTCGGGCATTGGAGGTTTGAAGACGTTTCAGGACGAAGTAACGAGCTTTGCACTTGGTGACGGAACTCCGCGATTTAATCCTTTCTTCATCCCCAAGATGATTCTGGATATCGCGCCGGGTCATATTTCTATTAAATATGGTTTAAGAGGTCCTAACTTTTCTACTGTTTCTGCTTGTGCCTCATCAACCAATGCGTTGATTGATGCTTTTAACTACATCCGCCTGGGAATGGCTGATGTAATCATCTCCGGTGGTTCTGAGTCCATCATTAATGAAGCGGGAATGGGTGGCTTCAATGCCATGCATGCACTCTCTACAAGGAATGATGATCCTGCTACCGCTTCTCGTCCGTTCGATAAGGACAGAGACGGTTTCGTTGCGGGAGAAGGATCAGGAACCATTATATTGGAAGAACTTGACCATGCAATTGCCCGCGGCGCTAAGATCTACGCTGAGATTATCGGTGGGGGTATGAGTGCTGATGCCAATCACATCACAGCGCCACATCCGGAAGGATTAGGTGCTAAGCTGGTTATGTCTAATGCGTTGAAAGATGCGCGACTGACTACTGCCGACGTAGATTACATCAATGTTCATGGTACTTCGACCGGATTGGGTGATAAGAGCGAGTCTAAAGCCATTGTAGCCCTTTATGGTGAAGATGCTTACCGCTTGAATATCAGTTCGACCAAGTCGATGACAGGGCACTTACTCGGAGCCGCCGGCGCCGTGGAAAGTATTGCTGCCATCCTTGCTGTTAAAAATGACATTATACCTCCAACAATCAACCACTTTACTGATGATCCGGAGATTGACCCACGCCTGAACTTAACTTTCAATACAGCTCAGAAGAGGCTCGTACGTGCTGCTCAAAGCAACACTTTCGGCTTCGGTGGTCACAACGCTTCCGTAATCTTTAGAAAGTACGAAGATTAAACTGGATTTATTAATTGCCATAAGGCCCGGGTCTGTCTGATCTGCATTTGAGATAAATTTATCATGGAAGATGGATTTATTTTAAATGCCTTAATTACCGACTTCGGGCTTTTGTCATTTAATAAATGGATCAAACACACGAATGCCAATATCCTCAATTTATAAGCTTTATTTTTCTCCTCAACGCAAGTACATTTCCTTGATGAGGAACCTTCTTGGCTTTGTGCCCGGAAATATTAAGCTTTACCGGATGGCTTTCAGGCACCGTTCTGTTGCCATCATCCTGAAGAACGGTACGAAAAACAGTAACGAGAGGCTGGAGTTTTTGGGTGATGCAGTGCTGGGAGCTGTCATTGCTGACGAGCTATTCAAACGCTATCCTTACAAAACAGAAGGTTTTCTGACTGAAATGCGCTCGAAGATTGTGAGTCGCGTTAACCTTAATCAGCTCGCTAAAAAGCTCGGTCTTGATGAGCTCATTGAGTACGATAATCGCATCGTCAACTTCCCTACAAAGCAAAGCTCCCTTTTAGGTGACGCTTTTGAAGCATTGATTGGGGCGATCTATCTGGACAAAGGATACGAGTTCACGCATAATTTCCTTTTGATGCGTATAATCAAGCCGCATATTGACATCCTTACGCTTGAGAATACGGAGACAAATTTCAAAAGTAAGCTTATTGAGTGGTGCCAGCGCCAGGGAAAGGATATTCTCTTTGAAATCGTTCCTAACGGTGAAGGTGAGAGCATGAAACTGTTTACGGTGAATGCGCTGGTTGACGGTGAAACCAGAGGCGTGGGACGCGATTACAATAAAAAGAATGCCGAGAAGCTGGCAGCTGAAAAAGCCTGCGAGGATCTCGGAATTTAAATGGCACGGGTTTTCTGCCCGCACCATCCTTTATTTACTTCATCTTTTCTTCTTCTTTAGCCTTCTTGCGGAAGAATCCGCGAAGCAAAAAGTTATGTTGTAAAGCCTCCAAATTCTCATCTAGCTTCTGGGAGCTGGTTTCCAGATTCGTCAAGGTCTTTTTAAGGCTCGCTGCCGATTCCTGATCGTTTAATAATACACCTATCGCGTTGTTCTTGTCATTCAGCTTCTGCCCTGCTGTGCTCAGATCTTCAGATAGGGAAGCAGCGGCAACGGAGAGCTTCCGGATGTTTCCGACAGATCCTTCAAGCTGAGAGAAGACTCCCGTATCGGTGAGCAGCTCATCTACCAGACCGCCCTTAGTATTTAGCTTATTTGAAAAAGCGCTAAGTGATACAGCGGTGCGGTTAATATTCTGAGACGCACTGTTCAAGCCAGCCATAGTATTCTTCAGATTTCCGGCCATAAGCGAATCAGTGAGCAACGCTCCGATAGCGCCTTCGCCATTTGCCATCTTACCGCTAATAACCTTTAAATTTCCTGTTATTTCAATCAGATTTCTGTTGTTTGCCTGCAAGTCTTCCAGCATGGCGTCCGTGCTCAGCGCTTTCTTAACATGAAGACGGTCTCCTGATTCGACCACGGGTAAATTGATGTTTCCACCCTCTATTACGATGATCCTGTTTCCGATGAACCCTTCAGAACTGATCTGGGCAGTAGCATTTTTATGTATATACTTCTGAGCTTCTTGCTCTACGTTCATTTTGATTTTGACCTGAGAGGTACCGTAAAAGTCGATCTTCTTCACAGTGCCTATCTTTACCCCGGAAAACCACACGTTATTTCCGACTTTAAGACCCGCTACGTTATCAAAAATTGCATTCAGCTCAATACTCTTCACAAAGCGTTTTTGTTGTCCTGCAAGCGTAAAAATACCGGCTACGAACAGGACAATACCCAGGAACACAAAAATGCCAACTATTACTGAGCGTTTATTTTCTGAAGTTTCCATCAAGATGTAAAATTATAGTTATAAAAAGTTTGAATGCGTTCATCCTCTGTATTAAACACTTCTTCAAATGTGCCCGTCTTCTCGAACCGGCCATCGAGTAGCATCATGATACGGTCGCCGGTTGATTTAGCACAAGTCAGGTCGTGAGTGATGATTATGGATGATGTATTATATCGTTCCTGAACCTCATTTATGAGGTTGTTTATATCTATGCAGGTGATTGGATCGAGCCCTGCAGTAGGTTCGTCATAGAGCATGATCTCCGGCCGCATGATCAACGTTCGGGCGATACCGATACGTTTACGCTGTCCGCCCGATAATTCAGACGGCATCTGGTTTAAGGCCTGTGACAGTCCAACTCCTTCGAGTACTTCCTCGATCGCGTGGTCGATCTCCTTTCTTGTGACATGCGGAGCGTTCCGAACCAGCGGAAATTCAAGATTTTCTTTAACCGTCATACTATCATATAACGCGCTATTCTGAAACGAGAACCCAATCTTTAAACGTAGTTGTTGCAGTTCTTTTGTCGTCAACTTGTCGACTTCCTGCCCGAGTACGTTCACCGTACCGGCGTCCTGCTTAAGCAATCCGGATACGATTTTGATTAATACCGACTTTCCTGTCCCTGAGCGCCCCAGCACTACCAGGTTTTCGCCCTTATAAAGTTCCAGATCGATATCGCGCAAAACATGAAGATCACCAAAAGATTTCCTCAATCCTTTGATGGAAATAGGATGTTCGCTCATATCGACGGGTGCAATAGGTTTTTCCATCAGCGTATTGCGTTAACTACCTGAACTACTAAAATCTCTTCAATAAAGATGAGGAACATGGATACCACAACAGCAGAATTCGCCGCTTTACCTACGCCTTCCGTGCCTTTTGAAGAGTTATATCCCTGATAGCATCCCACAGCTCCAATAGTGAAGCCAAATAGCGTCGCTTTTATAACAGATGAAAACAGGTCGAGAAAGGATATGTTTTGCAGGGAGCTTTCGACGAAGGAAGAAAAACTGGTCTGCTCATTCTGTGTAACATTGATAAATGAGCCTGCAAGTGCCACCACCCCGGTATAGATAGCCAGTATGGGTATCATAAAGGTCGTTGCTATCATGCGGGTTACGACCAGGAATTTGAAAGGATTGGTGCCGGATACTTCCATCGCATCGATTTGTTCAGTCACCTTCATGGAACCCAGTTCTGCCCCAATCTGCGATCCAACCTTTCCTGCCGCGATAAGTGCTGTCACGAGTGGCGCCAGGGCCCTGATAATTGCAATGGATACCAGACTTGGAAGCCATGAGGCGGCACCGAACTCTGCCAAAGAAGGCCGCGACTGTTTAGTGAACACTAATCCTGTTATAAAGCCTGTCAGTGTGATCAGGGGTAACGATTTATATCCGATATCGTAACACTGCTTCACCAGTTCCTTAAACTCATAGGGCGGAAAAAGCACTTCTTTGAAGAATCTTAATAAGAATCGGTAGACATCATATAAGGTTGTGAAAACCCCGTCTATCTTTTTGGAAATAATGTATTTACCTGATTTCTTCATAGATGAATGTGTGAGGTACTGCTCTGAGCTCCTGACTTTTTTTGTCTTTTGTTCAAAAAATTCATGCGTGCCGCAAACTTACTTGAAAATATATTATCTAACATATGATTATTCTCATATTAATGTAATTGCTTGTAATAAGATATAAATTCAAGCCTATTTGTTTCAGATAAAATAAATACGTGATAAAATAAGGTTGGGTATTACTAATATTTTTAGTATTTTTAACTATGCCTTATGAAAACAATAACGAATACTTTAAGGGTAGGGGAGCCCAAATAAATACACATAGCAAATTCTCAAGCATCCGGTACGTAAAAGAGCATATTGAAGGGATAGATGAAGAGCTATACGAACATACTGCTACGCAGCTCATTGATACTTATCCGAAAAGTATCGTCAGCAAATCAGAAAGTCCGGACCTTCGGTTTATGTACTCTGTGAACCCTTATCAGGGATGTGAACACGGTTGTCTCTATTGCTATGCACGAAATTCGCATGAATATTGGGGATATAGCGCCGGATTGGATTTCGAACGTAAGATCATCGTGAAGCGAAACGCACCAGAACTGCTTGAAGCATTTTTCAATAAACGGGGATACTCACCTCATCCCATCATGCTGTCTGGAAACACCGACTGCTATCAGCCCATCGAACGGAAGCTGGGTATTACCAGGGAGCTACTAAAACTTTTCTTAAAATATAAGCATCCTGTGAGCATCATCAGTAAAAACAATCTTATTGTGCGGGATCTGGATATTCTGGAGCCTTTGGCCAGGCTCAACCTTGTTCATGTATCAATAACCATCAATTCGCTGAATGAAAGTTTGAGACAGAAGATGGAACCGAGAACAGTGACAGCGAACAGCCGCTTGAAGGTTATCCAAGCGTTAAGCAAGGCGGGCATACCGGTACACCTCATGATTGCTCCTATAGTCCCCGGACTAAACAGTGATGAAATACCCGCATTGGTGAGAGCAGCAGCGAACGAAGGCGCGAAGGCAGCGTCGTTTACCCTCGTGAGGCTAAACGGAGTGATTTCGGAAGTTTTTACTGACTGGCTTCACAAGGCCTATCCTGATCGGGCCAATAAGGTGCTGAATATGATCGCATCATGTCACGAAGGCAAGCTAAACGACTCCAGATGGGGAACGCGTATGAAGGGCGATGGTAAAATAGCGGAGAGTATCCACTCGTTATTTGCTATCGCTCTGAAGAAGTATATGCCGGATAACCAGCTTCCGGACTTTGATTTAAGTCACTTCCTTCCCGCCAGCGGCAGGCAGACTTCGCTGTTTTGATATAAAACAAGAGAGGCTATACCGTTTAAACAGTATAGCCTCTCTCGTTTTATATATAGACGAAACGGATAGAAATCCGTTATTCTTTATTTAGAAAACACCTTCTTCGGTGTGCTCACCGCTTAACGCTTCATCAACAAGTATTCTTCCGCAATGCTCGCATACGATGATCTTCTTATGCTGACGGATGTCTAACTGACGCTGAGGAGGAATCTGATTGAAACATCCTGCGCATGAATCACGCTGAATAGTTACCACAGCTAATCCATTTTTAGCATTTCCACGCAGACGGTTGTAGGCAGTAAGAAGTCTTTCGTCAATGTTTACCTCCGCTTCAGCAGCCTTAGCAGAAAGCTCCTGCTCCTCTTTCTGAGTTTCAGAAGTGATATTCTCCAATTCGGACTTCTTCAGTTCAAGATCTTTCTTACGTTCTTCAAGATCAAGAAGAGCTCTTTCGTATACTTGAGTCTTATTAACGATTTCGAAGTTAAATTCCTTAATCTTCTTCTCGCTTACCTGAACATCAAGACCCTGAATTTCGATCTCCTTAGAGATAGCATCGTACTCACGGTTATTCTTTACTTCGTTAAGCTGTGTTTCGTATCTCTTTGTATTAGCAAGAGCATCCTTAATCATGTTTTTCCGGGTAACGATTGAGTCCTCCAGATCATCAAGATCAGCTTTTATTTTTTGTATACGAGTTTCAAGACCGGCAACTTCATCTTCAAGATCGGAAACCTCCATTGGAAGTTCACCTCTTACCTGTCTGATCTTATCAACTTTGGTGTGAATTGTTTGCAGTTCGTATAAAGCCTTAAGCTTCTGTTCTACGGTTTGTTCCATTAAATTAAGTAATTTATGGGGTTTGTATCTATTGCTGTTAAATGGATTGCAAAGTTAGGAAATTTTTTCTTAATAATATCAAATAACAGCTCCTGCGTAAATTGCTCAGTTTCAAAATGTCCCATGTCTGAAATGACGATTTTTCCCTCCGCGTCGAAAAACTCATGATACTTAAAATCTGCCGTGATAAATACGTCCGCTCCGGCCGAAATTGCTGCTTGCAGGAGAAAGCTTCCTGAGCCTCCGCAGACGGCTACACGTCTGACCGGGTTCCCTCTGAGCGCGGTGTGTCTGATGACCCTGGCACCAAGGGCTGACTTCGCGAATTGAAGAAACTCCATTTCGTCTGTCGCTGTCTGCAGAGTTCCGACCATGCCTGCTCCTGCCTGATAAAATGAGTTAGACAGTGGGTAGAGATCGTAAGCTACTTCCTCGTAAGGATGGGCTTCAAGTAATGCTACCAATACTTTGCGCTCCAGATAATCGGGATAAATGGTTTCGACTCTCACTTCCTCTTCGTGATGCAGTTCGTTTACCTTTCCTGCGAAAGGACCCGCATTCTCACCTGCTTTAAACGTACCGGTTCCGGTAACATTAAAACTGCAGTCTGAATAGTTTCCGATATGTCCAGCGCCAACTTGGAAAACGGCGTTTCTTACCCGTTCCACGTGGCACAGGGGCACGAATGTGACCAGCTTCTTCAGTAGATTTTTCTTGGGTGACAAGATCTGCATGTTTTGTAAGCCCAGCTTTTCACAGATCTTAGCATTGACCCCACCGCTTACATGGTCGAGATTGGTATGGATGGCATAAAGAGCAATATCATGCTTAATAGCCTTCATCACTGCTCGTTCAACGTAATTCTTCTTATTGAACCTTTTCAAGCCTTTAAATACTATCGGATGGTGGGAAATAACCAAGTTGCAGCCTTTGCTGATCGCTTCGTCTATAACAGCCTCGGTACAGTCCAGACTAATCAGCGCAGCAGTAACCAGGGTATGAGGTTCTCCCACTATGAGGCCAGAGTTATCGTAGTCTTCCTGTAAAGAAAGAGGAGCAATGCCTTCCAGATATTGGGTTATATCACTTATCTTCATATTCCTTCTGCTCGTCTTTCTCAAGGACATTCTTGTACCAGCTTATCTTAGACCAATAGGTCAGAAAAAGGATGATCTGCAGGATGCCGATAATTTCAATAGCAATGGCTACGTTATCCGGAATGCCTTTAGTGGCGTTGATCATCTCTTCGGGAGTTTTAGCAGACAGTCTGATCATCACAGAAGGGACAACGGATATAAGGGATATTGCTGCATAAAGCATCCCCTGCATAAATGTGGGTCTTTCGGTTACATCAAAGTCGCGTGCCGTCAACTCCTTCTTTAACGATGAACTTAGCTTGGTAGCAACCACAAAATTCCAGATCCAGTTAAAGCCGGGAATGAGAAGCAGCCATATAAGTTTAGGTTTTATATCCTGATTTTCGGGCGCGACATGAGAGAGTGTTTTCGTGATGCTAAAGCAAAAAAAGCCTGTCATTAAGAGGCTGATGAAAGCGGCTATAAATAGTGGAGCCATAGTTCTGTATTAATATTTGTCTTGAGCAGACAAAAGTACACATTTAGCCAGGAATGCTGACAGGTGTGATCTCTAGCGGTTATAAACCATCTTTATCATCTGAGCGCTCTCGACAGCCACCGTTTGATTAAAGTCGTTGGCTATGCTTCTGTAATTGATCAGGTCGACAATTGTACCGATAAAGCAGAGACCGGCAGTGAAGAAATACAAAATGCCCATACCGATCTGACGGGTCGCAAATCGCTGCACACCAGCAACACCAATAAAGCCCAAAAGCGTGAAAAGTAGCACAGTGTCCGTGCTGAATCGTTTGCCCGAGTAAAGCATAACAAAGCGCTGTGCTTGTTCATCGGTCATTCCGGTAGTTAACTGACTAAGAAATTGAAATTCTTCCGGTGTGATTCCTCTAATACCATAGAGAAGATTATGCAGATTCATATAACTGATTTAGACAGGAAAGTTACTTTTATTTTCATCGATAGAGAAACTATTCGATGAAATAAAATGAGCATCCCGGGAAGACCAAACCAATGATAATCTAACGATCTGATGAAATTACCATGAAGAATAGCGATCAGGGATCTGCCAAAGCCACATCCCGGGCACCAGTGCCAACCGGAATTAGCTAGCGGACACAGTGAAAGATGGGGAGTTGAATCCAGATCGGCAAAGGCCAGAAGACACAGTGCCGTTACCCAAAAAGCAAGCTCGATTAGCAGACCACTTATTTTCAACTTATAGATTTCGCTGTTTATTCATTAAAAGTAAGGAAATAGATAATGTAAACAACACCCCAACGAATCCGGCTGCTCCTACGCGACCCATAATATCGGCCCCCAGTTCATTATTAACGAACTGTACGTATACAACTACAAAAAATGCTGCTATTATACCTCCTACAAGCATGATCTTAAAGCCTTCAAAGATTCCCTCAAAGAATTCCATACGTCCCCCGTTAAAGTTATTTCTGAAGCTTTTGATTCCCAGATAGAGTCCTATAAGAGGTATGAAGACGGAAACATATTCCAGCCAGGAAGCTTTGTCTATCTTCGGGTACTGCTCTTCGTAGACACCCATCAGATGCAGGAAGAATATCCATACACCACTTAAAAGACCTATTATCACTCCGTATTTGACTGCGTTTTTCATATTTTAAGATGTTTAGTAAATGTATTGTTATGCTTAACATCCGGTTATCAGGAATTGTTCCTTACACTTAACATATTTTCCCTACCAATCGCGTTTATAGTTATGCAAGGGCAATTTTCCATTCATCATAAGCAGTCTTGGAGTATCCCTGCATGAAAATGTATATTTGTGAAGATTTAGACACGTGAATATAAGGAACATATTAGATCAGTATAAAAAAGACGCAAGAGTTGAAAGTCTCGCTTCGGTATTAAATTCGTCTAAGAGCCCACGGGTGCATTTAAAGGGACTGGTAGGTTCTAGTGATGCGATGGTTGCTACTGCAACCTACTTCATCCAGCACACCAATATGCTTTTTGTATTGCCAGACAGAGATGAAGCGGCCTATTTTCAAAGCGACCTGGAAAGTCTATTAGAGAAAGAGGTATTGATCTTTCCGTCGTCTTACCGCAAACCCTTCGAATTTACGCAGCCTGATAGTGGCAATGTACTGCTTCGTGCCGAAGTTCTGAATGAGCTTATTCATTCTACAGAATACGGCAAGGTGATCGTGACTTATCCTGAAGCTTTAGCTGAGAGGGTCATCAATCGCGATTCTCTGGAGAAAAACACCCTGGAGATAGCGGTATCCAACAAGCTCAGCATTGAATTCATCAACGAGTTTCTCATCGAATACGACTTTGAGCGTGTAGATTTCGTGTATGAGCCAGGTCAGTTCTCCATCCGGGGTGGCATCGTTGACATATTTTCGTTTTCTCATGACCTCCCGTATAGAATCGAGTTCTTTGGCGACTTCATTGAGAGCATCAGGACGTTTAAAATTGAGGATCAGCTTTCTGAGGAGCATGTCAAGAGCATTACGATTGTGCCGAATGTGCAGTCGAAATTTCTGACTGAACATAATATATCTCTCCTGGAATACATCGATCCGAATACCTCAATCTGGTTTAAGGATGTACAGTTTACGCTTGATATCCTGAAAACGGGATATAAGAAGGCTGCCGAACTATGGAAAGGCCTCAGCGTAGCGGATAAGCAACAGAACCAGGAGTGGATAGACCCTAAGTTCAACTTTACCGAAGACAAGCTTCTGGCAGACCAGCTTAGGGATTTCGCAATAGTCGAGTTTGGAAAGCAGTTCTTCTATTCACCGGGAAAAGTAATCGAATTTGATACAAAACCACAGCCCTCTTTCAATAAGGACTTCAATCTGTTGATTCATAACATCAAGCAGAATGAGGCTCAGAAGTTAACCAACTATATTTTTACTGATTCCTCAAAACAAGTTGAACGTTTATATACTATTTTCAGCGATATAGATCGTACGATAACATTCACACCGATTCATATATCGATCAGGGAAGGATTTCTGGATTATGAGCAGAAAATTGCCTGCTACACAGACCATCAGATATTTGACAGATACTACAAATACAAGCTTAAAAAAGGATACACCAAGTCGCAGGCTATCACTCTTAAGGAGCTTAAAGACCTTAAATCTGGAGACTATATTACCCATATTGACCATGGTATAGGAAAGTATGCTGGACTGGAAAAAGTGGAAGTCAATGGAAAGACTCAGGAGATGATTCGATTGGTGTATGCAGACAATGACCTCTTGTATGTGAATATCAACTCCCTGAACAGGATATCCAAATATTCAGGAAAAGAGGGTACGCAGCCCCGGATGAATAAGTTAGGTACCGATACCTGGGAGAAGCTCAAGAAAACTACTAAAAAAAAAGTTAAAGACATTGCCCGGGACCTGATCAAGCTGTACGCGCTGCGGAAGGCTCAAAACGGGACGGCCTTCCCGCCGGATACTTATCTTCAGACAGAACTGGAAGCTTCGTTTATCTATGAGGATACTCCCGATCAGGAAAAGGCTACAGCAGACGTAAAAAGGGACATGGAATCTCCACATCCAATGGATCGCCTGATATGCGGGGATGTCGGATTTGGCAAGACAGAGATTGCTGTACGAGCGGCTTTTAAAGCTGTTGCGGATAGTAAGCAGGTGGCTATTTTGGTTCCAACGACCATCCTCGCCCATCAGCATTACAAAACATTTAAAGCCCGTCTTGACGATTTCCCTTGCAATATCGATTATATCAACCGGTTTAAAACCAGCAAACAGGTAAAGGAATCTTTGCAGAAGGTTGCGGAAGGTAAGATTGATATCCTGATAGGTACTCACAGGCTGGTAAGTAAAGATGTGAAATTTAAAGACCTGGGCTTACTGATCATCGATGAAGAGCAAAAGTTCGGTGTCGGGGTTAAAGAGAAGCTTAAGCAGCTCAGGGCGAACGTCGATACGTTGACGCTAACCGCAACCCCCATTCCTCGAACACTTCACTTTTCGCTCATGGGAGCGAGGGACCTCTCTATCATAGCTACCCCTCCACCTAACAGACAGCCGGTGGTTACTGAACTGCATATCTTCAACGATACGCTGATCAAGGAAGCCGTGGAGTTTGAACTGGAGCGGAACGGACAGGTTTTCTTTATCCATAACCGGGTAAACGATCTGCCGCAACTGGGAGGTCTGATTAAGAAGCTGGTTCCGAATGCGCGCATTGGAATAGCCCACGGCCAGCTGGAAGGGGATGCTCTCGAAGATGTGATGCTTAAGTTTATCAACGGGGACTATGATGTTCTGGTTGCTACTACCATTATCGAAGCGGGACTGGATATTCCGAATGCCAATACGATTTTAATCAATCATGCCCACATGTTTGGATTAAGTGACCTGCACCAGATGCGGGGTAGAGTTGGCCGATCTAATAAAAAAGCGTTCTGCTATTTACTTAGTCCGCCTCTTTCAACTCTTACTTCTGAAGCCAGGAAGCGTCTAAGCGCGATTGAGGAGTTCTCTGACCTCGGCAGCGGATTCAATGTCGCGATGCGTGACCTAGACATCAGAGGCAGCGGGAATTTACTGGGTGCTGAACAGAGCGGCTTTATCGCTGAGATTGGTTTCGATATGTATCACAAGATCCTCGATGAAGCTATTATAGAATTGAAAGATGAGGAGTTCAAAGACCTTTTTAAAGATGAAAAGCCAAGACCGCTTATATCATTCACACAGATAGACACGGATCTGGAAGTCCTTATTCCTGATAGTTACGTAACGAATATTACCGAGCGATATAATCTTTATACGGAAATATCCAAACTAGAGACCGACGAGCAGCTTTCGGCATTTGAAAAGCAGCTGGCAGACAGGTTTGGTCCCGTCCCTCTGCAGGTTAAGGAGTTGCTTAAGACTCTTAAACTTCAGTGGCTGGGAAAAGAAATAGGATTTGAAAAGGTTTCTTTAAAGAAAAATACGCTCAAAGGCTACTTCATATCGAATCAGCAGTCTCCTTATTTTGAGAGCACGCAGTTCGGTAATGTTCTTCAGTTTGTTAAAGCAAACGGTCGGAGGTGTAACCTTCGGGAAGTTAAAAAAACCCTGAGGTTAGCGGTGGAGGAAGTTCGCAACCTCGACGATGCAATAGAAGTACTTGAGCAAATCTACTTTGGATAATGGCGCTTTTAACCATTATCCAAAGTATTATAATTTAAATTTTTCTTATTGCAGCTGAAAGGTTAAAGGCAAAATACAGTAGGTTCTTACGGAAGCACCCTTGATTGATCCCGGCTTCCATGCGGGAGAACCCTGCAAAATACGAACAGCCTCTTCATCGCAGCCGCTTCCTATTCCCTGACGAACCTTTACATCTGCAATAGAGCCATCTTTTTCGACAATGAAGCTAAGATAAACCTTGCCCTGAACATTATTCTGACGGGCAGCTGCCGGATACTTCAGGCTTGATGCAATATACTTTGACAATTCTCTCTGTCCCCCGTTGAATTCTGGTTCTACTTCAACCTGAGCCATATCATAGATCTTATTTTCCGCAGGGGCTTCTACCGCAATATCCGGTGTAAACTCTTCGTCTGGAGGAGTTGATATCGTATCAGGTGCAAGCTGCACAACAGATTCGTTTCGGGTTTCTATCACAGTCAGAGATTCTATTTTACCCTCTTCATTGATCCGCATTTCATACTTCAGGTCGGCAGAATACTGTTGTCTCACTGATGGTCGAAAATAGCGTTCCTTAGCCCAATAAGTAGCCGTTATCTTGGAATTTGCGCGTGAGAATTCCAGCGACGAAACTACCCAGGTTCTGCTGAAACTGCTTACTTGAGACATACGCTTCCAATAGATATCCTTTAGGCGGGTATAATCAAGATTATGGTAGTTGTAGAAGGTCTCTGTTAAAGGCGCGAAATAACTGGGCGGATCGAAATATCCCCTGCGCTGATCATGATAGAAAGCTTCTATAAACTTCACAAGCGACGACCGTACCTGTTCATCATTCATCGAGGCGTTCTGATCGAGTAAGGAATTATCGTCAATTACCGTTACCGGCGTTTTATCATTTGAAAATATACTCCATGGATCATCCACAAACAGCGTAAGATAGCCCATTACAAGAATTAGCAGTCCGAGGCCAATCGCCATATACCATAGCGATCGATCAGATCTTACCGGATCCTTTTCATTCTCTTCGTTGTTGTTTTCGGGTGTGAGGTCCATGTAGCTATGTTGTAAAAATTACCAAATATACGTAAACCAGCGGTGCCGCTATAAATAATCCATCAAAGCGATCGAGGACGCCGCCATGCCCGGGAAGTAAACTTCCGGAGTCCTTCACATCGAAGCTGCGCTTGAGCATTGACTCACAGAGGTCACCGAGCGTACCTCCGACCACAATAATGAGCGATATTATCGCCCAGTGGATATAGGATATGCCGGTAAATTGTGTGCTGAGTATGAACGCTGCCAGCAAACTCACGATCATGCCTCCGAAGAAACCTTCCCATGTTTTTTTTGGCGAATGCCTCTTAAAAAGTTTGTTTTTACCGAGGCTTCTGCCAAACAGATAGGCACCGGTATCACTGGACCACAACAATATTAGGAATCCAAGAGAATAGTGAAAATTGTAAATGCCTTCTATAAAACCGATTCCTGCATAAAAGCAAAAAGGAATGACGGTAAAAATGACACCCGTAAAGGTAAAGGCAAGGTTCTGGAAAGGATTGTTAGTCTTCCGGTAAAGTTCAAAAATGAAGACGGCTACAGCGATCGGTACTATCAGCAGGAGGTAACGAGTTTCGCCATTCATCAATTGGTACAATACAGATGAAAAAACGCTCAGGCCAAGGAGCGCGCCTGTTATGCGTTGAGGCCTAAGCACATCTTTTTTAACCAATCTGTAAAACTCGTCCAGACACAGCATGCTTAAGATAAGGAAGAAGACAGCGAAGGTCTTTTCTCCTAAGAGAACTGACCCAAGCATAATTGAGACAAAGAAAAAGCCTGTTATTGCTCTGGTTTTCATAATTCGTTACTAATAATGATCTCGATAGCCTTTTGAAAATTAGCCTCGTGTATGTAAACTTCCACATCTCCTAATTTGTACGGGAAGCCTTGTTTATCTAAGATTACAGCATCTATCTCGTGGTCTATCAGCACTTGTCTAACAATTTCAGACTTGAAGAAGTCAGATGAACTATAAATTTTAACCCAGCCTTTAGTCATTCAGTACTTCCTTTTTCTGTTTAGATATTTTAAAAATTGTATAGCATATAAGTAAGGCGAAAGACAGACTTACCGATGCTTCCAGCAGTGATGTTGAAGTATTATCCATACTGTCGAGCGACTTACCCTTTAATTGCATGACGTAAGCACTGATTACAGCGGTAGCGTTATTGACGAAGTGCGCCAGCACCGCGGGCCAGATACTTCCACTCCACACGAAGATATAACCGAATAGGGCCCCAAGAAACATTCTTGGGAAAAACCCAAGGAACTGTATATGTATCGCGCTGAAGATCGCAGCTGCAAGCCATATCCCAAGATGTTGATTTCGCGTTATCCTGGTGATGATCGTCTGGAAACATCCCCTAAATAGAAATTCTTCACCTATTGCCGGTATGACAGCTACCACGACGAGGTTTATCATCAAATCTGCAGGTGATTTCATCGTCAGGAGATGCTTCGTTAATTCAGCAAGCTCTCTTTCTTTTTCTCGCATCCAGCGTTCCAAACCTTCCATAAAAGCCGGAAGATCCATCATTTGATTAATCTTGACAGTCCAGTCGATATAGGGTGCAATGCTGAACATCAGTATAACGGTTAGGATGATTACTCTGCCTGAGATTTTACCCCCAAATTTAAGGTATTCTGAACCTGACCTCTTTTCAAATTGATGTAAGGCCAGGGGAGGTGCAATGAATGAACCTATCGAAACAATGGACTGCATAAGCAATAGTGATCCTTTAGAACTCATATTGGCTGGTGAGGCCATCGATCCCCCATTTATCATAAAAAGAACTGCTATAGCAAGCATGGAAGATAACGCATACCCTAGGATTATAAAGATTACCAGATAAAAGAGTGACATTAAAGGATGACGTTGAACTGACCCATATTCAGGCATGATACGATAATTTTGTACTTTTGTAATTGATAATCATCGACAAAGATAATTGTATTGAGCAAAGCTGATGCCTGTTAAGATTGGAAATATAGATTTAGGTGCATTCCCCCTGTTGTTAGCACCGATGGAAGATGTGAGCGATCCGCCTTTTCGTTATGTTTGTAAGCAGAATGGTGCTGATTTGATGTATACGGAATTTATTTCATCTGAAGGGTTGATCAGAGACGCCGCAAAGAGTGTACAAAAGCTGGATATCTTCGAATACGAACGACCTATCGGTATTCAGATATTCGGAAGTAATATTCAGTCAATGAGAGAGGCAACTATCATTGCTTCGAAAGCCGGTCCTGATCTCATTGACATCAATTACGGATGTCCTGTAAAGAACGTTGCATGCCGGGGTGCCGGTGCAAGTCTATTGCAGGATATTGATCGTATGGTTGAAATGACCAGGGCAGTAGTAGAGTCGACCCACCTTCCTGTCACAGTAAAAACCAGGCTGGGATGGGATGATAATACTAAAAACGTTTACGAAGTAGCAGAGCGTCTACAAGAAGTAGGTATTAAGGCCTTAACTATCCATGGACGTACGAGAGCTCAGATGTATAAAGGGCAGGCCGACTGGTCAATGATCCGGGATATCAAACGAAATCCGAATATCGAGATTCCTATTTTCGGAAACGGTGATGTTGACTCGGTGGAGAAGGCTGCTAATTGGCGCATGGAATATGAAGTGGATGGTATAATGATCGGTCGCGCAGCTATCGGTTATCCCTGGATCTTTAGAGAAATAAAGCATTTTTTCAATACAGGAGAAATTTTGCCAGGTCCCACTATTGCTGAAAGGGTAGAGAATTGCTTCACTCATCTTCAAAAATCAATAGAGTGGAAAGGTGGGAAAACAGGCATTTTTGAGATGCGAAGGCACTATTCGAATTATTTTAAAGGTATTCCAGACTTTAAAGAGTTTAGAATGAAACTGGTAACCCTTGAGTCTCAGGAGCGTATAACTGAGGTACTTGCAGAGATAAAGAACAGATATGAAGCAGAGATGGCTTGATATTTGAACTGAATTATCGACTTCTATCACTTTAATAAAATGCATATGGTGACTCAAATTACTCGTGGAATAAAAATATCAGTAGATACTTCTTATCAGCCGGAATTTTCCCATCCTGAAAACGATCATTTTATGTTTGCTTACAAGATTTCCATCGAAAATCTTACTGACTCAAGCATTCAACTCATGAGCCGTCAGTGGAATATATTTGATTCTAATGGTTCCCATCATCATGTTGAAGGCGAAGGTGTTGTTGGTCTTCAACCTGTTATCGAGCCTGGAACTTATCACCAATACGTTTCAGGATGTCACCTGAAAACTGATATCGGTTCTATGAAAGGCAGCTACTTTATGTATTCGCTAGCCGATGGGGAACGCTTCGAAGTGGAGATTCCGGTATTTCATCTAATAGCTCCCTATCGATTAAACTGATCTATATCATATACAAAACTGGCTGGGAATACATTGGTATTGCAATTTTAACACGAAATTCGCGACTTTAATTGTGTAGCCAATCCGACTTTAATGGAAAAATTCTTTGAATTAAAAAAAAATGGGACTTCAGTATCAACAGAAGTCATTGCCGGGATATCTTCTTTTTTAGCTACATCTTATATCATCGTTGTTAATCCCAGCGTATTAAGTCAGGCCGGACTACCTTTCCCCGCTGTTCTTACAGCAACTGTTCTGGTATGTTTCTTCAGTAGTTTGATGATGGGTTTCTATGCAAAGAATCCTATCCTTGTGGCCCCCGGAATGGGCCTAAATGCATTCTTTACTTATTCAGTAGTTATCGGAATGGATATACGCTATGAAGTAGCCCTGGGTGCTGTATTCTGGTCGGGTATTGTATTTTTCCTTCTTTCAGTTTTTAACATTCGAACTTATATCATTCAAGCTATACCGCGCCCTTTGAGATATGCTGTTTCTGCCGGTATTGGCCTTTTTATAACACTTATCGGTTTTTCCAACGCGAAGTTTGTCGTGTCAGATCCTGCTACCATCATCAGTGGAAATACTTTGGACGCTGCACTGGTAACGTTTATTATCGGACTGCTGGTTACAGCGGTTATGGTTGCTAAAAATGTCAAAGGTGCTATCTTATTTGGGATATTGTTTACCACATTGATCTCGTATCCTTTGGGAAGATGGTGGGGAATTACGGATGATGTAACACCACTTATCCATTTCAACGGGATTTTCGCCGCACCGGATTTCAGCCTCTTCTTTAAGCTAGATCTGATTAATTCACTAACACTGGCAGTAGTTCCCGTAGTTTTTGCGTTCGTATTCACCGATATGTTTGATAGCTTGTCTACGTTTGTTGGTATTGCAGAAGCTGCTAATCTCCTGGATGAAAACGGGGAACCAAAAAACATTAAGCGATCGCTCCTTACGGATGCGTTCGCTACAACGTTCGCGGGACTGGCAGGATCAAGTCCGGGAACCGCCTATGTAGAATCCGCGGTGGGGGTTGAAGCAGGCGGACGGACGGGATTAACCGCTGTAGTTGCTTCCCTTTTATTTCTCCCTTTTGTTTTCCTCTCTCCTTTACTCTCCGCAGTTCCGGCTATTGCAACTGCGCCGGCTTTAGTGCTTGTAGGGGTTTTTATGATACGTCCCGTCGTTAAAATAAACTGGGCGTCATTAGATGAGGCTATCCCTGCTTTTCTTGCTCTTGTGCTCATTCCTTTTACTCATTCTATAACACATGGGATTATCTGGGGATTTTTAAGCTGGACCGTCCTTAAATTTTGCGTTGGCAAACGGAAAGAAATTACTCCTTCTCTGTTGATCATTGACCTGTTTGTCATACTGGCACTCATCGTAGAGAAGTAATGTCTACGACATCAAAAGACCCTTTTCAATACTTGTATATAATAAAAAGCATCCTATAACGAAAAAGGGACTGCAGTTAATCTGCAGTCCCTTTTTTATATTATAAAGATCTTTGCTTTAGTCTCTTCGTCCACCAAACAACATCATTGCGAGGTAAAGAAGTTGTGCCAGAGAACCTAATGCTGCAACTACATAAGTCATAGCTGCCCACCATAGGGCATCTTTCGCTTGCGAATGTTCCACACTGCTTTGCATTACACCTCTATTGCTCTGTAACCATACCAATGCTCTCTTACTAGCATCAAACTCTACTGGAAGCGTCACTACACTAAACAGCGTTACTACTATCATAGCACCAAAAGCTATCAAAAGCAAGGTATAGCCGACTTGTGATGCATACATAATCAAACCAAGCATAAACACATACTGCAGCAGGTTTGATGATATGTTAACGATAGGCACCATTGCCGAACGAGCCTGCAACCATGAGTAGGCTTTAGCGTGTTGAACCGCGTGGCCACACTCGTGAGCAGCAACAGCAGCAGCAGCGATACTCCGCCCGCTATATACCTCAGGACTTAAGTTAACCGTGCGATCAGCAGGGTTATAGTGGTCAGACAAGGAGCCTTGAGCGGAAAGTATACGCACGTCAAATATCCCATTGTCGTGAAGCATCTTTTCAGCGATGTCACGACCAGTCATGCCCGTAGAGAGTGGTGTTTCCGAATACTTTTTAAACTTATTTTTAAATCGTGCCTGTACAATGAAACTGGCTATTGCTACGGCTACAAAAATTATTATTCCCATGGATATCAAATTTATTCTAAGCTAATAACAAAAAGCATTCCCTCCCTTTATTATCACTTCTTTTTTACATAGTAGCCCTTTCGTAACATATAGCAATCGTTTTGACATGACAGAAGTTCATATATTTTATTAATTTCGTGATAATTTTATTAGCATTATGGATAGCACAACTCTTGTCATACTACTTTTATTATCATTATTAACCAATGCTTATCTTTGGTATAAGCAACGCTCCGAAGACTCCTTGACGGCAGATTTGAAGGTTAAAGCCGATCAGCTAACCAACGAATTAATCCGATATGAGGAACGATATAACGCTGCAAAGACAGAAAAGGAAAATTTGACATCTATACTCAGACAAGAACAGGAGCGCTTATTTGATGAGCTGCAGGCAGAGCGACAAAAGTTAACGGAACTGTCTCAACTTTATGAAGGTAATAAAGCTTACTTGAGAGCACAACAGGAAAAGATAGCCGAGCAGAAAGAAGAAGTGGCATTGCTCCAGATTAAGTTTAATAAAGATTTTGAGCTCATAGCCAATAAAATACTGGAGGAAAAGTCGCTTAAATTCACAGAAGTAAATCGTTTTAATATCGATGCCCTGCTGAGTCCGCTTAAAGAAAATATCAAGCTATTTGAACAAAAGGTCGATCGTGTCTACAAGTCTGAATCAGATGAAAGAAACGTTTTAAAGGGCGAAATTTCCAAGTTAATGGAACTTAACAAACAAATTAGTGAGGAAGCCAGCAATCTGACCAGAGCTCTCAAAGCGGATACTAAGAAACAAGGGAACTGGGGTGAAGTGATCCTGGACAGGATTCTGGAAGCTTCAGGCCTTATCCTGGGTGAGAGCTACATAAAGCAAACCAGCTTTACCGACGAAGATGGAAACAGACTGCAGCCCGACGTGGTGGTTACCCTTCCGGATAATAAACACATGATTATAGATTCCAAGGTTTCGCTGATTGCTTATGACCGACTGGTAAACTGTGAAACGGATGCCGATAAATTAAATTTTTTAAACGACCATATCACTTCTATAAAAGCCCATATCAAGAATCTTTGCGGCAAAAACTATTGTGATTTATATGGAATTAATTCCCCGGACTTTGTTTTGCTCTTCGTTCCGATTGAATCTTCCTTTGCTGTTGCGGTTAAGCATGATCTAGAGTTGTTCGAATATGCCTGGAGCAGGAGGGTGGTAATCGTAACACCATCTACATTATTGGCTACACTTAAGACTATTTCTTCCGTTTGGAAGCAGGAACAACAGACCAGGAATGCGATTGACATAGCAACTAAAGCTGGTGCACTCTATGATAAGTTCGTAGGCTTCACCAATGACCTTAGAAAAATCGGAGATAAACTGGATGATGCTAAAAGCTCCTATGCTGATGCATTCGGTAAGCTATCATCAGGAAGCGGTAATCTCGTTGGCCGCGTCGAAACCTTGAAAAAGCTGGGAGCAAAGGCCTCAAAGAGGATTGATCCAAAGTTTATGCTGGAAGAAGAATAGACTTTCTTCCAGCATAAATTATTTAAATGCATTCCAACCTTGTGCCTTTAAAGCATGAACGTTGCCTGATCGTGATATCAAGTTCATTCCTGCTTCCGGCTCCGTGATATGTCCGATAACGGTAATGTCTGGATTAGCCTTAATTTTATCATAATCACCTTGCTTTATCGTAAAAAGCAACTCATAATCTTCGCCTCCGCTCAGGGCACACACTGCTGGGTCGAGATTGAAAGACCTGGCTGTATCGTAGGTCATCGGATCCAAAGGAATTTTCTCTTCGTACAAATTGCAACCTTTATTTGATTTGGTACATATATGTATCAACTCTGAAGATAGACCGTCAGACACGTCGATCATAGAGGTTGGCTTTATAGCCAATTCTTTCAATAAGAAAATAATGTCTTGCCTGGCTTCAGGCTTTAGCTGTCTTTCAATGATATAATCTTTTCCTTCCAGATCAGGCTGGATTTGAGGGTTTTCAAGGAAGATCTGCTTTTCTCTTTCGAGTAATTGTAAACCAACATATGCAGCTCCAAGATCTCCGGAAACGCAAATGAGGTCTCCCTCTTGCGCAGTATGCCGATAGGTAATATCTTTTTCAGCAGCATAACCGATACTGGTTACGCTGATCACAAGTCCTTGTTTGGATGCGGAGGTATCTCCCCCCACAATGTCAACATTATATTGTTTACAGGCTAAAAGCATGCCCTCGTAAAGCTCCTCGACAGCCTCAATAGGAAACTTACTGGAGAGTCCAAGAGACACAGTAACTTGACTTGCTGTCCCATTCATCGCATATATATCACTCAAGTTGACCTGTATGGCCTTAAACCCTAAATGCTTTAGCGGAGTATAGGCGAGGTCAAAGTGAATCCCTTCCAATAGAAGATCGGTTGAGATAAGCGTTTTCTTGTCTGAGAAATCCAGAACGGCTGCATCATCACCAACACCCTTAGTGGTTGTAGGTTGCGTTAGCTGTATATTTTTAGTTAGATGGTCTATAAGACCAAATTCGCCTAAATTATCAATATCACTTCTTTCTTTATTTTCAAACATACTTATCTAATTAAAGTCCCAGACTTGCCGATATATCGAGCATTCTTTCAATGGGAAGCCTGGCCCTTTCAATAATATTCGCAGGAATAGTTACCTCAGGCATTTCATTCTTTAAACAAAGATAGAGCTTTTCTAGGGTATTGCGTTTCATATGCGGACAGTCATTACAAGCGCAGCTGTTATCAGGAGGTGCCGGAATGAAAGTTTTTTGTGGATTTTCTTTTTGCATCTGATGCAGTATCCCGCTTTCCGTCGCAACGATAAACTCAGTTGCCGGGCTGTTCATCGTATATTTTAACAATCCTGTCGTTGATCCTGCGTAATCTGCCATCTGCAATATGGCATCTTCACATTCAGGATGCGCTATAAACTTGGCGTTTGGATGTCTTTCTTTTAATTTGATGATACGCTGCATAGAAAAGATCTCATGTACCATACAGGCTCCATTCCAAAGCACCATATCTCTCCCCGTTTTTTTGGATACGTATTTTCCGAGATTCTTATCAGGTCCGAAAATGATCTTTTGGTCTTTCGGAAGGCTATCTACAATCTGAACAGCGTTTGAAGAAGTACAAACAATGTCGCTTAAGGCTTTAAGCTCAGCAGAACAGTTCACATAAGTAATAACAATATGATCTGGGTACTTTTCTTTAAACTTAGCGAAAAGGACGGGCGGACAGCTGTCCGATAGTGAACAACCGGCTTTAAGATCCGGAAGCAAAACCTTTTTTTCAGGTGACAAGATCTTGGCGGTTTCAGCCATGAAATGAACGCCGGCAAAAACAATCATAGATGCGTCTGTTTTTGCTGCCTGCTGAGAGAGTCCCAGGCTGTCGCCGATATAATCCGCTATATCCTGTATATCCGGCTCCTGATAATAGTGTGCAAGAATAACAGCATTTTTTTTCTTTTTTAATACTTCGATCTCATGATACAAATCCAGAGTCGGATCAACGGGCTCATCTATGAACCCTTTCATATTTAATTCTTCAAGGACATCTATCTCAAACATCGCAATTCATATAATTTTTTAATAAAGCGCAGATTAAATCCTTTCTATCTGCAATTTTTTCCAAGTCTCACCACAAACGGAGCAGAAGCAAAAAGAGGTATCTTTTTTTGCACATATTCCGATGCGGGTAAAAACCGACGTTAAGTTACATAATAAACTGGTAAACAATCACTTATAAATAAAATATACTATCAACCGCCCTGTAAAAATAACACAGGAGCATTATCGGTCACCAATCTACCGAAAGTAGTTGTTCTTCAAATCAAAGTTTCGATTTGGTTTCCCAAAAGTAGCCATTTCCAACATCTCAATAATTACAATTAATTACTTAAGTAAAGAATCTTATAGGTTATTAGTGTGTTAGTAATGTTTATAAAGTATCCATATTTAGGTTGTAGTTTGAGTTTATTGATGTTTTACTAACATTTTATTAACACAAAAGAATGTGTAATAGCTTAAAATGGAGAACTCTAGAGAATGCAAATTTTTAGATGAAATGTTTTCCTGTTCATTTCTTTGTATGTGGAAAACGTTGATAAGTCTGCTGGTTTCGACTCATAACTTTATTAAAAATTAAAAATTTTCCCGCTGATTTCGCTTTCCGCGTTAGTTATTAAAAATTATTAGCCTTGTTAGCCTCAAAATTAACATCTTTACGTAGGTTATCCACATAACCAGTAGAGGATTTTAATTTTTAGAATAGTTATCCATGAGAGATGTTGATTTCTTAGTTGTTGGTTCTGGGATCGCCGGATTAAGTTTTGCCTTAAAGGCTGCAAAACATGGTAGAGTACTGATAGTTACGAAGGCGAATGAGGACGAATCTAACACTAAGTATGCCCAGGGGGGAGTAGCGGTCGTTGTGGATAAACAAGATTCTTTCGACAAACACGTCGAAGATACCTTAATTGCAGGTGACGGACTTTGTAATAAAGAAATTGTTGATATAGTAGTGAATGAGGGCCCTGAGCGTATTCAGGAGATAATTGACTATGGTACTCGCTTTGATAAGAATACCCAGGGGATCTATGATCTTGCTAAAGAAGGTGGCCATTCAGAGCACAGAGTACTTCATTATAAAGATGTTACCGGTTTTGAAATTGAACGAGCCCTTCTGGAACAGGTCCATAGCAACCCAAATATTGAGATGCTTACCCATTTTATCGCGGTTGAGCTGATAACTCAACATCATTGTGGAAAACTCGTGGATAAGCGTTCTGATGACATTGAATGCTATGGAATTTACGCGTTAGACAGTACAACAGGACGTGTAGTGAAGTTTCTGTCCCGTGTAACGGTTATGGCTGCCGGAGGTGCTGGACATATTTATTCAAACACCACGAATCCTACTATTGCTACGGGTGACGGGATTGCTATGGTATATCGCGCAAAAGGTAAGGTTAGAAACATGGAGTTTATTCAATTTCATCCAACCGCGCTTTATAACCCTGGGGAATACCCTTCCTTTCTGATCTCAGAAGCCGTTCGCGGTTTTGGCGGTGTACTTCGCACCAAGCAGGGTGAAGAATTTATGCACCTTTATGACGAACGTCTTTCTCTTGCATCCAGAGATATCGTTGCACGTGCTATAGATTCTGAGATGAAAAAGTCGGGTGATGAGTTCGTTTATCTGGATATAACCCACCGTTCTAAAGAGGATATTCTTCGTCATTTTCCCAATATTTACGCCAAATGCCTCAGTATTGGTATTGATATGTGCCGCGATTTTATTCCGGTAACCCCTGCCTGTCACTATATGTGCGGGGGAATCATGGTAGATGAATATGGAAGATCTTCTATACACCGGCTCTACGCCTGCGGCGAATGTGCTTCGACAGGACTTCATGGTGCTAACAGACTGGCCTCCAATTCCTTACTTGAGGCTACTGTATTCGCACATAGAATATATCTGGATGCATTGAAACAATATGAGTCCAACATTATTCCCGATCAAATACCGGAGTGGGATGAAACCAATACTGTTTTGTCAAACGAAGACATATTGGTAACCCATAATTTGAGAGAAACTCAGAAAATTATGAGTGATTATGTTGGGATCGTTCGTTCTGATTTCCGTTTGGAACGAGCCCTGCGTCGCTTAGGGCTTTTGCATTCTGAGACTGAAGAATTCTATAAGATGACGAAGCTTTCAGTGAAACTGTGTGAGCTTCGTAACGTTATTCAATGTGCTTACCTTGTCATTAAGTCCGCACTGAGAAGAAAAGAAAGTCGCGGGTTACACTACACGACAGATTATCCTACTCACCGGGAAGCTCCGGAAGACACCATTTTATAAAAAATAATATGCCATTAATATTACCTGTTAAAGGAGTGGAACCAACATTTGGGGCCGACTGCTTTTTAGCTCCTAATAGTACTATTGTAGGAGACGTAACTTTGGGAGACAACTGCTCCGTTTGGTTCAACGCCGTCATTCGCGGTGACGTCAACACCATCCGCATCGGAAATAATGTAAACATTCAGGATGGTGCTGTTATCCATTGTACTTATTTACGGGCGGGAACCAGTATAGCTGATAACGTATCCATAGGACATAATGCACTTGTTCATGGTTGTTCTCTTCAGAACAATGTGCTTGTCGGAATGGGTGCAATTATAATGGATAACGTTATTGTAGAGCCATTTACAATAATTGCCGCTGGCGCGGTGGTATTGGAAAACACGCGCTGCGAGTCAGGTTATATCTATGCAGGAACGCCTGCAAAGCGCGTAAAAGAGATTTCGCAGGCTCAACGGGAGCTCCTTGTGCAGTTACCTAAAAATTATATCATGTACTCAGAGTGGTTTAGGTCTCCGGAGGAATAGCCAGTTTTTCCTCCAGCTCCCAATTCGCCCTTAATGTTATTTCCACGTTAGCATTCCATACGTTTTCAGGTTGCTTTTTGAGGTACACATCGCCTGTATCCCATTGGCCATTCCTGTTGGAATCATATATAACCCTGAAGCGGTATTTGCCAACAGAATACATATTGTACTGTATTACGGTGTTTTTGCTGATTGGATTTTCTCTCAAAAGTTCGTCTCTTTCATTAAGGAGCTGAACAATGTACTGTCTGCTAGTGTCCGGAACAGAAACATTCAAAGCTAAATTACCGTAGTTCAGTTCTTCATCTCGTGAGAAAACTTTCTCAAAAGGTTTATTTGAGCCTCCGAAGCGTCCTGTAAAAGCGTTCTCATCCAGCTTAAGGATATAACTCCGATCTATTTTCCAGGGATATTTGAAAACGTATTTTCTTGTTGAACTTGTATCCCTGAATATACGAAGGCCACCTACAGATACCGAGTCCTGGAGGAAGGTTACCTTTGAGGGATCGATCTTGTCACCGACAGGGGCAGAGAAGGTCAATACCAGATCTGTCCCCGGCTTAATTCTGGAACTGGGAGTATTGTCGGATATTTTAAGCTCACGGTTGTACTCATCCCGCTTACTTCGTCGTATTACTGAAGTATCAATATCTTTTCCTTCGTTTAGAATAGCCACCTGTATGGAATCGAAATCCATTTTTTCAGTCCACATAGACAATGTGTCGTTGGTTCGGCTAAATTCTACAATCTTTGATTCATTGAGTTCCTGTGGGTGTAGTATTCTGATTCCTGGTTTACTAAGTTTCTGATTGAACATGTAAACAATCTTTCCATCCTTCTCAATCTTTCTGTCAACTATTCTGAATCTTCCGGCTTCTTGTCTGAAGAGCTCGAGTTTGATTCCTGTGGTATCTTTGGTAAATACCAAAGGTGCGCTAAGAAAAGCAATTTCTTCGTTTGGCGAATTATAAACCCGATCGCCTCCCTCTTCCTTTAATGCATAGACACGATACGTGTCAGGCCTTAAATATTTCAAACTAAAGTTTCCCGAAGAGTCGGTTGTGGTAAAGATATTAGCCCGTCTCTTTCCGAAGATGGAATCCTGGCTAATCGGAATAATAAAGACAGTAGCGTCCAGTACTGGTTTTTTACTTAGCGTATTAGTAACGGTTCCTGTAATAGTCAAGGAGTCAATTTTGTCGCCCGTGGAAAAAACATACATGTAATTTTTTAAGACATTCCCCTCGTTGTAGTCTACAAGGCCTCTGCCAAAATTTATGGTGTAGGTGGTGTTAGGAGCAAGGGTGTCCTGTAGCTGGATATTCAGAACTTTTTTCCTAACCTTGAAAAATGGATTTTTATCCATGGCCGGTGAAACGCTAAATTCTTTTGACTCATTGCTAATCTTGAAATATTCATCAAGCTGAATATTTATTTCCTCCGCGCGAAAGTTCGTTGTAAAATTTGCCGGAGTCTCTTTTAATACCGTCGGCGCTACGCTATCTCTAGGTCCGCCAGTTGGGGTTTGTATACTAGCACATCCCGGAAAGAAGAATCCTACTACAATGAATAAGAAAATGGCAAAAAAAACAGAGAACTGTGTATTACGCATTTATAAGCTGTTTAACGATATTTAAGTCAATTTGGATGTTTATGTTGTGCCCGACTTTTTAAGTGCCTTAGGTCGCATAAAAATACGTCTAATTATTTTACTGTCAAAGACCTGTAATTCAGTTACTTATGTGTTTATCACTTTAAATGGACCATCATTACAGAAATGTCAGAGGGGGAGACGCCTGATATTCGCGAAGCCTGCCCTAAAGTCCTTGGACGAATTTTCTTTAGCTTTTCTCTTGCCTCCTTTGATAAGGAACCCATACTCGAATAATCAAAATCCGGATTGATTTCCTGATCTTCCATTCGCTTCATCCTCCCCACAATTTCCAGTTCCTTTTCGAAGTAGCTTTCATACTTTACTTTAATCTCTGCTTGTTCAACGGTTTCTTTATCGAAACTGGATAGGAGATCCTGAAGCGGACCGCTTACCTTCCTCAGATCAGAGATAGCGACTTGTGGGCGGGTCAGGAGCTGAAACAATTTGAAGTTTTGGGGAATAGGAGCGGTGCCCAGTTCCTCCAGCATGCCATTCACCTGGCCCGGCTCGATAGAAGTGGCTTTTAAATATTTGACGATTTGATCAGAATTGCTGATTTTATCTTCTACCTTTTTTAAACGTTCATCACTAACCAGACCCAGTTGATGACCTATAGGGCTTAACCTAATATCCGCATTGTCCTGGCGAAGAAGCAAACGATGCTCGGCCCGGGATGTAAACATTCGATAGGGCTCTTCCGTTCCCTTAGTAACCAGGTCGTCGATGAGTACACCAATGTAAGATTCGGATCTTTTCATAATCAGTTCATGCAAATCATTGATTTTTTGATGTGCGTTAATTCCTGCTATGAATCCCTGACTTGCCGCTTCCTCGTATCCCGTAGTTCCGTTAATCTGTCCCGCGAAAAAAAGATTGTTAATCAGCTTAGTCTCCAGAGTCAGGCTTAACTGGGTAGGAGGGAAGAAGTCATACTCAATCGCATAGCCTGGTCTGAACATTCTAACGTTTTCAAATCCCGGTATCTTCGTGAGTGCCTTGTACTGTATATCTTCGGGTAAGGATGTTGAAAAACCGTTAACGTAAATCTCAACGGTATTCATGCCTTCAGGTTCCACAAAGATCTGATGTCTGTCTCGCTCGGCGAATCTGTTAATTTTATCTTCTATAGAAGGGCAGTAGCGGGGGCCCAGACCCTTAATACGGCCTGTAAACATAGGAGACTTTTCAAATCCCTCTTTTAATGTTTCGTGAACTGAAGAATTCGTATACGTTATCCAGCAACAGCGCTGCTCTTTGGGAACTTCTACATCCGTATAAGAAAAACGTCCGCCATTTGGATCTCCCCACTGTTCCTCCATCAAGGAATAATTCAAACTTCGTCCGTCTACTCGAGGTGGGGTTCCGGTCTTCATTCTGCCGGACTCAAAACCTAACTCTACCAGTTGTTCGGTTAAGCCCGTAGCTGATTTCTCCGCTGTCCTGCCTCCTCCGAATCTTTTCTCTCCAATATGAATAATTCCATTTAAGAATGTCCCATTGGTTAGCACCACCGCATCGCTATGTATGTCAATACCCAGTGAGGTTTTAACGCCGGTTACTTTATCGCCCTTAACTAGTATTTCCTTAACTGTATCCTGCCAAAAGTCTACATTCGGTGTTTGCTCCAGCATAAGTCTCCATTCTTCGGCAAAACGCATTCGGTCATTTTGAGTTCTAGGGCTCCACATAGCAGGCCCTTTTGACAGATTGAGCATTCTAAACTGGATAGTCGACTTATCAGAGATGATTCCGGAGTATCCCCCCATTGCATCTATCTCACGGACTATTTGTCCTTTTGCTACTCCCCCCATGGCCGGATTGCAACTCATTTGGGCAATCGTCCCCATGTTCATCGTGATCAGTAAAACCGATGAACCTAAATTAGCAGCGGCTGCAGCAGCCTCACAGCCTGCATGTCCTGCCCCTACAACAATTATATCGTATTTTTTAAACATTTTGTGTCTGTTCCACGTGGAACGTTTAAATCGCCTTAAATGGTTCCACGTGGAACCAGTCCAATTTATGCCTCTTTAATCTCCATTAATTCCAGCCATTTTGCGCTCATTTGATCCAGTTTACTTTTAAGATCCTGGATTTGCAATGATAGCCTCGACAGCTCTTCGTGATCCGTTAGCCCTTCATTAAGGCGGGTAGTAAGCTCCGATATTTCTTTCTCGATTTCAGGAATGGCGTTATCAATATCTTCTAACTCGCGTTCTTCTTTATATGAAAGCTTGTTCTTTTTCGTATTGTCACCAACTGTCTTAGCCGGCGTTTTTACATCCTCTTTTACTTTTGACTCATTGTCTTTTTCCAGTCTGTAATCCGTATAGTTCCCAGAATAAACCCGTACTTTCTGATTGCCTTCCAGGATGAATAGCTGTTCTGTTAGCCTGTCCATCAAATAACGGTCATGCGACACGAGTAATAGCACACCAGAATAACGCTCAAGAAACTCTTCAAGTATGTTTAGTGTATCTATGTCCAGATCATTTGTTGGCTCATCCAAAATGAGTACGTTGGGATTCTTCATCAGAACCCGCATCAATTGTAAGCGCTTCTTTTCTCCACCACTAAGTTTGCTAACCATGTTATGCTGCTTAGCAGGAGGGAAGAGAAAGTGGGTCAGTAGCTGTGAAGCAGTAAGTGTTTTACCGTCTGCCATTAAGATATATTCGGCTACATTCTTCACCACGTCAATTACGCGCTCGTCGTTATTGAGCTCTAAACCCGACTGTTTGTAATAACCGAAAACCGTCGTTTCTCCAATGGAGATTGTTCCGGAGTCTGGTTGGCTTACGCCTGTCAGTAAGTTAAGGAGAGTGGATTTTCCTGTTCCGTTTCTCCCCGCAATCCCTATCTTGTCGCCCTTCTTAAACGTATAGCTAAAGTCTTCGATAAGGACTTTATCCTTGAAGCCCTTCTTCACCTTATGTATCTCAATGATTTTATTGCCTTGACGGGAAACGGAGGTACTGAGTTCCACCTTCTGTTGCTGTGTGGTCTTAGTCTTCGCTTCCAGATCGTAGAAGGCATCAATACGCGCTTTCGACTTTGTGGCTCTCGCCTGAGGCATCCTTCTCATCCACTCTAGTTCCTTCTTTAAAAGGTTCCTGTTCTTTTGCAACGAAGATGCATCTTCAGCCTCGCGTTCCGATTTTTTCTCCAGATAATAACTGTATTTACCATTGTAGTTGAAAAGCTTCTGCTTATCCAGCTCAATGATCTGGTTGCATACATTGTCGAGAAAATACCTATCATGCGTTACCATCAGTACGGTCTTATGTCCCGTTGTCAGGAAGCTCTCAAGCCATTCGATCATTTCGATGTCAAGATGATTCGTCGGCTCATCCAAAATATATACATCCGGATTATCAATCAGTAGCTTTGCCAGCGCAAGTCGTTTCCGCTGACCTCCCGAAAGGCTTTTTATTTCCTGCTCGTGATCCTCAATCGACAAGCGCTGTAAGATAGTCTTGATCTGATGTTCGTATTCCCAGGCGTCAAGTTCACTAAGCTGATCAATTAAACGTTCAAGTTCCTTTGGATCCGGATGTTCGTCTTCAATAAGCTTTTCATATTGTCGGATCACCTGCTGCTGAACGTTGTCTAAACTGTAGATATAATCTGATATTGTATTTTGCCCCGTGAAGTCAGGATCTTGCTCCAGATAACCAATATGCAATCCCCGTTCTTTTACTACCTTTCCTTCTTTAGGCGCGATTTTTTCTGCCAAAATCTTCAATAGGGTAGACTTACCTGATCCGTTGATACCGACCAATGATACTCTTTGCCCTTTTGCGATACCGAACGTAAGGTCCTTAAATAACCATGTATCATTAAATACATGGCTTAACTGTTCTCCTGATAAAATGCTCATATTATTTCTTTGATCTTGTCTGAAGTATACACATGTACTCCATTAAGATTCTTATGTGTGTTAGTTACCATAGCTTGCGCCACGGTACCAGCTCGAATGCTTCTGTATTTTTTCAAAGGTCCGATGAGTAGCGGATTCAAGCCCCGCATTACCCATATCCCTATCTTTTCGGCTGGTCTCGATTCCTCTCGGCTGCCATCCAGTAAAGAGGGCTGATAGATGCACAGGCAGCTGAATCCCAATGTCTTCACAGCATCATCCAACTGACCTTTTAATTTATTATAAGGGATAACAGACTGACTGTCAGCGCCTAATGCCGAAACTAAGTGAAATTGATGTACTCCCTGAGCCTGCGCCGTGCGGGCAAAATGAAGAGGATAGTCTAAGTCGACCCGTTTGTAAGCTTCCGGGTCGGGTGTTTTAGCCTTGGTGGTCCCCAGGCAGCAGTATAAGACGTCCCCCGCCAGATGCTTCGAATAAGTCTCTTCCTCATCGAAGTCAACAAGCTGTTGGCTAAGCTTTTTATGCTCTATAGCAAGAGGCTTGCGTAGCAATGCAACCACCTCTCCGAAACCGTTGTCCGACAACAGTACACGGATCAGATTTGACCCTATCAGGCCACTCGCTCCTATAACAATAGCTTTTTTCAAAGTTGACGCTTAATTTGCAAAAATAAGCAAATAAAACAGGCTTTTCTATAACAGAAAGGTCAGTAAATGAAAGGATTTAGAAGGTTCGCGCCTGGAGATATTGATTCTCTTTAGCCGTCATGGTCGCCTTATGCTCTTTACCCTTGTCTTTGTACCCCAAAAGGTGGAGGATACCATGGATAATAACGCGATGAAGCTCATCCCGTTCGGAAGTCTTAAAGCTGGCCGCGTTGTCTCTGATGCGATCAATGCTGATGAAGATATCACCCTCTATCAATCCTTCCTCCTCACTATTGTCGAAAGTAATGATATCGGTAAGTGTATCATGATTCAGATACTGAATATTCATATCGAGGAGATAGTCGTCACTACAGAAAATAAACGACAAATCCCCACAACGCTGGTTTTCGTTAGCGATAGTGGCTGTAATCCACTTACGGATCTCGCCTTTTTGTTTAAGTACAAAGGGAATTCCCTCTGAATGAAAAAGGATACTCTCTTTGGCCATCAGATCTTGAAATGTAATTCTATTTGATTTCCCGTCATATTAAAAATGCACTGGTCAGCCAGATGCTTGACGATGAAGATACCCCGGCCGGAGAGATTTTCGAGGTTATCAGGAGCGGTTGGATCCGGCAGATTATTATAGTCAAACCCTTCCCCTTCATCCGCAATAGTGAATTGGAAATCTCTTTTACCGATAATTTCAAGATTGATATATACTTTTTTTGTCTCGTCCTGTTTGTTGCCGTGGATAATGGAGTTGATTACCACTTCATTTAAGCAAGTAAGCATATTCGCATATACGTTTTCAGGTATGCTGTTCTGCTCGTGAAGGGTGTCAATAAAGTTCTCGAGAGTAGTTATACTTTCCAACTTTGAAGGCAACTGCAAAGTATAAAGAACGGAATTATCCGAATTATCTACCCGATTAGTTGTCATATTCACTGTTTTGATGTTAAAGATCTATAATAATCACCAACTTTCAATTGATAAAAAGAATTAAGGCCAGGCGGAACAGTCCTAAGATAATCTATTTCTCTCGCTTTAATCATTTCCAATTGCTGTAGTAAAGGAACAGCGCCCGGTAAAACGTCCATACCTTGCCTGCTTTCACGTTTATCATCCAGCTCGCGCTCTCTTTCAGAATGTTCAGCCTGCAACAGTCGAGCCAAAATATCCCTTTGCCGGTTCATCGTCTCCAGCTCAATCTTCTTGTTTACGAGAGCCCTCTCGCTTTGTTCCATATCTTTTGCTAATTTCTGCAGATTTCCCAATTCTCGCACTCCTTCAGTCATTAAATTTCTGGTAAAGTCCTCCAATGCTCGTTTTATTAAGTTCTGTTCACGAGCCATCTTGGCCATATTTTCAGACGAGGCGTGTTCTCCCTTGTCTCTACCATCTGGCTGGCCGTTTTGTTTGAGCTGTTCTCTGGCTTTTTGCATATTCTTATTTAGCTCATCCTGTTGCTGTATCAATTGAGAAAGGCTTTTCTGCTGACCCTGACCCTGGCCAGATGAATTTTTCATAGCCCGATCCAGTTGCGCTCTGACCTCATCAATAAGCAGTGTCAGGTCGTTCATGGATGTCATAGCCCGTTGTTGAAACTTCACAGCTTCGCTCGGGACGCGCTCTGCCAGGCTCTCTATCGATGAATTAATATCATGGGTAATGTTTTGAACTTCCATGTTCACTGCCGACTCTATTTGAGGCAGGATGCGACTCAAAGCGTAGAGGCTGTCGCCTATTGTTTTCATATTATCCTTAATCCGCATCTGAGTTTGGGTGTATGATGACACTGAAGTTCCCTCAGCCTGACTGCCATTTACAGCCTTAAGCAGTTTTTCCTGATCAAACGATGACTTCAGCAGATTGTCAAGTATTTGGTTGAGAGTTCGCATTTTCACTCTGTTACCTGCGGTCTGGCTGTTGTCCCTTGCCTTTTCAAGCCCCGAAGAAAGCGCTTCCATTTCTTCCCCGGCAGACTCCATTTCCTTTTTCGCGCGCGCGACATTGGCAGCACTAATAGATTTTTCACTCTGACTCTGTGCTTTAACGATTGCAGCTTGTTTTTCAACAGACTGGTCGAAAGTCCCTCCACGCTCCAGTATTCTGCTTTTTTCCTCCAGTGACGCCAGATCTTTACTGATAGATTTGAATTTTTGGGATAGCCCCTGCTGCTGCCGAAGCGTTTCTCCTCTTTTTGGCGCTTCGCTGGATATATTTTTGGCTAAGTGCTTTTGGTCAGCAGCCATAGTTTTCAGCTCATCAAGAGTATGTGCGAGCTTCTGTTCAAACTCTAGGTGCTTATAAAGCTCCAGGATACGGTCCAGCTCCTTTTGAACCTCCCTGCTTCCCGCTTGCATCTTGCTGATCTCTTGCTGAGTCCCTGCCTTATGATTTTCCTGAAGCATTTTCTCGATATCTTTCAATAGCTCACGGGTTTTCTCATCCAGCACCTGATCCAGAAGTTTCTCCAGTTGTCGCTGTTGTTCCGTAATAGCGTCGGCATCCGCGTACAGATCCTTTTGGTTCATACGGCTTTTCTCGCTTTCTTCCTTCGTTTCTTTAATAAGCTGCTCCAGTTCTTTTTGCTTCTGCAGCAGGTCTGCCACCTGTTTTTTCTGCGAATAAGAGAGCTCCCTTTCATCGATCAGGTCCCTGTTCAAACGCTTGGCTGTCGATTCAATAACGGAAGCCTCCGTGATTGCCTGCTTAAGCTTAGCTTCAGTAATCCGTTGCGACTGCTCCACCTGTTTCACTGTCTCCTTAACAGAGGGTCTGGCTATTCTCATGACCTCTGTGCTGGAACGCTTGTAACCTCCGGTAGCGTCGTTGTCGCGAACCTCGAAGTAGAATTCCAGATCCTGTCCAGGCTGTAGTTTGAAATCGGCAGCAGAAACGCTTCGAAAAAAGGACTGCTGAACTCCCAGTCTATCCAGAATGATAGCCTTCGATCGCAGGGGTGATAATGTTGAACCCTCACGCATCCGGTACATCAGGCGTAAATCTTTGAAGCCGTGATCGTCGTTAACCTGGCCTAAGAAAAATGCCATCTGTTTATCCAGGGAGTCTTTTCGTTCAACAATCTGGATGGAGGGGGCTTCGTCAGGAACAACATTTACCCTGAAATTAACAAGCCCTGCATCCTGCGTATCCCTACCTTTTGCAGAAAATTGGATACCCAAAGATTTTGTCGCAGTTAAGGAATAATGATAAGCAGAGTTATCTTTTTTCTCCAGATCCTGCTGTATCCCATCTTCCCTGACTACCCTTAAGCCTGGAGTATGATCAGCAACAATCCTGTACGCGATGCGGGTACCGGAAGGTACGGTCAGGTCACTTAAGCTGTTCTTCCTCTCATTCTTCCTGTTCAGATATCCCGGGTAGATCAGATCAACCCGGGCAGCGGCTATTGACGGACGCTCTTGTACCTCTATAACGAAAGGCTCCGAGAAAAAGTCGCCTCCTTTAAAGCGGATGGTCTTTGTCTTCTGGAGGTTTTTAAAGGTATGCTTAAAGTTTACGGTGTTTACTTTTTCGATCTTAAAAGTATTGGGGCCGTCTTCCAGATAGACTGCGTCCGGAACCTCATTTCCTACCAATTTGAGCTGTACAATAAAGTCCTCACCCTGCAAGGCCGTCCGCTCTTCATTAAGCAGAACGAAGCGAAAAGGAGCCTTCTTTTCATATGTCTTTTTGTAATGAATTACTCTTTCTGTTCCTTCGCTAAGGATATACGGTGCCGTTAAAGCTACTAGAATAATGACGAAGAGGGGGGGCAGCGCGTAGCGGAGATACTTGCGGTTTTCCCCAATGCGTATAGCCGACTGAAACGGGACCGGCTTAAGTTCGGCAATCTTTTGATTGATAGCCGATTCTATCAGGGAACTAGCTTCAGGAGACTTTCCTGATAGTTCCTTCAGCTGGATAGCGTTCAGAAGCTTATCCTGCACATGGGGGAAGTGTTTGCCAATGATGAGCGAGGCCTGGTTATGGTCGATCCGTTTTCCCAGACTGAAATACCCCATCAAGGGTATCAGAAGAAAGCGCAGGAAAACGCCAACTTGCAGGAGGATAAAGCTATAAAAGAAAACAGCCCGTATAGCCGGGCTGAAATTTCCAAAATATGCTGAAATAGTAACGAAGATATAGCCGGTCATCAGAGCGGCTGCCAGATACAGCGATCCACGCACTATTTGATTCAAATAGTATTTCCGTATAAACTCATCGATTTTGGCAATAAGTCCCGCGTAATTAGCATCCGAAGCACCCATATTATCCGTCTATGTAAATCTAACGAATAAAAAGATACTTAAGGTGCCTACTGAAGCATACAGCCAGCAACTGTAGTATGAGCTGTTTCGTCGATAAGGATCGCGCCACCGTTCGCCCGGAGCGTGTTATAGCTATCATAAGCGATAGGAGAGGCCGTTTTGATCGTTACGTTGACAACATCATTTAAGCCTACCTGGTCAAAATCCTCATGTCTCTCGAGGGTATTCACGTCAATCTTATAATTGATCTCCTTAATGACACATCTTACCCGCTTGCTCTGAACCTGCAGCAGGTATTTATTTCCCTTTACCAGTGGCCGGTTATCCATCCAGCAAATGGTTGCCTGTACATCCTGAGATATTTTGATAATATCCGACTGCTTGACGATTAAATCACCCCGGTTGATATCAATATCATCCTTCAGCCTGATAACAGCACTTTGCGGAGCGAATGCCTCTTCAACTTCCAACCCATGAACCTCCACAGCTTCAACAACCGATTCGATGCCATCAGGAAGGACCGTCACGCGGTCGCCTTTTTTATAAGTCCCGCTCAATACCTTTCCTGCGTAGCCGCGATAGTCGTGCAGATCATCCGACTGCGGACGGATCACATACTGTACAGGAAACCTTGACTCGTCGTAGTTGATATCCTGAGCCACATTCACGTTCTCCAATAAGTGAAGCAGTGTCTCGCCCTTAAACCAGGGCATATTAGCCGATGGATTCACAATATTGTCACCATTCAGCGCACTGATCGGAATGAACTTCACATCCTTGATTTTCAACGATTCAGCCATTTTTGAATATTCTGCCACGATAGAATCGTACACTTCCTGAGAGAAGTCCACCATATCCATTTTGTTGATGGTCACCACCACATGCGGAAGCTGCAGGAGAGAGGCAAGAATGGTATGCCGGCGAGTCTGTTCTATCACACCAAGGCGTGCGTCAACCAGTATAATGATGAGATCAGAGTTAGAAGCCCCTGTGACCATATTACGGGTGTACTGGATATGACCAGGCGCATCCGCGATAATGAACTTTCTTTTTTCCGTATTGAAATACTTGTATGCTACATCGATAGTGATGCCCTGCTCTCTTTCGGCGCGTAAGCCGTCTGTGAAAAGAGCCAGGTCTATTTCACCTTCAGACTTGTTCTTACTTTGTTTCTGAATTGTTTCAAGCTGATCAACCTTTATCGAATCCGTATCATATAAAAGTCGCCCGATCAGAGTACTTTTTCCGTCATCAACGCTACCAGCTGTTATAAATCGCAGTAAATCCATTTAATTTCTATTCTTTCTTAAGCGGTAAGCGCCAGGCATTTACCGTATCGTGATTGTTATGCTCCTCTAAAGGGCCATTCGTTTCAGAACGATCTAGAAGTAGCCGTTCTTTTTGCGATCTTCCATCGCTGCTTCAGACACCTGATCATCGATCCGCGTTTCACCCCGCTCACTGATATTGGTGAGATGGATCTCAGCGATGATATCATCTATCGTAGACGCCGTTGATTCAACAGCCGCTGTACAGGTCATATCTCCAACCGTTCGGTATCTGACGTTCTTCTTTACAATCACGTCGCCTTCATCTACACGGATAAAATCAGACATCGCAACCAAATGCTCGTTATGTACGATCACTTCCCGCTCATGCGTAAAGTAGATAGATGGCAGCTCAATTCCTTCCCGCTTGATGTAGTTCCAAACGTCAAGCTCCACCCAGTTACTGATCGGAAATACTCGTACATTTTCTCCAAGTGCTATCTTACCATTGTACAGATTCCATAGCTCAGGACGCTGTTTCTTGGGGTCCCACTGGCCGAATTCGTCTCTTACCGAGAAGATACGCTCTTTAGCCCTGGCCTTTTCTTCGTCCCGGCGCGCTCCGCCAATACAAGCATCAAAGCCAAACTCTTCAATGGTATCCAGGAGGGTGTACGACTGCAATGCATTACGGGATGCGAACTTACCTGAAGGCTCCTTCAGACCTCTGGCTTTGATCGTATCTTCCACTTTTCTTACAATCAGCTTAGCGCCATATTGTTCCGCAATCTTGTCACGGTATTCCAATGCTTCCGGAAAGTTATGACCCGTGTCAATGTGCACCAATGGAAAAGGGATCTTCCCCGGCTTAAAAGCCTTAAGAGCCAGTTGAACAAGGGTAATAGAATCTTTACCACCAGAAAATAAGAGCGCAGGGCGTTCAAACTGACCCGCTACCTCGCGCATAATGTGTATAGACTCCGCTTCCAGCAGGTCAAGATAATCCAATGTATGTTGCGGCATAAAAACTATATTTTTATATTATGAATGGGCATGAAGTCCGCATTCTTTATTCGTTCTGTCTTCCCACCACCATCTGCCGGCTCTGAAGTCGTCTCCAGGCTGTATAGCCCGGGTACATGGAGCACATCCAATGCTGACAAAACCTTTGTCATGAAGAGTATTGTAGGGAATCCCGTGCTGATTAATGAAAGCACGAACTTCATCTGTTGTCCAGTGAAGCAAAGGATGGTATTTGATGATCTTGTTGGTCTCATCCCACTCAATTTCCGGCAGGTCACCACGGTCGGGCGAATGCTCGGCTCTCAGGCCGGTTATCCATAGCGAATTGCCCGCGAGAGCTCTCCGCAGGGGCTCTACCTTTCTGATAAAGCAGCATGATTTACGGTTCTCTACCGATTCATAAAATGAGTTCGGACCTTTCAGACTCACGAAAGTCTGAATATCCTCCTGGTTAGGGTAGTAGGCTTCGATTCTGGTATTGTACTGCTCATTGGTACGACTCCATACATAGTAAGTCTCATTGAACATCCGGCCCGTGTCCAGCGTGAAAATCTTTACAGGGAGCGACTGGCTCAGGATCATGTGAGCGATAGCCTGATCTTCCCAGCTGAAACTGGTAGAAAAAATAATGTTTCCCTCAAATTGTTTAGCTAGCAAAGCCAGGCCTTCCTGCGGCGACAATTTAGATGCGACCGCCGCTAGCTCTTGTACTTTATTTTCCAGAATCTCTGACATTTTCTATTCTATTTCCTCCTCATTTTACCAACAGTCGGTAAATCTATAGAAAAGGTAGGCAAAAATAGAAACATTTGCTTATTAAAGCACCATGAAATTTAAAATAAGGCACTTACATGACCGTCAGGGCACTGAAATGCCGGGGCCTGTTTATATAAAGCCGAGGAAGCGTATCTTTGCGTTTTAATTAGAAATTATGACGGATAACGTAAGGGTACGTTTTGCTCCCAGCCCGACAGGAGGTTTGCACCTCGGAGGTGTACGTACAGTTTTATTTAACTATCTTTTTGCAAAAAAGCATGGTGGAAAATTCATTCTGAGAATTGAGGATACCGACCAGAGCAGATATGTAGAGGGAGCTGAACAATACATTGCTGATTGTCTGGACTGGTGTGGGTTTCATGCAGATGAGAGCCCGCTGGCAGGCGGTCCTTATGGCCCTTATCGTCAAAGCGAACGCAAGCCCCTGTATCGCCAATACGCAGAAAGATTGGTTCAGGAAGGCTATGCTTATTATGCATTTGATACTTCCGCCGAACTGGAGGCCAAACGAAAAGAAATACCTAATTTCCAGTATGGTCATGCACACCGCATGGAGATGAAAAACTCCATTTCTCTGCCACAGGAAGAAGTTCAGCAATTGCTGGATAGCGGTGCTCCCTACGTAATCCGCATTAGGATACCCGAGGGAGAAACCATTTCTTTCATTGACCTCATCAGGGGCGACGTTACCTTCGATGCCGGCCTTTCCGATGACAAAGTGCTCTTAAAAGCCGACGGGATGCCTACCTACCATCTTGCTGTAGTGGTCGATGATTACCTGATGAAGATAACCCATGCGTTCCGGGGCGAAGAATGGCTGCCGTCGGCACCCGTTCATCTGCTTTTATGGAAATACCTGGGATGGGAAGATGACATGCCGAAATGGGCTCACCTGCCGCTAATTCTAAAGCCCGATGGCAACGGTAAGCTCAGCAAGCGCGATGGAGCGAGGCTGGGTTTCCCTGTCTACGCCATGAACTGGACTGATCCGGCGACGGCAGAAATAACACCCGGTTTCCGGGAGATCGGCTTTATGCCGGAAGCTTTTATCAATATGCTGGCTATGCTGGGCTGGAATGATGGCACCGAACAGGAGCTGTTCAGTCTGGAGGAATTGATTGAAAAATTTAGTCTCGAGCACGTCAGCAAAGCGGGAGCGAAGTTTAACTATGAGAAGGCAAAATGGTTTAGTGCTGAATGGATTAAAAAGACCTCTGCAGATAAACTCTATCCTGAAGTTGCGAAGCTTTTTGCTCAGGAAGGTATCGAAGCAACTGAGGATAAAGCGCTCTCCGTAATCGACCTGGTTAAGGATCGTTGCACATTTATTGCTGACTTCGTTCAACAGGCGGGATATTTCTTCCGTACTCCTGCAGAGTATGATCTTAATTCGGTTCAGCCGAAGTGGTCAGAGCAAAAGGAAGAGTTCTTCCATTCATTCTCTGCCTTACTGTCGTCGGGCCCGGATCTTTCTTCGGCAGAGCTGGAAGCGGAGTTTAAGCAGCTCGCGCAGGAAAAGGGACTGAAGGTGGGTGATGTGATGCTTCCTTACCGCATTATGCTCGTTGGAGGCAAGTTCGGGCCTGCAGTTTTTGATATCACCAAAATGATAGGAGAGGAAGAGGCTATTTCGCGGATATCTAAGGCTCTTGTCGCCTTTAAAGGATAATCACAGAGGTTTTTAGAACCTGCATATAACCGATTTTTAGTAAAAGGGGTGTTCATGAAAATGATCGCCCCTTTTCTTTTCCGCCTTTCCTGCGTTTCTATGCAACCCGTAACAAACCCTTATTATCTCGTGATGAGTCCGACGTTAGGCTCCTCAGGTCGGACTTACCACAGGTTTATGTCGAGGGAAATTCGCCTTAATATAAAGGCGGAAGGAGTTGAGTATAGGGTTGCCCCAACGTTTTATGAGGCGGTGATATGCTTCAAGCGGAAGGTCTTTAGGTTCAGTCTTTGCTATGCTTGACTGCTTTTGAGCTACGGAATTTTAAAAAATCCATAAAATTTTGTCGATTTTGACTAAAAAATCGTCGCGCGTTTTCTGCCGCGCTACCTTGTTCTCTAAATCAAACAAGGTTATGGCAAAAGTAGACAAGAAAGGAATCGTGCGCGGGACAGCAGGTTCCGTTGTATATCGCGGCTACCGCGAAATGAACATCATCCAGGGGAAACCCCGCAAATTCGAACAGACTAGTGCCAGCATCCAGGCCTCCACGGAGTTTGGGCTTTCCAGTACCACGGCGGCAGTGATCAGGCAGGCCTTTGAGCCGGCTTATGTGCACCGGGACGGCGAGGCGGTGAGCCGCAGCACACAGCTGGTGTACCGGGGTCTTCGCAATAGCTTACGCGGAAGCGTTGGTCAGCGCGACTTGCATGACGCGGACCTGGAAAGCCTCATCGGGATGGACTTCAATATGAAGAGCCGGCTGAGCGAAGTACTACAGGTCAGTCAGCGGGTGGAGCGGGATGAAGAGGGTCGCCTAAGCGTGTTCATGGGAGCTTTGAACGCCAAAACCGACCTGAAGGTACCGCTAAGCATCAGCAAAGCCGTCAGCAAGTACCGCCTCCGTTTCACTCTGATCGGCTTTAACTTCCGCAGGGAGTATTATGAATATCTGGAAGTGAAAGATGTGGAGTTTCGTTGGCAGGGAAAGCTGGAGGCCCGGGAGATCCGCTTTGAAACCCTGCCGGAAGCCGATCAGCTGCTGATGCTCAGCGTATCGCTTTTGGCTTATAGCGAAACCCGGATGGAAGAAGGCTATGTATTGCTCAACAGCAAGGAGTTCAGTCCCTGTTCGATTATCGCTGCTTTCCATGCGGAAGAACCGGGAGAATACCCAGCGGGTCCTGTAAATATGAACCTCGACGCGGCGCAGCAAGTAAGAGGCGCATCCATTAATAACATGTGTTACGAGGGTAACCGGCTGCTGCGGGACCAGGAACGAAGGAAAGGAAGATTGCCGGCGAAGACGAGTGCCCAAACAAAGGGTTATAAAAAAGAGGAGCTAAATACCCAGGCGGCAATATTAAAGAAGCGGGTGTCGTTTTCATCCAGGTCCTAAAACATGCTGCCAAAAAAAAGACCCGGCCGGTACGTGCCAGGCTCAGGTCTCTCTTCTTAGTAAAATTTAGTGCTTGATATCAAAAACAGGCAATGGATTGACTGACTGCCCAACTTTGCTGACCTTCCAGTTTGATTATACCTTCCTTGTTTTCCAGGTTCTGATCGTGATCAATGCTGTCAGGAATGCCACACCATGGTTCAATACAAACGAACGGAGCGTCTTTAGCCGCCCATATTCCCATGTATGGGAAGCCTTCAAATGTATATGTTAAGCCATGCTCATTCTTGTTGTTAACAATAGAAATAGCTGTAGATTTAAGGTCTTTGAAGATGACTGCGTCATTGTAAAATAGCTCATGCTTAAGCTCGAGCTTCTGCTGGTTATCCAGATACCTGGATGGCGTAGTCAGATAGTTGCCGTTTAATCCCCATGAGTCAGCATTTTCAACCTCGCTGAAAACGAGTGCATGGTCTTCGTATCCTCCTTCTGTTAGCGGCACCTTAAAAGCAGGGTGAGAGCCGATGGAGAAATACATTGGCGACTGGGCAGGGTTGCTCACATGATATTCCAGGTGAACTGTGTTCGCTTCGAGAGTATATTTTAGCCTCAATTCAAAAGCGAACGGATAGCTTTTCAGCGTCTCTTCGTTGCTTTTCAATAAGAAAGTCGCTGTAGTAGCGGTACTGCTCTCCACTTCAAAGTCGGTGTCGCGGGCAAAACCATGCTTCTCCAGGTGATAGGTCTCACCGTTGTACGTGAATGAATCGTCAATTAGTCCGCCAACTATAGGGAACAGAACGGGGGCATGTCTCGGCCAGAAAGCGGCATCGCCGTTCCAGAGGTATTCGATCTGCGTTTTTTTAGAAAAAACGCTTTGCAGCTCTGCTCCATGCGGATGAATATCCGCTTTGATATCATCGTTCTCGAGTGTTATCATGATATATAGTTATGTGAATATTTTATGTGTCCGGTAAAAATAGCGTATTTAGTATTTTAATCTGTGAAATGAAGAAATATATCTTACCTGCGTTCCTGCTGTTTGCTGTTATCTACGCCGGCTGCTCATCCCACCCCTACTCCGCGACCAACCGGATTTATAAGAAGCAGGCGAAAGACCTGGCGAAATCACTTGAAGCGCTGCCACCCGTTGCAAATTACGGAGGAAAGGTTCCTGCCTATCAGGTCGGTACCGTTAACCTGAACCTGCGCAAGCCAAACTATGTGATTATCCATCATACAGCCCAAAAATCCTGTGAGCAGACGCTTAAAACGTTTACTTTGGAGAGAACTCAGGTTAGTGCCCATTACGTGATATGCAAAGATGGAACCGTTCATCATATGCTGAACGATTACTTCAGAGCCTGGCATGCCGGCAACGGTAAATGGGGAAACAACACAGATATCAATTCCTCTTCGATCGGGATCGAATTGGATAATAACGGATTTGAGGCATTTTCCGACAGCCAGATCGAGAGCTTACTCCAGTTGCTGGCCGTGTTGAAGAAGAATTATAATATTCCGGTAGCAAATTTTATCGGGCACTCAGACATCGCTCCGGGAAGAAAAGTGGACCCTAATGCTAACTTTCCATGGCAGAGACTTTCTGAAGGAGGGTTCGGGCATTGGCCTGATGCTGTGCTTGATACAGTTCCTTCGCCCTTCAACAGTGTCCATGCACTGAGAATGATAGGTTACAATGTCAAGGATTCGATAGCTGCTATAAAAGCCTTTAAGTTACATTTTATCCAGACAGACACCAGTCCGGTAATTACTCCGAAAGACAAAGCTGTCTTACAGAATCTCCTGAAGAAAATGGATTTATAGACATATAGATTTTGTCTATATCACATTGATATTAACTATCGCGAATTGCGGAATTTTCATTGCTTTCGTAAAAAATCACCCTTATATTTGCAATGTAAATAAATCTAAGGAAAAAAAATTATGATTACAATAGGCCAAAAGTTTCCCTCTTTCGAGAAAAAAGCAGTAGTTAGCATTGAAAAAGGAAAGGAATTTGATACCATTACATCTGAATATCTTACAAATGACGATAACGTTTGGACTGTAATGTTCTGGTGGCCAAAGGATTTTACCTTTGTTTGTCCAACTGAAATTGCTGAGTTCAACAAGGCTTACGGTGAATTCCGTGACAGAGATGCACGTTTGATCGGAGCTTCAACTGATTCTGAGTTTGTTCACGTAGCATGGAGAAACAATCACGATGATCTGCGCGATTTGAAATTCCCAATGCTTGCTGATACATCTAAGTCTCTTGCTGAAGATTTAGGTATCCTGGAGCCGACTGAGAAAGTTGCATACCGTGCTACCTTCATCATCGACCCACAAGGACTAGTTCGTTGGGTGTCTGTGAACGACTTGAACGTTGGTCGTAACGTAAAAGAAGTATTGCGTGTTCTTGATGGTCTTCAAACTGATGAGCTTTGTCCTTGTAACTGGGAAAAAGGTCAGGAAACTATCAGCGCATAGTTCCATCCCGATTAGTTAATAACGTATAGATCCCCGTTTTTACGGGGATTTTTTATAAAACATATTTTGTGTCATGAGTGAAACTACAGAAGTAATAAAAGAATTGTTAGAGAGTTTACAGTTAGATGGTGATTACCGCACTTCCAGTCTGGAATTACTTGAAAAAGGGGAGTCCCGTTACATCAGAGATCTGAAAGTCAATTTTGCGAGCACGCTCACATCTGAGCACTTATCTGCAAAGGAGATAGGCTTGATAGGTGTATCAATCGCCGTTAATGCTAATAACAAGCCTTTAACAGACTTTTATACGCGTTTTGCTGAGCAGAATGAGGCTACTGCCGCAGAAATTGCTGAAGCCGCTGCCTGTGCGTCTTTACTGGCGTCAAATAACGTTTTTTATCGTTTCAGGCATTTCACACAAAAAGAGAAGTACACTCAGATTCCTGCACGTATCAGAATGCAGATCATGATGAAACCTATCACAGGTAAAGAATTTTTCGAATTAATCAGTCTTGCTGTTTCTGCAGTAAACGGCTGTGAGATGTGTGTGAATTCTCATGAAGATTCCCTGATTAAACTGGGTGCTAAAGAAGAAAGAATTTTTGATGCGGTACGTATAGCTTCTCTGATAACAGCTACCAGTAAGGTGATTTATTAGTTTAGATTTCCATAAATTAATTACAAAAACATTTTCCATCGTGTTATTTGTAAAATAAAATCGTTAATTTAGCTACAAGGTTAACCACTTCGAATCATTAGATTTCCCTTATTAGATAGGCTGAAGGATGAATCACCCTATCTTAGATTTGAAGGAAAAGGTTTTTAATTGTAATTAGGGAAGGCCGTCGTATGATATACTCATACGACGGTTTATTTTTTTAGGGTGGTCTGTACAGGTAAACCTGTCCCTTAATTCGTTTGTTTTAAATAATTTACCTTATTCGGAAACTGATTTACCCTGTTCTGCACGGTTTTTGTTATCTATCTTAAAAAAGAGAGATATGCAACATAAGAATCAAGACAGCTCGACGGGTATATATTTTATACTGGCTATTATTTTTGGTGTGTTGACCGGATGGGTTTCTACGTCTTCAATTGTTTACGCACTGGTTGGAGCGATAGTGGGAATGCTGTTTGCCGGCCTTTTTGTTAACGTATTTGTTAAGGGAAAACATGACTAACGAAAGAAGCGTCAGGATTTTTACCCTGACGCTTCAACCTAAACCTTATCACAATTAAGCCAGTAAATGACTTGTTTATATAACGACTGGCATTGCCATTTGTTTTATGAGGATTTCTTCAATTCTATTTTTTTGTTGCTTTGATAGTGTTCGTTTACTTTTTGGTAAGCGTTTTCAACCGTATTGCTGATTATCGTAATTAATTCCCCGTCGCGTGGGTTGTCTATGATGAATTTCCAGACCTCCTCACTGTTTCGCAGAACGGTTACAGGCTTATCGGCATTCACCTCCCTTACTCCCTCTGTAAGTAGTTTGCTGATCTCCTCGCCAGTCCGCCCTCTGAGGTATCTCTCCTGACATATTACGATCTTGTCGAAAATTCCGGCGGCTATGCGACCCATTTTGCGTATATCATCATCGCGACGGTCACCCGTGCCGGATATGACACCCGTGCGAATAGAGGCCGGAGTGCTCAATATAAACGGTTTTATCCCCAGAAGGCCATCCGGGTTATGGGCGTAGTCAACCAGTATCTTATAGGTTTGGAAATCGAACAGGTTCATTCTGCCGGGAGTGTGCTCGACAGAGGGAAGGAAGTTCTCCATAGCGGACCGGATGTCCGACACCTTAAATCCCCAGGAGTACGCTGCCAGACCTGCGGCCAATGCGTTTTGCACCATGAAAGTTACTGTGCCTCCATAAGTGATCGGTATGTTATCGACGCGTACGAGCGGAATTTTCCAGCTTCCTTTTTTGATAGTGATAAAGCCCTTTTCTACAAAGGCAGCAGTTCCTCCTTTTCGACAATGGTCAGCAATCGCTTTGTTTTCTTCCGCGGTGCTGAAATAAGCCACATTGCAATGGTTCGTATTCTGACCAATCTTTAGACAGTGTTCGTCATCAGCATTTAAGATGGCCCAGCCGTCGGCCTTAACCGATTCGATCAATACGCTTTTTACACGCTGAAGGTCAGCCAGTGTATTGATGTCGGAAATGCCAAGATGATCTTCCTGTATATTGGTCAGAACAGCAATATCGCAATTGTCGAATCCGAGACCTGCACGCAGGATCCCTCCTCTGGCCGTTTCCAGAACGGCGAATTCGACTGTAGGGTCTTGCAATACAAAAGCGGCACTCGCCGGACCGGTAGTATCACCTTCCTTCAGAAGTGAGTCATGTATATAGATTCCGTCGGAAGTGGTGTAGCCAACGCGGTATCCGTTATTCCTGATGATATGCGAGATAAGCCGGGTAGTGGTTGTCTTGCCGTTTGTTCCGGTCACTGCGATAATGGGAATGCGCGAAGTTCTGCCTGCCGGGTAGAGCATATCCAGGACAGGTGCAGCTACGTTTCGGGGTGTTCCTTCTGAGGGGGAAAGGTGCATTCTGAAACCGGGAGCCGCATTTACTTCGAGAACTACCCCTCCCGTATCTTTTAACGGCTCGGAAAGGTTAGCGGCCATGATGTCGATGCCACAGATATCGAGGCCAATGACTTTAGCGATGCGTTCACAGACGAAGACATTGAGCGGGTGAACCAGATCTGTTACATCTACGGATGTCCCCCCGGTACTCAGATTTGCCGTTGATTTGAGGTAGACTACTTCGCCGTCATGGGGGATGGAGTCGAGTGTATAGCCTGTTTTTTGTAAAAGAGATTCGGTGTCGTGGTCGACAACGATTTCAGTCAGCACATTCTCGTGTCCATATCCTCTTCTGGGGTCGCTGTTTTCTTTATCAATCAAATGCCGGATATTGTTTATTCCGTCACCGATAACATGTGCGGGCTTTCTCATGGCGGCGGCGACCATTTTGTAGTCGATGACCAGGACCCTGAAGTCATGACCCTGAATGAAGCGTTCGGCAATAACTTTGGGAGAGATTTTCCGGGCATGTTCGAAGGCAGCTTCTGCGTCCGTCATGTTTTTCACGTTGATGGTAGCCCCACGGCCGTGGTTCCCGTTGAGAGGTTTAAAAACCAGGGGGAACCCAAGCTCGGAGACTGCTCTTTCAAGTCCTTCTTTAGAACTTACGGTCATTCCCTGTGCTACGGGGATGGCCTGCTCGTTTAATATTCGTTTGGTCTCTTCCTTGTTGCACGCGATATCAACCGCGATATTGCTGGTGCGGTCGGTAATCGTTGCACGTAATCGTATCTGGTTTCGGCCATGCCCAAGCTGTATCAGGGAGCCGGAATTCAAGCGGATGTAGGGGATATTGCGGGCGGTAGCTTCGTCAATGATAGAGCCTGTACTGGGTCCGAACCGGACATCGTCGCGCAGTTTGCGCATTTCCATAATGTCTTTTTCGAGATCGTAAGCTGTTCCTGCTATCAACGCTTCGGCAATCCTGACAGCCGCCTTAGCCGCGTATACACCTACCTGTTCTTCCACATAAGAAAACACGACGTTATATACTCCGGGCGTATTGGTGCTTCTGGTGCGCCCAAATCCGGAAAACATGCCTGCCAGCGTTTGGATTTCGAGGGCGATATGTTCGATGATATGGCCCATCCACGTGCCATCTTTGACTCTTTCAAAGAAACCGCCTTTATGACCTTCGGAACAACGATGTTCATACAAACTGGGTATCATCTGTTCGATCCGCTCTCTGAAACCAGGGATGGTATTGCTTGGCCTTTGTTCAAGGTCCTGCAGATCCAGGCGCATCTGAATGAGCTTCTTTCTTTTGATTGACCATATATTCGGTCCTTTGAGCACCTGAATACGCTGTATTTCCATCGTTAAGACAATTAAAATTTGTCATGTAACTCTTAAATGAACCTAAAGGTTTTTGACCGTTTAAAAAACTAAAAGCCTTAATATTTGATATATTAAATAATGTGCACTAAAACAATCAAGTATGGTCCCGAAAGGTAAGTTAGTTATCATCGGTGGTGCAGTGGATCTGGGGACTTCACTGAGCTACAATGAAGACATCAATCATCCTCATTACATCAAGTTTTTCGAGCGCGGAATTTTGAAAAGGATGATAACCGAGTCGACCAGAGGCGAAGATTCTATAGTCGAGGTCATCACGACCGCCTCGAAGATTCCGGAAATTGTTGGGAATGAATATATCAAGTCGTTTAAGCAGTTGCAGGTAGAGAACGTTAACGTGATGAATATCAAGACACGCGAGGAAGCCAAGTCTTCCGAAGTGATTGAACGAATGAAGCGTGCGGATATCGTGATGTTGTCGGGCGGTGATCAGCTGCGGCTAAGCGCCATCCTGGGAGGCACGGAGTTGCATCGCATATTAAAGAAGAGATATCAGGAGGAAGACTTTGTCGTGGCAGGTACGTCGGCAGGTGCCGCTGCGGCCTCTACCAATATGATTTACAGGGGGAGTAGTTCTGAAGCGTTGTTGAAGGGGGAGGTTCAGATCACCGGAGGGCTTGGTTTATTGAATAATGTTATCATCGATACGCATTTCGTTCAACGTGGCCGGATCGGGCGTTTGTTTTACGCTGTTGCCAGTAATCCGGGGATGCTGGGCATAGGTTTGGGAGAGGATGCGGGCTTGCTGATCACCGGGGGAACTTCTATGGAAGCGATCGGATCAGGGTTGACTATATTGGTTGACGGCCGGTACATTAACGAGACGAGTATATATGATGTGGAAATAGGCTCACCGGTTTCGATAGACAATCTGAAGGTGCACGTGATGTCTATTTACGACAGATATGATCTTCAAAAACATACCCTTGCGATAAACAAAGCGATCAAGATAGAGGATGATACATTCTTAAAAGCTAAAGATTACGATTAATGGAACCAATGGTTATTATACATGGCGGGTTTTTCAGCGAATCGGGTACAAACGATGATGTGAAAAGGGCCAAACAAAATGCCTTAAGGGAAATTGCTGAAGAGGCTTATGCTCACCTGAAGAACCATAGCGCTGTGGAGACGGTAGCTTATGCCGTTTCTTTGCTGGAAGACTCTGATTTGTTTAATGCAGGTACCGGCTCGCAGATCCAGAGCGACGGCAAGATTCGCATGAGTGCGGCGATCATGGATGGTACGACGAGTAAGTTTGCCGGCGTGATTAATGTGGAGGATGTGCGTAATCCTGTATATGTAGCGGAGCGTTTGCTTCAATATGAGGACAGTGTCCTGGGAGGACCGGAGGCGCTGAGGTTTGCAAGAGATATCGGAATTGAATACTATAATCCCGAGACGCTTCAGCGCCGACAAGAATTTGAAGAAAAAAGTGCGGCAGCGGCCAGGACCGGAACGGTAGGTTGTGTTGCGCTTGACGCGATGGGGCGTCTGGCGGCAGCTACATCAACAGGAGGCAAGGGCTTCGAGATGCCGGGGCGTATCAGCGACTCGGCGACGGTGGCCGGGAATTATGCGAACGCATTTGCTGCAGTTTCATGTACAGGGGTAGGGGAAGACATTGTCAGCGGTGCGGTTGCTGCAAAGATCGTCACCCGTGTAACCGACGGCCTCTCTCTTCGCGAAGCAGTCGAGAGAACACTTGCAGAGCTTAAGCCATTTGACGGGTTCGCCGGAGTGATCGCGCTGTCTGGCAAGGGTGAAATATTCCATATGGATTCGCACCCTTATATGGTTTGGGCATCCTTTTCTTCAGGTGTTGAAACTTTCTGATCTGTACAAGGTTTATAGGGACAGATTATATTCTTTCATGAAAATTCTGTGTCTGGCGATCGCCCTGTTTTTTTTTCTTCCCTCCTTGTCATCCGGTCAGGTCGTTACAGACTCGGTTGAATTGATTGTGCCCGATGTTGCATCGCCTGACGATCCGCAGGCGAAGATCAAGGCTATCCGGGCAACAATAGCCAGCCTGAACCATGATACCCAACTGGTGGAGGAAGGAGATCTGCGGATTGCGCTGAGTGAGATCATGTTCAAGGAAGGCTGGAGTAAAAAGGCTTTTTCGGAGCTTATGACAGCAGAGATGCTTTTCCATAAGGCCGGGGATAGTGAGAAGCGTGAGGCTGCGATCTCCAGGATGGCTGCGTTCTATAAAGCGAACAATGCTTTGGCAGAGGCCGAAAAGTACTATACATTGCTCCTTCAGGTGCAGGAGACTCAGCAGAAGTTTGCTGAAGCGGCGAAAACGGCGAGCGTCCTTGCCGGGGTGCTGATGAAGAGAGAAGACGTTAAGAAGGCTTCAGGCTATCTCCATACGATTATCGATAACAAATACGATGTACCTAACGACAAGAGTACGCTGGCAGACGCCTATGTGAAACTGGCCGAAATCCGAAGGGTTCAAAAGAAATACAAACAGGCCGAGAGCCTGATCCTGAAAAAGGCCCTGGGCCTATACAGGTCGGCCGATAACCAGGTTGGGAGGGTAAATTGTTTCGACGTGCTGGGTCATATTTACCTGGAGCAGAAGCGGCACTCGGAAGCCAAGTGGTTCTTTATTCAGGCAAATACCCTGGCGCGTAATTTGAACGATGAAAAGGGGGTTGTGGCGTCGCTGGTGAACCTCTCCCGGGTGAAGGTGGCGATAAAAGATTATTCGCTGGCTGCCAGAGATCTGAAAGAGGCGGGGGCCATTGCAGCCAGGCTCAATAACCTGAGCCTGCTGGCTGAAGTGAAGGAAGGATACGCAAATTATTATTCACGTACCGGCAATAAAACTGCGGCGCGAAGTTCCGAACGAAGCTCTGCGAAGCTGACAGATTCTGTTAGCCGCATGATGACCTCTCAGGCTGAATCAGCACATACGGCTCAGGTCGTGGCCAATGAACCCGTAGCCCCGATATTGGTATCCAGAGAGGAGCCGCAAATTCAAAAAAACTATACCCTGGAGATCGCTGCCGCGATCTTTTCCATCCTGTTACTCTGCGCATTTCTTTTGAAAAGAAAAAAAGAAAAAGGCAATAACTTGTAATCTAATTAGTTATATCTCTATCTTTGCAACGAGTTCATAAAGATATATGGGGAAAAAACTAATAATGGGCGCAATGGCAGTGATGCTGATTGCAAATGGTGTAGTGCGGGCGACAGAGAAAGATTCCTTAATTAATAAACATGCGAAGCTGGTTGGACCGGTGTATTTCGATGCATCGCCTCCTGTGGATTCTGCACTTTTGTATAAACAGGTTATCGGTAAGCGGCTGCTTAAAAAGAATAAGGAAGCTGCGGATCTGGTTAAGTATAACAATGTGCTGATGCTGCATTCGCTGCTAAATCAGACGGAGATATCGCAGGAGCCGAATGAGACTCTGCTGCCTACGTTGAAGATTTTGCTCGAAGATTATAAACAGTTGAATGACCAGCGGAGTCAGGCCTTAATACTGAATACTTACGGTGTCCATTATGGCAAGAAAGGTAATATTCCTCAGGCAATCTACTATTTTAACGAGGCCTATAGATTAAAAGAAAATCTGAATGACAAGCCGGGCATGGTTGCTATTGCATCCAATCTGGCGGCACTTTACCGGTTGTCAGGAGATTTTCAGAAAGCGATCATCCAGAATGAAACGGTGATTCAGCTATACAGGTCGATGAATAAAAACCATGCGGTGGCAGAGACTTATCTTCAGTTGGCTGAAAATAAGGTGTCGATGAATAAGCATGACGATGCGGAATACTATATCATTAAAAAGGCGTTGCCTCTCTTTACCCGCATGGGAAATAAAGCGGGCCGCATGAAATGCTTTCAGGGCTTAACGGGTCTGTACTACGGTCAGAAACGCTATTCGGAAGCGAAATGGTTCTGTATTCAAACCACTAATTTAGCCGAGAAGTTGAATGATAAGCAAGCTTTAATAGGCAGTCTGATACATATCGCAGAAGTTAAAAATGCACTGGAGGATCATGAAGATGCGCTGGTTGACTATAAGAAAGCGGAATCTTTGGCTATTCAGAACCAGTATATGGTTAAGCTGGTAGAGATTAAGGGCGATATGGGCGAAACCTACAATCTGATGGGAAACTATTCGGCTGCCGGCTCGGCGCTGGATGAGTATTCCAGGCTTCATGAGAAGCTCGTAAAGGGTATGGTGTTGTAGGTAATGACTTCGGTTTGTAATATTATTATATTCTGAGAAACAAATAATACTATTTTTGATATTGTAATGTTAAAGAGGCGGTAGATACTGCCTCTTTTTTGTTTATACTCGTAAACTGGTATAGAATTAGCTGATAGGTTATAAGAAATGGATTTTAAATCTCTTAAAGAAATGCTTAAAAAAATATTCATGGCTTTGTTCATCCTCGCTTTTATAGCATGTGCGGCCGAGCCTCGTGTGGTGACGGATGTGGAAGGCTCTGCTAATCTGAAGCCTGATCCTTCTCAGAGCCTGGTGTCCAGGGAACTGGTTAAAATCATTGAGGGGGCACACTATAAAAAGGTGAAAGTGGACGATTCGTTGTCTTCTAAGATTCTCGATAAATATATCAATCAGCTGGATCAGGGCAGGAGTTACCTGCTTGCATCTGACATTAAGTCGTTTGAAAAATATCGTCTGACGTTTGATGATGATCTTCGCGCCGGGGATCTTACTGCTTTCTTCCATATTTTCAATGTGTTTCAGGCGAGATATGCCGATAGACTGAAGTATTCTGCTACGCAGGTAGATAAGCCTTTTGATTTTACGAAAAATGAGACCTTTACTTACAACCGGGAGAAATTGCCCTGGCTGGAGTCTATTGAAGCTTCGAATACGTTGTGGAAAAAAAGAGTGAAGTCGGATCTGCTGAACCTGAAATTATCGGGCGGAGATGCGGCAAAGAATAAGGAAACATTAAAGACCAGGTATAAAAACCTGTTGTCGCAGACTCAGAAGCTTAATAACGAGGATGCTTTCCAGGTGATCATGAACTCGTTTACTGAGACCATTGACCCGCATACGAATTATTTTATTCCGCAGCGCGCACAGGCATTCAATGAAGAGATGTCGAGGACCTTTGAAGGTATAGGAGCTAGTTTACAGCTGGAAAATGAGGTTATCAAGATCGCAGCGATCGTGCCGGGCGGACCCGCTTTTAAGGCTAAGACACTGCAGGTAAACGATAAGATCATTGGCGTTGCACAGGGCAAGGATGGGGAATTTGAAGATGTTCGCGGCTGGAGACTTGATAATTCGGTATCGAAAATTAAAGGCCCCAGGGGAACTGTTGTGCGCCTGAAAATCATTCCTGCCGGTCAGGAGATCTCTTCGCAGCCTAAAATTGTGACCTTGGTTCGCGATAAGGTGGTTATGGAAGATCAGTCGGCTAAAAAGACGATTAAGACCATCACGGAAGGCGGAAAGTCTTACCGAATAGGTGTTATTGAGGTGCCGGCTTTTTACATGAATTTTAAAGATTACCAGGCTGGCGATCCGAATTATAAAAGTACGACGAGAGATGTAAGACGTATTTTGGATACGCTGAAGCGCGAAAAGGTTGACGGTATTGTGATTGACCTCAGAACAAATGGCGGCGGCTCTCTTATGGAGGCTATCGAATTAACAGGATTGTTCATTAAGAGGGGTCCCGTAGTTCAGGTGCGTAATCCGCGCAGCACGGAAGTTAGCGATGATGATGATCCTTCTATTTCGTGGACAGGCCCACTCGGTGTAATGGTGGACCGCTTCAGCGCATCAGCATCGGAGATTTTTGCTGCCGCTATTCAGGATTATAACCGGGGGATAGTGATGGGTACCCAGACCTATGGAAAGGGAACTGTGCAGTCTGCACTTGATCTGTCTCGTTATATCAGTACGGTAGATGAGTTTTTAAATAAAATTAAGACGACGGACAAGAGCGGTAAAGCGACTACGGCGACTCAGGGACCAAGATTCGGACAGATTAATCTTACTATAGCGAAGTTTTACCGGATTAACGGAAGCAGCACCCAGCATAAGGGAGTGATTCCGGATATTCAGTTTCCAATGATATTCTCTGCTGATAAGTATGGAGAAAGCTCAGAACCTTCGGCTTTACCGTTTGATTCGATTAGTCCGGCAACCTATACCCGCGTTGCGGATCTTAGTCCTATAAAGTCTCAACTCATCAAGCTTCATGAAAACAGGATGAAGGAGTCCGCAGAGTATAAGTACCTGTTGGAAGATATCGTGGAGTTCAGAAAAAGAGAGTCTGAAAATGAAGTCACGCTTAACGAGGCCAAACTCAAAAAGGAGCGCGAATTGCAGGAAGCGAGAAATCTGGCGAGAGACAATCAACGTCGTGCTCTTAAAGGACTTCCTCCACTTAAAAAAGGGGAGGTCAAGAAGGCAGACGACTATGATTTTATACAGGATGAAAGTTTAAAAACGATGGCTGACTTTATCCGCCTTAACCAGGCAGGTCAGTTTACCATGGTGTATTAGAATGACTTAGCATTTTTAAAAGAGGCCAGTTTCAGGAAGAAGCTGGCCTCTTTTGCGTTTAAAACTATCTGAGGCTACTGTTGGTTATTCATGCATGGCTCAAGCACTTCTCCAGTTCAATGATAAGGGTATATACTGCGCTGCAGGGGATTTTTATATAGATCCCTGGAAGCCGGTTGACCGGGCGGTAATTACGCACGCACATTCAGATCATGCTCGCTGGGGACATAAACATTATCTGGCACACCATTTATCCAGAGAGGTGATGTATTACCGGTTGGGAGACATATCTCTTGAGACGATGGAATATGGAGAGAGTACGACGATTAACGGCGTTCAGGTTAGCTTTTATCCTGCCGGTCATATCGTGGGTTCTGCACAGGTAAGGGTGGAATATAAGGGGGAGGTATGGGTTGCTTCAGGCGACTATAAGCTGGAGGATGATGGCTTATCGGCTCCCTTTGAGCCTGTGAAATGCCATACTTTTATTTCCGAGTGTACTTTTGGGATGCCGGTTTATAAATGGAGGCCTCAGGCTGAAATTTTCAGCGGTATTAACGATTGGTGGAGACTCAACGCTGAGGAGGGTCGAACAACGGTAATTGCCGGCTATTCGCTCGGAAAAGCACAAAGAATCATGCAGGGGCTGGATCTGTCGATCGGCAGCATCTATCTGCATGGTGTGATTGCAAATACGAATGAGGCCCTGGAACGCAATGGGATACGGTTGCCTCCAGCGGAACGTATAACAGCTGACTTCAAGAGGGAGCAGGCCAGGGGTGGGATAGTCATTTGTCCGCCGTCAGCGGTAGGGTCCCCCTGGATGCGGAAGTTTCCTTCCGTTTCGTTTGGTTATTGTTCGGGCTGGATGGCTATAAGGGGCGCGAAGCGGAGGAGAGCGGCCGACAGGGGCTTTGTGTTGTCTGATCATGCCGATTGGGACGGTTTGATAGAGGCTATTGGGGCGACGGAATGTGAGTCAGTCTGCCTGACCCACGGCTCAACGGCATCTTTCTCCAGATATCTGCGGGAGCTCGGATACGATGCGTTTGAAGCGGAAACACATTATGGTGTGGAAGATGATGAAGCAGGTGAAACCAAAGTGGAGGAAGCGGTATGAAGGATTTTGCAAAGCTATTTTCTGACCTGGATGAGACGAATAAAACTTCTGAGAAAGTCAGCATACTTAAAGATTATTTCATGTTTGTATCCGATGCTGACAAAATCAGCACTCTCGCTCTCTTTACGGGCAGGAAGCCCAAGCGGCAGATAAACTCTACACTCATTAAAACCTGGGCAATGGAGCTTGCTCATATTCCGGTGTGGCTTTTTGAAGAGTCGTACCAGGTTGTGGGTGATCTGGGCGAAACGATTGCCTTGCTCTTGCCTGAGCCTATGGGGTCTCAGAATAAATCGTTAACGGACTGGATAGCCGAGATTAACAGTCTCTCCACTCTTGGAGAAAGTGAGAAGAAGGCTTGGCTGCTGGATGCCTGGGATAGTATGGACCGGCAGGAACGCTTCGTTTTTAATAAGATCCTGACCGGTAGTTTTCGGGTAGGGGTATCACATAGTTTGATTGTAAAGGCATTGGCTGAGCTCTCGGGGCTGGAGGCCTCTGTGCTGACGCACCGGATCATGGGGAACTGGGATCCGGCGGTGTTCAGTTTCCACGATCTGATGCAGGAACAGGATGCTTCTGAGGATATTTCGAGGCCCTATCCTTTCTGTCTGGCTTACCCGGTTCAGGAGACCTCTGATCAGGTTAAGTCTGCTGAAGATATGGAAACTGCATTGGGGAGTCCGGATCAGTGGCAGGCAGAGTGGAAGTGGGACGGAATCAGGGCTCAGGTTATTTTCAGGGGCGGCGAGATCTTCATCTGGAGCAGAGGAGAAGATTTGGTGACGGATAAGTTTCCGGAGCTTCATCGTTTTATTTCGGAACTGCCGGATGGAACGGTGCTGGATGGAGAGGCAATCTGCTTCAGCGGCAATTGTCCTCTGCCTTTTAACGTGTTGCAGACCCGGATCGGGCGGAAAAACTTGACGAAAAAGATTATGGCAGACAGTCCGATGGCTTTTATCGCCTACGATTGTTTGGAGCTTGAGGGAGACGATATCCGGTCTATGCCTCTTCGGTACAGGCGCTCCATAGTAGAGCGGATCCATGCCGAGAATGCTCATCAGGATATCTTCAAGTTATCGGAGGTTGTTTCTTTTAATTCATGGCAGGAGCTTTATGATCTTCGCCTGAGGGCCCGGGAACACGTTGCTGAGGGGTTTATGCTGAAGAGGAGCGAATCGGTTTATCAAACCGGGAGGAAGCGCGGCGACTGGTGGAAATGGAAGGTTGACCCTTTAACGGTTGATGCAGTAATGGTTTATGCGCAGAAGGGACATGGCCGGCGGGCTGATTTGTACACGGATTATACGTTTGCCGTGTGGGACGGCGATAAACTGGTGCCTGTTGCCAAGGCATATTCGGGACTTACAGATAAGGAGATCAATCAGGTTGACCATTATGTAAAAAGAAATACGCTGGAGAAGTTCGGCCCGGTACGAACCGTTAAGCCCGGGCTTGTGTTCGAAATAGGCTTTGAGGGTATAAATGCTTCCTCAAGGCATAAGTCGGGCGTAGCACTCCGCTTTCCGCGCATATTGCGCTGGCGGCATGATAAGAAAATTGAAGAGGCTGACCATATCGAGGCGTTGAAAGCTATGCTCGCCTGAAATCGTTAATGATACTTATGAAAAGAATATGACAGCTGGTGAAAAGGCGATCTCTGCTTGGTTTAAATCTAAAAAGTGGAAGCAGTTTGCGTTTCAAAAGGAGATGCAGGCTGCCTACCTCTCTGGTTTTTCGGGTCTGTTGAATGCCCCTACAGGAAGCGGTAAAACCTTTGCTTTGTTTCTGCCTATCGTTGCCGATTATATCAATCGCTATCCCGCTACCTATAAAGAGAAGCGTAATAACGGGTTGATGATGCTTTGGATAACGCCGTTAAGGGCGCTGACCAATGACATACGTAAGGCCATGCAAACTGTGGTAGATGACCTGGAGATCCCCTGGTCGATAGGTAGCCGTACCGGAGATACCTCAGCTAAAGAAAAGCAGGCATTGAAACGCAGACAGCCGGAAGTATTGCTTACTACGCCAGAAAGCTTGCATTTGATGCTTTCGCAGAAGGATTATCCGAAGCTTTTCGAAAATTTACAGGCGGTGATAGCCGATGAGTGGCATGAGTTGCTGGGCACGAAGCGGGGGGTGCAGCTGGAGCTGGGATTGTCCCGGTTGAAGGGTATAAAAAAGGGCTCTGCGTCGAATTTGAGGATATGGGGGATCAGTGCGACAATAGGGAATCTGGAGCAGGGGGCTGATGTGCTTCTAGGGCATGTTGCTGACCGGTCTGCCATTCGTTTGGTACGGGCGGATCTGGATAAGAAAATTGAGATACAATCGATCATCCCTGATGATATCGAGCAATTCTCCTGGGCAGGTCACCTGGGAATTAAGCTTCTTCCGAAGGTGATGGACATCGTAGCAAAGAGTAAGACGACATTAATCTTTACTAATACGCGCTCGCAGTCTGAAATATGGTATCATGCCATTCTGGACCGATACCCTGAGTATGCGGGGATAATGGCTATGCATCATGGGTCTTTAGATAATGAACTTCGTTCCTGGGTGGAGGCTGCGCTGCACAATGAGATGCTTAAGCTTGTTGTTTGTACCTCCAGTCTGGATCTGGGCGTCGATTTCCGGCCGGTGGATTCGGTAGTGCAGATCGGTAGCCCGAAAGGAGTAGCGCGGTTTATGCAGCGTGCGGGAAGGAGCGGCCATCATCCGGGGGCGACATCAAAAGCTTGGTTTGTGCCTACACATTCTCTGGAGCTGCTGGAGGGTGCGGCCATAAAGGGAGCTATTGAACACCGGATCTTTGAGAGCAGGGATCCGATTGTTTTGGCAATGGATGTGCTGATGCAGTATCTGGTTACTTTAGCGGTTTCTGACGGGTTCAGGGCCGACCAGATCTTCCATGAGTTGAAAGATACTTACGCTTACGCCGAGCTGAGGGAATCTGAATATGCGCAAATCCTGAATTTTATTACTCTGGGTGGAAAGACTTTGTCGCAGTATGATGAGTACCTGAAAGTGGAGATAGAAGAAGGATTGTACAAGGTAAAGAGTAAGCGCGTTGCCATGCGCCACAGGCTCACGATGGGAACGATTGTAAGTGATGTCAGTATGCGCATTAAGTTTCTTTCGGGAGGATATCTGGGGTCTATTGAAGAGGATTTTGTTGCCAGAATGAAAGTGGGGGACAATTTCTGGTTTGCCGGGAGGAGTCTGGAGCTGGTGAAGATAAAAGATATGACGGCATTCGTGAAAAAGTCGCCGAAGAGCAATGGCAGAATTCCGAGCTGGATGGGAGGGCGGATACCTTTGTCCTCACAGCTCTCTGCGATGTTCAGGAGCAAGCTGGATGATGTAGCGCACCATATAGAGACTGATATTGAAATCAAGACGCTGAGGCCTTTATTTGACATGCAGGCGAAGCTGTCTCATTTGCCGACAAGTGGCGAGTTCCTGATTGAGGGGTTCAACTCTCATGATGGTTATCATCTGTTCTTTTATCCCTTTGAAGGCCGCCTGGTACATGAGGGTATGGCATCTTTGTTTGCCTATCGCATTGCGAAGGTACGAAAGGCCAGTTTTTCAATTGCTATGAACGACTATGGGTTTGAGTTGCTGTCGGCCGATCCGATACCTTTGGAGGAGGCCATCGCTGCAGATCTGTTTTCATCCGAAAATCTGCTCGACGACATACAGAATAGTTTGAACGCTAACGAGATGGCGCGAAGGCGTTTCAGGGATATCGCGCATATTGCGGGTTTGGTATTTACGGGTTTTCCTGGTAAGACAATGAAGAACAGGCATCTTCAGGCGTCGACATCGCTTCTTTTCGATGTTTTTAATGAATATGAGCCAGACAATGTTCTGGTGAGGCAGGCATATAATGAAGCGTTACAGTTCCAGCTGGAAGAGTTCAGGCTGAGGGAGGCGTTAAGCAGACTGCAGAAACTGAAGGTGATTATTACAGAGAGTAAAAAGCCCACTCCTTTTGCTTTCCCGATCATGGTAGATAGGTTAAGGGAAAAGCTAACTACTGAGACATTGGAGGAAAGAGTGGCTAAGATGAGTTTAAGATATTCGAAAGGTAAATAATGGCAGCGTATTTGCATAGTAGAAGGCAAACATATACACTATGAACTTAAAGAGAACTTTTGGTACTATATTGACGATACTAGGTATCGTAGGACTGATATATGCTGCTGTAGGTTTTGTTCAGCAGTCTGGCTCTCCAAGGGAGTTGATTGTTTACGGAATTCTTGGACTGATATTCTTTTTTACCGGCATCGGCCTGGTTAAGAATACACGGGACGTGGCTAAAATGTAAAAAGGGTTGATATGAATAGCCTTTGCTTTCATATCAACCCTCGCTTTTTAAACAATTTTTTACAACTGTTCTTTCAGAGACTCGATAAGTCTTCCTCCTTTGTAATAGTAACGTTTCCAGTAGGACTCGTTAAGATTACTGATCGTAACACCCCTGCTTGATGACGCATGAGCAAATTTGTCGTCTCCAAGATAAACGCCGACGTGTGATATAGCGCGACTTTTAATCTTAAAGAATACCAGATCACCTTCTTTCAGATCATCCTTGCTTACAGGATTGACCATGGTGAAGATATTTCTGGAATTGTTGCCAATAACTGTATTGAATACCTTGTCGTACAGTTGAAAAGCAAAACCTGAGCAGTCGATTCCTCTTTTGGTATCTCCACCTAAGCGGTAGGGAGTTCCAATCCAGTCATAAACAAATTGGTAAAGCTTAACGTTTGATGTAGCTGATACGGCAATTCCCATGATCTGAGAAAAGTAATCCTTGGCAAGATTGTCAGGATCCTCTACAGTTTTTTTAGTTTGCGCCTGGGTATTAGACACGTACATAATAGCGATTAACATCGCTATAATCATTTTTTTCCCCATTTAAACTTCGTTTAAAGTTAAACAACAGTACTTTTAAACGCCCTCTTGTGTCATAAGATCTGACACGAGCATTGCAAATCTAGTTAAATTATCGGAAGCGTCAAGTGAAAAGTGTCCTGTTTTTCCAAATTTAACATTTCAATTGTCCTGATTATGATACAATTGACCACAAAAAGTCACTTTTTTCCTTTGACGTACAGGGTGATCTGGCTGGTATGAGGAAGGCCCAGGGTGCTACCTGGAATGACCTTAAGGAAACGTTGAAGATAGACGTCGACTATTCCTTCCAGCACTTTACGACGGGAGGCAGTAAACTCGGCACTGGTCCAGAATGTGTCGACCTGCAGCTTTCCATGCTGGTCTACCAGGGCAGTGAAAGTATGGGAGAAGTCTTTATAGGCCTTATTGATGTTAATCGAATATTCGGGCTTCAGATAGGTGTCGGCAGAGCTTATACTCAATAGATTGTGAGGGTCATATTGCAGGCCCTCTTTCACAACTTCTATCTCCTTTATGGTACTTATCAGCTGGACGGGTTGACGGGCGGCAAAGGCGCTATCGGGATTTTTTGGGTTTCTATTGGCTCTGGAGACCAAAGATTTAATGAAAAGGGTGTCGTTTCGATTTGGTCTCCTAAGCAGCACGGGATCCTTTTTTAGCACGTCACTAAGATACCGGTGGGAGTAGAATTTCATCGTGACGTTGGATCTCTCTCTAGAGACTTCTTTTCTATCTACAGAGAGGAGCTGGAAAGTCAGGCTGTCTTTTGTCAGTTTCTTCAGGCGAAGCCATTCTCTTGCGATATTAAATACAGAGTCATGATCATGATAGATGGGATAGTGGTAGTACTTCTTTTCAAAGGGACTATAGATCATCACGGAGTCTTCTGACAAGAAATACAGCTTCCAGGCGGGTTCTTGCTGAAAGCCATATTCATTGAAAGCGAGGCCATTGTCAAATGCCCTGCGGACTTCGATAAACTGCATGCCCAGTACGGGTTGGAAAGAAGGCCGCTCTATTTTCTTATCCTTACTATCACAGGATGTGAGAATAAATGCCGTAAAGAACATGAACAGGGTGGCAGCAAGTTTAATATTTTTTGTAAAGCCGTGTTGAAGCATCATGCAGCTAAATATACATGAAGTTTACTGTTAGAGAAATCAGTCAGTTGATTTCTGGGGCGTGATCCGTAGTCTTGAAACGTCAAATCCTTTGCGGTCTGCAGACATCAGCAGTTTCTTGTAGACATCCATTTCCATCCAGGGCTTGCGGCTTAATATCCAGAGGTAATTGCGGTTAGGATGTCCGACCATGGCATAACTATAATCGGGTGCAAGCTCAAGAATCCAATATTTTCCTTTAAACGGCCATTGGAACTGGACATTTAGTTTGGCATTCGTTTTTTTGTCGGTGACTTTTGCGATGCCCATAGCAATTCTTTCCTCGCCGTTTGCTATGCAGGAATTCTTAACTGATATTGTATTATCTGAATTGAGCGAGTAATGCGCAGACGTATAGGTGCAGCCCTTTTGAAACTTTTGCGGGAAAGAAGCGATTTCATACCACTTACCCAGGTATTTTTCAAGTTCAACATGAGGGACTGTATCGAGGGGTTTTTTTATCAGTTTACGAAGGACAAGGGCAGCCGAAGCGAAAAGAATGGCTGCAATGGCTATTTCAGGTGTTGTTTTTTTCATGTTAATTTAACAAAGAACCTTCAGGAAGGTTTAGTTGCTAAACTATCATAAATCCATGCGCGTTTTTTTTGGCAGACTACCGACTACCAGATCGTAGGAATCACGAATCCATTGCCTGAGCAGCTCATCCGGTACGGCACCACTTATCTGTATTGTATTCCAGTGTCTTTTATTCATATGGTATCCCGGAAGGACGTCCGGATATAATTCTCTAAGCTCGATAGCTTTTTCAGGATCACATTTTACATTAAAAGAGAAGGGCTCCAGAGAGGCTAACGAAAACACTTTGTCTTTTACTTTTACCACGAGGGTATCGTCTCCAAAGGGAAAGCCTTCGGTAGTACCCTTAAGGCTCAGGCAAAATTCGCGGTAATCTTCAATATTCATGTTAATTATTTAATCTTCTGAGAGACTTGCAGTGAAGCCATGAACGGGCTTCCCAATAGAGCTGAAGGTGCCGTTTCCCTTCAGAATGGAAGTTAACATATTTTTATTTAAAAGAACCTCTTTAGCAGACTGGATATCTTTATCGGAGCTGAAGCTGTTTTCGGTACGTCCGTTCTGAAAGTAGTATCGTGAGATTATTTCGTTCTGGAGCAGGAGTCTGATCTCCGGCTTGAATTGCAGCAGATCATTTTTCTTGCTGACAGATACCTTTGTTTTCAAGGCGTTGTATTCATTTTGTATTTCCGACAGCTTCTTTTCTCTATCAGCTTCTGTTTTTAAGTCATCCAATAGTTTCTCAGTTTTAGTAAGATAATTATAATCCTTATCGGACATATAATTGACGAAATTGCTGTACTCCTCATCGCTCAGCGTGAAGATACCTGGTTTGGGTATTTCGTCATGGTTATTACGGAAAAGTGTCGCATAGTCGAAGATGAAACGCTTTGTAAGCAGCGTTAACGCTATGGGGCTGTATTTTGCAGGCGTAATGAACTTGTCCGGATAAACCCCGCTGCCATCGTAAACAGTACGGCCGCCCTTGGTCTGATAAGCAGTTATCAGGGAATCGGCTATTTTTACGACCTGTCCGTTTTCCTTTTTGTGCGTATAGTCGAGTGACTGTATGCATCTACCGGAAGGTGTATAGTATTTGGCTACAGTTACTTTCACGAGGCTGTTGTAAGGCAGATTAAAGCTTTGTTGAACGAGGCCCTTTCCATAGCTTCGCTGACCAATGACCACCGCGCGATCGAGATCTTGAAGGGCTCCTGCGACAATCTCAGAAGCTGAAGCAGAGCGTCCGTTTATGAGAATAACAAGGGGTAATTTTGGGGCAAGTGGCTTGTTGTAGGTTTTGTAAGTGAAGGACTTTTCCTTCGTTTTTCCTTTTTGGGTGACGACAATGGTATTCGGATCAACAAAAAGATTGACGATTTTTACGGCTTCCTGCAGGATGCCACCTCCATTGGAGCGGAGGTCCAGGATAAGCCCTTCAGGTTTTTGTTTTAATATAGATAATAGAGAGGTTTCGACTTCGGAAGCGGACTTCTCAAGGAACTTGTCTAATTTAATATACCCTATGTTGTTATTGATCAGCCCGGAATAGCTAACATTAGGCTGGGTTATTTCGTCTCTGACCAGATTCTTTTGTAATGGTTCTTTAATCCCAGGCCTGATGACGGTAAGTTTTAAGCTGGTGCCTCTAGGTCCCTTCAGCATAGAGCTTACTGATTCATAGGGTTTCCCTTTTAGTTGAATGTCGTTTATCGCTGTGATTTCATCTCCTGCGCGCAGGTCGCTTTTTTGCGCCGGAAAGCCCTCGAATGCTTCTGCAACCAGGAACTTACCATCCCGCTGATGGATGCTGGTTCCTATGCCGCCATACTGGGTACTGACATACCTCATGCGGTAGTCTTCCATGTTTGATTCGGGGACATACTCCGTGTAAGGATCCATGCTCTGAAGCATGGCTTCAATACCCGTCTCCATCATTTCGGAAGGATTAATATCGTCTACGTAGTTGATATTGATCTCCTTGTATAACGAGTTAAATATCTCCAGACTCTTGGATGCCTCGAAATAGGCATCGCTGAAGGCAAGAGAGAGTAATGCGATCCCCGAAAAAGCGGAGATTCTAAGTGTCTTTGAATGTTTCTTCAGGCTCAACATAATCCATTCTTATTGCACGTTACAGGTAGACGAAGGTGCAGGATTATAAATATACCATTTGAAGACGAGATTTACCTTTTTATTGGAATTTTGCCGCGCAAGTGTTACAGGCGGTTATTGTCGATGTTTACAAGACCTTTTTTTAAAGTGAAGACGACGTATTCGCGGTTCCTTTTTAGTCTTGTCATTAGCCTTTGAATAAGCTGTTCTTCTTCGCCGGCCTGATAGGCTAGATCTTCTTCAGATAGTTCTCTGTATTTTCTTTCGACCTTTAATTTAAGTCTTTCCCAGTCTGCTGTACTAATAGTGATTTCCGCCATGATTTTCTTTGCCGTAAAATTAGGAAATAATACGTGTTTAAAAAAAAGTGAATGACTCGTACATTTGGCAACTATATACGATGCTGATTGTTATTAAGCATTAAACACTAAGAATACGAATATGAGAAAGATTTTATTGTTAGGAATGGTTATGTTGGGACTTGGTAAGGCCGCTTCTGCGCAGCTACCGTCTTTTAACCTGGGACTGAAGGCAGGGTTGAACTTTGCGAAACTGGAATCGGATTTTGCCAGCGATGAAAACCGCCTTGGTTATCAGGCCGGTTTATGGGCACGTGTAGGTGGGGGCGGTTTTTATGTACAGCCCGAAGCTTACCTTGCTGGCAAGGGGGGCGAATTCAAGTCGGAGAACACTGAAGGCGCGATAAATGCTGAAGGCAAAGTGAGGTTTACCACCCTCGATGTGCCGGTATTGCTGGGTACAAAGGTGGGAGTAGGCCCCGTGAATGTACGCTTTATGGCGGGACCTGTTGTTTCTTTTGTACTGGACAAGGATCTGTCGGGTAACGACGTTCTTGATGCTTACCGGAAGGACAGCTACAAGGATCAGAACTGGGGAGCACAGTTTGGAGCAGGAGTGGACATTTCGAAAATCACACTCGATCTAAGATATGAAGCAGGACTGACCGATGTGAGTGACAGTGATGTGCTTAAAAAGCAAAATCTGTGGCAGTTGAGTCTTGGATTCAAAATACTTTAAGACAATTTTTTCATCAGACCTGTCTGCTTAAGGGCGGGTCTGATGAGCTATCCGTTTAGCAAACTTCAATTAGGAAGCGAGATCTTGCCCATCATTATCCGGGGGGCCCCTTCAATATTAATTGCCGATCCGCAGATCGTTTCGTTCGCCAGCAGGGCAAACAAGACAGATTCCTTGGCATCTGCGTTAACTCCCAGGTCTTCTATATTTCCAATTGTATTGGGATGGAGGCTTCTCTTCAGGCTTTCCATCAGATATTTGTTATGATTACCCCCGCCGCTTACATAGCATCTAAAGGGCTTTCCTTCCGTTGCTGTTTTGATACACGTCGCTATTGATGAGGCGGTCAGCTCAGCAACTGTCGCTATCAGGTCATTCGGCTCTATATCTTCTGCGTTTGCTTTATCAAGTGCTGTGTCAATAAACATCTTGTTGAAGAGCTCCTGACCGGTTGTCTTAGGAAGCGCTTGTCCAAAGAAGGGTTGTTCCAGCATAGTATTCAAAAGACTGTGGTTGACTTTCCCGCTAAGGGCTATTTCGCCGCCCCTGTCAAATGGCTGCGAGTAATGCACTCTGACCAAAAGATCGGAAAGGGTGTTTCCGGGACCACAATCAGTGCATACTACGGATTGTGAGGTTTCACCTGCTGGTAGATACGTAAAGTTGGAAATTCCTCCGATATTCAGCAAAACGCGGTTTTCGTTTCTGGACGAGAATAAGATTTTATCACCATACAAGGCGAGAGGAGCGCCTTCTCCCCCGGCGGCAACATGCTTCTGTCGGAAGTCGCTTATGGTGGTTATTCCTGTAGTGACCGCCAGATGATCACCGTCACCTATCTGCAACGTAGCGTTTGGATAATCAGTCAGCCCGTGGAGGCGTTGAGGAGCATGGTAGATGGTTTGACCATGACTCGCGATACAATCTATTTCTTCAATAGAGATATTCCACTTCCTCAGGCAATCGAGAACTATCTTAGCGTGAACTTTCGCTGTGATCGCGTTGAGAAGAGTAAGATGCTGAAGGTTGACGGTTTCTTTACAAAATATAGCCTGAAGTTCTGCTTTGTATTCAGGCTGGAATGGTACCGTTTCAAAATAAAGAACCTCGACTGAAGTGTCCAGACCATTGCCTTTTATCTTCGTCACGGCGACGTCGAGGCCATCCATAGAGGTACCGGACATTAAGCCGATAATGGTTCGTGACGGTTTATTTGCAGCGTCAACAAGCTTTTGAATAACCGGATTCATGATTTACTAATTAGCTCCACCGATGGACACTATTGCATTATTGGAGGGCTGACTCTCATTTTTTAACCTGTCAAGAGCAGTGACGACGTATAGATAGGTTCCCGGTACGTTGTGTGAATCTACAAACGTGGTTTTGTTTTGATAACTAATGCCGACGATCTTTTCGGGGTTTTGGATATCTATGGTTTCGGTATTGCTGAAACGGTAAACTACGTAGCCATATGCTTTTTCTCCGTCCCTGGACATCAGGGGTTCGTTCCAGTTCAGCAGAATCTTGTCATTGGTAGAAGCCATTGCGTTTAAATTAACCGGTGCCTGTGGAGGAGTATCGTCACGCCATAGCATTTGAGGCGGAAGAGCAGGGTGGCGATAGAAGTTCTGTCTTAATGAATCCTGGAGTCCGGCATAGTTTCCGGTGAGGGATTTGGAACTGAAGTAGACACTGCCCTGAACCCTGTTGTTATTGCGCAGATAGCGGATTTGATCAGGTATTTGAGACCAGTTCATCCATCCAGCCCTTCTTTCCGTGGCTCTGTAGGCAGCTTGCCCGATGTAGACATGTTTTCCGAAGGCATTGTCGCTCCACCAATCGGTGAGCTTTTCGAATGCAGCCGCACGGTTGTAAAAAGGGAAGTAGATTTGCGGATTAATATAATCTATCCAGCCGCTTTGTACCCACTTTCTGGCGTCAGCATACAATGTGCCATAGCCGTCTAAGCCATTGCTTTCGGAACCTGTAGGATCTTGTGACTTATTTCTCCAGATCCCGAAGGGACTAATTCCGAACTTGACAAAGTTCTTTTCTTTATGAATGCTTTCTGATAAAACCTTGATTAAGGTGTCGACATTATGACGTCTCCAATCACCAATATTTTTAAAGTTTTGTCCGTATAAGGCGAACTCTTTCGCATCTCTGATGACCTGACCTTTCTCCGGGTATGGGTAAAAATAGTCGTCGAAGTGCACCCCATCGATATCGTAATTTCTCACAACATTCATAATTGTTTGAACGATGTAATCGCGGACTTCAGGCAACCCGGGATTGAAGAGTTTTTTTCCGCCATAGCTGAAGAACCAATGGGGCTTTTCTTTCGCAATGTGGTCTTCGCTTAATTCGGTTGGAGATAGTGTCGTCGAGGCTCTATATGGATTAAACCATGCATGGAGCTCCATGCCCCGTTTATGAGCCTCGTCAATAGCGAATGCAAGCGGATCATACAGGGGGGCAGGGGCGCGACCTTGTTTGCCTGTAAGGAATCGGCTCCAGGGTTCTGTACCTTGGCTGTAAAAAGCGTCTGCAGCCGGCCTAACCTGCAGGATGATAGCGTTTATGCCACTCTTTTGGTGTTCATCGAATATGCGCAATAGTTCTTTTTTCTGAAGATCAGTCGAGAGTCCCGGCTTTGAGGGCCAGTCGATATTCGCTACGGTTGCTATCCAGACGCCCCGAAACTCTCGTTTTGGAGCGGAAAGCGAGTGGTAGGTGTTCTGCGAAAAAGTGTGATTTAGGGAACAAAGAAATATTATTGGGAATAGAATTGACTTCAAAACGCTCATTATTGCTAATTTTATATTGTAGGAGTAACCGATTTGAGGAACTCACAAAAAAACAAAGATAGTTCCTTTAAATTTAATCGTTAAACGTTTTGTGAAGTCGTAAAGGAGCACTTCTTGATATTTAATATCTTTTTTGTTGAACGTATTGAAAGATGTTATTAGTTTCGTCTTTGTTACTTTAAGTTTTTTCCTTTCCAGTATGGGATTAATTATATCATTATGAAAAACGATGCCCCTGAACAGGCCCCATCTCCATCAAAAGATTCGAACAAGGTTTACTTTCTTATCCTGGTAATAGTTGCTCTTTTAGGCACCAATGCCTATGTGTTTTTGAAAGACAAAAAGTCGGAAGATAAAGTCGTTACCCTGACTGATGAAAAATCCCGGATGGAGATTGAAATCGACAGGATAGAAGCGGAACTTGACCGGTCCAAGACATCAAATGTTAATCTTTCGGCAGAGCTTAAGGAGGGTCAGGAGCTCGCGAGGGTGAAAATTAACGAGTTAAGAGATCAATTAAGACGGGGACAGCTAACCGAAGGAGAATTAGCAAGAGCTCAGAAGGAAATTAAGGACCTTCGCACATTTGTATCGAAGTACACAGCTGATATCGTTGTTTTAGAGAAGAAAAACGTGAAGCTTACTGAACAGAGGGATAGTTTGCAAACGACGGTTGCTAATATCAATGAAAGGGCTTCGATGCTTGAGAAGGTGAATACCGATTTGAGTAATAAGGTAAAGGTCGCTGCTGCTATCAAAGTAGCGAATATTGCCGTATCTGCGGTAAGAATCAGAAATAATGGTAAAGAATCGGAGGTTACCCGGGCTAGCACAGCCAAGCGTTTGAAGATTAGATTCACCGTGGCAGACAACTCGCTTGCTCAGCACGGAGAACACGAGATATTTATTCGGGTGATTGACCCTGACGGAAACTTAATCACGACTAATGGGAGTGACCTGTTTGACGCAGACGGTGATCAGTTACAGTTCACATATAAAACAAATATCGAATTTGATAACTCGTTTGGGAAGCTCTACAGCATCGATTGGGACCCTATCCAACCTTTAAAAAAAGGCGAGTATACCATGGTTTTATACGCCGACGGCTATACGATGGGTAAGACTGTATTCGGCTTGAGATAGTCTTATACAGAAGCCAGAGGCACGCGGATAAAGAATGTGGTCCCTGTCTCCAGTCCTGTCTCAAAGGTTATTGTACCCAGCATATTTTCTACCGCTTGTTTAACGAATGCAAGACCAAGACCTGTGCCCGAGCTTTTGGTGGTAAAGTTAGGGTTGAAGATTTTATCTCGTAGGTCTTCAGGTATTCCTTTTCCGTTATCCGAAAGCGAAATAAGGGCATTTTGGCCTTGCACTTCAAGCATTACTTCGATTCTTCCTGTTACAGAAGCTGGAATAGCCTCAAGTGCGTTCTTTAATAGATTGTTGAAAATCCTCAGCAGATGATCTCTGCTTCCATTCACGATCGCTTCCGGGTTGCTGTAGTTAAAAGTGATGCTGAGGTCTTCTGAACTGTCGTAAATTTCTATTGATCGCCTGATGACCTCGACAAGGTTAATTTGAGAAAAGGGCGTATCGGGAAGCTTTGCAAAGTTGGAGAATTCGGAAGCAATAAGAGCGAGACTTTCGATTTGTTCAATGAAGGATTTGCTGAAGCGTTCGAACTTTTTGCTGAAGTTAGGATCTTGTTCACGCCAGGACTTTTCCAGGAGCTGCACACCCAATTTTAAAGGTGTTAACGGATTTTTAATTTCATGAGCTACCTGTTTCGCCATCTCTCTCCAGGCAGACTCTCTCTCGGACCTCGCCAGCTTCTGAGCACTTTCTTCAAGTGCCCGTATCATGTTGTTGTATTCTTTTATGAGGCTGCCAATTTCGTCGTTGCTTTTCCATTTGATAGGTTCGTTTTTACCGTCTATGCTGATCTCGCTGAGACTTTTACTTACCAGGGTAAGCGGAAATGTTATCTGGTTTGCAAGGAATATCGCGAATAGTGCTATAACAATCAGTACCAATGCGTAGACGTTGATGAGCGTGTTGAGATATTGTCCAATCCGCATATCGTAATCGTGTTCAAAAGAGAACTTAGGGATGCCCAGATAGGCTATTGTTTCGTTTCTTGCATTGCGTAGTGGGCGGTAGGCGGTTATATAATTTAGGTGCCCTATCTTTTCGCTATTAAGAAGTTCTGATCTTTGAAGCCCCTTCAAATATAAAAAGGCTACCGCGTTCATTCGAGGTTCTATAAGCCCGTTATCGTAAATTTTGTACTGCGTCGTGAAAAGCAGTTTGCCGTTTACATCAAACAGGATGAGGTCAGTCGCATTAACTTCAGAGAACGTTCGAAGGATATCTTCATTTTCAAGCAATTTTCCGTTTTTGAAGATCTTGTTTTTTTCCAGACCGAGGTTCACCTGATTAGCCTGATGGATGACGTCAGATTCGAGTTCTTTTTTAAATTGGCTGCTGATGCTGAAGTAGGTTATAATACTTACAATCAGCAAGGTGAAGACAATTGCTGCTACCAACGATGCCTGTATTCTGGTTTTATAAAGGATTTTATGTCTGGAGAGGAGGGCAGACCATCCGTTTTGTTCAATTATGAAGCGTTCGTCGTGAAAGGTCACCCATAGCCGATAAATAACCGTTATAAAAAGCGTGAGAATAATCATCACCAAAAACATGAAAGATACTGAGGCCAGCTTCATGATTAAGGTGGTAACAGGGCGACTTACAACTATTAGTTTTTTGCTGTTCGATTGATAGATGACATGGCTGTAACCGTTCTTTTCGACAAAAATAAATTGGTTGATTTTACCCGGAAAGTCGTCATTTACTAAATTGTACGTATAACTTCCATTTTGATTCAGCAAATGTCCGTCAAGGTAAAAGGCAAAAGAATAGTTGTTGAGCTCCTTGTCAGTATTCATTTTGCTGTCTACCAAAACCTCGGGTAACGTACCCGGGTTCTTAAAAGTCTTGGAAGTAAGCGTAAGAATAATTGTACCGACATGATCGCCGTTATCTGTCACCGGAAGGATGGCGAAGTAGTTTTGAAATCCAAAAGTGTTATTTACCCGATAGAAGTTCTCAGAAACCTTAATAGAGCCGGCCATCACCAGGTCTTTGTATCCGCGTATTTGGCTGCTATCGGCAGAATTGTATTCCTCTCCGGGGTGGAAGGTATACGTTTCGAATTCATACCTGGATAGATATCCGTCAAAATAAAGCTTTTTAAGATTGTCATCCAGCTGACCCTTCGAGGCATTCTGAGTCTGGAAGTATTCCTTTATCATCTCGTCATTACTTATCTCTTGCTCAAGAGACATGAATAGCAGGACGGCATTTGGATCATCGGCTGACTCCAGCTTATAAGCTACAACTTTCCGTTGCTCCCGTTCTTTTTCAAACTGAAATGAAGAGAGCTTTATCGAAGCGATGATTGAAAAAAGAAGTACGCAGAAAAGAAATATAACCAGCCGATAGCTTGATTTCTGTGTATAGAATGAATAGCCCCGGATAAATAGTATCGTACAGAATAAGGGTATATAGGCATTCGCTTCTCCGACGAGGAGGTGGATCAGCACAAGAACCACTACTCCGTTGATAAAGATTTTTAGACGGAGCTTATTTGAGATCGGCAGCTTTCGCCCCAGTGAAAGGATTATTTCTAAAAGCAAGTATAAATTGAATGCGGATATGTAGAGTATTAGTATCGATATCCAGCTGTGAGCCGTGAGATTCAGAATATTTGTCAGATCAAAATTGATGCTTGATTTGATAATCAGCGCATAGAATAAGTCGCTAAGCTGACTGGCTACAAAGTAGATTATAAGTCCGAGTAATGAGAATATAATACCTCCTGCTGATTTACTTATGGGTTGTTCGGTAATCTCAAGCTCCTTTCGATAGCTGTAAACAAATGCGAGGAACCAGCTTACCACAATGGAATTTATAAGGAAATCACCGAGGGAGGGAAGAAAAAACCCATCATTGAAATGCCTTGCCGAAAACAGACTCAGGTTGAATTCTGTGTCGAGATAAGGGAAAGATAATGTTAAAAGCCTAAGTGCAAGAAAGTAGATAAAGAAGACGCTGATAGCGGTTTTGATGTGTCCTTTTTTCGCAATAGATATGCAAAGAAAGTTGATTAATAGCGTAGCGAATAGAGCTGTTAACAGCCACATACACAGCTCTAAAGTCGAGTAGAAGGTGTTTGTTATCGATGATTTAAGCTTAACGGAGATGATGAATTCGCCATTGATGTTTTTGACATTATATGTTTTTTTGTCGTCAAGTCCGGCAATTTCGAGATTGTTGTCGCTAATCAGATCCTCATCAAAAACGTTCTTTAAATAAGTGTTTTGAAACTTGAATTCAGCCTTGATCGGAATCGCCATAACCACCGAAAAAGATCCAGACTGATATTTTATGGCTTCGTACCAGCCGTTTTGCGTCTTTATTCTGTTACTCCCTACTTTTAATCCTGCATCTGAATTGGGGCAAATCCGGTTTCCACCCCAAAAGGTAAGCTCATTGTTATGGTAAGTAAAGACGAAAATTCGTTTGTCATCACGGAAGTGTTTTATGATGTCCAGAGCTACCGGTGAACTGGTATGGGCAAGCTTAAGTAGGTTTATATTTGAGGTATCGCTCAGATAGTCATGTACGAACTTTTCTTTTTCATGCAACCGCTTTTCAAGAGTACTGGCCTCAAACTCTAATAATTCGTGTTTATTGAACGTCAGATTTATTGTCAATGCCGTGACAGCGCAGCTGAGAGTTAATAGTAGTAAAAGAAGCCGAATTTTTAAGGTTGCACTCACGATACGTATTTAAAACATAAAGCCATATAATGTTTTGATTAAAACAAGATACGGCTTTATGAGTCTCTGATTAAGGGGAAATAACGGGCTGCATGAAATGCTAAAGCGAGGCGCTGGATGTAGGTATAGTGCGATTAACTTTTTTGACAAGGCCCTGAAGGACATTGCCGGGACCAACTTCCGTGAACGATGTTGCGCCATCCTCCAGCATGCGTTGTACGGTTTGCGTCCAACGTACTGGTCCGGTTAACTGCGCGATCAGGTTATGTTTAATGTCTTTCGGATCTGTATATGGCTTAGCGTCGATGTTCTGGTATACGGGGCATGCGGGGGAAACAATAGTTGTGGCCTCTATAGCACTCGCCAGTTCGGCGCGTGCAGCTTCCATTAACGGAGAATGGAAGGCTCCGCTTACGTTTAGCTTCAACGCCCTTTTTGCTCCCTTTTCCAATAAGAATGCACAAGCTTTATCGACTCCTTCTATACTTCCGGAAATAACAAGCTGCCCCGGGCAGTTGTAATTTGCAGGAACGACAATTTCACTAACCATTTCACAGACCTCCTCAACGGTATAGTCGTCTAGTCCGAGGATAGCTGCCATGGTTGAAGGCTGAATTTCACAAGCTTTTTGCATTGCATTAGCTCTGGCGGCCACCAGCCTAAGCCCGTCTTCAAACTGCATCGCTCCAGCAGCGACAAGAGCGGAGAATTCTCCTAAGGAGTGTCCTGCGACCATGTTGGGAGCGAAAGACGACTGCAGGGACTTCGCCAGAATAACAGAATGGAGGAATATTGCGGGTTGTGTAACGTTGGTTTTCTTTAGTTCTTCCTCCGTTCCTTCAAACATGATATCGGTGATGCGAAACCCTAGGATGTTATTCGCTTGTTCAAAAAGCTGTTGCGCTGACTCTTGCTCGTATAGGTCTTTGCCCATTCCAGTGAATTGAGCGCCCTGTCCTGGAAAAATATATGCTTTCATTTGTTAAGTGTTCTTAGCCTGTCTAGTCGAGGCTTGCTGTTATCAAAGTTAAAAATTCTGATCGTGTTCTTTCGTTGGCGAAGGCGCCGGTGAAGGCAGATGTTGTGGTGACGGAGTTTTGCTTTTGAATGCCCCTCATCGACATGCAGAGATGTTTGCATTCGATCACTACGGCCACTCCAAGAGGAGCAAGGGTGCTTTGAATACAATCCCTGATTTCGTTTGTTAAGCGTTCTTGAACCTGAAGCCTTCTCGCAAAAGCATCAACAACTCTTGGGATCTTACTTAATCCGACTATATGTCCGTTTGGAATGTAGGCAATATGAGCTTTGCCAAAAAAAGGAAGAAGGTGATGTTCGCACATCGAATAAACTTCTATGTCCTTTACGACTACCATCTGGCTATATTCCTCTTTAAACATCGCACTTTTTAGTATTTCTTCCGGTTTAAGATCATAGCCATGTGTCAGGAACTGCAATGCTTTGGCTACGCGCTCGGGTGTTTTGAGCAGACCTTCGCGTTGTGGATCTTCACCCAAGTCAGACAATATATCTGAATAGTGTGAGGCAATGCGCTCAATTTTCAAAGGGTCGTACCGATCAACCTTTACATACCCTATTTCGTTCTCTTCTCCTGAATGATCTAAATCGTGTTCTTTCATCTTTATAATAGCCCTATCGGCCGTAATATTCTACGTAATTGTTTTCTGTTTCCACAAGTTTAACCCTGTGAAGTACTACTCCCGCATCTTTGATATGGGGATCAAGCTGATTGAAAATTTCTATACAAAGGACTTCGGTGGATGCCATCTTGCCCGACATAAAATCTACATCTAGGTTGACGTTTTTGTGGTCAAGCTTGTCGACAACGTATTTCTGTACGATATGCTTAAGGATTTTTAAGTCAAGTACATATCCGGTTTCAGGATTTACATCGCCCTTCACCGTCACAAAAAGCTCGTAATTGTGTCCGTGCCAGTTGGGGTTAGCACATTTACCGAAAATTTCCAGATTTTTCTCTGCACTCCATTCCTCCCGGAAAAGTTTATGAGCAGCATTGAACCGTTCTCGTCGGGTGATGTATATCATTTATAAATCTTAAGTTGCGAATATAGGCAAAACTGATGTCTATATGATTTGTCGGGATGATGCTTTCTGTATATTCGTGCAATGAAATCACTGATTGTGTCCGCTACAGAATCTGAGATAGCTCCTTTCCTTTCTCACTTCGGCTTCAAAAATGGGTCCAACTATTTAAATGGAAATCAGATTGTTGTTCTCCTTACCGGGGTTGGAATGGTTGCAACAGCATTTTCTATGGGGCGGATACTCGAGAAAGACTCGTTCGATTTTGCGCTTAATGTGGGAATAGCCGGTAGTTTCAATGAAGGGCTTAGTTTAGGAGATGTTGTGCATGTGACCGAAGACTGTTTTTCAGAACTCGGCGCGATGGATGGGGCATCGTTTCTTTCGATCGACCAATTGGGCTTTGGAAGCGCGGTGATGACCCCCTTTCCTAGTGAATCTTTAGATGTACTACTTTCATCTGAGAAGAGAATGAAGGGCATTACGGTTAATTGTGTCCATGGGAGTGATGAAGAGATTGTACTGGTAAAGGATAGGTTTCGTCCGGATATTGAAACAATGGAAGGTGCAGCATTTTTTTACGCCTGTAATCAAGTCGGGCTTCCTGCAGTTCAATTAAGATCTATATCTAACTACGTTGAAAAGCGCGACAAATCAAAATGGAATATTCCCCTCGCAATTGAAACAATTAATAAACGTTTAATAGAATTATATACCGCAATAAGATGAAACTTAAATTAGGCTTCTCACCATGTCCGAATGATACCTTCATTTTCGACGCTATGATCCATCATAAAATTGATACGGAAGGTCTCGAGTTTGAAGTGTTCTACGATGATGTAGAGACCTTGAACCAGAAATCTTTCAGTCAGGATCTTGATATCACGAAGCTGAGTTTCCATGCATATGCTTATTGTGTAAGTAACTATGTTCTCCTTGATTCTGGTAGCGCGCTAGGTTATGGAGTGGGGCCATTGGTGATTTCTAAGTTACCGTACGATGGTTCCGGCAATATTGGCAAAAATACAACGGTAGCCATTCCCGGTAAGTTCACGACGGCAAGTTTTCTCTTTGGACTTGCATTTCCGCAGGTAAAGAACAAGATAGAAATGGTGTTCTCAGCGATTGAAGACGCCGTCCTTAACGACGAAGTGGACCTCGGGCTCATTATCCATGAGAACAGGTTTACCTACCAGCAAAAGGGACTGCACAAAGTCATCGACCTGGGCGCATTTTGGGAAGAAAAAACCGGTTGCCCGATCCCGTTGGGTGGAATAGTGATCAAGAGAAGCCTGAACGCGGATATCAAGAACCGGGTGAACAGAGTAATCCGGAGAAGCGTAGAGTACGCCTTTGAAAACCCCCAGTCGGGTATCGATTTCATTCGCAGCCATGCTCAAGCGATGGACGATGAGGTTATGTATAAGCACATCGAGCTTTACGTCAACAAATATTCTGTAGATTTGGGGCAGGAAGGCCGGAATGCTATCGAATTGATGTTCGCTAAAGCTGTAGGTGCCGGCGTCATCCCCCATGTTAAAGAACACTTATTTCTTTCATAATTAAGCTTTCCTTATAATGATAGTAATCACAGGAGCAGCAGGCTTTATCAGTAGCTGCCTCATTCAGAAATTGAACAGTGAAGGTTTCTATGATCTTGTTTTAGTAGATGACTTCTCGCGACCTGAACAGAATAAAAACTTCCAGGGTAAACGGTATTCTCAGCTTGTAGAGCGGGATGTTTTTTTGGAATGGATCGTTCAAAACCATCTTCATATTCAATTTATATTTCATCTGGGTGCGAGAACGGATACCACCGAATTTAACCGCACATTACTTGATGAGCTTAATCTCGACTACTCTAAAAAGGTTTGGAATGCCTGCGTAGAGTTTGGTCTTCCACTGGTCTATGCATCGTCTGCAGCGACTTACGGGCTTGGTGAAAATGGATATGATGATGACGAGTCTGCGTTATCTCATCTTAAGCCGTTGAATCCGTATGGAGAGTCAAAGAATGATTTTGATATATGGGCACTTCAACAGGAACGAAGTCCTTATTTCTGGGCAGGTCTTAAGTTTTTCAACGTCTACGGTCCAAACGAGTACCATAAAAAAAGAATGGCCTCTGTCGTTTTTCATACGTTTAACCAAATAAAGGAAACTGGCGGAATGAAGTTGTTTCAATCCCATAATCCTAAATTTAAAGACGGAGAGCAAATGCGTGATTTTGTTTATGTGAAGGATGTGACAGAGGTTCTGTTTTTCTTCATGCTTCACAGGAAAAACTCAGGGATTTATAACCTGGGTTCGGGAGAGGCAAGAACATTCCTTGATCTGGCGAACAATACCTTCAGGGCGCTTGGAAAAGAACCACAAATTGCCTTTATCCCGACACCTGAAGACATTCGGGATAAATATCAATACTTTACAGAAGCCAACATGACCAAGCTTCGGTCCATAGGATACCACAAGCCCTTTCATACACTTGAGGAAGGCGTAAGTGATTACGTTACCAACTATCTCGTTTCAGGTAGCTACTTATAATTGTTCTTTCATCTGGCTAAGCGTTTTAACGCTTAGCCGAGATGAAATTCGTGAGGTAATTACAGAAATGACCGTGACGGTTAAGAAAACCAGGATAAAATCTGATACTTGAAGACCTATGGGATAGGCATCTGACTCGAAGCTGACATCAGCCATGGTAATGAATCCATACCGTTGCTGTGCCAGGCAAAAAGCAAGTCCGGCAGCCATTCCGGTTATACAGCCGATCAGCGAGATCATCATGCCTTCCATGAAGAAAATCTGTTGGATTAGTGAGTTGCTTGCCCCTATACTATTTAAGATTACGATATCTTTCTTTTTATCGATGACAAGCATAGTCAGCGACCCGACGATATTGAATACTGCAATAATCAAAACGAAGGTTAGAATAATAAATATCGCCCACTTTTCCGAGTTCAGAATTTTGTAGAGAAGCTCGTTTTGTTGAATTCTGTTTTTAACCACGTACCCATCGCCCAGTTTTTCTGAGATCTCCTCTTGAAACTTTTCAATCGATATACCCGGGTGCAGGTAGATCTCTACTGCCGAAACGTTCTGTTTCTCTTCCAGGAGCTGCCTCGCAAAGTCCATTGAAACAATAACTGTTTCGTCAAATTGGGGTTGAATCTGAAAGACTCCCGAAGGTTGAACTGACTTCAGCGTGATTTCATCTGCCGGGTTTATGGAGTTTCCTGCACCTTTACGTGGCGAATAAATGTTCAGCGGCTCAAAATCATTGTGAATATTCAGCGTAAGATAGAGTTGTACGAGAGAGCCCACTACAGCATAATTAGTTTCCCCTTCACGGAGAGTGAAGGAACCCTCCAGCAATGTGCTGTCCAATTGCTTACGTTTCAGAAAGTCGTCACTAACCCCTTTTACCATCGCAATATGCTGTCTTTCTCCGTATCTTAATAAAGCTTTCTCCTGAAGGACTTCCGTATAGTTTTCAATACGCTGATCTTTCTTTAAAGAAAGGAACGCTTGAGCGTTAGGATCGAAACTCTTGCCTTTTGAAGGCTCTACAATGATTTCGGATGTGAATGTGTTATACATGGAAAGAACAACATTCTCAAATCCATTAAAAACGGATAGGATGATGATCAGTGCAGCGCTCCCTACAAATACGCCCAGCATCGAAATCCCCGATATGAAGTTGATGGCATTGACCGACTTCTTCGAAAAAAGGTACCGCTTAGCGATAAAGTAGGGCGTATTCATTTTCTAGTTTAGAAAAGGATTAAACTGCTTTTCGAAGCCGATCGTAGTTTCTGGGCCATGTCCCGGATATACTTTACAAGAGTCAGGAAGTGCGAAGATATTTTCTCTTATGCTGCGTAAAAGCTGGTTGTGATTTCCGCCCGGGAGATCTGTGCGTCCGATACTCCTATAGAACAAAACGTCGCCACCAATCAGGATACTATCCTCTGCACTGTAGAAACATATATGGGCAGGGGAATGTCCGGGGGCGAAAATTATCTCCAAACTACTGTTGCCGAAACTAATGGTTCCTGTTTCGCCAAGAAAGCTAACAGGCAGGGGCGATACGTCATACTGTATGCCCATGCCAGCAGAATAGGCCGGTACTGATGTGATTACGGGTAATTCCCCTTCGTGAAACTGGGGTAGCAAACCATAACTATCGAAAACAAACTTATTTCCAAGCACATGATCAATATGGCAGTGAGTGTTAAGCAAAAGCGTGGGGCTGAGTTTGTTTTCTGATATGAATTGGGTAACTGTATTTTGCTCTGCACCAGTATACATTCCCGGATCGATAATAACGCACTGTCCGGTTTCATCATATAAAAGATAGGTGTTTTCCTGGAAAGGATTACAAACGAAGGATTTTACCTGTATCATAGTTTATGTTCTAAGGCGTTACTTCCAATGGAATGATTTAATTAATGTATCTAAGTCCTTCTTTATAAAGGCCAGGACCGGTTTTATGGAATCTGCTCGCGGCTCTTCATTAAAGTACAACGCAGCCCTGAGATAGTGTCGGGTGCTATCAGTTAAATAAAATTGTGCGAACGAAGCCGTATTCCCTTCTATGGTATAATATACACCAAATTTCCGTTTGTCTGGATCATATATTCTGGCCTCATCGATAGCAGTAGCTTTCGACGTATGCTTAAATGCAAAAGTTCGCGAGTCTTCGGTTAGCTCATTCAATGCTTCGCTTGAAGTTATCGGATGATAGCTAAGATGAATCGTGGCGTTAAATTGAGGGAGGGAGATGTTTTGCCAGCACCGCTGTCTGTTGGCAGAGCTATCGGGGCTAATCTCAGCATATAAAGGATATTCAAAAGAAAACGGGCAGGCACCATCGTACCGCTGATAGGATTTTTTTGGCAAATCAATCCGATAAAACCCTCTCGGCTTGGGCGAATACGTTTCACTGCAGGAGACACTCAGCAATATCGCCATAGCAAAACTAAGGTAAGTAATGGCCTCCAACTTCATATCAGCTATTCCATATCTCCCAGGATCTTTCAGCTTGCAAACGAAGCATTTCCTCTCCATTTTTAGTCATTGCTCCCTGTTCTTTTCCTTTTTTTAGAAATAGAGTCTCTGATGGGTTGTAAACCAAATCGTAAAGGAGATGCTTGTCTGTGAGGTGTTCGTAGGGAATGTCCGGAAACGACTCCACAGCAGGGGACATCCCTACGGGTGTTGCATTTATGATCACCGTATACTCAGCAAGCATTTCGGCGGAGATGTCAGAGTAGAGGATTTGCTTTCTCGATCTCTTTCTTGAAACAATCTTATAATCGATGCCCAGCTTTCCCAGAACGTAGGTTACAGCTCTTGATGAGCCTCCGCTGCCCAGAACCAGGGCCTTGGTATGATGTTTTCGTAAAAGCGGTTTCAGTGATAGTTCAAAACCGTAACAATCTGTATTGTATCCTTCTAAACGCATCTTCATTGAAGATACCTCGCCCGTAAAGAAAGATTCCAGTGGTCTGCTTTTGATTACTTTAATGCAGTTGACAGCATCGATAGCCTTGGCGTCAGCATCCACCTTATCCAGATAAAACATAATACCGATCTTATGGGGGATGGTTACGTTTAAACCGCAGAGATCTGGATTTGATTGAATAAGATCTTCGAAATCACTCAGTTGCTCAATCGGGTAAAGCTCGTATACATGATCTTGTAGCCCTTCTTGTTCAAATTTTTTCGTGAAGTAAAGCTTAGAAAAAGAATGCCCTAGCGGATACCCTATCAACCCAAATCTTTTCATGTGTATCCCTTATGTTATATAGAATTTAAAAAGTGATTGAAGGTATCACCTCTTAGTCCCAAACGGATAGTCTCCAATGGAATAACTTCAGCAGGTGCGATATTTCCCAAATTAACATTGGCGCCTATGAGTTTTATAAACCATACCTGCTGATCTTTTTGAGGAGCTTCCCAGATAATTTTATCTTTTGGTATTTCGGTAAGGATCTCGTCAATCAAGCCTTCTCTGACTTCTCCGGACTCTCTGTAGATACCCACATTTCCTCCTTCGCGCGATTCCGCTATGAGCTTCCATGAACCCGCTTCCAGCTCAGCCTTCATAAGCTTAATCCATTTGTATGGGGCAAATATTTTTTGGGCATCTTTCGATCCAACTTCAGAAATTACGGTTACTTGCTCACTTAGCTTGCGTATGTAATTGCATTTCTCATCATGTGGAATCTCAATGGAGCCGTCCGAAACCTCCGCATAATTCATTCCATACTTGTCCAGAACTCGTTGATAATCTTCAAACTGGTTCCTAATTACAAACGCTTCAAAGAGTGTCCCTCCGAAATAGACGGGAATGCCCGCATCCTGATAGACCTTTAGTTTTGTATCCAGATTAGGAGTGACATACGAAGTTGTCCATCCTAATTTGACGATATCTATATGTGGACCAGCGACTTCCAGTAAGTTTTCAATTTCCCTGATGCTTAAGCCCTTGTCCATAACCATAGTCAAACCGTGGTCGCGAGGCTTAAGAGTTCTAAGTGGAACGTTCTTTAAACTAAAATTTAACATACGGCTACAAATCTCAAAAAAAAATCCAATACTGAGGTTAAAGGTATTGGATTAATATAAAATTATGGTTAAACGACTAAATTAAGTATTTGTTAATTATTTCTATTATCACTTTATTGGACTGTAACTGAGGTAAGTACTCAAATAAAATCTCATGTTTAGTTGGGTCAATCTTAAGAGCTGTCTCGAGAGTTTCCAACGCCTCATTAAACTTACCCGTAGCTAATATGTAGGCTACCATTCTATAATACAGTTCGGCAGCATCGGGATTGTTCTTTATACCTTCCAGAATGGTTTCAGTAGCCCGTTCCAGTTCGTTCAATTCATACAAAACAGAGGAAAAGTCTAACCATGCGTCAGGATCAAGAGGGTCAAGTTCAACAACTTTTTGATAGGCCTGTTCTGATGCTTCCAGATTACCAAGCTTGTAATTAGCATCGGCTATGCCAAACCAATAGTCGGGGAACGACTCGTCAGAATCGCGCGCCTTTTTAAAATAATGAAGGGATTCAAAGATTCTCCCCTCTGCATCAAGAGTGACACCAATTCCATACCAGGCGTCTCCAAGATCCGGATTAATCTTTACCGCTTTTTTATAATAAGACCGGGCTTCCTCCATCTGTTCCAGCTTCTCATAACACTCGCCGAGTGAACACAACGTGTCTGCGTTAGGTTGTTCATAATTCAACGACTGCTTGAAAACTTCTATAGCCTCTTCGTGCTTTTCAAGATGGATCAGAGAATTCCCCTTATTATAGTAAGCTGAGGAGAAGTCTTCTTTAATCAAAATCGAATAATCATAAGCATCTACTGCTTTTTCATACAAACCAAGTTTATGATAAGCGTTGCCAAGATTGTACCAGGCAGGATAGGAGTAAGGGTCGTTATCAATATATTGCTTGTAGAAATCTATACATTCATCCTGCCGGTTGGTTACATCGTAACAGAATGCAAGTTCATAAAGTGCATCCTGATTTTCCATGTTTTGTTCAAGCGCGGCTTTGAGGTTGACTATCGCACTTTCATAATCGTTAAGGTTTTGGTAAACCAATGCAATCTGGAGTAATATCTCATCAGTATTTTCAGCCAAAGCACAGGCTTTCTGATAGTTATCGAGCGCCTCATGATGCCGATCCTGGGATTCATATATATTTCCTCTCAGGAGATATATGTCTGGATCTGATGGTTCAAGTATTTCCGCTTTCTCGAGTGCCCGAAACGCTTTGTCAGGCTCACTTGTAGCCATATAAAGCTGGCATTGCTTGAGTAAAAACACGGCCGCAAAAGGGTGCTGGTTTATCGCATATTCAACCACCTGTAAAGCCTTTATCGGATCATTGTGTGAAATATAATACTGGATGATACTTTCAAACGCCCTCGAGTCAAAAAAAAGCTGATCCTCATTCCTGATCATCTCTTCATAACGCTCCACTGAAAATTTAGGATCCTCAGAGAACTCAAATTCAAAATCTTCTTCCATAAATATCTATGCTTAAAGAACGTCTGCAATCAACTTAAAGTATAATTTCGATCCGCACTGCCTTCGTTACGCTTAAAATAACGAAACTAAAAGAAGAATCCAGGGGTAGACTTATCCACACCGCTCATTTAACTAAAATAAAACATTCAGAGACAAGTAAGTAAAGCATTCTCCTGTGGATAAAATATTCCCGGTAAGCGTGTATTCCCGGTTGCATTAATTTTAATATAATAATATTAGTGCAATTTTGTTTAATTAAGATGCCGTTTTATCGGTCACATAGGCGTTTGATGCCACCAACTTTATTATGTTTGCTTGATTATCTAAATTGAATAATTATCATGAAACCTGCTGAGATAAATAAGAAATGGGCAGACCTGCAGGAAAGAATCGCTTCCGATTTTGATACTGAGAAACCCGACATTAAGGTTATGCTTTTTCTGATCGGAGTGCAGGAGCTTGGCAAAGGCCCCAGGAAATTCTCAAAGCGACAGAAAGAGGAGCTAATGCATATAGCCAATTGCAGGCTCTTTAGCGAGCTCGGCTTCTATGAACTCGAGGGATTGGATCAGGATGGATGGCCACACTGGAAGTTAGTTAAAGAAATTCCTAGGTATACACTCATGGAGCAGGATATGCTGTTAAAATCACTTATCGTTAACTATTTCGAACAATAATGAAGCATTTTTTTTCCATAACTATCTTGATTACGATCCTTGGTTCTTCTTTGGTCCAGGGTAAAGATGTTAGTTCGAACGGTCACAATCTTCGAATCGACATATTCGAGAAGCTGTTCGGTGGAGCCTCAAAAATCAAATACGTAAGCATCAAAACAGAACAGGGAGAAGCGATTGTTAAGTTGTATAACGAAACGCCGTTACATCGCGATAACTTCCTCAAGCTAGCTAAAAAAGGCTATTTTAATGGCACGTTATTTCACCGTGTCATACCATCGTTTATGATCCAGGGCGGAGATCCTGATTCTCGAAACGCAGCGGCAGGCCGGATGCTGGGTGATGGCGGCCCTGAATATACCGTTCCTGCAGAATTTAACGATAGCCTTTTCCACAAGAAGGGTGCACTGGCTGCGGCAAGAGATGATAACCCGGCGAGAGCATCCAGTGGCTCCCAGTTTTATCTTGTCCAGGGTAAGACATATACGGATGAGGAACTTGATCGGGTAGAAAAAGTTCGTTTGAAAGGCAGGAAACTTCCTGAGAAACACAGGGCAATTTACAAAACACTAGGGGGCGCACCCTTCCTGGATCAAAGCTATACTGTTTTCGGAGAAGTTGTCAAAGGTTATGAGATGGTCGATGCCGTCGCGGGCGCTCCCAGAGATCAGAACGACAGGCCCCTCCTAAACATTGCTATGCAAGTTACGGTCCTGAAAAACAGGGATGTAAGAAGGCTGGAAAAACAACTTAAACAAGATGCCTTCCGGAATAAACTGATCATGAAGTAAAGAAAATGAAGCTTATTACATATAATGTTAACGGTATTCGTTCGGCCGTTAGCAAAAATTGGGTAGACTGGCTGCAAGCAGCCGATCCAGATATTGTCTGCCTGCAGGAAATTAAAGCCTCCCCAGATCAGCTATCCTCCATTCTTTCGGCAGTCGAGGCGTTAGGCTATGAGCATTATTGGTATCCCGCTCAGAAAAAGGGCTACAGTGGAACTGCCATTTTGACCAAGGTCAGTCCTAAACATGTCGAATACGGCTGCGGGGAATGCGATTACGACTTCGAAGGAAGGATACTTCGTGCAGACTTCGACGGCTTTTCCGTGATGAGTTCCTACTTTCCTTCCGGTTCCAGCGGTGACTTGAGACAAGCCTTCAAATACCGTTTCCTGGACGATTTCCAGGCTTATATAGACAAACTTAAGCAGGAGCATCCTAATCTGATCATATCGGGTGACTACAATATTTGCCACAAGCCAATAGATATCCATAACCCCAGGTCAAATGCTAAATCGTCCGGATTCCTGCCGGCGGAGAGAGAGTGGATGGAGAATTTCATAAACTCTGGGTTTATTGATTCGTTCAGGCATTTCAATGAGGACCCCCATCATTACACCTGGTGGAGTTTCAGAGCCGGTGCACGCGCTAAAAACCTTGGATGGCGTATTGACTACAATCTGGTTAGCGAAAGCCTTAGAGGGGCGCTTAAGCGTTCATCTATTCTCAACCTGGCTACTCATTCGGATCATTGTCCGGTTCTGGTTGAGCTGGACGTGTAAAATTCCATACTTTTTCCGGAGTTACGCATGCATCCAGGCGTACGTCATGGCTCTCATGGGGAATGATGGTGCTCAGGGGCTCGAAATAGGAGAGCCCCACTTTTAAGGCGTCCGGACGGCAGGTTGACAAGAACCGGTCGTAAAAACCCTTCCCATAACCCAGTCTATTACCGTCAACGTCGCATGCGAGTAGCGGAATAACGATAAGATCAATCTTGCCGACAGGAACTTCCTCCCCTGAAAGAGGCTCCGTTATACCCCAGGCATTCATGGACAAAGGTGTAGAATCGTCCCAGCGAATATGCTTTAAAGTGCAGGAAACCAGATCGCTTTTAGGCAAGATCAGCTGTATCTGCTTATAATGAAGTCTGATGCGCTCGCTGATAAAAAGGCTATCTATCTCATGCTTTCCGGGGATGGGATAGTAGATATGCAAATAACGAACGTTGCCCAGGTCAAGAGAAAAAAAATTAGATGCGATCTTCTCACTGAGGGCTTCAAGTTGCTCCGACTGAAGTTCCTTTCGCTTTTTCATACAGGCGCTTCTAAGCGCTCTTTTATCTTTCATACCTGTAAACGAAAAGAGCCTTACATCGTAAAGCTCTTATATATAAATGCGATTTCGTTATTTAACTCGTTCAATGTATTCTCCTGTTCGGGTATCAACCCTGACCTTCTCTCCCTGATTGATAAAAAGAGGAACCTTTATTTCGACACCCGTTTCTACAGTGGCGTATTTCAGTGCGTTGGTCGATGTGTCGCCTTTCACCGCAGGCTCTGTATATGTAATCTCCAGCTCTACGCTTGTTGGTGCTTGCCCCATAATCGGCTCATCACTTTCGAAGGCTATGATCACGTTCATACCCTCTTTCAGGAACTTCGCAGCATCACCAAATAGAATCTTGGGGATGTTATGTTGTTCGAAAGTATTATTATCCATTACAACGAAGAAGTCACCGTCAGAATAAAGATATTGATAGGTACTAGTTTCAACCCGGCATATTTCCACCTCTTCATCCGTGCGGAAGCGGTATTCAACTAACTTTCCGGTTTTAACATTCCTCATTCTGGCCTGGTAAAATGCCCTTAAGTTGCCGGGTGTTCGGTGAATTAATTCCTCTACTGCAATCAGTTCACCATTAAAGCGTAGAATATTGCCATTCTTGATATCAGAAGCCTTTGCCATAGTAGTCTTTCGTTAAGCGACAAAGATATAGATTTTCAGAAATACCAGACACTTGCAGTATCATTTGAAAGCAGGTCAGCTTACTGGGTTTTCTTATAGTCGGTTATCTTCAGTTGGTGATCACAGAAGTCATATTCAAAATCTTGGTTGGAGCATACGATCAGAGTTCGGCCTTTACCGAATTGGCCGACGATATCCTTGTACCATGCAGTTCCTGCCATATCCAGATTTGAGGCAGGTTCGTCAAGAAGGACCAGCGATGTATCAGAGCATAGGGCCAGAGCAAGCTTTGTGCGCTGCTTCATTCCCGATGAAAAATATTTCAGGGGCTTTGACGACGACCTTTCAAGACCAAGGAGGGAAATAATCTGTTTCGTCGTCAATTGATCGAGAGGACGCTTGAAACGAAAGTGGAAGTCGAGCAGCTCGGTCAGACTAAACTCTTCAATTAGCTCCAGATACGGAGCCGCAATGGAAACGTTTTGATAAACGCTTTCAATATCAACAGGCGTGTCACCCTGCATATATGCAATCGTTCCTGATGATGGCGTTAAGCTCCCGGCTATCACCTGTAAGAGGGTCGACTTCCCTGAGCCATTATGTCCAAGTATAGCGTAAGACTGACCACTCTCAAAGGTATGGTCGATCCCCTCAAAAATCCATTCACGGTTAAAACGCCGGCCAATATTACTCAGTATAACGTCCATTATAATAAGACCGGCTCTTTTATCATTACGCTCCCGTAAAACCTTTCATTATTCCGCGATTAGAATTCCGAATGAAATCCAATATCTCATCTCTTATCTCGGTGGGTTGATGCTCTGCCTCAATTATATCAAGCGCAGAGGCGATATTATACTTCTTTACGAAAAGTGTTCTGTAAATATCCTGAATCTCGTTTATCTGTTCAGAAGAATAGCCCCTTCTGCGCAGTCCAACAGAGTTGATACCTACATACGAAAGAGGCTCTCTGGCGGCCTTTACGTAGGGGGGGACGTCTTTTCTTACCAACGAGCCGCCCGTAATGAAGGCATGTGAACCAACCTTACAGAACTGGTGTATAGCAACCAGACCGGCGAGCACAACATGATCACCTATCGTAATGTGGCCGGCAAGTGTGGTACTGTTTGAAAAGATGCAGTTGTCGCCTACTACGCAATCATGCGCAATATGACAGTAAGCCTGAATGAGACAATTTTTTCCAATCACCGTCTTCCACTTGTCCTTTGTGCCCTTGTTAATCGTAACACATTCGCGGATGGTGGTATTATCCCCGATTTCAACGGTAGTATCTTCCCCGTTATATTTGAGATCCTGAGGAATCGCAGAAATGACTGCTCCGGGAAAGATGCGGCAGTTTTTGCCTATTCTTGCGCCATCCATAATGGTTACATTCGGACCTATCCAGGTACCTTCTCCAATGACCACATTCTTATGAATCGTGACAAATGGTTCTATAACAACATTATCTGCAATTATTGCTTGTGGATGTATATATGCTAACGGTTGAATCATTCTTCTTCGTTTTTAACTTTTACAATCTGTGCCATAAGTTCGGCCTCTACTACAACTTTCTCACCCACTAATCCCACACCTCTCATTTGCGCTATACCTCGTCTTATAGGACTCATCAGATCGCATCTGAAAACAATTACATCCCCCGGCGTAACCGGTGCTTTAAATCGGGCATTTTCTATTTTAAGGAACAGTGTCAGCCAGTTCTGAGGGTCCGGAACAGTGCTCAGAACAAGTATTCCTCCCGTCTGTGCCATTGCCTCAATTTGCAAGACGCCTGGGAACAAGGGACTTCCCGGGAAATGACCTCTGAAGATATCCTCGTTCATGGTCACGTTCTTCACCCCCACAACATACGTCTTAGTCAACTCCATGATCCTGTCAATCATCAGCATAGGCTGCCTGTGCGGCAGAATTTTCATAATCTCAACCGTATCATATAGCGGTGTTGCTCCCGGGTCGTATGGTTTGTATTGTGCTTTTTTACGCTCTTTCTTTATCTGCGCCTTAATTTTCTTTCCAAAAGCGATGTTAGCGGCGTGTCCCGGTCTCGCTGCCATAATATGACCTCTTAACGGAACACCAACCAGCGCAAGATCACCTATCATATCCAGAAGCTTGTGTCTCGCAGGTTCGTTTTGGTGTCTTAGCTCAATGTTATTCAAAATGCCTTCTCTGGCCACGTCGATATCTTCGCGGTTGAACAACTTCGCTAGATGCTTCAGTTCGTCTTTACTTACTTCCTTATCAACTACTACGATCGCATTGTTCAAATCGCCACCCTTGATGAGGTTATGATCAAGAAGAGCTTCCAGCTCGTGCAAGAAGCAGAAAGTCCTGCTGGAACTGATCTCCTTCTTAAATTCTGATATGCTGGTGATAGCTGCGTGCTGACTTCCAAGAATAGGGGAGTTGTAGTCGATCATACAGGTCAACCTGTAATCATCATCGACGGGCATCGCCACCATTTCAACCTTTCGGTCGGCTTCTGTATAATGTATGTTATAGGGTATATGGTAATATTCCCGCTCGGCACTCTGTTCAACAAATCCAGCCTCTTCGAGTGAATCGATGAAAAGGATAGAACTTCCATCCATGATCGGTGTCTCAGGTCCGTCCAGATCAATTAAGACATTATCCACTTCAAGGCCTACGAGTGCTGCCAGAACATGCTCTACAGTGCTTACGCTAGCTCCGTTCTGAGAAATCGTTGTTCCTCTGGAAGTATCAGTAACGTTATCTACATCGGCATCAATGATAGGTTTCCCCTCGATGTCAATCCTTCTGAATTTATAACCATGGTTTTCAGGCGCAGGATTAAAAGTCATATTTACCGGTTGTCCCGTATGCAATCCCGTTCCGGAAACAGTAACTGCGGTCTTAATTGTTCTTTGTTTAACGTTCATGGCCTGATGCATGTGTATCAGTGTTTATTTAGTAAATTCTTTAAGTTTTCTCTCCAACTCGTCGATTTTCCTCTGCATTTCCGGAAGGCGGTTAAATATCACCTGCGCTCGCATTTGGTCGTTAAACGAAGATGCCGGTGAGCCAGCCCACTTTTTGTCTTCTTCTACGATAGCCCGGTTTATTCCCGATTGAGCCTGGATCTGAGAGCCTTTGGCAATGTTAATATGTCCCACAATTCCGACTTGCCCACCTATGACCGACTGTGGTCCAATTTTTGTACTTCCCGAAACTCCTGCTTGTGACGCAATCACCGTGTTCGACCCTATTTCTACATTATGTGCAATCTGGATAAGGTTATCCAGCTTAACGCCTTTTTTGATGATGGTAGAACCCATTGTGGCCCTGTCTATAGAAGTATTCGATCCAATTTCCACATCATCTTCTATTATAACATTTCCTATCTGGCTGATTTTCCCGTAGCTCCCATCTTCAAGAGGGGCAAACCCGAAGCCATCACTTCCGATAACAGACCCCGCATGTATGATAACATTCGATCCTATCTGACAATCATGATAGATCTTAACTCCCGAAAATAGCGTGCATCCAGACCCGACAGATGAATTGTCGCCCAAATATACCTGAGGATATATCTTTGAATGATCACCCAGAACAACGTCTGCGCCGATATAAGCGAAAGCTCCTATATACACATCTTTTCCAATTTTGGCACTTGGATGGATATAGCATGGCTCCTCAATTCCTTTTTTGTTAAGCTTGATAGAATTATATTGCTGAAGTAATAACGAAAATGCAGTATACGCGTTCTCTACCCTGATCAGTGTAGGCTTTATCGGGCCGGAAGCGACAAAATCTTTATTGACGATGACAATTGATGCATTCGTCTGGTAAATGAAGTGTTCGTATTTCGGGTTTGCCAGAAAAGACAAGGACCCACTCTGAGCATCTTCTATCTTAGCGAGCTGATTTACTGTGTCTTCTGGATTTCCATCCACACTTCCATCAAGTAATATTCCAATCTGTTGGGCAGTAAATTGCATCGGGCAAAGTTATATCTTATTAATTTATGATCAAATTTGAAAATTATCCCATCAAAAAAGAATTATAGCACCTTATTTAAGATTATTTAACTCTTTTGTATAGCAGAGGATATGCTTTTTCACAGTCTTCGAAAGGCCCTCAAGTATGGCATTATCTGATGCCAGGGTTATATCCCGCGTTGTGCCATTCTTCATCAGAATATTGATGCTTTCGTCGTCTACCTTATAAGCATGGTTGGTAATGGTATCTGTGAACACGAAGTACCCAACGTCTTTACTTTCGATGTTCAGCACGTCGACAGCCCTTTCTCCGAGACTTTCAACCCGTTTCGGGTCGAAGGGCTCCGGACTTACTTCTATTTTATAAAGTGACCTCGTCAACAGGTACCTGCAAAGACGGGAAAGTATCTGATCATCTCCCGTGGCCCATACCTTTACTGATGTGAAAATGTCATGGTCATCCAGACAGGTGAAGTTGCGAATATGTATCGGGTCTGTGATAAACTCATCCTTGCTGATGGTGTTAACCAGAAAGTGGTTGAAGCTAGGAGTAGCAAATAAATGCACTCCCTTGTTCGAAAGTTCCTTTGCCCTTCTCAATATTTTAACAAGAAGATGTTCTGCAGCGACAGCGGTTTTGTGTAAATAGACCTGCCAGTACATAATTCGCCGTGCTACTAGAAATTTTTCGATGGAATAGATTCCTTTTTCTTCCACTACAAGGTGGCCGTTAAACACATTGAGCATTTTGATGATCCTGTCAAATCCTATAATTCCTTCAGATACACCCGTAAAAAAGCTATCCCTGTTCAAGTAATCCATCCGGTCAGTATCTAACTGTCCGGAAACAAGCTGATGAAGAAAGGGCTTATTATATGACCCTTTGAAAATTTGTATCGCCAGGTCCAACTTGTTCCCGAATTTCTCATTCAAGCTATTCATCAGTAAGATCGAAATATCTTCATGAGAGATACCGCTTACAATGGTGTTCTCTAATGCATGGGAGTATGGACCATGTCCTATATCATGTAGAAGTATGGCAATGACCACGGCCTCTTCTTCCTCCTCTGTAATTTCATGTCCCTTTCCCTTTAACGTTTCAATAGCCATGCTCATAAGGTGCATAGCCCCCAGCGCATGGTGGAAGCGCGTATGAACAGCACCAGGATAAACCAAATGGGTCATTCCAAGTTGCTTGATATTTCTCAGGCGCTGAAAATAGGGGTGATCAATCAGATCGTAGACTAACTCAGACGGGATCGTTATAAAACCGTATACCGGATCGTTTATTATTTTTTTCTTATTCAATATAAATGTTCCCTCTGCAAAAATTGTTAATTTTCCTGAATACAAAAAACCAGTTTTATTGTTATATTCTTTTTGAATAAATATAAAAAATACTTTACACAGATAATATGCAGGAAACCACGATACTATGGGCTGATGACGAGATTGATTTGTTAAAACCCCATATCATGTTCCTTAACGATAAAGGCTACACAGTTAAGACCGCTACCAACGGAAATGATGCCCTCGATGCTTTTAGAAATGGATATTTTGATATTGTTTTTTTAGATGAGAATATGCCCGGACTTACCGGTCTTGAAACCCTGGCAGAAATCAAAAACATCAATCCCGACGTTCCGGTAGTGCTGATTACGAAAAATGAAGAAGAGCATTTGATGGAAGATGCTATCGGTTCCAAGATCGACGATTATCTAATCAAACCTGTCAATCCGAAACAGATTCAGCTTACTATTAAGCGGCTTATTGACAATAAACGCCTCGTCAGTGAGAAGACTTCAATGGCTTATCAGCAGGATTTCAGAAACCTCGGTATGACATTGAACGATAACCTGAGTTACTCCGAATGGGCAGACGTATATAAGAAGCTGGTTTTTTGGGAGCTCTCACTGGAAAAGCTTGAGGATGCAGGTATGCATGAGATTCTCACCCTTCAAAAAGCTGAAGCAAACGCACAATTCTGCAAGTTCATAGAGAAAAATTACCTTGGCTGGCTGAAAGATCCGGATAATGGTCCGGTTACCTCCAGTCAGCTCCTTAAGAAAAAGCTTTTTCCCCAGCTGGATTCTACCAAGCCAACTTTCTTTATACTGATTGATAACCTGCGGTATGATCAATGGAAGATGATCAATTCAATTATCACGGAGCATTTCAGGCTGGATGAAGAAGAAACCTATTTCAGTATCCTTCCAACTGCCACCCAGTATGCCCGTAATGCAATCTTTTCCGGACTTATGCCCATTGAAATGGAAAAGCGTTTTCCATCCATGTGGCAGAATGATGAAGATGAGGGGGGAAAGAACCTCTTTGAAGACCAGTTCCTGAAAGACCAGCTGCAGCGGGTGCTGAGACGTGATGTTAAGCACTCCTATACCAAAGTGCTGACCTTCGAGCAAGGCAAAGACCTGGTAGAAAACTTCAATAATTTAATGGGTAATGAATTGAATGCTATTGTATTTAATTTCGTTGATATGCTATCTCATGCTCGTACCGATATGGCTATGATCAGGGAGCTTGCAAACGACGAAGCTGCCTACCGTTCGCTTACGCTCTCCTGGTTCGAACATTCACCGCTACTGGAGTTGTTAAAGAAGATTTCGCAGAAAAATGTGAAGCTGGTCATTACCACCGACCATGGTACCATCCGCGTGAAACACCCAAGCAAAGTAATTGGCGATCGGAATACCAACACCAATCTCCGGTACAAGCAGGGTAAAAACCTGAACTTCAATGCCAAAGAAGTGTTCCATATCAAGAACCCCCACGATGCCCAGCTACCAAAGCTTCATGTAAGTTCCAGTTTCATCTTTACCAAAGAAGACAGTTACTTTGTATATCCGAATAACTATAATCACTTTGTTAATTATTATAATGAGACGTTTCAGCATGGAGGTATATCTTTGGAGGAAATGATTGTTCCATATATTACTTACAGCCCTAAATAGGTTATGAAGCAGCTAATTTCTGCTATTGATGAGCTCCCCCGGGTAGCGGAGCAACTTCTTTCTTTCGCAAATGAAGAACGGGTATTTATATTCTATGGCGAGATGGGTGCAGGCAAAACCACTTTCATCAAGGCCTTATGTAAGCGTCTTGGCGTCACAGATACCGTTTCCAGCCCTACATTTTCTATTGTTAACGAATATGAATCACCTGCCGGTAGTATTTATCATTTTGACTTTTACCGGCTTAAGAATCAAAGCGAAGCGTTTGATCTCGGCTATGAAGATTATCTGTATTCCGGCCAGTATTGCCTGATCGAGTGGCCAGAAAAGATTCCCGATCTTATACCTCCCCGGGTTGTAAAAGTAGAGCTAGAGGTGACTGATGATGATAAAAGAACTTTGACTGCAGAAATAATTTAAGAACCATATGATGACTGAACTGTCTGACATTGCGAAGCAGGCTATGATGCAACCGCAGGAAGCAATGATGGAGACCAGGAGCCGGAAAAATTCCCTTTTTATCGGAATACCGAAAGAGTCTTCATTCCAGGAGAACCGGATCGCTCTTACGCCTCTTTCCGTGGCTGTCCTGGTAAATAACGGCCATAAAGTGGTGATTGAATCCGGAGCCGGAAAGGGCGCTAACTTTTCTGATAATGATTACAGCGAGCAGGGTGCTATCATAGAATACAATAAGAAGGATTTATTCAAAGCGGATATTATCATTAAAATCGGACCTCCTACCTCAGAAGAGATAGAAATGATGAAGCCTTGCCAGGTTCTTTTTTCTACCCTTCAAATGGCCTCGCTTAAAGCAGAAAGCCTGGAAGCGATGATGAAGAAAAAGATCACAGCGCTGTCTTATGAGTATCTGCGCGATGAGGGAGGCTCTCTCTCGGTCATCCGCTCTATGAGCGAAATTGTAGGCGCTACCTCGGTGCTGATCGCTGCAGAGTACCTTAGTAACGTGTTTGATGGGAAGGGTCTGATGCTTGGAGGTATCACCGGCGTACCGCCAACAGAGATGGTAATTCTGGGTGGAGGCTCCGTTGCCGAATACGCTGCACGTACTGCCATAGCCCTGGGTGCCGAAGTCAAAGTCTTCGATACGTCCATCTACCGCCTGCGCCGTCTTCAAAATAATATAGGAAACCGCGTTTTTACATCTGTCCTTCACCCTATAGTGCTGAACAAGGCCATTACTACCTGTGATGTGGTCATTGGAGCCATTCGTGCGAGTCACGGCAGAAGTCCCTGCATTGTTTCCGAAGAAACGGTAAGTAAAATGAAGCCCAATTCTGTGATCATCGACGTGAGCATTGATCAGGGGGGCTGCTTTGAGACATCGCGCATTACCAATCATACTCATCCTGTTTTCCGCAAGTATGATGTGATACATTATTGTGTTCCAAATATCGCCTCCCGGGTGGCACGTACGGCAACCTATGCGCTCACCAATATATTTACTCCTATTTTGGTTGATATTGGTGAAATGGGAGGAATTAAAAACGTCATTTGGGAGAAGCCGGGTATAAGAAACGCCATCTATCTATATCAGGGGCATCTTACTAATCAGGATCTGGCCAATCGGTTTAACATTCAGCCGAAAGATCTCGACCTGCTGATCATCTCCCACCGGTAGCCCGGTTGCCTCAAAACAATTCATTGCGTTTCACCTTTTAAATGGAAAGTAAGGATTATGCATTTGAATAAACAATATTTTAAGGATCTGTGGAAGGTGTTTTTGGGGTCTGCTAGTGCCTTTTCTCAAGATAAGGCAATGAAATACAGCGCCTCCCTCGCATATAGTACCATTTTTGCCCTATCTCCTCTCCTGGTTCTGATCATATCACTTGCCAGTATTTTTTACGGCAAGGACGCCATTCAGGGAAAGCTGTTTTCTGAGATAAATCAGCTTGTAGGTAGTGATGCCGCTAATCAGATTCAGATCCTGATTGAGAAAAGTGCTTTGTCAGGAGGGTCCACTCTTTCCCTGATCATCAGTATTATAGTCTTAATGGTGGGCGCAACTGCGATTTTTACAGAAATACAAGACACACTCAACATTATCTGGCGGGTCCGCCCTAAACCCAAGAAGGGCTTTCAAAAGCTCTTAATAAACCGTGTTCTATCGTTTTCGATGATAATAAGCCTAGGCTTTTTGCTAGTCGTCTCTTTGGTGGTTAATGGCATTGTGGCGGCATTGAGTCAACGGCTAAGTACTATTTTTCCGGAGATCACTGTTCTTCTGGTTCAGGCTTTCAATATTTTTCTTACTTTTTCTATCATCACAACCTTATTTGCTATAATCTTTAAATTTCTTCCCGATGTGAAGATCTCGTGGAAGGACGTTCGGGTCGGTGCCATAGCTACGGCCCTGCTGTTTATGCTCGGGAGGGTACTTATAGGGTTTTATCTTCAAATGGCTGGTACCGGCTCAACATTCGGGGCTGCCGGTTCTCTTGTGGTTATTCTGACGTGGGTCTATTATACGGCTGCCATTCTATATTTTGGCGCGGAATTTACGCAGGTTTATGCGGAGAAGTTTGGTGGCAGCATCCAGCCAGCCGAATATGCAGTGCATGTCATTCAAACGGAGGAGGAAGTGGCGGTCAAGGAACTGCCTAAGAAGAATATGTGCGAGGATGACTCCGAAATTCCAGATAAAAGTTCCTAAAGTATAATTACGGTTGAAAAAGGCGGATATAAATACGTATTATTATTTTTATGAAAACTAACTTTCTGGTCGTCGTACTGCTTACCATTCTTTGCTCCTCATGTGTAAACAAACCTGAAGGAACAGAATCGTCATCTCTCAATGACGCTTCCCGGTTGTTTGATAACTACTGGGAACAGCGGTCCAGATTCTTCCCTCTGGAAGCAATGCAGCAGGGTGATAACCGATTTAATAACCGGCTGCCAAATGACCAGACCGCCGCTTTCAGGGATTCGCTCAAGAGCTTTTATTCTTCAACCCTCGATTCTCTCAGTAAGTTCAATCGCGATTCCTTAAATGCAAATGATCGGTTAAGCTATGATGTTCTTGCCTATGAATTGCACACTCAGCTGGAAGGACTACAGCACAACATTTGGATGCTTCCATTCCAGCAATTTACGGGGATGCCTCTGACGATTGCTCAACTAGGCTCAGGAGATAGTTACCAGCCATTTAATACCGTCGAAGACTATCGGAACTGGTTGTCCAGAATCAAGGCATTTACTGTATGGACGGATTCGGCAATCGACAATTTCAGAGCAGGCATGAGTAAAGGAGTGGTGCTTCCGGCCAGTCTGGTTAAAAAAACAATCCCTCAATTGCAATCTATGCTGGTTGATGAGCCCTCCAGGAGCCTCTTTTACGGTCCGGTAACGAAGTTCCCTTCATCTTTTACCGACGAACAAAAGGCTGAACTTAAACAGCAATATATCGAGGCGATAAACAATGACATTATTCCCTCCTATAAGAAATTAGCGGTCTTTCTTGAAAAGGAATACTTGCCAAGGTCAAGAACAACATCTGGTATCTCCGCTCTGCCTGGAGGCAAGGAGATGTATAACTACCTCCTGAAGTATTACACCACTACCGAAATTACTCCTGAAGAGATCTACCAGACCGGATTGAAGGAGGTAGAACGTATACGTACAGAGATGGAGCGGGTGAAAGATGAAGTAGGCTTTAGCGGTGACCTGCCCGCTTTCTTCGAGTTTATGAAGACCTCTCCAAGATTCACCCCATTTAAATCAGGCAAAGACGTTATTAATGCCTTCCGCGGTATTTACGAGAAAGTTAAGCCAAATGTTAATCAATTGTTCGGCACCAAGCCTGCGGCACCATTTGAGATACGTCAGACTGAAGCATTCAGAGAAGCTTCGGCAAGTGCAGAGTATGTACCAGGCTCAGCAGATGGCAGTCGCGCAGGTGTTTTCTACGTGCCTGTTCCCGACCCGTCATCTTTCAATATTACTTCAGGGATGGAATCTTTATTCCTTCATGAAGCCATCCCGGGCCATCACTACCAGATATCTTTGCAGCAGGAAAATCTCAGTTTACCCGCCTTTCGCCGTTTTGCCTGGTATGGAGCGTTTGGCGAAGGCTGGGCTTTATATACAGAGTCTCTAGGCAAGGAACTGGGCCTGTATACCGATCCCTATCAACACATGGGAGCATTGGGCGATGAAATGCATCGTGCGATCCGCCTTGTGGTAGATGTTGGGATCCATCTCAAGGGGATGTCGAGGGAGGAGGCAATCTCGTACATGATGAAGAACGAGGCGATAGGAAAGGACGCGGCTACTGCCGAAATTGAAAGATATATGGCTATACCTGGTCAGGCAGTTTCATACAAGGTAGGGCAGATGAAGATTCGCGAGTTGCGCCAGATGTGTGAGCAGGAGCTAAAAGGGGATTTTAGAATATCTGAATTTCATGACGAGCTTCTCCGGGACGGAGTGCTCCCTCTTTCACTTCTGGAAAGCAAAATGAACAGATGGGTTGCCGGCTTTAATAAGTAGCAACCCATCTGTCCGGTTATCTTTGCCGATCAGCGTAACCGAATACTTTCTGCAGCAAAATGCTGTTTCTTGACGATACGTTCTGTCTGATCTTAAGTTCCTCTTTGGCTATTTCCATAAAGAGCCCCTCAATCGCCTTCTGCGTAACATAACTGCTGAGGTCGGGATTGATGTCTGTTACCAGTGGTATCTGATTATACCGTGAAACTACTTCAGTCCAATTCCGCGTAGCGCCTACCTTAGCCAGGCTGCTCTGAATTATCGGCCTAAACTTAGCACTCAACTGATCATTGGTAACTCGTTGAAAATACTGCGTAGCAGCATCGCTCTGCTTGCCCAGAAGAATAGAGCTCGCATCGCTGATGGTCATCTGTTTGATGGCTGAGATGAATATAGGCTTAGCTTCTATCACAGCGTCTTCCGCAGCCCGGTTTACGCTGGTAATTACATTGTCGCACAGCTGATTGAGGCCGAGAGACCGGAGTGCCTTCTCTGCCTTTTGTGCCTCTGGCGGAAACAACAGCTTAACAGCGGCGTTACCCAGAAAGCCATTTTCGGCATTCAGTCGCTCAGCACTCAGGTTGGTTCCTAGCTGAAGCGCTTCTTTCAGACCCGAAGCTATCTCTGCTGATGTGGGATTTCCTAAAGATTGACTCAGCACCTGAGCCGTCTGGTTCAACGTTTCACAGCTGCTCAATACGACAGCTGAACTTAAAAGGAGTACAAATAAGGGTCTTTTCATGGATCAATTTTTCGTTACTGTAAGCAAATCCTCTGCCAACAGAGAAGATGCCCGCACCAAACGTACGAATTCCGATTTGAAACCCTCCTCATCTTTGCTCATTGCCTGGCTCGCCAGTTCCGCTACCATAGCAAAAGTAAATCCCGGCACAAACTCCGATCTCTTAAGCAACATGCCATAACCCGCAACCGCCGCCGCGAACCTGAAATTATCACTGCTTGTACGAAGCGGTTGACTAGTATTAGCAACAGTTTTTTTAATCAGTCGGCTTACATCACTATTGGGCGCCTTATATCTTAAACTTATGCTTGCCAGTTCGTCAGCGAACGTTGATCCTGAAGGTTTGTCTGTCTGATATTTAAGTTCGTCAACTGATCCGATAAAGCGGCTCTTAACGCCATGTGGGATTATTTCATAAAGTGCAGTAACCGAGTGTCCCGACCCAAGATCTCCGGCGTCTTTTAGGTCATTATTGAAATCTTCAGCGTTCAGTGAACGGTTTTCATACCCGATTAGCCGGTAAGCCTGCACCTTGGACGGATTAAATTCCAGTTGTAACTTCACGTCTTTCGCCAGAGTGTACAGCGTTCCTCCGAATTCTGTTACAAGAACTTTTCTACCTTCGCTAATATTGTCAATATAAGCGTAGTTTCCATTGCCTTTATCGGCTAGAAGCTCCATTTTGCTATCCTTGTAATTGCCCATACCGAAACCCAATACGGATAAGAAGATGCCGCTTTTCCTCTTTTCCTCAATCAATTTTTGCATATCCATATCGCTGGATTGCCCTGTGTTAAAATCACCGTCTGTGGCCATAATCACTCTGTTATTCCCGTTTTTGATGAAGCGGGAAGCTGCAAGATCGTAGGCCAGCTTGATCCCTGCACCGCCAGCAGTTGATCCCCCGGCCTGTAATGCGTTGATCGCATCAAGGATCACCTGTTTGTTTTTTCCGGATGTCGGCTCGAGAGCTATGTTTGCCGCGCCTGCATAGCTAACGATTGCCACCCTATCTGATGGTCTAAGCTGATTAACCAGCATCTTCAGGGAGGACTTGACCAACGGAAGCTTGTTATATGCGTTCATGGACCCCGACACATCGATAAGCAGAACGAGGTTTGAGGACGGTATCTTAGCGGCCTCGATCTCTTTTGCCTGAAGTCCAATCCTTAACAACCGGTGTTCGGTATTCCAGGGTGCAATGCTCAACTCGGTATGGATAGAAAAAGGCTGACCGTTTGTAGGTGCCGGATAATCGTAGTCAAAGTAATTGATCATCTCCTCCACACGCACAGCGTCTGCAGGTGGCAATTGTCCCTGATTAATAAAGCGCCTCACATTACTGTAAGAGGCAGCGTCTACATCCATTCCGAAGGTAGAGAGGGGATTTAATTGCGGGCGAACAAACTTGTTCTCTGCAAAAGACGCGTATGATTCAGTTGGTGATGAAGGCTGTCTTATAATCATTGTCCTGTGAGGCTGAATCCTAGCAGCACTTTCAAGCAGATTGGCTACATTCTTAGTCTCAAGTCCTTTAAATCCCTGGTTAAGCTTTATATCCAATCGCTGCTGACCCTCGTACCGCACCCGCTGCGTCCGGTATCCGCCAAGTTTAAACTCAATCGTGGCTCCCGATGCTGGCCGGCGGATAGAAAAGTGCCCATTTTTGTTTGTCACGGCAAGCTGACTTTCACTCTTCACCGATATCATTACGCCCTCTATTGGTTTCAAATGACTTGCATTCACCACTGTTCCTTTGAGCATTTCAGGTTCCTTGCTGCCAGATCCTATAAGGCTTATCAAAACCAGGATAGGGATAAGGATGTTTATCTTTTTCATGCTAAATGTTTAAGTCAGGATGAAAAGCCTGGCCTCTTTCCATATATCGATAAAAAATTTTTATACTTGATTAAAGAATTTACGATTGAAGTTCATTAAAAATAAATCCGGTCATTTGAACGTTTCAGAGGCAGAACTGCTTCTCGAGTACAGGCGTACGGGTGACCTGGAGGTGCTGGGGAAACTTTACAGTGGGTACATGCCGCTTGTGTATGGCTTATGCCTCAAGTATTTCAAAGACGAAGAACTCAGTAAGGATGCAGTCATGCAGATCTTCGAACAGCTTATTCCTAAGCTCAGACAGCATGAGGTAAGCAATTTCAAAAGCTGGTTATATACACTCGCCCGTAATTACTGTCTCATGGCACTTAGAGCCAGCTCCAGGCATGTATTCGTATCATTGGAAAACGGAGATATGGAAAGACCTGAAGTTGTGCATCTTAATATAGACAGTACGAACGAAAGTCAGCTAAGCGCAATGGAAAAGTGTATGGAAACACTTCCCACTGAGCAGCGTCGGGCAATAGACCTGTTCTATCTTCAGCAGAAGTGCTATAAGGAAGTAGCGGATATAACGGGTTTTGACATGAACAAAGTCAAAAGTTATATTCAGAACGGCAAGCGGAACTTAAAAATTTGTATGGAGAGGAATGACAGAAGCGAATAAACAAAAATACAATCTTATACAGCAGTATCTGGAGGGGAGCCTGGATCCCGGAAGGATGCATGAACTTGAAAAAGAAGCACTGGAAGACCCGTTTCTGGCCGAAGCACTGGAGGGCTATTCAGCCTTCGAAGGGTCAGCACAGCCTCACCTGAGCCTGCTGCAGCGTCAGCTCGAGGCTCGTATTGCCGAGAATGCCGAGAAAAAGAACATCTTCTACTTTACATGGCAACGGATCAGCGTAGCTGCAGCCGCAAGCCTTCTTTTTATATCAGCCAGTATTCTTTTCTGGATGAAGGGAACAAATACCGATTCCCGTCTGGCCGGTAATGCTAAGAATGTTGAAGTAACACTTACCCCGGGCGACGAACTAGGCAAGGAGAATCAAAGGGATGAAAAGTACACCCAGAATAAAGCGGTAACGGAGGAGGTCGAAGCTCTTACCACTCTTCAGCGGCCCGGAAGTGAAACGAAAGTCCAGCCAAAGGTTGTTAATCAGCCAGGTCCTCCCGCAAAGCGCAAGGTAACCGAAAGTTATGCCGCCAGACCCATGCCCGCTCCTATAGTCTCAGATGCGGCACCAAAAGAGGCAGCGGATGTTATAGCCGGGCAAGTCGTTGTCAATGAAATCGCAACCGCAAGTGCGAGAATAGCCTCTGTTGATTTTGACAGAAACGCAACAGCTGCCTCTTCCCATGGACAGGTTGTATCCATGCGTGGTACCAAAGCATCTTATTCCGGTGACAGTGGTACTGTCCTCAATAAAGCTGCGTCACGAGCAATCTCTCCGGTTTCTTCTCAACCTTCAGTTATTGAGCATGCTGCCCAACCTGTTGATGGTTGGGAAAACTACCAAATGTATATCAGCCAGAATAAGCGCTTGCCGGCACCGGGAGGAGATGCCAGTGCCGTGGTAGTCATATTTACAGTAGACAAGTTGGGCAGGCCGGATACCTGCCGTATCGAAAAAGGAATCAACGAAAGGTATAATGCCGAAGCCATCCGTCTTCTAAAGGAAGGACCTTTATGGAAAGCCAATAGGAACGGTCGCCAGGTCGAAGGCTATATTCAGGTAGATTTCAAATAATAACGCCATTTTATGAAGTACTATTTCCTATTGCTTTGTTGCGCACTTATGTCGTGCAGCCAGAATAAACAGTTGTCAGAAGCCCATCAAAAGAGTGCTGATTCCCATTCATTTTCCAGGCCCTCGGAAGCCCTGGTGAAACACCTTGATCTTAATCTACAGGTCGATTTCGATAACAAAGTGCTGACAGGTAAAGCATCGTGGACGATCGATAATTTATCCGATGCAGACAGCATTGTTTTCGATACCAGGGGACTGGAGATCAAGAGAGTGAGCTTGTCAGACACCACAAAAGAAGCGGAATATGCTATAGGGCCTGAAGATAACCTCCTGGGCAAGGCCCTAAAGATAAAAATCAACAAAGACACAGACAGAGTCACGATATGGTATTCCACATCCCCTGATGCTGCGGCGGTACAGTGGCTCAACCCACAGCAGACAGCAGGAAAACAGCATCCTTTTCTTTTCACCCAGTCTCAGGCGATTCTGGCCCGTACCTGGTTGCCTTGTCAGGATTCCCCTGGAATCAGGTTTACATACAATGCCACTGTTTCTGTCCCAAAGGAGTTGCTGCCCATCATGAGTGCAGAAAATCCTGTTGAAAAGAACGAGTTGGGGATTTATCAATTCGCACAACCGAAGGCGATCCCTTCTTACTTGATGGCCCTTGCCGTTGGTGACCTGGAGTTTAAGGCTATTGATAACAGAACCGGCGTCTACGCTGAGCCCGTTTCCCTTAAAGCTGCTGCCTGGGAGTTCGATGATATGGGCAAAATGGTCAATTCAGCCGAAAAATTGTACGGTCCTTATCAATGGGGTCGCTACGATGTGGTCGTGCTGCCGCCAAGCTTTCCATTTGGCGGAATGGAAAACCCCATGCTGACTTTCGTTACGCCAACGGTGATTGCCGGAGACCGCTCTCTGGTGAGTTTAATAGCACACGAACTAGCGCACAGCTGGAGTGGTAATCTGGTAACGAATGCTACATGGAACGACTTCTGGTTAAACGAAGGATTTACAGTATATTTTGAGAGAAGGATCGTGGAGGATGTGTATGGCAAGGAGGAAGCGAAAATGCAGGAGGTACTTGGTCACGAGGCTTTGAAAGAGACAATGACTCATCTGGGGCACTCACACGAAGACACCCGTTTGCATCTTGAGCTGGCAGGCCGCGATCCTGATGAAGGAATGACCGATATCGCCTATGAAAAAGGCTATTTCTTTTTGAGAGCTTTAGAAGAAGCTGTTGGAAGAGAGAAGATGGATGCCTTCCTGAAAGAATATTTCACGAAGCACAGTTTTCAATCCCTTACAACAGAACAATTTGTCGGCTACCTGGATCAGTCTCTACTAAAAGGCGACGAAGCATTGGCTGCAAAAGTCAACGTAGAGGAATGGCTTTACAAGCCTGGTACACCTGTCGGAATGCCTGTTGCAGTTTCGAAGCAGTTCAGCTTTATTGATTCTGTTGTTATCGCCTGGAAGAAGGAAGTAAAGCCGAAGGGACTCAAAAAGTCTCTTACCTCTGCAAACGAACAGCTATATCTTATCAAACGCTTGCCCCAGAACCTGAGCGCAGGAGATATGACGAAGATAGATCAGGAGTTTGGCTTTACGAGTTCGGGCAATGCAGAGTTAAACGCAGCATGGTTCTTACATGCCATCAGAAAACAGTATCATGTCGCAGATCCTGCGATTGAACGATTTCTGACTAAAGTAGGGCGGCGAAAGTTCATCATCCCCCTATATACAGAAATGGCAAAAACGGCGGAAGGAAAGCGCTGGGCAAAAAAGGTCTATAAACAAGCGAGACCGAACTATCATTCGGTCTCGTATAATACTATAGATGATCTCCTCAGTGACTAGAGGAATAAATTAAATATCAGATATATTCCACTCGCAAGAAGTGCAGATACAGGAATGGTGAGTACCCAGGCCCAAACCAGGTTAATGGTGACTCCCCATCGCACGGCAGACATGCGTTTGGTAACACCAACACCTATGATGGATCCGGTTATGGTGTGCGTAGTAGATACAGGGATAGCAAAATGCTCAGTAATACCCAGGGTTATCGCGCCTGCTGTTTCTGCGGCCACGCCTTCCAATGGAGTCACTTTAGTGATCTTGGTACCCATGGTCTTAACGATTCTCCAGCCACCGCTCATCGTTCCAAGAGATATGGCACCGTAACATACTAAGGGAATCCACTCCGGCATCGGGTCGCTGCTGTTTACCACGCCGTTAGCAACCAAAGCGACGAAGATAATACCCATAACCTTTTGAGCATCGTTACCACCGTGAGTGAAACTTAAAGCAGCGGAAGACAGAAGCTGTAATGCCTTGAACCATTTTTCAGCAGTTGATGGCTTAGACCATCGACTCAGGTTGACGATGATAAGTGTGATTACGATGGATATCAGCATACCTATTATGGGTGCCAGCACGATGAACGATACAATCTTTACCACGTAACCGAGGTTCAGCGCATCAGCAGCAGTGGCTCCATTTAGCATCGCATAAGTCACACCTGCGCCTGCAAATCCACCGATCAGCGTGTGCGAAGAACTTGAAGGTATCCCGTAGTACCATGTGAGCAGGTTCCACGAAATAGCGGCGATCAGTCCTGCGAGAATTACGTGTATGGTGATATAGTTTTCAACTACAGTCTTGGCTACCGTATTGGCAACCTTATGGTCGTCAAAATAAAAGTATGCCGCGAAGTTGAAGAGTGCCGCCCAGAGGACAGCATGGAAGGGAGATAATACTTTTGTTGACACCACCGTAGCGATAGAGTTCGCCGCGTCATGAAAACCGTTGATATAATCAAAAGCAATTGCCATGATGATGACAATTACCAATAGTGTAGTAACCATTTTGTATTGTTTAGTAGTTAAGCATTCTTAACCAGGATCGTTTCCAGAACATTGGCAACGTCTTCACACTTATCAGTTGCTGTTTCCATAGCCGCAAACAACTCTTTGTACTTGATAATCGTCTTCGCGTCGTCTTCAAATTCGAACAGATCAGCTACCGCACGGTCAAACACATAATCGGCCTGGTTTTCCATGCTGTTGATGCGTACACATGAGTCGGTGATCAATCTGATGTTCTTCAGGTTCTTTAGCTCTTCAACAGCCTTGTTTACATCTATACAGCCTTGTAAAATTAGCTCAGCAAGCTTTTTGATAGGGGGCGTTATGTCGGTAATCTTGTAAAGATCCATTCTCGCTGCTGATCCGTGAATATAGTCAGCGATATCATCCAGAGCCGAAGCAAGGGAGTGCATATCTTCACGGTCAAAAGGAGTAATGAAATTTTTACCCATCTCTAAAAATATCAGGTGGGTAATGTCATCTCCTACATGTTCAAGGTCTTCAATCTTTTTGGTAAGTTCCTTCCGTCTTTCCAGATCGGTTGTGTTAACGAGCTCATTTAGAGCCTCTCCTAAGGAAATTAGATTCCGACTTGCTTTCTCAAATAGAGGAAAGAACTTTCTGTCTTTAGGAACAAAGTACTGAATAATGCTATTTAATGACATATGCCTGTTTTCAAAATATGTGCAAAATTACTTATCGTATGTTAACCTAATGTTAAGTTTTTGTTAGTGAGCCATATTTTTTACTTCGCCTTCGAGATGGTAAAAGCGAATGTAGAACCAAGTCCTTCTGTACTTCTTACGGTGATTGTTTGCTGATGTGCCTCCAGAATATGCTTCACTATAGCCAGGCCAAGGCCAGATCCTCCAATCTGCCTGGAACGGCTCTTATCTGTTCTGAAAAATCGTTCGAATACCCGGGGGAGATGTTTCTCTTCAATCCCGATTCCGTCATCAGTAACTTCCACAAGTATCTGGTCATGTAGTTCAAATATCTTCAAGCTCGTAGTGCCGCCCGCTTTTCCATACTTAATGGAATTGCTCACGAGGTTGATCAGCACCTGATGTATTTTATCCCGATCAGCATAAACCCAGGTCGGAAAATTATATTTTTCCTTAAATATCAGATGGATGTTGTGTTTGTTGGCCTTAAACTCCATTTGTTCAAGCACCTCCTTGATCAATGCGGATAGGTCAAACTTTTTATAGTTGATCTGGATCTCTCCGCTCTCGAGCTTCGAAATCGCGTCTATGTCTTTAATAAGCAGACTTAGGCGATCGATGTTCTTAGATGCCTTACTCAAAAAGCTTCTGTTCATCTCGTTATCCTCCAAACCTTCGTCCTGCAGGGCCTCAATATAGCCTTGAACGGCAAATAGTGGCGTTTTGAGCTCATGAGAAATGTTTCCCAGAAACTCCTTTCGGAATTGCTCCTGCTTTTTGAGCTCGTCGATTTCTATCTTCTTTACACGAGCCCATTCCTTCACCTCTGTCTCCACGTCATTAATCGGATCATCAGTGACATATTCGCCAAGGGCATCCTTGAGCTCCTGTCCCAGCTTCAGGTTGTGGATCAATTTATAAATGAGCTTGATTTTACTGTAAACAAAACGCTCAATCAGGTAATAAAATACGACATAACAGATAACCAGCGCAATCACGAAGGTTACCGCGGTATGATACCAGCTATTCTGAAAGTAATAATTTACAATGGCCAGTGCCAGAGCCACTACCAGTGCATTGATTAAAACTAAACCCCTGAGCTTCATAATACAATAATACTATTTTTCTCCCTGCCACTCAGCAAAGAATTGATCAAGATATCGCTCCATAAACTCATGACGCTCTGCAGCAATGCGGCGTGCAGCAGGCGTGTTCATCTTATTTTTAAGCAGCAAAAGCTTCTCATAGAAATGGTTGATCGTTGGAGCTGTGCTGTTCTTGTATTCTTCCTTGCTTTGCGAAGGCTTTGGCACTATGGCAGGATCGTAAAGGGTTCTGTTCTTATAGCCACCATAAGTGAAGGCACGAGCAATGCCGATGGCTCCGATAGCATCCAGCCGGTCTGCATCCTGAACAATCTCCATCTCCTTTGATGAATATTCGATCTCCCCTAAACCGGATTTATAAGACATATTGCGTATAATCTGTTCCACGTGGAATATCACACTGGACTCAACACCAATAGATTGGAGGTAGTTTCTCGCGGTTCTTGGCCCAATCTCCTCATCTCCATTGTGGAATTTGGCGTCCGCTATGTCATGCAGTATTGCTGCAAGTTCGACAATCAGATGGTCTGCGTCTTCCGAACGCAACAGTAGCCTGGCGTTTTTCCAAACGCGTTCGGTATGCCACCAGTCGTGCCCGCTTTCTGCATTTTGGAGCGCCTCCTTTACATAGGCAGCGGTTTTACCAATAAGATCGGAATCCATGTTATACCGAGGGGGTTTTTATCCAGTTAAACCTGTATTTTTTGCTGAGCGCCGGATTAACCTCGTCTTTTAACGCTTCGGGAGCACTTATCGTTTTAGGGTCGCCATCACTTACGAAACGTGTATTATGCTTGATCTGGCTTTTCATGAAGTTCTCCGGATTCTCGGTATGCTCTCCTGCTTGCACCCTCTGAATACCCAGTCTGCTGAACTTCTTGGAGTAGGGCGATACGGAAGTTGCTGATCCGACAAGCATCACGGATTCGTGTTTGTAACGCAGGCCTTCAAACTCTCCGGTTTCTTCAAGGGCACGGTTTTTTGCGTGCATACCCAAAGGCAGAGCTAAGCTCTTTACTTCATAGTCTGGAATAAACTCCCTGATCTCCTTGACAAACATGGCCAGGTGCTTCTGCGCTTCAGCATCACTAAGTTTCGAGAGTTGGGCATGATACCAGGTATGGTTCCCTATTTCGTAGCCATTCTTCTGCAACCATTCGAGTTTCTGTTTTTTATATTCAGGCTGCGCAAACAGACGTAGCGTGGGCTTTATCGCGGGCAATACGTAGAAAGTAGCCGTGATGGGGAAGTCTTTATGTTTTTTCTTGAACTCTTCCATTATTCCCAAAGCGCAATTGGGGTCTATACTCAGCTGGCCGTTCTTTTCGATGTAGCGAAACTGACCTGCGCTCGAGTCGTCAAATGTCATTGCGAACGGCGTTTTTCCGGCAGGTACCTCCAGCTCTCCGGATGCAATGGCATGTACGGATACGGGATAGAAATCATTGTCGTAAAGCATCTGGAGATCCTTTCTGAAATTTTCAGGTGTTCGTCTCCATCTGTCTTCGGGATAGCCTATCAGGTGGTATTCCAGAACCATCACTCTTCCCAGCTCATTAGGGCTGTAGTTTTCCTTGCTGAAATCCCTGACCGTAGTAGAGGTGGTATCAGTAGTTTGAATCCCGGTGGAAACCTCCTTCAGGGAGTCTTGTGGGTCGGTTTGACTGCTGCTTGATGTTGCTGAACAAGCGTTCGCCAGAGCGATGACTACTGCTGAACTGAATAAAAAAGAAGAAAATTGTAATTTCATGTAAGGATATCTGATCGATAAAGATAGGCCTATAAACGAAATTATCCTAAGCTCAATTTACAATCAGCTTGTAACCCTTACCATGTACATTCAGGATCTCTACCGAAGGATCGTCTTTCAGATATTTCCGGAGCTTGCTCAGGAATACGTCCATACTCCGGCCATTGAAATAATTGTCGTCATGCCAGATGCTCAGAAGAGCCTCTTCCCGGGTGAGGACCTGATTCTTCTTCAGACAAAGAAGGCGTAATAATTCTGCTTCTTTGGTCGACAGCTTCTGAACGGCCTCCTCGTGCTTTATTGACTGGAGCGTATAGTCGAAATGGTACTTGCCTATTTCAAATTTATCAGGGGTTTCTCCGCCTGCATGATGCTGATTCGCTACGCGTTTCAGCAGTGCGTTGATACGCAGGAGCAGTTCTTCGATCCGAAAAGGCTTGGTGATGTAATCGTCTCCACCCAATGTAAAGGCTTCAGACTTGTCTTCGATCATGGCCTTGGCGGTAGCAAATATTATCGGTATCAGGGGATCCTTTTTTCGGATATCCCTTCCCAGCGAAAATCCGTCTTTCTTGGGCATCATTACGTCCAGAATGCAAAGGTCAAAGTTGTCTTTCTGAAATAAAGCCAGTCCTTCTTCTCCATCACGTGCAAGCTGCACATCGTATTTACCTTTCAGCTGGAGGTAGTCCTGTAGTAACATGCCAAGGTTGGGATCGTCTTCTACCAATAAAATTTTCTTCATGCTCGTATATTCAGGTTCCTGCAGTCAAAGATGACCTTCAGCTCCGGGTTAATTACTGCTTATGTGTTTTGTGCAAGGGTCTGTAGAACAATCTCAAATTCTGAACCCTTATCTTTTTCACTTCTCACCTTTATCTCACCATTATGGCGGTTTACGATGTCATGAACATAGCTCAGCCCGAGTCCAAATCCCTTAACATCATGCAGGTTGCCGGTTGGTATTCTGTAAAATTGCTCAAATATTTTGGAAAGGTGATCCTTGCTCATTCCAATGCCATTATCCGATACTCGTAAAACAAGCTTTTTGCCTATGTTCAAAGTGGAAATAATAATCTCCGGGTCAGCTTTACTATATTTCAAGGCATTGTCTATAAGGTTGAATATTACATTACTCAGGTGATGTTCATCGCCCCTGATGATGTCGGTATTCGCGTTTAGTTCAAGCTTTATTTTTGCCCCCTTCTTCTGGAACTGCAGCTGCATGCTGTCGGCAATCGCAGTGATCAGATCATTGACCTCCACCTGTTTGAAATCCAGCTTCAGATCTCCTTTGTCGAGCTTGGCAATGTTCAGAACCCGCTCAATATGATTGCCCAACCGGATATTCTCGTCATAGATAATCCCGGCAAGACGGTTTACCCGCTGCTTATCTTCAGTAATCTCGGGATCTTTCAGCGCCTCACTCGCGATCATGATCGTAGCCACCGGTGTCTTAAACTCATGGGTCATGTTGTTAATGAAATCAGTCTTCATCTCCGAGACCTTCTTTTGACGAAATATCGTCATGATGGTATACGAAAAACAACCGATCAAAACCAGCAGCAGACTGGCAGATGAAGCCAGCACAGCATGCATATTCTGGAACATGAATTGATTTTTACCCGGAAAGGCAACAGTTAATAATCCGTTATCGGATATGATACCCTTCGGAAATAAGCTTGTCGTGTAGACCTCATCGCTGTTATTCTCAACCTGTATATCCGCTGCACTTGCAAATAGTAGCGAATCCGATTTTGCTGTCGAAATTTTATAGAGATAGCCAAGAGAGATACCCCGGTTCTGCAGTTCGTTTTTAAGCAATGTATCGACAGTACGTGGGTTAACCCGGTGAAGCAGCGGAATATTGAATTGCTCATAGTCGTTTGCCAGATCTTCAAAGATTGCGGCCTTCTGGTTGCGTTGCTTGGCTGCCTTAAAGAAGTGATTTACACTCTTGACTTCATTTTCTTTTTGCCGGTGAAGCTCCAGGTCTCTCAGTTCAGCCTCTCTGCGCTGTTTCGCCAGTAAAAGCTCGCGGTTCAGTTTGGGGTTTTTACGTGGAATGGAAACGACACGCAATCCTGCAAGTGGATCTTCAATCAGGTAAAAAACGGTGTCTTTTGCAGAAGCTCTTGCTTTTTTAATTTTCTGCACATCTCCGTTCTCCACATAAAGCTCATGAACTTCATTCTGAAACACTTGTCCGAAATCATCAACCGACTGGTGCATCTTGATCTTGAAATGTACCTTGCTCAGCTGATCTGGATCCCGGAAATAGGTTTCATAAAAGTCATTATCTATAGTCATGATCCGTGGAAACCTGCTTCTCAGAAGACTGTCTCTCACCCGGAAATCTCTTTCGATATTTGAAGTGAGGGTTTTTACCCGCTCCGCGAAGCGTTCCACCTGGCGCTTTGCCATCTGCTGGTCTCTTCTTTTCTCCTCCCGGCTTTTCTTTAGCTCCTCAGCCCTGGCCTTTTGCTTGACAAAATGCATCGCATCGTGCTTAGCCAGTTTATTGGTCACCTCGCTCAGGGCACTGTTTACGGAAAGGTCAAAGAGCTGCGACTTTTGTAAATAGGACTCGCGTATGAAATAATACTGCATAGCCATAACTCCCAGCAGCGCCGCAGTCATCAATCCTATTATAAGGCTAATACTTCTTTTCTTCATTCCTTACAAAAATACATAAGACCCTGTGCACTAAAGATGTTTTAACAATTTTTAACACGGGGATCTTCCTGTCGCACTCCTTACGGGAGGATTTGGCGGTGTCAGAATGACAAAAGGCCCCTTACTTACGTAAAGAGCCTTTTGATTCTTATTATATAAACTTAAATGCTTAATCCAGATCTTTCTAGAATGGCAGGTCGTCGTCCTGTGCTGATGAGTTGAAGTCAGCCGGCGGAGCATATTCCGGAGTGCTGGCCTCTGGAGCCGCGCCACTAAGTGCGTTAATTCTCCAAACAACCAATGTGTTGAAGTAAGCTGTTTTTCCGTTTCTGTCAGTCCATGGACGCCCGCGAAGATTGAAAAATACCTCCACCTGATCTCCAGGCTTAACATTGTCAAACAAATTTACCTTGTCTTGTAATGCTTCGAATTTGATGTATTCGGGGTATGAAGGATTCTCTGCATATTCTATCACTAGTTCTCTCTTCTTGAATGTTTCTGTAACATTCATTACAGGAGAAATCTCATGTACTTTTCCCTTGATATCCATACTGTCTGTTCTTTTAAAATCTTAATCAAAACTGGCAAATTTAATTGATTAACTTAGCACATATTTTATGCAAGTTTTCAACACTAACAGCAGGATCATCATTACCTGCAACAACAGACTTAGTCCTTATCTCATCGATGAGGTTGAGGCTCTGGGATTTGACATTAAGCGCAAATTCAATACAGGAGTGGAGCTCGAAGGTACGGTTAACGACTGTATCACTTTAAATCTTAATCTGCGCACAGCAAGTCAGGTTCTTTATTCGGTAAAAAGTTTCGACGCCCCCAGCCCGAAAGAATTATACGATGGACTGGTAGATATTCCATGGGAAGAAATGATCGACTTCGCCGGATATTTTTCCATCACTTCCAATGTAGATAATGAACACATCCGCACGCCGCTATTTGCCAATGTGAAGGTAAAGGATGCGATCGTCGACCGTATACGCTCAAAGAAAGATGTGAGACCCAACACTGGTCCGTCCATAGACAAGACCGTGGTGCACCTTTACTGGAAAGAGAATGTCGCCGAGATCTTTCTGGATACTTCCGGGGAAGTCCTTTCTAAGCATGGCTACCGAAAGTTGCCCGGGAAAGCTCCTATGTTGGAAGCACTGGCTGCTTCTACTATACTGGCAAGCAAGTGGGACAGAAAGACTCCTTTTGTGAATCCTATGTGCGGTTCAGGTACTCTTGCTATCGAAGCGGCCCTGATTGCAACAGACAGGAGGCCGGGTTTATTTCGTATGAACTACGGTTTTATGCATATCCTCGGTTACGACGAGCAGGTATTCTTTACAGAACGACGTAAGCTAAAAGACAGCATCCTCAAACAGCAGGACGTTAAAATTATTGCCAGCGATATTTCTGAAGAAGCAATAGAAATTGCACGTCAGAATGCCCGTACCGCGGGTGTAGATCAGCTGATCGACTTCCAGGTTTGCGACTTTGAAGAAACGGAGATGCCGGAAGGCGCGGGAGTAGTGATGTTTAATCCCGAATACGGCGAACGCCTGGGTGTACATACTCAGCTCGAAATAACTTACAAGCGCATCGGCGATTTCCTGAAACAGAAATGCAAGGGGTATTTCGGCTATGTCTTTACCGGAAATCCGGATCTGGCTAAAAAGATCGGACTCCGTGCGGCCAGAAGGATAGAATTTTACAATGGCAGACTTGATTGCCGTTTATTCGAATATGAACTGTACGACGGTTCGAAGCGGGAACCGCTGGAACCTAAGGCTTAAAGGTTGTATAAATTTAGAGAGGGAACTCTTTTCAAGTCCTAACAGGGGTGTATCATAATTATGATCGCCCCTTTTTTTGTCCGGGAAAAATATGTCATGGAATGATACCAATATCGGGGATCATGAAATTACTTCCCGGTCATACTAGCTAAGGCAAGGGTTATATGCAACCGATAAAAAGCCGCCATTAACCCGTGATAAGTCCGACTTGATGAGTTTAAAGTCGGACTTATCACGGGTTAATGGCGGTTTGAATATGCCTTTATTTAAACGCGTCTTAAGCTGAGTATAGGCTATCTTATACGGAAGATACCTTACACTTATGGGACAGTAAAACGGTTTTACATTTACAAGGAAAAAAGCCGCTAATGATATACCTCAAAAAAATCGTTCAGGTTCAGCTTTGCAGTTTTTTTAAATGGAACGAGGCTGATCATTTCTTTGATGACAGCCTCGTATATTGGTTTTCGGATTGGAACTTAGTTCTTGAATTTTTGGATCAAAGCTTCCAGGCTGATTTTTTCCTGGGTTCCGGCCTGCATGTCTTTAAGGGTGAGTTCGCCCGTTTGCATCTCATCACTTCCAATTAGTACAACGTAGGGTATGCTTTTCCCATCTGCATAGGAGAGTTGCTTCTTCAGTTTCGCCGCTGCGGGGTACAGCTCAGCAGCAATATTTTGCTCTCTCAAAGCCTGGATGATCGGCAAAGCATACATCTCAGCCTCCGTATCAAAGTTGGTGATCAGGAGCTTGGTCGTCTCTGAAGTGCTTTCCGGGAAGAGATTTAGCTCTTCCAGCACATCATATATACGGTCAGCGCCGAAAGATATGCCGGCACCTGTAAGGCCTTTTAATCCGAACATTCCGGTAAGATCGTCATATCTTCCTCCTCCTCCAATGCTTCCCATGGCCACTTCATTGGTCTTCACTTCGAAGATTGCGCCTGTATAATAGTTGAGGCCACGGGCGAGTGTAATATCGAGTTCAAGGAATGAAGACATTCCTTCAGCAGATAGCTTGGTTAATCCTTTCAGATATCCGAGGATGGACTCAATTTCGCTGATTCCTTTTAATCCTGTCTCTGATGATGACAGAACCGCTTTCAGCTGTTCCAACTTTTCCAGCGTGCTGCCCTGAAGTAAAATAACGGGTTTAAGCTTCTCGATATCTTCCGGGCTGAAGCCCCGTTCAATCAATTCTTTGGTTACTCCATCAATGCCGATCTTGTCGAGTTTGTCGATGGCTACGGTCATATCAACAATCAACTTCGGCTTTCCGATTATTTCGGCTATTCCTGAAAGGATCTTCCGATTGTTGATCTTGATGGTGAAGTCTTTTAAGCCAAGCAAGGAAAGTGCTTCTTTATAGATCAGCACGAATTCGGCTTCATTAAGCAGGCTTTCAGAGCCTACGACGTCTGCGTCGCACTGGTAGAATTCCCTGTATCTTCCTTTTTGCGGACGGTCAGCACGCCATACGGGTTGAATCTGAAACCGTTTAAATGGAAATGAGATCTCATTTTGGTGCATGACCACATATCTGGCAAAAGGAACGGTAAGGTCATACCGCAACGCTTTTTCGGAAATTATGGGTAAGAGTGATTTGGAACTATAGTCAAAGTCGGGAGTTTTCTGCTTTTTCTTATCTGCATCACTCCAGAAGTCGCCGCTGTTCAGGATCTTGAAGATCAGCTTGTCTCCTTCTTCACCATACTTTCCGGTAAGTGTACTCAGGTTCTCCATGGAAGGAGTTTGTATTTCCTGGTAACCGTATTTACGGAAGACGGTACTGATAGTTTGAAATATGTAGTTACGTTTCACCATCTCTGATGGTGAGAAGTCGCGTGTGCCTTTTGGAACAGACGGTTTAATGTTCGCCATGGCGGCAAAAATACAAATTGCTGGCTTAATTCGCTCATGGTGAGACCATGATCTGATAGGTTATTATCCTTGCAGCCTCGTTTATGACTGCAAGGATATCGGTTATTGCTGTTAGCTTCCGAAGATTTCGTTCAGCAGGCCGGCCAGCCTGACGCCGCCTTTTACTAATTGCTGGTTGGTAGTGTCGATCCAATCGTAGTTATAACGATAGCTGTAATCGGTGCTTTCTTCAGCGGCTTTATAAAGTTCTTCGCTTTTCTGGTAAGATTCGTAAACCCATGTAGTAAGATCATCCGATTGCCATTTGCGTATCTCCTGACTTTTAGCAGAGTTTACTGCGTTTGTGTATTCGGTGTAGCTTAGCTGCTGGTATTCAATGATGTTGGAATCCCAAATGCTGTGAAGATTATCGGGCCGGTTGAACCATTTGACTTTAATGTCATTTCCTCCTTTGTCGGCTGCGCGGCCACAATGCATAGGCTGGTGAATATCTCCCACGAGGTGGATCAGAATGCGGAGGTAGAGCTGTTTTTCCTCCATCGGAAGATCTTTTTTCTTCAGCTCTGCTGTTACGAAGCGTATTTTATTGAAAGCGTTTGCTATCGTATCCTGCTCAAGGGCTGCTTTAGCCTGTTCGTAATTCAGACCTCCGGGTAGGTTCACGAAGTGCCAGTTATTCATATAGCGGTAGTGCGGATTGGATTTAATAAAGTCCATCCAGGTGCTGCTCATGGCTATAGTCTCATGGCCCAGGATCTTTTTGATCTTCTTTTTGGTTTTCGAGCTGATGTGTTGCTCGGCTACCTCGCCAACGACACGATGACCTATAAGTCCCCAGGCATTCGACTGCGCAGGGAGATACAAAATGAACGCAGACAGTAACGCTATCTTAAAAAGTGTTTTCATTATTAAAGTGGTTGTGGATTGCAGGTGATCTTTTCTTTCAACGCCAGCGACATCGGTAAGTGCTGATGGATATTTACCAGTTCAATTTTTTCGGCTTCGGTCTTTCGGATCAAAAACTTCGGATTGTATACTCCTGTGCGGTAGCATCCCGATAATTTCTGTTTGAAATTAGCATGTGTAAAGGCGCCGACCATGTAGAGAGTATCTTCTCTGATCACGTAGTTTCCTTTTGCATATTCTTTCCAGTGGCCACCTTTGAAACAGCTGTCGGCATAATAGTTCACTTTTGAGAAGCTTTCGATATTCACATAGAAAGAGTCGCAGGTGAATTTAAAGGTGTGCTTCACGCTTAACAACAGGCTGTCTTTAAAGGGTAAGGACGCTTCTTCCCAAACGCCTTGAAAGGCGGGGGAGCCACTTTTCTGGATGTTGGGGTTGAACCTGCATGCGGAAAAGAGAAATAAAATAAAAAGTAATGAAGCGGAAGGCAGAGATCTGTATATCATAAAATAAAAATTCCCTCTCTTTTGAGGAGAGGGATTTAATGGAGAACTATTTAAGGCCTCCGATCATGTCTTCAGGGCGTACCCAGTTATCGAATTGTTCATCAGTAAGCAAACCAAGTTCCAGAGCAACCTCACGGAGTGATTTGTTCTCTTTGTGAGCTTTCTTGGCAATCTTGGCCGCATTTTCATATCCGATATGTGGATTCAATGCGGTTACGAGCATCAGGGAATTGTTCACGTGCTTTTTAATGCCATCGTAGTTTGGCTCGATGCCAATAGCGCAATGGTCATTAAAGGAAACGCATGCGTCGCCTAAAAGGCGTGCACTCTGCAGAAAGTTAGCAGCGATAACCGGTTTGAACACATTGAGTTCGTAGTGGCCGTTAGAACCGCCAATTGAAATGGTCACGTCATTACCCATTACTTGTGCAGCGACCATGGTTAGTGCTTCACTTTGTGTAGGGTTAACTTTTCCTGGCATGATGGAAGATCCCGGCTCATTTTCAGGGATGAAGATCTCTCCGATTCCTGAACGCGGACCTGAGGCCATCATGCGGATGTCGTTTGCGATTTTCATCAGTGCTACAGCCAGTTGCTTCAGCGCTCCGTGACTTTCAACCATTGCATCATGAGCAGCCAGTGCTTCAAACTTGTTTTCCGCTGTGATGAAGGGGAGGCCTGTAAATTGAGCGATATATTCCGCGACTTTAACATCATATCCCTTGGGAGTGTTGATACCGGTGCCTACAGCTGTGCCGCCCAGGGCTAGCTCAGAAAGGTGAGATAATGTGTTTTTTATAGCTTTAAGGCAATGATCCAGTTGAGATACATATCCAGAAAACTCCTGGCCCAATGTTAATGGAGTAGCATCCATCAGGTGGGTACGCCCAATCTTAACAACGTCTTTAAAAGCTTCTGACTTTTGTTTAAGGGTGTCTCTTAATTTTTCAACACCGGGGATGGTGGTGTGCAATACCATCTTATATGCCGCAATGTGCATGGCGGTGGGATACGTATCGTTTGAAGATTGACTTTTGTTGACATCGTCATTTGGATGAATAAACGTCTTGCCGCTGCCAAGTGTGTTACCCTGAATAACGTGTGCGCGGTTGGCAACAACTTCGTTAACGTTCATGTTGGATTGAGTGCCTGATCCGGTTTGCCAGATAACTAACGGAAATTCGTTGTAATGGTCGCCGTTCAGTATCTCATCACAGACCTTGGCAATCAGATCGCGCTTCTCTTCAGGGAGTATCCCGCAATCGGTATTCGTATATGCGGCTGCTTTCTTCAGGTATGCGAAGGCATCAATTACCTCCTTAGGCATAGATGCTTCAGGCCCTATTTTAAAGTTATTTCGCGAGCGCTCTGTTTGGGCTCCCCAGTATTTATCTGCAGGGACCTGCACTTCGCCCATGGTGTCATGTTCTATTCTGAAATTCATGATTTTACGTTTGGTCAGCAAATTTAATTTTTTTATCCTTTATAATCAGAGGGAAAAGCGTTTTAAGCAATGTTGTTGCGTTGGTTATTGTAATAATTTTCTGATTTTCGTGGCTGATTAACAGCCATCTTCTTTCCTTTATGACACGTATCTGCCTCTTTATAGTATTTATTTTTTGTACCTCTTTTTCGTTCATGTCCTGCTCTTCGGAAAGTAAAACAACTGAACGAACGCCCGAGGATGATAAATCGGATAGTCTGATGTTGGTTTATGATCCCGCGAAAGGTGATAAGCAGATTGATGAATTTATGCATAACCTCCATAAAAAGAGAGGGTTTAATGGAAATGTGCTGGTGGCAAAGAAAGGTAAAATCATCTATCAGAAAGCGATTGGTTGGGCTGATTATCTCCACCGGGACAGTTTACATATCCATTCCAAATTCGAGTTGGCATCGGTTACCAAGCCTATTACGGCTACCGCGGTGCTCATGCTCGCTGAACAGGGAAAGCTGAAGCTGGATCAGACGGTGAAAGATTTTTTTCCAGACTTCCCATATGATGGAATTACTGTAAGAATGTTGTTAGCTCATCGTTCGGGCATGATGAACTATGTTTATTTCGTAGACGGCGTGTTTAAAAAAGAGAAGCGGAGCGAACGGAACGGGATCAGTAATATGGACGTGATGAAATTAATTGCTGAACGCAAGCCTTCGCCGTATACGAGGCCTGACGTCAAATTCCACTATAATAATTCTAATTATATGGTTTTGGCTGCGATCATTGAAAAGGTGTCTGGAATGCCTTTTTCGCAGTTTATGAGCGAGAATGTTTTCAAGCCGGCGGGAATGCACAATACAGCGGTTTACTCCAGGGCAGAATATGAAAAGATTCCGGTTGATGTAATTGGGCATGATCGCACCTGGCGCTATTCGGTGGTGCAAAATTTCCTTGACGGACCAGTTGGAGACAAGGGGGTTTATAGTACGGTGCAAGACTTGTTTATCTTTGACCAGGCGCTGCGCAAGGGTAAGCTGCTTGGTAAGGCATGGCAAGACTCTGCCTATACCGGACATAATGAGAAGGTCAGAGGTCATTTTAATTACGGTTACGGGTGGAGAATATTTGAAGGTAAAGATGACAAGGTGGTTTACCACACAGGATGGTGGCATGGGTTTAGGCATATCTATCTGCGTGACCTGAAATCAGATGTGACGATCGTGTTATTGAGTAACCTGACAAACGGCAGTCTTTTACAATTGGATGAATTGTATAAGATGGTTGGTATGCCTGTAGTGCGCAGATCTGCTTATTCCGGAAACGGTGATTCTGCGGATGAATGATCAATTTAATTGTAATTTGGTCGTTCCTTTTTGTATGTTTAATAATTCGCCATATTGAAATGAGGCTATATAGAGATGACTGGTGTTTAGTTTATAAAATATGAGAAAGGTTTTTATCATTGATGATGACGTAATTCATCAGAGAATTGCTCAGATAATGATTGAAAAACATCATACATATGATTCCATAGCGAGCTATACGGAAGCCGGAAAGGCCTTGGGTTTTTTGCAAGAGAACTTACAAAATAAAGCTGAACTTCCGGACGTAATTCTTCTGGATTTAAATATGCCGGTAGTCGATGGATGGGATTTTCTGGATGTTTTCAAGACCTTTGAATCGGATTTGGCCAAGGAGATCAATATTTATATCGTTAGTTCCTCAGTCGATGAGAACGACAAGGCGAGAGCCGCAACCTATAGCTCCGTGAAAGGCTTTGTTTCCAAGCCGTTATCACCTGCAACTCTGAAAGAACTTGACTAAACTATTGCTTCTTATTTTTGTATTAATAAAATAAAAAACTGATATGTTCGACAAATTAATGCAAGTACAGCAGCAGGCTGAAGAGATTAAAAAGAGGTTAGACTCAATAACTGTAAAAGGTGAGGCAGAGGGTGGAAAGATCAGCGTAAGCTCTACCGGAAATAAGAACATCACATCTATTCAGATAGATGATGAGTTTTTTAAATCTGCGGATAAGGAGGAACTGGAGGAATTACTAGCTGTTGCCGTCAATAAAGCCCTTGTTCAGGCAGAGAACGTTCATCAAACGGAAATGCAGGCCTTGAGCAGTAATATGTTAGGAGGTTTAGGGAATCTTTTCAACGGATAATCGCTTATGAAAGTAACGTATTACGGACAATCATGCTTCCTCCTGGAAACGCAGGGCTTCAATATATTGTTTGATCCTTTCATCAGTCCGAATGAGCTTGCTCAGCATATAGATATAGATTCCATACCTGCGGACTTTATTCTGGTATCGCACGGGCATCAGGATCATACTGCGGATCTTGTTCATATTGCGAAAAGAACAAATGCTGTTGTTGTTTGCGCCTTTGAAATATCTTCCTGGTTAGAGAACCAAGGTGTTACCAATTGTCATCCTATGAATCTCGGTGGACAATGGAACTTTGATTTTGGAAATGTGAAGATGGTTTTTGCCGCTCATTCCAACTCTCTGCCCGACGGGACATATGGTGGGACCGCCGCAGGATTTGTTATTAAAACATCCGGGAAGACATTATATTATGCAGGGGATACTGCGCTCACTCAGGAAATGAAATTAATCGGTGAGTTGAGCAGCCCTGATATTTCTTTTCTGCCTATTGGTGATAACTTTACGATGGGGATTGATGATGCGATAATTGCTGCCCGCTTCGTTAACTGTAACCGGATCATTGGTATGCACTACGATACATTCGGCTATATTAAAATTGATAAGGCGGACGCTATAGAAAAATTCGGGGCTTCAGGAAACGAATTGACGTTGGTTGATATAGGAGCGACCATTGAAATAGAGTAAAGACAAAAAAAGAGCGGTACATAAGTGCCGCTCTTTTTCTTTTAACATATTTTTTTAAATCACTGTGCCGTTTGGAATAACAGCGGATTTCTTTATTACCACGATTCCCTCTCTAACGGTATATTTCTCATAGTCTCCGTCTTCAAGATGAGGGCCTCCGTTGATACGTACGTCGTTTCCTATCCGGCAGTTCTTGTCCAGAATGGCATTGTTGATGAAGCATCGTTCACCAACGCCCATTATCGGAGTGCCGTTCTTGCGGGCCTCTTCAAGTTGTTCAAGTGTCTGGTAATAGTCGGATCCCATGATGTAAGTACATTCAATTGTAGACCCTTTTCCGATTCGTGTTCTTATCCCGATCACTGAGCGCTCAATGCGGCTGGCATCGATAATGCAGCCATCAGATATCACCGTCTTTTCAAGGGTAGTTCCCATGATCTTGGAAGGAGGGAGCATGCGTGCCCTGGAAAAGATGCTTTTCTTATCAAAGAGATTGAACTGAGGGATATCATCTGTCAGGCCGATATTCGCTTCAAAAAAAGAAGGGATTGTACCGATATCGGTCCAATAGCCATCGTACTGGTAGGCAACTACCTTTTTCTTGTTAATTGCTTCCGGAATGATTTCTTTTCCGAAGTCAGTATGCGGATCGTTTGTGAGGGTATCGTAAATAATATCTTTGTTGAAGATGTAAATACCCATCGACGCCTGGAAAATTCTTCCCTGCGACCGCATGTCTTCGCCAACTTCTGAAGTCCAGTCTTCCAGACCAGTCTTTGGTTTTTCAGTAAACGACGTGATATTAAAGTTTTCGTCTGTCTTCATGATACCGAACGAAGAAGCATCTTTTGCAGTCACGGGGATCGTGGCAACAGAGATGTCAGCTTTAAGGGCAGCATGCTTTTCGATCATGTCATTAAAATCCATTTGATATAGCTGATCACCTGAGAGGATGAGCACATATTCAAATTCAAATGGAGAAATATGATGCAGACATTGTCTTACAGCATCTGCGGTTCCCTGGTACCATCCGGTGTTGTTGGGAGTCTGCTCGGCTGCGAGTATATCCACGAATCCATTGCTGAACACATTAAAGTGGTAAGTGTTTTTAATGTGTTTATTCAATGAAGCGGAGTTGAACTGAGTCAGGACGAAGATTCGGTCGATTCCTGAGTTAAAACAGTTGGAAATGGGAATATCTACCAGTCGGTATTTTCCTGCAATGGGTACCGCCGGTTTTGATCGCGTGGCAGTGAGGGGGTGAAGCCGGGTTCCCTGCCCGCCTCCCAGGATAACTGCAATAACTTTGGACATAATATATTATTTAAGGCTGTTATATAGATCGATATATTGGTTTGCCGAACGATTCCATGAGAAATCAAGCAACATCATTCTCTTACGTAACAATCGAACGTTGCTCGTGTTTGCATATAAATCTACAGCTCGTGTGACAGAGGCAACGATAGAATCAACATCCAGTTCAGGGAAACAAATTCCGTAACCTTCAGGTTCTGCCGCATCGATAACGGAATCTTTAAGTCCTCCTGTGCTGCGCACGATTGGTATGGTTCCGTATTTCATAGCGTAGAGCTGGTTTAGTCCACAAGGCTCCACTCTGGATGGCATTAAGAGGAAGTCAGCACCTGCGTAAATACGGTGCGAGAGTGCCTCATCATATCCTATATAAACATTATAATCCTTCTTGTACGTTTCTTTTAACTGGGCTAACTGGTCTTCGATAGCCGGGTTTCCTGAACCGAGAACCAGGATGCTTGCTTTACTTTTTGCTACCGAAAGTATCTGTTCTATCGCAGCAGGAAGGAGGTCGGCGCCTTTTTCATCGACGAGTCTGCCTATGAAAGCGATGAGCGGTTTGGACAAGGTAAAGCCAAATTCTTTACAGAGTGCCCGTTTATTTTCCTGTTTACCCTTCGTTACGTTATCCAGGCTGTAATTCAACGTTAACAGTGGGTCGGTAACAGGGTTCCATACGTCTGTATCAATTCCATTTAAGATTCCGGAACCTTTCTTTTCCTCCTGAACAAAAAGCGTTTCCAGTCCTTTTGAGCTCTCCTTTAGTTCTTCGAGGTAGCTTGGCGATACGGTAGTATATTTCCAGCATGATTTAACGGCTGCTGCAAGAGGGTTGATTGCACCGCCCCAGTCCAGAACGCCTCTGGTCCATGGATCTGTTTCCGGAAGGTAATGGAACTTATCCCATCCAAACCAGCCCTGGTACTGGCCGTTATGAATGGTCAGGATAGCAGGGATGGTAGATAAAAAGCGGTACTTAAAGCCGTGAGACATCAGGTAGGGCACAAGCGCGGTGTGGTGGTCGTGGCAATGAACGATGTCCGGGTTATCCTTAAACTTCAATAGCCACTCCAGGAAAGCAAGCTGAAATGCAATAAACTGCTCCGTTTCATCGGGATAGGAGTAAATTTCTGACCGGTCCAGCAGTCCGGGTATCCGGATCATGTGTAAGTGGAAGCCCAGTTTATCGGTCGTTTCTTTCAGTACCTGAAAAGGAAGGTTCTTGTCGCCCATTCGAACTTCTGATTCGTAGACGACTTCAAACTCATTATCGCGAGCAAACTTCCTGTCGTAATAAGGAGTCACTACAATAGCAGTTACTCCAAGTTCCTGCTGATATTTTGGTAGAGCGCCTACCACGTCTCCCAGCCCTCCGACTTTGGCTAAGGGATAGCATTCTGCACTTAGATGTATTACAACCATGATTTAATCCGTGTAAGGTTTAATGTTTTAATGAATACCAATAACCTCTTAAATGTCCGAAGGTTTAGTATAAAATGCTTTTATATGTTCGAAAAAGTTAACGACTTAAATGTATCAAAAATTTAATTTCATAAAGTGTACAAAATCAAGCATTGCGTGATTTAATGTGCTTTCAACCAGTTGGAGCCGGTGCCCATCTCAACGAGAATGGGAACGGTAGTAACCAGGGCAGTTCTCATACGTTCCCCGACGATCTCCTTTACCTGATCCAGCTCGGGTGTGAAGACGTCAAAAACAAGTTCATCATGTACCTGCATGGTCATTTTTGATATCAGTTTCCGTTCGCTGAAGTCCCTATGTATGTTGATCATCGCCACTTTAATGAGATCAGCCGCTGAACCCTGGATGGGGGCATTTATGGCGTTTCGTTCGGCAAATCCCCTGACTGTTGCGTTTGCTGAGTTAATATCTCTCAGATAGCGACGGCGTCCCATAAGCGTTTCTACATAGCCATTCTCCCGCGCGAAGTTCATTGTGTCATTCATATAGCGTTTTATGCCAGAATACTGGTTGAAGTATTCTTCGATAATTGCAGCCGCTTCTTTACGGGGGATACCCAGATTCTGGGAAAGGCCAAAGGCTGATTGTCCGTATATGATTCCAAAGTTAACAGCCTTGGCGTTGCGTCGTCGGGTATCGTCGACCTCATCAAGAGCGATCCCATATACCTTTGCAGCGGTTGCCGTGTGGATGTCGAGTCCTTTGTTAAACGCGTCCATCATATTTTCATCGCGGCTGATTTCGGCAATAAGCCGGAGCTCGATTTGGGAATAATCTGCTGAAAGGAGAATGTGGTTTTCATCCCTGGGGATAAAGGCTTTCCTTACTTCTCTTCCCCGCTCTGTACGGATGGGGATGTTCTGAAGGTTTGGGTTGGTTGAACTAAGCCTTCCGGTGGCTGCGACTGCCTGGTTGTAGGAGGTATGCAACCTCTGGGTCTTCTGATTGATCAGCGTTGGCAACGCATCTACATACGTAGATTTCAATTTTTGGAGTTGACGAAAATCGAGGATATCACGGGCAATATCGCTTTTGCTCGCGAGCGCAGTGAGGATGTCTTCGCCGGTCTGGTATTGACCAGTTTTGGTTTTCTTCGCTTTGGGGTCAAGCTGAAGTTTGTCAAACAAGACTTCTCCTAACTGTTTTGGCGATGCAATATTGAATCTTACTCCGGCCTTCTCATAAATGGTTTTTTCTAGCTGTTCTATATCCACTTTCAGCTGGAGTGAATATTCGTCCAGTGCCTCCTTATCAATACGGACGCCTTCGCGCTCCATATCAGCCAGCACGTAGATCAGCGGTGTTTCCACCTCCCGGAATAGCTTGTCTGCATTTGCCTCGACAAGGCGTGGTTCAAACACTTCTTTGAGTTGCAGGGTAATATCTGCATCTTCGGCGGCATACTCCTTGATTTTTTCTATTTCGACATCGCGCATATTACCCTGATTCTTGCCTTTCGATCCTATCAGGGAAGTAATCTCGACGGGTTTATAGCCAAGATAGTTTTCTGCCAGAATATCCATATTGTGCCTTGTGTCGGGATCTAACAGGTAGTGTGCGATCATGGTATCGAAGAGCAAGCCCTGAACTTTTATATCATACCAGTTCAAGACGAGTATGTCGTACTTTAGATTCTGTCCGCTCTTCTCGATTTTTTCATTCTCGAACACTGGCTTGAAATGATTGATCAAGCGGAATGTTTCTTCCTGATCTGCAGGGAAGGGAACGTACCATGCGTCGCCCGTCTTGATCGAAAAAGAGAGTCCGACCAGCTCACAATTGTTAGCGTCAATGCACGTTGTTTCGCTGTCGAAGCAAAAGCTGTTTACAGATTCGAGGATGCTGATGAGTTCAGCCACTTTTTCCGGCGTATCAGCCAGGTGATAGGTATGGGGAGTATTATCGATATTTTTAGTGCCCTGAAGGGGTTCTTCCGGGACAGCGAAGGTGGGAGCAGGGGTGTTGACGGGCTGACCGAAAAGATCGATCTGCTGGCCGAATCCCGTAGGTGCCGAGCCTTCAGCTTTTAGTTCTTCACCAAAAACCCTGCGGCCGATCGTTCGGAACTCCAGTTCAGCAAACAACGGCTCCAGCATTTCCCTGCTTGGTTCAGTAACAAGCAAGGCCTCTTCGTCCAGTTCAACGGGGGCGTTAAGCATGATGGTAGCGAGCTTTTTAGAGATAAGCCCCTGCTCGGCGAATTTCTCGACGTTCTCACGCATCTTGCCCTTCAGTTGATGACTGTTTTCGATAACGGCTTCAACTGATCCGAATTGTTTTATAAGAGTTTTGGCAGTTTTTTCGCCAATGCCCGGGATGCCGGGAATATTATCGACCGCGTCACCCCACATACCAAGTATGTCGATAACCTGATGGACATGTTCTACCTCCCATTTAGCCAACACTTCCGGAACTCCCATAATTTCGAAGTCATTGCCCATCCGCGCCGGCTTGTATATAAATATATTATCAGACACCAGCTGGGCGAAGTCTTTATCGGGTGTCATGCAGAATACGGTATATCCTGCTTGTTCGGCCTTTTTTGCCAAAGTTCCGATAATATCATCAGCCTCATAGCCATCAGACGTGATCACAGGAATTCCAAAGCCCTGAATCAGCTTGAAGACATAGGGAAGGGCTGCAGAGAGATCCTCCGGCATAGCCTGCCGGTGTGCTTTATAATCTGTAAACTCAATATGTCGTTCTGTAGGAGCTTCGGTATCGAAAACTACGGCAAGATGGGTGGGTGTCTCCTTTTTTAATATTTCGAGCAGGGTATTCGTGAAACCCATTACTGCGGAGGTATTCAATCCCGAGGAAGTAAACCTCGGATTTTTGCTAAGAGCGAAGTGAGCCCTGTAGATCAGGGCCATACCGTCTAAAAGAAATAATTTTTTCATTTAAAGGATCGTTTTATCAGAAACCGACAGCTCATCCCAGTATTCGACAGCTCTCCGGTAGTGAGGAATAACAATAGAACCTCCGACCAGGTTCGCGATCATAAATACTTCGTTAAGCTCTTCCGAAGTGACGCCTGCTTCATGGCATTTACCGAGATGGTATTTGATGCAGTCATCGCAGCGAAGTACCATAGAGGCAACCAGACCCAGCATTTCTTTCGTTTTGACACTCAACGCTCCTTCTGCGTAGGAGGTCGTATCGAGTGCGAAAAAACGTTTGATATTGGTGTTGGCGGTTTCCATGACCCGGTCGTTCATGCGGGTTCTGTAATCATTAAACTCGTTTACTAACTTTCCCATCTTATTATTTTAAGGGGTTCCAGAATAGATGCCGGAAATTTACAACTTGATCATTTATCACTTCTACTCCTTCGTTTCTCAGCAGTTCAGCCATCAGTGACTCTCCCTGAAAGGCGCGCTTTCCTGTGAGAAGGCCTGTACGGTTGACTACACGGTGTGCAGGAACCGGAGGGGTTACTGTAGCTGAGCCATTCATTGCGTATCCCACCATCCTGGCTGATCCCTTAGTTCCAAGGGCTTCGGCTATGGCACCATAGGTGGTGACCCTTCCGGGGGGAATTTCTCTGGCAATAGCATAGACCTTTTCGAAGAAATTTTCATCATTCATTACTTAAAGCTACAGCTTAAATAGTTGATGTTCTTGTCGTGTAACAGATATTTTTTCTCATAGTATGTTTTGATGGAAAGAATATCGCTAACCAGATCTGATTTATACAAATCTTCTGTCCGGCTAAGAAGCGTCAAACCCTGCTCTTCTATCTTCTCGAGCGTATAGGCATGAAGTGCATCGTTATCGGTCTTCAGGTGTAAGATGCCTTCGTCGTTAAAAATGATTTTGTATTTTTCGAGAAACCGGGGGGAGGTAAGTCGTTTTTTCTCGCGGCTCACCTGAGGTTGCGGATCTGGGAAGGTAATCCAGATTTCTGATACCTCATTTTCGTCAAAATAATCCAGGATATTCTCGATCTGGATACGAAGAAATGCAACATTCGATATGCCTTCTTCTATGGCTGTTTTGGCGCCTCTCCAAATGCGGTTTCCTTTGTAGTCAATTCCTATGAAGTTCTTTTCGGGAAATAATTTAGCGAGGTTTACGGTGTATTCCCCCTTTCCACACGCCAGTTCAAGAATAAGCGGTTTGTCGTTTTGGAAATGTGCGGCACTCCAGCGCCCCTTCAAAGGTTTGCCTTCATCCAGCTGTAATACATTCGCGAATGTTTCTATTTCAGCGAATCGTCTTAGTTTATCTTTGCCCATTGCATTGTTTTCGCTGCAAACTTAGATAAAAATCGCCTGATAAGGTATAGATAAGGACATACAAAAAAGGCACTGGTTTAGCAGTGCCTTTTTTGTATGATTTAGAAACTTTCGCTATCAGGTGGAATCCCGTAATCGCGAACAGGGGCTCTTTTCTTTTTCGGTCCCATGAAGTTCTTTATCAGACCGTGGACCTTGTCTATTGCGCCTGAAACAGCGTTCGAGGTGACATTTTTTGCGGCCTTCTGAGAAAGGAAGGTAATGAGCATTTTAGCGATAAAGCCAGATCTTTTAAATAGGAATCCGTTCATGATCAGAGGAATTCCTACCCGTGCAAGATTGGTTATCATATCCTGGTTCAACAAATTTTTACCCAAAGGCTGATTTGTATTACCGCTTTTAAACAGACTGCTAACCGCATGAAAGATCGCCGAAGGGCTGCTAAGCTGTTCTTTGATCAGTTCTTTTTGCTGAAATTCTTTAACCTTAAGGAGTTGTATCTCTGCCTGCACTTCTGCCAGACTACTGAAGTTCTTTTCCATTAGTTCTCTCCTTTATTAAATATTTTTTTAACCATAAAGTCCTGCAGGAACTTGTTGATATACTTCTCCTTGCTCATATTGGTAACTATGGCAAGGGCAAGATAAATCAATGCGACTATTCCAAAGCCCGCTGCATAGGAATTCAGTAATTCTCCTAGAAACAGGGCAAGCGTAATAGAGGCAAACAGGAATGTAAGCAGCATTGCAACCACCACGACAGCACCCGTAATCATTGAAGAAACGAGTACCGTAAGCTTATCAATGGCCGTCAGTCTTGTTAGTTCTACTTTGGTAGAAATATATTCTTTTATCAGAGAAACAATATCTGGGACTTGTTTCTGGTCTTGAGATTCGGGCATAGTCTTAAAGGTAAATGAAACAGATCTTTAATTAAGCAGGCTCTGTTGCTGGAGCTTTGACTTCTTCAAGAGTATCTTCGGCCGTACCAAGGGTTGTTTTGAGATTTTCAACGATTTTCTCTTTCAATGATGATAAATTGTCAATTTCCTCTGCTGCACGGTCCTTGATTGTATCTCCCAAGTTTTTTAATGCATCATTTAGCCTGTCGCGGGTTTCAGTTCCTCTTTCTGGTGCGAACAGGATACCAAGGGCTGCTCCCGCAGCTACTCCTGCTAATAGTGCCACTAATACTTTTGAATTGTCATTCATGGTTAAAAAGTTTAAGTTATAAGGTAATATCACTTATAATACAAAAGAAGTGATGGAACTGTTTTGATAATTTGTCTTTATATAGGGTTAGTCTCTGCACTCTTCCTCCAGTGTTTGAAGTGCCTGATCGGCAAAAGAAGCATTCATACGAATAGCATCAAACAGTGAGGTATCCCTCGCATAAGCTTCCGGATCGAGCTCGGTCTCAATTGCCTGATTGATTTTTGAGAGGGAGGTTCTTACCGCCCTTACAGACCTGGAAAATCGATCTCTCAGTACATGAGATGACGATGGTGTTGCGGAATGTTGGAATTGTGGATGGCTTTCTTTAACTTCTTTAATAAACGTGTAGAATAGCTCGGTTTGGCCGTGCTGGGGTATTTCAATGAAAGAGGATACGCAACACGTGCGGACGTCTCCGTTTAATGTAAGGACTTCCAGCAGCGTTTCGTTTATCGCACCGTCTCTTTGGAGCACCCTTACGAAAGATTGCCGTTGAGAGGAATGGCGGTAGAAAAAAGCAGTATTGATATCTTCCATGTCAGCATAATTAACACCGAAAAAACTCAGGGCACTGCGGTTAGCATCAAGTATTTGACCGGAGGGGGTGCTGATAATTATCGCGTCTTTGGAACGTTCGAACAGAACGCGAAAGGTGTGCTCATTCCTTTTGAGTTTTTCCAGCATTTCAAACTGTGTAGTAGCGTAGCGGACTGATCGTTCCAATACTTCAGTATTAACCCGGTCTTTGGTGATATAATCGGCTGCTCCAGCTTTCAGAGCTTTTTCGTTTATACTTTCCTCCCCCTTGCTGGTTAGCATGATAATGGGTTTAGTACAATTAGATTTAACTGCTTCGCTCAGGAGTCGAATACCGGAGTAATTTGCAAATTTATAGTCTACCAGATAAAGTGCATAACGATCCTTGAGCATGGCGTTTATCGCTTCCGAGTAGGTGGCACACCAACTCAAGCTGTACCTTTTTGTGTCAATTCCCGAAGCTAAAAGGTTATGTATCATGAAGTAATTATCTTCATTGTCGTCAACCAAAAGTATTTTCAGGGCTTGCATCTAATTCTAAGTTCTGAGCGGGATGATAAATTGTAATGCCTCTATCCGTTTTAGACAAGTAAAGGAAATCGACATTTCTGTCGACAATATATTGTCAAAAAAAATGCCACTATCCGTTTTTCCAGCCCTGATGGATATTATCCGAGGTTGATAGCCTTCATCTTATTATAGAGTGTTTTTCTATCTATGTTTAGAATCTGTGCTGCTTTGGTTTTATTAAAGTTGACTTCCTTCAAAACGGTCAGAATTGTTTCATATTCAGCTTCAAGCGCCGCATCTTTCAGGCCGCGACGCGGCTCACGGGAATGTATAGCATCGACGGCAATTTCCATGGCTGCAGATTTGGTGTAATTTGAGATCTCCAGAGGAAGTGCCTTCAGCTGAACTTTAGGGGTTTCAGACAAGAGTGTCGCGCGACGGATAACGTTTTTGAGTTCCCTCACGTTGCCAGGCCAGTTGTAGCTCATCAGGCAAGTAATCACCTCGCTGGAAAAGCCTTCGATATTTCTGTTAAGCTCCTTATTTGTGAATTTCAGGAATTTCTCTGCGAAGATCATGATGTCGATATCCCGTTCACGCAAAGGAGGTAAGTGGATGCAGAATTCATTAAACCGGTGGTAAAGATCCTCCCGGAAGCGTCCTTTTTGAATGGCCTCATGCAGGTTTTCATTGGTAGCGATTATTATACGTACATCAAGGTCTATTTCTTTGGTGCTTCCAATTCGCTTCACTTTTCGTTCTTGCACGATCCTTAGCAGTGCTGCCTGAATTTCGTAAGACAGGTTTCCGACCTCATCCAGGAAAAGTGTTCCTCCGTTTGCCATCTCGAAGTGGCCGATTTTGGTATATAGCGCTCCGGTAAAGGAGCCCTTTTCATGTCCAAAAAATTCGCTTCCCGCGAGTTCTTTTGTGAGAGAACCGCAGTCCATAGCAATAAACGGTTTATCTCTACGATTACTTTTGAGGTGGATGGCATGCGCAATGGATTCTTTTCCAGTGCCACTTTCGCCAGTCAGGATTACACTGTAATTAGTTGGAGAGATCAGGTCCAGCTGTTTTATGAGCTCTTTTGAAGCGGCGCTTTCTCCAATGATAAATTCATCAGGATACTCCCCCGCTTTGGCAGCTTTCTCTTTTCGCTGAGGAGTTGGAGAGCCTTCAGATTTAAAAATAGTGTATTGAAGATCAATAGCTTTACTTATGGTATTCAGAATTTCATCTGGATATAAAGGCTTCGTGATGTAATCGTAAGCGCCCATTTTGATAAGCTCTACGGCAAGTTTGATATCTGAATAGCCAGTAATGATGATTACCCCCGTTTGCGGATAGAGTGCTTTTACTTTTTTAAGTATTTCTCTTCCATCGGTATCCTCAAGCCGAAAGTCACACAGTACCAGTTGAAACTTTTCCTTCGAGAGCAGCTCCAGTGCTGCGGCTCCGGTTAAGGCAGTAGCTACTTCATATCCGTTTCTTGTGAGAAACTTTGATAACAATATTCCGATATTTACTTCATCATCAACTATTAGAATTCTTTTCATATATATCGCCGAAAGTAATAAAGGTATATTTTATATTTAATATGGGAAAAATTTTCTACAACTGACGTAAAAATTATCCTATAAAACCCCTTATAGCGGTTCTTGACAATTATTATGTAAATATAGGAAACGGTAAGTAAATTGTTCCTGAATTTACCCACTGTGCGATAAGGAAATGTTTAGTATTTTTGACGTCTTTTTAACCTGAATATGAGCGAAGAACGGTCACTGAATTTTATAGAAGAAATAATTGAAGAAGATATCAAGAATGGAAAACACGGAGGACGGGTGCATACGCGCTTTCCGCCGGAGCCAAACGGTTATCTGCATATTGGCCATGCTAAGTCTATTTGTCTGAATTTCGGTCTTGCCAGGAAGTACAATGGAGAAACAAATTTAAGGTTCGACGACACGAATCCGGAAACTGAGGATACAGAATACGTTGAGAGTATCAAGGAAGACGTAAAGTGGTTGGGTTTCGAGTGGAAAAATGAGCTCTACGCATCAAATTATTTTGATCAACTATACGCATTTGCAGTTAGGCTAATTGAAAAAGGACTTGCCTATGTGGACGCTAGTACGGCAGACGAAATTGCACAGCAGAAGGGAACGCCTACAGCGCCCGGCCTGGCTAATGCATACAGAAGCCGCAGCGTTGAGGAAAATCTTCGGCTTTTTGCTGAGATGAAGGAAGGTAAATATAAAGACGGTGAGATGGTCCTGCGGGCTAAAATCGATCTGGCCTCTCCTAACATGCACATGAGAGATCCGATCATGTACAGGATCAGGCATGTAGCACATCACCGTACGGGAAACGAATGGTGTATTTACCCCATGTACGATTTTGCGCACGGGCAGTCGGATTCCATCGAAGAGATTACCCATTCTATCTGTACCCTTGAATTTATTCCGCACAGGCCACTCTACGAATGGTTTATAGACGAACTTGAGATTTTTCCGAGCAGGCAATACGAGTTTGCCCGTTTAAATATGACATATACGGTGATGAGCAAACGTCGCTTGCTGCAACTGGTTAACGAAGGCTTCGTTAGCGGCTGGGACGACCCCCGTATGCCGACGATCAGCGGACTGAGGAGGCGAGGGTATACGCCAGCGTCGATCCTTGATTTCTGTGATCGTATAGGTGTAGCTAAGCGGGAGAACGTGATAGATGTAAGTTTGCTTGAGTTTTGTATCCGGGAAGATCTGAACAAAAGCGCTTGGAGACGAATGGCAGTACTTGATCCGCTGAAGCTTGTTATTACGAATTATCCTGAAGGCGAAGTGGAAATTTTCGAGGGTGAAAATAATCCGGAGGTAGAAGGAGGCGAGGGTTCGCGAGCCATTCCTTTCAGCAAGGAGCTTTGGATAGAGCGTGACGATTTCATGGAGAACCCTTCCAAAAAATACTTCCGTTTAGGCCCTGGCTTAATGGTTCGTCTGAAAAATGCCTATATCATCAAATGCGATGACTTTAAAAAAGATGACGCGGGGAATATTACCGAAGTACACTGTTCATATATCCCGGAGTCCAGATCGGGGAATGATACTTCGGCAATCAAGGTGAAAGGAACTATTCACTGGGTCAGTGCGGCTCATGCCGCTAAAGCTGAAGTGCGGTTGTATGACCGACTTTTCCATGATGAGGATCCGGTTGCTAATGGTCGTGATTTTGTAGAAATCATTAATCAGGACAGTCTACAAGTGATTCCGGAGGTTTATATCGAACCGGATCTGGTTAACGCTGAGATGGGCAAGGGCTATCAGTTCTTAAGGAAAGGTTATTATACTCTGGATAAGGATTCGACTCCGGAGAACATTATTTTTAACAGAACAGTTACGTTAAAGGACACCTGGGCGAAAGAAGTTAGAAAGGGATAGATGGCGACGATACCTCCATTGGCAGAACGCATGCGCCCGGCTGGCCTGGATGATTATTCAGGCCAAAAGCACCTGGTGGGTCCGGGTGCTATCCTGCGCAAGGCCATTGAGAGCGGAAATTTGCCGTCGATGATTCTCTGGGGGCCTCCGGGAGTGGGAAAGACCACTCTCGCTTATATCATCTCGAGGCATCTGAGCCGGCCTTTTTTTAGTCTGAGCGCTATCAATTCAGGAGTAAAAGATGTCCGTGAAGTCATTGAGAAGGCAGCGCGGCTGAAAGAAACAGAGGACAATCTTCCGGTTTTGTTTATCGATGAAATTCATCGGTTTTCCAAGTCGCAGCAGGACTCACTTCTGGGTGCTGTAGAGCGCGGTCTTGTGACGTTAATCGGTGCTACTACGGAGAATCCGTCGTTTGAAGTGATATCGGCGCTTCTTTCCCGTAGTCAGGTATATATATTGCAACATCTCACGGAAGAAGATCTTCTGGAGTTGATCGCTCGGGCTTTGAAGGAGGATGTTTATCTTTCAAAAAAGGAGATCAAAATCAGGGAGCATGAAGCGCTTTTGCGATTGTCGGGTGGTGATGCACGCCGTTTACTGAATGTTCTGGAGCTGGTTGTTAATGCCGGAGGAACTGAGGAAGTGGAGATAACCAATGACTTTGTATTGAAGCATGTTCAACAGAACATGGCGATATACGACAAGGCGGGTGAGAATCATTATGACATTATATCTGCATTTATTAAGTCCATCCGGGGCAGCGATCCAAATGCAGCGGTGTACTGGCTGGCAAGAATGATAGCAGGAGGAGAAGATCCATCTTTCATTGCCAGGCGTTTGCTCATACTGGCGTCTGAAGACATTGGGAACGCCAACCCTAATGCATTATTGCTGGCAAATACCTGTTTCCAGGCGGTAAATGTAATAGGCCCGCCAGAATCCCGGATTATCCTCTCGCAAACTGTCACTTATCTTGCGTCTTCAGCGAAAAGTAACGCGAGTTACGAGGCGATTGGTAAGGCTCAGGAACTAGTTGCCAGGACGGGCGATCTTCCTGTTCCCCTGCACATACGCAATGCTCCTACCAAGCTGATGAAGAACATCGGTTACGGAAAGGACTATAAATACGCTCACTCATATGAGAATAATTTCAGGGAGCAGGAATACTTTCCGCCGTCTTTAAGCGGAACTAAGCTATATGATCCGGGTGAAAATCCCGCTGAACAAAAATTACGGGAAAAGCTCAAATCTCTCTGGAAAAATAAGTATAATTACTAAAAGTTTCCAACCTTGTAGATATGACCTTATCCTTTTTCCAGCATCAGTGGAAGGCGTTCTGGCGATCAAAAAATACAGGAAAGAGTGTTGCGGTGAGAGTGGTGATGGCTTTTCTCACATTGTATCTTTTTCTTAATATCGTTTTTGTAGCTTTTTTTCTGGATAGAATCCTGGATGAGTTGTTTCCTTCTGAAACGGTCATTTCGGCGTTTAATGGAATTCTGCTTTATTATTTCCTGATGGATATCCTGACCCGCTTTCAGCTTCAGGAGCTGCCAACCCTGAGTGTCAGGCCCTATTTGACATTGCCGGTTACCAGGCGTCAGATTGTTAATTATCTGAGTGTATGTTCGCTATGGACACCCTTTAATATAGCGCCTTTGCTGCTAACACTGCCGTTCCTGTTGAAGCAGGTGCTTCCTTTTCATGGGGCAGCGATCTTTTTCGGATATTTGGTTTCGATTATAGCTCTCACTTTATTCAATCATTTCTTCAGCCTTTGGTTTAAGCGAAAGGTTAACATCAACAGCTGGTTTCTTCTGGGATTTGTGGTGATTGTGGTTCTTTTAGCACTACTGGACTTCCATTGGGAAGTGATATCATTCTCTGATATTTCGAGATCTATTTTCAACGGCATTTACACCATGCCGTTGCTATGCGTTGTTCCTTCCATCCTGGCGACGGTCATTTTTCTGGTTAACTACAACTTCTTAAAAAATAATCTTTATCTGGATGAGCTTCGTTCTGATCACTCGGGTGAGAAGTCGAGTACTGATATAGCTTTTCTCAACAAGTTTGGAATAGCCGGGCAGCTTGCAGCCCTGGAGCTCAAGCTTATCATGAGAAACAAGAGACCCGGGTCTTCGCTTAAAATATGCGGGCTCATGATGTTTTATGGATTGCTTATCTATACGAATCCGGCATACGGTACCGGGTACGGGTGGAAGATTTTTGTAGGTATGTTTATGACAGGAATCTTCATTATCAATTATGGACAGTTTATGTTTAGCTGGCAGTCCAGCCATTTTGATGGTATCATGGCTCAGAAGGTGAAGGCCGAAGATTTCTTGAGGTCTAAATTCATCCTCTTCTACTGCTTCTCTGCTGTGGCGTATATCCTAACTATCCCTTACGTTTACTTTGGCTGGGAAGTACTGCTGATACATTCGGTGATGTTTCTCTGGAATATCGGCATCAATACGCTGATCGTTCTATATTTTGCTACCCGTAATTACAAGCGGATAGATTTGTCAAAAGGTTCGTCTTTTAATTGGGAGGGTGTAGGAGCCTCTCAGTGGATATTAAGTATTCCGTTGATTTTTCTACCTTATGTGATTTTTCTGCCTTTCAGCCTTTTCGGCCTGCAAATGTGGGGGATCCTGCTTATTGCCCTCAGCAGTGTGGCTTTGTTGATCACCCGCAACTATTGGCTTGACCTGCTGGTACAGGAATTTAATGAAAAACGATATACTATAGCTGAAGGTTTTAGAAACGAATAAACCATTATGATCGAAATTAGAGATTTAAAGAAAGTATATAACGGCGTAACTGTGGTAGATGTTCCTTCTCTTAGCATTTCAGCAGGAGAGTCAGTAGGACTTGTAGGTAACAACGGTGCAGGAAAGACGACTTTATTCAGGATCATACTGGACCTGATACGTAAAGATAGCGGTGAAGTAATTTCAAAAGGTTACAATGTGTCGGAAACGGATAATTGGAAGGACTACACGGGATCCTATCTGGATGAGGGATTTCTGATCGACTACCTGACCCCTGAAGAGTATTTTTATTATATAGGATCACTCTATCAAGTTTCAAGAAGTGACGTCGATTTAAAGCTTGATATGTACAGGGAATTTTTCAATGACGAGATTCTCTCGAAAAAAAAGTATATCCGTGACTTGTCTAAAGGAAATCAGTCTAAGGTAGGAGTCATAGCCTGTCTTCTACAACAGCCGGAAATTATACTTTTGGATGAGCCGTTTGCCAATATAGATCCCAGCACTCAGATCAGACTGAAGAATATTCTCAAGCAAATAGAAAGAGGATCGAATTGTACTACAATCGTGTCGAGTCACGATCTCAACCATGTGACTGATGTATGTCAACGTATTTTGCTGATGGAAAAGGGTAAGATCATCAAAGACATCCGAACTGACAGTAACACGCTAACCGAACTGGAATCGTATTTTTCCGTGCAACAGGTTGAGAGTTTTAAAAGTATAGATCGAAGTTAAAATAGTATCAGGACACATAAGTCTTTTTTTTGCCTGGCTTAGCTGATAAGTTGCCACACAGATAATAATGAGGTATTTATAGCTAAAATAATATTATCATTTAATCGCCTTTGCATATACTTTTGGTAAACTAACTAATTATAGATTGCCATGCAAAAAGTTATACAAAGAGCAATTTTGCTATTATTTGTGATTTCAGGCTTCTGTCTAAACACATTTGCTCAACCCCCATCCCGGGTAGTCAGGGGTGTCGTGACAGACGAAGCGGGAGCAACACTACCGGGAGCCTCCGTATCGGTCAAAGACTTTCGGGCTGCAACTACTACCAATAGCAAGGGCCAGTATTCTATTACTGTGCCAGAGGGCGGCCAGATCCTCGTTTTTTCTTTCATAGGGATGAATCCCCAGGAAGCCCGTGTAGGAAATCGTACGACGGTGAATATTAAGCTAGCTGACGCTAATACGAATCTCAATGAGGTTGTTGTTGTGGGTTACGGATCCATCAGAAAATCTGACGTTACTTCTTCAATCGCTTCTGTCGGGGAGAAGGACATCAAAAACCTTCCCGTTGCGGGTCTTGACCAGGCCTTGCAGGGTAAGGTATCGGGCGTTACCATTACCAGCAACGGTGGACAGCCAGGAGGTGGAGTATCCGTTCGGATCCGTGGGATAACATCTGTCAATGGGGTGGAACCACTGTATGTAGTAGACGGTATTCCCATTCTCACATCAACCAGTAGTATTGCTCAGGATCAGCTGGGCGGTAAGGCAGGCCAATCTTCCCAAAGTATTTTGTCGACCCTGAATCCGAACGATATTGAGTCTGTGGACATTCTGAAGGATGCTTCTGCACAGGCCATATATGGTTCTCTAGGCGGTAATGGCGTAATATTGATTACCACCAAGAAAGGAAAGGCGGGTCAAGGCAAGATTAGCTATGATACGTACTACGGTCTGCAGAACGTTCCACAAAAGCTGGACGTAATGAATTTGCGGCAGTATGCGGAGTACTATAATTCGTTGATTCCGGAGATACAGGCAGCTTCTCCCGGCAGCACGTTGAACCCGATCGGCGAGTTTGCGGATCCCTCGCTTCTTGGCGCTGGTACGGATTGGCAGGATGCTCTATTTAAGGAGGGCAGGATAAAGAACCATCAACTATCTTTTTCAGGAGGTAATGATAAGACGACTCATTACTTTTCTCTGAATTACTTTAACCAGGGAGGAACGATCCTGGGATCAGGCTTCGAAAGACTTTCTTCCCGGATCGCGATAGATCATCAGGTAAAGAGCTGGCTTAAAGCGGGTGTCAGTGCCAATATTTCGAGAAGTGATCAAAAGATTACGCTTACTGACGGAACGGAGACGCCGACGACGATTGTACTTTACAACAGTCCTGCTACTCCCATACGCGATGCTAGCGGCCAGTTCATTACAACAAGCTCTTTGGGTAACAATACATTTGGGAATGCAAACGGCAATCCAATTGCAACTGCCATGTTGCGCGATGTTGGTGCTGTTCAGAGTAAAGGCTTTGGAAACGTTTATGGAGAAGTGGGTTTTATGCGGTTTTTGAAGTATAGAAGTGAGATAAACTATGACTTTCAGTTATCGCAAAATCATGCATTTCAACCTAAAATATCAAATAGTACTACAGGGCAGACCATATTGTCGCCCAGTAAACTAAGAGAAGAGCGTAATAACAGTTATTACTGGGCGCTGCGTAACTACTTAACCTTTAATAACAGCTACGGTAAGCACTCTGTAAACGCCGTACTTGGCCACGAAGCACAGGCATCACATTACGATAATCAGTTTGTTTCAGCGACGGATCTGAAACAAAATATCATGTCGATCAACGCCGGTACCATACTTCCTTCAGGAACGAATGGGAATAAAGGAAACTGGAGTATGGAATCTTATTTCGGCAGGGCTAGTTATACATTTGATGGACGGTATTCCATCAGCGGATCGTTGAGGCGAGACGGAGCTTCAAGCTTCGGTCCGAATAAGCGGATCGGATATTTCTCTGCAGGATCTGCTGCATGGACGGTAACAAATGAGGCGTTTGCCAAAGATTGGAAATTTGTAAGTTATTTGAAGATCAGGGCAGGTGTGGGCTCGGTTGGAAACCAGAATTCTCCGGTTCAAAATGCGTACTCTACGAATATACGTTTGTTTAGCATCTCTCCATTCGGTGGGGGCGGCGTACCGGCTAATGTTGGTAATCCTAACCTGAGTTGGGAGTCCATTACCACCCAAAACGCCGGTATTGACGCAAGCTTTCTAAACAAAAATCTCGAAGTTACCGTCGATATATACAAGAAGACGACAACTGACATGATCTTGTCGACGACCTTGCCCGTATTCGCAGGTTTAGACCCTAACCCACCCGCGAACGCTTATAAAGACATTGAGCCGCCAGTTACAAACGCAGGCGAAATGACCAATAAAGGTGTAGATATCGGTATAACCAGTTATAATATTCAGAGTAAGGGCTTTAGTTGGAAGACAAATCTGATTTTTAGCAAGTATAAAAACAAATTGGTCAGCCTGAATTCTCAGAGCGCAATTTTAAGAGGTGCAGAGCAAGACTTTACATCTGCGTCTGTCGTGAATATTACGCAGGCGGGTGGTGCTGTCGGGACCTTCTATGGTTATGTAACCGACGGATTGTTCCGCAGCGAAGCAGAGCTAAACAACGGAACGGACTGGGGGATAGCAGTTGGTCCTACGGGAATATGGTTGGGCGATGTCAGATATAAAGACATCAGCGGGCCGGATGGTGTGCCGGATGGCAGTATTGGAAGTGAGGATGTAACCGTTATCGGAGATCCGAACCCTGACTTTACTTATGGATTGACAAATACCTTTCAATTCAAAGGGTTCGACTTTTCCTTTTTTCTACAGGGCGTTCAGGGCGGTAAAATCTACAACTGGACACGTAAGTATTCAGAGTCATTGTACGATCCATTCGTGAATCAACTTTCCTCAGTGCTGAACAGATACTCGGCGAGTAATGCAGATTCTGATATGCCACGTTTTGTTAACAGGTGGCATAGCAATAATACACGAAACTCAGACCGCTATATCGAAGATGGTTCGTATCTGCGAATTCAAAATATTTCGCTAGGCTACAATTTGCCGTCTAAATGGCTGCAGCCGGTAAAACTATCATCGGCAAGGGTATATTTCTCTGCGCAGAACGTTTACACTTTTACCAAGTATAGCGGGTATGATCCGGAAATAGGCTCTTTCAATAAGAGTGTGCTGACGCCGAATGTAGATAACGGACATTATCCCACACCACGAACCTTTACCATTGGCGCAAATGTGCAGTTCTAACTACAAAAACCTGAGAAATGAAAAGATATAAACTGAGCCTGATACTCCTAACCCTAGTGGTTTTGATATCCTGCAAAAAAGATTTTTTGAATCAACCGTCAGAAAATAATCCCACTCTGGAGACCTATTATAACACTCCGGAGGAAGTCTACGCTGCAACCGGATACCTTTATAATTCGGTTTGGTATGATTATAGTGATAAGGCGTTCCATTCAATCGGTGAAGCACTGAGCGGAAATATGCTAACGGAAACTGGTGTGAACTACGATGGAGGCAGTTTTAACAATTTTACTGTGCTAAGTACGGACGGTCTCGTCGCCAGTACATGGAGGTCTTTGTATAAAGTTGCTGGCACTGCTACAGTATTACTGAAGACATTCGAACAGAAGAAGGCAGCGACACCAAATGCTCCGCATCTGGATCTGGCAATCGCCGAATGTCGTTTTATCAGGGGGGCAGCCTATTTTTATATTACCCGGATTTTTAAAGACGTGCCGATCGTAGAGGACCCGGTTGTGCTGGCGGGATCAGGCGATTATAATATTCCCCGCTATCTACAGGCGGATGTACTTCGGTTTATACTGGAAGACTTCCAGTACGCAAAGGATAATCTGCCAGCTACACCTTACCAGGTCGGGCGCGTATCGAGTAATTCTGCAGCCGGTATGATGGCTAAAGTTTATTTATATCAAAAAGACTATGCAAATGCAAAGAAGTTTGCTGAAGAAGTAATAAATTCTGGCAAATACAGCCTGTATCCAGACTATGAAAAGATGTTTACCAGTTCAACCGCTAACAATAATCAGGAGTCGTTGTTTGCGCTTCAATGGATAGCCGAAGGCGGATATGGGTTTGCTAACGCGGTAAATTCTTATGCTGCACCATCAACGCTTTTAAAACCAGACTTCAATACAGGATACTCATCTGTGTATCCTACGATTGACATACTGAATTCTTACGCGCCTAATGACAAGAGAAGACAGTGGTCAAATATGGAACATGGTTTCACGAGAGCAGACTGGAAAAATGCCAACTTTCCGAATGGCTTCAAATACGATACTACGGGTACCGAGTATGAGACAATCACGACCTTGAGAAATGGAACGAGGGCGAACTCCCTGAAATATGTTGTGGGTACAGGTACGAATGGAGAGAAGCTTAGTGATAACGGTTCATCCGATATGTGTACGTATATTCTGAGATATGCGGATGTCCTTTTAATCTATGCTGAAGCCGTGCTGGGTGATGCCGCTTCAACTACCGACGGATCTGCACTTGCAGCCTTTAATCAGGTACACAACAGAAATGGCAACTTTGATAATGTTCCGGCGACAGTATTGACCAAGGATTTTATCCTTAAGGAAAGAAGGGCGGAGTTCGCCTATGAAGGTGATTATTGGTTTGATATCCAGAGACAAGGGTTTGCAAGAGCCAAGCAGATCATTGAAGACCAGGAAAGAGGTTCTTATACAGGAAGCGGCATAAGTAGCGTCAAAGCGAAATTATCTTCTGAAAGTCAGCTGTTTCTGCCAATTCCACAGTCAGAAACGGTATCTGATCCGCAGCTGCTGCAACCGGCGGTACCTTATTATAAATAATCATTTGAGAAGTCTGATAATAAATAGATTATGAAAAATTTCTTTAAAACATGCTTTTCCGTGACTTCGATATTGCTGGCCTTAACGGCAATGTCGTCATGCGAAAAGGAAGACAATGCCGGCAGCGAGGCATCCTCTAATCCTAGAGTGGATGTGATTGCTCCGGAAAAGGGTGCAAGCAATGAGGTGCTTACTATCACCGGTAGCGGAATAGGCGGAATAACCAGTATTATGTTTGAAGCGGACAGTGTTTCGGCGTCATTCAATCCGAACTTTAATACCGAAAATGCACTTATCTTCCGCATACCGGTAGATGCGGTTCCCGGTGAGCAGAATATCATTTTCCGAAACAGCAAAGGAGTTGAATTTAAGGCGTCGTTTAATGTGTTGGGCTTACCTACTGTACAGTCAGTTTCCAATTATAATTATTCTCCGGGTACAGAGATTATTATTAGCGGTAAAAACCTGGCAGATGTTTCCAAGGTGGTTCTTCAGGGTCAATCTCAGGAAGTTGAGGTTCTTGCCAAGACGACTACTTCTCTTACTTTAAAAATGCCTGCTACGGCTCTTGCGCAGTCTAAGCTTGACATTACGAATGAAGCCGGGACTATCACCACTACTCAGGAGTTTGTGAATGTCGCTAACGCATACCTGATCTTTACGGAAGATTATCAAAATGGCTTTGTAAACGGGTCATGGGGACCTGCGGAAGTGTCGTCTATTGTAGCAAAGTCGGGCACTAAATCCTTTAAAGTTACCTATGTAAAGGGCAATTGGAGCGCAAACGGATTTGCAAATTGGGATCCGGGAATTCCTTTCTCGCCGGATTATAAATTCTTGTCGTTCTGGGTTAAAGGTGGGGCAGAAACCCAGACATTCTATATCACTGGTGACCAACGGGCAGGCGGATACGGAAATTCAGACCGTACGGCTCCGATCGTTGTACCTGCTAATGAATGGACCTATTTCAAGATCAAGCTGTCTGATCTGGAGTTGTGGAAGAAAGGTGGCCCGTTCAAGCAACTTGGATTCTGGATACCGGGGCCAGATAACCAGGATGAAGTTTTATATTTCGACGATGTGATTTTTATTAAATAGTTGCCGTAGCGCCTGGTTAGCTTAGCCAGGCGTTACTTCTTCAAACCAGTACTATGAATTATAAACCAAGGATTTTTTCACTCATTTTTATGATGGCATTTGCTTTTTGTTCCACGGAAGCAAACGATGTGGGATTTGTATCCCGGAAGGGCCATCAATTTATACGTAAAAACAAGCCGTACTATTTTATCGGAGTCAATTACTGGTATGGTGGGCTGCTTGCCGCCGGAAAGGACAGTGCTCAGGGAAAAGAGAGGGTTAAACAAGAACTCGATTTTCTGAAGTCGCATGGTGTAAACAATCTTCGGGTACTCGCTGGTTCGGAGGGGTACGGATTAGTGAACGGAGTAGAGCGGCTTAGGCCCAGCTTGCAGCCGGAGCGGGGGGTGTTTAAGTCGGACATCCTGCAGGGACTTGACTATCTCCTTTATGAGATGGGCAAGAGGGACATGGTGGCTGTATTGTATCTCAGCAATAATTGGGAATGGAGCGGGGGATTTCTCCAATATCTAAACTGGAATAAGAAAATTTCTGATTCTACCATGCAAAGCAAAATGAGCTGGGACGGATTAAGAGACAATACCAGTATGTTTTACAGTTGCGAGCCCTGCAAACAGGATTACCTTAAACAGGTCGACTTTATCATGCGCCGCGTGAACAAGTATACAGGCCGCCCTTATATTCAGGATCCGGCGATAATGGCATGGCAGCTGGCCAACGAGCCACGGCCGATGCGTACGTCGGCAGTTGAGCACTATAGAGAATGGACTTCCTCGGTCGCATCGTATATTAAAACTAAGGACAGAAATCATCTCGTTACAATAGGGACTGAGGGAATTATGGGTACGGATGAATCATCTGAGTTATTTAGGGAGGTTCATACTCCTCCACAGGTAGATTATTTAACTGTTCATATCTGGCCAAAAAACTGGCAATGGTTTCAAGGCACAGATATAAATGCACAGGTAAAGGAAGTTATCAAAAGATCAGATGAATACATATCCAGGCATGTGAGCATAGCGCGCGAGCTCAAGAAGCCGATGGTTATCGAAGAATTTGGATTACCGAGAGACCAACATTTGTTTTCACCTTCTAGCGCAACCACCGCCAGGGATGAGTACTTTGAGAAAGTCTTTTCCTCCTTACGGAACAGTTATCACTATGGAGATGTTATCTCAGGCTGCAATATTTGGTCCTTCGGCGGCATAGCCAGGCCCAGGGAAGGTCAGCTGTTCTGGAAAGAAGGGGACGACTTCATGGGAGATCCACCTCAGGAAGAGCAGGGGCTAAATTCCATATTCGATAGCGATGGCAGTACATGGACGCTTATCAAATCGTTTGCAGATACACTTTCACCAAAAAAATCATGAAGAAGCACATTCTAGCAGTCTGCATGTTTGCGGCTGTTGTTACAGTAAAATCACAAGGCACTATGTCTCCTACAGTAATAGATAAAAACGTAAGTACTTTACTATCGAAAATGACGCTCGAAGAAAAGGTGGGACAGATGACGCAAATCAGCGTTGAAGCGTTTCTTAAAACCGCTAATGGAGTACCTGTTGAACCTCATGTATTTGATGAGGAAAAACTGAGAGATGCATTTCGGAAATATAAGATCGGTTCTCTGTTGAATGTTGGGGGGAATGCACAGACGCTAGCGCTGTGGCGAACGAGAATTGAGACTATCCAGAAACTAGCCTTACAAGAGCGGCTGAAGATACCGGTGTTGTATGGTATCGATGCTATTCGGGGAAATAATTATACTCTTGATGCCGTGCTTTTCCCTCAACAGATCGCTCAGGCAGCATCGTTCAACGTGGTGATGGCGGCGAGGGCTGCAGAAGTTGCAGCCTATGAAACCAGAGCGGCCTTTATTCCATGGAACTTCAGTCCGGTTCTCGATCTAGGCAGGCATCCGGCATGGCCGCGTATATGGGAAACTTATGGAGAAGATCCATATCTGGTAAAAGAAATGGGAAATGCGGTTATAAGGGGCTACGAAGGAAACTCTGCGATTATCGATCGCTACCATGTCGCTTCATGTTTAAAGCATTATATGGGATACAGTATGCCGTTAAGTGGTCATGACCGGACGCCGGCGTGGATACCTGAGCGAGAGTTGCGTGAATATTTCCTTCCACAATTTGCGTCAGCCATAAACCAGGGGGCAAGGACTGTAATGGTAAATAGCGGGGAGATCAATGGTGTGCCTGTCCATGCCAACAAGCACATATTGACGGATATACTGAAAGGCGAGCTCGGTTTCGAAGGCTTTGCAGTGAGCGACTGGCAGGATATTCAGTACCTGTATCAGCGGCACAAGGTTGCGGCCGATAATAAGGAGGCCGTAATGATTGCAATTAATGCGGGGATAGATATGAGTATGGTTCCGACAGATTTCACCTTCTGCGACGATCTGATCGCGCTGGTAAAGGAGGGTAAAGTAAGTATGAGCCGGATAGACGATGCGGTTGGACGAATATTAAAAGTTAAATACGAGACAGGTTTGTTTGATCAGCCGGTGGGAGATGCGAAAGATTATCCCCTATTTAATAGTAGAGAGCATAATAGACTGAATTACGAGCTGGCGGCTGAATGTATTACATTATTGAAAAATGATGATCATCTGCTTCCACTAAAAAAGGGTACAAAGATTCTTGTCGCAGGCCCTTCGGCTACCAGTATGAGCGCCTTAAATGGTGGGTGGGCGCGTAATTGGCAGGGAACGAATTCAAATGAAACCGAAAAAGGAAAAAATAACATTCTAAAGGCGATCAGTTCTGTATTCGGCCCGGAAAATGTAGTTTATTCTGCAGGCGCGACGTTTACCCAAGCAGCTGGCATAAAAGACGCCGTTAGCAAAGCGCCGTCAGCAGATGTGATCGTACTTTGTATAGGTGAGGATAGTTATACGGAAACTCCGGGAAATATCGACGGCCTGACAATATCAGCATCTCAAATTGAATTGGCTAAGGCACTCGCCGCTACAGGAAAGCCTGTTGTTTACGTCCTTACCGAAGGAAGGCCTCGTGTCATTTCTGAAATAGAACCGCTTAGTAAGGCGGTGCTGCAAACATACCTTTTAGGAAACGAGGGTGGGAATGTCGTAGCTGATGTGCTGGCGGGAGTCATTAATCCGAGTGGCAAACTTCCGTATACATACCCCAGATATACCAACAGCCTGACGAACTACTATCATAAGTATACCGAAAGCTTGGAATTTGATCCTGCCGCGGGTTATAACCCTCAATGGGAATTTGGCCATGGACTGAGTTATACATCCTTTGCCTATTCGGATCTTAAAATCAAGTCTTCCGAATTGAGAGTCGGGAGTCCTCTTACAATCAGCGTGACCGTGAAAAACACTGGGAAAGTTGTAGGAAGAGAAACGGCTTTGCTTTATGTGAGTGATCTGGTAGCTTCCATTACTCCGGAAGTGAAGCGGCTGCGTGGATTCCAAAAAGTTGAACTCAAGCCAGGCGAGGCGAGAGAGCTAACTTTTCGTATAACATCCGAAGAGCTTTCATTCATAAATAACGATTTGCGGAGAGTAACTGAACCTGGAGCCTTTAGGCTCTCCATAGGGGGATTACATGCTCCCTTTAATTTTCATTGATGTTTAGGGGGCGCGCTTTATACATTGCCGCTTTACTAGTTGCAGCTTCGGTTTCGGGCTCTTGCAAAAAGAGTAATGAGGACACGGAAGCTGTGACGCCTGTATCGCCGCTTCCAGAGAAGGATATTCCTTTGCTTGCGGAGGTCAGAACCCGGCTTACGGACAAGAATGCAACGGACGAGACTGTTGCCCTCTTCTATAAGCTAGGAGAGGTTGCAAAGACAAATATATTATTTGGACATCAGGATGCAACGAAAAGAGGGGTGGTTGGCGCGGGTACTCAGTGGGCTAACGAGCAGCAGTTTACAGGCGTATCAAATGAACAATCGGATGTTCGGACAGTGACAGGAGCTTACCCTGCTGTTTATGGATTCGATTTTCTGCATATTGCTAATTTCACAGATGGCAATTGGTTCGATTATGAACGTGATATTGCCAGAAAGTTGACGATCGAGGCTTATAACAGAGGTGGTGTGTGTACCTATGCCTGGCATTATGTTAACCCGGTGTCGAAGAAGGGTTTTTACTGGTCTGAGTCTCCTGTTTTGGCTGTTACCAGAATCCTTCCCGGAGGGAGTGATAATGCGACATTTAAGGCGTCACTGAAGACTATCGCAGATTATGCCAAAACATTGATTGGCGCAGATGCCAAGCTCGTACCGATAATTTTCAGGCCTTTCCATGAGATGGACGGAGATTGGTTTTGGTGGGGCAGAAGTCATTGCACACCTGCAGAATATCAGGCGCTTTACCGGTATACGGTCAGCTATCTGAGAGATGAGCTTAAGGTTCGTAATTTTCTTTACGCCTGGTCACCCGACCGTGGCTTCAGCAGCGAAGCGGATTATCTCATTTATTATCCGGGAGACGCTTATGTTGACTTGATTGGGATGGATAATTACGAAGATATGAAGTCGGTGAGCTCTGTATCAATAGCTGCCGGAAAGCTGAAGATCGTATCGGAAGTTGCTGTGAAGAAAAATAAAGTTGCGGCACTCACTGAAACCGGTTTAGCGAACATTACCCAATCCGGATGGTTCACACAAACTTTATTGAAGTCACTGACTTTAGAAAAGATTCGACTCTCGTATGTCCTGGTTTGGGCGAGCACCAAAGATACATATTGGACTCCCTATAGAGGTCACCCTGCAGAAGCTGACTTTCTGAAATTTAAAAATAACGCATACGTCTTATTTTCTGACAAGATGCCTACTATGTATTCACTCAAATAAAGAAGATGAAAAAGTTTTTTATTGCTATTTGTTTAGTTATTATTTCAGGGATGAATGCTGACGCCCAGGGGAATAACTATGTTCAGGATTATACGAAATTCGATGGCCTTGCACTAACTCCTCCTATGGGGTGGAACAGCTGGAACAAGTTCGCCTGTAATATCAACGAAAAGCTGATAATGGAAATAGCAGAAGTTATGGTATCCTCCGGAATGCGTGACGCGGGTTATGAATACATTAATCTGGATGATTGTTGGCACGGAGACAGGGATAGTCTCGGCTTTATTCACCCAGACCCCGAGCGCTTTCCGTCTGGAATGAAGGTACTTGCCGACTTTATACACTCGAAAGGGTTAAGAATGGGTCTTTATTCGGATGCCGGATCGCGGACTTGCGGAGGAAGGCCGGGGAGCCGGGGTTACGAATTTCAGGATGCGCTCACCTATGCTAACTGGGGTGTAGATTACCTGAAATACGATTGGTGCAATACGGAAGGGCTAAAAGCCGAGGGCGCCTACAAGACGATGGCAGCAGCACTTAAGAAAGCTGGTAGACCAATAATTCTTAGTATCTGCGAATGGGGAGACGATGAGCCCTGGAAATGGGGCCCGGCGGTTGGTCATCTCTGGCGCACAACCGGCGATATATTTAACTGCTTTGATTGTGTAGAAGATCATGGGACATGGAAGTCTTTTGGGGTTATGCAAATTCTGGACAGGCAAAAGGGCTTGCGACAGTATGCCGGACCTGGTCGCTGGAACGATCCGGATATGCTTGAAGTGGGCAATGGGATGCAAGAGAACGAAGATAGAGCGCATTTCAGCATGTGGGCGATGATCGCTGCTCCGCTCATTGCTGGTAATGATCTTCGTGCGATGACTAAGGAAACTATAGGTATACTGACCAATAAGGAAGTAATCGCTGTCAATCAAGACTCCCTGGGAATACAGGGATTTCAATACAGTGTCAAAGATAAGCTTGAAACCTGGTTTAAGCCTTTGAAGGATGGAAGCTGGGCGGTCTGCTTCCTGAACAGGAACGATAGTCCGCAGGAAGTAGACTTCGACTGGGCGAAAGAGGCTGTTCAGGATTCGCTGTCGAAGAGAGATCTTGATAACAGGGCAGGAGAGTATACAATTAGAAACCTTTGGACGAAAAAAGCATCTGGTACAACAGAAAAGCGGTTCAAGGCAACTGTTCCGTCGCATGACGTTGTCATGCTACGTTTGATCCGAAATATATAACCGGTTATTATATGAATATTCTATTTCCTGAGAAGCTTTCCCTGAACTCTTTAGGAGTACAGTTCTTTTTCTTTTTGAACAGGCGGTTGAAGTTAGAAATATTGTTGAAACCGCAATTGAATGAGATTTCCGCGATGGAGTGAGTGGTATCGATTAACAGTCTGGATGCGTGCCCTAGGCGTATTTCATTTAGAGTGTCTATATAGGTGCTTCCCGTTCTTTTTTTAATGAATCTGCTAAAGGATACTTCAGTCATGTTTACCAGCTTGGCAATCTCTTTCAGGCTGATCGGCTTGTCGTAATTGTTATTCAGATATTCAAAAGCTTTTTCGACCCTCCTGCTATTACTCGGCTGGTGCAAATTGCTGAACGAACTATCAGATAGTGTACGCATGTTTCTGGAAGAGGAAAGGTCATGTAGTATGCTGATGAGTTCCATTACTGAGTCAAACCCGTTTTTTTGGTTTAATGATAGTATTCGGGGGCTTATATTTTTTATAGTGTCAGCGGAAAAGGCAATGCCTTTCACTGACCGCTCAAGCATTTGTCTGATAAGACGAAGCTGATTTCGTTTTAGAAGCTTATCGTCGAAAAGATCTTTGTGCCATTGGATAGTTACTTCGGTAATTTCTTCACTTTCGCACTGGTGGGTGAACCAGGCATGGTTTAGATTTGATCCAACGAGTACAAGTTCGATGTCATCTATGACATCAATGTGGTCGCCGACGATACGCTTTGCGCCTTTAGCATTCAATATCAGATTTAACTCAAACTCCTCGTGAAAATGAAGAGGGAAGTTAAACTCTTTTTTTACACGGGAAAAGATCGTGAAGCAATCATTCGAGGTAAGGGGCGTAATTTCTTTTATTATCCCGTTCATGCGAGTCATTGTAAAGTTATTTGATAAAATAGTATTGAACTCCAATATACAGAAATTAGCCCGTTAATGAAGTTCGCAATATGCAAAACAGCTTTAGTTCACGTAGAATGCTAAGAATTCATTTTTATAAGCTAAAAAAGTATTGATATAAGCGTAGCTCCCGCCTTACTTTTGACTATTAACCAATTAACGCCAGTGACGCAAATGGACAAGAAAAAAATATCGTTTAAAGAGAAGGTCGGCTACGGTCTTGGAGATGCGGCATCCTCCATGTTCTGGAAGCTGTTCAGTATGTACTTGTTGATTTTTTATACTGACGTTTTCGGGATTTCAGCTGCTGCTGCGGGTACTATGTTTCTAATTACGCGCATATGGGATTCGTTTTGCGACCCCTTAGTGGGCATCATCGCGGACCGGACCAACAGCAGGTGGGGCAAGTTCAGGCCTTATCTTTTGTGGGTAGCCATCCCTTTTGCAGTAATTGCAATTTTTACATTTTATACACCATCATTTAGCGAATCAGGAAAGCTGGTTTATGCTTATGCAACGTATTCTTTGATGATGATGATTTACTCGCTCATAAATGTTCCTTATGCTTCATTAATGGGGGTAATGTCATCTGACCGAATCGAACGTACCGCTCTTTCATCCTACCGTATGGTATTTGCGTTTGCAGGAAGCCTGCTGGCACTGGCGCTTATCGAGCCTTTGATTGATGCGTTAGGGGGCGAGTCGAACCCCCAGAAGGGCTGGCTTTTCTCCATAGCGATTTTTTCAATTATTGCATCCGTTTTCTTTTGGTTGTGTTTCTCCTGGACTAAAGAGCGTGTAAGGCCCGTTAGTGAGGATAGCCAGGATTTAAAGGAGGATATGAGAAACTTGCTTTCAAACCGGCCTTGGTGGATTTTACTCGGTGCAGGTATTTCTGCCTTGATATTTAATTCGATTAGGGATGGCGGAGCAGCGTTCTACTTTAAATATTATATTGGCCGTGAGAGTAACTTTGATCTTGAGCTTGGATCTACACAAATAAACCTGTCTCTCACCACTTTGTATCTTGTACTGGGTCAGGCTGCTAACATTCTTGGTGTGCTATTGGCAACGCCTCTGTCCGCCCGAATCGGAAAGAAAAATACGTTTCTGTTGGTGATGTCGACCGCCACCGCTCTGAGCTTATTATTTTTTGTATTTACAAGTGACCATGTAATGTGGATCATGGTATTTCAGATGCTGATCAGCGTCTGTGCAGGATGTGTTTTTCCTTTGCTTTGGTCCATGTATGCGGATATTGCTGACTACTCAGAATGGAAAAACGGGAGGAGGGCAACGGGACTCATATTTTCTTCATCTTCAATGTCTCAAAAGTTTGGCTGGACGATAGGTGGTGCTGTTACCGGTTGGTTATTGGGTTACTATGGTTTTCAGGCCAATGTGGAACAGACCGAATCGGCTCAGTCGGGGATACGACTGATGTTAAGTGTTTTGCCTGCTATAGGAACGATTCTGTCTGTAGCATTTATGGCCTTTTACCCGCTGACGGAGTACAAATTACAGCACATCGAAAATGAGCTGGAGGAAAAAAGGAGCAACCATATAAAACTTGAGATATGATTCGATTAACACTGGGTAAGCTGATTTTAGCCTTGCTATCGCTTGGTATTTGCCGCGGTGCTTCGGCACAGCGACTCGCCGATAACAAGGCCAGTGCTGAAACGCAAAAGCTCTTCGGAAATTTGTTCCGATTAAAAGATGAGAAGATATTGTTCGGGCATCAGGATGCACTTGCTTACGGATACGGCTGGAAGTATGAGGACAATCGCAGCGATATAAAGGATATCACAGGTGAACATCCCGCGCTATATGGCTGGGATATCGGAGGGATTGAACATGGCTCACAAGTGAACATCGATTCGGTTCCCTTTAGTAAGATGAAAGATTTTATACGCGCTGCGTATGACAGGGGTGGCGTCAATACGATCAGCTGGCATCTTGACAATCCGGTTAACGGAAAGTCATCCTGGGATACAATTCCGGGATCTGTTGAGAAGATTCTTCCGGGTGGAGAGAAACACAGTGTTTATAATATGTGGCTGGATAGGGTCTCCGAGTTTATGAAGGATCTTAAGGGCTCAGACGGGAAGCTTGTTCCGGTTCTCTTTCGTCCTTTTCATGAATTAACCGGAACCTGGTTTTGGTGGGGAAAGAGACAATGTAGCTCTGAAGACTTTAAAAAGCTATGGATCTATACCTTTGATTATTTAAGATCAAAAAAAGGAGTACACAATCTCATCTACGTATATAATACAGCAGATTTCGCTTCTCCTGAGGAATTTCTGGAAAGATACCCTGGAAACAAATATGCAGACGTTTTGAGTTTCGATGCCTATCAGTTTGGATCCAGAGAAAATGGGTCGGCGTTCAGAAAAAATACAGAGGCTAAGATGACTATCATTGCCGGTTTGGCAAAAACTAAAGGCAAGCTGATTGCGCTGGCAGAAACTGGTTACGAGGCAATTCCTGATCCTGTATGGTGGACGGAAGTGTTGTACCCCTCTATCAGTAGTCAATCCGTGTCTTTCATTTTGATGTGGAGAAATGCAGGCTTCAGACCTCATAACAACGACTATCATTACTACGCCCCCTATCCGGGGCATTCCTCCGTTGCTGACTTTCTCAAGTTCATTAAGAACGAACGAATGGTTCTCCAGGGGGAAGTAACCACTCTAGGCCTTTATAAATGATATTGCACTAAGAATCCTTATAATGAATGCTTTTGAAGAAAGATTAGATCAGCTTCATGACGCTTACCTGAAGCTGATAAGCAAGCCGAACGAGAAGCTGGTACACAATAACGGGGTGTACAACCGGTATAAATATCCAGTGCTTACAGCAGCACATACTCCTCTTTTTTGGCGCTATGATATTTGCGAGGAGACAAATCCCTATCTGATGGAAAGATTTGGTATCAATGCGGTATTTAATGCAGGCGCAATCAAGTGGAGGGGGAAATATATACTTATTGCAAGGGTAGAAGGCGTAGACCGAAAGTCCTTTTTTGCCGTCGCTGAAAGTGGCAACGGTATAGACGGATTTGTTTTTTGGCCAGAGCCGGTGAGTCTGCCCCAAACAGATGAAGCAGATGTAAATGTCTATGACATGAGGCTAACCCAGCATGAAGACGGATGGATTTATGGGCTATTTTGTACAGAAAGAAGGGATCCATCCGCTCCCGCAACTGATCAGTCGATGGCTGTTGCTGCATGCGGGATAACGCGTACGAAAGACTTTCTTAACTGGGAGCGCCTTCCTGACCTTAAAACTCCCTCTCCGCAGCAAAGGAACGTAGTGCTTCATCCTGAATTTGTAGACGGTTTATACGCATTCTACACGAGGCCACAGGATGGTTTTATTGAAGCAGGATCAGGGGGTGGCATTGGTCTGGGTTTTACAAAGTCGATAGAAAATCCAATTATAGACGATGAGGTAATTATCCACAATAAAGTGTATCATACTGTTTATGAAGCTAAGAACGGAGCAGGGCCTGCACCTATAAGAACGGGTAAAGGCTGGCTGCATCTCGCGCATGGAGTAAGAAATACTGCTGCAGGTTTGCGATACGTCCTGTATATGTTCATGACCGATTTAAATGATATCGGTAAAATTACTCACTGTCCCGGAGGGTATTTTCTCGCTCCCGAGGGCGATGAACGCATTGGAGATGTCTCCAACGTTTTGTTCTGTAACGGTTGGATTGCTGAAGATAACGGAAAAGTTTTTATTTACTATGCATCTTCAGATACGCGTATGCACGTTGCAACTACCACGATCGGACAGCTTATCGACTACGTGGTAAATACTCCGGAGGATGGTTATCGCTCAGAGAGCTCTGTTCAAAAAATCCTTAGCATTATTCAAAAAAATAAAGCGTTAGTAGATGGAAAGTATAGTGTCAGGGCTTGATTTACGGCTCTACCGGTTAGAGCTGAAAAAAGAGCTGACTAATATTCTTAACTGGTGGATGAATTCAGCAGTGGACGTCAACGGTGGTTTCGTAGGAAAGATTGATCATGGTCAAAAAGTCTATCCAGAAGCACCTAAAGGAGCGGTATTGAACGCTCGTATATTATGGTCGTTCTCGGCCGGGTACAATAGCTGTAAGCAGGAAGAGTATCTGGCACATGCACACAGAGCCTTTAACTATATTTGTAACCACTTCCTTGATAAGGAGTACGGCGGGGTTTACTGGACTGTAAATGCTGCAGGCCAAGCTCTCAACACCAAAAAGCAGGTGTATGCCATCTCGTTTATGATCTATGCTTTGGCAGAATATTCGCGTGCTGCAGAAAGTATCGAAGCTCAAGCTCTGGCTATACAACTTTATCAAGATCTTGTTAAACACAGTTTTGATTCAAAAAGAACAGGATACTTCGAAGCTTTTGACCGGGACTGGTCTGAAATAGAGGACTTCCGTTTAAGTGAAAAAGATGGAAATGAAAGAAAGACGATGAATACGCATCTTCATGTCTTGGAAGGATATACAAGTCTGTACCGAAGTTGGAAGGACGAGGGATTGAAAAGACAAATTTTAAGCTTGATCAGTAACTTTAAAGAGCATATTATCCGACAGGACAACTACCACCTCAATTTATTCATGGATGATGATTGGACTGTAAAGTCCTCAACGATCTCTTTCGGACATGATATTGAGGCATCCTGGTTGCTGTTGGAGGCAGCGGAGGCTATTGAAGATCAACAAGCAATACAAAGTATCAAGAATATCGCTGTTTTGATGGCCCGCGCTTCATTAGAGGGAATCGACAGAGATGGGGGTATGTTTTATGAGCTTGACTCCAATAGCGGACATATGCTCAGGGAGAAGCACTGGTGGGTGCAATCTGAAGCAATAATCGGATTTTTCAATGCCTGGCAGATTTCAAATGAGGAACTGTTTCTACATCAGTCTTATCGCGTTTGGGATTATGTGAAAGCACACCTGCTGGATCTACACCATGGTGAGTGGGTTTGGGGGCGAGATAAAAATGGTCGCGTCATGATAGAAGAGGATAAGGCAGGCATGTGGAAATGCCCATATCACAATAGCAGAGCCTGTCTTGAATTAATCAAGAGGTTGGACGCCTTTGCCAGCTCTAATGATTCGTGATCAGCATCCAAAGATTATGAAAGATCACAGCAGGAAGAAGACTCCCTGATCGTTCCTTTAGAACTGCTGCAATAAGTCCTACCAAGAAGCCGAGAAGGATTCTGATCAAGTTGATCTGCAGGTGAAAGCCTTCCTGAAGGATGAATCCCTGACTAATGCCATAGAGCAGCGAGCTGATCAGAACACCAAAGCTTAGGGAGTAGCCAAATATATCTTCTTTTGCGGTAAATACCTTGTTCAGCAGGGCTAGAAGAATCCCCCGAAAGATCAGTTCATCACAGAAGCCCGCCAGGGATCCCTGAAATACCAGGGTTTCAAAATCGATGTCTGGATTCACTCTTTCAAAACAAAAGTAAATGATCAGGCGTGCAATGAGGACCATTAAAACTGTGTAAATAATCGGCTTCACAGTACCTTTTTTTAGCCTGAGTGTCCAACCTATATCACTTTTCGATATCAGCTTGTTTCGGTAAACAAAAAATACTCCCAACAACAAACCTGCTATTTTCCCCAACCAGTTCCAGGTTTGGTTCTCATTTACGATGATAGGGGCCAGGCCATTTGTTAATACTGACCACAGAAGGAACATCAGCGCGAAAATGCCCAAGAAACGGTATTCGGATCTATCGAATTTCCTTTTACCAAAGAATAGAAAAGGAAGGATGATGATGAATTGTAGCAGCGCACTTAACAGGTATGATGAAGCGATCATTTCGAGATTTATACGAACCGTAAAGGTAAAACAAATTGCATCGACGAATTTGTTAATTTATGTGAAAGAAAGTTTGAAATGCGATTTATTAATTATGTTTGCGTTAAATGCTGACTAGTATTTAAGACAGATAGTAGAGTATTTAAATACATAGACCCGGTTAATTACGCAGGAGGGGTGAATAAATACGGCAGGAAGACAAGCACCTTTATGGCATTATATTTGAACTTAACCTGAAACACATTAATAAAGATTATGAATATTAAATTAGTTACTTACACAGTTATGATTGCTGCGGCGTCATTTGTGATATCTGGATGTAGTCAAATGACTCAAACACAGAAGGGAACAGTTATTGGATCAGCAGCAGGCGGATCTTTAGGTGCAATAATAGGTAAAAAAGCAGGTAACACCGCAGTTGGGGCTATTATTGGTGGTGCAATCGGTGGTACGGCAGGTGCATTCATCGGAAGAAAAATGGATCGGCAGGCGGAAGAAATCCAGCAGAACGTCCCTGGGGCGGAGGTTATCAAAACCGGAGAAGGTTTGATCGTGAAATTCACTGATGGAATTCTATTTGACTTTAATAAGTCTGATCTGAAAAGCGCGGGTGTATCGAATGTAGCAAGCCTTGCGGCGACAATGAAAAATAATCCGGAAACGAACATTATGGTGATAGGACACACAGATAACGTAGGTTCTGATTCTTACAACTATACGTTGTCTGAGAAACGTGCGCAGTCAGTTAAGTCTTTGGCGGTTGCGAATGGAGTAAGTGCATCTCGAATTACCATCTCAGGAAAAGGCAAAGCTGAGCCTATCGCAGATAATGGTACTGAAGATGGCCGTGCTCAAAACAGGCGGGTTGAAATCGTGATTGTAGCGAATGACCAACTAAAGAATGAAGCGCGTCAGAGCGGTCAATAACGTTTAAAAATTAAGCTTAATTATATCGAACGCCCCTATCCCTTCCAGGATAGGGGCGTTTCATTTACCGGTCGTCATGATCATGGGGAAAGGGCCTGAAGTGGGCCTGCCATTTTCAGTTTGTTAGGTAATTATATCGTAAAAAACAGGTGTTTGCCGAATCTCAGAGGAATGTTCCAAACTGTATTTTTGGGTAAAGAAAGTAGTTATCCATGGCACATCATCACGGGCATATTGTCGAAAAAGTCATCAGACGGGACGGTCATTCGATTAGCGATATATCTCGACTAATGAAAGTTAACAGGAGGTCTGTTTATAATTGGTTCAACCAGCCAAAGTTGCGGCCGGAAATTATCTTCCGCATTGGATGTATAATCAAATATGATTTTTCTGCGGAGCTACCTCATGTTTTTAACAGTGAGGATTTCGCTTCGGAAATTGATAAGAACAAGACTTCCCAAGATGTAAAAGAGGAAATGGTAGTGAAAGACGATGATTACTGGAAAGAAAAATATACCGAATTATTGAAAAGCTACAACCGTTTAAAACAAGGCCATATATTCGTGGCGATCTAAGGGCACCTAACCCTAATTTTTGGAGACACTTTCTTTAAAGTGCCTCCAATTTTGATTTTCTCTCATCTTCTTATTTGTTATGCCGTTTCAGCTTATAAATTGGCGTTATCAGTTGGCATTCACTTCTGTAATGCCCAATCAACAAGCTTGATATAACGATCACTTATTTGCGAGATAACATTCAATCTTTTTAAAAGAACCAGTTTAAAATTTTTGATGTTATATTGCATTATACTATGACTTTCCCAAATATGATTTATACGTCTTTACGAACGAAGTGTCTGAGCATCCTGCTGCTGCTTACCTCTGCTGTCGTTCACTCGCAAACGTTAAAACCAGGTGTGCTAGTCGTTGGAGCATCACCCTCGGGAATCGCTGCTGCAATTCAGGCTGCCCATTCAGGCGTTAAGACGATCCTGATTGATGAAGGTTCTATCGCGTCGGTGGAATTAAGTCAGAAAGACCGGGAAGATGCTTACGGAATTCCCAAGGAGCTTCTTGACAAAATTGAAAAGCTACAGAAATATCCGGTAAAAAGTAATCAAACACTGTTGCCAGAATACCTGGGTACAGTTTTAAAAGGCTGGACTGATACCATTAAAAATCTCACAGTAATAAGAAATTCTTCCATTTCATCTGTGAAAAAGGCGGGGAAGGATTGGGAAATACGGATTCCTAATAATACCATCAAAACGGATATCGTTGTCGATGCTACGATTGGCAGGAAGATAGCCGACCTGGTCGGATTAAGAGATCCAGCAAATTCAGGAGATTCATCAACCTACGCTTATCAGCTTTACCGGACAAGTGTTGCAGTTCCTCTTAAGTCGTCGAAGGTTCCGGCGACCATACCTTTAAAGTTTTTTCTTTCATCCTTTAAAAACTTTGTTTATGCGACACCAGATACAAACGCTGATCAATATACGTACGCATCCGGACAAGCTGCCGGAGCTATTGCCGCTTATTGCGCGTTTTTTAAGACAACCACCGATAAGCTGAATGTACGCTTAATTCAAAGTGAACTAATGACTTATAAGTCTCGTTTGATGAAGTTCGCAGACATTGCTGCGCTCGACTCTAATGTGCTTGCTTTTCAAAAACTTGCACTTACAGGAATTGTTAAAGGAGGAGAGTCTGAAAACCGGTTTTATTTCCATCCAGATTCTTCCATCTCCACGGATGACATACGCGAGCCTGTTAAAGAATACTATTCGAGGAGTCAGATATGGTTCCTCGACAACAAAGCTGAAAAAATAACAATGGAACAATTGCTAAGTCTCATCAAGTTTACTGCTCAACGCGGAGCGGAGCTTAATAAAGAGGTAGAGCAAGGCTGGAAAACTTCATTCAAATTACCAGATAGCTTTGATCTCAGGCGGCCCGTCAGCAGAAGAGAATTTACTGTGCTTTTTGACAGGTATTTGAGACCTTTCGATGTTTCGGTCGACCAGAATGGGCGGCTTAAGCGATAGTATAGTGAATAATGTTATTTTTAATGATGATGGTCACTTGTTTACATTTCTATATTTCTATTCTTTGTACAAATTAATATATTAAGCTATGAATGAAGTTTTGGACACCCGTTTAATGCATCCCCGCGATCAAATAACGATGGTTATGACACGGATATACAGGCGGGGACTGACTACAACATCTGGAGGAAATATTTCTATAATTGACGACAACGGGGATATATGGATATCGCCATCAGCTGTTGATAAGGGATCTTTGCAGCCGACAGATATCGTGTGTATTAAAAAAGATGGAACCATTGTCGGCCGCCACAAGCCGTCTTCGGAACATCCTTTTCACCGTGCTATTTATCAGATAAGACCAGATATCAAAGCAATCATCCATGCTCATCCCCCTGCATTGGTTTCTTTTAGTATCGCCAGAACTATTCCCGACACTAATATCATTTCTCAGGCTAAGCACGTTTGTGGACCCATCGGATATGCCGAATACGAATTGCCAGGAAGCGAGGCCCTTGGTTCGAAGATAGCCAAAGAATTCACACGTGGATACAATGCTGTGATTATGGAAAACCATGGAACGGTGGTAGGCGGATCTGATTTAGTTGATACTTTCCAAAGGTTTGAAACGCTGGAATTTTCTGCACGTACTATTTTATATGGTAATTCCGTTGGCAAACCCGCTTATCTCAATGACGATGAAATCAACGCCTTTGAGAACCAGATACCCGCGCTTCTTCCAGAGATGGACGAGACAGTTTATTCATCTGCAGAGCGTGAGAAACGTGCAGAGATATGTAAGATCGTCCACCGCGCGTGTACTCAGGGTCTAATGATAAGTTCTTACGGTACGATCTCGACGCGGGTGGATGAAGATACTTTTCTTATTACACCGACGAATGTTCCTCGCTGGGACATGGTTCCTGAGGATATCGTTCAGATCAAGAACGGTAAGCGAGAAAAAGGCAAGGTTCCAAGCCGCTCTACCTACTTGCATCAGGACATTTACGAGAAACACCCTGAAATTAATTCTATCATTCTAACACAATCCCCGTACCTGATGGCGTTTTCTGTTACAGGAGCTTCATTCAACGTAAGAACGATCCCCGAGAGCTGGATTTTCCTTCAGGACGTCCACACCCTTGATTTCGGTGTTCAGTTCAACGGAAGAACGGAGATCCCGGATATGGTGTCTAAAAGCAATCCCGCGGTACTGGTTAAGAACGATTGCGTAGTGGTTACCGGTAATCAATTGCTGCAGACCTTCGACTATCTTGAGGTGGCTGAGTTCAGTGCCAAGTCTCTGGTGATGTGCTCATCACTCGGATCCATGGTACCTATTAGCAATGAACAGGTAGAAGAGCTTCGCAAAGCCTTTATAAAAGAATAGTAATTCAAATTATAATTGGAGATCCCGTCTGAAAAGATGGGATTTTTAATATAATGCTTATTTTGCTTTATGATTAATGCACAGAATATTTTCCCGTATAAATTTAACCCGGCATATTCCAGGCCGGTAGCTTATTTTTCTATGGAATTTGCCATAGATCAGGCACTAAAAATATACAGCGGTGGCCTGGGCTTTCTGGCGGGGTCACACTTAAGAAGTGCCTACGAACTTAAGCAGAATCTGGTTGGTATCGGCATACTCTGGAAATATGGATACTATGACCAGGAGCGAGATGGGAACGCAAGAATGAGGGCCGGCTATGTAGAAAAGAATTACTCCTTTCTCGAGGATACCGGTATTGTGTTTACCATGCTTGTACATAACTCACCTGTCTTTGTAAAAGCATGGTTTCTGCGGCCAGATACTTTCGGTTCGGCACCATTGTTCCTTCTTAGCACAGATCTGCCGGAGAATGATGATATGTCTAAGAGTATTACCAATCGACTGTACGATTCGAATGAAGCGACCCGAATTGCACAGTCTATTTTGTTAGGTACTGGTGGTGCTATCCTACTTGAGCAGCTTGACAGACATACAGAGGTTTATCATATGAACGAAGGACATTCCCTCTCGTTAAACTTCCATCTTTACTCGAAGTTCAAGAACTTGGAAGAGGTGAAAAAGCGTGTTGTTTTTACTACCCACACTCCTGAGGCTGCAGGGAATGAGTCTCATAGTTATGGAATTCTTCAGGACATGTCATTCTTCTGCGGGCTTCAAAATCACGAAGTCCATTCCTTGCTTGGGCTTGGCGGCGACCATCTCAATTATACACTTGCAGCGTTAAAGTTTGCCAGGAAAGCTAATGCTGTATCGAAAATGCATGGCGAGGTATCGCGGGATATGTGGAAATCTAACCCAGGGATATGCGAGATCACGTCTATAACGAATGCCCAAAATAAAACTTACTGGAAGGATGATATCTTGGAGACCGCCTTTTCGACCCAAGACGACACTTTACTAGTAGCCCGTAAAAAGGAATTAAAAAGACAACTTTTTAAGGTCGTAGCTGATCAGACAGGCAAACTCTTCGACGAAGACGTTTTAACCATTGTATGGGCAAGGCGCTTTGCCGGATACAAACGGGCCGATATGATTATGAACGACTGGGCCCGCTTTATCAGACTCATCCAAAATGCTTCCACGCCGGTGCAGATTATCTGGGCAGGCAAGCCATATCCGGAAGATTATGGAGCAATCGACCTCTTTAATAGCATAATTGACCGGATTAAGCCGTTTGCAAACTGCGCTGTACTGACCGGATATGAACTCGGACTTTCTGCGCTGCTGAAGAAAGGATCAGACGTATGGTTGAACAATCCACGGATATACAGAGAAGCCTCAGGTACCAGTGGTATGACGGCCGCTATAAATGGCAGTATTAACCTCTCCATTCCAGATGGATGGATTCCAGAGTTTGCTAAAGATATGGAGAACAGTTTCATAGTTGCACCAGCGGAAGATCACCTTTCCAACGAAGAGAAGGACCGCATTGAGTCTGAACGCCTTCTTGAAAAGATAGAGGAAAATATCGTGCCTATGTACTATAATGACCCGGCCACATGGATCAGTATAATGAAAAATAGTGCCCGCGACGTGAGTCCCGCATTCGAATCTGGAAGAATGGCAGCTCAATATTATGAGCTGATGTATTGTGAATAACAGACAGCCTAGAATTTCCTCTTTAAGTGCATTCCCTTAGCTGAATCCCTTCTGGCGATTAGTAAGGGAATGCCTACTCCTCCCGCAATACTCATCAGAATAAACATCACTTTCAACCCATTATTAAGCGTATCCGACATGATGTATATGTACGTTGCCTGGTCGATATCCCCAGATAGGTTGATCAATCCGATCATCATTTTATAAGCAAATTTCCCGGGAATCATAGGGATAACTGCCGGTATAGCTAAAACCGGAGGCGGACAATTAGTCTTATGGGCAAATGGTATACCCAAAAAACCAATGAGTGTCGCGCCAAACAGCGTACCCAAAATAACGCTTACATCCTGGTGGACAAAAAGTACCTTAACAATACCCCCCAGAGCGCCCATTATACCTATGTAGCCCAAAGCTCTCGAAGGGACATTAAATAACACAGCGAAGCCAATTGCGGCCATTCCCAACCAAATGCACTTTTCTAACAAAACGAAATATTCCATATTCAAAGCCCGTAAATAAACATAGAGGTGAGAAGTCCCAATCCAATTGCAAAGGAAATAATGAATCCGTTTATACCCCTTATGAGCGCATTATTCAAGTTTCCATCTATCATATCCGAAAAAGAATTTATTAACGGAACCCCGGGGATGAGGAAGAGAACCGAAGTGGAAAATGCAGGTTCATGAACGTAACCATTTCCGAATTTAAGTGCTGACGCTGCAATGAATGAGGAAGTAAGCGCAGCGCAGTATATGCATATGTAAGGATTGAACTTAAGCCGATGTACTTCCTGCCGGATAAAAAGTCCCGAAACAGTGGCAAAAAACACTACCAGCATATCCAGGAAGTCTCCCTCTGCAAGTCTGCAAAATGACGAACCGGCTAAGCCCACAAAGAGCAAGATCGCCCAGCGCGGATAATGCGGTAGCGAGGCAATCCTACCAAGCTGATCGTTGATTTGAGGAACGGTAAGACCTTCTTCCACTACCTGCCAGCTGAGCCTGCTGATACCGGTCAGCACTTTAAAATTTACACCATGCGGAGATGAGCGCTTAAGATTATTAAAGAAGTAGTCGTTTTGCGTATCTCTGATTGTAAGCATGATAGTACGATGAGAGATCAGAAGATCCGTACTGTAACCGAATGAGTCAGCAATCCTGTTAATCGTTTTTCGGGTTCGGCCCGTACTCGCTCCCGAACTTAATAACAGCGCCCCGATGTTCAATAGTGTAGATCCCAGTTGCTTAATCTCAGTCTGTTCTGTTAGATGTGCCATATTAAGTGCAGTTGTCGACTGCGGCGTAAAATTAGGACTCTTTTTTTTAAGGATACCTGACGCCGGTCATATTTTTATATGAAAAAAATGGGAAGTTTTGCAGTATACAATATACCGATTTATGCGCAAACGAAATATAGAGCTGATGGCACCTGCCGGTTCATACGAATCCTTAACAGCTGCAATCCAGGCAGGAGCAGATTCTGTCTATTTCGGGATCGAGCAACTGAATATGCGCGCCCGTTCCAGTAGCAATTTTACGCTGGACGATCTTGTAAAGATTGCCGAAGTTTGCCGCTCCGAAGGAATAAAATCATATATCACGCTCAATACGATCTTATATGATCACGATATCAATCTGATGAAAAAGATCATTGATGCGGCCCACAGCAGCGGAATAACAGCAGTCATCGCAACAGACCATGCCGTACTTAACTACGCAAAGAAAATAGGTTTTCCGGTACATATCTCGACCCAAGCGAACATTTCTAATATCGACACCATTGAATTTTATGCAGTATATGCGGATGTGATGGTGATGGCACGGGAGCTGACCCTGATGCAGGTAGCTACTATAACCCGCGATATAGCGCGCCGCCAGATCACCGGTCCGTCGGGAGAGCTTGTACGGGTGGAGGTCTTTTCGCATGGCGCCTTATGTATGGCGGTTTCAGGGAAGTGCTATTTGAGCCTCCACTCAGACAACGCCTCTGCAAACCGTGGCGCCTGCATCCAGAACTGTCGTAAAAGTTATATCGTTACTGAAAAGGAGCATGGAACTGAATTTGAAATAGACAATGAGTATATCATGTCTGCCAAAGATCTGTGTACAATTGATTTTATCGACAAAATAATCGGTGCTGGAGTATCTGTTCTGAAGATAGAAGGGCGGGGCAGAAGTGCAGATTATGTTCATACAGTTGTCTCCTGCTATCGCGAAGCAATCGACGCCTACAACAATGGAACTTACGGCCCCGCAATGTTCGCAGACTGGAAATCCCGCTTATCGACAGTATTTAACAGGGGATTTTGGGACGGCTATTATCTCGGCAGAAAATTAGGAGAATGGAGTGATACCTACGGCTCCAAGGCTACCCAAAAGAAAACCTATATCGGACGCGGTCTGAAGTACTTTGACAGATCAGCAGTCGCGGAGTTTCAACTTGACGCGCACTCACTGCAAACAGGTACTAAAATAATGGTAACAGGACCTACCACGGGAGTCGTTTGGTCAACGGTAGAGGAGATTAGGGTTGAAAACGAGACGAGGGATTTAGTGAAGAAAGGAGAAACCTTTTCTATTCCGATGAAAGATAGAGTCAGACCTTCAGATAAGTTATATAAGCTGGAGGACGTCTGATGGTTCGAATTACGCAGCACCGAATTAAGTGTATCGGCTGTAACGCCTGCGTAGAGGCGGCAGCTTATCGATGGCGCATTTCGAGAAAGGATGGGAAAGTGACGCTGATTCAGGGCATAGAGAAAAAAGGTATCTTCAGTATCAGTGTAGCTGTCGATGAATTGGAAGACAACTTAAGAGCAGCGGCGCATTGTCCTGTGAACTGTATAAAAGTAGAATTGACATAATGGAACAACCAACTTCTAAACAAGCGAGACCAGATCAACTCATCGCCAGCTTTTTTAAGGCTCAAACCGTCTTCACACTGGCCACAAGCGCACATGATCAGCCTTATTGCTCGACCTGCTTCTATGCTTATAGCGAAGAGTACAATATGTTGGTATTTAAATCGTCGGAACATACAGATCATATCCAGCAAGCTCTTCTGAACAACCTTGTTGGCGGTTCCGTGCTACCCGATAAACTGCAAGTGGGGAAGATAAAAGGTATTCAGTTCAAGGGGAAGTTGGTTGAGCCAGAAAGTCAATGCCTCTCAGACCTTAAGAAAACATATTACGCAAAGTATCCTTTCGCTCTTGCCATGGGAGGGGAAATATGGATCATCGAATTAAGCTGGATAAAATTCACCGACAACACACTAGGCTTTGGCAAAAAAATCAAGTGGGAACGTCCCTAAAACAAAAAAGAGCGATCAGTCATGATCGCTCTTTTTATTTCTAAAAAGATGTTCTTAACACCTCAGTTTATTTTAAACTAATAACCTTACAGGCTCTTCGATAAGAGCCTTAAGCGTCTGAAGGAAAGCAGCACCCTGAGCACCGTCAACCACTCTGTGATCGCAGCTAAGCGTAACCTTCATCACGTTACCCGGAACCACTGCACCGTTCTTAACTACAGGAATTTGTGAAATACCACCGATAGCCAGAATACAAGCGTCAGGAGAGTTGATGATAGCCGTAAACTCGTCTACACCAAACATTCCAAGGTTAGAGATCGTAAACGTAGATCCTTCCCAGTCTGAAGGCTGAAGCTTTTTAGCTTTTGCTTTTTGAGCGAAGTCTTTCACTTCAGCAGAGATATGAGAAAGGGACTTGCCGTCGGCAAAACGAACTACCGGAACAAGAAGACCTTCATCCACCGCAACGGCAACTCCAATGTTTACATGCTCATTATATCGGATCTTATCACCTCTCCATGAAGAGTTCAGATTAGGATGTTGCTTCAACGCGACAGCCACTGCTTTAATCACAATGTCATTGAAGGAAATCTTAACCGGAGCAAACTCATTCATCTTCGCACGTGCAGCGATAGCGCTATCCATATCGATAGACATCGTTACATAGAAATGAGGCGCAGTGAAAAGGCTATCAGACAATCTCTTGCCAATAGTTTTTCTCATCTGAGTAACCGGTTTCTCTGTATATTTTTCCTCACCGATAAACTGAGGAATAGAAGGAGCTGTAGGCTTAGATTCTTTAGCCGGAGCCTCAGCAGCAGCCGGAGCTTTTGCAGAAGGACTAAAGCTTTCAATGTCTTTTTTTACAATACGGCCACCTTCAGCACTACCTTTCACCTGAGAAAGGTCAATTCCTTTATCTTTTGCAATTTTCTTTGCAAGAGGAGAGGCCTTAACCCGTGAGTCAGCATCAGATGATGAGCTAACTGCAGCTTCTTCTTTCTTAGGTTCAGATTTAGGCTCTTCCGCTTTTGCTTCTGAACCCTTAGATTTAGAACCGCCTTTTAACAGCGATTGAACATCTGTACCTTCTTTACCAACGATAGCAATTACATCGTTTACTTTGGCAGCCTGACCTTTTTCGACACCAATGTAAAGCAATGTGCCTTCAGCATATGCAGTAACTTCCATTGTCGCCTTATCGGTTTCAACGTCAGCCAGAGTATCGTCACTCTTAATTTCGTCACCAACTTTTTTATGCCATTCAGCGATAACGCCCTCAGTCATTGTATCGCTCAATAAAGGCATACGAATCACTGTTGCGCCTACAGATTCCGGATCTACACCCTCGTCTGCAGAGTCTGATTCAGCTTCAGAACTATTAGTTTCTGGTTTCGCATCTGCCTCAGCAGTTGAAGTTGCTTTTGCTGCATCTCCATTCGAGCTACCTTCCAACGCAGATTTGTAATCTTCGCCTTCTGCACCCAACACTGCAATTACAGAGTCAACAGGCACTGTTGAGCCTTCTTCAGCTCCGATATATAGCAGTGTGCCTTCCTGATAGGATTCAAAATCCATTGTTGCTTTGTCGGTTTCAACTTCAGCAATCAGGTCACCTGTGCTCACTTTATCACCAACTTTTTTATGCCATTTAGCGATAACACCTTCTGTCATGGTGTCGCTCATTTTGGGCATCTTAACTACTTCAGCCATGTTTTCGTACGGTTTGTTTGTCTGACAATTAACTAGTTTCTGATAAAAGGATAATCTTCCTGAACGTATACGTCAGTATAAGTTTCAGAAGGATCAGGCCAAGGCGACTCTTCAGCAAACTTTACCGATTCCTCAACAATAGCTTTTATTTTTTTATCGATTTCTTCAAACCAGGCATCATCAGCATATTCGTTTTCAACGATAGCCAACTTAACAACGCCAATGGGATCCTTTGCTTTGTAGTTTTCAAGCTCCTCTTTCGTTCTGTACTTTGCAGGGTCAGACATAGAGTGGCCTTTATAACGGTATGTACGGGCCTCAAGGAAAGTAGGTCCTTCACCTGCGCGTGCGCGCTGTACAGCTTCGTCCATTGCATTGTGCATCGCTACCGGATCCATCCCATCTACAGGCGCGCAAGGCATATCAAAGCCAAGTCCAATCTTGTAGATATCTTCCATATTGGTGGTACGTGCAACTGAGGTACCCATCGCATATCCGTTGTTCTCGCAAACAAAGATTACAGGTAGCTTCCAGATCATCGCCATATTGAAGGTTTCATTCAACGCACCCTGTCTTACAGCTCCATCTCCCATATAACAAACACAAACACTATCTGTGCCATTGTACTGCTCAGCAAAAGCAATTCCGGCACCCAGAGGTATCTGGCCACCAACAATTCCGTGTCCGCCAAAAAATTTATGTTCTTTGCTGAAAATATGCATTGATCCACCTTTACCCTTAGAGCTTCCGGTAGCCTTACCATACATTTCGGCCATAACAGCGTTTGGAGATACACCCTTCGCAATTGCGTGTGCGTGATCCCGATACGCGGTGATCAAAGAATCTTCAGGTTTTAACACAGACATGGTACCAGCTACAACAGCTTCCTGTCCGATATATAAATGACAAAAACCTCTGATTTTCTGCTGTCCATATAATTGTCCGGTCTTTTCCTCGAACTTGCGCATAAGCAACATCGATTCATACCAGTGCAGATAAGTGTCTTTAGTAATTTCTACTGAACTCATTGTTATAATGTGTTTTTTGGAACGCAAATCTAATTATAGTTTCCCAAAAAAAGAAGTTGCGTCACCGATTTACGTGATTCGGATAAATATCGCCTATTAAACTTTATGTTCTGTTAATGTTTGCAAATTAATACACTTTGTCAGCTGGGTGATCGGTGGCCGGTTCATACCGCGTACTGCTCTTCAGCACAATCCGGATGGTTGTACCTTTTCCCGGCTCCGAATCTTTTACAAAAATGAGTCCCTTGTGGTAGTTTTCAATGATCCGTTTCGTCAGCGAAAGTCCCAGTCCCCAGCCTCTCCTCCTGGTCGTATAACCAGGCTGGAATATCGTTTCAAATTTCAACCTCGGGATTCCTTTTCCGGTATCGGTCACATCAATGAACACCTGTTCTTTAACCAGGTTCTCGATCACCTTCACCTCAATAGAGCCTTCGCCTCCAATAGCATTCACTGCGTTTTTCATGAGATTCTCAATCACCCATTCAAACAGCGGGATGTTCATAAGTGCTTCCACTTCATGATCACCGGTGACGCTTAACTTAATCTTTTCGCTCGTACGTACCTGGAAATAATCAACATAATCTTTGATTGCCGCATACACGGGATGACTGTGTAAATTAGGCGTCGAGCCAATCTTCGAAAAACGGTCGGCAACCATCTCAAGGCGATGCACATCATTCTCCATCTCCAGTATAAGCGGGTCCTTTTCCGCATTAAACTTCGATTTAAGCAACTCGATCCATGCCATGAGGGATGATATCGGCGTACCTAGCTGATGAGCGGTTTCCTTAGCCATGCCCACCCATACCAGGTTCTGCTCCGACCGCCTTGAAGAGCTGAAAACCGTATAGGCAACCATCAGAAACAAGCCGATAACCAGGAGCTGAATATAAGGGAAGACTTTCAGCTGCGTCAACAGCTGAGAGTCTTTATAATAAACGAACCACTTTTCTCCGTCTTCCTTGATGATAACAATGGGAATATGCTGACGTTTCATTTCCGCCAGCTGCGCTTTGAAGTACCCAGGATCATGGATCTTCCTGGTGAATATGGCCGACTCTCTCCCGTTTTCTTCAACCTGGAAATTCGTCTTCGTGCTATCAAGACTTCTCCAGTAGATAATACTGTCCCGTTCGTCAGTGACGATAGTGGGCATAGACAAGCTGTCGCGGATAGAAAAGATCACCGTGAGGTACTCATCGTTGATGTCCTCAATCTCAATGATCTTTTTAAAACTCATCGCCCATACCTCAGCACGCGTACGTTCCGAAACGGCAATGTTCTTCACCAGGTAATTCGTATACCAAAGCGAGGCTGACGCGATGACAAGCGCAAAAGCCAGCAACAGGAATTTCCAGCGTCGTTTCTGTTCGTACGGATTCATCTAGGAGGGTTATTTTACGGTAAGACCCATGTTGTAAAACATGAATGCCCATTTATCCGCATGTTCAGCAATCACTTGAGCTGTTGATTTTCCAGCGCCGTGTCCAGCATTTGTCTCAATCCGGATCAATACCGGATTGTTTCCCTTATGATATTCCTGTAAACGCGCCGCAAACTTAAATGAGTGTGCCGGCACAACCCGGTCATCATGGTCAGCAGTAGTAACGAGCGTTGCAGGGTAAGCCACGTCCTTTTTCAAAGCATGATAGGGAGAATAGTTAAGCAGATATTCAAACATCTCTTTAGAATCTTCTGCAGTTCCGTAATCATATCCCCAGCCGGCACCAGCGGTAAACTTGTTGTAGCGCAGCATGTCCAGAACGCCCACTGCAGGAAATGCTACCTTGAACAAATCAGGGCGCTGTGTCATCGCTGCACCTACAAGAAGTCCGCCGTTAGAACCACCCGCGATAGCAAGGCGTTCACTCGATGTATATTTGTTGTCGATCAGATACTGAGCTGCCGTCAGAAAGTCGTCGAACACGTTCTGCTTCTGAAGTTTGGTTCCAGCGATGTGCCATTTCTCACCGTACTCGCCGCCACCGCGCAAATTCGCTACAGCGTATATTCCACCCTGCTCCAACAAGATAATATTGGAAGTACTGAATGCAGGAGTCAGGCTCACATTGAAACCACCGTAGCCATACAGCATGGTTGGGTTGGTGCCATCTAGTTTGATGCCCTTTTTATAGGTTATGATCATAGGCACTTTGGTGCCATCCTTCGAGTTGTAGAATACCTGCTTGGATTCATAAAGCGACGGATCGAATTTCACGCCCGACTTTTTGTACAGTTCAGATTTACCATTAGCAATAGTATACTTGAATATAGTCGCAGGATACACATACGAAGTGAACGTAAAGTACAATTCCTTTTCTGTTTTTTTGCTTCCGAATCCTGATGCTGTACCTACGCCAGGCAGGTCAATCGTACGTTCCAGTTTTCCGTTCATGTCATATTGCATGATCAGGGATGTAGCGTCCTTCAGATAGTTTGCAAACAATTTTCCGCCGCCGGTACGTACACTAAGGACATTTTCCGTTTCCGCAATTACGTCTACCCAGTTCTTCGGAGAGGGGTCAGCAAAATCAACCTTGACAACCCTGTTGTTCGGCGCTTTCAGATTCGTTTCAATATAAAGCGTATTACCTGTTGCGTCCAGAACCTGATGTTCATTCGTCATGTCGGAAACGATATTGACAATCTTTCCCTGAGGGTTCTTCAGATCCTGAATGTATAATTCATTTCCGGATGTAGAGTTTGCTGCCGAGATAACCAGGAAACGCTCGTCTTCTGTTATAGATGCACCGATATATCTTCGCGGCGTCTTCTCTCCGCCAAAGATCAGAACATCCTCGCTCTGCGGAGTTCCCAGCTTATGATAATACAACTTGTGATGCTGTGTCATGGCCGAAAGCTCGCTTCCCTTCGGTTTCTCGTAACTGCTGTAGTAAAAACCCTCATTGCCTTTCCATGCAATCCCGCTAAACTTCACGTCGATCAGCGTATCTCCGATGATGCTCTTGTCTGCGGTTTTCAGCGCGATTACTTTCCGCCAGTCAGAGCCCCCTTCTGAGATTTGGTAGGCAGCCAGACTTCCGTCCTTGCTGAAGTCCAGGCCTGCTAATGATGTGGTTCCATCCGCAGAAAACTTGTTCGGGTCCAGAAAAACTTCCGGCACTCCGTCCTTCTTCTGGCGATAAACGACCGACTGATTCTGAAGCCCGTCGTTTTTAGAAAAATAGATATAATCACCTTCTTTAGTAGGCGCACTTATTCTTTCATAATTCCAGAGTGTTTCCAGTCTGCTTTTTATCTTTTCTCTAAAGTCAATTTTTGACAAATATCCCTGTGTAACCTTGTTTTGTTCAGTTACCCAGGCTTTGGTATCATCTGCCCGGTCATCTTCAAGCCAACGGTAAGGGTCCTCCACCTCAGTATTAAAATAGGAGTCCTTCGTTTTGTCTTTCTTAGTCTTGGGGTAGTTGAGCATTTTAGAAGGAATATTTTGTGCGAATCCGGAATAAGAAATTCCTGAAACAAGGATTAATGTAAAAAACCTTTTCATTATCGTTCTTTGTGTGTGGAAATTACTATAACGTCAAATGTATGAAATAGTCTTTTCATTGAAACTATTGATCTTATTTGGCATAATACTACCTTTATCCCATGTCCTTACGCAATAAATTCTATTTCGCCTCCGATTTTCATCTCGGCACTGCCCATTATGCTCAAAGCAGAGAGAGAGAAGATAGAATAGTTCGCTGGCTTGATTTTATAAAGGAAGACGCTGCGGAACTCTACCTTGTAGGAGACATTTTCGATTTCTGGTTCGAGTATAAACATGCCGTTCCAAAAGGATACGTTAGGTTTTTGGGGAAACTGGCGGAGCTTTCAGATCTTGGAGTTAAAATAATCATGTTCAAAGGAAACCACGACATGTGGATGTTTGGTTATCTCAAACAGGAGATTGGAGTCGATATCATATCCGATGACCTGGTCATCGAAAAGAGTGGAAAGCGTTTCTATATACATCACGGAGATGGTCTCGGTCCTGGCGACAGGAAGTATAAGATCCTCAAACAAATATTCCGTAGCAGTCTCTGTCAATGGCTGTTTGCTAGAGTTCACCCTAACCTGGGTATAGGCATTGCGAGAGCCTGGTCGGGGCATAGTCGTATCGCCGGCGCCAAGAAGGAGACTTTCCTTCATGAGCAACACGAATGGCTGGTGCAGTACAGTAAGGAGGTGCTTCAAAAAGAGCACTTTGATTATTTCGTTTTTGGACATCGTCATCTGCCCTTAGATATTACCTTAAGCGCTGCAAGTCGTTACGTCAATCTCGGAGAATGGATCAACTACAATACCTACGCGGTGTTTGACGGTAACGATCTTTCACTCTGCTACTTTGAAAAGGAGGCATAATCCGAAGCGGTTTTACTTTTTTATTTAAAAAGCGTTATTTTTGAAAATTCAACACAGGCCCATCGTTCTGTTGTTTACCAAATACGATATACAGTACCTATTCATTCATAAAAGGCGCTGTTTTTTTAAATTAGATCATGCTAGATAAATTAGAAGCCATCAAACTTCGCTGGGAAGAAGTAGAACGGGAGTTGAGTGACCCGTCAACCATGAGCGACATGAAACGTTATGCTCAATTGAATAAAGATTACAAGGATCTTGGTAAGATCGTTGACGAATATAAGATATACAAGAACGTCGTATCAAACATCGATGCCAATCGTGAAATATTATTAAGCGAAAAGGATGAAGAACTGCGGGAAATGGCCAAGATGGAGCTTGACGAACTTATTATTAAGAAGGATGAGATGGAGAGCCAGATCCGTCTCATGCTGATTCCTAAAGATCCGGAAGATGCCAAGAATGCTGTAATTGAGATCAGAGGAGGTACGGGTGGCGACGAAGCAGCTTTATTTGCCGGTGACCTGTATAGAATGTACACCCGCTTCTTTGAAAAGAAAGGCTGGCGCGTAGAGACTATGGATGTTACAGAAGGAACAGCCGGAGGCTATAAGGAGGTCATCCTGAAAGTTACAGGTGAAGATGTGTACGGCCAGCTGAAATACGAATCAGGTGTTCACCGCGTACAACGAGTGCCCGACACCGAAACACAAGGCAGGGTACATACTTCAGCAGCATCGGTTGCTGTTTTGCCTGAGGTTGAAGAAGTAGACTTTTACCTAAACCCTGCTGATGTCGAAATGCAGACTTCCCGTTCGGGTGGTGCTGGTGGCCAGAATGTAAATAAGGTAGAAACTAAGGTACAACTTACGCATAAGCCATCTGGTATGGTGGTAGTCTGCCAGATCGAGCGTTCTCAGCTCGGTAACCGCGAACGGGCAATGGAAATGCTTCGTAGTAGGTTATACGATCTGGAAGTGCAGAAACAAACTGGAGATATCGCAGCTAAAAGAAAGACCATGGTATCTACAGGCGACAGATCTGCAAAGATCAGAACCTATAATTACCCTCAAGGACGCGTTACCGAGCATAGGATCGGTTTGACTATGTACAATCTTCCCGCAATAATGGATGGCGATATCCAGGAAATTATCGATGCACTGCAATTTGCAGAGAATGCCGAGAAGATGAAAGAGGGCGCAACGGCCTAAATAAAATTAAATTGAAAATTATTTCCCTGATTATCAGAGTTCTTTTAAATAATTGTAAATTTATGTTGTAAAGTTAGAGATTCGAGCTATATTTGCACACCCAAACGGGAAAGATGGTCCGGTAGTTCAGCTGGTTAGAATACATGCCTGTCACGCATGGGGTCGCGGGTTCGAGTCCCGTCCGGACCGCTGAAAAGCAAATCAAAATTAAAAGGAGGTTTAAGCCTCCTTTTTTTATGCCCAAATTTTTTCACCTATTCTAAACTGCAGTCTTAGTGGATCAAGTCAAAAACTTGGGATCAAGCGGAATTTTTGGGGGAGATGATCATTAAGCATAAATCTTAGCCAGTCGAAAAAGGAAAAAAGCGGTATCTCTAACCCCTCTGGAA
>NZ_PVTH01000004.1 GCF_003002875.1 Arcticibacter pallidicorallinus
ACCGCATGACCATCGTAATAGCGGTAAGCCGGTGCAAAGGCATGGCGAATCACGGCAGCCGAAGAGCTGATCAGTCCGAACTCCGCAGAACTGGCAATACTGGCGGCGGTTTGCATGAATTTGCGGGGTTTGGCCTGGACGATGTTTTTGCCTCGGCTACGGCGGAAAACACTTGGTCCCACTATTCCTCTGATGATGCCTTTGTTATCGATAATTGCCATGATTTGTCCTGCTGTTTTTTTCTACATTGTGAGCCTCCTGAGATCAAATCTAAGTCACCGAAAAGAAAAAACAAAGAAATAAATCACTTATTTTCAGCGTTATAACACTGATGCAGTTCTTGATACCATTAAGGCGGTTTTTCAAAAAGACGCTTAAAAAGTTCGCCGATAACCGACTAAATACAACTAAAAAAGGCTGATATTCCCCCCTTTCCTTTCTCTGATCCGGTTCTGACAAAGCGCCTGCAAAGGCTTAACACGACAAGGTCCAGTAAGCAGTAAGTCCATGTTTCATAACGAAAACATGGACTTACTACAGACTCAACAAGCCCGGTACACAGCCTAAAATAAAAGCGGCCAGCACTCACGCTAGCCGCTTGGTAAGAGGGTCTATTCTATTATCGTCTACTTTACCAAAAACTCCTTTTTCAGACGGATATCTTCCGAAGAGCTACCCATCATCACCACGAACTTTCCTGGTTCAACCGTCCAGTTCATATTCTTATCCAATATCGCGAGGTCATCCGGCTGCAGTACAAACTTCAGCGTCTTTTTCTCACCCGGATTCAAAGTCACCCTTTCAAAGCCACGGAGAACGGACTCATAAGTGGTTACGCTGCTAACGAGGTCTTTCAAATACAACTGAACAACTTCATCTCCTTTGCGGCTACCGGTATTTTCAATATCCACAGAGACGTTCACCAAATCCTGCGAGTTCAGCTTATCGGGAGATACAACCAGATTACTGTATTCAAATGTGGTATAGCTTAACCCGAAGCCAAATGGGTACAATGCTCCATTTACGCGAGTTTTACCATAGCCATTCGGACCGCTGGATGGTTGGTTCGCATGAGAACCGGGTTTGAACGGAAAATTAAGCTGGATCTGTCCCGTAGACTTTGGAAAGGTCATTGTCAGCTTACCTCCCGGATTATAGTCTCCGAAAAGCGTCTCGGCAATTACCTTCCCTGCCTGAGGACCGGGGAACCAGGCTTCCAGAATAGCCGGGATATAGCGATCTTCCCAGTTGATGGTAAGCGGCTGCCCGTTTATCATCACCATTACTATCGGCTTGCCGGTGGCGTGCAACGCCTGCAGCAACTGGAGTTGTCTGCCGGGTAAATTTAGTCCGGTTCTTGACATACTCTCACCTACTCTTTTATCATCCTCACCTACAACCGCGATTACAACATCCGCTGTCTTAGCCTGATCAACTGCTGCCTGGATCGAGGCTTTTTCTGCTGCTGTAAGCTCCGTGGGAATGATCTCACTTTCTGGCCAGGTCGCATCAATGATATCACAACCTTTGGAATAGTTCACCTTCACTTGAGTTCCAAGGTAAGATTTTATTCCATCCAAGACGGAAGTGACAGGGTTATTGGAAGGTCCGTAGCGACTTACAGCATAGGACTCATCTGTAGCAAGGGGACCCGTTACCAGGATGTTCTTGAGCTTTTCTTTGTTCAAGGGAAGAAGGTTCGCTTCGTTCTTAAGCAACACCATAGACTCGAGGCTCATCTGCTGTGAAAATGCTTCGTCCTGGCTGGTGTGCACCAATTTATCAGCAGCAGAAGGGTCCTTCACATACGGTTCATCAAAAAGCCCTAGTCTGAATTTCACTCTTAACACGTCTGCAACACGCTCATCAAGGGTTTTCATAGACACCTTGCCTTCCTGAACGAGTTCTCTTAAGGGCAGAATATAATCTTCCGGTTTGGTAAAGTGGGTGCGGACGTTCAATCCTGCTTCTACAACCTGCCTGACTGCCTCCTTGTAATCATCTGCCACGCGGTGCTTGGTGAATACATATTCCACAGCTTCACTGTCGGATACAATATAGCCGTTGAAGCCGAATTGATGGCGAAGCAGGTCGGTCAGAAAGTAATGACTGGCAGTCACCGGAACGCCGTCCCAGTCGTTGTAACTACTCATGACACCCATAGGGGCTGCTTCCTTGACCACCCGGCGAAACGGGTAAAGGTACATCTGATGCATTTCACGCGGGGCAACATGCGGATCAGTTCGTGCATCTCCGTCACGGCCTCCTTTTGGAATGCTGTAGACTGCGTAATGCTTCAAGGTGGCGGCTACTCCCTGCTCCTGAATGCCCAGTACCATCTGTTTGCCGAGCTCGGCGATGTGGAATGGATCTTCACCATAACATTCAACAACACGTCCCCAGCGCTGGTCTCTGGCTACGTCCAGTATCGGTGCGTAGATATTGGTATAGCCGAGGGCCTTTGCCTCGCGCCCTGCAACTTCTCCGGCATGTCTTACAAGAGCTTTATTCCAGGTACTGCCTATATTGATAGGCGAAGGGAAAGGTGTGGCACGGTCGTGGCATAAGCCATGAATCGCTTCGTTCGTAAAGTCTACAGGAATGCCCAGGCGTGTTTCTTCTATAAACCAACGCTGCACTTTATTGATGCCATTTGCGTGATTTCTAAAGGGAAATGAATATTCAGTCTTTGCTGTCGGGTGATTTCTTAAACCATTCAGATGTTCGTCTATATTGGCTATGCCGTCTTTCCATATCTCGTTTTTCCATTGCGGAGTCGGCATTTCGTCCTTTAAAACTCGCCCATATCCATAGAGCGTTGCTGTTTGGCATGTCTTCTCGTTGAGGTTCATTTGGGAAATCAGGTCGGAAACTCGCTTCTCCAGCGGCTGCTTCGGATCCTCGAATATGTCCTTCTTCCCATTTTTGTTGAAATCGATCCATCCTTTCTTGTAAATCCCGTTATTCTGTGAGAAACTATAAAACGGGGTTGCAAGGAACAGGGATGCGGCTAATACATATGATTTGTTCATGCGTGTGTACGGTATTTATCTAAGTGTAAGATTTGTTTGCAAGCGGATGTCGTCGGAGGCACTGCCAACCATCAACTTGAATTTTCCGGGTTCTGCAATCCAGTTGAGATCGTTGTCGTAGAAAGATAGCAGCTCACTTTTTATTGTGAACTTCAATTCTCGGGACTCGCCGGGTTTCAACGAGAGCTTCTGAAAGCCCTTCAGTTGTTTCAATGGTCTGGCTATTGAGGCAACTTCGTCATGAATATAAAGCTGAACGACTTCCTCGCCGGTGACTTTACCTGTGTTGGTCAGACGGAAACTAAGGACTGCCTCGCCATTCTGATTGATGGAACTGCTGTCGAGTTTGAGATCAGAGTAAGCAAAGGTCGTATAGCTCAGGCCGTGCCCAAAGGCGTACATCGGACTGTTTGGAGAATCGATATACATTGATTTATAGCGTGTATTGGCCGGATCCTTTACGGGCCTTCCGGTGTTATATACGTCGTACGAAAGTGGGATCTGTCCTACTGATCTCGGAAAGGTGACAGGGAGTTTTGCTGAGGGATTGTATGCGCCGAAGAGTATATCGGCAATCGCATTTCCTCCTTCAGTACCAGGCCACCAGGCATAAAGAATAGCGGAGGCCTGGGCAGCTATCTTATCAAAGATCAGAGGGCGACCAGCCATAAGCACCACAATCACCGGCTTCCCGGTTGCTTTGACGGCTTCAAACAGTGCTTCCTGCCTTCCGGGAATGTGTATATCCGTTCTTGATTTCGCTTCACCACTCATGTCCCATGTCTCACCAAGGGCCATGATTACCACATCGGCTTTTCTGGCCGCATCTACTGCTGCTGCAAAACCATCCTGGGATGAGGATGAAACTCCGGCACCCTTCGCATAGATCAGGTTTGCTTTATTTGAAGTCTGGTTGCGTACGCCTTCCATCAGACTTACCACATTGACTGAATCTGACTCCACAATCCAGCTCCCTTCAAGGTCTCGTTTTGCTTGTACAAGCGGACCTATCAACGCGATATTCCTGACGTCCTTCTTTATCGGAAGGATATTTTGGTCGTTCTTCAGAAGCACAATCGACTTCTTAGCCAACTCACGGGCCGCTACCCGATGAGCAGGATCACTGAAAACTTTCTTCTCTCTTTTGAAGTTGGAAAACCTGTAGGGATCTTCAAACAAGCCAAGTTCAAATTTCTTGTACAGTATCCTTCTGACTGCATCATCTACCCACTTCAAGCTGACCTTACCCTCCTTTACGAGCTGTGCCAGATTGTCAATATAAGCACGACTCTCCATATCCATATCCGAACCTGCAGTAATCGCTTTCGCCGCAGCGTCGGCCTCATTAGCCGCATAGCCCCAAGGTATCATCTCTCCTATTGATCCCCAGTCGCTTACCATGAAACCCTTAAAGTTCCACTTACCTTTCAGAATGTCCCGTTGCAGATAGGCATTACCGGTCGCGGGTACGCCGTTCAATGTATTGAAGGCATTCATAAAGGTAGCGACCCCTGCATCGACGGAAGCTTTGAAGGGAGGCAGATAAGTCTCCCATAGCTGCTGCTTGCTCATGTCGACTGCATTGTAATCGCGACCTGCGATAGAGGCGCCATATCCGGCAAAATGCTTGGCGCAAGCCATGATCGACTCCACACTTCCGAGCTGCTCGCCTTGAAAGCCTTTAACCCGGGCTTCTGCAATGAGGCTTCCCAGGTAGGCATCTTCCCCTGCTCCTTCCATCACTCTGCCCCAGCGCGGATCTCTGGCCACATCGACCATTGGTGCAAAGGTCCAGTGGATGCCCGCCGCAGCGGCTTCTTTTGCTGCAATCTGTGCGGACAAACGCATGGCGCCCAGGTCCCAGGATGCTGCTTCTCCTAATGGAATCGGAAACACGGTTTTGTAACCGTGTATGACATCCAGACTAAACAGGAGCGGAATTTTGAGTCGCGACTCTAAAGCGACTTTCTGGATTTCCCGGGTATCTTTTACGCCGCGGACGTTTAGCATAGAGCCAACCCGCCCGGTTCTGATATCCTGAAGAAGATCCGTCTTCTTTTCACTGACGGGGCCGGTAACTTCGCGACCTGAGTACTGATTCAACTGACCGACCTTCTCTTCAAGGGTCATCAGCTTCATTAGAGAATCTACGCGCCAGTCTATTTTCCTGTCCTGGGCATAGGTTGTGAGAGTACCTGAAAAAGCGATCAAAACCGTTGCACGGTATATACATGATCGCTTTAACATTTTAGTGCTTATGAACTTCATTTTTATTATTTTACACCATCAAGAATACCCTGATAGGCTGGTTTTCTTTCATAGTTTGCATCGAACGGAAGCGGCCAGTCGGGACGGTCGTATTGGCCTGGAATCCAGGAGTCGGCATCTGAAACGTTCCATGTAGTTATACCAAATTGCTGCGCTTTCGGTATCGCATTGTATGCCTTGACAATGCTCTTGTACTTCAGAGCCTGCTGGCTTGCGAGGGCAGCCGTCCAAACCATGTTCTTATCATTGTCGGGATTAACAGCTATATCCAGTTCAGAGATGTGCACCAGTAGTCCCGTTGCAGCAGCGGTCTCAATTGCCTTAGCCAGATCCGCGTCAGAACGATTGACCCGTGTATGCATCTGCATGCCGATACCATGAATAGGTATACCGCGGTTTTTTAAACCTGTGACGAGATTTAGAATTGCTGTCCGCTTCGTAGGCCCGTACTCATGGCCGTAGTCATTGTAGAAAAGCAGGGCTTGAGGATCAGCCTCGTGTGCGTACTGAAAACACCGGGCTATGTAATCCTCGCCAAGCTTCTGTATCCAGATGCTGTTCCTGTACTTTCCATTCTCTTCAAAGGCCTCATTCACTACATCCCAGGAGGCTACCCTTCCCTTATATCGTGAAACGATCGTCTGGATGTGCGTTTTTAGCAATGCTTCCCAAGCTGTAGAATCACCCTGAAAACTCGCTACCCATGCTGGGACATTCTTATACCAGTTAAGCGTATGGCCGTGCAGTCGTTTACCGTTTTGTGCGGCAAAGTCTACGAGGTAGTCGGCATCCGCCCAGTTATACGTATTCGCGGAAGGATGAATGAAAGACATCTTCATGGCGTTTTCAGTCGTAATGCTATTGAATTCCTTGGTTACAACGTCTCTGTATGCCGCGCGCGATTTCATAAGTCCCGGACTGATTGCAGCGCCAAACTTGAAAGGTAAATTTTTCTGCAGACTTACATCTTCAGCAGGTGGCTCCTCTGTTACGGGTTTTACATCACGATCTTTACTTCCCTGGCATCCGACAGAGACAGCGAGAAGTAAGAAGGTGCAAATTATGGTTGCGTTAAGTTTAGTGTTCATCATGAGGTTAGGTTATTTGTATTGCTCTTGTTTCTTGGAGTAGAAGCTTTTAAGGGTATAGAAAGCCTTTTTCTTGCTACCCGTTTCGGAGATCAGTCCTTTTCTGTTCCAGAAATTCTGATAAATGGGATGCTGCCTGCGGGGAGAACGGAAATCGGCCAGTATCCAGGGCGTCATACCGCGAAGTCCTTTGATCGTGCTAAGCAGGGCGATCTGACTCTCATACAATGCTTCCTGATACTCTTCCGAGAATTTGGTTTTATTGTCGGCGTAGAAGCCTCCCAGCGCATCAGCACCAAATTCGGAAACGACTACAGGCTTGGAGTATTTGATGTTGAAATGGTACTTTCCAATCTCATCCGGAGTTCCACCCCAGTACCATCCCGCATACTCATTAAAACTTACCAGGTCGATCTTCTCACCAAGGGGATCGTCTACAATAACTTCCGTTCCGTTTCTGTGTACTTCAAGCGCGGCGGCGATCAGGCGGGTGTTGTCGAGACTCCGTGCGTGGCTGATGAGATTGCCCATGAAGGCATGCCGTTGTTCGCTCAAAGGCGTTTCATTTCCAACTGACCAAATAATAACGCTCGAACGGTTTTTATCCCTGGAAATCAAATCAGTAAGCTGTTGTTTCGCGTTGTTATAGGTGTCGGGATTATCCCAGGAGATCGTCCAGTAAACGGGCACTTCAGCCCATACCATCAGACCCATTTCATCGGCCAGGCGCACCATGTCTTCGCTATGCGGGTAATGGGCCAGCCGCACGTAGTTACAGCCCAATTCCTTCGCCCATTGGAGCATCATCCGCATATCACCTTCTGACCTCAGACGACCCGCAAGCAGTGGGTTCTCGTCGTGAATGGATATACCCCGTAAAAAGACTGACTTGCCGTTCAGGAGGATATCCTGCCCCTTTGTCTCGATGGTTTTAAAGCCAATCCGATCGTGAACCTGGTCGGAAGCGGAACTAATCGTCACGCCATATATTTTCGGGTTTTCTGGTGACCAGTAGCTGATCTTCCTCGAGGGGATGCGGATATGCGCTTTGCCGCTCGCGTCGGTCTTTACCTGCAGGCTTATTCCGAGCTCCGGGATCTGGACCTTGACATTTTCAGTCTGGGTGTTCCCGGCCAGCTGTATGTAGCCTTCAATAGTTCCGCGGTCTGCAGCACTAAGCTGAATCTTGTAATCAGCGATATAGGACTGAGGTGTTTCTGTGATGAACACATCCCTGGTAATACCTCCGTAGTTCCACCAGTCGGTGTTGATGGTTGGTATCTCATCCTGTTTACGGGTGTTATCAACTTTAACTACAACGGAATTCTCTCCATTAATGAGGTGTTTATCAATTTGGAATTGGAAGGGAGTAAAACCACCCTTATGTACGCCCAGCTTCTTACCATTGAGGTAAACATGCGCCTCATAGTTGGCTGCGGCAAAATAGAGGAAATACTTCTTCCCCTTATCTGGAGACATATTAAACTTCTTTCGGTACCAGACCGTACCCTCATAGAGCTCCAGTTTTTCAACCTGTGAATTCCAGTCTCCCGGCACATTCAGCGCAGGCGAATAATCGAAATTGTATTCAATGAGCTCCGATTGGTCGGTATTGGTTACATCATCGAAGAAGCCGCCCTTTCCGGATGCTGAAGCATCGAAAGCTTTTCTTCTGTAGTCGTAGAAGCCGTTTTCATAAGGGTCAACAATATAATTCCATTTACCGTTCAAACTCAGTGCGACCCTTGCTTTGTTGTTTTGAACCGGCCCCGATTGCCCTGCTGCTGCATAGCTCAACAGGACAAGGATGAAAAGATTAAGAGCTGCTTTTATCATTATTGCTAGTTAAGACGCCAGGCAAGCCTGGCGTCGGGTGCGTGAGATGGCGGACTTAGTAGCCCGGGTTATTTTCCATTTTTCTGCCTGTATTGGCATCGATTACCTTTTGGGGAATAGGTAATAGCTCATGGATCTCCTTCATGTTAGCAGCGGTGAAAGGGTTATGTTTTTTGGTTCTTTCAAGCAGCTTGCCGGTGCGTACAAGCGTTTCCCTTCTTAGTTCTTCCGTAACAAGCTCTCTGGATCTCTCATCGAGGATATAATCCAGGGTGATGGTGGAGCCATCCGCAGCAATAGGCGTAGCATTTGATCTTGTGCGAACACGGTTGATGAAGTCAGCAGCAAGAGCCAGTTTACCCTGCTTGAAGTAAGCCTCTGCCAATAGCAGATAGGTGTCGGCTAAGCGCAGATACGTTTGATCTGCAAAAGAATGTGTATCTCCCCATCGTGCAGGGTCAGCAGACACCCAGTCCCATTTACGTGTGCTTGCCCATTTGGTACTGTTGACGGTCATCTGCGATTGCAGCATGTGCGTATTGGTTCGTACTCCTGTCGCCGATAAGTAGTATTTACGTACTGCATGTTCGCTGAAGCGATCATCCTGAGGTTCGTAAATACTGAATGCCCATGCGGTTATACCACCTCTTCCGATACCTCTTCCCCCATTCTCCGGGTTATAAGGAGCGTAAGAACTGTAGTTGATCACCCATGTTCTTCTCATGGAGTTGGGTCTTGCTCCGATCAGCTTCAATACATCGGAGTTTGCGAATACCCAGAGGGCTTCCGTATTACCTTGTGAAGGAAGAATGTTTCCATTCTTGAACTGATCCATGAAGGCACTTCCGGCAGAGCCGGCGCTGCTTCCGTAACGCTGAGTAATCAGTTTGTAGCGTGAATTGTTAGTAACCTTCAGGGCTGCGGCTTCTGCTTTCGCGGGCTCGTTCATCCATAAATGCATCTCAGCCAGATAGTGATTGGCAACGACATTGGCAATGACCAAAACATCGTCTGAATAGTCCGGCAAGTGTGCCGCAGCGAACTCGAGGTCCGACACGATCAATGCCTGAACTTCGGCAACAGGTCTTCTTTCCCAGTCATTTCTGAAGTTGATACCCGTGATCTCTTCTGTGGTTATGGGCACAGGACCGAACGTATAGGCAAGATGTTTGTATGCCCAGGCTCTGATCAGGTGTGCGTGTGCCAACATTAGATTCTTATTGATTTCGTTCTGCACCTGAGAGCCCCCCTGCCAATCCACGTCCGGATTTTGTGCGCGTGTGATAATGGTATTTGCAGAGCTTATCGCCTTGTAAAGAATCAGGAACACTCCGTCGCGACCTTCTGTATCACCATTCACGAACTGCATGGTGGAGTTGAAGTCTGCCGTTGTATACCTGTTCAGACCACGGGTCCAGGAGAGCTCGGCATTAGCCCAGCCATTGTCGGTACCGATTTTCCAGATGACACCTAACTCAGCCGACTGGATCATATCAGCGCGCTCCTGCCTTGGAAAATCAAGCAGGGCGTTGACTGCAAGCCTGAAGCCTTCATATTTGGTGAATAAATTATCTGCATAGATATTGTCCTGCGGTTCTTCTTTAAGAAACTCCGCTTCGTTGCATGAGCTAAAAGCAAGGGCAAGCGAAAGGAATGCGATATATATCTTCTTCATTGTTTGATGTTTAAAATTGTGTGCGTAAACCGAAAACGTATGATCTCACTTGAGGTCTGGTAGTCTGGGTGTTGAACTCAGGGTCAAGACCATCCCATTTGGTAATGGTAGCGACGTTTTTAGCGTTGACAAAGAACTGCAGACGTTCCAGCTTAAGCTTTGATAGCACGAGAGATGGCAAAGTATAGCTCAGGGAAATATCCTGAAGCCTGATAAAGCTTGCGTCTGTTGTCTCGTCATCAAAGTAAAGCAGTCCGTATGGATTGGCATCATCCCTGTTCGCAGGATACGTGTTGATCGGATTTTCAGGTGTCCAAAATTGTCTGTCCAGTGCACCGTTTCTTCCGTCGAAATAGGTATTCAGCAGAGAATTTGATTTTCTTACACCCTGAACAGAGCGGATAAAGAAGCTAAACGCGAAGTTTTTATAGCTGAATGTATTCGTTAATCCCGCGATATAGGAAGGAACTTGAGAACTTAAGACAACGCGGTCATACTCCGGAGATATCTTTCCGTCAGGAACGCCGTCCGGACCGCTTACATCGCGAAGTTTGACATCACCTGGCTTAGCCTGCGGCTGTGCCGATCCTTCCACGATGTCGTTTTGCTGCCAGATACCGTCGAAAACATAGCCATAGTTAACATCGATCGGCTCACCTACGAACCATCTGTTTCCGATGTCGCTGATGTAACTTCCGCTGGCATCAGTCAGACCTACGTTGTCTATCCGGTTAATAGCGCGTGAAATGTTCAGATCCGTGCTCCAGCTGAAGTTGGTTTTCCGGATGTTGACGCTGGAAACGGTGAAGTCGATTCCCTGGTTGCTTGTTTTTCCGATGTTCTGACGGATGCTCTTTACTCCGTTTACCGGCGAAATAAGCTTATCCAACAGGAGGTCTGTTGTACTCGTTCTGAAATAATCTACGGATCCACTGATTCGTCCGGACAGGAAGCTAAAGTCAAGTCCTCCATTGAATCCGAGGGTCGTTTCCCATCCAAGAGAAGGGTCGCCAAGGCGGTTAGGATAATATCCCAGGGCCGGAGTTTTACCTGTAGTCAGGTTATGCTGCGGGGAAAGCTGAGGCAAAGTAGAGTAAGGATCGATGGCCTGCTGACCGTTTTCCCCGTAAGAGGCACGCAGTTTCAGATTGTCCAGCCAATCATACTTTTCCATAAACTTTTCACCGGACATATTCCAGGCTAATGCTACGGAAGGGAACACCCCGAATTTGGTATCTGCACCGAAGCCGGAGAAGCCGTCACGTCTTGCAGTCACTGTCAACAGATACTTGCCGTTGTACGTGTAGTTTACCCTGGCCATCTGTGAGATATTTGCCTGCTTTACGTATTCATCTCTGCCAACCGCAGTTGTGGCAATACCATTTTGAAAGAACGTCTGAAGATCACTTGGAAAACCCACGGAACTTAAAGCATGGACTTTTTTCGTACGCTCCTGTGCACTATACAGTCCGGTAAAATCGAAATCGTGCTTTCCAAACTTTCTGTTATAGTTAACGATGTGCTCAATCAGCCAGTCGGAGGTATTGTCATTTGAAGTGAGGGCCTCTCCTTTTCCTTCAAAACCGCGTTTCGTATCTCTGCCGTAATATGTTTCGATGGTATTGTTTCTATAAGTATAGCCCGTATTTGCTTTATACGACAGGCCTTTAACAAAGGGGAAGTCGATTTTAATAAAGTTGGTACTAACTACAGATTTGGCATCATCATTATTGATGATATTCAGCGATTCTAGTGGATTTGCCCAAAAAGGGTCTTCCGGCCACGGGCGGATATTGATAGAACCGTCTTCATTAAATGCTGGCACCAGCGGGTTCATGCCGAATGCATCGGAGAAGCGCACCGGCTCTCCACCACGGTCTGCAGATGCAAGTTGTGTATTTGTTCCAAGAGTTAACCATGGAGTGATCTTTGAATCCAGGTTCAGGCGGAGCGTGGTTCTTGTAAAGTCGTCATTCTTTGCGATACCTTTGGCGTCGTTGAAGGTTCCCGAGAGGTAATAACGGGTATCCTCCGTACCTCCTGAAACCCCAACGCTGTGCTGCTGTCTGGAACCTGTCCTGGTAGCCAGCTTTATCCAGTCGGTAGTAAGTCCCTGATCAAAAGAGGCCTGCTCGGTTGGAGAAATCGCTGCCTGGTTTATGCGGTCAACCTTGTTCTTATAGAAGGTTGGTCCATCCATCATATCCGGTAGTGAGGCAATTTCATCGATTCCATAGTTGGCGTCATACGTGATCCTGGCTTTACCCGGTTTTCCGCGCTTGGTAGTAATAATGATCACTCCATTTGCTGCGCGGGCTCCGTATATAGCTGCTGAAGACGCATCTTTAAGCACATCGATAGATTCAATGTCGTTAGGATTGATTTCAGAGAAGCTGTTGAAGTATGGGATACCATCCAGAATGATCAGCGGACCGTTAGACGCCTTAATAGAGCGCCGTCCACGGATCTGGATATTATTGTTACCACCCTCGGCGCTGGGCTCATTGGTAGCAATGCTAAGTCCTGCAACCTTACCCTGCAAAGCCTGGCCTACGTTTGTTTGCGGCATGGTTTCCAGATCTTTCGTTTTGAAGCTGGCTATCGCACCTGTTACATCACTTTTCTTGCGCGTACCGTAACCGACGACCACCACTTCTGACAAGGCGTTATCGCCCATCTCCAGGGTGACGTTAAGCGTCTGCCCTGTACCCACGGGAACTTCCTTGCTTTGGAATCCGATATAAGTGAATACCAGAATGGAATTGCTTCCTGAGACAGGGATGCTGTACTCACCATTCGCATTAGACATGGTACCCTGATTTGTTCCTTTAACTTTTACGCTAACGCCCGGGAGGGTTTCGCTCTGCTGGTCTTTAATTGTACCCTTTATAACTCTTTGCTGTGCGTATGAAGAAACACATATCAGGTACATGCATAGGGTCATTATCACCCGGAGCCCTCTCTTGATAGGCAGAGCTGCGAGATCTTTCTTCCAGTAAAAATCTTTCATTGTTAATTGGTTTTATATTATTCGATTAGTGTTTTGCCATGTGTTAGCCCAATGGCGCTGTAGTAAATCAACGGTTTCCTTTCTTACATACTCGTTATTGGTTAATAGGTTACATCTGTTTGGTTAAGTCGATGCTTCGAACGACTGTACAAATATCTCCCATATGCCACCCGGGAGGGTGTCTGAGCGTACGTAAATGGGGTTGTAATTATACCAATAATGGCGATTTAAGGCGTCTTAGCCCTGCTAGACGACTTTTTTTGCTACAGATCTGAACCGTTGAGAGATTCATCTTTAACCTTCTTTATGTACTCGGATGGTGACAACTCATGGAACTTTCGGAACTCACGGCTAAAGTGCTTGCGATCGTTAAAACCGACCTGATAAGCGACCTCTGATACATTCATGGACGTTTGAGAGAAGAGCATGGCTGCTTTCTTCAAACGCATGTTTTTAACCAAATCCCCCACGGAAAAGCCGGTAATACTTTGGACTTTTTTGTAGAGGACCGTACGGCTCATGTTCATTTCCATAACCAGTTCTTCCACCCCAAAGTCAGATTCGGCCATGCGTGCCTCAATAACTCCCATAAGCTTATTCAGGAATTTATGCTCGGGGGATTCCACTGTTATTACGGATGGTTCCAGAATAAGCTGCTGAGTGAATTTTTGCCGCATAAGCTCCTGGGCCGCCAAAAGATTGCGAATATTCAAGGTTAAAATCTGCGGATTGAAAGGCTTGGATATATAGGCGTTGGCACCGGTACTTAAACCCTCCACCTGATGGTCCAGCGATGCCCGCGCTGTTAGTAGTATCACCGGAATATGGCTTGTACTTTCGGTAGATTTAACCGCATCACAGAGCTGCAATCCGTCTACCTCCGGCATCATGATATCACTTACTATCAAGTCCGGGATTTCTTGCTCCATGTATTTTAAGGCCTCAGCACCATTTGAAAATTCAACGATATTGTAATCGTACTTCAGGCAATCAGCAATAAGCGCGCGTACTTCTTCATTATCCTCAGCCAACAAAATGGTATGGGACTTGGTTACGACTTCGCTGACCATTTCAGAAGCTGGGTTGGCTTGCCCAGTCTTATCCGGCAGTTGCTGAGTCGCTTTCAGGATCACAGGAGTATTTGCCAGTATTTCTGAGTCTTCCAGATGAAGGCGTCCTCGTCTCAGCGAAATGCTGAAGACGGTTAGTCCTAAGCCGTTCTCATGGCTTTGCACAGAAATGGTCCCCTTATGCTTTTCAACGATACTTTTAGAAAGGGCTAAACCTATTCCACTTCCGATGTTCTGCCGGCCTCTGTCGTCGACCTGAAAGAAGCTTTCGAAGAGCTTTTCATGAAAGTCCTCCTGAATACCCCGGCCATTATCCGTAACGCGGATGTCCACCCATTCATCCTGGTCCTGTCTTGTGGAAATACGAAGACTGACCTCTCCGTTATCATCGGTGAACTTAAAGGCGTTCGACAGTAAGTTCATGATCACCTTCTCCATCTGAGCTTCGTCGATATAAAGTTCGAGTTCTTGCACTTCGGACTGGAAGTGATACCGAATACCTCTTTCCGAGGCCAACTCGGTGAAAGAGTCAAAAATCCGCCGACAAAAAGGAATGAGATCCAGAGAAGAACAGCGTACATTCATATGGCCCTCTTCGGCCTTGCGAAAGTCAAGCAGCTCCGTTATCAGCTTCATTAAGCGGTCGGCATTATTTTTTACCACGTTTAGCTGCTTATGGATTCCCTCATATTTTCCATCCTGAAGCAAACGTTCGAGCGGCCCGATGATCAGTGTCAGAGGCGTTCGGATCTCGTGTGAGATGTTGGTGAAGAAATTCAGTTTCATCTGGTACAACTCCTGCTGTCTTTCGTTCTGAACATGTTCAAGATATAAGTCTCGCTTCAATAATGCCCGGTTTCTGATGAATCTCAGGATAACAAAAAGGACACCTGCGGAAAGCAGAAAATAGATAAGATAGGCCCACCAGGTCTTCCATAATGGAGGGAGAACGGTTATTTTGATCTCCGTCGGCCGGTTGTTCCAGACGCCATCATTGTTGGAGGCCTTCACCATAAAAACGTACTCTCCCGGTTCAAGATTGGTAAAACTAGCGACGCGCTGATTACCGACATAGCTCCAATCCTGATGACCAGAAATACCTTTAAACTTATAAGCGTACTGGTTATGCTGGGGATTGATAAAGTTTAATCCCGCATAGCGGAAGCTGATATAATTCTGATTGTGTTTCAGGGTTATCTCCCTGGTCTCGGTGATTGACTGTTTCAGTGGCGAGCCTTCAACGCCAAAGCGCACCGGCCGGTTTTCGATCAGGAACTCTGTAAGGACGACATTAGGCCCGTGATTATTTTTGACGATCTTATCAGGGAAAAAACGGGTAATGCCACTCATTCCGCCGAAGAGCAGCTCCCCATCCCTTGAGCGGATTGCAGCGCCAAGGAAATGCGTACTCGACAAGCCGCTTGTTACGGTATAGTTGACGGTTTGAACGCTCGATTTATCTGAAGGCGATCCTGGGGTTTGTATAATGAGCTCCACTATCCCTTTGTTAGTATTAAGCCATAAGTGTCCTCTTTTGTCCTCGACTATCGCCAGCACCACATCATTGGAGGCGCCAGCGTCCAGCTTAAAGCGGTAAAATCGCTTCTTCGCAGCATCGAAATAGTTGAGTCCCCCTTCAGTCCCAATCCAGATCCGTTGTTTAGAATCCTGGAAAGCGGAAAGGATAGAATTGTTGCTTATTGATCCTTCGGTCTTCTCATTACGATAGCTAGTGAAGCTGTTGGATTTGGTATCCAGGTAGTTGAGTCCGTTCTCCGTCCCAACCAGTATATTGTTCTTAGCATCCCTCCTGAGGACCGTAATATTGTTGTCTTTCAATGCGTCCTTCGCCTTCGCATCCGCCAGATAGATCCGGTTTGCACCATTGTAGCCCAAAAATTGAATACCACCCGTCACTGTTGCAACCCACACACCCTCGGGATCTTCCAGAAGCGAAATCACCCGGCTATCCTTGGAATACGCCAACTTTACGTAGCCAAAACGACCGCTGGACTTATCGAAACGATACAAGCCGTCAAAAGTGCCGACCCACAGGTTACCCCGATTATCTTTTGCGAGAGCTCTGACGATATTATTGGACTTGTTGAGCCTGTGGTCATTTACCTGGTAGTATCTCGATATCCCCGCTTTTCTATCGAGGTAGTTAAGCCCTCCGCCATTCGTGCCTACCCAGAGTTCTCCATTATCTTCCTCCAACATCGATGTAACTACAGGATTGTTCAAGCCCAGTTTCTCCGTGCCTATCCGCTCGCCGATATTCGTAAAATTAGAATTTCCGGGATAGTAGATATCTATGCCGCCCGCGAAGGTTCCAATCCATATATTACCTGCCTGATCGCGCATGAAATTCCAGATCAAGTTATAACTCAGACTCTTAGGATCTGACTTATCATGCTCATAGTTGGCAAATTTTTCCGTGGAAGGATTGAATATACTAAGCCCTTCTCTTGTAGCGATCCACACACTTTCATCTTCATGGATAAATATGTCTTTGATGCCGTCAGACCGAAGGCCGTTTAAACCCGGTCCGCGGTACCTGTAATTCACGCAGGTATTTCTGACAGGGTCATACCTGAAGACGCCTGATTTCTCGGTACCGAACCATAAATTACCCTTTTTGTCAGAACGTATGGTGAGAACCTTACTTTTCATCAGTTCCTGATTGGCTTTAAGAACCTCGGGAATCGACAAGACACCCTTTGTCAGCACGTCAATCCGTGTAAGTCCCGCATCGAGGCCTATCCAGACTGAATTGTCGCGGTCCTGAAAAGCACTCCAGGTTTTTCCGTCAGAGGCTCCAGAGGCACGGGAAAGCCGGGAAATAGAGAGGAGCTTAGCCGATCCATGCTCGACCAACTTTAAGCCTTTGAGCGTTGACACCCATATCTGACCGCTGCGGTCCTCCGTAATGGAGGTGACGTAATCTGTCCCGGTACCATCATTCAGCCTGATGCGGCGGAAGCTCTCCGTCTTACGGTCGAACAAGTTCAAGCCTCCGTTTGCCGTACCGATCCAAAGGCGCTTTTTGGAATCCTGTAAGATAACCTGGACCCTATTGGAGCTGATGCTCATGCTATCGGCGTCATTGCGCCGGTAACTCTTGAATTCGTAACCATCATACCTGAGCAAACCGTCGCTGGTGGCGATCCACACAAAGCCGAGATGATCCTGAACCATGCAAAATATGGGACTCTGTGCAAGACCATGCTCGTATGATATGTGCTTAAAGCTAATAGAGGCGGTTTGCGCCGATGATTTAGCAAAAGACAGAAGTAGCAATAAGATGGATGCTATATGCCGGATGCGGAATTCGAACATAGATTTATTTATAACGGCGGCTAAAAATAAGAAATATTCGGAGGTATCATCCCATTATAATCACCGAGGTTCGGCGAAAGCATTTATAATTGTATTGTCAGAAAGCCCAAATATGACATATGTCATTTATAGCTTAGCTCTTATTTTGTAAACTTGAGGGTAACCACATATAAAACATTATGAGAAAACTATTTGCTTTAACAGCCTGTGCCCTTCCGTTATTCCTTTGGTCTTGCGGAGGAAATCAAGAAAAATCGCAGCAAACCGAGACAACGGCAAGTACTGAATCTGTATCATCAGACAATGGATCTTCTGCCACAGAAAACTCCAATACTGTTGTTATTACTTCTAACGATCAAATGAGATTTGACCTGGATCAGATTAAGGTTAAGGCAGGTCAGCAGGTAACATTGACTCTGAAAAATGTTGGCGTTTTATCGAAAGAAGCGATGGGGCATAACTGGGTACTTCTGAAACCGGGTACCGATGTTGCTGCTTTTGCGATGGAAGCCATGTCGAACAAAAAAAATGAATTTATTCCGGCTAGTTCAGGCGCCATTGTAGCCCATACTAAGTTACTGGGACCGGACGAATCGGATACCATCACCTTTACTGTCGAGAAAGGTGAATATGAATTTATTTGCAGTTTCCCGGGCCACTATGGCATTATGCGCGGAACGCTTATAGCTGAATAATAGCTTAAAAAAGGGAGGTCAACATAGTGGACTGCCCCCATAAAGTGTCTAACTTTATGGGGGCAGTGTATAGCTTTCGACCTCCCTTTTCTTGTTGATATTAAATGTAATTCTCTACTGCTAACTGGAAGTCTTCATCCCGCAAGTGGACTATCTCTGTTGCCTTCTCGTAGTTCGTAGATTTCTTGGAAAAGAAATCGTGTTGTGTCGTGTCTACATTCAGACCGTTCAGTACGATAGGATTAATTTCTTTCACTTCGAACATTTCGTCAAAGCCCAGGTTCATCAGCGCTTTGTTTGCATTATAGCGAACATATTCCTTCACCTCTGCAGTTAAGCCGATATCGGTATATACTTCGTCCGTATACTTCAGTTCGTTTTCATACAGAACGTGCATCAGCTCGTTCATTTCCCGCTTAGCTGCTTCCTTATCATCGAGTCTCTTATAGACGTCCTGTGCCAGCAATCCGACAAAAACCCCATGAATAGACTCATCGGCAACGATCTTTTTGATGATGTCGGCGCTGGCCACCATCTGCCCTTGTCCGCACAACCATAGAGGCATAAAAAAGCCGCTATAGAACAGAAAAGACTCCAGCAGTACAGATGCAGCGAGCGACATAAACAGCTCGTGGTCGGTTATCTGCGACTTATCCAGCGCCCGGTAATATTTGTCGATCGTTGCGGCCTTAAATTGCAGGCGTTTATTCTCCTGAACCCAGGTGAAAAGATCGTTAATTTCGGGAGTGCTGCAGACGGTAGTGAAGATGGTTGAGTACGACTTGGCGTGAATAGCCTCCATCATACACATAAACGACAGTACTGCCTTATTTTGCAGAGAATCAATATGATCGATAATTTTGGGCATGCCTGTATGACTCTGCAAGGTGTCAAGCAGGGTTAACCCGCCAAGCGCATGTTTGTAGGCATCCTGAATGCCCGGCTCCAGGCTCTTCCAGCTGTCTATATCTTTGGATGGGATGTATTCGGTATCCACCCAAAACTGACGGATATTCTGTTCCCAGAATAATCCTGCATAATCATTGTCCGGGGTGTTCCAGTTAACTGCGGTGTATTGTTTCATCAGGATATTAAATTTTTTAGGTTAAAGCTATCACGGGGAGCGCGGTGAATTTTACCGGGTGAAATGCCCCATGATAGCTTCATCGTATTTTCTTTTGCTTTTAAACTGCACAGGATACACACTCATCAATTCCAGCTTTACGCGTTCTGGTGTAATACAGCGATTTCAATCCCAGTTTATGTGCATAGATATAATAGACGGCAAGATCACGGGTACTGTCTTTTGTATTGGTATGCAGGATGGTCGATATCCCCTGGTCTACGTGACGCTGAATAACGGAAATCAGCCGGAGGACCTTCTTCTGATCCATATCGTAAGCGGACTTGTAAAAGAAGTAGTTATCGTTAGTCAGGTACGGCATTGGGTAATAGGTGGTACTGTCACCGTACTCCCGTACTTCGATCACGTCTACAACCGGCATGACAGAGGCCGTAGAATTCATAATGTAAGAGGTCGACTGGTTGGGTGCGATCGCCATTCTGTAAGCATGGTAAATACCATGCTCGGCAACCTGGGCCTTAAGTCTTTCCCAATCTTCCCTTGAAGGGACCTCTATACCTTCAAACAGCTTAGCTACTTTTTCGCTCTTTGGCTTGATATCATCACGGATATAAGAGTCGAAATAAACGCCTGATGCATAGTCAGATGATTCAAACCCTTTAAAGGTTTTCTTTCTCTCTTTAGCGATCTCCATGGAGCGCTCAATGGAGTAAAAGTTTACCATCATGAAAAAGACGTTGCAGAAATCAAGCGCATCATCACTCTCATACATAATGAAGTTGCGGGCAAGAAATGCATGGAGGTTCATCGCCCCAAGACCCACACTGTGTAACTCTTCGTTTGCTTTCCTGATGGAAGGAACCATTTCGATATTGGTAATATCTGACACTACAGTAAGCGATGTCATGGCTGTTTTCACGGCTTCCTTTACACGCCTATTGTCCATCACCGTCACGATATTCAGGGAACCCAGGTTACAGGAGATCCCGTAGCGTATGGTATCTTCCTTGCCGTAGCTCTCGATGTCTGAGACTTCTGATACTTGCATGATCTCCGTGCACAGGTTGGAGAATTTCACGTTGCCGAGTCCGTTTAAAGCGTGTCCGCGGTTAGCGTTTCCTTTATAGAAAATATACGGATACCCACTTTCTTTCTGGGTCTGCGCGATCTTCACCAGCAGGTGACGGGCGTTAATTTTTTTCTTCCTGACGTTCGGGTTGGTAATCAGCGCTTCATACATCTGGTCCATATCCATTTCATCGAGATACTGACCATACTCGAGCTTTACTGTATGCGGATAGAACAGGTAACAGGCCTCGTCTTTCTCTGCTAGTTCCATAAACTTATCAGGAACTATGACACCGATAGACAGGGATTTGATGCGGACTTTTTCATCCACATTGATCTTTTTGCAGTCCAGGAACTCTTCGATATCGGTGTGGAATATATTCAGGTATACTGCCCCCGCCCCTGCACGCTGTCCGAGCTGGTTAGCGTAGGAGAAGGTATCTTCCATGATCTTCATGACCGGCAAAACACCGCTTGAGCGGTTTTCTACACCTTTAATGGATTCGCCACGACCGCGCACTTTCGACATATTGAATGATACGCCTCCGCCAATGGAAGAGAGCTTCATGGCTGAATCGATTGCATAGCCGATCCCGTTCAGGTTGTCGCCTACTTCATCAAGGAAGCAGGATACAAGTTCACCGGAACGCTTTTTGCCGGCGTTCAGGAAGGTTGGCGTGGCGGGCTGGTATTCCTGGTTGATCAGGATCAGGGCTTGTGACATTGCTTCTTCCAGGTTTCCTCTGGACAAAAACAGGGCTACGGCTACAACGCGATCTTCGTAGCGTTCGAGGAACTTTTCGCCTGAGTCATCACGGAGTGCATAGCTCTGGAAGAACTTGAAGGCGCTCATGAACGAAGGGAATCTGAACTTGCGCGCATATACCATATCGTACACCTGCTGCATCTCCTCGAAGGTGTACCACTGATAGAAATCGATGTAATAGTCGTTCTCAATCAGGTAGTCAACCTTCTCCTTCAACGTGTAAAAGAACACGGTGTTCTTATTGACGTAATCGAGGAAATAAGATCTTACTGCTTCTTTATCTTTATGCAGGCTGTACTCGTCGTCCTGCTTCCTCATGATCTCGTTATTCAGTAAGATCCACTTTTTTGCAATCATGTATATTGTTCTAAAATTTCAATAAAATTAGTTACATCGTTCTTGGTCCCCGAAAGCTCAAACTTCATCGACACGGGAATTTGGTAGTGCCATGAAACATAATCTGCCGCCCGCGCGAAGTTTTGCCCCCAGTTCCGGTTTCCGCTGGAGGATACCGTTTTGATACAGGACGCATACTGCTGCATAAACTGCATGGTTGATTCGGGCACTTGTCCGATACGGGTTGTGAAAGTTACCAGATGTCCGGGGTGTTCGACTTGCAGATCGGGACTTATTCGCTGCAGGTGCCAGTTCCGCAGTTCCTTCACCTTTTCCATAAACCGTTCAACATTACCGGTTTTGGAATCGTAATAAATCCACATATTCTAAACCGCGAGTGCTCTTTGAAGTTCTTCTGGTTTAAATCCAATGATGCGGTGGAGGATCTCATCCTGTTGTTCTACGATGACTGTGGGGACAGAACGTACCTTATATTTCATAGCCAATTCGGGATGTTCAAATGGATTGACGGTTTCATATTGAACCCCTTTCAGGTCCAGGTATGCAGATACCATATTGCAGGGAGCGCAGTCATTTTTTTCGAACTTGATAATTTTCTTCATTGCCAGAGATGTTTGATATTTTTTCTTTTGTGAATTAGCGAACTTAAGTGATGAAAGGGAAAGCATCCATCGTTTTAAGCGGGGTCACAAAATTGCGATATCGTTCCGCATTGCAATCGAATAGTTATCGACACCGTGTTGATAAGTAATTCCCGTGCGCGCAATTATGACAGAGTCGCGACGGAAACTCTGAGGTTTTATACTTAAGCTCCGGCTATGAGAAGCAAGGAGTCTGTCCCTTAGTTTCCGCGAAGCAACCTTCTCAGGAATGAGCCGGCCCTGCTAACCGTTCCGATCTTGTCGGCAATGACTTCAATCAGATTGCCATCCGTCTGTTCGATATCTTTCATATTGATACCACTTTCGAGCTGCTTCGGAAATATGATGAGCAGGCTGAAATTATTGAAGTACTGATGCAGGTAATAAGGCAGCTTATCGAGTTCCCTGGAATAAGATATGTGTCCTTTGCGGGACGAGATGATCAGGAACAGATCATTTTGTTTCAGTTCTCTGCTCAGGATGAGGAAGTCTTCCCAGTTTTCGAAAGCGTTGAACGTTTTCTGAAGCATGGTCTTCCGGCTTTGGTCTACAGTCTGGATAGCCTCGATCGTATCCGTATTCGCGTAGAACACCAGCGGTAGCGCCGCCTCCCTGGCGATATTGTATATCTTACCGATCCAGTGAATGAAGCCGGGCTCGAGCTCTGCCTTCGGCGGAACGGCAGCGACAATTCTGTTCAAGGTATTAATGGGCTGAAGCGGCTTATAGATATATACCGTTTCATTGATTCGCTGAAGGATATTACCGGCCACAGGTCCAAGGAACTGCAGCTGACTACTGTTGCGGTGCAGTCCTATCAGCACGTCCGTAATACCGTGTTCCTTGATGGTATAGGTGATGGCGTTACTAACGTTGATATCATATCGGGTGAGAGGAAGCAGCGTATTTTCGGAAGCCGCGGCATGACTGATGGCCTTATCCATCATCTTCTTTCCTGCCACCTGATTGCTTCCGGAAGTATTTTCGTCGCTGACGATATGCAGTCCGTATACCGGGATGCTGCTTTTTCGGGGTTTGAGAATGAGTCCCATATCCACAAGGTCCTGCACGGTTTCGGGGTAAGCCAGCGAAATCATGATCTTTTCATCCGGATTATCCAGACTCTGATCCAGACTTTCTTCTTCAAGTGCAAGGGTTTGAGAGGCCTTTTCCACAACGAATGAGCTGATGGCGCAGCTGATCAGGATGAGTATAATTGTTCCGTTCAAAACATCTTCATTCAGTAAACGGATAGGTTCACCTGTGGCTGTTTCGCCCACGATAATATTATAACCCACCAGGATGATGGCGAGCGTGGCAGCGGCATGAGAGGTGCTTAGACCAAAGATCATTTTACCTTCTGCTGAAGAAAGCTTAAATATTTTCTGGGTTATCCAGGCAGCGAGGTATTTCGTTAATACCGCCACCAATACAATTATACCGGCAACTTTCAGAGCACCTACCCCTTTAAACAGTACGGTAATATCGACGAGCATCCCGACACCGATCAGGAAGAAGGGAATGAACAAGGCATTTCCCACAAAATCGATCCTATTCATTAATGGAGAAGAGTGAGGAACGAACTTATTAAGGACGAGTCCGGAGAAAAAGGCGCCTATGATCGCCTCGATACCTGCTGCTTCTGCTAAAAATGAAGCGAGGAATACAATAGCAAGAACGAAGATATACTGAGAGACACTGTCTTCGAATTTTTTGAAGAACCATCGGATGACCGGTGGAAAAAGAAAGAAGACAACGCAGACGAATACAATACACGATCCCCCGAGCTGGACCCAGAATGATGATGTCACTTCGCCCTTGCTCATACCCGCTATGGCGGCAAGGATCAATAAAGCCAGGATATCAGTAATCATTGTTCCCCCAATGGTCAGGGTAACCGCCCTGTTTTTCGATATTCCGTAACGGCTCGCTATGGGATACGCGATCAGGGTATGGGTGGAAAACATACTGGCGAGAAGAACCGAAGACAGGAATCCATATCCCAGGACGTAATAGCTGGCGAGCGACCCGATCACGAGTGGCAAAAGAAACGTGGTAAGCCCGAACACAATGATTTTGTTCCTGTTCTTTTTGAATTCACTCAGGTCTATCTCTAATCCTGCGAGAAACATGATATACAAGAGCCCTACAGTTCCAAACAGCACTATACTGCTGTCTCTGGTAAGCAGATTTAGTCCGTAAGGACCTACAATCACTCCAGCAACGATCAGACCTATAATATGCGGTACTTTGATCTTATTAAACAGGATAGGCGCAAAAAGTATAATAAACAATACCAAAGAGAAGATCATGACCGGATTTCTCAGGGGCAATGTAAATTCAAGATTGGATAAAATAACCATCAACATAAGCATGTCTTAAGGGGTCGAATTATTTGGACAACTCCAGGGCGTAAACAATCCGGCAGTCGCCGGCACGCATTATTTCACGGATGCCTGTAAGCTTACCGTTCGAGGTCAGCTGCATTCTGACGACCATTCGGGTCGAGGCATCTGCCTGCTCCTCGCTTGGTCTGGCAACCAGCTCTATTCCCCGGCCGGTAGAAGCACCGGAGTAAACACGGACAAGCTTTCCCCTTACCGTAGCTTTAGCAATTAAAACATCGTTCTGATAGCCGATTTCCCATTGCTCGTTTTTGGTATCGCCAATGGCGGATCCGGGACAGCTAGTCTCTGTACATATCATCTTCACCGCCCAGTTACCCACCAGAGCTTCGTTGTATACGGCCGTATCGGCAGGATTCACGCTACTGGTGTCCAGTTGCTTTACGCGCTCAGATAACTCCTGCTCCTTTATCTGGAGTGTTTTCTCTTTCAGCAGGAGTTCCTGCTCTTTTTGAGAAAGCTCAATCTCTTTTCTGCGTAAAGAATCTTCTTTCTTCTTGTCATAGCAAGCGCTGGAGAGCAGTAAAACGGCCAGTAAAAAGCAAATATTTCTCATCAAAATATGGTTTGTTATCTAATGGTGATGAAGTGTCACAAATCGTCAGGCGGGCTTGTGCGCCGTAAAGTTATCGATTGTAGCCTCTAAACTGAAATTAATCGGCTTTTGTTCTTGGAATGTGACCGGGAAGCCTGTTCATAAGCCGCAAGTCGTTGAAAATGCCTAAGAGGCATACTTTGGTTTAACTTTTTTGGGAGTGCTTGACATCGCTGCATTTCATGCGTATCATGTCCCTATTTGACATTTGGTATATAGTTTTAGTCAAACGTGCGATATACTACCATTACTCGTACCTATTTTTGTTTCTAACCAATAGTTTTAACCTACCCTTTAAGAAACCCTATGCATTTAAGAGGAGCTATGCGTATTAAGCCAATCATACGCTTATTGTTTATCGGAGCGATGCTCTGTATTTCAGGCTTTGCCATGAGCCAACCGCCAACCGGACCACAGGTCGTGTCGCCAAAAGTACATGCCGACAAAAAAGTCACCTTTAGTTACCGGGCGCCTAATGCGAAAGAGGTGATACTAGACGGCCAGTTTCCTCCGGGAAAGGTGCCGATGGTGAAAGATAGTCAGGGTATATGGAGTGTAACTGTAGGGCCGATAAAGCCTGACATCTATCCGTACAGCTTCAGGGTAGACGGCGTTAACGTTATGGATCCGGCAAACGTCGATTTCTTTCCCAATGAACGTTTTAAGGGCAGCCTGCTGGATGTTCCGGGCGACCAGCCATTGATACATGCGGTACGAGACATTCCACACGGGGCGGTGAGCTATGCTCTCTATCCTTCTATTGAGGGAAGTACTGGTTCAGTGGTAATTTACACCCCTCCGGGTTATGACAAAAATAAATCAACCAAGTATCCTGTCTTCTATCTGATCAGCGGAACCACCGATACAGAGGAGACCTTTTTCAAGGTTGGCCGAACTAATTTCATACTGGACAACCTTATCGCCGAAGGAAAGGCGAAGCCTATGATCGTGGTGATGCCTTACGGAAACCCTGCCGCAAGAATTGCTGAACAAAAAGGACTGCCAAAACCCACTGATCTGATGTCGCGGGACGGTGACGATGCGGTGAATCGTGCCAAGATGTTTGAAACGGACCTGGTAAGCAAGGTTATACCCTATGTAGAGAAGAATTACCGTACCTTGAATAACCGCGAGAACCGTGCAATCGGTGGTTTTTCCAGAGGCGGCGGTCAAACGCTTCGCAGCGCGTTCGGCAATATGGATAAGTTTGCCTGGATATGCTGCTACAGCGCATACCTGTCTACTCCTGAAATGGAAAAGACATTTAAGCATGTGTACGAAAATCCCGCCAAGACGAATAAGGATCTGAAACTGTTTTGGATAGGCGTAGGAAACGAAGACTTCCTCTATCAGGATGCTGTCAAGTTCATCGATTTTCTGAAGGAAAAAAAGGTAAAGCATACCAGCCTGATTACGCCGGGCGGACATACCTGGATGAACGTTAAAACCTATGTTACTGAAACCGCACAACTTCTATTTAAATAGTTCAGAATGAAAACATACCTCTATATTATTGCCTTATTTTTAATACCCTTCGCGGCCTCAGCTCAGCGTCCTGTCCCCCCTAATTCGCCTGAAGTGCATAGTGACAACCGGGTTACGTTCAGATACTTTAGTCCGACTGCGAAGCGTGTAGTACTTGACGGGGAGTTTATGGCTTCTCCACAAGCGATGACCAAAGATGCAGCGGGCTTGTGGAGCATTACTGTGGGGCCTGTTACACCGGACATATACCCTTACAGCTTTTTGGTGGACAGCATTCAGGTCGCAGATCCAAACAACACATATCTATTTGCAAACGAGCGGTTTAAACGCAGTATTGTTGATATTCCTGGGAAGGTACCGATGGTACATGCGTTAAAAGACGTACCCCATGGGAAAATAGACTACAGGTATTACAAATCTGCCACGCTCGATACGCTCAGAAGAGCACTCATTTATACGCCTCCCGGCTATGATGCAAGTGGTAATACAAGCTATCCGGTGTTATACCTTATCCATGGCGGTTCGGATACTGAAGAGACCTGGACGAAAGTTGGACGGGCCAACCTGATTGCCGACAATCTGATCGCTGAAGGCAAGGCCGTACCGATGATCATCGTGATGCCTTATGGCAATGTCCGCCCCCGTCCTATGCCTTCATTCACTCAGGATGTGGTAAATGATCTGATTGGATTTGTGGAAGCCAACTACCGGGTATTAAAGGATAGCAAGAACAGGGCTGTGGCCGGATTTTCGGTAGGCGGCGGACAAACGCTGAATATCGGCCTTACCCATACAGACAAGTTCGCCTACGTGTGTTCTTATGCTCCCTACACTGCTACAGAAGAGTTTAAGGAAAACTTCGGCAACTGGTCGCCCGACAAAGATCAGATCAACAGCAGACTGAAATTGTTTACCATCAGTGTGGGCACGCAAGATTTTCTCTACGAAAGTGTGAAACAGAACATCGCGATGTATCAGGAAAAAGGGATTAATCTCAAAACCTACATTGTTCCCGGCTACCATACCTGGATGAACTGCCGACTCTTTCTGGCTACCAGTCTGCAGGAAATTTTCAAATAAACAACCCATTATTATAAACCGAAATAGAATCATCACATGAACTTAAAAACTCTGGCGATCGTTGCAGCAACGATACTATTCAGCGGAACAGGTTTCGCACAAACCAGTCCATCCATCAAGGACGACTTTAAACCCTCCACCTTTAATCAGCCCGGACAAGAATATCCCCAGGTAAATTCGCAGGGATATGCTCGATTTCGGATCGTGGCACCTTTAGCTCAAAGTGTGGTAGTGAGTCTGGGGCTTGGTGGAACCAGCGGCGGAACCGTCCTAAGCAAAGGCGCTGACAGCGTTTGGACAGGCACAACCAAGGGGCCGATGGAAGAAGGATTTCACTACTATCATGTAACCGTCGACGGCGGAGTATTTAATGATCCCGGCGCTTTAAACTTTTATGGTTCTACCAGGTGGGAAAGCGGTATAGAAATACCTGCTCACGATCAGGACTTTTATGCGTTGAAAGATGTGCCACACGGACATGTTCATCAGATCCTGTTTCCGTCTAAAAGCACCAATACTTCGCGGAGAGCGTTCGTTTATACGCCACCAGGATATGAAAAGAATAACAGCAAACGCTATCCGGTATTATACCTGCAACATGGTTGGGGTGAAGATGAAACGGCCTGGAGCAATCAGGGACGTGCCAATCTGATCATGGACAACCTGATCGCGGAAGGTAAGACCAAACCATTTATCATCGTGATGACTTATGGAATGACGAATGTGGTCAGACCAAGAGCCGGAGGATTAAGAAGTTTCGACATTAAACCTTTCCAAACCGTTCTGCTGGACGAACTGATGCCTTATGTAGACGCCACTTTCCGCACTATACCTAACCAGGCAAACCGGGCGATGGCAGGTCTGTCAATGGGTGGGTTTGAAACGCATACCATTACCCTTGCGCGTCCGGATGTATTTTCTCATTATGCCCTTTTGAGTGGTGGCACTTATAAACCGGAGGAAATTAAAGACAAATCAAAAGTTAAGCTGATCTTCCTGAGCACTGGTCAGTTCGAAAATCCTGATGGAATCTCAAAAGCAACAGAGGCTCTGAAAACTGCCGGCTTTAACGCGGTTTCTTACGTTTCTCCCAATACCCGTCACGAGTTTCAAACCTGGCGCCGTAGCCTACATGTATTAGCACCTTTATTATTTAAAGATTAGTATTCAACGTATTTATGACGCGCATATCTATCATTTTACTGTTCTCGGCGGTTCTGCTATCCAATTATGCAGATGCCCAGAACGTAATAAAACGCAGGAAATCAACCGATAAGCCTGCATTTTATTCCAATACTTACCCAAGTTTGTTCCTCGAGGCTGGCTATAAACAAGCAGATATTGACAAAAAGCTGAATAAAGCTTATCAGGATTTGTTTGAAGGACCAAACCGCATCTACTTTGAAGTTGGGGATACGATGGCCTATGTGTCGGATCTAAAGAACAATGACGCCAGAACCGAGGGGCTTTCCTACGGGATGATGGTAGCGGTACAGCTCGATAAGAAAGATGTCTTTGACCGCATCTGGAGATGGTCGAAGAAGTACCTTCAGCATCAGGATGGACCCAGGAAAGCATATTTTGCCTGGAGCATCAATCCAAAGACACTGAAGAAAAACTCGGAAGGCTCTGCATCCGACGGCGAGCTCTACTATGTTACGAGTTTGTTATTTGCCGCCAACAAGTGGGGTAATGATACCGGAATCCATTATTACAATGAAGCGAGGTTCATTTTGGACGAGATGTGGAAGAAAGATGGCACGGGTAACATTTACAACCTAATCAACACCGACAGTAAGCAGATCTCGTTTGTACCCGAGGGCAGGAATTATAAGTGGACTGACCCCTCCTATCACCTACCGGCGTTTTATGAGATCTGGGCATTATATGCCAGAGACGGGCATGAACAATTTTACAAAGACTGCGCCGATACAGCGCGGGCTTTCCTGCACAGAACCTGTCACCCGGTTACAGGCTTGAATCCAGACTATGCAGAATTCAGCGGTGCGCCGCATTCTACACCATGGGCCCCTGTTGCGTTTCGGTACGATTCCTGGAGAGTACCTATGAACATTTCGATGGATTACACCTGGTTTGGTAAAGATAAAGCCTGGCAGGAGGATTATGCGAAGCGTTTTCAAGGTTTCTTACGTTCAAGAGGCATGGACACTTTCGAAGATCAGTTCAATATGGATGGTACCCTTCCGGAGTATATCCTGCAGGCCGGAGGCTTTAAAAAACTTAGACACTCCCTCGGATTGATATCCACTGCTGCGACTGCGTCGTTCATGAACAAGGAGAAAAACAGTGCCGACTTTGTACACAAAATATGGAACGCAAAGCTCGAACCTTATGCCGACGGCTACTTCGATCCTTATTATGATGGACTTCTTTATATGTTCAGTTTAATGCAGTTAAGCGGAAAATATCAAATCATTAAACCTTCGGTCAACATGAATTAAGAGGTCGTTGGCTAAACAATTGCTGACGCAGTTCTGGTGGTACGAGAAATTTTCTTACCTTTGCGGCTTATTCCTTGAAAATTAAGCATATCGCATCGTGTTTGCCTTTTTTCTTCAAAGGCAATAATCACCAAAAACATTCATGAAGAAGATTGTAGATTTTAGAAAGCTCCTAGGAGTTAATGAGAGTACTGAGTTAAAAGAGTTAAAAACGATTTACCGGAATTTTATGAAGGATTGTCATCCTGATAAATTCCAGGACAATCCCGAAGAACAGTTACAGGCGGAAGCAAAGAGCAAGGAGATCATTGAAGCATACCATTTTCTGGTTAGCATAGCGCCGGAAACACGGATTGCAAATAAAGAAGAATACACCATGACTACGGGTACAAGCGGTATAGCGGACTTTGAATACAAAGCACAAACGCTGAAGATTACGTTTGCCGATGGAAGTGCTTATGAGTATTTTGACGTACCTAAGGGTGTTTATACCAAGTTGATCAATGCTGATTCTCCGGGCCGTTTCGCGAGAAGACATATTTACAATGAGTTCGTTTACCGCAACGTAAGCAAACTGGCAACTGCTTAGTATTTTTTCAGGAGGGCTGTTGTTCTACGACTGTGGAGCAACAGCCCTTTTTATTTTCTTCCTTGTGAGAGAGCGCAAACGCAGGGTTTTCTTTATTTTCGGCTCCTGAGACCCGCTGGTATGAGTATTAACGGAAGAAATGAAAAATTTGTCTGGGCAGATAAGCTTCGTGTAGCCGCTACGATAGGTGTAATTACTGTCCATGCATCAGCCTCGATACCTCCGCTGTTCGGACAAGTATCTCCAGGCACCTGGTGGAGCGCACACATTATTGACTGCATCGCCCGCTTCTGTGTTCCGGTATTCGTCATGCTATCGGGCGCACTGCTGTTACGCAAGCCTAGCAGGCCCGCCGAATTCTTCCGGAAACGCTTCCTGAGAATTGTATTTCCATTCCTTTTCTGGAGCCTTACTTACAGCGTTTTACAACTCACACTTAAGACTAGTCGGCTGTGGGAGATGTCGGCATTGGAATACCTTACCTTCTTTTTGGGACAGCTGTCCGGAGACCGTATTTCCTATCACTTTTGGTATGTCTATATGATCATGGGACTTTACCTGCTTATCCCTTTTATCGGGGGGCTCATCAGACGTGCTAAAGACAGCTCGCTCTTGAGCTTTACCGGAGTCTGGTTCTCGCTTGTTTTCTGGATAGATATTACTGACCCGGGTTTTAAGATTCCGGACATGCTTCGGTACCTGGGATATTTGCCTTTGGGGTACTATCTTGGAAAGATTGACATGAATAGGATCCACAGGATTGTTCCTCTGGGCTTAACTGTCCTGGGAGTCATGATTACCGTTATTGGAACGTTTTGGCTTTCAGACCATAGCTCAAAATTCAATGCTCTGCTGTATGGTTATGCCAATCCGAGTATTTTGCTCTTTTCCGTAGGGGTGTTTATGCTCTTCAAAAGTTTGAACGGGCATCCGTCTGATAAAGCAGGCTTATTTATTAACCGTTATAGCTACGGAATCTATCTCGTACACGTTTTAGTGCTTAGCCAAATAAAACTACCATGGCTAAATGAATATCCACTGATTGGTATACCTCTTACGGTTTTCATTTGCCTGATCGTATCGGGTGCCGTGATCTTCCTGATCAATAAGTTCCCCGGAGGAAAATATGTCTCTGGATAAGCCAGTGGAAATTTAGTTGCAGTTCTAAGCCTTGTATTGATAGTTTAGCAGACGCAGGGCGTTAAACACTACCAGAAGAGTTGAGCCTTCGTGACCAACAACGGCGAAACCTATACTGGCAACGTCAAGGATGGTTAGCGGAACGAGGATGGCGACCATCCCGAGACTGATCCATAGGTTTTGTTTGATCACGCGGTGAGACTGCCTGCTTAATCCTATGGCGAATGGCAGGCTGCTGAGCTTGTCGCTCATAAGTGCGACATCGGCAGTTTCGAGCGCAACATCTGACCCTGCGGCCCCCATTGCAATACCGACGCTACTCTTTGCCATAGCCGGCGCATCGTTGACCCCGTCGCCAACCATAGCAACATGCTCCTCCCGCTTTAACAATGCGGCTATGGAATCGAGCTTCTGTTCGGGTAACAGTCCCCCCCAGGCTTCCGACATCCCAATCTGCCCAGCCACCGAATCTGCAACCTGTTGGTTATCCCCGCTGAGCATGACCATTCTTTTGATGCCCAACTTCCTCAATCGGCTGATTGTTTCGGCCGCCTCAGGGCGTGGTGTATCCATGACCGTGATAATCCCTATTGGGTGATCGTCTTTCTTGATGAGTATAGTCGTGTTTCCCTCACTCTCTTTGCCTAAGGCGAGCTTCCTTACATCTTCGGAAAGATCGTCAAAAAAGGAGATGTTACCGATTAGAACCCTTGAACCATCCACCAGGGCACTTAAGCCATGTCCCTGAACGGAGGTTACTTCGCTGACCCTGGTGAGGGGTCGATCAGTCCGTTCATCCGCTGCTCTTACGATTGCCGCCGCTATAGGATGGTTGCTATGACGTTCCACGGCGGCGGCAAGGAGCAGTACCTCGTCTTCAGAAGACTCGTTTAATGCCGTTACAGATGTCAGCCGGGGCTTCCCTTCTGTAAGTGTCCCTGTTTTGTCGAAAGCAATCGCCCGGAGGCCACCTAGTTCCTCCAACGGACCGCCGCCTTTGAAGAGCACGCCGCCTCGTGCCCCCCGGGCAATACCGCTAAGCACCGCGCTTGGAGTAGAGATGGCCAGGGCACAGGGGCTCGCCGCAACGAGTACAGCCATTGCCCGGTAAAAACTCTCACTGAAGCTTTCATCGATGAAAAGAAAGGCACAAAGAAGAATAGCGACCAACGCGAGAACCCCAGGCACGTAATGTATTTGTACCTCGTCTGTGAAGCGCTGAGTCCTTGACTTCTTGGCCTTCGTATCGCTGACAAGCTTAATAAGGCGGGAAAGTGTAGAGTCGGCGGATAGTTTGAGCACTCGGATATGGAGCTCTGCACTTCCGTTGATGGTGCCGGCAAACACACGATTTTCGGCATTTACATCATTGATATCTATATGATTAACACCGGTACTATCCAACGGCACTTTGTCTACTGGAATACTTTCCCCGGTAATGGGTGACTGGTTAACCGCTCCGCTCCCTTTTACCACAACGCCGTCAGCCGGAATCTTTGAGTCGGGCTTTACAATGACAATGTCGTCGATCCTAAGCTCTTCAATTAGGATCTCTTCAACTCCCTCTGCTCGCTTGACGAAGGCCGTCTTCGGACTTAAATCAGAGAGCGCAGAGATCGACTTCCTCGCTTTATCCATGGCCGAGTGCTCCAGTGCATGACCGAGACTGAACAGGAAAAGCAGTAGTGCGCCCTCTGCCCATTCGCCAAGAGAAGCGGCACCTAAAGCCGCGGCAATCATGAGGAAGTCAATATCGAAGCGTCCCTTTACCAAACTTCCCGCCGCTTCTTTCAGGGCATAAAACCCGCCGAAGAAGAAAGATGCGACGTAAATAATGAGGGGGACCCAGGTGCTGACGCCGGGAATAAATGAAAGCAAAAAACCAACAAGAAGAAATGATCCGGCAAGGATACTGAATTGAAGTTCAGTCTTTGAGCCGAAGATACTATCGTGACCAGCTGCGCCATTGTGGCAATGGTCGTGATGATGATGTTCAGACATGTTATGCAACGCTTATAGTCAAAGATATTGATATAGTGGAGATACTGTATACTTTTCCTTCAGGCTTTTATTTACATGCCAGAGAGCGACAAACAATCATCAGATTCTGTTGTTCGCTGATAATAATACCGAAATGCGTATTATTGATCAAAATATATACATATGAAAAACATCTCCTACCTCACTTTAGCGGTTTTCCTTGTCTCTCTTTCTTCCTGCTCTGAAAAGATTGTCGGTACCTGGGACATTGCGAAGTATCAGCGGATCGTACCCGGGGGTAAAAATGAAGTAACGGTTACCAATATCGGCACGATGAAGTTTAAGAGTAACAAGACCGGGGAAAAAGAGGTTAAGTATTCTATCCTGAACAATAAGGTGGAGAGTCTGACGTCATTCAAATGGAATCTTTTCGATAACTATGTTACCATACACGGGGCAGATGATGAGTTTAATAAAACCTGGATACAAGTTGAAAACTCACGGAAGCTCCAGATCCTAAAGTCTACCGACGGATCTGATGGTGTTCAGGTTCTCGAGCTAAGAAAATAAAAGTGTTAAGTTACTATAAGCAGATATTCCTTTAGTATAGGGATATCTGCTTCTGCCCAATCGAGCTGTTGGAGCTCGTTGCGATTAAACCAGTTCCAGGATTCGTGTTCTTTCAGGCTTACCTTTCCTGACACCACTGAACAAACGAATGGGATAAGCTTTATACTTTTTTCTTTATAGTGGTGAACATAATCAGGCAGTGTAGCAGAGACCCTCACCACAAGATCTAATTCTTCTTTTATTTCCCTGATGAGCGCCTCTTCGGGTGTTTCGCCAAGCTCGACTTTCCCTCCGGGAAACTCCCATTTACCGGGCAGATCCATGGAGAGGCTTCTGCGCGCAGCAAGCACTCGTCCATCATCGTCGACGATCAGGGCGCAAACAACAGGGATGATCATACACCTCTATTCGCTGTAGAAATCTTCCAGTGACTGAAAATACACCTCGTTCCATCCCTCTACAATATCGTCATAGACATCCTCTGATATATTGGTATGTTTTAGCTCAACGGAGGTTCCCTGTTTGTGAGGATGGAGTTTAATGGTGACGATAGACTCTTCCGGCTGCTCGCCAAAATACCATTGCTGAACGATTTTCTTTCCAGGCTCGAACTCCAGGTTTTTACCTACGATACTGCCTTCCCACAGAGAAAATTCAGAACCCGGCTCTGTAGACATCTCCGCCTCTTCCCCACTCCATAAATGGATGGTTACAGGATTCGTAAGTGCCGTATAAATCTCCTCAGGCGAGGCAGGAATGATGTAATATTTCGAAAAGTCTTTCATCTGTCTGTTTAATACCAGCATCAAAGATAATCATATCCATGACAGATCGATGATTTGCGATTCAAACATTATAGCGGCATAGCGGGTTATAGATACTGCATTTATAGCGCATACTTTTATGATTGAAACCGAGGAACAGAAGATAGAATCAAATAAAATATACAGAGAAGCTCTTGAAATACTGAACAGCAGCGGCGCGAACTACATGCTTGGCGGGGCTTTCGCCATGTTCAACTACACGGGAATATTCAGAGATACGAAGGACTTGGATATTTTTTGCAAGCCGAGTGAGTATACCAGAATTCTCAAGCATTTTGCCGACAACGGTTATGAGACTGAACTGACGGACATCAGATGGCTGGCAAAGGTTTATAAGGGTGATTTTTTTATAGACATTATATTCGATACGGTAAACAATATCTGTACTGTTGACGATACCTGGTATGAGCACGCGCCGAGCGGAGAATTTGAGGGTATCCCGGTAAAGTTTCTGCCGGCAGAAGAACTGATCTGGTGCAAGATCTATGTACAGAACAGAGAGAGGCATGATAGTGCAGATATCAATCATACGCTGTTGAAATATGGAAAACATCTGGACTGGAAGAGGCTACTGTTCCGTTTGGATCAACACTGGCACCTCTTATTGTCTCAAATCCTTATTTTCCAGTTCGTCTATCCTTCCGATTATTACGATATCATCCCCCGGTGGTTATTCGATGAACTTATGGAACGGGCCAGGGAACAATATGACATCCCTGCATCACTGGAGAAGGTCTGCCGGGGACCTATAATCGATCAGACGCAGTATAAGATCGATATTAAAGAATGGGATTATAAAGTGTGTACTATCAAAACTGTTTAGGATGGAAAACGAAGTTGAATACGGAAATAAAAAAGTGCGTATAGCTGCTGTTGGTGATATCCATATCAGGGAGTCTGACAAAGGGAAATGGTCTGAATATTTCAAAGAGGTATCCCGGCAGGCAGATGTATTGCTGATTTGCGGTGATCTGACAGATACAGGTGATGAAGGTGAGGCCGAAGTCCTGGCTCAGGAGTTGAAGTCATGCACTATTCCTGTTATTGGCGTTCTGGGCAATCACGATTATGAAAAAGGCCGGCATAAGCTGATCAGACAAATACTGCAGAACAATAATATGACTATTCTTGACGGGGAGGCCGTTGTTGTTGAGGGGGTGGGTTTTGCAGGTGTTAAGGGCTTTGGGGGTGGGTTCGACGGACATATGCTGTCGATGTTTGGCGAGGGAGCCATGAAAGCCTTTGTCCAGGAAGCTGTAGATGAGGCCTTACATCTTGACAGGGCTCTGGCGCGACTGGATCAGGACCATGAGAGCATCAAAAAAATAGTGCTGCTTCATTACTCCCCTATTAAGGAAACGGTAAAAGGAGAACCAGAACAGATATTTCCTTTCCTTGGTTCTTCCCGCCTGGCGGAACCCCTTACAAGGCGAAACGTTGTAGCAGCGTTTCACGGTCACGCACATGTTGGGCAGCTTAAGGGTGAGACTTCTGGCGGCGTGCCCGTTTATAATGTGGCCAAACCAATTTTGTCACGTCTAGGATATGAATTTCCTTTCTTTGTTCTGGAAGTCTGATATTTGCATCCATGATGCGTACTTCTACCTCCTTCGCACTCCGGATCTTCGTCAAAATAGTGCTGGCCCTCATTGTGGCCGGCTTTCTATTCTACCTGTGCATTTATTTCGGTTTTTTTGGCGAAGTGCCGACGAAGAAAACGCTTAAATCGCTTCAGAATAACAGCGCATCCGAGATCTATACTGCAGACAGTGTGTTGATAGGCCGGTACTTCGTTCAAGATCGTACCAACGTAAGTTATGAGTCTATTTCTCCCTTTGTTGTGAAGGCGCTGGTTGCAACCGAAGACGCACGTTTTTATGAGCATAGGGGTGTTGATATGCGTGGCTTGCTGCGCGTTATCGTTAAAACGATTCTTCTGCAGGACGAAAGCTCGGGAGGCGGAAGTACCTTAAGTCAGCAGTTAGCGAAAAACCTTTACCCGAGAACATCTCACAGGTTCTTTAGCACTCCTATTAATAAAGTTCGTGAGATGATCACGGCGATACGACTGGAATCGGTATACAGCAAGGAAGAAATTATCGAGCTCTATCTCAATACCGTGCCCATGGGAGGAAACATCTATGGAATTGAACGGGCGTCGCGAGTGTTCTTCAACAAAGCCTCCGCAGATTTGAAGATGGAGGAGGCAGCGGTTTTGATTGGTATGCTCAAGGCAAATACCACTTATAACCCGGCAAGGTACCCACAACGCTCGTTGGAACGCCGGAATGTCGTTATTGGGCAAATGCTTCGGGAGGGCTATATCAGCAACTCTGAAGCTGACTCGATCAGGCTTCAACCTCTTGTTCTAAGCTATAATAAAAACAGGGCCGGACAAGGAATAGCCCCCTATCTAAGAGAATACCTACGAAAGGAACTTCTTAAATGGACCGAGACTCATCTGGATGAAGACGAGAAGCCCTATGACCTTTATACCGACGGTCTGAAAATCTATACAACGATAGATTCGCGCATACAGCTTGAAGCGGAGCGCGCGGTTCGTACGCAGATGACCAAACTCCAGCGAATATTTGACGCTCACTGGCGCAACCAAGCTCCATGGGGAAATAATACTTCAGTAATCACCTCCGCTATGCAGAAGTCAGATCGCTACACGCTTTTAAAGGAAGCCGGCAAGTCCGAAGAGGCTATCCGTGAAACTTTCAACAAAAAGCGAGCTATGACGCTCTTTGCCTGGGGAGGAAACAAACAGGTCACGATGAGTCCCCTCGACTCCATTAAATACTATCAAAAGATTCTGAATACGGGTCTGATCTCCATTGAACCGGCGACGGGTCATGTAAAAGCTTGGGTAGGCGGCATCCACCACCAGGTATTCAACTACGATCATATCCTGTCGCGGCGCCAGGTTGGCTCCACGTTCAAACCCATCTTATATACTGCGGCCTTAGAGAAAGGAATCGATCCCTGCATCCTGATTGAAAATAAACGCGTGACCTATCCGCAGTTCGAGAACTGGTCACCTCAAAATGCGGATGGGCGCTATTCCGGAAAATACTCCATGAAAGGGGCGCTGGCCTATTCAGTAAACACCGTTTCCGCACAGCTGATGATGCAAACCGGGATTTCTCAAACGATTTCCTTAGCACATCGAATGGGCATCTCGAGTGAGATACCCACGGTGCCTTCCATCTCTCTGGGAGCAGCCAGCCTATCGCTTTTGGAACTTGTGGGCGCTTATACGGTTTTCGTCAATACGGGCCGCCTTGTCAAACCGGTTTCTATTACGCAGATAAAGGACCGGGATGGCAGAGTGATTCATGCGGCGAAAAAATCTGAAGGGAAGCAGGTCATCTCTGCAAGAAATGCAGCAACGATGCTGGAGATGATGAGAGGCGTTGTCGACGCCGGCAGTGCCTCACGCCTAAAGACAGACTTTGGTTTGAGCATGGATATGGCAGGCAAAACCGGTACGACGCAAAATCAGGCTGATGGATGGTTTATAGGCATTACGCCCAAGCTGGTAACAGGTGTTTGGGTGGGAGCAGAAAACCCTTTGGTTCGATTCAGGTCGTTGAAGCTCGGCCAGGGTGCGAATACTGCACTGCCTGTTTGGGCTACATTTATGAAAAGCTTAACGGCTAAGCCACAGTTCTCGTCTTATCGTTACAGTAAGTTTAAGCCATTGAACGCAGATGTCGCCGCGCGACTAAATTGTCCGCTTTTTATTGAGGATGAAATCATTGAAGAGCCTGTAAAGAAAGAAAGCTTTTTCAAGCGGATATTTAAAAAAGGAATCGGCATATTTAAGAAGAAAAAGAAAGACCAAAATGAGCCTGGACAAACTCAGTAAACCTGTTTCTCGATCAGGTGCTTCCAGTATCTTTTAGGAACGTGGCGCAAGTGCAGGGCTGTATTTTTACGGGAGTCGATAGAAACGTGTTTGAAATAATCTTTCCACATATTCTGATATAATGCTTCGGACTCTGCAAAGACGTTGGAATTTATTTTACCCTCACTAAAAGTGAACTGCACCTCCTCTACCTTCTGCAAATCGTAATAGATACCGTACTTTCTTCTCTTGTCATAGATGATCCATTCCTGATCGGCATAGCGCCCCTTAAAGTGTCCGGCAATTAAAGGGATGACATTGAAGTCCGGTTCAATCTCTGCAAAAAAAATATTGTCTGAGGTAAGCTGGAAACGTATGAACGCTTTCATCCGGTGTCTCTCCCGGCTTACCATCTTTGCGATCTGCGTGACTTTTAACAAATCGGCATTACCAAACGCATTTTCAGTCAGGCCATTCGAAAACACAGCCCGCGCATAGCGAACGATCAAAGATGGAGCCTCCGGGAGTTCGGAAAGAAAGCAGGCATATAAGTCGCCCATCGCTTTTGCGGAGAGCTTCCCGGCTAAGCCTTTGGATACACGTGCCGCGTGTTCCGGATCCGTATAAACGATTCTTTCGGAACCGAAGGCGTCTGTCTGATTATGCGTATCCGCACTTACATACACAGCACCCAGTTTATAGTCATAGACATCAAAGATACAGCATAGAAGACCGTACCAGCTGCCGTCAAATGTTAAGAGCGTCATGTAAATAATTCGAGTTGTGCCGGCTGACTTTTAAGATATTTACTAGCCGATGTGGACAGGATGTATTGCTTGATCTGGTTAGCGGAGAGGTTCCGACGCTCAAACTCCCGACTGCTACAGGTTATAAAGAACCGGGCGCGGTTAAGGGCAACACCAAGCTTTTTCAGGTGATCCCAATTTAAGCGCTGATAGATGCGGGCAGAGACTATCTTTTGGGCAGACGGGACACCAATACCGGGAACGCGCAGAATAAGCTGAAGATCCGCCTTATTGATATCTATTGGAAACTTGTCGAGATTCCTTAAGGCCCAACCCAGTTTGGGATCGATATCCAGATCCAGGTGTGGAGTCGCCGGATTGAGCAGCTCGCGCACATTGAAACCATAGAAGCGCATAAGCCAGTCTGCCTGATACAGGCGGTTTTCCCGAACCATCGGAACTGCAGTATTCAGCATAGGCAGGCGGCTGTCGTTACTGATAGGGACGTATCCGGAGTAATAAACTCTTTTAAGACTAAAATTACGGTACATGCTATCGGCCGTGTACATAATATCTTTGTCGGTCTCCCTGGTAGCTCCTATGATCATTTGAGAACTCTGCCCGGCAGGAACAAATAAGGGAGATTTTTTAAAAAGCTTCCGTTCCTCTTTATTTTGAATAATCTCGTTCTTGAGGTAATTCATCGGACGAATCATGTCTTGCCGATCCTTGTCGGGTGCTAAAAGCTTGAGTCCGCTCTCTGTAGGAATTTCAATGTTCACACTCAATCTGTCTGCGTACAATCCGGCTTCCTTCATTAGTTCATCACTAGCGCCGGGGATTGTTTTCAGATGAATATAACCATTGAACTTATGCTGCTGCCTCAGCTCTTTTGCGACGCGAACCAGACGTTCCATGGTGTAGTCGGCATTCTTAAAAATTCCCGAGCTTAGAAACAGTCCTTCAATGTAATTCCTTCTATAAAAGTTAATCGTCAGGTCGACCACTTCCTTCACGGTAAAAGCTGTCCGCTCGATATCATTACTTTTACGCGTAACACAATAAGCGCAGTCGTAAATACAAAAATTGGTTAGCAATATCTTTAGCAAGGATACGCAACGACCGTCAGCAGTATAGGTGTGGCAGATCCCACTTCCTGTGTCCCCCAAGCCCTTGTTTTTATTTTTTCGTGTACTCCCGCTCGATGCGCAGGATACATCATACTTAGCTGCATCAGCCAGTATTCTCAACTTCTCTCTTACCCGTTCTGACATAGAGTAAAATTACTAATATTATTAGCAATCCACGAAATTATATAAACAAATATCTAGAGTCAGGCGCGATAACGATTACATTCTTTAACTTCGTCACGCCACAAAATTTTCTATGAAGCAGACGCGTGAAATAAAGAATTTTATTTACAGCCAATATTTTGCAGACGGCCTCAGAATTTCCTTCGGAGTCTTACTTCCCCCGCTCCTGCTCTCCCAGTTAGGACATTTGGAAACCGGGATTGCGGTGTCTATGGGAGCTATTACAACGAGTATTCCCGATAATCCCGGCCCGGTAGTGCATAAACGAAACGGTATGCTTTTTTGCATACTCTTTATGGTAATCGTATCCCTTCTCACCGGACTTATAAACGACTACCCACTGCTTATCGTGGCGGAGGTTTTCTTCCTGTGCTTCTTCTTCTCCATGTTCAATATCTTCGGAAATCGTGCGTCAGCCATAGGGACAGCAGTCCTGCTGATTATGATTATTAATATTGACCAGGACTTTACCGTCAAGACTATCTTTGAGTATACCGGCTTTCTTCTGGCAGGCGGAATTTGGTATATGGGACTGAGTTTAGCTGTCTCCCAGTTTCGCCCCTACCGCATCGCTCAGCACGCAATCGCTGAATGCATCGAGCAGGTTGCTGAATATGTGAAGCTCAAGGCCCTTTTTTATGACGAGAAGGCAGATTTTGATGATACCTACAAAAAGCTAATCGACCAGCAGATCATTGTTCATCAGCAACAGGATAATGTCAGGGAAATCATCTTCAAAAACAAGATGTTTCTGAAAGATCCAACCAACACGGCGAGAGTACTCACGCTGGTGTTTATTGATATCATTGATCTGTTCGAACAGACGATGGCCACTCACTACGACTACACGACCATACGCAACAACTACGCTTCGAGCGGTATTTTAAAAGACTTTAATAAAATCATCTTTAACCTTGCCCGAGAGCTCGACAATATGAGCTTCGATATCAACGCGAACGAAAGACCAAGGCCAGTTCAGGATTTCCAGCAACAGCTCGAAAGCCTGAAATTGAAAATTGATCAGACCGAAAACAACCTGGTCTTGAAAAAGATCCTGATCAATGTGCGGAACATGGTTAGCCGCATTGAAAATATGTACAGCTATTTCAGCAAGAAAGGCCTGGAAAATGTTAGGGTAAGTAATGAAAAAGATTTAGGCAGATTCGTCAAAACACAAACAATAGACCTTAAATTGTTCATTGAAAACCTGAGCTTTAAATCCTCTACCTTCCGGCATGCACTTCGTGTGGCAATTGTAGCGATGCTGGGTTATTGCGTATCCAAGCTCCTTCCGCTGGGCCATCATAGCTACTGGATTCTGATGACAATCGTCGTGATCCTGAAGCCCGGATTCAGCCTGACGAAGACCAGAAATTATGAACGTTTAATAGGAACCATCATTGGCGGAATTGCTGGAGCACTCATTGTATTTTACGTAAAGGATACAACGATACGCTTCTTCTTTCTAATGATATTTATGATCGGGGCCTACAGCTTTCAAAGGCTAAACTATGTAGTGAGCGTACTGTTCATGACCCCGTATATTCTGCTGATGTTCAGCTTTATCGGACTGGGAAATCTAAGCCTGGTGCAGGAAAGAATTATGGACACCTTCATCGGATCCTTCATTGCCTTCATTGCCAGCTATCTCCTTTTCCCTTCATGGGAGTATCCTCAATTGAGAAAACACATGCGGAAGTTACTGATTGCCAACTATCAGTACTTAACAAAAGTTGCTGAAGGCCTGCTAGGTAAAGAGCTTGACCTAACTGAATATAAGTTGATAAGGAAAGAGTTGTATGTATCTTCGGCTAATCTTGCGTCAGCTTATCAGCGCATGCTCTCTGAACCGAAAAGCAAACAAATCAAAGTACGCGAAGCGAGCAAATTCATGGTGTTGAATCATATGCTTTCTTCGTATATCGCCACCCTAATTTCCGCCTTGCGGAATGACGGTACACGACAGGCGAACCACGCACACATTAAATTGATCCGAAGAGCTCTATACCAGCTTTGCGAGGGAATTACTCAGCTGCAGGGAGATGATGAGCCTTTTCGGGAAGCAGACCATCTCGCAGCTGATCCTCAACTTTCTCCGGCAGACGACAATAAGGATAGCAGGCTGATTGCCGATCAGCTGGGATTTATAAACAAAACTGCCGGTGATATCCTGAAGACCACACAAAGAATTGCGGAAGATTAATAACAAGAACCACCTATTTGCCCACCCAGCTACAAAAGAAGCTTGGAAGCAAGTCCCAATAACAACAAGAATCCAAAAACGTCAGTAAATGTCGTGATGATGATCGACGAGGCTATCGCCGGATCTATACCGATACGTTTCAGGATCAAAGGAATGGAAGAACCTGCTATACCGGCCAGCAGAAGGTTGCCGGTCATCGCAATGAAGGTAACCAGTCCCAGCATGAGATTACCGTCATAAAACAGGGCAAAGAGAAAGACTACCAGACCTATGCAGGCCCCATTGATCAGACCAACTGTAAATTCCTTTAGTACCGTACGGTAAGCCTGATTATCCGTCAGATCACTCAGAGAAATACGTCGGATGGTAACGGCAAGTGCCTGAGTGGCAGTATTACCACCCATACCTGCAATCATGGTCATATAGCCGGATAACAACAGCAGTTTGCTGATTGTCGGTTCGAAATGTCTGATTACCGATGAAGCCAAAAAAGCCGTTCCCAGATTCACCACCAGCCAGGGAAGACGACTCTTTACAGCCTCCTGCCAATTACCTGATAGTGCTTCATCCTCAGAAACCCCGGATATTTTCAAGATATCTTCCGTATTTTCTTCTTCCATAACGTCGATCACGTCATCGAAAGTAATGCGTCCAAGAAGATGCATACGGTCATCGACTACCGGAATACTGGTCAGGTTGTACTGAGAAATCAGACGGGCGACCTCTTCCTGGTCCGTATTAGCCTTCACATATACAAAATCTTCTTTGATAAGATCTTTGATAAGGACGGTGTTTCGAGATTTGATAATATCTTTAAGCGATACGATTCCCAACAGCAGATTCTTGTCATCCACCACATTAATGGTGTAAAACTCCTCCATCTCTTCAGATTGTCTGATGATCTGATCAAGCGCCTCTGTCTTGGTCAGGCGGCTGTTCACTTTGAGCACCTGGGTGTTCATTAATCCCCCTGCCGTGTCTTCTTCGAATGTAAGAAGGTTACGAATATGCGAGGCGTCCTCTTCATCAAGGTCGCTCAGGATCTCATTCTGGGTATCTTCAGAAAGCTGACTAAGGATGTCGGTTGCATCATCATAATCCAGCTCTTCCATGATCTCCGAACGACGTTCGGGGTGAAGGTTCTCCAGGATACGCTCAGGATGTATCTCAGCATCCATTTCAGCGATGATTTCAGATGCCGTTTCTGAAGGAAGTATATTAATGATGTGATCCCGGGATTCCTGGGGGAGACTGGCAAACAGAATAGCAATTTCTGAAGCATGGTATTCCGAAAGCAGGGCTTTTAATTCTTCATCCCCACTTTCAAGCGCTTGCTTAAGGCGCTGAATATCCGTTCTGTTCAGTTCAAATGATTGCATTTATCGCTAAAGTAGTAAAATGAATTCGGCATACTGGTTTAAACTTCAGAACAGAGATAGAGTTTTTTTCACAGAAAGTTATTTAGAACGCCTGCCTGTAACAAGGTTGGCGACAGCGGTAGCTTACAGGAACGCAGCACTTTGCGGACCTTGATTAAACAGAAGATCTACGACACTCAGATTTGGCAAAAAGCCATTCCTGTCGTCAAAGACCTGGAAGTATTCTTTAAATGGGCGGCTGGAAGGCATCTTTGGATGAATTGACTTCCGATAGTCATTCCTGTCGTCATATGATTCCTCATAGCTGTTACTGAACGTATGTGGCAAATCAAGCTTCAGGCTTTTCGAAATAAGTTGCAGCAGCTCCAGATTATAATCAAACAGAAAATCCCACTTGTCTTCATAAAACCTCGCGAAGGCATCTTCATAAAACTCAAAGTACGCAGACCTTCTGTAAGATGTTTGAATACTCAGCCAATGCAGTCGCTGCCAATTAAAGTCATAGCTGATCTTCACATCCTTCACCTTCGTATGCACCTTGGAACCCTTGATTACAGGGACAATCAGATCAAGTTTTCCTTGCGGAGAGTGGATGATCGCCCGGTTACGGTATGTTTGCTTAGGAAAATGCTCATAAGCCTCGATGACGATCTGCTCTTTGTGAGCCTTCATCTGGCTGAAAAACTCTATGGGTGGAAGGTAAAATAAAGGAAAGATTGCGCCTTTGTGCATACGATGTACTATGTTTGTATTTGCTGGCACGAAATTAACTATAAAAATACAGATGAAGAAGGTTCTTAAAAGCCTTATCCAATATCCGCTATATATTATTTCATTACTTCCGTTCCGGGTACTGTATTTACTTGCCGATTTTCTTTACGTCGTCATATACCATGTACTAAAATATCGGAGAACTGTAGTCCGCGTAAATCTAAAGAATTCATTTCCTGAGAAAACTGAAGAGGAACTTAAAAGCATCGAGAGAAAGTTTTACCTGAACCTGGTTGATATCATGGTGGAGACGCTAAAAATGGCATCTATGTCTGCATCCACCCTTCAAAAGAGACTGAATATTACCAATAAAGAACTGATCCAGAATTTTTACAACCAGGGGCGTCCCGTTATGATCGTAACGGCGCATTACGGGAACTGGGAATGGGGCAGTCCTATTATATCATCTCTTTACCCGGATCCCTGCATGGTGGTATACAAGCCGATATCGGATAAGAACTTCGAACAAATTCTCAATGGCTGGCGATCCCGGTTCGGCGCGATCATGGTACCGATGAAAAGTACACTACGGGCACTGATGACGAATAAGTCGAACACCTTTTGCCTGGCCCTGGTGGGCGATCAAACACCTGTGCGCAGTGAAACACAATATTTTATTAACTTTTTAAATCAGCGTACCGCGATATTTCTAGGCATCGAAAAGATCGCCATGAAAATGAATATTCCGGTGGTGTATGCTCATCTTGACCGTGTCAAACGTGGTTTTTATGAATGTCATCTCACCACACTGTTCGAAAACCCGAAAGAAACACAGGAACATCAAATCACAGAAGGTCACACTCGCTTTCTGGAGCAAATTATAATTAAAAAGCCTGAGATGTGGCTATGGTCCCATAAACGCTGGAAGTTTAACGAATTACAAGGCGATGTCAGATAAACCGAGCGTAGCTATCGTTATTTTAAACTGGAACGGCCAGGCCCTTCTGGAAAAATTTCTCCCTTCAGTAGTGAATTCGACATACACCAATCTCCGGATCGTGGTAGCCGATAATGCCTCTACCGATGACTCCGTGACTTATGTCAGGACCAATTTTCCTTTTATTGAGATTATTCAGAACAGCTACAATGAAGGCTTCGCTTCAGGGTATAATACCGTTTTAAAACAGGTAGAAGCTGACTACTACGTACTCCTTAACTCTGACGTTGAGGTAACCCCCGACTGGATTGAGCCCGTTATCGCATTAATGGAGAGCGATGAGCTTATCGCCGCTGCGCAGCCTAAGATAAGAGCGTACTACAGTCCCGGTTTCTTTGAGCATGCCGGAGCGGCAGGCGGCTTTATAGACACTTATGGATATCCATTTTGTCGGGGAAGAATATTTGACACCGTCGAAAAGGATGAAGGGCAATATGCTCAGTCATCTGAAATTTTCTGGGCGAGCGGCGCGGCTCTGTTTATCAAAAGCCGTTACTGGAAAGATGCTGAGGGTTTTGATGCAGATTTTTTCGCGCATATGGAGGAAATCGATCTGTGCTGGCGTCTGAAACGGCAGGGTCTGAAGATTATGTATTGCCCTGATTCAACGGTATTTCATGTTGGCGGCGGGACGCTGGAAACAGAGAATCCTTATAAGACTTATCTCAACTTCCGGAACAACCTTTCCATGCTATTAAAGAATCTAGACGCCGACAAGTGCTTCTACGTCATTTTCATGCGCTTTTGGCTGGATTTCATCAGCCTTCTAAAATTCGCATCTGCGGGGAAATTCAAGCACGCAATGGCAATAAGTAAGGCACACCGGTCATTTTTCGCTGATCTTCGCAAAAACAGAGGAAAACGGGGTAAAGGTAACCGGCCATTTAATGATAAAGGTCTTTACAGGAAATCAATTGTCTGGCAGTATTTCGTCAGGGGAAGAAAATACTTCAGCGGTCTTCCGAAATAGCCTGAATCTGATCAGACGGTAAAACTATGGCTTAGCAATCAATAAGAAGCGCTAAGCAGCTTCTACCGACTTTATTTAGCGTCTTTCAGTGCCACTACACCTCCAATAATGATGATCGAAGGGTGGGTCAGCTGGTTGCGTTCTGCGATAGCCGGAAGATCCTTAACTAAGCCACTTCCAGACTTTTCTTTATAATGCGTAGCATGTTGAATGATCGCCGCGGGCGTGTCGCCCCGCCCTTCCCGGATATAGGTTTCTGCAATCTCATGAACCTTCTTCATGCCCATATAGATTACCACGGTCGCATTGCTCTTCATAGCGAGCCTCAGGTCTGACGACAGTCCTCCATCCTTTTTAGTCCCCGTCAACACCCAGATCCCCTCACTGATCGCACGGTGCGTGAGTGGAATATCACTAAAACCAGAGGCCTGCATACTCGTAATTCCCGGGATGTAAAAAGTAGTAATTCCCAGCTCTCTGGCAAAAAGCACCTCTTCAAAGCCCCTTCCGAAAATGAAGGGGTCACCTCCCTTCAACCGTACCACCATTCCCTTTTCAAAGGCCTTATCGCGGATGATCTCGTGTATCGTTTCCTGGGCCGTATAATCACCGTAAGGGTGTTTCCCCACATAAATCAGTTCGCAATCGGCGCGTGCAAAGTCGAGAAGCTCCTTATTCGCAAGATTATCGTAGAGAATTACCGGTGTTCGCTGGATGACCTTCAGGGCTTTTACTGTTATCAATTCGGGGTCTCCCGGGCCTGCTCCCACAACATATAACTCTGGTCTAAACTCTTTTTCCTGCATATCTGTTATTAGACAGGGAAATTAGCAACAATTTTGAAATATCCCTATTTCAGGCGCAGAATAGATTAAATAAGCTTATTTTAGAAAGTATAGAAGAACGGTATGAGATACAATCAAGTCGGAAAGTCAGATCTCCACATCAGCGACATTGGGTTCGGATGCATGTCTCTTGAGAATGATGAGCAGGTAAACAAGCGCATTATTGACGAAGCTATCGCCGCGGGAATCAACTTTTTTGATACCGCAGACCTGTATGATAAGGGAGAAAATGAAAGGCAGATCGGAAGGTTACTCCACGGCAGACGCAGTGAATGTATCCTGGCAACTAAGGTAGGAAACAGGTGGAAGGCTGACGGAAGCGGATGGGACTGGGCGCCTGGAAAAGACTATATAATAGGCGCAGTGGAAGACAGTCTCAGAAGGCTGGAAACCGATTATATCGATCTGTACCAGCTGCACGGGGGCACTATAGAAGACCCAATAGATGAAATAATAGAAGCCTTCGATATCCTGGTAGAGCAGGGCAAAATCCGGGCGTACGGAATATCCTCAATCCGTCCGCAGGTAATACAGGAGTATGTGAACAGATCAGCTATCGTTAGCGTAATGATGCAATATAGTCTGCTTGACAGACGGCCTGAAGAAAGCGTAATCAAACTACTTCAAGAGAATCAGATATCCGTACTTGCACGAGGCAGCCTCGCTCAGGGATTGCTTTCAGGCAAGCCGGCGCGAGAATATCTCAGTTATTCGGCCGAAGAAGTAGAAGCTGCAGCCAAGGCGGTCCGCTTCGTAGCAGGCACAAAGCGGTCCGCTTCCCAGACGGCCGTCATGTATGCATTGAAGAAGCAGCCTGTAGCCTCCGCCGTAGTGGGCATTCGCACCCTCGAACAGCTGCGTGATGTAGTAGACATTACCTCCGCCACCGAGCTAACTGGCGCAGAGCATCACTTCCTCAGCGAAAGCGTCAAGCCAGGCACGTATGACAAGTTCCGCTAGATCAGGGACGGTAAATCGTCTTCACGTTGACAAACTCTTTAATGCCATAGACGCCTAGCTCCCGACCGTAACCAGACTGCTTTATTCCACCGAAAGGAAGTTCGGGGATGGAGCGAACATAGTCATTGATGAAGCAGCAACCAGCATCGATCATCCTTTCAGCGATCCTGGAGCCGCGCTGCAGGTCCTCCGTAAAAACCGCCGATCCCAGACCGAAGACCGTATCATTCGCCACCCGGATTGCTTCATCTTCGTCTTTTACTACGATGACGGATGCTACCGGTCCAAACATTTCCTCATCGTAGGCAGGCATCCCTTTTTTTACTTTAGTAAGAATGGTCGGGGGATAAAGTGCATGGGATCCCTGCTCAATCTTGCCGCCCAGAATGCAGACTGCACCTGCCTCTATGCTTTTCTGAATTTGTGCATGCAACTCGTCGCGCAATTCTACTGTAGCCATAGGACCTATTTCCGTATTTTCGTCCATCGGATCACCTGGCTGCTTCGCTGCCATCTTCCTTTTGAAGCTTGCTGTAAAGCTCTCTGCAACTTGCTCCACTACAATAAAGCGCTTTGCAGCAATGCAACTCTGGCCTGTATTAATGAGCCTGCTTTCCGCACATTTGGCAGCGGCGAGTTCGATATCAGCATCTTCTAAAACAATATAAGGATCACTTCCACCGAGTTCCAGGACTGCTTTCTTCAATAAAGAAGCCGCTTGTCCTGCTACTTTCATTCCCGCACCTGTACTTCCGGTAAGTGTCACTGCCTTGATGATTGGATTCTTAATGATCTCTTCGACCTCAGTGCTTTTAACCAACAGCGTCTGAAAAACGCCCTGCGGAAGACCTGCATCACGCAGTATTTCCTCGATAGCCAGCGCACAACCCGGAACATTGGAAGCGTGTTTGAGAACCGCGGTATTGCCGGCCATGAGTCCCGGTGCCAGAAATCGGAAGCTTTGCCAGAAGGGAAAGTTCCAGGGCATCACGGCGAGGATGACTCCCAGCGGTTGGAAAGCGATATAGCTCAAACTGGCGCCAGTATCAACGGCTTCCGGCTTAAGAAATTCTTCTGCGTGTCTGGCATAATAGCGGCATACCAACGCACACTTCTCAATCTCGCCCATCCCCGCCTTCAGGGGCTTTCCCATCTCAGCGGCCATCAGCTCTGCAAGCTGTCGGCTTTTAAGCTCCAGTGCTTCAGCTACCCGCATCAGGTATGCGGCACGGACGCCGTACGACAAGGTTTTCCAGTTAAGGAAGGCTTCTTGTGACGTCTCCAGTTTACGATCTATTTCCGGCTTTGAAAGGGTCTGGTATTCTCTAATAAGCTCTCCTGTAAAGGGATTGATGGCTTTCATGTCAAACGGCTTTAATGATGCAAAAAAAAGAGGCCATAGCTCGGTGAGTTAAGGCCTCGAAACGTAAAGGTTATTATAGAAAGTTCACTTCAAACTTAAGAATTCGGATAGGCTTGAGGCGAATTTAAAGGTAGTGGCGCAGGGCTCTCGAACGAATCGTCTATCGAAGACTTAAGAGGACAGTATCCCGTGAGGCCACGTTGTAAAAGAGACCCGCCAATCATGATCTTGCCTAGCGAAATGAGAGGATGCGAGAAAATATTCGTTATCCCGCTGAAAAGAATAAATGCTCCGGTACCCAATGAAATGATGCGCTCCGACTTGCTGACATTGGCATCAGGATTATCTTGAAGAAGCGGACCGTTTAAAGAGTCTTTCAATGTGTCAATTAATTGATTGTTCATAGCTGAGTTTTATAGATGTTTAGAACAACAACACCTGGAAAGAAACACTGTTTAAAAAGAATTCAAAAAAGCTTTTATTATTATTTTATTGGACAAAGCTGGCTGAATTGACCGGCAACGCTCATCGGACAAAATTATTTTCATTTAATTCAAAAAAAACTTTGACACACAAGATTTTTACATATATTTGATCAAGCTCATCTGGCTAATTATAAACCAAGCCCTTATCTCACCAAGATAAGGGTTTTTCCAATCTTTTCCTTAAAAGTACTCAGTATCAAGCTCCAAGGCTCCTGATCGCTTTAGTGAATGACAGGGAATTCCCAGAGAATCTGCCTGTGTTAACCATCTATCAATATTTCTTTCCGTATTCTTCATTCCGATCACCACGTACCCGATATTTTGGGTTTTTATAAACAACGGAAGCGCCAGTGCAGGATTATTGTGCAGAAAGATGATCCTTTTTCGCGACAACGAGTTCGCTACCTGATGCTGACTTCTATCCAAAATGCTTGTGGGAACGGGCGTACCCGGGATTAAACACTCGTCATCAATAATTTCAAATTCCAGATTCTGAAAGCGTACCCTCCGGGCAGACGCCCTCCTGTCAGTTTCCTCTAAGAAACCATCCAGGTGCACAAATTTATCTATACGCAGGTTTCTGTTGCGTAAAAGAGGCATCACTGAGTAAGCTAAAGATTTATCATCGACCTCCATGTCTGAGAGAACTGTCGCTATACCTCTTCGATTGAAGGTCACGGCGACGTGATTTCTAATTGCGTAAAAAACCACTGATTTCTTCTTCCAGATGGTCAATCCGCTTACTGTATAAATCGAAGCAATACACAAAGACAGAATCAGCGTACACCAAATAGCCATCTTACTCCTCTTTGTCATTACAACAAACAAGAAACCAATCAGAACATAGATGAGCATATAGAACGTAATATGAAGATGATAGCCATGCAGGCTTGAGAAAGGCAATTTCTCTATAAACCGCAAACCTGCGTTCAGCAGAGAGATGCCGTACTCCATCACCGAGGCCAGGCATCGAAGGGGCATACTAGCAAACGGCGGAAAAAATGCCATCAACAGAAATCCCACGCCGGCATACATTACCACTGTGACGGGCAGCATAATGAAAAGATTGCTTGCCAGGAAATATACCGGAAACTGGTTAAAGTAGTGCAGGCAGAGAGGGAAAGTTGCGACTTGCGCGGCAAGAGAAAAAGCAATATATGACCATATAGCCTGAATTGCCGCAGACTTGAACTTAAGCTTTGCATGGATTGGCGGATAAAATATTACCAATCCGAATACCGCGATATATGACAACTGGAAACCGACGTCGAATAACCAGAAAGGCCTGATGAGAAGCTGAAAAAATGCAGCAGCAGACACACAGTTTATCATATCTGCATTGCGGTTAATTAGCCGGCCGGCAATCACGAAGCTGATCATAACCGCTGACCTGCATGCTGCTGCAGAAAGACCCGAAAGCAAGGTATAAAGCCAGACAAACAGAACGATTAGCAAGGCTTGAACGATGTTTATCTTACGTCCCTTCCAGAAGCCAAATAAATATCCGGCAAGAGCGGCAACAATCGCAACATGCATACCTGAAACAGACAGCACATGCATCACGCCGGTAGCACTATACGTATTGAGGATCTCTCGGCTCAAGTCGGCCTTGTATCCAAGCAGCAACGTAGAGATCACTGCCGCTGCCTCCCGGTCGACGATATAACCCTCGAGCTTTCTGACCACTTTTTGTCGGAGCTTAACTGCTTCATAGAATAAGTTGCCGGACGTCTCTCCGACGCGCGTTAGCTCTGCGGTTGTTAAAAAAGTCTGATGCCAGACACATTTATTCCCCATATACGACCGATAGTCAAATTCTCCGGGGTTTGCCGGGCCTTGAATATCAGAAAAGTTAGCAGGCACCAGCAATAGCTCTCCTATCGTCAAATTCAACTTCGAAGAGGAATCCTTCAAACACGATATAAGCAACCTCCCCTCAGCATGCGAATGAGAGGAACTATAGACTGCCGAACGAACAAGCGCTTCAAATCGGATCACGGAGCTCTTCTCCTGTGGCTCTGAGCAAATCTCCACCAAAAGTTGCTCAGCATGCAGCTTACTGAAGTGTTGCTTCTGCTGACCAAGCAGGAACGAACCGGTGTGGGTAAACGCTGCGGCGCATACGAAAATCTGAAAAAGTAATCCAGGCAGCCACGGCTTCAAAAAAAGCTGATATTCCCTGTACTTTATATGGACGATCAGCATGAATACCATCAGCAGAAGTGTCAAAACCAATATCCACTGATGAGCAGTGGGGATCGGTGCTTGATAATAACAGGCGCAGATGCCTGCTGTCATAGGCAGCAGCAATCTAAGGAACACATGTTTATCAACTGGGTTCATTTCATGACATACCTTATCTGGAACTTGATATCAGACTTGCTCCTTCCGGAAATGAGATCAGGTCCGCTTCCAATCTCCTCTTTGCCACTATAAACGGTCATCGCATAACGCAGCCAGAAATCTATCGCTTTGCCCACGCGATACCTGCCGTTAAGATAATACCTCAGTCCACTATCCTGATAGGCGGGGATCGCATAGCTATACAGCACATCATTCTCGAAAGCATAAAGTCTGGAATCAAAACCCCCGGTATTAAACAAAGCAATTCTGCAGTTACCGCTGAGACGAGCACCCAGAGGTTTGAAAATAACATCCTGATACAGCAGAATCCCGCTTTGCGCTTCGTTATCCTTTTGGAATCTGGTCAGTTCCGCCCGGTTTCTGAGCGTCCATGATCTGCCGATCTTATAGCTCAGATCAAACCTGTAATTCGTTTTCCCGACCACAACCAGATAATTCACAGCGTTTTTCATATCGTCATTCTGCTGTTTAGAAACTGACCTGAAACGCAGACTTAGTTTGGTTTGCCTGCTGGGCGACCAAACCGCCTGGGTCAAAACCTCTTTCCCTTGAGACGGCGCGTCAACCCGGTACCGCATCCACGGAAACTTAAACCAATCCGTGTAAAAAGACCATTCCATACTGGAATTCAGCCGGATGTGAAGGCCGGCATAAAGTCCCCGTTCATTGAAAACACCGGTCCCCTCCGTTATAGACTGACTATTAAATGAATGATAGTCCGGTTGATAGTTGCGGTAAAGAACAATGGCAGATACCTGCTTTGATAAGCTGCCCATAAGACCGCCAATCATGGCTAAGCCGGTGCCGAAGCTGTGAGACAGTTCCGCGAATGAATAGGTATTTTTCCAGGTATAATTATAATACAAAGAGCCGTTGATCAGATCAGATCCCGCAAAGTCGAATTTTCGATAGAGCGTTTCGCTTTGCTGTAATGGCCTGCTGAAGTGAGTTTGATACAGCAAAGTTCCCGCTCTGAAACCTTTGTTCTCGTATTGCAACGCAGCTCCAAAACTTAACTGGCTTTCGGAGCCTTTTTTACTCAACTCTGATGCCGTGCGATGAAGCCCGCTCTCAGCTATCGAACTTATAGAAGTCGATTGCAGTGAATCTCCCGCTATCAAGGCAGCATCAATTTTTCTAAAAGAAACAAACGGTGTGAATTCGAACTTTCGCAGACCAACGGTTGCGGCGATCCCCCTGAAGAAGCCGGACTCGTTGGTTGAAGAATACGGCTTAAGTCCCGACTGAACCTTGGCAATCCCGCTGATACTCGCCCCCTTGCCGAAGCCTAGGCCCGACCATAAAGCTACGCCTTGTCCAAACTGTAACGAATAGTCACCGATCACCAGCTTTTTCACCGTACGTCCACCCTTCAAGAAGACGTTAGCCGAATAAAAATCGAAGCCATATCTGCCACTACCGAAGGAGAAAGACTCACCCGCATCCTTTTCCATGGTGAGGCCCGCCGAGATCCCGTTTCCGCTATAGTACCTCAAACGCGATACGAGCCGGTAAGCAGCACCCTCATAATGACGCATTGAATCGCCGCCTTCATAACCTTTTTGACTTTCCAGGATTCGACCATAGGTGGTCATCCACTCAAGCCTCGACGACTCAGGTACATCCCGCCTCTCCAGCAGCGCATGCTTAGCGATAAAAACAAAAGGTAACAAGCGCTCAATAAGTGACCAGTCGAACAGATCAATAAGCTGCAGCTCCTGAATGTCTGTAAAATCCCCGTTTTCCCGACGATATCTGATCAGGTTGGCTGCCTGAATCGGACTTATAAATACCAGGTCGTTGAGCTGTTCGGCAGTAACCGTGTTCAGGTCGTACGGATTTTCCCTAATGAAATACAATCTTTCGGAGAGTTCCGAATAGTCATTATCCTGCTCTTTGTTCTCTGCAATCGTCTCGAGCAGCGTTTCAATTAAGGGATCACTCTCTGTCTGAGCACTCGCCCGGGAGATCAAAAAACTCATTCCTAAACATAAAATGAAAGCTCTAGAAGACATAAGCCAGAGATATCTGAGGATTATAGCCCAACACCAGATGATTGCTCACTGCCATATCAACACTCAGGCGCTTAAAAACGTAGCCCATCCCCGCATACTGATTGAAGGGATGTATACCCACCCCTGCTCTAAACGCGAGTTGACTCATCAGGCAATATTCCAGACCGGTCCTGAAGTCTCCCCCTCTGTCGCCGTTCGCCGCAACGACCGAACTACTCAGGAGTAGCTCTTCAGAAAAGCGGTAGGATGCACCAACACTGAGCTGAACGGGGATATCGGCTCCCGCAGACTGGTCGTAGGAGCTGTTGGAGAGGTTGGAAATATGCGCCCCGATAATTAGCTCGCTTGAAGGCTTGTACTGGAAACCTGCGTCGATTGAAAACGCTCTGGTCTCACCATAAGAAGGTACTGAAATCTGATGATAATGGAAGTCAACCGCTGTAAAGACAGTTTCACCGAACTTCCTGGCGTAAGCCAGACCCATACGAAGCTCTTTATAGGCTGAGAAACCAAAGCTCTGAAAGGCTAAGCCAAAAGCATGCTTTTTTAAGGGGTAAACCATGACAGCGGCTTCCGTACTGAGGGATGTACCCGGATAGTTCTTTTGATAGGTAAGCGCCGCAGCGGGACAGGCGAGAGAAGCGATACCGGCGGGATTAGCCTGCATCGACCAGACATCCTGTAATGCCACGCCCGTATTCCCCATAGAGAGAAGGCGTGATCCGGGGTTTATATCCTGTGCGCCCGATGTCCCGGTAAACAAAAATAATAAAAATGAAAGCCTGATAACCTTCATATGAGCGATAATTGGTCCGCCCAAAATAGAAAAATAATAATCTGGAGAAAAAAACTTGCAAAATATTTTTAACTAGCTTTACTTTCCAGAAAATCTAAACTTATCTGTTTTTAAGAAGCACACTAAGCAGCTCTGGCGGCTTCCTTGCGCATCTGCATAGAAAGACTATTACCAAGAAACCGGTCTATGAACGCATGGAGCAGATATAAGATGGGCGTCATCGCTATCGCTACAATAAATTTGTAGGAATAGTTGACAAAACCTATGGCAGCAACCATTTGCCAGCTCCAGTTGTATTGCGGATTAAGGTAAAAGGCAATAAAGATCACAACGAAGCTGTCGATGAATTGCGATACAACAGTTGATCCTGTAGCCCGTAACCAGAGGCTCTTTTCTCCGGTAGCGCGCTTTATTCTGTGAAAGATGGCTACGTCCGCAAATTGCCCAACGAGAAAGGCGATGATAGATCCAACAATTATCCACATTCCCTGCCCTACAACACCCGAAAAAGCGAGATTCATATCGATCTCCTGTCCCTCAACAACCTGCTTCACCCAAAAGTCTGCAGGCACCAGATCCATAGCAAAGAAGATAACAATAAAGGCGTAAGCAATTAAGAAAGCCGTAAGAACCGATAAAAACCTAACCTGCTTCGGTCCGTAATATTCGTTAATCAGGTCAGTAGTGATAAACACAAGGGGCCAGGTCAACACACCCGCCGACATGTTAAAAGATAATCCAGGTACACCAAAAAGATCCATATCGAATTTCTGCATGCCCAGCGATTCTTCAACGCTAAAGATCTTCACGCCTATCAATTCAGCCAGGATAGTGTTGGCCACCAGAAAGGCTCCGAGCATCAGAAACAGCTTACTTTGCCGACCTCCTTTTATCATAATAATCGTCTTTCTTAACAGTAAAGCTATAATTTTTCCCCATTTTTACACTTTCGATTTTGCAACAGACCAATCATCAGAATAAAACGTTAACATAGTCATTACATTTACGATCTGAATATTATTGATGAGCATATTAAAAATAACCACTTTTCAGGCATATCTGTTCTGGGAAAACGTAGAAAAGAACCTGAAGAACCTGTCGCTGAGGTTATCATCTATCCGCGAAAAGACTGATCTGATCGTCTTACCTGAGATGTTCAGCACCGGTTTCACCATGAACGCAGAAACGCTCGCAGAAGAAATGAACGGCCCTACGATGCAGTGGATGCTGGAGCAAGCTCAGAAGTTTAGCTGCGTGGTTACCGGTAGCCTTCCAATAAAAGAAGATGGAAAATACTTCAACCGTCTAATCTGGATGAGGCCCGACGGAAGCTTCGAGCATTACGACAAAAGACACCTCTTTGGTCTTGGAAAAGAGGACCGTGTTTACTCTCCTGGAAAAGAAAAGCTCTTCGTTGAGCTGAACGGATGGAAAATATGTCCTGTTATCTGCTATGACCTGCGCTTCCCGGTTTGGTTGCGCAATACTGATGCCGGATACGATATCTTACTGGTCGTGGCAAACTGGCCCGAAAAGCGGTCATCCCATTGGAAAACCCTAATCCCAGCCCGGGCTGTTGAAAATCAGGCTTTCGTTATCGGGGTAAACCGCGTTGGTCATGATGGCAATGAGGTGTACCATGCAGGTGATTCCATGTGCATCGATCCAAACGGAAAGACTGTCTATTACAAGCCCAATGATGAGGACCTGTACACCTTCTCCATATCAGACGACGAACTTCACAGAGTGAGGAGAACCCTTCCGTTCCTGAAAGACGCAGACCGGTTTGACATTAAAGATTAGTACATTCAACGAACACAATAATATCTATTTTTGCATAGAAGGATAAGCTATTTCCGACACATATATGTTTAAAGAAATCAAGATTAAGCCCCTAAGATATCTTATAATACTCCTATATTTTATCATCATCTTTTTTTGCGCTATTGAAGTGAACTTCCTATGGCTGTTTGGGTACTCACCTACTATCAAGGATATCCAGACACCCAATATGCGAATCGCGTCTGAACTCTATACAGCAGACAGCACGCTAATAGGCAGATATTATAAAGAGAACCGCACTCCGGTCGAGTTTAATCAGATTCCCAAAGGCACCATCAATGCGCTGGTGGCGACCGAAGACGTCCGCTTTTTCAACCACTCAGGCGTTGACCTCAGATCTCTTTTGTCCAGCATAGTCTCTACGGTTTCCGGCGATAAACGCGGGGCCAGTACCATCACCCAGCAGCTTGCAAAAAACCTCTACCGTACCCGGAATAACAAACAGCAGGGCCTGATCCGCAAGGTCCCTGTCGTCAGAACGGTTATTTATAAATTTAAGGAGTGGCTTACGGCCATGAAGCTGGAACAGGAATACAGCAAGGAAGAGATCCTGACGATGTACCTGAACACCGTCCCTTTCGGAAGCAACACCTATGGCATCAAAACAGCCTCAAAGCTTTACTTTAACCAGGAGCCTGAAAATCTTGAAATAGAGCAGTCTGCCCTTCTTGTTGGTATGCTTAAAGCGACCACTACCTACAATCCGGAAAACCATCCGAAAAGAGCTCTGGAGAGACGCAATGTTGTTCTTTCTCAGATGGAGAAGTACGGATATCTGACAAAAGACGAATACACACGTTACAGCAAAATTCCTCTCGAGATTCGCAAAGGCCAGATTACAGAAGAGGAACGCGGAGACTCCTACCTTCGCTCTGCGGTCGAACGCTACCTCAGCAAATGGGCGGAAGATAACGGATATGACCTTTATGAATCAGGACTGAAAATTTATACAACCATCGACTCCCGACTGCAGAAGTATGCTGAGGAAGCAGTAGGTGAACAGATGAAGATCCTGCAAAAGAGACTTGACAATGCATGGGGCAATGAGGAGCCCTGGCGAACCTCCGACGGTAAGGTTATTGAAGATTTTCCTCAGAAAGCAGCACAACGTCTCCCGATATACGCGGCGCTCAAAAAGAAGTATAACGGCAACCAGGATTCTATCGACAATTACCTGAACACTCCCAAGAAAATGAAAATTTTCAGCTGGGAGGGCGACAAAGAGGTTGAATTTTCAACCATAGACTCCATTAAATACTATGCCAGTATCCTCAATACCGGTATGATGACCCTTGATCCGTTTAACGGCCACATCAAAGTCTGGGTCGGAGGAATTGACTTTAACCACTTTAAGTACGACCACGTCAACCAGGCTAAACGCCAGGCAGGCTCCACATTCAAACCCTTCGCTTATCTTGCGGCGCTTGAAAGCGGCATGTCACCTTGCGACAAGTTCACCGATAAGCCTGTGCGCATCGAATACGAGGAAGAAGATTCTACTAAATATTGGGAACCTAAAAATTCAAATTACTCGTTCTCCGGAATGGAGATGAGCATGCGGTGGGCAATGGGAAAATCTGTTAACTCGATTACCGCTCAAATCACGGAACAGGTGGGTTGGGACAACGTCGTGAAGTACGCCCATGAATGCGGGATTGAAAGTGATCTGAAGTCGGTCCCTTCTATCAGTTTAGGTTCGGCTGACGTGTCTGTATTTGAGATGGTAAAAGCCTACGGCACATTCCTGAATAAGGGAGTACGTACAGAGCCCATCCTCGTCGATAAAATAACGGACCATGATGGCCGCGTGCTGGAGCAATTCAAAGCGGAGCAAAAAAGAACGCTTACGGAAGAGATCGCCTGGCTGATGCTATATATGTTCCGTGGGGGCATGGAAGAGCCCGGAGGGACCTCCCAAAATTTATGGCAGTGGGACCTCTGGAAAAAAGGCAACCAGATAGGCGGTAAAACGGGCACCTCCTCTGACTTTGTAGATGGCTGGTATATGGGAATAACCAAAGACCTCGTAACCGGCGTCTGGGTGGGTTGTGATGAAAGAAGCGTTCACTTCCGTACATCCGGAACCGGAGAAGGCTCGCACACTGCCCTGCCGATATTCGGCCGCTTCATGGAAAAAGTTTACAAAGACCCCAACTCCGGGTACACATACGGCGCATTTCCCGCAGCAGGCGTAAAGATCAACCGGGAATACAACTGCCCTTCTCCACGGTATGTGGTAGACACCTCTTCTGTTGACACCGTTGCAACCGATTCACTCGCTACTCCCGATTCTCTGCTCATTGACGAATCCTTATATGATCATGAAGATACTGCCGTGCCGCCAGTGCGAAACGAAACTCCGGCTGTCAGAAATACAACCCAGGAGAATGAGCCGGAAGATTCCCGCGCAGAAAGAAGAAGAAAAAGACAAGAGAGACGTGAAGAAAGAAAACAAAACAAAGACCAGAACAATTAAACTTCTGGAAGTCAGTTCTTAATAAGCATCCATATAAATCAACATATATGAAACACTTCGACCTAAACGTAAAGAATATTCCAAAAGGAGGTTTCTATTGCCTTCTCATGCTGTTTCTATTCATGCTGGCGGTGCCCGCAGAGGCGCAATATTTCGGACAGAATAAAGTTCGATACAAAAACCTCAAGTTCCAGGTCAACCAATCACCACACTTCGAATTATATTACTACCTGAAGAACGATAGCCTCGTTAAGCGCTTCATGCAGGAAAGTGAACTTTGGTACGACCTTCATCAACAGGTATTCAGAGACACTTTCTCTAAGAAAAACCCATTAATCCTTTACAATAATCATGCGGACTTCCAGCAGACTACCGCCATCTCCGGCAGTATCAGTGTTGGAACCGGGGGGGTTACAGAAGGATTAAAAAATCGCGTGGTCATGCCGATGATGCAGCTTAACCAGCAAACACGACATGTTTTAGGACACGAGCTCGTACACGCCTTCCAATATCACTCGCTAATAGAGGGCGACTCCACCAATCTCGAGAACATCGGCAATCTTCCGCTGTGGATGGTAGAAGGTATGGCCGAATACCTGTCTATCGGAAAGGTTGATGCATTTACCGCCATGTGGATGCGTGATGCATATCTCAATAAAGATATCCCCTCTTTACGTGATCTTACCGAAAGCAATAAATATTTCCCTTATCGATATGGTCAGGCATTCTGGTCCTACATTGGCTCAACTTATGGCGATACTATTATCGTCCCTTTCTTCAAAGCAACCGCCAAGTTCGGCTATCAAAATGCCATTCGAAGAACGTTCGGATATGATGAACGGACGCTGTCGGGCTTATGGCGCACCAGTATAGAAAACGCATATCGTCCGATGCTGAAGGACACCTCCCAGGTACCTGTGGGACGTAAGCTTATCGACAATAAAAACGGAGGGGAAATGAACGTGGCTCCGGCCATATCTCCCGACGGCAAGTACGTAGCCTTCCTATCAGAAAAAGAGCTTTTTAGTATTGACCTCTTCCTTGCAGATGCCCAAACCGGCAAGGTGATCAGAAAGCTGACAAGCAGGACTTCAAACACGCATATTGACGAATTCAGCTTCATTGAGTCTGCCGGGGCCTGGTCTCCGGACAGTAAGAAATTCGCCTTTACCATCTTCGCGCAAGGCCGAAACAAACTGATGATTGTAGATATCAGCAACGGGAAGCTCCTCATGACCGAATCACTCGGTGACGTCAGGGAATTCAGTAATCTGGCCTGGTCGCCCAACGGCGAAGACATCGCGCTCACCGGTCTGCGGGAAGGTTATAGCGACCTTTATCTCTTTAATACAAAAAGCAAAAAGGTAACTCAGCTGACGGATGACAGATACTCAGATTACCAGCCTTCATTTTCCCCTGACGGAAAGTATCTGCTTTTCACAAGCGACAGAACTACTTTGGAAGACGGACCTACATCCGTAGAGATCACCTACAGTCTGGCCGTAATGGACCTGGCAACTAAAGCCATCACCAATATCGACGTCTTTCATGGCGCCAACAACTTGAATCCGCAATTTTCGTCCACCGGTGAACAGATCTTTTTCTTATCCAACCGTGATGGATTCAGGAACCTATACCGCTATACCATCGCCACTAAGCAGGTGGAGCAGCTTACGGATTATTTCACGGGGATCAGCGGTATCACGGAGTATTCCCCAGCCTTGAGCGTATCAAGGAACGACGATGTTCTCTACTCCTACTACCGTTCTCAAAAATACACGATCTATAATGCCAGGGTAAGTGATTTTACGGCTCAGCCCGTAGACCCTAAGGCGATCAACTTCGATGCAGCCACGCTCCCGCCCTTAAAGCAAACAGGTGTAGACCTGATCAATGCAAACCTTGCCAACTTCGAGCGTTTCGAGTTGCTCGGATCAGAACAGATAACGGATGAAAAATACAGGCCACAGTTCAAGCTGGATTATCTGGCAAGTAATGGAGTCGGTGCTTCTGTAGGGCGTTTCGGTACGGGCCTCTCCAGCGGAGTGCAGGGAATATTCAGCGATATCCTGGGACGCAATCAAATCTTTGCCACTGCGGCTGTTAATGGAGAAGTTCAGGACTTCGGTGCGCAGCTGGCATACATCAATCAGCAAGGACGTATAAACTTTGGTACTTCAATCTCCCATATTCCTTATTTGTCAGGCTTCTATGTCAGCCAGATAGAGGAAGGTGACAATCCGCTTAAAACAGGTTATAATTATGTTGAGGGGACTGACCTGATGCGTACTTTTGAAGATCAGGTCCAGCTGTTTGGAATATATCCCTTCTCCCGGATTTTCCGTTTTGAGGTAGGGCTAGGTGCTGCTTATTACAGCTATCGAATTGATCGTTTAGCTAATTACTATGCCGCAACCGTAAATCCTAACGGCCAGGTTACTGGCATTGACCGTTATCCGTTCGACTCAGACCGTCGGAAATTAAAAGGAGAAAGCCTTGAGCGTGCCTATCCGGGATACAGCTTCAACGCCTTTACCATCTATCAAACGAATGCAGCCTTCGTGGGAGACAACTCATTCTCCGGTGTAACGTCGCCCTTAAGCGGCTTCCGCTTCCGCATAGGGATCGAAAGCTATGTAGGTGATTACACGTTCAACGCCTTCAGTGCGGATCTTCGCAGATACGTCAGAATTAAGCCAGTGACATTTGCAGGCCGTTTTTACAGCTATACACGCTTTGGAAAAGATCAAACAGGACTATATCCCCTCTTCATCGGATATCCGTATCTGATCAGAGGTTATGAATCAAGCTCACTTTATGCGAACAATGGAGTAAATAATGCGGGTATTTCATTTGATCAACTATCCGGTTCCAAAATTGCAGTAGCTAACTTTGAAGTGCGCCTGCCTTTTACCGGTCCTGAGAAGCTTGCAGCTCTGGAGTCAAAGTTTCTGTTTAGTGATCTTAACCTGTTTTTTGATATCGGTATCGCGTATAACCAAAATTCCAAGTTAAGATGGAAAGCCTCTGATGGCGGCCAGGTAATTGACATCCCTTCTACCGATCCTACGTACAACAACTCAAACAGGTCGGTCATCGAGCGGATACCAGCCATGAGTGCGGGTATTTCACTCAGGGTAAATATGTTCGGTTATTTTGTATTGGAGCCTTACTATGCGTTTCCTTTCCAACGCAAAGACATCAAGGCCGGAGTATTTGGTCTGACATTCGCCCCGGGCTGGTAAGCATACCAGTCATCCATATAGGAACGAATAATAAGAAAAGCGGTTAATTTAGGCCGCTTTTCTTATTCTGAGAAGCGATGAGATATCTGCCTTCATAGCTTGCTCCTCATATTCTAAACCAATTGCAAGATCAATCCAATCCGGATTAACATCACGAACCAGTTTCTCTTTTTGAGCTCTTGTATATTTGCAGATCTCGTTGAAACGCTGTAAAGCGTCCTCTTCATTTAAAAGCTCCTCGAAATAGATCAGTCTGCTAAGTTGGCTGGCATTATCGAAAAACAAGTTCGGCATCTCCTTATAAAAACTGATCGTCTTTAACAAATCGGAGCTCATGCCCACATGAAGGGATGTACGGTTTCTGTCTGTAATTACATAAACAAATCTTTTCATGACTTTTCGCCTTTATATATTAGAATTATTTGCTAATTTTATTGGCATAAATATACTAACAATATTAGTAATTCAAAATTTATTTTAAAATGCGGAACATTTCTAACAATCTACGATACCTACGGAAAAACAAAGGCCTTACACAGCAGCAATTTGCTGATAATATGGAGATTAAGAGATCTCTGGTCGGAGCCTATGAAGAAGACCGCGCGGAGCCCAGATATGATTTGCTAAAAAAATTCGCAGAGTTTTACGAACTGAGCATGGATGAGCTCATCAACGAAACGATCAATGATAAGTGGAAACCTAAGCCAAAAGTTGATCCTTCGGGCGTTCGCGTGCTTAGCATTTCAGTAGATTCAGAAGATCGCGAGAATATCGAACTTGTTCCGGTGAAAGCGAGTGCGGGTTATCTTAACGGTTATGCAGACCCTGAATATATCAGTGAGCTTCCTAAATTCAGGCTCCCCTTCCTCCCGCAGGGTACGTTTCGCGCATTCGAGCTGAAGGGGGATTCGATGCTTCCTCTGCAGCCAGGCACACTCATCATTGGAGAATATATTGAAAACTGGACGGATGTGAAAGTTGGCGAAACCTATGTTTTTATTACTAAATCTGATGGCATTGTATACAAACGTGCAGGTAACAGGTACCGCGAAAATAAAACGATAAAGCTGATCTCAGACAATCCTGTTTACGATCCTTATCCGGTTCAGGCAGAAGACATACTGGAAGTATGGAAGGCTAAGGCCTATATATCGACGACATTCCCAGACCCTGCCCCCGAACCAACGATGGAAAGTCTCACTGCTATGATGGCTCAGATGCAAAAGTCCATTGCCCAGATCAACCAGTCGAAAAACTAAGAGATAAAAATTTGTTTTCCAGCGATTAAACCAGTTGGGCGGTCATGAGTCTATATAAACAAAAGAACCATTATGAAACAGAATCTTTTGTTAATCGCTCTTCTGGCGGGAACGATTTCACTTAGTCAGGCCCAGCAACGGCCGCAGTTTAACCCCGAAGAGATGGCAAAACGCAACCTCGAGATGATCGATAAGCGACTATCGCTTACGGACGACCAGAAGGCAAAGGTATCGGCTATCCTCCTTTCGCAAAGTAAATCGATTGACAGCCTCAGGAATGCAACGGGCGCTGAAGGCGACCGACAGGCAATGCGCAGCAAGATGCAGTCGCTCCAGCAGGAGAACCAGCAAAAAATAAAGGGAGTACTTACGGATGTACAGAAAGAAAGCTACGAGACTCTTCTAACTGAGCAACGCAACAGAATGGGCAATGGCGGCCAACGCCGTGTCCGCGAAACACCAGCCAACTAGGTTGAAGAATCGAAAATAATCAAAAAACTATATTTTTAAGTAAACCCAATAGTCCGGATAAGAGATCCTATATCCCCCGGATTATTGAGTTTCTATTAATCTGATACCGCCTGGTGATAAGCCGGTAGGCAGCTGGTGATCTGCTAGTGGGTGTAGCCGCATTGTAGCCAGAGTGAGGCCACAGTGAGGCCACGTTTTATCAGGAAATGGTGGCATCAACGTGGCCTCACTGTGGCTTCACTCTGGCATCACCCACCAGCAGATCCTAAGCTTATCTAGATAAGACCAAAACGTGATAAAGGTTGTAGGCAAGGCATTCATAAACGGCAAGGAGCGAAAAGGTACTAACCACAGGTGTTTCTTTATAATCAGCCCTACCATTAAACCACAATTAATATATATTTGTGGTATGAGTATCTTATCTAACCGCATTAACAATCTCGACGAGTCGGCAACTATAAAAATGGCCAAACTCGGTCGTGAACTGGCAGCAAAAGGGGTTGACGTAATCAGCCTTAGTCTTGGGGAAACAGACTTTTACACACCTGACTTTGTAAAAGATGCAGCGAAAAAAGCAATCGACGACAACTTTTCTTATTACACTCCCGTACCCGGATATCCGGAGCTGAGGAAGGCTATTGCAGAAAAGTTGAAGCGGGAAAACAATCTGGATTACAACTTCGATCAGATCGTGGTTTCGACAGGAGCAAAACAATCGCTCACAAATGCGATCCTTTGCCTTGTTAATCCTGGCGATGAGGTTATCATCCCGACACCTTACTGGGTATCTTACTCCGAGTTGGTTAAGTTAGGGGAGGGAACTTCGGTATTTATCGATACTACATTAGAGAGTGATTTTAAGATCACACCTGAAGAGCTGGAAGCCGCGATTACTCCAAAGAGCAAACTTTTCATGTTCTCTTCTCCAAATAATCCAACCGGTACCGTTTATACAAGAGATGAGCTGGCGGCTCTGGTTAAGGTATTCGAAAAATATCCGGATATCTATATTATCTCAGACGAGATCTACGAACACATCAATTTCCTTGATGCGCACGTTTCGATAGCCGAGTTCGAGAGCATCAAAGACCGTGTGATCATTATCAACGGATTGTCAAAAGCTTATGCGATGACAGGTTGGAGACTGGGATTCTCTGCAAGCAGCAAGGAAATTGCCAATGCATGTGACAAACTTCAGAGTCAGATGACATCAGGAACGTGCTCGATCACTCAAAAAGCCGGAATCGCAGCTTATAACGGCAGCCTTGACAGCGTTAAAGAGATGCAGGTTGTTTTTGAGAAACGCCGTAACCTGGTTTACGATCTGTTAAAGGATATCCCGGGACTAAAGGTGAATCTTCCTGGAGGCGCGTTCTACTTCTTCCCGGATGTAAGCTCATTCTTCGGAAAGACTACTGAGGATGGCGAAGTGATAAATACCTCAGACGAGCTGGCATTACACATCCTGAACAAGGGACATGTTGCGGTAGTAAGCGGGGATGCTTTCGGCGACAAGAACTCCATTAGAATTTCATACGCGGCGTCTGAAGACAAACTAAAAGAAGCTTGCTTACGCATTAAAAATACATTAGCGAAATTAAAATGACAGACATATTCAGAAAATTCGACACACTGAATATTCTGATCATCGGAGACGTCATGATGGATTCATACCTTTGGGGAGCTGTAGAACGCATCTCCCCGGAGGCTCCTGTACCCGTAGTTTCGGTCAGGAAAAGGGAAAACCGTCTGGGTGGCGCGGCTAACGTTGCCCTCAATGTTCAGTCTCTCGGTGCTAAACCCATAATTTGTTCTGTAATCGGCAACGACGCAGAAGGTATAACGTTTCTTCAGCTGCTGAAGGAGCACGATCTTTCGGCCGAGGGCATGATTTCCGTGGCAGACCGACCTACCACGGTGAAAACCCGTGTCATCGGTCAGAATCAGCAGATGCTTCGTATTGATGAGGAGACAGATGCGCCGCTTGATCCAGAGCACAGCGAACAACTGCTTTCGAAAATCAGACAAGTTCTTTCCAGTACTGAAATACATGCGATTATCTTCGAAGATTACGATAAAGGTGTCATCAGCGATGATTTGATTGCGACAGTTGTTGCAGAAGCAAAAGCAAGGCAGATCATCACCGTTGTTGATCCAAAGAAACGAAATTTCCTAAGCTATTCGGGTGTTACTTTATTTAAACCCAACCTGAAGGAACTGCGTGAGGGGCTTAAGATCGAAATCGATATGCGTAAGAATAGTGATATGGAATCGGCCGCCAATGAGATCAAAAGCCGTCTGCAGGCAGATTATATCATGGTTACGCTCTCTGAACGGGGAGTTTTCTTGCAGTCAAACGATCACAAGCAACTGATTCCCGCACACGTTCGCAAGATTGCCGATGTTTCCGGTGCCGGAGACACCGTGATTGCGACTGCCGCGGTATGTTTGGCCAGCGGGATGGAGCCCTTTAAAACGGCTGCGGTAGCAAATCTGGCAGGAGGCTTGGTTTGTGAGCATGTAGGTGTTGTGTCGATTTGCAGAGAGCAACTCCTCCGAGAAGCACTAAAACTTTAACACAATAAAGTAAGAGCATCTCCTTACTGCTCTTACTTGCTTCTTATCGCTTCCACAGGGTCCAATCTGGAGGCCATAAACGCAGGAATGATTCCGGAAATAAGACCGATGGCTGTGGACAGGATAAACATCAGCACTACCTTGCTGATGTCTACAATGATATCTACGTCTGCGACCAAATGCAGCACAAACGCCAGAAGATAGACGATGGCGAGTCCGATAAGCCCGCCCATCAAACACAATACAACCGCCTCAATCAGGAACTGCAACAGAATAAAGTAATTCTTCGCTCCAAGCGACTTCTGGATACCAATGATATTAGTCCGCTCTTTTACAGAAACGAACATAATGTTTGCAATTCCAAATCCACCCACTAATATCGAGAAGATTCCGATCACGCCGCCCGCCAGGTTCACCACTGCGAACATACTATCCAGCTGCGCTGTGAGTATGGTTGATTTATTGAGCGCAAAGCTATCGTCTTGCAGGGGACTGAGGCGATGAACGGAACGCATTATTCCACGCAGTTCGCTTTCCAACTCCTCTACAGGAACACCAGGTTTGCCACGTACCGATATTTCAGGCCCGTATTGTTCACTTTGAATATCGATAACATTACGCGCGAAGTTTAAAGGCAGCAACACGGTCTTATCTGCGGAAGTACCAAGCATATCTTCGCCCTCTTCTGCGAAAACACCAATTACCACCAATTTACGACCCAAAACATTGATTACTTTGCCCACCGCCCTCTGACCCGGAAACAAGCCCTCCGCTACAGAGTAACCTATGAGAGTAACGGGACTGCCGGCTTTGGATTCTGCTTCGGAAAAGTAACGTCCATCGTCCAGGTCAAAGTTCCAGGTCATATAGAAGTCATGTGTCACCGCCGATATTTGTGCGCCCTCCACGCTGCTGCTCTTATACTTAATGGTGCGATTTCCTGCCCATACGTTATAAGACACAGCCTCGGCATTCGTTATCCGCTCCTTTACCTTTTCGAAATCACGGAGTGTTGGACTTGGCCTGTTCATGTATTTCCACCACTGGTAGTCGCCACCGAACTCCCAGGGCCACTTTTGAATATAAATCGTATTGCTGCCAAGCTTATCGACACTACTCTGGAGATTGTTCCGAAGTGTATCAACGGCAGAAAAAACACCGATGATCGTCATAATCCCTATCGTGATTCCGATCAGGGATAAAAATGTGCGAAGCTTATTCTCCTTCAGCGAAGAAAAAGCAAAGTTAAAACTCTCCAGTATCAGCTTTAAGACGATCATACGTGAATTTAGACAAAGCTTCGATCAATTAGTTACATTACTTCAACTAAAATTGCGAGGTCTTTTCCGGGCCGGTACTCCTGAACGGATACCATCTTAATCTCATATTCATGGGCTTAAACAGCTTAGGCTTACAAAATATTCATGTTTGACTTTATTTTTCACTAACTTTGCGCCCTAAATTGAGTATACGTATATGAAATTATCCCAGTTCAAATTCAATCTACCTGATTCTTTAATAGCACATAATCCTTCGGATCAGCGGGATGAGGCACGTTTAATGGTACTTGACCGCAATACTGGAGCGATAGAGCACAAGATCTTTAAAGACGTCATCAATTACTTCGAAGAAAAAGACGTAATGATTCTGAATAACACCAAAGTTTTCCCTGCACGTATGTACGGCAACAAGGAAAAAACCGGTGCGACTATTGAAGTATTTTTACTACGTGAGCTGAACAAAGAATTGCGTTTATGGGATGTTCTAGTGGACCCTGCACGTAAGATCCGGGTGGGAAATAAGCTATATTTTGGTGAGAATGACCTTCTGGTTGCCGAAGTGGTAGATAACACGACATCACGTGGGCGTACAATTCGCTTCCTTTTCGATGGAACGGATGAAGAGTTCAGACGCAATATCGAGATCCTTGGAGAGACGCCTCTACCTAAATACATCAAGCGTAAAGCTACAGCAGAAGATAAAGAGCGTTATCAGACCATTTTTGCGAAGAATGAAGGTGCCGTTGCTGCTCCTACTGCAGGCTTGCACTTCAGTCGTGAGTTAATGAAGCGACTTGAGCTTAAAGGTGTTGACTTCGCTGAAGTAACCCTCCATGTTGGATTAGGTACCTTCAGACCTGTTGAGGTTGAAGATCTGACCAAGCATAAAATGGATTCAGAGCAGATCATTATCGAGCCAAAGACAGCCGATCTTGTAAACAAAGCTATCGACGAAAAACGCCGTATCTGTGCTGTGGGCACAACGAGCATGCGTACTATCGAGTCAGCCGTCTCTGCGAACAAGAGATTGAAAGCGACGAATGACTGGACCAGCAAGTTCATCTTCCCTCCTTACGAGTTCAGCATTGCCAATACAATGATCACCAACTTCCACACCCCTGAATCTACATTATTAATGATGATTTCGGCCTTTGGAGGATACGAGAATGTGATGAATGCCTACGAAGTGGCTGTAAAGGAGAAATATCGCTTCTACAGTTACGGCGATGCGATGCTGATTATCTAAGCTAAAATTGGACTGCTACGTAATAATAGTTGCCGCAGGCTCGGGAAAGCGTATGAACGCAGACCTGCCTAAGCAATTTCATTTATTGCAGGGGAAACCTGTTTTGATGCACAGCATCGAAGCTTTTGCCGGCTCTGCCATGAGTCCTGAAATTATAATTGTGCTGAATGCAGATTTTCATTCCTACTGGAAGGAACTATGCGTTCAGCACAATTTTTTTATACCCCACCAACTCATTGCGGGCGGTACAGAGCGTTTTCATTCAGTAAAAAATGCATTGGATTGTATAAGCCCCGGCGAGTCACTTATTGCAGTGCATGACGCGGTAAGACCGGTGATAACCGACGAACTGATTACCCGCTGTTATAACGAAGCAGAAGTAAAGGGTTCAGTGATTCCGGTAACTGAAAGTCGCGACTCCCTGCGAATTATCCGTGGATCGGGTACTGAAGCATTGTCCAGGGCTGATATTTTGATTGTACAAACCCCTCAGGTATTCAGAGGTGATGTCCTGAAAGAAGCCTATCAGCAGACCTTTTCTTCCGTATTTACAGATGATGCATCTGTCGTTGAAAAAGCAGGCTTTAGGATATCAACTACCGCCGGCGCACCGTCGAATATCAAGATAACCTACCCGGAAGACCTGGCGATAGCAACGCTATACCTTGGCATGAAAGCATAAAAAAAGACCTGCCTATGAAAGCAGATCTTTTTAGTACTATTAGTGTGTGTCTACGCCGCTCCCCTGATAACCCGTAATAAAACTGCAACGATTGCAATAACTAGTAAAATGTGGATGATACCACCAGTTGCGTATCCGCCTAAGAAACTCACCGCCCAAATTATAACCAAAATGACCGCGATGACATAAAGTAGATTTCCCATAGTATTGTAGTTTTCGTGATAGATAATTAATTATACCATAAGAATGTAAAAAACGGATCTTTGTTTAGTTTTTTTTACAAAAAATATTTGGATTAGTGGTTAAAACGTTTTTAAATTATTAAAAGGACACTATAATAAACCCTATACTTCCTGATTATCAGGCCATTTTCGGCTGAGAACGCCGGCGCACAAAAAAAGCCCTGCTGGAGGGCAAGGCTTTTAATACTCGTCTTCGTTAAAGAAGAAATCGTCTTTAGTCGGATAGTCCGGCCATATCTCTTCAATATTTTCATAAGGCTCACCATCATCCTCTAGCGCCTGCAAGTTTTCGATTACTTCTACAGGTGCTCCTGAACGGATCCCGTAGTCGATTAATTCATCCTTAGTCGCTGGCCAGGGGGCGTCTTCAAGGTGAGATGCTAATTCTAACGTCCAATACATATTTCTTAGAGTTTAAGATTTACTTTTTCGCAAAAATATAATAAAAATATTAAGTTTGTCAAGTATTTTTTATAAGCCCTCTATCCTCTTGGTAACCAGATGGTTTCCTCTATTTGATTATCATGAGCTACCTTTCTTGAGAGCACAAACAGGTAGTCACTCAAACGGTTTAAATAGATTATAATTATGTCTTCAACGAAACTTTCTTCCTTTAGGTGCACGGTTATACGCTCAGCCCGGCGACATACACATCTCGCGATGTGACAATGCGATACAGCCTTCGATCCACCTGGTAAAATGAAATGGCGTAGTGGACTTAATATATCCTGCATGGCGTCAATCTCTTGTTCGAGCAAGTCTATATCTTCCGGGAGCACCTGCGGTAATTTCATTTTGGACTTGCCGGGCGCTGCCGCTAGATTTGACCCAATGATAAATAGATGGTCTTGAACCTGTCTGAGTATCTGCTTTTGATGATCCGAAATATTCTCGTCCCGGATCAGTCCTATATATGCGTTTAGTTCATCGACAGTTCCGTAGGCCTCTATGCGGATGTCATATTTAGGCACACGCAGTCCGCCGATAAGCATGGTGCTTCCTGCATCACCTGTTTTCGTATAAATTTTCATCTTTAGTTGATTTGTTCGAAGTCGACCCCTTTATCTTTCATATCCTGCAAGCGTGGCGAAACAGATTTAATATTTTCATTTGGGTAGTCATTCTCAATAAGCCCGTCGCGCATACGTACAATGCGATGCGCATGTTGCGCGATGTCTTCTTCATGCGTTACCAGAATGATGGTATTTCCTTTGGAGTGTATCTCTTCCAGTAGTCCCATAATCTCCACAGAAGTACGGGTATCGAGATTTCCGGTTGGCTCATCTGCCAGGATAATGGAGGGATCGTTAATAAGGGCCCTCGCCACCGCGACACGCTGACGCTGTCCCCCTGAAAGCTCGTTAGGCTTATGCTCCACACGATTTCCAAGACCTACGTTCTCCAGCGCTTTGAATGCGCGTTCGTTACGCTCGATTTTTGAAACGCCTGCATATACCAGGGGAAGAGCGACGTTGTCGAGAGAACTGGCTCTCGGCAGCAGGTTGAAGGTTTGAAAAACGAAGCCTATTTCTTTGTTTCGTACTTCTGCAAGCTCGTTCTCGCTCATTTCGCTAACATGGATGCCATTCAGGATATACTCGCCTTTAGTTGGCGTGTCCAGGCAGCCGAGTATGTTCATCAGCGTTGACTTGCCCGAACCTGAAGGACCCATTAAAGCAACAAACTCACCTTTTTCTATGCTTAAGGTAACAGATTTCAGCGCATGAATGATTTCTGCACCGATAACGTACTTTCTTCCAACGTCTTTAATACTGATTAGTGGCTCGTTTTGCATAAACGTTAGATTATCAGACAGGGCGATTGTTACAGCCTAAGCCTTTTCAATCACCTTGGCTATCTTAAAATAGGAATCGTCATGGTGAGGTGCATTCTGCAGGGCATCAGCAGGCCGGATGTCTATTGAAGCACGATCTTCGCGGAAGACATTTAACTCATCGGTAAGATAAATCAGGGGCTCTACCCCACTCGTGTCCAGCTCGTTAAGTTTTTCCATAAAGCTCAGGATGTTCTCCATATCTTTCAATAAAGACACCTTATCTTCTTCATTTACTTCAAGTCTGGCTAAATGAGCCATCCGCTCTATAGTCTGATTATCTAATTTCATTTTTTATTGCTGCTTTTCAACTACCGGATCTTAATTCGGCCGTTTTGTTATGCTAATTTACTATTTATTATATTATATACCGTGTTTCGCAGGATCTCCGCGTCTCCCGGATCGAGTGCATCGGTAAATACAGGAGCATGTACGTAAATATGCGAAATTCCGGGACGGGTTCCATACCTTGATCCGTCATCCCACATTTTTTCATGGTTATCGGGAATGCTGACGGGGATGATAGGCACGTTCTGCTCGATAGCCAGCCGAAACGGGCCTATCTTAAAGGGAGCCAGTTGCGGAGGATAGGCATCGGAAATGCCTCCTTCCGGAAAAATCACCAGTGATCTGCCCTGACGAAGATAGTCGCCCGCCCGCTTGAATGCCCGGAATGCCGACATCTTACTATCGCGGTTAAGCGGTATATCGATCGTCTTGAAGAACAGACCGGTAACGGGATTGCCGAGCAGCTCATCTTTTCCCATAAACGAAAAGTCACCTTTGACGAGGTAAGATACTGACGGAATATCCAGGTTGGAGGTATGATTTGCGCATATAATGTAATGTTTTGTCCAATCGATGGGCGCCTCAAAATGGTAACGAAAGAAAAACCCTGCGGTGACGGACGTTATGTGCGAATAAAATCTCCTCCATTTGTTCAACTGCGGATAGCGTTGGGGCTTGCGCGAAAAGTAATACAGGAAAGGATAAAGTACGGTGAGAAAAAAAATCACTATCAAATGATAGAGAAACCGATGTACTTGCTTAAGAAATCGCTTCATTCTTTCCAAACATAGATAAATTCAGGAATATCCGAAAATCACCTGCATTCCATGCCTGATTTTTTATCTTCAGGGTAACACTTCCAATGGCAGTTTTATCGAAGGAAAATATAAAAAATCGTTACTTTCGCCGAGTTATGGAAACAGTTGTAAGCGGAATACGCAGTACCGGAAATCTTCACTTGGGCAATTATTACGGAGCGGTAAAGAACTTCGTGAAAATGCAGAATGAATATAATTGCTTTTTTTTTATTGCAGACTATCACTCTCTAACCACACATCCTACTCCTGCTAACCTTCATGGCAATGTAAAGCAGGTGTTGGTTGAATACCTCGCCTCGGGCATTGATCCGGAAAAGGCAACGATCTATGTTCAATCGGATGTCCCTGAAGTGACCGAATTGTATCTCTACCTGAATATGAACGCCTATATGGGTGAGCTTGAAAGAAGCACCTCGTTTAAAGATAAAGTGCGGGCACATCCGGATAATGTGAATGCGGGTTTGCTAACTTATCCCGTTCTGATGGCTGCCGATATTATCATCCACAAGGCAACGAAGGTTCCTGTGGGCAAGGATCAGGAGCAGCATCTGGAGATGGCACGTACTTTTGGAAACCGCTTTAATCGTTTATATAACGTTGATTATTTTCCTGAAGCATACGCGTTTACGTTTTCAGAAAATCTGGTAAAGATTCCCGGCTTAGATGGAAAAGGTAAAATGGGCAAATCCGAGGGCGAGGCTAATGCGGTATACTTGTCAGACTCTCCGGAACTGATCAAAAAGAAAGTTATGCGGGCAGTGACGGATGGTGGTCCCACTGAAATGAACCAGGAGAAGCCGGAGGTAATTCAAAACCTCTTCAGTCTGCTTCAGGTGGTTTCGAGCGAAGACACTTACCGCCATTTTGATGACCTGTATAACAGCTGTCAGATCAGGTATGGCGACTTAAAGAAACAACTGGCTGAAGACATGATCCTCTCTACCGCTCCTATCCGGGAGAGAATAAATGACATATCCGCTGACACAGAATATCTGAGAAAAGTATCAAAGCTCGGTGCGGAAAAAGCACGTGAAAGCGCAGGCAAGACGGTGAGGGAAGTTCGGGAAATCATTGGTTTCAAATCCTTTTAAAGCAGAGCTCAGGAAATCATGCATATAGCAATTGTTGGCAACATCGGCGCCGGGAAGACTACACTTACAGAGCTACTCTCAAAACATCTGGGTTGGGAGGCGCATTACGAAGCTGTGGATAATAACCCCTATCTGGAAGACTTTTACAACGATATGAAGCGATGGAGCTTCAATCTTCAGATATACTTTCTCAACAGTCGGTTCAACCAGATTAAGGAAATCCAGGCGCTTCAGCATAACGTGATTCAAGACCGAACTATTTACGAGGATGCATACATCTTTGCAGAGAACCTCAATGAGATGGGTCTTATGACTGCCCGGGATTACGAGAATTACAGGTCTATTTTTGACAATATGACCTCCTTTATCAGACCTCCCGATCTGCTGATCTATCTCAAAGCTTCCATACCTACGCTTGTGAACAATATACAGCGCAGAGGCCGCGATTATGAAGCAGGAATACGACTGGATTATCTGTCGAAATTAAACGACAAGTATCAGAAGTGGATAGACGGATATAAAGAAGGCAAGCTACTTATTCTGGATAAAGACAATCTTGATTTCTCAAATAATCCTGAAGACCTCGGCTTCATTATTCAAAGTATTGAGCGTGAGATCCACGGTCTATTTTAACGAACTAACCTAATAAAACCAGCAAACAATGTCTCTAAGCTCAGCAACTCCTGTACGCATTCTTGGTCTGATACCAGCCCGATATGCCTCTACGCGTTTTCCGGGAAAACCGTTAATCGACATTCACGGAAAGAGCATGATCCAACGGGTCTATGAACAAGCATCTACGTCGGCAACCTTAAGTGAAGTAGCCGTAGCAACCGATGATGAGCGGATAAGGGCGCATGTTGAAGGATTTGGGGGCAAGGTTATCATGACTGCTAATACGCATCAAAGTGGCACCGACCGCTGTGCGGAAGCTGCACGTCAGCTACCAGGCTTTGATGTAGTCATCAACATCCAGGGCGATGAACCGTATATCGACAGCCGGCAGATAGATTTGCTCGGTCAGTGTTTCAGCGACCCTAAGACAGAACTGGCAACTCTCGTTAAGATTATAAACTCCACTGAAGAGCTTCACAACGTAAACTCTCCGAAGGTCATTCTCAACACACTTTCGGAAGCGTTATATTTCAGCCGCACTCCTATTCCTTATCTGCGGGATAAAGAGGGCGACGCCTGGCTATCTGAGCATACCTTCTATAAGCATATTGGCGTTTACGGCTACAGAGCTGATATTCTGGAGGCAATCACCAAATTGCCGGTCTCGCTTCTCGAAAAGGCAGAATCGCTAGAACAGCTTCGCTGGCTTGAGAATGGCTATAAAATCAAGGTCGCCGTTACTGATATAGAAACTAAAGCTATAGATACTCCTGAAGATCTAAAAGCAGTATTAAAACAAAACAAATAACATACGTCGCTGGGAGTATAGTCCACGAACTAAATCGTGACATTGTTTTCGGTACTAAACCAAAAGACTTTTTCAATTAGACCCTGTTGAGCTCCCGAATCAAAAAAGACTCGGGAGCTCTCATTTTCAGGTAAAGCCAACAATATTTCCCTCGGAGGTGTTATCAGGCAATGCTACCATTATTCAGAAAGACGTATTTGCTTTGGCTATTGGTCCTCAGCTCATGCAGCCAGAACGGCCCTGCAGGATTATTCAAAAAGGTGAGTCCGCACGAGCAGTATGCGGCCAACCTGCGTGACGCTGGATTGCTACAGACAGCATTGGGCCGGGACTGGCTTGCGGCGGCAGAGAAAAGCTTACAAAGCCCACTTACGGTGAGTATTCCGTATAAGGAAACCGGCTACTTCCCTGCCAGTCAGGCGATGGCTACTGCCTTTCGCTTTCAGGCTGCAAGAGGCTCGAAGATCAGCATTGACTTCAGCAAGAAACCGTCGAAGGATTTTACCGTTTACATCGATCTTTGGGAGGATCAGGAGGGCCATGATAAGCGACTTCTTGCTTACGCAGACACCAACGGCACCCCCTTCCACCACGAAGTAGATGATGACACTTTTTATATTCTGCGCCTGCAGCCAGAACTTTTGAGTGCGGGGGAGTATACACTTACGATCACCAGCGGGCCCTCACTTGCTTTTCCGGTTGCAGGGGGGAAAATGCAGAGCTTTTGGGGTGCCGCCAGAGATGCGGGGGCACGTCAGCATGAAGGAATTGACATCTTCGCCCCTAAAGGCACGCCCACCCTGGCAGTAGCAGACGGCTTGGTCAGACGGGTAGGCACTAATAACCTGGGTGGAAAAGTGGTTTTTCTTAGACCGGAGAAAAAAGACGTTAGCATCTACTATGCGCATTTGGATACGCAGCTGGTAGCTGTCGGACAAACTGTCAAGACCGGTGACACTCTAGGTTTGGTAGGTAATACCGGTAACGCACGCGGAGGCAATCCTCACCTTCATTTCGGAATCTATGGAAATGGCGGAGCACTAGATCCTTTTCATTTCATCAATCCGGCGGTAAAAAAGCCGGCAGAAGTTAGCAGCCAGCTCGGTGCGTTGGGAAAAGCATATCGCACAAGTTCTGCCGGGAAATTGCTCGTTAGCCCGTCCAGATCAGCTGCTTCCGTGGCTACACTTGACGCAAATACCTTTGTACGCATCTTGTCTGCCAGTTCATCCTGGTACAAGGTCGCACTGCCCGATGGACTGACGGGCTATATTGGCTCAGGCAATGTCAGAGCACTGAATAAATCTTTAAATAATTACAGGGTGACAGCCGAAAGCCGGCTTTTAGATGACCCCGACGACTCCAGGGGAAGTAAGAAAAAACTGTTGCCGGGCGACAACCTGCAAATCCTCGCAAGGTTTCAGGGCTATATGTACGTAAGGTCTGGTGAGCTTGACGGATGGGTAAATACGACAAAAGCCGCTGGTTTATAGCGGCTTTTGTAAGAAAATAGTAGGTAAATTATAGGATCAGGATCAAAAGTAAAATGATGATGATGATAGCACCTACTGAAAGATAAACACCACCGGCACCAATAGCATTGGCTTGTTTCTTCATCTCACGCACTTCCTTTTTTAATTCCTTGCGCTCTTGTTTAGAAAGATGAGACTTGTCCATCGCCTTAATCTCTTCCACCCTTTGTTTGATCTGTCTGATTTTTGCTTCTTTCTGCTCTGCAGTCATGGTCTCTTCGAGCTTTGCCGGATCTTTAGCGACTTCTGTTGCTGCGTTTGCGGATGAAGAAAACAGAGCCAGTGTCATGGCAACTGTAAGTGATAAGCTGTAAATTAATTTTTTCATATCTATTGTATTAAGATTTAAACTGTAACAACACATTCGATACAAGTGTTTGTAGTTTTACCTATATTTTGTTCATAATTTGGAAATAAAACTGTTTTACTATCTTCGAAAATGAATAAAAATCTGATACTCATTCAGTGCAATGATAAGGTGGGACTGGTTGCGTTAATTGCACGGGTGCTTACAAACCATAATTTAAACATCACGGCGATGCGTGAGTTTGTGGATGAAGTTGAAAATCAGTTCTTCGCCCGAATCGAGTGCATAGGTTCATCCTTTAATGAAAACAACCTTCTTGCTGAACTAAGTTCAGACCTACCGGATAGCGCCAGGATTTCTATAAATCCAAAAAGTTCTAAGCGAATAGCCGTTTTAGTGACCAAGGAATATCATTGCTTAGGAGACGCATTGATCAGGAATCATTTCCGCACCCTGGATGCAGAAATCTGCTGCGTTGCCGGAAATTACGATACCCTGAAAGATATTACTACGCGTTTCGACATCCCATTCTATCACGTTTCACACGAAAACAAGACCAAGCAGGAGTTTGAAACTGAGCTTAAAGAAGTTTTAAACAAAAAAAATCCCGATTATATCGTCCTGGCGAAATTCATGCGCATTCTTTCACCCGAGTTTATAGCTGATTTCGAGGGAAAAATCATCAATATTCACCACTCATTTCTACCCGCATTTATCGGTGCCAGCCCGTACCGCCGGGCATTTGAACGGGGGGTAAAGCTTATCGGTGCTACTGCTCATTTTGTTACCAATGATTTGGATGAGGGTCCTATTATCGTGCAACAAACGATTCCGGTAAATCATACGTTCAGCGTGTCTGACATGGTTGTAGCGGGTAAAGAAATCGAAAAATCAGTGTTGAGCAAAGCCATGCAGCTGGTGTTTCAAGACCGGGTTTTCAGAAGCGGAAACAAGACGATCATTTTTGAATAAACGCATATGATAACTGATCAAACGCCTTATTTAACCTCTCTACTTGATAATGACTTTTACAAGATCACAATGCAGCAGGGGGTTATCAAGTTGTTCCCGCAGTCTATGGCGAGATATGAGTTTATCAACCGGGGCAAACATGAGTTCCCGGAAGGTTTTGCAGAAATACTGAGGAGAGCTGTAGACAAAATGGCTGAGCTCCGTCTCAGCGATCAGGAAAAGAAATACCTGGCCAGGGCCTGCCCCTATCTGGAGCCTACCTACCTGGATTTCCTCCAGGGCTATAGTTATGACCCTTCAGAAGTGAAGATCGAACAAGATGGTGGAGATTTAAAAGTGAGCATCGAAGGCTATTGGTACCGTACGATCTTATGGGAAGTGCCCATTATGGCGCTGATTTGTGAGCTGTATTATTATGTAACAGACACTGAGCCAATCACGCCAGAACTGGTGAACGCCGTTAACAAACAGAAGATCGAAAAATATGAACGACTGGGTGTGACCATTGCAGAGTTCGGTACGCGCAGGCGGCATTCCTATGCTGTGCACGATAAGGTGGTGCAGGCGCTTAGTGAGTTCGGCGCAGGTACCTTCGTCGGAACAAGCAACGTTCATTTTGCCATGCTGCACAATACCAAACCGATTGGCACTCACGCACACGAATGGTTTATGTTCCATGCAGCCAAATACGGCTTCAAAATGTCAAATTCCCTGGGACTCGAGCACTGGACTTCCGTCTACCGCGGAGATCTGGGAATTGCGCTGGCGGACACTTATACGACGGAGATATTTTTCGAACAGTTTGACAAAAAATTCTCTAAACTTTTCGATGGTGTGAGGCATGATAGCGGCGACGCAATTGAGTTTGCGGAGAAAACGATCAGTCACTACAAGCGATTAGGTATCGATCCGCTATCAAAAACCATTATTTTTTCGGATGCGCTTAACTATGACAAAGTTGAAAGGATTGCCAATTTTTGCAGAGGTAAGATTGGAATGTCTTTCGGGATCGGGACAAACTTCACAAACGATGTGGGACTAAAACCCTTAAACATCGTTATCAAGATGACGGAGACCATGCCGGAGAACCAAACCTGGATATCCGTGGTAAAGCTATCGGACGAAAAAGGCAAGTATACCGGAGATCCCAAAATGATCCGTCTCGCAAAAGAAATTCTGGGAATTGAGCAATAGCTCCTGAAACTATAGTTCAAGTATTGTTTATACATAAAAAGCTCCCGGAAATGAATCTCTGGGAGCTTTTCTTTTGTAGATACGTTGTATTAATCCTTAGGCTCCGTCTTCACCGGGAACCAGATAGAGGCTAACACCGAACCGATCAGTACCCCTACCACTACCATAAGTGAATGCGAAGATTCTATATGATAAAACGGACCGATCACCATTTTGAAACCGATAAAGGCAAGAATAATAGCCAATCCGTAGCTCAGACGACTGAACATATACATGAAGTTTGCCAAAAGGAAATAGAGTGATCTTAGACCGAGGATAGCAAAAATGTTAGACGTATAGAGAATAAACGGATCGTCAGGCGCAATAGCGAATATCGCCGGGATAGAGTCTACCGCAAAGAGCAGGTCAGAGAACTCGATAACGGTAACGACCACGAGTAGTGGCGTCGCCATTTTCACACCATTCTGTACGGTGAAAAATTTGTCGCCGTCAAAGTTCTTGCTCACTTTGAAGAAACGGTGGATCAAACGAGCACCGGGACTTTGGCTGTAATCTTTATCCTCGTCGTCGTGGCCGCCTCCGCCCCATGACTTGATACCGGCGTATAAAAGGAATATACCGAATATGAAAAGAACGATGTTGATATCATATTTAAAGCCTTCCCGCCCAAAATAATTTAAAATTTTATTTAGATACGTAGCTTCGATCAGGGCAACACCCGCGAAAATGAATATGGCACGAAAGAATAACGCGCCCAGTATTCCCCAGAAAAGCACTTTATGCTGAACCTCCCGCGGAACTCGGAAGAAAGAAAACACGAGGATAAATACAAAGAGGTTATCTACGGAAAGTGCCTTTTCAATCCAATAGGCAGACTGGTATTGAGTGAATTTCTCAAACCCTGCAAACTGATAAATAGCACCACTGAAAGCCATCGAAAGACCGATCCAGGCAATAGACCACCACATGGCCTCTTTGCTCGAAATGACATGGCTTTTCTTGTTAAAAACCCCCAGATCAAGCGCCAACATGATCAACACCAATACGCCGAAACTGGCAATGAGTCCGGGGTGATATAATAAATTATCCATTTATTGAACTTTTTGTCGCAAACCTAATAACTAAAAATGATATTATTAATCCTCAGGACGCATATTGCGCACTTTCAGCTAAATAATTACATCTGGCAGCAGCAGGGAAACCAGCTTTACAACAGATTGCTGGTGATATTGTATTATCTTGGCGATTTATATCACAAACGATTCATTATGCCTATCCTACATAAGTTCAGAGACCATCAGATTGCAGCAGATACAGAGATTCTCATATTGGGCACCTTTAGCGGCGACACCGAAGAGGGAACTGATTTTTTTTACGGACGGTCCCGCAACTTTCTATGGCATCTGCTGCCTCAGTGCTGGGGAAAGGAACCGCTGAAGGAAACCGGCCTCGCTGAGAAAAGGCGGTTTATGGCAGAATATAAATTAGACTTTGCCGACCTTATACACGCAATCGATGTTCCCGAAGGAGAAGAAAAAAATGTGGATGACGCTTTCATAGACGCCCACGCGATAGAATGGAAAGACATCATACAGATAATGGAATCACTTTCTAAACTGAAAGCCGTTTATTTCACAAGAAAGACTTTCAACGGAATTCCGAATGCAAAAAAGCACCTGATTCCTATTGTTGAATATTGCAGACAAAAAAATATCAGAGTTTGTAAGTTGGAGACGCCTGCTAAATTCTATAGTCCTGAAAAGCTGCAGCAATGGAAGGACACGATAGTCTCGAAGAAAACCTGCTTAAAGCCATAGCAGCCGATGCCTTTTACAGGCTTATTTGAACGAAAGCCTGCCGTTAAAAAATCAAACATTGCCCATTTTGGTCTTGAACATATTAACTTAAAATAACCGCGCTCAAACATAACATGAATATTTTTCTGGCAGTCTCCTCCTCTCTACTCCTGTGTTTCACCGCACTATCGCTCATCAGACATGACTACTGGACTTTCAGAGTGTTCGACTACCCCAGACTTCAAAAACTGGTGCTATCCATTGCGTGCATGGTTTTACTTTTGATCTATTTCGATGGTTCAAGCACGCTCAGTTGGGTACTGAGCTTACTGATTGCAATTAACATCGTCTATCTGAGCACACAAATTATCCCATTTACTCGTCTCGGTAAGATACAGGTTAAAAAAGCGACAAAAGGAATAGACGAACAAAGCATTTGCGTCATGACAGCCAATGTTTTTCAGGACAACCGTAACACACGCGGCTGTTTGGATGAGATAAGGAAACATAATCCGGATGTGGTGGTCCTTCTGGAAACCGACTCCTTTTGGGAAAAAGAAACCCTGGAACTGGAAAAAGACTATCCTCATTATGTGCGTGTCCCTCTTTCGAATACATATGGAATGCTACTTTACTCCAGGCTTGAGCTACAAGACCCGCAGGTAAAGTATATGGTTGAAGAAGACGTTCCTTCTATACATACGGGCATCGTTTTAAAAGATGGAACATTAATCAGGCTTTATGCGGTCCATCCTACTCCTCCAGTACCAAATGAAAATCCGCGGGCTACAGAAAGAGATAAAGAATTGTTGCTTATTGCCGAACATGCGAAGGCTTCAAAAGCGCCTGTTATTGTTGTTGGAGACCTTAATGATGTAGCATGGAGTTTTACTACCGAGCTGTTCCTCAAGATGAGCGGACTTCTGGATCCTCGAAGAGGCAGAGGTTTTTTCAACTCTTTCCATGCCCACTACCCCTTCCTTCGCTTTCCGCTTGATCATGCATTCATTTCGGAGCATTTCAAGCTAAAGCAGATGAAGCGCCTGTCGAATTTCAACTCAGACCACTTTCCTATTTTTATTTATGTGCAGTATGAACCGGATGGTTCAGGCGCGGATGAAGCGCTTCAGCCCGACGCAGACGACATCAAGTTGGCCGAAGAGAAGAAGAATGCCCCTACTAATAACAACTAAGAAGCTTAAGATCGAACATTCTCCACGCGCAATGCGTCTTCACGGTGCAACTGCCAGAGGCGGGCTCCGCCCTTGATGCCATCCTTGTTAGTGATAATCTCGATATTGTCGTCAAGCTTAAAATCAAGCTCATCCGCATTGCCGCCGCCGATGTACAAGCGGTCATAATTGAACACCACTTTTAACACCTTAAGAACCTGCTTCATCCGTCGGTTCCATCTCTTTCTGCCTATCTGAATGTAAGCCTTGTCTCCGATAAATCCGTCGTAAGTACGCTTCTTGCTGATAGGATGATGGGCGAGCTCAAGATGAGGCAGCAAAGCACCGTCCATCAATATCGCCGTTCCAAATCCGGTACCCAGGGTGATAACCAGCTCAAGGCCAGCCCCCCTGACAACACCCAAGCCATGGAGGTCCGCATCGTTGGCAACCCGTATCGGTTTTTGCAGATGATTTCCAAGACGTGAAGCCAAATCAAACCCCCTCCATAGATCCGTTCCAAGATTCGGAGCAGTGCAGGTGACTCCATTCTTTATATATCCCGGAAAACCGACGGAGACCTTATCATAGGCTTGAAAGTTCTCTATTAAGGTGCTGATGGCCTTCAAAACAGCATCTGGCGTTGCGGGCTTTGGAGTCTTTACCTTCTTGTATTCCTGAATAAGCTCCCCCTCCTCACTAAGGATTGTCGCTTTGATCGTTGATCCTCCGATATCGATCGATAAAATTCTGGCACCTGGTGATGTTGCTCCCATAAAAATAAGTTTTACGATTAGCTGAATACCTCTGAGAAGATTTCATAAGAATGCAGACGCGCCTGGTGGTCGAATATGTGGGAGGTTGCCATTATCTCATTTACTCCGGTTTTTTCAACAAAGGAAAGCACCTCGCTCCTGAGCTTCTCAGGACCACCAACAAACGAATAAGTGAGCATTTGGTTAACGGCCTGCTCTTCATAAATGTTCCAGATATCCTCCATATTATCTACCGGGGGTTGTAGCAAACTTCTCCTTCCGGTAACGATACCCATAAAGAGCTGCTTAATTGAAGTAGAAAGCCTTTCTGCCTCACTATCCGTATCTGCCGCAATAACGTTCACACAAGCCAAAACATAAGGCTCCTGAAGGTCTTTAGAGGGTTGGAAGTTCTCTCGGTATAGTTTTATCGCTTCCATGAAATACGTGGGAGCGAAATGGCTGGCAAAAGCGTATGGCAAACCCATCGCAGCAGCCACGCGGGCACTGTCGGTACTTGAACCTAAAACCCAAATCGGGATATCCAAGCCTTCGCCCGGTATCGCTCTAACTTTACTGTCAAAGTTATCTTCTGAAAAAAACTGCTGCAACCTTTTGATATCAGTTGGAAAATGATGCGCCCCGTGCATATTCTCGCCACGAATGGCCATTGCAGTCAACTGATCGGTTCCCGGAGCGCGTCCAAGCCCTAAATCGATGCGGTCAGGATACAAGGAAGCGAGTGTCCCGAATTGTTCAGCTACAATAAGCGGCGCATGATTGGGAAGCATAATTCCGCCGGAACCAACACGGATTGTCCTTGTACCGCCTGCAATGAAGCCAATCAAGACTGATGTTGCAGAACTGGCCACGCTCGGCATATTGTGATGTTCGGCCAACCAGTACCTCTTGTACCCTAGTTCTTCCACTTTTCGGGCCAAGTCCAGGCTATGTCGAAAAGAATTGGCAGGAGTCTGTCCCTCTACTACTGTGGCCAGATCTAAAACAGAATATGGAATATCTTGAAGTTTCTTTGTATTCATTATTTGTTAATCCTAAATGTATTTAACATTCAAACTCTAAAAATAGTTGTTCTGATATGTTTTCTTTCTGGAGAACTCATTAAATGACTTTGCCCGTACACACTGTTCGTTTTCGAAGAGGGTGTATTTTTTTTCGCATTACCACAATCTCCTTTCAGAAAAACTCCTGTTTGATAACTAATTAAATAGTTATAACTTTATTAACATGAAAATCAAACCTTTACATCTGATCGTCTTGTGTCTTCTGACAGCATCATGCCGAACAAACCAGTTTAAGGACAATCTACGTCATGGCAGATGGGTCTACAAAGATTCAACATCGAATGATTTATTAATATCAAAAGGCAGGTACCGCGGCGGAAATGAAATCGGTAAGTGGAAGCATTATAACAATGGAGTCCTTTTCCGTCTGGAGAAATTCAAAGGTGACAGGGCCAAGGTCGTTAACTACTATCCTGATCAAACGGTTGAATCCCTCGGCACAACCGGTCTAGATAGATCTGCCGAGATGATTCATTGGTACTATGACGGAAAATGGAAGTTTTATTCTGAGGATGGAAAACTCGATTCCATTAAAATCTTCAATAAAGGAGAATTAGTCAGTGCCGCGCGAGCGGTAGAGTAACCAAATCATTTCAAGGCTAAAAACGTATCTACTTGGATTCTAACTAATTTAAAAAAAAATAATGTGTTTCAAGAAGGTGGCACCAGATAATTTCAAGAATATTCCACAAAAACCTTTTCATTTTTAGAGAATATTCTATATTTGCGACGCAGTTGAACGGGGGATTAGCTCAGCTGGCTAGAGCGCTTGCATGGCATGCAAGAGGTCATCGGTTCGACTCCGATATTCTCCACCCCTTCCTAAGCGGCCTAAAAGCCGCTTTTTTTATGCTTAAGCACCCGCTCCCGGTGTGTCATCTCTTTATCAGTCCTCCAATCGAAACTTCAGATTCTTTTACAATCGTGTGAAATGTTACAATTGCCGATGACGTATAATTGCAAAAATTATGGCTCCACAATCTACCTCTACGAAACGCCTTAAAGACAGCAATCAACGAATATCGACGATACTTGCCTTTGCACTCATCCCTTTGTCGGGTTTTGCAACAGACATCTACCTGCCATCGCTGCCCTCGATGTCGGCGGTTTTAAACGTTAGCAGCACAAGAATTCAGCTAACGCTGACATTGTTCCTGATTACCTATGGTATCTCGCAATTATTTATCGGCAGTATTGTCGACAGCTTCGGACGATACAAGATCAGCCTTATCTGTCTCATCGTATTCGCCCTATCCTGCATCGTCATTTCGACCACAAGCAATATCTATATCATTTACCTGATGCGGATCATACATGGATTCACCGTAGCCGCAGTTATCGTGGCGAAGCGGGCTTTCTTTGTGGATGTATATGAAGGCGAAAAGCTGAAGCATTATCTGAGTCTGTTCTCCATCATCTGGTCAACCGGACCGATCATTGCGCCGTTCGTTGGGGGCTACCTTCAAAATGCCTTTGGCTGGGAGTCTAACTTCTATTTTCTCGCAGGCATGGCATCGATCCTGGCTATTCTGGAGTTTATTTATAGCGGCGAGACGCTTAAAAACTTCAGCAAGTTCAGCGTCAGTAAGATGGTTGGCGTATACGGTGATATGCTTAAAACGCCCAGCTTCAGCCTGGGCTTGATTATGCTTGGCCTCGCCTATTGTATGGTAATGGTATTTAATATGACTGGGCCCTTCATCATTGAACACCATTTTAACGGCACGCCTATTATCGCTGGTTATAGCTCATTGATTCTCGGTTTCGCCTGGATGACAGGAGGGTTTATAGGAAAAGCAACAATCAACCGCCCTTTTGTCAAAAAAATGGTTGTCAATATCGGTCTGCAGTTACTCTTCGTGGCCACTATGCTGTTGAGTATTCCAATCGTGTCCAATCTTTACAGCATGATCTTCTTTGCCTTTATTATTCACGTAACCGCGGGCTATATCTTCAATAATTATTTCACCTATTGCCTGGGAAGGTTCCCCAATAACGCAGGAATCGCCAGTGGACTTACCGGAGGAATCACCTATGTCATCGTTTCCTTCCTAAGCTACGGAGTCGTTAGCTTGCTTCCGGCTAAAGACGAACTCAACCTTGGATATAGTTACCTTCTGGTAACCGTACTATCGGTGTTTGTTATGTGGATGGTTTACAAGAGCTCGCGACGGGAAGTTACAGTCTGATCTGGCAGGAAAGAAAGAACAAACGGCTACCGCTAGGCAGTCCTTTAGCCATCTAGATATCCTTTTGTTCGTTCTTGTACACACTGGAACCTTCCGGCGGATACACGATCTTATTTTGCAAGTCTTTGATATATTCAGGATCAAAGGCCGGGATTTGCAGGTCTCCATCTTCGACCCACTTCCTGACCTTTTCGTGTGCTTCTGCGGCCTTCTCCTCAGACGGCTGTTTTTCCTTTGCCAGATAAACAGTCTGGGACGATAATGCAAAGCCCGTACCGCTGGATGCTACAACATCCATCATCCGGAGATAGATATCCTCTTGGATTTCAAGAAAACGATCAAAGTCAGCTGCCAGTATGTATGAAAATACTTCCAGTTTAAAGGCATCGGTACCTATCTCAATAAAACGAACTCGGGCTGAGGATGGATCGACCTTCGGATGTGCATAAAGTATGGCACGCAACTCGACCAGAAGGTAGCGAATCTGATCGGGTGTAGCGTCGAAACGTATCCTGAATACCGGATGGAACCAAAAGCGATCACGATGAAAGAAGTTCTCAATCTTTAAAGAAGAAAATTCGCCGTTGGGAATGGTAACGACAGTCCGGTCGTTCGTCCGGATCTGTGTAGAGCGCATTCCGATCTGCTCCACCGTGCCCACCACATCTCCAACCTTACAAAAGTCGCCGACCCTAACCGGTTGATCAGCAATCAGCGTAACACTGCCTACAAAGTTTTCTACTGTCTTCTGTGCACCGAGAGCCAACGCGATACCACCAATACCCAACGCAGCAATACCCGTTGTAACATCGAAACCAAAAGTTCCCAGCACCATAATAATGCCGACAAAAACAAGCGCGATCTTTGCTGCGCGTCGTAAGAAAAGAACGGCTGAAACGGCTGCCTGGTTGCGCTTCTTCCCCATCCGTTTCTCGACATACCGGGTCGAGGTATTAAGTAACTGCCATAGAAGAAGCAACAGGGCCACTAAGCCAACCACCACCGTCAGATTGCTGAAACGCTGCCTGACGATGATGGATATGCCTGCTTCCTGACTACAAACTACAAAAAATACGACCGTTAGATATATCTGGATAGGCAGCGAGAACGCCTTTATGATCCCCGCATGAGGATCGTTGCGAGCTCTTCTCCAGACCAGAGGAATAAAAAACAGCACTGCTTTCGTAATTGCCCAGGCCAGCAGATAGGCAAGGAGGACTAAAAATATCAGTCCGAACCAGTGCCCTGCCGGCACTCCGCCCCATTTGCTTGCATTCAACGCGTCCGGCATCACTCTCTCTATTAACGGCGCAATGGGTGCCGCCTCAACCTGCGTGGGTAAACGCTGTATGGTCTCTGAAGAAAACAACCAGATGACCTCACCATTTTTGCCGTTGGTGCTTTCCAATAATATGTCAAATGGTTCATTATTGACTGTTGCTGTACCGATCCGCTCCAGGTTTGGACCCAAGTTATCATCCGTTTTCCCTGCTGGGTCATTGCTCATCAGTGAGTACGGAAATACTGTTCCATCATTCAATAAACTTTCAAGGGCCTTGGCGAGCCTTACCTTATCACGATTTTTCTTTAGAACCTTATCGAGCCGCAAATACATGGCAGCCTTTTCATAGTTTTCGCCGGCGACCGCACTGATAAACGCCTCGACGGTTCCTCTGGGTGTGCTTCTTCCCAGTGAATCAGGCGGCAATACCGGAACAACTGCCGTTGTTGTATCCTTACTAAAACCTAGGTCTTGTGCCTGGCCCGTATTGATACCAGAACTAAAGAAAAAGAGTGAATAGAATAAAATATATGTGTAATGTTTCTCGAGAAGACGAAAGTTGAAAATCATAAAAATCTATCGATTTGCAAGTTATATGCGAACGGCGTCCGACTTTTCGTAAACACAGTAGAAAGTCTATTGTTTCAGTAACACCCTTCAGAAAGTGAACAGAAAGTAATAGATACCTCAGCTTAGCGGATAATTCTCTACTTTTATCGCCAAAAGTCCGGAGATGGAATTAATCAGTTACTTAAAAGAGCAAATGAAGCTTGATCCGGGTTTGGAGCGAAAACTGGAACAGGCTTTCCGCCGCGACTATTACTCCAAAGGCCATAAAATAACTGAGCCCGGCACGCTTTCAAACAAGGTGTACTTTGTCGAAAAAGGCTTGGTAAGAACCTATTACATCAAGAACGGAAAAGAGATTACCCACCATTTCTTCGCTGAGGATAAGTTCACGATGCCCATAGAAAGCATCTTCTATAACGGCAGGTCACCTTATGGTATCGAGGTACTCGAAAGCAGTATCATCCGTTCTGTTAGATTTCCTGGCCTGGAAGAACTTATAGACGGCTCTACGGCACTTGAAAAATTCATTCGGATGTTGCTTATAGATGTGCTCAAGACTTTTTCAGATCGCCTGTCAGCGCTGCAGTTTCAGTCGGCCCATGAACGCTATCAGACGATGCTTGAGCAAAACCCAAACATACTGTTGCGTGCACCGCTCGGACATATCGCTTCATACCTTGGAATAACGCAACAAACTCTCAGCGTTATCCGTGCTCAAAAATAATCGCGCATTGATACCAGACGGTTACGGTATTCTTTTTTAAGATAGATTAAAAAGGCCTGAAGCTTATTTGATGAATTTTGTAGTCATATCAAATAAGCGATCATGAAGCCAAAACCATACATAGCTGTGCTAACGCTCAGCCTAGCATTCGCCTCCTGCCAGCCGAAGGGAAAAGAATCTTTAAGAGTTTCCGACGCACCAATACCGGTCATTGCGCATCAGGTTTCGAGCACTGAAGGCACTTCCACCCTGCCACTTAGCGGCAACGTCGAAGGATACACAACAGTCCGTCTCGGTTTTATGGTGGCCGGCAAAATCAACTTCATCTCCAATCAGGAGGGTCAAAAAGTCGAAAAGGGGCAGTTGCTTTCAAGTCTTGACCCAACAAGTTATCAAATTGCAAAGGCGCAGGCCGACATACAGGTCAACCAAATCAAGGATGAATATCAGCGGATTAAGCTCATGTTTGAGCGCAATAGCGTAAGTCAGAGCGACTTTAATAAGGTAAATTTCAACCTTCAGCAGGCTATGCAGCAACAACGGATGCAGGCGAAAAACCTGGCGGATACTCGCCTATATTCGCCCATTGCAGGTGTTTTATTAAAGAAAATGGCCGAAACAGGCGAAATCGTTGGAGTGGGAAATCCATTGTTCGTCGTATCAGATATCAGTCGCGTAAAAGTAAGTGCGTTCATCCCTGAGACGGAACTAAACAAGGTCAGGTTGGGTGAAGAGGCTAAAGTCTATATCTCATCGCTCGACAAAACCTATACAGGGAAAGTTACGGAGATCGGTTCAGCAGCAGACGCTACCTCCCGGGCATTCACCCTGAAGGTAGACCTGGATAATCCCGGACTGCAAATAAGGCCCGGCATGATAGCTGAAGTTCTTTTCGAGAGCCGGTCAACAAATCAGATGCTGACTCTGCCCGCAGAAGCGATACTTCATGACACAGACAACCAAGCCTATGTTTTTGTCACCGACAGCGTCGGCCAAAAGGCCTACAAAAGAAACGTAACAGTCGGTCAGCTGGTCAATAATCAGGTTGAAGTGACCTCTGGAATCCAGAAAGGAGAACTGGTGGTTACCGGCGGTCAACAGAAACTATCAGAAGGCATAGCCATATCCCTGAACAAATAGAGAACTCATGAACTTTATTGAAGCATCACTTAAATACAAGCAGGTAACTCTCTCTGTTCTATTGCTATTATTTGCAGTCGGCATTAATTCACTGCTTAATATGCCCCGGCGCGAAGACCCCAGGATCACTGTCAGACAGGGTCTGGTAATTGCGTACTACCCCGGAGCTAATGCAGCGCAGGTTGAAGATCAGGTTACCAGAAAACTGGAGCAATACCTTTTCCAGTTTGAAGAGGTCCGCAAAGACAAAACCTATTCTACCACGCAGGACGGAATGGTCGTCGTAAATGTGGAACTTGGCGAGAAAGTTCGTGAGCCGGATGTATTCTGGAGCAAACTGCGCCATCAGCTCCTTCTGGCGCGGCAAATTGATTTGCCCCCCGGCGTCAAAGGTCCGATAGTAAACTCCGATTTCGGAGATACCGAAGCTCTGGTCATTGGCATTGAGAGCAATACCGCTACCTATTCGGAACTGAAAAACTATGCGGAAAAAGTGGAAGATTATATCAGGAGCGTTAAATCCGTATCCAAGATAAAACGCCTCGGCGAACAGAAAGAACAGATTCAGGTAACCTCCGGATCTGAAAAGCTATCCCAATATGGCGTCAGTCTCCAGCAAGTTGTTAAGGTACTGCAATCTCAGAACACCATCAGTGCGACGGGCGACATAAAAACGGAAAACAACAATACACCGCTATATACACGTGGGTATTACAATACCGAACAGGAAATACGCAATCAAATCGTGGGCACTTCCAGATCAGGAGCCGTGTTACGCCTGGGGGATCTGACCACGGTAAAGAGAGCTTACGCGGAGCCGAGCTCCAGGACCACCGTCAACGGCAACAAAGCGCTGATTCTTACCGTCCAGATGCTGGAGGGGAACAACATCGTAAAGTTTGGTGAAGCGGTGAATGCTAAACTGTCCGAAGCCTCCGCACTGCTGCCCCCCGACGTGAAGCTTACCACGATTATCAACCAACCTCAGCTGGTTAACGAGAATATATCCCACTTCATAAAGGAGTTCTTTCTTGCTATCGTAGCCGTAGTGATCGTGGTCATTCTCCTGCTCCCATTCCGCATTGCCACTGTTGCAGCCATGGCTATCCCCATGACTATCGCCATCACTTTTGCGCTGATGCACGCTTTCGGTATAGAACTCCATCAGGTTTCGCTGGCAGCACTTATTGTCGTCCTGGGGATGGTTGTTGATGATGCTATCGTAATTGCCGATAACTATGTGGAGCTGCTGGACGAGGGCGTTGACCGCTGGACTGCCGCCTGGCGTAGCGCGACTGATCTCCTGATCCCGGTGCTTGCCGCCACCGTTACCATTATCGCTGCATTCCTCCCAATGGTTCTGCTAACGGGTGCGGTCGGCGAATTTATACAGGCGCTGCCACTTACCGTTGCTATCGCCCTTGCTTCATCGTTCCTTGTTGCCATGGTGCTTACCCCACTCTTATGCTACGTTTTTATCAAAAAGGGCCTCCATGACCACTCAGAAGTGCGGGACGAGACAAAGAAAGAATCTCTTCTCGATAAGATGCAGGAAGCCTACGATGCAGCACTTGATTGGTGCGCCAGGCGCCCTAAGTTCAGCATTTGGATGAGTATGCTCACCATACCGCTGGCGGGACTGCTCTACTTCGGTGTTATAAAACAGAAGTTCTTCCCTGCCGCAGAGCGGAATCAATTCGTTGTAGAGCTCTGGATGCCTACCGGCACAAAGCTGGAGAAAACCGAACAGGCCATCATGAAAGTGCAGCGTCTCGTCGAAAAGGATGATCGGGTCACCTCTTTCGCCACCTTCAGCGGAACCAGCGCCCCTCGGTTCTATTATAATTTCTCGCCGGAAGTACCTGTGGGTAACTATGCGCAGATTTTGATCAACACGACCACAGAGGAGACAACCGAATCGCTGTCAGCGGAACTTCAGCCACTTATCGAGCGACTTATCCCCGAAGGTATGCCGCAGGTAAAGCTCATGCAACAAGGCCAGCCATTGAAAGCGCCTGTTGAAGTGCGCATTAGTGGCGATGACCTCAATACACTCAAGAAACTGGGTAATCAAGTGCAGGACATTCTCAAAAATGCCCCCGGAAGCGCGATGGTAAGAAGCGATTTTCATGAAGACCATTATGGTATCAGCATCAAGCTTCGCAGTGAGGCCGGCCGGCTTGGCTTCACTACCGAAAGTATATCTAAAATGGTCTACACCGGCTTTTCCGGGGCCCCCGTTTCTACCATGTACGAAGGCAGTAATCCCTTGGAGATCGTTCTACGTCTGGAAGAAGATGAGCGCAGAAACTTTACAGATCTTCAGAACATCTATCTGGAATCACCTGTAACCGGAGCACGCATCCCTTTAAGGCAAATAGCGGATATAAGTCCGGAATGGCAGACTGGTAAACTGATGAGAAGAAACGGGGTCAGAACCCTCACGGTCCAAAGTGAAACACAACACGATGTACTTCCCTCAGAACTACTGAACAGCGTAAAGACAGAGATCAACAACCTACAGCTTCCCGTTGGATATCAAATTGATTATGGTGGCGAGTTTGCTAATAAGCAGGAGACTTTCAGTCAGATGATTATTGTGCTGCTGGTCAGTCTTGTTCTGATCTTCTTTATTCTGCTTATACAGTTCAGAAACCTCAAAGAAGCAGGTATCATTATGTTAACCATACCTATGAGCTTGTTTGGAGCATTATTCGGTTTGTTTATTACAGGCAACACTTTTGGATTTACCGCTTTTGTGGGGCTCATCAGTTTATCAGGGATAGTAGTGCGCAACGCCATTATACTCATCGATCACACCAACGATCTTTTGCATAGCGGCCTGGACATTCGCAATGCTGCCCTGTTGTCAGGAAAGCGCCGCCTTCGTCCGATATTCCTTACAGCCATGGCCGCAGCAATCGGAGTTCTGCCGATGATTATATCCGGCTCGCCTATGTGGAGCCCCCTGGCCAGCGTTATTTCTGTTGGGGTGATCTGGAGCATGGTCATGGCGCTCCTTACTGTTCCGGTGATGTATATCAGCTGGATTAAACCTGAAGACAAGTTCGACGCAATCAGTCTGAAAAAGGAAGAACAACATGAAAAGTAAGCACATCATACATTGCATCGCGGCACTATTGCTGGTTACGCTTTCAGAAAGACCGGCCCTGGCCCAGCAGCAGACATTGACACTTCAGCAAGCGGTTGACGCTGCGCTGGCGAATAATCATCTGCTCAAAGCCAAATCACTACAGATTGAAGAGAAGAAAGCAAAGGTCAAAGAAGATGCAATCAAAAAATATCCGGCCGTTACCCTGAACTCTACATGGCAGTATAACGCCAACATTGGTGAGCTGGTCATTCCCCGGGGCTCCTTTGCCGCACTGCCTCTTAATGCCAGCACGGTTATACAACTTCCCGACGCGGACAGGTCTTTCGAGCTTGGTAGACATCAAAACTTTAATGCCGGGGCTACGATTTATCAGCCGCTCACCCATCAGCCAAAGATCCAAACCGGCCTGGAAGTTGGCAAAACAGATATTCTGATTGCAGCCCAGGAAAAAAGGAAAGCTGCACTGCAAATTGAGCAGGCTGTAGAAAAGCTTTACTTTGGAATACTGATAAACAGCAGGAAAGAAGATGAACTTAAAGCGAAACTTGAGCTGTCAAAGTTGCGACTGTATGATGTAGAAAGTGCTCTATTATCAGGAAAAGCCATCCATCTCAGCAAAGAAGGACTGCAGGCAAGCCGGGCAGATGAGGAGCAGGAATTACTGAAGCTGATCATCCAGCGCGAAGACTATGCTGCAGACCTAAGGCGTCTTACGGGGATCGATGTATTGAAGTTTAACCTGAATCCGATTGATATCAACCCGAGCCAGCCTGAGGAAATGCCCGACTACCAGTCCTCAGCACTTTCAGCAAATGCCGACCTTAGTATAGCAGAACTCACAGTAAACAAAACGAGACTTGCCTTAAAAGCCGCCAGGCAGAATTATCTGCCCGAGGTAGGAATAATCGCAGGCTATACTTATCAGCAAGGAAATATCCTATACCCTACCAATAATCCTTTTGCAGGACTCAACTTTAAATGGAACATTCAGGATCTCTTTGCTAATAAACAGGTGCTCAACCAGCGCTCACTACAACTGCAGCAGGCAAAAGAAAACGAAGCAAATGCGCTCGAGCAACTACAGGCTGATGTGGAGAAAGCGGTAAGAAAAATCAGCCAGGCCGAGGCGCTGGTTAACGCCGCACAAAAAGTATTGAATTTCAGAAGGCAAGAGCTGAAAGTCCAGCTCGATAAACAAGCTGCCGGCTTAAACGTTCTTGCTGACGTATTGAGTACCCGCTCTACCGTGGCTAAGGCCGAAGCTGATCTTTACGGGGCACTGCTAAACTACAGGCTTGCTCAGTCGGAACTTAATACGTTAACCAAAGGAGAGACTCTGCGGTAAAGTAATCAGAACGGCCTGCCATGTGTCCTGGACATTAAGGCTGGAATCGCTGAGGGAACGCCAGCCATGGCGCCCAGCACGAGCTCAGAGAGCAGAGGTCTTCCAAACAAACGCTGAATACCTCTGCCCACTTTCAAACGAAAAGCGAATTCCTGGCGCCAGCTATCCATGTACTCGTGCTCGAGCTGCACCCGGATCTTCTCGTTTATTCCATCCTTACACAGGCGTATAATATGACCCGACAAAATCTTTGCCGAATGAAAGGCTATGGCCATACCGTTGCCGCAAAGCGGAGCAATCATCCCAGCCGTATCACCACACATCAGGATATGTCTGTCTACGAGTGTCTTCCGTTCAAAGGCAATTTCGTTAATACTCTCCGGCCTGTCCCAAACAAACTCTGCGCGTTCAAAAATCCTCTTCAGAACAGGATTCTTCATCAAGACCTCCTGCTCCATCGCCGGAATGGAACCATAGGTTCGAAGATGTCTGTTCTCGGTTAGATAACAGAGGCAAAAAAGATCTTCCTCGATCTTGTTGAAGCCACAGTACCCGCCGTCGAAATTGTCCAGATGAATGGTATCGTGTGAAAAGTCACCCCTCACGAAATATTTTACAGCCATATAAGGGCTACGCCTATAAAAAAACGGGCGCATCAACTTCTGGTCGAGGTTCGAACGCTTACCAAAGGAGCCGATCACGAGATCTGCCTCAAGCTCGCCTGCGGCGATCGTGATCTTAATCTTCCCCCCACTATAGAGCACATCATTAACTTTCTCACCTTCAACAATATGAACACCATCAATTAAAGCCATCTTGTATAAAGTATGATCCAGTCGAAATCTACTCAGTCCGAATCCGCCCAGATCAAGCGCAGCACTTAGTGTCCTTCCACTCGGCGAACTCAGCGCCAGTTTACTGATACGGGAAGACCCCAGTTGTTCCGGAACAATACCCAGCGCCTTGAGAAAAGGCAGCACTTCGTTACTTACATACTCTCCACAAACCTTATGAAAGGGATAAGTTTTCCGCTCGATCAGCGTGACTGGAAAACCCGAACGAGCCAGCAGTATGGCGTTGGTCAGCCCCGCCAAACCACCTCCTATGATACAGATAGAGGGCTTTTGTTTCATTTGTAAATGATTACCTGCCACCTGAAAGCCCACATCCATTTGATTGTAAAGAGACTGAAACCTGCGCGCCTAATCAGATTCTCCAGCTCAGCCCTTCTGAAGCTGCGCAAAACGGATATTTTGCTATCATGTTTCACCATGGGAGATTTGGAAAACAGTCCTGTCAGCACCCCTATAGCATGATAGGCGAACCAATGCCGGTGCAGATCGTTGATGATGACGGCTTTCTTTGCAGAATGAACCATCTTCCTGATCAGAACAATCCATTGTTCATCATCGAAATGATGGGTGAACAGACTGCTGATCACGACATCAAACTCAGCATCGTCGAATTCATGTTCCAGCACATCGGCATGCCGGAATTCCATATTTTTAAATGCACTATTTCGCTTGGTGGCGAATTCCACTGCGGCGGCGGTAGCGTCTATGCCGATAAGCCGCAAGTCAAGGCTCTGGCGCCTGAAATATCCTTGTAAGACCCTCAAGCTGTCGCCTCCACCACAACCCCAGTCGCTGACCGTGTCGCCGTTCTGTAGCTTCAGCTGCCTAAAGGCGTCATAAAATACGCTGAAACCACCCAGAAGTTTATTGATTACTTCCAATTCCTTCAACACCGGGTCAAGCTCCCGATGGTCGAGGGCAAAATTATCCATAATTTCCACCTCCTTGCTTCGCCGACTGAAATCAGGCATAGCTTAACACCATACTTTCAAAGGTTAAACCCGGACCGAAAGCGAAGCTCAGCACCTGTTGCTCGCGTTTTTCTGCTTTTAGCTTTCTACTCAACTCATCCAAAACGAACAGAACTGTTGTAGAAGACATATTGCCAAAATCACGTAATACCTTATAAGCGTGCGCATTCTGCTCTGCATTTAAACTAAAGACTTCGTCACAGACCTCCAATATCCTCCTGCCACCGGGGTGGATGGCAAACTGGCTGATGTCATCGAACGCTATGTTTGCTTTCTTGAGAAGCTTGTCTGCAACGTCGCGGATACCCGACTTGATCTGCTTGGCAACCTGATTCGTGAGCTGCATCTCATAACCGAAATCACCAATTTTCCAGGCCATTTCCTTTCTGGCCTTGGTAATAACCTCCGTATAAAACGATTTGATCTTAAAAAGCTGCACATCTGTGGCATCTTCGTGCTGAACCAGAACTGCCGAGGCCCCATCAGCAAAAAGGGAATTTGCCAGCCAGTTGTCCAGCGTATTCTCTTTCTGGAAATGAAGTGTACAAAGTTCTACATCCACAATCAACACCTTTGCATCCGGCTGAGCCCTGCAGATATAGTCGGCAACTTTTAACGCATTAAACGCACCGTAGCAGCCCATAAAATTGATACAGGTGCGCTCAACATGAGGGTTAAGCCGCAGGCTTTCTACGATCTCAATATCAAGTCCGGGAGCATACATGCCTGTACAGCTTACGGTTATCAAGTGGGTGATATCCTGCGCATTAAATAAAATTGAACCCAGGCAACTATCTACTGCACGCAGACACAGGTTGAGTGCGGTGCTTTCATAAAGATCACTTCTCTTAGAGGTGGTCGGGAATGGCATCAACCCATCCTCATTACCGAAAAACTCGTATTGTCCCCTATCCTTCCCGAAATCGTCAATCACGGAGTGCCGGTAGTCGATCCCCGAGACGTGGTATAACTTCTCCAAACGTCGGGAGTTATGCTCATCCAACTCATGTGCATCAATCATGAACTGGAGGATGCGATCCTGACGAAATTTGTTTACCGGATTACTTGTGCCTATGGCCGAAATGATGCTGTTCATCTGCAATTGTTTTTTTAAATTTATCTACACAGGCAGCATCATGGCGGAATTACATATCAGGTCAACCCTAACGCATTTGCGACTTCCTTTCTCCCTGCTGTTACTCCCTGTGTATCTGTTTGCCCTGAGCGAAGTACCTAATCCTAACACTTACCATGCCCTGGTAGTTTTTATCGTATTGCATTTGTTCATTTACCCGGCGAGTAACGGTTTCAACAGCTTCTTTGATAAGGACGATGGCAGCATCGGATTGCTGAAAAATCCGCCGAAAGTCAACAGCAATCTATTTTACACTTCAATTATCCTAGAGTGGACCGGCGTGCTGCTTGCCTTGCTGGTCAGCATGGAGTTTGCTCTTTGCGCCATCATCTACAATTCGTTCTCCAAAGCCTACAGCCATCCTTCGGTCAGGATAAAGAAATATCCCTTGCTGAGCTTCTTCATTGTCTTCGTGTTTCAGGGGCTTTTTATCTACTACAGCTGTTATCGGGCACTGGCTCCGGAGGGTACACCCGAAACACATTCCGTCTGGATAGCAGGGCTTGTCTGCTCGTGTCTGATCGGAGCCTCCTACCCGCTAACGCAGATCTATCAGCATGACGAAGATGCACGACGGGGAGATCGTACCCTGAGCATGCTGCTGGGGGTACGCGGTTCGTTTATATTCGCAGGGATTCTTTTCCTGTTAGGCAGTGCCCTCCTGTACTACTATTGGTTTAGCTGCAAGCTGTCGGAAAATTTCGGAGTCTATCTCATCTGTCTGACACCCGCGCTGATCTATTTTTTCCACTGGTTCTATAACTGCGTTAGAGATCCTGCCAAGGCTTCCTTCGGCCGTGCAACAGTAATGACGCTTGTTAGCGGCCTGTTCATGCTGGTATATTTCGGCTGGCTTCTGCTTTTTCGTTAAGCAAAAAAAGCCGGCTGGCAACTTACGCTGCCACCGGCTACATATTTAGAATTGGAGCGCTTATTTTTTAACAATCTTATAGCTACTCCGCTGGATATAGCTTTTGCCGAACATATCGGTAGCTTTAACTTCTATGACATGCTCACCAGGGGCAAGTTTAAAGGGGATTGGCGCCTTCCATAGGTGTTTTGAGGTCGATGGTGCGCTCGGACGCTTTCCATCCAGGAGGTTCTCTGTATGATCGAACTTGTGCAATACGTCCAGAAATCCCGGATCATACTCTTCAACATAAGTCATTTTATTCCACTCTCCGTTATCTACCCGGAAACGTACGTCATCTTTCGCTGATCCCATGAAGAAGTTGGCGTAAATAGCGGCTGAGGTCTTTTTATCGTGCTCAATTACTTTCGGCGCAGAAATTTCGATCTGATAATCCTTCGCTTTTCCCGCAACTTTATAGTCCACGTCATACTGATTACCCTTGAAGTTGATAAATGCATAACCCTTTGGCGTACCATCGCTCATCGTCGATACCGGAACTCCAAGCTCATTGAGCTCCCCGGAGTACCAGTTACCTGATGTGGTACCCACATTATAATGATGATGCGCTTTCTCTTGCTTCCATCCATCTTTTTCGGTGAAGAACAACTGCTTTTGGTTATGGGTATGTGCAGACAGCGACAGCGTGTGAGGAAAGTCAGACAACAATTCAAACAAGGCTATTCTATCCTGCTCCCTGAATCCTTCATCATTGCCCGCCTCTCCGAGGGGAATATGGAACGCCAGTACAACAAGCTTATCCTTATTCACATGCTTCAGGTCATTGGCTACAAACTCCAGCTGGTCTTTTCTTAGTCCGCCCCAATAAGACTTTCCATCTCGCGGATCCGGATATAAGATATCATCCAATACGATGAAATGCACGTTGCCATAGTTGAAAGCGTAATTTGCTGGACCGAAATGCGCTTCATATGACTCATCAGACAGTTCGTCTTCTGTTACATCAAAATTAATATCATGATTTCCCATGAGGTTATACCAGGGGATACCAATCTTTTTGATGGCCTTGGTATAGGGACTAAAAAGTTCCGGATCATTCCCGACAAGGTCGCCCATACTCAATCCAAACGCTACGTTCCTTATATTTGCCACCTCGACAACAACGCCCTTATCAAAATAATCTACCTCCTGAAGCGTATACGGCTGGGGATCGCCAAAAACAAGTGCCGTGAAATTCGGATCTTCCTTTGAAGGACTCAGAGGAAAATCTACTGACTTCGGCAAAGCACCGGTAGGTGGCACCCCCTTGTACTTCAATCTGGGCGAGCCAGCTGGTTTATGATTGTAGAAGAACTGCGGCAGATTATCCTCGTTAACCGGCACCTTATAGCCCGTAGGCTTGATGACAGAAATAATCTGATCATTATTCAGCGGGAGTTCATAGTAGCCTTTTTTATCCGTCAGTACTACTTCTCTACCGTTCGTCACCGCAACAGCGCCAATTCCTTTTTCGTTTCTTTCTTGTTTCCGATTCGCGTTTATATCGGCATAAACATAACCTCTCACCGTGTTCTGGGCCAGTAAAACTGTTGAGAGTAAAAGCCCCGCTGTAACCAAATAAATTCTTCTCATATAAATCTGTATGAGCGCATCAACATGTTGCGCTATTCTCAGCGAAACTAGCCCAGCAATGTTTCGATAACGTTAACAAATATTTAAACTTAATCATTTTCGGACAGGCGGCATGAACATACGTTTTCCTGTGCATCGAAAGTTCGTGGTCGACGAGATCACCAAACAGAGCGGAGTTTCGGGACTTTAGTGGCTCTCTCGCCGTCGCAGGGACAAGTTCCTCTGCTAATCAACAGCCTCTTCGGGGTTTATGGAGTTCAATCTCGTGACTAGCCGCAGGCCTGCGAAAGCAGCGATAAACCATATACTGGAACATAGGTCCATGTTTTATTGAGCAAACCTGGACTCGGGATAGACGCACGTTGGATGGAATAAGGGGACGATCCTTCTCTGATCACAAGAAAATATCTCCCAACCAACAGTGTTAAGGAAATCTCTTGGATAAAAGAGGAAAGGCTACGCCCAGTTTTTAGGAAATTCTACGCCCAATTTTTAGCTCTGAGAAACGGCAACTTTGATTTTGTCTGTCTCAGGAAGACTGTAAAGTTCTCTTTCTAATCTAACATACTCATAATTAAGGGCTACGTAGTCTTTATACTTCATGGCCTGCTCATAAGACATGTCAAGATCGCCGTACATTTTGCAAGTATGTGATACATCAATGAGTTCTGCATTGATTTCTTCAAGGCGCTGGATAATAGCTCTCCTTTTCTTCTTTTCCACGAAAGAAGGCCTGATAAAGTTGATCAACCGCTGAAGAAAATTGGTATTTTTCACAATCAATTAGGACTAAAGTTTGATGTACTCGTTCTGACGTATCTATATCCTTATACCATGAATGGAATAAAAAGGTTCTGTATATTTTGCATTTCTGTGAAATTATGAGAAAATAACGAAAATGCTGCTTTTTTTATCACAAAGGATGTGGCAAAATGAAAAAACCGGATAAGAATTAACTTATCCGGTTGATTGACTTATTCTAAAAGACAAGACGACCTACTGATCCTCTTTGATAATTTTTAGACCTTTAGTCCACCGAACGATGGATTTAAGCATAGCATCTGCTGCTTTAAGGGAGACATCGTTTGCGTTGAATACGCTTTCATCGACGATGAACTGGGTAAACATGGGAATGTTTACCTGCTCACTTAAAGGCACAACCTTCATCGTTAAAAGATCACGTTTAAGGTCGTTGGTTGCCCGGGTACCCGCCGAAATGCCCCCATAACTTACCAGTCCGGCAGCTTTATAAGCCCACTCGTGTACAAGATATTCTATGGCATTGCGTAAGGCCGCAGGATAACCATGGTCATATTCGGCCGTTACAAAAATGAAAGCATCAGCTTCCTCGATTTTAGCAGACCACTGCTTGGTATGCTCATGCTCATACTGCCTCATCACCGGATGCTTAGGCTCATTCATCAAGGGAAGGTTTATCTCGCCCAGATCGAGTACTTCGACTTCGAACTTTCCGCTATTTTTCGCCAATTCAGCCACCCACGACGCAATTATAGGGCCTTTCCTTCCTGGTCTTACAGTGGAGTTTATGATCTTAAGTTTGTACATTGATTATTTATTTAGATTTTCCGAATTCGCCGTCAGCCTGTATCCATACTTCATCACTAATCATCGGAGCTGGAAACTTGGCGCCTATGCCGAAGTCTGAACGCTTAATGCTTCCTGTCGCCTGGAACCCTGCTACTTCTGCGTTGTTGGCTGCCGGGTTTTTTCCGACTCCCCTAAACAGCATATCCATAGTAACCGGTTTCGTTACGCCGTGGAGCGTAAGGTCGCCGGTAACTTTAAATTTGTCTTTACCGGCAGATTTTATCGATGTGCTTTTGAAAGTTAGCTTTGGATACTGAGCCGCATCAAAGAAATCTGCACTCTTCAGGTGATTGTCTCTCATCTCTACGGCGGTATTGATGGAATTCACGTCGGCACTAAGGGTTATTACCGCGTCGGACATGTCGGGCTTTGAATAAGATACCGTGGCATCAAACTTGTCAAAGGCACCGCTAATGTCAGAGATACCCAGGTGCGTCACCTTAAATCCGAGCCGGGAGTGCATGGGATCTGACTTCCAGTTCATTTGAGCGAAACTTGTCGCAGATGCTGCTATCATAAACAGCAACAGGATCATTTTTTTCATTGTTTTTTGTTTTATGAGTTTAAAAGATGTTAAATAACAGATAATTTAAATTGTTAAAGACGAATGCTGGCAGCCAGCTTCAATTTGATGCAGCTCATATACCTAAAGCTACGATCTTCTCCTTTCCAGTAAACCAGCAAAACAAACATGACGCACAAAAGACTTCTTCATCTGCCGAATACATGTTTAAACATCTTCGCAATTTATAAAGAAAAAATGGACAATAATGTTTTACTTCGCTTTAAAGACCCTCTTCAAAAAACAACCGCAAATAATTAGTCACCAATCATGACGTTAACCACCATTGGAAAATTGCCGAGATGGATCCTGATGATATGCACCACATCGATTGCGATAGGTTGCATGGTGGGTCTTTTTCTCGTGCTCTTGTCGACTGCAACGGAAATCCGCTTTCGCTATGACTGGCTGCTGTATTTGCTGCCGTTGGCTGGGCTGTTGATACATTTCATTTACAAATCCATAGGCAAATCGTCCGAAAAAGGAAACATACTGATTATAGAAGAAATACATAAACCAGGGGCAGGTGTCCCTTCTCAGATGGGGCCGATCATCATACTAACTACGGTAATTACTCACCTTTTCGGAGGTTCTGCCGGACGTGAAGGTACGGCAGTGCAAGTCGGCGGAAGCATATCGGCTGCATTCTGCAGGGTATTTAAGTTGCCCGAGCAAGAGCGCCATATCTTACTTACGGCAGGCATAGCTGCGGGATTTGGTGCGGTCTTTGGCACACCACTTACCGGCGCCCTCTTTGCCGTGGAAGTGCTAACATTCAAACGACTGAAAATAAACCTCCTTCTGCCAGCCTTGCTCGCCAGCGTGGTGGCCGATCAAACGGTATTGCTATTGGGGATCTCACATACACATTACCAGATCGGTCAGCTTCCGTCATTCGACGACATGGATGAGCTTTATCTTGTGGCTAAGGTGATTCTGGCATCGGTTGGCTTCGGATTTGCCAGCTATGGGTTTCTGCTTTTCTCGAGGACCGTTAAAGAGGTGACCCTAAAAATGGCTCCGCAAAAATGGATGATTCCCCTCGCAGGAGGCACTGCAATTATTTTGCTGACGATATTAAACGGAAAGCCCGATTATCTCGGTCTTGGGGTACAAGCGCAGTATCTTGGCGCAGTAACCATACCTTCCAGCTTTGTGACTGGTGGTGCAGATACCTGGAGCTGGCTCTGGAAAACCATCTATACCGGAATAACTCTGGGAACGGGCTTCAAAGGCGGCGAGGTTACCCCTTTGTTCTTCATTGGCTCTACTCTGGGCAACACCCTGTCGGAACTTATGAATGCGCCCGCCGGATTGTTTGCTGCTCTGGGCTTTTTGGCTGTCTTCTCAGGAGCTACGAACACACCTTTTGCATGCACTATTATGGGAGCTGAGCTATTTGGACCGGAGTATCTATTCTATTTTGCTATTGCGTGTTTTGTTGCCTACTTAAGCAGTGGTGACTCAGGCATATATATGGAAGATGAAAAAAGCTCTGCAGCTGATAACGATTCAAGAAAGAAGTATCTGTCGCGTAAGTCCTCCCGCTACATCTGGCCCATACCAAAAAGATCGCCGAAGACTTAATCTTCTTCTGAGGCAAGTGGCAGACGAAACCAAAAAACTGAACCTTGATTTTCTACGCTGTCGACACCCATTTTTCCGTGATGTTGTTCAATGATTTGATTGGATATGTATAACCCGAGTCCCAGTCCCTGATAAGCCTCCCGCACACTGCTGACGCGGTAAAAGCGACTAAACAGATTCTTAACCTCGAGCTGGGATATGCCTATACCAAAATCTTTAACATATACCGTCACCGCATTATCGATAATAGCTGTCCGAACGATCAGCTTATCGCTGCCCGGCGAATACTTAATTCCGTTCGTAACAAGGTTGACAAGCACCTGATTAATCCTTGCGCGATCTCCCCGGAGGGCAATGTTCTCGTCAAGATCTAAGTCAATCCGGTGGCTATGATGTACGTTGGCGAGATTCTCGGCGACTTCAGATACCAGATCGTTGATCTGAAAAGTCTCCTTTTTGAGATACATAATACCCGATTGCAGCTTCGTTACATCAAGCAAGTCAAAGATCATAGCGATAACTCTGTTGATCTGTTTGTCCATCTTGTTAACCAGCTGGATGGTGTTGGTATTTTTTTCAGCTTTCAGACGCATTTCAAGTACCTGCGTATAAGCTTTGAGGCTCGTCAGCGGGGTTTTTAGCTCATGCGAGGCGATTCCCAGAAAATCACCCATCTCCTGCTCGTGGTTGATACGGGCGGTAACATCCTTGAAATTCATAACGACGGCCTGGATAGACTTATTTTCAAGATGGTTGGCAATAGTATTCTCGACCCAGATGACAGTGCCGTCTGCTTTTTTCATACGGTGTTGTATTGTGACTGCAGAACCAGCATGGGAAGCTACTTTGAAATAGTGTTCTTTAACCGTAATTAGGTCATCATCTTTAATCAAGCTCCAGATCGATATCCGCTTCAATTCATCCTGATGATAGCCCGTGATCCGATCGACAGCCTGATTATGATAGTGAATGGAACCATTGAGCTTGACAAGCATGAAGCCCTCGGAGCTTTCTTCGATGAGTGTTTTAAACCGTTTTTCTTTCAAAAGCCCTTCTTCCGTTTGCTTAATATAGGAGTCAATGATGTATATGATCATTGCATTTTCCAGAACGAAGAGGAGCAATTTCAGAAAGTCTGAAAGTGCCCACTCAAACTCCCCATCTCTTATTAGAAGCGCGTTAAACGAAAAGATGACCGAGACGACAAGGGCGAAGATGGCGGGTCCTTTGCCTAAAAAGCGGAAGGACAAAATGATAACACCCGTAAACAAGAGCAATGACGGGGTAGCAAACCTGCTACCGAGAATGAGCGTTTCCAGATAACTGGCACACAAGATCGAGATAAAGCTACTAACATATTTCAATACGGCTGACTTATCCATATCAATACCTAACAATGATTATCGAAGGCGCTGGAGCGCATAATTGGCTTGTTAATTCTAATCTATATAAAAAAAGCGAGATCCCGCTGTAAACAGCAGGATCTCGCTTCAAAAACTTATATTTCAGTTTAACTTAAACGCCCAAAGCGCTTTCAGCATGATCGATGTTACTTTCTGCAGAGTCTTTAGAAGACTTAACGGCATTCATACCCTTCTCAGCCAGGTCACTCGTTTTTTCTTTGGAAAGATCATACACATCTTTAAACCATCCGGCTATGCCGTCCCGGGTTTCTTCACCTTTGTCTGGAGAAAATAAAAGACCTACTACAGCCCCCACGGCAACTCCCGCCAGCAATGCAGCTATTATTTTTGATTGATTATTCATAGACCATACATTAATTTATCGTTCCGAATTGTAAGTATAACAAAAAGAATGCTGAAGTGTTGAGGCCTTTTGAAAGATTGAGCCGATGTTTTTTTTAATATACTAGGAATCAATTATTTCAATATATAGCTAAGGAAGTACCGGCACTTTTGAAACGGCCAAAGGATGAATGCATGATTTTGAATTCATCTTTGGCCGTTCCTTAGAAGCAGGTTTTAGTTATTCCATGTTTTCTCTAACTCTACCGCTTTAGAGAACAAGATATTGTTTTCGAGATGAATATGCTGATGAAGATCGCTTTCAAACTCCTGCAACATTTTATACAATATGCGATAAGAGGTACATGCGTCGTCAGGTGCGGTAAAGTTGTTGGTAACGGTTCGGATTTCTGACATATCTTCTCCTGCATGTTCGTGTTCGGCTTCCATCATCTGGATCGGATTCGATACTTCGCCGAACGGTGCCTGAGGTAGGGCGGAATTCTCGCGCTTCGCTGCTACCAGTTGTTTAATGTAGGGGAAAAGGACTTTTTCCTCTTTAAGCAAGTGAGCGCTGAGATCTGCGGCTACTCCTGCAAAGGCATTGGCAGCGACAACTACCTCGGGGTGCGAATAGCCGTGAACACGGGCCACTTTAGCGGAAATCTCAGATAAGAATGGAAGAGTATCTTTGACGTACCTGTGGTGGGTAGACACGATATAGTCGCATAAGAAATCAAGCTCCCAGCTTTGATAGTTTTGAGAAGGACTCCCCTGATCGCCATCCATTGCAGCAAGTTGTTGTTTTACTTCGGAAATATCGATTCCCTTTCTGTTACACACTTCACTTACCGTTTTCTTTCCTCCACAACAAAAGTCTATTCCGAATTTCTTGAAGACCTGGGCCTTGCGGTAGTCACTTGCGACGATCTCTCCTATGGTAGCTTCAGCCTCTTCGGGTTTTGTACGTTCTATCTTAACCTGCCAGTTTTCCGGGCCGCTCGCCAGATATTCCCAGCTGAAAATATTTCCCCGCTCTGCAATCAATTGATAGTAAAGTGGCTTGGGATCGTGATCAATAGAGATGATAAAGCTGTCTCCTGCTTCGAGGGAGTCGAATTGTTCGAATATTATAGGATGTCTGAAACGAGGCTCAATTTCAGTAACGTTAAGAGTGGTTATAGTTTCCATACTGTTCATAATTCAATAGAAGACAAATGTATCTCTTAATAACCCGCTAACAAATGACCTTCATCATAATTGTTAAATTGGCAGGGATAATTTTGATTACCGTCCTAGCTGCTTGAGTCCCTCTTCGGTAATTTTCTCGTAAGTCCATTGCGGCTCCCACACAAGCTCTACATGGACTTCCGAACCTGGAAAGTCTGTTTCAATACGGTTCTGTACCGATTTAAGAATCGCTTCTCCCATCGGACAATGAGATGAAGATAAGGTCATTTGGATTTTTATGCTATCGCTTTGTGGATTCGCGTCGATATGATATATCAACCCCATATCGATAACGTTTATCTGCAATTCAGGATCAAGCACGGTCCTAAGAGACTCGATGATTTGAAGTTCCTTAAATGAGGATTGGTTGGTAATGTTAAATTCTTTCATAGTTGGATAGTGGTTTTGTGAGTAAGAAGAATGATTACGTTCCCAAGGTAGGAGAACGCTGCAATGACTATACTGACAGCTCCGACGATTATCAATACGTTGTTTGAAAGCAGGAATCCTGCGAAAAAAAACGCGCAGAAGGAAATGTATGCGAAGTACTGAACTTTTAACAACCAGGTGTGATAAAGGTCTGCCGGCATCGGGATTCTGGCTTTGCCACTAAGGTGTTCATATTTCTTCACCCAGATGATAAATGGAAGTGTTTTAAAAGTTTGTCCCATGATGAGCGCGGTAATCCAGCCCATAAAGATCAGCATACCGTAGAGGCTGGATAGCTTGACCGCCCAGGCACTTTGTTGAACCGAAAGCTGGACAATGAGAGGAAGTAGTAAGACCGACAATGAAAGGAATACAATGGAAAGGACGGTTTTTGTGATAGGTATGTCAAGCTTTTTTTTGAGTCTTGACTGGAAACACTTTCGTATATAAAGTAAATATAAGGTCAGTCCGCATAACATCATTGCCACGACCAGATGTGTTTTCAAATTCAGTCCATGAATATATCCATCGACCATAAACAGCAGAAGCGAGATGTTGATCAGGTAAAAACTCCAGGAAAGGAGCTTAGAGGGTTGACTCCGGGATACCAGAAACATCGGTATGAGCTTGGCGCTTACGCCAATGATCAGCATCAGAAACCACCCGGCAATACCCATATGTGCATGAAGTCGGAGAAAATGAAGGTGGTCCTTGGGCAGAAAAGCATATTTAAAATTGAATACCATTAAGGTGCCCAGGACAGCGGTGGCTGCGAGCCATATACAGGAAGTCAGGATAAAGTCTTTGTGAGCGGAAGCAATCGTGCTTTTGGCTGCTGTCTTGAAGACAATCACACAAAAGAGAATGACGGACGAGGTAAGAAGTACTCCTGCAGCCTGCATGTGAATACCGGGGTCGAATACCCAAAAGGAATAAACAAGACAAAACAGACCGGGCAAGAACAAACTCAATACGACCCAAGGTAACCTGTTGCTATACAGATCGCATTCGAGCAACACAGGCAGCAGCTGGTAGCAAGCTCCGAAGATGATCAAAGTACCCCATCCGAGGGCAGCGAGATGCGTGATGGCCAGAGTGCCTGGCGCAAAATAGTGGCTGGGAAAGTTTCCGCTCAGAACCAGCAGTAGCAAGGCGAGCATGGCAAAACATATCCCGGAAATCAGGTAATGCGTTACGATGAGACGGTACATACCCGGCGTATTCTTTGGCAGAGGATTCATGGCTTGTAGATAATCAAGTTCATTTTCCCGTCTTCCGTAGGCTGTGTACTATGTTCATAACCTCTCTCCTGAAGATGTGGGAGCAAATAAACGGGCAGCTTTTTATGGTAAACAAATAGCGCTTCGTCATCCGGCATTTGCTGGAGGTTTTCTAGGATCATGATCATGGGTTGAGGCATCTCGAGGTTGCGGACGTCGATGGTACGCAACCGATCTTTATATTTTAACGCCAGGCTTTCGAAATCTGCTCCCCTTGGTTTAGTCTGCGTATCAGAGGGCGTCGCCTGCGATTTGGCGGCGTTCGGATCTTTCCAGAAGTAGGTAATAAAGCTTCCTTCCTCCTGCTGGACTGAATGAGCATAGCCTTTCCCGCTTAGCATGTGAATGAGAGGAATGGGTTCGAAGGGAGCGATAAGCTTAAGCGTATGTTCATCGCTAAGTGAGTGGATGGTTTGCAGGATAAGTTTAATAGGGTCCTCTTTCTGCGCTAAGATGGGACGCACGTCCAGCTCCCGATGAAATAGTCTGCCTGCAGAGGTGGCCTGTGGTCGGATTTGAACGGTATCTGTCGCCTGATCCTGAACAACAAAGCCTATGTGTTTCATTGCGTCCAGAAAGGCGGCGATCTCACAGCCTGCCATATTACAGGCAGATTCGATGTTCACCATTCTAGCAAGGGTATTTCGGAGGAGCGGATTCTTAAGTCGGGCAAAATTGGGATTAAGTTCCACCAGTTGCCGGATCACGGCATCTTTATCTACTTTTAACAGTTCGGCGATAGGCGTCTTTCGGGTGATTACCATGTCTGTTGGTTTTATATCCCAAATTTAGCAAATAAAAGACACTAAGATCTTTTATAGAATAAGGTGTGACGAGGATCATATTCGCTGAAAAGGACAGAAAACAAAAAAGGCCGCCCCAGGGGCAGCCTCAAATGTATTTATAAGCTGAACTATGCTTCTTTGTTTTTAATTTCAGTTACTTCATTGCGAATTTCCTGAGCCAATGTCTTGATCTCCTGCAATGCTTTGCGAACACGTGTTCCAGCAGCACCGCTACCTTTAGTGTAAAATTTGTCAGCGTCAACTTCCATAGAAGCAACAAGCTCTTTCAATTTTGTGAATTTTTCCATAATAATATTCTTTTGCAGCAAATATATATTTTTCAAGGAAAAAAGAACTGAAAAAGGATTTTTATTAAACTTATTTTATGCCCTTGAACGCTTCTAAACCGCTTTTTAGATATTCGAGATAACTGTCGATATTATAATCAGCTCCAATCGGGTCTACCAAGATTTTCTCTTCAGGACTAAGCAGTACATAGAACGGCTGTGAGTTGGCGTTAAAACGGGTCGTCTGGAAATCGCTCCATTTGTTACCAACAGTCTTTATTTTTTTACCTCTCGAAGAAGTAAAACGCTCGTTTTCTGGCAAGGCTGTTTTATCATCAACATATAACTGTATAAGTACATAATCGTTTTGGATCGTTTCAAGCACCCGTTTGTCGGGCCATACAGAACTCTCCATTTTGCGACAATTAACGCAGGCATGGCCGGTAAAATCGATAAGCACGGGCTTATCTACCTTCCGGGCGTAGGCAAGCCCCTCTTCGTAATCGAAGAATGCAGTAAGCCCCAGAGGTGCCTCAAAAAGATCTGTATATTTTTTTGGTTCTCCCCGATCAGATGGCGCGCCGGCGTTATGTTCAGCCCTTAGCGATGATGTGTACATATCGAAGTCTTGCGTATGCTGAGGTGGCAGAAATGCGGATATAGAGCTCAACGGAGCCCCCCATAGGCCCGGCACCATGTAGACGGTGAAAGACAGCACAATAATCGCCAGAAACAGTCGCGGCACCGAAAGAAACTTTAGGGGAGAATCGTGGGAAAAGGTGAGTTTACCGAGCAGATACAGACCCATTAAACCAAATATCACTATCCATAGACTCAGGAACACCTCTCTGTCCAACCATCCCCAATGATAAGCGAGATCAACATTAGAAAGAAATTTCAGAGCAAGTGCAAGCTCCAGAAATCCTAGAACAACCTTGACGCTGTTTAGCCAACCACCAGACTTAGGCAGCGACTGCATCAGTGAGGGGAACATCGCAAATAGGGCAAAAGGTATGGCGAGGGCTAAAGAGAAGCCAAACATACCTACCGCGGGACCCAATAGAGCGCCCATCGTAGCCGCTTCTACCAACAAATAACCAATAATAGGGCCAGTGCAGGAAAAAGATACCAGGGCCAGTGTGGCCGCCATAAAGAATATGCCCACAAAACCTTTATTGTCTGATTTTGCGTCTGCCTTGTTCACCCATGAAGAAGGAAGCGTCAATTCAAAAGCACCTAAGAATGAGGCTGCAAAAGCAACCAGCATCAAGAAAAACAAGAAGTTAAAAACACCGTTAGTAGAGAGTCTATTGAGTGCGTCTGCACCAAAGATAACGGTTACAATGAGACCGAGTATGACATATATGACGATGATAGAAAAGCCGTAAACTAAAGCCTTACTTACTGCTCCAGACTTACTTGCTGCACTCTTAGTGAAATAGCTGACCGTTAGCGGAAGCATCGGGAAGATACATGGCATGATCAAGGCTGCGATCCCACCGAGAAAGCCGGCGAGAAAGATGGCCCATAGTGAACGGTTATTATCCTGCCGGGTGACAGATGCCCCATCAACTACAGGTGCTGCTCCGGAAGATGCGGAAGACCCGGAATCGAGAGATTCGCCCACCTGCTCGGCATTAGATACTATCGGACTGTCTACAACAGCACCCTGTTCGATATCAGTAAATTCGATGTCACTAAAGTCTATGGCTTTGGCGCTATCCTGTGCCTGAACCCGGACAGAAAAGAGGACTACAAGAAATAAAAAAAGAACACTTAATTGTCTTAATCTCATCATTAGAAGGGAAATACTATTTTACCGGAATACTGAAGCTGACTTCATCTGGAGGAAGACACTTTTCATCATTACAGGCCATGAACTCTAATGTTCCCTTTACTACCGGTTGTCCGGCCTTGATCTTAATTCTCTGCTGGAAAACAACAGAATTATCGAAGTAGCTTACGTTCATTTTGAAAGCTTTCTCATACTTAGCTACCGGCTTGGGCTCAATAGTCTTACCAACAAGTGAATAAGCCTTTGATGGGGCGAAGGAGAAGGATGTAGCAACGGGGCCCCCGTCTGCAACGTTCTGTGAATAAATATGCCAACCCTTATCCAGCGTCGCTTTGATTAACACAACTGCTTCAGTGCTACTGATACGTTTTGACGCATAAGACCATTTTACCGGTTCCAGAACCTGTGCCTGAGTAACTCCTGCTATAAGCACTGTGAGGAGAACGAGAATATATTTTTTCATAATTTTTATTCGGAATTTGTAAAGATTCAAATATCCTGCTTTTACGCTTGTTATTAAAGTAATAAAGGAATATTATAGCTTTTATTACGCTTGGCTAACAAAATGAAGCCATGTTCAGAACGAAACTAGTTATTTTTTATATTCGTAGGTGTAACATCGTTATGAATAATCTCCCGGAGGATGATTTAAGTGTGAAGCAATCTATTGTAAACATGTTAGTCTGTATGGATATCGATCAGTTAAGAGAAGGCAATATCATCGTTGTCTACCCCAGAGAAAACCAGGAAGGCATTTTATCTATAAGAGAAATGCATCAGAAGAGCGTTATTTGCGATATGCTGAGTCCGAGGGCCGGATATCAATTCAGGATTCTATTGAATGAAATCAACCCGATCAGATTGTCGAATGATTGGTTGGTGAAGGCGTCGTTCAGACAGGATCCGGATGAGATGGATAGATGGCTGGGGCCGGACGATTTGCTACCCTTTCGCTTTTTGGGTCGGTCTGGAATACTGGGACACGTTGATGAACGCAAAGTAGAATACCTGCATCAGCTGCAGAACACCTATTTTGAATTAACAGGTAAAAAGCTACATGTGTCTATAAACTAAAATCTTATGACGGAAACTTTGATCACAGAAACTAAGCGCACTGTGAGTATTGAATATTGCCCCAAGTGTGGCTGGCTGTTAAGGTCGGCTTACATGTCCCAAGAGTTGCTGACGACATTTTCAACCGATTTGGAGGGAGTTCTGTTAAAACCCTCTGAAACGAGCGGAACCTTTTCCGTACGTCTGGACGACGAGGTAATCTTCGACCGAAAGAGAGAAGGTCGCTTTCCTGAGATCAAAGAGTTGAAGCAGCTGATTCGCGACCGCGTTAACCCAGGTAAAAGCCTCGGACATTCTGACCGTTAGGTTCAGACAATATAAATTTCTTTAAACAAAATCGGCTGGAAAGTCTTGTTATTTATATCATTATAAAAACAAGCACCTATGACACAACTTACAGGAAACACCGTTAAAGAACAGCTTGACGAGATCGAATATATCAAAAAGGCCCGCGAGCTGTCGTCCAAGATTGCGGACATCAAGATTGCGATGCTGACAACGATAGAACCAGATGGCGGTATAGATAGCAGGCCCATGTACACCTTTAAAGTTGAGGACGATGGCCTGATCTGGATGTTCGCGAGAAAGAGTTCGAGGAAAACTACAGAGATTGAGCTGAACCCTAAGGTTGTACTCAATTACAGCGACCCTGCGAACGATTTATATGTCACCGTTAAAGGTACGGCGAGCATTACCAGCGATCCTCTGAAAATCGATGAGCTGTGGAATGACCGCTATAAAACCTGGTTCCCATATGGAAAAGAAGATCCGGAATTATGTCTTTTAAGGGTGCAGCCAGAAAAGGCTGAGTACTGGGATACACCCGACCTCCTCCTTGCACAGATCGTTTCGCTGGTGAAGAACACCATCCAGGGCAAGGCGAATGAAGAAGGTGAACACAAGGAAATAGACTTTTAAATCAGCTTAAATATACATAAGTGATGCCGTCGCCGCCCCGATCGGCATGCTCATCTTCCATCCGCGATACCTGGGAATATTTACTCAGGTATCCGCGGATCAATTTCCTGAGGATACCATCGCCTTTTCCGTGAATAATTTTAAGACTTGACATGCCCATCATCAGTGCCCTGTCGAGGTATTTCTCAATTTCCTGTACCGCGTCTTCTCCCCTCATTCCCCGTATGTCAATCTCCGGACTAAAAGACGCGTAAGTATCTGTTAATTGGGAGGAGTAAGACTTTCGTATTTCCTTTGGCACCTCTTTCTTCGTTATACGTTCAACCCTTTTTCTCTTGACAACTGAACGAAGTTCCCCAATGGCAAGGATAACATTATCTTTCGTCACGTCGATAACCTGCCCTACAGTTTCGGAATCCGTTAGCTTAACCCAGTCACCGTGTTTCAGCTCTTCGTCGGCTTTTGAAACCTGCTTAGGAGCTTCTTTGGCGATCTGGTGTTTTTTCAGCTCCTGCTGAAGATTCTGGCGAAGCTTCGCCGTACCTTCCTTTTCAGCTTTGGTTTCCTTAATTTCAGATATCGTATTCTCTATTAGCTTATTGGCATTCAGGATGATATTTTGAGCCTCTTTCTTAGCTTCTTTCAAAATGGCTTTCTTATTCTCATCAAGATACTCTTTCAGCTGTTCATTTTCACGAAGCAGTACATCGACGCGACGTTGCTGCTTGTCAAGCACAACCTTCTTTTCAAGCAGTTCTTTCTTATCCCGTTCAAGATCTACCAATAGGGTGTCAACTTTCTTCTGATGGGTTCCGATTTTATTTTTAGCGGCGTTAAGTACCTGCTCGGGCAGACCGATCTTTTGAGCAATTTCAAAAGCATAAGAACTACCAGGCTTGCCCATCTCTAGGATATACATGGGTTGCATCTCCAGGTTATTGAACATCATGGAGGCGTTCTCCAGTCCCTCTGTTGCATTGGCGAACAGCTTGAGGTTCGAATAGTGAGTGGTAACAACGCCGCGGATTTTCTTCCTGTTGAGGGCATCAAGAACCGCCTCAGCGATAGGTCCGCCAAATTGAGGATCTGTCCCTGTACCAAACTCATCAATGAGCACAAGCGTTTTACCGCCGGCATTTTCGACGAAATATTTCATCTTGGATAGATGGGCACTGTAGGTACTCAGGTCGCTTTCTATTGACTGATCATCACCGATATCTGCAAATACCTGCTTAAAAACACCGAAGACGGAATGTTCGTCAACAGGCACAAGCAGACCTGCCTGTACCATGATTTGTAGCAATCCTACAGTCTTCATACAGACCGACTTCCCTCCGGCATTAGGTCCTGACACGACGACGACTCTTTGCTTTTCATCTATGTTGATGTTGAGAGGCACGACGGTTTGTTTCTCCTTACGAAGCGCAAGCAACAGTAAGGGGTGCCGGGCATTGACGAGGCTGAGCTCTGCTTTATTGACAAGCACGGGCATCTCCGATTCGGTTTCGATAGCGAACAGTGCCTTGGCTCTGACGAAATCGAGCTTTGTAAGCAGACCGTGATAGGCCATGAACAAAGGAACATAAGGTCGTAGGTCATTGCTAAGCGCAACCAGGATACGAATAATCTCCCTTCGCTTATCAAACTCGAGATCCCTGACCTTGTTATTTAACTGGAATACCTCTTCAGGCTCCAGATAAACAGTTTGTCCGGATGCAGACTCATCATGAACGAAGCCTTTTACTTTTCTTTTGTTTTCCGCCAGAAGGGGAATACAAAGTCGGCCATCCCGAATGGTGAGGGATCCGTCGGCTGTATATCCGCTGTTTTGCGCTGTTTTGAAAATATGGTCGATCTTTTTCCTTGCCTCCTGTTCAGCCCGAGCGATACCTGCCACTATTTCCTGCAGCTCCCGGGAAGCATTTGCCCTGATCTTTCCTTTTTCATCGATTACAGATTCAATGCTCTTCAAAATCTTTTTCTCGATCGGCAAATGCTCGAAAAGGGCTTCTAAAGTAGGGTACCTGCTCTCCCTCTCATTGAAATAGCTAATAACGGAGAAAACGGTTTGCAGCGACAGCAAAACCTGATGGAGCTCTGCTTCAGTGAGGAATGCACCCTCCACGCGGATCTTCTCGGCCAGCGACTTGATATCGAACAAGTGGCGAATAGGCAGTGGGGAGTCGTTCTCGAGTATCTCCTTAAACTCCCGCGTCTGCCGAAGGAACTTATAGATGTTATCATAATTCGACATCATCTGAATTTTATCGACCATTTGACGACCCATATCACTCAGACAAAGCGATTGTATATGTATTTTTACGTCTGTAAACCCTAGTTTATCAGCAGCATTATTGGGGTAGATCATTTTTTAACTCTCGTTTTCATCAATGAGTCCCGTCTCAGGGAATCCTGTTTCTTCCAATTTTCTCTCTCCAGCAGTCCCTGAAACGTCCATTTCTTCATCGGAATAACCTTAAACGTATCGATCTTAATATATTGTTTATTCAGTGAATCATTTCGCAAAGAGTCGTTCTTCAACTTCAGTTTTTGTGCTATAAGTTGCTGTTCCCTATTGTACTTATCCTGCTGTTCCTGCTGTTTTTTCTCTTCCATCAAACGCTGTTCCTTTTCGAGATTCTCCAGGTTTTTGATGATCGTTTCGTACATGGTTTTCAATTCCGCAGGATTTCGGGAATAATATTCCAGACTCTTCCGGATACCGGCAGAATCAGTATCATGTTTCTTATATATGGCGCCATATAAAGTCGCAATCTTATTTCTGTTGCTGTCTGCGTAAAGTGAGCTTGCATAGCCATCTGCCAGGTGCACACTGGTGAGCACATCGATCATCTCCTCTTTGCCCATTATGCCCTCAGGACGATCACCAGATTTACAGGCGCTAAGAAAAATGATTATAAAAAACAGTAACAATAAACGCTTCATTTAGTAATTTAGCCAGATTAGGGGTTAAAAATACACATAAATGAGCATTGCAGCCAACTTGACGAAATTAAAGAATGAAGTGAGCTCTTCGGCGGTGAAGCTGATCGCGGTTTCAAAGACCAAGCCGGTAGCCGATATCCTGGAGGCTTACGAGGCTGGACAGCGAATTTTCGGGGAGAATCAAGTGCAGGAACTGGTAGAAAAGCACGAGCAGCTTCCGCATGATATTGAATGGCACTTGCTCGGGCACCTGCAAACGAATAAAGTAAAATATATCGCTCCCTTCATCAGCCTGATCCATTCTGTGGATAGCTTGAAGCTTCTCAAGGAAATTGACAAGCAGGGGGAAAAGAACAAGCGGATTATTGACTGCCTGATTCAAATTTACATTGCGGATGAGGAAACGAAGTTTGGACTTGGTTTCGATGAAGCAATTGAGCTTCTGCGGTCTGAAGAGTTTTCGGCTATGAAACATGTGCGTATTGTAGGTGTTATGGGGATAGCTACCAATACAGACCAGGAAAAGCAGATAAGAGACGAATTCAATGAACTGAAGGTACTGTTTGACGGACTAAAGGCGTCGTTTTTCCGTAAAACGGATTCTTTTAAAGAGATATCCATGGGAATGTCGTCAGATTACAAGATTGCTATAGAGCAGGGAAGCACCATGATTCGTGTGGGGAGCTCTATCTTCGGTAAGCGTGTTATTCCGCATTGGAAAAACAAGGATAGCTCCGATGCGACCACTCCCCTTTCTGATAGTTCCGACGCAACATCAAACTAAATGGATATAGCTATTCGCCGTGCCCGCAGGGATGATTGCGGGCATCTACTTGAAATGGTTAAAGGGCTTGCTCTGTATGAAAAGGCTCCGCAGGAAGTAACCGTAACGTTAGAAGAGTTTACTGATTCAGGCTTTGGGACAGATCCGGTATGGACTGCCTTCGTTGCTGAGGTAGATGGCCGCCTGGAAGGCTTCGCCTTGTACTATGTGCGCTTCTCGACCTGGAAAGGCTGCAGGATGTATCTGGAAGATTTTTATGTAAATGAAAGTCTGAGAGGAAATGGAGTCGGCACTTTGCTGTTTGAGCGCATCTTGCAGGAGGCCAGGGAGAAGAAATTTAATGGCATAAGCTGGCAGGTACTCGACTGGAATGAGCCTGCTATCAACTTTTATAAAAAATACAATGCGCGTTTTGAAGGCGAATGGATCAATGTTTCGTTAAGCAGTGATCAGCTTTCCGAATGCCTCGTTACACCACCGCTACATGATTGAAGTATATAAATTTGGAGGAGCATCATCCAAAGATGCAGAAGGCATCAAAAACATAGCCTATATATTGTCATTAAAACCCGAGCTCCAGCTACTTATTGTGGTCTCAGCTATCGGAAAGACTACGAACGCATTGGAAGAGCTCCTGAACGCCTATGTCGACCGGAAGGATAATACCATAGATATTCTGGACGCGATCAAAGTGTACCACGAAAAGATTATTGATGACTTATTTGATGACAAAGCTCATCCTGTCTATGACGATGTCGCTAATGCTTTCGTGGAGATCGAGTGGATTCTGGAAGAGGAACCGTATGACAGTTACGATTACCTGTACGATCAGATCGTATCTGTTGGTGAACTGGTATCTTCCAAAATTGTGAGTCACTATCTGAACAGCTCCGGAATGGCAAATCAATGGACCGATGCACGCAGTTATATTCAGACTGACAATACCTACCGCCGAGGAAAGGTAGACTGGGAGAAAACCTCTGACAGGATAAAAGAACAGCTCATCCCAGTGCTGCGGAACCAATATATTGTAACGCAGGGCTTCATTGGTGGAACTTCAGAAAATTTCACTACCACGCTTGGTCGGGAAGGTTCTGACTATTCGGCAGCCATATTTGCTACAGGTCTGGGTGCTCGGGCAGTTACGATATGGAAAGATGTCCCCGGAGTTCTCAATGCGGATCCAAAGCTATTCACTAACACGAAAAAGTATGAGGAGCTTTCTTACCGCGAGGCCATTGAAATGACCTATTACGGGGCAACGGTCATTCATCCCAAAACAATCAAGCCGCTCCAGAATAAAGATATTCCGCTGTACGTAAAACCTTTTAATGCCCCTGAGGAAAGTGGTACTCGCATTACGAATACTGATCTTAAAATCACAGAGCCTGCGGTCATCATTAAGAATAATCAGATCCTTATTTCGCTTACAACAAAGGATCTATCGTTCATCACAGAAGAGCACATCAGTATGATATACAGAAGCTTTGCTGATTTTGCGATTAAAATGAACGTAGTGCAGGTTTCGGCAACCAGCTTATCAGGATGTATTGATAGTGATCAACGTACGTTTACCCGACTGATTGCTTTACTTGAGGAGAAGTTTATTGTAAAATACAACGGGGATCTCCAGCTTGTAACGATGAGGCATTATGAGAGGGATCTTTTACATGAATTCACTCAGGGCAGAACGATTATGCTCGAACAAAGCAGCCGCGTAACTGCCCAGGTGGTTTTAAAATAAGTATGAAATGAATGCTGCCCTCCTTAGTCCTGCCGTTCAGAAATATATTGCAGACAATCTCCATGCTGACGTTCACAAAGTCATGCTGGGTAAGAGCCCGTTCGATGGAATAAGCGCACGGGAACTAGCCGAGCAGATTGACAGCAAGAGGCGGTCGGAGAAAAAGCTACCTACCTGGTTTGTAAACGAAGGGATTTATTACCCCCCAAAACTTTCGATAGAGCAAACTTCATCAGAAACGACAGCTGCTTATAAAGCCAGATTACTGAAAGGTTCACATGCTATCGATCTAACAGGTGGATTTGGTGTTGACAGCTATTATTTTTCTCAAGCCACTGATCACCTGATTCATGTAGAACGAAATAAAGACTTGTCGGAGATAGCAAAACACAATCTCCAGGTTTTAGGCAGAACTAACATCTCTTTCCTAACCGAGGATTCCCTATCCTTCCTTGAACGATATCCCGGGCGATTTGATACCATTTATGTCGACCCTTCCAGGCGAGTTGAAAACAAGAAGGTTTTTCTGCTTGAAGACACAGAACCGAACGTTGTAAGCAGTCTGCCTCTTTTTTTCAACATGGCGGACAGGGTTGTAGTGAAGACATCCCCTATGTTGGACATACAGGCCGGTTTGAAGGCTTTTGGAGGCACGACAGAAGAATTGCACGTTATGAGTGTAAAAAACGATTGCAAGGAATTACTTTGGGTCTTGTCTGCAGGAAACACTCAGGAGCCAAGGATCATTTGCTCTGTGCTGGGCGGAGAGCAAATGATCGAATTTGTATTTACACTATCTGATGAACGCAGCGAAGTCATTAGCAAATATACCACCCCTATGAGTTATTTGTATGAACCTGATGTCGCTGTCTTGAAGGCGGGTGCCTTCAAGACGATTGCTGCGCGGTTCGACTTGCTCAAGTTAGATGTCAATACCCATCTGTATACTTCCGGAACTCTTAAAGAGGCTTTCCCCGGGAAAATCTTCAAAATTATTTCCTCGGATTCTTATAGTGAGTTTTCCCGCCAAAAGATCTCAGGCAACTTTAATATAGTGAGCCGGAATTTTCCATTATCGCCCGACCAGCTTAAAAAAAAACATAAGCTTAGTGACGGCGGAAGCGACTTCCTAATATTCACGAGGTCAAATAATCAACTGGTGACCGTCAGAGCTGAACGGACTTTTTAATAACAAAAAAAGCCCCATGGCTGGGGCTTACTAATTAGTATAAAAGGATACAATAAAAAATTAAGCTTTCTTTACGTCAACTGCTTGTAGGCCTTTTTTACCTTCCGCAACTTCATATTCGACCGAATCATTTTCTCCAAGAGCATTCACTCCGCCTTCAACATCCTTGAAGTGAACAAAAACTTCTTTACCGTCGTCCCCTACGATAAAACCATAACCTTTTTCGGCATTAAACCATTTAACTTTTCCAGTTTTCATAATAATAAGATTTGTTTAGGTACTGATAATGTGCAACTACTGAAAAAGAAATATTCATTAATTTATCAAGATGTATGGCACAAAACTCTTAACCAAATGTATAAATTTAGAGTAAGATATGCAATTCTATCAAGTAGTCAAAAGCTATTCGCTGTCAGGCTGTGGAGTGAACCTCAGATATGGCTTTACTATACGATGGCCTTTCGGAAATTTCTCAGGAATATCTTCTGTCTTAATGGAGTTAGCAACGACAACATCTTCTCCCTGCTGCCAGTCAGCCGGCGTAGCGACGCTATGTTTAGCAGTAAGTTGCAGCGAGTCAATTACTCGAAGAATCTCTTGAAAGTTCCTACCGGTAGACGCAGGATAAGAAATGATCAACTTTACCTTTTTATCAGGGGCGATCACGAATAATGATCTGACCGTCAGCGTATCAGACGCATTCGGATGAATCATACCATACGCGTTTGAGATCTCTTTACTCTCATCGGCTATCAAAGGGAAATTTACTTCCACTCCCTGAGTCTCATTTATATCCTGAATCCAGCCTTCATGTTTTCCTACCGGATCAACGCTCAAAGCTATAACCTTAACATTACGCTTGGCGAACTCATCACTTAAGGAAGCTGTTTTCCCTAATTCTGTTGTACACACAGGAGTGTAGTCTGCTGGATGCGAAAATAAAACAACCCAACTATCTCCTACGTAATCATAGAAGTTAATTTCGCCTTGTGATGTTTGGGCAGTAAAATTTGGTGCTGTGTCTCCTAGTCTTAAGCTCATAGTAATTGATATTAGCGTTTCGTTTTAAGTCTACTAATTTAATAGATTTCAAACAAGAAAAAGAAAATTAGTGTCTGTTTAACATCATGTTTTCTCCTGACGGCCCGTCTCAGAATCCCAAGTTCGTTTGCTTGTTCAGAAGCATTGGCCTGGCTAGCTTCGTACCCAGAACCTCATTCCAGCGCCTGACTGTATAGTCAGCCAATATCGGTGTATCCTTTTCATCGTGTTGGTGCAAAAAGAAATAAGCAGACTGAAGCCCCTGCTCTTTCCACGATCTGATGCGCTCGATCCAGTCATCTACCCTGCTAAAATCGCTTTCGTGCAGACCGTTACCGACAAAGCGAATGAAGGCATGCGGCGTTGGTAGCTCCATGTGCAGGCAATCGCGACGACCGCTGGCATCTGTTATTACCGCACCAACGTGGTTCTGTCTCAATATCTGAAACAAAGCAGATCTTGCTTCCGGGTCAGCAAACCATGCCTGATGCCGCACCTCAAGAAAGAGATTGAAGTCCTTTGGTAAAGACTCCAAATAATCAGACAAAACCGACAAGTTCGCCGGTCCGAAATTATCACCAAGCTGAAGAAAGCATGGGCCTAAATATGGACCAAACTCCATAATACTTTCCAGGTACTGCGAGGTGGTATCCTCAGCGTTTTTTAACCTTTTTATATGACTGATGGTTCGAGTAATTTTTGGACAGAATTTAAAATCCAGCCTCTCTGCTTCCGCTTTTTGTCTCCAGGTTACTATTTGCTGTTTTTCAGGCATTTTATAGAATACCGCATTAAGCTCAATAGCATTAAAATGCTTAACATATTCGTCCAGAAATATGCTCTCTTTGGTTTTGGGCGGATAAATTAACCCCTTCCATTCCTTTCTACCCCATTTAGCGCAGCCGACGTAAGACAGCAGTTCATTGACACGCGTTTGCTCTTTAAGCACATCACCCGTTAATATACCATCCTTAGGTAAGCTAAAATCAATAGTCGGCAATTCTTGTTCAGGTACTTTACCAAAATCCATATTATATAAAACGAGAAAAGGGAGCCATTGTGTGACTCCCTTTCCAATTTGTAATAAAAACAATATTATTTCACAGCATCAATTATAGCTTTGAATGCAGCTGGCTCGTTCATTGCAAGATCAGCTAGAACTTTACGGTTCAAACCGATTTCTTTCGCTGACAATTTACCGATCAACTGAGAATACGAAATTCCGTGTTGACGTGCACCTGCATTGATACGCTGAATCCAAAGAGCTCTAAACTCTCTTTTCTTGGTCTTACGGTCACGGTATGCATACTGTAAACCTTTTTCTACTGTGTTTTTAGCAACAGTATAGACCTTGCTGCGTGATCCGTAATAGCCTTTGGCTAAATTTAAGATCTTTTTTCTTCTTCTTCTTGACGCTACTGCGTTTACCGAACGTGGCATGTTGTTTGATTTTTGACAGCGGTGTTGCTAATGCAATCTTAGGTACCGGGTGTCTGGTTACTTAATTAAATTACTTTCCGATGCAAAGCATTCTTTTCACGTTTCCTAAGTCAGCTTCAGAAACTAAGCTTGTCTGACTCAAGTTACGCTTACGCTTAGTAGACATCTTGGTTAAGATGTGGCTCATAAACGCATTCTTCCTTGCAATTTTACCTGTTCCAGTAAGCTTGAAGCGCTTTTTAGCACTGGAATTGGTTTTCATTTTTGGCATAACTCTATTTATTAATTGTTTTATTTTTTTGCTTTCGGGCCAACGATTAAAAACATACGTTTTCCCTCTAGTTTTGGTAATTGCTCTACTTTACCCACTTCTTCTAAAGCCTGAGCAAATCTAAGCAACAGAATTTCCCCCTGCTCTTTATAAACGATAGCTCTACCTTTGAAGTGAACATAAGCACGAACCTTCTCTCCCGCTTCCAGGAAGCCAATGGCATGTTTCAACTTGAACTGAAAGTCATGCTCGTTGGTGTTCGGCCCAAAACGAATTTCTTTAATAACCGTCTGCTTTGCGTTGGCCTTTATCTCCTTAAGCTTTTTCTTCTGCTCATAGATAAATTTATTGTAGTCTATTACTCTACAAACGGGAGGATCAGCATTAGGAGATATTTCGACTAGATCCAGCTCTTGCTCTTCAGCAATTTTTCTGGCTTCAGCCAAAGACATGATACCCTGTTCAACATTGTCACCAACAAGACGTACTTGTTGAGCTCTGATATACTCATTAATGTTGTGCTCAGCCTCTTTTTTCTTAAACGGAGGTCTCGGTCCGCGTGGACCCTTATTAAAACCTGGTCTTCCTAATGCCAAATGTTATTCTTTATTTAAACTGTTACTTCTGTAATTAATTGTTTTTCAAATGCTTCTGCCGTCATGCTTCCTAAATCGCCTTCACCATGCTTACGAACAGAGACCAAATTCTCGTTCATTTCCTTCTCACCGATTATTAACATGTACGGAATCTTTTTGATTTCCGCATCCCTGATTTTTCTACCGATTTTCTCGTCGCGTAAGTCAATCAAGCCGCGAATATCGGAATTATTAAGAGATTCTAAAACTTTTTTTGCGTAATCTTCATATTTTTCCGATATGGGAAGCACGATAAACTGGTCTGGTGTCAACCAAAGCGGGAAATTGCCTGCGCAATGTTCGATAAGCACCGCAACAAACCTCTCCAGCGATCCAAATGGCGCTCTGTGAATCATTACAGGACGGTGTTTAAGGTTATCGCTTCCTGTATATTCCAGTTCAAAACGCTCAGGTAAATTGTAGTCAACCTGTATAGTGCCGAGCTGCCACCTGCGACCAAGAGCATCCTTGACCATGAAGTCCAGCTTCGGTCCGTAAAACGCAGCCTCGCCTAATTCAACCACCGTAGGCAAACCTTTCTCTTCTGCAGCTTCAATGATAGCAGCCTCTGCAAGAGCCCAGTTTTCGTCTGAACCGATGTACTTCGTTTTGTTCTCCGGATCGCGAAGAGATACCTGTGCGGTATAATCATTGAATCCTAAAGCATTGAACACATAAAGGACCAGATCGATCACTTTCTTAAACTCTTCTTTTACCTGATCGGGGCGACAGAATAAGTGTGCATCATCTTGAGTGAAGCCTCTTACCCTGGTAAGACCGTGGAGCTCTCCGCTTTGCTCGTAACGATAAACCGTACCGAACTCTGCAAATCGAACCGGTAGATCTTTATAGGAGCGCGGTTTAAATTTATATAGCTCACAATGATGCGGGCAATTCATCGGCTTCAGGAAGAACTCCTCTCCCTCCTGTGGCGTCTTGATTGGCTGAAACGAGTCGGCTCCATATTTCTCGTAATGCCCGGATGTTACGTACAGATTCTTATGACCGATATGCGGAGTTATAACCTGCTCATAACCGGACTTCATCTGAGCTCTTTGCAAGAATTGCACCAACTTCTCACGTAATGCAGCTCCTTTGGGCAACCACATAGGAAGACCCATTCCTACCTTCTCTGAAAAAGTAAATAACTCCAGTTCCTTACCCAGCTTTCTGTGATCGCGTTTCTTTGCTTCCTCTATCATTTTCAGATAGTCTGTCAACTCGCTTTGCTTTGGATACGTTACTCCATAGATACGCGTAAGCTGCTTGCGATTTTCATCCCCACGCCAGTAAGCACCTGCTACATTCATCAGTTTCACCGCTTTTATAAACCCGGTGTTGGGAATATGGGGCCCGCGGCATAGGTCTGTAAAGTCGCCCTGTGTATATAATGTAATAGAGCCGTCGGGAAGATCCTTGATCAGATCAAGTTTGTACTCATCTCCTTTTTCAGTAAAATAAGCTATAGCATCTGCTTTGCTGATGGGCTTGCGTTCAAAAGTTGATTTCTTCTTTGCAAGTTCGAGTATCTTGTTCTCGATTTCCTTAAAATTATCGGAAGAGAATTCCCGATCTCCGAAGTCTACGTCGTAGTAAAATCCGGTTTCAATAGCCGGACCGATACCAAATTTGGTACCCGGATAAAGTGCCTCTAGCGCTTCTGCCATCAAGTGTGCAGAAGAGTGCCAAAACGTTGACTTACCTTCTTTGTCGTTCCAGGTGATCAGCCGTAAATGGGCATCTGCGTCAATGGGACGTGAAGTGTCCCAGATCTGACCGTCCACTTCTGCGGCGAGGACATTCCGGGCAAGGCCTTCTGAGATGGACAAAGCAATCTGATAGGGAGTTATTCCAGCTTCGTATTCACGAATGGAACCATCGGGGAGTGTAATGTTAATCATCTACAACTATGATTTTATATTCTTATATGAAAATTGTAAGATCACGTACAGAGGTGATCCAAATGAATTGCAAAGGTAAAGTTTTAGAAATAAAACTCCGGAGTATTATACATTTCCCCAGCCATGTGCCAGCACATCTGCAAGGTGCATGGATTTAATCGGGAGCTGATGCTTGTCAATATAACCTTGCATATGCAGCAGACAGGATGCATCCGTGGAAATAATATACTCTGCACCTACCGCCAGAGCGTTATCTATCTTCTGTTGCGCCATAGCGCTGGAGATACCCTCAAATTTAACCGCAAAGGTTCCGCCGAATCCGCAGCAGGTGTCATTATCTTTCAAGTCCAGTAGCTCAAGGCCATGAACCTTCGATAATAAAGCTCTAGGCTCATCTTTGATCTTACATTCTCTCAGACCGGCACAAGAATCGTGATAGACAGCACGCCCGTCAAGCTCAGCCCCAAAGTAATCTTTCTGAAGTATGTTAATCAGAAAATCAGATAGTTCATGAATATTTGACTGTATGGATCTGCATTTATTATGTACAGCGGTGTTTGTGAACAGATCGCTGTAGTAATTTTTAACCATACCTGTACAGGATGCAGAAGGAGAAACGATGTAATTATTTTCCGAGAAATCGTTTAAAAACTTACCGCCAACAGCCTTTGCTTCGTCCCAGAAACCGGCATTGAAAGCTGGTTGTCCGCAACATGTTTGCTCGGGATTATATGAAACTTTACAACCGGCTTTTTCGAGAATCTTCACTGTGTTAAAAGCAGTGTCCGGATACAGTTGATCCATGAAGCATGGAATGAATAGTTCTACAGTCATAGTCAGTGCATAAAGGTAATTTGTATTGAGGAAAAGCCAAATTTAATTTTCAGAGATTGACGAAATTTTTGTCTTTTCCTTAGTTCTGAACAGAAATACAAGAATTACCAACCCAATAAAGAAAAACAGACTAAGCGTGAGAGCAGAATTACGAATATTCGACCTTTCTTCGATAAAGGCGAATGAGGCTAGTCCGAGTACAATGGCAAGTTTCTCTGTCACATCGTAAAAACTAAAAAACGATGCAGTGTCTGGTGTATTTTCCGGAAGAAACTTAGAATAAGTGGAGCGTGATAAACTTTGAATCCCCCCCATTACTAATCCTACCACAACGGCAAGTAGGTAAAACTGTTGTGCGGTAGCTATAAAGTACGCAGATATACAAATCGCAATCCAGACAGAAACAACCAAAATCAAAACCATGATGTTTCCAATCTTCCGTCCCAATGCCGACATAAGATAGGCGCCGCCAATAGCGACTACCTGAATGACCAGGATGATCATGATCAGATTTTCCGTCCCGAGATGAAGTTCCTTCTCTCCGAAACTGGCGGCCACCAGCATGATCGTTTGAACTCCGACCGAATAGAAAAAGAAAGCCAGAAGAAAACGTTTCAGTACGTTCATGCCTCTAACCTGCCTAAAAACATGAAGTAACTCCTGATAGCCGTTTTTACGAACATGGGTCGTTTTTGCGACACTGTTTTTGGGGAGCTTGGAAAACGGTATCTGAGCGAATAATATCCACCAGAAGCCTACCAGTAAAAAGGAAAATCTGGGAGGAAAGGATAAGTCTGTGATGCCAAACCAATCAGGCTTCAATACAAATACAAAACAGATTATTTGCAACAAGACGCTCCCAACATAGCCATAAGCGAAGCCTTGGGCACTTACTTTATCCTGCTGGTCAACGCTGGCGATTTCAGGCAGATAGGAATTGCTGAACATGACGCCTCCAATATAGCCCATCGCAGCAATCGCAGAACAAATGATCCCCAGCTCAAGGGTCTCCAACTTGAAGAAGAAAAGTAACATACATGCCAAACTACCCATGTAGGTAAAAAACTTCATATACGTTTTCTTATTCCCATGATAATCAGCGCTAGACGAAAGAAAAGGGAGCAGCAGCGCCATTATGAGATAGGCAACTGATAACGAATAGTTTGAAAGAGCCGTGTTAACAAACGTAAATCCAAAAAAACTAACCTTATCCCCATGCTCCTCGGTGGTAGTGATTATCGTATAATAAGCTGGAAATATAGTGGATGTTATGACCAGATTATAGGCTGAATTCGACCAATCAAACATCGCCCAGGAGCGGATCGTCTTCTTATCATTCTTTATTGTCTGCATTTGAGCCGAAAATAGATAAAAAATAAATGTATCCGATGATACTTAAATCACCCTTCCTTTCGGAGTATTTCAAGCGGAGGTGCATTCAAAGTACTTTTGCTGTTCAATAATCCTATCACAACAGTCATCATACAGACACTTATCAGCAACAGTAAGGATGGCAACAAATCAGGTGAAAATGCAATTTTGAAGTTATACCGCGCAAGACCCCAACCAGCCATAAATGAAAGGAGGATTCCTGTGATACCCGCTAAAGCTCCGAGAAAAAAATACTCCAGCGCCGTTATGGTCAACACTTGTCTCGTACTCGCTCCAAGCGTCCTGAGCAATACGTTCTCCCTCATTCGCTGGTATCTGCTTATAAGAACCGAAGTTATCAATACAATAATTCCTGTTATAATACTAAAGCCCGCCATAAACCGGATGACGAATCCTAGCTTATCCATGAGATTATCCAGGACATTCAATACAAGATTTAAATCAATGATAGATATATTAGGGAAATTAAGAACGATTGCTTGCTGAAATTCGGCTGCTTGTTGAGGGGATTCTAATCTTGTCATAAGCACATGAAACTGCGGCGCATTTTCCAAAACTCCGGAAGGAAAAACGACTCTGAAGTTGGTTTGTATGTTGTTCCAGTCTACTTCTCTGAAACTTCCTACTATCACAGGCACCAAAGCTCCCTGCACATTGAAAGTCATTTCATCACCTACGCGTACCCGAAGCCGCTCCGCATATCTCTTTTCCAGTGACACGTAGACTTTAGCGTTCCCGGCTGCTACCTTTCCCACCCATGCACCATCGACGATCTTCTCTGAACTGGTTAAGCTATCGCGGAAGGTACTTCGGATTTCGGAGTTAAACGCTCTTGCCGGCACATCGAGAGTGGTGTCTCTTCTGGCCTCCGACGCCGTTACTCCCCTAATTTCCTCGATACGCATCGTAATGATCGGCACCTGTTGCATAACAGGCAGGCCACGCCCTCTGGTCAATTCTGCAACCGCTTCTTTTTGGGAAGACTGAATATCGAAAAGCACCATATTGGCTTTACCTTCAGCGGATGACGTTGTTACCTTGTCAATCAGCATATCCTTTACAAGCATAAGTGTACTGATCAGCGCGGTACCAAGGCCTATGCAGACAATTAGGATCACCGTTTGGTTATTTGGGCGAAATAAATTGGAGAATCCCTGCCGGTAAAGGTAAGCCCAGTTTGATGGGAAATAACGCCTTGCAAGCTTTGTCAGCAAGTTTGCTATCGCTACGAGGATCAGGAAACAGAGCGCTATCCCCGCTGTAAAAATACCCGCTTGCTTAAGATCTCCTAACTGAAGATAAGCGAAAGATACCAGGAAGATGATGATGATGAAATATACAAGTGCCTTCAGCCGATCGGGTGTACTGTTCGAGGTATCAACGGATGCCCTTAACGTATTGAGAGGTGAAACTTTTCTTACAGTTAAGAGCGGAAGAATAGAAAAAACGATTGAAACGAGCAAACCTGTGGAGATTCCCTGCAAAACAGCAGGATATGACACGCTGGCGGTGATCTCGATTGGGAGGAAATCTCTCATAACGGCTGGTAAAACTTGCTGTATTAGCAACCCCAATAGTGAGCCAAAGACAGATCCGGCCAAGCCGACTAATGCGATTTGTATAAGATAGATTAGCGTGGTCTGAGAGGCTGTTGCTCCAAGACATCTCAAAATGGACACCGACGCTACTTTTTCCTTAACATAGATATGCACAGCGCTTGCGACTCCAATACAGCCTAAAAGAAGTGCTATAAAAGCTACGAGAGACATAAATTCCGTCATGTTCTGGAACGTATTTCCAGTCTCCTCTTTAGTTGACTCGATAGTGTCCACATCCATCGATGCGTTCTCGGCAAATGTCTTTATCGATTTAAGTTCTTTTCTTAACCGTTCAGGATCACCGAAACGATATCTGAAGCTATAATTGACCCGACTGCCTTTTTGCATTAAGCCCGTACCCTGCAGGTAAGCCATGGGAATATAAACTACAGGTGCAATGGAAGAGGATAGTCCTGTTTGTCCTGGCACCGACTCTAGGGTACCTGATATAATAAACGATTGTTCGCCCAGACGTATGGAATCACCATTACTGGCTCCAAACTGCAACATCACCGTTTTGTCTACGAGCGCACTATTACTGTTCGAAAGCTCCTGTGCGGCACCTTTAGGTACCGTTTCGATCTGGCCATAGAACGGGAATTTTCCTTCCAGGGCTCTAACCTGTACCAGCCTGCTTCCTCCGCTTCGGTTAAATAATATCATCGAAACAAAGCTCTTTTCGCTCGAACGCTCGTCCCCAAGCTGTTTAAGATATTCCTCTGTTTTTTCCGATGGCTGTTTGTTTGTCGACAATACCAGATCTGCACCGATCAAGCTTGCGGCCTGATGATCAATATCCTTTTTGAGATTATCGTTAAACGAATAGATCGCTACAAGTGCTGCTATTCCAAGAATGATCGATGAGATGAATAGAAATAGCCTCGACTTACTTCGACGGCTGTCCCTCCATGCCATCTGGAATAACCAGGTAACTTCCGATTGCTTACTCATTGCTGATTTGGCTGAGTAGATAAATCTGAGATCAATTCTCCACCTTTTAACCTGATGATCCGCTGAGTCCTGGAAGCTAGTTCGAGATCATGCGTAACGAGTAACAAGGTAGTTCCAGATTCCCTGTTCAGCTCAAAAATGAGCTTTACTATCTTTTCACCCGTTTCTGCATCAAGATTGCCCGTAGGTTCATCTGCAAAAAGTATGTCAGGACGGTTCGAAAAAGCTCTTGCTAAAGCAACCCTTTGCTGTTCTCCTCCTGATAATTGCGTCGGATAATGATGCGACCGCTCCCCCAGTCCAACCTTCTCAAGAAGTTCGAGCGCTCCCCGCTTAATATCCTTCTCTCCCCGAAGTTCCAGGGGAACCATTACATTTTCCAAAACCGTCAAAGTAGGCAGAAGCTGGAAATTCTGAAAAATAAAACCCGTGTATCTACTTCTGATCCCAGCCTTTTCGTCTTCACTGAGGTTGTCAATGCGGATGTCATTTATATAAACTGATCCAGCGGAGGAATTATCCAGGCCCGCACAAAGACCTAACAGAGTCGTCTTACCGCTTCCCGACGGACCAACTATGGAAACCATAGATCCCTTTTTTACGGAAAAGGTAACGTCTCTTAGTACGGTCAGATCATGCCCGCCTGCTTTATAAACCTTGCTTAGATTATTTACTGATAGAATATTTTCGGTCATTTAAACTAACTTAGTCGACTACTGTTTGATTTTTAACAAACGTCATCTTATGAACAAATTATACAGCTGCCTGTTAATTCTGATATCTCTGTCGGGCTGCACCAATAGCACCATGAAAGAAAACCAGGAAACTAAAGATAACTTAAAGAACAAAGAAACCTCCGGGAATCAGGAAACTAAAAACATTTTATTTTTCGGGAACAGTCTAACTGCCGGTTATGGTCTGGACGACCCTTCCAGTGAATCATTCCCATCGTTAATTCAAGCAAGAATTGATTCAATGGGTCTGAAATATAACGCTATAAATGCGGGATTAAGTGGAGAAACAACCGCCGGAGGAAAGGGCCGTATCGGATGGCTATTGAAGAATAAGGTAGACATTTTTGTCCTGGAACTGGGAGCCAATGACGGCTTAAGGGGAGTGCCCGTTACTGAAACCGCCAGGAACCTGCAGTCTATTGTCGATACCGTAAAGCAAAAATATCCCGATGCAAAGTTAATGCTCCTGGGTATGCAGGTGCCGCCGAATATGGGAGGCCAGTACGCCAGAGACTTTAATGAGATCTTCCCCCTCATTGCTAAGAAAAACGAAATGCTGCTGGTTCCATTTTTATTGAAAAATGTAGCCGGTATACCGCAATTAAATCTACAGGACGGAATTCACCCTACAGCAGAAGGTCAAAAGATTTTGGCGGAAAACGTTTGGGAAGAACTGAAAACGATTCTTTAAATCGTTTAAGCTTCTCCCTTTTTAAGATAGGTACGCATCTTTTTAAACAGATCCATGGGCACAAACGGCTTCAAAACCGTATCATTAATACCAGCATCCAGGATCATTTCTTTACGAACGACCAGATCACTTCCGGTAAGAGCAATCACCGGAAGGTTTTTGTATTTACCGTCAGGTAACATTCGGATCTTTCGGGTGGCCTCATAACCATCCATTACCGGCATGTGCAAATCCATAAGCACAAGATCATAGTCTTTACGCTTTATCATCTCAAGAGCTTCTTGCCCGTTCTCGGCGAGATCTGATTTTATCCCCCAGCGCATTACCGTCTTTTGAGCAACCATCCTGTTCATAGGGTTGTCGTCAACAATCAGGATATACGAAGGAATGGATAGTGGCTGCTGTTCAAAAGCTGTTTCCTCTATCTCGGATTCGTCGGGGCGCGTAAATCGAATAGTGAAATAAAAAGAGGAACCCTTTCCTTTCTCACTCTCTACAATTATTTTCGAATCATGAAGCTCAACTAACTTTTTTGTGATGGCCAGGCCCAGGCCTGTACCTCCGTACTTTCTGGTTGTATCGGCACCTTCCTGAGTATATGATTCGAATATATAGTCCAGTTTGTCCGAATGGATACCTATGCCAGTATCCGTAATCTTGAATTGAATAAATACTGAATCGCTATCCTCGGAAATAAGATCAAGTCTTAAGTTGATCTCACCTTGTTCAGTAAACTTAATGGCGTTGCCTAATAAATTCATCAGAACCTGATATACTCGTGTATTATCGGCCATCAATAGTTCCGGAATTCTATCATCAATTTCGGCTTTCATTGAAACCCTTCCACGATCGACTTTGAATCGCAAGGATTCCACTGTAGAATATACGATCTTTTTAAGATTTACCGTTCTAAGTTCCAACTCAAGATTACCCGTTTCCATTTTTGTATAGTCGAGGACATCGTTGATCAAAGTAAGCAAGTTCTCAGTCGAAAATCTCAGCACGTCGAGATTTTCCAATTGCCTTTCCAACGGATCTTCTTCTAACAGAATGCGGCTTATGCCAATAATAGCGTTTAAAGGCGTACGCATTTCATGACTCATTACCGACAAGAATGTCTCTTTAGCTTTTCCTAACTTGATAGCTGCTTCCCGCGTTGCTATAATTTCCTTCTCCGCTTTTTTCCGTTCCGTAACATCGACAACGATACACACCTGCCGTTCCATTTGTCCGCTTGCATTGAAAAGCGGAGTATTAGACAGATAAAGCCAAACCCTGTCTTCGGATTTTGTGTAAAAAAGGTTCTCTATTTCATATGTTGTTTGATTTGCAAACGCGTCTTTCGCCACCTTGTAGTCGTCCATGGAAGTATCCGGACCTATCAGGATATCTCCAAGATGCTTTCCCTTAAACTCCTCCAGACTATAGCCTGTGATTTTCTCAAACGCATCATTAAACCATACAACTTTATTCCTATTATCACGGACGACAATTCCAACACTGGATTTACTGAGAGCCACGTTGAGCGTTTCGTTCTGACTATCTGATTCCTTTTGTTGGGTTATGTCTGTTAGGATCTCAATAGACTTATCCGCCTCTCCATCTTTGTTAAGCACGATTGTGTTCATTATCGATAGCCAAACAGGACTTGAGTCTTTGCGGTGTGCCGGAAGAACGACCGAAAACGATTCCCTGCTAGCGGTTCGACTCCTTGCAAACATCAAAGTCGGGTTGTCCATATAGTTTCTGAGCAGTAAATCACCGATCCTCTTTCCCAGAACTTCACCTGCAGAATATCCCGTAATTATTTCAAACGCCTTATTCACCCAAATCGCCTTGCTATCAGCATCGTTGATAACCACACCATTATTCACGTGACTGGCTACCAGGGAAAGTTGTTCCAGCACCCTTTGATTCTCTTTTTGGTGCGTGATGTCTCTTCCGTTAATCAACCACCTGCCACTCCTGATCACATTATTCCAACTGAAAACCTTAATACCATCGCTTTTAGTTACTACACTGGCTTCAAGCTTAAAATGGTCCAGTCCGCTTAATATGGCTTTATGTATATCGGGTAGAAGTTTACTCCTTTCGTCAGGGGGACAAAAATCCCAAATATACCTCCCTTTAACTTCATCCGCCGTGTAGCCGATGATATCAACCACCGAATTATTGACAAACTCTATCTGCCCCGTTTCACTCACTATACAATGTAAATCCCCGGAATGATTAAACATTTCCTGATATTCCTGGGCAGCGTCAAGATGGTACTTTAATTCGCGGTTTCTCTTAGCTGATTCAAACCGCATGACTACCTCGTTAGCAAGAAGACGAAGAGTCTTTCGCTGCAAATCATTCAGCGTGTTAGGAATGGTGTCCATTAAACATAATGACCCCAACCTGTATCCGTCCTCCGAAATAAGAGGAGCGCCTGCATAGAAACGAACCATCGGGTATCCAGTCACAAAAGGATTACTTACGAATCTCCCATCTAATAAGGTATCATTTACTTCAAATATCTCATTACTCTGAATGGTATAGTTGCAGAAAGAAAAATCTCTTGATGTTTCGCTCAGGTCGATTCCCACTTTGGCTTTAAACCATTGCCGCTTGGAATCCAAAAGCGTTATCATTGCCATTGGCATCTGGCAAAGTTCTGCAGCCAGTTCGACAATAGCATCAAAGGAACGTTCCTCCTCAGTATCAAGAATTTGATAAGCTTCCAATCCTTTTAACCTACGTAGTTCTTCTTCTTCAGCATTTGCCCCTTGCATATAAAACGTTCCCATTAATCAAATACAACAATAAAACTACAAAAAAGATTTGCAGGGCTTACCAACATGGTTCCGGTCAAGAGACTGTTCAACGCGCCCTTTTGGAACTCTGCATCACTCCGATTTAATATTAAACTAACGACTCTTAGTACGTTTAAGCTGATATGAGAAAGATAGCAACAATAGCTATCCCTATTCCCCAGATGTTTAACCTGCTCAACTTCTCCCTAAAAAGAAAAACACCTACCACTGATCCTGCAATGATGACACCAATATTCATCGCGGAGAACACAACCGAAGGATTCTCAGGAATCGCTCTGTGGGCTTTTAAATAAAACAATATGTTCCCAAAATTAAAAACACCAAGTATTATCCCGCAGATCAGATTTTTAAAACCGAAAGATGTTTTTCCGGAAATGATAGCCAGGATCAGTCCAACAACAGCCAGTAAAAAAGACAGAACAAAAATAATAAACAAAGACGAAGTATAGGGAATTGCCTGAAACGAGGCCACTTGCTTAAATAAGATATCTATAATGCCCATACCTACAAAGACAATCAACGGATACAGCCACCCGAGCGTTGTATTTTTATTTCCAAGTGGCGCTTTGTGCCAGGGAATGGAAAATATTATTGCCAGAAAGCCTACTAGAATACCTAAGATTTTCAAAGAAGACATTTGCTCTTTAAAAATAATGAAGGCAGTAAGTAAAGGGATAAACAATGACAATCGCTGAGCAAGATCTGTTCTGACAATACCCGTGTACCGCACGGACAGTCCAAGTATAACAAATAGAGAAGGGAGCAAAATACCCAATAACAAATAGATACTGAAGGGGGATTCCCTTATCTGAGGAATAGAGATTTCCGGCCTAAAGAGACTATATGTCAACACCACAGCGGCTGCATAGTTCCAAACGATTGCTTGGGGAACGCTGATATCATATCGCTTTGCAACCTTCAAAAGTATCGATACAATGATATTACAGAGTATACTAAGAAAGATAAAGACCATTGTACTAACACCGATTCGTAAGTCTCAAAGATAGCATATTGATCTATTCTGAACTATCACATATAGAAGGGTCGTCTATTCCAATGAACAATTGAAAAGACGACCCTTTAACGATCAAAGATTCAATTAAGCGAATCTGTTAATGATATTTTCAAGATACTCCTGCTTGCCACTAATAGTAGCTGGCTCTCCATTTTCAAGAGCATACGCACGAAGGTCTTCCAAAGTTAGTTTACCTTCTTCAAATTCCTTACCCTTACCCGAGTCGAAAGACGAATAACGATTTTCTCTGATCTTTTTATAGTCAGACTTTTGCAGAATATTGTCCGCCGCAATCAAAGCTCTTGCGAAAGTATCCATTCCACCTACGTGAGCATAGAAAAGATCTTCCTTGTCCGTAGAGTTTCTTCTGATCTTGGCATCAAAGTTTACGCCTCCACCTTGCAAACCGCCTGCTTCCAGGAATATCAACATACACTCAGTAAGCTCCGATGCATTATTCGGGAACTGATCGGTATCCCAGCCGTTCTGGTAATCTCCTCTGTTAGCATCCATTGATCCAAGTAGTCCCGCGTCAGCAGCCACCTGCATCTCATGCTGGAAAGTATGACCAGCTAAGGTAGCGTGGTTTACTTCAAGGTTTAGCTTAAAGTCGCCTAACAAATCGTACTGACGCAGAAATCCTAAAACTGTTGCTGCATCATAGTCATACTGATGTTTAGTAGGCTCACATGGCTTAGGCTCTATGAAGAAAGTACCTGTAAAGCCGTTGCTGCGAGCATAGTCTTTAGCAGTGTGGAGGAATTTCGCCAAATGCTCCTGTTCGCGTTTCATGTTGGTATTCAATAGAGACATATATCCCTCTCTTCCACCCCAGAATACGTAATTCTCACCTTTCAGAGCAATAGTAGCATCCAATGCTGCCTTCACCTGCGCTGCTCCATGAGATAACACATGGAAGTCTGGATTAGTAGACGCTCCGTTCATATACCGGCGATGAGAGAACAAATTGGCTGTTCCCCAAAGCAGTTTTACGCCACTTTCCTGTTGCTTCTGTTGTGCATACTCTACGATAGCTTGTAAGCGACGCTCGTTTTCAAGAATGTCATTTCCATAGTCCACCAAATCCACGTCATGAAAACAGTAGTATGGCAGGTTCATTTTGGTTATGAACTCAAAAGCTGCGTCCATTTTATCTTTGGCTCTTTCAACAGGATCGCTTTTTTGATCCCAAGGGAAAATATGAGTCGGTCCTCCGAATGGATCAGCCCCGTCGCCGCAGAACGAGTGCCAGTAAGAACATGCAAACTTAAAATGCTCCTTTAAAGTTTTTCCGGCAACTACCCGATTTTCGTCATACCATCTGAAAGCTAGTGGATTATCAGACTCCAAGCCTTCGAATTGAATCTGGCCTATTCCGCTAAAGAATTCTTTATCGCCAGTAATGATCTTTCCCATTTGTGTTTATTTTATAGTTAATTGTTCTTCTAATATGCCTTTCCAGTCTTCATAAACCGGTTCGTATTGTTCTGTCATAGTAGGCGTTATCAGCTTAATAGACTTAACATTCAGAAATGCTTCCTTCTCTGAGTTAAAGACTTTAGCACCAATACCTGCTCCTAAGGCTGCTCCTACACTGCCATCGTTATGATATAGTTCTACCGGCACGTTCGTTGCATTGACAAACGCTTCCGTGAAAAGCTCGCTTTGGAAAAGATTAGCTTTCCCGGCACGAATCACGGTTGGATTCATACCGTTTTCTCTCATGATATCCAGCCCGTAGCGGAAGGCAAATGCAATGCCCTCTTGAACCGCTCTGAAAAGATGCGCCGAATGATGTATGTTGAAGTCTATATGGTGGATTTGAGCACCCACTACTTTATTGCCCAACATTCTTTCTGCACCGTTTCCGAAAGGAAGTATTCTTACACCGTTCGAACCGACTTTTACAGAAGCAGCCTGTTGATTTATCTCGTTATAAGTCAAATGACTACCGAATGTATTCTTTGACCATCTGTTTAAAATACCTGTCCCGTTAATGCACAAAAGCACACCCAAACGACGGTCTGCCAGCGAATGATTAACATGAGCGAATGTATTGACCCGAGATTTTGGATCACGGAATAATTCGTCGCTTACTCCGTAAATTACTCCGGAAGTACCTGCAGTTGCCGCTACTTCTCCGGGTTCTAAAACATTCAATGATAAGGCATTATTGGGTTGGTCGCCCGATTTGTAGCTTACAGGGATTCCCGATTTAAGTCCTAAAGCTGCAGCGATATCAGTCTTGAGATATCCATGCGTCGAAAAAACAGGCTTTACTTCCGGAAACAGGCTTCTGTCAAATCCAAAGTACTCAACAATGTCTTTCGATATTTCATCACTGCGGAAATCCCAGAAAATACCTTCCGATAGCGAAGAGGGACTGGATGTTACCTCACCTGTAAGCCTCATGGCGATAAAATCACCGGGCAGCATTACTTTGTCAATTTTCGAATACAGCTCTGGTTGGTTTTGCTTTACCCAGGCGAGCTTAGAAGCTGTGAAATTTCCGGGCGAATTCAATAACCTCGATAAACTCTTCTCCTCGCCGATTGCGTTAAAAGCATCGTCTCCTATCTTAACCGCTCTGCTATCACACCAGATAATAGAATCCCTCAACACATTTTGATCCTTATCCACAACTACGAGTCCGTGCATCTGATAGGCTATGCCGATTGCACTCACATCTGATGGATTAAACAGACCACTGGAAACTGCTTTTTGGATGGCCATGCTGACATGCTCCCACCACATCTCCGGTGACTGCTCGGCCCAGCCCGGCTGAGGTGAACTGATCTCGGTTTCAGTATCTGGATATTGCACAGATTTTAAAACCGCTTGCGACTGAGAGTCAACTACAGAAACTTTAATTGAGGATGTACCTACATCTATTCCTAATAATAACATTATAAACTGGTTAAAAGACTAATGCCAACGTTTGCACAATTGTAGAAATAAATTATGATATTAGAAAAATATATTTTTAAAAACATTTCAGCTTATCAATACCTTCGGCGCTGAGCGAGCTCGGGACCTAAAGTTTAGGAATTCCCGGCAAAATGATGATCAAAATGAAGAAAGTAACGATTCTGGACATAGCCAAGGAGCTAAATATCACGTTTTCAACAGTGGCTCGTGCGCTCAATGACCATCCCGCTATAAGCGAGAACACAAAAAAAGCAGTGAGAGAGGTCGCGGAGCGTCTTAATTACCGACAGAATAAGATTGCTTCTTCCTTACGTTCCGGCAAAACCAACGTGATAGGTGTTATAGTTCCAAGTTTGCAGGTTACATTTTTCAGTTCCGTTGTCTACGGAATTGAACAGGTAATGAACGCCAACGGTTATAATATTTTGTTATACCAGTCGAACGAAAAGATGGATCAGGAGGCAGGCGGCATAGAAACGTTCCTTCAATCGCGAGTGGACGGGATCATTGCTTCCATTACTACAGAAACTACTTCCTTTGACCATTACGAAGAAATCATCAACCGTAAAACACCCTTACTTTTTTTCGATAGAAACCCCAAAGAACTGAACGCACCCTCGGTTACGATCGACGATTATAAAGGTGGATTCATTGCCACCGAGCATCTGATCAAGCAAGGATACCGACGCATATTACACATTACAGCGGAACAGGACATCCCGATATTTAAAGATCGCTTGAGGGGCTATATTGATGCACTTAAACATTACGGCCTGGAGGTAGATGAACAACTGATAATAAAGGGAAAGTTTTCCCTGCAATTCGGAAAGGAAGTGATTCAGGACGCAAAATCCAAACACCTGCAATTCGACGCTGTTTTCGCCCTCGAAGATTTTACGGCCATGGGAGTTATGCAACAGCTCCAGGAATACAAGATTGTTATACCGGACGAGGTCGGGGTGATTGGATTCGCCAACGAATCTTTCGGAAGTTTGGTTACTCCTAAACTCTCAACAATCGACCAGCAAACCCTCACGATGGGTAAAGAGGTAGCGAAACTGTTCCTCAAGCGTATAAAAAACGACCAAGCTGCCCCGATTGCTGAAGAGCTTAAGCTTGAGCCTATCCTGATAGTCAGGGAATCATCCATGAAATTAAAATAGTCTTCATAGAGTGTGGGAAATACACATAGCATAACTCGCGAAATCGCTTAAATTATTACATTTGCGCGTACCACAAAGACTGCTATGCTAAATAACCTAAAACAAACATTCTCCGATCAGTTTGGTCAGGAATGTCAGCGTACCTTTTTCGCTCCCGGACGAGTAAATCTCATCGGCGAACACATCGACTATAACGGCGGCCTGGTTATGCCTTGCGCTGTCACTTACGGAACGTATCTGCTAACGGCTCCAAATAAAGAGGGTGTCTTCCGCTTTTCCAGCGTAAACTTTCCTGAGAAATATGAAACTCCGGTACTGAATGAATATTCTAAAACAGGAAAAGAATGGTACAATTATCCTTTGGGTGTAATCCATAATTTCGTTTCGGATAAAAAAGAAGTTCAGGGTCTGGACCTTTTATTTTATGGAGACCTTCCTATCGGCGCTGGATTGTCGTCTTCTGCTTCGGTAGAAGTGGTGATCGCCTACGCCTTAAATACAATCTTTCAGACCGGCTACTCGAAGCTCGACCTGGTTAAGCTTACCAAACGAGTGGAAAATGAGTTCATAGGTGTCAATTCAGGTATCATGGACCAGTTCGCAGTAACTTTCGGGGAGAAGGATAAGGCTTTAAAGCTGGACTGCGAATCCCTGGAATATCAAGCTGTCGAGTGTGATTTAGCAGACAATCTTTTAGCCATAATAAACACCAATAAACCGAGAAAACTCGCGGAGTCCAAATACAACGAGCGCGTGAGCGAGTGTGCGCAAGCACTTAAGGCTCTCCAGGCAGAACTAAGCATTGATAATTTATGTGATATCAACGCCGGGACGTTTGAATCTCACAAACATTTGATCACAGATCCTACCGTTCAGAACCGGGCACAACATGTGATTGAAGAAAATGACAGAGTTCAATTGGCGGCAGTGGCACTGGCTGCTCATAAATTGGATGAGTTTGGGAAGTTGATGTTCGCTTCGCACGACTCCTTACAGACCCTTTATGAAGTGTCTGGCGTAGAACTCGATACTATCGTCGCGTTCTGCAAAACGTACCCTGGAGTCACCGGTGCGCGCATGACAGGCGCCGGATTCGGTGGATGCGCTATTGCTCTGGTTAAAAAAGATAGATTTGAGGATTTCAAAGAAAGGATCACCGATCATTATTCTGCAAACATTGGCTACGCGCCTGCTGTCTATAGCTCAGAGATAGGTACCGGGGTAGTAGAACTGTAAAGAGATATGCATAAATTAAAGCTCGATGAGTTAAACAGGGTAAGTGTAGACGAATTTAAATTGCAGGAGAAGCTTTCTCTCACCATCGTACTAGACAACGTACGGAGCATGCACAATGTCGGATCTATCTTTCGCACCTCAGACGCGTTTGCCCTGGAAAGAATAGTGCTTTGTGGTATAACCGGGCAACCTCCTCACAGGGAGATCGAAAAAACCGCTTTAGGAGCTACTCAATCTGTAGATTGGTGTTATTTCGATACTACTACAGCTGCAATTGAATGGCTAAAAAAAGAAGGTAAGGTGATTTTGGCAATTGAACAAGCCAGCAATAGCATAATGCTCGACGAATATAAACCCGCTCCGGGCTCCAGCTATGCACTGATCTTCGGCAACGAAGTAAACGGCGTTTCTGAGGAGGTCATGCAGAAGATTGATGCCTGTATCGAAATACCTCAGTTCGGCACCAAACATTCTTTTAATATCGTAGTGTCAGCAGGCATAGTACTTTGGGATATGTTCTCCAAAATGAAATCCGGCAGCTAGTCTGAACAGGCTGTTCGCTCCTGACAAGCCCCGGGCGGCTTGTGTTTGGAATACTATTAGTCAGATAGCCAGGGAAGGATAGTTGGAGCTGCCTCCTGAGCATTTGGTATTGCACATTCCTGGTTCTATCAAAGACACCGTTATATGCAGCCCATAATAGGCGCTCATTGTTCCGTGATAAGTCCGACCTGAGCAGCTTAAAGTCGGACGTATTACTGCCTTTCAGCTGCACATATAGCTCTTCATATAAAGAAGGTCGAAGCTCAGCCTAAGCAGGGCTTGACTGCTTTTGAGGTACGGAATTTTAAAAAATCCATAAAATTTTGTCGATTTTGGCGAAAAAATCGTCACAGGTTTTCTGCCGCGCTACCTTGTTCTCTAAATCAAACAAGGTTATGGCAAAAGTAGACAAGAAAGGAATCGTACGCGGCAAGGCAGGTTCCGTTGTATATCGCGGCTACCGCGAATTGAACATCATCCAGGGGAAACCCCGTAAATTCGAACAGACCAGCGCAAGCATCCGGGCCTCCACGGAGTTCGGTCTCTCCAGTACCACGGCGGCGGTGATCCGTCAGGCCTTTGAGCCGGCCTACGTGCACCGGGATGGCGAGGCGGTGAGCCGCAGCACACAGCTGGTGTACCGCGGTCTTCGCAATAGCTTACGCGGAAGCGTTGGTCAGCGCGACTTGCATGATGCGGATCTGGAGAGCCTCATCGGGATGGACTTCAATATCCGAAGCCGGCTGAGCGAAGTATTGCAGGTTAGTCAGCGGGTAGAGCGGGATGATGAGGGTCGCCTAAGCGTGTTCATGGGCACCTTAAACGCCAAAACTGACCTTAAGGTACCGCTAAGCATCAGTAAACCAGTGAGCAAGTACCGCCTCCGTTTCAGCCTGATCGGCTTCAATTTCAGAAAGGAGTACTACGAATATCTGGAAGTGAAAGATGTGGAGTTTCGTTGGCAGGCTCAGCTGGAAGCCCGGGAGATCCGCTTTGAAACCCTGCCGGAACCCGATCAGCTGCTGATGCTCAGCGTGTCACTGCTGGCCTATAGTGAAACCCGGATGGAAGAAGGTTATGTATTGCTCAATAGTAAGGAATTCAGTCCCTGTTCGATTATCGCTGCTTTCCACGCTGAAGAACCGGGAGAATACCCGGCAGGTCCGGTGAATATGGAACTCGACGGGGCGCAGCAAGTAAGAGGAGCATCCATTAATAACATGTGTTACGAGGGCAACAGGCTGCTGCGGGAGCATGAGCGAAGAAAAGAGAAAATGCTCTCAAAGACGACGACATCAGCCACGAAGCGACTACCGAAAGAAGAGGAAAACAAAGCCGACTTACAACCAGGGAAGCGGGTGTCGTTTTCTTCTAAACCTTAGGTTAGTCTCTTAAAGAAAAAAGAGGCTGCTCACTTCTTTCATGATACAGCCTCTTTCACATTTTATAGTCTTGAGTTACTATTTAAGCATACATATTCTCAGCATCCTTGCTTTCCAGAGCTGTATAACCGCTCAGGAACTGATCAACGCGTCGTGCTGCCTCACGTCCTTCTGAGATTGCCCATACTACCAATGATTGTCCGCGACGCATATCGCCGGCTGCAAACACTTTGTCGACGCTGGTTTGATAAAGTCCTTCCTGAGCACGAACATTGCCCCGCTCGTCAAGTTCAACACCCAACTGCTCGAGAAGTCCCTCTTTCTGTGGGTGCAAAAAGCCCATCGCAAGAAATACGCGCTGTGCCGGTAAAATCCGTTCGGAGCCTTCTACTTCTGAAAATTTAATAGCTCGTCCGAAGATGTCCGTCTCCCAGGATACATCAACAATACGTATCCCTGTCAAATTTCCTTCTGCATCTCCAATAAACTCCTTAGTGTTTACACCCCATGAGCGCTCACAACCCTCTTCGTGGGAAGAACTCGTTTTCAGCACCATCGGGTAAGTAGGCCAAGGCATGCTTTCAGTGCGACTAACAGGCGGTTTAGGCATCAGTTCAAACTGAACGATAGATTTAGCTCCTTGCCTGTTGGATGTACCAACGCAGTCGGAGCCTGTATCACCCCCTCCTATCACGATAACATCCTTTTCAGCTGTAGTAATTTCCTCTTCCTGAACCTCTATATTACTAACACGCTTGTTTTGCTGCTTCAGGAACTGCATGGCATAATAAACCCCCTTTAGTTCGCGTCCCGGAACCGGCAGGTTACGCGGAATTGTCGATCCGCCCGCAAGCACAACTGCATCAAAATCGGCAAGTAATTGATTCGCCTGAATATCTTTACCTACTTCCGTATTATATTTAAATACGACGCCTTCTTCTTCCATGATGTCGATCCGGCGTTCTACAACCCACTTTTCGAGTTTGAAGTCGGGAATTCCATAGCGCAGCAGTCCGCCGGCACGATCATCTCTTTCGAACACCGTAACCAGATGCCCTGCCTTATTTAACTGAGCAGCGGCTGCTAATCCTGCGGGACCCGAACCTATCACCGCAACAGTTTTGCCTGTGCGTATTAGCGGAACTTTGGGCTTGACCAAACCCTTTGCGTAAGCTATTTCGATGATATGCTTCTCAATCTCTTCGATCGTTACGGCAGGCTTGTTGATCCCCAGCACGCATGCTGATTCGCATGGAGCGGGACAAATTCTACCAGTAAACTCAGGGAAATTGTTTGTAGAGGAAAGAATGCGGTAAGCCTCTTCCCAATTCTCCTTATATACTGCGTCGTTAAACTCAGGAATTATATTCCCAAGCGGACAACCTGAATGGCAGAATGGAATTCCGCAATTCATACATCGGGCAGCCTGGTTATTCAGCTTGTCCTCCGTGAACATTAAATTGAACTCTTTATAATCTTTAATTCTTTCTTCTGGAGATCTTTTTGAAGGAAGCTCCCGGTCGAATTCTTTAAAGCCTGTCACTTTTCCCATAATCAATTAGCTGGTTGATATTGTGCGTGTTGTAATACTCTTTTATACTCTTTAGGAAACACTTTGATAAATTTCCTCGATTCTTCTGCCCAATTGCTCAGAACATACAGCGCAAGATGACTCTTGGTAAGCTGCATGTGTGTCTTCAGTAAAGCAAGGATCTGTTCCTCATCTTCGCCTGAAAGCGGATCAAGATCCACCATCTCCGGATTGCAGTTCTCAGCAAACGTGCCATCGGTATCATATATCCAAGCTATACCACCGCTCATACCCGCAGCAAAATTCCGTCCTGTTTTCCCTAAAATAAGGGCCCTTCCCCCGGTCATATACTCGCAGCCATGATCTCCAACGCCCTCTACCACTGCTGTAGCACCAGAGTTACGAACGGCAAAACGCTCTCCAGCCTGTCCTCTTACAAAAAGTTCTCCTGAGGTTGCGCCATAAAGCGCTACGTTACCGATGATAATATTATCTTCAGGAACAAGCGTACTTTCCGAAGACGGATAAATCGCTAACCTGGCCCCTGACAGACCTTTACCTACATAGTCGTTGGCTTCACCTTCCAGCTCAAAAGACAGACCCTTAGCAGTAAATGCGCCAAAACTTTGTCCGGCTGAACCGGTAAACTTGTAGTTGATCGTATTATCAGGTAGACCGGCAGAATGATAAATTTTAGAAACTTCATTCGACAGCAATGTACCTATTGTTCTATCCGTGTTCTTCACCTGGAACGTTCCAAACACCGGTGTCTTATTCTCTAAAGCCTGTTGCGCATGCTCCAAGAGTTTCCAGTCGATGATATTATCCATCCCGTGATCTTGAGACTCACTGTTATAAAGCGTCAGATTAGAAGGATTAGTAACAGGATAAAGTATAGACGAAAGGTCCAGGGTTTTCGTTTTCCAATGAGTGTTGTTCTCGCGAACTTTAAGGAATTGAGATCTGCCTACCATATCGTTGATGGTCCGGAAGCCCAGTTCTGCCATTATCTCGCGTAGCTCTTCAGCTATGAAACGGAACAGGTTCACGATGTGCTCCGGCTTACCGGTAAATAGCTTGCGCAGTTCAGGATCCTGAGTGGCAACACCAACCGGACAAGTATTCAGATGACACTTACGCATCATAATACATCCGCCTGCAACCAATGCAGCAGTAGCAACTCCCCATTCTTCAGCACCTAAAAGCGCAGCGATAGCGATATCTCTTCCGGTCTTTAGCTGACCATCAGCCTGTAATACAACGCGACTTCTCAGCTTGTTGCGTACCAGCGTCTGGTGCGCTTCTGCCAAACCAAGTTCCCAGGGTAATCCAGCGTGCTTGATGGAGCTTATTGGAGAAGCACCTGTACCGCCATCGTAACCCGCAATCAGGATCACATCCGCATGTGCTTTGGCAACGCCGGCAGCAATAGTTCCCACTCCTGCTTTAGACACCAACTTAACGTTGATACGGGCGGCGCGGTTTGCGTTCTTCAAGTCGAAGATGAGCTGAGCCAAATCCTCAATAGAGTAAATATCGTGGTGAGGAGGAGGTGAAATTAATCCAACCCCCGGGGTTGAATGACGAACCTTAGCGATCCATTCGTCCACCTTATGTCCAGGTAACTGACCGCCCTCCCCTGGTTTCGCACCTTGAGCCATCTTAATCTGCAGCTCGTCAGCATTAGCAAGGTAGTAAGAGGTCACCCCAAATCTTCCCGAGGCAACCTGCTTGATAGCTGATCGCATAGAATCTCCATTGGGTAGAAGCTGATAGCGAATATCGTCTTCACCTCCTTCTCCTGTATTACTCTTTCCACCTATACGATTCATCGCGATGGCAAGAGTGCTATGAGCTTCATGGGATATAGACCCGAAGGACATCGCGCCAGTCGCGAATCTTTTCATGATTGATTCGATAGATTCTACTTCTTCAATCGCAATAGCCTCGCGGTGATGAGCAAAATCAAACAGACCGCGTAGTGTGTACATCTTCTGCGACTGATCGTTTACATGCTTAGCATATTGTTTGTAAACGGAATAGTCATTCGTACGGGTTGCCTGTTGAAGAAGGTGAACGGTCTGCGGGTTGAAAAGGTGAGCCTCTCCTCTTCTCTTCCACTGGTAAATGCCGCCTTCAGACAACAGTTGCTCCTCAGGTTTGGAATGAATAAACCCGTGGTTATGTTTAAATAAACTTTCTTTCGCTATTTCGTCTAAGCCAAGGCCACCGATACGTGTGACAGCTCCCGAAAAATAGCGGTCAACGACTTCTTTATTTATGCCGAGAATCTCAAAGATCTGAGCCCCCTGATAGGACTGCAAGGTAGAAATCCCCATTTTAGAGAAGATCTTCAGCAAGCCGTCGCAGATCGCCTTGACATAATTCTTAGATAAGTATGGGTAGTCTAAAGACGTCTCCAGCTTACTTTCTTCTTTAAGCGTATGAATGGTGGCCAATGCCAGGTATGGATTGATGGCAGTCGCTCCAAATGCCAGAAGACATGCAAAATGATGAACCTCCCAAACATCACCGGCTTCAACTACCAGGCCAACCTGGCCGCGGTAACCTAACCGAATAAGATGGTGATGGACGGCTGAAACAGCCAGTAGAGACGGAATCGGCGCATGTTCAGAGTCGATCGCCCGGTCAGAAAGAATCAATACTTCGAATCCGTCATTGACAGCATCTTCGGCATAGCGACATAAGCGCTCGAGACCGTTTTTCAGGGCACCTGCCTGTCCGTCAGCTTTGAAGTACGTCTGCAAGGTCTTTGCATGGAACATACCTGTGTCGATACTCCTTAGCTTTTCTAATTCGTAGTTGGTTAGAATAGGATGTTTCAAAGCGACAACATGACAATGCATCTTATCCTCATCAAGCAAGTTACCATTGCTTCCGATGAACGTCGCAAGGCTCATAACCATCCTTTCTCTGATAGGATCAATTGGAGGATTCGTCACCTGCGCAAAAAACTGCTTGAAATAACTTGAAATATGTTGCGGACGATCCGAAAGTACAGCCAGAGGAACATCAGTCCCCATAGATCCTATAGGCTCCTTTCCATCAATAGCCATTGGCTTTATGATCGTCTCTATATCTTCTCTGGAATAACCAAATACCTGCTGATATTTTAGCACAGCGTCCTTAGCGAGATTAGTAAAAGCTACTCTCGGCTCCGGAAGCTCTTCCATATTGATTTTGTAGTTCTCCAGCCACTCCCCATAAGGCTGACCTGAAGCGATCTTATGCTTGATCTCCTGATCGGTTATGATCTTTCCTTCCTTAAGGTCGACGAGAAACATTTTGCCTGGTTGTAAGCGACCTTTCTTAATGATGATGCTTTCCGGAATGGGAAGAGCACCGGCTTCTGAAGCAACGATGATACGTTTGTCGTTCGTCATCGCATAACGAAGTGGTCTCAATCCGTTTCTGTCAAGAAGTGCGCCGATCTGACTTCCGTCAGTAAAAGTAAGCGCCGCAGGTCCGTCCCAGGGCTCCATCAATGTTGCATGAAACTCATAGAAGGCCTTTTTCAAGGGATCCATTTGTTCGTTTCCATCCCAGGCTTCGGGGACAAGCATCATCATGACATGCGGCAGTGAACGGCCTGTATGGGCTAAAATCTCAACAACGTTATCCAGACATGCAGAATCAGACTGATTGCTGTCTATAACTGGCAAAATAATATCCATATCCTCTTTCGAGAAGTACGATGATGCATATGATCTTAACCCAGAGTAAAACCAGTTAAGGTTTCCTGTCAGCGTATTAATCTCACCATTATGCGCCATAAAACGGAAAGGCTGTGCAAGCTTCCATGACGGGAATGTATTGGTCGAAAAACGACTGTGAACCATCCCGAAAGCCGAAGTCAGTCTTATATCTCCAAGATCTTTATAATAAGTTCTTAACTGATAAGTGGTTAACTGCCCCTTATATACGACAATGCGACTCGACAACGATGCTATATAGAAATCGTTACCGTATCTGGTAGTCTCGTTGATAGTTTTGGTGATAAGTCTTCTTAATACATACAACTTACGCTCAAAATCGTCAGAATTGACATACGAAGACGGTCGTCCTACAAAAAACTGCTCAACCGATGGTTCCACAGCAAGTGCAGACTCACCTACAACCGATGGATCAACAGGAAGTGCTCTAAAACCCAGTAACGGTAAACCTAGTTTTTCAACGGCATTGACCAGGGCAACCCTGCAAGCTTCTTTCGAGCCGGAATCTTTGGGGAAGAACACCATACCAACACCATAATGACCAGGCTCGGCGAGATGAATGTCGAGGGAAATACATTCTTCCATCAGAAATTCATGAGGAATCTGTATTAAGAGTCCTGCTCCATCTCCCGTCTCGGGGTCGCAACCGCACGCTCCCCGGTGCTCCATATTTTCCAGGATCGTCAGCGCATCAGAGACATTTTGGTGTGTTTTCTGTCCGTTAATATGGGTGATAAAACCCACCCCACAAGAATCATGTTCAAATTCCGGGCGGTATAAACCCATCTGGTCATTTTCAGTTTGTTTCATCAGATATACAGTGCAAATTACGTATTAAGGTCCTACCTCACAAGTTGAATTCATCAACAATAGTTACAAAACATTCAAGTTAACAAAAGCAAACATAACTTTTCTTAACAAGTTTTTAAAACGATTTGGGATTTTTTAGAATTCTCCTAATTCAATCCTTCCTCCAAACAATCTCGCAGAATCTTCAAATGCTTGGGGGAATTTTTTATCCAAGTTAGCAAATTCTTATTTTTTTTCAAAATGATTTTCATGTTTTGTTTTAATTCATACCTTTGTGCCAAGGGTTAGTCTTCTACGACCAGCTCCTTTTGAACTCCCCCAGGGCGGGAACGCAGCAAGGGTAAAAAGTCGTAGCGGTGCGATAGAAGGGGCTAGCCCCTTTTTTTTATTCCAAAAATTCCACTATTTTTTCCTAACCAGATATCAAAAGTTTACCTTTAGACCGGCTACTGGTTTCACATAAGTAAATCTCAATCCCAGCGGCTATAACTAATTAAATATTAACATGAAATTTTTTATTGACACAGCCAACCTGGCTCAGATTAAAGAAGCTCACGACATGGGAGTTCTTGACGGTGTGACCACAAATCCAAGCTTGATGGCAAAAGAAGGAATTACGGGCCAAGAGAACGTAATCAATCATTACAAAGCTATTTGTGAAATAACAGACGGTGATGTAAGCGCTGAAGTCATCGCTACTACATTCGACGAAATCATCGTTGAAGGAGAAGCCCTGGCAAAATTGCACCCAAAAATTGTTGTTAAAGTTCCTATGATTAAGGATGGTATAAAGGCTATTAAATACTTCACTTCAAAAGGAATTAAGACCAACTGCACACTTGTTTTCTCTGCTGGTCAAGCACTCCTGGCTGCTAAAGCTGGCGCAACATACGTGTCTCCTTTCGTAGGACGCCTTGATGATATTTCTACAGACGGCATAGCGCTGATTGAGGAAATAGCTACCATTTACGCAAATTATGGATACACTACTCAGATCCTCGCGGCATCTGTTCGTCATCCAATGCATATTGTTCAATGTGCAACCGTAGGTGCTGACGTAATTACTGCTCCTTTATCAGCAATCGCAGCCTTACTTAAACATCCTCTTACAGACAGTGGACTCACTCAGTTCCTTGCGGATCACGCAAAGGCAGCTGGCAAGCAATAATCATCCTGAACGTCCGTGTAAAATACGGACGTTTCTTTTTAACTCTACCCTTCCTCTAATGTCCGACACCCCCACCCAAGTTGATGTTCTTATAATCGGCGCAGGACCAATTGGACTAACCTGCGGAATTGAGGCTCAGAAAGCTGGTCTATCCTATCTGATCATTGAAAAGGGATGCCTGGTAAACTCCCTCTATAACTACCCGTCAAACATGACCTTTTTCTCCACTTCAGAGAAATTGGAAATTGGTGGTATCCCCTTTGTCTCTGTAAATTTGAAACCCACAAGGGCTGAAGCTCTTGAGTATTACCGACGTGCTGCTGTACACTTTAACCTGAACATTCGACTCTTTGAAGAGGTCATGAATGTGCTTCGGCAGTCAGATGGCATTTTTTCAGTAAGGAGTGTGAAAGGTTCCTACCTGGCGAAAAACATAATTATATCTACCGGATTTTACGACGTGCCTGTAAAATTGAATATACCCGGAGAAGAGCTTCCTAAAGTCAAGCATTATTATAAAGATCCGCACTATTACGCATTTCAGAATGTGGCAGTAGTGGGAGCAGGAAACTCTTCTGTAGACGCAGCTCTTGAAACGTTTCGAAAGTCGGCGAATGTTACTATGATCATTCGTGGTTCAGAGATCAGCCATCGAGTAAAATATTGGGTTAGACCGGATATTGTAAACCGCATCAAAGAAGGGAGCATCAAGGCATATTTCAACTCGTCTCTGGAAGAAATTACACCCACGAATATAACCATCCGCACGCCAGAAGGCCCGGTCTCGATTCCTAACGATTTTGTACTTGCCATGACGGGCTACCTGCCCAATTTCAATTTCCTTAAAGATATCGGTATCGAATGCTCAAGGGACGAACTGCAACTGCCGACTCATAGCGAAGAAACCATGCAGACCAACGTTCCGAACATTTATCTTGCAGGCGTGGTGTGCGGCGGAATGAACACGCACAGCTATTTTATCGAAAACTCGCGTGTGCATGCAGAAAAAATCATCAGACACATACGCTCGCAGAAGATTTAATTACCCTTTCATGACCCCATTTCCAAATTTCTCTTAATAATCGGTTAAACACTCAGTATCTTTGCAGCGATGAACATACAGGAGCTATTGCAGAGAGCACTCAACTTTGATTTCCTTAGTCAGGCAGAGGGTGTTTACCTATTTAAACATGCGACTACCAATGAACTGATGTATACGGCTAATGAGCTCCGTAAAAAACAGGTTCCTCACGGAAAAGTCACATGGCAGATAGACCGCAATGTCAATACTACAAACGTGTGTATTGCCAATTGCAAATTTTGTAATTTTTTCAGGCGTCCCGGTCATGCCGAAAGCTATATTACTGACATAGAAACCTACAAGGTTAAAATCGAGGAAACGTTTCGTCTCGGCGGAGATCAGCTCCTTTTACAAGGTGGACATCATCCTGATTTGGGTCTCGCTTTTTATGCTAACCTATTTAAGCAGCTTAAAGAACTCTATCCTACTCTCAAACTACATTCTTTGGGCCCACCGGAGATTGCTCACATCGCAAAACTCGAGGGAATAAGTCATACAGAGGTCTTAAGAGAATTAATGGCATCAGGGCTCGACTCGCTTCCTGGTGCAGGAGCCGAAATATTAAATGACCGTGTTCGTCGTCTGATATCAAAAGGCAAGTGCGGCGGAAAAGAATGGCTCGACGTCATGCGGGCCGCACATCAGCTGGGGCTAAGTTCGTCTGCAACTATGATGTTTGGCCATGTGGAAACAATTGAAGAACGCTTTGAACACCTGGTGTGGATACGAGAAGTACAGTCCGAAAAGCCAGAGGGAACAGAAGGTTTCATCGCATTCATACCATGGCCGTTCCAGGATGATGGCACCCTACTTAAAAGGGTGAGAGGAATTAAAAACGACGTATCTGCTGACGAGTATATCAGAATGTTGTCGTTGAGTCGTATCATGCTTCCAAATATCAAAAACATCCAGGCTTCCTGGTTAACAGTCGGAAAAGCAGTAGCGCAAATCTGCCTCCACGCTGGAGCTAATGACTTTGGATCGATCATGATTGAAGAGAATGTCGTCAGTGCCGCCGGTGCGCCCCACCGCTTCACTTCAGCCGGCATACAGCAGTCGATACGTGAGGCAGGATTTGAACCTCAGCTGCGTAATCAGCAGTATGGCTTCAGAGAAATTCCTCAAGAATTACAACAGCAAACTATTACGTATTAAAGACATATTCACCACTAATTGTTATTTTAGGTATTTTCAACAAAATTACCTAAATGACTCTTCAAGCAATTATTGTCGACGACGAAGAATACAGTAGAAAATCACTCTTCTTTCTTATCCAGGAAAACTGTCCGGATGTACATGTCAGCCATATTGCCCAATCCGCTCAGGAAGCCCGGGATTTTGTCGCTAGCAATCGTATAGACCTCGCATTCCTGGATATCGCCATGCCAAGAGAAACGGGCTTCGACCTGCTCCCCGCATTGCAGAAGCAGAATGTCATGGTGATCTTCACTACTGCGTATGACCAGTATGCACTCAAAGCTATCAAGTCAAACGCAGTAGATTACCTTTTGAAACCCATCGATATTTCCGAACTAAAGGAGTCTGTAAACAAAGCAGTAAGATGGGCGGAGCTTATCAGCGCTCAGCCTGCTTCATCAAAACAAGAACAAAAAGCAGAAGATTGGACAAAAACAGCTGACTCGAAATCCAAAATCACTTTGCCGCATGCTCACGGATATCATGTTATCGAGCTCGAAGATATCGTGTACGTCGAAGCTGATAGTAACTATTCGGTATTCCACCTGAAGAAGGGCGACAAGATCGTGATCTCCAAACCACTCAAAGAGTTTGAACTCTATTTGGAAGAGGGCAGCTTCATGCGCATTCATAAATCGATAATAATTAACTTCCGATTTGTAAGTGAGTATTCCACCAGAAATGGAACCCAGGTCATCTTGAAAGACGGGAGGGCGCTGCCGGTTTCGAGAAGAAAATCAAATGAGTTTCAGGAGCGGTCACGACTGTACTTCCAAAGATGAGTAAGATGAAATTCAACTACCTCAGGCTAGCCTTGATCGTCCTAGGGTTGATATCCTGCATCAGCGGCTTTTCAGCGACACTAAACTTCAGACACTATTCAGTGAACGATGGTCTGGCTAACTCAACAGTATACTATATCTTTCAAGACAGCAAAGATTTCATCTGGATTGCAACGGAAAGTGGTGTGAACCGGTTCGACGGTAATAAATTTGAGTTATTCACAATGGACAACGGACTGTCAGACAATGAGGTCCTTCAGATACATGAGGACTCCTCCGGAAGAATCTGGTTCCTTACACTCAACGGAAAACTCAGTTACTTTTTCAACGAAACTTTCTTTAATACCACAACTGACCCTTGGTTGAAAAAGAGCATAGGGAACGGAAGCCTCACCTCCTTTTATGAAGATTCATTGTCAAGACTTTGGTTCTCAACGAATCAAAATAGGCTGATCCAAATCGATGCAGATAGAAAAATCCGCATCTTCTCATCTTCAGACCATTCTCTCCTCAACGCCTTCGTAACAGAAACCCCTCAAAAAGAACTAATCGCCTTTTCGGAACACTCCGTCTTTAAACTAACTCGGGAAGGCTTTGTACGAATGCCACTAAAAGATTTCCCATCATCGCCAAAAGCAATCTTTCGAGATCATGAGCGCAATAAGATCCTCTTCCTGAGCGCTTCGGGCCTGATGCAATACGACGGCTACACTACCAAGAAGGCAGGTGATACTCAGCAGAAAATCCCATCAGTTGTTAGCGGACTGCTTATGGAAACAAATAATACCTGGATTGGAACCATGGGTTTCGGTTTAATAGTCTATAATAACCAGAGCAAACTTTCTGAAGTTCATTTGAAGAATCTTAACATATCTCACATTCTAAAAGATAAACAGGGGAACATTTGGATCTCTACTATAGGCAAAGGGGTTTACCTTCTACCCTATCAGAGAAACTTTACAAGACACATCACGAAATCAGATGGCCTATCGGCAGATGCTATAACGAGTATTGCCAAAACTCAGGATGAAATTTTACTCGGATACAGCAACGGAAGTCTGGACATCCTGAAGGGTGAGACAGTTGAAAACATCCTTTCCCAACCTCCGAATAATTATGACCCGGTAAAAAAGCTATATTATCAGGCGTCTTCCGGATCACTCTGGTACGCATCCGACAATACCCTTCTAAAAATCCTCAGTAACGGAAAACGAATCAATCTGCTCAACGATCCTCAATGGAGTCGTTATGCCCTAAAGTCGTTCAGCCTGAACAACAAGAACAGCCTGGCTGTGGCGTTAGCCTCAGGCGTCTACATTTTGAAAGATGAAGATACCGGCCAACGTGCCTACTCCAATCTCTCATCCTCGTCGCGCGTCCTTGGTCGTGCTTTCGCTGTGCACTACGACAGCGACGGTAACTTATGGTTTTCAAATATTCGGGGACTCCATTACTTAAAAGGAAAGAATCTGATTGAGCTTTATACTAAGTACCCACAACTCAGACATCGGATTACCGATATCGCTACGCTGTCGGATAATACAGTTCTATGCTCTTCTTATGGCTTTGGCATTTTTGTCGTGAAAGGTGGTAAACTCATCAAGACAATAACTACGAGCGATGGCTTGCCAAGCAACATCTGCAAAAAACTTTTTGTTGAGGGAACAAACGTCTGGGTCGTGACAGGAAAAGGAATAAGCAAGATGAGCTTTCAAGCCGATATTGCAAAGATCAATAACTACGATACTGAAAAAGGGCTTTTATCAAATGAGATCAACGATATTTATGTACTGAAAGACACCGCTTATATTGCCAGTAACACCGGTCTGACCATTTTTAAAGAAACAGCTTCAGCAAAAACAACGTCATTGACGCCCGTGATTATACGTTCCGTATCCGTAAACAATAAGCTCTCCAGCTTTGAGAAGATCAAACACCTCTCTCACCGCGAGAATAATGTCAGCGTCACTTACATCTCTATGGATTATGCAAATCCTAAACGAGTGATGTATAGCTACAGAACTAACCTAAAAGAACCATGGATCGAAACGGACGAGCAAACAATAGAATTCAGTTCCTTAAAACCAGGCCGGTATAATTTGGAAATAAGGGCGAAGAGCATGTATACGGGCTGGACAAACCCAACAAAGATCCGTCTGAATATTGAGCAACCTTTATGGATGCGCTGGTGGTTCATTACGCTCGCGACTGCCTTTGTGTTTTTTTCACTCTTTTTACTCATGAGAAAGTATTACCGGGTTAAACAAGTCAAGGAGAAAGAGAAGTTAGTTACGAAAACCAGATTGATATCTCTGGAGCAACAGGCGTTACAAGCGATGATGAATCCTCACTTTATCTTCAATGTAATGAACTCTATCCAATATTTCATCAATACCAGAGATAATGCCATGGCAAACCAGGTGCTTACCGGCTTTGCCAGATTGATCCGCAAAAACCTCGACATCTGCAATAAAAGCTATATCAGCATTGAGGAAGAAATCACTTACCTCGGATTATATCTTTCCCTGGAAAAGCTTCGTTTTGGAGAAAAAATGAGCTACAGCATCACCACCCATACAGACGTTGATCTGGCCAATACCTATATTCCCTCGATGCTCCTTCAGCCTTACGTGGAAAACGCTATATGGCATGGTATTATGCCGATGGATGATCCCGGGGAGATATATGTCGAGATCATCAGTGCCGAAGATAATCTGATTTTAACTATTCGTGACAATGGTATAGGCATCAATGAATCATTAAAATCAAAAAGTAGCGACCATATCAGCAGAGGCATGCAGCTAACTCAACAAAGAATTGGGCTGATGAACAAAATCAGCCGAAGCACGATGTCCATTTCGGTATCACAACAGCCTACGGGTGGTACAATTGTCACGGTAACGATTCCTTTGAAACCGTTTACTCATTCATAGCAGCCGATAGCTCAATTCACCGAATAGACTATCGATCCATTCATTATTATTGTGCTGTTAACCTGAAATCAACAAACAAAAATATTTTTATCTAAGTGTGTGTTTAGCGGTTGAAGCTTCCCAAAAGTTTCACCGCTTTTTTTTTGCTTAAATTTTACTTTGCCTACCTTTGCAGTCCATTGGAAAATATAGCACAACATATCGAAGCCCTGATCTTTGCATCGGAGCAAAGCATTACCCAAAAAGATATTTCACTCGTCTTACAGGAAATCTTCCAAGTAAGCATACCCTTGACAGACCTTCAGAAACATCTTAACACGATCGTGAGAAAATACAGTGATGATGCCTTTCCATTTTCAGTCGTAGAAATAAACGGCGGATATCAGTTTCTAACGAAATCAGCTTATCATCTTAGTGTACATAAATTGCAGATCCAGCGGTCAAAGAAAAAGCTCAGTCAGGCTGCTCTCGAAACATTATCGATTATAGCATATAAACAACCTGTCACTAAGCTTGATGTCGAACAGATTCGCGGAGTGAACTGCGACTACACGATACAAAAGCTGCTTGAAAAAGATCTGATTGCCATCTCTGGTAAGTCTAAAGCTATTGGAAAGCCCTTACTCTATAGCACAAGCGCTACATTTATGGACTACTTTGGAATTAATTCTGCAGCGGAACTACCTCAAATCAAGGATCTACCGTCGGAGACGGAGATTATTTAAAATGCATCTGAATGAGAATGCATGAATACGTTTCTCAGAAGCCCATTTTTCTATTATTTTTGACTCCAAAATAAAACAAGCTGAAGCAAAATTTTTCTAAATTTAAAGGAGGGAATATCTCCTAAAGTGGGTAAGCAAAAAATAATTTTAGAGCAAATAGAAACATGAAAAATTCAGTGACAAAACCGGAAGAGTTAGATGACGAGCTTTTTAATGAAGACGAGGAAGGATTTACCGATCCGATTGAAGATCTTGGTGGCTTCGACGATTTAAATGAGTTTGACGACGATGAGTTTTAAAGGCGCTCCGCTGCCTTAATTCAGGCTGTAGCTGTAATTCATAGCTTACAGCTACAGCCTGACAACCTTGTAAATATGATTATTACTGAAGTAAAGACAAAAAAAGACAGAAAGGAATTTCTAGACATAGCAAGAATCATATATAAGGATGCTGAGGCTTGGGTTTCTCCTCTTGACAACGATGTGGAGGCAGTGTTTAATCCCTCACAGAACAATTTTCACAAACACGGTAAGATCATCAGGTGGACTTTAAAAAGCTCTTCCGGAGACCCTTTGGGACGTGTTGCAGCGTTCATTAACGACAACAAAGCTTTTACGTATCCACAGCCAACCGGTGGAATAGGCTTTTTTGAATGTGTAAACGACCAGCACGCGGCCAACTATTTGTTTGACACGGCCAGGGAATGGCTCAAATCACATGGTATGGAAGCGATGGATGGTCCCATTAACTTTGGAGAGAACGACACTTTCTGGGGGCTGCTGGTAGAAGGTTTCACTCAACCGTCTTACGGCATGAACTATCATCACCCCTATTACAAAGCATTATTTGAGAATTATGGTTTTCAGCCTCTTTACGAACAAATAACCAATCATCTCGACGTAAATAAGCCTTTTCCTGAACGCTTCACGCGGATTGCAAATTGGGTGATCAAAAAGCCTGGCTATAGCTTTAAACCACTCGACCCGAAGAAGATCGACGAGTTTGCCAGCGACTTCATGGAAATATATAACGACGCCTGGAAAGACTTCGATAATTTCGTCCCAATTAATAACGCCACTATAATTGAAACTTTTCGGAAGATGAAAACAATCATGGATCCCAACCTGATATGGTTTTCTTACGTTAACGGAGAAGCTGCTTCTTTCGTTATTATTCTTCCTGACGCTAATCAAATAATTAAATCTTTCAACGGAAAGCTTGGCCTCATCGAAAAGATCAAATTCCTTTATCTTCGATGGAAGGGCGTATCGAGAATGCGGGCCATCGTAATGGGAACGAAAACCGCCTATCAGAAGCATGGTCTGGAATCTGCAATGTTTATTAAGCTGAAAGAATATGTCCTACCTCTTGGTAGGTACAAAGAGCTCGAGCTGTCATGGGTAGGCGATTTTAACGACAAGATGCTCGCACTCCATGAAGCTACAGGTGCTTCCTTCGGAAAAAAGCACGTGACCCTAAGGAAGGTCTTTTAATAGCGATAGCCGCAATTTTACCGCGGCCTCAGGACAGCACTTTCGACTGTCTTAATTCATCAAACAAATCGATGATCTTTTTCTGAAGCGCGATAATTTCCGTCTCCCGCTCCCGGAGCTTCTTGTTACTTACCTCCAGATCAGAAACATATTTCTCCTGCTCTTCCGAGTCGTTATACGTCAGAAGCTGAATAACAGACAAATCAAATAGTTTCGCGATCTGTTCAAGCCGCGACAAGTTGATATCCGTAATTCCTGTTTCGATTTTGGAAAACGCTGGAATAGAGATGTCCAGCCTTTTGGCTACGTCCTCTTGACTCCAGCCGTTTTGATGGCGGAGGAGCCTGATTTTTTTTCCTAATGTATTCATTTTGTTAATTCTTAGGTGTATAATGTGCTGTTCTCTTGGCAACTGCATCAAGATCCAGTCCGCCAAAATTACCTGAGCTCATAAGAAGCAAATTTTTACCCTTATAATTAATACAACTCAAAAATTCGTCCAATATTTCACAATTATTAAAAAAAATCAACTTATTATTACCAAATGCTGCTTTTACAATGTCTTCATCATATGGTGTAAGTTTTTTTTGCTCAAAAGTTTTTTGATTGATATACACCACCGGGATGTCAGCATGGTCTATACTTCCTTTGTATTCACCAAGAAAATCAGGATTAAGGCTGCTAAACGTGTGAAGTTCAATCACCGCAACAAGCTCCCTGTCTGGAAACTGACGCTTTACCGCCTGAACAGTTGCCTTCAATTTCGAGGGTGAATGAGCAAAATCTTTATACACCGAGGTATTTTCATTAGAAGCCAGAAGTTCCAGCCTTCTCGATGCTCCTTTGAAAGACCCCATGGCCTCATAAAACCGCTGATTACTAACACCTAGCTTCTCGCAAACTGAGAAAGCCGCCTGCATATTGTATAAATTATGCTCTCCAAAAACATGCAGAGCCGTTTCCTCGTTCCCGTTTTGTAGATAGGTTACCCCATTTCTCGTTACGCTCTCGATAGCTGAATATCCAATCTTCTGTATATTTGATTGATTATTATTGATAACAGCTTTCACCGCTTCATCGTCCTGATTAAAGAACAGTGTCCCTCTTGGTTCCATACTGTCTATGAACAGGCCGAACTGCTCAGCATAGTTCTCAAAAGTTGGAAACACGTTGATGTGATCCCAGGCGATTCCACTAATAACCCCTATATGTGCGTGATACAGATGGAACTTCGGTCGCCGATCTATTGGCGAAGCCAGATATTCGTCCCCTTCAATAACGATGACCTTTGCATCTGTGATTCTAACCATTGTTTCAAAGCCGGCCAGCTGAGCTCCTACCAGATAATCAAAATCGATATCACATTTTTGTAATACATGCAGAATCATCGAGGTTATGGTAGTCTTTCCGTGACTCCCTCCAATCACCACCCGCTGCTTGTCTCTTGACTGCTCGAAGATATATTCTGGATAGGAATAAACTTTGATCCCCAGCTCCTGCGCTCTCAGCAATTCAGGATTATCTACCCGCGCATGCATTCCTAAAATTACTGCATCAAGATTCGGCTGAATGCGCTCTGCATTCCAACCCAGTTCGTCTGGATAAATTCCGTGCTTCTTCAACCGGGATGATGAAGGCTCAACGATTGCATCGTCTGAACCAGATATCTCATATCCCTTTAGCTTCAGAGCGATTGCCAGATTGTGCATGGCGCTGCCCGCTATTGCTATAAAATGTAGGCGCATATATAAATGATTAGATCAGGCTTTCACCAATTTAAGTGATGCCCAGTTATCCGACAGTTGTTTTTCAGAAAATTGTATACCGAATTCCGCCGCCTTCTGCAGCAGTATCTCGCAATCTTCGTTGTAAAAGCCGCTTAAGATCAAGATTCCTCCTGAGTCGAGCGCCTCTGCATAGCGCTCAATTTGATCCAGCAGGATATTCCTGTTGATGTTCGCTAGTACAACATCATATTTTCGGTCAGGAATCACTTCTTTGGACCCGCACAGGGCCTTAATGAAGCTCACGTCATTCAACGTAATATTTTCCAGTGTACTTTCGTAGCAAACCGGATCATAATCAATCGCTGTAATATCTCTGGCCCCTCTTTTCCCCGCAAGTATCGCCAAAATCGCAGTTCCGCATCCCATATCCAGCACCGACTTTCCAACAAAATCCATCGTCAGAATAAACTCCATAACCATCGAAGTCGTCTGATGGTGTCCCGTACCAAACGACATTTTGGGATCAATGACAATCTCGATGGGAAACTCCGGCCGCGGTTCATGAAACGTAGCCCGAACATAGCATTGGTTGCCGATCGTTAGCGGTTCAAAATTGCTCTCCCATACCTCGTTCCAATTCTTCTGGGGCACAAATCTTTTCTCATACGAAAAAGTGACCATATTTCGGAACGAAGAAAGAAGCTTTTCAACATCTACCCCTTCGGCCAGGCTCTCCGCTATGTAGGCATTAAAGCCGCCTTCGGTCTCCTCAAAAGTATCAAAACCTGCTTCACCCAGAGAATGGATGAGCAGGTCCCGATAAACTTCTTCGTCTTGTTCTATTTTAAAAACAAACTCGTAGTAATTCAAATCTTAGTTATTAAAAACTTTTGCAATGTCAAGAAAGTCCCTTGATTTAAGAGATGCACCTCCTATCAGTCCACCATCAATATCTGCCTGCGAAAAGAGCTCTGCCGCATTTTTCGGGTTACAACTACCTCCGTATAATATGGTCGTGTCTTCGGCAACCGCGTCTCCGTATCTTGCTTCAATTTCCTTGCGGATAAACGCATGGATTTCCTGAGCCTGCTCCGGACTTGCTGTCACCCCTGTGCCAATTGCCCAAACGGGCTCATAAGCAAGAACGATAGTCGAAAAATCTCCCACTCCGAGTTCAAAAACACCTTCCGAAAGTTGTCTTTTAATTACGTCAAAATGCGTATTTCCATTTCTTTCTTCCAATGTTTCTCCGATACAAAAGATCGGCTTCAAACCTGCTTTTATAGCGGCCCTGGTCTTTTCAGCCAGAAGCTCGTTGGTCTCACCAAAATACTGACGTCGCTCTGAATGACCCAGAATAACATACTCCGCGCCAACCGACTTCACCATAGATGCTGATATTTCACCTGTATACGCTCCTGCTTCTGCCTGGTGGCTATTTTGTGCGCCGATGCTCACGTTCGTCGTCTGACCTGCCATTTGACTAAGGCTATACAGGTAAGGGCTTGGCGGACATACAACCAGTTTCTGATCTCCACGGATTTCATCCTTCGCCATGTTAAGCACTTCAGAGAATAAACTTAGCCCTGCTGAATAGTCAAGGTTCATCTTCCAGTTTCCTGCAACGATCTTTTTTCTCATAATTTAGTTTTTATATTTCTGTAATGTTTGGTTAAATCGAATATCGCTGCAAAGATACCCCTTTCTACTGTATCCAGCTCTTTTTCTCTCCGGGCGAAAACACGTTCCGTTGTCTCAATAGCCTTATCTAAACGATACTCGGCATTGTTCCCAATTTCGTACCATGAAAAGTCGGGCACGAAATGTTGGGGAAAGCCTGCTCCGAAAACATTGGAACTGACACCGACGACTGTTCCTGTATTAAACATCGTATTTACGCTGCACTTGGAGTGATCACCCATAATAAGGCCGCAGAACTGCAAACCGGTATCTCTATAGCGGTCGTTCGCATAATCCCAAAGCTTCACCGAAGCATAGTTGTTTTTTAGGTTTGAATTATTCGTATCCGCCCCCAGATTACACCATTCCCCAATAACCGAGTTCCCGAGGTAACCGTCATGTCCTTTTGATGAATAGCCCATTATAACGGCATTATTTATTTCGCCTCCAATACGGCAGTATGGACCAATGGTTGTTTTGGAATAGATCCGGGTACCCATTTTTAGCTGTGCGCCCTCACACAATGCAAAAGCTCCTCGAACCATGGATCCTTCCCATACACCGGAGTTACGGCCCAGATAAATCGGACCTTTCAGGGTATTGAAAGTACTGCACTCTGCTTCCACTCCTTCCTCCACGAAAATCTGGTCGCCCAGAACAGTATTAGTGGAGCTTAGCGAAGCAGAAGTCCTACCGGAGGTTACTAATTCGAAATCGCGAAGAATCTCTTCTTCGTTTTGCATGAATATGTGCTCCGGATGCATAATCCTACTGAAGTCCCGGGCATAGGAAATCAGTTTAAAACCTTCAAGGTCTATGACGGGGATGCCCGACTCTGCTGTAGCTCCCCTTGCTGCGAGCAAAAGATCGGAAGCATATAGCGCTTCGCCGGTTTCAAGCTTACTGATCGCTTCAACCAGGTACTCGTCCGGACATACAGAACCGTTTATAAATAAACTAACAGGATCATGATGGTAAGGAAACTTTTCCTGAAGATATGCTACCGTCAGAAAGGCAACATCGCTATCCAGTCGCTTCGCCCATTTTTCTGCTATCGTCAAAATTCCGACTCTTAGTCTGGCAACAGGCCTTGTAAACGTCAGAGGCAATAAGCTATCGCGGGCAGAATCGTCAAATAAGGTAATGGTCATTAAGGGCAAAAATAAAAAAAGTCCGGGCTGTACACCCGGACTTTCAAAAATATTTTGAGAAATATTACTTCTTAGAGTAACGTGTGCGGAATTTATCAATACGACCGGCAGTATCTACCAGTTTCATCTTTCCTGTATAGAACGGGTGAGATGTGTGAGAGATTTCCAATTTAATAAGAGGGTACTCGTTACCGTCTTCCCATTTAATGGATTCCTTAGTTTCAATACAAGATTTTGTAATGAAAGAATAGTCGTTTGACATGTCTTTAAAAACAACTAATCTATAATTTTTTGGGTGCAAATCAGCCTTCATGATCTAAACTTTTTCAGGGCGCAAATATGAAATAATTTTCCATTACATCAAAATGTAATTTCACTTTATTTAGCATCGCTTACCGGTTCAAGTGGCAAATATAGAACAATCATTCATTATGTCAAAAAAATGACGTATTAAAGTGGGTTGAATCTGACCAAAATCTTCTGACCCCTCAAACTTTTGCTACCTTTGCACAGCTACGCTCCAGACAGAACTATGAATCTCCCTATCTATCTCGACAATAATTCAACAACTCCGGTGGAACAGCGGGTATTGGATGCAATGCTGCCGTACTTTACAAATAAGTTTGGTAATGCAGCTAGCCGCAACCATAGTTTTGGCTGGATTGCTGAGGAAGCCATAGATAAAGCCAGGCAACAGATTGCCGATCTGATAGGCGCAAACAACACAGAAATAATTTTTACATCCGGAGCAACCGAAGCAATAAATCTGGCACTTAAAGGCACCTTTGAGAGCTACCGTTCCAAAGGCAATCATATCATCACCTGCGTTACGGAGCATAAGGCAGTGATCGATTCCTGCAAGTACCTCGAAAGAATGGGTGCTGATGTCACTTACCTGCCTGTAAACAAAGAAGGCCTAATCGACCTTCAGGATCTCCGGGCTGCTATTACTCCCGCTACTATTCTGATAGCAATTATGTATGCTAATAATGAAACAGGCGTCATACAGCCGATGAGGGAAATCGCGCAAATAGCGACTGATCACCATATTCTGTTCTTTTCAGACGCCACCCAGGCCATCGGTAAAACTCAGGTGAACGTAGTAGACGACGGCATTCACATGCTTGCACTTTCTGCACATAAGATGTATGGCCCGAAAGGAGTTGGCGCCCTTTATGTAAGGCGACGGAATCCTAGGGTGACTCTCTCGCCACAGATTCACGGAGGGGGGCATGAACGTGGCTTTCGCTCAGGGACCCTGAATGTCCCCGGTATCGTGGGACTAGGGAAAGCGGCAGAACTGTGCGCTTCTATCGGATCTGAAGAGCAATCCAAAATCCTTCATCTCCGCAATAAACTAGAGTCGGCACTTCAAAAGATCGAAGGAGCTTATATCAATGGAGACCGGTCCGCCAGATTACCGAACGTTCTGAACATCTCCTTTGAACACGTTGACGGACAGGCGCTGATGATGGCCATGAAAGGTATCGCGGTTTCGTCCGGATCAGCCTGCACCTCTGCATCATTGGAGCCCTCTTACGTACTAAAAGGGCTTGGCCTTAGCGACGAACTTGCACACTCCGCCATACGTATCTCGTTGGGCCGCTTCAATACTGAAGAAGAAATAGACTTCAGCATCGAACAGGTGACCAAAGCTGTAAACCATCTGAGAAGTATCTCCCCGGCCTGGATAATGAAACAAGAAACAAACAATTCATCCAAATAATACATCCGGACAACGATTACACAACAAACATGTTCATAAGCTCGTTGTTAAATTAATGATCAAAACACCAATACAATGATAACAGTAACAGAAAAAGCAAAAGCGCGAATCGAAGATTTGGTTAAAGACTCAAATTACGATGAATCCTACTTCCTCAGGGTTTCTGTTCAAAGCGGTGGCTGCTCAGGTTTGTCTTACAATATGGATTTTGATAACATAACTAAAGCTGATGATCAATTCTTTGAAGACAAAGGCATCAAAATAGCATTAGATATGAAGTCTTTTCTTTATCTGGCAGGCACTGAACTTGATTTTTCCGACGGGATCAATGGTAAGGGCTTCAGCTTTAACAACCCAAATGCGACACGTACGTGCGGGTGTGGAGAAAGTTTTTCAGTTTAACACAAAATAATATCTTTGTGATGTAAAAAGGGGCCTAAAGCCCCTTTTTGTATATCTGTCATAATATCAGTAAATTGTTTTGGCAACCAATATAACTTAGATGCATCATACCAAAGAACCCAATACCGTTCCTTCTCTGCTTCGCAATGTAGTATCTGGTATTCATCCGGAGAACCATACTTTCCTTTTACATAAGGCGGGCGATTCATGGAAGGAAATTAGCTATAAAGAGACGCTGGACACTGCCGACGCGATTTCTTCTTATTTTTTGGACATGGGCATCCGGAAAGGCGACCGCCTGGGGCTCATACTGGAGAATTCACCGTCGTATATCTTTTATGATCAGGGCCTGCAGCAGATAGGCGCTGTAAATGTTTCCATATATCCTACCCTTACGGAAAACGAAATCGAATACATTATCAACGATGCAGGTATTCGAACAATCATCGTGGGAACGGCGTTTCTTTTGAAGAAGATATTCAAGGTGGCCAATAACTGTCCCTCGCTCCAGCGTATCATCCCCGCTTTCGATCAGTTCGAAAAACACGTTCAGGACGTCAACATCAGCGCCGGAATCATCGGTTTTAAACAGCTGATAGAAGAAGGAAAAAAATCTCTTACTGAGCGTAAAAAACAGATTGACGCCTGTCGGGAAGCCATCCTTCCATCTGACCTCTCTGCATTAATATATACTTCCGGCACTACCGGCATCCCCAAGGGAGTCATGCTTTCCCACGCCAATTTCGTGGAAAACGCGAAAGCCAGCCTGCTACAAATTCCGGTCGTCACCAAAGATGACATGTTCTTGTCTTTTTTGCCGCTTTCACATGTATTTGAACGCACCGCAACTTATCACATCTCCTGTACCGCAGGATGTCGCATTGCCTTTTCACAAAGCCTGGAGCTGCTGGCACGCAACATGGAAGAAGTGAAGCCAAGTATTATGGCCTGCGTACCGCGACTACTCGAACGCATCCATGACAAAGCAATAAAGAGTGGCACACAGGGCGGTGGACCAAAAGCTGCAATCTTCAACTGGGCTCTGGCAACCGGGGAAAGATACCGGACAGTAATCGAAGCAGGCAAATCACCCGGCATTTTATTATCAGTTCAGCAGAAACTGGCAGACAGGCTGGTATTCAGCAAAATAAAGGAAAAAACAGGGGGCAACCTTAAGTTCTTTATCTCAGGCGGAGCAGCACTTCCAAAAAATGTTGGTGAATTCTTCGGGAACCTTGGAATCAAAGTACTGGAAGGTTTTGGGCTTACCGAAACCTCCCCGGTGATGTCTGTTACCGAGTATGACAGGCAGATCTACGGAACCGTTGGCCGCATCCTTCCGGGTATCGAAGTCGGCATCCAGGATGTAGATACGAAGAAAATACATACGGTTCAGACACATCAGTCCTTCGACGAAAACCTCCAATCACCCGAAGGAGAAATTATTGTCAGAGGCCACTGCGTTATGAAGGGATATTGGAACAAAGGCGAAGAAACAGCTCTGGTGATCGATCATGACGGCTGGTTTCATACAGGGGATATTGGACAGTTTTTCAAGGGAAATCTCAAAATAACAGACAGAATAAAAAACATTCTGGTAAATTCTTTCGGTAAGAACATCTATCCTACCCCGGTAGAAAACACGTACCTGAAAAGCCAGAAGATCGAACAGATATTCCTCATCGGCGACAAACGGGAATACATTACCGCCATTGTCGTCCCTTCGAAAGAATCGCTACAGGAAGCTTTTGGCTTCACGGAAGAGTTCTTCGAACGCCCCGAGATGTTTATATCAGAAGCCGAGGTCATCTCCTGGATTGCTGACGATATCAAAAGACTATCCGGAGAACTGGCTAAATTCGAACGTATCAAAAATTTTAAAGTCAAACGCCTTCCTTTCTCTATAGAGGCCGGAGAAATGACTCCTTCGCTCAAAGCAAAGCGTAAGGTGATAGAGAAGAAATATGCCGACGATATAAACATGCTTTATACCGAGGAAAGTTTTAACGAGTAAAAACCGGCATAGATTGGTACACTACGCTCGAATATCTATATTTGCAAAAATTACAAAGAATGAGTATTGGCTTATCCGAACAGGAAATTATACGCCGTGAGGCACTGCAGCAGCTACGCAATCTGGGAATAGATCCTTATCCCGCAGAGGCATATCAAATAAATGTTACCACTGAAGATATTCTGAGAAACTACGAAAGAGATAAAACTTCGTACAAAAATATCAGCTTCGCCGGCAGAATCATGAGCCGCCGAATCATGGGTAGCGCATCTTTTGCCGAATTACAGGATTCAACCGGAAGAATGCAGGTCTATATCAAGCGTGACGATATCTGTCCCGGAGAAGACAAAACACTTTACAACACCGTATTTAAGAAACTACTGGATATAGGTGATTTCATCGGTGTGAAAGGCTTTGTGTTTACCACTCAGACTGGCGAAATATCGATCCACGTTACCGAAATGACATTACTTTCAAAGTCACTTAAGCCACTCCCTGTGGTGAAACGCGACGAAGAAGGGAATATATTCGACGGATTTACAGATCCTGAAATGCGCTACCGCCAGCGTTACGTAGACCTGACTGTGAACCCAGAGCTTAAGCAGATTTTCATCAATCGCTCCAAGGTTATCAGCACCATGCGTAACTATTTCGACAGCCAGGGCTGGATGGAGGTGGAAACGCCGATACTGCAATCCATACACGGAGGTGCAGCAGCGAGACCATTCAAAACTCATCACAATACCCTGGACATGCCTCTGTTCCTCCGCATCGCGAACGAACTTTACCTGAAGCGTCTGATTGTTGCCGGTTTTGATGGAGTATATGAATTCGGTAAGATGTTCCGTAACGAAGGTATGGACCGCACACATAATCCAGAATACACAGCGATGGAAATCTATGTCGCTTATCGCGACTACGTGTGGATGATGGGTATGGTAGAGGAATGCCTGGAGAAGATCGCCCTCGCTATTCACGGCCAGTCCAAAGTGACTGTCGGACAACATGTAATTGACTTTACCGGACCGTATGAAAAACTGTCCATGTTCGAATCCATACAGAAATACACTGGTATCGATGTATCAGGCATGGACGAAGCCTCACTACGTCAGGTATGCCGTGACTTAAATATAGAGGTAGACGCATCAATGGGCAAAGGAAAGCTGATAGACGAGATCTTCAGCGAAAAAGTGGAAGCCAACCTGATCCAGCCTACCTTCATTACCGATTACCCTATCGAAATGACCCCGCTTGCCAAGAAACACAGAAGCAAAGAAGGCCTGGTCGAGCGCTTTGAACTTTTCGTTCTCGGCAAGGAAATCGGTAACGCATACTCGGAACTTAACGACCCTATAGATCAGCGAGCACGTTTCGAAGACCAGCTCCTGCTGGCCAACCGGGGCGACGAAGAAGCCATGGCAATGGACGAAGACTTCCTAAGGGCACTTGAATATGGCATGCCGCCTACAGCCGGATTGGGTATCGGAATCGACCGTCTCGTCATGCTGATGACCAACCAAAGCACTATTCAGGAAGTTCTTTTCTTCCCTCAGATGCGCGCCGAAAAGAAATTGAAAGTAGCTTCTGTAAGCGACTACGTAGCGATAGGCGTACCGGAAGAATGGGTACCTGTACTTTTAAAGATGGGATTCAATACCATAGAAGAGCTCAAGGCCGCCAATCCAAATAAAGTCTTCAACGACTTAGGAGGAATGCGCAAAAAGCTAAAACTCGATATTTCAGTTCCGTCAAAGGAAGCCGTAATGGAATGGTTTGAATAAACCTTCCCCATAGCTTAACATAAAGATAAAGCCCTGCAAACATTAAGTTTACAGGGCTTTCTTATTTTCGTTATCAAAAGAATAACTATGAATTTATCCAGTATCGAGATAACAGAAAACGAATATCTCATTAAGCTAAACAAGCAAGACTTTGACCTCTCGTTGATCAACACGCTTATCAAGCGTATTCAGGCCGAAACATTTTTCAAATCGATGCTTAACGAAGATGAAGAAGATATCATCAGCAGAAGAGCAAACGATCAAAGGAACAACCTATTCGACCACCTGGACGATAAATAAAGGGCAAAGACCTATCTCGGTCTGAAGCCTCTCGTCTGAACCTGCTGCTTGTCCAGCTGTCCCATCTGTCCCTGCATCATTTTAATTTGCTCAGCCAGCAACTTGTTTTTATCCGCCTTTTTGGCCTCCTGCAGGTACATCGTAGCCTCGCGCTTGTTGCGCTTTGCCATGGCAATACCCGCCAGGCTAAGCTTCGCCAGGGCAATGTTATGATCCATCGTCATTCCCAGAGCAAGGGATTTCTTGAAATATTTCTCAGACTGTAAAGGCGCTTTTCGTGATTCAATTAAACCGATTAAAAGATGATAATAACCATGCTGCGCTTTCAAAAGTTCGCTTTCATAATTTTTAATCTTTTTTAACCAGAGCTCCGAAGCTTCCATATTTTCCTTTCTCAGATAATATTGTGCTATCAGCATCTTCTCGTTGAAGAAAAAGGTAACAAAGACGATAATAGATAGTAAAAGCACCAGCACTCCCCAGCCCCAATAACTAAAGAACATTAAGGCAACGGTTGCCCCTAACAAGGCGAAGGCGATTATTAATCTGACGAAATTTGGCATATTTGTATTTCTTATTAAATAGTTGGCAAATATCGCTTATTTCGATCCTAAAACCAAAAATATACCATTATGACTGCGTTAATAAATGAATCCTGGAGAGCTGTTCTTGCAGATGAATTTGAAAAGCCTTACATGAAAAATCTGAGAGCTTTTCTGCAAAGAGAAAAGCAGGAAGGAAAAGTAATCTTTCCTCCGGGTCCATTGATTTTTAACGCTTTTGATCACACCCCCTTTGAAGAGGTGAAAGTTGTAATCCTCGGACAGGACCCCTACCATGGGAACGGACAGGCACATGGTCTCTCTTTCTCGGTACATAAGGGGGTGGGCATCCCTCCTTCCTTACGAAGTATCTACAAAGAGCTTCAAAGTGATATTTCCGGTTTCGTCATACCTCAACACGGCGAGCTTACTCAATGGGCAGACCAGGGAGTACTTCTTCTCAATGCCACACTCACTGTCAGGAAAGCTGAGCCCGCCTCACACCATAAAAAAGGCTGGGAGATCTTCACAGACCAGGTTATTAGAACCCTGTCCGAAAAGCGTTCAGGAGTAATATTCCTGCTGTGGGGGAAAAACGCTCAAGCTAAAATCCCTTTGATCGATGAGAAAAAACATACCATCCTGACTGCAGCACACCCCTCCCCCTATTCTGCCTATAACGGATTCTTCGGATGCCGGCATTTCTCCAAAACCAATGAGATTTTGAAGAATCAGGGAAAGACGCCCATCAACTGGCAGATCTAATAGGAAAAAGGGAGCACGGCTTCCTTTTTGCTGGTTGAAAGGATCATCATGGTTTGGAATGTTTTCACAACCTGAATCTTACCGATCTTCTCCATAATCAGCTTTTCGTAAGATTTGATGTCTTTGACATAAACCTTCAGAATAAAATCACAACCACCGGTAACATGGTGACATTCCGTTATCTCATCAATCTTTTTCACCTCATCAACAAAAGTTTGTATGGTGTTGTTATGATGAAAATCTAATTGGATCTGTATGAAAGTTTTGATACCCAGCCCGAGTTCTTCTTCATCGACTACCGCATGATAGCTCTTGATCATTCCCGAATTCTCGAGCTTTCTTACACGCTCAAGCGTGGGCGCAGGCGAAAGACCAATCTCATTTGATAACTGCAAATTGGTGATTCGTCCATTTTCCTGGAGTCGCTTCAGAATTTGCAAATCTGTTTTATCGGGTTGGAACGGCATATTATTCTAATTATGGAGCCAATTTAAAACAATTTAGAAAGAATTTTTATTTTAGAGTAATCTAATTTTTTTATTAGGTTTGCTTAACGCGCAACTTAAACATGAACGAATCACTTGGAGAAGTACATTCCTCTGTAATTACTGCCGGCAAAAAAGGCTGGCGGAAGCTCTTATCATTTTTGGGACCCGCATACTTGGTCAGTGTTGGTTATATGGACCCTGGCAACTGGGCAACCGACCTCGCCGGAGGCAGCCAGTTTGGATACCAACTGATCTGGGTGTTGCTGATGTCTAATTTAATCGCACTCCTTTTGCAGTCGCTCAGCGTGCGTCTGGGCGTAGTTCAGGGGCTCGATCTGGCGCAAGCATCAAGAAATGCTTATCCTAAATGGGCCAACTTTCCGCTGTTTATACTTGCGCAGATCGCTATCATAGCCTGCGACCTCGCGGAGATTATTGGTATGGCTATCGGACTGAACCTCCTGTTTGGTCTCCCAATGATTTGGGGCGTTTCCATTACCATCCTCGATACAGTCTTGTTACTCTTTCTGTTAAACAAGGGAATGCAGGTCATGGAAAGCTTTATCCTTTCTATGGTCTTTATTGTAGGTCTTTCATTCCTGGTGGAAATGTTCATCATCGAACCTGAAATGAAAGACGTCATCGGCGGTTTAGAACCCTCCATGCTGAGTGGCGACGCATTATACATCGCCATCGGAATACTGGGCGCAACAGTCATGCCCCATAATCTTTATCTCCATTCCTCCCTGGTTCAGACCAGAAAGATCGAAAGAACGAGCAAAGGCATCAAGGAATCGCTGAAGTACAACCTAATCGACACCAGCATTGCGTTGAACCTGGCCTTCTTCGTAAATGCGTCCATATTGATCCTTGCAGCTACCGCCTTTCACAAAAATGGCTACTTCGAAGTCGCGGAAATCCAGGATGCACATAAGTTGCTCGACAATATCTTTGGATCCCTTGCTCCTGCCCTTTTTGCTATCGCGTTGATTGCCGCTGGACAGAGTTCTACCGTTACCGGAACTTTAGCCGGACAAATAATAATGGAAGGCCATATCAAGCTTCGCATTCAACCCTGGCTCAGGCGGCTGCTCACGCGCTTGCTGGCTATCATCCCCGCATTTTTTACCATACTTTACTTCGGCGAGGGAGCATTGGGCGAACTGCTTATCCTCAGTCAGGTCGTTCTTAGTCTGCAACTCGGTTTCGCCGTAATTCCACTGATCCATTTTACGTCAGATAAAAAGAAGATGGGTGAATTTGCCATTAAGCCCTGGGTGAAAGTTCTGGCCTGGCTGAGTGCTATCATCATTGTAAGCCTGAATATAAAACTCGTCTACGAAGAGATCTATGCATGGATGCACACCAACAATAACTGGTGGTTATATATTTTCATCGTGCCCTTAGTTCTGGCAGTAATCGCCTTGCTGTTCTACGTGTCCTTCCATCCCTTCTTCAAAACACCGGCTATGATCCCTTCCAACGTTCCTCACGGAAAGGCACTGGAAATCCCGAGTGTCGAAAATGTTTCTTACACTGCCATTGGTATTCCTGTAGACTTTTCCAAGAATGATAAAGCCACGATCGAGCATGCTCTTATGCAGGGGGGCAAGAATGCCAACTACTTTCTTATCCATATCGTCGAAACAGCCGGAGCACGCTATCATGGAGACACGGTTATGGACTTTGAGACAAAGAGTGATACTGATAACCTCGACATATATCGTCTCAATCTGGAGAAGTTAGGCTACAATGCTCAGATACGTGTAGGTTATGGGAACGTGGCGCCGGCAATTGTGAAACTGACAATCGATAACCAGCTTGATTTATTGGTTATGGGAGCACATGGCCATCAAACGATGAAAGACATGATCTTTGGCACAACCGTAAATGCGGTGAGGCACCGGATTAAGATACCTATTCTGATCGTAAGAGAATAAATCCTACTTCAAATAATTCATCACTTCGCGGTTACTCAGCTCCTTTTTGATGTCTATATATCCCGGATAGGAAACTTTCTGGTCCGCTACAATAATATTCGGCTTAATTTTCAGTGTAATAGTGACTGATGTATCTTTTGAAGCAGAAAAGAAGTCAGCCAGTACACGTTGATTCTCAGGTTTAGAAATGACGGGATATATATCCGTATTTATAGCGAAAGGCACCACCACTTCAGCTCCGTTAGCCGGCACTAATATCGCCTGCTCATAAACGCCACGGAGTAATTCATAATCTGCCAGCATCAGTATATATTCAAAATCGTTTATACCGGCGTCTTCCGTTCCCGGATTGCTAATTCCCAGATCAAGGCGCGCTTTCAAGGGAACTTTCTGCTGCAAGAAGGCGAAAGCAAGCTGCGGAGCCCGGCTTATGTTAAATCCGCTCTTCCCTACCAACCGGTCAGCGGGAACGTTAGCAATATAAACACTGTCTATAGAATTGACCCCAAAGACACAGTACTGAAGGGCTTCCAGCTGATTAACCTGAGTCTTCAGCCCACAAGAGAAAACAGAAACAACAAAGAGGAATGTAAAAATGATCCGGGAATATTTCATTACGTCTTTTTTCAAATGGCGTCGAGAGGAATGCGGTTATCGCGCTTATGCTGCATGGCCTTAAACTGTCCGGGTGTATAAGATGTTACGCGCTTAAACTGCGTCGAAAGATGCGCAGCACTGCTATAGCCAAGCGTATAAGCTATTTCTTTTAAACTAAGTTCATTATAGCATAGCAGCTCTTTAACACGCTCAGCCTTCTGCCTGATGATATATTTTTCAATGGTTATACCCTCCGTGGCAGAGAATAAAGTACTCAGGTAATTGTAGTCATGAGACAGGGAATCGGCTATCATTGCAGACCAGTTCCATCGTCTCACAGCGTCAGCCTGATGGAAGATGGTATCGATGATCAAGGTCTTGATACCTTCCACAAGCCTGTTCTGGCCACTGTCAATCAGTTCGAAACCCTGAGACTGGAGCGCCCTGGCTATATCCGCGATCTTAACGTTGTCAACAACACTGCCTATCCGCGCGTGACCCAATACGACCGATTCAATAAGCAGGCCCTGTTCTTCAATGATCTGCCTGACGGCTGATATACAACGCGGACAAACCATATTTTTAATGTAGATCTCTGTCATACGGATAAGCTGGACTTATTATTATTATAATTACATAACGAAGAAAACGTTTTCTATGTACTTCAGAATGATTTGATCATCTGAATATGTTCAATCCCATCTTCATCATATACATCGCTGCTCCTAACGAACCCAAACTTCTCATAAAATTTTTCAGCGTATAACTGGGCGCCGATTTTAACAGGGCGGTTTCCAAGCAAATCCTCCAGGTCCGATAAAATCAGCTTCATCATCATAGCGCCAACCCCCTTCCCCCGGTAATTGGCGTGCGTCAGGATACGTCCTATTGAAGCTTCTTTGTACGCTATGCCCGGTGGAATGATCCTCGCATACGCAATCAGACGACCTTCATCATACATCATCAGATGATGGCACTGCCCATCCAGATGATCCAGGTCCTGATAGGCACATCTCTGTTCAACGATAAACACTTCATTGCGAAGCTGTAATATCTGATAGAGTTGCTCGAGACTGAGATCCTGAAACCTCTTTGTTATCTTGATATATGACATTGCCGAAATTAACCGTTATAATCTGTAATACGTTGCAGCAAGGGTAAAAATGCCTTAATTAATGCAAGTTCTTCATTTGAGAATACTTCTGACATCGCTTTGGCGAGCCACTCCTCTTTTATACGCCGGGTTTCGGCCAACATCGTAGAGCCCTTCTCCGTCAGAGAGATCACAACCTTACGTTTATCCGTCTCTATATAATTCCGCTGAACATATCCCGCTTCAAACAAACGATTGATAGTTTGAGATATTGCTTGCTTGGATACTCGTTCCAGATCGGCCAGATCGGATGGCAACAGTGCGCCATACTGGTCCAGCAAAGCCATCGTCAAAATCTCGCTATTGGAGAAATCTGTACGGATATTCTGCTTTCTAATTTGCCTCGTCAGCCTTGTAGCAACGCTTCGTAATTGAGCGGCTAATTCATAATCCGGGTATCCCATAACAATCAAACTACACTGCAAAGGTAATTATAATATGACTATATAATTATCATAACGGACTAATAAAGCGTTAAATTTGTAAATCTACTTTACTATAGTCTTCTATGCATATATTCCGTTCACTTAAATATCCCAATTATCGTTTATTTTTCACCGGACAAGCTATATCACTTATCGGCACCTGGATGCAGCGGGTAGCAATAAGCTGGCTCGTCTACAGAATTACCGGTTCGGCGTTTCTTCTTGGTGCCGTTACCTTTCTGAGCCTGATACCTTCGCTGTTCCTCTCGCCCTTCGCCGGGAGCCTCGTTGACAGGTATAATAAGTACCGGGTTCTGATGTTTACACAGGTAGCGCTCATGCTTCAGGCAGGAATCCTGGCGCTCATGGTTTGGTTTCAGTATTACAACATCCTCTGGATCGGAGCATTGAGCTTGATCCAGGGAATTATCAACTCATTCGACGTAAACGCACGACAATCGCTAATGATAGACCTTGTTGACAAAAAAGAAGACCTTCCAAACGCTATCGCGCTCAATTCCACAGTCTTTAACTCGGCGCGACTCATCGGACCTGCGCTTGCCGGTATTGTTTTAAGTACCCTCGGCGAAGAGCTGTGTTTTCTCGTTAACTTCCTCAGCTTTATTGCTGTATTGGTATGTCTCATGCTGATGAAGTTGGAGATCAAACAGGAGATCAAACCCAAGCAGAACATTTGGATAGACCTGGAGGAAGGTTTCCAGCACGTGGTATCCTCCAGGGATATCTTTCCGCTGATTCTGACTATGGCCGCTTCCAGCCTGCTGATTATTCCCTTCATCACCCTTCTTCCTGTGTTTGCAAAAGATATCTTCAGTGGTGATGCAACTACCTTCAGCTGGTTTGAAAGTGCCGCGGGACTTGGCGCCCTTATCGGAGCGATCTATATGGCGAAATTAACGTCTAAAACCGATCTGAACAAAGTGACTATCATCTCTGGATTCATATTGTCATTTTCAGTTCTGGCCCTGGCTATTTCGCCTTCACTAATCACCGCGCTAATCTTCACAGCGTTTGCGGGAACCGGCTTAATGGTCCAGAACTCCTCCATCAACACTTACATACAAACGCACTCGCATCCCGATATGAGAGGACGCATCATTAGCTACTACATCATGGCAAATCAAGGCATACTTCCGCTAGGAAGCCTGCTGATCGGCTTTCTTGCACATCGATGGGGTACTCAAACGGTTGTTTTTATTGAGGGACTGGCAGGATTGCTTATAACAGGCGGACTACTACTACACAAAAAGAACCAGCTGCAAAGCCGGTTCCATGCTATAAAAATGAAGTTGAGACAAAGGGAGAAGGCTGCATATTATTCCTAAGCTGCAGCCTTCGTTAACTATCTCGGAGTCGGTGCAGAACCGCTTCCGTTCGATCCAGAACTTGTTCCAGTACCTGTTCCGCTACCGTTAGTTCCGGTTCCACCTGTTCCGGTGCCACCAGTAGTATCCATTCCAGTCGCTGAGCCTGAACCAGAGCTTACACCGCTATTATCGGTACTGATAGAATCAGTCATTGTTGAGGTTCCTCCAACTGTATCCATGCTGGAGTTCTCCATCATCGATGTGTCCGAATCTGAACTGTTTTGATTGTTGGACCCACAGCTCGCAAGTGACACACCCGCCACTGCCAGCACTGCTAAGATTTTGTATTTCATAGATAGTTTTTTAGATTATTTCTATTCTATAATAAAAATCTGATGAAATGGTTTTAGCATACTCCAACGCAGCTTCAAAACACGTGTTTATACGATTCAACGAGTATTTACCTCCTGATTAAGTGAATATTACCATTTACCGAAGCAGCCTGACGAAGTAAATGTCCGCCGTTCTGGAACCGCTCTTTGCTTCAAACCGAAGAGTCAATTTATCCTTACCCTGACGAATTACAGCCTCTGGAATTTCGTAATCGACGTCGAAGAACCTGTCCCCCTTTTCACCCCCGAAAGTCTCAGATGCCAGCTTAACATCGTTCAGATAGATATCGAACGCCCTGTTGGTATCTTTCCCGTAGTAGGTCAAACGAAGGCTGCGCGCATCCTTTGCCGGATTCTTCAGGTCATAGCTAAACCAGCCGGTTGCGTTCCTGAAGTGCCTGTTGCTCTGAATGCCCATCTCCGAGTTTTCGCTCTTAAAACCGTGATCAGACTCCGGCTGTTGCTGTCCGGGGTTTATTCTGTCGACCGTTCTCTTGTCCGTCTCCATTTTTCGCGCCTCTGAACCTTTCAAAGTTGCTTTCATCTCCCCGAGCGCGTCCGGCGAAGCGATCGGCCAGTAAACGATATATCTGGCGTCGTGTACTTCATGGAATGGCTTAAGCTGGAGATTGCGGTATTTTTCATCTGAAATAATGTCTGAAGCGGTAAAATAAAGTGGCTTACCATCAACGGGCTTTAGAGCACCCGCGGCTGAGGCTAAGTTCGAAACCACGAAAGGCGCTTCATCCAGAGGATACAAGGGTCCATTGGCGACATGTCCCATACGGCTGCCATCTGCCCTCAGGCCGGGCAGGTCGGCTGTTTGTGTAGCAGCTGCGAGAACCACCGGACCGTGTACAAAGGAAACCCATGGAGATCCGTCAGGGAGTTGCTCCGCCCTGGTCTCCATCGGGAGATGAACATTCACCACATCACCAGTCTTCCAGCGTCTTTTTACAGATACATACCCCGACTCCTGATGCTGAACATCAACCGCCTTGTTATTTACAAGAACCTTCATAGATCCACCCTGAACCCATTTTGGAACCCGTATTTTCAGTGCAAACTCCTGAGGACGTGCCACTTTTACTAAAATCTCGGTCTGCTCCTCATAAGGAAATTTGGTGCGCTGCGTTAGGCTGAGCTTCCTTTCCTTCCAGTTTAAAGTGGAAGGTATAAACAAGTTTACGAAGAGGCTCTGATCGTCATGAGCATAAATAACATCGCCATATTTTGCATGATTTTCAAGCCCTGAACCCACACAGCACCAGAACCCTTCCTGAGGTTCTGAGTATACACGGTAATGATTCGGTCTCATACTCGTGAAATAAACAAAGCCCCCCTTATCCGGGTGCTGCGATGAAAGGATATGATTATATAAAGCCCGTTCGTAAAAATCCAGGTACTTGCCCGAACGGTCATTCAAAAACAGCTCTTTACTGAGCTTTAACATATTATATGTATTGCAGGTCTCCGGGCCTTCTTTCGACTCAATCATCGAAGAAAAATCGCCTGAGGGGTTGAAGTGCTCACTCACACTATTGCCGCCAATCGATACCGTCCGGTTATTAACTACTGTCTCCCAGAAGAAACGAGAAGCATCCCGCCAGGAGTCATCTCCGGCTACCTGTGCAACCCGCATATAACCGATAACCTTGGGGATCTGAGTGTTCGCATGCATCCCGTTCAACTTGTCCTGCTTGTTCAGCAATGGAGTCAGGATGGCCATATCTGAAAAACGGCGCGCCAGAGTAAGATATTTTTTGTCACCGGTAAACTCATATACATCAGCGAAGATTTCGTTCATCCCTCCATGCTCGGAACGAAGCATATCCTGAATCTGCGTATCGCTTAATCCCGACACGAGATTCAAACACCAGTCCGATAGCTTCAATAGCATCCCCCTGGCTTTCTCGTTGCCGCCTATTAGATACGCATCCTTCAGCCCGGCATATGTTTTATGAATATTATACCAGGGCACCCACTTATCGTTTAATGAAAAGCTTGCCGCCTTGATTTTTCCTGCTGCTATGTCTTTCCACATCGCGCGGCCGCCGGGAACACCCGATACATAGCCGTCACCATTTTGTTGCTGGCATTTGTCCAGCCAGTCGACCATATAATTTAACCGTCTCAGAATCTCCTTGTCTCCCGTGCTGGCATACATATCCGCCAGCGCGCTGATATAATGGCCTCCTATATGTCCGTCTAGACCCGTGTTCTCCCAGTTTCCATAACTTGCCGCCAGAGGTTTCAAGCCGGATTCCCGCAGGTAGGGAGCCAGCAAGCGGTCAGGATCCATAGCCAGAATATAGGCCATATCTGTTTGTTGAGCGTTATAGAAAGGACTTTCGGTTAGACGAACTGCAGAAAGCGGGAAAGCTTTTAACGGCTTCTCCTGAGCAAAAGCGGGACTTAATAAGGCAACAGAAAATATTAAGTTGACGAAATTCTTGTTCATTATGGTTAGTTTGTTATTAATATAAAATCGTTCGGCGGCAGACCGGAGCCTGGCGCCTAAACGATTAAGTGTGTATTACCAGATTTTAATTCTCTTATCTTCAGGCAAGAAAAGCTTCTGCCCTTCGCGTACATTGAACGCTTTATAAAATGGTGTAAAGTTCATCAGTGGAACGTTAACCCTGTACTCGGCTGGCGAGTGCGGATCTGTACTTAGCTGAAGTCTTAACGATTTATCTTCCATTTTATCCTTCCATGATTGGGCATAAGCGATAAAAAATCGCTGATCAGGGCTCAGTCCGTCTATCTTGGTCGTATCCTTTCCCTGCTTCGTCAGCTTAAACGCATCGTAGGCAATCGCAATACCACCGATATCGGCCATATTCTCGCCGGTAGTCAGCGCCCCGTTGATGCGCATCGAATCGATCACCAAGAAACTATTGTACAGATCGATAACCTGCTTTGATTTCTCTTTGAATCTTTTGTTGTCCGATGGAGCCCACCAGTTCTTCAGGTTACCCGACTTGTCATATTGCGAACCCTGGTCATCAAAACCATGAGTCATTTCATGACCGATAACCATCCCTATCGCTCCGTAATTCACAGCATCATCAGCACTAAGATCGAAGAATGGAAACTGTAAAATCCCTGCCGGAAATACGATCTCATTAATCGTAGGGTTGTAATAGGCATTAATGGTTGGAGGGGTCATGCCCCACTCATCCTTGTCAACAGGTTTGTCAACCTTAGCCATATGATACTCAAAGTCAGCCTTACTGCATGACACTATATTTTCAAAGTACTTAGCCCTGTCTATCTCTACTTTGCTATAATCTCTCCATTTGTCGGGATAGCCGATCTTCTTAATGATAGCATGCAACTTCTCCTTTGCAACCTTCTTGGTAGTGTCGCTCATCCAGTCCACCTGGCCAATCCTGGTATCAAAAGCCTTCTCCAGATTATCGATAAGATCCAGCATTCTCTCTTTCGCATCCTTAGAAAAATGCTTCTTAACATAAAGCTGGCCCAGCAACTCGCCGAGGTTAGCATCAGAACTTCTGTAAATCCGCTCCCATCTCGGCTTGATCTGCTTTTGTCCGGAAATCGCTTTACTGTATTCAAAGCCCGCATTTACAAAAGGCGAGCTCAAGGCTGACGCCGCACCGCGGATGACGTGAGCCTTCATGTATAGCTTCCAGGTATCAAGAGGTGCTGTCTTCAACAATTCATTTACCTTATCATAGTAAGCCGGCTGACCAATATTGATTGAATCAGTACTGGTCCCCAGATTCTTCAGGTAAGAGCCAAATTTGAACAAGGGTAATTTTTTATCGAGATCTGCCACCGACGTCTTGTTGTAGTTTATCTGGGGGTTACGCAGATCAACATTTACGCGATGACTCTTTGCCAGCTCCGTTTCGAATTTGTAAACCGATTCGGCCTGTTCCGTTGCAATAGAATCGGTGGTACCGGTTAAAACGAACATCTGCGATATACATTTCTTATAAGCGTCCTGGATGGATTTCGTTTCCGCATCGTTTCTGAAATAATAATCGCGGTCAGGCAATCCAAGTCCCGATTGATACAGGCTTAAGATATTGGTGGAGCTGTTTTTTTCATCAGGACCGATATACAATCCTGTGAAAATGGCAGACTGCTGTTTATCCATTTCTGCCTCAAAACGCAGCAACTGCTGTACATTCCGGATCGCTTCTATTTTTTTGAGATACGGTTCGATGGGCTGATATCCCAAGCCTTCGATCGCAACCGAATCCATTCCTGAGGCATAGAAATCGCCAACTTTCTGTTCGACTGATCCTTTGTCGGCACGCGCATTTGCCGCCTCCTCAAGAAGCTTTTTGATATTAGCCTTGGTCTTATTGTATAGCTCATCAAAGGAACCGGTACTCGTCTGCGTTGGAGGAATGACCGCAGTCTTCAGCCACTTGCCGTTTACATATTTAAAAAAATTGTCTCCGGGGGCGACCGAAGAATCCAAACTGGACACATCGATGAATTTTTGTGCACTGCTCGGCTTTTCAGTGTTACACGCTCCAAGCGAAATAAGTGCCACACCCATCGCTACGCAAGAAAGATTCCTTAAAAACATACTATCGTCTGATTAAATGACCGCAGAAATTTACATTTTTTTTAGCAATAAGCGAATCCCCACACCGTTAATTCTCCTTATTATCCCATTCGTTCCCGTCTGCCCGCCGGATAAACCGGCCAGCCCGCGAGATTTTACTATTTTTGCCCCCTTTAATAATAGCCATGAAACATTTCTTTCTCTTATCTCTATCAATTTGTCTTTTCAGTATCGTGAACGCTCAGGACAGCGATTTACCCTTCAATAAGAAAAGCATCCCGTTGAACGACGACAGGAAAGTATCCTATACTTTGGTCGGAGAAGTTCCAAACGCCACAAAAGATCAACTTTATAATCAAGCACTTGCGTGGATCTCGGAAGCGTTCAAGAACGATACCGGCGTCATTAAGCTTCAGGACAAAGATGCAGGAACGATTATCGTCGAAGGATCCACCGAAGAAAAATACAGTGTAAAAACTTTAGGCGTTCTCGTTCCTAAAAAGTATTACCAAAACATGAAAATGGAGTTCAATATTAAAGAAGGCCGCTACAGAATGATACTGAGCTCTTTCACCATTGAGAATATTGCCGCCAGAGTGGGCAACTCTTACCTTCCTTCGTCCACCCATGCGATCGAAAAATATTACAATCAGGTTCCGGACTCCTATACTTTCAGTAAACTGACATCTTTAGAGCGGACACAGCTGTTTTCTGCCAAGACTATCCTGACCACCGCCGACAAATTTGCTAAAGCAACCGTTTCGTCCGTCAAAAGCTTTATGACAAACGCTGCTAATCCTGTAAAAAAGGACGACTGGTAATTGCTGCTAGTCACGGTGAGGTCTGCTGCTGACCAGGTTCTAGGTGTAGCCGCCATGTAGCCACAGTGATGCCACGTTGAGGCCAGGTCTTTCCGGAAAAAGGTGGCCTCAACGTGGCATCACTGCGGCCTCACCCTGGCATCACCCACTACGTAACCATACCCAGACCACAAGCTAGTATAGATCAGGTGCAGCGTTTAGTATGCCGTATTGCCGTTGATGCCAGTATGGGTATGCCGGGAAAGCATCGCTTACCCTGTCGAGCCGTTTAACCTGATCTTCGCTCAGGTTCCAGCCTATGGATCCCAGGTTTTCCTTTAGCTGCGTTTCGTCCCTAGCCCCAATGATCACACTTGAAACTGTTGGCCGTTGCAATAGCCAGTTAAGCGCTATCTGAGAATGCGACTTACCGGTTTCTTCCGAGAGTTCGTCCATCACCTCCACGATGTCATATAAACGATCGTAATTAATTGTTCCGCTGGAGACAGGACTTCCGCCTTGAGTGACACGGGAATCCTTGGGAAGAGCCTGATTGCGGCGATACTTTCCGCTAAGAAGTCCGCTCGCCAAAGGGCTCCAAACGATGGTATCTACTCCCTGATCGACTCCCAAAGACATAAGCTCCCATTCGAAATCGCGGTTTAATAAGGAGTAATATGCCTGGTGCGCGCAGTATTTCGACCAGCCGTAGCGCTCAGAAACAGAAAGTGACTTCATGAGATGCCAGCCTGAAAAGTTTGAACAGGCGATGTATCTTACCTTACCGCTTTGGATAAGCATATCGAGTGTTTTCAGTGTTTCTTCTACGGGAGTATTGGCATCAAAGCCGTGCATATGATAGATATCGATATAGTCGCTATCCAATCTCCGCAAACTATCTTCGCAAGCTTTTATAAGATGATGTCTGGAAGAACCGTAGTCATGTACGGCTTCGGAAGTTGGAAATGTAGCTTTCGTGGAGATGAGCAGTTTATCGCGCAAGCCCCTGGCGGCCTTACCGAGAATTTCCTCGGCCAGGCCATTTGAATAAGTGTTTGCGGTGTCAAAAAGATTGACCCCTGCGTCCAGGCATAAATTAAGCATATGGCTGGCTTCCTTGACTTGCGTATCACCCCAAGTTTTAAAAAATTCATTTCCTCCCCCAAAAGTTGCCGTTCCGAAGCTCAGAACAGGCAAACGCAACCCGGAATTGCTGAGTTGTCTATATTCCATATTGATATCTGATTTGAATAACAATACGGCTGATAAGGCGATTTGTTTGACCCTATTCTTCCTGACATAAGCGCTTGATTAGTCGATATTTCCTGCGTAGAAGTGTTCACAAATCCAACATAGTGTCTATAATCAGATACACTGGGCCAGCTCCATTGATTCCTTCCCCAAAAAAGAAATCCCCTAGTTATTTGTAAGTATTGTAACAAGTTTGCGCGCATTTTATCGGATTCGATCAGCGGCACATCGATTGTACGATAACTATTATTAATCTCATCTACCAAAAGAGAAATATTATGAAAAAAGTGTGTGTATTATTGAGCTTCGCCTTAACATGTTTTGTTTTTAGCGAAGGATTCGCCCAAACGGGTACGACCGGAACCAATAACCAGGGATCGACTGTAGGAACCAACCAGACTGACACAGGCAAATCCAAGTCGGGCAAGAAGAAAAAGTCGGACAAGTCCACCACAGGCACTGGCACCAACTCAGGGGTTGACACCAGCGGTGCAACCTCGTCGCCCGGGGTGAGTACCGAGACGGGAGTAGGAAGCGGAATGGGAGTTATTCCAGGCTCTGGGGCAGAAGTTGGATCGGGAAGCACAACCACTTCTCCAGGAACAGGGGTGGGTACTGGTACTACTACTTCTCCAGGTGTCGGAACTTCTACTTTTCCTGAAACGCGTACCGGCACAAACAGCTATCCTCAACCAAATACAGGAACTATGCCATCTCCGGGAACCGGGACATCACCTTCTTCGGGTAACGGAACTGGTACGACTACAGCTCCGGGATCGGGTACGGGTACTGGAACTACTACCACGCCTGGTACCGGAATAGGAACTGATACTGGAACTGGCACTGGTATCAGAACTGGCACAGGTACAGGTACAGGTACAGGTACAGGAGCGGGTAGTAGCGGCTCTGGATCAGGAACTACTGTTCCTCCCACTCCATAACGGAATAGGAATTTTATATTTTATTTAAAAAGGCCCTTTAAAGGGCCTTTTTTTATGTCGTGAGTATTTCTGACTGTTTACCGACAGCATCCGGTGGTTTACCGAAAAACGCCCATAGTTGGCCTATTAACCATTTTACCGGAAGCCTTCAGCCTATACTTTTGAGTCATTAAACAAACAAAACAGATAAACTCAAAAACTAAGGCAATGAAATCTTTAAGAATTTTAACAGTAATACTGATGGCAGCAATCTCAGTAAGCGCATTCGCAGAGGACGAAAAAAGTAGCGAAAAGCTCAGGATGGACTATACCGTGAAGACATATATTGACGCGGTGACGCTGGGTAAAGTCAGTGATCTGGCCTCGGTACTGGAGAGTGACGCCAAATTTACATTAACACAGGGCGAGAGGATCGTTAAGTTTAGTCGCTATGAAACATTGAACTGGATGAAAAGCAGCGAAGGCGTCCGACAAAATTGTTCGACCGATTTTAAGATAATTGAAATGGATGCTTCTCAGGCGGTAGTTAAAATCACCATGACGTATGACACATTTTTAAAGGTAAATTTATTGTCGCTGGCGAACACCAAAAAAGGCTGGAAGATCACTAATGTCTCCACATCGTTTATAAATGAATGACCCGAAATAAGATCATGCGAAAGCAGTTTCACAGCGTCGCATGATCTCTTATTTCGGCGTCCGAAACACATTTATTGTTGCGTAGCGGAAGTAACAATTTTAAAGAATTGGGTCCGTGAATACGGAAAAAACAGAGAAAATCTGATAATTCTTGCTAATTTGGAAGCTTCTTCTACAAAACAAACAAGTTTAAATGCTATTAATTGTACTGTCAGGATTAATTACATCGTGTCTCTTAATTCCATTCGGAAAGTTTTTCCGTTCGAAGTGGAGTCTGTCCCTTGCGGTGTTGCCTCTCGCTTTGTTCATGTACTTTGCGGGACATATACCGTTTATCAGTCAGGGGAATACGATCGTTGAAAGCCATAGATGGGTTCCCTCACTTTCCGTTAACTTTGATTTTAGTTTAAATGGATTGTCGCTGTTGTTTTCTTTACTCATCACAGGCATCGGATCCATTATTTTTATATACGCCAGTTCTTATCTGAAGGGGCACGTTTACCAGGACCGCTTTCTAGGTTATCTATGCCTTTTTATGTCAGCTATGCTGGGCGTCGTGCTCTCAGACAATATTTTACTTCTTTTTGTATTCTGGGAGCTTACCAGTATCAGCTCCTTCTTCCTTATTGGTTTTAATAACGACAATTCGGAATCCCGCAAGAGTGCAATAACAGCACTGAGCATCACTGGCCTCGGTGGATTCTTCCTGCTGGCCGGGTTGATTTTGATGAGTCAGGTTGCCGGTACTTATTCCATAGGTAAGCTGGTTGAGTCTGCACAAGTCATCACAGACCATCAATACTACCCGATCATAATCGCACTGGTATTTGTCGGTGCCTTTACCAAATCTGCCCAGTTTCCCTTTCACTTTTGGCTGCCGGGGGCGATGAAAGCCCCAACCCCGGTTTCAGCTTATCTTCACTCCGCTACCATGGTTAAAGCCGGTATATTCCTTCTGGCAAGGTTTACACCGGTTCTTGGAGGCACAGATGCGTGGTCATGGACGTTGATGGCCGTGGGCGGATTTACGATGATTTACGCTGCATTCCATTCCTTATTCCGCATAGACCTTAAAGGCGTCTTAGCCTACTCCACAATTTCTGCGTTGGGTATACTGACCTTCCTGATAGGTATGGGATCTGAAGAAGCTCTTATTGCGGCCTGCACGTTCATCGTGGTGCACGCACTTTATAAAGCAACCCTATTTTTGGTTACAGGTATAATAGATCATGAAACAGGCACCAGGGACCTGACAAAGTTATCCGGACTTCGTGCTGTTCTGGTTCCGGTATTCATTGCCGGCTTGCTGGCTGCTCTTTCCAGTGCCGGCTTACCCCTTTCGGTTGGATTTATTGGCAAGGACCTTATTTACGAAGCAACCTTGCATGCAGACGCCACGGTGTCCATGTATCTTACAGCAGCAGCGATCCTGACCAATATATGTCTGGTCGCAGCAGGCTTCATGGCGGGTATACGACCATTCACCGGAAAACTGAATCCGGCTTTTGAGAAAGTTCATCTGCCTCATGCCACGATGTGGATACCCCCTCTCGTTCTGGGGATTCTTGGATTCATTCTGGGATTTTTTCCTGGAATTCTCGGCAAATATGTCGTCACAGCAGTCCTCAACGGAATGACGGGAATGCCCGCCGCTGTAGAGTTGAAGATTTGGCACGGCTTCAATCTGGTTCTTCTGCTCAGCATAGGAACGCTTGTAGTGGGCGCAGTTTTATACCTGCTCAATAAACCGCGAGCCGGATCGCTGCAACTATTGGAGCGCTTTAACCGCTTATCTCCTCAAGCTGTATTTGGCGATATCTCACATTTCTTTGTATCGTTTTCTGAAAGATATACCAATTTGTTCCACAACGGTTTCCTGAGATCCTATCTCCTCAAGATCATTGTATTCGCAGAAATACTTCTTCTATATGAGCTGCTTATTGGTGGCCCTATCTTCATCGATTACAGTCAGTTATCGCCCATAACCTTTTATGAAGCCGCTAACGTCTTCATCCTTATCGGCGCGGTGATTATGACAGTAACAACCTCTTCGCGCTTAACGGCCGTTGTAGGAACCAGTGTTATTGGTTACGCCATCTGTTTGATGTTTGTATTCTATAGCGCGCCTGACCTGGCAATTACACAATTCACGATTGACACATTAACAGTGGTTTTATTCGTCTTCGTTCTGTTCAATCTCCCTTCGTTTCTTAACTTCTCGACAAACAATAAAGCTACCGTTGTGAGGGATGCTTTTGTAGCGATCAGCTTCGGTGTCATTTTATCTATTATCGCAATCAAAGTTTTGCAGCAGCCCACATCGATTGATATCAGCAATTATTATGGCAAGTATGCGTATGAGCTGGCAAAAGGCAAAAACGTGGTAAATGTGATCCTGGTAGATTTCAGAGGGTTTGATACCATGTTTGAGATTGTGGTACTGAGTATCGCGGCCCTTGGCGTGTATAGTCTGTTGAAGTTGAGATTGAAATCATCTGAAAAAGAATAGTTATGAGAAGTCCGATATTACAAACAGCGGCAAAGTACTTGCTGCCTATATTACTTTTATTTTCTGCTTTTCTGTTGTTGAGAGGGCATTATCATCCCGGGGGAGGCTTCGTTGGAGGACTCGTAGCGTCAATAGCTTTTGTACTCCACAGCTTTGCTTATGGGACGGATAACACGATGAAACTTCTTTGGTACAAACCGCTGACGTTGATCCCTATAGGATTGATGATCGCCAGTGCGGCCATGTTTGCCCCGGTTTTATTCGGCCTTCCCGTAATGACGGGCTTATGGTTTGACCAACCTATACCGGTAATTGGCATGATCGGCTCGGCATTGTTCTTCGATCTGGGAGTCTACCTGGTGGTTATAGGGGTGGTACTCACCATTTTATTTACCATTTCATTATATACACATTAATATGGAGTTACTATTAGTGATGTTAATCGGTGTCTTATACGCTGCAGGAGTTTACTTTATCCTGAGAAGGAGCATGGTACGCCTCCTGCTGGGGATCATGCTGCTGGGGAATGGCACCAATATCCTCATTTTTCTCCTCGGAAATATCACCAAAGGCAAACCGCCTATTATTGATGCCGACCTGAAGGTGTTTGCCGACATATATGCAGACCCCATACCACAGGCACTGATACTGACGGCTATTGTGATAAGCTTTGGTCTGACGTCCTTCGCGATTGTTTTATTGAAGCGAGTATACGCATTAATTGGATCTGATGATCTCGATGACTTAAACACCCCGGAAGAAGAAGATATATGATCGACAATCAAATTATTGCAACAGTACTGGTTCATCTTTTTACGGCCCTGCTTCAATTGGCTTTTTGGAGGAAGACGGTTACGCAGCGAATCCTGAGTATCGCGGGGACGCTAACGGGCTTCCTGTTTGCAGCAAATCTATTTACTAAAGTTTATACCGGCAGTATTCTGACCATGAATGCCTCAAACTGGGAAGCGCCTTTCGGGATCGTCTTCGTAGCTGACATGCTGAGCGCTACCATGGTGTTGCTGACCTCTATCGCGGCGCTTGCCGTCTCCATATTTTCGGCTACGGGTGTTGGAAGGGCGAGAATGCTTTATGGCTACTTCCCGATATTTCATTTCCTGGTCATGGGCTTGAATGGAGCGTTTCTGACGGGTGACATTTTTAACCTCTACGTCTGGTTTGAGGTGGTCATTATCGCCTCTTTTGTGCTTTTAACACTCGGGGGCCGAAAAGCCCAACTAGAAGGTGCTGTTAAGTACATGGCGATGAATATCCTTGCGTCCACTTTCTTTTTAACAGGTGTGGGACTCCTATATGGAATCACCGGCTCATTGAATATGGCTGATCTTGCGCTTAAAATACCTGAGGTAGAGAACCAGTCGATTGTCAACCTGACTGCGATGTTCTTCCTTATTGGGTTCGGTATTAAGTCCGCCGTATTTCCGCTATATTTCTGGCTACCTTCGTCCTACCACACGCCCCCCTCAGCAGTTGCAGCTACGTTTGGGGGATTATTAACCAAGGTTGGTATCTATGCGCTGTTCCGGGTTTTCACACTCGTCTTTACACCTGATGAGTTCATGAAAACGCTGTTCATTGTAATGGGAATTCTGACAATACTTACGGGAGCCTTCGGGGCGATTATAAAAAATAATATCCGCCGTCTGTTTTCCTATCTCATCGTCTGCCACATCGGTTTTATAATCGGCGGATTGGGTCTATATACTAAAGTAGCACTGTTGGGTGCCGTTTTCTATCTTATACACGATATGATTGTGAAAACCAACCTTTTCCTGATCGCCGGATTGATACGACAACTTCGGGGGACAATGAACATGGAGAAGCTAGGTGGACTTTATGCACATTATCCGAAGATTTCATTGCTTATTGCAGTGGTGCTATTTTCGCTTGCGGGCATCCCTCCTTTGTCTGGCTTCTGGCCCAAGATTTATCTCATCGAAGCAGGATTCTCCGCCAACAATTATGCTTTCGTATTGAGCGTTATCATTGGAAGCTTTATAACGCTATACGTGATTGCGAGGCTTTGGTCGGAGGTTTTCTGGAAAAATGATCCGGCGGAAGAGATCGTCACAGACAGTTTCAAGCCGCTTAAACCATTTAAAAAAATGTTGTTGGTGCTCCCGATTGGAATACTTGCGGCAACGACGCTGTACACTGGACTAAACGCGGAAATCATCATACAGGTTGCTGACAGAATATCGACGGAGATGTTAGATACCACTCCATACATACAAGCAGTACTGGGTAATTAACACAATATGATTAAACTATTTTTAATGAATCTTCTGTTGAGTTTTATCTGGGTAGCACTCACAGGGTCAATGTACTATTCAAATTTCCTATTCGGATTCTTACTGGGCTTTTTTATCCTTTGGATCATGAACAGAAATGAAGTTGATCAGCGGTATTTTTATCGGGTGCCGAAAACGATCGGCTTTGTTTTCTATTTCCTGTATGAGATGATCATGGCAAATATCCATGTAGCCTATGATGTTATTACACCCAGGCATTTCTCAAAGCCAGGCATAGTACGCTTTCCTATGGAAGCGAAAACAGATCTGGAAATACATCTGCTTTCCACGGTTATATCCATGACCCCGGGCACGCTTATACTGGACATCAGCGAAGACAGAAAGTCGCTTTTTATCCACGTGATGTACCTTAAGAGTAAGGACGATTTTATAACACAGATACAGAATGGTTTTGAAAAACGATTATTAGAAGTACTAAGATGACGTTGGACCTATATTTCGATTATGTAATTTTTCCGCTGCTGACGGTATCTGTAATTTTGGTTTTTTATCGGCTGTTTAAGGGGCCGGAAGTGGTCGACCGTGTCATCGCCCTTGATCTGATCATTACTATAGGAATTGGATTCATCACTGCTTACAGCATACGTTCGGAACAGGCCCTGTTTCTCGATGTTGCAATGATACTTGCCCTTATCGCATTTTTAGGAACGATTGCCTTTGCCTTTTATTTAGATAAGAAAAAATAATATGACAAATACTCTAATCTGCATTTTTAGCACCATAGGGGCTCTTTCTATCCTATTTGCTTCTATAGGTATCGTACGCATGCCCGACTTTTATTTAAGGCTCTCTGTTACGGTGAAGGCAGCTACTCTTGGTGTAGGACTGTTGCTGGCCTGCGCGGCATTCTTCTTTCCGGATGTTTCGGTAACAACCCGGGCAATGGCGATTGTCTTTTTCCTCATCCTAACTGCTCCGGTCGCTGCCCACATGATCGGGCGTACTGCCTATCACTCGGGTACACCTACCTGGGAAGGAACGCTTCTCGATGAGCTGGACGAAGACTATAAGAAACAGCGTGCGGGTATGCTGGAAGATGCGAATAAGGAAGCGGCCGCGGCGGCCGAGGTACGGCGCTCTAAAGAGGATGATTCGGAGTAAGGCCAGGCTTCTAATAGGAAAGATAAAGATGAACAACCAGCAAAAAAAAATGGGAAGACGTCTAGCCTTCCCTCTTCTGCAATTTGAGCGATAATGTACAGGATTACACAAACTTACTCATTTTTTTCATCATTTATTTATCTGGTGGGAAATAATGAGTTATATTGAGATGGGCAGATAACCAATTATATAATTCAAAGAAGTAGTGATGACCGGAATAGATGCTTTGGAGAGAACATTTAGCTCCAGCCCCATACCGACTATAATTTTACAGGTCAAGACTTCTGTCTTTCATATCATGGTAGCCAATGCAGCATACCGATCTGTGAAGAATATTGGGACTACAGAAAAAATCGTAGGCGAAGACTTCCTTAAAACATACAAACATGTTCCGGAGATAGATGATTATGCCAGGGCCTTGCATTCTGTTTTGAACACCAAAAGCAGCTGTATGATCCGCAGCTCAGCCGGAGATATAAGCACTTACCCCATTTTGAACGAGCATGAGGAGGTAGCTTTCCTTGTTCAACAACTGAGCGTGCCACCCGAACCGATGTCGTCTCGCCTTGGAAACTTCCTGTCCTCCAGACCGGATCTCGACCTGTTTGACTTCAGCCCTGTACCCATGTGGGTGTATGATATCTACACGCTTCGCATCCTTGCTGCAAATAAGGCCGCACTGGCAGATTATGGATATACGTTGAGCGAATTTCTGAACGCTACTGTGCGAATTCTGTGGCCTGCTGATGACTTGCCACGCATGGAGGAGATGGTGGCAGCAAAAGTTGAAAAGTTCAGTCCGAACGAAGCTACCGTGAGGCACGCGAAAAGATCAGGAGAAATTATCTCTGTTAATATACACAGCAGACGGCTTCCCTCCTGGGGGAAGCATGCAAGGATCGTAACGGCAATCGACGTCTCCGAAAAACTTAAAAATGAGCAGGCGATAAAAATGCACCGCGACCGGCTGGAGTCTTTGTTGAAGACGACAAACGGAATCGTATGGGAGGCGGACTCGGCTAACCATCACTTTCGATATGTAAGCGAATACGCAGAAAAAGTTCTTGGCTATGCCCCTTCTCAGTGGCTGGCTGAGCCTGGCTTCCTGGAAAACCACATCTATCCAGAAGACCTCAATATGGTTCTTCAAGCCCGTGATCCGAACCTTGAGATCGGAAAAACCTATTCAGCTGAATACCGGATGCTTAACGCTGAGAATAATATCGTTTGGATAAGGGATACCTATACACCGATCATTCAGGACGAGAAGGTTTGGCTTCGTGGGCTAATGGTCGACGTAAGCATCGCTAAGCGAGCAATGGCTATAGATCAGCTGGACAAGGAGATATTGACGAACAGCTCAAAAGAGGAGAACTCCATTCAGGAGGTACTCAACAATTACCTCAGAGGATTGGAAAATCAATTCCAGGGGTTGTTCTTTGCCATGATGTCAATAGGCACTGGGAAGCTATCAGATCTTGCATCTCCTTCCATACCCCGAACAATTATAACATCAGCGGAGGATTTGCCTTATCCATCAGAACTTGAAAGCGGGAATGCATCTGACGCAGAATCAGCATGGAGCCATTTCCGAGAGACCGCGTCAAAAAACGGATATAAATCCGTTGTACATTATCCGGTACATGATAAGGATGCCGAGGTCGTTGCTGTCTTCTTTGTTTATCACAACCGTGAGGCTGCGCTTCTATCGGAAGAAGCAAATACCCTGGAACGGGTTATTACCTTGCTACAATTAGTCCTGGAAAGGAACGGGTATTCCAAAACATTGAAGGAATCAACCATAATGATGCTTCAAAGTCAGGAACTGGCACGTTTCGGAAACTGGTCCTGGGATAGGGTTTCCGATGTGGTCAAATGGTCTGACACGCTTTATTCCATCTATGGATTATCATCAGAATACGTCGCTCCCTCCTTCGAGTCTTATTTGAATTTAGTTCATCCTGAAGACAAGGAGAACAGCTTCAATATTATTCAGGATCTGCTGATAAATGGCAAAGACAGAACCTTTGAAGAGCGCATAGTCCGTCCGGACGGAGAAGTGAGACAGCTAAAAACATGGGCAAAAGTTATCTACGGGGAATCAGGTGTTGCCGAAAAGATGTTTGGGGCATCTTTGGACATTACCGAAAGTAAAAAGGTCGAGGATGAACTCCAGGCAAGTAAGTCTGAACTTCAAAGAATGCTGGATCGGTATCTTTATGTCGATAAAGCCACAAACGACGCCATTTTCGACTGGGACATTCAGGATGATTACATTGAGTGGGGAGAGAGCTTCACCAGATTATTTGGGTACAGTCAGCTTCCATTAATTTACACACTAAATAAGTGGTTTGAACTGGTACATCCGGAAGACCTGATAGTAATGCAATCTGCTCTTCAGAAATCTCTCGCCAATAGAAATCAGCATCACTGGTGGGCAGAATACCGGATTAGAAAGGAAACCGGGGAATATATCTTTGTGGAAGAGAACGCCTACATACTTAGAGATCAGAGTGGCAACGCCCTTAAAATGATTGGCGTAGTTCGCAATATCACGGAACGTAAGGAAGCGGAAAGAAATTTGCAGTTATCTAACGAAAAGTATAGTAATCTTTTCCATCTGAGCCCCCTACCTCTGTTTGTGTATGATCTGGAATCACTGCAAATCCTGGACGTTAACCAAGCCGCAATAGAAAACTACGGTTATTCTTTCGAAGAGTTTCTTTCGTTCACATTAAGGGATATTAGGCCGCCTCAGGACATAGCGATCCTGGATGAGATAATTAAGAAACATGTAAAGGCAGGTCATGTGAACAGCAGCTTTACCCGTCATGTAAAGAAATCGGGCAAAATTATTTTGGTCAGCACGAAAGGTAATTCCATAGCTTATAAGGGACGTAATGCCCGCATTGTGGTTGCTATTGACAACTCTGAAAGAATAAAGGCTGAAGAGTCACTTAGACAAAGCGAACGACGGTTTAAGACGATGATCCAGGAAGGCTCAGACCTCATTGTCATATTAGATCAAACAGGAAAAATTTCCTACATCAGCCCTAACATATTTAGACTTTTCAATCTGAACCCCAGGGATATGATGCTGACCAGTCCCTTTGACTACATACATAAGCATGATCACGCGGCTATAAAAAGCCATTTGTTAAACATCCGAAAAGATGAAACGCTGAAGGTATCTCCGTTTAGAGTAAGATTGAAAGGCGGAGAAATCCGCTGGCTGGAGACTATTATCACCAATAAATCTCACGATCCGGCGATTGCAGGCATAATTGCTAATTCCAGGGATGTTACGGCCCGCATGAAGGTTATGTTGAAAAACAAGGAACTGCTTGAGCGTTATAACGCCGTAGCAAAGGCAACGAGTGACACGATATGGGATTCAAACATCGTGACAGGGAAGATCATTTGGAACTACTCTTTGGCGAAGATTTTTGGATATGATATTACACAAACTTCAGTTGGGTGGTGGAGAGAGCACGTACATCCCGAAGACGTGGACCGGGTTAACAGGCTGATCGAGTCCAGGCTAGCCTCAGGTGAAACCAGATGGATGAGCGAGTACCGCTTCAGATGTGCAGACGGCACGTATAAGACTGTGCTTGACCGGGGATTTATCATTTTTTCGGATGAAGGTAAACCCTTAAGAATGATTGGCTGTATGCAGGATGTTACTCAGCGGGTTGCTTATGTGCATGCTATTGAAAACCACAACAGACAGTTACGTGAAATTGCATGGATGCAATCGCATCTGGTAAGAGCGCCCCTTGCAAGGATATTAGGCATCACGGACATTTTAGCTGAAGGCGGAAACAGCGAGGACCAGATAGATGAGTTGTTATCGTATCTGTCAGTTTCGGCAGCAGAACTTGACGACATTATCAAGGGAATCATCGGCAAAAGCCAGAACCTGCAATGACCTGTTCCTGGAAATGATTATCTGATATTGACATGAAAGATAACCAGACAGCTATTTGGCGTGGGATGGCACTTTGACTTCTTCACCAATAATTACGTCATTGAAAACAATATTCTCAGCATGACTCAGGCTGACACCGGTAGCTGCAGAGTCTATCTTGACGTTAGAGAAGTGGATGTCTCTCACCTTCTTCGACGGATATCCCTGAATGACGACACCTGCATTGGTCGCCCGCCGGCATCTGACATTATCGACGAACACATTGCTTATATCCGTTTCAAATCCTTTTCCTTCACCATGGTAGTATGAGGTAATGAAAAAGCAGTCCTCTACTTCACCGAAAGTTACGTTATTTACGTAAATGTCGCGAATAAAACCCCCGCGATCGGGATTGGATTTTAAATATATGCCGCGCTTGCAATAGCCTCCGAAGCTGCAATTCTCCACGAATACATTCTGCACCCCCGCAGACATCTCGCTCCCAATTACCACCCCGTGCAGGCCTTTGAACCTGCAATTGCGGATGACGATGTTCTCTGAAGTGATGGCAGTCCTTCTCCCTTCGTGATCTCGTCCTGCTTTTATTGCTACGTTGTCATCAGCGTTGTTAAAGTCGATGTCTTCGATCAAAACATTTTTGGAGTACTCCGGATCAAATCCATCATTATTTCTATTGAAAGCATCAAACTTAACTTTCCGCGCCGTGACGTTCTCTGATTTCAGAATATGCACACACCAGAAGGGCGAGTTTTTGATGGTAACTCCCTCAATAAGTACGTTTTTACATTCGAAAAACTGGATGAGCTGGGGACGCAAAAAATGACCTTCGCCGAAAATACGGTCCTTTAACGGGGTATTTTCTTTGTTCATTTTGCGGCTAAGCAGCTGGCTTTCTTTTTGGTTTTCGGCCCATTTACTGAAATTATCACGTCCGTTACCATCAATCACCCCGTCCCCTGTTATTGCAATATTCTCAAGCTGGTATCCATAGATAAGTGGACTGTAGTTATATAGAAAAGTACCTTCCCAGCTCGTCAGAACTGCCGGCAGATAATCAGCAGGGTTTGCTCCGAACACAAGTTTGGCACCCTTTTGTAGATCTATGCACAGGTTACTCGTTAAATGAATGGGACCATTGAGAATATATATTCCTGCGGGAACTACGATCTTGCCGCCATTTTGCTCCTTGCAGGCCTGAATTGCTTTGTCAAACGCCGGTTTGTTATCATGGAGAGAATCACCAACTGCGCCGAAGTCTGTGATTAAAAGAATATTGTCTGAAATCTTTGGTGGAACGATGTTTTTAAGAACATTCTCAAGTTTCTCCTCCCGGGAAAGTGCCTTTTCCGGAGATCGGCTGCAGGAGGAGCAGTAAAATAAAACAACTAAAAGGAACAAACATCTTTTCATATCTCTGACAATATTGAGAACTAAGGTAAGACGTTTGTTCCTCAAAAACGCAACATTGGGGCAGAATTATTCGAATCTCACCCAGTCAACATCAGCATCACCTGCTCCTTTCATCGTCACAAAAAGATGTTGAGTACCTGTCTTTGGCAGTGTCAATTTTGCTTGCATTGTTTTCCAGGCGGTGTTTTTCGGAATGGTAATCTCAGAGATCACCGGGCCAGAACGTGAGCCTGTTCGTAATTGCAATGTTGCTCCACGGCTTGAGGCGATCATAAGGTTTATCTTCTTAGGTGCACTGGTTCCGAAGTCAACCGTGTTATACTGTAACCAAGCACCGGGCGAAGTAAATTGTGCTTTCCAACCTTTGAACCTGTCTGTGCTATCCAGAAAATCAACAGTAACTCCTTTATCACTGATCATGCTGTACCTGTCTAATTGTATCTTCTGCAAAGCGTTACTCACACCAACCCCGCGTAAGGTAGGCAGGACTTTTCTAATTTTGCCATCAGGTTCAAAGAACAGGCTATCAATTCTGACAGAACGGTTTTTATCAAAGTGCGGCGACAAATCATTATGATGATAGAATAAATACCATTGATCCTTGAAGTTCAGAAGGGAATGATGATTGGTCCAGCACCCGTCGGGTGATTCGTCCATTATAACGCCTGTGAACTTAAAGGGGCCGAGGGGACTGCTGCCAATAGCATATTCGAGTCTCTCTGTCTTATTCTCCACGTGCGGATAAGTCATGTAATAAATGCCGTTCCGTTCAAACACAAATGGTCCCTCCTTCAAGCCCTTTGTAGGAAGCTCCTGAAGTATTACCGGTTCGGAAGCCAGTTCGAGCATATTTTCTTTAAGCTTTGCTCCGTAAATATGTCCCCCAGACCAATATAAATACGCCTGACCATCTTTATCAATCAATACATTGGGATCTATACCGTTTACCCCTTTAATCGGGCCTGCCTCCGGAACAAACGGTCCGGAAGGTTTATCTGATATGGCGACTCCTATTCTAAATCCCCTTCCGCCAGTGGTATCAGATGGAACACTTGGAAAGTAGAAGTAGTATTTGCCATTCCTGTATATACAGTCGGGAGCCCACATACTATAGCTTTCAGGCTTCACCCAAGGTACCTTGTTTTGATGCACGATCATCCCGTGATCCGTCCAGTCAGTTAAGTTATCTGAAGAGAAAACATGATAGTCTTCCATCAAAAACCAGTTAGGCCTGCCTTTGCCGGGAGAGGGTGGGATGTCGTGAGATGGATATACGTATACTCTATTTTCAAATACACGCGCAGTTGGGTCTGCGGAAAACTGATCGGTGATGATTGGGTTTTGGGCAAAGAGGCTGGTTGCAACCAGACTTAGAGCCATTGCGAGGGTATCTCGGAAATGTATTTTGCACATATCTATGGTGATGTATATAAGCTGAAAAGATTGTGTGTCTTTTTGATAAAATAGCGTACGGTTATTTCGTTTTTTTATCACTTAAGAGGGAAAGCATCTTTGTCCCGTAACGCTTTCCTAGTTCTCTGTAACCTTCTGCTGAAAAATGCAGATTGTCGGGACCATCTTCACATCCACTGGAAGATATTACATGGGAATTAGGAATGACTGTTGGCAAAGTAGCAATGATATTATTCATGCTGGCACAAACCCCACCTTGATCAGCGTGCACCACCTCACCCGCCAACAGGGGAACAGCATTCGGTTTAAGATTCAAATCGTTCATCAGATTATCATAAACCACTTTCACCTTCTCAGGCCATTTGCTATCATTTGTATTTGATTCGCCCTGATGAAGCAACACGCCCTTGATAACCCCCTTCTGCTGGGCCAGTTTGGCTAGCTCCAGAAGGCGACCGTAGGGATTTCCGTCGTATTCCTTAACAATGTTTGAAAGCCATGCGGGAGCATCAGAAAGGTAGGCTTGATAACCGTCACGGTCAAATAATTCAATTTTACATCCGCCTACAGACACATTGATTACTCCTACTTTTACTTTTTTGGGAAGATTTTCAATCAATGTACGACCGAAATAGTCTACAGGGGTTAAACCGGTTTTGCAACGTGTCAATGGGGGTACAGCTTTATACCAGCTCCCCTTCGTTCTGCCCAGCGTGGGGCAGTCTACCGCACCCATCACTTGAAAGCGATCACTAACAACCGTGTCTCTTGGTTCAAATTTGGCGCTGCCTTCCATATTGGATTGACCAAAGCACAGGAATACGTAAAAATCGGGATCTTGAGAGAAGGCTTGGGAGCTTGTAAATGCAAGACACAGGACAACACACAGCCTTTTGAGAATTCCTTTGTTGTTCATACTATTTTTAGATTAGTTTTCTTGATTGGTTTAGCAATTTTCTAGAGCAATTTATAAATCCTGAGCCTGGAAGGTGTACGTTTTGCCCGCTCGTGTGGCTACGTCATACAGAAGTGATTCGCTGGTTTCTATTAACTCAACTTTCGCTTTGCTGGAAATAACAGGCTTTGGAGTGGTTTCCACTTTATAGAAAGGATTGGTATTTTCGCCTGTCGCCCGGACCATAGAAGTTCCTGAAGTCTTAAGGGCGTTTGGCACCCGGAGCCGAAGATTACCGCCCAGAAGGGATTTCACCACCAGCTTCGTTAATTGAGCGTTTTTCCATTCCATTTGGACTATTTCAAAACCTCCGACAGCCTTGATGCCGCTGATCGAACCAGAAGCACGCCATACGTCGGGAACAGCCGGGAGAAGATGAACAGAACCATCCGCACTTTGCATCAGCATTTCAGTCATGCCTGACACGCATCCAAAGTTACCATCGATTTGGAAAGGCGGATGCGCATCAAAAAGATTATCGTATGTACCGCCGCCCCCTCTGTTCACTCCTACAGGTGTTAGCTGGTTTTGAATCAGTTTGTATGCGTGATTTCCATCCTGTAATCTGGCCCACCAATTTACTTTCCATCCCATGCTCCAGCCTGTAGACAGGTCGCCCCGATGAAGGAGCGTAGTCTTGGCGGCAGAAAATAAATCAGGTGTGCGATAAGCTGAAATCTGATTAGAAGGAAATAGCCCGTACAAATGCGATACATGCCTGTGATTATCTCTGGGATCATCGATATCATCTAACCATTCCTGAATCTGGGCGTGCTGACCAATATGCATAGGTGCAAGACGATCTCGGGTCCGCACCAGTGTATCAATAAATGCTTTGTCTTTTTTCAACAGCTCGGCGGCACGAATGGTAGAACTGAATACATCGAAAATGATCTGATTAGTCATCGTTACTCCGGCATCCAGTGATGAACCCTGGTGTGCCGCAGGCGCGTTCTCAGGAGATTCGTCGGGATTGGCAACCAGATAGCCGAGTTTGGGGTGTTCAATCAGGTAATCAATATAAAACAAGGCGGCCCCTTTTAGTATGGGATATGCACTCTTTAAAAATGCGACGTCTCCGGTATATAAATAATGTTCCCAAAGATGCTGACTTGTCCAGCCGCCTCCATTTGTCCATGCACCCCAGAATGCTCCGTCTACGGCCCCTGTAGTGCGCCAGATATCCGTATTATGATGCGCAACCCATCCGCGCGCTCCATACATATCTTTTGCTGTTTTCTGGCCGGTAGCAGCAAGCTCTTTGACCATCCTTAAAAATGGCTCGTGCAGTTCAGACAGGTTCGTTTTTTCGGCCGGCCAGTAGTTCATCTGCGCGTTTATGTTGATGGTGTACTTGCTGTCCCATGCCGGACGCAAGCTTCCGTTCCAGATACCTTGGAGGTTAGCAGGCTGTCCACCTGGTTGCGAAGATGAAATCAGAAGATACCGGCCAAACTGATAGTATAAAGCAGCAAATTCGGGATCAACAACTGAACTAAAGTTTTTTAACCGCTCATTGGTCGGAAGCGATGCCTCGGAAACATTAGTGGCTCCCAGATTAATTTTTACACGGTTAAAATACTTTTGATAAGAAGAAATGTGCCCTTTGAGGATTTTGGAAAAGTCCATTCTCAGGGCAGAAGTCAAATGTGAAGTTGCCCGGTTATTTTCATTTCCACTGATATCCTGGAAATTATTGAAATTGGTAGCGACAGAGATATAAATTGTTACCGCATTCGAACTCTTGACTGTAATCGAAGTGTCGGATGAAGATATCTCGCCGCCTTCAGGACTAAAATGCGTAATTCCCTTATATTTCACCATGCCCTTCACCCCTTCGTGATCGATTGTTGTGCCTGAAAAAGTTAGTTGCCGGGAATGCGGCGTCTGAATTTTGACATTCGGTTGAGGTGAGGTAAAGGATGCTGTAAATGAAATACTTCCAGGGCGGCTGGCTGTCAACCGAACCGCTATTACGCGTTCAGCAAAAGAGGCTATTACCTCTCTTGTATAGGTGACATCTGCCACCGTATACGATGTTTTGGCCACTGCCCTTTCAAGATCGAGCTCTCTGTAATAATTGGTGTAATTATCGTGTCCAGGGAAAGACAGATGAAGTTCGCCGGCGGGTCCGAAGATCTGTCCATGAGACTGTTTACTAATGATGACCTTGTTCGCCAGATTCTCTGCCTGCTTTTGTTTTCCTTCAAAGATGAGCCTGCGGATTGTCTCCAGAGAGTCCAATGCCAGTGGATTATCGTTGCGATTCGGACTGCCACTCCAAAGGGTATGCTCATTTAGCTGTATTCTTTCCGTTTGAACGTTCCCATAAACCATTGCACCCAATTTGCCATTACCAAGGGGCAGAGCACTCTCCCATACTTTACCTGCAGGCTTATTATACCAGAGTTTCATTGCAGATCCCGGTGCGGACGCAGGTTGGCTGGCGCTTGTTCCCAAGCTTAAGAAAAAAAAGGAGAATCCAAGGTAGATGAATAACTGGCTTTTGGCCTTTCTGAAAATGTACATATTGATTCGAATGATGCTTTAAATACCTCAAAGTGCTTATTTAAACAGCACCTGAGAAAAGTTATAGAGATTATTACGCCATACCGGCCATGTATGCCCTCCGGGATATTCTGTATAGGTGTACTTTAGGTTTAGCTCGTCAAATTTTGACATCATCTCTTTGCAGTTATTATAAGCTATGTCTTCTTTTCCGCCCATCGAAATCCAGAGAGCCTTCAAGTTACTATTTATACTTGAATGGTTATCCCGGATAAAATCATACTGTGGACTGGAAAGTTCGTTACGGCCGGAGAACCAGCCAGAACTGAAGACGCCGAGATAAGGAAACAGTTCGGAGTTCTTAATACCCGTGTAAAGAGTTTGAAGCCCGCCCATAGATAGACCGGCCAGAGCTCTATTTCCGGGCCGCGTATCTACCCTGTGGTTGCTCTCAATAAATGGAATCAGCCCTTTCAATTCGCCTTCAAAAGCACGCAGAGACTGCTCGCCAAACGCGCCTTGACCAACGTTTCCGTCCATCATGACAACAAGCATTGGCTTGGCCTTATTAGCTGCGATAAGGTTATCCATGATTAAGTCCGTCTTGCCTTGCGTTGACCAACCTCTTTCGTCTTCACCTCCTCCGTGTAACAGATATAAAACGGGATACTTGTCGCTTGTGTTTTGATCATAACCAGGAGGGGTATAAATGAAAGCGCGTCGCCAGGAACTGGAAATTCTGGAAAAATATCGCTTCATTCTAACCTCGCCATGAGGTACGTTCTTTTCCGCGTAATAATCTCCCCCATCGAAAGGGATTTCTATCCCGCTTGCCATCCGTCCCATCCCATAGAACGTTTCGCTGTTCGGATCAGCAAGAGCAACGCCATCCACTAACAGAGAGTAATAATGAAATCCTTCTCCCATGGAGTCAGTAGTAACCTCCCAGAATCCGTCATCACTTTTTATCATGTCGTATTTTCTGCCGAGATCAATCTGCACCTTTTGTGCTTCCGGAGCTTTTATTTTAAATAAAACACGGCTGTCTGGCAATACCTGAGGGTATTTGGCAGATCTGATATTGGTCGAAGCGGGAAAACCCAGCTCTGTATATTTCGAGAATGAGGTTTTGTCTACTGGTTTGAAAAGGAGCTGCGAGAACATATACAGATCGTTTTTCCACACCTTAAAATCATGATTACCTGGTTCGATGTAGAATATATGAGGAACTTTTTCCTTCCTCAAATAGTCATGGGTACGCTTACTGAACGAAATAAGGTTATCGTTATCGCCACAGGATATCCAGAGCAAATTGAGACGTTTCCTTGCTTCCTCCGGATTGGGAACCAGTAATTCGGGAGTCTTGGTATTGGGTGCAGAAGAGAACCCACCAACCCATGCGAATTTATCGAGGTTTCCAAGTCCGAAGTTCAGAGACTGCCCCCCACCCATGGAAAGTCCTGCTATCGCCCGGTTTTCCCTATTCTTAATTACAGGGTATTTGCTTTCAATAAACGGTATCAGATCGTTCAGCAAGTCTTTCTCAAACGTAGCGAAAGCCTGAACCTTTTCAGCATCCATAATATTGCCAACGGCACGGTCGTTTTTCATTGCTCTTCCGTTGGGAAGTACGACAATCATTGGCTGAAGCTTTTTCTGTGCATACAGATTATCCAGGATCAGATGAGGCTGGCCGTTATTGAACCACTCTTTTTCATCACCTCCTATGCCATGAAGAAGGTATAACACCGGATATTTTTTACTTTTTGAGAAACCTGGAGGAGTATATACCAAAGCTTTGCGTACCGAACCAACGGTTTTTGATGAGTAGGAAACAGTATCAATTTTACCGTGCGGAATCTCCGGACGCAAAGAATCAAAGCCTTCCGGTGCTCGCTTTGCATCAGTTTGGGAGAATACTGTGGGTGACCCAAATAACAGCAAGAGAGAGAGAAATATATACTTCATACAAATAACGGTTTACAATTTTAGAGGTTAGTCGGCGTCCTTCTGAGAGGCCGTAATATCAAAACTAAAGTATCGGTAGCTTCACAAGGTATAAGAATCATTAAAAAAATAGCAGATTTGTCCAAAAAGGCCTTTTCTATAAGTTTATCCCCCATTCGTGATCGCTAGACATTTATCCTATTCTTTTGGACATAAGGATCATATAAAGGTTCTTCAGTTGGGATAATTTAGATCTGTACTCACTAACCGGTGCAACATACGTCTAACCAACAATATAAACTAACCAATTTAGACATGAAACCTAAACAACTTGCTCGCAAGAAAAGGTACTTGTTTTTAGCGGCCAACATCACGTCCCCGATTGCCACCATTTTTAGCGGCACCGTGGCTATCCGTGATGGTTGACACTAAAGACAAGGAGTCCTCAGAGCTCAATGAAGCAAACTAACTAATCGAAATTAATTCTCAAATCAAAACTATGCTAAAACTTAAACCAAGCTCAGGAGCTTTTATAGCATTCTTTATAGTAGCAATATCTATGCTATATCCCCGTCAAACAATGGCGCAGGGAAATCAAACTACCGTTACCGGAACCGTGAGCGACACGTCAGGTGTTCTTCCCGGCGTGAGCGTGAAGGTTAAGGGCACTTCGATCGGTACGATGACCGACGCCCAGGGAAGATACCGAATTTCATCTCCCTCAACTGCTACCCTTGAATTCACGAGCATCGGTTTTACCGGTCAGGAAATCGCGGTTCGGGGCCGGACTGTCATTAATGTTCAACTTAAAGCAGATCAGAGAGCATTAGACGAAGTCGTAGTAATCGGTTATGGAACCCAGAAAAAGGTCGACCTTACATCTTCCATTGCTACAGTAGAAACGAAAGACCTGCTGAAGGTACCTGGTGGCTTTCAGGCTGCCTTGCAAAGTACCGTACCGGGAGTACAGGTGAACGCCGGAACGATACGTATTCGAGGTGTCGGCTCGATTAACAATACTGACCCATTATACGTTGTCGACGGAATGATCGGAGGTGCGGTTCCAGACGATAATAATATCGCCAGCATCCAGATCTTGAAAGATGCAGCATCCAGTGCTATCTACGGATCTCGCGGAGCAAACGGTGTAATTCTTATCACCACGAAACGTGGTACCTCAGGGCCTGTTAAAATCGACTACTTTGGTTATGGTGGCACAAAAACCATCGCAAATAATGTAGAAACACTTAATGGTCAGCAGCTGGCAGAGCTTATTAACGAAGAAATGTACAATCAAAATCCGTCAAGGACGGATTATCTTCCTGCTTTGTCTAATCCCGCCAATATCGGCGAGGGATATAACATGGTTGATGCCTTACTTCGTACCGGTTCCTATCAAAAGCACAATTTATCTCTTAGCGGCGGTAGCGAAAATGCTAACTTCCGCATCAACGGAATCTATTCAACAGACAAGCCAATCCTGATTCGGGACAACTCAAAATCCTACGGTACTCAGTTTATCTCAGATTTCACCAAGGGTAAGTTAAAAGTTGGAGAAACCGTTTTGTTGAGTTTTAACAAGCGGACATGGAGCGACAAAAACCTCATTGACGCTCAAAGATGGTCGTCCACATTACCGCTCTATGACCCTAACAGTTCAACTGGTTTCGCCGGCGCAGGAAACGGAACAGACGTAGCGAGTGCCCTGGCCAATGCTTATCTTAACGAAAACAACAGTGAAAGCTTTTTCGCTAACGGTAATATCTGGGCATCTTATGAAATTATACCCGGCCTTAAATATAAGTTCAATTTAGGATTAGACTTAAACAGATACAGAGATGACCGCTATATCTCTGCTTACTCAGTTGGTCAGTATCAAAACCATGACCCGGATGAGCTTAACATTTCAAGCAACCAAAATAACAGATGGCTGTTTGAGCATACCTTATCTTACGATAAGATGGTAGGAAAGCACAGCTTTAGTGCTCTGGCCGGTATCACTTCTGAGGAATCGCGATTCAAGTCGGTCAACGCAGGTGCGAGAGCACTTCCTAGCCCTGACCTAATGATCCTAGGTTTAAGTACCATGTCTTCGTCAAGAATAGTGGGATCAGGAATTGGGCAATTTGCCATGTATTCCATGCTCGGACGCCTTAACTACAGCTACGACAGTAAATATCTGATGACCCTGAACTTTCGTCGTGACGGATCGGCAAATTTCAGCAAAACGCACCGATACGGTAACTTCCCTTCTGTTTCTGCTGGTTGGCGCGTAAGTCAGGAAAACTTCATGAAAAATGTGACCTTCATCAATGACTTGAAGCTGAGAGGTAGTTACGGACTACTTGGGAATTCAGATATCGCCCAGTACCAATATCAGAGAACAGTGAGCTTTGACCACGTATGGTACTATCTAAACGGTGTTATGGTTACAGGGGCACTACCCCTTACACCTTCCAATCCGAATGTGAAGTGGGAAAGTCAATATTCAACCGACCTGGGAGTAGACCTTTCTATGTTTGGCAACAAATTATCACTTACCGTAGACTATTATGATAAGAAAACGGAAGATATGTTGGTGAACGTTCCTATTTCTTACGTGGCTGGATATATCGACAACTTTCCGGTTCTGAACTCAGGAAGCCTGCGTAACCGGGGTTGGGATATGCTTGCTACTTATAGAAACTCCATTCGCAACTTCAGCTATTCTGCTTCAGCGAACTTGTCGTTGGTAGATAACGAAGTGTTGAGTCTCGGAAATGACAACGAAATCTTGTTTGGTAATGTGAATCCTGGCGGTGAAAACGTAACCAGAACTGCAGTAGGCCAATCTATTGGAGAATTCTGGGGATATGTAAGCAACGGTCTTTATACTACCCAGGAGCAACTACAACAAGACAGAGCCTTTGCTCCTAGAGCCGGCTTGGGAGACGTTAGATTTAATGACCTAAACGGTGATAATGTTTTGAACGATCGTGATAAAGCATTTATCGGCAGTCCAATCCCTGATTTCAGCTACGGCTTCAATTTCGACGCAAGTTATGCCGCACGGTTTGGAACTTTGGATTTCTCCATGATATGGCAGGGAGTTCAAGGTAACGAGATTTACAACAATAGTAAATATTGGGGTGAAGGTATGTACCACTATTACAACAACTTTGCAACAACACTTGATCGTTACAGAGCCGAAGAGGTTGTTTTCACTAACCCGGTATCCGGCGCAAGAACAGTTTATCCAAAGAACGTCAACACCAATGTTCCAAGAGCAATACTTGGCGATCCGAACCAGAATCTTCGTGCTTCAAGTCGCTTTATTGAAGACGGTTCTTACCTGAGACTGAAGTCGCTTAATTTGGGCTATTCCCTTCCGGAAGACGTTACAAGAAGAATGAAAATTGATCGCCTGCGCGTTTACGTAGGAGCAAAGAATCTTCTAACATTTACGAAATACTCCGGATATGATCCTGAAGTTGGCTCAGATGATGCAAGATATAACCTGAGCAGGGGTATTGATGCCCAAAGACCTTGGGGACGTACCTTCCCGAATTCTAAAGAATTTTTCTTAGGAGCACAGTTCACATTCTAATTGACTAAAGATGAAAAACGTAACAAAACTTGCATACATAACATCGCTTGCCCTGGCCCTTTCCTCAGGCTGTAAGCCTGAGCTAGAGCTCGTAAATCCGCAGGAACTTTCAACGGACACTTACTATAAAACCGCTGAACAGCTGGAAGCGTCAGTTATTCCGGCCTATCAAGCCATAGTGGGGAGAGTTCAGGGCGGCTATGGCCGATCTTTATATTACGAACTCCTTGCTCCCGGCGATGATTTTGATCATACATTTAAATGGGAGCCGATGTATCAGGACACCTATAATACGCCCGCCAGTGATGGAATGGCATCAGGAACATGGAAAGATCTATGGAACGGCGTCTCTGCGTCGAATCTTGCAATTGACAGAATCACAAACTTTGAAGGTACTATTGATGAAGAACGCAAGAACCGACTTTTAGGCGAAGCTCACTTCCTCAGAGCTTTTCATTACATGCATCTTGCCGCCATGTTCGGCGAGACAGTGCCACTGATTGATAAGCCCGTTGCATCGGATGAAGACTATTATCCAACTAATTCAACCAAGGGCCAGGTTTATGCACTTATCATCAGCGACTTTACCAAAGCAGCGGAACTATTACCCCTGAGAAGTGCATTGTATGCTAATACGGCGCAGATTGGAAGAGCGACAAAAGGAGCTGCACAAGCTTATCTCGCCCGGGCGTATATGTACCGTCCTATTCTGGAAAGCGGTCAGCGTGCCGACTTTGCTGCAGCCGAGGCACAACTTAAAAAGGTTATCGAAAGCAACGAATACAGATTGGTTGATCAGTTCAGAGATAATTTTCTGGAAACAAAAGAAAACAACGCCGAGTCTGTGTTCGAAGTTCAGATGTTCAACGGTCCTGGATGGTTGGGAGATGATATTTCCAGCTCATGGCGCTGGCAGGAAATCGGAATGTTTGACGGTACCGGAGGTGCTTGGTGGAACCTCGCACCAAATAAGAAGACCAACGATGAATTTGAACCTGGAGATCCGAGAAAGTTCATGACTCTTTGGTGTGAAAATGGAGCTTACTTTACCCAGTTGGATGGCAAAGTGACAAGCTATCAGGATTGGATTAAAAATCTGGCTACTAACAAAGACTTATTTGGTACAAGGAAATACTGTCCGGATGTGCAGGTGCCAGACATTGACAATGGAAACAACGACCGCTTGCTGAGATATTCAGACGTATATCTGATGTATGCTGAATGTCTTAATGAGAGAGGCGACGTTGCTGGAGCAAAAACGTATATCGATCTGGTAAGAAACCGGGCTAATAACGTCGTTCCGACAGAACAGCCTCATCTATGGTATCAGCGTTCACGAGGTACGATTCCTAACGTGGACGGTCTGCTTGCCAAAGACACCACTATCAATGGGGTGAGGTTAAATAATATTAAAAATATTATTGCCCATGAGCGTTACGTTGAGTTTACGGGTGAATATCTTCGTTATTTCGATTTGCTTCGCTGGGGATTTGCAGATCCTCAATGGTTGGAGCCATTGAAGAAGTTAGGCTGGACCGAACGTTCCACCTACTATCCATTCCCTCAAGCCGAACTGGATAACAACAAGAATCTCACAGGCAATGCCATGAACAATTAGATTTTCGGAAAATCAAAAAGGGAAGGCGAGTGCGTTAACGCACTCGCCTTCCCTTTTTGTAGCTATCGGCAATTTCTGTAATGAAGCCCTCCGACGCCGTCAAGTGCCTTACTCCGTCGGTTGCGTCTTTCTTCGATTTGCTAAATACTCAGAGGGAACCATATTATATTTAGCCTTAAAGGACCTGGCAAAATAGTTCGGCGTTGAAAATCCTACATGGTAAGCAATTTGTGCGATAGAGAGATCGCTTTGCTCCAACAAAACAATGGCTTTTTCGAGCTTGACAGACCGGATAAACTCAACAGGACTCATACCGGTTATTTCCAGGATCTTATTGTAGAGTGAAGCCCTACTCATCGAAAGATTTCGTGCCATGGCTTCAACCGAAAGCTGCGGGTTGTTTAGATTGTCTTCAATATAGAGAAGTACCCTTTTAATGAGCTTCTCGTTCTCTGACTCTACTTCAGCAATTGTCGAAGACACCCTAACCTGCTTCGCATATGTTTCCTTTAATTTTTGGTTCAACGTAAGGAGATTTTTCAATTTAACGTTCAAGACAGCGAAGTTAAACGGCTTGGTCATATAATCATTTGCTCCTGACTCAAGGCCTCTTATTTGCTCATCCTCGCCGGTTGAAGCGGTTAACAAAATTATCGGAATATGACTTGTCCTTTTATCTGACTTAATCTTTCTACTGAGTTCAATACCGTTCATTTCAGGCATGTTGACGTCGCAAACTATGATATCAGGATGCATGGACAGAGCCCTTTGCCAGCCTTCTTTTCCATTGGTTGCCTCATAGATCTTGTACAATGACTTCAGATTATCTTTAATATAAAATCTAAAATCGTCGTCGTCTTCTATAACGAGCACAGATGTGCCAGCTTCTGATAGCAGTTGAGCGGATTCGTGATTAATATCTGGTACTTCATCCAGATTTGTCATTTGAGGCTGTTCACCTGGATCCAATGGTGTTTCTGAATCAAGTAATCTAAACGGAATAGACACGATAAAGCTACTTCCTCGCCCTACCTGACTTTCGAGGCGTACAGTCCCTCCATGCATTTTAACAAACTCTTTCACAATCGACAGCCCAATACCTGTGCCCTGATTAAGTACAGAAGTTCCCGGATCATGCTGAATAAACCTCTCAAATATTCGTTCTTGCACTTCCTGTGGAACACCGATTCCTGAATCAGACACAGTCATATTCAACACTATCCTATCCTCGGGTGATTGGTGCTCTTCAGCTACAACTTTGAGTGTTATTGCACCGGCCTCCTGCGTAAACTTAAAGGCATTTGAGAGCAAATTGAAAAGTATACGCTCTACTTTGTCATGGTCAAAGAAGACGAATACAGCCGCAACACTAGATGAGAATGTAAAAGATATGTTTTTTCTCGAAGCGACATCTCCGAACGAATCAGCAACATCCTTTATAAAAGAAACAATATCCCCCCCTGAAAGATGAAGCCGTAGCTCCTGCTCCTCCATTTTCCGAAAATCAAGTAATTGATTCACCAGGTTCATGAGACGACGGCCATTCCGCTTAATCATGTTGAGCTGAGTGGAATAGGCAGGCTCCTTGATTTTATCGATCAGTGTTTCAACAGGGCCGACGATAAGTGATAACGGCGTTCTAAACTCATGGCTTAGATTAGTCAAGAACTTGATCTTCATTAAATCCATCTGATGAAGGTGCTCCGCATGATGGCGTTCCTGCTCGATAAGCTGCCTGGCCGCCATCCGCTCTTTCTCCAGTGCGAACTTTGCTTCCAACCGTTTGATCCCTCGATGACGAAACCAAACGATCAAACCTGTTATACTAATTATGTAAAAAATATAAGCGTACACAGTGCGCCAGAACGGAGGAGAAACATGAATAATTACTGAGTGACCTTCTAAATTCCAAATGCCATCGTTGTTACTCGCTCTAACTTCGAATATATACTCGCCGGGATCAAGATTCGTGTAGTAAGCGGTATGCTCCTTCCCTGCTTGAATCCAGTCTCTGTCTACACCCTTGAGCCGATATTCATACTTATTTTGCTCAGAAATTGTATAGTTTAAAGCAACAAAGCTGAGTGAAAAGTTATCTTTATGCTTGAGGTTTATTCGCTCTGAGAGTAATATTGATTGCTTTATAGGTCCATCTTCCGAGGGGGTTACCGGTGCATTGTTTACCCTTAAATCTGTGAGAACTACTGCGGGAACGTTGCGATTCATTCTCAGCATGGAAGGATCAAAATAATTAAATCCTTCTTGTCCGCCAAAGAATACGGCACCATTCGGTAAACAAATGCCGGCCCCCAGAACAAATGGGCTATTCTGGAGTCCGTTATGATGCGTATAGTTTTTGAAAACATGGCTTACTGGATCAAAACTGCTTATTCCGATATTGGTGCTCAACCAAATTTTTCCCTTTTTATCTTCAACAATTTTTTGAACCACATCATTTGCCAGTCCATCTTTCTCCGAATAACTAATAAATCGGCCTGTTTTTGGATTTAACAGGCTAAGTCCCCCTCCATAAGTACCTACCCAGATATTGCCCTTTTTATCTTCATGAATAGTAGTGATATAATTTGTTGGTAACCCACTCTTCTCTCTTGTGTAGAAACTGAACTTCTTTGTTGACTGGTTCCATAGGGAGATACCTCCTCCAAAAGACCCAATCCACATGTTCCCGGCCCTATCGACTGTAAGCGCCCTGATAACAGGGTGCGAAGGATGATTCACATCCTCCACATTCTGCGGGTTATTGAGTAATTTCTCGATTCGGCCCGTATTAGGATTATAGCGATTTACACCTCCTCCGTTAGTGCCTATCCAGACGAAACCATCTTTGTCCTCCTGAATACAAAACACATCGCTGAAGTTCAGATCTGCCTGCCCATTTCCTTTGACATAATGTCGGCGACTGCCCGTGTTAAGGTCGACTACATGTACCCCGTCCAGAAAGGTTCCGATCCATAGCTTTTTATCTTTAGTAATCTCAAGAGCCAGCACCGACAGCGCATTATTATTCCTTGTGTTGGCATTTGATAAAATGGAGAAATGCGAAACATGGCCGTTTAGGGGATTAAATAAGTCAACACCCCCACCATCTGTACCAACAAATACCCCTTTGCCCGGATAATCAGCAAATGAAGTTACCACAGGTGCACTTAACCCCTCAGAATCGAAAGGATTGCTTTCTACACGTTTGAACCGCGTAAAATTGGGATCGTACTTACTAACGCCACCCTGGAACGTACCGACCCAGCTGATTCCATGTTCATCAAAGCAAATTGATCTAATAGATTTTGCTTTCAGACTATTCTCGTCACGACGATTTGCGCGGTATTTATAGACCAGTCCACTGTCAATGCTCACCACATTCAGGCCCTCCTCTGTTCCTAGCCATACAAGTCCATTTTTGGCGACTTTAACAGCATAAATAATATCGCTGCTAATTCCGGCGGGGCTACCGTTGCTCTTATTGAGCGTTTTAATCATTTCCCCCTTGGAACCGAGAACATGTAGCCCTCCCTGGGTTCCGGCGAGAAGATGTCCTTTCTTATCCTCACTAAGAGACAGAACAAACGCTGGAAACTGAATTGCCGGTCCGTTTTTTGCATATAAGAATCTCGTAAAGCTATCATTGTTCCTGTTGTATCGATATAGACCCGCATCGGTCCCAACCCACATTGTTCCTCTTGAATCTTTAAATACAGAAGTGACGGTATTGGTGTTCAGCCTGCCACGTTTATTGCTGTACTGATAAACCGCTTTTATTTTGCGGGTTTTCCGATCCACGACATATAAGCCACTGTAAGATGCAATCCAAATATTCCCTCTGCCATCTTCCGACACTGAGTTAACCGCAACTCCCAAGGCGATTTGATTATACTTACTTAGTTCGATAAATTCATCCCTATTACGGTCGTATATAGTAACCGAACCACCGTTTGTCGCAACCCACAAAGACCCTTCGGAATCTTCAAAAAGAGACGTTACATGATTTGCAGGCAACGATGCCGAACTTCCATTAACGTGCCTGTAAACTTTAAAGGTAGTGCCGTCAAAGCGATTAAGACCATCATCGGTAGCAATCCAAAGAAAGCCGAAACGGTCCTTATGTATAGCGAAGACTGTATTTGAGGATAGGCCATCCCTGGAGGTAAATGTAGTAAAGCTGAGATCCGGTCTTGCCCCGAACAATTGCGCAGACAAGATCAAACCCAAAGACAATAGGGCGGTCCTTATTGAAAACAATTTATTCCACATGTAGAGGTGTTATCGATATAACTGGTTTTTATAAAGTTAAACATCCTCATAGAAAACCCCAAACGATCTCCTGGAATTAATTTGCTATTTATTGGTGAAGTAACTGGTTGACTTCAATGCGTACTAACCTCCAGTATCCACTTCTTAACGTTCTCTTTCGCCGAACAAACTTCTTAAGCTCCGCCAAACCTGAAGTCAAGAACCCTAGAAATAACAAGACCCCTCTTAATATGAATAAGAGGGGTCTCTATCGTCAATCGTACCCAGCGCCGGAGTCGAACCGGCACGGTTTCCCACAGGTGTTTGAGACCAGCGCGTCTACCAATTCCGCCAGCTGGGCATTCCTTCGTTAACGGGATGCAAATCTATTTATTACACCTGATATTTACAACAAAAAAATAGAATATGTTGAGCAGCTTGATACTCAGTAAAATAACTAATTAAGCACATATTTAAAAATATCATTACCCAGTACAAACACCATCAAAGCAACGATAATGACAAAACCTACTAACTGAGCACGCTCCATGAACTTATCGCTCAGCGGACTTCCCTTTACCATTTCAATAATTAGAAAAACTGCATGTCCACCATCCAATGCAGGAATAGGCAACAGATTCATCAATGCCAAAGCCATAGAAAGGAGTCCAACCAGGGTCCAAAACTTCAGCCAGTTTACTTCTGCACCAAACATATTGGCTATACCTACAGGTCCCGTAAATGCCTTTTGTGCCTTAACCTGCCCCGTAACAACTTTACCTATACCTTTGGCATTGTCCGTGAACATGCCCCAGGCCTTGGAAGCACCTATAGGTAAAGAAGCCCATAATCCATGATCCAGACTTTCCGTCGGAACATTCATATCGAGTGAAACACCAATAGTTCCTTCTTCGCCAACAACAGGCATTAAAGTTACCACCTGCCTATTGCGATAGACATTAACATTGATTTTATTGTTCTTTCTCGCCATCAACTGTTGCTGGAACTCATCAAAATAAGTGATCTGCTTTCCGTTTACACTCAATATGCTATCACCTTTTTCAAAACCTGCCGCCGCGGCCTTACTGCCGGGCAGTACCTCTGCTACACGGCTTATTGAGGTCCTGGGCTGAACAAATTCAGTTACTCCATGATCAGCAACTTCATCAAGGATATTTCCAGGAACGTGTATATCCTTGGATTCTCCATTTCTTAATATACTTAGGGTGCCTCCTCCCATTAACACTTTGGAGCTGGTTATTTCGTCAAACCTAACCACTTTAGCCCCATTAACGGCAACGATACGATCTCCTGTTTCAATTCCGATGGCTTTACCTACTTTTCCTGGAACGACTCCGCTGACAAGCTTATCATTGGGGATATAGGTCTCTCCCGTTTTGAAAGTAAGCATCCAGAAGATAAACATTCCCAGAACGATATTTACTGCTACGCCTCCCAACATCACAATCAGGCGTTGCCAGGCTGGCTTTGAACGGAACTCCCAGGGCTGTGGCGGGCCGGCAAGTTGATCTGTATCCATCGATTCATCAATCATTCCGGCGATCTTCACGTAACCACCAAGTGGCAGCCATCCCATACCATATTCGCATCCTTTATACTTAAAACTAAAAAGCTTAAACCCCCAGGCGTCAAAGAATAAGTAGAACTTTTCAACCTTTATACCAAAAGCACGGGCTGCGAAAAAATGACCTGCCTCGTGTAGTATAATCAATATTGATAGGCCCAGCAAAAGCTGGCCCGTCATAACCAATCCATCCATAGTACTTATAAAATCTATTAGAATAATTCTTTAATAATTTGTTACCAACTGACTGGCAAACTTCCTCGTTTCCGCATCCGTCTCAATGAAATCGTCTAAATTCGGATCACGAATATAGGAAACTTCGCTCATACACTTTTCGATGACGTCACTCATCTCCAGAAAACCTAGTCGATCAGTAAGGAATGCCTGAACAACAATTTCATTTGCAGCATTAAGTACACAAGGGCTGTTACCTCCCCTTGCCATTGCGTCAAAAGCAAATCCAAGGTTGCGGAAAGTTCGGCGATCTGGCTGCTCGAACGTCATTTCAGTATGTTTCAAGAAATCAAAACGTGGAAAAGTGTTTAATATTCTGTCAGGATACCCAAGTGCATATTGAATCGGAAGCTTCATGTCGGGTAAACCCATCTGCGCTTTCATAGATCCGTCCTGAAACTGAACGATGGAATGGATGATAGACTGGGGATGTACAATAACATCAATCTGTGCCGGTTCCAAGTCAAAGAGCCACTTAGCTTCTATGACCTCCAGACCTTTATTCATCAAAGAAGCAGAGTCAATGGTAATTTTAGCTCCCATAACCCAATTCGGATGCTTAAGCGCCTGAACCTTAGTTACTGAAGTAAGAAATTCTCTACTCTTCCCTCTGAACGGTCCCCCTGATGCGGTGAGATAAATTTTCTCAATCCTATTCCCTTGCTCTCCCTGCAAACATTGAAATATTGCTGAGTGTTCAGAATCCACCGGCAGAATGGATACTTGATACTTCTTAGCCAGAGCATTCACAAGCTCGCCTGCCACAACCAAGGTCTCTTTGTTTGCCAGAGCGATATGTTTTCCAGCCTGGATTGCCGCTATAGTAGGTCTCAGACCGCAAAAGCCAACAACAGCAGTCAATACCACGTCTATCACGGGATGCTGAACAACTTCTGTCAACGCTTGCTCGCCGGCAAAAACCTCTATCCCCAATCCTTCGAGAGCCGAACGTACTTCGTCGTACTTCCGCTCGTCCCCAATAACCACTTGTAAGGGCTTGAATTCCCGCGCCTGCTCAATAAGCAACCCGGCATTATTCCCCGCAGTCAACACCGAAACTTTAAACCGGCCAGGGTTATCCCTGATCACTTCAAGAGCCTGGGTACCAATGCTGCCAGACGATCCTAATATTGCTATATGTTTCAAGTGTAATAATTCTATTATAAAATAAACGGTGCCAGACCTTCTGCAATCTTACGATCGTTTGATAACCTGGGCACTTTGTTTTGACCTCCCAATTTACCCTCGCTCTTCATATACTGCTGGAATGCTCCCTTAATCAAGCAACGTATAACGAGCGGCTGTAATATATTTCCCTTAATCAGATCAAAGTAGTAAATATTTTTCTTCTGCATTGCTTCGTCTACCTGCTTGCTAAATGCAACTAAATCATCTGGCTGACTAGCGAATTCAATAAACCACTCATGATATGGAAGTTCACCTGCGGATGGCGTCACCTGCGGTGCAACCGTAAACTCGGTAATTTCCAGATGAGATTCTGCTGCCGCTTCCAGCAACGCACTCTCTACTTCTTCCCCTATCACATGCTCCCCAAAAGCAGAAATATAGTGTTTAATCCGGCCTGTCACCACAATTCGATATGGATTTTTTGAAACAAACCTTATCGTGTCACCAATGCTATATCCCCAAAGTCCGGCATTCGTATTGAGGATCAAAGCGTAGTTAGTGTCAAGCTCCACTTCTGCCAAACTCAAACGGCGTCGGTTTTCATTAAAATATTCTTCCGAAGGAATAAACTCATAAAACATTCCGGCGTTTGTCAGAAGCAGCAAACCTCTTTCATTCTGCGAATCCTGATAGGCAATAAAGCCTTCGGAAGCCGGATATGTCTCAATAGAATCAATCTTTCTTCCGATTACCTCCTCCATCCGTTGCCGATAGGGCTCATAATTTACTCCTCCGTATACAAAGAGGCTAAAATTTTTGAATATATCCTTTATCTTCTTCCCTCCCGCCTTCGCAGACAATCGATCGAAATACATTTGCACCCAGGGCGGTATACCTGAAATAAGCGTCATATCTTCAGAAAATGTCTCCTCGACAATCGCATCGACCTTTTCTTCCCAATCTTCGATACAATTTGTCTCATAAGACGGAAGCCGGTTCTTTTGCAAATATTGCGGAATATGATGCGCAACGATACCCGAAAGCCGACCTGTAGCAACGCCATGCTTCTCTGACAACACCGGACTCCCCTGCAGAAAAATCATCTTTCCATTTACAAAATCAGTTTTTCCGGTTTCATGTATATAAGTTAACAGTGCACTCCGCGCTGCTTTGATATGCTCAGGCATGGATTCCTTTGAAATGGGAATGTATTTAACGCCCGACGTAGTACCAGAAGTTTTTGCAAGATAAGCAGGTTTACCTTTCCACAATATATCTGCTTCTCCTTTTACAACCCGCTCTATATAAGGCCGAAGATCTTCATAATCACGCACAGGTACGTTCTTTTTGAAGTCCTCGTAAGTCCGAATTTCATCGAAGTTGTGATCTTTGCCGAACGCAGTATAGCGCGCCTCATCCACAAGCGTAGCCATGACTTGCTGTTGCACTTCCACTGACCTCTTTTTCCACTTATTAATTTGGTAAACTGCCAACGCAGCAAAGGGCTTGCTAAGTTTCGCCTTAAGTCCCATAAATGTATTAAATGATATTCCCCATTAACCCTGGATTGTCTTCTCCATGATACTCATTCATCATCTGGCGATAGGCCACCGCTATGGCCACACTCGACAAAGGGATGATCAGTAACGAATTGACCAGGTTAATCATCGCAGCGGAAATCAGGTCCTGCTCAGAGTAAATTTTCAAATATAGCGCCTGAAAAATTGCAAGAAGCATCAGCAGCATCAATAACTTTGTAAAGTTCCCTCTCGTGATCGCCATACTCAGTCGGATAGATTTAAACGGCGAGCAGTTCCTGTCTATAATAAAAAACGGAAAAAAAGAAATCCGTATCCAGGTAAAAATGATACCAAGCACTCCCAGCGACGTTGCCACCTGAGTAAGAATAACCATCGGTATGCGTACATAGGCCAACGGAAGTATCACTAAGACGATAAGCCCATAAACCACAAGGATACAGAGTACGAAATAAAATGTAGCCAATAGAAACCTCAGAATTTGCCTTGTGGTCGGAAAGGAGTCCTTTACGTAAACGTCCTCATCAGGCTTATCGAGCACCCGAAGTACAAATTTGAATAGTGTAAGCTGGAATCCGAAGTAGGCAACGATGAAGATTAACATCATGAATATGCTCAACCCAATGTTAAATCCTCCGATATACATGGCCAGAATGCCCGAGAGGTTAAATATAACAAACATAAGAAGGCACAAACCTAATACCTTGAAATATTGGCGTTTCAGCACTCTCCATGCCGTTGCAACTACATCATTTACGCCAAATGTGCTTTCTTTTAGAAATTCAATCATGAATGTTTAAGAATTATTCTCTTCCAAAAATCCTGCATAAAACCTAAGCCGTAAGCCATTAGCTGAACAAAGGATGCTGCTATACTTAAAAACGCAACCTTAGCTGATTTGTTCGCATTCCATGAATGAAAGAACAATAGCAGGATATATACAGCAATCAGAAAATTGCATACATCTGCCAGTTTGATGCTTAGCGCGTTTGCAAGCACTGTAAAAATAACAAATAATGTAAACAATGCCGGAAAGAAATGGACTGCTTTCAACTGAGACGGGAAAAATGTATAAATATTTATCCTCGCACGTCCAAAAAAATGCAACTGCTTGTAGAATTGCTTAAAATCTGTACGCCTTTTATGAAATACTTTTGCCTCAGGAATCAAGCCGCTCTTAAAGCCCATCGACTGTATGCGGATACTGAATTCTATATCCTCCCCCAGACGGGTTAGAATAAAGCCATTCGTCGCCTCCCATACCCTCCTGGAAATCCCCATATTGAAGCTTCTCGGATGAAATGATCCACCAATTCGCTTCCTGTTACCCCTGATACCCCCCGTCGTAAAGGGTGATGTCATCGAATAACTGATCGCTTTCTGAACGGGAGTGAATGACGAATGCGCCGCATCAGGACCTCCAAAGGCGTCCAGCTGGTATTTCAATAAATGACGATAAACGATCTCGAGATAATCTGAAGGAATCAGACAATCAGAATCAAACATAATAAAATAGTCGCCCTTGGCTAGTTTAAACGCATAATTGCGAGTAAAGCCTTGTCCTTCATTTTCTTTAAAATAATATCGGACATCTAGCTTATCCCGGTAGCCCTCAACAATTTCACGGGCATCTTTGACAGATCCGTCTTCGATAACAAGAACTTCAAACTGAGTATAGGTCTGAAGGGTAAGTGTATGCAAAAGCTCATCTACCTCCTGGGGTCTGTTGTATAACGGAATGATTATCGAAAAGAACATCAGGCCTCTCTTTCTATCTGGTAAGCATTACGTTCAGACGAATTACGCGCTACAAGTTCCGCAACAAAGCCGGTCAGAAACAACTGGAAACCAACAATTATGGCCACGAGTGCGATAAAAAATAAGGGCTGGTCAGTAACGTTTCTGAACTTGTGCCCCTGAGATATATCATAAAGCTTTTCAGCAATCAACCATACCGATATAACGGTTCCTGCAAAAAAGCTCAGAACACCCATAGCACCGAAAAAATGCATAGGACGCTTGCCAAACTTCCCGACAAAAACGATAGACACCAAATCCAGAAAACCATTTATAAATCGGCTCAGACCAAATTTCGTAGTTCCGTATTTCCTTGGACGGTGTTCTACAACCTGCTCTCCTATCTTTTTAAACCCAGCCCATTTCGCAAGCACCGGTATATAACGGTGCATTTCCCCATAAACCTCGATACTCTTAATCACTTCCCGGCGATAAGCTTTCAATCCGCAATTAAAGTCATGAAGATTGTGGATTCCCGACATTTTCCTGGTAGCCGAGTTGAAGAGCTTGGTCGGTACTGTTTTCGTGATGGGATCATGCCGTTTCTTCTTCCACCCAGAAATAAGATCGTATTTATCGTCAACGATTCGGCTGTAAAGACCTGGTATCTCATCTGGACTGTCCTGCAGATCTGCGTCCATCGTAATCACCACCCTGCCTTGCGCAGCCTCAAACCCGACATTTAGGGCGGCAGACTTGCCGTAATTCCTTCTGAATTTAATCCCGCGAATGTGCGGATGTAGTTTCTTCAGGTCTTCTATTACTTCCCAGGAGCGATCTGTACTTCCGTCATCCACCAGAATTATCTCGTAAGAATAGTTATGGGTCTCCATAACTCGGCGATTCCATTCAACTAATTCTGGCAGAGATTCTTCTTCGTTATATAGCGGTACGACTACAGATATATCCATATGTGAGTTCAACATAGTATTAGTCCTCTGCCCTCATAAAGACAGGAGGCTCTTTTTTAAATATCGCTGCAAAGATAAGCGCAACTACAAAAATTATTATGATAGCTTGCAAATATCCCTGAACCATTTGTCCGGTACTCAGCTCAGCTCCTTCCGCAAATCCGGCATTTACCTTCTCCAATGATGCATCAATTTCATCCTGATTTGCTCCTTGACTTTCCAGGAACGAGGTGGTGACTCTAATAAGGTTTTCCTTGGTCTGAGCTTTCAACCCTGGTCCGCTTACTTTGTAAAAAATAGAATTGCCCACGGTTGAAAAGGTATAGGCCACGATAAACATGATAAATAGCCCTGTTGTTGCTTGCCTCAGAGTCCAGTACCCCCCAACCCGTTTCCTCAAATTCAGTGTCAAAAACACGGCAGCTCCAAGGGGTATCAGTAATGACACAATTAAGGGCGTTGCAACAACAAAGGCAAAACGCGCTGTATTTGCCAGCATATATACCGATATAATTCCGGCAAGCAGCACGATAATACCAAAGATGAGGCCATTAATGGCCCCACCTTTTTTCAATTCTCTCTGATCTAATGATATTTCGGCCACCTATTCTCCTTCATTAAACGCTACTAACATAGAGTAGACTACAGCATCAAATTCCGGATCCTGACTGTAGTTGATGACCTCCTGGACTTCATCATCCTCAGGAGTGGTCTGTAGGAAGAAGCACATCACCGGATAAAACAAATCTCCTATTTCAGACTCTTCAGACAAACTTGCAGAAACTTTGCTGATCTCCTCAACATTACTTTCCATAAGTACCTGGTTGGCTATCATATCTTCATAGATGCGATGCTCATCCTGGAACTCATCCTCATCAACCAACAGGAACTCCTTCAAAAAGTCTTCAAGCTCCGGCTGAATATCCTCATCTTCGCACTCCTGAATATAAAGTAATACGTTCAGCAGTTCTGTCCCACGGTCGATCGTCTGGTTTTCAATTTCCTCCCACTCAGGAGTCTCCAGATAGTCTTCCTCCAGCTTATGCACATCTTCTGAAAAGAAGTTGACCATCAGCAGATCAAAGAACACCTCCCGAAGGTTCTCCAACGATGGCTCATCGTCAAACGCGGCGTCAAGATCCGCAACCTTTTCCATAAAACCTTTCTCAGAATCGAAGACAGCACTGATCTTGTCCTGAAACTCGCCAACTGATTTTCCTGAGATACTCTCAAATTGCGCTAACGCGGCATTGACTGCCTTTTCGATCTGTTTTTCCATAGTCCTTATTGTTGATAATAAAACTGTTCATTGTTACACACGGCCAAAACCCTTCCTTTTAATATTTGACCCATAAAAGGTGAATTGGCCGATTTAGATTTATTGCTGCTTGCCTCAAAGACCCATTCCAAATCTTCACTAAAGAGAACGAAGTTGGCAACCTGTCCTTCTTCCAGAGGCGGTAAAGGCAAATTCAATATCTTCCTCGGATTTACAGCTAGCTTTTCCACCAGCAGTTCAATCGGAAGTCCGGTTTTAAGCGCCAACGGAAGAACCGTTTGCAAGCCTATGATTCCAAACGAGGCAATTTCAAACTCCACATCTTTAAACTCAATTTCGTGCGGCGTATGCTGCGATACTATCGCGTCAATCGTGCCATCTCTTAAGCCTTCCAAAAGTGCATCGACATCTTCCTTAGCTCTCAACGGCGGTTTAACTTTATAGTTGGTATCGAAGCCCTTCAGAACCTCATCTGTAAGTACCAAATGATGAGCCGCGACGTCGCAGGTCACACGGGTTCCCTTCGCTTTTGCTTCGCGGATCAGCCTTACGCTTCCCGCTGAAGAAATGGTGCTGAAATGTATTCTCGAGTCATTGTATTCTGCTAAATACAAATCTCTCGAAATAGCAATCTCTTCCGCAAGGTTCGGAATACCCTTCATTCCCAAAAAAGTACTAACGATTCCTTCGTTCATTTTACCTTTCCCTGCTACTGAGCTATCTTCAGGATAAGAAAATACAAGTCCGCCAAATCCCTTTGCATAAAGTAAAGCCCTGCTCATAAGTCCCGAGTCATTTATCGGCCGGTTACCGTCAGTAAATGCGACTGCTCCTGCAAGCTTCATATCGTAGAGCTCGGCAAGGTCCTTACCTTCTCTTCCCTGACTAATACAACCTAAAGGATGAATATCTGCCAGAAAGCTGGAACTGCGATTTACTATGTAAGAAACTTCCGACTTGGAATGCACGGGCGGATGGGTAGAGGGTTGAAGAGCTAATCCCGTAAATCCACCGGCAACAGCTGCCAGGGTTCCACTTATCAGATCCTCACGGGTCTCATAACCTGGTTCGCCAAAACTAGCGTTAAGATCAAAAAATCCGGGAGCCAGGTAGCACCCTTCTGAGTTTATTACTTGCAGCCCCTCCATGTTGGCGTCAATATTCACAGACAGCTCCACAATCTTACCGTCTTTAATCAATACATCAACAGACTTTTTATGATATTCAGAGCTTGGATAGATAAGAGTAGCTGAGCGAAAGAGTAGTGTATTCATTTGATCGTTAATCTATTAAGTCTTCTGCCCATAATAACGCAGGAGCAGGATTTCCGCAGCAAGGCAAATCAGGGATAAAATTAGACAAAGTTTCCACAACTGCACACCATAATTTTCGGCTTTTATTTCTGATGCCAACATATTGTCAGCTGTGTCATACAGCTTCGAAGCCGCGTCTGGGAAAACTTTCTCAAGCATGTCGTCGCTCAAATAGCTTAAGTCAGATTCGGATGGATTGATATTAAAAGCAACCTTGCTTATTAAACGGTCACCGCGTGTTAAATCGTAAATTCCAGGCTGGATTACCTGGTCCGAGATAAACATTCTGACACCGCTTTCTGTTTGCCTGATATCGGGAATGATTTCGCTGTCCCCATCCCTCAATCTAAGTCCTTCCCTGCTACCTGAATCCGAACTCTTCAAGTTAATTAGTTCATCCTTCCCAAGGGTATAATAGAGAGGCTGATCTCGAAGACTGGAAAATGCAGACTGGTACATAATTGGGACAAAGAGTGAATGCCTTACAAGATTCGAACTCTCTTCATCGGCTGCAACGGCCGACAAGAATACCTGCCCTGCTCCTACTGCGTATTGAGCCAGAAGCAGATGCTTATTCTCAAATTTAAGTAGAGTCCGGCGACTGCTTCTAATCATATCCGAATACCGCACATACGATTTCGCTTCGGGGAGATCCATGTTCCTGGGTATCGCTTGAAAAACGTCTCTGAAGATCGAATGGCTACGATCCATATAGTCCGTTTTAACCGTCTCTTCAACCCTACCCAATGGTTTATCAATACCGAGACGCAAGCTAAGACTTTCCAACTCAGACAGCTTTCCTTCCGAAGGAGGAAAAAGAAACAGAGTCCCTCCTTTACGAACATATTCTGTCAACCGTTGAATCAGACCTTCACTGATGCTTGCCGAACCAGGTAAGACAACCATCGGATAGGCATCGAGCCACGAATAGTTTACATGGCCCACATCGGTATGCTCCGCCTTAAAAAACGCTTCGGACCGATATACTGCATCAACATATACGTTTGGTTCCTTGTTGTCAAGTATGAGAATGGGTAAGGATTCCCTGACGGGATAAGTGAAGAAATACCGGTCATCAAAAGTAAAGGGATTATCAACTATTGCTACACTTGCTTCCTGCCAGCCGCTCGCCGGCGAGTTGAAAGCCAATGTATCCAAAGCATCCTGCCGCCCTTCAATATCAACGCTTGAGAGCGCCTTCTGATGACCTCCTACCTGCAATTTGACGGTTACCTGCTCCGCTTTGTTATCAGAGTTATTGCGCAGTCTAACTACCAGTTGTTCCGGTCCCCCGGGTTTATGCAGTGGCGACACAAACCATAAAGAATCAATTGAAATATTAGTTAGACCTTCAGCCTTAAGTTTAACTAACGAATAGCGGCTCAAAGAGTCGGTACCAACCTGCTGCCCGTCCCAGAGGTTACGTTGAAAATCCGACAGAAAATAGGCGACTTTCGAATTAACTGGCTTTCCGCTGAACAACATATTCTGCCGGTCTAACACTTCTCTGACGCTACGGCTACGTGCGCTTATACGAATAGTATCGACCGCCTCCTGAAATTCCTCTTTTGTCATCAGCCGCTGATGAAGTCCTTCGAAATCATTTGTCACGAGCTGAATCTTCGTATTTGCGCCGTATACGGCCGCGATATCCTTAGCCTTCTTCTTTGCCTCTTCCAATAAGCTACCCTCACGGCTGACAGCTTCCATACTGTATGAATTATCGATATAGACGCTGACATACTTAGCATCAGCTCCAGCAGCACCTTCATGATCAGCAACATATGGCCGTGCAAAAGCGAGTACTAAAAATGCCACCGCGAGCGATCGACACAACAATAAAGCGTAGCGTTTAACCTGTCTTGACCCCGTTGTCTCTAGCTCAACCTTCTTCAGCAACGATACGTTCGAAAAATAGACCCTCTTGAAACGCCTGAAATTAAAAAGATGAACAATTACAGGAACTGCAATCAAGCCAAGCGCAAACAGAAACTCGGGAAAAAGAAATCGCATCAGTCAAAAATACATATAAATAAGACTATCTCCCATCAGGATGAAACACCTGCGTGCCTCCAGACGTTGTACCATGAAATATGGATGTTTACTTTCGCAACGGAAATAACTGCAAAGACACCATAAAACGAACATCAACATGGAAAAACAGAACATCAGCAATCACATTCGTTTCTACGCCCCCCACCACTTCATTTTTTATCCCGTAATTTTGCTACTGATCATATCCGCGGTCTACTATACGATCACTGACAGCGAAAACCGAGTAGTCTTTTCTTTTATCACTGCTGTACTGATACTCGTATGTTGGCTGTCTTACATGACCCGGCAGCACTATGCCTTGACGAATCAAAATCGTACTGTAAGATTGGAGATGCGTCTTCGCTACTTTCAGCTGACCGGCACACCTTTCGATCAGGTTGAAAACCAACTGTCGTTCTCTCAGCTATCGGCATTACGATTCGCATCGGATCCAGAACTTGTCGCGCTTATCGAAAGAACCCTCGAAGAAGACCTGGACTCCAAAACAATAAAGAAATCTATCCAAAACTGGCAACCAGACCACATGAGGGTTTAGTTTTTAATATAGATATGACACATCTCAAAACTTAACCCCACAGATATCGGTTTACTTTAGAAAAGAACTTAATGGAGCGAGAACATATCATTTCAGGAGAAACAGAAGATCAGATCTGGTCGCTGGTAAACGCAGACTTTATTACAAATAAGGACCTTCTTGATTATCACGCAGTGTTGGATCAGGCAGGCCGCAGGGTTGTACTCGATATAGGAATTGATCTCGGAGGAGGATTCGAAAGCGGAAGCGCTTACACCACGTTCAGTTCGTACTTATACGGTCGCGACGCATTTCGCTTCTCCATACATAGACAAGGATTTATTGATGAGATAGGCAAGTTCTTCGGCATGCAGGATGCCGTACTGGGTTATTTGGAGTTCGACGAAAAATTCATTGTCAAAACGAATAGTGAACTGAAAGCCGCTACCCTTTTTGCTGATGATCAGCTAAGACGTATCCTAATCGCATACGAGGATCTGAGCTTTGGCATCGTTGACTATGCCCTCGAAGAAAACGAAGAGAAAGCTCCATTCCTGGAGCTAAAGATTCAAGCCGGGATCACAGACCCTGCCCTTTTGAGAGAAATCTACACCGTTTTTATGCGGGCCGTTCAAGTTCTGGACTAGTCGCCCCCACCCGGCATCCCGGATATTATAATATTCACCTCGTCTTCAGTAGAGCGGAGTCTGGTCTGACAAAATTTAATCAGCACAGCCGCCCGCTTTACTTTTTCCGCGAGCACATCCACCGATACCTCTTCATTATTTATTTCCTGATAGATCTTATCCAACTCTGCAAACGCACTCTCGTATGTCATCTCTTCGGTCATAACTATATTTTTTTTGTAATAGCAGCTTCGTAGCTCTGCTTGTGTAGTATAATTTCAACGTTATCCCCTTCCCCCAATTCACTTCCAATCACATATTTACCGTCTTTTCGAATCATGGCAAAGCCCCTTCGCAGTAGACGATCGGGACTAAGGCTCTGTATATGTTCATTCAAATGCAGGAGATTCTTCTGAGTGGAGGCGAAATAAAAAGGCAAACGAAAACTGATCTGCGCTGACTTCATCATGAGCTTCGAGTTCAGGCTCTTAATCAGGCGAAAGGCCGCCGGATATACACCCGACTGCACATGCTGCAGCTGATAGCGTTTACGCTGAAGGGCTTCCCTCGTCGTCGATCCGAATCGGGACTGTAACATGATAAAGCGGTTTTTCTTTTCGGTTAGCAGGGAGGTGGCTGTTTGGTTGACAGAATCTGACAGCGTGCTAAGACGCTTTTCAAACGAGTGATTATGGTCTATCATGAACTGAGCCGCCATGGTAGGTGTCTTCATATGAACTCTTGCGAAAAAATCCGCAATTCCCTGATTCGTCTGGTGCCCAATACCAGTCAGTATAGGCATTGGGAACAATGCGATACTCAAAGCCAGATCATAGTTATCGAAAGGCAGAAAATCTGCAGGAGCACCTCCCCCTCTCGTGAGTATAACCATGTCGTAACAAACCCCGGAGGTCTTGATCTTCACAAGCGCATCCATTATAGATGCAGCCGCACTATATCCATGAACCAGCGCTTCATAGAGATCTGCATGGAAGCAGTAGCCATAATCATTCGTATTCAGACAATGCTTCAGATCAGCATGGGCATCCGAGGTTCGTGAGGTAATAATCGCAACCTTTTGAATAACGGCAGGTAATGGTAATCGCTTATTCGGCGTAATGTACACCCCGTCTTGGAGCGATAAATACGCTGAATTATTACGCAATAGTAAGTCGAGAGTCTCCTTCCTTTGAAGTTCAATACCCCCAAGGGTCAACTCCGCATCCAACTCCAGGAGATTCAGGCTCAGACCATAAACAGGATGATAGTTTACAGAAGCTCTTAGCCCTATCTTAATCCCTTCTGTAAACTTCTGCCCTGTGATTTGCTCGAAGGCTTGAATCGCCTGCGTCCCTTCACCAAAAAAAGCCGTCCCCTTAATCTGCGCAACCTTCTGCCCGCTACTGATCTGTATAAGCTCGAAATAAACATGACTTCCTACACGCCTCACCCCTGCCAGCTCGGCCTTAATCCAGTAACTTCCGGGGAAAGCCTGACGGAGCTGCCCCTGGACGTTAAGCAATAACTGTTGAAGGGTAAGGTAGGTATTCATGCAAAAACTAGTTAGCCTTAGCCTTCACTGCGGTCTCAGATTCAGGAAGCAAAATCAGCTTGATCATATTTTTCCCGCTTAAATATTTGTTCGCAGCTGCCTTCAGGCTCTCTGGAGTGATCTTTTTTAACGAATCCAGATAAGTGAGGATTTCTTCAGGATCATCTTTAAGCTGATAGGCTGAGCTCAGGTAACTTGACCAGAAGCTGTTTTGCTTTAACTGCAGCTCCGTGGTCCTTCTTTCTTCTGCAAGAAACTTGTCAACATCTGAAGCGTCGGCGCCCTTGGTCTTTATTTTCTCGATTTCATCCAGAGTAGCGGCAATCAGACGCTCGACATTCTCTGGTCCGCAACCGAAAGACACAGTGAAAGAATACCTATTTTTTGGAAACTTGCTATATCCTGCTCTGGCCCCGGGACTATACACGCCACTTTCCAATTCACGCAGGCGCTCAATCAGCTTAATCTGCAGAACCTCGCCCAAGGCTTGAATCTGATTATTATTATCTTCATTATATTCATAAAAGCCACTGAATACCAGTCGTACCGTAGCTTTAGGCTCCTGTCCTTTATATACCTTTTTTGTGATAAGCCCTTCCGGTGTGTTGATATTGAGATCTCTTGCTTCCTCAACACGACTTGTGGACGGCAATGATCCTAGATAAGTAGCCAGGAGAGGCTTTATCTGCTCAAGTTCAAAATTCCCTACAAATGTAAATGTAAAGTCGCTCGCATCAGCGAAACGATCTTTATAGATATTAAGCAGCTTGCCTTCCCTAACCATGTTAAGCTTCTCAATGCTTGGTCCGGTTCTACGAATACTGTAATTGCCCAACACCGCGGATATCGTATCACCAAATACGCTGTTCGGATCGTTAGCCCGATTAGCCAAAGCGCCCCGCTGCTGCTGCATGGTCGATTGGAAAATATCCTTATCCATCCTCGGCTCCGTAAAATAAAGATGAATCAGCTGCATAGCGATTTCCAGGTCTTTTGGGGCTGCGAATGCAGATATGCCTTCCGTGCGTTCAGTAATATACGGACTTACGCTCACCCTCTTTCCATTTAGCAATTTCGGCAGCTGAATAGAATTGAAGGATGCGATACCGCTTCTTGCCACAATTGAACTGGCGAAAGAGGCAGTCTCATACAGTGAATCGGGATATAATGAAGTACCACCCGGACTGAAAGCACTGATCAGTATCTCGTCATTCTTAAAGTCGGTCGGCTTAAGCACAACCTTTACACCATTGCTCAGCGTAAGCTCGGTAAAGCCCAACTTTTCATTTTTCGTCTCAGAAACGACTTTCCCTGCCACAGGCGCCTGTGCCATCAGCGGCTTATCCGATACCTGATCCACATATGCTGCAATACTGGAACCGGCGATCGACTGGATCCATGAACGTACCCTAGCTTCCGTAGGCAGACTCTCTTTTTCCTTATCCGGAGCCATAATAATCACGTCCCGGTTGTTTTCAGTCAAGTACTGCCTGGTAAGACTATTCACTTCATTTAGCGCAATACGCGGAATTTCCTTCTTCGCAAAGTTGTATTCATAGTCGATACCCGGACTTGCCGTTCCCTTCAAAAACAACTGAAGGTATTCCTGAACATAAGACGCCGAATTGGTCTTATCTTTTTCCTTCAGTGCAGCTTCCATACCACTCATATACGATGCCTTTGCACGCTCCAGCTCAGTTGCTGTAAATCCATGCTTCCTTACACGCTCGACCTCGGTAAACACGGCATTAAAGCCTTTTTCAAGCTCACCTGGTTTCGCTACAACCACAGCACTTGCGGCGTCAAGACCCGCCAGGAATGAGCTGATACTGCTCCCACCCTGCAGAAACGGTGGTTCCGCCTGTTTCATCAGCTCCCCAAATCTTGCACCCATCATCTGATTATAAAGGGAACGTATGATATTATGTCGAAGGTCAGACGTCGTCTTAATTTCTTTTTCCGGATGCTTGATAATTACCTGAGCAACCGTGTACTGCATCTCCTTATCGGTAACAGCAACAAACTGATTTTTATTCAGCAGGGGAATCTTGTAGTCGATTCGCTTGCGTTCTTTGGACGGATTCTTCAGATCAGCGAACTTATCCATGATCATCTTTTCGATCTGTGCAACGTCAATATCCCCCACAACGATCAAAGCCTGAAGGTTCGGGCGGTACCAGTCTTTATAAAACTGAGTGATGGTCTCGGCCTTAAAACCTTTCAACACCTCGTCAGTGCCTATTGGCAGGCGGTTCGCATAACGGGAACTGTTAAGAATCGTTGGAAGATACTTATCCTGCATTCTCTGCTGGGCGCCTTTTCCAAGTCGCTTTTCTTCCAGCACAACGCCCCGCTCCTTCTCAATCTCATCTGCATCCAGCAAAGCGTCCTGCGCCCAGTCACGCATAATCTGCATTCCGTTCTTTAGAAGCTGAGGATCATCTGTAGGCAGGGGAAGCTGATATACCGTCTCGTCAAAGCTGGTATACGCATTTAGATCAGCACCAAATCGAACTCCCGACTTCTGCAAATAACTGACAAGCTCATTCTTCGGGAAGTTTTTCGTCCCATTAAAGCTCATGTGTTCCATGAAATGTGCCAGTCCGCGCTGGTCGTCATTTTCCAGAATAGATCCGGCCTTGATGGCAAGGTAGAGTTGCACACGCGCTTTGGGTTCGGTGTTTTTTCGTATATAATAAGTAAAGCCGTTAGCTAGCTTGCCGGTTTTAACCTGCGGATCTAATGGCAGCTTGGTTTGAGCCGATGACGGCAAAGTGCTTGAGCCTAAGGCAACAAGCATGATAACGATACGGTTAAGATATTTCATTGATGTCAGATAAAGTAACAGGCTGAAAGATACGATTTTTACACCATAGAGAAATCAATGGTGTAAAAATCGATAACCTCGAAAACTTTATACCTTACATCAGAATGAATCGTTTAACTAGACAACCAGCCCTTTCCTGGTTTCAGCAGACATCTTCCTGTGCTGAATAATCGCTATTACCGAGATGAGCGCCAATACTGCCACAACCCAGTAAACCCATACAGGCACTGGAACAGGGTCTCCAGCAGCGTAGGAATGTAAACCGGACAAATAATAGTTAACACCGAAGGATGTCATAATGATCGACGAAAATGCCCATAAGCTCGCAAGGTTGTAGACGATCGCACTTCTCAAAGCCGGAATCAACCTCAGATGCAATACGAAAGCGTAGATAATCACCGAAATAAGTGCCCAGGTCTCCTTCGGATCCCAGGCCCAATAGCGTCCCCAACTTTCGTTCGCCCAAACCCCTCCTAAGAAGGTACCAATAGCGAGCAAAAACAAACCTATCGTTATAGCTAGTTCGTTTACTATCGTCAACTCTTGCATGCTAATCCACCAGTTAGCCGTAGGCGTCTTCGGTTTGAAAATGATAAACATCAGATTCAGTAGTGCAAGTATCGCCGCAAGGGCCAAAGGAGCATAAGAACTAACGATTATCGCAACATGGATTTTGAGCCAATAAGAATGCAACACCGGCATGAGGTTGGTGATTTCCGGATTTAGCCAGTCAAGGAAGCTTACAAACAGCAGCGTACCTGAGAACAGCAAACCTAAAGGAACCGTAAAACGCGACTTGCCAGAGAAAAGCAGGCCGAACAGCAAAACACCCCAGGCGACAAAAACAAGCATCTCGAATCCGTCACTCCATGGGGGATGTTTGGCGATATACCAACGCAGGGCAAGATGGAAAGTGAAAACAATCAAACCAGCCCATGTCAGCCATTTCCCACTGGTCCATAAACCTTCCATCAGTTTGGATTCTCTGAACAGCATAACGATACCGAGAACTAACATCAGGAAACCTAATACCCAGAAGATTCCAAACAGCTTATTACCAAGATTCAATTTGTTATAAAGCAGTTCAACCTTTATCAATTGCTCTGAGGGATAAACACGCTCTCCTGCTTTTTGCTGAAACAGATGGATATACTCCAGCGCTTCGTCACCTTGCTTCCAGTTGTTCTTTTGAAGGCCTTTCTGAAGTCCGGTCAGGTAAAGCGACGTAATATTTTTTACAAAAGTTGCATCTTCTTCTTCAAACCCGCTTTGAGATTGCTGACTGGTGAACCAGGTATTATTCTTGTCGCCCTTATTAGGAAATATGCGCAAGAAATCTCCGGTCAGCAATGCATAGAAAATATTAAAACGTTCATCGGTTTTAAGCAGTTCCTTGTGCCCCTCATTCCGTTCTGCAGGCTTCAGCTTGTTCGCTTCTTCAACGAGCTCGTGGAGCAGATAGTCGCCCTTATCATTCAGGAAAGCTTTAAAACTGATCCTGTCGGCCGGTTGGATACCAAGAGCCTTGAATGCAAGGGTAGACTTCTCCCTGTCAATCCTTATCACCGGCATCTGACTAAAAAGTATAGGGTCTAATTGAACCGCAAGCAGAAACTGTTCTGAAGACATTTGAATGTCTCCATCAGCTGAAGGAACCGTAATACGAGATTTCCCGTTAAGCTTGCGGACGATTTCATTGGCCAGTGTGTTGAGCGGCTTCATACGTCCATCCAGGTCCTGAACAATCAATCGACCGTAATTGGCGGCCTTTTCCTCAGGCACTACCGCAATCTTTGGAACCTGCTGCGTTTGTGCACCAACTGTACCAGCTAAAAAAAGCATAGCAAAAACACTTGCGACACCAGCTTTCCTCCGCATACTGTGAAGTTTTTTATTCAACATTCTGAACCTGCTACCTTTGGCAAAAAGCGTCAAAAACATTCCAAGTGTTAGTAATGTATAACCAAGATATGTCAAATAGGTGCCCGGCCGATCACGGCTAACCGAAAGAACCGTTCCCTTTTCATCAGTATCATAAGACGACTGGTAAAATCGGAAACCCTTATAATCAAGCACATTATTCATATATACACGGTATGGAAACTCCTTTTTATCGTCCATAACAGTCAGCTCACTGGCATAGCTCTCTGGGCTCTGACTTCCCGGATACCTTTTCAGTTCAAATTCCCTCAAAAAAAGCGCGAAAGGTAACACCTCCGCGCGAGGTCCATATGTCACTGAATACTGTTTACCGTTGGCAGTGAATGAATGCCATGCCGGATCCAGGCTGGATAACTTGATATAGTCAGACATCACCGTTTTACCATTGCGATCAGCTATTTTCAATCTTACTACGTCCGCTAAGCCCTTTGCCATCTGTTCATCGGTTTCTTTGCTGTACTTCACAGACGCATTCTCGTGAATAACCTTTACTATAAACGCCCCCCCATCCCATTGATAAAGCGATCTGAGTTGCAAGGGTTTCACCTCAGCAGCGTGAAGAACGCCTATCTTCTGAGTGGCCATCTCCATGACCTGAAGATGAACGTCGGATTTAATGACCCAAATGCTGTCTTTCTTGAAAATTTTAATGTTACTCTTTGCCTGCTCCTCCGTACCCAGTACGATCTCACCCATTTGTAATACGCTGCCCGAAGTAATAAAATAATCCGTTCTTCCCTCTCCCATTGCAACAGCGACGTCCAGATAAGTATTACTACCCCCAATGATCTCCTCCTTCGCCTTGGTTATGAAATCCTCAAACGTCACCTCAAACTCCTCATCACCGAACTCCGCCCCTAAAGTAACAGGCTTAAAATTATGGCTGATCAAGCTCAATGGTTTCTCAAATCGCTTACCTTCGTTTACGCCAAGCTGCTTGATCTGCAGATAACGTGCGTTTGTGAAAAAAGTACTTTCTTTCTGTTTTTCCCGAATATGGATCAAACCTTCCTCACTGAAATACCGGGTAACGCCGGCGCCGACAATGATGATAACAAAAGCAACGTGGAATAGTCCCACCGGCCAACGGTTCTTATGAAACAGTTTATATTTATCTATATGGGCCAGAAAATTTACCGCCAACCAGAGCATAATTAGCTCAAACCACCAGGCTTCATACACGAGTCCTCTCGCAACAGCTGTTCCATGATCATTTTCAATGAACGTAGCAGCAGCATTTGATAACGCGAACGCAATTAAAAGAACCAGGGATATACGGGTAGATAGAAGGAATTTTAAATATGTCATGCTTGGGCGTATAAATGCCCGGGCTTGTTGTAAGCCCGGGCAGGGAGAGAATTTGAGTTCTCACTGGAAAACAAATTGATTGCTTCGCTGGGTCGGATTACTGAAGCATATTCACTTTAAGTTTCGCTTCGCGCTCCTTACCTTCTTTTAGCCATTTAGGGACAACCTGCTCCAAAAAGTTTGCTTTTTGAACTTTCTCTTTCTCAAGATCTATTCCTATGTAGGCTTGAAGTGCAGATTTGCTACTTAAGTTTGGCATTTGTACCGGCTCTGTATGACCAAGAGAAGCAAGCACCCTGGCCAGCTCAACACGGGCGTCCTGAATAATCGCAGAACCGGAAGCGATAATACGGCTCGACTCCAATGGTGCGTGGAAACCAGCTCCATGAGAAGCAGAGACATAATCCCATCTCCATTGTGCATTCCTGATTCCCTTTAAAATCTTAGCCATCTTTGCTTCAGTCGCTCCCAGCTTCCAGGCTTTTTCAGCCTCCAGGTGAGCCATCGCAATGTGACGTTGCAATTGCATCACACCCTGCTTTACCTTGCCCTGACGCTCATAAACGTCATTAACAAGATCAGATACTTTTTCCCGATGACAAACGAAACATGAGTTTTCAACATTTGCCAATGGAGAGCCGATATGGTGATCAGTGAACTTCTGTCCTCCCTCAGTACCGTATGGCATATGGCAGTCAGCACATGATACTCCCCGCTTGGCATGAACTCCGAACGAATATATTTCATAATCAGGATGCTGCGCTTTCAGCATGCGAGCCTTGCTCAATGGGTGAACCCAGTCCGCAAAATCGATGCTGTCGTAGTATTTCTCCATATCTTCCGCGGTGAAACCATCTTTCCATGGAAATGTAACGTAAGCTGCACCTTTCGCATCTGGCTTATTCTTATCAAAGTAATATTCGACGTGACATTGAGCGCAGACCAGCGAACGCATTTCCTGGTGAGATGCCTTATTGATGTCTTTACCCATAGCCTCATACGCTTCGATCAAAGCTGGTCTGGTTATCGTCAGATTCATGGTCTTGGGATCGTGACAATCCGCACAACCGATAGGGTTGATAATTTCACTACCAAAATCAGACAGCTTCTTACTGTAGAACTCGGTTACGCCCAGCTCACTCATCAAGCGGGGAACATCCGGGCTTTTACAGGTCCAACATGTGCTCGGCATATTATCTGCCTCCGGATCTTTTGGAGCACCGATACGCACAGAGCTCAATACGTCACGTATGGCATGGTTGTGCCCTCTTGGCTGGTTATAGCCTTTACTAAATGCATATCCTGCCCAAAGGATAATAGTTTCCGGATTTTCTTCTAGCGCATCGCGGAAACCGCTCGTATTATATTTACTCTTGAAAGTAGTATCAAGCGTTTTCTGGTAGGATTGATACTGTCTCGGATAGTTCATTCCCCAAAGTGAATCACGAGGCTCAATACCCTCAATAGCTACCTGAGGGTGGTAAGCAAACCTGGCTTCTGTCTTCCTATCCATTATCGAATAGACAAGCATAGAAAGCAGGAACACGACGACAATTGTTGCAATAAATAATATCCAGTTTTTCATCGAATTATATTTTGTACTCAGTTTTTCTCTTTATTCTTTTTTTGGCTCATGGATTCCTCAAGCCAGTCCGGCACCACCTTGGTTCCCGGAGGCGCATGCGCCCTGATCGGCTCGATCTGAAGTCCGGTTGACGAAAGACTCTTCACCCTTCCATGAGGTACTTCTCGGTGACAGTCCCAGCAGGTCCGGTCAGTACGTTTTTCAAAATGATCCTCAACAAAACCAACAAGCTTCGCATCCGTTACCTGATCACTATGACAGCGAATACAGTTATCGTGAATCACTTCTACAGAAGGTTCTTTGGCCTTTATCACCTGAGGTTCGGCTCTTAACGTGAAGATGGAAGCATGATACAAGCCATCCTTAGCTTTAAAGAAATATTTGTTAAACACGTTGTTGTGTGGAACGTGGCAGTCATTGCAATTTGCAACTTCCCGATGAGAACTGTGATTCCAAGTAATATACTGTGGAGTCATCAAATGGCAGTTGACACATGCCTGCGGATCATCTGAAAGATATGAAGCGGCGTTGCTTAGCCTTACTATATACAATCCCAGGCCTATAAATGAAGCAACAGCGACTATTGCCGCCGGACGCCATTTCTTTGTTGGTATCAGGTTGTACTTGAAGAGAAAGCGTTTTAACTTTCGAAATCTCGTCATAAGGTTCTAACTAGTTCGTCAATTGTCTATGCTTTGTCATAAACTGTTCAAATCTATAATGAAATTCTCACAAATTTGTAAAACTTCACATATTTTTTTAACCGAGAAATATTTAAATAGTTTTTGTGAAAGATATTTGGACTCACGCCGACTCAATGGAGGCCCAGGCTAACAATAAAAAAGCCGTAAATCTCTTTTCAGACTTACGGCTTCGAAGAACCTTACAGATAGCTGCTTTAGACGCCGCTAAAAGCTGTGAACCCACCATCTACCGGCAAGATTACTCCAGTAATAAAGCTGGCCGCATCCGAACATAAAAACTGAACGGCACCATTTAGTTCAGAGATATCCCCGAACCGGTTCATCGGCGTTCTGGCCAGGACTTTGACGCTTCTTTCCGTGTAACTTCCATCAGGATTTATCAATACCGCACGATTCTGATCGCCGATGAAGAAGCCGGGAGCCAATGCATTAACCCTAACTTTCTCACCAAATTTCAAAGCCATCTCTGTAGCCAGCCACTGTGTGAAAATATTGATACCTGACTTTGATACCGAATATCCAGGAACACGAGTAATCGCCGAATAAGTAGCCATGGAAGAAATATTGATAATACTGCCGCTTCCTTGTTCTGCCATTACCTCGCCGAAAGCAAGACAAGGGTAAACCGTACCGTTTGTATTCAGGTTGGTAACCTTCTCCCAATCCTCAATCTTCATATCAAACACATTCTGATCTTCTCTCAGGGTCGCGCCCGGAACATTACCGCCCGCACAGTTCACCAGAATGTCAATCCTACCCCACTGCTTCTTAACGGTCTGTGCGAGTTCTTTTAGGTTTTCCAGATCCAGTACGTTTCCCGCAACACCTATTACATCCTCGTGGATGTGTTTTAACTCCGCCACACGCGTATCCAGGTTTTCCTGGCGGATATCAGTAGCTACCACTTTAACACCGGCTCTCATCAAACTGGCGGCAATACTTCCACCCAGTACACCGCCGGCACCCGTCACAACGGCGACCCGCCCGCTGAGGTCAAACAATGAATTTCCTTCGTTTATCATTAGTATATAAATTATTTTAAAGCACTTTCAATACCAAGCTCCAGTCCCGAAATCTCGCAGAAGCCCTTCATCCTCCCTACCAGCGGATAACCGGGATTACTCTTCCTGTTAAAGTCATCCAGGATCTTCAATCCATGATCCGGCCTGAAAGGCATGCGTGTATCCTTTCTTTCCACTGCCACTCTCCTATGCTGCTCTTCCAGCAGGACCTTTAAGATGCCATACATATTGGCGACTCCATCCAGGTGCGCAGATTCGTAAAAACTTCTCTCTCCAACCCTTTTGATATTCCTCAGGTGCACAAAGTGAACCCTTTCTGCAAAAGTCCGCGCAATCTCCACAAGGTCATTATCTTCTCTTACCGACAAAGAACCACTACAATACGTCAGGCCGTTGTTCAAAGAAGGATGCTCGTTAAATATCCACGCGAAATCCTCAGCAGTACTGGCTATCCTGGGCAGTCCCAGCAACGGAAAAGGCGGGTCATCCGGATGAATGCACATATTGATGCCGCACTCCTCAGCCACCGGCAAAACATCCTCTAAGAAACGTGAAAGATGCGTTCTCAAGGTGTCACGGTTAATATGATCATAGCGGCTTAGATAATCCAGGAAGATCTGCTTATAATTGCTAACATTACCTACTGTACCGTTTATGAAGCCCTGAGTCACCACGATAATATTGTAAGCGAGCGTATTTTGTTCCTCTTCGCTCATGCCTTCAAAAATTTGTCTCGCCTTATCCACGACATGTGAAGGATAATCCCCTTCCGCATCAGGACGTTCCAAAATAAAAATATCAAAGGCCGCGAAAGTCTCATGATCATAGAGCATAGACTCCGCGCCATTTTCATTCAGGTAGTGCAGATCCGTCCTTGCCCAATCCAGCACAGGCATAAAATTATAGCATATCGTATCAATGCCGCATGCAGCAAGGTTACGCATTGAAATCTTATAGTTCTCTATCAGTTCGGCACGCTTGTCACTGCAGATCTTTATTTCCTCCGAAACGGGCAGACTTTCTACCACACTCCAGCGCATGCCATGGCGTTCAATCTCATTCTTGACAGCCATAATCTCTTCGACGGGCCAGACCGCCCCGCCTTTTATGTGATGCAACGCAGTCACTATACCCTCGACACCGAACTGGCGTAGTTCTGCGAGTGTTATACTATCGTTAACTCCAAACCATCTCCAGGTTTTTTCTAAAGCCATATTGATTTTGTTAAGTAATTAAGATCGAAACGAGGTTTCATCTCATTTAGGTTATTCGTAGTTCGTTGACGTAAAAGTATAAATTAAAATGAAATAACAATCGGTTGTTATTTCATTTGAGATAATATTTAAGGAAATGATTCAGGGATCTGGAAATGATTGTTGACGAAATTCGTCAGTCGCGAATCTTCGGGAGGCTAGCAAATTTATTTCGATACTCAATGGGTGTCAAGCCGGTTATTTTTTTGAACATATCCCGAAAGGCTTTCGTATCCGTATAGCCCACATCATACATCACATCAGCAACATTTTTCCGCGAAGCCTCAAGATGCTTTTTAGCTACCTCCATCCTCACGCGTTGCAAGTACTCGATTGGAGTGTTGTTCGTGGCATCTTTAAACCTCCGCTCAAACGTTCTGCGACCAACGTGGAGAAGATTCGCCAAATCGTCGACGGAAATCCGCTCCTCATATTTGCTTTCTATGTAGTCCTGTACTTTCTGAATAGCCGGATCACCGTGATTTTTCTGTCCCGTAAAAATCGCAAAATGCGCCTGACTCTCCCGCCCGATGTCTATTGCAAAATACTTGGAGATCATTACAGCGGTTTCACGATCTGAAAACTTTTCCACAAGATACAATAACAGATTCCACAAGCTGTTCGCACCCCCACTGGTATAAATGCCATCGTGCTCCGTAACAATAGCACCATCTTCGATTTCCACCAGCGGATATCTTTCCTTAAAGCTATTGATGTGGGCCCAATGGGTAGAACACTTTCTGCCACTCAACAGACCCGTCTCTGCTAAAAGAAAAGCACCAGCACACAGGCTGGCCAGACTACTTCCTTGTTGACGAAGCTTTCTGAAGTAAGGAATAGCTTCAGCGTTTGCCTCTATCCCCCGCACCGCGTTACCGAAAGTAGGCGGTATAATAAGCAGATCTGTCTCGGCGACATCTTTAAGCAATCTGGTCGTTCTGACCATGTATTCACCCCCGCTAGCAGATACATACTCCGTTAGCCCAACATATTCCACATCGAAAACAGGCCTTTTGCCAGACGCGACTAAAAACTCGTTCGCCGTATGAAACGTTCTGAATGCCGGAGTAATAGCTTCTATCACGCCGTGTAGAGGAACAAAAACGGATACCCTCATATCTGATGGTGCTTAACACCAAGTTACAAAATAGTATTGTCGCAAACCACCCCTAAAGTTGTCGCTTTCATAACATATTAAAGTTCAGGATCAGTAGCATCTTTGTTAAGTAAATGCTAATCCAATGAATAACAATACAGTCACACTACACAGAGTAATCAAGGCGAGTCCGGCAAAATTGTTCCGTGCCTTCGCCGACCCGACGGCCAATTCATTTTGGTTTCCCCCTTATGGCTATCTGTGCCAGGTTCATGAAATGGACTTCAGAGAAGGTGGCAAGTTCAAGATGAGCTTTATCAATTTCAGCACCGGAAACGGTCACTCTTTCGGAGGTGAATATTTAGAGATAAGGCCAGACGAGTTCATCAGGTACAGCGACAGATTTGACGATCCCAATTTACCGGGAGAAACCGTTACATCGATCTGGCTGAGCAGGGTTTCCTCCGGCACTGAGCTTAAGATAGTGCAAGAAGGAATCCCGGAAGTTATACCGGCAGACATGTGCTACCTCGGCTGGCAAGAGTCCTTGGAAAAACTGAAAAAACTTGTAGAACCCGAAATCCCTGACGCATAATCTTACACCGTATGCTGCTAAAAGATAGAGATAATTTAACAAGTGGAGTCTTTATAACCTTCTCCGGAAACTGTAAAAAAGCACTCAACTTTTACCAGCGCTGCTTTGGTGGCATCCTTCACTTAGAAACTTTTGATGAAGAACTGTATCGTGACCCTAAAAGGCCCATTATCATCGGCTCATTGGTTTCTGACAGGATTATCATTCACGGCTCCGACCTGGTACACGACAAAGGGAGGAAAATAGGAAATCATCTTTCCATTTTCCTCCCCTGCGCAAATGAACAAGACCGCCAGGAACTCGTTGAAAAGCTGGAATCACCGGAGAATGTAAAGTTTAGCACAAGTCACAAAGAGCGGAAACTCGTTGAGGTAACTGATCCTTTTGATGTAAGCTGGGTCCTGAGCATCTAATAGCATAATTAGTGTTAACCAACAAATTGACCATGACAAAAGAAAATAAGATATCAATAGAAGCAGTAGTGAATGCCCCGGCAGACACAGTCTGGAAAGCCTGGAACACACCAGAACATATCACTCAATGGAACGCGGCAGATCCTAGCTGGCATTGTCCGGACAGCGAAAACGATCTACAGGTAAACGGTTCGTTCAAACACCGTATGGAAGCCAGAGATGGAAGTTACGGCTTCGATTTCGAAGGAAAGTATGACGAAGTTGAACCCAACAAAAAAATTGCATACACCATGCCCGATGCGAGGACCGTCACTACATCATTCTCAGAAAATGAAGGTAAGACCATGATCAAATCCACTTTCGACGCTGAACTAGAAAATAGTACTGAGCTGCAGAGACAAGGCTGGCAGGCCATTCTAAACAACTTCGTCAACTACGTAGAATCAAATAAGTCAACCATCTAAAAACATCGACCAGTGAAAAAAAATAAGATCATCTTTTGGGTGGCAACCATTATCCTTGTCCTTTGGGAAGGAGTCATGCCCCTGAGCACCGTCCTCTTCGCGCCGGAATATGTCAACGCTGGCACGAAACCACTGGGCTACCCTGATTATTTCGCTTACGCACTCATCATCTGCAAAGTGCTTGGTGTGATCGCAATCGCGTATCCTAAAACTCCCGAAAGGCTAAAAGAATGGGCGTATGCGGGATTGTCATTTAACCTGATCTTTGCATTTATAAGCCATGCAGCAGTCGACAAGAACATCGCATACATGGTAATGCCGCTAGCCTTCCTCGCTATACTTGCGGTGTCTTATATCTACAATAGAAAGATCCATTCGCATGACCGAACTCTAAAATAACGTCTTATAAGCCCAGACTTTAAGCTATTACAAAACTACTTTTGACCCTCTGCTGGTTGTACAATAGCCGCCGCACCCAATGCTGCCGCGACTCCTACCCCAGTCATCGTTTTTCCGTAGGCCGTAGTGCTTGAGTTATAAAAAACATCAGCGGATGGCTGGCTATACTCAAAAAAGTTCTGGGGTTTCCCGGATGTTCTTATCGACTTTGACACGAAGAACGATTTGTCGAAAGAGAATGGTGTATTCTTTTGTCCGTCCTGCGTATATAGTGTGAGATACGTTCTGAACGCAAGAGGAGTGTTTGAAGAATCAAAATTGCCTGCCTTTACTTTCACGGTTCCTTGAGAGGTAGAAAGGTAATCAGTTTCTTTGTAAAGAGAATCCGATAAATTCTTAAAAAACTCATGTTCAAAAGCTTGAAGAGTTGTCTCGATGCCTGAGTTAGGAGGAATAAAAGTAACTTCCTTCGCGGTCCGAACCGTTCCCTGCATGGTCGATTCAGCCAAAGACAATCCGCTGATATTTCTCGTATCGGTAGAAATACTTCCCCCGAACTTAATCTCGTCCGGAACAAGACTCTTAGCGTTGCCATTATACACCAAAGACGACCTCGCCCAGTCTACATACAAGGGCACTTGAAGCTTATTATATACTTTTACACGAACGGGTGCATCCTTGCCGGCAAATCCATAAGAAATCTTCACAGAATCATTCTCTAACAGAAATTCTCCGGTTCCCTTATCCTTAAGCATGTTATTACTGCTTACGGTATTGATATGATATTTTGAACAGGATGTCAGGCTGAGTACTAAAATACCCGGGAGAATAAGGTTGAATAGGCTTTTCATAATCGTCGTTTTTTTGTATAAGTGTGTAGCACAATTTAAGCAAATTTCGTGAATACTGAATGCAAACTAGTCGCGACTACAAACTCAAGATTATTCTCGCGCCAACTGCCTCTCATTAGCGGCCAGTATAAAAGCCCCCATCCCCTTCGGATCATCCTGGATAACCGGTTCGCTGATATAATACTCGTAACTTCCGTCTCTGTACGGATTCCCGCCTAAGCCGGAAACCATAACCGTTCCGTTGAGATGATAGTGTCCATCGTCTCCCTTTACAATAAACTGCTTAATCAATCCATCATATCCATTCATCCCGATAGACTTGAACTTAGAAGGAATATACCCCAATCTGGATCCTTTTAACATCGTGTACACAAACATCGAAGAAGCAGACGCTTCCGGATAATTCCCTTCTCTCCCAGCATGATCCAAAACCTGATACCATAAATTATTATCCGGATTCTGCACCTTAGCAGCAGCTTCCACATATCGGTTAAGTATCGCTATCAGTTCCGCTCTTTTAGGATGATCTTTCGGAAAATAATCCAGAACATCAACCAAGGCTACACCGTACCAACCCATCGCACGTCCCCAAAAGTTTGGCGACTTACCCGTAGTTTTATCAGCCCATTTCTGCTCTCTCTTTTCATCCCAGGCATGATGCAGCAAACCCGTTTTATCATCCCTCCCATTCTTCTCCATCAGGATAAACTGTTTGGCTACGTCATCAAAGTTCTCCGGCTCACTAAACTGCTTAGAATAATGCGCATAAAACGGCTGGCCCATATATAATCCATCTAACCACATCTGATGCGGATACACTTTCTTATGCCAGAACCCGCCTTCACTTGTTCGCGGATGCTTGTACAGTTGTTGTCTTAGAAATTTTGCTGCATCAGCATACTTCTGTTGACCTGTCTTTTCATACAGATACAACATAATCTTACCGTTTCTAACATAATCGATGTTATAAGATTCCTGGCCGTAATACCTGATCTTTCCGTCAGGCAACAGAAATCTATCCATTTGACGCCGAATGTATTCAAAATACTTTTGATTACCTGTCCTGGCATAAACGTTCGACATAGCATCCAGATACAAGCCAATATCGTATGACCATCCCGCTGATTTGCCATCCAGGCGGGTCAAAGAATCCGGCCATTTGTGCATAATGGTGTTACTGATCTCCGTGGCATAATCCATATGCTGCACATTCTGATTCGATACTTTTTGTGACGCACATCCAACTGACACCATAACACCCACACAGGCGATTAAGATTCTTGAGTACTTCATGCTATAAATTTTATTTTACGCTAATTTTCAAACTACGAGATTTTAACCCTTCCGATTTAACCTTTAAAGATACACTACCCTTTTCATATCCCGATCTGAGTATAACGATCGCCCTGCCATTAAATAACTTCGGTTGTAGAGAATTGAAACTCTCCATGTCACTTGGCGCGGCATTACCCGAAGCAACAATCTTACCCGCCTTTCCGGATAATGAGATATCAATCATTCTACCCGACTCCAAAACCACCTGACCATGCTGATCGACAAGTTCAATCAGCACATGAGAGAGTGACTGCCCATCCGCCGCTAATTTTTTAAGATCCGCCGATAATCTCAACATCCTTTTCTCTCCCGGAGTAGTCAGTGCAATAGAGTCACCTGCTACACCGTCGATATATTCCACTGCTTTAAGCGTTCCCGGATGATACGGGGTCTTGAAAGTGGCTTTATAAACGCTGTCTGTTTTTTGTTCGGCCAGAAACTTACCATTAAGAAACAGCTTGACTATCGGTGCCCTCGAATATACATTTACCGAAACCTCTTTACCGATTTGTTCCGGAAAATTCCATTCCAGACTTTCCTGTGGCCAACCCCAAAAGCTAACTTTTCTGATCTTTCCTGGCTGTGCGGGCAATTCTACTGCCATCGTAATGTTCCGCCGTTTCCAAACGATATCCCGATAGTACGACTGAGGCTTCTTAATACCCAACAAATCAATGTCTCCACACCAGGCATTATACCACGGCCAATCCTGAAAAAAGTGTGTATTTTCCGTCGGATCGACTTCAATGGAGCTGCCCAGTCCCGATTCACCCAGGTAGTCCATTGCAGTCCAGATAAAATCTCCTATTACGTAAGGTAACCTTTCCACCTTATCCCAGTTAGCTGCAGCTTCGGTGGCTACACTTTCAGTACCCAACATGATTCGGTCGGGGAATCTGACATGATCACGCTCATACACAGACCACATGTAATTGTATCCCGCCACATCCAGCGAACGAAACGCATTGTCAATCGGAACCCTGTTTTTACGCTCTTTATCCCACTGGTTGTTTACTCCCGCTGTAATGGCCCTGGTAGTATCGTATTTCAGCACTTCCTTTCTCAGGTATGCTGCTATTTCCATACCCCTCTCAGTAAGCCTTTCATATATCTCGTTACCGATGCTCCACATGATGACTGACGGTTTATTACGATCTCTTAATACCAGCGCTTTGATATCTTTTGCACTCCATTCCTTGAAGTACTGATGATAGTCATCCGGATTTTTCTTTCTCTCCCACTGATCAAAAGCTTCATTTATGACTAACATTCCCAGACGATCACAGGCTTGCATAAAACTTTCCGACATCGGATTGTGAGATCGGATAGCGATGAATCCGTTCGCTTTCAACAACTCAATCTTTCTTTCCTCAGCTCGATCGTATGCAGCTGCACCAAGCAAACCATTGTCGTGATGAATACATCCCCCTTTAAGATTAAGCGTCTCTCCATTAATTTGGAACCCCTTGTCAACAGAAAAAGCGATAGTGCGAATGCCAAAAGGCAAGGTAACGATATCCTGAACGCCCTTTTTATTGGTCAATGTCAACTTCAAGCTGTAAAGAGAGGGAGTCGTCACATTCCATAGTTTTGGATTAGATACCATGAAATCAAAAGCCAATGCCGCAGTATCATTTGCCGCAGAAGGAACAGATCTTTGTTCCTTGCCAACAACTTTCCCCTCCGGGCTTGTCAGCACTGCATCAATACTTAGGTCTTTATCGCCCTTAGATTGAATTACGGTTGTAGCTATGCTCAGCCTCGCTTCATCTTTTTGTATAGAAGTGGTCTGAACAGAGCTAAGCCAATCATCTATATGCGATTGACCCGTCTTGATCAGGTAAACGTGCCTGTAAATGCCCGATCCCGCGTACCATCTGGAATTTTTCCCTTTATTAACTACTTTTATTGCAATTACATTTTTTTCTCCGGGCGCATTACAATATGGCGTGATGTCGAAGCGGAAGGTACTGTAACCATACATGTTCTCCCCTGCCTTTTTCCCGTTTATCCATATTTCCGATTGGTTGTATATACCCTCGAAATACAATTCATGTCTTTTGCCGGCGTCAGCTGAACCTATCGTGAATGATTTTCGATACCAACCTTCCCCACCCAGCGTCTGGCCAGTGGCGGCGCCACCCGGACTTTCCTTGCTGAATGGACCTATCGTTTTACCAGGAACTTGATTTTTTATTGGCTCAATACTCCAATCGTGAGGAAGATCCACCGAGCGCCACTGACTGTCATCAAATTCAAACGATTTCGCCTCTTCTGCTGCACCGAGATAAAACTTCCAACCCCTATCAAAAAGTTGTTTCCTGTCATCCGCATAAGTAAATGCAGAGAGTGACAGCATCATGAGGGTCAAAAATAATTTGAAATTAAGTGATGAATGAACAGTATGTTCGGAAAGCAGAGATCTAAGCATGAACCTTTCTTTGTACTTTAAAAACCAAAAGTACGACTTAGCCGTTAAAATTTCCGTATCAGAGCCGTTACTATAAAAAGTACGCGTCTACGCATCCATATACACCCCAAACGAACGACTCAGAATTGTTGATACTTACCATGCTGGACGTGCTTTTTCTGTATTAACTTGTAATAATTATTCCCTTTCTTGAATTAAAAGCACTACCATGTCAAAGCAAGCACAGTATCTGAATGACAAAGTCACAGAATTTCTGGACCATCTGGACCACCCACTAAGAAATGAAATTGAAGAATTGCGGAAATGTATTCTAACCGCAAATGCAGGCCTGACCGAAAATATCAAATGGAACGGACCGAATTTCTGCTTTAATGACGAGGACAGAATCACAATGAGGATTCAGCCGCCAAAGCAGATTCAATTAATTTTTCATAGGGGAGCAAAGAAGCTGGAACAACCTCCAAACAGATTGATCGATACAAAAAGTAAGTTATTAAATTGGAAAGAGAATGACAGGGCGATAGCAACGTTCAAGAACATTCGGGAGATAGAAGACGCAGAATTAGACTTGGCTAAGATTGTTGATGAATGGATTTCCGCGGCTAAGTAAAGAAAAGTTTTTCATCCTTATAATTAATCGTAATATTGCAATATGGGACTAACAAAAACGGAAATGTTTACAGCCGAACAAAATCAGCTTGCACAATTGTTGAAGGCAATGGCTCATCCTGCCCGTATTGCTATTTTGCAAAGAATACTCCTTTCCAATACTTGCATATGTGGCGATCTGGTAGATGAATTGGGACTTGCTCAGGCGACTATCTCCCAACATCTTAAGGAATTAAAAAACGCTGGAATAATTCAAGGCAATATTGAAGGAGTAAGTGTTTGTTACTGTATCAATCCGGAAACTTGGGTGCTCTTAGAAGAGCGAATAGGTGGATTCCTTGGCGCATATAAGGCGCCGAGCAGCTGCTGCTAGCTTTTTTTATACCTATACATCGTATAATTGCAATATAACAAACAGGGTATTTAACTATGAAACTATCAGAAATAAAGAGCCATTTAGCTCAGGCAGAAAGCGTAAACTTTGAATTAGGAGATGGGACGTTAGTTCCTGAACATTTCCATGTTACCGAAGTAGGTGTTATCACCAAAGACTTCATCGATTGCGGTGGGGTTGTGCGTCACGAAAAGGTAGCTAATTTCCAATTATGGGACGCTAATGATTATGAACATCGTCTGAAAGCAGGAAAACTGCTCAATATCATCTCCCTTTCTGAAAAGGTGCTTGGTATGGAAGATTTAGAAATTGAAGTTGAATACCAGGGACAAACAATAGGCAAATATGATCTGGGTTATGATGGTAATAACTTCCTGCTTCTTGCTAAAAAGACCGCTTGCCTGGCTCAAGATCAATGTGGTATCCCTTCAGAAAAACAAAAAGTGCAGTTGAAGAACCTTGCTGTTTCCGGATCGGTGTGTACACCTGGCGGCAATTGCTGTTAAGATAATAAACCGTTTAAAATGAAAAAAATACTGGTGCTATGCACAGGAAACAGTTGCCGAAGTCAGATTGCAGAAGGATACCTAAGGCATTTTGCAGGAGCAAAGGCAGAAGTTTATAGTGCGGGGATAGAAACCCATGGTGTAAATCCGAAAGCTATTGCTGTCATGAAAGAAGACGGGATAGATATTTCCGCTCATACCTCCAATAATGTAAATGAATACCTGAATATTGATTTCGACTACGTGATTACTGTCTGTGATAATGCAAAAGAGAGCTGCCCTTACTTTCCAACTCAGGCAACAAAATTCCACTACAATTTTCCTGATCCGGCAAAAGCATCGGGAACTGAGCAACAAGTCCAACAGCAATTCAGAACTGTAAGGGACATGATCCGGAGTTACTCAGAGAAATTCATCAACGAAAATATTTAGACCATGTCTGCAAATCACTGCGCACCTGCTGCCGAAAGAAAAAAATTAGGCTTTTTAGATCGTTTCCTTACTCTCTGGATATTTCTTGCTATGGGTATCGGTGTTGCTACCGGCTACTTCCTACCTTCTTCCTCGGGATTTATCAACTCATTTTCGAGCGGAACCACGAATATCCCACTAGCAATTGGATTGATACTGATGATGTATCCACCACTGGCAAAAGTGAAGTATGAGAAAATGGGTGAAGTATTTAAAGACACCAGGGTTTTAAGTGTTTCGCTAGTGCTGAACTGGGTTATCGGGCCGATATTAATGTTCTTTTTGGCCATTGCCTTTTTGAGAGATTACCCAGAATATATGGCAGGGTTAATCCTTATTGGTCTGGCCAGATGTATTGCCATGGTTGTAGTGTGGAATGAGCTTGCTGAGGGCAACAGGGAATATGCCGCCGGACTGATTGCGTTAAACAGCATATTTCAGGTGCTTCTATACAGTGTGTCTGCTTATGTTTTCATTACAGTATTACCCCCTTACTTCGGGCTGGATAGCCTTGAAGTGAACATCACTATTGCAGAGATTGCTAAAAGTGTTGGAATCTACCTGGGGATTCCGTTCGCAATGGGTGTTATCAGCAGATATGGCCTTATTAAACTTAAAGACGAAGATTGGTTTCAAAACAAGTTTATCCCCCTCATTTCTCCAATTACTCTTATTGCACTGCTTTTCACTATCGTAATCATGTTTAGCCTCAAAGGTGAGTTGATCGTTCAGATACCAATGGATGTGGTCAGGATTGCTATACCTTTAGTTATCTATTTCTCCATCATGTTTGTAATCAGCTTTTTCGCAGGAAAATATTTTGGTGCTGATTATTCAAGAAGTACGTCTATTGCATTTACAGCTACCGGAAATAACTTTGAACTTGCCATTGCAGTTGCCATTGGCGTCTTTGGGATCAATTCAGGACAAGCATTTGCAGGTGTTATTGGGCCATTGGTTGAGGTTCCTGCATTAATTGCTTTGGTCAATCTGGCCTTTTATTTCCGCAAAAAATACTATCCCACAAAAGCCTTAGACATCATACAAAAATGAGAATTGCACTTTTTTCAGATATCCATGCGAATCTTGCTGCATTTGAAGCGATGCTAAAGGATATGGACGGTCAGAATCCGGATATCATTTATTGCCTTGGCGATCTGGTTGGATATCACATCTATCCGAATGAGATCATAGAAGAGATTCGAAGAAGAAAGATAGGGACATTAAAAGGAAACCATGATGAGAAGATTGAGAAGATAAAGACGACCGCAGAAAGCCTTCAAGAGCCAGGCAAGAATTATGCTTACCATTTAATCAAGGAGGAGAACAGAACATACTTGAAGGCTCTTCCTGCACATATTAAATTAGAATACAAATTACGGGCAGGCTTGTTGAATCTTATGTTTGCTCACGGCAGTACCCGGCGTATAGATGAATATATACTCGAAGACACAGACGAAAATTACGTATTGGAACTAATGGAGGAAGCAGATGCGCACCTACTTTTTGTGGGGCATTCACATAAACCATATCATCGGATCTTAAAGACCAACGGTAGTTCGGTCAGGCGGGTTGTGAATATCGGCTCGGCAGGGAAGCCAAAAGACGGCGATCCGCGAGGTTGCTATGTGATGTTGACCCTTGAACCAGACGCTGAGATTCTGAAGAATTGTTTTCAAGTGGAATTTAGAAGGTTCAAATATGACGTTGAAACTTCAGCGGAAGATATCGAAAAAAGCTTGCTCCCGAATGAATTTGCGGAGAATATACGAAACGCGTTTTGATTATCCGAATAGTTAATCGGTCATGATTGTCAGAGGGCCAAAAGCAGATATCCATTAAATCAAATATTATGAAAACTGAAGAACAACTGAAAGAACTGGTAAGGCAGAAGTACAGTGAAATTGCTTTGCAGGATAAAGAGACAAATGAATCCTCCTGCTGTGGGGCGTCCGGATGTTCTACTGATGTTTATAACATCATGAATGAAGATTATACCAGCCTTGAAGGATATAACGCAGAAGCAGATCTGGGTTTAGGCTGTGGCTTGCCAACGCAGTTCGCCAAGATTAGGAAGGGCGATGTCGTGATTGACCTGGGTAGCGGAGCCGGTAATGATGCCTTTATCGCTCGTACAGAAGCAGGCGAAACCGGCAAAGTCATAGGAATTGATTTTACTCCTGCAATGATCGACAAGGCCAGGTTGAATGCTGAAAAGCTAGCATATCATAACGTAGAATTTCGTCATGGAGATATCGAGAATATGCCAGTCTCAGCGAATGTCGCCGATGTAATCGTTAGCAATTGCGTTCTGAATTTGGTACCTAATAAGGCGGGCGTATTTTCAGATATCTTCCGTGTGTTGAAGCCAGGTGGACATTTTAGTATATCTGACGTCGTTCTGGTTGGGAATTTACCCAAAAGCCTACGATCTGCAGCAGAAATGTACGCAGGCTGCGTATCAGGGGCTATTCAAAAGGATGCTTATCTGGAGTTGATATATAATAGCGGGTTTAAAGACATTACTATACAGAAGGAGAAAGCTATTGTCATACCGGACGATATCTTAAAGGACTACCTGAACGAACAAGAAATAATTGAATTTAAATCTCGCGCAACAGGAATTTTTAGCATTACCGTTTATGCAGAGAAGCCGTCCGAGGCTTGCTGTCCTCCAGGATGCTGCTAACAGTTTGATCCTGAGACAATGCGACGATAGCCATAACCATATACTATGTTAGATCAGCGATATGCTACCGACATCTATGAAAGGGTAAAAAGAAAAAGTTACGTGACGCTGAGACCTGTTATTCTAACCGCTTCCGTGGCCTTGCTTGGTTTTTTACCAATGGCACTGTCCACTACTGCCGGAGCAGAAGTTCAAAAGCCGCTTGCAGCTACCCCGCTGACTTTGCTGATTTTACTAGCCTTATATATTCTATAAATCACGCTGTTAAATCCTATCTCTGAAGATGCAACCATTTTAACTAAAGGGGCCTTTTATATTCAGTCGAGAGCCGCAGGCGGAGTGTCCCGATTGCCAGAAATTACTATGCAATTCTATTGCGTTGCCTACAAAGGTATCTTTGATTAAACTCATTGAAAAAAATGGAAGAGAAAAAGAATAATCTGCAGCTTAAAGAGCTGACAAATATAACCCATCCTGGACATGAACAGCATATAGCCCCGAATCAAGGCGGGCATAATAATGGAAAAGACAGCATCAAGAAAAATGAGGTTCTTACTCATTGGGACTTGCTTTTGGCTTTATTGATCCTGATTGTCGAGTTGGTAATGGAGTTCGGGTTTAACTATGAGCTGAGCAGACCAGTGAGTTTCGCCGTTAACGCAGTTGCTTACATCCTTGCAGGAAGGGAGGTACTGAATTTAGCATTTCGTAAAGCAAGCAGGGGCGACTTATTTAATGAGTTTGTCCTTATGAGTGTCGCTACATTGGGCGCCTTCTATATCGAAGAGTACTCTGAAGGTGTTGCAGTGATGGTTTTCTATCAAATTGGTGAGTGGTTTCAGGATTCAGCCGTCAGCAGGGCTAAGCGCAATATTAAGGCACTTCTGGATATCCGTCCGGATGAAGTAACGGTCCTGAGAAATGGCACTTTTCAGATCGTAAATCCCTCGGAAGTTGCTTTGGGAGAAACCATTCAGGTAAAGCCGGGCGAGAAAGTTGCCCTGGATGGAGCTCTGGTATCTGAATCTGCATCTTTTAATACCGCTGCTTTGACAGGTGAAAGTAAACCAGATACCAAATATAAAAGCGAATCCATCTTAGCCGGAATGATCAACTTAAATACTGTAGCAGAGATTGAGGTTAGGTCATTATTTAAGGACAGTAAGTTAAGTAAGATTCTTGAAATGGTACAGGACGCTACTGCCCGTAAGTCCCAGACCCAGCTTTTCATTTCGCGTTTTGCAAAAGTCTATACCCCTATCGTTTTTTTCCTGGCCTTAGCATTGGTTGTACTCCCGTATTTTTTTGTGGAGGAGTATGTTTTCAGAGACTGGCTGTACCGGGGGCTTGTGTTCCTGGTTATCAGCTGTCCTTGTGCACTGGTGGTGTCAATACCTTTGGGATATTTTGGCGGAATCGGTTTAGCCTCGCGAAATGGAATCCTCTTTAAAGGTGGAAACTTCCTTGACGTGATGACTAAAGTGAACGCAGTAGTGATGGATAAAACCGGAACGCTTACCAAAGGAGTCTTCAAGGTACAGGAGGTGGTAAGCTCCGGTATTGAAGAACAAAGGTTGATCCGTATCACTGCCGCCCTGGAAAAGAACTCTACTCACCCCGCTGGAAAGGCAATAGTGGAGCACGCCGGAGATATCCTTGGCAATTTGTCAGCCAGCAAAGTCGAAGAAATAGCGGGTCATGGCTTAAAAGGCGAAGTTGAAGAAAGGGAAGTTCTTGCAGGCAATTTGAAGCTTCTTGAAAAGTTTAATATATCTTATCCTTCTGAAATTAAAGAGATTGCTTATACGATTGTCGTGGTTTCTATCGATCGTACGTATGCAGGATATATTACAATAGCAGACGAGGTTAAAGAAGATGCAGCAGCTGTAATTAAAGAGCTTCATCGCTTGAATATAAAAACAGTAATGCTATCCGGAGATAAACAATCTGTTGTAGACGCGGTAGCAAACCAAATCGGTCTCGATGAAGCCTATGGAGATCTGCTGCCTGAAGGCAAAGTGGAGAAAGTGCAGTCTTTAAAAGATCAGGGGTTTCGAATTGCCTTTGCAGGAGACGGTGTAAATGATGCGCCCGTGGTTGCCCTTGCGGATGCAGGTATAGCAATGGGAGGTCTTGGCAGTGACGCTACGATTGAGACAGCAGATGTCGTCATTCAGAATGATCAGCCATCTAAAATTGTTTCTGCTATCAAGGCAGGTAAACTAACAAGAAACATTGTTTGGCAAAACATTATCATGGCGATGGCAGTAAAAATTGTCGTATTAACGCTGGGGGCTGGCGGAATGGCGAATCTTTGGGAGGCCGTTATCGCTGATGTGGGAGTTGCCTTGCTCGCCATTCTCAATGCCGTAAGAATACAACGGATGCAGTTGTAGATTAGAACTCAGCGGCAATTTTGACTGTAATAATCAGAATTTTATTGAATGTGAATTCTTGTCTCTATCACTCATACTGGCACAATCCGCTATGGCTTTTAACATAGTTAAATATGCAGGTGCTGCCTACTTGATATACTTAGGTATTTCAAAACTTATTTTGTCAGAGAGCTTGGTTCAGCAAAAAGAAAATATCCCCTTAGCATCTTTGAGAAAAACGTTTACTTCTGCTGTATTAACTAATACATTGAATCCTAAGGTGGCGATCTTCTTTCTGGCATTTTTTCCTCAATTCCTTGAACCTGCTTACTTGCATAGTGCAAAGTCATTTATCCTTTTAGGTACTACTTATGCAATGATCGGTTTTCTTTGGTTTATAATGCTTACCGTATTTGCTGGATCTTTTTCACCCAAGCTTAATGGCAATCCAGTACTTAGCAAATGGCTCAATAGATTTTCAGCAATGGCATTCATACTAATGGGAGTTAAAATCGCATTTACAAAGAAGTAAGATACTACAAAGTCTAGGAGAGTTATACGTTCTATAAAACACTCTTTACACCAATCAGAATATTGCCAGGAAACGGTGATCTTGTTAGATCCAAGTATTAGGCTCATCAAGATTTGTCACAAAAGGAAGCTTAGGTGCTCTCCTATCCGAGTTGAGCCGCATGATATTATTGCCATTATAGTATAATGACCTAAATTGAGTGTGTTGTTCTTTTAGCTGGAGGTTTACTCAGGTTTTCCAAATACAACAAAAGAGAGGCGTTTTCAGATAGATATATAGACATCATGATAGTTTTACATCTATGTCAAATACTGAATAGTTTCTCACTTAAATAGAGAACATCAAGTGTCAAAAAAGGAAAGTTTATCGTTGCTCATTCTGTCGTTCTTTGATGATAGAAAACTATCTTGAAAAAACCGTTGTACGAGACGGCTAGGAGTCAATAATTTATCATATGTTAAGTATGTCATGACGATTAGTACTTTCATTTCAAGAAACGGCAGTTTTCTGAAGTGCCTTTTAGCGGTAGCTTTCATCTATTCTCGTTCTTTCGATTTGTGTGAAGTCCGTCCATTCTCCATGATTTTTTGAGTACTCATAGTTGTCTATATTTTTCTGATATCGTTGCTCAAAACGATAAATCAATTCTTGAAGATTATTAACCATATCAAGTGAATCATCAGTGATAAGAATATTGTCAATACATTTTCGATAAGCTGACTTATATTTTAGAGTCTCAGTGTCAATTGTGCCAATAACAAACTCTCCTATGTTAGAACACTCCAAGACTGTCCCTCCAACTTCATTAATTGAAATTATTAAATCACGAATATCCAAAAGAGGTTCCTGCGGCTCGATTCTTTTCCTTGCACCAATCAGAAAAGGAATTGTCAGACCATTATGAATGTACCCTCTTTTCTCAAAATGTCTTAAAAGTCTGCACCAATATGGAGGATTATCAACCATTTCAAATTGCATTATAATCATAACAAACAATTATCTCATCCTTATTTATTGGTCTAAATTTCATTGCTGTATCAAGTAGTTCTCAATTTGGTCAACATGGTAGAGTAGGTAGTGTTAAATGGTGGCTATCCCTTATCTCGCTTAGTCGAAACCCACCCAAATATGTGGTCAGCTATGCAGTTTGTAATTTCTATCATGCACATTATTGTTTCAAGCTTATCTTTATTTGAAACATTGTTGTCATTCTTGCTTACGCAGGCAGATATATTTTCTCCTTTCGTGTTTACTGCCCCTGCGATATGCTTATTGCTAAAATGAATAAATCCAGATGTCTCATTATAAACATTTTCTATCCAGGGGTGAAGCTCTGACACTTTTTGTTTAAGGTACCAGTCTTTCAACAGCTTTCCGTCTCTATCTTTTATGCTCGTAACCTGTTCACCCTTCCAGACCTTAAAGGCGAAATCGTGCGGATCACTACACAACCAGGCCGCATGTAGACGCATGAAATTATCTAAATGCGGTCTAACCAAATGTAAGGCTGATAAATAGTTCCTTGACCTTAGTAGTGTATCAAAGCCATGTATCAATGATAAGGATCTACTGACTATTCCAGTAATATAAAAATCTAAATGGTACAAGCCCTTCCCAGACTGGATCATCCATGCAGTTAACCTTTGAAGTTTATCATCAAAGAAAGCCAGGCGTTCTAGAAAGTCCAGAACAGTGGGTTCAAGTTCCTCATCAGGCAAATCGGGAACAAAAAGTGTTTTCTCTACTAAATAGATCCATGCCAATCTAGATTCAAGTTTAACCACCTTTTTATTGTTATCGATTAGGAATCCTTTTAAAGATCCGTCATCACTAGTAAGCAAAATACCTATATCCGCATTTTTTATTTTTTGGGACTCATGTTTGATGAGGAATACTGCCTTATATTCCTCTGGCAGACTTTCTGCAATTTCTTTCCACCTTAGCATATAAACCTTTTTTTTGTTTAAGGTAATTAAATACCTACTAATTTTCTCAAGGACTGACCGTATCTCTTTTGATGATCCATTGAAAAGTTGCCTTCTGTTTGTATTTGACATGAGGAGATAAAATTCTGTCAGGAAGTTTATGGAACCTTGAAGAAGGTCTAACAAGAGCGAAAATTTTGTTTAGCAACTCACGATTGGATGCCTTAAAAGCATTAAATTCGAATAAAAGGCTATATTCAAAGCTAAAATGAACAGAATAACAACGGCACAAAATGAACCAATCCAATTAGAGCGGCTCGCAGCTCAAAGGGAATTATACACATCGGCTAAACTATATCATATTTGGCAAATATTCTTTATGGTTGTAATCCCTTTGATGTTGTCATTATTACTCTTGCTGCATGAGCCGCTAATCCCGTTTGCTGCTTTTTATGGCATCATTTCCGCTATTTTAGATCCGTTGCTTTTTGATGCAGTAATACAACGCCGAATAGAAAAGGCAGCTAAAATACAAGAGCTTTTCGATTGTGCTGTTTTACGGTTAAGCCCTTCCCCTCTTAAAACCTCAAATGACCAGATGGTAGAAGATGTTTTGACTCATTATAATGCTCACAAAAAAATACAGTCGAATATTGAGAAGATCAAAGATTGGTATCCACAGGCCATTGAAGTTTTACCCTACCCAATTGCGAGGCTAATTTGCCAAAGAACAAACTGCTATTGGGATTCAAGATTGCGACGAAGATATTCCAACTTTGTAAGCCTCCTTGGAATAGGCCTATTCATTGCTTTCATGCTGTTTGGAATAACCACTAATAAAAATTTTAATGATCTTGTTTTAATAGCAAGTGCATTGTTACCTTTAGTGCAATTTTGCCTTAAACAATCAAAAGATCAGAAAGAAACAGCAAAGCGGCTAGATAGGCTAGTGGACTTTGCAAAACAGGCTTGGGATGAAGGAATGAGTAATACCTCTTCTAATTTAGAAGAGGTTTCACGACGCCTTCAGGATGAGATTTACGATCATCGAAGCAAAAGCGCTTTAATCTTGAATTTCATGTATCGCCGCTTTTTAAAGAAAGATGAAGAAATCATGAATAGCACAGCTGAAGCCTTAGTCCGGGATGCGAAAGAACATGGTTTGATTTAGCTCCATCTTGGAAAGTCATCACCAAATACATCATACCAATACAATGTTGACATGTGATGATTATTCGCACTTTCATATTCTCTGGCCTTCCTTGCTGCTGCTGCATGTTCGGTAGCTATTTTACTTATTCGAGATTTTTCATCCCAACTTAAGTTATTTAGGTCGCCTTGAATTCCCTTTGGATCATAGACTGGATTGTAAATGGTACTGGCCAAATAGGTTAAAATGTCGGCTACCTCTAAATCCACCCAGGCACTGCATGACGTTGAATGTGCATAGTAGTTCAAAATTATATTTTCCAAAAGATAAGATGGAATAGTTGTTACATTTCGTCTTTTATTCCAGAATTTTATTATTCTTATTACGTTTAGAACATTGCCAGAATTCGCTTGATTTATTTGCGAAAGGCGGTCACGGTCTATCCGGGGGTCTGTTTTTTTCCATTTTCCATAACCATCTGGGATTAGATAAAATGTTTTCCCACTAGAATCTTCATCAGTTATAAAAGAGGGTACAATATCAAATTTCCAGTCGTATGAACTTAAATCTAAAACGGCCGCCTCTTGATTACGTTTTATAACTGCATTCCGGTACTGATAGATCTGCGGTAAGTATTTAATAAAACAGTTAATTACCTTGATTGAGTTTAGATTTGATGTGTAAGGATCACAAAGTTTTACTAAACTTGGAATATTAGGATTTGCTGAGATTGTTGCATGAGTAGATGAATACAGATCATAAGTACTTCCAATTCCCATAATACCAATCATCAAGTCAATGTCGTTTAGCGGCCTCGTTTTTGTTTTACGAGCAAAAGACCCATAGTGCAGATGAATACTTGATAGGATCGGAGGAAAGTCATCATTATCACGAGATAATGATTGCAATTGATTTATGAGCCAATCTTTACTCTTAATTGCCGTAGACGACTGAGATGAATCAAGGTTAACTTTCTCTTTTAAAAATTCCTTAAATGCTGTGTTTACATTATTGGCCATATTCTACGATAACCATGCTAAAATAATGATTCCAAGTAATTTATCATAGTAATCTGAGAAGTGATAATTTCCCTGTAATACGTACGTTTTCTCCAGTCTCCGCTTATAGCCTACCTAGTGGATAAAAAGAACCTAGGTAGTATTACAAATAGCCTCACAAAACGAACGTTTTACCAACATCCTAAACAAAGCAATAGATAGACCTCAAAAAACCGTTATCCAGTATCAAAATCCAGTATCAAATATTTGTCTCTTCAATTTAAACATTCGTTGACTTTAGGAGACAAATATCCCTTGAGGACGCTCGCGTTGTCACGCTGTACACGAACTATCAGCGGCGTGAATCTGCTGGTTTCATACTTTTGAGGACTCAAGACGAATCACCCCACAACCTCCCCATAACTCATCACCCTGATCCTACTCACCCCTCCCGGCTGCTTGCTCACTTGAATCTGCGTCCCAATCCGCTCTTTCAACGCCTCCACATGCGAGATGATCCCGATCGTCTTCCCGTTCGCCTGCAAGTTCTCCAATGCCGAGATCGCAACATCCAGCGTATCCGAATCCAGGGTACCAAAGCCTTCATCAATGAACAAAGAATTAATCTGCGTCTTCCGGCTGGCCAGGTCCGACAAACCCAGGGCCAGCGCCAAACTTACCAGAAAGCTCTCCCCTCCCGACAAGGTCGTCATGGGCCTGACCACATCAGCCTGATAGCCGTCGATGATCTGGATCTCCAGGTCCTTCGAAGGGCTCTTTAGAATCCGGTAACGATCCGTCAGCTTCTGCAAATGCAGATTGGCTAACTCCGTCAAACGAGCCAAGGTAAGTCCTTGAGCGAAGTTGCTGAACTTCTTGCCATTATCTGAACCAATGAGCGACGATATTTTCTGCCACTTCTGCAGCTCTCCCTGCTGAACGACGACCTGATCGGCAATTTCTCTGAAACGAAGCTTAGTCTCAAAATCAGACTGCAGCCGGTTTCGAATTCCTCCGATCTCCTGATTCAGGTCCCGCCAGGAGGCGTCCAGAGAACTTAGCTGCTCCTGAAGTTCCTCAGAACTCAGTTCCGTAAGAGCCTTCGATCGCTCAAGCTGCAAGTCTGCACGCAACCTCGTTAACAGATGCTCTGCATTGGCGATAGCCGTCTTGATCTCAGCCTCCAGCGTCGAGATCTCAGCAGCGATACCCTCATCAAGTCTATAGGAACGGAGCTCCGCTATATCGGCAATACCCTGTTCCTGAAGTTTTCCTGTCAGTTCCGCTGAAAGACGGGACAAATCCTTGCCCGCTTTATCCAGGTCCTGCCTGTCCTTCTGTAATGAAGATTCTAGCGTCAGCAACTGATTCTGCAGCTGATTACGCAGTTCCTGCTGCCTCTCCAAAGCTTCACGAAGCTGCTTGAGCTGGTTCCTGAGCTGCTCCCGCTCAAACACAGGATCTTTCTCGCCAAACAGCTCCCGACGTTCGCCCAGCTCTTCCTGCAAACGCAGATCAGCCTGCTTACGCTCTTTCTCCCGTTGCTGAAGAAGTTCCTGCTTTGCTCCCAGAACCTTTTCCAGACTCAGACTCTCTGCGCATAGCTCTTGCTTTCGCAATGTGGCCGAAGCTAACTTCTCATTCGACTGCCGGCATACCAGCAAACGCGCGTTTAACGCGCCGATAATCTCTTCCGGAATGTCGGTAATCTGCAAAGATCTTAACACCTCCTGAATCTTATTCTGTAGGTCGCCAATTTCAAGATCTAACTTGCCAATTTCCAACCGAACCTTCTCCAGATTTCCGGCCCCGCTGCTTAGTTGTGCCAGCAGCGATTCTTTTCTGGTCTTAGCCTGTTCGATAGTACTGTTCAAATCGACCAGATGCAACTCCAGCAGACTGATATCTTTCTGCAGAACACGCAACGCCTGGATCTGAGCCTGCAAGGCTGACAATTCACTTTGCTTCTTAAGAACGATCGCATCAATAATGGCGGGCTTCTCGAGGGTCAGTGGAGCGGGTAATTTCCCGTTATTTAAGACGAAGGAACTCTCAACCGCGGCAAGCTTCTCTTCAAGCTCTGCCGACTGCTTGTGCTGACCCGTGAGTTTCTCTTTCCAGGCACTCAGCTTGATTGCCGAATCCTGAATCTCCCTGGAAAGCTTCTGCAGATAGGCTTCATGGGCATTCCGCTTCTGTTCTGCTTCCGTGAGTGTCGAGTGATAGTGTTTCTCGACGTAAGGATGTTCTTTTGATCCACAAAGGGGACATTCATGATTTTCCTGCAGCTGCCCCCTGTCGGCATCGTATTTTTGTATGCGAATCTGTATATCAACCGCTTTCCTGTGATCTTCTAATATGCGTTCGGCTTCCTGTTTTTCCTCTGTTTGGAGCGCCAGCGCTGCCTCTAGCGCAGCCACCGATTCTTCGTTCCGGATTTGCTCCCGCTTTAAACCATCCATCTGAGCACGGGTCTGTGAATAGTCCTTAGCTAACTTCGATTGATCCTGACATAGGCTGATCAGGCCAGGAAGCTTGTCTGCCGCCTCTTCCAGGACGTCAAGCGACTTGCCCTCAAACTCCGTTCGCAGCTTGTCTCGAAGTCGAACCAGTTCTTGCTGCCTAAGCAACAAGCCTGCCTTTGATTTAGCTATTTCTCCTTCGATGGCAAGAAGCGACTTTTCCTGATCCTTTTGCAGATCGACGACACTTCTTTCTTCGGCTTTTTTATCCCGAAGTGAAAGCCGCGCACGGCCTAATTCCTGCTGATATTGATCGATGCGAACAATTGCCGCCTCCAGTTCATTTTCTTTGGGCTGACCGACAATCAACTGGTTCAAAGCGCTGATCTCCACCTCAAGCGCAGCAATATTTTGAGCCAAAGTATCCCGGTCACTGATGGCCTGATCCACATCTTTGAGTGCCGTCTTAGCCCAGCTCTCTGCCCTCTCGAGCTCCTTTCTGAAGCCGTCCAGCTGCGCATCTTTCTGGATCACCTTCTCAAAATCTGCCTCCTGTTTCTGCATATCTAGTTCCGCAGAACCAAGCAATTCTTTACCTTCCTCAAAAGCCTGATCTGCCTGACGGCTCTTCTCCTGAACCGAGGGAAGAACTTCTTCCTGTTCCCGAATTCTTAATGCAAGTTCCTCGATTCTCCCTTCATGATTCTTGATGTCCTGCAACTCCGAACGGTAGGCCATGGCCTTCTGATGCAGCGCCAGCTTCTGGAAGTTCTCCTGATGGAGAATCAACCTCTCCTGCTGTTCACGCAGCAGATTCAGCTGCCGCTCTTCATCAAGTTTCAGTTTACCTAAAAATCCTAACCAGTTGATTTTATCACGTGTATCCAGAGAGTTATCCCGAACGGCCTTTTCCCGAATACTCAGATCCTGCAAAGAAATGTTCAGCTGTGAAACTTCTTCATCGGAAAGGATATCTGCATTATCCAGTTGCTCTCTCAGCCTTTCCAGCTTCTCTCTCTCCTGCCTTGCCCGGTCAAACACATATCTGGAGATCTCCGAATACACTGCCGTATCGGTGATTTTTTCCAGTAGTTCTGATCGCTCGTTTTCTTTTGATTTCAAGAACTGCGTAAAGTCTCCCTGCGACAACATCACCGATCGCAGGAACTGATTATAATCGAGTCCGCATAAAGCAACAATCTGCTGCTGCACCTCTGAAAGAGGATGATTAACCATGATGGCTGAAGTCTCCAGGTCAACCAGCTCCATCCGCTGGGTCTGCAGTGCACCGTCCACTTTACCGTAGCCACGGCGCTGCGACCACTTCGCCCGATAGCCTTTGCCCTTGATCTCAAACTCCACCTCTGAAAAAGACTCCGCAGTATGCCTGGTCATACTTTCTGAAACATCTCTGTCGTGTCGATGAACACGTCCGTAGAGCGCGATGGTAATAGCATCCAGAATGGTCGTCTTACCGGCTCCTGTAGGGCCTGTAATCGCAAATAAACCGCTCTCAGTGAAAGGACTCTGATCAAAACGGATCTGATGCTCTCCTTTCAGGGAGTTCAGGTTTAGAAAACGTACGCTTAATATCTTCATATTGATTAGTCCCTCTGAGCCATTTTTTCCAAGATTTCGTCAAATAGCTGCAGTAATTCGCCATGGTCTTCCTCCGGAAGCTCAGATTCACAGCGCTTCAAAAATACCGCCCGGGGTTCCAGCTCATGCAGGGCTGATTCCAGAATGCTCTGCTCGTTTAAACTCATACTGGCCCTTGTCTTGATCTGCCGCGGAAAGAAGCGTTCGATAAAGGGCTTACCTTCCTTCAGCTTTTCAAGTTGTTCGTCCAGGTCGTGGATAAACCGGTCGGTCGATATCTGAAGCTCTACCCAGGCGGGCATTTTCAAACCTTTGTCTTCCATCGTCCCAAGCTTTAGCCTGATCTCTTCCAGTGTTCCCTTAAGCCTGATCAGCTTCCTGCAACAAGGCACTTTCAGCTCCCTGATCTCCTGCAAGCCTCCGCCTCCGAATTTCAGAATCAGCACTTGCTTCTCATCATCAGTTTCCGAGAAACTTAAAGGAATAGGTGAGCCAGAATACCGTACATGACTCATTTTATTTACAATCTGCGGACGATGGATATGCCCTAAGGCTACATAATTGAATTCTTCAGGAAACTGGTCGCCACAGATCTGCCCCAGATTTCCTACGTGGATTTCTTTCTCGCTCTCCGAAGTACTGGAGCCGGCAGCAAACAAATGTCCCGTTGCGATGACCGGTATTCCCTCTTCTTTATAGGAGGCAATCTCCGTTTTAAACCTATTGTAATGCGCACAAATTCCTTCCTTAATTCTCGATTCCCGGTCTGCCGCTGTCTCCCCGGCTACGGAAAGGCGTACGTCCCGGTCCCTTAAAAAAGGTATCGCGCATACCACGAGTTCTACCTTACCCCCGGCATTCTTAACAGGAATAATCTGATGCTTTATATCCTCCGGGACTCCACCAACAACATGTATATTGAAGAACTTCAGCAGCTCTTTCGGAGCATTCAGTGTGCTGATCGAATCATGATTCCCGCCGATGATGATCACCTCCCGGCAGCATGTTCCCTTTACCCGCCACAAAAATTTATAATATTGCTCCAGAGCGACATTCGAAGGGTTACCCGTATCGAAAATATCTCCCGCGATAATCAAAACTTCAATGCAATTGTGGGTCAGCTCATCAATGAGCCAGTCCAGAAAGAACTGATGCTCCTCTGTTCGCTCACATTGCTCTAACTTTTTACCCAAATGCCAATCGGCTGTATGCAGAACCCTCATCTACTACAAATTTCGTTATAAAAACGAAATATTCAGCATCCCTGATACCTCGCAGGAAAGAAAGCCCAGAAAAAGAAACACCACAAAAAAAACCTGCTGCAAGAACGCGAATGTCAGGCAGCAGGTTCATTTTCAGGAAATACTTCTTAATTATAAAATGTATATGTACCTCCTGCCTTAGTCTCAAATTCAACCAGCTTGGTTTCTGGCAGTTTATAACCGTCCAAACTGGCTTTTTCCGATTTTAACGGCGCCTTTATTCCACGTACACGATAAAACAGGTTATTATTTTCTCCCTGAGCATCAATTAATTTAACATCCCCTTTTAAAGAGACAGCCTGAGCTAAACGGAGTCTGCAATTTCCTCCTAAACCAGATCGGATAGTTACCTTCTTTACAACATGATCTTTCCATTCGAGATCTATTTCGAATCCACCTCTAACTTTTAGTCCCGAAACTTTGCCCTGAGGTAATGCCTCAGGTAAAGCGGGCAGTAGAAAAATATTCCCGTCGTAAGACTGCACCAGCATTTCTGCTATACCGGATGTACATCCAAAGTTGCCGTCAATCTGAAACGGAGGATGAGCATCCAGTAAGTTCGGATAAGTTCCTCCACCCTGCCCCTTTTCCCCTACCGGTGGACTCAACTGGTCCCGAATCAGCTTGAAGCTCTGATTGCCGTCTAGTAGTCTGGCCCACCAGTTAACTTTCCAACCCATCGACCATCCTGTAGACTTATCACCCCGATACTTTAATGAGTTCAGGGCAGCTTCGGTCAGGTCGGGATTGCGGAATGGAGATATTTGTCCTGAAGGATATAGGCCATATAAGTGCGAAATATGGCGGTGCTTGTCCGTTGTCTTGTCCATATCTTCCAGCCATTCCTGCAATTGCGTATGCTGGCCGATCTGCATGGGTGGTAATTTATCCAACGCGACTTTTACCGAATCAGAGAGCTTAGCATCGACCCCTAATATCTTAGTCGCGTCAATAAAGTTATTGAATACGTCAAAAATCAATTGATTGTCCATGGTCGTGCCTGCAGAAATCCCTACGCTGCCCGGCAGGTACGAGTTCTCAGGAGACATCGAAGGACTTAATACCAACCACTTCCCCGAACGGTCTTTATGGAGGACATCCAGGTAAAACAATGCCTTTCCTTTGAGTACATCATAATATTTTTTCAAGAAATTCTTATTCCCATTATACAGATAATGCTGCCAGATATGCTGTGTCAACCAGGCTCCTCCCATCGGCCACATGCCGTAATAGCCACCGTCTACAATACCTGTAATACGCCAGAGATCTGTATTATGGTGCATGTTCCAACCGCGTGCCTTGTACATGCCTTGCGCACTTTCTTTGCCTGTTACCGCCAGGTCTTGTAACATGGCGAATAAAGGCTCGTGTGTCTCGCTGAGATTCGTTACTTCGGCGGGCCAATAATTCATCTCGGTATTGATATTGACGGTGTACTTACTGTCCCAGGGCGGAGATAGCTTATCATTCCAGATACCCTGAAGATTGGCGGGTTGCCCTCCCGGCTGTGATGAGCTGATAAGCAGGTAACGACCGAACTGAAAGTACAAGGCCACTAATTGTGGATCCTCCGCTTTGGCAAACTGCTGCACGCGTATGTCTGTGGTCTTTGCGGCTTGGGCTGATGTGCCTAAATCCAGTTTAACACGGTTGAATTGTTGCTGATATTTTTTCGTATGGCTGGCCAGGGCTTGCCTATAATCCACTTTTACCGCCCTGTCAAGTATGTCCTGTGCTTTTTTTTCCGGATCCCCGCTCAGATCGTTGTATTTTTTAAAGTTGGTACCGATGGAAACATAGAGAATCACTTCGTCTGCCTGTTGTATCTCTAAATTCTCCTGACCAGTAATCAACCTGCCCCCCTTTAATACAGGATGCACGATACCTTTAAAATTTACCTTACCCGCCAACCCATCTACTGAACTTCCGGTTCCTCTCATACTTAATTGCCCCTTTCCTCCACTCACAGAAGCAGATTGATGCGGGGAGCTTAAGCTCAGGCTGAAAGAAATACTCCTTTTCTCTGATGCTGTCAGACGAATAATAAGCACATCATCTGTGAACGATGTGAATACCTCTCTTTTAAAGGTTGTACCACCCACTTTATACGAGGTGCGGGCTACCGCATCTTCTATATCCAGATCGCGAACGAAATTTGTATAATTTGTGTGACCTGGAAAATTCAACCAAAGGCTGCCAAACGTTTGATAAGGCATGCCATAGTGTAAGCCTTCGGGAGCTTTCCTCGGAAATGTTTCATTCGATAGCTTCTGCGCTTCTTCCGGCTTTCCGTCTGCCAGAAGCTTACGGATTTCCAGGATCTTGGTGTGTGTATTCTGTGGCACGTTATTGCCGGGCCCGCCAGCCCATATCGTCTCTTCATTCAGCTGCAATTGCTCTTTGGAAGGATCTCCATAGACCATCGCCCCTAATCTGCTGTTGCCTATCGGCAAAGCCTCGTTCCATTCAGAAGCCGGTTTATCGTAAAAAAGACGTAAACGCTGTTGCTGCTGTTGTTGCGCTGAGGACTCTGAAGCGGAAATAATTAAGGGTACCGCTGCCGTTACAAAATACTTGAATAGTGCTTTCATTGTTGACTTTTTGTAATCTGTTCTATTAAACTATTGAGATAAACCTCCAGATAGGTATATCCTTCTTCACTCATATCGTTCGCTGATTTATTGGGGTGATGCTGCTCGATCCAACCATCCGGAATACCGTCACGGTTACCGTCAGCAACGGCGATTCCCGGATCCAGCGATGGCCAGGGCTCCCAGGTTTTTACCTCGGGATCAGGGTTAAGATCCTCCTGTGAATCGATAATGCCCTTAAGTGGATAATTTAAGCTTTTCCAGCTACCTCCCTGTCCGTTATACTTACTTTTGCCTGTAAAGCGCGCGGTTCCCGTCCTTGTTTCTTCGATAATGCGGCGGTCGATGTCATCCCTGTTTAAGGAACTTCCTGCATAAGCGAGCACCTTTCTATATGCGGTGCGGGCATCCTGAGTATGTATCGGCGCATGTAAGGGAATTGGATACGCTGATTTTATAGTTATTTTTGACTGTTCACCCTCAATCTTGACTCCTTCCCAGTTATCGTTTGAAACCCGCACGTTATGAGGCAACACATTCCCGGAGATGTAGTACCTTCCCCAAACGCCTTTAATAGAAGGAAATGGTCGGCTTTCTGTTTTGGCGTTTAGTGCTACTATCCTGTCTTTTATCCGTTCCCCGGTGGCCGGCCCTGCCTTGAAATAATTGTTGACCATATTGACGTGCATCGCTTCGCCACCGTAGGCTCCGTTACCGCTCCAGTTGTAAATCACATTATTTCGCATGTCGGTAGTATCATGTCCGGCATACATCGCGCCAGGTCCCAATCTGGGTGTGCGACTATCGTGATGCGCTAAAAGATTATGATGAAACGAGGCTTGTACTCCTCCCCAGATAGCACCATATCCATGGGCTCCTTTTGAATGTCCCGACAAACGAAGGCTTTCTGAGATGATACACCATTGCATGGTGAAGTTTTTATTATCGTAGAAAGACGAACATTCATCCGTTCCCCAGCTGATCGAACAGTGATCAATGATAATATCCTTGTTTTTACCGCCGCTAAACGCATCGGCGCCATCTGCCTCTGCTTTGGAAATATCCCGGTCACCCATGCGGACCCTTACAAATCTCACGATAACATTATTGGCTCTTATGGACACCGGAAATCCGGCAAGCGTAATTCCGCCCCCGGGCGCCGATTGCCCGGCTATCGTCAGGTCACCTTTATCGATTACAAGCCGGCTTTTCAGCCTTATTGTACCTCCTGATTGGAATAGGATCGTTCGCGGGCCGTCCTGATTCAAACACCACCTCAGTGAGCCCTCATTCAGGTTCACGTCGCCGTCAAGGTTATCCTCCAGGGTATTGACATAGTATACTTTCCCTCCACGCCCGCCTGTCGTGTACATACCGCCGCCTTCAGCTCCGGGAAAGGCCGCTACCTGCGCCATTACCGTTTCAAATGAGCAGAAAACCGCTGCTATAAACAGGAATATTAGTTGTTTCATGCTCTTGAATTAAAGGGCTATTGATTCGATTCCTCCGAACATTCGTGCTCAGTGGTCATAAAAAAACCTGAAGCCCGCTCCCGTTAGGGAGTTGGCTTCAGGTTGACTTCTTGAATTACCTCCAGCGAGGGTCTCCAATTCCTTTCGTATAGATAGGATGGTTGAACACTTCCGGGGTGTTTTTATAACGCAGTCCATCGAGATTATAGATATGCGAATCAGGAGCCCAGTTAGCGACTACCTTTTTACCTTTCGGATAAGGATCAACCATCAGGTTTTCCGGAGCAATCGGCGTCGGGCCGGTTATTACTTTCGTTGCCTCCAAACCGCCTTTATTCAATGCACCTGCGTTGGCTCCGGCGCCTCTGCCGTTATGACTGAACGGCTGGTTAACAAATATTTCCGCAGAACTGAAATAGGTTACGGCATTGTTTGCTGATTTTGCTGATGTGGAGTAGTTATCGGCAACGTCGAAACTTACCCCTGGACGATAGGTTCTGAAGTCCATTCCGCTCTGGAAGAACGCCCGATCGTCACCGGCTGCTTTAACCGAGATGAAGAGGTTTTTCCTGACAATGTATTTGCTGTTAGCGGGAGGATGCTGATGCTGGATCAGGAAACGTCCATTGGAGACAGAAAACGCATTTAAGAACGTGTTATTTTCGATCGTTACATTCCAGACCACGCTTGGTGCCCAGGCAAGATTCGCGGTTTCACGGATGAGCTGGTCATACGACACGCCAACAAATGAGTTATTTTTAATGACAACGTTATTGAAAATATTCGTTTTTTCTGAAACTGCTGCTCCGGTGATTAAGGGGTATCCGCGTCCGTTAACATCGTACATACCTGCATCATGGAATATACAGTTATCCACTATGATATTTTCAATGACCTGGCGGTTCGAACCCTGTGTTCTGAACCAGGACCGCACCATACCCTGGAAATTACAATTGCGGGCTTCCAGCTTAGAGCAGGTGAATGGCATAGATGCTGAACTCTGATTGATAAAATAGTTTCCGTTTATAGACTTTCCGGGATACAGGGACTGGTTGAAGAAGTTAACCGCCAATGGCAACTCGACACTAAGATCGTCGAAAATGACATCGCCCACGGTAATACTGCCGATTTCGCCTGCTTGAGCATTACGTCCCAATTGGAAGTTGAAAGCAAGTGAGCCATTATTGAGCTCATTGTATCCCAGTCCCATATAAAGAGTGGCTTTTGTACCCGGAGTGTTTGATTTTAAGACCAGGCCTTTAGCTAAGACAACATTATTGCCTAGATAATATTTCTTGCCGGCTTCCAGCATGAATATCGTACCCTCGGCAAGCGTATTATCGAATAAATAGTTATTTAATATGGTATCAAGCCGCGATGCATTGTTTTGCTGGGCCCAGGTATTTGCAACGTCTACTTTATGCGGAATAAGAATAGGCTCACCTACCTGTCCTCTCATACGAACCATACTGGTGTTATACAGCCGGTCCCAGTAACGAACCACCTTATTATTAAGCCCGTTAACAACATATAAAGCATTGGACACTAAGCCTGTAACGTCGACATAGCCATTTGTCAGATCTGCCTGGCTCAACTTGATGGTCTGAGAGGGCAAATCGCGGTTTACCGATGCGGGCTGCACCAGTATTTCATCCATAAGGAATTGCCCATTTTCGTGTTGAAAGCTAGGGTTTAGTGCAGGTGGCGCCGGATTATAGACTTTCAGATCAAAATAGACGCGCATGCTATTTTCGGTTACGCCGGCCACAGACACCACATCCGGAATACCTGTTCGCTCTAACGTCGTAAATTCTGCACGGTCATCCGGGTGAGCGCCGTCTCCCAGCCCATACCACCTCGAATTATAAGCCTCTCCCAAGGGAGAAAGGGTTTGGATCATAAAATTATGCATGGTTGAATATTGCAGATCCTTCTTGGTAATTTTAAGCACTTCAGGCCCTACAATGGTATCCCATAGTATGTCGCCCGGGATATCCCAGGAGCCAGCCTGGGTCTTCATCTTGATGTGGTAACCCGATGCTCCTTCGATGCCGTTCCAGGTCAGGTATATATCGTTCGAATTAACGACCTGGCTGGCGAGCGGGTCACCGCTTTTGCCGGTATTCGCCTGTATACGAAATACAGCCATAAAGGATCTGTTTTCTTCTTCGTCAGTGAGTTGAAGATCGGGTTTTTTGCAACTATCGAGAACAAAGACCAGCAAGCCTGCCAGGAATATGCTCTGTATTAAAATCTTGATTTTCATATTGAACTTTCTTTATCGGCACTAGTTATAACCATAGTGATTCTTATACGCCCCGTTACTCATTTGAATAGCCTGGTCAGGGAAAGGCAGGATGTAACGCACAGGAGGCAAACTATTAGGGTTTAAGCTTTCCCAGTTCGCTGAAGGCCCGCCTTTTACATATCCACGAAATGAATAAGCTATTTGATTTTTGGGCATCGAAGTATTGACGTCATACCAATCATAGTATGTTGCTGTTAGCCATTCTGTACCCGGATTCAACACAGCTTCCCATGGGTTATAGAATTCAATAACCTGCAAGCTTGTATTCGGATAGATATCTCTATCGCCCGGATTTGCGACACGCTTGTAAAACTTGTTAACAGGCAGATTCTGGTATTTTTCAGCACCTTCTATGAAGTCCCCCCCTGCCATTAAAGCTACAATGAGATACTCTTTAAAACTGTCATACACGACTTTAGAATAGAGGTTCCAGCGAACCAGATCCTTCCAACGCAGGTTTTCACCACCAAATTCCCATTTTCTTTCGTCTGCTATGGCATTAAAAAATGTCTCTTTACTGGCTGCCGCTGTCTGGATGTAGGCGTTAACCTTCACTGCCTGGTCTGCATCTTTAAATGCCCGTTTGCGCACCTGTCTGAAAGCCTCTATGGCCCTTGCTCCGTTTGCCCCGCTAACCCCTTCTTCCACCTCATTGACAGCTTCAGCATACATCAATAAAATATCAGCGTACCGCATATAGGGTAAATTGATCCCGGTAGCGCCCGAACTTTGATTTCCTAAAGCCTTCGAAGGATCGGCCCAGAGTTTTGACCATTTGTTGTTGTACATGGTATAGTCAACGAGTACTTGCGGTATAGCGTTTGCATCGTAGCTCCACTTACCAACCGTATATTCTTGGCGGAGATCATTACGGTCGAAGGAGTAATGATAGAATGCATTCAGCCTCATGCCGGCATTTGAAGCGCCCCACACGTGGGTTGTCAGATCGTTAAAGGAACCAACAGCAGCACCAGTAACGTAACCAATATTACCGCTTGAATTTCTTAGAAATGGAATTTCAAAAATCGGATCGTCGTTATTGTTCACGATGTTATTGGTCTGATCGATAAAGACATTCCTGAATGCCTTGTTGAGTGAATGCTTCCCGGAAGATATAGCCGAATCAGCGTACTGCATAGCAATCCGATAATAGTCTTTGTAGTCGGGCATTCGTTTCATCGCACCCTTTCCCCCTTCCGGATACAAGGCATAGCCCCCGCGGGTCAAGGCCATCCGCGCAATCATGCCGTAGCAGAACTCCTTGGATGCACGCTCCACTCCATGCGTTAAATCAGCGGCGTATTTCATTCCCGAAGCCGTCTCCTTCAAGTCATTGATGAGGAAGCTGAGGATCTCGTTTCGGTCTGTGACCGGAATCACAAATCCCGATTGCAAGTTCATGCTGGGCTCTGTATTGAAAGGAACATCACCAAACATCACCACCAGATCGTGGTAAAACATCGCCCTTAACACTCTTGCTTCACCGAGCTGTTGCGTCAGATCCATGTCGCTCGGACTAAAGACCGGACTGCTCTGAATGCCATTGATAAAAATATTGGCACGTTCAATGCCTTCGTATTGCTTGTTCCAGAACCGTAAGATGGAAGGAGCATGTGGAGCGCCGTCAAAAGCCTTGAAATCTTCTCCGTTAACGTTCGGTAACTCACCGGCGAAAGCGGTGAACTCTACATCATTATTGAGTGCGAACGTACTGAAGTACGCGTTGCCGTAACTATCGTTGCTCATTAACGACGCATAGACGGCGGTTAATACCCTGTTGATCTCATCCTTGTTCCCAAAGACATAATCCCCCTCGTATTTGGAGTCGGAATTTACTTTCAGGAAATCTTTTTCACAGGAAGTAAGGGTTATTAATATAGTACTGAGAATGATGATATATTTCCTCATAGCTGTAAATTTTATCTGCACTGCTTGATATTTCGATTATAAAGTAATATTTAAACCAGCCAGGAAATTCCGGCTTCTTGGGTAGCGATTGTAATCAATACCCGGCGTGAGTCCGGTTTGAACATCAACTTCGGGGTCATAACCAGTGTAATTGGTCCATAAAAACAGGTTGTAACCACTAACAAATACCCGCAGACTTCCAACCTTAAGGCGTTTCAAAGCGCTTTGAGGCAGCGTATAACCCACAGTTAGATCTTGTAATCGCAGGAATGAACCGTCTTCGATAAAATAAGAGTGTGTTACCTTCTTGCTAATGTCTACCGGATTGAAAATAGTTGCATTAGAATTGACGTCCCGATACTGTTGCACATAAAGTGCATTGCTCAGCATCCTGTCTCCATATACATCATCGGCATAGCGCCAACGATTGCTTGCATTAAATTCCGGAAGAATATTAAAGTAGTTGTTATTGTTATTTTCGAAGGACGACAAGGTATAGCGCGTCGCGTTATTAACGTCAAATCCATACATCCCGAAGAAGTTCGCGGATATATCGAAATTGCGCCATCCCCCGGCAATGTTGAACCCGCCGCTGAACTTCGGATTGGTGTTTCCTATGACGACTTTATCTCTTTCATTGACTACATTTTCTTCACCCTCTGCGTCTACAAAATTCTTGAATTTGGGCCTGCCTGGTTGTGTACCAAAAAGGGCATCATTATTTACCGTTCCGGGTTTAGCCACGAAGTTGAAACCTTGCTGATCAAACTCGTCGAAACCGTAAATACCATCGTAAACAAAGCCGTAGATAAGGCCCAGCTGATCACCGACTTTCAGCATATAGTCAGCCTCGGAAGACTTCCATCCGCTGGAAGGAGTCATCCAGAGCACATCTTCCCGGCCATTAAGTTTGTCGATACGTGTCTTACCTGCTCCAAAGGTTAAGGTTGCATTCAAATAAGCACGTTCCTTTCTAATGATTTGCGTGTTGACAGTCAGGTCAAATCCACGATTGGTCACCTGACCGATATTTTGCATTTGCTGGGTATATCCGGTTGTTGTAGGGATATTGCTCAGGTAGAGCAAGTCTGTTGTGGTGTTCCAATAGGCTTCAGGAGTTATGGTCACGCGCTCGTTAAACAGTCCGATATCGAAAGCCAGGTTGCGGGTGAGCGTAGTTTCCCATTTGATATCCGGATTGGGCATCGTTCCGCCACCGGTATTACCATAATATTCATATCCCGTTTCGTTGCTTTCGCCCCAGCCCGGACCACCGGTTCCGTTGATCCTGTACTGGTACCGCCACATATCATCTTCAATCCGGTTATTTCCTGACTTACCGATGGAGGCACGCACTTTAAGTTCTGAAAACAGCTCCTGATCTGCCAGGAACTCTTCCTGAGATAATACCCAGGCACCTGCAATCGCCGGGAAATGTCCCCATTGCTTGCCCGGAGCAAACTTGGTAGATCCGTCAGCGCGGTAAGTAAGTGAAAGAAGATACTTTCGGTCAAAGTTGTAATTTGCCTGTCCAAAGATGGAAGACAATCTTTCAGGCGAAGTACTAAACGAGGTAGCTTTCCAGGGTGTTCCTAAAGTCAAATTCCGTACTGCTCTTTCCGGTTCAATCTCTTTCGGAAAATAACGGGAAGTATTTGAGCTTGTAAACTGCGCGGAGCTCTGAATCTCCTGGCCCAAAAGGAACCTGAAATTGTGCTTGTCTAGTTCTGTCGCATACTCTAAAGTATTTGTCCATCCGTATCTGTTCCGCCTTTGACTCTCCAATTCAACTATAGGTAAGCGGTTGTTGCTAACGGCGTCTGAGGTCAAATCTCCCCAGAAACGATCTTTATAGTTAAACGCCATATATTGCGAACCCAGGGTGCGGAAAGTCAGGCCCTTCATGATGTTCCAGTCAACCGAAGCCTGATTGGTAAACTCGTAATTATTTCCTTTCTGGTAGTTCTGATTGATGTCTCCCTTGGGATTATTATATTCAAACAAGCGTTCCTCGTCGGGGTCAATATCCTCTGCGGGCACATGCGAAAATTCACGGATACCATTTGTAGGCCGGTAACGCAGCACACCAATAATACCACCGCTTCCTACATTACCAGCGCCGGCACCACTATTCTGTCGGTAAGTAAAGCGCGGATTAATCAGCAATTTCACATTTTTGGAAAGTTCTGCGCTGAACTTGGTATTAACATTGGTTCGCTTAACGCCCGAGCCGATAAGTACACCCTGCTCATCATGGTGGGTGATGCTGGTATTAAACCTCAACGTTTGCGATCCACCATTCAGCGTAAGATTATACATATGGCTCAATGGGGATCCGCCTAAAATCTCATCTTGCCAGTCGTTTCCCTCAAACCGTTTATACAGATCAAAGTCGAGCGGATTACCGAAGTTACCGCGAAAGCGCTGACGTCTTGTATTATCGCCTACCGCCGCCTCATATTGAACTTTCACAAATTCATGAGGTGTCATCAAGTCGATTTTCCTGACAAGGGTTCTGACCTGGGTGTTATGGTTGAAATTCAGACTTAGTTTTCCGGAGCTCGCACGCTTGGTGGTAACAACCACTACCCCATTTCCTCCGCGGGCACCAAAAATCGCCGTCATCGAAGCATCTTTAAGAATATCAATGCTCAGAATATCTGTCGGCGGTATATCATTAATGTTATCTACCGGAAATCCGTCCACTATAAATAGAGGAGCGTTACTCTGTGTTACCGAAGTACCTCCGCGGATACGAATATTTACTTCTGAACCAGGTGCGCCGTCAGAAGTGGTCACCTGTACACCTGCTGCTTTACCTTGTAAGGCCTCCGCTGCCGATGACACGGGAACACGTGCGATAGTGGCTCCGGAAACTGTCGATACAGATCCGGTAAGTTCGCTCCTTTTTATAGGAGAGCCGTAACCAGCAGCAACAACCGTAACTTCATCCAGTGCCTTAGTGTCTTCTGCCAGCGAAACACTCACCGGGCCGTTTCCCTTTACGGAAACTGTCTGATTAACGAAACCCACCATTCTGACTTCCAGCTCGACGGTTCCGGTCTTTGTTGTTCGGAGAACGAATTTTCCATTGTTTTCTGTCTTGGTTGCCACAGTGGTTCCCTTAAGGAACACCGAGGCACCTGGCAACACCTCTCCTGTGGTTTTTTCGATTACCGTACCGGTAATTTGCCTTTCCTGAGCAAACAAGCTGAGGGAAACCCACAGCAAGATGGGGAGAAGTAGCAGTCTTTTCATAATGCACGTAATTAAGATTGTAATTTGTGTTAGTTGTTAGTTTGTTCGCCTCTTTTGCCGTTCACTGGTTAGGGACCGGAATGCAGGCATACCTTGCGGGATGCAATTATTGTGGACATATCAGGTTATAAAGGGTTAAAAGACGTTCGCACGAACGATAGCACAAATGTATCTGCCTGTAGAAAATGGGGGTGGAAATATTAATCAAAAAGGAGGAAAATTTCCGCAAGAGCCTGTTGAACGCTCAAAAAGGGCGAAATAGATCTAAGACAGCTGGTTTGAAGAAAGAGATTGGGCAAATTCCTTTGGATTGGATCCAAACCTTGATTTAAAGCATTTACTGAAATACTTCGGATCATTGAAGCCTACCAGATAGGCGACTTCAGCGATGTTGTCGGTTCCGTTTTCTAAATAAACTTTCGCTTTATCGAGACGCCTGTCACGGAGAAATTCTACTGGCGTAAGATTGGTGAGACTCTTGAACTTTCTGTAAAATGTGTTCCTTCCCATACTCATTTTTATGGCCAGATCATCCACACTCAATTCAGAATTTTCCAGACCTTCATCGACGATCCTGATAACATCCAGAAGGAAACTTTCGTCCTTGTTGGTCATGACGACCTCCTGTGGTCTCCATATATCCGCGACACCGCTTTTCATTTGCTCGAACAAACGACGTCTCTGTACAAGCAGATTTTTTACAGAAACCAAAAGAAATTCGGTATCGAATGGTTTCGTGATATAAGCGTCAGCACCGTATTTCAATCCTTCTATCTGGCTTTCTATAGCATGCCTTGCGGTTAAAAGGATAAAGGGGATATGGCTGGTATCCTGATTTTTCCTCACCAGGTCCAGAAATTGGATGCCATCTAAATTGGGCATCATCACGTCGCTGATGATTAGATCAGGCAGTACTGACGTAGCCATTTCCATTCCTTCGACACCGTCATTTGCCAGATAGACCTGGTAATGCGACCGAAGCTCGAGCGACAGAAACCAGCGAAGCTCCTTGTTATCTTCAACAATCAACACCTTTTGTTTTTCCTGAGCCTGCAGTTCGGGCACCGGGTCCTCCCGCAATGCAGACAGTGAACCGCCTGAAGCTATATCAGCGGTTTCTGCGTCAGCATCCGACACTACATAATGCTCATCCGCTTCCTCCATATAGGGAAAAGAAAAGCTGACACATAAGCCCCCTTCAGCATTATTAGATGCTGAAACGTGACCACCATGTAAATTAACCAGTTCCCGCACCAGGGAAAGCCCCACTCCTGTACTCCCCACGGATGTTTTATCCGCCGAATAAACCACATAAAACAAGTCAAAGATCTTGTCACACGATTTTTCCGGAACGCCCGGTCCTTGATCTCTTACGTCGACCATGATGTCCTTACCATCTTCCGTTCTTCTCAGATAAATTTCTATCGACGAATGCGGGGGAGCATACTTCAATGCGTTAGACAAGAGATTTCGGATGATGATCTCCATCTTTTCTTTGTCGGCAACCACATTCAAACACGGCTCGTCACATCGAACGGCGAGTGATATCGCAGCCTCTTCTGCCGAAGGTCTGAACGTTTCAGCTATATCATTCAACCACTCCGAAAAATCAAACCGGGACAGGCGAAGTTCGAATTTCTTTTCCTTAAGCCTTCGTACATCTAATAGCTGGTTTACAAATCGCTCCAATACTTTCGCGTTGCTGCGAATCATGCCCGCATAGTTTCTTTCCTCGCTTGTTAGTGAGTTAGATGACAAAAGCTTGGTAGCGGGACTTAGTATCAGAGTCAGGGGCGTCCTCAGTTCATGTGAAATATTAGTAAAGAATTCCATCTTCACCTCGCTGAGCTTTTGTTCAAGAATGACCTTGTTCTTCAGGTGTAAGATGGTAAGCAAGAACCTACGGACAAGCACGACAAATAAAACCACCAGGAGGGCATAGGCCAGATAAGCCCATGAAGTATGCCACCAGGGTGGAGAAATAACAAGCTTCAGTCGCCGGAATGTTCGGTCTGAGTACAAATCACTTTCACATTTAATCTCCAGATAATAGACGCCTGGATCTAAGTTGGTAAACGACGCCCGCTGCAGCGAGCCATTCTGCTTCCAGGTACTATCAAGCCCAATAAGCCTGTAGGAGAAATTATGGTGTGAGTAACGATGGTCTGTTACGCTGAAATCAAAAGTCAAATTGTTCTGGTTATGAAGCAGGTTCACTTCGTCCAGATATTGTATGTTGATGAATTTATCTCCGGATAGATTGCCTTTGCCCCATTCCTGGTTATTCACCGCAAAACTACTGAACACAATCTGCGACTGGGAACTCTTCGGATGCAATTTTCCCAGATCCAGCGATAGGGCACCCACCGATGTTCCCCAGATGATCTCACATGCAGCGTTGTAAGCAATTGCTTTCTCGGCGAAGCCGAGTGCCTTGAAACCTTCGTTTACGTCGACGTTAACGAATTTATTTGACTTCAGGTCGAGTCTCGAAAGACCTCCTTTGGTCGTTACCCAAAGCGATCTTTGCCTGTCTTCCACACAGCTCAGCACGAAGTCGTTTACCAGACCCTGCTCCGTTGAAAAGTTCTGCATCTGCAATTTTCCAAACGCATTCCCCCGAACTCGTGTAATTCCTCCCCCCGCTGTACATACCCACATTTCACCTCCTGATCCCAGGTGCAGATATTGTATGTCATTATCTCCAATCCGGCTTTTGATGTCTTCATGATCACGGATTAACCTCGTCTTTCCAATCCGGTCGTAAATAATCAGGCCGTCTATGGAGGCGATCCATAAATTCCCGTCCCTGTCCGATGTGATATGCCTGATCTTGTCACTTTGATTGCCTCCTAACGCTACGCTACTAAACGTTATTTTATCACTCGATTCATTCAGTTTGAAAAGACCGGCATCAAAAGTTCCTAGCCATATCTGCTGATCTTTATCCTGATAAATGCTATAGACCTCCTCGCCGAACAAACCACTATTGGTTTTATTGAAGTGAGATAGTGTATAGCTATCTTTTTTTTGAGAGCCCGGAACAGCCTTGTAGAGGCCTTTGCCCTTTGTCCCTATCCAAATATTCCCTTCCCGATCTTCCAACAGCGAATAGATGGGTCCTAAGCCATTCGAAGGCATATTACGAAAATTGACCGGTTGAACCAGGTTCCGTTTACGGACAACCAGATCCCCTCCTTTTGTTCCTGACCATGATCGCCCCTGGCGATCGAAAACGATGCTTCTGACCTCTTCTCCCCAGGTCGACCTGGAGCTTTGCTTTAAGCTGGTATGTTTGAAGCTATCATTACCAATAACTAACTTTACCAGTCCACGTTTTTCCGTCGAGAACCAGGCAATCCCATCAGGATCATAAAACAAATTGGAGATATGCTGAGGAAGCACAATATCCTTCTTGTTCATATCATGAATAGAAAAATTAAATTGCTGTTTCTCTTCATCGAAATAACCAAAGCCACCCCCATTCATACCGATCCATACGGTATGGTTCGGATCTTCAAACCCTTCAAAGCGCATATTGGAATTCGCATGATAAAAAGGCGATTTGATAGTAGAGTGATCGCCGGTTATGCTGTTGAAGCGCAGCACTCCTCCATTTCTAAGTTCGATCCATAAGATACCCTTACTATCTTCAAACAAACCGTATAGCGAGTTTGATGCCTTATGAATAATTCTCCCCCCGCTGCCACCTGAATCCAAAAGACATAGTTCTCCCCCTTCCGTTGTGCAAAATAATCTCTGATTTTTTCTCGAACCGCTCAGATGATTGATACTTCCTTCTGAAGACCATATCTTTTTCGCAGCCTTCGTCTTTTTGTTGAGATAAAAAATAGACTTCTCATTCACAATGCAATAGAGTCCGGACTCATTTTCTACAATTCTGGATATAGAGGCAGCTTTAGGTAATTCTTCAGAGATACTGCCGACAATAAATTTCCCGGATCTTTGCTGCAACGTGTACAGGCCACTGTTTGTGCCCAGCCATATAATACCATTCCGGTCTTTCAGAAAGCTATTGACTATGATATTTTCAGGTTCTGAAATCCCTGGAAAAACTATCCGTTGAAGTGATGGATCTTTATCGGAAATAACGTATAAACCATCGTTCTCCGACCTAAGCCATACGTTATCTCCATCGACATACAAAATACGGTCAAACAACACCCTCTTCTTTGCACGCTTATCAATTTCAGGCGACAAAGGATGAAAGACTTCTGCTTTTTTGTCAAACCAGTATAATTGCTTGTCGTAGGTGAGAACCCATAATTTGTCCCCGAGCCCTTCGGCTATTCTAACCATTCGCCTGCTCTCCAGGTATGATTTCCGGTCTGTTGTTTTCTTAAACGTTCGAAAAGAAGTGCCGTCAAAGCGGTGCAGGCCGTTCCAGGTAGCCATCCACATGATACCGTGTCTGTCCTTCGTAATCTTTGAAACAGAACTGTGTGCTAGTCCGTGTTCGGTGGAATAACTAACTAAGCTGTAGTTGGACTGAGCTAGACCGTGCCTGATTTGGAAAAAGTAGCTAAAAATAATTAGAATAGTTACTTTCAAGTACCAGCCCTTCATCTTTTTCCCTGGTTATAATTTTCTTTCCAATATACAAACAATCTTCACATTATTATGTGATTGCAGGTCCTTAAGAAAGAAAATTGATATCCCTGGTTAATTAAGGGTTTCTTCCCTTGAGCATCCGGTATCTATCCCCTCTGTTTCAAGATTCCCTTAAAAGATTGCCTGCTTCCGGGCTTAGGGAGTTCCGGCGGCTGAGCCATTGCATCGGCCGTAACTTTTTTTGATTCTGAGGGATGCTTCCTTTTAAACTCCCTCAGAAGCCGATTCCCATCATACCCCATCTCTTGAATCTTCTCGTGACGATCCGGGTAAGCCTCTTTGCTGAGGCGGAAGGGTTTGGCCGCCATCGGCGCCGCCTGTTCAGCCGGAAAAGCCGCGATAATGGCGCAGGGACTGAAACCTTTGGTGTTCAGCAGAACATATTCGCAGGTATGTGGCACCTGATCATACATCAGCAGCGACATGCTCAGCATCACGATGCAGCCTGGGTCTGCCTTTGCGTTCAGGGTAATGGTTTGGGCCTCCATAACCGCTGTCTTGTGTACATCCAGGTCCTTGATATCCAGATACTCCAGGTACATCTGCCGGAAGTCCAGGGCCACCACCATCAGCCGTATCCGGTAACGGGATGCGCTATCGGGATATCCTGCAGCCTTTTTTACGTCTTCTTTGGGTTTGAACCTGCCCAAGCTTACTTCGAGATTGCCCTCTGCATTCCGGACTACGCTGTGACTGATTTGCAGGACTTCTGCAAGCGGACTGGCACCGTTGAAATCCATACCCAGCAGGTCCTGCAAATTGGCATCGTGGAGGTCACGCTGACCGATGCTGCCGCTCAGACTGTTGCGCAGACTGCGGTACACTTGCTGCGTGGTGCGGCTCACCGCTTCACCGTCCCGGTGGATATAAGCCGGCTCAAAAGCCCGGCGGATCGCCGCGGCAGCCGAGCTGCTCAAGCCGAATTCGGTGGATGCCCGGATGCTTCCTTCAGTCTGTTCAAATTTGCGGGGCTTCCCCTGCATGATGTTCTTGCCGCGGTACATGCGGTAAATGACGGAACCTGCCTTTCCGCGTATTCTTCCTTTGTTGTCAATGCTTGCCATAATGTTATTTTGATTTAGAAAGGCAAGGTAGATCAGCAAGGGCCTGGTGACGATTTTTTCCTGAAAATCGACAAAATTTTATGCTATTTTTAAAAAAACGCATCTCAAATGCTGTTTGGAAGCTGGCCGAATGAAGGACAATCGCTCTTGTATAAGTCCCTATAATAGCAGTGATTAAGGCGCGACCAGTCCGACTTACAACAGAAGAAGTCGGACTTATCCCACCTGCAAAGCCCCTTCTATACGCCTGCATATAAGTACAATCATAATCGATTAATTAGCGAATCAAGCTATGATCCCCCTCAACTACAAACCATTTTTAGCTATTTTTGTATAAGTCTGCAAAAGAAATACACAGAAAAGCGTTTACATGAAACCAGGGGATAAAGTTATTTGCATCAATGCGCTGATAGACGCAGATAAAAAAGAGGAGATCAGTCGCGATTTCGAAATTTGGGTTACCAAAGACAAAGAATACACCATCCGGGAGATACTCGATAACAACGGCATCGTTACGGGCGTTCTTTTGGAGGAAATCTACAATTTACCGAAGTTCTTCAAACTCATCAACAGGTATCAGGAACCGGCCTTCGCCATCTGGCGATTCCGGAAACTGAATTATGCCACCGCAGCTGCTGCTGAAGAACATGAGGAAGAGCTTGTTGAAGTGGGTGTTGAGCCTAAAAAAGAAAGCGAACCACTGAAACAATCCTAAGCTTTGGGCGATGGGAGCCCGACGTTATTTTGATATTGCGTAAGCTGTGTGGCCATACCTTTGAATATAAACAAATGGAATGGCCACATAGCATACCAGTACAACCGCCCCCACAGTCCGCGCGGACGGAAAGTTGCCGTCTGAATCAATGTCTTCCCCGACGGGTCTGACTGATCGATACAAAACTCCAGCCAGGCCTCGCCCGGAAGCCTCATCTCCGCATAGAGCAGCAGTCGCTTCTTTTCTTTGTCGGCGAGCAATACCCTCCAAAAATCCAATGCATCACCCGCAATCAGGCTATCCTGGTTTCTTCTCCCCCTCCTCATTCCTACCCCGCCGACAACTTTGTCGGCAAAACCCCTCAATTTCCATAAGAAGTTCAGGTAATACCACCCCCGGTTACCACCAATTCCCCAGATATTTTCCAGGACTTCGTCCGGACTTCGATTAAAAGCGATCTTTACCTGGGAGCTTAGGGTTCCGTTCTGCGGAACCTTGATCTGATCCATGAAGGTTGTTTCGAGGTATCCCCGGTTAAGCGCGTCTTTCCAGCTGCTGACGATGGAATGCTGCTCAATCTTGACGAAGGCGAGTTTTAGTGAATCACGATAACTGAAGCATTTTCCAGGAACTATTTTCTTGATATCATCGTTTTGGCAGACCACCTCATTTTTCATGCTTTCCACCAGGGAGCTTGCCAGTGAAAAAGGAACAGATGTGACGAAATTAAGCCAGTAAGACGACAGCTTGGGTGTCAGGAAGGGCACGTTAATGATATAGCGTTTGAGATTTCGGGAAGCGGCATACTCGAGCAGCATCTGCTGGTAGGTCAGGATATCCGGACCGCCTATATCAAACGTCTTATCATAGGCTTCCTCTTTAAAGAGAACGCCGCTCAGATAACGAAGGACGTCGCGGATGCCGATAGGCTGACAGCGGGTCCTCACCCATTTGGGAGCAACCATGACCGGGAGCTTTTCTACCAGATCCCTGATTATTTCGAATGAAGCGCTTCCTGATCCGATGATAATCGCTGCTCTTAAGATGGTGCAGTGAATCCGGCTTTGCTTCAAGACATCTTCCACAGCGAGTCGTGAGGAAAGATGCTTCGACAGTTTAGCATCATTAACGATTCCCGTCAGATAAATGATCTGTTTACAGCTATCGCAGTTCGAAAGGGCTTTTACAAAGTTCCCGGCAGTCTGTTTCTCCGCATCCGAGAAATCTCCATTGGGTGAAGACATGGAATGTACGAGATAATAGGCTGCGTCAATATCCACAGGAATCTGGTCCAGCCCCTTCCCGGTTACGAGATCGGCTTCAATAATAAGGACCTTTTCAGAAAAATCGATTTTTTTAATAAACCGCCGTTTATCACGAACCATGCATACGATGTCATGACCTTCTTCCAATAGTACGGGGAGTAGACGTGTGCCGATATAACCATTTGCACCTGTTAGCAGAATTTTCATCGTTTTGTATGATTCAGATAGTGACAACAAACGGTTTCCTGTATTGTTAGCATGGTAGTAAACAGGCTTATGATAAAAATATGCATCGTCTGAAACGGATATTTAATACATTTGGAAATTCAAACAAAGCAAACTCATGAAATCTCTATTAAAAAAAGCACTTTACACGTTCTTGTTAATCGCCTCTTCAGCATATAGTTCATTCGCAGTCAATGTGGTAGACAGTGATTTGAGCAATACTGCAGGTTCTAACCGGGGACATGAAAATTTAACTATATACGTATTCATCATCATATTCCTTATTCTGGCTGCTACAGCGCCTTTTTATGATAAAAAAGGGAACAAATAAGGGGCGAAAAAAAATTTAAAAATATTTTCATTTTTTTGAAACTATTAATTGTTTTCGCCGTTAAAGTAGGTGATAAGGTTTAGGTGCCCTTGCTATACTCATTATAGCAGGGGCTTTTTTTTGCCCCTAAAAGTCGATTGCAGAGAGTAATCCGCCTGCAAGTAACGCAGCAAATAGTGTATTCAGAAAGTTGACGGTATCGTTGCTTATAAAACGTTTGCGCTCCAGGGTAGCACCTAAAACAGAATCGAACACATTCCCCGTTATACCCGCCAGGAGCACGACTGCCACTACAGGTGTCCATCCCGTAAAACAAGCGAATAGTAAAGCTATCGCGGCACTTCCGGCTATTCCGGCGATCGATCCTTCCAGACTAACTACTCCATTTTCTCCTCTACTATCTTTCTGCCAGCTGAGAACATGATAGAACCGGCTACCATAGACGTTTCCTAGTTCTGACGAAAGCGTGTCTGAAGTTGCAGATGCAAAGGCAGCTGCTACGAGCACCGTGCAGAGCTCGCGTTGTGAGGGAAAGCATAGCGCCAGGACTGCGGCTAAGGCTGGTACCCCGGCATTGGCCAGCACCTGAGACGCGACCCTTTGTCCCTTATCCGCTTCTGCAAGTCCCATAACTATTTTAAACTGATGCCTCCATTGACTCGCCGCGGTTCCCAAAATAAAGAAAGCAGCCATCATGAGCAGGCCTGCAAACCCAGTACCCAGAAATAGCAGAAAGGCAATAAGTCCCCCACATACCGCGCCCCCTACCGTTAACTTCCGGAGATAGATACTGAGAAACATACCGGCACAAACGCACCCTATCAGCAGAATTTTAGTTGAATACATGCTTTAAATATAGGTGTACACCATGTGGGCGTTGATTGTTTGAGCAAAAAAGTTACAGAAAAGGTGTAAACTATTTTTTATTTTGAGGCGTTAACCTATAACCATGTAAACCTTAGAACGCTCTGATATGGAGGATAATCTGATTGTCAACTTAAGACCCCTGTTAATCCACAGCTTAAATGAGACTGGATTTTATGATCAGGCCATTGATCTGGTAAGGGTGCCTGCGTTGAAATCGGCGTTTGCTAAATATCTATGGATGCGAGGCGAACACATCGTTGGGATTCGTTCTTTTCTGGTTCGCGCGAACTGCAAGCTCAGTGAATTCGACTTTGCAAACTGTCCTGATTCTGCCGCCTGGGAAGCCTTCAGGCAGACCCTTAATAAACATGACGGCGAAGCACTATTACGCTGGGGTTTACAAAAAGGCAACCTCACTCTCCGAAAGTATGAATCAACCTTATCCAACACGAGCGAAAACAAGCATCTTCGCTGTATGCTCGACCATCACATGAAAGATATCCGAAATTCTCTGGATAATCTCTCCGGTTTGAAGTTAAGCTTTCGCTAAATTTCCCGATTCACTGCGCATCATTAGGGTTTCTTGCTGAACTTTTTTTTCTTTGTAAAACAAGTGCGTTAAATTTACATTGTGTTGTTATACTTGTAAAATAACGAAGATCACAAAAGAAATACTTAAATCTTAATAACTATGCAGGAATTAGAGCCTTCTGTTCTAAACAAAATTAATGAATGGCTTGAGGGAAGCTATGATGCTGATACCCGCCAACAGATTCAACAACTACTGGACGAAAAAGCATTTACGGAGCTGACTGACTCGTTTTACAAGGATCTGCAGTTTGGTACAGGCGGACTTCGTGGGACTATGGGCCCTGGCTCCAACCGCATTAACAAATACACGATAGGAAAGGCGACTCAAGGTCTGGCTAACTATCTTAAGAAAACGTATCCATCGGAAAAGATTAAGGTGGCGATAGCACACGACAGCCGTAATAATTCGGATTATTTCGCACGTGTGACTGCTGAGGTGTTCTCCGCCAATGGAATTTATGTTTATTTTTTCAAAGAACTTCGTCCTACACCGGAACTTTCTTTCGCTATTCGCGAATTGGGCTGTAAAAGTGGTGTTATGGTAACAGCCTCTCATAACCCCAAAGAATACAACGGATACAAGGCTTATGGCGCAGACGGCGGACAGTTCGTCGCTCCCGAAGATGCCAAGGTTTTAGAAGAAGTATTCGCCATTCAAAGCATCGACGAGGTAAAGTTTGACCGCGTGGAAGAAAACATCGAAATGATTGCTGAGGAGATCGATGAGCTTTACCTGGAGAAAATTGCTAAGCTGAGCGTTTCTCCCGATGCTATCGCCCGTCAGAAAGACCTGAAAATCGTTTTCTCTCCTATTCACGGCACGGGAATCACGTTAGTGCCTCAGGCATTGGAACGGTTCGGTTTTACGAATGTAAACCTGGTAGAGAAGCAGATTCAGCCGGACGGCAACTTCCCTACCGTTATTTATCCGAACCCCGAGGAAAAGGAAGCGCTTACACTGGCTCTTGAAAAAGGTGTTGAAGTAGACGCGGACCTGATTATGGCTACAGACCCTGATGCTGACCGTATCGGGATTGCTGTTAAAAACAATGAGGGAGAGTTTATTCTATTGAATGGCAATCAGACCGGAAGCCTCCTGATCAACTACCTGCTAACCGCATGGGAAGAGAAAGGGTTGTTGACCGGTAAGGAATACATCGTTAAAACGATCGTTACTTCTTATCTGATTGACGAGATTGCTAAGGCGAAAAAGGTTGAATGCTACAATACGCTGACCGGCTTCAAATATATTGGTGAGCTGATGACCCGCTTTAAAGATGAGAAGGTATTCATCGGTGGCGGAGAAGAAAGCTACGGTTACCTGATTGGTGATCTGGTGCGCGATAAGGATGCTGTTGTATCGGCTGCGTTTATTGCGGAGATGACCGCTTATTATAAGGATCAGGGAAGCAGCCTGTATGATACTTTGCTGAATATGTACTTGCAGTATGGTTTGTACAAAGAAAAACTGGTATCGGTTACGAAGAAAGGCAAGTCGGGAGCTGAAGAGATCAAGGCGATGATGGAGCGATTTAGAAATAACCCTCCTGCAACTCTTGGTGGATCAAAGGTAACCACGTTGAAGGATTATGAACTTCGCGTGTCGACAGATATTGCCAGCGGCACGAGATCTGACATTGAACTTCCGGAATCTGATGTACTACAGTTCTTTACTGAAGATGGCAGTATTATTTCTGCAAGACCATCAGGTACGGAGCCGAAGATTAAGTTCTACTGCAGTGTTAAGACAAGCCTTGCGGATAAAGCGGCTTATGAAGCAGCGAGCGCGGAACTGGATGCGAAGGTAGATGCGATTATGGCGGATCTGGGAGTGTAAGCTTAGATTTTTGTTAAATATTTCAAAGCGGCCATGTTTCATGAGCCGCTTTTTATTTTAAATCATTTAGATATTCTATATTGCTACAGAAAGTGAGCGAAAAGACAGCCTCTGATGTAGAAGAGATCTATATCAAGACGATCGCAGAGAAAATGGTTTATGAGAAAAAACTTATCGTAAAGGAGTTATCCAGACATGGAATACAGTCTATTCTGACGTCTCCAAAAAACCTTACCGTAAATACGATAAACAGGTATCTGGAGATTAAATCGAGTCAGCGGCTTTGAGAAAAATGGCCTTCCTTCTTTCTTCTTAACATAAAAACAACAATGAAGGCAACAAGGGGGCTCGCTAAAATCGCCACTATGATCGACCCCCAGTATCCAAGAATTGTATTCCTGCCATAATGGCCAATAGCTATAACCATGAGTAACACAATAACGAGTAGAATCACTACCTCGGATGTGCCTATATTCAAAAATGTCAGTGCCATAGATTTAGGTTATGAATCGTTATGAATCGTTCCGAATATAAGGATATTCAGACAGAAAAAAATCAGATCAGCAACTGAATGTGAATATGTTAACAAATAATAAACATGTCTTTCACACACTTTTCTCTATCTTTATACTGTAACCAAGCAATCGAAAACTTCATTATGTAAACTTACTCTTATGACCTGGAAAAAATTTAGTGGCGAGATGATTTCAAACTCGATACATGAAGCAGTAGAGAGCGCTATTCTGCGCGAATACCACCAGGGAAATAAGTTAAAGGTTTGCATAGGAACCGACTCTCAGGTGAAGGGCTCAGTAACAGACTATGCCACGGTGATTGTTTTCATCAGGGAAAAAAAGGGTGCATTTATGTTCATTCATCAGGAACGGAGTTCGATAAAAATGAGTATCAAGGAAAGGATGCTGACCGAAGTGCAGAAATCGATAGAAGTAGCCTACTCACTATGTGACCTTCTCGACCTGTATCATGTGGATCTGGAAGTACACGCTGATATCAATACGAACCCCATGTTTAAGTCCAACCAGGCTCTGCACGATGCGATGGGATATATCCTGAGTATGGGATTCGTCTTCAAGGCAAAACCGGAAGCCTTTGCCAGTTCGGCATGTGCTAATAAAATGGTACACTGAGGAATATCCACTCCTGAGGGGATTATAATTGACCTTCGGTTAAGAGCTCAGCTTTTTGTACTTTTGCCTCATGCTTTCTTATACCGAAGAAAATTATTTAAAAGCACTCTTTCACCTGACGTACGAAATCGAACATGCTAACGAGGCGGGAACCAATCAGCTGGCTTCTTATATGGGGGTAAAGCCTGCTACGGCGACCGACATGTTACGGAAACTGAAGGAAAAGGGCCTTATCGACTACGAGAAGTACGGCAAGATCACTTTATCTGATGACGGAAAAAGCCATGCGCTGGAAGTTTTGCGTAAGCACCGTCTTTGGGAAACTTTCTTGTTTCAGAAGCTTGACTTTACCTGGGATGAGGTACATGAGGTAGCGGAGCAACTGGAGCATATCCACTCTCCGAAACTGATTGATAAGCTGGATAAGTTTCTTGGATTCCCGGAGTATGATCCGCACGGTGACGCCATACCCGATGCGCAGGGGAACTTAAAACCTTCTTTCAGAAGATCACTTGCTGAGGTTGAGCCGGGCGACCAGTGTAAGATGGTTGCGGTGCGCGACAATACCGTGGCGTTTTTGCAATATGTAAGTCAGCTGAACTTAAAAATAAATACACCGATTAAGGTCTTGTCCCGTCAGAGCTATGACGGAACGATTGAAATTTTAATTGACAATCAGCTAAATACGGTTTCTCAGAAATTTGCTGAAAACATAATGATTGTTTAGACCTTTGTTAAACAGAGACAGAAAAATGAACGTCAACATACGTAATAAAAAAGCATACTTTGAATATCATATACTCGATAAATATGTAGCGGGTATTCAGTTCCTGGGAACGGAGATCAAGTCGGTAAGGGAGGGGAAAGCCAATCTGAATGATGCGTTCTGTGCTTTTCTGGGCAATCAGCTATTTGTGAGGAATATGCATATCTCCGAGTACTCGCATGGTTCATTTTACAACCATGAGTCGAAACGTGACCGCGCGTTATTACTGACCAAAAAGGAGCTTAAGAAACTACGCGACAAGAGTGAGGAGAAAGGATATACCATCGTTCCGTTGGGGTTGTTTATCAGCGAGCGTGGCTTCGCCAAGCTGGAGATTGGTCTGGCGCAGGGTAAGAAGACTTTCGACAAGCGAGACACGATAAAAGACAGGGAGAGCAAGATTGAGCTCGACAGAGCGATGAAACGTTAAGGTTTCTGCTCTTACCAGGCCTGATCACCTACCAGAGGGACAAAGCGGAAGGTGTCAAGCTCAATACGCTCATAGTCGTTCTCGTTGAGGCGGATTACGGTGATCATCTTCTGGCTCTTTTCATCACCAACGGGAATCACCATGGTCCCTCCTACTTTTAGTTGTTTCAGCATGATCTCAGGCACGAATGGTGCGCCTGCCGTTACCAGGATTTTGTCGTAAGGAGCATGTTCGGAAAGGCCTTTTGATCCATCGCCAAGAAAGAAGTTAGGAAAATAACCCATTTTGTTCAGGAACAGTTTGGAGCGATGAAACAGCTTTTCCTGACGCTCAATGGTATAAACTTCTGCCCCCAGTTCCAGGAGGATACAGGTTTGATAACCGGAGCCCGTACCTATTTCAAGCACCTTGTCATTCTTGCGGATATGCAGCAACTGGGTTTGGTAAGCCACCGTATACGGTTGGGAGATGGTTTGCCCCTCACCTATGGGGAAAGCAATATCCCGATAGGCCTGGTTCCAGAAGGTCTCATCAAAGAAATAATGTCTCGGTACTCTTCCTATCGCGTCCAGAACGTTGGTATCTTCAATCTGTCGCTCATCTTTAAGGAGTCTAACTAATTTTTTTCTCGCCCCTTTTTCCCGGTAATTATCTACGAACTTGTAAGCCATTCTGCCGCAAAAATAAGCTTAATTAGAGAATTAAACGGCATAATTAACGGGGACACCGATACTTCATTAGGAATCAAGTGCATAAGTTACCCGCCGTGGCCTTAAAAAGGATCTACGTCTACCTGTATGAATGTGCCTTTGTTTTGCTTATCGGCTTCAAAGCCCAGAAGTGCCTGTGCGAGGTATTCCTTCACCTTGGAAACCGGAATTCCTTTACGTTCGATCTTGATATAGATGGTTTTGATATACAGGTTGCGGATCCGGGAAATCATGGGATCCTCGGGACCGAGAACGCGCTCTCCGAGCGTTGTACGGATTGCTGCAGCGAAGCGCTGTGCGGCTTGCGTAAGCACTTGCTGATCCTTGTGCTTGATATCCAGACGGATCATTCGGTACAGGGGCGGATATTTGAAATTGAGCCTTTCCTGGATCTCGGTATTGAACAGGCTTTCGTAATCGTGGCGGATGACCTGATCGATGACGCGATGCCTGGTATCATAGGTCTGGATGATCACCCTGCCCGGCTTATCGCGTCGGCCGGCTCTGCCTCCTACTTGGGAAAGCAACTGGAAACCCTTTTCAAAAGCACGGAAATCAGGGAAGCTCAGCAGGCTGTCTGCGTTGATGATACCGATGAGGGTTACGTGACTGAAGTCAAGGCCCTTGGCTACGATCTGCGTACCTACAAGGATGTCGATATTCCGCTCTTCAAAGTCACTGAGAATGTTCTGGAAGCTGTGCTTGGCTCTTGTTGTGTCCAGGTCCATGCGGGCTATCCTGGCGTCGGGAAAGATGTACTTCAAGTCGTCCTCGATCTTTTCTGTGCCGAAGCCTTTCGGCTCGATATGAACCGAGCCGCAGGCAGGACATGAAGAGAGTACGTCTTGCTTGTATCCGCAGTAATGGCAATGCAGCTGCCCAGTGCTCTTGTGGTAGTTCATGCTGACATCGCAGTGGATACACTTGGATATGTATCCGCAGGTGCGGCAGATGGACAAGGGGGTATAGCCCCTGCGGTTCTGGAACAGGATCACCTGCTCTTTCTTCTCCAGGTTCTCCCTTATGGCCTCGATGAGGACACTTGTGAAGTTTGCCTGGATAGTTTTCTTGCTGGTTTCTTCGCTGATGCTGACGACCTTTATTTCGGGCAGGCCGGCTTCTCCGAAGCGCTCGGTGAGCTGCACGAAACCGTACTTGGAAGATTTGGCGTTAAAGAAGCTTTCGAGTGAGGGTGTAGCCGATCCGAGGAGAACTTTCGCCTGATGGATATGTGCGAGATAGATCGCCGTATCACGGGCATGATACCGCGGCGCAGGGTCCTGCTGTTTGTAAGAGGTTTCGTGCTCCTCATCAACGACAATCAGTCCGAGGTCACTGAAGGGAAGAAACACGGCAGACCGTGCGCCCAGAATAATACTGTATTCATTCTTGAGCACTCTCGACCATACCTCGGCGCGTTCGTTATCGCCCATCCTGGAGTGGTAGATACCTATGGCATTTCCGAAGTACTTCTTTAGTCTCTCGATGATCTGCGTGGTAAGAGCGATCTCAGGAAGCAGGTACAATACCTGTTTATTCTTCTGCAGATTCTCCTCGATCAACCTGACGTATAACTGCGTTTTACCGGAAGAGGTAACACCGTACAAGAGGACGACGTCTTTCTGCAGGAAGTGGTCCTTGATTTCTTCCTCGGCTTTTAGTTGACTGGAACTCAACAGGAAATTATCTGCCAACTCCAGTTCTCCATGAGCAAGTCGGCTGACTACTTTACTTTCAAGAACGAAGATTTCCTTGTCAATGAGGGTCTTGATTATCGAGGCGCTGCAGCCGCACTCTTCCATAATATCCTTACGGAGCACCTCGCTGTTGTTCCTGCTCAGCTTCAGCCAGGCAAGGAAAGCTTCGAGCTGTTTGGGGCTCCGCTCGAGCACCTCGAAGAGGGCCTTCTTACTCGCTTCTTCCTGGTAGATGGGATTAAGGTGAATGAAGGATTTGGTCTTGGGCTTATATTTTTCAATGATTTCTTCGGAAATGTGGATAATCCCCTTATCGAACAATGACTTCAGGAGTTTGAAAACGGACTTTTGACCGAGAAGCTTGACGATGTCATTTACCTTCAGCTCCGGCTGGATTTCCAGAGCGTCGATAATCAGAAACTCCTTATCGTTGAGATCGGCTTTATCGTATTCTGCGTCGTTAATCAGGATGACACGTGTCTCACTGGCGAGCTTGAGCGCCGAAGGCAAAGCTGCCTGCATGACCTCGCCCATCGTACACATATAATAGCTGGAGATCCATTCCCAGAGCTTGATTTGCTGCGCATTGACAATTGGCTTATCATCCAGTATATCAATCACATACTTAGCTTCATATAAAGAAGGGGCCTTTTCGGATACGGCATAAATGACGGAAGTATAGATACGGCTCTTGCCGAACTGGACGACGGCACGCTTTCCGACACCAACCTGATTATTGAGTGCCCGGGGAACGCGGTACGTATAGGTCTTGGATATTGAGAGAGGCAGTATTACCTCTACAAAGTAGGTTTTGAACTCCCCTTCCGCTTCATTGAATTCGAGCATTATTTATTCTTGATTGCTGCCAGTAAAAGGAACACCCACCCAAGAATGAACATGAGTCCGCCTATCGGTGTGATGGGTCCGAGAATGCCGGCTTCCAGTCCCGTTACTGCCCGTGTAGACAATAAATAGAGCGAGCCTGAGAAGAGGAAGATGCCCGCCGTGAAGGCATAATATGCAAATTCGATAAACCTATCGCGGTAGCGAACCATCGTAGAAAGGAATAACAGGGCCAGAGTATGATAAAAATGATAGCTGACAGCAGTCTTCCAGTTTTCCAGGTCGGAGGCGGAAATGAGACTCTTAAGTCCATGAGCTCCAAAGGCTCCCAGGATAACGGCTAAAATCCCGAACAAGGAAGCGGTGACGATAATCTTTTTGTTCATACTCAAATCTTAAGGTGCTAAATTAAGGTTAAAGGTAAAATTTATCTAAGTTTGTAAACAGACGATGAAGAAATTAATCATTTTCAGTTCTGTTCTGTTAGTCGCGATCATATTCATCGCGGTCAAGTACTTTGCAGAACTTAGCGGTAACTCCAACAGCAATACAAAAGTATTAAAATATATACCCTCAGACGCTACCCTGGTTGTCAATTTCAGTAATGATGCCTCATTTTACGATATCGTGGATGACTATGAGCTTTTCGCGGAGGTCATAGGTGAGCGAAGGAGCGCTGAAATATCTCAGCTCAAGGCGGTTTTGTTGAATGACCCGCTTGTGGCAGAGATAAGTAGCGGTGAGAAGGTTTTTATATCCTTTCACCAGTTGAAGGCGGATTCGCTGGATTACCTTTTCGCTATGGGAATTGGCTCGTCCGTTAAAAAGGAAGATGCAGAGCTGACGCTCAAAAATATTGAAGGACTGAAATACACCACAATTGCTGAGGGTTCGATCATCAAACTTGAGCTGAGTACCTTAAACCGGCCGTTTTTTATTCATATTGGCAAAGGGGTTGTTGTGGGTAGCTTTTCATCGGATTTGCTTTCGACGGCAATGGATGAGAGAAACGAGAAGCTTCCGGAGGATTTCATCGAGCTGATTAATAAAGAAGCCGATAAAAACCTGAATTCGCCCGTTAATCTCTATGTAAATTCGGAGAATTTATCGCGATTTGTAATGTCTTTTATGAGTGGTCGTGCTAACGGTAATATGCAGCTTCTAAATGGCCTGAAAGGATATGCTGCACTTGGCATGAACTTCAAGAGCGACGCACTCATGTTTAACGGGAACAGCACTCCAGATACCAGCAGCAATAATTACCTCCATACGTTTCTTAAGCAACGACCGGTTCAGAATCAGCTGAAAGCTCTACTTCCGCAAAACACCGCTAACTTCCTGACCTTCGGGGTTTCAAACTTTAAGACGTTCCATGCGGATCTGAGGAATTATTTTGGCAAGAGAAAAGAATTGCCGAAACTCCAGGCACAGGTTAAATCCATTATGACGGAGAAATCGCTCAATATTGACGATGACCTTATCCCTAAGCTGGGGAATGAATTCCTGGTATTTGAAACGGCCGAGGGCGAAAAGCTGGCTCTGCTTAAATTAAGTAACGGTCCGGCGATCGACGCTTCCCTTCAGCAATTGTCGGCTAAAGCTTCAGAATTCATCAGGCGGTTTAATTATTCAAACGTGTTTTACTATTGCTACGGGGATCCGATGAAGCCCTTCGTAAAGCCTTATTATCAGATCTTCGACAATATGCTTGTTCTGGCGAATTCCCAGGGGGCCATCACGCGTTATATGGAAAGCTATAAGGCTAATCGGTTCCTGAACAAAATCAAGGACTTCAAGGAGCACGATCAGCTGGTGGCAACGAGCAGTAATATCACCTTTTTCGCAGAAAACAAAAATTCCTCCAGGCAGATACGCTCTACTCTGAAGAACCGCTATGCAGCTTTGTTCAAGGGTGAAGAATCGGGACTGTCTAATTTTTATGGAATGTCTGTTCAATGGAGTTCTGCCGCCAAGCATTTTCAGACGAATGTATTTGCCAATTACAATACGCTGGCAAAACGCGACTTCAAGAAAGAATGGTCTTACAAGATGAATGCACGGATCGCTTCTGCTCCTCAGGTGTTCAGGAGCGGTGATCAGCACATCATCATGGTGCAGGATAACGTTTATAATCTCTATGCGATCTCCGATGAAGGAAAACGGATCTGGGCCACTCAGCTTCCCGGCACCATACGAGGCAAGCTTTATCAGTTGAAAGATGAGACAATCCTGTTTAATACAGAAGACAGAATTTACAGGATTCATCCGGATGGATCTGCGGTCAGCGGATTTCCGGTCTCCATCCCGCAAAAGACTGTACATGGCTTGACGCTTACAGGAAATGATCCGGCAAAAGCAAAGATCTATATCGCTGCGCAAAACAAGGTTTTGGGATATACCGCTGAGGGAAAACCATTAGAGGCATGGGACAAGAATCTCCCCTCCCGCATCTTTACCGAGCTGCTTTATACGGAGGCAGGAGAAACACCTTACCTGATAGCTGGAACCCGGACAGGAGATTTCTTTTTCTTTGACGAGCGGGACGGATCGCTTCTGCACCAGACTGCCGAAAAAACAGTGGTTACAGATTTCCGGAGCGGTCTTTTTCCTGTTATAAAGGAACGTGCGGAAGATTCATGGGTGGTAACGACGGATACTGCGGGGGTGCTTCACGAGATCTCGTTTACGGACTCGGTGGCGCGGAGCAGTATCGGTGTGTGGGACGAAAACCATGTATTTGGTTACAAAAACATTACCGGTGACAGTTATCCTGAGTATATTTACCTTGACAGCAAGGGATTATCTGTGTTTAACCGCGATAATACATCTGTTTTTAGTTATGAATTTGAGGATTCGGTAAAGCGGAATCTGCAATTTTTCAGCACAGATAAGAGTTCCTGGAGCATTGCCGTTTCTTCTTACCAGAATAATGAGATATATTTATTTGACAATGAAGGGAATGTATCCAGAGGTTTTCCGATTAAAGCTGTTGGGGAGTTTTATATGGGAGTTATCCGTAACGACGGTTTACGCTATCTTATCTGCGGCACTGCGGATGGCAACCTGCATGCGTACAAACTTTAAGCATACGCCTGTATTTTGCGGGATTCTTCTTTTATTTCTTTCATCGAAAGTATCAGCACAACAATTTTCGCTTTACGGAACGAGAACGTTATGGGATTCTTTTGAGAATCCCGCGCAATCTCCTTTCGAACTGAATGAGAGCAGGCAGTTTGCTTCTAATTTTTTTGTTCCGAATAGTGGGGTGAACCTGCAGTTTAACGGTCCCGCACAGGTGGCGCTTAAGAATATTCTCCTCTATACGAATGGTCTGTCGGTCAGCAATCTGGATGTGGATGCCCCGCGATTTAACAAGGTCAATGCGAGTGAGAATTCATATCTCCTGATGCTGCGATTGTTCAAGACGGTAGATTACCGGCGTGAACTTGGCTTTTCATGGCAGACCCGGGCAGAAAGTCATGGCAAGCTTCATAACCAGGCTTTAATTGTGTTTAAGACGGCAAACGAGCAAGGGATTAATGGGATTGACAGGTATTTGAATAGAACAGGTCCCAATCAACTGCGCGGTACTGACCTCCAGGCTCAGGCTTACCACCAGATAGGATTTACTTTCAGGGAACAGTACAATCAAAACTTCAGCTATGGCATTAAGCTAAGCTACCTAAGCGGTATCGCCCATAACTCTATAAAGGTGCGATCGGGGGAGCTTGATAATGATCCGGCTTCTCCGGGTTACCGCACTTTTACCGTTGGCGGAGTTCTGCGGAGCAGCTACTATGACGATATTGCCTGGGATGACCTGCGTCCGAACTTCCGAAATCCGGGTATGTCATTGACACTGAGCAGTAATCTGAAGCTCAGGGATGGTTGGAATGTGATGACAAATCTGAAGGATGTAGGCTTTATCCGCTGGAGTGCAGATTCTTACAGGAACGGTGCTGATTTGAATATTAATACCCTCGATGACGCGGAGGATCAGCTGGACAAAATACAGGCCTCACTCGTGAGAGAGCGATATACATCAGTAATAAACGGAAAGGCTGAGGCGCTTATATCGAAAGAGTTCGGGGCGTTCAAGCCCTCTGCATTGCTGTCTAAAAGTCTTTTTAACAATAGCGGAGATATTGTTCTTATGAATTCTTTCCGATATAAAGTGCTACAAATTGGCGCCTCGGGAGCGTACAATCTAAACGATTACTTTCAGTTTGGCGGACAACTAATGCTTAAATCGCCTAACGTAGAATTCTTTATAGGAACGGATAATCTCTTCCAGTCTTACAAGACCAAGGTACTGCTTACCGATGATCCTGATCAGCGTCTGGAAAGAGTGAATGAAGGTATCAAGGGCGCGGCTGCTTACCTGGGTTTTTCTCTGAAGTTTGGCAGAATCGTGAGTGATCCTCAGAATGAGAATTACATTCCGGGTATCAACCATAGGGTTCCCGGAACAGGATTCTTGAATAAGATATTTGGAAAACGCGACTAGACAGCCTTTGGAGTCGTGGCCACGAAATCTTTCAGGTAATAGGGCTCAAAGTAGGCGATGTCTTCAAAAACCTGCTCATTAAACCTGTCAAAAGCTTCTGCACTCATATCCGAAGCAGAGTTTTCGAAGGTGGTTATGAAGGTAGCATTAGCGTTTGCTCCAAGGGTCTCCACACATTTTTCTGCACCATCCCCAAAGAAGACGATCTTCTTTGTAGCGAGTAAGTCTGCAAAGGAATCTTCATCAATGATCTTTGCTGAAACAGGGTTAATTTCATTTAAGGCGCTGTCGTAAACAGCTGTGTACACTTCCATTCTTCTCGCATCGATCATCGGGCATAACAAAGATTCGGTATTACCGGAGTTTACCTGCCTGTTTGAAGCCATTACTTTTAGGGTATCTACAGCGATCAAAGGAATGTCCAGCGCATAACAAAGTCCCTTGGCAGTAGAAACGCCAATCCTCAAACCTGTGTAAGAGCCCGGACCTTTGCTAACTGCTACGGCATTTAGATCGCTCATATCCTTCCCTGCTGACTTCATCACCTCCTCAATGAACAATGTGATGCTGGAAGCGTGAATATTTCTTTCTGAGGCTTCTTTGCAGGCTATTGTAGCTCCGTTTTCAGCAAGCGATACAGAGCAGGATATTGTAGATGTTTCGATTTGAAGTATTAATGCCATTGATGAGATGATGTTTGGTTCCAGATTTGATTAAGGGACAGGATCGTGTCCGTGACCGCCCCAAGGGTTACACCTGCCAATTCGCTTGATAGTGAGCCAGCCGCCTTTAAATGGACCATGCTTTTTAATCGCTTCCGCACCGTACTGAGAGCAGGTTGGTGTAAATCGGCATGACGCACCGGTTAAGGGGGATATAAAGTATTGATAAAACCGGATTAGCAGGAGAAATAGACGTCCAACGAGCCAGGAAAAGCCGCTAATTATCTTCTTTATCATATGCTTTATGCAAGTGTTTAAGAACAGTGATCAGCTTTTTTTCTATGACTTTATAATCGGCTATTTCATTACCGATATAGCTCAGTGAGAGAATGATGCGAGTGTCGTTTTTGAGTAATACAGGATACAGATGAGTGTCTTTATGAAGCCTGTAAGCTTCCCTTATTCTTCTCTTCAGCAGATTCCTGTCCACAGCTTTTTTGAATTTCCGTTTGGGAACGGCCACTACTACCTGAACCGGGTATTGGCCAGGGAGAGTTTCAGGCATATGAACGACCCGGAAAGGGTAAACTAAAAAAGAAGAACCGCTAGTAAAAAGCTTCTTTAAAAGCCTTTTGTTACATAACCGTTCTTCTTTCTTAAATGTATGCATGTACTGATTGCTTTACGCCTGAATGCAGATAATCTGCAGCTCCGTAAGGAAAACGGCTGCAATCAATAATTATGCTTTATGACGACGCTCGTCAGATACTGATAGTCTTTTTCTACCTTTGGCTCTTCTTGAAGCTAAAACCCTTCTACCATTGGCAGTGCTCATACGCTCTCTGAATCCGTGCTTATTTCTTCTTTTCCTCTGGGAAGGCTGGAATGTTCTTTTCATGACTTATATAAAATATGACTCTTTCTTACAAAGAGCGCAAATATAGATAGTTTTTTTTTATTGTCAAATTTTGTATTCATAATAAGTGTATTTAAAGGATTCCTTACATTTGATTTTATGGAGGAAGTGTCTCAGTTAACAGAATTTGGAAAAGTATTCATAATTCTTCTTGTAGGAGCGATTGTTGTATCAGGCACCATGCTTTTGTCGAAATTGCTATCCCCCTCTAAGCCAAATGCGTTAAAACTAAGCTCTTATGAGTGCGGCGAGGAGCCAAGTGGAAATGCTTGGGTTCAGATCAACTCGAGATTCTACGTTATCGCGTTGGTATTCCTGCTTTTTGAAGTTGAGATGATATTTATTTTTCCATGGTCAACTATTTTTGCACAAAAGGAACTTATCGCGGCAGATTCTACCTGGGGATGGTTGGCATTAATCGAAATGTTCATCTTCGTTGGCATCTTGCTACTGGGCTTGGTCTACGTTTGGAGACGGAAAGATCTTAACTGGATAAAACCCCGACCGACTTTGACAGTTGTCGAAACGGCCGTACCTCTGAGTGCTTACGATAGGATCAATGCGGAGACATATGTCACCCGAGCCTTTTCTGCCGAACCGATAAAAACGGTTCAGGAACAGACAGTCCCGGTATCAACACCCAAGCCGGCTTTTAAGCCCGCTTTTAAAAGAGTACAAAAATGAGTTTAGATAAAATGTCGCAGGATGGTGGAGTAATGGTGGCCAAACTCGACGACCTGCTTAATTGGGCGAGACTTTCTTCGCTATGGCCTGTTAGTTTCGGGATTGCGTGCTGCGCAATCGAAATGATGGGGGCCTATTCTGCAAACTTCGACCTGGACCGGATTGGTGTATTTCCACGACCTACGCCGAGACAATCCGATGTTATTATAATAGCTGGAACGGTAACGTTCAAAATGGCTGAACGGATCCGCAGGCTCTATGAGCAGATGCCGGAACCGCGTTATGTTATCTCCATGGGGTCCTGCTCCAACTGCGGTGGTCCGTACTGGCAGCATGGCTATCACGTTGTCAAAGGGGTTGACCGAATCATTCCAGTGGATATATATGTGCAGGGCTGTCCGCCCCGCCCCGAAGCGCTGATCGGTGGTTTCCTCGAATTGCAGAAAAAAATAACGGAAGAGAGCCTTCTGACATCCAGCTGATTGGATAGTATTTCCCCGTGAGATTATGTCGCCCTCAATGCTGCATATATTAGCTTTTTTCGCAGATTTAGAGTAAACTTGCACGAATGAAAGCATTTTATGGTGATTTGCGCGTAGGAATTCTTGGAGGAGGCCAGTTAGGCCGTATGCTTATCCAGGAAGCGATAAACTACAACGTTAATATCCGAGTTCTCGACCCTGACCCGGAGGCGTCTTGCAGATATCTGTGTAATAAGTTCGTCGTTGGCTCGCTAACGGATTATGAAACGGTCTATGAGTTCGGTAAAAATCTTGACCTCCTTACTATCGAAATAGAAAAGGTAAACGTCGATGCTCTTCAGAAGCTGGAAGAAGAGGGCGTGCTTGTCTATCCCGAGCCACGGATCATCCGCTTGATTCAGGATAAAGGACTTCAGAAGGAGTTCTTCAAGCAACACGGGATCCCTTCTGCACCATTTCAGCTGATTACATCCCAGGCTTCGCTAAAAAACGCCTCTATTCCTTTCCCTTTCATCCAAAAGTTGAGAAGAGACGGTTATGACGGTAAAGGTGTTTATAAAATAAAAAGCGAAAGTGATTTCGAGAATGCATTTAATGAACCAAGCATCATTGAGGAGTGGGTTGATTTTGATAAGGAAATTGCTGTAATCGTTGCACGCAACAATGATGGGGAGACCAAAGCTTTCCCTTGCGTGGAAATGGAGTTCAACCCGGACGCCAACCTCGTTGAGTTCCTGATTTCACCTAGTACTTTACCTCTGGAGGTACAGCAAAGGGCGGAGTTTCTGGCTCTCGAGATTGCGAATTCATTGAAGATAACCGGACTTCTGGCTGTTGAGATGTTTCTCACGAAAACGGGCACTATTCTGGTGAATGAACTTGCGCCACGACCACACAACAGTGGTCATCACACGATCGAAGGAAACTATGTTTCCCAATTCGAACAACATCTGAGGGCCATCTTCAACCTTCCTTTAGGCGACATCAGGCCGGTAAGCAACGCAGTAATGATCAATCTTCTTGGAGAGCCTGGATTTGAAGGTCCGGCTGTATATGAAGGCTTGAATGATATCTTAAAAATGGACGGAGTGTACGTTCACCTTTATGGAAAGAAGTTTACCAAACCCTTCAGGAAGATGGGTCACGTAACCATAATTGATGATATCCGCGAGAAAGCTGTAGAAAAAGCCCGGCTGGTTCAAAGCATAGTCAAAGTAATAGCTTAATATATACATGAAAGTTGGAATTATAATGGGCAGCAAATCGGACTTACCGGTTATGCAGGATGCCGCAGATATTTTAAAGGTTCTGGGCGCGGAGTTTGAAATAACCGTAGTTTCTGCGCACCGGACTCCGGAGAGAATGTTCCAATACGCGAAAACAGCCGCTGACCGGGGAATAGGTGTGATTATTGCCGGTGCGGGTGGTGCAGCTCATCTTCCGGGTATGGTTGCATCGATTACGCATCTTCCGGTTATTGGTGTTCCTGTTAAGTCTTCGAACTCGATAGATGGCTGGGATTCTATTCTGTCTATTCTGCAAATGCCGAACGGAATTCCGGTGGCCACTGTTGCCTTAAATGCCGCCAAAAACGCTGGCATCCTGGCAGCGCAGATTTTAGCAACGGCCGATCCGCGAATCACTGAAAATCTTAAGGCCTACAAAGAAGACCTTAAAACTAAGGTAGAGGAAACAGCGCAGGAGATGGAATCTGCGTTTAGTTCCAAAGTGGATTCTCCGGAAAATTAGCAATATGAGCAAACCTGGGACCCAGGTTTGCTACAATCTCTTTCCATAAACCCTCTTCATTGCGTGCGTTCATCACGAAAGCTGATTTATAATTATCGGTAACCAGCCAGGAGTTTTGTTCAAGCTCTCGCTCCAGCTGCTCCGGTTCCCAGCCTGAATAACCAACAAAGAATTTTATCTCCTCCTGGTCTATTTGCTGCGAATTTATCAGCAGTAACAGTGTTTCAAAGTTACCTCCCCAGAATATTCCTTTGCTGATTTCCTGTCCGCCACTGATCCTCTCATCACAACAATGGATAAAATGCAGCGTGTCGGCTCCTACGGGACCACCCACATAAATAGGAAAGTTGGCGTCCGGACAATCCGGCAAAACGTCTTTCAGCAACAGGTTACTTCTCTGGTTCAATACATATCCTATCGTTCCTTCTTCATTATGCTCTGCCAGTAAGACGACCGACCTTTTAAAGTTGGGATCGAGCATAAACGGTTCGGAGATCAGCAAACTTCCTTTCGTGGGTTGAATTTTATTCAGCATACGTTGATAACAATGTCATGCGATTATATGTTTTTATAAGATTCCCAACTAATATCGGTGTTTATAATAGTTAGATTCATTCAATTACTAACTTTGTATAGTTATGACCTTAGACAAAGAGACCATCCAAAACCTGCGACAGGACTACAAAAGTGCTACCCTCTCTGAAAAAGATGTCGAAGCAGATCCCGTTAGCCAATTTTCAAAATGGTTCACCGAAGCCATGGCTTCGCAAATATATGAGCCGAATGTGATGACTCTGGCGACAGCCACGGCAGATGGTAAACCATCTGCGCGGGTGATGTTGTTAAAAGGATTCGACGAACGGGGCTTTGTTTTCTACACCAATTACTTAAGTCGGAAAGGCCAGGAGATTACTAAGAATGCACAAGCTGCACTTGTTTTTTTCTGGCAGGAGCTGGAACGGCAGGTACGTATCGAAGGGACGCTTGAAAAATTAAACGAGAAAGATTCAGAGGCCTATTTTCATTCACGTCCAAAGAAAAGTCAAATCGGGGCAATTGCGTCGCCGCAAAGCCGTGAGATAGATAGTAAAGAATTTCTTTTAAACAACCTTGCACTTCTTGAAGAGAAATACAAAGACGGCGCAGAGATTCCGAAACCGCCACACTGGGGGGGATATATCGTAAAACCTACCTTTATCGAGTTCTGGCAGGGCGGATCAGGTAGACTGCATGACCGGATGGCTTACAAATTGGTAGACAATAACTGGAAAATCGTACGACTAGCTCCTTAAAATGACTTTCGAAGAAATAAAGAACCTGCTGACTGACAAATTTGGCCCTGATGTGATCCTGGGTGAAGAACCGACAGGTCGCCAGCCTGCGCTGATCATTCAGCCTGAAGCAATAGCGCAAGTTTGTCTGGAGTTAAGAGACAACGACAAGACCTGGTTCGATTTTCTGGCTTCACTTACTGGTGTTGATTATGGTATCGAAGAAAATATATTTGGCGTTGTTTATCACCTCGCATCCATACCCTACAAAAGCTCCCTGACATTAAAAGTACGCAAGTACCATGACCGGAATCGCGAGGAGCTTCCCTCCTTCCCGACGGTATCTGAGGTTTGGAAAACTGCCGACTGGCACGAACGCGAGGCCTTCGATCTTGTCGGAATAAGATTTGAGAACCATCCTGATCTTCGAAGAATTCTCTTGCCGGACGATTGGGAGGGTTATCCACTAAGAAAGGATTACAAAGTCCAGGAGTATTATAACGGAATTAAAGTGGACTAATGGAATCAACACGATATCATAAGCTTATATCAGAAGTAGAACCTACTGAAATGGTTCTGAACATGGGTCCGCAACACCCCTCCACACACGGAGTCCTGAGGCTGGAACTGATCACTGACGGAGAGATCGTTAAAGAAGTAATACCGCATGTTGGCTATCTTCACAGATGTTTTGAAAAACATGCGGAAAACCTGACCTATCAACAGACTATTCCCTTTGTTGACCGGCTCGACTATCTTGCTTCCATGAACAGCAGCCATGCGTGGGTGATGGGCGTTGAGAGAATGCTGGGTATAGACGGTGACATTCCCAAAAGGATAGAATATATACGCGTACTTGTATCTGAGTTGAACAGGATCGGTTCACATCTTATCGCTTTGGGGACATACGGGATAGACATTGGAGCATTCACACCCTTTTTGTGGTGCTTCAGGGACCGGGAACACATCATGAATATGCTAGAATGGGCATCCGGGTCGAGAATGCTATACAATTATATCTGGGTTGGCGGATTGTACTACGACCTTCCGGTGGGATTCGAAGAAAGGTGTAAGGAGTTTATTGACTATTTCAAACCAAAGATGAGAGAGTTAAACGAGCTGCTAACAGGAAATGAAATATTCATATCCAGGACTGCCAATGTAGGAGTATTGCCGCTCTCTACAGCGATCAATTACGGATGTTCGGGACCTATGCTGCGCGGATCGGGACTAAAATGGGACCTACGACGAGTTGATGAATACTCCGCATATCCAGAGCTGGAATTTGAAATACCTGTTGGTAAGGGTGAAATGGGTACTGTGGGAGACTGTTGGGACCGCTTTAAGGTTCGTATAGATGAAGTTGAGCAATCGGTGGGTATCATCAGTCAGTGCCTGGAGCGCCTACAGTCAGACCTTAAGCGAACAAAAGAATTTGACCCAAGGGCCAAACTTCCTAAAAAGATCATTCCTAAAGCTCAGGATTTTTATATGAGGGCAGAAAACCCTAAGGGAGAACTTGGCTTCTATTTCATTACCGATGGAAAGTCGGAGATACCAAAGCGTGTAAAAGCAAGAGGACCCAGCTTTTGCAATCTGTCTGTTATTTCCGAAATATCCAGAGGAGTTCTCATTGCCGACCTGATAGCAATCATAGGATCTGTAGATATTGTACTAGGAGAGTTGGACAGATAATAAAAGTTCAATAACGCAAAGAAGCCGCCCGGAGATCCAGGCGGCTTCTTTGTTCACTCAAACTAACTCTTATCAATAAACCTTAACCATGTAAATGTAATTGCCTATCTTTTTGATCTGCTCACCTCTATTTAACGAGGCCAGCGTATTTTTAGTATTTACCGAAACTTTTCTTCCCAAAGAATCCTTTGGAATAGCATCAATAGCTTCCAGAAGGTAAGCAGACTTGATCGCGAAGGACGCTCCGTCTGTACGATCCTGCTTTGCGTTTACCACACCTACAACATTTCCTTTGCTGTCAAGTAAAGGACCTCCGCTATTTCCACCATTCACAGAAATATCTACCTGATAGGCAAGCGTGTCACCAGCGTATCCACTTTTAGAACTTAGATATCCGCGCGTGTAGGTTATATCGTCTTTAGGATAGCCTAAAGTGTATACATCAAGCCCCAAGTCGGCACCTGACTTTTTAAATGAATATGGAAGTGACTTTGGAAGCTTGAAAGAAGGGTCAGTCACTTTCAATACAGCAATATCGTATGATGGGTGGACATAAACTGTCGTTGTTTTGAAAGACTTTCCATCGTTATCCTCGATATAAATAGAGTCCGCTCCTTTAACCACATGATAATTGGTTACGATATATCCTTCAGTATTTAACGCAAAACCGGTACCTCCGAACAAAGATGGTGCAGAAGGCTCCTTTGTGGTAGCGTTGATATTTTGCAGAATCTCGTTCTGGGAGCGTTTAACCTTTGTATTGATATCCCGGCTCCACTCTCTGCGAAGGGCATTATAATCCGAACGTATGGAAGTAGCCTTGTTGAAGTAACCTGTCGAAAATAAAGTAGTGAAAACCGCCATAAGAGCAACAGATGCAGCAACAGCTCCGTTAACACGATACTTTCTCCACATCGTCCTTACCTTCAGTCCGAACGGAATCACCTCTTCCCTAATCGACTCCACATCGAGGCTTGAATGAATAGCATTCATTTCAGATATCAGCTTACGGTGCTCACCATAATCTTTCATCTGCTTAATAAATTGCTCATGCAATACCACCTTCTGGTCCAGATCCGGATCAGAAGCTCTTAATCGTTCAAACGCCGCAGCCTCCTCCGCAGACATTTCGTCTAATAAATATGCTTCAATCTGTTCTGTAATATCCATAATCTAAACTCCTTTATCCTTGAAAGAATAGTTTCTTTAAACGTTGCAGGCATTTGTATTTCTGATTTTTCGCATTATCAGCATTCGTATAGCCAAACTTTTCACAGATCTCCTGCATGGATCTGTTGTTTATATAATAATCTTCAATGATCGTCTTACACGGCTCTCCGAGTCGTCCTAGGGCTGATTCCATCATGGTAAACTGCCTGTCTTTCTCTTCATGCCTTTCAATATCGTCTTCCACTGTAAGAACATCCTCAAAATCTGTAATATTCCCTGTATTACGGCTTTTCTGCGCAAGCCTTTTCAACCACAGCCTCCTGCATACGGAGTAGAGAAATGTTTTTAACTTACTGTTTAGTACAAAATCACCCTTCTTGACTTTATCATATAGAACGATAACTGATTCCTGGAAAACGTCCTTTGCATCATCATCATTCCCATTATTCATTACCACAAGCTGAAGGATCATCGGAAAATATGCCTTATATATTTCTTCCAGTATGCCCTTAGAACCATTCAGAATTCCGAGGATCACCTCATTATCCGCTGGTTCAGACCTTTTTATCATTCTGCTCACTATTTATACCTTTTTAAGAAATTTGTAACCCAATGATAAGTAAAATTAAAAAGAAAAAAATACTGAGTTATATGGGTTACTTTTCGGGAGACCTCGTATTAACAGTAAATTGTTTGTAAAAAATCATAAAGACATTAAAATGAAAAATCTAGTAAAATTCGGTTTCTTAGCATTGGCTATCACTTTAACAGCATCTGCTTGTAACTCTACCAAAACTGAAAGTGGTGCTGACTCTACTTTAGTAGATTCTGCTACAACTGACACTACTATGTTATCTGATACTACTGCTGTTCTTGATTCAACTGTAGTTGTTGATTCAACAGTAGCTCAATAATTATTGAGAAAAAGCGAGAAATAAATTTCAATTTATTTTCTCGAATAAAGGTTACCTATTAGAAATACCCGTATTAACAATAAACTATTAAAAAAATAAAATGAAAAATCTATTCAAATTTGGCTTTTTAGCTTTAGCTATCACTCTTTCTGCATCAGCTTGTAACTCTTCTCAAACTGAGAACAACACTGCTGATTCAATCGACTCAACTGCAGATGCTAGCATCGATTCAATCGACGCTTCTGCTGACGCTAAAACTGACACTATCGATTCAGCTGCTTCTGCTGCTGTTGATTCAGTTCAAAACTAATATTAAAACGCACTTTCTGTTTATACAGGACGTATGTTTAAAACCTGTAACTTGAATAAGTTACAGGTTTTTTTTTGCCCCATCTTACAATCTTCAATACTTTTTCCCTGTCTTCCATAAAACATTAACTTTGGCAAAATTTAACTAATGATACTATCTTCACTAAACGCCATATCTCCTGTTGATGGGCGATATGCAAAATCAACCCGCGAGTTATCAGCCTATTTTTCAGAAGCCGCGCTTATTAAGTTTAGGGTCTACGTGGAAATAGAGTACTTTATTGCATTAGCATCCATTCCTCTTCCCCAGCTTGAAAACTTTCCAACAGAAAATTTTGACGCCCTGAGATCTATTTACCTAAACTTCAAGGAAGAGGACGCTTTGCGCATTAAGGAAATAGAAAGTGTTACCAACCATGACGTTAAAGCTGTAGAATATTTTATCAAGGAAGTCTTTGACACCCTGAGCTTACAGGAATATAAAGAATTTATACATTTCGGACTTACGTCCCAAGACATCAACAATACGGCAATACCTCATTCTCTGAAACTTGCTGTCGAGGAGGCTTACCTGCCTTCGGTTAAGGAGTTAATCGATAAGCTGAAGGCACTGGCGTCCGATTGGGCAGAAATCCCGATGCTTGCGCATACGCACGGTCAACCCGCTTCACCGACACGTCTTGGTAAAGAAATCTACGTATTTGTGGAACGCCTTGAAGCCCAGCTTGAGCAGTTGAAAGTAATTCCATTTTCAGCTAAGTTCGGTGGTGCTACCGGTAACTTTAACGCACATCACATCGCCTATCCTTCCATAGACTGGAAGAAATTCGCAAACAGCTTTGTCAACAATCAACTGCAGCTAAACCGTTCCCAGTACACTACTCAGATTGAGCATTACGACAACTTCGCCGCACATTGCGACGTATTTAAGCGAATCAATAATATCATTCTGGATCTTAACCGTGATATGTGGATGTATATCATGATGAACTATTTCGGACAGAAAATCAAAGCTGGAGAAGTAGGTTCATCCGCCATGCCACATAAAGTAAACCCGATTGACTTTGAAAATTCTGAAGGAAACTTGGGAATAGCAAACGCACTGTTCGAACACCTGGCGGCGAAGCTTCCGGTATCACGCCTGCAGAGGGATCTGACTGATTCTACAGTCTTAAGAAACATTGGTGTTCCTATAGCACATACTCTCATCGCGCTAAAATCGACATTAAAAGGGCTTGGTAAACTATTGCTTAACCAAACAGCTATCGAAAGTCACCTGAATGAAAACTGGGCGGTCGCAGCGGAAGCAATACAAACGATTTTAAGAAGAGAGGGTTATCCAAATCCGTATGAGGCATTAAAAGAGCTTACACGTACAAATGACAAAGTCAGTGCTGCAACCATATCTGCATTCGTATCTACGCTTAACGTTTCAGAGGAGGTAAAGGATGAGATCAGAAAGATCAGCCCACTTACCTACGTAGGTATTTAATTCGGTTGTCAATCGGCCTGCATGGGTCATCTACGCGTAAAAAGCTTAGTGAACCACGATACAGGCTGATATTTTTGATAATTTTGTACAAAACATACATCTCATGGCAGTTAATATAAACGTATATACAGAATCCACACCGAACCCGGCGACTATGAAGTTTCTGGTAAACAAGCTTCTTTTAAACGGAAGTGTGGATTACCCAACGAAAGAGAGTGCCGAGACCTCTCCTTTCGCAAAAGAACTTTACAAGTTTAATTTTGTGAATGGTGTTTTCTTTGCAAGTAATTTCGTTACAGTAACAAAAACGGAAGATGCTGATTGGGCTGATATTGAACCGATCCTGAAAGAATTCGTAAAAGGGGCGACAGAGGCAGAGCTGCGTGTTAAAGACGTAGTGACCGATGAAAACACTGCCTTCGAAGGAACAGAAACCGAAATCAAGATACAGCAAATTCTTCACGACTATGTCAGGCCTGCAGTAGAGCAAGATGGTGGCGCTATTAGTTACCGCTCGTTTGAAAATGGTATTGTGACAGTTGAATTGAGAGGATCCTGCAGCGGATGCCCGTCTTCCACCTACACTTTGAAAGCAGGTATCGAAAGCCTCTTAAAAAGAATGGTTCCTGAAGTAACAGAAGTTGTTTCCGAAGCTCTTTAAGTATTCAGGTTTAACCTGGATAAAACGATACAAAGATAATCTCCTTTTAAGACAAAGCCCTTTAGTGAAAAACTAAAGGGCTTTGTTATTTTATCTAAGCCCAGGACTGTTGTTCCAGAGGTCAAGACAAGAAGCGCTCGAAATATCGCCTATTCTTTAAAATGCTTACTGATGACCGTCTGAAGCTCAGCAGCGATGAATGGATTACCTGCAATTAGTTCCCGCGCCTCAAAAACTTCGGCAGTACCCGAAAAGTTTGTTACCCTACCTCCGGCTTCACGAACCAGGATAACCCCGGCTGCAACATCGTAAGAATTAAGATTATATTCAAAAAACCCGTCAAACCTTCCGCAGGCTACGTAGGCAAGATCTACCGCCGCCGACCCAATGCGTCTTAAGCCATGGCTTACCTGAGTAAGCTCCCTAAAAACGTTGATGTATCGCTCAAGTTTCTCAAAATTATAATAAGGAAAACCCGTTGCTAGTAAGGAAGCCGAGAAAGATTGATTACCGGTTACAGCAATCTTCTTACCATTCATAAAAGCTCCCCCATCCTTCCAGGCATAGAAACATTCATCCCGATTGATCTCATAAATAACACCGAGAACCAGCTCGTCGTTTTCTTGCAAAGCAATGCTAACAGAGAAAGCCGGAATGCCATGAATGAAATTGGTAGTTCCATCAAGAGGGTCAACGATCCAGTTATACACCTCACCCACCTTGTTAATCGTCTGTTCTTCCGTAATGAAACCTGCCGAAGACAAGTATTTGGACAAACCTGCAACGATCATTTCCTCAGCACCCTTGTCGACATAAGAGACCATATCATTAAGACCCTTATACTCGATACTTGCAGCATCGAATCGGGAGGCTTCTTCGCGGATGAATGAACCCGCTGATTTTGCCAGCTCTACTACCTGACTGGTTAAATGCTCTAAATTCATACTGCTTGGCCTCTCTGTTTTTTGTGATTATTTAAAGACCAAATGATGCCGGCTACCCCCATTAAGATCATAATAGTTGAGATAAGCTCGGCCTGAGTAAAACTAAGTCCGCCAACATGATATTTGGAATTAACACGGATCAGCTCAATCAAGAAGCGCTCCACGCCTGCCAAAATCAGATATAACGAAAACATCATTCCCGCAGGCTTTATCTTCGTTCTGAGTGACCATAACAATGCAAATAGGACAAGTCCGCCCAGAAACTCATATAAAGAAGTGGGATACACCGCTGCAGGAAGCTCACTGCAATACCTTCCCACACATCCTGGAATAGGAACACCTTCATTAATAACGTTATGCGGAAATTTAAATGACCATACCCAGTCAGGAGCCCAGCTCAGCCAGCCCGGCTTAGCACTGTAGTTTTCGATACCCCAATCACCGTCACCTGACATGTGACATCCCATACGGCCCACTGCATAAGCAAGCATCATCCCGGGTCCACCTACATCAAGCATATGAACCGGCTTTATTCCCTTCTTATTTGCAAGATATAAAACTGCCGCGCCACCACATATCAAACCACCATAGAATGTCAATCCACTAAAAGCAATCAGGCCGCCTATCGGGTCGCGCATAAACTCATCGAAGTATTCCAGGTTGTGGAAGATCTTCGCACCTAGAAAACCCCATACAGCTGCCCAAACGATCAGCGTGCTCATATATTGGTAAGGGTGCACAACCTCTTCTACTACACGAGGTTTCGCAAGCTGAACCTTCTTTTTATCGTTGAAAGCCATGAAAGCAAACGCTACCGCGACGATAACGCCGCCAAAAAAGCTGCCTCTGCCAGACAAAATAAAGCTTTGAGGATCGTTTACAAATTCGCTGTAATTAAATACAGCATCGATGATCTTATAACCTAGCAAAAAGCCAAACAGACCGTTAACGACCATTTCTGAGGTTGAAGCAGGCTCGCCAATAGTAACTTTTCTTTTAAAAGGATAAACGAGTCCCAGTTTCTCTTTTCTCTTCAGCTCTTCGCTAAAGGCCCAGTAGCCGGCCATAAAGGCAAGTGCCACGAAGAAGCCAAACGTTTGGATGGGAAGCGGAATATTCAGTCCGGTAAGATACTCTATCAGATGCGAGAGGTTAGGAAACATGGTTGATTATGAAATGAATAATGAAATTTAATGAATCAATACTTCAGCTGCTGGCTCTGCTATTTCCACGTCACCATCATCTGCCACTGAAGTTAGCAGAACCTGCCTTGTTTCATTTACCAGCAGCGGATCAAATTTAACCTTAACCCTGACATAGTTAGACGTAAAACCGTGCATGTAACCGTCTTTCTGATCCGCTTCAAACAATACTGCTTGGTTACTGCCCAGTTGATTTGTATAAAATGCCCTTCTTTTTTTATCCGACAAGATGTGAAGCATTTTGCTTCTATCCGCTCTTTGTGAACCAGGTACTGTACCAGGCATTTCGGCCGCAGGGGTATTCTCCCGCTCCGAATAGGTGAACACATGGAGATAGGATATATCCAGGCCGTTGATGAAATTATAAGTGTCGAGAAAATCTTCTCTCGTCTCACCCGGGAAACCGACTATCACGTCCACACCAATACAGCAGTGAGGCATGATCGCCTTTATAGCTGCAACTTTTTCCTGGTATAATTCCCGCTTATAACGCCTGCGCATCAGACCCAGGATCTTATTGCTGCCAGACTGCAACGGAATATGAAAATGAGGCACGAAACGCTTAGAGTTCGCCACAAATCGAATAATCTCTTCCGTCAGCAAATTCGGTTCAATAGACGATATCCGGATTCTGTCAATACCCTCCACTTCGTCAAGTGCCTTAACGAGATCAAAGAATTTATCTTCGCGTGAACCATCACGGATACCGAAGTCGCCAATATTGACGCCCGTCAAAACGATCTCTTTTACACCAGAAGCAGCGATGGCCTGGGCCTGAGAGATAACGCTTTCGATCGTATCACTTCTGCTGGAACCTCTTGCCAGAGGGATAGTACAAAACGTACAGGAATAATCGCATCCATCCTGAACCTTTAAAAAGGTACGCGTACGGTCGCCATATGAAAATGAAGGCACAAATTGATTTGCTTCAACAATCGGCTGATTATAAACTATCGTCTTAGGCTGTTTAGTTAAGTCGGTGAGATACTCAATAATGCGAAACTTTTCAGCTGCCCCAAGAACCAGATCAACACCCGGAATTTCAGATATTTCTGCGGGTTTAAGCTGAGCATAGCAGCCTACGATGACGATGTATGCGTTAGGCGACTGTTTAAGAGCCTCCTTTACAACTTTGCGGCATTTCTTATCCGCATTATCAGTAACGGAACAAGTATTTATAAGAAAAACATCCGGCGTTTCTGTAAAACCAACCGTCTGAAATCCTGCCTCACTGAATAATCTTCCTATTGTCGAAGTTTCAGAATAATTAAGTTTACAACCCAGCGTGTAAAATGCAACTTTTCTGCTCATAATCAAGGGGCAAAGATAGTTATTTTTAATATTTACTCGCCCCATCGAAAAGAAGAAACTTCCAGGTCAGCCAGATCAAGTACCCTATCGACCACCGTGGCTGCGAGCTCCTCAAACGACTTTGGCAAACTATAAAAAGAAGGGGTAGCCGGACATACAATTGCACCTGCCTCTGTAACCACTTTCATATTCTGAATATGTATCAGGCTCAGAGGCGTATCGCGTGTAACAAGGATCAATTTACGACGTTCCTTCAACATCACGTCTGCTGCCCGGGTAGTAAGGTCATTTGATATTCCGGAAGCAACACGGGCAAGCGTACCCATGGAGCAAGGACAAATGATCATGGTATCATACTTGGCAGATCCGGAAGCAAATGGCGCACTAAAATCTGTTTTAGAATATATTTTAAAAGGATAATCTTTATAACTCTGATTCTGCAGTTCAAACTCCCATACCTGCAGGGCATTGTCCGACATGATCAGCCCCACCTCCAGATCCGGGCGCTGCAGTCCAACCAGCTTGTCAAGCAACACTTTCGCATAAATTGCACCGCTGGCGCCAGTTATAGCTATTACAACTTTTCTCTTCATCATGATTACTCAACAAATAAGTATACTAGTGGTTGTAAATAAAAAAGGGTCGAATACAAGTATTCGACCCTACATCTACCTATGAAAAACATGCCCTTTGAGAGGGCATACAAATATAGTTATAAGCTCAACATTCCCAAAATATTTAACAGGATTTACATATAAAATTCACTTTCAAGACAACTGACTGATAGACAGTTAATTTAAAATTAAAAAAATATAAAACATCGACACCTGAAGATTGTTTATAACAGTTAGCGCCTCACCAAACCGCCACATTATCTTTCAAAGCTCCCTGGCTTTTAAAACAAACTGTATTGAGCCAGTTCATGTCTTGTCCGCTGACCTGTCTCTAAAGAAGCTTTCTTAACCTCTCCTATCCGAAATATCTGAGATTCATTATATCTGGATGCGATGATAACCTGCGTTTCTCCGGCATGCTCGCTGAACAAATTATGGACGAGATCCGGACAATTATTATCTTTCGACAGATGTGATAACAGAACGTGACTTAAAGACGGCGCCCGATGATTCAGGAAGAGATCGAGTGCCTCCCGATTGGATAAATGCCCCCTTCCACTTCTGATACGATTCTTCAGATAATATGGATACTTTCCTTTGCTAAGCATCTCTTCATCATAATTCGCTTCTAAAAAGACGGCGTCGCACATATTAAAATATTTAACGACCTGCTCGCAGGCCCGCCCGATGTCGGTCATCACTCCAACGGTCACAGTACCCGATCTGACAATGAAGCTATGTGGATCGCAAGCATCATGATATTTTGGAAAAGACGTTATCTCCATTCCCCCTATTCTCACAGGCTGGTTGGCATCATATCGTCTTACGAGCTCTTTCTGAACATCCACACATCCGTTATAGATCATCGTCTGGTTCAGATACACAGGAATCTGATATTTTCTGGAGATTACCGCGATGCCTTTTATATGATCCGTGTGTTCATGCGAAACGAAAATGGCTCTTATTGAACGAATGGAAATACCCAGGCGTGATATTCGGGCTTCGGTTTCCTTACATGAAAGGCCGGCATCTATGAAGATCCCATCGGTTTGATCGCCGACGTAATAACAATTGCCGTTACTACCAGAATTAAGAGACGCGATTGATACCGACATAATTATTTTGCTGCAAAAATACTAAATGTTTTAGTTCCTTGCATAGAAAAGATACTATATGCTGAATTAAGTTATCAATCTTTGGATATGTTTTTTTATCGGCGGATATGGCCCGCTCATCAGCTCGTGGTCTGCTAGTGGATAGCCGGAGGTTGTCACCACACTGCAGCCACATTAAGGCCACGGTGAGGCCACGTTTTGCCGGAAAAAGGTGGCCTCACTGTGGCCTCAATGTGGCCTCACCGTGGCCTCATCCACCAATTGGGCACAAGCAAACTACCAGCAGATCAACAGCCGATCAACAAGGAATTAACAATAAATTAACAGCAAGCCAGCGGCTCTTCTACCCATGCTTATTAGTGCCTAGAAACCAAAAAAGGGTGATCATGACTAATGATCCACCCTCGTTAATACAGCATCTTATCCTAATAGCTCATCTCAATAATCTTCTCCACATCCGAAGGAGCCAGCGCTTTATGTTCACCTAATCGGGTCCAGCCACGCGCAGTAAACCGTTTGGCTATCGTCTGTGCGGTTCCCTCGTAGCTTTCTGTGTAATCAGATAGTTTAGTTTTAATATCCATAGACTGGAAAAACTCCTCGGTTTTTTGAATTGCTATGACCGCTTTTTCTTCAAGCGTCCCTTCTTTCACATCCCAAACACGCTCTGCATATTGAGCAAGCTTCGCTTTTTTCGCTTCGAAATTATAGCGATAGTGACTAGGCGCGACGATCGCAAGGGTACGGGCATGATCGATTCCAAACAAGGCCGTCAGCTCATGTCCCATAGAATGGACGGCCCAGTCTGTAGGCACCCCCTTCTGAATAAGGCCATTCAGAGCCATGGTACAACACCACATAAAGTTGGAAGCTGCTTCATAGTCTGACGGATCTTTAATGACCCGCGGACCCACCTCTATCAGCGTCTGCATGATACTTTCTGAAAACCTGTCTTGCAGAAAAGCTCCCGCGGGATAGGTCATATACTGTTCCAGCACGTGAGTGTACGCATCGGTAATTCCATTGACAAGCTGACGCTCTGGCAAAGAACTGACCACCTGAGGATCGAGAACCGAAAACTCAGGGAAGAGACCCGGACCACCCATTCCCAGCTTTTCCTGCGTTTCCGCACGAGTGATCACTGCGCCAGAATTCATTTCAGACCCGGTGGCAGGAATCGTCAAGACCGTTCCAAAGGGCATACCTTTTTCCGTGCGGATACTTTTAGTCAGTATATCCCAGGGATTCCTTCCTTCATAAAGAGCCGCTGATGAAAGAAACTTAGTGCCATCTATCACAGAGCCGCCACCAACGGCAAGTAAATAGGTAATATTCTCCTCTTTGATCACCTTCAGAGCCTGAAGCAAAACCTCATATTCCGGATTCGCAGGAATCCCGCCAAATTCGAGAAATTGAAAATCTTTGAGTGCTTCCTTCACTTGCTCATAGATACCGTTATTCTTGATGCTTCCGCCACCGTAAAGCAGCAGAACCTTAGAATCGGCAGGAATTTCTTTAGCAATGTTCTTTATTTTACCTTTTCCAAAGATAATCTTCGTCGGGTTTTTATATTCAAAGTCTAGCATTGTGTATAGATTAAGTTGAAGATTTGTATCCTCTATTACGTCAATGGTAAGACTTTATGGTTTGTTTTACAAGAATTGGATAAGGTTTGACATTCAACTTACATGCTATGGAGTACCGTCGCCGTTCATTACGGCTCCGGAACCAATTTGAGATCAGCGAACCACCACGTCCCAGACTTTTGCTCGCCTGTCCTCACCTCTCGGTCCCTTAATATAAAGGGTCACTACATATTTCCCACGGTTTTTGTATCGATGAACCGGATTTTGCTCTGTGGAGCTTGTCTGGTCGCCGAAGTCCCATCTCCAGGACTGAATTTCGCCGTACGACTCATCTTTAAAAGCAACGCTTCGCTCCTCCGAATTTAAGATCTTAAATGACCAGTTTGCTTCTAAAGGCCTCCTGAATCTGCTTTCAAGAGGCATCAATTTGAATGGTAGGCTATAAGATGCATTGCCGTACATAGTATGCTCTTTGGATAGGTTCCAGAACCCATTATGACTCTTGGCATCGACATCGTCGTAGTCGATCACGGCCCAGCACAGACCGATATTTTTGTTTTCAGTTAAGACTGACTCTACAGCTCTCGACGGACCTTCGGCACCAGCGTAATCGAATGGTGTGATCCAGAATTCCATCGTAAGCTTTCCTTTCTGACCGGGCTTGAAATTAAAGTCATACGCCGCATTGGCGTAGGGTAGCTCTTTAATCCATGGCTGACTACCCCATACAAGGGTCCAGTCTTTGCCAACTGCGGGAGTAAAGATGTGGTAGTTTTGAGCATGAACTCCGTGGAAACTGAAGTATGCGTCTAGCGAATCCAGCGATTTATTAGGATGAAAGCGATCGATGAAAGGGCCACCGGACTGATCAGCATCTACGATAAGCTCAAAAGTATCATTATGAAGACCCGGATGACTAAAATCCCAGTAATCATCGTATGCCTCGTAGAGAAAATAAAGTCTGTTCAAGCCATTCACCCATGCAACCTTCACTTTCACATCAAGATTCCGCTGATCAGCATTGTTATGCTTCTTGCTATCGTCCCACAACTGGTCCATTCCCACGGTGTAGCTATGGGGCACGAGATCCCAGTCGCCCGACTTACCGTCGATGACCGGGATCTTATCCGCAGGAAACTGAAACACCTTGAATTCCCTGGTTTCATCCTGGGCCAGAAGCGTCGTCGCTCCCTGAAAAAGGATCAGTCCTAACATCAACAGACCTGAAGATAGCTTGTTCCAGCACATATATTCGTTACGAGGATCTAAGGATTAATCAGACTACTTGCTCTTACTTAAGTGGCTCTACCCTGAACCAGTCATAATCGCCCCAGCCCGAATCATTAATTTGAGTCTGGCGTGTAGCAAAAAGTCCCAGCTTTGCTCCAATCCATTGACCTGGCGTTGCCTGAAATTCGGCTCCTGCCGGCGTAAAAGATTTCCCATCTGTGCTGTAACTGAATCGGCACTTCGCCCCCGCAGACATGCTCACCCGCAAATAAAGCTCGCCATTCTTAAGTTTGGTGATCACCGTTTCTTTTTCAGTGCCTCCTTTATTCGCTTTGTCGCAGACACTATAAACCAGATATAGTCCATCCTTTTTATTCATCAAACTGAGGGCCGCATAGCTTTGACCCATCACAACGAGGCCCGTACGTTCATTTTCGATTTTTTCATTCGGCTTGAAGCTAACCTTTGTGGTGGCCATGAATTCATCTGCCGGAGTTTTCTGCATCAGGACATTCGGCACATCCCAAAGACTTTTAGCGCCTTCGGGAATCTGATGAGTATATAATTTAAGGGTCCCCTTCGAAACATCCATAAATGACCAGGTTGCCTGCGGATTTGCCTGCCATTGCCACTGTAAGCCTAACTTGCGATCATTGAATTCGTCACTTTCCGCCGGAGTGGCGATGGGATAAGATTTGCCGACGTTAGGCTTTTTGTAGCTCATCACCGGATCTCCCGATCCATCACCGTCATTATCTACGCCGATAACCGGCCAGTCATTAATCCACTTCATCGGTTGCAGGTGCACCACCCGGCCATAAGCGTCTTTATCCTGGAAGTGCAGGAACCAGTCCTCGCCTTTTTGAGTATCAACCCATGCACCCTGGTGAGGACCGTTTACCGTGGTTTTCCCCTGAGCCATCACAACCTTACGCTCATAAGGTCCGTAAATATGCTTTGACCGTAGCACCAACTGCCAGCCAGTTGATACACCGCCCGCCGGAGCGAACATATAGTAGTATCCGTTACGTCTGTACATTTTAGGTCCTTCAACAGTTGGATCTAATTCATGCCCGTCATATACAATCACACCTTCATCTATCGCCTTGGTACCATCAGCATTCAGCTCCTTTATAGCCAGCACACTCTTTATTCCGGCACGACTCCCTGCATACGCATAGGCCAGATAAACCTTTCCGTCTTCATCCCAAAGCGGGCAAGGGTCTATCAATCCCTTTCCAGGCGCTACGAGTATGGGATCTGACCAGGGCCCGGCAGCATCTTTTGCCTTGGTGAGGTAAATGCCAAAATCGGGATCGGGATAGTAAATGTAAAACTCGTTTTTATGATAACGGATAGCCGGAGCCCATACGCCATTTCCATGCTGGGTTTTTTCGAAGTGTTCAAACGGCGGCTGACGCTTCAAAGCATGCGTTAAGATGGTCCAGTTTACCAGGTCTTTTGAATGTAAAACGGGAAGTCCAGGCACAGCATCGAAACTCGAAGCAACCATATAAAAATCGTCGCCTACCCTTACCGCATCAGGGTCGGAGTAGTCGGCGTTTAGAATTGGATTCTTGTAGGTTCCATTTCCCTGATCTGCCACCCAGACCTTGGAAATACCCTTTCCGGTTCCTGGTGTTTGAGCGCTCAGGCTCCATCCGTTTAAGATCAAAAAACTAAATAAAAGTGACTTCTTTAAATCGTTCATGTGTCTAAGTACTAACGTTGTTATAAGTATTCAGCTCGTGTAATCTGCTGAGACAAGGAAAAGACTGATTAAACACCGGATATCCAGCCGGTGCTTCCAAAGATTTCTTTGAGCGTGTAACGCTTCATTTCGCTTTTTTTCAACTGCTTTGACCAGCTTACTCTGCTTTGCTTCAGCGCACCGGGACCGGTACTTTTATATTCGGCATAGAAGGCGGTCTTTTCTTTGTCTGGAAACATCAGATCACCTTTCCAGGGATTCCAGCCTTCGGGTACGATATGACTTCCCATTTCGGTACGGATGAAAACTGTTTTTGCATAGGGCCTCCAGGGACGGCCGAGATATACCTTTTCAACACCGGGGGCAGCTGTTAACCTGCAGTCGAAGAAAACATATCCGAACTTTTGGTCAGGGCGCGTTCCTGCCGCGGTTATAAAGGAATTGGTTAGAGAATTGATGTGGCAGTTCTGAAACACTGCGGTAGCTTCTCCGAAAATAAAGTCTGTTGTCCCTTCGATATAGCAGTTTTCGTAATACTGTCTGCTATTTTCGGTAGCGGTATATAAGGTATCCTGATTACTGAGTAAGCGGCAGTTTCTGACAACCACCCTATCCCCTTCGACATGAAGAGCTACTGCCTGCCCTACCCGGCCTGCTGTATTTTCGATGGTTAGGTTTTCGATAATCACCCCATTGCCCTGAACAAGCAAGGTATACGATGAATATGTTGAGTGCTTGGCCAGACCTAAGGCATCGGTACCACCTTTAACGGGTTTTCCGGTATGATCGTTATTCGTAATAATCGTACTCTCGGCACTCTCCCCGATTAGTGTGATATTTGTTTTCCAGGAAGGTATCCAGATCTTTTCCTTGTACACACCTTTTTTAATGTGTATTTTAACACGCTCATGCCCTAAGTCACGCACCGAGTTGACCGCCTCCTGTATGGTTTTGTAGTTGCCGGCGCCCGATTGATCGACCGTTATTTCTTTTGGATATCTTGGATCTTGTGCGATAACTGAACCTGTTTTCATAAACAGAAAAAAAGCAGTCAGAAATGATAGATTGATCATAAAAGGTCGCAACTTCACCTGTTCTGCAAGTGAAAGCTTGGGCAGCGAAAACGTTGACATTGGCGTATAATTAGGATTATTTAACTGATTAAGGCAATATTAAGTAAAACTGTCAAGCCAAACAACGTTACAGCATACTGAAAGTATGCAATCGTTCCCGGCTATTCTCAACGTATGAATGCATTGTCCTCGGAAACGCTAAAAGCGGTGCAAAAAGACGTCTGGAGGGACAAAAGCAGCGCCACGTAACGAATTGCTTACAGGTTGATCCCGATACATAAACCAAAAGATCAATACGCCTGAGAAATTTTATTTAAATTAATAGTGGAAATTAGAATAATGAATAGAGAAGATGCCGACCTGATAGAAAAACTCGAACACTTACGTAACGAGCTTGAGGGAGAACTACATCTGGACTCTCTGCAAAAAATCCTATACGCTACAGACGCATCTGCATACAGGGAAATGCCTCTGGCAGTAGCTATTCCACAAAATGAAAGTGATATCACGAGAATCATCCACTTCGCAACAGCTGGAAAGATTGGAATTATATTCAGATGTGGAGGAACTTCTCTGGCGGGACAGGTGGTAGGTGACGGAATAATCGTCGATCTCTCCAGGCATTTTACCAATATTATCGAACTAAACGTCGAAGAACGATGGGTGCGGGTACAGCCAGGGGTCATTCGGGATGCTTTGAACATTTTCCTTAAGCCGTTCGGACTATTTTTCGCCCCGGAGACTTCTACCGCCAACAGGGCAATGATCGGGGGTATGGTAGGCAATAATAGTTGCGGAGCAAATTCCATCATCTACGGGAGCACAAGAGAACACCTACTGGAGATAAGAGCTTTGCTGAGCGATGGCTCGGAGGCTGTTTTTGCGGAACTCGATACAGAAGCCTTCCTGGGAAAATGCAAAGGCGATAATTTGGAATCCAGGATCTACCAAATGACCTACAACCTGCTTTCTGATCCGGCAAGCCGGCAGGAAATCTTCAACGAATTTCCGAAAGCGAGCATTCAGCGGCGTAATACAGGTTACGCAATTGATATGCTGCTGCGCGCTAAACTTTTTGGCGGGGAAAACGACACACTGAATCTTTGCAATATTATCGCAGGCTCTGAGGGCACGCTCGCTTTCGTCAGCCAGATAAAGCTGAACCTCGTTCCGATTCCTTCGGGATCAAAAGGATTACTTTGCATTCATTTCAGCTCGGTGGAGGAAGCACTCAGAGCGAACACCATCGCCATGCGGTTCAACCCCAGCGCTTGCGAGCTGATGGATCATTATATTCTTGATTGCACCAAAGACAACATCAACCAGCGTAAAAATCGCTTTTTTATACAAGGAAATCCCGGAGCGGTGCTTATTGTTGAGTTTATCCGCGATAATCACGAAGAGCTCGTCGGGGTTGCTGATCTCTTAAAAGGTCAGCTTCAACAGCAAAATCTTGGATATTATTTCCCTTTGATTCTGGACGAAGACTGCAACAAAGTCTGGGAGTTACGCAAAGCTGGGCTGGGGCTGCTCAGCAACCTTCCGGGTGATGACAAAGCGGTACCTGTTATAGAAGATACGGCGGTTGCTCCGGACGATCTGGCGAATTATATCCGCGATTTCAATGAGATTTTAAAAAGGCACGATCTGTACTCCGTTCACTATGCGCATGCAGGTGCAGGAGAGCTACACCTGAGGCCGATCATCAATCTAAAAACAACAAGCGGCAACCAGCTATTCAAAACCATCGCCGCAGACATTGCAGAACTGGTTAAGAAATATCAGGGGTCACTCTCCGGAGAACATGGCGATGGTAGGCTAAGGGGCGAATTTATTCCCTATATGGTCGGCAGTAAAAACTACAGTCTATTCAAAATGCTGAAAGACACCTGGGATCCTGCTCATATATTCAATCCGGGAAAGATCACCGACACCCCTCCCATGAATACCATGCTGCGTTATGAACCAGGGAAGGTACAACCAGAGGTCAAAACAGTGTTCCGTTTTCAGGGGCAAAATATTCTCCAGCATGCAGAACAGTGCAATGGCTCCGGAGATTGCAGGAAACTTCAATTTTCGGGCGGGACCATGTGCCCTTCTTACATGGCAACGAGAAACGAGAAAGATAGCACAAGAGGCAGAGCCAATGTGCTTCGTGAGTTCTTAACCAACTCAGAAAAAATAAATCGCTTTGATCATAAGGAGATACTGGAGGTAATGGATCTGTGTCTGAGCTGCAAAGGTTGTAAGTCCGAATGTCCTTCAAGCGTCGATATGGCAAAATTAAAGGCTGAATTTCTCCAGCAATATTACGATGCAAATGGATCACCACTGAGGTCCAGGTTGATTGCAAACTTCAATACTATATCGCGAATCGCCAGTATGTTTCCTTCTGTTTACAATTTCCTATCCTCAACGCGACTGAAATCTATGGCAGGATTTGCTAAAGAAAGAACTATTCCCAAACTGCATCATTACACCTTAAAAAGCTGGTTCATTAAGCATAAAAAGACGAGTAGAACGTCGGATAGGAAAGTATACTTCTTTTTCGATGAATTTAGCAATTACAATGACACGGAGATAGGTATAAAGGCAATATTGCTTTTAGAGCAATTGGGATTCGAGGTGATGATGGCTAACCATGTTGAAAGTGGTCGCACCTGGCTATCGAAAGGATTTGTTCGCAAGGCCAAAGAGATAGCAAATAAAAACGTGCGTTTGCTCAGTGAAGTCATCACTGCGGAGGCTCCGCTTGTTGGCCTAGAACCGTCCGCTATTCTGACTTTTAGAGATGAGTACCCGGATTTGGTAGACGAGATGCTTATTCAGAAATCACTCGGGCTCTCGAAGAACACCTATCTGATTGACGAGTTCCTGGCGAAGGAAGCTGAGAATCAAAATATAAACAGGGAACTATTTTGTAAAGACAAGCGCCGGATCATGCTGCACGGTCACTGTCAGCAAAAAGCCATTTCCACGTTGAACGTTTCGGTAACCTGCCTGAGCTTACCGATGAACTACCAGGTTGAGGTAATCCCCTCCGGCTGCTGTGGAATGGCGGGTTCTTTCGGACTGGAGAAAGAGCACTTCAAAGTTTCTATGGAAATAGCCGAACTTGTTCTATTGCCATCTGTCAGAAACACCTCTGCAGAAACAATCATTGCGGCGAGCGGAACCAGCTGCAGACATCAGATAAAAGATGGATCAGGTCGCAATGCTTATCATCCGGCAGAAGTTCTTTACGAGGCATTAATAAACAAACCGTCGTTTTGATAATTTAGTCTCTCAAAAAGTGAATATAATCGGTAACCGGAGGATTGAAGCCATTTCTTCGGAGCTCCATGGCAATCTGAGCACGATGATAGGTTGCATGATTGAATGTATGCAGCAGAATGTCCTGCAGATCGTTTTGGTAACTGACCCCCATGCTGTTCGTGTAACTTACATGATAAGTAAAGCCCTCAACGTTTGTATCTACCCATCTCCTCAAAACGGCGGAGGATCGCTCGTGCAGCTCGTTGCATTCGATAATAGTGTGGTCATCCCAGATTCCGACCTCGGCAGGCAATCCCTGCATCCGATTTACCCAAATTACCTGAGCATTGACGATATGACTCATGAGATGCAGACAGGTATGGGGAAGATTCGGACCTGTGGTCCCAAGGACATCCAGCAGGCGCCGGTTCGCCCAATCATTATAAACCCACATCTGATGTATTGCGGTAGACATGCTTTTACCTGGATATTTATTAAAGTTAAAGAGGATTAGGGAAAAAACCGATACAAAGCATACATAAATTCAGAAATATGAACATCTTTGAACTCCTTTTCTTTCTTACATGAAACTTTGCAACAAGACCTGCGATTTACAAGAATGTTTAATGTGCCGGGGCATCTTACCCGAATGGAAGCCTGCCTTAGACAAGCACCGTAAAAATTATAGTGTAAAAAAGGGAGAAAGCATTATAAGAGAGGGAGACATTGTAAACGGCATTTACTTTGTCTATAGCGGAAAACTAAAAATCCATAAAAAGTGGGGTAATAAAGAACTTATCATACGGTTTGCTACTAACGGAGCCATTATAGGACACAGGGGCCTTAGCAGCAATATTGAAACCTTCCCCGTGTCTGCAACGGCTCTCGAGCCTAGCATAGTTTGCTTTTTGGAGCTTGACTTTTTCCTGGCCACCCTACGAGTAAATCATGAGTTTGCATACCGCCTGTTACTTTTCTTTGCGGACGAACTTCAGGAATCAGAAAGAAGAATGAGAGACCTAGCCCTTAAATCGGTAAAAACCAGGCTCGCTAGCGCTTTACTTCAACTGTCTCAGCTTTTCGGTATAAATGAAAATCGCTGCATAAACTTAGATCTTAGCAGAAACGATCTGGCATGCTTTACCGGTGCCACGTATGAAACAGTCTTTCGAACCATAAACGAGCTGGTTCAAGACGGATTAATCACCCTTGATGAAAAAAAGATACAAATTACAAACCCCTGCGGGCTCGAGGCACTCACTAAAGAAAATAGTTAAGGAATTTTGCCCTTAGAACTTGTACCCGAGGCCAAATCCTGGATGCCATTTACCATCTTTTGCAGCGGTTTTGTTTGTATAATATAACGGAATCTGAACAGCAAGATGTTTGTACGACGCCGTAAAACCTACACCCAGAGATGGGACGATGGTAGAATTCGCCGGACTGCCTTCCGCAACTTTGTCTTCCTTGATTTTTAAACTGGGCAGCATTCCAAGGCTAAGAACGACAGGCTTCCGAGTGTATTTTATACTTGGACCACCGAAATTAACATATGCACCGTTGTCAACATATCCGGCAACAATGAAACCGTCCCATAATGCAGGTTTTAGTGTTGCTCCAGTTACATTGGTCTGGGCATAAATTTGCGAAGCGGCGAGCGCGAAGGCGAGGCAAAGTAAAGCCTTGAAATTTTTTGTTGTCATTTAAGAATAGGTTAAGGTTAACTAAGAGAAGTCGAGCAGATACTGTCCTTCTTTTTGCCAAATGTATAGAAAATTGCTGCACCTGTGAGAAACAGCAGCCAATTAAATTTAAAGAAAATTACTATTGGTTGATCAGATAACCACCAGTCGCTCAAGCTGGCAGAATCGGCGAACCTAATACCGGACGAGATGACAATTTTGGAATGCTACCCTCCTACGCCCGTACCAGAATACACTGAATTAGCAGACATCTGTTCGCTATTAATTCCGATATAAACAAAACCGTTCTCTACCTTAACCGGGTAGGTTCTGATAGCGCACTCGTCTCCGCTCAAACACTCTCCGGTGCTAAGCGAAAAGGTCTTTTTATGAAACGGACAGGCGATCTTTGGCTCATCATGGCACGATCCGATCATTCCGCGGCTAAGTGCCATTTGCTTTTTATGTGGACACTCATTTTGTGTCGCATACCACTCATTGCGACGTTTGAAATAAAAAAGTGCAATCTGTTCATCCCCTGCTTTTACACATACACCGCCATTTTCAAGTGCATCTTCAACTCTGCACGCTGCAAACCAGCTTCTTAATAGTTCCATAGTTATAAGTTTTTGATAAAAAATTCAGACAACCGTCCACTCTGCTGCCTTCTTTTGATTACGCATTTCTTCGAAGGTGACCGACGTATCCTTCTCCCCGGGAGCGTTAACAAAATGATTAAATCTCTTTCTGATTTCAGGAGTCTCGACCGCGTGTTTCCATTCGCACTCGTATGCTTTAAGAAGTTCTTCCATTTGCATTTCCCAGGCTTCAGCCATGCTTAAGCTATCGTTCAGAATCACATTCCGCAGATACTCAATCCCACCTTCCATTTTATTCAGCCAGGTAGCCGTCCTTGTCAAGGGATCAGCCGTTTGGATATAAAACATCAGGAATCGGTCGATATATCGGATACAAGTGTCACTATCAATGTCAGATGCCAGAAGAAGGGCGTGCTGAGGCTTGCTGCCACCATTTCCGCAAACGTAAAGATTCCAACCTTTTTCAGTTGCGATAATTCCAAAGTCTTTACTTTGCGCCTCTGCACATTCGCGAATACACCCGCTAACAGCCGACTTGAATTTATGAGGAGCCCTCAGCCCCCGGTAACGCTCTTCTATGCGTATGGCGAAACTGACGCTGTCGTGCAGTCCGAACCGGCACCATGTACTACCCACGCAGCTTTTCACAGTCCTCAATCCTTTACCATACGCATGCCCGCTTTCAAAGCCGGCCGCTATAAGCTCCTCCCAAATGAACGGAAGATCACTGAGATGAGCGCCAAACATATCAATTCGCTGTCCACCGGTTATTTTGGTATATAAATCATATTTTTTGGCAACAGTAGCGATAACCATTAGCTTATCCGGAGTGATCTCCCCACCGGGGATACGGGGAACCACAGAATAGGTACCCCCTTTCTGGATATTAGCCAGAAAGCGATCGTTACTGTCCTGAGCGACATCATTACCCCTTTTTAATATCATCTCGTTCCAAATGCTAGCCAAAAGGGAAGAGACCAGAGGTTTGCATACCTCACATCCGTCACCTTTGCCTACTGCATCGAGTATATCATCATAGCTCTTTAATTCATGAATCTTAATGAGATCGAAAAGTTCCTGCCGGCTGTAGTTAAAATGTTCACATATCACATTGCGAACAAATTTCCCGTTCGACTTCATGGTATGTACCATCAGATCTTTGATCATCGGTACGCATCCGCCGCATCCTGTACCCGCCTTCGTACATTTTTTTATAGCATCAACCGTTTCACAGCCGTCTTCTGATACTGACTCGCAGATTGCACCTTTGCTGACACCTTCACAGCTGCAAATTAGTGCATCAGCAGGGAGAGACGCGACGCCCATACCAACAGGTTCGCCCGTACGTCCGGCACCAAGGATCAGGTCTTCCGGATTTGGCGGCAAGGCCATGCGATTATTCACAGTTTGCAGCAGCATGTTATAGCTTGATGCATCGCCAATTAGGATCCCTCCAAGAAGCAACTTGCCGTCATTGCTTATGTTGATACGTTTATAAGTACCCTTATGGGTGTCTTCAAAAACTATCGTGCGACAATCCGGTTCCGCGATAAATGGGTCTCCAAAGCTTGCCACATCCACCCCTATCAACTTCAGCTTGGTACTCATATCGAAGCCTCTGAACGACTTATCACCGCCACATAGATGAGAGGCAACCACCTCGGCCATTTCATATCCGGGAGCAATCAAGCCATAGATCATTTGATCATATAGAGCACATTCGCCAATGGCGAAAATATTGGGGTCGCTGGTTTGCATCTTTCCATTTACCAGAACGCCTCCGCGTAAACCGACTTCCAGTCCCGATAACCTCGCCAACTCGTCCCTTGGGCGGATTCCGGCAGATATCACTAATATATCAATAGCAAGATCCGTATCATCGTTAAACTTAAGCGATGAAATAGCCTGGTCTCCTTCTATAGCGCGGGTTGATTTGCTTAGATGGATCTCGAGTCCAAGGCGTTTTAACTTCGATTGTAGCATTTCGCTTCCGGCGCTATCAATCTGCCTGGGCATCAGACGGGGAGCGAACTCAACCACATGGGTTTTTTCAAGATTTAGATCCATTAATGCCTTGGCGGCTTCGAGGCCTAAAAGGCCACCACCCATTACGGCACCTACCTTGGCATTGCGGGTGTAGCTTTTAATTAAGTCCAGGTCATCTATCGTTCTATAAACGAATACGCCCTCTTTCTCAATTCCGGGAATGTCAGGAACAAACGCCGATGATCCGGTCGCTAGTATTAAATAATCATATCGAACACTTAAGACACTGCCAGAATGAACAATTTTATTAGACCTGTCTATCTCTGTTACCGATTCGTTAAGATAGAGAGTAATGTCGTTATCCTCGTACCACTGTGCGGATGATAGCGAAAGATCATCAGCAGACTTTCCGCTAAAATATTCACTCAAATGGACACGGTCATAGGCTCTCCGAGGCTCCTCTCCGAAAACTACGATCTTAAAAGAACTATTTCGGCTTCTGATCTTTTCACAAAATTTGAATCCGACCATCCCGTTTCCGATAACGACTATTATTGGTGCTTTCATATCTAATATTTTATCCGAACCATTCAGTTAATTTTCAGCATTTCAACCATAATGTTGAGAAAATTGCGATAAAGTCAAGTTATTATTACAATTACAATACTAATATAGCTTTTTACAATAGAAATAACAGAATAAAATATGATTTTTATCATAAACTATCAGTATAAACATAAATAATACTCACTTTATAACATAAAAACCAACAATACAATATAAAAGATAAATAAATAGTCAATACTAAAAGCATAAAAGTCAAAAAACCAAGATATTTTAGCTTTGAAATGTAAAAAGACAAGAAAAAACAGGCATAAAATCTAAAAAAACCGAAAATACTTAAAATTACCTCACAACGATATCACTCAATGGGAGGCATACAACTTAAATTTCTCCTCAGTAAACAATTAATTTGCGGCCGATGTTAATAGCCTACTTGATGACTTCAACGATTTACTATGAGCAACATATTCAGCAAACAAAGATTCAAAGATGGACTTACCATCATGAAAGGTGCCGTCGCAGGGTTCTCTGATGATAAGGCTATGAAACTGAGTGCGTCTCTTGCATATTATACGATATTCTCGCTTGCCCCTCTTCTCCTACTGATTATTTCACTGGCAGGTGTATTTTTGGGAAAGGAAGCTATTCAGGGACAAGTTTTCTCAGAGATCAACGGTTTAGTAGGGAACCAGGCCGCTAAGCAAGTAGAGGATATGATTAAAAATTTGGAAAAATCCGGACAAACGACCTTTTCTGTTATAATAGGATTCATCACGTTGCTAGTGGGCGCAACGACCGTTTTTGGCGAGATGCAGGATTCAATAAACACCATTTGGAAGGTGAAAGCCAAACCCAAAAGAGGATGGGTAAAACTCATCAAAGATCGACTGCTATCATCCTCCCTGATCGTAAGTATAGGGTTTCTTTTGATTGTATCATTGATGGTAAACGGCATGCTGCTGGCCCTTAGCGACAATTTGAAAAGTCTTCTTCCCGATGTAACAGTTGTGATCTTCAATATAATAAACGCCGCGATTAGCTTTATTGTAATTACTATTCTATTTGGAGTTATCTTCAAAGTACTGCCCGACGTCAAAATAAGCTGGAAAGAAGTGAGAGCCGGAGCAATATTTACCGCTTTGTTATTTATGCTCGGCCGAATAGTTATCGGGATTTATATAGAAAAAACGAGTACAGGTTCAGCATATGGTGCTGCAGGCTCCCTCATCGTGATTCTTTTGTGGGTATATTATACTGCCGCGATCCTTTATTTCGGCGCAGAATTCACTCAGTCCTATGCCCAATTTACCGGCGCGCGGATAGAACCTGCTGATTACGCCGTCCATGTTGAGCAGAAAGAAACGGAAAAGGAAGTAGACGTGCTACCACCTCAGGACAGATCGAAACAGGAATAACAGGTTAAAACCTGTCAATCCAATCTTCCGCTTCCTGAGTACTGTTGAAAAAGTGCGTAACGACGTTTGCTTCCATCATATCAACCACCTTACGTGCAGATAATTGCGCAAATGCGCTCGGGGAAAAAATCCAGGCAAAATATCGCAAGCCCGCTTGCTCCATAAGATGAAGCCATTCTTTACCTGCCCATTCAGATGCTTCAGACCAGGTTCCGGATACGTTGGTGTTATCGTTAATAACCTTGCAGCACTTGTTTACCTTCAGCATTTCCAACATTTGCAGGCATCCATGCTTCACGGATTCCATATTTTGATAGCCCGTCCAGTCCACCTCAAGCCGATGCTTACTGGCATTGTAGACAATAGTTACTTTCTCATTTTTATAATAGCGGTCTGTTTGGTTATGACATTGAAGTGCCGAATCCCTATCAATGGGAAGCATGAAGTAAAATACCGAACCCTTGTTAATTTCGCTCTCTATCCAGAAACTCCCTTTATGCCTTTTTAGTATTTCAGAAGATATGAACAAACCCAGACCCAAACCTTCGAAACGCATGGCCGTGTTGTCAACCCTATAATACCGATCAAATAGCCGATTCAAATCTGTTCGCTTTATACCAATGCCAAAGTCTTGAACGGAAACCACAATATTCCCTTGCTCTATGCGACTATTCACGACGATTTTCTCTCCATCGGGTGAGTACTTCACAGCATTGGTTAATATATTGTTCATCACCTGCTCCAATCGGAACTGATCACCGGTATACTCTATATCCTCTACTGTCTCAAGAATAATTTCATGCGATGAACTCGTATGCTGAACGGTTTCAATGCTATCACGCAACATTTTGGCAAAAGAAAACGGACTCATTGAGTAATTCAGCTTTCCTGCATTAATCTTACTGACGTCAAGAAGATCACTTATAAGCTTCTCAAGTCGTTGAATATGATCTGATGATTTTTGCACGAAGCCATTCAGTTTACCCTCGTCTGTTGTGCGCTTCATCAATTGGTTAAACGCTTTAATACTGGTAAGGGGTGTTTTGAGCTCATGGCTAGCGATAGACAAGAATTCATCTTTCCGGCGTTCGTTGTCTTTCTGCATTTCAATATTGGTATTAGTGCCCATCCATAGCTTGACTTCTCCATCTTCAATAAGTGGAAGAGCTCTGGCTAAATGCCACCTATAATTACCGTCACGAAATAGCAATCTAAACTCGGCCTGATACACTTCAGCTGATGCTAAAGCTGATCGCCATGCATCCATTGCCTCGCTCAAGTCTTCTGGATGAATAAATTTCTCCCAGCCGAAACTTACAACTTCATTAGCTTCATAGCCGAAGTCATTCGCCACAATTTCGTTTACATAATCGAGCGTTCCGTCTGCTCTTCCGGTCCACACCTGCTGAGGTATGGTATTTAAAAGAAATCGAAAACGCGTTTCGCTAGCTTCAACAAGGCGCCTCGATAGTACCTGCTCGGTAACTTCTGTAGCCACGATCATGATACTTAACGTATTGCCCGTTTGGTCTTTCATAGGATGATAGACAAAGTTGAAGTACACCTCTTCCCAAACGCCATTTCTAACCAATCGGGCCATGATTTCGTTGCCGTAGTAAGATTGGCCACTCATATATACATCGTCCAGTATCTGCAAGAACGACTGATCCTGAATTTCAGGCAAAGCATCCTTCAAATACCGGCCGATAATGTCCTCTGTTTTACCCCACACTTCAAGTATCTTACGGTTTGCCGACTCAATCAGCAATGCGCGACCGCTTACCACACTTATAGCCACTGGAGCATCGGCTACCATAAAGCGAATTCTTGACTCGCTTTCAGCTACCCGCCGAACCATCTCCTGAAGATCTTGCTGTGAATGTTCAAGTTGCTCATTAATAGTAACAAGCTCCTCATTCGTTGATGTTAACTCTTCGTTTAATGCTTGCTGCTCAGCCTCGCTTATCGACAAGGCCAGTGTTCTGTTTGCGACCCGTTCTTCAAGTTCCTCATTAAGATCACTCAGGTTTTGTTGAGTTTGTTGCAGAGCTTCATTAATAGCACTTAATTCTTCATTAGCGGCTGCAAGTTCCTCATTAAGGGCCTGTTCCCTCTGCAACAGCCCACTTTGTTCGAAAGCGTAGCCGTTGTTTAACAGAGTGCCGATATTCATCCCTACGGTCTTGATAAAAAGGGTGTAGTCCTGATCCAATTTCTTTCTGGGAGACACTCCTGCAATCAAAACCCCTCCGACCTTGTTTCCTTTACTTATTGGTACAACAAAAACCTCGCAACAGTATTCTTCACTCCAAACGCTGGCTACAGGCTCGTTAAGGTGATCCTGCAAGGACTGAAGATGTATGCCATCCGCTTCAATAATATCAGCAACTGACGGCCAGCGGGAAGCTTGGGCATTCTCCCTCGAAATTCCGGTATAACCGGCCAGATGGAGATCTCCCTGCTGACCTTCCAGATAGGTATAGATCAAACTAAATGGAATATCCTCCCGGGAGTCAACCAAAATATCAAATGCAGTCCTCAACCCAGAGGCGACACTTTCAGGGGTATCTAACTCTGCCAGGAAGCGTTGCAGCACCATATTTCTCCGGTCATTAATTACTCTGTATGTAGTCTCAACAACCGCATTAAACACTCCTCCTATTTCTCCTTCAATTCCGATGATCGGCGACAAAGTATAGTCAAAATAACACTCTTCGATATAGCCAAAACGATTCATCAGCAATAAAGCGTCAGGTCTTCGTATAGAATCGCCGGAGTAGAGAACTCGCTTAAACTCTTCGTCCAGCACATCCCAAATTTCTGACCAGGCAACTGCTCCTGGCTTCCCCAGTGCCCAGGGATGTTTATCGCCGGGTATGGAGCTGTAAGCATCGTTATACAAGATGGTATGATCAGTTCCCCAATAAATTGCGATAGGAAAACCAGAGTTGAGGCTGATGCTGACAGACATTTTCAAACTCTCTGGCCAAAGATCCGGCGTACCAAGGGAAGTCTGTGACCAATCAGTGGAACGCAGGAGTGCGCCGGTTTTGGCACCACCCTCAAGGAATTTATATGTTGACACGATATGTAATAGATAAATGGTACGAGCGCTTCAATGCAACAGCAAATAAACGTATTTTCTTTTCGTGTTAATAATCTTTAACGTCAAATTGTTTGTTTCGAAAATAGTAATGCCTGTCCTCTGCAGTTATCGGCCTCAATACCCGACACGGGTTTCCGGCCGCAATTACATTATCGGGAATATCGCGTGTCACTACGCTCCCGGATCCGATTACAGCGTTGTCTCCAATTCGCACTCCCGGATTCACTACTGTATTGCCTCCTATCCATACATTATTGCCGATATGGATTTCCATCCCGTACTCATAACCGGAATTTCTTGACTCTGGGTGTACTGGATGCCCTGCAGTAAATAAAGATACATTAGGTCCGAACATGACGTTATTGCCAATCCGCACTTTTGCCACATCCAGAATAACGCAATTAAAATTAGCCCAAAAGTTGTCGCCCACTTCTATATTTTTCCCATAATCACAATGAAAAGGTGCTAACATATGAACGTTTTTCCCCGCATCACCCAAAATATTTCTGAGTGCTTTTTCTATAGCCTCTGTTTCGTCAGGCTTCAGGAGATTATATTCATAAATTCGCTTTTTATTTTCCAGCTGCTCCTCGGGAAGCCCGTCTAACCATGCTTTATAGGGCAGACCTTTTAACATTCTTTCTTTCTGATTCATATGTATATAACTGAGATAACATATTTAAATTATATATCAGAATTGTCGTTTATTTAAGAGAGAGGATTCACTGTACAAATTACAGAAATCACTTCTTATCTTTAAAGCCGATGGAGATCTGTTTACACAACACTCGCCATACATAACATGAAGCTTAATCCGGAAAAAATAATAGTAGTCAATGTGTTGATATTGATCTCATGGTTAGTGGTACACGAAAACGGTATTAGATTTATCTCTGCCAAAATGCATATACAGTCAACCATTGTGGAAACCTTTCTAGAAATAGTGCTAGTGACTGTCACATCCCTTTCTCTATATCATGCATTTAAAAAGCATCGTCGATCTCAGCTACATTATGCGAATGAGTACCGAAACATATTCAAGGATAGCCCTTTGCCCATATGGATATATGACCGTAACACTTTGATATTCATGGAGGTCAATAAAGCTGCAGAAGATCACTACGGATATACGCGCAAAGAGTTTTTGGGTATGACGATCCTTGACATTCGCGACGAGAAGATGCATTTAAAAACCAGGATTTCCGCTGGACAAATGCCTGCAGAAGCTTACAAATCATCAGGATTCTGGGAACATATAAAAAGAAACGGCGAAACCATTACTGTACATATAACATCAACAAAGATCAGATTCAGAGACAAAGAATGTGTAATGGTGATCGCCCAGGATATTACCATACAAGTGATACAGGAACGAAAGCTTAAGGAACTCTATGCAGTCGAACAAGAAAACAAAAAACTTCTTGAATTACACATCCTTCAGCTAAATGAAACGTTGGAAGAAAAAAGACGGCTTGCTGAAGTAATTGATAGAATAAATAATCTGGCTATAATCACCGATTCAATAGGCCGGATAATTTGGGTCAATAAAGCGTTTGTGAAACATACAGGTTATGAGCTTAAAGAAATTGAGGGTAAAAATCCACATTTCTTGCACGGACCGAAGACAGATCCCTCCACTCATGCAGAAATGATGGAATCGTTAAAGCAAGATAAGTTTAAAAATTTTGAAATCCTGAATTACACCAAAGAAGGTGAAGAGTATTGGGTTGATATGTCGTTCTCTCCTATTTATGACAGAAATAACCAGATCATTCGCTACATATCCATCCAGAATATCATAACGGAAAGGAAAGCGATTGACGAGAAAATAAGAGAGCAAAATAAGATGCTGAGAAAAATTGCCTGGACTAATTCTCACGCGTTTAGAAAACCAGTGGCATCCATTATCAGCCTTGTAGATATAAGCAACGATATGAATCAACCTCAAGAAATCCAAGAGATTCACAAACTAATCGGAGCTTGTGCAAAAGAGCTCGACACCATAACAAAAGATATAGCTAAAAAGATAAGAAATTAAATATGCTAACCCATATCACTCGTTAATTTCTCTTAGAAGATCTTCAATATCCAGCGCTTTGGTGTACATATCCAGAGAGCCGTCGCTCTGCTTAGGCCATAACTCTATTGGTCTATCCCAATACAACTCAACTCCATTACCATCAGGATCATTCAGATATATCGCTTCCGAAACACCGTGATCGCTTGCTCCGGTTAAGGGATAGTTTGAAGTATAAAGTCGATTGAAAATTAAAGCAAGGTCTTTTCTTGAAGGGTAAACAATCGCTGTATGATACAATCCTACGCTTCGGGGATCAGCAGGGCCAGCGCCCTTGCTCTGCCATGTATTCAAGCCTATATGATGATGGTATCCTCCTGCGGAAATAAAGACTGCCTGACTGCCATACATCATCGTAACCTCGAAGCCCAACAAGTCGCGATAAAAACCTAACGAACGGTCTAAGTCCGCCACTTTTAGATGAACATGTCCTATTCGTGTCTGAGCAGGTATTTTATATGGTTCCATAGGTAACTTATTTTTATTTATTATAATAGAAGTTGAAGCTGTATACACAAATCTAATCAACTTTTATTTATAAAATCTTCATTTAACTAAGCCTTAACTATCGGAAATTTCTACCTCCGTGAAACGCATCCTCGGGTATCTGTTCACGTATTTGTGTTCGTTTATTATGTGTGGGGTAAGGAGCATTCTTTTCGTCAGCTCTGGACGTTGTTAGTACCGGTAAATCATCCTGCCTTTGTTGCACCAGCTTACTCAGTAATTTCGTCAGATCATAACACTTCCTGACAGTCACATGCACGACCTTTCCCTCTCGTTGAAGTTTACCTTCTACCATGAGCAAACGCGCCTGCAATATCTCTTTCCGATAAGTCTCAAAAAGCTTTTCAAAAACAACAAGATTGGTAAAGCCGGTTTCATCTTCTATGGTAATAAAGCAAACTCCCCCGGCTGTACCCGGCCGCTGACGTACCAGTACAAGACCAGCTACCTTTACCAATTGACCATCTTGAATGTCGTTATTAATTACCCGGGTAGATAAAATGCGGAGCATGTCCAGTTGTTGCCGGACAAAACTAACGGGATGAGCCTTTAAAGACAAACCAACTGTTGCATAGTCCTGAACCACATGTTCACCCGGTGTCATTAATGGAAGCTCAACCTGAGTTTCCAAAATACTTTCTGAGGGTTGGCCTTTAAAAATCTCAACAGGCATATCCTGTAAGGCCGACACTTCCCATAATGCTTTTCTGCGATCTAAACCAATCGACCTGAAAGCATCAGCATCCGCTAAGCGTTCCAACATTCCAATAGAGATACCGACATCCCTTAATGCTGTAATGCTCGTATAACCTACCCCCCGTTTTGCTACCAGCACATTCATCTCATCCTCCCGCAGACCCTTAACTTGTCTGAAACCTAACCTTATTGCATAATACTTACCGGCTTTCTCTTCAAGCAGATTATCCCAGGACGAATGGTTAATGTCGGGAGACCTGACCTCGACTTCATGATTTTTCGCGTCAATAACAACCTGTGCCGGCTGATAAAAACCCATAGGCATACTGTTCAATAGCGCTGCTGCAAAAGCATCGGGATAGTGGCATTTCAAATAGGAAGAAACATAAACCAACAGAGCGAAACTGGCAGCGTGACTTTCCGGAAAACCATAACTCCCAAAGCCTTCCAGCTGTTTAAATATTCGCTTTGCAAATTCTTCTGAATAACCGTTAGCTAACATACCGTTGATGAGCTTCTCCTCATACTGATTGACCAGCCCTTTAAATTTAAAAGTAGCCATACTGCGACGTAAACCGTCTGCTTCCGCTCCCGAAAAACCTGCAGCTACCATAGCAATCTTCATGGCCTGCTCCTGAAACAGTGGAATGCCTAATGTTCTCCATAAAATTTCCTCTAATTCCGGAGAAGGGTATTCTACTGGTTCTTTAAGCTCCCGCCTTCTTAAATAAGGATGAACCATATCCCCCTGAATAGGTCCCGGACGCACAATCGCTACCTCAATAACAAGATCATAAAAACACTTGGGCTTAAGCCTGGGCAGCATGGACATCTGCGCGCGACTTTCTATCTGAAAAACCCCTATTGTATCGGCATCACAGATCATTTCATATACCTTCTCATCATCTTGAGGAATATTTGCCAACGTAAAGCTCTTACCATAGTGCTTCCTGCAAAAATCAAATGCCTTCCGGATACAGGTGAGCATTCCTAGTGATAACAGATCCACTTTCAAAAACCCAAGAGCATCAATATCATCTTTATTCCATTCAATATTTGTCCTGTCTTCCATACGAGCATTCAGGATAGGACATAAGTCCGTCAGCTTACCTTGTGTAACCACAAATCCCCCTGTATGCTGTCCTAACTGTCGTGGAAATCCCATCATTTGAGCGGTAAGCTCAAGCGTCTTTTTCAAGTGCGGATCATCCGGATTTAAACCCTGTTCGGTTACACGCTTACCCTCAAACCATTCGTTGGTAAACTCCCATATGGAACCAGAAAGACGATTCACAGTGTCCACTGAGAGGCCCATAGCCTTTCCTACATCCCGGATAGCTCCTTTTTGGTGCTGCTGTGTAACCGTTGCCACAATAGCGGCCCGTTCCCTGCCATATTTATTGTAGACATATTGAATAATCTCTTCTCTCCTCTCATGTTCAAAGTCTACATCAATGTCTGGCGGCTCATTACGCTCCGGAGAAATAAAACGTTCAAATAACAGATCAAATTTTGTTGGATCGACAGAAGTAATACCCAGACAGAAACAGATTGCCGAATTGGCAGCAGAACCACGCCCCTGACAAAGAATTCCCCTCTTTCGTGCTTCCCTAACAATGTCTTCCACAAAGAGAAAATAATTTGCGTAGTCCATCTTCTTAACAAGCTCCATCTCGTAGTTAACCATGTTGACTACTTTTTCCGGAATTCTCTCTCCGTAAATTTCCCGTGCCCCTTCCCAGGTCAGGTATTCAAGCTCCTCCTGTGGAGATCTTCCACTCTGTTTAATATCTGCCGGATAAATATATTTAAGCTCCTGAAGAGAAAATCTACAAGCTTCAGAAATAACTAACGTATTTTGTATAGCTTCAGGAAAATGTCTGAACAGCCGGTGCATCTCCTCAACAGGTTTCAGATACCGTTCTGAGTTCTGGAACAAACGAAAGCCTGCCTCCTGAATAGTACATTTCTCACGTATACACATTAATACATCCTGCAATTCCCTACGGGAAGAATGATGGTAGTGCACATCGTTCGTCGCAACAACGGGTATATGATATTGGTCGGATAGTTGTCTGATACGAAATATTCGTTTATCATCATCCCCCAGGTAAGATCGGGTTGCCGACAAGTACAGCCACTTTCCAAATGCTTCCCGATATTCTCTTATAGAATCAATAAAAGGCTCCTCAAACTTAAACTGACGATTAAGTGCTTTTGGCGTCACTGCTGTAAAAATGATACCTTCCGCATGACCGTAAACATCTTGCCTGTATAAAGAACATTTTCCCTTTTCAGCACGCAAATTACCTTTGCTAAGAAGTGCAGACAAACGACTATAAGCCTCTTTATCTGTAGGGTAGGCAAGTAAAGATGGGCCGTCAAGCAGGTCCAAACGGCATGCAGGTATAATTTCAATACCCTTATCTCTGGCAACAACATGCGCCCTTACAATTCCGGCCAGTGTATTACGGTCTGTAATGGCTAGTTTTTTATATCCAAAAGCTACTGCCTGCTCTACAAGCTCTTCCGGATGAGAAGCTCCTCGAAGAAAGCTAAAGTTTGAAGTTATCTGTAATTCACTATATTCCATAACATACCTTATGCAAAAAAGCCGTGAATGTACCATTGAGGCTGTTCATTAAAATAGTGTCCAGACCGAAATAACCAGTAGCGTTGCCCATATTGATCTTCAACCTGGTAGTAGTCGCGGTGTTCTCCGACATCCAGCCACCACTCCCGCTCTATCCTTTCCGGCCCATCCGCTTTAACAACCTGATGACGCACAGCTTTATAAACAAAAAACTTTGGTGGATGGTCAGGGATCAGAGCCATCACCTCTATCGGCTCCGGATGTCTGAGCAACTCTGTAGGTCTGGGTTTATCAGTACGCCATGGAGTAGAGGCTTTTTCAGAAATAGAACCGGCGTCTTTCACTGAACGCTCAGGCCAATATCGTGTATCCGGCAGATAGCGGTGTATAACATGCGCCCCAACCTTGCCTGCTACTTTATCCAAAAGTCGGATCACACTTCTATCATTTAAACCAGGATTCCCGTCCCATAGAACCTCTTGTGGCGCCACAAGATCCTCAACCTTCGTGGCAGCCAGAATAAAGAGCTCAATACCCAGTGCCGGACGAATCTGATCAATCTTCAGCTCAAAAAGCTTGAACAAATGACTGACACTATGTGTAGGAGCATTCGTTCCGATGTCAACCTTAATTATCTTGCCGTCAACCCTATAACATGTTAATACTCCGGTGCGTAAGCCTTTCCCATCCTTTTCCAGGCTGAGACATAAACATTCAAGCAATTTATTTATACCCATCTCAATACCTTTACGAGTTTTGATAGGCTCCAGGCAAGGTAATCTTTCCTGAAAATCCAGGGGTACGGTAATTGGACACATGGCTTCATTCTGTGTACCTAATGCCTGAGCAAGCCTTGTAAGAAAGCTTTCCCCAAAGCGCCTTCGTAATACAGACCGAGGCATTCCTATAAAACTTTTGATCTGATAAAAACCCAGTTTTTGAAGCTTGGCTACAGTTGATTTTTCTATTCGTAACGCTTCAGGAGGAAGAGAAAGCAAGGCTTCTGTATGAGTTCCCGGAGAAATCAAAGGTGTGACTTTCCCAAAACGAGATACCGCCCATGCAGCTCCTATGGTATCGGCAATGGCTAAGCGAACAGTATAGCCCTTTGCCTTTAAATGTGTCTTAATATCCTGCAGGTATTCCCGCTCTCCGCCCCACAAATGCGGACATCCGCTAACCTCCATAATCAATCCTTCTGATGAAAATTCATCAACCGCAACTGTTGGAGTATATCTGATAAACCATTCTCCTAAAGCCTGAAGTAATTTTAAAGCTCTTCCTGGCTTTTCATTAATGACTTGCAGTCCCGGGCAAATGGCTTTTGCATCAGCAGCACGCATCCCCGCCTCAACACCCTGCTTCTGCGCTTGTTGACTAACTGCTGTGACGATTATCCGACCGTGGTCCGCCATCACCAATACAAAGGGAATATCCTGTAGTTCAGGATGCCTGATTGCCTGCCAGTCAGCTAATAAATGACAGAACCATACCGATACATAACGCTTGCCCATCACTATCCAATTTGCCGTTGCTCTGCGTAATAAGAACTATCCTTTTTAATCTCCTGGTCTATAACTACAAACCGGTCACCTGCCCATTCTAGTTCCCAGCTTCCCGGGTTGCCATTTCGCACCTTCAGGAGCTCAATATTCCATCTGGGGAAACCAATGCCAGGCATTTCATCTTCGTTATAACTTGGAAGCGGACTGATTCTCCACCTCGCAGTCGCTATATTGCTTACTGCTTTTCGTAAATCTTTCCGCAGGATAAAACCTGTCACGCCATTCTTCTCAACAGCGAGCTGAAGCCTGCGCGATTCGGTTAAGTTGAGAGAGGTAATTTCAGCTACGACAGCACAGAATCCATCACACTTTAACGCTTCTTCCATAATCCAGAGAACATCTTGTTCTTTAGAGACGTCCATAAAAATAATTCGCTCCGGATCTACATTAAAGGTGCGAAGTGATGCCGGAAAAAGTTTTCGTGACGTACTAATCCAAACGCAGCCGGCACCGTTTTTCATAAGTATAGCAAGAAGGGCACTTATAAATCCATCGCTTGCAGCAGAATGCTCAGGAATTGCAGTTATAAATTCATGGATACCCCGTGTTGGGAAGACACCGTTTGGAAAAGCTGTTTCCATTATTCCGAGTCCTATTCGCTCCGCAGTACAAGATTCTTGAGGCTTATATCCCTGCCAAAGAAGAATGTCTTTCTGTAACTTCTCAATCAATTCTTTTTTTCCTTCCATAGTCTTGTACTGCATGGTCAATAACAGCAAACAAAACTAATGCTAAAAATATTAGCATTTAAAGAATGTTGAAAAATATTTTAAGCGTAATAAGGATACCTTCAAGAAGCTATTTCCTCTCGATAGGCAGTATCTGATCAAACATCAAATTAGCTAGCCCTTCACCCCTACCTGCTTTCTTCCTTCTTCCAACCCACAAAAAAGTTTTCCCATTCAGCCATCTGGTACGCTGAAAGTTTCGGGTAATAATCACTCCTGCCCGGGGTACTTCTTCTTCTTCGATAAAAAAAACAGGCTGTTTTTCTGATATTACTGAACTTAAAGGTCTTGTTCCTTGTGGCATTCTTGCTCTTTGTAAACTGATTTCCTGAAGAACTCCGGATGCTCCTACCTCTTTATGAACAGGGATAAAAGGGATCCAGTTATCGGGCACATTGTTTCCTAAAACATATCTTATTTTAGATTCATCATCCACTGGCTGAAACTCTTTCAAGGAAGGAACCGTCCTTTTGAGAATTCTTCCTGTTCCTGCTGCCGATGGTACTATTTGCTCAATAGCCCATACCATATTTGACATTTCATCTCTTATAAAATTCACCTTCTCCAAATCATCCCCTTCTAGTAATCGACCGATGGACGGTGTCATATAGAAAAGGCTTTCGTTTTTTGTTGCATTATCTCGCTCTGTTTGATGAAAAACAGCAAATTGCTGCCAGTTTGTTTCCGTATCCTGAGTTGCAGGAGACACATATGAATTCTGTCCGAAAACGTCGGTTACTACTATACCTTTTATCTGGCAGATGGTGTTTATATCTAACTCATAAGGAAGTATGAACCAGTCATTTGAATAAGTAAGGCCATATTCTGCAAGTAAGAGATTGAGCAAGGCTGTGGGTGATGCATCTATCTTGCCGAAATTAGTAGTCGCATCTTCCAGCTGCCAAAGACGATGATGAGGCATCCCTCCGAATGTTAGAGGTGTGGGTATAAATGTTTGTACTTGTTCTGTACCTGCAGGCTGATCTTCTGTATTAGCTCCATCACTAATAACCTCCTGATCAAAATCTTTCCAGTCCAAATGTCCGGAGGCGTATTGATCAGCAATTAATCTTCTGTTGTTTCCCTTATAACGGCTTTCAAGACTGAAGTTATATTCGAGATGCTCATGCACCCATGCCGATTGTCCACCTTCCGGTTGCTGATATAAATGTTTGAACCAATCTAAGAATGATTGCCCTGCTTCAATAAAAAAAGAATGATCGGACGGATCAATCAATGAATTGTTTTGAATAAAAAGTTGAAAGCTTCCGTCATTTACTTCCTGATGTATTCTATATCCATCCGGATATGTGCCCTCTATTCCTTTGTAAAAATACCTGCCTTCATCATCGTCATCCTTCATTTCATTCACTATAGGATAATGCTCCACGAGTATGTTTAAATACTTGCCTATGTTTTTCTGCTTCAATATTTTAAAGAAATGCCGGCCCATCTGTGTTCGCAAAAACAAGTCTGGAGAAATTTTCTCTTGTTCTACAACTGTTTCCAGAGGAATGTTAATATCAAAAGGAATAGTATCACCATTTCCATAAACAAAACTTTGCGGCTGAGTGTGGACACCGAGGATATTGGCTTGCCATGGCGTTCCTGCATCCTCTCCTTGAAACTCACCAAACTGCCATTGCCTGCATAAAGTCCATAGAGGGTCGCGTATCTCCATTTTAACATTATCATCCAGTTGGGTAGATCGTGGATATCCTTCTAACCGATTATAATTGCTGATTACCGGCAATGCATATCTCGGAAGATCAATTTTTATTTTTGAAAGCGGTGCCAGGTACTTGTCCATCTTCTTTAAATTTTAAAATGTCAGCAACACTATTTCCAGGCTTTATAGAGCTCCAGATTTGCATTTGCCATAACCTTAATAAAGTGATCATTCACTGTTAAGTAATCAAGCGAGATATTAGCATCTCTAAGATCAAAATTGGCGACAGTCATTGGAATTAACGTATCAAGTGCCGGATGCTCTAGTATATGAGCGGGTTCTACCGCACGGGTCTTTGCTCTGTCGAATGTATTACTGATTATACCCAGCATGGTATCCCAGCTCCACTGCGCTGCGCCTGTTGGCTCTACTGCTACAAGGATGGCATTTGGTGCGGAGGCATTAGGTTGATCATAGTTGAAAGAAACCCCGCTTATTTCTTTGTCATTAGGAACGGCTTCTGTCCACTCATCTATGAGCAATGCAGATTGTAGTTCGTTGACATTTCGGGCCTGAGATCCGTGAATAGCCATTACCACTGTATCATCGAGTATATCAAATTTTTCACCTGTTTGCTCATCTGTTGCAGGAAACTCCACTGCAAGCCAGCTGCTTTTATCATTAAAAGGAAACTGAGCAGCAATAAATGGAATATCTGCATCACTCTGAGCTTCTGCTATCGTTCTCACCTGCTCCAGCTTGCCCATAGAGGAACGCACCCTTGCTACAGACTCTAACCAGGTTTCCACTGAGAGTTCTGTTGTTGTATGATTTATCCGATTGGTATATTTCAAAAGCTGAGCGCCCTCATCACTTAATACTTTTGACACATTCTCAGAGTCAACGAATTTAAATTGTGGAAGAATAATAAAATCATCTCCCAGTAGAGCTTTGCCTGCTTCTGATAGGCGCGTGATCTTCAAGTCAGACGTCGGTTCCTCATTGGCTGCTGCAATCTTTTTTGCCGCGACTGCTAACTTTTGATGGTAGTGATGCCAAAGCGAGGCACCGGAGTGAAGCAGATCAACGATCTCTCCCGGTGTTACCATACTACTTACTGGCTTTAAAAGCGTGCTTATTCCATAATTCTGGCCTGATCGAAGGAAAACATCCAGTTTCAAAATACCTTCTTCTGGAATGACCACCTTCTCCAGTTTTTCAATTGAAGTTCCTTCTTTGTAATATCCTTCGAATAGAGTGAGCAGATCAGACGGCCCTTCAATAAGACCTCCTGGTTCAGAAATCGTAAGCCTTTCAATAATTTTCAATTCAGCATCCAGACTATTGAACACAGTATTCAGCCGACTAATCAGTTCCTCCACATCCCAATTGGGGATAAAGCGCTGCTGTTCATTTTCTGACTTAGGCCTCGATAAAAAGTGTTTTGCCGAAGCAGGCCTTCCATTAGTGATCAATAGCCTTAATGAACGAATAAGCGGAATGGCTTTGGCCAGACTCCTTTCACCTTCAGACAATGTTGTTTCGAATTCAATTTTCAATTTTCTTTCTACGCGGGTTCCTGTTTTGCTTAAGAATGCCTGCTCAATATAACTTTCGAGTTGTTTTATACCTGACTGCTGGTCTGTACCCAAAAGATATATAATGTCAATGGGTTGAATATTCAGTTCTGAAAGGCTGACAATGGTGCTTTGAGTTTCATTTCCTTCTGAGTCCACAACAGATACGCCAGATATAATTTGGGATGGATCTCCAATTATCTCACCCAGCCACCGGTTCATTCCCGGCTCCATTAATGAACGAGGACTTGGTTTAGCTGTCCAACTCTCCGTTACCTGCTGCGAAGCTTTAGGATCAAAATGAATGGTAACTCTGTTCGTAAAAGATAAGTGTGTAGATCGGGGTGTCTTATGAAACTCCAAATCCGGTGGTATGTCTGCGTTCTTCAAGGAGTTCAACACTGCAGCAGTCCTATCTGCCTTTCCTTGAGTAGCCTGAAAAGCGGTTTCCGTAATTAATAAATCATTTATAGCATCCAACGTGTCTTCCAATCGCTTTTTTTCCATAAGAATAAGCTGCAAGTGCGTCTGATTACTTACCACCGTCAGCAATTCATCGTCCGTAGCATTTGCAATCTTTAGCCCGTCAACCACTGCATACGCAGGTACACTTTCCTGAGCTTCTGTGCCTGCCTGGGGAATTGACGCCGACTCAAGAGGATATTCTTCACGTAACGATAAAATGTATTGATTCAAATTATTTGCTGGGTTGTTTGTTGTAATATCGTGCAGCGCTCTCTCAAACTGGTAGCCAAGGAGTGCTTCAAGCCGTTGGTTATTCTGAATACCCTGAATAACAAATAGGGCTTTTCTTACTCTTTCTGATGAAAGGTTCACGGCAAATGCCCCTGGATCACTCCTGGTTGCATGATTTTGGTATCCCGCCAGAAGCAGACCTGCAGCAGTTGCATGGTTTAAAGAAGGCGTATGAACAAATCCTGCATTTTGGGGATTTTTGTAAACCGGCTGTTGATTTGATGGTTTAAGAGCTTCGGGAACCTCTATAACTTTCCCTCCCGATGGCCTCAGATTCTCCACCCATCCGTACGATCCATGATAGATACCTTCAGGTTGCTTACGGCGGTTCTGCTGCAAACGTCTGGTAAATAAACCCATCTGCCAGCTATCCAACCGGTAACTGCACAGGTCTATGTGATCCGTAAGATGATATTGAAGTCTTAAAGTCGAGAGATTACCCAATAATTGAAGGGCTGCTTTAAACTCATTTAAGCTTCTTGAATCTTTCCAGCCTCTGGAGAGCAAGTAGTCACCTAATGGTATATTTATTTCGAAAACTTTATCGTTAATAGCCGATGGTGTACCTTTTATCAGTTCCCAACTCGTCAAATCCTTGAATTCTTTACTAACATTAAGAAAACTTTTTTCTAATCCGGAAACTGTAGAAACTCCTAAGTTTGAATAGTATTTTTTAGAAGCTTTTTCTAATTCCAGAAGAAGGCTGTGGCGAAGAAGTAAATAGAGGATTGAGCGTGGAGGACCTGCTCCCAGATTATGAGAACTAATTTCTTCTTCCTTTTGCACCTGAGACAGCCATTCTATATAGTTAAGATTCTTAGGTCCAAGCTTATCCAGGAACCTGTCATCAGCAGCTGTCTTACCATCAACTAATTTGATCAAGCTTATTTTGTTCTCAAATTTATAATAATGAAGATTAGTAATGAGTGCACCCACATCCATTCTGTCACCATATGGATGAAGCGACTTAACAAAGCCACGTAAGGTTTCTTGTTTCCGGGCTAATTCTCCGGCCTTTCCTATAACATTCGTAGCGGATAATGAAAAATCAGGCAGATGCGCAAGTCTTTGAATAAAAGAGACAGATCCGGCTTCCAAGCCCAGAATATCAATCAAGGTTGATGAAGGATCCGAACCGCGCCCTATATGCGCAACATTCTTTTCAGAAAGATCATACCAGATAGACTGGAGCCTCTTAAAGACAGTTGTCATACCCTCAAAAAAAGGCTCTCTATCCACCCATTTAGCCATGTCGCTCGTAACAAGAAAAGAATAAGGTTGATCACCAATGCGAATTGCAGGAAAGGGTCCTGACGCTGTCACAAAATCAGTAAAAAAATCACGGAGCTGGCTCTTTTGCTGTTCACTAAACATAGGCTTTGCAAGATTTTCTATAAAAGAGCCTATAGTTGCCGGATATAGTGCCTTGTTCATTGCCAAAGCTTCCTTTACTTGCTTCTGTGATGCATGATCAGCATTTTTGAGAACAGCCTTGTCAAGGCCCAGCAATGTCGCAAATCTGAACCCATCTTCTTCCGCATCATTAAAGGCATTCATATCTATACCTTCATAATAGCCCTTTGGTAGGTAGTTTTCATTCTTTCTGTAAACTGATCCAGAGCTTTCGGTATTATTGGTTGGACTGCGTTGAGGTAAGAAACTAAAACCCTTTGCAGAGTATTGATGATTTTCGATCAGTTCTTCCATTAGGACTTTCCCTTCTTGTACTGAAGCAGATGAGCACACACCCATCACTATAATTCTCTCGATCATGCCATGATTAAGAAAATGCTCCTGCACTTTTATTTTCATTGCCAGCCCCTTTTCAACAGCCTTATCAAAGTCTGTTATCCACGCAAAACTATCATCCAGAACTATGGAATTATCCTTCTTCTCAAATGATTCTTTAGCTTGCAGTGGATCCGGGCCAAGAAACACGGTGTCAGGAACCGGAGCTCCAACCTCTGTATGAACTATTTTCCCGCTCCGGTAGAGGCTGACAACAAACTGGTCAGGAAGAAGATGGGTCCTTGGAGCCTGTGTCCAGTTATGCGTCTTCGTATCCCCTACCTCGGAGAACTGTAAAGCCTCATCTTCCAGGATGACATCCACTGACCAATTAAGAGGCATGGTTTGTTTTGCAACCCAAAGTGCCCGTTGTACACCTCTGCCTTCAGAAAAGCTCTTCCAGACAGCCTTCTTATGATCTTCAACCGATATATTTTCCCTATTTATTTTGAGCAAGCTCAACCAGTATTGTCTTCCTGCGAAATGCTCGTCTTCTGTCAAAAGTGACTCGTGTGTATGGATATGAATATCATCCGGATAGATCCTGATCCATAATTCAGTGGCATTACCAACATTTACAAAGCGTGTTTCAATCCGTATAGGAAAAAAGAGAACAGGAACCTCTGCACTCATATTTGCAACTATATTCTTATAGCCGTTCCGCTCAAAAAGCTCTTTCCTGGCCTTATCTAACGCAGAAGAAGCTTTGATATAGTTTTCACTTCGAACACTTAAATCAGCAGTAGCAGAGTCACCCGAACCTTTTTGCCGGTTTAACTTACTTTGATATAGTTCCTTGTCGGCATTTTGGATTTGCAGACGGGCTTCTCTTATTTTCTGAAGATCTTGATCAAGAGTGGGCATGATTTAACGGATTGAAGAGTGTATATAATCAATCAGGCTAATGAACCTGTTGCTAACTTTATTGTCTGGTACAGGTATATCAAGCATTTCCGTTGCATGAGTAGCAACCATTACTGGCCGTTGAAAAAGGATGGCAGCCATATCACTAGAGCTTGCTCCCCATTTTCCTTTCTTATCTCCAGCAGAAACATTGAAGTTTCCTCCCGGCTTTCCGGTATTACCCGGAACGATTTCCTTCCTGATGAATTTCAAACTCTGCCCTCCGAAGTTTTCCCACGACAGATCATTCCAGGTCTGACTCTCTGGCTTGTTTGGATTGTAAGTAACATCCATACCGAAACGTGGTTCTCCAGGCACCTCGGCCATAATAAAAAACCATCCATCCTTATCCGAGAAACCGGGAGTTTCATCGATGCCAGCTGCTTCATCAATGGTCAGATCAAAACCAAGCAACTTAATATCCGGAACAATTTCAGCCTGATAAAGCGGAAATCGCACCTCTTTTGCATATTGTTCTGACGTCAAATCAACCCTTATCTTTTTCTTACCATCTATCATGATAGCTTTTTGTGCATAGACAACAGTGTTTGGGAACTTCTTCAACAGATCTCCTCTGATCACGAATACCAGTTGCTCTGCATCTCCCTGCGCATCACGTGCATTATGGCTTCCCAGTAAGCTGGAATTGCCCCATTGATGTATGGGCCTGATATCTTTTAGCTTATCGGCGTTTTGGGGACTGGTATCTGGTGTTACAAAATTGGCGGTGTCCCAAAACTGCCTGAAATATGTCCCCCTCATATCTGTAGGATATTCCCTCCAGAGAAGCTCTCGCCCCATCTCATGATTAAGTCCCATCAAATAGGCTTCAATGAATTTCTGGTTTGTCTTTAAAAGTGATAATGTATTCTGAGGTATCAACTGCAGGTTAGGTAACAGAAACTCTTTATCGATATCTACGAGGTACTTGTATGCAGGTTCAGGAATATCCGGATAAGCCATAGCAGGCAGAAAATCTTCTTTGGGTGGCTTAATTGTCCCTCCCGGCCATTTTATCTGTCCGGCAATAAGCTTCTTATAGGAGACAGAGGGATTCAAAGTGTTTGCTACATAAGCTTTAATCGATGCCATCTGTAAAACCTGAGTTTGCGTCTCAGGTTCTCGATATTGAAAGCGCGAGTTGACTTGATTAAAAGCCAGGTTTACTTCCAAATTCAGCTTTTGAACATCCGGCTGATTAACTACTTTTACGTCCTTGACCAGAATCGGGGCTACTTTGATATCCACATCAGATGGTGGCCTCTTCACCTCCGGGAAAGGGCGCTCACGCTCAATTTCCTTTGGAAGCTTCACCGGCTTGAGCCCTCCCAAATTACCTAATGTCTTAAGTACTCCGGGATTAAAAACAACAGGTTTATCTATTTCTTTGATAATATCAATATTCTTAAAGCCTCCTTTGGCCGGAGGAGTGTAAACGTATTCCAGCTCCAGATTAGATTTAATAGCATAGCCTTTAACCTGATTAATCGAAGATGGCGCTTCAAAGAAGGTAATGGCATTCAAACCTTCGATACCCTTGAAAGTAGACTTAGACTTGGCAGAGAGTCCGTTTACCTGGTTCATTTTCCCCATAAGGTTCACAAAATTTCCAGAAACGTTCTGCACGTTCAAACCCTTAAGTAAAGAAGTTTTAGACCGGGTAATTTTTTTGAATCCCGCACTAAAAATGGCTTTTGGTAAGATGCTCTTTTGAATAGTAAACTTCAAAGTTTCATTTTCGGTCAGAATGCGGGAAGCTAAAGGAAAGGTTAAACTCAAGAGATTTTCCGCTGGCCGACTCTGAATTGTTTTATTGAATAGTTGCTGCGAAATAACGGCACTAAACTTAGTCAGCCGCATCTTTTTGTTAGCATCAAGCACTCCTTCAAGCTGCTTCCAGGCTTTATCCATAAACCTCTCTTGATTTTCCTGCATTACACGGACGCCAAAACCTGCAGGAACCCTGGTCCGTGGGTCACGGTTCAGATCATTATACCAATTGCCCGATTCAGGAACAAAGGTCGGAACCTCTTTCTTTCCCGGGTGTGCAGGATCTTTGCGCATGGCATGGTACATGCCATAGTACGGAGTTGACACATAGGGGTCATTTTCAAGGTTCTCCAATTGATAATTATTTAAATTCGCCAGCTTCTCCATCTCATCGAAGAAAGGTTGCGGTGTCTCCGCCGGGGGGAAAACTGTTGACTTCGCGCTTGGCGACTTAACTGCACCTTCCAATAACAAGATTGATGGTACAGGAGAGGATACTTCCTCGTTTTTATCTGCCTGCACAAAGCCTGGCCTGGAACAGTCCATTGGTCTTAATCCAACACGTTCGTCCATTATTCTCGGCTCGAGAAGCTTAACCAAGTACTCAAAGTCAAAGTTTTGTCCTGTACGGAAGTGCCATCGATAATAGACTGGAAATTCTGAATCTGTAGAGGGCCAGGCCGGCTGCTGGGCTTTTATATCCGCCGTAGGTCGCCCCGTTCCTGCTAAACGCCCTGTTTCGTAACTGGGAACAAGAAAGGCATGATATAAAGCGTTCGATTCTAACTTACGCGGGCAAAGGACCCTGCTGTAAACCCCATCGGGGTCGCGTTTTGCATCTTCTTCTAAATCATCAATAAACGACTCAAACTCACTTTGCTGGTGAGGAAGATTAGAGTGCATATGTGCCCATAGATGAAGCTGGTCATGAGGTGGGAGATTAGTAGGGTCAGTAATTTTAATGGAGGTAAGGGGCTCCCGCCTTTTCGTATCTTCAAATTCTCCTTCCTTTAGTACAATAAGTGCAATCCAGGGGCGTAAATGGTCTTTGTTGCCGGCCGGAGAAGCAGGACTATATCTCCAGGGGAAGTCTTCATCATAGAATTCAATATACGGCAGAAGATTAGGTTCATAATCTGCGATGCCCAGTGGTGGTTCAGTACGAATGATCATACTGCTCTGTATACCTGTAATATCCCCAGGCCCTGTTAAGGCAAAAACTCTGTCAGGTAAAACGGTTTCGTTTATCTGTACAGAAATCGAAATTCCGGCTCTTTCATTTGCATTACCGGCAGCTGCTCCTAATGTATCCTGCTCAGATATATGCCGTGCAATTCCTCGTCTTGCCCATGAAAGAAATTGATACTGTCCAAAACTCATCGCTCAATTTTTTATTTGTTCATCATACTTCCGCTAATTCATACCTCTCCACAACTTGTATCTCATGTGCCAAAGATGGGTTGGATCTAATCAGGTTATCATAAAAGTTATTGACTTCCGCCAAAGTTGTAGCCCTGAAACTGGCATCATACTCAGTCAGGTTAGACGTCTTGGCGATGGCAAACCCTTTATGCTCCACTTCAACCTTTCCAGGTGAATTTAGAGGTTTAGAAGCCGTCTTAAGCCAGCTCAATTCCGACTTTGAAGCTGCAGCATATCGCTTCATATTATCAAATGCATATATGGAAAGCTTAAATGGTAAGTTTTTATCGTCATTAGTATAATCCAATTCGTAATCCATTACAACGGGATCAAGATGTGGACTGGCAGTCAATAACTTTCCGCTGTCTTTTAATTTGAATCCGCTCGGCAATGCTTCATACGATTTCCGCGACAGCTTTTCTGATTCAGAAAGTTTGGTAAAATGTCCTGGCGAGAACATTTCTTTCTCATCATCTGTAGCCTCCTCCTCACTGCCAATCTTTACTTTCGAAATCCGGATCAGATTTACATCAAGAGGAACCTGACTACCATAGGTCTCGATTTTGTAATTCAGCGGAATGGATCTCTGGCTGAACCTCAGCTCTCCAAATGGAAACAGCACTACAGGAGCGTTTTCCTCATCCTCGGGCTTCTTTAAAGTAACAGCTTGATGCTGGTGTTCAGCTAGTTCTGTTCTCCAGTTCCGGATATCGAAGATCTCTTGTTTTACCTTTTCCAGGAGATCAACTGTTACCCTGGTAATTTCAGAAGGCCGATCTCCCCAAGTGGCGGAGAACCCGATAGTCACATCAAAGAAGAGCACACCAAATGTTACTTCACCCTCTACATGCCATGGCGTTGGACCTGAAAGAACACCTTTGAAATGAATGCCGAATAGAATACTGGTATTCTTACGTATAGCTAGGGTTGCCTCAAGAGCAATCCCGAAGCTAAACGGATCAAAAATAAAGATGGCATCAAAGGCGAGCATGCCATAGAGATTGAAGCCCATTGGTCCTGAGGCAAGTAATTCCAGCTTGGCTCCGAACTGAATCGTATTAGAGGTTATCGCGATATAACACTCGATAGTAAGACGCGGATTCTTGCCACTGAGTAGTGAAAGACCAATCCTGGTCATTTCCCTAAAAGCACCGGGCAAAGTAGGAACGGAAGGGTAATCTTTGAAGTCAGGATGAAATCCCCCGATACTGATAGCAAACAAGCTGGTATTCCCCCAAGCCACTACAAACGCCATACTACCTGTCAGCGGAAAGCCTACCAACATGGAATCGAAAAGATGAGCCTCGAAATAGATAAACTTGTTCTGGAAGTCGATCACTCCCAAAAAGTTCACCTGCAATTTAAGTACTGCCGCCTCCTCTGTCGGCAATTTCGTACTGATAACGCCGAGAATCAATATTTTAGGATCCGGCACTTCTACAATCACACCCAATTCAATCTTAATGAGCGTTGGCGTTCCCCAACCAAATTTCGCCATCAGACCAATCAGAAACTGATCTTGCTTTACCGGAAAGATCTCGCGTATATCACTTATAATTCTGCTTATGTTACCAACAACATCTTCAGGAAAGAGAATACTTTTAATAGCATTTGTCTTAATGCCTATTCGCAGTGGTTCTACCTGAACCGTTCTGTTAAGACCTAAAAGCCCTCCTACTGCCAATAAAGTAAATCCGAAGCCGAGCTGAATGGGACTAAATTCTGCGGTAATAATAACGATCATCGAAAAGCCCTTGGAGCCATCAGGCATGATCGTGTTGATTAACCCCACCGCTTTCAAAGAAAACAGATTTTTGAATTCCAGCTCTAATGCTCCGAAGTACTCGCCTCTTTCCTCGTCGATATAAAGAAATCCTCCGCCCTTAATTATTTCAGCATTTACCCGAACACCTATTCCGTTAGGAAGCTTTATCTTGGGACTTATGTCATATCCTCCTACACCCCCATTATCTTCTCGTTTTGCCAGCGTCAGCAACATACCTAAGCGGCTCACAGACAGGGTTAGCACAGATCCGAATTTCAACCAGAAATCTAAAGAAGTTTCCAGCTGTATCGTATCAAAATTCCCTTCAACTCCTGTACGGACATTTAATAATTGCAAGCCAAGCACCCCTCCCACATTCTGATGCAGGGGAATTCTAAAGTCAATTGCATTAAGAACCATTTTCGCAATACCAGCGACCAGACCCGGGTCCTCTGCCGGCTCTCCGGTAGTTCTTGCCATTGTACTCGGAGCTTTAGGATCTGTACCTGCGCTACCATCTCCAAAAAAGAAGTTACGCTTCAATGAGTAACCAAACGCTATGGGTATTTTCTCCTCGATCTTTTCTGGCAGCAACTCAAAAGGGAACCCTGATAAGCCTCCCCGGCCGAACTTAAAGGGCATTTCGATTTTGGTCTTCACTTCAAAATCATCAGGAGAAATTTTAAACCCGACCATATAGGTTCCTATGCCGATCTTTATAGATGGTTTATCGAGTAATGACCATAAGGTTGGATCCTTTCGTGTGTCTGTATAAGAAATTGCTGCTTTATTGTTCTTTCCTGCCTCTGCCTCAGGTGACTCGCCTACTCTGAATATCCCTTCTCCTGCAAAATCAAACTTTAAGGACCTGTTTTCATCAATCGGAAGCGTCGCATCCAGCTTACCGGCCAGATCGGTAACCAAGGATATACCACCCTGACTTTTTGGAACAAGTGAAAGCGTGTTGTAAAGCGTAGCGATATTATCAGGATCATCTAAGGGTGTGAATGAAACAGAATAAGTAAATGAACGGTCTGCGATGCTGTCGGCCACAGGAGTGGCTGATTGCGATACGCCTTCAAACCCGTAGCCTGATTCAATACTTACAGACTCGATGCCATTACCTTTAAGTATCTTTTGATTTATGATAAACAGACCCGCACCCAAAAGAAGGAATATTGAATCAGACACTACTTTTGCATCTTCTTCAGATTCGAAGTTTTCAAAGCCTTTGCCAAGCCTCTCAAAGAATCCAAATACCACCTCCTTAATGAACTTAACAGAACCTCCCTGTTCTGCCGTCTGCTGACTAAGAACGGATAAAAGCCGTATAGTACTGTGAATAGTCGGTTGTCGTCTGCGAATGTAGTCCAGAACCAGCATGTTAGTGAAAGTGTCGAGCGCCTCTCCCGCTGAAAATTCCGAATCGCTGTCCGCAGCTATTGCCGCCCTGAAAAAGCCTTCAATCGACAGCATGAGCTGAGTCAGGTCTGCAAGGGCGCTCGCTAGCTTAAAGGCATCTACTTCCTGGGATTCCGAGGCTATGTACTCATCCAGACTGTTGGCAGGAGCTGCTGCTAAAGCAGTACCTGTGTCTTGAATGCCCAAACTGCCCAGGAACTCCGCTCTTGACTGAGGATCACTAAGCAGATTTATTCCGGGAGCTAAAATATCCTTAACCCTGGATAGAAGCGATTTAAAGAAGTCTTTATTTTCTTCAGCCATGTCAAATAGTGTTAAGGTAGCACGGGTTTAACTATTTCGGCGGCCGGAGTTTTCAATGATATCACATGAGTAATATGACTTCCTACAGATCTTTTTGATATATCAAGATCCCCCTTTCTAAATAAAAACTCATGATTCACTTTCCACTCTTCTCCATCGGCACTGAACGTTATTTTGCTGACATGTGATGGCCATACCAGCCGCTTGGAAACGCCTGATACGAATGTCTGAAGATGCCTCTGCACTACCTTCTTGTATCCATCTTTTAATGAAGTGGCGTTGTTAAGGTCAATATCACTGGTAAAAAACTCATCCGCTGAAGAGCGGTCGTCCTTTATAAACTTCAATCGCCAGCCATAATCCGGTTTTTGGCTCACCGTTGCACCTGCCTGCCAACCGGCAACAGGAATCACACCAGGATTTTGTCTTAAACGCTGCCTATTGCGGATACTGACGTTTCCTGAAAGCGACAGAATTTTATCCTTCCATCCAACTTTTTCCAGATCAGATCCAATGCCTGTGAAGATCTTTTGAATAATAGCTGACTTAAAAAATGCCATGTTCTCCATCCAGCGATTTTTTGAAGAGCTGGATGTAAGCTGGACAATACGGCTGCTTGGTGCTGTTCCTTCGCCTTTCCAATAGTCAAGCACTGCTGATGAACCGTAGTGAACATCCCCGGATAACAGTATAACCTTCTTGTAATTATCTAATTTCTCGAGCAAATTCTCAAAAGCTGCCACATTAAAACTCCATGCCTCAAAATCGAATTCTATCTCACCCGCTACCACGCCTTGATTGGCTCCGGAGTTATGAGAAAGGCCAACCACTGATGCTGCAAGTGGTTGTATCAACTCTTCAAAACTAGCCAGCCCCAGCACAGGAACCGGTGAAATGACGACTGTAAACGGTGTAGATTCTGCAACATTCTCCGGCAGTTGCTCCGAAAATGAATCATCTGAAATTAAACCTGGAGGAGTATTAAGTGACGGATACGTCCTGGATGTTCGTGTATTAAGCACGTACGTTGTTGCTTTGCCGGTGGCGACGTTATAATGCCACTTTAATTTAGAGGCCTCATCTGCCATTCCCAAAAGAATCTCCATAGGTTCGATAACCTCAGAAACCAAGGTGTCTAACTTTAATTTATTCGCGACACGATAGCAATACTCATTTACGAGACGGATGAACTTCGTTTTTTCCGTCAGACCAGAAGAACTTTCTGTACTATCTCCTATCGGAACGTATTCATCGGGCACATTTCCCCAATCCTGGAAGACGGCATAAGCCATCAAACCATTTCGGATAATATCCCTGCCAAGAGGTTTTGACAACACCTGATTTTTCCAGCGCTGCGTGATGTACCAGTCGTCGGTAATTTCGTGGTCATCGAAGATCATATAGCATGGTACATTTGCCATAACCCTGCTTACAGACGGTAAGGTACTCGCAAAATTGGCTAACTCTCTCAATTCTCTACGCATCGTTGAGCGGACCTTCTCCTTCCACTGGACAAATTTCGCGTTGGTAGTATTTGCAAACGTCTCGCGCATACCTTCATCGAACACATATTCCTTAGCTTTTCCCCGAAGATTCTCCCTGTCCATGATCACACTAATCAACGTAGGATCATCTTCTACAGCTTCGCTGTCGAGCAGACTGCTCACTACCTCATTGAGTACCGAATCTTTATTGTCCTTAATAAGCTTCTCTACCTTCTTGTAAAAGTCAATGTGCCAGGACCGTAAGCTCCAGTAGTTCAGGTAAACACCAGAGAATTCCTCGAAGCCAATTAGATGACAATCCGCACTCCCACTCGTAAAGCCTGCATACTTCGACATGATATATTGTCGGAGATAAGGGGGAAACGTTACATGTTCTGCTGTAAATTGTTCGATGGGTGATGTATTATTTTCCCTGACTCGAATCTGTTCTTCCCCTACGCGCGAAAAACCATCAGCATTACCGGTATAACGTAACAACATTCCCGCCACATCATCGGCATAGATCTGGTCACCTGTTAAAAAGAGCTGCTGGGGTCTTTTTTGAATATCTTTGGTGGTTGCTTTATTAAAATCTTCAATTTCTTTATCCAGATATGAGAGAGCATCTTCTCCATGCCCATGCATTTTCCTGCAGGAAGCCTGCGCTAAAAAAAGTTTGGCAGGATCATCAGAAGGAAGAAGAAAAGTAGGCAACACGTCCGTTTTATAGCCTATTGCTTTCTGCGCCCGCTCCTCGTGCTTCTCATCACTCAACAAACCTTCTGTTCGTAAATCGCCCTTATCGCTGGGATCATCGCTGCTTTCAAATAAAACATTATAGCTGTAAATCTGATCTGCTTGTAGACCCGGAGTACTTATCTCTGCTGTGATCAATGCAATCCAAAGTCGCGCTCCAAACTGTACAGTGGGGGCCGTATTCTTAACTGTTGTTAATGGTGCCTCCGTAACAGAAGAAGTATTGTCTCCAGATGCTGTCAGTTTAATTCCATCCCCTTCATAAATATTCAGCGAACAGTGGTAGTTGCTGGAAAAAGCTACCCAAACAGAAACCTTCTTTTTATCGACCCTTCTGAGAATGGGTCCAGCGATCAATTTCGGACTAGCCATCTGTAACGAATTAAAGCGATTCTGCTATTTATTGGAATAGGATTACTTAACTAATTTACCTACTACATGAGCGAGATAAAATAGCTATTACTAGCTATTTCGGGCCAGACTAGATATGAGTAGATTTAGTTACATCCATTATGAAAAAGCTGTCACAACTGACCTGGATCTATATTTCTATTGGAGGTTTTGTTCTATTTGCAGTCTTCTTTTTCTTTACTATAAAAACAGGACGAAGAATAGAGCTTGACATTTCCGTTTACTTCTTTTTGATTATCATTATTGGCCTTATTGCCAGTGGCTTTCTGGCAGGAGCAATGAAGTCTGTTAGCAGGTATGAAAACTCAGGAAGCAATGGAAAACTCTACTTAGCTGGCCCAGTTGTCATATTCTGCATTGTCATGTACTTCGGATATCAGTACAGGCCCCTCGAAAAGAAAGGTCCTTTATCTCTCGCAGTTCGTTTGACAGGAAGTCAATCTTCTTACAAAATTCCAGAGAATGCTTCAGTAAATGTTGTAATAGATCTCTTCCAGCAGACCAAAATCCTGAACAGCGAGGGTATTGCTTTTTTCACAGGTATAAGCGATCAGTACAAAGGCCGCAAGATCGATCTGTTTTTAAACGTCTCAGGCTATCATCCTGAAAACGCACAAATCTATAAGCTAAGTGATTCCTCCGATCATACCAATCTGATAATTCAACTCCAAAGAGATGTTGAAATTACCACCCTTCAGGGACGATTGTATTCTTCCCATGATAAAACCGGTATACCTGATGCTGTAGTTCGTTTTGTCGGCACTTCGTATATAGCAAATACAGACAGCCTTGGAAATTTCTCAGCAAAATTACCGGTTAAACCAGGTAGCGAGATCCGGATAATCGCATTCAAAGGGAACAAAGAAGTCTATAACAGCTTAAGAACGGTCTATCAGGATGATTTTCTTACATTAACACAGGTAGAATGAAATACACAGCCTACTTCATTACACTCGGATGCCTGGTAACTCAGCCTATACTGGCACAGGGGATAAATTACAAGTTCAGAGTAAGGTATGCGGATTACACCCCATACAAAAGTTCCGGATTTATAATCAGCGGACAGCGCCTAAGTACGGATCCTCAGGGAGTAATAAGTTTCAAGTGTTCTGAAGAGCTTAGCTACGTTAATATTGAATCTTCTGATCTTAAGCAATATGAAATCATGTATCCTTTGGAGGGGAAAGCCATATTGCCTAAAGATCCAGGGACTTTCATTGACATCTATATCAAGAAGCCTGCAGGAGATCCGGTCAAACAAATCAGAGCAGAAATAGCGAGTACACAAGCCAGTATGCAGAATAAGATTATCAAGAAGCTGGAAGATGAAAGTCGGAAAGGGTACGACAAGATTGTTGAGCTCCTGAACAATAAAGACATAGATGAAAGCGCACTGGCTGAAGGACGGATGGAATTTTTTCCATTGATATCATCCGCCCTAAACAATTATGTAAATGAATCGCGAAACTTCAACGACGCGTTCCTGTCTCTTTCAGGTTCCTTAACAAACAAAGGTGCATACGAACAACTAAACGGATCTATTTATGCATACAATGAGATTTTCAACCTTCTAAACGCAAATAAAGACATCTATCAACAAGCTATTGCTACATACTGGAACAGCAAAGAGCTATCTCTAAAATTCTCCAACCTGATTGATTTCGCAATTGAAGATCTTCATCGGCCATTTATTCTCGAAGTGAATTACACGTTCATCAATCGCTTTTACGATCTGAACAAAGAAACGAACAAGAACAAAAAGAAGGCAAGCCTGGAATATCTGAAGAAAGAGATGGAAATATTTTCTTCATCAATGGAAAGAAGATTGGTCAGCTTGGGAGAAAGAGTAACGAATATGAACTCACTGTTGGCTAACAATAAAGCTATTAACAATTAAAACTTCATGTTATGAAAAAGCTATTGACCACCCTGCTTGTCGTAATCTCACTGATAAGCTGTTCAGGCGACGATGGTATTGCGGACCTGTTTGTTCCCAACCTATCTAATCAATGGGAGAGTAACAGAGATACTTTCTTTTTTTTCACCGCAGATGAGAGAGACGTCAATGAAAGCACACTTACCGGAAATGAGCAGAATAACTTGGGAGACATTCATAATTTCACCGGCCGATTCAAGGACTATGATATTGAATTTACCTTCCTTGAAGGCCCCGAGAAAGAAGTAAAATATACCGGAAAATTTATAAAAGACTCCAACCCCTTGACGATAAAAGTAACAGGAACCAACGGGAAGAAGTTGGAAATCACACAAAGATTGAATAATTAACCTATCGTGAATATCATCACCTTGAATCTCCTAAAGTCTGTGCATATAGCTTCGGACTTTTACCGAAATGTTTCTTGAAACACCTGCTGAAATAATAGGGGTCCTTAAACCCTACCTTTTCGCTAATTTCACCCACAGAGAGTCCAGACGTCTTAATAAGTTCCAGCGCCTTCTTCATACGATACAATAGAATAAATTCTGTAGGGGAATAACTCGTAAGTTTGGAGATTTTTTTCTGAAGAAGACTCAAACTGACGCACATCTGATCCGCAAGCTCACCAGCACCGAAATCAGAGTTGGATATATTATTTCGGATAATCGATATGACTTTTTCTAAAAAGATCGAGTCCTGGTCCATTACCCCTGTTTCCACAGGAACATCCTCTACTGATGTTGAAAATAGCCGGCGTAATTTCACTCTGCTTTGAACCAGATTACGAATTCGTAACCGAAAAAGATCGACATCGAAAGGCTTGCTGATGTAATCGTCAGCTCCCGCTTCCATTCCCTCCATCTGACTTTCTATATCTGCTTTAGCTGTTAAAAGTACAACAGGAATATGCATGGTTTTAAGATCATCTTTCAGCTTTATTAAAAGCTCGACCCCCGACATTCCCGGCATGACCACATCCGAAATAATGATATCAGGGGTGTACTTTATTGCGGCCTTAAGTCCATCATGGCCGTTCCGCGCTTGGGATACCCGATATTCGGTCGCCAATTGCTGCGATATAAATTGCAGCAGCTCTTCGTTGTCTTCAACCAACAGCACATGCTCCCTTCCCTTCCCGGACTTTGAACGAACCCCTTCTTTAGACTGTAAAACCGCTCCCCCTAAAAGATCCAGTACCTGCCCTTTTTCGTAAATAACTCCGTCTCTTCCGGGACTTTCCTTCTGCTCACTTGCGTAGGCATCAATATTTATTGGAACCCTGACCAGGAATTCCGACCCGATATCTACCGTGCTTTTCACCGTAACATGACCCTTATGTAAGCGTATCAATTCCTTCACAATTGAAAGCCCCAGGCCTGTTCCTTTAGTATCGATATTGGTTAATGACTCCCTGTAAAACTCCTTAAATACTTTACCTAAGCTTTCCTCCGGGATGCCTACACCCGAATCTCTTACAGAAACTTCAAAGTAAGTGTAGTTCTTTATCCACTTGCCAAAAGTAATTTCAGATTCTTCGGAACGCAAGGGTTGCGTCATCGTGATTCTTGATCTTACACTAATCTCCCCACCAGAATTTGTATAATTAAACGCATTTGCAATTAGATTAAAAACCACTTTCTGTATTTTGGTGGCGTCTGCGGCTCCTTTAACATCAAAATTTTCATGCTCTACCCCAAACGTTATTCGCTTCTCCTTTGCCAGTTCCACAAATAGAGCAGCTATTTCATCCACCAGAGTCGTCAGGTTTATCTTCTTCACTCTTAGTGGCAAATTTTTATTCTCAATGCTCCTAAAGTCCATCAGCTCGTTTATCAGATGAAGTAACCTTCCTGCGTTGCGTTTAATGACCATTAGATTTTCCTTTATCTCTAAGGCATCCGCCGCTCCCGACAGCAATTTGTTGACTGGACCGATAATTAGCGTTAATGGAGTTCTAAACTCATGAGACACATGAGTAAAATATTGCATTCGATATTCACTGATCGCCTTTATCCGGCTGTTCAGTTTCACCACCTGATCCCGGCTTTCTTCGAGCTGCTTATTTTGACGACGAATGACTTCCGTTCGGGCCTTTACCAGCTGATCGAGCTTGCGCTTTTGCATCCTTAAGCTTCGGGTTCGATAAAAATTCAGCCAGATTATAAGTCCCAATAACACAACTGCAGATATCCATCGAAATATACTGGTTTGCCACCAGGGGGGTGTTATTTCAATTTGCAGCGCCACTTCATCTTCACTCCAAACACCATCATTATTTGAAGCCTTCACCCTGAATACATATTCACCGGGTTGTAAACCTGTATAAGATGCATACGTTTTGTTGCCCGCAACATTCCATTCCTCCTCAAGACCCTCGAGCTTATAGGCATATTGATTATTTTCCGGAGATGTAAAACTTAACCCGGCGAACTCAAACTCCAGAAAACTCTGAAGATGACTTAATCGCACTTTCTTCTCAAAGCTTATGCTCTGACTAAGTGGCGACTCTTCCGAATTAATGGATGCTGACTTGTTAAAGATCTTTAAATCGGTCAATACGACTGTAGGAACCAGGGGATTTTTCCTGATACTGTCAGGATAAAAGTAGTTGAAGCCGTTAATGCCCCCAAATAGCATAGCACCATCACTCGTCTGCAAACATACCCCCTTCTCAAATTCATTACCCTGCAAACCGTCATGAATATTGAACTTATTTATCTTGCCGGTTGAAGTGATGAAGTTTACCAGGCCATCCACGGTACTCATCCATAAGTTGTCATGCTTATCAATTAATATTCCGCATATTATATTATTGGGGAGACCATCAGCAACTGTATAGAGTTTAAACTCCTTTTTTTTAACATCAAAATAGTTGAGACCTTTGTTGGTAGCTATCCACAAATTGCCTTTATTGTCTTTTTGAATAGAATTTGTCCGCCCATTACTCAAATTAAACTTCTTATCACCTGGGGTATAATGTTGTAACTTACCTGTTTTTCGGTTGAAGTTGTACATTCCGGAGAAAAGCGTTATGATGTAAATCTCATCTTCATCATACTCAAAAATCTGTACTGCAGACGGAATTTTCAGAACTGATGTTAGCGATGAATTAGCCGGATCGTATATGCAGAGAGAACTGGTCGTTCCTACCCAAATTGTGCCTTTTTGATCTTTGTGGACCAACTGAATTCTTCCACGTTTGATTACTGCAGCATTCTCATATCTTAAAACAGGCGTAGTGAATGCTTTAGTGCGTGTATTAAAGATGAACAGTCCTGAGCTATTTGTCCCGATCAATAACCGATCTGAATCCAGTGAGGTAATGCTCAATACGTTTCCGTCAGTGAGGCCTCTTTCCGCACGTGCGTTACTTTTATAATTGGTAAAAGTACCCTTCTGCGGATCAAATTGACTGATGCCACCCTCATCTCGTGTTCCCACCCAAATCTTTCCATCCAGCTCCTGGTAGAAACATCTGATATTGCTATTAAATAATCCGTCTGACTTAAAATTGACCTTATAGAGAAGGAAATTCTTTTTATAAGGATCGTAATAGTTAAGACCGGCGTAGGTGCCAACCCATATATATCCTTTTTTGTCCCGGTAAATAGCGGTGATAGCATTACTGGTAATCCCTTTCGGATCGTTCGGAATATTACTATGCCCGCTGAGAAAATCTACCTTGCTGCTTGTATAATCATATGCATAAAGTCCACCACCATCTTTTGCTCCTATCCATATCTTTCCATGTTCATCTTCAACAACTCCCGTAATATTATTAGTTAGCAGAGAATGTCCCTTACTATAGTGCCGGCTATCACCTCTTAACTCGTCAATAAGAAAAACGCCAAAATCGCCCGTCGATACCCAAAGATTTTTCCGACTATCTTCCCAGATAGAACGAACATTTGCCGTGTGCTTTGGCATCTTGTAAGGAAGCATTAGATTTCTCTTCAGATCATATTGAAACAGACCGCCCGTTCCCAGCCATAGCCTGCCTTTTGAGTCTTCAAATATGTCGTTTACAACCTTCTTACTTATCAGTCGGCTACTCTTAAATACAGGATTTTTTTGGTTAGATATATCTTTATTGAAGTAAAACAGACCAAGTGATGTCCCAACCCAAAGGCAATTTCTTTTATCGAGATAAATTTTCAGAATACTTGTTCCAAAAACCACCGCATCTTTACTGTCAATATGCAGCACGTTGCTGTTATTATAAAATCGCTCTTCCTTCCGGTTAAAAAACGAGATCCCCTTTCTGGTTCCTATCCAAAGATCCCCGTTTTCCGGATCACATGATATCGAGTTTACGTAATTGTCCGATAGGCCATCTTCTGTTTTATAAAACTTAAACCGAACTCCGTCATAGCGCGAAATCCCATCTTCAGTACCCAGCCAGATAAAGCCGAACTTGTCCTCCGTAATGCAGTTAATCTTGTTCGACGATAAACCTTCCTGGCGGGTGAGATGTTTAAAATCCGGAGCTGCAGACTGCGAAAAACATACCGCCCCTATTAAGTTAAAAAGGACTGTGAATATAACAAACACACAAAACTGTCTGGCGCGCATCAACTAATATTAGGTTTACTGTGTTAAAACTAATACAATTCTCACGGCTGCGCAAAACAAAGTCTGATAACAGCCTCTAGGCCATGCATCCCCCCTCTGTAAGAGCCAAAAAGGCTCTTTTCTGTTTTAATCCATTCGATATCCTCTTTCGTCCATTTCACTAAACCCTAACAAAATGTTCCTTTGAATAAGACAGAACGCAGGCTTGCTAACCAGAGTCCTGCCACTAACCATTTCTCATGAAACCTCAATTATTACGACTTTCAAAGGAGCCCACACAATCGTTTAATGTTAGGCAGGATGTAGTACCGGATGTCAATAACAAGTGGCACTATCATGTCGAAGTGGAACTCATACACTTTAATAAAGGCAAAGGAACTCAGTTTGTAGGTGATAGTATCAATCGCTTTCAACCAGGCGACGTTGTTTTGATAGGGTCTGAAATGCCTCACATTTCACGCTTTGACGACCAATATTTTGAACCTGCCAATACACTTCCCGTTGATATCAGGGTAGCTCATTTTCAACCTAACTTCTTCGGAGAGGTTTTCTTGAATCTACCCGAAAATAAGATTATACGAGAGTTGCTCGAAAAAGCAAAAAGGGGCATAAAAATTACTGGACAAGCAAAGAAGACCGTCGCCACACTTATGGGTAAGATGCTTCAGACAGATGGCTTCGAGCGCATGCTCATGCTAATGGAGGCCCTTCATGAGATTGCCAAATCACCCGGTATTATTCTTCTGTCTTCCATGGGTTTCAAACTCGATTTCAAAGAAAGCGAAAGAGTAAGCGATATATATGCCTATACGTTCAAGCACTTCAAGGAGAAAATTTCGCTCGAAGAAATTGCCCAAATCGCCAATGTAAGCCCAAATTCATTCTGCCGATTTTTCAAGTCAAAAACCGGAAAAACATTCTCTCAGTTTATTCTGGAACTGAAGGTAGGCCATGCTTGTAAATTGTTGATAGAGGACAATTACAGCATCAAACAAATATGCTATGAAAGCGGCTTCAATAATTCGGCTAGCTTCTATAAATACTTTAAAACAGTTACAGGTAACAGTCCCTCAGCATATCAGAAAGAATTTTTGAACAAATCCAAAGTCGTTTCGCTCTTCACAAACGATGAACTCTTACATCTTAAAAAAGCGAAGTAAATAGGAAAGACAGATAAAATAGCAGATACAATTGCCAATATGGTCATATATCTACCAAAACGATGTCTATATATTCGCTTGATCCTGACGCATGTTGGTCGGATGATTGCATGCTAATATCAGGAGTTCACTCACATGATAAAGAAAATCCTTTTATCAGGAGGCGTCGTCCTTATCCTGGCCTTCGCCCCTAAAACCGAAAAAATCTGGCAGTCTGAATTGTTAAAAATCGGTACTTCCGGAAAGCTTGAATATATACCCGACGAAAAAGGGAATATTTTACCTGACTTTAGTAGAGTTGGATATCATCACGGAGATCGCCAGATCCCTGATGTCCCTGTAGTGAGGTCCGTATCCCCTCAACCCAAGGGAAACAGCGACCAGGTGATTCAGAAAGCTATAGACGAAGTTGCAAAAATGCCTTTAAACAACAACGGCTTCCGTGGCGCTATACTTCTGAAAAAAGGAACTTATAAGATTTCCGGCAGCATAAAAATTCTTAGTAGCGGAATCGTATTACGAGGCGAGGGAGATGGCGAAAACGGAACACGGCTAATTGCCAGCGGATCATCGCAACGGCCGCTCATTGAAGTGACAGGCTCGGGGAATCTTGTGGAAGTTCCCGGAACCAGAGTACGTGTCACAGACCCCTATTTAGCTGTTGGAACCAAAACATTGAACGTCGAGTCAGCCAGCCAGTACAAGGTAGGGGACGAAGTAGTCCTCTTCAGAAAGGGAATGGCAAACTGGATCAATGATATCAAAATGAATGCGATCGTGACACGCCCGGGAACACTGCAGTGGCAACCAGAGGACTTCGATCTCCATTTTGAAAGAAAGATTACCGAGATCAAAGGCAACACCATTGTGCTCGACAACCCTGTCATGATGCAGATGGAACAGAAGTATGGTGGAGCGAGTATTTATAAAGCGAGCTTCGAGGGAAGAATTCGCGAGGTTGGAATTGAGAACATTCTCTGCGAATCTGCTTATACTCATGACACTGACGAAGAACATAGCTGGACCGGTATCCTTTTTAATAAAATCGAAAACGGTTGGGTAAGGAATATTACCGCTAAACATTTTGTTTACGCCGGAGTAAGCCTTAACGAGGCTGCAAAAAATATTACGGTAAGAGATTCCAAATGCCTGGACGCAAAATCAGTGATTACGGGAGCCAGAAGGTACTCCTTCAATAATAACGGGCAACAGAATCTCTTCATGAATCTGGAAACTACTCAAGGTCGTCATGACTTTGTAACAGGCGCCCGTACTCTCGGACCGAATGTTTTCTACAACGGAAAATCAACAAAAACACATGCTGATATCGGCCCCCATCATCGCTGGGCTGTTGGAACCTTATATGATAATATTGTCACAGATGGGGAAATTAATGTCCAGGATCGTGGTAACTGGGGAAGCGGACACGGTTGGGCAGGGGTTACTCAAGTCTTGTGGAACTGTACCGTCAAAAGAGCTGCGATTCAAAGTCCCTGGGTTTCTGGAACCAACTACAGCATAGGGACGATCGGAGAGAAACACAAGGGTAGATTTGCCGAAAGACCTGATGGATTCTGGGAAAATCCCAACAAGAAGGGCTTACATCCTCAATCACTATACATGACTCAATATCAAGACAGGCAAAACCGATAGTGGTACATCCTGCTCCTCATACTTGTAAACTAAAAAGCCTGATTGGATTTTGAAAATCCAATCAGGCTTTTTAGTTTACAACGAACACTTTATTTGTTTACTTCCGTAACCTGAGCACAGAAGCCCCGGCATCCAGGTTTTTCTTCCGCAATAAAGCTTCAAGGTAATAGTAGTCGGCATAATTTAAGGGCACGTCCACCTCACTGTTTGATGGCTTGGATCCTGTACTATGCAGCAGAATAAAACCCTTGTTTTGCTTTAATGGCGAGATATATTTGCTACTTAAACTGACCATCATTTTATCTGCTGACTCTTTATATCGTTTTGCACTCTGGCTAAATGTACTGAGTTCATATAGACCGGAGGCAATAACCGCAGCTGCAGATGCATCTCTAGGCTCGTTCGGAATGTTCGGGGCGTCAAAGTCGTAATAAGGGACCATATCTTCGGGCATATTCTTATGGTTGAGGATGTAGTCGGCAATATGTTCCGCTTGCTCTAAATATCGCTTATCTTTCGTTTCGCGGTAGCATAGTGTATATCCGTAAACAGCCCAGGCTTGCCCCCTTGACCACGCCGATTCATGACTATAACCCTGATGCGTTTGCTTTTTTAACACCTCACCGGTTTGCGGGTCATAATCAATTACATGATAAGAGCTGTAGTCTGGTCTGAAATGATTTTTCATCGTCGTATTGGCATGCTGAACAGCGATCTTATAGAAACTGGAGTCGCCTGTGAGCCTTGTTGCCGCAAATAACAGTTCAAGGTTCATCATATTGTCGATAATTACAGGATTAATCCATTTATCCCGGCTATGGTCCCAGGAAAGAATGGCGCCGGTTTTAGGGTTAAACCTGGTAGACAAGGTTTTCGCAGATTGTATCACCACATCTTTGTAGTGAGGATCCTGCGTAATATTTAACCCAGTGCCAACACTGCAGTAAACCTTAAATCCCATATCATGTGTCGTTCCATTGGTCTGCTCCTTTTCTATCTTAGAGGTATATTTCCTGGCTTCGTTCTGCCACTTGTTTGCTCCCGTATGCGCATACAAGTACCATAATACCCCGGGGAAAAAACCACTGGTCCAATCCCGGGATGCCACAAGTTTTAACTTACCTTCTTCAAGCGTCCGGGGAGATACGAGTTCAGGCGTGGAAGCATCAGTCGCCTTGATAACTTCAGTAAGCATAACAGAAGTTTGCTTTTCGGAGTGTTTAATGGCTTTGTTAATTTTCAATTCTTGCGCATCAGCATCTTTATAAAAGAAAGCTGCAAGCACAGCGATACAGAGATAACTATATTTCATAATTCAATATTTATTTACTTAACCAGGGGCATTAATTGTATTTCGAGAAGCTTAAACAGCTCCGATCCTTCTGTATGCAGCCGTCTTAATGAAAGCTGGAAAGAAGAGTTGGGCAAATCGATAACACCGAGTTCGTGGAGAACGGGAATATCCTTCGTACCTCCTTTAGGAGTCATTTTAAACTGAGACCCATTTATATTGATATCGTAAGCCATCCCCGCTTCTGTTACTGGAAGGTAACGGACCAAAAGCCTGTATTTTGAACGCTGGAGTGCCTTCAAATCCCACGTCAGATAGTCATTAACAGACTTCCATCCTTCGGCAAAATAACGATTCGCTTTCCCATCTCCGAAACTGAAACCTGTCCCGTGGATGTTTGCGTCAAAAGCAAGCAAACGATTAATGCCTTCTTTGGAACTAATCCTTCTTTCCACATCGGGTACTACTTCTCCCGAAATATCCACAACAATTACAGCGTCTGACTCATCCGGAGATTTTTGTGGAACCTTAATCGTAAAATCGGCGTTTCCAGCTTGCCTCACTTCCAGGGCGCTTTTCTTTGGATCAGCTAAGACATATGCTTTCAAAATCTTATTCTTCAGACCGCCCAGCTCTAAGATCCCATCCCTGGGCCAGTTGAACACATGCAGATAGAGTTTTCCCGGCTTTTCGGTTATGACTCCCCAGGATTGGACGGGTATACGTGTTTTTCGTGTGCCATAGATACTCTCCTCGTTCTTATGAATCCAGGACCCTATACTGTCCAAAATCTGTGTATCTCTGCTATCAAAGCTCCCGTCACCCTTAGGGCCAATATTCATTAATAAATTACCACCCTTTGCCGAAGCTTTGGCTAAAAGCTGGATAAAAAACCTGGCCGACTTGTGACTAATATCGTGCCTGGAATAACCATACGACTCATTTGTTGTCGGTATGGCTTCCCAGTCGCCATCAACCGACCTGAACTCAGCCGGGCGATCACCCGTGTTAATATAATCACCGAAATTAAAGGATGCGCTTCTGGCAAGACGCCCGTTTACAACGATGTTCGGATCTGCTTCCCTGATCGCCTTCAAAATGCGAAGATTCTCTGATAAGGGAAGTTTATGTGGTGTATCAAACCAAAGGATGTCCGGCTGATAATTAGCAATCAGCTCCTTAATTTGCGGAATAGCCTTTTCGTCGACATATTTCGCTGCTTTTGGTAACCATTCAGGCTTCGCATCAAACCAGTTAGTGCCTCCCAGCAGCTTATCGCCTCCGGGATTGGAATATTCCCAATCATTCCCCGGCGCATCAGGATGCTCCCAGTCAAAGGCATGTGAATAATAAAACCCGAAGCGGATCCCATGTTTCTTCGCTGCCGCTGCCAGCTCCTCCATAGGATCACGCTTAAATGGCGTTTGATCGAATACATCAAAGTCAGACACTTTTGAATTCCACAAAGCAAAGCCATCATGATGTTTGGCGGTAACGATGAAATAACGCATACCCGCATTTTTCGCTGCTAATATCCACTGTTCTGCATTGAACAGTTTCGGATTGAATTCTCGGGCGAGATTGCTGTACGCTGATTTACTCAACTGCTCTTTACGCATAAGATGCTCTGCATATCCCTCTACTTTCTTTCCCTTCCATTCTCCTGCAGGATCTGAGTAAATACCCCAATGAATAAACATGCCATATTTGGCTTCTCTCCACCACACTAGTCTGTCCGACTGTGTTTTCTGTGCGTTTGTCCACCAGCTGCGTTTTGCTTTTTCAACAGCCTGATGATCTCGCTGCTGCGCCTGATTAAACATATTCTGGTCTTCATCTCCCTGCACCTGTGCGCTTCCGCCGTCAGGTATAGTCATCAGCATGATGGCCAGCAAAACGGGTAACATTGCCGGATAGCTTACTTTAAGTCTGTTCATAATTAAAACTTAGTATCTGAAGGCATAGCTGCTTCTATAACATATTCTTTTCCTGCAACCGTCTGAAAATCGATAACATAAGTATCTTTTAAGTTCAAGGAAGGCAATTCCGTTTTCCCGGATTTTTTATAAACGGGTATTTCCGAATGGTAAATCAAGGCGTTGCTGTTGTCACCCGTAGCTTTTTGAGTCTGTGTCCCACGCACCACAACAGGCGTACTCGTTCTAAGCCTGCAATTACCTCCTGCTTTCGAAAGAATAACCGCACGCTGCAATCGGCCGCTTTTCCACTGCAGATTCACTTCAAAATTCCCTCTGGCCCGTACCCCCTTGATATACCCGCTTTTCCAAACATCCGGCAGTGCAGGCAAGAGCTCAATCTCTCCGTCATGACTTTGTACCAGCATTTCGGTCATACCTGCCGTTCCGCCAAAATTGCCATCTATCTGAAAAGGGGGATGCGCATCAAAAAGATTAGGGTATGTGCCACCACCACTCATTTGCTCTCGTTTCTCCGTGGGATCGATATAGGTAAAAGCCGATGCTAATATCTTGTAAGCCTGATTTCCATCCTTTAATCTTGCCCACCAATTGATCTTCCACGCCATTGACCAGCCGGTGCTGACGTCTCCGCGATGAATCAACGACTGCTTGGCCGCTGCTGCAAGTTCAGGAGAAGTAAATACAGAAATTTGATTGCCGGGATAAAGACCAAAAAGGTGCGAGATGTGGCGGTGACTATCTTTCGGATCGTCCCAATCTTTATACCATTCCTGAAGTTGCCCATATTGACCGATTTGGTACGGATAAAGCTTCAACTTTGCTGCCTCAAGTTTGTGGCGGAAATCGCTGTCAATACCCAATACCTTTGACGTTTCGATGCAGGCCGTGAATAACTCTCTGATGATGGCCATATCCATCGTTGATGCCATACTGAGCTGGAATTCTTTACCGGCTATCTTAACGGTATTCTCCGGAGACGTGGATGGATTGGTTACCAGATATTCGCTGTGTGGATCATTGATCAGCCAGTGGAGAATAAACTCGGCAGACCCCTTCATTAGCGGGTAAGCTTCCTCCTGCAAGAACTTTCGGTCTCCGTTAAATAAATAATGCTCCCACAGATGTGTTGAAAGCCAGGCTCCTGCCATTGGCCAGGCCGACCAACGGGGCATACCTCTGGGGTCCCAGTCATAGCCACCCGTAGGCGACGTTTTAGCCCATAGATCCGAATTATGGTGTGCCAGCCAGCCCTCCGGGATGTTATAATTGATCTTTGCCGTTTTTGAACCGTTTATTGCCAGCTCTTTCATGAAATCAAAAAGCGGCCTATGGAGTTCTGACAGATTGGTATTTTCGGCCAGCCAATAATTCATCTCCGTGTTGATGTTCATCGTGTAATTGCTTCCCCAGGGTGGTTGAACCTGATCATTCCAGATCCCCTGCAAGTTCGTGGGGCGCGAACCCAACCTGGAGCTGGAAATCATCAGGTACCTGCCAAACTGATAATATAGAACCTGCAGACCCGGGTCGCCTTTTGAGGCGTTAAAGTTCCGTAAGCGTTCATCTGTCGTCAATTTTACCTCTTCTTCACCCAAAGAGAACTTAACACGATTAAAGAGCGTCGCATAATCAGTCAAATGCGACCTTTTAATCTCGTCATAACTCTTTCTCAAGGCCTGCTTCATGTTTCCCCCGGCTTCAATCGCCGGATCTTTTCCTTCAAGCCCCGGAGACTTGTCGAAGCCATTAAAGCTTGTTGCTTCAGTAAGATACAAGGTCACCGTCGTAGCACCTGCAATTTTCAGACTGTCGCCTGATACCGTACAATTGCCCCCTTCTGTCTTCACCCGTAAGTGAATTTCGAAAGTCATCCCCTCTCCGTCCTCTTTTTCATCATATACCACCTGCTGCGATTCGTAGTCTCGGTTAGCCACATATTTCGGTGCCTTTCCCTTAAGTACCAAATAATCGTTTTGCAGGGCAGCAACTTTGAAGCGAAGCTTGCTTGATAATGCGGCAGTAAAGTTTAAAGCACCTTTTCGGTCGGCGCTTAACTTTACCATCACCACTTTGTCGGGATGACTGATAAAGCTTTCTCTTGAATAATTCACTCCGCCTACTTTAAATCGGGTAGTTGCTAAAGCATGACCGATATCTAAATCTCTGTAATAAGCAACAGCAGTAGAATCCTTCAGATGATGGTCTAGAATAAGATCTCCCAAAGGCAAATATCTCGCTGAGTAAGGCCCCTGCATTTTTTTCCATAAGTAGGAGGCCCGATTATAGTCCCCCGTGGATATGGCTTCTCTCACCTTCGGCAGAATAACAGGACCGTCGGAGTTGTTTCCTGAGAGTGGATATCCGGACCAAAGCGTGTTATCGTTTAATTGTATCCGTTCCCTGCTAATCCGGCCGAATACCATTGCCCCGGTTTTTCCATTTCCTAAAGGCATTGCCTCCTCCCATGCTCTTGCGGGCGTGTTATACCAGAGCTTTAATGCGGATGCCTTGCTTTTAACTGGAGAGGAAGCCCAGCTTGAAAAACAGATCCCCAATGCTATCAAACAACAGTTCGCTTTTAAATTCATCTTTTAAAGATTTATGGAAACGGTAGGAATCCCTTCAGACTTAGCAACAACGACATACCCTCCCTTGGTGGATTTTACGCGAATTATTGCCCTGCCATTATACATCTGCAAAAAGCTGGATCCCCACGATGTTCCCTGATGTTCAATGAGTTCCCCATCTCCTGCCAATGAAAAACGTACCCAGTTCCGTGCGTCGAGACATGGAACGTTATTTTCATCAACGATTTTGGCTTCAAACGTTTGAATACCATCTTTATCTTCAATCTTAGTGAGTGTCATCCTCGCTGGCGCAGACCATTTCGCTGTCTGGTACTGAAAACGTATGGAGTCCTCAACGGTCACCTTTCCCTTTCTGGCGACTACTCTGACATGGTTCTCTCCGGCAATAAATTTCAGATTCCAACGAAGTCCTGCTGCTGGAAAATCCTGACTATTCCGCTTCTTAACCCCTTGACTTTTACCATTCAGGAATAGCTCAGCTTCGTCGCAATTGGAATAAACTTTTATCATCTTATCCTCACCTGCCTCGCCCCAACGAACAGGCCATGAATGACCGTAAATATGAGCCATGGGTTTATCTGTCCAGTAAGATTGATAAACGTAAAATACCTCTTTCTTGGTAAAATCGCGCTCCACTACTCCTTTCTGATTCATATAAGGCACCGGATTATCCGGACGAACAGGCGTAGAGAAATCCTTGAAAGGCCATTGTGCTGTTCCCGTTAACCATGGCATGGTTTCTTGTTCTTTCAAATGCCAGTCCACCAAATTACAGATATACGATTCACTCCAATCTCCGTCTTTGGAAACACGGGTGCTTCCTCCGTACAAAGAAGCATCTCCTGCACGTTCATCAGCTTCTCCCGCAGCCTGAACCTTCATTAGTGCATTGTCCGGGTTTTCAGAATGACGACGTGCATGGCTATCTCCGCCCCACTCAACGTGGAGAAAATGCTTGTACTTTTTAAATTCTGCTTCACTAACCTTCTTGTATTCGGTATAAACTCCACGATACCAACCTGCCCAGATGGAAGGAGAATAAACGTCCACGATATCACTGCAGAAATCGCAACGGCGGATGGCCGTTTTTCTTGAGTTATCCAGCTTATGAGAAAAATCGTTAAGCTCTTTCATAAAAGCTCTGATTTTTTCCTTATCAAATTGGGAGAAGTCACCTGGCCAGTCATTTTCATTTCCCAGACCCCAGATAATTATTGAAGGATGATTGTAATGCTGTTCAATCATGTTAGTAAGCATTCTTCTGGCCTGCTCTTTATAAACATCACCTCCTAAGCCTCCCCGGCACCATGGAATCTCTTCCCATACCAGGATACCCAGACTATCGCAAAGGTCTAATGCGATACGCGATTGCTGATAATGACCCAGACGAATGAAATTAACGCCCATATCCTTCATCATCTTCATCTCTGTACGAATCATGTCCTCCGTCATGGCCGCAGCTACACCCGCATGATCTTCATGTCGGTGTGTGCCCTTCAGCAAAAGACGTTTACCATTCAGCATGAAGGGCCCCTTCTCTATAAATTCAAAGTGACGGAATCCAACCTTTTCAGCATGTTTGTATTCTCCATTCGAAGAGTGAATACTCACCTCGACGGTATAAAGAACAGGACGATCGGTAGACCAGATGAGGGGATTTTTCAGTCGCCAGTCAGTTAATGATAGCGACCCACCCTCTATATTTACTTTCAGTCTTTCCTTTCTCACTATGCGCCCCATTTGGTCAAGTAGTTTCACTTCAGCCTCGGCTGAAGAAACCTGATCCGGATTATAAAATCTCGCCTTTACCTGCAGCCTTGCGTTCTTGCCTGTTTTGTCCACTTCAGCGAAAGCAAAAACTTTCTCGATGGAAAGAGCTGGCGCATAAACAAGATTAACATACCTGTACAAACCTCCATAGATATTGAAATCAGAGAGATCTGAAGGAATCATTTCCAGATCACGCGAGTTATCGGTTCGTATCGATACAGGTACCTCACCATTGAATAGTTCTCTACAGATATCCGTTTTTTTAAATGCTTCTACAGCCTCGGTAATATCAGCGGTCCATTCATCATAGCCCCCAACATGCGTTTTCACCTCCGTGGTATAGACGAATACCGAAGTCTTTTGACCTGCTCCTTCAAAATGCAGGAGCGTTCTTCCGTTTTCATACGGATTGCTCACTTTTAACCGGGTTCTGTACCAGGATGGCCCCTGATAATAGTTAAGATCCGGATGTACCCCATCTACGGCGTTGACACAGTGCGGCAACGTAACATTTTCCCATAAAGGGACGCTTTCCGGACTCCCTGGCTCTACTCCGCGAACAGCTTCCCAAATTCCTCCCAAATCCTGACGCATAAATTGCCAGTTATCATTTAGCCTTACTCGCTGTTGGGCACAGACGGATATCGCTGAAACAAATAATAGTAACAATAATTGAAATCGCTTCACTTCCTCAAAGTTTAAAAGATTCCTCTTGTCCGGAACCGATACGTAATTAAGAGGCTGTAATCATGTTCTATGATACAGCCTCTTTTTGTTTGAACCAATGTCGTGGAGCTAACTCCCTAACTTAATGTGTATTTGCGTTTTTACTAATCAGGCATGGTTGTACTTAAAAAGCGGTCGATTACATGTACAACTCCATTGGTAGCCAAAAGGCTGCTGGTCCTCACGTTCCTGGTACCATTAAGCTGAACAGGATAATCGGAGGTGTTAGACGGTGAGCTGTTCAGCACCCGCAAAGACATTTTGGATTCCGGGTTTGGTACAAAAGGCGCAGTTGAATGCCTGGTGATACCTGCCGGAAGTGATACCAGCGAACCCGCAGGTGCAGTTGTATTAGCCTTTACCGCTTCTATAACAGGAAGTGTATAATGACTGTACTCGCCTTCCAGAATCAGGTATTCGAAATACCTTTTTACAAACTCCTTAGGATAACTGCTCCAGGCTGTTGCCGGCTTTGCATTTACCATATTTGCTCCGAAGAAACAGTCTGTTGGGGGAGTAGTGGCACGATTGATCGCGTCGTTATGAAGCAAAATGTAGGTCCGGCCTGGTTTTTTATACTCATTGCTATCGATTTCTGCATACTGTATTCCTTCCAGCATTCTGCTAAAAATCTGATCATTTACAGTAGAACCTGTAGCGCGCTCTTTCAAATATTGCCAGGCTGTCTTGTTCAGATTGGGATTAAGCGTATTGGGTTTACGGTCATAGTCTTCCTGCATATCCAGGCCGAAAAGGGTGCACCCCTGAATGGCACTGAAAAGGATGAAAAGAAACAAACAAGACGTTATATTTTTTATGGTTTTCATATTTACTAGTTGTAAGATGGATTCTGAACTAACTTTTTATTGTCCTCTAAAAGGGTTCTGTGAATCGGCCATAATATCTTGTTCATATCTGTGCCGAAACCGACAAGATCCGGTCGCTGCGTAATTCGCTCAACGCGATATTTAATTATCGGATCCATGATCTCTTTTACCTTATCAGCCCTTACGATATCAAACCACCTTTTACCCTCAGCAAAAAGCTCGTATCTCCTTTCAGCAAGGATGGCACTGGCAAGAGTCTCCTTGCTGGCCGCCTCCGGGCTTGATGCTGTAATCGCCGGAAGGCCTGCTCTGGTTCTGATGAGGTTCAGGTACCTGATCGCTTCAGACTGCGATCCGGTCTCGTTTAATGCTTCTGCGTATAGTAGATAGACATCAGCAAGTCGGTACATAACCAGATATACCGGAAACGCTTCGTTTATACTGGCGTTATTTCCGAACGTCTTAACGTCGTGATATTTTACCACCTTATCAATGTGTCCTAGTCCGGGAAGGGTATCTATAGTCTTGGCAACACGCGTATCAGCTTTGATTTTTTTCCAATCCTCATGAATAATAGAGTCCACCCGTACCGGGTTGTTCGTCTTGCCTACAGATACCGGAATACAAGCACAACCGTTGTTGGCGAAATCCCAATGAATACTCCAGATTGCTTCATTGGTAATTGCAGGATTTAAAAACAGATTCTTCCAGGTAGCTTGTGGCTCAAGCGTTGCCCCGGTATTGCCATGTGCCACACCCTTGGGTCCTCTCGCCTCAAACACTTTTGAAAGCCACAGTTTAGAATTTTCATAATCCTTCCTCCATGCGTATACATCTCCCAACGTGGCCGCAATGGCTCCCTCGTTAATGTTCCATACCACGGGAGTCTGAGCCTTTGGAATAAGATCATAAGCCATCGTCAGGTCAGGAATGATTACCTCCGTGAAGATTTTTTCCTTGGATTCTCTCGGAAGCTCCGGGTCTACACTGAGACTTTCGTACGCCTCCGTACGAATGGGTGCATCTCCCCATATACGTACGATATAAAAGTAACATATCGCACGCATAGCATAACACTGTGCCAGCGCAGAGTTGATCGTTGCCGTCGAAACATTCGGATCATATTTCTGAACATCAGGCAAACGCTGAATCATCAGGTTAGCCCTTGCAATGGTACGGTATAGGTTATTCCAGTTCGCAGAACCGTTACCCGATGTCAATGTATTGATGGCAAGCTCAGATATCATACTGTTTGCATATTGTGACCGATCAAAATTATCCGATCTTCCTTCACCCCAGTAATGGTACATTCCCGAAAATCCTTCCCCGGTTCCGGTCATCATCTCCTGAAATGAGCTGTACACACCTGCCAACCCTGAATTAATATCCTTACCCGACTTGAAGTAGGCTTCTGTGGCAACCTGCGCCAGGGGCTCCTCTGTTAAAAAATCCTTACACCCAGATAAAAAAATGGCTGCAGCTATAATGGTTGTTAATATCTTTTTCATCTCTACTAAAAATTAACGTTTACACCTAGACCGATCTCTCTTCTCTTAGGATATCTTCCGCTATCCTGACCGATCTCTAAACCTGAAGAACTGAACTCTGGATCGTACCAGCTGTAGTTGGTCCAGGTAAGAAGATTCTGACCATATGTATACAGACTTAGTCCCTTTAGCTTCATTCTGTTAGCCAGTTTCGAATCAAAGGTGTAGGTTAGTCTAGCACTCGACAAGCGGATAAAAGTACCGTCTTCGATGTAAAGGCTGTTATAACCCGTAACGATACTCTGTCGATCGTTCTTTCTTACCCAGTTAGGATATTTGGAAATATCTCCTTGCTTAGCCCAGGCTGTAGTTGCCGCATCCCAGATTGGCGGTGTATAAGTAGATGAGGCAGCGTTTTGATCGTTTCTTACTTTATTATAGATGTCGTTGCCTACCTGTCCCGTAAACAAAAAGCTTAGAGACCAGGCCTTGTACCTGAAATTATTATTGATACCGAAATAAAAGTCAGGCAATCCGTTTCCAACGATAACCTTATCATTATCATCAATCAGTCCATCATTATTCAGGTCATACCATTCTGTATCTCCACCCTCAAGCACAATTCCGTTTCTTGCTTTCTTGCGAACATCTCCGGTGTATGGCTGGCCGTTCAATGTATAGCCATCAAAATCTACCACCGACATGCCGTCTGCAGAAACCTGTACATTTACAGGGGTCAGTCTTTCACCTGATGGCGTATAAGCATTCGATACATCATATTGATAAACGCCTAAGTTTTTCCACATAAACATATCGCCAATTTTACCACCCTCTTCAATTCTCCAGATGTTTCCGCTGATAAACGGCGTGCCGTTCGCAAGCTTCTTCACCTTTCCACTCTGGAAGGAAATGTTGGCACTTATATCCCAACCCATATTCGTATTTGAGATTGCGGTACCTGTTAATGACATTTCCAATCCTCGGTTCTCAATTGATCCCAGATTGATCGTGGTGTTTGACTTTCCGGTTTCTTTCGGAATTTCCTGTCTGTACAAAAGGTCTGTTGTCGTCTTGGTGTACAGGTCGGCAACAAAGTTTAACCGTCCTTTAAGAAAGGATAGATCAAGCCCCATATTCTTTGAGGTTGTTGTTTCCCATTTGATAGCGTCGTTACCTAAGGTTGACGATTCCGCAGCAGCACTGTTTCCATTATAGTACTCGCCACCGAAGTTAACCAGCGTGTAGGCAGAATAGTTACCAATAGCATCGTTACCGGCCTGTCCAATACCAAAGCGAAGCTTGGCATCAGTAAGCGCAGGTTTTGCCCACGACATGAACTCCTCGTCTGATAATCTCCAGGCTCCTGAACCAGATAAGAAGGTTCCCCATCTGTTGTTTATACCAAATTTTGACGATCCATCTCTTCTGATCGTTCCCTGCAAGATATATCGGCTTTTGTAGTTATAACCTAAACGCCCGAATACGGATACGTTAGAATACGCTCCGGCAGTAGTTCCGGTGGCATTAAGATCCAACATACCTGCATTGGATGTATTGATGGCCTCGCTCACATACTTGAACATCGATATCGTATAATCGTCAAATCTGAACCGATCCGCAGTGAAAGCCAGTAAGCCGGTAACAGCATGGTCTTTAGCGAATGTTTTATCATAATTCAGGAATGACTGGAATTCCCAGTAGAAATCCTTATTGAAAGTATTGCTTCCCCTGGCATCACCCGTTCCACCACTGGTCAGGGAAGATGGCGTGAAAGATCTGTTCGTTTCGTTATCCAGTCTGGCGTTAAATAATGTGGTGAACGTAAGCGAACTTAAGAGTTTGTACTCAGCCTTCGTATTGAACTGAGCAGTGTAGTCGTTATCCAGATCTTCATTAAGCATGGCGAAAGCAACCGGATTCCGCTTCGACTCCACATAACTTGCTAAACTCCCATCCGGCCGGTATAAACTTGTCCATGGATTTCGTTCGAAAACTTGCTTGGCACTGTTTGCAATAGGAATCTGATTCCCTGTCTGATAGCTGTAAGAAAGATTATTATATAACTTCAATTTAGGAGTCGCCTGGTAGTCCACATTGATCTTAGCCTGCAAACGCTTCATCCAGCTGTTAATAACAATTGCCTGATCATCTGTGTAGGTAACCCCGCCATAGTAGCTCAAGCCTTTTGTTGCTCCACTGACGTTCACACCTAATACCTTTCTGTTTCCTTTCCTGAACAATAAATCCTGAAAATCATTATCTGCGTTCAGGTAAGGGTTAACTGAATCGATGTTTCCACCAAAACCGTCGCCACCTCCGCGCATCTTTCTGAAATAGCGGAGCTCATCAGCACTCGTAGTGCGTAGTTTGTTAGCCAAGCTGCCGAATACGTTGGAAAGATTTACCTGCACCATCGGGCGTCCCTCTCTACCTCTCTTGGTAGTAATTAAGATAACACCGTTCGCACCCCGCGCACCGTAGATCGCGGCGGTGGAAGCATCCTTCAAAATTTCGAAAGATAAGATGTCTGAAGGATTTACAAATGACGCGTCCTGAGATATCAAACCGTCGATCACATAGAGAGGACCATTCCCGGAATTAAGTGATGAGGCTCCCCTGATTTGAATAGTTCCCTGACCGAATGGATCACCATTGTCATTAGACACCTGCACACCCGCTGCCTGACCTTGCAAGGCATCGAATATGGTTACGGGTTGTCTTTCAGCAATGGCCTTTTCACCGACAGTACTGATAGGGCCTGTAAGATCCCTTTTCTTTGCAGAACCGCCGTATCCGGTACTCACTACAACTTCCTGAAGCGTATTGGCACTTTCTGCCAAAGACACATTTACGACAGTCCGGGAGCCAACATTGACTTCTCTGGTTTCGAAGCCTATGAAAGTGAACTGCAGTGTAATTCCGGTTCCGGTCACTCTGAGATTATATTTTCCCAAAGCATTCGTACTGGTTCCTTGTGTTTTTCCCTTTACGCGTACACTGACGCCTGGAAGAGGCTCTCCCTTGTTATCCGTCACGGTTCCGCTAATGGACACAGCCGCCTGAGAAAATGCGTCTGAATTCATATTCATAAAGAATAGAAGTATAAGCAGCTTGGTGGCCCCGGCTATCCACTTACTACTTATGCTCAAACATGAAAAAGATCGGGTACAAATTTTACTCATATCAATTGGTTTAATCTTTAGGTTAATTGCTATTGTTAGTATTTAAAGACAGATTTAAACAGATCCTTTAATCGACGCAATTGACTGAAAAAACAAAGGCGATTATGTAAGCAGGTTAGCGAATTATTCAACTGAATTGACACTATTCTACATGGAACAGCTGCCGCTGTCTGATATCTGTCGAGGAGCTTCCTATCAGGACTTCAAACTCACCCGGTTCCACAACGGCTTTCATATCGCGATCAAGAAGTTCAAGGTCCTGGGGCTTCAGTTCAAATGTGACAGTTTTTTTCTCTCCCGGAGCAAGGTGAACTCTTTCAAATCCTCTCAGCTGGGAATCGTAGACAACAACACTGCTTAATTTGTCTTTCACATACAGCTGCACTACCTCGTCTCCTTTAACCGTTCCTGTATTGGAAATATCTACCGATACCTTGAAATTTCCTCCGACAGCCTGCTTTTCCGGACTAACCTTTAGGTTATCATAGCCAAAAGTAGTATAGCTCAAGCCGAAGCCGAATGGATACAGCGGCCCGTTAACGCGGGATCTTCCAAATCCGTTATCACCACTGGAAGGCTGATTCGCGTGAGAACCCGGCTTAAAAGGAAAATTAAGCTCAATTTGACCGATAGATTTCGGAAAAGTCACCGGAAGTTTACCACCTGGATTATAGTCACCGAACAGGGATTCAGCAACCGCCTTCGCGCCTTCAGGACCCGGGAACCAAGCTTCAAGAATTGCATCTGCATTTTGGTCGGCCCAGTTGATGGTTAGCGGACGTCCGTTGACAAGCACTACGATAATCGGTTTACCTGTTTTGTGCAAGGCCTCGAGCAACTGCTGCTGACGCCCTGGAAGATCCAGGCTGGTTCTGCTCAGACTCTCTCCCACCCGTTTCTCATCTTCACCAACCACAGCTACGATCACATCCGCGTTCTTTGCTTTCTCAACAGCTGCTGCTATACCCGCATTTTCTTCGTCAGTTAAGGGCGTTGGAACGAGTTCCGTACCCGGCCATCCTTCATTAACAATATCACAGCCTTTGGCATAATCAAACTTTACTTTTTCAGTACCATATGCCTGCAGCGCCTTATAAATAGAAAGCGAAGGATTATTACCGGGGCCGTATCTGCTTACTGTATAGTTGACTTCCTCAGCTAGAGGTCCGGTAACCAATACTTTCATGGCTTTATCCTTACTCAATGGCAACGTCTTAGCCTCATTCTTTAGAAGCACCAATGCCTCCCTGTTAAGCTGATGAGCAAAATCCCGGTCTGCCTGGGTATGTACCAAACGATCCGCTTTGCGCGGATCATCAACCAAAGGCTTGTCGAAAAGCCCCAACCTGAACTTGACGGTCAACACCTCTCTGACGCGCTGGTCGAGCACCTCGGTGGAAACCCTGCCCTCCTTAACCAACTCACGCAGAGGCTCCAGATAAATCTTCGGATCTCTGAAATTCGTCCATACATTCAGACCAGCCTTTAGGGCCTGTTCAATAGCTCCTTTAAAATCCGCAGCAACATGATGCTTAGACGCGATAAATTCAACCGCCTCACTATCCGACACGACATAGCCCTTAAATCCAAACTGATTACGCAGCAACTCCGTCAGGAAATAGTAGCTGCCGGTAACGGGAATCCCGTCCCAATCATTATAGCTGCTCATGACGCCCATAGGGTGGGCTTCTTCAATAACTCTTCTAAAAGGATACAGATACAATTGATGCATTTCACGCGGAGCAACGTGCGGGTCTGTACGTGCGTGGCCGTCCCTTCCCCCTTTTGGAACACTATAAACTGCATAATGCTTTAAGGTTGCAGCTACTCCTTCGGCCTGTATTCCCAAAACCATCTGCTTACCCAACTCAGCAATATGAAAGGGATCCTCTCCATAACATTCTACCACACGTCCCCACCTCGGGTCACGCGCCGGATCCAGGATCGGCGCATAAACATTCGTGTAGCCGAGAACTCTGGCTTCGCGGCCAACGATATGCCCGGCTTTTCCCACCAAATTTTTATTCCATGTACTGCCGATACCGATCGGAGCGCAAAAAGGTGTTGCCTTTTCATGGCACAGCCCGTGAATTCCTTCATTTGTGAAATCGACCGGAATCCCCAGCCTGGTTTCTTCTATGAACCACCTCTGTACGGTGTTTTTAGCCTTTACATGTTTACTGAAAGGATAAGAATAAGAGGTAGCGGCCTTCTTATTGTTGGGCACGCTGTTTAGCTCTTCATCTATGTTGGCAATTCCATCTTTCCAGATTGAACTCTTCCACTCCGGCTTGGGTAGCTCGTCCTGAAGTACACGCCCGTACCCATAAAGCGTAGCCGTCTGGGCGGTCTTCTCGTCCGTGTTCATCTGAGATAACAGATCCTCAACCCGTCTCTCTATACTTTGCGCCGGATCCTCATATATATCTTTCTTCCCATTCTTATTTAAGTCAATCCAACCTTTTTGGTAAATCGACTTCGTTCTATTCTGTGCCATGGAGCCCACCGGGAAATGAGCACCAAGAACGACACTGACAAACAATACTATTCCGCTTGTTCTATTTACAGACATCTGAAAAAATTAGGTTTACTTTGATTACGAAGATCCGGGTTTTCCGAGATCAGAAAGTGCCCCTCAATTGGCTAAATGGTCTGTTATATTGACATCACAACCTGAAAAACCCGGTTTCACATAGCCATTAATCTCAGTCGTTCGTTAACAGAAGTGCTAAAAGATACCCTTTCTCCCTCAACAAATTCGGTCTTGCCATTGCCGCGAACCACCTTGATCTTCCTTCCGGGCCAGGGATTTTCCATTACACAGACCCGGCCCTTTTCACTGTCCAGATCAACGTACTGAATACTCCCTTTTTCCAGTTTACTGCTAACCAGAAACGCCCCATAAGCCCTAAGCGTCTTAAAACTTGCGTCTTTCCGCTTGTTCCAGTTTGGAAACACCCGGATGATACCTTCGTAGCTTTGCATGAGCATTTCATTGATAGTGAGTGGCACAGCAGCAAGTGTCTCAATACCACCACCACCTTGAGTGATCCAGAAATTTGGAAGTGACTGTGCCGAAATTCTTTCTTTCAGATACATCAAAACCGAATCTGCGCTATACCCCACTCGTACTGCTGCCGGAAAACAAGTCTCAATACCGTTTCCTGATGTATTAGCCCAGTCAGCTTTCGAAGCAATATTATCCTTCCAATGAGAAATGTCGCTTAACAGAATCTTATTAAATTCAGCATCTGTTTTCGGGCCGGCTATTCCTCCGGGTAATATCAATCCATGAATCGATACCCTTGAAAGCCCTACAGCCGGTGGATTATCTGAATCAACATTTCGTTCTACGCTTTTAAGCGCCATCCTACCGTTTACCTCTCCGACAGGGGGCTGACTTAAGTGACTCACGATATGTTTCCACTTATCCCGACGTTCAGCATCTACATTCAAGTGTTCACTTACGTCGAGCATTCCCTTGAACAGCATCTTCACAAGACCAATGGATAAGCTGGAATTAAAATCACCTAAGCGATTACGCCATATTCCCTTGTTGCGAATGTTAGGCATAACTTCGTTGAAATGGTCCATATAGATAACATATCGCCCATTTTCAAACTTCAGATACTCTTCCCAAAAGATAGCGCACTGTTGCATATAAGGATAAACACGCTTCGCATAATCGCTGTCATAAGTGCTGTAAAAGCGCATCAGCATATTTCCCACACTGAATACAGCATTGATTTTCTGGCCAAGAAACTTATATCCCCCGTCAATGGTATTTTCTCTCGTGGCATACCTTTTCAACATTTCATCCTCCGTGAGTGGCCAACGGGTTGTCACTAAGCCTTTGGGACCAATTCCTACCGGATAATAAATACCATTTTGTCCGAGTAGATCACGTGCATGCGCCTTTCCCTTTTCCATATAATCCAGGATAGGCTGATCAAAATTATCCGTCAGATCGATCTGGTTAGATGAAAACGCTGCCCAATAAGGAGCCTGGTAATTATAGTTCAGATGATAATCACCACCCCAAAGCGACGAATCCTGAGTAATGAAAGGCCCCCAGATGCCCGGAGCAAATTTGTCCTTCCGTGAGCTGCTTCCCAGAAGATATTGTGACGTATAATAATACTTCTCCAGCATCTTGTCGGGGATCTGAATCTCAGACTTACTCCAGAAATTCGACCACCACTGCTCGTGACTTTCTTTAAGTCGTGCTACCGCCTGTTCATCGATATTCTGAACGTTGCTGATAGCGTGACTTTTCCAATCAACCCGATCATGATTGGTAAACATGCTCAACACAAAGACAACTTTCTTATTGGCTGGCAATTCAACACTTTGCTCAGAAGAAGTTGTTGCGTTTAAAACCTTCATGGCAATTGCCACATGAGAGGGCCATTCCAGCATCGGGGTGTTGGCAAATGATCGTACCGCCCGATACACATCCTTATCTTTCCCATTAGAAACCTCCGATGTATTTCCTTCAGCCGGCCACAAATTAAATTTCAAACGGCTATTTCTGTTAGCGGTCAGCTCAATCAGTACGTTATTACTGGTTGCCGACACGATAGTATTCATCTGTACACGCAACTTACCCTTTCCAAATTCCGCAGCGATACGTGCCTTACCGATCTGCTGTTCGGCACGGTAACTGGCTCCCGCCAAATCACTTATCATGATATCAAACCCTCCGGGAAAAGCTATCCCACCTCCTGGATAAACCGGGTGAGCCCGCCAAAAATCGTTCTTACCCAGATAAAATGTCAAATGATCAGGGTTACCTCCGAGAGTTAATCCTATATCTCCATTTCCCGCTACAGCGGCAGCCGGAACCCTTTTCACCGGCAACTTCGCCGGAGCTGTAGTTAAAACAGCCGAATTTCTGCTCTCATAAGCTGGCTGCGCTTGTAAGCTGGCATACACTCCTGCCAAAAAGATAAGTACGAAAATAAATTTATGATTACGCATATTGGTATAGTTAGTCAGATGCTACGAGAAACTAATTCACCAGAAAGTGAACGATCCTGCATGCTTGGCCTTTTGAAGCGGTATTTTTTGAGTTCTTTATTCTTATCATTAATTGGTGGGGAGTTCCCGCTTTGAGGTCATCCCCAAGCACCAGATACCAGGGCAGATGTAACGACTTGCTCCATGGTGTATAGAGGTCTATCTCCTTGAATGCTCCTCCGTCAATACTGTATTCGATTACCCCAGCGTCCGGACCCGAGTTAACGGCTATACCGACAGCATCCCCCTGGAAGTTAAAATGCAACTCTGCTCCCGCTCCCTCTCCTTCCAACACGGGACGGTTAGAAAAACCTGGCCTCGTACGTGCGCCGTCTTTAGGCTTCCATGCAGGATTTAACTGAAAGCCTTTGATGGATTGAGCCTGACTGACAGGCACGTACCTTCCCGAACAATAGTTCTTCTTCTCCATAGCACGAGGCAGCACATGAGCAGATAATCCACTCGCCGGGAAAACCTTAGATCGAAGCCGCTCGAACAAGTTTTGTATCGATCTGAAATAGACATCCTGGCCAAATGGCGAGGGATGAAGGTTCTTAAAATCTTCCTTCCAGCTAAACTCTTTGTTGTCTATTCTACGAGTCACCTCCTCTGCGAGATTGATAAACGGCAATTTATATTTCGAAGCAATTTCCTGATGAATCCTTACTTCCGGAGGAACCTTTCCCGATCTGTAGTCTTCCATTTTCAGCTCATCCGCAAAAGCCATTAAAATGATGTCTGTATGCGGATTGGATTTTAAGGCCTGCCGCACTATCCCCTCCAGTGCCCGTCTTTGCTGGATTTCCGGAGTACCATTTCCCCGGTCATTTACGGCAGACTCTATAAAAAGAAGATCTACCTTCCCCTTGGCGAGCACGTCTTCCTTAAACCTGAAAGCATGGGGAACGCTGCCAAGAGAAGGAATACCGGCATTCAACAGATTGAAGCTGATATGGGGATAGCTGCTTTTCAGATACTCCCCAACCTGGTCTCTCCACCCGTCATTTTTCGTGATCGACCCGCCGAGAAAGGCCACGTTGATTTCCTTTTCGTGCTTAAGCAGGTAACGAAAATTCCGAAGATCACCGTAATAATGGATAAAGGACCCGAAACCAGTTGAGGTATTGGTTTGAGCCTGAGCCGTACTAAAATAGGCCCAGGAAACAAGTATAGCAGATAAACAAACGGTCTTGATTATGGTCATTACCTTACCGGCTTTAAAATCAGCGACTTTAATTTAAACAACTCCTTGCCTGATCCGACAGGGCGCAAAACGACAGGATAAACCCCTGGTGTTGAAAAAGTGGTAGTAGCCAAAGTATGTTTGATAAACATAAGCGGAGCACTTTTTACAAATTCGGACGTGCGCAGCGTACGGAACAGATACTGCTGATTCTGAATATGCAATGAGCCCTCCAGTTTTGCGCTTTCTTCCGGGCAGCTATACTCCGCTATGATCTGATAGTCTCCGGGATTCAGCACATTCAGCTGAAACGTAATCGCATCTGATGAATCCTGCATGCCCGTCACACATGTCGTGTGCTTCCAATCGCCATAATAATGACTGTATGTAAGTGACCTAACTCTTGTATTGCCCTGCGGTCTCCCAAAAATAGCCTCAACAGAATTGAACTCGAACTGGTTGGATACGCTCACCGGAGCGTTCAAGTCAAGATCTGCCAGCTTGCCGGCATAATTCACTACGCATACTGTCGCCAAATTCGCCGCTTCTCCGGCAGGAAGGGTGATTTCCAAAACATCTCCCCGCTTTTTGAAAGGAACGGACGCCGGTCCACCTAATATGGCGACAGATTTGACGTTAGCATTAAAGCCGGGAATAACCAACTTGCCATCCAGCGGCCTGTTGAGCACATGCAGGTACTGTTTACCGGGTTTAGAAGTCGACACTCCCCAGGGTTGCGCTGGGACGAGACCATATGTCGAACCGTAAATACTCTCCCCGTTCCTGGCAAGCCACTTCCCGGTCTCCCTTAAGAACTTCTCCGAATACTCCGGAATCTTACCCGTACCATCAGGGCCTACATTGAGCATCAGGTTACCACCCTTTGAAGCTACCTGTGCCAACAGATGCACAATTTCCCGCGGAGTTTTGAAGTTCATATCATGGTTAATATACCCCCATGAGTCATTGTGCGTATAAATAGATTCCCAGGCCCCTTTGATAGGTGTCGCCGGAATCTCCGAGTCACCATAATCCCGGTAGTCGCCCAAACCATGACCCACTCTGCTGCTAAACAAACTATTAGGCTGCAGCTTGCGAAGTCCCTTGATAAAATCGTTTGTTTGCTCCTTTGTTAGTCCGCCCGGCGTATCAAACCATACAATCCCAAGGGGACCGTAGTTAGTCATCAGCTCCTTAAGCTGCGGAATCGCCTTGTTATTATAATATTGCTGGTAATCTTTCTTGCTCTCGTCAAAATCCCAGGTATTCTTACCACCGTTAGGTTCATACCAGTCCTGAAACTGCGAATAATAAAAGCCGAACTGAATTCCTCTCTTACGTGTAGACTCCGCTAAAGCCTTCATCGGATCCTTTTTATATGGCGTCGCTTCTACAATATCAAAGTCTGTAACCTTCGAGTCATACATAGAGAATCCCTCATGATGCTTAGCTGTAATCACCATATACTTGATCCCGGCGTCTTCAGCAAGCTGAGCCCATTTCTCTGCATCAAAATTAGTCGGATTAAACGTTGCCGCTTCTTTACTGTATTCCGCAATCGGAATTCTAGCCTGGTTCATAATCCACTCCCCGCTTCCGTAATAACGTTTACCCTTCCACTCACCTGCAAGCTTGGAGTATAAACCCCAATGAATAAACATGCCAAACTTTGCATCTTTGAACCAGCCAATGTTCGGATGCTCCTGATCAGAAGACCGGCTGTCCCACATTTCATCCATCGTTTGACTATTGGCCTGTAAAACGCTGCCTGATAAAAACAAGGCGAGTAAAAATTTATTTGCTACTGATCTCATACAAATGTTAGTCTAAATTGATTTGTCGATACTTACTTACGGAAGCATCCAGTCCGGCTGTCGAATGATAGCCGCTTGCTCTGAAAACGAACTGATAGGGTTTATACAAAGTCGCGCTTGCCGGCTCTGTACGCTCTAGCTTGCGGTATGATTTCCAGGCCTGATCGTACCTGTATATGGACTTTTTTATCTGAGCGGTATCATACTTGCCTGTCTTGTCTCCTACGAAGCCAAGAGCCATCACATTCCAGCCTTCAGCAATGATCTCATGCAGTAAACGCCCATATCGGGAAGAGGTCCGGATATATTTCTCGTCGTCTTTTGATGTGATTTTTATTTTCCGGCTTAAGGCTTCTATTTCAGACCATAGCTTCAAGGCCTCATACTTCTCCTTTACGGCTTTTTCAAGTAAAGAGCTGGAGTAAAGTTTCTCAAATGCCGAGCGCAGGATGGGACCATCAGTCCCGCTAAGAAACTCATCCCTCGTCCACCATACCCATCTGTCGTTCCACTCCAGCGTGGCGCTGTTATGACCTCTCAGCACGGCCTTTGCCGACAAAAGACAAAGCTCCCTAAACATCTTCCTGCTACTAAGGGACACGCCGTTCTCGACCATAAACTGTTCGAAGATCTGCTCTTCAGAAGCGCCGGGACTCATCATCCACCGGCTGATCACGAACGCGTTCAATCGGGGCCAAAACTCGTTGGTAATAAAGGGACCAACCCAGCCACCACCCCTGCTCCAGGTCCACACACCTTGCATATTAGGATGGTCCTTAATCTCTGCAAGTCCCTTGTGTCCGGACTGGGGTCTGTTTGATGCGAACTCCTCGAATCCATTTATCACACCTTCGGCAATGTAATTGGGGTAAGCGCCCTTACCTTCGTATTCACGCTGACATTGGATTTCTATAATTTGAGGATGCTTACCCAGTGTAAGCGTAGGATTAAAATCGAATGTCCGGTGGAAGTCTCCCTTTGTATGTTTTATCGAAAATATCAGGTTGGGATGAGGGATGATCTGATTGGTTACTGATAAATAGACCTCAGGTTTTTCATGCATACCGGCCGACAACCAGGTGCGGTAGAAGACCTTCTTATTACGCTTGATGGCAACTTCGTCTTTTAGAAAATTAATGAGGTTTACATGGCTATCAACACCCCGGGTGATGGGGTTATTACCCGTATGGTACGGGACGTTGTTCAAATAGGTCTCACCTGTACGAATGACCAATCCGTCCAGATCCGGAAACTTCTCGAACAGCTCGGCCAGCATGATTCGATGAATTTCAACTGTCTTGGGGCGGTCAAAAGTTATTTTCCCGTCTTTGTCAACAATCTCATCCCGATAGATTTCTTCAAGCTTTTTTGGTACAACGACAATGTCAGTAAAATAATATACCTTCAAACCGGCCTTCTTTGCCCTGGATATATTGTTTCTTACACGCTCAGCTGCAGCCATAACCCAGGCCCGTTCTTTACTTCCGGCCGGGAAGATATCACGATTCAAGCTATCAAACGTTAAAGCAGCGTGTGCAAATGTGAAGTCATTTACAACAATACCGTTATAACCGTACGTTTTTAGATACTCGGGGTCGCTGAAAGCTGTCTCGGTTAATGGTTCACCAGGGTTGTGGTGAACCATATCCATGATGAATGGCTGTACCGTTTGAGCTTTGCTAATCCGAAAACCGCAAACTACAAAACAAAATACCAGTAAAACTTTTAGTAAATCTTTTCGGATCATTTCTTAATTACCTCAGTCAACCAAAATTAACTGATGCGGTAACGGAAATTCTCTCTATAAATGGCTATTGATTCAACTAATTCAGCTTTGTCGGCTTTCTATTCTTTCTCAATTTTGTACAACCTACCTTGATCAGTAACCGCATACAAGGCACCATCCAGGCCTTGAGTAACATCCCGGAACCGCTGATTTTCTCCCGTCAGCAACCGTTCCTCTCCCGTAACCTTATTGTTTTCGATTACCAGACGAACGATATGCATACCACTTAAGGCACCGATAAAAAGGTTATTTCGCCACTCTGGAATACGATCACTACTATAAAACGTCATGCCACTCGGCGACACTACCGGATCCCAATAGTACACAGGCTGCACCAAGCCCTCTTTTTGGTAAATACCCTCACCCACACGCTCTCCGCTATATTCAATTCCGTAGGTTATTGTAGGCCAGCCATAATTAGCACCGGCTTCAACTCTGTTAATCTCATCCCCTCCTCTAGGACCATGCTCGCTTTCCCACAGGTCGCCGGTTACCGGATGAATCGCCAATCCCTGCGGGTTTCGGTGTCCAATAGAATACAGCTCCGGCCTTGCGCCAGCTTGACCCATGAAAGGATTACCCGAAACGGGCTGCCCGTCTTTATTGATCCTGACTATTTTCCCCAATCCCGAACTAACAGACTGCGATTGTGGCCTGGTCTCCAGATCAGAACGTTCACCTGTACTAGCCAGCAGGTTCCCGCTGCGGTCAAAGATGACCCTGCCCCCGTAATGAAGCGATCCCTCGTAAGCAGGTGTTGCACGGTAAATGACAGTCACGTTCTCCAATGCACGGTCATCAGCCGACAATCGCCCCTTAGCTATAGCAGTGAGGTTGCCGGGTTCTGAGAATGACCAATAAACCATCCTGTTAGATGCAAAATCCGGATCAAGGCACAATCCAAGCAAACCACCTTGCCCTGAAGCATTAACCTTGGGCACACCGGATATAGGCTCACTCAAAGTTCCGGCAGAACTAACAATTCGCAAACGTCCGGGTTTCTCCGTCACTAAGAACCTTCCGTCTGGCAGCGAGACAATGCCCCATGGGTTTGCAAGAGATGATGTAATAACCGTCGCTTTATACGCAGTTTTGGTTTTTACACCGTTTATCCGCGTCTGCCCTTCAAACGCAGGCTTGTACTTTGTATTCGGAGGATTAGTTTCTACAGGCGATGTCGTTAATCCCGGAGTTGATGCTTCCGGTGTGGATGAGTCTGTAGAACTGACCTTTTTTTCGGAACATGATATTAATACTGGTATAAGTCCAGCAATCAGGATAATACTCTTAAACTTCAGGATGCTAATCATAACTTATCTTTTAGTCGGGCTATCTGGTTGTAAATACCTGTGAATGTTCATTTTTGTTCTGTAAATTATCGATGAACAATCAGATACTTTGAGTCTTGTGTGCAGTTTCAGATTACAATCTTGAGTAAAAGATATAAAACTTCTTTTCCAAATGTAGCTTTTTACATTCGGTTGATACTAATTGCTAAAATAAGATAAGGTTCCAAATGGAAGATAAACTGGAAGACGCATTTATCAGGCAGATCAACCAAAATATAGGTATCGCACATAAGGTCTGCAATCTTTACTTTAACGACAGTCAGGATCGTGAGGATTTGATACAGGAAATGTTATATCAGCTATGGAGAGGGTACCCGGGTTTTCAAGGGAATGCCAAGTTTTCAACATGGATGTATAAAGTATGTCTTAACACAGCTTTAACTAACCTAAGAAGGAGTAAACGAACCAAAAGTGAATCCATCTCGGATGCACATAATCAAATACCTGATGAATCGACCGGCGAGCAAGAGCGGGATATATCTATGCTTCATAAATTATTGGACAAACTGTCTCCATTAAATAAATCTATAGTCCTGCTCTATCTGGAAGATCTTCAATACGATGAGATCTCCGGTATTACGGGTCTTTCCAGAGCAAACATCAGCGTTCGACTAGTAAGAATTAAGAACGAGTTAAGAAAATTTAAACAACATAATTTGTAAGAACATGGAAGAGCTACGGAAAAACTGGGCGGAAGACAGCACCGCGTCTCGCTATACTTCTCATTTAGATAAAGCTTCATTGCATAAAATATTAAGGCTGAGAGCTAATAAGCAGATGAAAATAAATATGCAATATTTCTGGGCGTCATTTGCCCTGCAAGTTATCGTTTACAGCTATCTTACACACGTCATCATAAAACACTGGAATGACTCATTGCTGATCTTTGTAGGTATCCTTTGTATACTCATATATATACCCTTTACAATCATATTACTGAAAAAGTTCAAGAAAATAGCAAGTCTGCGATCTGGCGACCAGCATGCTGCAGGCCTCCCCATTCAAGAGTATATACAAAAGCACCAGAGACTTTTGTCGAGCTTTTACAAATTCAAAAGCACATACGAAATCATGCTGGTAATATTGAGTACGGCGATAATGACCTGGATGGTTTTTAGAATTTACATTCCGGGTGGTGTAATTGCTCATCCCGCAGGTGCATCGTTCATTTTCATCACGTCACTTCTCTGCTGCACCGTTGCCATTCATGCAGAAAACAAAAAACACTTTAAGGATCCCTTGACGGAGTTACAAAAGCTTTTGAATGAATTTAAGCAGTAAACAATTAGCTTTCAGATTCATCTTCATTAAAGGTTATGCTCCTGGGATGAGGAATTCGTGATTCAATGTAGTCTGCCAGCAGATCCAACAGCTCCTCATCGAGTCCGGCTGCGTTCTGACAGACATGTAAATAGTTCTGCCTGTCCGGTTCAAAACTGGCTACGTAGGTACCATCTTTATAAACCCGGTATTTGCATCGTTCATCGTCATAGTGCGGATATTCACCAACCTCGAACTCATGTATTTTCTCCGCATAGTCGACTTTAATTGAGAAGTTTTCCATGCAGATAAAACGACGTTGCTAACGTATTGTTTAGGGCCGAAGTAACTCCGAAGCGCTTTTTATCCGCTATCTTCGCAAAGCCTAAATCATTAGTGGCAAGCACAACAGACCGTATGAAACCAATAAATAAAATACACACGACAAACTACTTTGACACATTTATTGAAGTAGCTGATGACTGTAAAGTTTCGGCAGGACGAATCCCCGAAGTTAAGAATGACAAAAAAACTGTCGCTTCCATGCAATTTGAACTCTTATCTAAAAATCCTTACAAATACACTTCTGACGACGTTTTATTTCAAGTGTTTGCCGAAAAAAATGAAGTAACGGAAAGCGACTACAAGTCTGCAAGGGAGCACTTTTTTTCAAAAGGACAACCCTGTTTCCGAGCTTCGCCACTAACCAAACAATTTGGGTGGGGTGTTCATTGCGACAAAAACGGAAAAGTTGCACTTTGCGGAATGGAGACAGATAAATATAAAAGCTTCGTTGCTGACCCAACAATAAAAAAAGTAAAAGCAATGCGGACGTCAAAAAAATGACGGAGTAAACAAGTTCACGCCAGTATCTTTTATAGACCTATAGTTTTGGATTCTTGCTTTCGCTAATCTCATTGTTACTTGGTTTATATGGTTAGAAATTAATTGTCTATCAGTGAAATACCTACTCTAACAGTATGCGGCTTAAAATATTTTTTTTATTTCGGCAATATTGGCAGTAATTATAGAGGTATTACAAACACTAACTCTCTTCAACTGCACTAATATCTTTTAACTTTAAACATCTACTAGCAATAAAGGAGATAAAAGTCTCCAAGATAAAGTGATGCCTTACGATCAGATGCCTAATTCAATTCATTAGAACGCGTATTGAGCTAGCTTGTATAGACTTGCAAATGAACATTACCGACAGTATGTAAATAATGCGCCGTTGTTCCTAGTATCTGAAGTATATCCGCAGATGCCCCCGCTTTAGCCAAGCCTGGTTGTACGATGTTTATATGAAAGCGAAGTTCTTTAGTCCATTTGGCTGCATTAAGCAAATATTCCATTTCATCCTCTGTGCCTTTTACCAACCTCGGACACTGCTGTCCATTCCGTGTCTTCATCTTTCGCTTGAACAAGTGCTCAAAAAATTCCTTGCCTGGACGATACTTCCAGTTCAGAGATTTCTGTGCCTGTCCACAGACTTGATAAAAATTTTCAATGTTGTTTCCGATCTGACCATTTCTGGCATATTTCAAATGATAAAGGTGAATGTCGATATGATTCGCAGAATCATTGATACCGATAATATCAGCAATTTCGCCACTACCATCGTCATCATAGATTATTTCATATTGGTTCCTGATCTGTTCAATAAACTTATACTGAATAGAATCCTGCAAATATGGGTGAATTCCCTGCGATTCATGTGAGAGATTTACACCAGGCCACTGTTGACTGATGATTTGATCCAATGGAATATGATCTGCATGCTTCCTCAGTTTCACATATTGGTTTTGCATAAGTTGACTACCATCTGCAAACCAGAAAAGTGGTGTCATATCCTTAAGATAGTCAACCAATTGCTCAGTTTTCGAACCGCTAATGATCTCTGCAGGGATGTTACCTATTTGTAGTATGTCAAAACTCGGTACAGGCTCTCCATTTAATTGCGCTACTCCGAGCACCAACTCAAATTCAACGGTATGTAACTCACTGGAGATAGAAAAGCGGAGATGGTCGCCTTGATGATCAACTATATCTATATTTAACTCCCAAAGATATGATCTAATCCCATTTAAATATATTTGATATCTGCTCTCCGAAAACTTGTACATTTCGGGATTCCAGTCCACTGCAATAGGTGTGACAATTGGTTTGGAGGTAATAGTTTCAACTTGTAGTGTATGCTCCAATACTGTATTAGGGTTAATATCAGCGTTATTGATAATATCTCCCACAGTTCTACACCAAGCAGTAAGCTCCTGGAGATTACCTCTTAGGTACGACCATACCTTTCCCTTAACTGAACATCCTAATGAGACTTTGTTTCCGTCTTTGTAACCTACCCCGAAGATGTTATTTTTGATTAGAGTACCTTGTTCAAGCATATGCAAACCATCTTGCACACCTTTTCCATAAAAGGATTGGAAGCTAATGTCACCGGGTACACCTTTTCTAGCACCTACATTAAACAGTGATAGTCTGTATACTTCATGAAAAATACGAAATACGTTCCTTCCGGTAATTTTTACTTGATTACCTTCAAATATCTCATCCACCAATGTTTCAGAAGAAAAATTCTTAATGGATGTATTGACAAAAATCCGGTTAATTTCTGGACGTAAATCCCAAAAAACCACAATCATATCCCAAGTAAGGTCCTGAACCGTATCAAATTCCCCCCATTCAACTCTAACTACTTTACCCAAAATAATAACCAAAGTATTCTGTTCTGCGTTATAATCCGAATACTGGTGATCATAGGTATTAAGATTATTAATGCCCTCTCTCCAATTGTTCGGATGCCAAGTATCACCATCATTTTTATAGACAATAGTACTTAGTGCTGGGCTAATGTTCTGGAACGGTATTATTGAATCTTCTAAATGATTAAATCCGTCCAAAAAGTTCTTAAAGTCTATTTGTTTTTGCTCAGCCCCTTCACTCAGCATAGGTAATAGGAGATTCCAATCGGCATCCTTTGCATAGAGCTGATCAAGTTCATCTTTAATAGGAGGATAAGCCATATTAGTAATGAAACTTGCATTTCCTAACTCATTATAACTTGTTCTTGTAAAGCGTCCAATGAATTGCAAAGTAATAGGTATACTTTGACGTTCATCGTGAATAGCACCAATCTTAAGTTCCGGAAGGTCAAATCCCTCTCCTAACATATCAACGCAGATAATGATAGAATGTTCTTTGGCTTTAATAGCCTTTATGGTGTTTTTAGTCCAGGTTTGTTATTATGTACTACAACCGGGTTAAGATCAGCATGCGGTGAATAGTACTGGAAGACCTCTTCCGCTCTATCCTTAGTCATACATCTGGCTAATATGATGTGTGGGTATCCATTTTCGATGTCTGATCTAAGTGTAGATACTGCTTTATCAGCAATCATTTTATCTGCTTTAGAGCGGTCATATTCTCTTATTGGCAGAAATTTGATCTCTTTATAATAACGCTGTTCCTGAGCCTTTCGAAGTGGAAAATTAAAAATAAACTTTCCCTTAAGCCTTTTCCCATCGTTCCTATAAGGCGTGGCGGTAAAAAGAAATACTTTATGCTTAGCAAAACGCGAAATAAAATCCTGCCAGGTAGTCGCTTCAGAATGATGTGCCTCATCAACATAAAGATTCGAAAATTTCTCTGACATTAACGCTTTTTGTTCTTGGGTAGCACCAGAGGCTATAGCCATCGTAGTAATGACTACATTAGATCGAGATATAAATTCTTCCAGGTCTTCAAGAGTGCTCACTCCTGAAGTTAAAATTCCCACATGTGGGTTGATGGCTTCATTCCCTACTACACCAAAGCGTTTTAATAAACCATAAGTCAGAAATTTTTCAAAAAGCTGTGTACGCAATGAATGAGAGGGAACAGTAACTAATAATTTAATTGCTGGGGTTGCAACCATTGAACAGATCATGGTTTCTGTTTTTCCAGTTCCAGTAGGCATAACTACTATACCAATATCATCACCACTATATTGGTGCGCCAGAATAGAATGTATAGCCCCAAGCTGTGGGGTACGCAGGCCATCAGTGTTATTTTCGGTATCTTCCTTAATAAAATTGAAACTCTCCGACCATGATGCAGTAACTTCTTGTGGCGTCGATTGCGTAATCGATGGGTGTTTAAGCCATTCTATCAAATTCAAATTCTCAGCTTCAAAATCCCTTTTTGTAGGGACCCTTGAAGATAATAACACATAGAAATGGTCTTCAGAAACAAAATCTCTATTCGTAGTAATTACAAAACGCCTATCCCCACTGTTGATTATAAACGGGTCTCTACTCTCTAAAATGCAGTTTTCAAGAACAGAGTTTTCACCGCAATATTGGATGATCTTATTGCCTCCAGTATTATACAGTATATTGAGGACTTTTGGAAGTTTTGTATTGATCATGGAGCTTAAATAGATACTTACTAATATATAGATATTCTGACACTTACAGACTGATTCAGTAAATGTAAAGCCTTATTTATGTAACACATTACGGATTCCCGTAGGATGCATGTTAAATAAATTTATACCTACTAGAGTATTTCCCAACCCAATATATCGTAATCTTGCCAAGATTTGGCAAATGCCCATCGCTGTATAATCATTGCAAGAAAATTAAATTATGAAAACAGCAATTTTATACCTCCGTGTAAGTACAGATGAACAGGGATTGAGGGGTTATTCATTAAGAGCTCAGCAGGAGATGTAAGTAACTACTGCAAACTGCATGGCATTAGCATTTTAAAAATTTTCACAGAAGACCATTCTGCAAAATCCTTCAAACGACCAGAATGGATGAAGCTCACTACCTATTTGCGTAAACACCTGTCGGATTTCCTCCTCTTTACAAAATGAGATAGATTTAGCCGCAATACCTGTGATACTTATCAGGTGTTGGCAAACCTAAAAAGGATGGGAACTAACCCACAGGCAGTAGAGCAGCCATTGGATTTAAATGTTCCTGAGAACAAATTAATGCTTGCATTGTACTTGGCTATACCGGAAATCGAAAATGATCGACGAAGCCTTAATACTCAAATGGGCATGAGGAGGGCCAAAAAGGAGGGAAATTGGTCTGGCAGGGCACCATTGGGATATAAAAACAAGACATACGAAGACGGCAAGAAATATATTGCACCAGAGGAGCCATACGCTTCCGCCATCAGGTGGGCGTTTCAAGAGCTTTCTTTAGGTATGTCTTCAATGGCGGAAGTTCATAGAAAGGCGTTTAAACTTGGCCTTACCTGTAGCATCAATAACTTTCATTCGCTTGTACGAAATTGGATCTATTGTGGAAAAATCAGGGTTCGCGAAATAGATGGAGAAGAAGAACACATCATAAAAGGGCTGCATGAACCATTGATAACCGAAAGGCTCTTTGACAAAGTTCAAAATGTATTGAAAGGAGATGTTAAACCTAAAAAATCTGCAATTGCTACGCCAGAAGATCTACCGCTTCGAGGTTTTTTGAGATGCCCTAATTGCCACAGAATGCTTACAGGAAGTGCATCTAAGGGTCGTAAAACTTATGTTGCTTATTACCATTGTAAATCGCCATGCAAAGTAAGGTTCAATGCCAATCAGGTAAACCAGAATTTCATCAAAGAATTAAAACTCTTCAGGATTGCCAAAAGAGATCAGCCAAAATTCTTACAAGAAATTATAAGCACTTATAACGAAGTGAGAAAAACGGCTTCCGCCATGAGACAGGACTATATAGATGAATTGCATATACTAGACTATCAGAGTATTAATGCTAGAGAACTTTTGCTCGCCGGAAAGATCGAACCATCTGATTTTAAAAACCTAAAAATGCATTATGACAGCAAAGTACGAGCAATAAATCTTAAGCTAACAGCACTTAAAGAGCGATTTGAACCTAAAATCAATATTCAACCTCTGGTGATCAATGCGATAAAAACGCTCTGTTATCTTCCTCGTCTTTATCAAACAGCCACGATTGAAGACAAAAGATACCTAGTAGAGACAATTTTTATTGGAATGTTAATTTATGACAAAGATGGGTATCGAACCATGAATATTAACTCGATTGCAGAGATAACCTATCTGGAAACAAAGAGTTACGGGCAAAAAAAAATGGGGCAAAAATCTCGTTTAAAGACTTTGCCCCATAAAGGGTGGAATATGGGGCTCGAACCCACGACCTCCTGAACCACAATCAGGCGCTCTAACCGACTGAGCTAAAACCACCGTGCTTTATTATGCTGCAAAAATAACTCAAAAATCACATTATGCAAATTTTAAATTTACTATTTCATTAACTCCCTAATTCTGAACGCAATGATTTTAAACCTTCTCTCCCTTCCCCACTATTCTCCTTTATCTTGCTATTTTTGCCAGCTCTAAAACCCCTCTGCAACATGATCGAGATCTTTACTGACGGTGCTTCTAGTGGTAACCCCGGACCGGGAGGCTACGGTGTGGTGCTCAGATCAGGCCCTCACTACAAGGAACTGTCGGCAGGTTTCAGGAAAACAACCAATAACAGGATGGAGCTTTTGGCGGTTATTGTGGGACTGGAAGCGCTGACTAAGCCGGGACAAGAGGTTGTCATCTACTCCGACTCCAAATATGTTGTCGATGCGGTAGAGAAGAGATGGGTGTTTGGTTGGGTGAGCAAGGGCTTCGCAGGCAAGAAAAACAAAGACCTGTGGATGCGCTTCCTGCAGATATACAAGCAGCATAAAGTACGCTTTCAGTGGGTTAAGGGCCACGCCGGACATCCTGAAAACGAACGCTGCGACCGTTTGGCGGTCGCAGCAGCTCAACAAAAAGATAAATTATTAGTAGATACCTTTTTCGAGGCAGAGGCATTATAATTCTGAGCTTTCGACTTCTTTGGGAGCTAGTTCCGGACAATATTCCCGCATAAACTCTTCCACTTTAAGCACCATGTTCTCTGATCCCAGGAATATGGGCGAACGCTGATGAAGCGATTCGACTTCCGTGTCCAGAATTCGCTTAAAGCCGTTTGTAGCCCGTCCTCCGGCCTGCTCAATAATAAAAGCCATTGGATTTCCTTCATACACCAGCCTCAACTTCCCGTTTGGCGCACTCGCCGTACTCGGATAGATGAATATACCTCCTTTGAGCAGATTGCGATGTAAGTCGGCAACCATCGAACCTATATAGCGCGAAGAATATGGCCTGTTTGTCGAAGCGTCTTCTTCCTGACAGTATTTAAGATACTTTTTCACACCTTGAGGAAAATGAACATAGTTTCCTTCATTTAGTGAATAGATATAGCCGTCCTTTGGCATGCTCATATCCGGATGGGAAAGACAAAACTCGCCAATAGAAGGATCGAGTGTAAAGCCGTTAACGCCTTTTCCTGTGGTGTAGACCAACATCGTTGACGATCCATAAACGACATAGCCGGCAGCAACCTGCTCCGTACCGTTCTGAAGTGCATCTTTAAGCTGCGCCGGTCCATCTGTAGAAAGCCTGCGATAAATAGAAAAAATGGTTCCTACAGAAACATTAACATCAATGTTGGATGAGCCGTCTAAAGGGTCGATTGCGACAATGTACTTGGCATTGGGAGATACTTCCGAATTGATGTAGATAGGTTCATCATTTTCTTCGGAAACTACAATACAGCACTCCCCGCCTACTGTAAGCGCAGAGATAAACTGCTCATTAGCGAACACGTCAAGCTTTTTCTGCGACTCGCCGTGACTGTTCTGAGTACCTACTTCACCAAGAATGTCTACCAGACCTGCTTTATTTACCTCACGATTCACAATTTTTGAGGCAATTCCAATATCCCTTAACAGGCGGGACAGCTCACCCTTTGCATAGGGAAAGTCTTTTTGTTTTTCAATAATAAACTGGCCTAACGTTTTAACTACCGACATACTTAGTGTATTTTATACATTATCTATTTCCTAATTCTATGATCTCTAAGTTAGAAATATTTTCCTCAGAAACGCTGAATCTTAACATAGAACGCACTTTATGCCATCCTTGTTTTCCCGCAGCACCGGGATTTAAGTGTAAAGTACCGATCTTTTTATCAAAGATAACTTTTAGGATATGGGAGTGTCCGCAGATGAAAAGTTTGGGAGGATTATTGTATAATTCTGTGCGGATCCTTGCGTCATATTTTCCCGGATACCCACCAATGTGCGTCATCCACACATCCACACCCTCACACATAAAACGCAGATCCAGCGGGTGACAAATCCGCACATCCTTACCATCAATATTCCCGTAAACTCCCCGAAGTGGCTTAAAAGCCGCCAATTTATCAGCAAGTTCAATGTTGCCAAAATCACCCGCATGCCAAATTTCGTCGCACTGATCGAAATGTTTAAAAACCGCATCATCCAGAAACCCGTGGGTATCTGAAAGTAGTCCGATCCGTTTCATATTATGATTCTAAAAAATGATTAAAAAGTCGCGAAGCAGCTCCTTATATGCTTTTGTATATATTTTTGGTGCCTCATAAATAATCAATGAGGCTGTATCTTTTTTTTTCTGCTTCCTGGAAAAAACAAGGACCTCCCGGTGTGGTAAGTCGGCTTCGAAAGATTTAACTTCCGTACTTCCTGTTAGATGAAAACCCATGCTTACCGCAATGTTCCTGGTTTTATCGGCTGCTTCTGTAGGTAATATCAGCCATAGTTCTCCTTCCAAACGAAGATGTTTTTCTGCAAACTGCATCAAGGCGTCAAAGAACCCTTCTTCCGCATGCCTGGCCAGCTTCTTCTGGTGATCAGGGTTTTTTAGCGAGTTCAGGAAAAAAGGCGGATTGCTCACAATCATGTTGTACGCCGGAGCTTCCGGCTGTGTGCTATAGTCCTGAAAGGAACCTTCTATCAGGCACAGCCGATCGGCGAAGGGCGACGATACGAAGTTTCCCCGCGCGGCCTCTGCTGCGGAAGGATCTATTTCGACGGCGTCGACTTTGGACTTCGGAAAACGCTGCGCCAGCATAAGCGAAATAACGCCAGTCCCCGCCCCGATATCCAGAATCCTTTCCGGCCCTGGTACTGTAGCCAGGGCTCCTAGCAATACTCCGTCGGTGTTGATTTTCATGCCGCAACCGGATTGGTCGACACTGAATTGTTTAAAGCGGAAGATGTTCTTCATCTATTTCTGGTGAACTTGCCGGTACAGACTGATCTCCAAATGTAAGAATTTCTATAATTGATGATCAGCCCCCTTAAAGAAAACCGGTCATCCGAACGGACAAAGAACAAGCCAGCAGAAACGTTTCTGATGCGAACCCACGCTTACCGCAAGTTTTTTAGATAATAGTGACTATTTTGAGTTGAATTTTACATTAACCCCTCCTAAACCCGACAAACCGACATTAACGCATACCTTTTGTCATACAACATCATTAATTTCATATTTTATTAGTTTTTTAGCTAGATTATATAAATATTTGAGCCCAACACGAATATTTTATTTAAATATTTTTAAAAAACAACATTAAATCATGTCAAGTCTTAGATTCCAGGCATTAAATGCCGTTCTAACCAGGACTGTTCCTGAGGTCACTTCGCCGTCCCCAAAAATTTCAGATTACTTCGCTTCTCTCGTTTTTGACAAACGTAAAATGAAAGAGTATCTTTCTAAAGATGCTTTTGCAAGCGTAGACAATTCGATCATCAACGGAGAAAGAATTGACCGCGAGGTTGCAGAACAAGTTGCTTCTGCAATGAAGGCCTGGGCTATGAGCGTGGGTGTTACACATTATACGCATTGGTTTCAACCCCTTACTGGAACTACGGCTGAAAAACATGATTCTTTCTTTGAGCCAACCGGTGACGGCTTTGGAATTGAGAAATTCTCTGGCGAAGCTCTAGCTCAGCAGGAACCTGATGCTTCCAGCTTCCCTAACGGTGGTATCCGTACCACTTTCGAAGCAAGAGGTTATACCGCATGGGATCCTTCTTCTCCTGCGTTTATCATGGGCAAAACGCTTTGCATTCCAACGGTTTTCATCTCTTACACAGGCGAATCACTGGATTATAAGGCTCCTTTACTAAAAGCAATTTCTGCACTTGACAGAGCTGCTGTATCTGTTGCTCAATACTTCGATAAGGGCATTGAGAAAGTTTCTGTTTCTTTGGGTATTGAGCAGGAATATTTCCTTGTTGACCTGTCCTTGTTCAATGCAAGACCAGACCTATATACTACCGGAAGAGCGCTATTTGGCCACATGTCTGCTAAAAATCAGCAGCTGGAAGATCATTATTTCGGATCTATTCCTGAGCGTGTGCTTGCTTTCATGCAGGACTTTGAAACGGAGTCGTTAAAACTGGGTATTCCTTTAAAAACCCGTCATAATGAGGTTGCCCCATCTCAGTTTGAGTGTGCTCCTTTATACGAGGAAATGAACCTGGCGATCGACCATAACCAGCTATTAATGGACTTAATGGATAAGGTTGCCCGTCGTCATCACTTCAAGGTTTTACTACATGAGAAACCGTTCGCCGGAGTAAATGGCTCAGGTAAGCACAATAACTGGTCGCTGATTACCAACACCGGCAAGAATCTGCTTGCTCCCGGAAAAACTCCGAAGAACAATCTGATGTTCCTTACCTTCTTCGTAAACACGATCAGAGCGGTTTATGAGCATGCTGACCTGTTACGCGCTTCTATCGCCTCGGTTAGCAACGACCACCGTCTTGGTGCGAACGAAGCTCCTCCTGCGATCATCTCCATTTTCCTGGGTACTCAGCTGAATGAAGTTCTTGACGAGATCGAGACTTCTCGTGTAACGAGCAAAATGAAGCAGGAGCCTGCTTTATGGACGCACATCCCTAAGGTTCCTCAGATCTTACTTGACAATACCGACCGTAACCGTACTTCTCCTTTCGCCTTTACGGGTAATAAGTTTGAATTACGTGCAGTAGGTTCTATGGCAAATTCTGCTAATCCGATGACTATTTTGAACACTATCGTTGCTGAGCAACTTGGCAAGTTCAAAGTAGAGGTGGATAAATTGCTTAAGAAAGGCGAGAAAAAAGATGTGGCGTTGATGACTGTCATCAAACGTTATATCAAAGAATCTAAAGCGATTCGTTTCGAAGGAAACGGCTACAGTGACGAGTGGGCTGAAGAAGCTGAAAAAAGAGGTCTTTCTAACATCAAGACTACTCCTAAGGCTCTAGACGTACTGATTACCGAAAAAACAACCCGCTTATTTGAAGAAGCTGGTGTTTATACACAGCGTGAGAGTCATGCAAGACATGAAATCCTCTTGGAAAGCTTCTTTAAGAAATTACAGATTGAAGCAAGGGTGATGGGCGAAATGGTAAACAGTGTGATCATCCCTGCCGCAGTAAGCTACCAGACTACTCTGATCGATAATGTTAAGGGTCTTAAAGATCTTGGATTGGACGAAGAGTCGTACGCGGCGCAAATGGAGATCATCAAAAAGATTTCCTACCATGTGAACTTTATTAAGTCGAACACGACAATCATGATTAACGAGCGTAAGAAAGCGAACGTTATTGAAGATTCACGTGAAAAGGCAATCGCTTATGACGAAAACGTTAAATCATACTTCGACCCTATCCGCTACCATGTAAACAAGCTGGAGAAAATCGTTGCTGACAGCGTTTGGCCACTCCCTAAATTGAGCGAGTTGCTATTCATTAAGTAATTTTCTTTTTGCAAATATCCGAAGGGGTGTATCACGGACTGTGATACACCCCTTTTTGCGTTCATACCTACCGGTATTGCACATCTTTTCGATCGATTAAACACAATGGTTGTATGCAGCCGATAACAGGCACTCATTATTCCCTGATAAGTCCGACCTGAGCAGCATGAGGTCGGACTTATCAGGGCTTTTTAGCAGGCTGGTCAGGGCTTGATATAAAGGATTTCTGAGATCAGTCTTTGCTATACTTGACTGCTTTTGAGGTACGGAATTTTAAAAAATCCATAAAATTTTGTCGATTTTGGCGAAAAAATCGTCGCGCCTTCTCTGCCGCACTACCTTGCCCTCCAAAACAAACAACGTCATGGCAAAAGTAGACAAGAAAGGAATCGTACGCGGAACAGCAGGTTCCGTTGTATATCGCGGCTACCGCGAATTGAACATCATCCAGGGGAAACCCCGTAAATTCGAACAGACCAGTGCAAGCATCCGGGCCTCCACGGAGTTCGGTCTCTCCAGTACGACGGCGGCAGTAATCCGTCAGGCCTTTGAGCCGGCCTATGTGCACCGGGACGGCGAGGCGGTCAGCCGCAGCACACAGCTGGTGTACCGGGGGATTCGCAATAGCTTACGCGGAAGCGTTGGTCAGCGCGACTTGCATGATGCAGACCTGGAAAGCCTCATCGGGATGGACTTCAATATCCAAAGCCGTATGAGCGAAGTACTGCAGGTTAGCCAGCGGGTGGAGCGGGATGAGGAAGGTCGCCTAAGCGTTTTCATGGGAGCTTTGAACGCCAAAACTGACCTGAAGGTACCGCTAAGCATCAGTAAACCGGTGAGTAAGTACAGGCTCCGTTTCAGCCTGATCGGCTTCAATTTCAGGAAGGAGTACTACGAATATCTGGAAGTGAAAGACCTGGAGTTCCGCTGGCAGGGAAAGCTGGAAGCCCAGGAAATCCGCTTTGAAACCCGGCCGGAAGCGGATCAGCTGCTGATGCTCAGCGTATCCTTGCTGGCTTATAGCGAGACCAGGATGGAAGAAGGCTATGTATTGCTCAACAGCAAGGAGTTCAGTCCATGTTCGATAATCGCTGCTTTCCACGCGGAAGAACCGGGAGGGTACCCTACGGGACCTGTGAATATGAAACTTAATGAGGCGCAGCAACTAAGGGGAGCATCTATTCACAATATGTGTTATGAGGGAAACAGACTGCTAAGGGATCAGGAACGAAGGAAAGGGACAGTAACGCAGACAACGACAATAACCACAAAGAAACGAGCGAAGGTGGACGAAAACAACACGAATTTCCAGCCAGGGAAGCGGGTGTCGTTTTCTTCCAAATCCTAGATTCTACTCCGTTCTCTATTTCCGCGCAGTACTGGCCTTTATAAAAGAGCTCACTCCTTTCGGAATGATCTTTTTGATGCTTCCGTCTGCATTGTAATTTAGTGAGTCGATACATAATTGACGAAGCACAGCCTTTTCTTTGTTTGGCTTGAGGCGGTGGTAAAGGATGTAATCTTGCTTGCCTTCACGGAACACGGTATGGTGTCCGGGTCCGTAAGTGGTGCTATCCGGTGTCGTACTGAGAATAGGGTTGTCGTTAAAGTCTTTTGTTTGAAGCACTGCCAACTCGTCTGCACCCCATGGGTCGATGGTGGCGTAGATGTAATAGGTGTCTTTATCCTTGACAATTGTGGCGTCTGCAAAATACCCGCTGACTATGGGATTACTGATAAAGTTCTTTTGGGTCTGTGCCGTCGCCCGACTAATGGTCGCTGCGCTGAGCAGCCCAAGGAGTACTAATGTCTTTTTCATATTCCTTTTCTTGATGTATTACTTTAAGCCGGCCTTTGTTTCATCTGGTCGTGCCTGTATAGTTAAGGTCGCGGTTTTGAGTCCTGATGAACTGGCTTGTATTTTTATGTCCCCGCTTTCTCCGCTTGTCTGCACGATGACTTGTGCGAGACCACTGAACAGTTTTCTCTTCCAGGGATCTGCCGGTTTGAGGATCTGTATAGTGCCGGGATCGGTGTTGACCTTATCCCAATCGCGTTTCTTCGGAAGAGGCACCGCGATGACAGTCAACTCGTTGACTCCTGGCCTGAGCATAGCGTGGTTGAGCTTAAAGACATGACCCTCTTTTGAATCGTTAATGCTTTTGGCTATTTCCTTGCCGTTGATATAGAGGTGCTGATCTGTACCGATACTTTTGTAAAAGAAGGTAACGGTGGAAGCTTCGTAGTCTGGAGGAAGTTCAAATGTACCCCGGTGCATATAGGCGGCGGCAAGATTTTTATAGTCGCGACCGATGAAAGCATCCTTCCAGGTGCTGTCTTTATGATCGTTCAGATATTGCTGACCGCTCGCGACATCCGGTATTGCCTTTTCCATAATCCCGCTGATCCCCACATTTCTGATCTGATCAACAAAGTTTTCCCGCTCTAGTGAGGAAGGGTTGCCGTTGCCGACGCCGATAATCTTGCCTGGTCCGCTAATTGAGAAGCTGATCTCGTTCTCCGCTGTAGGTACAGGGATATTATTCTTATCGCCTACCTCTACGGTGATCACCGCTAAATCTTCTCCGTTTGCCTGCAGCGTGTTCTTATGTGCTGACAGCTTAATCTGGCTGGCTTCAGCGCTGGTGGTCCTGGATTCTGTCAGGATCTCTTTCCCATCCCTATACCCTATAGCTTCGAGCTTTCCGGCTGCATAGGGCACTTTCCATTGAAGATGTGAATGGAGCTTCATCGGCTTTTTGCCCAGACTCTTTTTATTCAGGAAGAGTTCCACTTCATTGCAATTGCTGTAAATGCGGACGTCGATCTCCTCTCCTTCCCTGCCCTTCCAGTTCCAATGAGGGAGAATATGCAGGACGGGCTGTTTTTGCCACCAGGATTTTAGATAAAAGACATTGTCTTTGGGAAATCCGCAGAGATCCATCATGCCGAAGTAGGAAGTTACCGATGGCCAGCCGTGAGGAGTTGGCTCGCCTCTGTAATCGAAACCCGTCCAGATAAACATTCCCGCCATGTATGGACGGCTTGCATAGAAGTTCCAGCCTTCTTCGATGCTATAGAAGCTCGGACGCGGCTTCTTATCATAGGCTGCAATATGCTGCCGGGCGGCATCATCCACATAGATTCCCCTTGTAGCGAAAGTTGATCCTTCCTCGGTACCCATCCCCGGCTGGCCGGGAAAGCGTTTGTAATGGGCATCGATATCACCGTTGCCGAGGTAGTTGTAGCCCATCACGTCAATCACGTCGGATATACCGCTCTGGAAGCCTCCGCTGACCCCTACTGTGATTGCGCGTGTTGAATCCAGACTCTTCGCATAAGCCTGCATCGTTTTGGCAATGCGTGCGCCGGTTTCGCTATTCTCTATGGCCCATTCTTCGTTTCCTATAGACCAGGCGATGACGCTTGGGTGGTTGCGGTCGCGCATGATGAGCCGCCTCATATCCCCCTGCATGTGCTCATTGGTGCCCATCAGACGATTTTCATTGATAACCAGCATACCCAATTTGTCGCATGCTTCAAGTAACTCAGGCGTTGGTGGATGATGCGAGCAGCGGTAGGCGTTGGCGCCCATTTCTTTCAACTTCCTGATGCGGTAATACTGCAGTTCATCAGGCAGAGCCGTACCTACACCCGCGTGATCCTGGTGATTATTGGTTCCTTTAAGTTTGACATGCTTGCCGTTGAGAAAAAAGCCTTCTTTGGCGTCAAAGCGGATGGTACGGATACCGAAAGGAGTTTCATACCCGTCGGATTCAGTAGAGCCCTCTATGATGGTGGTACTGAGCTTGTATAAATTCGGATTTTCGAGATCCCATAGCTTGGCGTCATTTACGGTTAATGAGATCGTGGTTTCCAGGTCTTTAAATGGCGACAGAGATATCTTCTCCTTACTTCCCCGGGCTACTTGCTTCCCTTCAGGATCGGTGATGATTTGTACCACCGTAAATAGCTTTCCGGTTGGTGATTCGTTACTGATTCTGGCCAGGGCCTGCACTTGTGCACTTGTCCCCGCAACTTTCGTTGTAACGAAGGTTCCGTTAGGGGCCACATGCAAGGGATCGTGTTTACTGAGCCAAACATGCCGGTAAATACCCGCGCCTTCATAATACCATCCCTCTTCCATGGTTGCATCTGCTCGTACAGCTATTACGTTGCTGCCCCCATAGTTCAGGTAGTCCGTAAGGTCATATCGAAAGCTGTTATAGCCGCTTTCTTCTGTACCCAGATAGTGACCGTTGATCCAAACCGCCGAATTCCTGAAGACACCGTCGAACTCAATGGATATCTTCCGGCCCAGATCCGACTCCGGGATGCTGAAGGTCTTGCGATACCAGCCCACACTGGCATCAGGAAAATTACGCCCGATGGCTTTAAAGCCGTGACTAAAGCTCGCTTTTTCGTTGAAATCCTGCTCTACGGCCCAGTCATGGGGAAGATTGAGTTTGCGCCAGGAGCGATCGTCGAACGCAGGATCGGCGGCGCCGTCACCATAGCCGGCCTTTGCCAGATAAGAGAAGTAGCCTGTTCCGGTATGGAAATCTTTCTCGGTCTGGTAAGGATGACCAAAGGAGAAACGCCAGCCGAAATCCATTAGCAAGCGTTCTCGCTTATTCTTAACTTCTATTTGTGCGTAGACAAAGCTTTGAAGCAGGGTCAGGCAACAGAGAAGCAGGCGTATCCCCGATATATTCATGGTTTATAGATCTAGGTTCGTTTTGGCTATCTAAAGATAGAAAGGTTCAGTGAATTACCTTAAAAACGGCGGATTTTTATGTCTGTAAATGTCTTCATCATCATTATCTTTGCCCCGATGTCAGATCTTAAATACAACCAACGAGGCGTGTCTGCTGGAAAAGAAGACGTACACAATGCCATAAAAAACATTGATAAAGGTTTATATCCGCAGGCTTTCTGCAAAATCATTCCGGATATCCTGGGTGGTGACGAGGAGTGGTGCAATATTATGCATGCGGATGGTGCCGGTACGAAATCTTCCCTGGCGTATGTTTACTGGAAGGAAACGGGCGATCTTTCTGTTTGGAAAGGTATTGCTCAGGATGCCATCATCATGAACATTGACGACCTGCTATGTGTTGGCGCTATCGATCAGATCCTGCTTTCTTCTACTATAGGGAGAAATAAAAACCTGGTTCCGGGTGAGGTAATTGCTGCCTTAATTAATGGAACGGAGGAAATTCTGGCTGAATTACGTGAGATGGGCATAGGCATTTACTCCACAGGCGGCGAGACTGCTGATGTGGGTGATGTGGTGCGCACGCTGATCGTGGATTCTACGGTAACTTGCCGCATGAAGCGCTCAGATGTTATCTCGAACCATACTATTCAGCCCGGTGATGTTATTGTTGGGCTTTCTTCCTCTGGTCAGGCAAGCTACGAAACGGAGTATAATGGTGGAATGGGATCGAACGGACTGACTTCAGCACGTCATGATGTGTTTGGCAAATCGGTTGCCGTGGCTTATCCCGAAAGCTATGATCCTTCGGTTCCTTATGAACTTGTATTTTCGGGAAGCAAAAAGCTGACCGACGAAATTGAAATAGGTCTGGGTAAAACGATGACAGCGGGCAAACTGGTACTCTCTCCTACGCGTACCTATGCGCCTGTGATTAAAAAGATCCTGGAAAGTCATCGTTCTCAGATCCATGGCATGGTACATTGCAGCGGTGGTGCACAAACCAAAGTATTGCACTTTATCGAGAACCTGCACGTTATAAAAGATAATTTATTCCCTCTTCCGCCGCTCTTTAAGCTGATCAAGGAAGAGTCGGGCACCAGCTGGGAGGAAATGTATAAGGTCTTCAATATGGGTCACCGTATGGAGATTTACGTTCCGCAAGAGCTTGCCGATGATATTATTGCTATCTCTCAAAGCTTCCATATCGATGCGCAGATTGTGGGTCGGGTTGAGGCTGCGGATAAGAAACAGGTAACCATCAAATCGGAATTTGGTGAATTCGTCTATCACTAACAAAACAGCAGAGTTTAAAGGTCTCCTTCATGAAGTTGGAGGAGGAATGAATCAGTATGTCATCGTTGTGCCGGAAGAGGTCTGCCTTGTTTTCAGGGAAGGCAAAGGCGCAGTGCGAATCCTATGTTCGATTAACGGAGCCGAAGAATTCCCTTGTGCGTTGAATCCGCGACAGGGTCGCTACATCATCATCGCCAGTAAACAGCTGATAAAAAAACTTAAACTCGCTCCGCATGTTCCTTTCAATGTGCGGGTACGCAGTGATGTGCATGACGGATTACAGCTTCCGGAGGAGCTGCTCGAGGTGCTGATTCAGGATGAGCACTTCAGCTTTGAGTTTGAGAAGCTTCTTCCGGGAGGAAAACGTGGATTGATTTACTATATCCGTTCAGCTAAAACTGTTGACACCCGCATCAAGCGTAGCCTGGAAATTGCCGAAAAGGTAAAGACTGGTACGCTGTATGGATCGAAACAAAACGACTGAGTTATGCAGGAAACAACAAAATTTGCAATGTCGCCTCAAGCCATTGAGGCGATACAGGATGGTGCTGATAAGAAAGTCATTTTGGCACAAACTTTTGAGAATGAAATCAAGCATGTGGAAGATCTGCTGATGGGATATCATTTTCGTGAGCGCGGCAGTGTGGATCATCTCGAGCTGGATACAAGCTCCATGACGGTGGACGAAGAAGGCAGAGGTTCGTTTATGGCGCGCTATATACTGGGATTATACAACGCCTGTGCAGATCTGGATCTGAGTGATAAGGCGAAGATGCAGATTGACTTTGAGGCCGACTTCGAAAATGGAATGATTACGCTGACCGGTGAGTTCTTTCCGGAGCGGGAGCCTGACGATATTTAATTTTAAGGATTCAGCGTATAAAAAAAGGCGTCTCTCCGGTTTGGATAGACGCCTTTTTCAGTGTTAAGCACTATTTCTTTTTGGCTTTCTTTGTTGTTTTGATCACCGGATCTTTGCGAATATCGAGCTCTGCAATGATGTTCTTGGCACCTCCAAGGATGTCAATGCACCATAATACATAACGGGAATCCACGCTGATGGTACGTTTGTACTCTTTATCAAATGCGATGTCGCCGGACATAGCTTCCCAGTTTCCGTCGAATGCAAGGCCGATCAACTCTCCTTCTGCATTGATGACCGGAGAACCGGAGTTACCACCTGTGATATCGTTATTGCTGATGAAGTTTACAACCAGGTCGCCGTTTGAATCAGCGTACTGACCGTAGTTCTTTGCGTTGTAAGCGTCGATCAGGTTTTGAGGTAAATCAAACTCCGCGTCTCCAGGAATGTATTTCTCCATAACACCATCGATAGTAGTGGTGATATCGTAAGTGATACCGTTCTTCGGGTTATAGCTCTGCACGTTTCCGTAGCTGATACGCATGGTGGAGTTAGCATCCGGGTACATCAGCTTTCCTCTGTTCTTCTCCAGAAGAGCCTTCATGTAGGTTTTATCCAGGGCTGCTTTCTTGTTTTCAAAGTCAGAGATTGCTGTACCGAAGTTGTTGCGGATATAATCTGCAGGCATCAGGTTGATCGCATATTTGTATCCTGGATCCTGCTCAATACCTTTCAAGCTTGGATTGCTCCAGAACGCTTTCATTTTCTCCGGGCGGATAAAGTTTGATTTCTCCCAAAGCTCATTGGCGAATTTCTGGAATGTAGCCTCCGGTGTTCCCTGCCAGTAATCCTGTGCGATAACCGTGTAGAACTTAGGATGCTGATTTTTTGGAATATCGTTGTAGAAAGCGGTAAGGATCTGAACGAAGATCTTCTTATCTGCCTGCTCATTGTACGTTTCTTCGTACTCTGCAATACTGGCATTCAGCTTATCCTGCGCTTCTTTCAAAGCTGCGGCATCACCTTTTTTGGATTCCAGCAGCGTTAATGCGGACTTAGCAGGAATAGCCTGTCTTACCCAGTTTGATGCAAAGAATCCTTCGTTGATGTATGTGCGTTGAATAGCAAAAGGCGCGTAGGCTGCGTAAACTTCCTGATAGTCTTTGATCAGGTTTGCATACTCAGGCTTGTTAGCTGCCCAGGCAGCAAACTCTTCTTCTTCTTTTACCTTCTTTTCGTAGATTTTCAGGCGAGTCAACTGTTCGGTCTGCCCGATGAAATACTTCCAGTAGTTAGCGATTTTTGCGTGTACAGAAGAAAGTTTCAGGCGGGTAGCCACATCTTTTTCCATCACCTCATCCCAGGCTTTCAGACGAATGTCGCGAAGCTTAACGATGGTTGGAGATGTTCTTTCGGTAGCAAGCTTTACGCCGCTTGATGTAAGAAAACGATCTGTTCTGCCAGGGAAACCATATACCATAGAGAAGTCACCATTCTTCAACTCCTTAATGGAGATTGGAAGGAACTTTTTCGGCGTGTAGGGTTTGTTGCTTGCTGAATAAGCAGCAGGCTTATTATCGGCTCCTGCGTACACACGGAAAACGGCAAAGTCTCCGGTATGTCTTGGCCACTGCCAGTTGTCGGTATCACCACCGAACTTACCGATTGACTGTGGAGGCGTACCTACCAGACGTATGTCAGTAAACTTTTCGAAGATGTACAGGAAATACTGGTTGCCCTTGTAGAAATCGCGTACGAAACCATCGTAATGTGTTCCCTTGGTAGCGTCGGCAGCAATACGTGCACCGGCTGCCTGAATAGCATCCTCTTTTTTGTCTTCTGCGATACCCTGGGTTGCGGCATTGATTTGCTCGGTTACGTCCTGCATACGTACCAGGAAGTTAACGAATAAGCCTTCGATTGCCTTTTCTTGTGAGTACTGCTTTGCCCAAAATCCATTGTCAAGGATATTATCCTGAGGAGTAGATTTCGCTACGATCGCTTCATATCCGCAGTGGTGATTGGTGAAGATCAAACCGTTTCTAGAAACGATCTCTCCGGTACAAAATCCACCGAAAGACACGATCGCATCTTTCAGACTCGCTTTGTTAACGTTGTAAAGATCTTCAGGGGTCAGCTTGAATCCCTGCTTCTTCATCTGTTCATAGTTCTTGCCGATGAGCATCGGCACCCACATCCCCTCGTCTGCTTTAACGGCCGAGCTGAAAAGCAGGGCGATAAGCAAACAGGATGTAATAAAAAAATGTATCCTTCTCATTTTTGTTAATTATGCTGCAAAACTAAGCATTTGCGCTATTTGATTATGCGTGTTTATCGAGGTTTATGTCTTATAAACTCAACGAAACGGATAGCGAACGAGCTTAACCTGACTATTGGCGTCTTTTTCATACATGGCCACGCAGTTTTTTTGATATTCATCTGCAGGTTTCTGCGTATCGAGCGATATACTAGCGGGTGATGGGCTCCCCTCCAGGAAAAAGAAGACCTTTGTTACGCCGTACTTGGTATGGGGCATGTAATTCCCGTAGGTTTCCATCTCTTTCCAGAGTGTATCTGTCAGACTAACCGAATAGAGACGTAGCACAGGTCCGGTATTGTTCTCGTTACGGGTAAAGCCGAGTTCCTTGAAACTGCCTTTCAAGTCCTCGACGCCCGGCTGGAAAAAGGAGTCTTTCATCATGTAAAGCAGTCCCGCGACAACGATCAGTATTAAGATATAATTACGTTTTTTAATCATCTACTTCGTATTGTATAAAAAAGGCTTGTCCGGATCAGCCGGAAACGACAGCATATATTTCACGATCTCTTCTGCCTCCTCGCGACTGATCTTTGGATGTGGGGGCATCTCTCTCCCACCCCAGACGCCCTGGTTTGGCTTCACGCCGACCTGTATGATATGCGCTAGATGAGCAATATTTGCTTCCGTTGGCGGATATTCGCCTGCCAGATGCCGGAATGAGGGACCAATGATGGTCTGATTTTCTGCATGGCATCCCCCGCAATCTTCACGTTTAAATAACATTTTCCCTTTCGCGAATTGTATCGTGTCCCCCTTTTCTGCAGCTGCTTTCGATTCAGGGCCGGAAGAAGAGTTACAGGAGGCAAATATAAGCGACGCCAGCGCGAGATGAGTTAGTTTAATCATATGCTGTCTTGTTTATGACTTTAAGAACAACATTGAACTCGTATAGTTGGAGAAATTCGCTTATCTGTTATATTGCCGTTACATTGACCGCTTAAAACTTGCGTTTTTCTATATATTTGAACTCAATACCTCGACTGCTATGCTAAAAGAAGAAAGACAAGCCTACATCATAAAACAAATAAACCTTCATAATAAAGTACTATCCTCGGACCTCAGCGTTCAGCTGGCAGTGTCGGAAGATACAATAAGAAGAGATCTCAACGAACTTGCTGAGAGCGGCAAGATTATGAAGGTTTACGGAGGGGCTTTGTCGAAATCTTTTCATTATCCTTTTCAGCAAAATGAGGTCTACGCAAAAGACGCCAAGAAGATCATCGTCCAGAAAACCATGAACCTTGTGCAGAACGGCATGGTGCTGCTTGCCGGCGGCGGGACTACCATGATTGAGTGGGCGCGATCTGTACCGGATAATATGGAGTGCACGGTGTTTACGGTTAGTCCCCTGGTTGGCTTGGAGCTAACGGAGCGTGCGGGCGTCGAAGTTATTCTGATAGGCGGACAGCTTTCCAAGAATTCTCATATCAATACGGGAGCGCTGACGATTAATCTCCTTGCAGACATCAAGGTAGATCTGTGTATTATGGGCACTAATGGCCTTTCCTACGACGCCGGAATAACTGAGTCTGACTGGGAAGTAGTTCAGGTGAAGAAGGCCATGCTAAAGTCGGCGCAGAAGACTGCTGTCATCAGTATCGGTGAAAAGCTGGAGTCTGTTCAGAAAATGAAGATATGCGGACTGAATGCTATTAATTACCTTATCACCGACCTGGATCCAAAAGACGCTCAGCTTAAGAGATATGCTGAAGCTGTTCAGGTTCTTTAAAACCTGAACCAGCTTTTATTGATTGCAGTTTAGATACACTCGTTCAGAAGGTAAATAAGGGACTTATAGTTTTTACCTACAGCATCTGACATAGCCATTTCGCAGGTCTTGGATGTAGAATAATAACCTTCATAGTCTTTCTGCTTAACTTCCAGAGCTTCAGGCATAGTTGCCGAGCGTGTCAGCTCAGGGAAGAGAAAGCCTCTGTCGCCTGCCATTCCGCAGCAACCCGCATGGAGGGGAACATCCACAACCTCAGCCATCTGACGGGCGATGCTGACAAACTTCGCTTCAAGTCCCATATGCTGCAGGGAACAAACCGGGTGAAGTACAATGGCATTCTTCTTTTGTCGGATGGTAAGTTTTGGTAATAAATAATCACTGATATAATCGATACTGTCGATTATGTTTAAAGCGTCATAACGTTGTTGATTTTCGGGATTCAACGCTGGCCTGCAGCCTTGTAAGGTATGGGTGCAGGAAGTAATATCAAGCACGACAGGATACTGACCATGATCGGTCCAGTTCCAGAGTTTTTCTATAGTTTGGTTAACGGTGTAGTTGTAGGCGTCTTTGAACCCTTTGGATGAGAATAGCTGTCCGCAGCAGGTACCGGCTATATCATCTGGTATCCAGAAACCGACATCTGCCTTCTCTGAAACTTTTTTAAATACGTCTACTATGCTTTCTTCTTTATCGGCTGATCCTCCCATATTCCGTGAAATACAGGTGGGGAAATAAATCGCGACGGTTTTTTCTGATTTGATGTTTGAGGAACCGTAAGCCTTGGTATCAACAGACGCATGCAGCTGGTTGCTCCACAGCGGCATAACGGGAACCACCTTTTTAATAGCACCCGTGGTTTTGACAAGCGTATTCGCGCCAAGGATCTTGTTCATCGCGTTACCTGCCTGAAGGGCAAGCTTTACAGCTCCCGCTACCGGACGGAAGTTCTTAGCAACCATCATAGCCATACTGTTGGCAAAATCGCTATGGCTTTCTCTGCGCAAGCGTTTGACAAGGGAGCCGGTATTGATATCGACGGGACAGGCGGTGGCACAGAGGCCATCTACCGCGCAGGTTTCCAGTCCGTCATACTGGTACTCTTTTAGTAGTTCTTTATAAGCCGGAGTTTTTCCCTGCCTTTTGAGCCGTAACAGCTCACGTCTGACCACAATGCGTCTGCGGGGCGTGAGAGTGATGTTTCTGCTCGGACATTTGTACTCGCAGAAGCCACACTCCATGCATCTGTCGACCTCTTCCTCCACTTTTGGCAGCTCCTTAAGGTTCTGTATGTGGGCGTTTTTGTCAGCATTGATAATAACTCCCGGGTTCAAAAGATTCTCCGGGTCGATAACGCTCTTTAGTGACCTCATCACTTCGTAGATCTCCCCTCCCCATTCTGTGCTGACAAATGGCGCCATATTCCGGCCTGTGCCGTGTTCAGCTTTTAAAGCGCCATCGTATTTTTTCACAACAAGATCGACTACATCCTGCAAAAAGCGATCGTAGCGATCCACTTCAGAAGGGCTTTCGAATGACTGCGTGACCACGAAATGAATATTTCCGTCTTTAGCGTGTCCGAATATGATGGCCTGATGGTAACCATGGGCCTTAAATAAGCCGTGCAGATCGAGAATAGCATCACCAAGTTGTGCCACCGGGAAGGCAATATCTTCCAGGATCACCGTGCTCCCACTGGCTCTTACCGCCCCTACAGCAGGGAACATGCCTTTACGGATTTTCCAGAGAAAAGCCTGCTCGATCGGGTTCGTGGTGAAGACTGGTGCGTTGAGTGTAGTCAACTCCGGTGCTACAGCGAGAAAGCGTTCGCTTTTCTCATCGAGTTCCTGCTGGGTGTTTCCCTGATATTCCACCAGCAGGGCTGCTGCACTTTCAGGCAGGGTTTTCAGCACATCGGGTAACCCGGGGATATGCTCCACGGAACGAAGTGACGCGCGATCCATCAGCTCAACGGCTTCAGCCCCCGAGTTGGTTAGGGGAACTATGGCTCTGCAGGCTGCGAAAATATCGGGGAAGTAAATGAGAGCAGTCGACTTCATTGGATAATCGGGCACCGTCTGCATCACTGCTTCAGCGATAAAACCGAGTGTTCCCTCCGCTCCTATGAGAAGGTGTGCGAGGATATCCATCGGCTCATGATGATCGATGAAGGCATTGACCGAATATCCGACCGTATTTTTGGTCTTGTACTTATTACGAATACGCGCATAAATCTCGGGATTGCTCCTGATCTGTTCGCGCAAGGCGATCAGCGTGTCGAATATCGCTGGATTCTCCAGGCGGAACCTGCCATAGTCTTCTTTAATTTCGGTTGAGTATGACAATCCGTTCGGTAAGATGAAACGAATATACCGCGTGGTGTGATAAGAGTTGCGGCTGACTCCGCAACACATTCCACTGGCATTGTTGGAAAGGATCCCTCCCATCATCGCCGAATTGATACTGGCAGGGTCGGGTCCGATCTTCTTTTTATACTTTTTAAGTTGTGCGTTGACAACGGCTCCTGTAACGCCGGGTTGAACCCTCACGGATTCTCCGGAATCTTCGACGCGGACCAGGCTCCAGTACTGACTGAGATCTACGAGGATCCCATCAGTAATGGATTGTCCGGACAAGCTTGTACCTGCTGCACGGAATGTCAGGGGAATACGATGCTCATGTGAGAAGCTAAATAGTCTTTTGACCTCCTCTTCTGAGACGGGCTGGACTACCGCTTTCGGCAGCAGGTAATAAAACCCCGCGTCTGAAGCATAAGACACCACATCAATCAGCCTCGCTTTAATCCTCGCTTTAGGCATGACCTGCTCGAGCATCGTTCCTATATTCATAAAAAGTCGTACAATTTAAATCAATGCAATATTAGTAAACTACGCTCTTTCTTTCTTCGTCGGTATGGTGACGGCTGGTCAGGAAGAGCAGCAGATAGGTTATAAGTCCATTGATAACGATAAGTTCAAAGCCAATAGAATAACCAATTAAGGCTGGTGAATATTTGTCGATCAGGAATGAGATTACCGGCGAGAGGATACAGAAAAACGGTACCAGCTTATCTTTGACGGCTCTCTTAGAGATCATGCCGAAAGCGAATAATCCCAGCAGCGGCCCGTATGTATAACCTGCGGCCTTAAATATCGAGTTGACTACCGAATCGTCATTGATAGCCTTGAAAACAAGGATCACCAACAACATGATAACGGAGAAAACCACATGCACCGTATGACGGGTGCGGATCAGTTTCGGGTCGTTGTGATTATCTTTTTTGTTAAAATTCAGGAAGTCCACACAGAAAGAAGTCGTCAGCGCTGTCAGCGCAGAGTCTGTCGTTGCAAAGGTTGCCGCGGTAAGACCCAGCATAAAGATTATAGCAGGTAGAACCCCCAGGTAATTTAAAGCAATTTCCGGGAACACATGATCAGGAGTACCCAAAGCTGCTAAGTCGATTCCCTTGGCTCCTGCATAGCTGTAAAGCAAGGCTCCAACGCTCAGGAAAAAAATATTCATCAGCACGAACACGCCTGTGAATGTGAGCATATTTTTCTGTGCCTCACCGATGTTCTTACAGCTCAGGTTTTTCTGCATCAGGTCCTGATCAAGGCCTGTCATGGCTATAGTCACGAATATACCACCCAGAAACTGCTTGACGAAGTGATTCTTATCTCCGACGAAGTCTTCCCAAAAGAATATCTTGGAGTAGGAACTATTCTTAACGGTTTCAATAGTTCCGGCGATATCGAGATCAAGACTTTTTGAGATGAAATATATCGACAAAACTACCGAAGAGAGCAGAAATACCGTTTGCAGCGTATCGGTGATAATGATCGTCTTAAGACCTCCTTTAAAGGTATATGACCAGATGAGGATCAGACAAATCGCAATGGTTACCCAAAAAGGGACATTCCAGGCATCAAATATAAATTTCTGAAGCACGATAGCTACCAGATAGAGCCTGAATGCAGAACCGATGGTACGGGAAATCAGGAAGATCATAGCGCCCGACTTATAGCTCCAATGGCCGAGTCTGTTCTCGAGATAGGTATAAATCGAAATAAGATTGATGCGATAATACAAGGGCAATAGAACAGTAGCAATCAGCACGAAGCCCACGGCATTACCCAGGACGAACTGAAAATAGCCGAAACTACTGTTAATAACTGCTCCGGGTACCGAGATGAAAGTCACCCCGGACAACGCGGTACCAATCATTCCGAAGGCGACAAAATACCATTTTGAATTACGGTTGGCGATAAAAAAAGAGGAGTTATCGGAGGAGCCCTTTGATGTAAAGTACGATACAACAATCAAAAGAGCAAAGTAGCCGATAAGAAAGGATAATAATACTATTGGAGCCATAATGAACTTTGAAAGAATGAGATTACTTGGCCGTGGCCTCTATCGCCTTACGTACACTACCGTGCTTCTGGAGCAGTTCTGCAGCAGCCGGCTCGGGGGTACCTGTTTCGTTCATAATGATTTTCACTCCACGTTCATACAGCTTTTTGTTTGTAAGCTGCATGTCGACCATCTTGTTTCCCTGAACGCGACCCAGACGGATCATTACACAGGTACTCAACATGTTCAATACAAGCTTTTGTGCGGTACCTGATTTCATACGTGTTGAACCGGTAACGAATTCCGGACCGACAACCACCTCTATCGGGTACTTTGCTTCTGCAGCAACAGGACTACCTGAATTACAGACAATACAGCCGGTTATAATATTATTTTCATTGGCCTTTCTTAGTCCGCCAATTACATAAGGTGTCGTTCCCGATGCCGCTATACCTACCACGACATCACCTTCGTCGATATCATACTCTTTCAGATCTATCCAGGCCTGATTTATATCGTCTTCTGCAAATTCAACTGCTTTGCGTATCGCGGTATCGCCACCGGCTATTATACCGACGATCCAGTCAAACGGAACACCGAAAGTAGGTGGGCATTCGGAAGCATCCAGTACGCCAAGACGCCCGCTGGTTCCGGCTCCGATGTAAAACATCCTACCGCCCGCTTTCATTTTATCAGATACTATTTCGGCCAGCTTCTCAATTTGAGGGATAACCTGTTCAACGGCATTAGGTACAGTCTTGTCCTCTCTATTGATATTTTCGAGGATTTCCTTCACTGACATCGTTTCCAGGTTGCTATAGTTTGAATCCTTCTCTGTTATTCTTTCCATTGTATTTTTAAAACTGCTGTATTGTTCTCAATTATAATATATCATCACACCATCCTTGTGGGAGCAGGAACATTCGAATCGTGACCTCCTTCCCTCCTTAGGTTATTAGTGAGCCTGCGACGTGATTGACGCCGGTTTCGCCTTGATTCCTGAACCAAACAGGTATTGCGGTGAAACCGTTACGGGCAGTGACCCTCCAGGGATAAGTCTGCCTTCTATAAATTCAATAGCCGTATCGTGCATCAGCGAATCGTCCTCATAACATGCTACAAGGTTTTTTGTCTCCGGGAAATTGCTGATCAAATATGGATTTCCGAATATAAAGCTAAATACGTTTTCTTTGCTGCCCAATGTGGTGATAAAGCGCAGTACGTCTTCTTTTACACCAAAATTTCCGGCCGGGTATTTCTTGTATTTATGTACGCCCAGGATTACAGCATCGTACTTGTCGCCGATAATTTGCAACAGGCTGTCTGCCGAAGCCCGATTGGCGGAATGAGACAGGTAGTAGGAATCGACGTTTAACCGGCTATGGAGCTCGCCCGCAAAGCGGTTGGTGTTCTCGGCACCTACTCCAACATAAGCTACCTTCTTTGCTTTTAGATTAGAAAGCAGCTCCGGATTATCATTACGAAGAAGCGTTATTGCATTTTTATAGACCTGCTGTTTAAGGACGTTTGTAGGTGCGTTCAGATCTTCAGCGAGGGAGGTGGTATCAATTTTTGTCACCTCGTCAAGACCGAGGTTATACTTTGCAAGGAGAACACGGTTGGTCTTTTCGTCGATATCTGCCCAGCTCAGTTCCTTTTTCCTGATTGCCTTCCTGACTTTACGGATACTGCCTTTTATATCTCCAGGCAGGCAAAGCATGTCGTTACCTGCGATTAGCGACTGCACAGCGGCTTCTCCCTGCGGATAAAATTTAGAAACGCCTTTCATCTCCAGCGCATCGGTAAATGTTAATCCCTTAAAGCCCAGATCCTGACGAAGCAGCTTACTCACGTTATTCGGGGACAGCGAAGTTGCCCGATTACGGGTAGAGTCAATAGCCGGAATATAGAGGTGCGCGACCATCACGCTGCCTATGCCATCCTTGATCATCGTTTTAAACGGGTAGAGTTCAAGCTCATCGAGCTGTGCAAAAGACTTGTTGATAACAGGCAAATCATAGTGTGAGTCAACCGATACATCTCCATGTCCCGGAAAATGCTTTGCACAGGCCATAACACCGTTGTCCTGCATTCCTTTTGCGATGCTGCTACCGAAAGATGCCACCTTGTATTTATCCTCCCCAAAAGAGCGGAAATTAATCACAGGGTTTGCGGGGTTATTGTTAATATCTACAACCGGCGCGTAGTCTACATGTATGCCGATCCGCTTGCATTGCGCGGCGATAGCCTCGCCCACGTTATAAGCGATAGTAGGGCTCTGGACTGCACCTATCGTGAGCTGGTCGGGGAAAGCAACAACATCTGAGAAACGCATACCCAGACCAGTTTCACCATCGATGCATACCATCAACGGTGTTTTTGCTTTAGCCTGAAGCTTGTTAATAAGCAGGGCCTGCTGTAAGGATGTACCCTGGAACAGGCAGATGGAGCCAATATTATATTTTCGAATGTATTTCAGTACATCTTTTTCGAAGAACTTAGGCCCTTCCGGGGTGACTGTTGAAGTACGGATAACCATCAGCTGGGCTATCTTCTGCTTCTTTGATAACTTTTTCAAAGTGCTGTCTGCCCAGCGTTTTGACTCGGGAGTAACTTCTAAAAATCGTTGTGCAAACGTTCCTGTCGAAGTGAACAAAAACGCTATAAGTAAAATCTTTTTCATTGTCATTTGCATTTTGTTGTCTCGCCTAATCTTTGTAGTCAAGACATACTATCTTTCCATCCATTGTACTCATGAGAACCGATCTTTTGCCAAAAGGCAACATGGGATTCACCAGTGCATTGGAACTCTTGTATTGCCACACCACACGGCCGCTCTTTCTATCGATGGCGGTAGCTAAACCCGAGTTACTTGGAACGTAGATCAGGCCCTTGCTTTCAACCAATTCAGAGGGACTTAGCTCGTAGGGCAACTTTAATTCTGTATTCAGGGCAACTTCGAGAGAATCAGCTTTTACAGACACACCAAATAACTGTCCGTCCATGGTCTTTACGTACACGAGCTTACCGTCTTGGGAAATCCCCATAGACTCGCGAACGCGTCCCTCTTTCATCTGCTGTCTCCAGATAACCTTACCTGTTGTTGCACCGAAAGCGGTCATGAAGCGATCTGGTGCAACGATGAAAACTCTGCCGTTGGATGCTACGGGGTAGCAGGCTGCAGGCGAAAACATCCTGTTTGCATTTCCGTTATTCCACTTCCACACCAACGCGCCGGTCTTCTGATCCAGGGCGTAGAAATCATGTCCCCAGCAACCAAAGAAGATCTTATTCTCGTAGATAAGCGGGCGCGTCACTACAAATCCTTTAACCTCCGCAAAATCCCAGATAAGCTTACCCGACTGAAGATTAATCGCCCGGAAATGACCATCAGAGCCGCCGATGTAGACTGTATTATTTTCGATCACGGGTGACCCAAGCACTGCCTTCTCAGTGGCATATTTCCATACCAGCTTTCCATCGGCAAGGGACACACAATAAATATTATTATCGGATGAACCTACCACAACATATTCGCCTGAAACAGCGGGTGTGGAGTAGATCTTTCCACCGGTATTAAATGACCACTTCTTTTTTCCACTCTTCAGATTGAGGGCGTAAAGATCTCCATTGGTATTTGCTGCGACAGCCAATCCTTTTCCGATAGCCATGCCGCTGCCAATATCACTTTGGTCCTGAAACTCCCATAGCTTCTTCACGCCTGGATATTTTGCATTCACTGCGTAAGAAGGTCGCGGATACTGCTGAGTAGAAGACGCAAAACGATAGTTGATCATGGGAACTTCCAGCCACTTAGTGTGCGTTTCGATCAAGGGCCTGCGCACTTCGAATTTAGCTGCGCCGTTCTTGATGGTCACGATGTTGTACCCTCCGATGCTGTCTTTTGCCCGTAGATTAGATCGTCCCATTACCTGTGGGATGCCTTCAAAGTTGTACAGTTTATTTTGATGCCCATGGCCGCACAGCATCAGCTGTATATTTCTCTTCTTCACCTTATCGATCGCGTCATACCAGTTGTTCAATGAAGAATCCTGGGGATAATGATTAATATAGATCAGAGGCATTTCAGGATCTTTCATGTTGTTTAACACAGAATCCAGCCATACCAGGTTCTCACGGGGCACCTGTCCGGGACTCATACGCATATTCGGCCCAGAGCTCGTTGCGGCAAACTGATACCCACCATGAACGAAAGCAAAAGTTTCAGATCCAAAAACCTTGCGAAAGCTGTTGGCACCACTCTCAGACCAGTTAGAGTCGTGGTTACCCCCAATTACATACCAGGGTTTGTTCAGGCTGTCGAGTATCTGGCGGGAAAGAGCTAACTCAATATCTGAACCGAACTCGGTAATATCTCCTGTTACAACCACAAACTCCAGCGAATTATCCAGATTGATATCCTGCACAGTGCGTCTAAGGTCATCTGCACCAGTGGAACCGCCTACATGCGTATCAGTTACAAAAGCAAAGCGCACAGACTGCGCGTGCAAAAGGGTATTAAAACAAAATAGGATAAGCGCTAATAGAAAAGCTCTGAGATATTTCATATTATTTTGACTTTACCTTAATCTCGTTGGACGGAAGACTTTCATTTTTCAGCCTGTCAAGAGTAGTAACTACATAGGTATATCTGGCTCCCTTGCGGGTATCTTTGTCCAGAAAAGACCGCTTTGAGCTGTCAAAGCTGACATTTAGGATATTGACAGGGTTGTTAATATCTGCCTTTTCGCCTTTTTCGAAACGGTAAACAACATAGCCGTATGAGGGCTCATTGTCGCGCACCGGGAGCGGGCTTTCCCATGAGAGTTCATTACTCCCTTTTTTTCGCTTTACGGCGAGCTTTAAGGGAGACTGCGGAGGTATTGCATCAAGCCATATCATCGTAGGCACGAGTGCCTTGGCGAGGTATAGATCCTTGCGAAGGGAATCCTGGAACCCTGCCAGATTATTCGTCAATGACTTCGAACTGAAATATACACTTCCCTGCACCCTCGGATTTTTTCTGAGGTAACGTACCTGTTCCGGAAGCTGGTTTCTTTGATTCCAGCCATCGCGTTGTTCGGTAGCCCGGTAGACACCCTGGCCAATGTAAACGTGTTTCCCAAAAGCGTTATCGCTCCACCAGTCGACCAGCTTTTCATAAGCCGCTGCAGGATATTTGAAAGGAAAATAAACCTGTGGATTGATATAGTCGATCCAGCCTTCAGAAAGCCATTTGCGGGCATCTGCATATAAAGCGCTATATCCAGAAAGTCCGTTTGTTTCTGAACCTAAAGCATCATCTTTTTTGTTTCTCCAGATTCCGAAAGGGCTGATGCCAAACTTTACATATTTCTTTTCTGCGTGTATGCTATCATTTAATTCCTTAATCAGCATATCGACGTTATTACGTCGCCAGTCTTCGATAGACGAAAACTGATTTCTACCATGGGCCGCATAAGCAAGAGTGTCGGGAAGTACTTCCTTTCCCGGATACGGATAAAAGTAGTCATCGAAATGAACACCATCGATATCATAGTTACGAACAACATTCATGATGATTGACACGATATATTGTCTGACCTCAGGGATTCCGGGGTTGAAATATTTCTTTCCTGCGTAAGTGAAGAACCACTCAGGCTTTGTACGGGTGATATGACGCGGGCTGACATTGGCCTCAACAAGATCGTTGGTGGCACGATAGGGGTTAAACCAGGCATGTAGTTCCATGCCGCGCAGATGTGCTTCCTGGATGGCAAACTCAAGCGGGTCGTACAATGGAGATGGAGCCACTCCCTGTTTACCGGATAAGAACATACTCCACTCCTCTGAACTTTTTGCGTAGAGCGCATCTGCAGAAGGACGGATCTGAAACATGATCGCGTTCATGCCGGACTTCTGATGCTGGTCGAAAATGTTGGAAAGCTCCTGCTTTTGCCTGTCTGAATTAAGCCCTTTTTTTGACGGCCAGTCGATATTCTGAACTGTAGCCACCCAAACGCCTCTAAACTCCCGCTTCGGGCTGTAATCCTGGCTTTGCGCCGAGTAACTGATGAAGAGGGAAGCAAGAAGCAGGCAGGTAAAATTTTTTATCATGGTGCTGTAATGAAAACCCTCCGGAGATTACCGGAGGGTTAGTAAGGACAATTTATTCCCAACCAGGGTTTTGAGTTAAAGTCGCTCCGTTTTCTTTGTAAAGTACAATCTGATCCTGAGGAATTGGATTCAGATAAATGCGGGGATTGGTGAACTTCCTCTGAGACTCAGGCTTCCAGGCCGGCGTGATATAACCTTCAGTATCTGCAGGATTCATATCGAGTACAACGTTAGCTGAAATCTTAGGAAAATCTGCTTTCTTAAGGTATGCTCCCCTATTGATGTCAGGATTAGCCTCAGTATCGGTGTACTCCAGTTTTTTCCATCTTCTCAGGTCATCCCATCTGAAGCCTTCGTAAACTAATTCAACTCTCCGTTCTCTTCTGATTTCCCAAATAATGGAAGACACGTCAGCGTCCTTCTGAGGATCTGTGTATGCAACAGTGCCAACCATAGCTACATCACCAGCTACCTTTAATGCTGGCATATTGATGCCTGGTCTGCTTCTAAGTACGTTGATAGAAATATTGAGATCTTCATTTGTCAGAGCCGCCCCCCCTACAGTAGCGAGCTCTGCAGCCGCTTCGGCATAGTTGACTAGTACTTCTCCAAAGCGGATGATAGGAGCATCTGTCGGATTTAAGTTTAATGTACCAATTGTCTGATCCTTGATAGATTCATTCAGAAACTTGTGAGTCGCGTATCCGGTAGTTGACGAGGCACTAACAACACCGGCAGGACGAAGTTCGTTCACAAATGTTTCCTTAATACGAGGATCTCTGTTTGCCATAACTTGAGCGATAGTTTTATCGCCCTGATAAACCGCCGAAAGTGATATCGGCAAACCGTCAGAAGCCAGATAAGTCTCGATCAGATCCTTTGGTGCACCAGTTTGAGCCTCTTTATTATTATAAGACATCAGGGCATGTGTCAGGATTCCCTCCACGTACTGTCTGTAAAGAAGCACTTCTGTGTTGGTGGCTAAATCAAGAGAATTGAAGACCTCTCTATAGTTTTTCAGTGAATATTTCTTCGAAGCGATGACCTCAGCAGCTGCCCATTTTGCAGCCTCCAGATATTCCTTTGCTTTCGCCGCATTGTTCAGATGATATTTTTGCCATGTACCTTCAAAAAGAAACACACGAGACATGTATGCTAAAACCACATACTTATTAACCGTCAATCCTGCTTTCCCATCAACTGCGCGAACGTTTGTAGCGGCATATTTAAAATCCTCTAAAACTTTATCCATTACTAAAGTCCGCGGATCTCTCGGCTTATATAACTGAGCGACATCTTTCTCATCAAGCACTTGATCGTAGTAAGGAACATCCCCGAAACGCTTCACTAAGTCAAAATATTCAAGTCCTCTGAAAAACCTACCAATTCCTTGCCAGTGCAGTTTTGCCTCTTCCGGCATATCGGCATCGACCTCCATATTCTGGACTTTTGACAAGAAGAGATTTGCTTTTCTGACATAAGTGAAGGTCCAGCCTCCACCTGTTGCAGGGACCACCCTTGTGTATTCAGGAGGCGTTCCTGACGCAAAATCATCATTTAAAGCCTGACCCGAAAAGTAATTTCCCCAGGTATTTCCCGATCCATAACCGGTAAAATAGTCCGTGTAAAAACCATATGCAAAGGTTCTGACGTTTGCTTCATTCGTCCAATAAGTACCATCTGACAATTGGTCAAGTGGTGGTTTCTCCAAATAATCCTCTTTGCAGCTAACAATTGTTGTTAATCCCAGGCAAAGCAGCGCTAATATTCTAATTTTCATTACTATCAAATTTTACAATGTAACTTGTAATCCTAAAGAAACAGATCTGCGGTAAGGGTAAACCCGGCCAAAGGCAGCTGGGTCGTTCGCACCCGCTTCAGTAACATTCACTTCTGGATCGATTGGAACTTTACCTAACTTATCCCACTCAAACAAGTTTTCTCCGCTGAAATAGATCCTGAGACGTTCGATATGGGCTTTTCGAGTAAGTGCCTGAGGCAAGGTATAGCCAACCGCCAGGTTTTTCATCCTGAGATAAGCAAGATTCAGTAGATACTTTGTTTGTGGATAAAAGTTTTTAGTACTAGCCTCACCAATCTGAGTCACGCGGGGATAAAAAGCGTTTTGATTTTCTTCCGTCCAGTAATCTAACTGATGAGCATACCATGCTTCTCCGGGTCTCCAACCAGGTACAAACATTGGACCTTGCGCCCAGAAGTCCCTCTTTCCAACACCCTGGAAAAATGCAGTAAAATCGATACCTTTAAAATCTGCTCCAAGGCGGAAACCGTATTGATAGCGTGGGGTTGAATTACCTATTACCTTTTGGTCTCCCGGATTCTCTACAGTATTATCTCCTCTCCAGATAGCGCCATCTCCATTTGCATCCACGTACTTGATATCACCCGGGCCATAAAAGAATCCACTTCCCTCAAACTGAGCCTGACTAGGAATTCCTTCTTTGAAAACATAACGTCCGTCCTGCAAGACAGGTACACCATTCGCATCCTGAACAAAATCGTCATTTGTAAAAAACCGATCAGTTTCATAACCCCAGATCTCACCAAGAACTTTGCCCTGATAATTCCCAGTGACTGCACGTGAACCCTCGTATTTGGTCAGCTTCTCTTTAAAGTCTGTTAAGGTACCCATTGCATTAATGGTTAAACCATTAGCAAATCTGTGATTGAAATCTACGGCAATCTCCCATCCTGTTGTCTGTAGTTCACCAAAGTTCCTTCTAGGGGCAGTTGCACCGTATGAGCTAGGGAGAGCAGCGCCTGCAGAATGCATGTCTTTAGTGGTTCTTTGATACCAGTCAAACACGATTCCAACCTTATCGTTTAGCACCCTTGCGTCAAGTCCAAAATCAAGTGTAGCAACGCTTTCCCAGGTGAGAGTTCCGGAAATAGGCGCGGGTGTTCCTGTAGTGAGCACTCTTTGGCCGTCGATCAGCCAATTCGAATTAGTCGTAGGCAAAACGGAATAGATACTACTTACTGAGGTATTCTGATTTCCAATTTCTCCCCAGGACCCTCTAAATTTCAACGATGAAAGAACCGGCTTTGCGAATTGCATAAATGGCTCCTCGCTGATAATATACCCGGCAGACATCGATGGGAAAAAGCCCCATTTCAAGTTCGGCGACAATCTGGAGGATCCGTCATAGCGTCCGTTCACCTCCAAAAGGAACTTATTTCTGAAGCTATAGTTAATTCTTCCAAAAGCACCTGCTGTATTCCAATGACCACGGGTGCTTCCTATGGTTTGATCCCCTGTAGCTAGAACCGGCTCCACAAGGTTCGGATCAATCAATGCAAGACGGGCTGAGTTATGTGAATAATTCTGGAAGGTCTCCACATCACCACCTGCGATCACTTTGAAAGCATGATCATTAACATCCTTTGAATATGTTGCGAACAACTTCCCGGTATGCATATCAGACCAGTAGGAGTTATATTCCGCCTTGTTGTAACTCGCAGCTGTATAATTCTGATACGGGATCTGACCATTGGTCAGTCCGGCCCAATAATTCAGAGCGGTAACCGATCCACCAGCGTTCCGTTGATGATTATTTACAGACGTATAAGTATAGTCAGCATCTACAGTTAAACCTTTTACAGGCCTAAGGGTTCCTCCAACCGATACACGTGTAAGACCGGATGTATGTTTATTCATATTTGCCTGCTCCACTTCTGTCACAGCATTTCTAAAAGGCTTACCTTCATAAGTTCCGTAGGGATGAATCGCAGGCCAACGATACAAATAATACCATGGATCATAAACCGCTGCTGCAAACACAAAAGGCTGTTCTAGTATTGAATTCGAATACAAAACTTTTCCTCTTGCATCAAACCAATCGTTAACCGATGTATTTATTCCAAGGTTAAGATTATAACGTGCAAACTGGTCTGGATTAGCTTTCAAAACACCTTCTTGCCCGAGGTAACCAACTCCAAGATTATAGCTTGTTTTCTCGCTTCCACCGGAAACGGAAAGATTGTGGTTTTGCTGCGGAGTATAGTCCCTCATGAACATTTCATTTACATCCCATGGGCGATAGAAGAAGAGACGATTTTCTCTGATTTCAAAATCTCGTCCTAATACCATCTCATTTCCTAAATCTTCACCACCGTATAAAGTCTCCCACTCTCTCATCTTTTGGATTGCAGTTTCATCGATAGAAACGCCCACCGCACTAAAAAGAGGGGTACTAGGATTCGTCCTTCTGAAAGCAAGGAAAGCCATTTCAGCACCGTCTGCTGCGGGAGCGACCTGAGGCGTAGTAGTCGGAGTACTATAAGAGAAGTTATTTGAGTATTGAACACGAGTCGGAGCACCTTTCTTACCGGTTTTTGTGGTGATTAAAATTACACCCCATGCTCCGCGCGTTCCATAAATAGAAGTTGAAGCTGCATCCTTCAAAACCGAAATAGACTCGATGTCTTCAGGATTAACCAGCTGTAGGCTTGGTATCTCCACGTTGTCGACAAGTATCAAGGGCTGTGCTCCTCCGGTACCAGTCAGCGTACCTGTATTCCCCCTCAGCTTGATACTCGGGTTCTGTCCTATAGCTCCACTTGAAGTGGTGATACTCAACCCTGGAGTAGTACCCTGCAAGGCACGGCCTACATCGGTAACAGGTCTTGACTGTAGCACTTCTGTGTCTACCGTTGAAACTGCTCCCGTCAGATTAGCCCTTTTCTGCGTACCATAACCTACAACCACTACTTCATCAAGCGATTTCGAATCGGTTCCAAGTTTAACGTCGATTACGGAGTTAGCACCAACCGCCTTCTCCTGGGTAGCTGAACCAATAAAACTGAACACTAACACCGCGCCACGATCAACACGGATGGTGTACTTACCATTCGCGTTAGTGCTTGTACCTTGGGTGGTTCCCTTGACCTTAACAGAAACTCCCGGCAATGGACTACCATCGTCAACGGAAATAACCGTTCCTGTTATTTCCGTTTGCTGCGCAACCGCTTGCACAGTGATCATGATGAGGCCCATTAAAAATGTGAGTAGCCTTTTTTTCATAACATTGTTTGATTTTGAGTTTATTGATTTAATGAATCCACTGCCTTAACCTCATACAGCAATAAGCGAGATCAAAGCCCTAATTATTATAAATTGAAATCTAAAATACGTTACTTTTTGCAACTTTTATATAAACATTTGCATAAAACCGCAATTTTCAACGAAGTAAATAGTTTCCTAACTAATAATTTTACACCTAATTGAGTATTTAATTAATATTTCGTTTAAAAAACGACGAAATTATTGGCTATTTCTCATTCTGACACTCATAACACAATTGAAATTTTTTAAATTAACGCTAAATCCTGCAAAAAGAAACCTGAAATAACGTCAACTCCCCAAATACAGCATTTAACGATCGTTAAATTTCAAAAAAACACTTCTGCACAGACAACCATTTATCGTCTATTCTTTTTTAACAAAATCACATTGGCGACCTTTCTTTGCCCTTCATGGTCCCACTTCTTATTATCTGAAGGATAACTAACGACTCCATCGAAATCCTGACCCGATATCCAAAGGGTCGAAGACCCTCCTCCATCTAAATTTATACCATCAGTAAGTTTCAACCATTTCAATACATTTCTCGCTTCAAAAAGAGACATTCCGGCCGCAAGCTCCCTTCTACCATCAATCACTATGAAAAATACTTTATTTCTTCTACCCTTAGCGATAAGCGACCTTGGGTGACGTGCAGTATTAAAAGTTAACGAATCAAGGGAAACAAAAGACCGGTCCCGTAACAGCAATGGACCGCTAACCATAACATCCTCACCTTCGATAGATTTCTCCCACTCAGCGGTGCCATCCCATTGCAATAGCGACAGCTTACCCCTTTTTATAGCGATAGCAGCTTTCTGGTGCAGGGCTCGAGAACCGTCCTTGTTCAGCATATTATAATTGATCACTGATCCGTCTGACCGAAGGTAGTCCACAGATCCTCCTTTAGCCATGTTAAAGAATGTGCCGTTAACAGCGGCTATAGCTTTATGCGCTTCTCCGAAATTACTTGTCGTTCTTAGCACAGAATCGTCATGGGCTAGATCAACAGCATATCGTCGTTTCTGTTTAATTTCGAGTATGCTGATATATTGGTTGGATGCAAAAAGATTCTGATTAAAAGACGCTTGCTTTAAAACAACGCCTTTGGAAATTTTCGTTGTCAGCCAATCCGCATCGGCTACAGCAATAGAGTCGCTCTGTGCGAAAGAACTGGTTCCTATTAAAGCAAATGCTATACGCAAGATGACCTTCATAATTTCAGATAACCGGTTAGTGTGGCTTGCCAACAGTATGAAGATAAATGTAATCCTTTAAACATGCAAGAATTTGCATAAAAAAATCAAAAAAACGCATAACTATGCACCTAAACGGACCACATCGCTTGAAAAAGAATAAACACAGACTTAGAAAACGGCATAACTCCCCCTTCTATCTAAAAGTCTTTATATGCTACACTTTCTCGACGCCTATACCGGGCGCGGAACTCAAAGTCACTTTACCATCAATCACCGTCGTACCCTTGAAAACATCATTGCTGATCAAAAGCGCGCCATCCAAATCGGCCCAGTCAGTCATCGGAGATAATTGTGCGGCAGCAGAGATAGCGCAGGAAGTCTCAGTCATACAACCGATCATGATCTTCATATCCAACGCCCGACCCAAAGTCAGCATCTTATGTGCTTCGCGCATTCCTGTACACTTCATTAATTTGATATTGATACCGCTGTAGACTTTATATGCTTTAAGCACGTCGTCCAGTCGCTGAACTGCCTCATCTCCAATAGTTGGAAGCGGACTGTTTTCTGTAAGCCATGCATTATCATCAATCCTCTCCTTGGGCATCGGCTGTTCCAGGAACACGATCCCTTTCTCCTTAAGCCAGTGAGCCATATCCAGTGCCATCTGCCTGTCTGTCCAGCCCTGATTAATATCTACACACAGAGGCTTGTCGGTCATTTCACGAATTGTTTCTATCATTTGCTTGTCGGTATCTCTCCCAAGCTTCACTTTCAGAATCTTGTACGGATCGGCTTCTTTTACCTTCTTTCGCACCACCTCGGGCGTGTCTATTCCGATGGTAAAAGAAGTATTAGGTGTGTCCGCGGCATCATATCCCCATATCTTGTACCAGGGCTGTTTGATCATTTTACCCACAAGATCATGCAAGGCAATGTCGACCGATGCTTTCGCCGCTTTGTTTCCTTCTTCAAGCCGATCCACGTAGTCCAGGATCTTTTCCATTTGAAAGGGATCCTCAAATGCCGAAAGGTCAACTTTCGATAGAAACTTCAGCACGGTTTCATGCGATTCGCCAAGATAGGGCGGCATCGAAGCTTCCCCATATCCGGTGATACCGTTATAGGTCAACTGCGTAAGCACTACAGGAGTAGTCGTCCGTGAACTTGTCGCCAGATTGAAAGCATGACGAAGGTTGAGTGTATAGGCTTTATAACTCAACTGCATTTTGCCCTTGCCAGCCCATTCAGATGATGCCTTAGCAAGTAAGTCGGATGATCCTGTTATCATAGTCGCTCCTGTTAGCAAACCTGTTGTTTTGATAAAATTTCTTCTGCTATGCATATATATTAATGTGATGCTGTTCTGTAAAGTTCATCCCGACCTATCCACCTGATACCTGGCGTACTTACCGATTTTAGGATCCGCCGCGCTCCTACAATGGTCCTGCTCTGAAAATCTGCATAATTGGAAGCGTCCTTCTTTATGCTGTTTATCCTGACAAGTCCGGCTGCATGAATAAACTCACCTTCTCCAATATATATCGCAGTATGAGTAACGCGGGCATTCTTATTTTCCGCCCGTCCTGCCGCGAAAAAAAGGAGATCGCCGGCCTGTAAATTTGCCAGACACTTCTCCAAGCTCAAACTATCTTTATCAAAAATGTCGATATTTTCGCCGTAAAGAGCTTGCTGCGACGCGTCACGAGACAATTGTATTCCGTTTAGAAAATAGCAGGTTTTGGTAAATCCACTACAATCCATTCCCTTAGTCGACGTTCCGCCCCATAGATAGGGGACGCCAAGAAATTTATAGGCCGTTTTTAACACATCTTCACCGCCAGGCACGGGTCTCGACAGCCACTTGTCCAACGGCATCAATTCTTTATTTGAAATCCATGCGACACGGCCATCGGGATATTTCACTTTGCTAAATTTTCTATGTTTACCAATAACCTCCAGAATGTTTCCGCTTACCAGATCAGACACCGGGAGAGACTGACCCGATGCTTCGGCAAAAGAGTGACCGTATTCGGGAATAAAAACGACGCGGTCTGCCTTTTTCCACTGTTGCATTTCACTAGTGGTAAGGAGACTTAGCTCGTCGGCACTTAACCACGAAATATAGCGGTCAGGCGTCCTTACAAGGTAATAACCTCTTTCCTTTTTCAACAACTGTACCGGCGTTCCAAGCAAGCTTTGTGTTACCATTTCAGAAGAGTGTGCGGGATTTTGTCTGTGATTAGAAACAGATAAGCGCACTATTCCAAACACTTTTTCACCCAAGTCTTTCCCCGGAAGTAGTTTCTCTACCACCACAGCCCCCCCGACGTTTTGTTCCTTGATCACAGACCTGAACTTAACAAGAGCGTCCTCTCTTGTTGTTTCGACTTCCAGCGCTCCATCAACAAGTGTAAGATTGAAAAGGTCAGTACGCTTATCCGGCGCGAATTCCTTACGTATTTCATTCAGAAGGTTCCCGTACCGATTAAGCAATAGCGAATCTTTTTCTTCGGCTTTTGATAAAAAAGTCGTACTAAAGAAGCACAGAAAGATGATAATGGAGATTTTCATTTACAGGTCGATGGATATTACCTAAATATAGCGATTTAGTATCATACACAGCATAGTTCTTGCAACTTTACTAGAATACATTGCACAAAAACGCATCCCCTGAAAAGACTTCCTACTTCACTTCGGAAATAACATTATATATCGTATCCATGAGCCTTGAGCTGATATTCAGGTCATTTAGTTTATTGGAGGTAACCGGATGAACTCTGTTGGTTAAGAGAATATAGATCAGATTAACATCCTTGTCTACCCACAGCCTTATACCCGTATATCCTGTATGTCCGAACGTGTTTGCCGAAGCAAGTTTGGAAGGATATTCGGTCTTTGCATCACTCCTGTCAAAACCCAGTCCACGGCGGCTTGTTCGCGACTGCTTGGAACTGAACATTTCAACAGTCTCTGGTTTAAAATACCGAACTCCGCCATAAGTACCACCGTTTAGAAGCATCTGATAAAAGATAGCCAGATCATATGCGGAGCCAAACAGACCGGCATGTCCCGATACACCTCCCACCATAGATGCCCCTGGATCGTGCACATACCCCTGCAATAATGTATTTCTAAAGAGTGTGTCTACTTCGGTAGGAACGATCTGCTCCTTGGGAAAGCGGTAAAGCGGATGGTACCCGGCTCGCTGCATTCCCAGGGGCTTATAGAAGTTCTGCTGAACGTAGTCTTCCATATGCTCAGCAGATATACCTTCCACAATCTCCTTCATAAAATACATACTCAAATCAGAGTACACGTATTTGCCCGTATCACGCAATGCAGAATTCAGCATTAGCGGCCACATGACATTTTTAAAAAAATCTTTGCGGAAATAGTAGTTCTGAGAAGCTGCAATCGGATAAGCTGCAGAAGAATCCCTGCGAAAATCCTCAGGCTTTATATCTTTGAAAAACGGAATAAAAGGTATAAAACCAGCTTCATGAAGCATAACCTGACGAACGGGAATATTTCGTTTGTTGGTACTCCATGCCTTTGGTATGTAGGCGCTGACAGGCGTATCCAAATTAAGCTTTTTCTCCTCGAACAGTCTCATAACTGCGGCAGTAGTAGCCGTTATCTTGGTGACAGACGCCAGATCGTATATGTCGGTTGTTTTTGTCGGCTGCGTACCCTCATATGTATGAGATCCGAAAGCCTGATTCATGATCACCTTACCGTCTTTAATCACCATCAAAACAGCGCTCGGGGTCGCACGCTGTGCGATAGCCTCGGCAATGATCTCATCAACAGGCTTTTGAAGATCCTCGGCTTTTATACCAAGCTCCTCGGGAACTGTATACGTAAGACGCGTTACTTCAGTCTGAAATCCCGCGCCCTTCCTGTACCTTTCCGAGACGTCAATTGGAAGCTTTGCAAGCAGCGGCAAACCTCCAAAAATGGCCTGTGCTACATAATCAACTGACTCTGCAGAATAGCCTGATGACCATATAACCGGCACCTGGAGATCATTTAATCTGGCCAGAACCTTTCTATCACCAAAAGCTGCGACGATAATCGTCTTGCTCTTCTGATTATCCCTGATAAAGTCGAGAACCTGACTGTCCCTCAACTGATCAGCCGAAACCTGTAAAATCACCGTATTATAGAACTTCAGATCATAACTCAAATCTTCCATTCGGCCCGACTTATCCAGATATTCTTTTCCCCCGACACTGGCTACCCGGGCATGAAAATTTAGAACCCGATCAAATACCGGTGAAAGCCGGGAATCAAAACCCACACTGACTATACGATTTCCAGCAAGGTCCTTAAGGGGAATGGTCCCTTGTTCATTATTAAGCAACACGGTGGTCTTTTCAACGCCTCTCCTTTCCTTAATCCAGCGTTGATTAAGCTTATGCTGCTGCTGCGAATAAACACCTGAAGTAATCAGGCTGCAGAGTACAAGCACTTTGAAAAGAATTAAATTGCGTAAGCCCATATTATTTATCTGTTGATGTGTCTACCTGGGAAATTTATGTTTGCTCTTATTATATTCATAAATGTGCTTTGACACATTCGAAAGCAGCTGCGAAGCCGCCTTGTGGTTATCTATTCCTCTTGATAACAGCACCACTACATAGCGCCTGCCGTCCGGCAAAAAGACTATTCCCGAATCATGACATATCGAAGTGATGGCCCCGCTTTTACTAGCCACCTTCACATCAAGAGGCAGCTTTCCTCCGATAATATTCTTGTCATACTGATTCATCAAAATATCAATCATCTCCTCAGAGGCTTGCGCATTGATCAATTCATTCCTTGCGATCTTTTCCAGAATAACCGCCAGGTCATTAGCTGTAGTAGTATTGTTTAAGCCCTGTTCAAAAGCTTTGATGTCTTCAACTCCACGTAACACCCGAAGATCCTTCGCTCCCAAACTACGCATCGTATGGTTGACATTTTCTGCGCCAATCTTCTCAATAATGATGTTTGTGGCAAGATTGCTGCTTCTGGTAACCATCCGGATCAGGATATCACGAATGGAAACATGAGATCCGATCAAGTTATAAAGTTCCTTCTCGCTGTCATCTGCAGAATCAACAGCAAAACTACTCCCATCGACGATGCTCTTAAAGGAGTTCTGGACGAGTATCGAGTCGTCGAGTGAAAATTTGCCATCATGGGCCTGCTTGTACACTTCTGCTAACACGGCAGTTTTCATGGTACTCGCAGCATGAAAACTCTCACGTTCATTGATATTAAACTTATCACCCGTATCTATGTCCCGGTATGAGACAGCGAAGGCTGCCTCAGGATACACTGCAAATTCAGACTGAATACTGGTTTTCAATTGCTTGGAAGAAATCGCCTTACGCTTAAAGACATTCCTCATCAAATCATTGACATTCACAGAGGATTCTCCGGTCGCTTCCTGACACAGGCTTATTTTGGCGGAAATAAGAAATAAAATGATCGTAAACGTATATCTCATCGTGGTTTAAGCTTGTAAGTGGTGATTCAATGGATTCCTCTCCCCCCATTGGTATTGGAAGACAGTTATTGCGGATTACCAAAATGAAGATAAGCCGACGAAACGGCAATTGCAAATAATTGCGTACCGTTTGTTGAAAAACGCATCATAACGCATATATTTACACTAAACCCATTTCGTCACATGGCTCTTCCCAATAACCGACTTCTATCTCTGGATGCCTTCCGAGGCCTTACAGTGGCAGCGATGATCCTCGTCAACAACCCCGGAAGCTGGGCTAAGATCTACCCGCCTTTGAAACACGCTGAATGGCACGGCTGCACTCCTACCGATCTGGTATTTCCATTCTTCCTTTTCATCGTTGGCGTAGCAATTGTGTTTGCGCTTCAAACCAAGAAAACAGACCCCGGCAATCATAATCAACTTCTCATAAAGGCCGCAAAAAGAGGATGCATATTATTCTTGCTTGGCTTGCTTCTCGCATTGTACCCGAAATTCAACTTCGAAACTGTAAGGATCATGGGTGTTTTACAACGCATTGGAGTGGTGTATTTTATATGTGCTGCCATATTTATAAAGACCAAACCCAAAACTCAGTTTATTATCATGACAAGTATCCTGGTCGTATATTGGATACTAATGACCTTTGTTCCGGTACCTGGATTCGGCGCTCCTAATCTTGAAAAGGAAACCAATCTGGCGGCATGGGCGGACCGATTAATCCTCACCGAAAACCACACCTGGAAATCATCCAAAACTTGGGATCCGGAAGGCATATTAAGTACCATGCCTGCTGTAGCGACCGGTTTATTTGGGATGCTGATAGGCGGCATTCTAAAAAACAAAGAGAAGTCAGCTGCCGAAAGGACTGCCTGGCTCTTTAGCTTTGGATTTATAGCCTGGATTCTTGGAATGACCTGGGGGCTCTTCTTCCCCATCAACAAGTCTTTATGGACAAGCTCCTATGTTCTTTATTGTGGCGGCCTTGCCTCCATGGGGCTCGCTCTCTTTTATTGGGTAATTGACGTACAAGGTCATAGCAGATGGTGCAAGATCTTCGTAGCGTACGGCGTAAATGCTATTACTGTATTCTTTTTGTCGGCAGTCATAGCAAAGACAATGGGAATGATAAAACTCAGCAGAAATGGGGAAGAAGTAAATTTGCATACCTGGTTATACAAGACATTCTTTACATCCTGGCTACCGGCAGACCTTGCATCCCTTGCGTGGGCCCTAACCTTTGTTCTTTTATTTCTGTTGCTATTATGGCCGATGTATAAAAAAAACTGGATTATAAAGGTTTAACCCTCCAGTTCCTGCTCCTCCTTCTTGGTAAGGAGCTTTTCTTTTTTAAGATCAATACGCAAATATCCATACAGACTCATGTACTGGTTGGCTACCCAAACCAATGCAAATCCTGCTATAATATAACCTCTCCAGTCGTCCATTAAGAGCTTAAAGTCCGTCAGGATTAAAAAAAAGATGGTGATATAGTGACTAAAGCAATACTCGCAGGTGAAAAGATAGAAAAACTTCCTCTGAAGCAAAGTTCTTCCCTTTTGACTGCATTGCACACAATATTCACGCGGCTCGCGAAATACTTCCTCATGAGTAACTGTCCAGGCAACGCACGCGATAGGTATTGCCAGAATAAAAAGCCAGACGATCTGTGTTGTTAAAGACATTTAATCAATACAGCATTCCTTCGACATTTGTTTAGCGTGCACACAGCATATTTACAATTACGCATGTCATAAAAAAAAAGAAGCTGCCCCGTTTACACGAGACAGCTTCTTTTTTTGTAAGGATTACTTAGTTAAACAAATACCGTACTCCCAGCTGCATTTGCCAAGTAGACGAAATCGCGTCTACCTGATATGCTTTACCAGTAGTAGGTGCTCTGAAGGAGTAAGCTCCGTTATTGTATGAGATCAGAGAAGAAGCCTGATTGCTCACAAAATATTGGCGTCCCCACGTTTTCTTCAATAGATTTCCAACATTAGAAATATCTGCGGAAATCTGCAATCTGTTTTTGGTCGAGCCGAAGGCAGTGCCCACATCCTGTAAGATTCTAAGATCGAAGTTGTGGCTCCATGGAGTTCTTGCACCGTTACGCTCTGCATAGTCGCCTTTTCTGGTTCTTAAATAGCTATCACCATTAATGAACGCTTCAAGAGCTTCCCACTGTGCAGCCTGCGCAGCGGCATCTCCGCTAAACTTGATCTGACTTGCATTAGCAGGAACGAAAATCAGGTCATTTCCTGACTGGTTGTTCGTATCGCCGTTCAGGTCGTTTCCATAAAGGTATGTGAATGGCGTTCCTGAGAATCCTGAATAGAATAACGAGAAGGTGGTTCCATACAGATTATCTTTACCATAATTCACACGGTAGTTTAATCCCCCAACTAAACGGTGACGGATCTCATAGCTTGAAATAGCCAGTCCCGGATTGTTAGGGTCACCGGAAATCTGGTTGAACCTCCATGTTGAGAAAGCAACATCTCCTGTACCGCTGGTAACATCTCTTGCCTGTCCGTATGTATAACCAAAATTAGCATTCAGTCCCATTGCAAAAGCCTTTTGAAGCTGTGCTGTCAACGAGTAGGTGTACCCCTTATCCGTGTTGGTTAAATACATCACGTTAGTAAATTTGCTATTTACCTGAGCTTTGTATACTGGACGGTTATCGGCACCACCTGTCAAAGCAGGATTAAGCGTTCCATTTTGCTCAATATTTAAGTCCTGGAACAGGATATTATTAAGCGTCTTGGAGTAAATACCTTCTAACGTTGCGGTGATTTCACCCGGTAATCTAAAGTCAGAAGCAAGATTCACACGCATCACCTGAGAGAATTTGAAATCCTCATCGATAAGGTTAATTGTTGCACGTGAAGATACTTTACCTGCCTGAGGCTGGCCATTGATAGTGACAGCAGACTGATTATAAGGATCTGCAATGAACCTATCCGGATTAGCTGCGGAAATGCTTCCCTGTGTCGTTCCTGCATTGGTAAACTGGTTTCCTACCCAAACAAAAGGAACTCTACCTGTGAATATCCCGAAACCTCCTCTGAACTGCAATGAACGCTCTGCGTTTGCAGCATAGTTGAATCCAACTCTGGGTGAAAACATCAGAGATGACTTCGCTTTTCTGTCGGTACGCTGACCTGGAAAAGCAGCTTCAACATCTGCATTAGCTGCCGGCGTATCGAAGATCAATGGGATGTCAACACGAAGCCCACCTGTAACTTTCAATCTATCAGAAAAAGTATACTCATCCTGCGCATAGAAGGCTAGCTGTCCTGCACCGAATTTAGCCTGTGGTAATTCACCACCAGGAAGCAATGAGTAGTTGGAAGACATACTTAGCGCTCTTCCTGCCTCAAAATCATCAATATTATTAAAGGTCCAGTTACCATACAGGTTACTCATGAACAAGTTTCTGAACTTATAGAACTCATTGTGCGTACCAAAAGTAAATGAGTGATTACCTGACAAGAATTTCACGTTATTGGTAACCTCGAATATAGTTTGATCAAGCTCATTAGCTACGTTATTGTTTTGAGAACCAATAACCGCTCTGTTTCCTGAAATACCGTCAATATTATTGATCGTAACCATTGGAAACAATTCCCCTTTGGTCTGCGCTTTATCCTTAATCGATGTATGTCCAAGGATCAGGTTATTCGACCAGCCTGAAGAGAAAGCACTTCTTAATTCTATAGCAGTAATATTCTGCGTACTCTTTTGAGATTGACCGTTGTTAGAGAAATGAAATTCAGTAGCACTTCGCGTTAACTTATCAGTATATCCGCTGATATAGTTGTGACGAACCATCAACTGATGTTTATCATTAATATTCCAGTCTAACCTGGCGAATAATTTGTCGCTATTTGTGCTCTGCGGATTTGCTCCTGTGTAAGAACCCACATTGTAACCATAACCATTCGCAATGCTCGCAATCCTGTCTGCTGTAGTTCTGCTGATTGCAGCTCCTGCATCACCGACATTGTATGTAGATGGATTATCTTGCTTGGTTTGCTCAGCATTGACGAAGTAAAACAACTTGTTTTCGATAAGCGGTCCACCTACGCGCACTCCATACTGATACTGATGGAAATTATCATATCGCTTGTTTGTCACCGGATTCTTTCCTTCAAGATCCTGGTTCCTTACAAAGAAATAGGCTGATCCTTCAACCTGGTTGGTTCCTGAACGAGTCACCGCATTTACACCCGCTCCTGTAAAGTTTCCGTAAACCACATCGTAAGGTGCCAAGACTACCTGAACCTCCTGTATGGCATCCAGAGAAATCGGCTGCGCACCCGCCTTTGCACCTGGAGCGGGGCCGCTGAGTCCAAATAAATTCGTATTTGTCGCTCCATCAACAGTAATATTGGTGTACTTATAGCTAGCACCACCAAAACCGTAACCGCTGCCGCTTGACTGTGGAGTTAAACGAGTAAAATCGCTTAACGATCTGCCAACAGATGGAAGAGATTCAAGTTGATCCTTGCTGATCGTGGTTGAGGCTCCGGTACGTCTGCTATTTAATAGTGGATCAACCTTACCCGTTACAACAACTTCCTGAAGTTCACTCCCTTCACCTTTCAAAGTAACATCGAAAGAAAAAGGCTCACCTAATTTAAGATAAGCATTCGACAGCGATTCCGAGTTCAAGCCAAGGAAACTGATTCTGATCGTGTAAGGACCTCCGATTCGCATATTGGAAATGCTAACTCGTCCTTCTGAGTTAGTAGAAGCTCCATATTGCGTTCCTGTTGGCCCGTGAACAGCTTTGACGGTGGCACCGATAAGGGGCTCCCCTTTCGCGTCTTTTACGGTTCCGGTTAAACTACTTGTCGTAACCTGGGCCTTCACTGAGGCAAATCCAAGCAATGCAACAAGCGTAAAAAGTAAAAACTTCTTCATAAATTTTAATTAATTCTTAATTCTGTGAATTATTGCCGCAAAGATAATTACGATTTTTAGATTTTTGGAGAACTCTACATGAATTTAATGTTAAGAATTACATGATTTTTCCGTTTTCCTTATATTTTTTCTATCAAACAGGCTTGTTTGCTACAAATCATTTCAAATTTGAATCTAATACTCGTCGATTACACATTCTTCACGCATGATCTCACAGGAGCTTCTTTTCAAACCCATACCCCCTCCCAGCACCCTTATTTAATTCGTTTCTAAAAACCACATACAATTTGTAAATTTGACCGTTTTAACATTTTATATAAGAAATTCATGAATTACGACTTGATAGTTATCGGAAGCGGACCCGGCGGTTATGTTGCTGCAATTCGAGCTTCACAACTTGGACTTAAAACAGCCATTATTGAGCGCGAATCGTTGGGCGGTATATGCCTTAACTGGGGATGTATTCCAACAAAGGCCCTTCTGAAAAGTGCACAGGTATTCGAATACATCAATCACGCTTCTGATTACGGAATCAAGGTTCAAGGCGGAGAAGCTGACTTTGGTGCTGTAGTTAAACGCAGCAGAGGCGTTGCAGACGGCATGAGTAAAGGCATTCAGTTTCTCATGAAGAAGAACAAGATCGACGTGATCATGGGAACCGCAAAAATCAAAAAAGGCGGCAAAGTTGAAGTTAAAGCTGCTGACGGTTCAGCCAAAGAATATACTGCTAAACATACCATCCTGGCAACAGGGGCCCGCTCTCGCGAACTCCCTAACCTGAAGCAGGACGGCAAAAAGATTATTGGATACCGCCAGGCGATGAATTTGCCTGAGCAACCTAAAAGCTTGATCGTTGTGGGTTCTGGTGCAATAGGTATTGAATTCGCTTACTTCTATAACGCAATGGGCACGAAAGTAACCGTTGTGGAATTCATGGACAGAATCGTCCCTGTAGAAGACGAAGAAATTTCAAAGCAACTGGAGCGCAGCTTAAAGAAAGCGGGTATTAATATCCTGACAAGTGCTAATGTAGAATCTGTAGATACTTCAGGAGCTGGTTGCAAAGCGCAGGTCAAAACGGCTAAGGGCACCGAAACACTTGAAGCGGATATCGTCCTTTCAGCTGTAGGTATCACGCCAAATATCGAAAACATCGGTCTCGAAGAAACCGGCGTAAAAACAGAAAAAGGCCGCGTACTGGTAGACGACTTTTACAAAACGAACATTGAAGGTGTTTACGCTATCGGTGATATCGTTAAAGGTCAGGCACTCGCTCACGTAGCGTCTGCGGAAGGTATCATCTGCGTGGAGAAGATCGCCGGACATCATCCGGAACCTTTGAACTATAACAACATTCCTGGATGTACTTACTGCTCTCCTGAAGTAGCTTCTGTAGGATACACAGAAAAGGCAGCGAAAGAAGCAGGATTTGAAGTTAAAGTAGGTAAGTTCCCGTTCTCTGCATCTGGTAAAGCAAGTGCAGCCGGAACAAAGGATGGTTTCGTTAAGGTGATCTTCGACGCGAAATATGGAGAGTTCCTTGGTGCTCACCTGATTGGTGCTAACGTAACCGAAATGATCGCCGAAGTGGTGGTTGCCCGCAAACTGGAAACTACAGGTATGGATATCGTGAAAACGGTACACCCTCACCCTACCATGAGCGAAGCGATCATGGAAGCTGCGGCTGACGCCTACGGAGAAGTGATCCATTTGTAACTACACTTTTTTTAACATATCAGAAGACCTGCCTGCGAGCAGGTCTTTTTTTTAGACCTGAATTTTTACGCTGAGAAACCATGAACTTATATGCTATTGTAAACGGATATTTTAAACTGGACGGGGGTGCCATGTTCGGGGTCGTCCCGAAAACGATATGGAGCAAGATAGTCCCCGCAGATGAAAACAACCTCGTCAGACTGGCTATGCGCTCTCTGCTTATTGAGGATGAAGGACGGCTAATCCTGGTAGACACAGGTATCGGAGACAAGCAGGATCAGAAGCTGATGCGTCACTATTATCTGCATGGGGATGATTCTACCGACAAATCATTAGCTGCTCATGGATTTTCAAGAGACGACATCACCGATGTCTACCTCACCCACCTTCACCTTGATCATGCGGGTGGTGCCGTAAAAATCATCAGCGGCGAATATCTTCCTGCGTTCTCTAATGCTAAATACTGGACCAACCAGTCTCAATGGGACTGGGCAATGAATCCCAATGATCGCGAAAGGTCATCTTTTCTGAAGGAGAACCTCCTCCCTCTACAAGAGCATAAGGTCTTGCATTTCCTGAATTCTGACTCTCAGGATCAGCTTCCAAAGAGCGTTTCTACGCGTATAAGCTCCGGTCACACCGAGTCGATGATGATCCCAGCCTTGCAATACAAGAACAGAACAGTCGTCTATATAGCAGATCTGATTCCAACAGCAGCACACATTCCGGTTCCCTACGTTCCCGGATATGACGTCAGTCCTTTACTAACCATGAAAGAGAAAGCAGTATTTTTAACCGAAGCACTTGATAATGAATATATTCTATTCTTCGGACATGATGCAGACATCGAATGCTGCACTTTACAAAGCACCGAAAAAGGTATCCGTGTCAGGGAAACCTTTCCTATATCTGCGATTTAACCCCAATTAGCGCATTTTCATGTTGCTATTTGATTTTGAATTAATAATTTTATTAAGAATATTTAACAACTTTTTTATCTTAAATGTTGTTATTGCACTAATTGGAATTAACGATCAGAAAGGGGTAGCGTACTATAAATGAGGCAACTTAAAATTTCTCAGTCCATAACCAACCGTGAGTCACAATCACTTGACAAGTATCTCCACGAGATTGGCAAAGTAGATCTTATCACAGCAGAAGAAGAAGTTATTCTTGCTCAGAAAATCCGGGAAGGCGACAGAGCCGCACTGGAAAGGCTAACTAAAACCAATTTGCGCTTCGTGGTCTCCGTAGCGAAGCAGTATCAAAATCAAGGGCTCACCCTCGGCGACCTGATCAATGAAGGCAATCTGGGTCTGATAAAGGCAGCAAAACGCTTCGACGAAACCAAAGGCTTCAAATTCATTTCTTATGCTGTATGGTGGATCCGTCAATCTATCCTACAAGCCATCGCTGAGCAGTCCCGCATCGTCAGACTGCCGCTTAATCAGGTCGGTTCTTTAAGCAAAATCAGCAAAGCATTTTCCAAGCTAGAGCAGGAGTATGAGCGGGAGCCTTCTCCCGAAGAACTCGCAGATACGCTGGAGACCACAGTAGACAAGATCTCTGACACGCTAAGCAATTCAGGCAGGCATGTGTCCATGGACGCTCCTTTCGTTCAGGGAGAGGAAAACACGCTTCTCGATGTGCTGGAGAATTCAGATCCAAACACCGACAGTATTTTAATTAATGAGTCTCTGGCTGAAGAAATAAAACGTTCGCTCCAAACCCTGACAGACAGAGAGAGAGAAATCGTCTCCCTGTTCTTCGGAATAACGAATAATCAACCGCTGTCTCTTGAAGAAATCGGGGAGCAGTTTAACTTAACCCGTGAGCGCGTGCGTCAGATTAAAGACAAAGCCCTGCAACGCTTAAGGCATACATCCCGAAGTAAAATTCTCAAGTCCTATTTAGGATAGAAGCATTAAGATATAAAAGGCTGCCTTCGGGCGGCCTTTTTTAGTATCAGAACTTTTTCATAACTTAATATAAGAAACCAATTATAGTCCTTCTTCGAAGAGTGCGCCTGCACTTAAGTGCACAAAAACAGGCGTCATCCAAAAAACGAAACCGCAGAAGCAAACCGGCACAATTAGGAGAAAAAACAGTAAGAATTGCCTATGAAACTTACTCCTCACGCATAATAAGTGCAAAACACATGCACATTCTTGCAAATAACTAATCAAAAGACGAACAAACACTAAGAAACTTTCCCAATGAATCGCTAACTTACATCAACTTATCTCTTTCACCAGAAAAACTACAACATTATGAGAAAACTGCTACTCCTATTAACACTTGGAATGAGCATCTGCTTTTCCAGGGTTACGGCACAACAGATAACGGTAAACGGCAGGGTGGTCTCCGCCACAGATGACATTCCGCTACCGGGCGTATCTGTCAAAATTAAAGGGACCACCCAGGCAACAGGTACCGGCAACGACGGAAGATATTCCATCAGAGTAAACCCGGGGCAGATTCTGACGTTTAGCTTCGTTGGGCTGGTAACGCAGGAAATCAGGGTCGGCTCACAAAGAAGCATCGACGTACGCCTTCAGGCCGACGCGACAACCTTGAAAGAGGTAGCCGTAACAGCTTTTGGACGAGAGCAGCAAACCAAGAGCCTCGGATTTTCCACTCAAAATGTAGGATCGAGAGAAATTGGAGAATCACAGCAGCCTAACTTAGTAAACGCCCTGCAGGGGAAAGCCGCAGGTGTCCAAATCACAAATTCAGGAGGCTCACCCGGAGCGTCTTCCAATATAATCATCCGGGGAGGAACATCCCTTAGTGGTAATAATCAGCCCCTGTTTGTAGTGGATGGTATTCCTGTCGACAATACCACTCCGGTTTCACAAGGCGGACTGGCAGCAGGAGTCGCCCCTGCATCCAACAGAGCAGTCGATCTAAACCCAGAAGACATTGCAAGCGTAACGGTCCTGAAAGGTCCCGCAGCAGCTGCGCTATACGGAATACGGGCCGCCTCTGGTGCTATAGTAATCACCACAAAGAAAGGGTCTGGCGGATCACCAACTGTCTCTTACAACACAACTTTTTCAACTGATAATGTCAACAAACTGCCGGAGCTCCAATCCCGGTACAAGCAGGGAGAAAGAGGGGCGTTCAGCACTACTGCAGCCAATTCATGGGGTCCGGAATATGCGACAACGGATCTTGTATATGATAACCTCGGCGATTTCTTCAAAACAGGATTTACCCAAAGTCACGATATCTCGGTGAGCGGGAACACCGAGAGGAGTACTTTTTATGCCTCCGCCTCCTTATTTGATCAGGGCGGAATTGTAGACAAGACAGACTTTGCCAGAAAGTCGGCAAGGTTTAACGCAGACACAAAGGTCGGCAAAAAGCTAACCGTAGGAGCAAGCGCAAATTATATTCAGTCTTCCAGGAACTATTTTTCTCAAGGCAGTTCAAATGGCATTATGGGTGCACTTTTCTGGCCTCGCAGCGATAACATGAAAGAATATCTGGACGAGAACGGCAACCAGCGTGTTTTAAGTACCACCGGAAATGACAATCCATACTGGACAACCCGAAACAAACCTATAACAAGCGATGTAAATCGAATTCTGGCGATTGGAAATGTCGTATATGATCCCTTCGATTTTCTGAACATCACCTACCGCCTGGGAACCGACTATTATACGGACGACTTTCAGAGCGTACGCGGCGCAGGAACAATTGTCACAGGTGAAGAAAAAGGTGCTATCGCCAAAGCGATCAGCACAAATCAGGTAACGACATCTACATTACTTGCCACTGTTAAAAAGTCTTTTGCAGACCAATTCAATGCAAGCTTTACAGTAGGACACAACATAGAAGACTATAGAAGAAACACCACTACATCCACGGGAGTAAACTTTTATGACCCAACCTTCCCCAGCCTGAATAACACGCCTACCGCCACCAGGACTGTCAGCAACCGACTGGAAAGAAGGCGAATCATCGGCCTCTTCGGAGATTTAAATCTGGATTGGAAAGAAATCATATATCTGAACTTCAGAGGGAGAAATGACTGGTCGTCCACGCTCCCTGTCAGCGACAGATCATTTTTTTATCCTTCTGTAAGCACCTCTATCATCCTTACAGATCTTCTGAAAGAATTAGGATCGACCGCCGAAAACAACTTCGTTTCCTTCGCCAAACTCCGCGCTTCGTGGGCGAGGGTTGGTAAAGACGCCCCTGCGCATGTGCTGGCAACAACGCTCGGAACCACTACGAATACTTCCACAATAAACCCACGGGGCTTTATCACTAACGTGAATGAAAACTACGGCAATCCGGCCCTTCGACCTGAGTTCACCAATTCCATTGAGTTTGGTGCCGATCTGAAGTTCATCAACAACAGGTTAGGGCTTGATGTCACATACTACAAAACGAATTCCGATGATCAGATATTGAGCATCCGCACCCCTCCTTCCTCCGCTTCTTTCCTTGCCTATTTAAACGGCGGTCGCATCGAGAACGAAGGAGCTGAGGTTATACTGAACTTTCAGGCGCTCACAAGCACTGATTTAAAATGGACGATCGATGTAAATTACAGCATGAACAGATCTAAAGTGAGCAACCTCCCGGGTAATATCGACCGCGTTGAACTGTCTGACGCCTGGGTCGACAATAACGCAGCCCAGGGCGCCGCGTTTTTGAATGGCACCATGTACGGAATAAACGGAAGAGTATGGAAACGGAATGCCGAAGGCGTATTACTCATTGGAGACACAGGCTATCCGCAGGTTCAGTCTACGTATCAACTGATCGGTGACAGAAATCCGGACTGGTTGGGCGGTATAACGAACACCTTCCGGTATAAGAACGCATCCTTTTCCTTCCTTTGGGACTTCAGAGTTGGGGGCGACATCTATAATGGGACTCAAAATGCACTGGTTCGTTCTGGTTTAAGCAGCAAGACGCTTGACAGAGGCAGCATGGTATTTGAGGGCATTGTGGAGTCAACCGGACAACCGAATGCTAGATCTGTTGAGCTGACTCAAGACTACTATCAAACTATCTATGCCAACCAGGGTTATGACTTTGTCGAAAACGGAAGCTGGGCACGCCTGCGATATGCAACTTTTGCATACAGCCTCCCTACCTCGCTACTTGCCAAAACCCCCTTTAAAACACTTCAACTCTCATTAACGGGCCGCAATCTTGTGCTGATTACCGATTATTCAGGTGTAGACCCCGAAGTATCCGGCAGTGGCGCCGGAGTGGGCGGCACCGGCTCCTTTGGATTCGACAATCTGGGAGTTCCTGCTACCCGTGGATTTGACTTTGGCCTTAAATTGACCTTCTAACACCTGCAACGATGAGACAACATATGAAACGAAATATACTTTTATTAGCTGCTGCACTCATAGTGAGCTCATGCGATAAATATCTTGATGTAAACGTGGACCCCAACAATCCCACGAAAGTTCCGGCGGCAAGTCGTATCGCAGGGGCGATTACCACTTCAAACGGAGCTTCCCTCTGGAGGGGAGCACGTGAAATCGCTGGCGTAACGCAATATGGCGCCACAAAGCTCAAAACCGGCACCAACCTTAACGCCGAAACATGGCGTTTCACCGCGAGTTATTTCCTCTGGCAAAACGCTTATGTGTTTACCATGCCTAATTGTGTAGACCTTATCAATCTGGGCGTAGAAGAAGGAAATCCCCACTTTGTGGGAGTAGGAAAGACCCTTCTGGCTATGAATTTCGGCTTGCTCACTGATCAGTATGGCTCAATTGTCCTGGATGAATACTACTCCGGTAAAGCGCAGATCAATCTGACCCCGACCATGCAGGATCAGCAGACCGTCTACCAGCGAATTGACCAAATGCTGGACGAGGCCATAGCGGCGTTCAATGATCCTTCAAATAAAACCGGTCTAAACGCCAATGGCGGTGACATCATGTACCAGGGAGATGTAGACAAATGGAAGCGCTTCGCCTGGGCTCTCAAAGCGAGATACTTGAATCACCTCTCCAAAAAATCAAGCTTATACAACTCCGCACGTATAATTGAGGCTTGTCAAAATGCATTCAACAAGGATGGCATGGATGCACAGTTCGCTTACATTAAAGGCGCCATGGTTACTGATCAAAACCCCTGGGCAAGCTGGGGCGGCTTCACAAGTGCAAGCGACCCGAGATACTTCGCCTGGACACAGTTTTTCGTTGACATACTCAATACGCTTCCGGTCACTAATACCGCGTTTCAAGATCCCAGGATCAGTAAGATCATGACACCGGCCACTTCCGACGGACAATATCGAGGATTAAAACCCGGTGCGGGTCTCGTGGGCGGTCAAAACGGCACGGGACAGAAAACTTCCGAAAATGACTACGGCAGATTCAGCCAGAGCGGATACTACACAAATCTGGATTCGCCATTCCCCTTTATTACCTACTCCGAAGTGAAACTCATCGAAGCGGAGGCACGCCTGAGATCCGGAGATCAGCCAGGGGCGCTAGTGGCCTATGAAGAAGGAGTTAAAGCAAACATGAGAAAACTCGGAGTCAGTGCTGCAGATATAGACAGGTATTGGCAAGCACAGTTAACCAATGGCGTGAATGCCCATTTCGGTAATCTGACTCAGGGCTTAAGCCATATCATGCGGCAAAAGTATATCACGCAATGTTTAAATCCTGAAACATGGGTTGACATGAGAAGAATGGATTACAGTCAGCAGATCTACGGACCTGGCTTACAGCGTCCTGCAAACATCAATGCCGTAATATTCGATGTCGATAACCCAACGCAGTGGATCCAGGCCATGGTATACGAAACCAACGAACAAAATCGTAACCCGGAAGCTGTTGGCGACAATTCCGAAAGGTTCCGCTTACTCACTCCTCTTTGGTGGAATCAACCGGAATAATATGGCAGAAAGAACATATGATAAGTATGTGAGATCGTTAGTCCTGGCTGGGTTATTACTGTCTTCCTGTTCTTCGTCAACGTTTCGTATTTTCCACAAACCGATAGTATTTGACGATGAGCGAGAAAAATTATCCATTGAATACCTGCAGACCCGCCACGGAATAAAGAAAGACAGAGCAACCATTCAACCCAGAATGGTTGTTCTGCACTGGACGGCGATTCCTGACATTGAGCGTACTTTCCATGCATTTTATTCAGCTACCTTGCCGGAAGCCAGAAAAAGCATTTCCTCAGCCAGTACTTTGAATGTATCGTCGCAATTCCTGATTGACAGGGATGGCACCATTTTTCAATTACTGCCTGATACAGTATTTGCCAGACATGTGATCGGCCTGAACCACTGCGCTATCGGCGTGGAAAACGTCGGAAGCAGTAAAAGCCCCCTGACCCGGGCACAGCTAAGGGCAAACGAAGATCTTGTCAGATACTTAAAAACAAAATACAATATCGACTATCTGATTGGACACTATGAATACCAAAAGTTTATAGGACATGAGCTTTGGAAGGAAACCGACTCCTCCTATCTCACCGTAAAAACAGACCCAGGGACGAGATTCATGAGAAAAATCCGAACACGTTTAAAAGACCTGCATTTGAAAGGAGCACCCTAACTGAACCGTTGTTTAACAACGATTAAATTCCTAATTTGCTTAGGTGAAAATTTATCTGCAATTCTTCCGGTTATACTACGTTTGGTTTGCCATTGGATGGATTGCGGCCTTATATGTTTATGTCGAGTCCATTTCACTTCCTGGCACTATTGCCGTGAAGGCCTCCCTGTATCTCATATTATATTACACCAGTATTTTCGATGTTCGAAAGTACTGGCCTTACTTTCAAAACAACGGCTGTAGCACCACTAGACTCTACGTAAGCTCTTGCCTCGTTGATTTTATCGCATTTTTGCTGGTAATGACTTTCATAAATCGCCTGTTATATGCTGGAAGCTGATAGCATTGCATTGGCATTCGGCAGCAAAGATATCTTGTCAGGCTGCTACATCTGCTGTAAGCCCGGCGAGGTGGTTGGCCTGCTGGGTCGAAATGGCTGTGGCAAGTCAAGCCTTCTAAAAGTAATTTTCGGCACGCTGAGCCCTCAATTTAAACATTTAACGCTCGAGGGTAAAATGATTTCCTGTTCCTACCTCGGAGGAAAAATAGCATACCTTCCACAGGACAACTTTATGCCCCGCTTTTTCCGGGTAAAAGATGTATTGTCCGAATGCAATCCCCAACTGATCAGCGATGATATCAGCCAGAAGTACGCAGACCTATTGAAGATGAAGCTAACGGATGTTTCCGGAGGCGAGCGCCGCTTTCTAGAGTGCCTTTGGGTCCTTTCCAGACCGGCTGATTACATTTTACTTGACGAACCCTTCTCTGAAATCGCACCCTATCAGGTTGAAATCCTACAGGATATTATTCGCAAATTAGGAGAAACCAAGGGGATTATTCTCACAGACCACATGTATCAGCCCCTACTGGAAGTGAGTGATCGCATAGTTCTGCTTCACAATCACGCTGCCTACAACATTACAACAGAAGAAGACCTAATCCTATATCAATACATTCCTCAATACTGAGGCCGGTCTAATATCGCTTTCTTAATCACCGCATCCCGCATATTAAAGTCATAGGCCATATCGGCTGCATCAAGATTATTGATTCGATCTGATATAGTCACAGTAGTGGGAATAACGCTCTTCTGTTTTCTCGTCGACTTTGGCTTAACGTACTCGGCATAAGCAGGTTGTTGATAAACCGACTCATATTTAGGCTCATGATGATCAGGATGACGGACCTCTTTTACCAAAATGGGCTCAGGCTCGGTATACGAAGGCCGTGAGGGCGGTGGAGTAACTTTCCTTTCCCAAGGCGATTCCTCTTTTTCAGGGCCCTGAGCCGCGTCCCAGGGTTTCGCCGGATTTCTCTTCTTAGCTTCTTCCTGCGCCTTTTTCAGGTTGTTGTAAAACCCGTATATTACATAGGCTATGGCGAACAAAAACGGTAAGTACTCTCCCATCCTTTAAAGTTAAGGCTTAAATACCGATTCTCATAATTCGTAGTAATTTCATTACTTTGCCACTCGAAAAAACGCCCCGTAAGGGGATTGAGGGATAACATAAGGGGAAATGCAACTAACGCGGTTGGAAGTCAAAGGCTTCAAAAGTTTTGGGGATAAAATAACAATCAATTTTAACGAGGGGATTACAGCGATAGCCGGACCTAACGGCTGCGGTAAATCCAATGTCGTAGACGCTATCCGCTGGGTACTTGGCGAGCAAAGCACAAAGATGCTTCGCTCTGAAAAGATGGAGAACATCATCTTCAACGGAACAAAAACCCGTAAACCATCCCAATTGGCAGAGGTTTCTTTAACCTTCGACAATACTAAAAACATCCTCCCTACTGAATTCGCGCATGTCACGATCACACGTAAACTATACCGCAATGGCGACAGTGAATACCGCCTGAACGATGTACAGTGCCGCCTCAAAGACATCAATGACCTCTTCCTTGATACCGGCATAGGATCTGACTCCTACTCCATCATCGAACTCCGCATGATCGACGAGATCATCGCCAACAAGGAAGGATCGAGAAGGGGCCTCTTTGAAGAAGCCTCAGGCATCTCTAAATACAAGCTGCGTAAAAAGCAGACCTTCAACAAACTCCGCGATACAGAGACGGATCTCAGCCGTGTCAACGACCTTTTGTACGAAATCGAGAAGAACATGAAAACCCTGGAGAACCAGGCCAAGAAAGCTGACCGCTACTACAAGCTGAAGGAGCAATATAAAAATCTCAGTATATCTCTCGCATCTTTCCATATAACCGGATTCCGCGACTCCCTCGGCCGCATTGCATCTCAGGAAGAACACCAACTGGCTGAGAGAACAGCGTTGATTACGAAGCTCGAAAACCTCGAAGGCTCTCTACACGAACTTAAAACGGAGAACCTGACCCGCGAGAAAAACCTCTCCGCTCAGCAGAAAGCGAGTAACGAATTCATTTCAAAGATCCGCACTTTCGAAAATGAAAAGAAGATAAAAAACGAACAGCTGAGGCACCTTCAGGACAAAGAAGATCGTTTGAATAGTGAGCTCCTTAAGGATAAAAATCAACTCGACAGCGTCGTATATAACATCAAGCGCCTTTCCGAAGAGCACCTTCAAGAACAGGAAAATCTGCAGACTTTAGAGTCCGCACTCTCTTCGAGAAAAATGGAGCTCGACGAGCTGCGCCTTCAGCAGCAAACGGCAAAGCACAAGCTTGACCAGTTTGCCAAACAAAACAGCGAACTGCAGAATCAGGTTTATACTACCGAAAAAGATCTGACCATCCTGAAGATCCAGCGCGACGCGCTCTATGAAGAAAGCAAACGTCACCTTGAAGACACGCAGTCCAGAGAAGCGGAGCTCAACGAATTCAATGTCGCTATAGAGACGCTCGACAAACAGCTCGAATCAAAAAACCAGGAATTTTCCGAATTAGAAGAATTTGAAAGATCCCTTAATGATCAGATAAAATTTTCGGAAGAAGCGATTCTCCATACCCGCGAACAGCAATCAATACAAAGCCGTAAATTGGATGCACTTCGTAACGAATATAACCTGACAAAGTCTCTGGTTGATAGTCTCGAGGGATTTCCCGAGTCCATCCGGTTCCTGAAAAAGAACACGACATGGGCGAAAAAGGCACCACTATTGTCAGATGTCCTCTTCTGTAAAGAAGAATACCGCGTTGCTATCGAAAACTACCTGGAGCCGGTCATGAATCACTATGTGGTCGATTCACAGGCCGAAGCGGTCCATGCCATACAGCTCCTGAGCAGCGCTTCTAAAGGCAGAGCAAATTTCTTCATAATGGACGCCCTGCAAAATCTGCCCGAGCCTGGCAAGGTTTCCATGGTGCCCGACAATGTCATCCCCGCTCTGAGCATTATTGAAACCGACTCAAAATATTACAGACTTTGTCACCAGCTGCTTCGTAACGTCTATCTGGTGACTTCTCTAGACGAGTCTGGAATCGCCGAAACCTTACCTGATCAAAATGTTGTTTACCTAAGCAGCACCGGAAGATATAGCAAGAGCCGCCTGACCATGTCCGGGGGGTCCGTTGGCCTCTTCGACGGAAAGCGTATTGGCCGGGCACGTAACCTCGATAAGCTTAGCAAAGACATACAGCTCCTTGATGTCGAGATCCAAGCCCTTAAAGACACACTCCAAAAGGAAATCCAGCGATTGGATAACTTAAGAGCATCTTCAAAGAAAACCGAAGTGAGGCTTCTGGAGCAGGATATCAACCGACTGAACAATGAGCGTATCACCCTGCAGACCCGTAAAGAACAGTATCTGACCTTTATTCAGAACAGCCAGAACCGCAAGCAGGATATCGAACAAAAGATGGAATCCATCAATGAAGAGCTCAGCATTGCAGAGCCTTCTTTAGCGAAGCTGAAAGAAACGCGACATGAGATGAGCTTGGAGCTGATGGAAAAGCAGCAGGATTACCAGGAACTCGCTGAGCTCGTAAACGAGAAGGCGAACGATTACAACCAGGATAACATCCGGTTCCATCAGCAGCAGAACAAAGTATCGGGCATTTTAAAAGATCTGGAACACCGTGAGAACCAGCAGGAATCTCTGGAAAAGAATATGGCCGGCAACACCCTTGATCTGGATAAATGCAAAGCTGCTATGACCGAAATCCTGGAGCATACTGACTTATCAGACGACGACCTGGCGAAAATGTATGCCCAGAAAGAGGAGTTCGAGAAAGGCGTAAGCGAATCCGAAAAAGAATACTTCTCTTCCCGTTCTCTGATTACCGAAACGGAAAACAGCATCAGCACCCTCAGAAAAAACAAAGAACACGCTGAACAACTGGCGGCCGAACTGTCTGCAAGAAAGAATGATCTTCGAATGGAGCTTACCTCCCTCAAGGAACGTCTTTCTGTCGAATTCGCTGTTGATATCGAGGATTTGCTTGATTCAGAAGTTCCGCAAGGAGAGTCAGAAGAAAGCCTCAAAGAAAAGACGCAAAAGCTCAAAAGGCAACTCGACGACTTTGGAGCAATCAACTCCATGGCCATGGAGGCCTTTCGCGAGATGACCGAACGGTATACCTTTATCCAAAAAGAAAAGAAAGACCTGGCTGAGGCGAAAGCTTCCCTGATGGCTACGATCAAAGAGATTGATGACACGGCACGCGATAAGTTCATGGACGCTTTCACGCAGGTGAGGGAAAACTTTGTTCGTGTATTCCGCTCCCTGTTCAACGAAGAAGACAGCTGCGATCTGATATTGTCAAACCCGCAATCACCTCTTGACTCAGATATAGACATTATCGCCCGCCCTAAAGGAAAGCGGCCTTTGTCCATTAATCAGCTATCCGGCGGCGAAAAGACACTTACAGCCACCGCCCTCCTCTTCTCACTGTATCTGCTGAAACCTGCTCCATTCTGCGTCTTCGACGAGGTCGATGCTCCGCTGGATGATACCAATATTGACAAGTTCAATAAGATTATCCGCAAGTTTTCCGCGGACTCACAGTTTATCGTGGTGTCTCACAACAAAAGAACCATCGCGAGTACCGACGTCGTTTATGGAGTAACCATGGTAGAACAAGGCGTATCTAAAGTAGTTGCGGTAGACCTTAGGGAAGTTGCTTAACCGGAACGTCAAACTTAAACATATCCTTATTGCCTTTCCGGTCAAGAGCCGTATTTAGTAATACACTGGCTCTGGCAGAAGACGTCCGCTCGATAGAAGAAACACCCGCAATTGTTCGCGTGCCGAAGCTCCCATATTCAGCATGGTAGAGTGCCTGTGCCAGACAATCTTCGGCTAATGAGCCAAAGGGTTCAAGCAGATCATCACGCTCCGATCTGTTAGCCGGAATACCTGAATAATAACGTCCTTCTCCTTTGCTATTCAAGGTCTCAAACGAAACAGCATACAGCTCCGTGTCAAAAATCGGGATCGGGAAGAACCCGACAGGCTTTCCATAGGTGTATTGTTCTCCAATTACCCATACCGGCAGATAGGGCTTAAGGCTATTGATCAGCAACTCACTCGCTGAGGCGGTACCACCTGTCGTAATAAAATAAATATTATTGAGATTCAACGTTCCTTTTTTGCTGATGTTAACCGGCGCGAACGCCGCTTTAAAATCCTTATCAGCGGCCAGGTTCTTGTTCATATTGTAGGTGTACATCACCTTACCATTAGCATCTGCCGGCGCCAGCAAGTCAGTCAGGTATTCTGCCGTCTGCACCGATCCTCCTCCATTATAACGAAGATCCACGATCATCTCCCTCACTCCGGCAGTTTGAAAATCAGCCATTACTGCATCGATCTTCACTTTCGTAGCGGTAGGTATATTTTTATTTTCGATCGAAATAAAGCTGTTGAATACAAAATAACCGACCTTCTTACCGTTACCTGTGGTATAAACTTTTGAAAAAGGAATCGGGTTGAGAGCATATTGCTTGCGTGGAAGGGTAACAGTAACCTCCGCATTATCGGGTTTTCTCAGCTTGAGTGTGATGGAGCTACCAGCTAATGCCTCAAGCAACGCCCTGAAGTTGTTGGACGATAAGGCCTTCTGACCGATATTCGTGTTTCCATTGATACTTATGATCCGCCAGCTCCTCTCGAGTCCCTCCGCACTTGCCGGAGAATTGGGCTGAACAAGCTTCACACGCAGATCATCCTCAGCAGTGTAACGGAGATCAAAACCAAAGTCACCCGCCAGGCCCTCCTGGATCTCTTCCGATACTGCCCCCGTACGATCAAGGAAACTGTAGCGGTCTACAGGTTGTCCGCCCGCATCTTTCTTAAATTGGGTAAGCGCGTCCAAAACATCCTCCCCCGTGTCATACTGCCTGGTGTTGAAAGAGTTCGGTAAAGCATCCTCCCACAGATAAACGAACTTGGTATAGAGATAAACGGAATCCTTTAGAAGTCCCTCTTTTTGTTCCCGGCTTAGTTCCGGTTCCGGACCTTCACTTTTCTTGCAGGCACTAAAAGTAAACACGAAGAGCCAAAGCACAAAAAAGGAGCGCAGCAGACAAGAAAAAGAAGTTCGTTTCATCTCAATATTTTCCTCTAAGTAAAGGAAATATTACACGCTAACAAACTCTATAGCAGCATTTTTTGCAAATAATTCGTCATCGCCGGCAGTTCCTATCAAAACCACCTCGCTAGCATCTAAGCTATTGTCCTTCAATATATTGATCAACACACCCGGCGCCGGCTTCGGCTCCAGCTCGTCTGTAAAAAACACCTTCAGGTAGTTCTCCAGACCGTTCCACTCCATGTGTCTGATCTTATTTAACTGCTGAATCGGATTTCCTGCCGTGACCAGGAAAATCTGTTTCCGGTCCACGGTAATCTGTTGCAGCAGATCAAGCATTTCCTTATAAAGAAGCAGCTTCAGCGGCAGCTTTGCCTCCCGATGCAAACGCAAAAAGTTCTCCCGGTACTTTTCATCAATGCCAAATACCTCCTGCGCGCTATCAAAGATCCCCTCTTTCCCCTGATGTTCATAGCTCTTCTGCATAAAAGCAATGAGATCACCGGCAGGCGGAACCGTCTCTATATACTCCAGAAAATTGGCAAAAAGGTAATACACCTGCAGCAGGTAGTCCTTCTCCGGATACAATACATTATCCAGCTCGAAGATAAAAGCCTTTTTCGACGGGTCGAAATCCGAATAGTTAATCATTACTCTTTCTCCAATGAATAGTCAGCGGGCGTCATGACTTTGATCCCGTATTCTTCAAATAACAGTCGCGCCGAAGCGAGTCCCGCGATCTCCTGCGGTCTCAGCGGATAAACTTCTTCCACCTCATGATCGAGACACAGGGCAAGAAGTTCATGGACGAATGAAGAAGCATTTTCATCCGGTATCTTCAGGAAGCGCTTGCTCTTCAAAAGAAAGGCAGGGAGCTCTGCCGAGTCGGCCAGAATGATCTCATCCGGACGGTTCAGAAACCGTTCCAGCTGATAGGCCTTTGATGTTGTTGCTCCGGTAATCAGAATATTCAATATCTATTCACTTAAAATTAATCCATCTTTCATGAAGACCTTGCGGTCTGACATTTCGCCCAGCTCTTCATTATGCGTCACAATAATGAAGGTTTGATTAAACTGGTCCCTCAGATCTTTAAACAAACTGTGCAAACTCAGTGCGTTCTCCGAATCCAGGTTTCCCGAAGGTTCATCCGCAAGGATCAGTGCAGGATTGTTGATCAGTGCGCGTGCTACCGCCACCCGCTGCTGCTCACCACCCGAAAGTTCCGAAGGCTTGTGTTCTGCCCGGCTGCTCAATCCCAGTAAATCCAGCAGTTCCAATGCGCGGACCTGCGATTCCTTCTTTCCCTTTTTAGCGATAAAAGCCGGAATACATACATTCTCTAATGCCGTAAATTCAGGGAGCAGGTGATGAAACTGAAAGATAAAACCCAGACGATGGTTACGAAAAGCACTTAGCTTGGCGGCCGAAAGTGAGGAAACGTTTATCCCGTCGACGACCACCTGCCCGGCATCTGATTTATCCAGCGTTCCCACGATATGAAGCAGGGTACTTTTACCCGCGCCCGAGGCACCGAGAATGGTCACAATCTCCCCCTTGGCGACGGTCAGATCGACTCCTTTCAGGATCTCCAGCTTGCCATATTTCTTGTAAATTCCTGTCGCTTGCAGCATCCGACGAAATTACTTAAAAGAATGAATGTTCCCGTCTTCGGTATTCTATAAAGAAAAAAAATATTAGCTTTACGCCACGCAAACTTCAAAACAAATGAATATTCACGAATATCAAGGCAAAGCAATACTGAAGAGCTTCGGTGTCAGAGTTCAGGAAGGTATCGTTGCTGATACCCCCGAGCACGCAGTTGAAGCGGCTAAGAAGCTGAAAGAAGATTTTAACTCTGACTGGGTAGTAATTAAAGCTCAGATTCATGCAGGTGGCCGTGGTAAAGGCGGTGGTGTAAAGCTGGCGAAGAACCTTGAAGAGGTAAAAGAAAGGGCAGAGCAGATCATCGGTATGCAACTGGTAACCCCTCAAACTGGTCCAGAAGGTAAGAAAGTAAATAAAGTTCTCGTTGCTCAGGATGTTTACTATCCGGGAGAGACTGAACCAAAAGAATACTACATCAGTGTGTTGCTTGACCGTGCAAAAGGACGCAACATCATCATGTACTCTACAGAAGGCGGAATGGATATTGAGCACGTAGCTGAAACCACTCCTCACCTCATTTTCAAAGAAGAAATCGATCCGCAGTTAGGTCTTCGCCCGTTTCAGGCAAGCCGTATCGCATATAACCTGGGGTTAAGCGGTGCAGCGATGAAAGAAATGACCAAGTTCGTTACTGCGCTTTACAAAGCGTACGAAGAAACTGATTCGGCAATGTTTGAAATCAACCCGGTTCTTAAAACGTCCGACAACAAGATCCTTGCTGTTGATGCTAAAGTGAACCTGGACGATAACGGTTTATTCCGTCACAAGGAGTATGCTGAACTTCGCGACGAGTCTGAAGAAGATCCGATGGAAGTGGAAGCAAGCAAATCAAACCTGAACTTCGTAAAGCTTGACGGAAACGTGGGTTGTATGGTTAACGGTGCAGGTCTTGCCATGGCAACCATGGATATCATTAAACTTGCGGGTGGTGAGCCGGCTAACTTCCTTGACGTAGGTGGAACGGCCAACGCACAAACTGTAAAAGCGGCATTTAATATCATCCTTCAGGATCCTAACGTAAAAGCTATCCTGATCAACATCTTCGGCGGTATCGTACGTTGTGACCGTGTTGCCCAGGGTGTAATCGATGCTTATCAGGAACTTGGAAATATCCGCGTACCGATCATCGTTCGTCTACAGGGAACAAACGCTGAGGAAGCGAAAAAATTAATCGACGAGTCAGGTCTTCAGGTATTCTCAGCAATCCTTTTAAAGGAAGCTGCTGACCTGGTGACTAAAGTATTGGCTGAAGAAGCTTAATTCTTACGGTCTTATAATTTGAAAGGACGGTATCCGACAGGAGCCGTCCTTTTTTTACGTCATATCATCTGGCTAAATATCATCCCGCCTCCCTCTCCTGCCTTCACTTTTGCCATGGAACTTTAGCCATTCAGCCGTAAAAAAGCTCCGATGTTTTCACAAACGCCCCGGAATTTATTAAATTAGGTCGCGATCACACACAATTTTACTGAATGGGACATTTACCAAAACTTATAGAGGACTTAGCATTAATCTTAATCGTCGCGGCCTTCGTGACCATACTTTTTAAAAGCATTAAGCAACCTCTGGTTTTAGGTTATATCATAGCAGGTCTGGTAGTCGGCCCCTACCTCTCATTAACCCCCAGCGTAGCGGATACCGAAAATGTGAAAACCTTCGCAGACATAGGCGTTATATTCCTGCTATTCAGTCTGGGTCTTGAGTTCAGCTTTAAGAAGCTCGTCCGGGTGGGAGGCTCGGCATCCATCACCGCCTTTGTCGAAATTATCTTCATCACACTGGCCGGATACTTCCTCGGTCAATGGATGGGCTGGTCGACCATGGACAGTCTCTTCCTCGGAGGTATGCTGGCGAGCTCCTCTACTACGATCATTATCAAAGCCTTTGATGAGCTCGGGGTCAAAACCAAGCAGTACGCACGGATCGTCTTCGGGGTCCTCGTCGTGGAAGACATCGTGGTCATCCTCCTGATGGTATTACTATCCACCGTAGCCGTAACGAAGCAGTTCGAAGGAACGGAAATGCTGTTCACCGTCGGAAAACTCTTCTTCTTTCTTATCCTATGGTTCCTTGCCGGAATTTTCCTGATCCCGACCTTACTCCGAAAAGCCAAGAGCGTCCTTGACGATGAGACACTGCTGATACTATCTATCGGCCTCTGCCTGGGTATGGTGGTTGTCGCTACCCAGGTTGGTTTCTCAGCAGAACTGGGTGCTTTCATTATGGGCTCCATCCTCGCAGAAACCACTTCAGCAGAGAAAGTCGAACACATCACCTTACCTATAAAGAACTTCTTCGGCGCTATATTCTTTGTATCGGTAGGTATGCTGATTGATCCCGTCACCATTATGGAGCATGGCTGGACGGTCGTCATTGTTACCTTGCTAACCCTGTTCGGAAAGCTGTTCAGCACTACCCTGGGAGCACTATTATCCGGACAGCCATTAAAACAATCCGTGCAAGTGGGTATGAGTATGGCGCAGATCGGGGAGTTCGCGTTTATCGTAGCTACCCTGGGTCTGTCACTCGGTGTAATCAGCGATTTCCTTTTCCCCGTTGCCGTTGGTGCATCTGCGATCACCACCTTCACCACACCTTACATGATTAAGTACTCGGAGCCATTCTATAACTTCCTTCAGCGCACCCTGCCTGAGAAATGGGTAACGACCCTGAACACCTATTCTACCAGCACCCAGAATATTCAGGCAGAGAATGAATGGAAGGTGGTTTTAAAAGCATACTCAAGCATTGCCTTTACCAACGGCATTATCCTTCTTGCATTAATGTTGCTGTCAATCAATTTTCTTGTTCCCTTCCTTGATCAGGCCATCGCCAACGATATCACAAGAAGCGTCATAGCCTTGGTGGTTTCATTTGGTATTGCCACGCCATTTCTCTGGGCACTAATGGCCAAGAGGCCGCATAATATGGCTTATAAAGAGCTTTGGCTGAACAAGAGATATAACCGGGGTCCTCTTCTGGTATTGGAATTCGTGCGAATTGTAGTGGGGATACTCCTGATCGGTTTCTGGGTCAACAAACTATTCCCGACGGCGATCGCCCTGATGGTTGCTATCCCTGTAGTTTCCACTATCCTGATCCTCTTTTCCCAGCGGATCCAGAAATTCCATCAGCGCCTGGAAGGCAGGTTCCTCTCCAACCTGAATGCGAGGGACATCGCTGAAGCCGATGTCATCTCCCAAAAGGAGAACATCCTTCACCGCGAATTCAACCCCGATGCCGCCTCGCTCTCACCCTGGGATGCCCACATGGTTGACCTGGAAGTAAGTCAGCATGCCGAATACATCGGAAAAACGCTTGACGAACTATCCTGGCGCGAACAATACGGTATCAACATCGCCTATATCAAGCGTGGCGACCGACTCATCTATGCTCCCGGCCGTTTCAACAAGCTTTTACCCTTTGACCAGGTCGGCATTATTGCCACCGACGAGCAGATGCAAGCCTTTAAGCCGGTATTCGACGCCAAAGAACAAGCGGAGTTCTCTGACCAGGCAGTAGAAAATATCGTTGTCCAGAAGATCGTCGTCGACGAGCATAACAAACTCAAAGGCCTCACCGTCCGCAACTCCGGCATCAGAGAACGCACAAACGGCCTGGTTGTAGGCATAGAGCGAAACAACGAACGCATGCTCAACCCCAACTCCACTACTGTATTCGAATGGGGTGATATCGTCTGGATCGTAGGTGAAAAGAAGAAAATTCAGTTGCTGAATACGAGCGGGTAAGCATAGAACTAACTTATTTAGTATCTATCTAATAAATATGTATCTTTGATAAGCCAATATGTTTGAATTCATCACCGATAAAGACAAAGCAGTTCATGCTGCACTTTATGTCCTGCAGCAGGTCGGTATCTCGGATTACCATAAAGTCTTCAAAATTCTATATTTTGCAGAACAACTTCATCTGAAGTCCTATGGAAGACCACTGACCGGTGATTCTTACCAAGCGATGCGGTTTGGTCCAGTTCCATCATTTCTTTATGACGTTTTTAAAGCAGCAGAAAAAGGCAACTCACCATTTGATGAGGCAACAGCAAGAAGCGGCGCGTTTAAGGTATCCAGGCAAGGTAATACGCCGATGGTTACCGGCGTCATAGAGCCCGATATGGACGAACTCTCTGAATCCGACCTGGAAGTACTAACGATCTCAGTAGCTGAAAACGGCAAGTTGAAATTTAAGGAACTCGTAGAGAAATCTCATGATACCGCCTGGGATAAAGCTGAAAAGAACGAGGACATTGAAATGTCTTACCTCGATATGGCGCGAGCAGCAGGCGCTTCCGAAGAAATGCTATCCTACATCAGTATGCAGTCTGAAAACTCTTCGTCCAGACTGACATGAGTTCTCTTGCCGATAGCTTAGGAGATGAGGAACATGCGCGATTCGCATTAGATAAGTTAGTGATTGGAACGGTTATACGGACCTATGTTTTAGACACCCATCCACCCAAAGAAAAACGACTGATTATCGTGGGCGAATCTTATGATCATATTTCTGTCGTCACCGTATATATCAATAGCAAATTGAATATCAATGTATTCCCAACTAAAGAATTGCAAGATCTTAACCCGGAATTCATTCAGGAAGGGCGCAGTTACCTTGATCACAATTCCCACGTGGATTGTTCCAGCCTGCACGTTTTGAAGAAAGCTTTTCTAGCAGGTATTATCGGCGTCTCTCCGGACCGGAATCTTGGAAATGTTTCTGAACAGGATATGAAACAGATCAGGAGTCTTATTAAATCCGCCAGAACCATCAAACCAAGTTTGAAAAAACGTACGGATTATTCTTATAAGCGCAATTGTTGAATTCTGCTTTGTCCTGCAATGTCCCCCTCCGTCTCCCAACTTCCGGCGTTTGCCGCCCGTCATACAAAGAATTACTACTCCCGCTCCAGAAACAGCGGAACAATATGCCTGTCATGCAAATTCCCGGTTACATGGGGTGCGACTATATCTTTATACTTTCTCAAAGCCGCATAATAACGATCCCCATTCTCACCAGCAACCTTATAAGCCACATGCAGCAACTGCCTGAGGTCAGGATTAAAATCCGGATGCTGCTGATCATGGCGAATGGTGTTGGCTAATTTCTCAGCGCTCCATGAATTCACTTCTTCAGCGCTCGGTAACCTATCGCGTTGCACATCAATAACAGCAGCATACGGTCCGCACAGTTCGTCAAATCGACCCAGGGCACTGCTATAGATATCTTTCACCAATTCAAGAGCCTCATTGCCCGCTTCCGAAAGCCCAATAACTTCTTCAAGCCAGGTTGTTCCGGCCGTTTTCAGATGTATACCCGCATCATGCTTTTTTATCAACCGGTTAATTGGCTGGTAAATAGAGAATTTGTCGCTTCCCGAGTGTACACTCAGCTTTAAGTTATCCGGTAAACCGAATTCCTTTATCGCATATTTGATCACGAGAATATCTTCTTCAAACTCCTTAGCAAACTGCTGCAAATCTCCCACGTAGTCAACTCCCTTATTAAACCGGCCGCTGAACTTAGGAGCAATGGTTTGCGCTTTCACATGATAGTCCGCCAGGGCACTCAGAATAAAAAACAGCTCTACAGGAGTTTGAGGATCATTCACTTCGTCCATGGACACTTCCGCGATGAAATTATCTTTGCCTTTCGCTTTTGCTATATGCGCATAAAGCTTACCAGCTTCCATGGCCGCAAGCAAAAACTTGCCGGCTATATCACGCAAAGTCTCTTCTGTTACGATCAATCGCTCACTTATCCCGGGAATGGATATCTCTCCTATGTATTTTCGGCGTCGATCGATAAAATCCTGCATGAGCTCTTCAGGAGCATGCTTCCCAATGTAATTAGCAACATCCATGGTGAAGAAATCAGACGATTCGATAAAAGCGTCTACAGTATCCATGGTGATATGATCGGCGTCTACGCGATAAGGCCCGGTCCAACCCAAAGCTTTTACCGCCGCATCGGCCTCCGCTCGCAACTCCGGAGGAGAGGTGTTTACCGTCTTGTGTTCCCGATACGATTTATTCCAGACAGGTGTGATGGCCACTCCCCTATCCTTAGCTTTCAAAACTGCTTTCAACTGTGCTTCGCCCTGCTGCGCAAAACGATCGCCCATACCGAAGGAGTACTTTTCTAACTTCATGTAAACACAACAACCTATAAGCTAAAAGGTTATTACTATTCTTCTACTAGCGTTCAAAGGCCAGCTAACACGAGACTCATATTTAACCAAGGAGTTAATAGACGCTCAGTTTATTCTCTCTAACAGAATGTTAGTTTTCAATGGGTACTCTTTTTTCATTCTTTGCAGTTCTCTTTTCCCATCTCCAAGAATAAATAGGGCGGTAGTGCTCGATTTCTTAATAAATTCAAGCTCTGTAATGGATTGGTCAGGATTTATGACACTAAACACTATAGTATTAGCATCACGTGCTATACCTGACAGTGGAAAAGATTCAAGCGTATTCAACACTTCTTTCCCATCCTTCAGATACTGATAACCACCTACAAGGATATCCGCTTCCATAGCTTTTGTTGTCGATCCTATATTGACTCTCTTCTTATGAATTACCATTTTTATACTTGTTGCTCCGCGCTTCCACATCCATGATCCAACAAAAAAATCAAGAGCGCTGTCAGTCACTAGCACACTTCCGTCAGAGAACGTTTCCATTCTCTGCGTTTCCTGACCCAGCAAATTATTTGCAAGGAGTAAACCAATTAAAATTAGTTTAATTTTCATCGCTGATAACGCTTTGTATGGATTAAGTTTAGCCTGCAAGCGAAAATATATTCTCCATCAACATCCATTTCTCCCCCGGCTTCGCACCCGGCAAAGCTTGCTGGTATCTCCACATCAGCTCCTCCCATTCCTGCACCCTAACATTTGCAGCATCCATTTCCGCTTTACGTTCAAAGCTGAAAGAATCATCCGTCTCCATGATCATGCACAAACGGTTGCCAAGGAGGTAGATCTCCAGTCCGGATACACCCGACTGCAGAAGACTGTCTTTCACCTCATCCCATACTTCCCTATGCCATCGCACATATTCGTCCACAAGCTTAGGATCATCTTTAAGATCCAGCGTCATACAATATCTCGTCATCTCTCTGGTAATAAATTTATAATCGGTGCTCCCCTTTCAGGCGGAACAAAAGTTGTGCTTCAAAGAGCGATTCTGGCTTGACCATCTTTCCCTGCATCTGGTTTGTTCCCGTATTTTCGAAAGTCACACTACGGTCTGACTGAAACCCTACTAAAATAGGTTCTGCAATGGTGAAATTGCGCCGCCTGCCCGGATCCCAGAAATTATAATGCTGATCCTTTTCAGAACTGTGCTGAAAATTCCACAAGACGAGCTGTTTACCGTGATGTGGATAACCCGGCTCTGGTCCCCCGAGATTAAAAAATACGCCACCTTTTATCTGGTCATATAAGGTAGCCAGGGGCTGTCCCGAATGTATATCTATATTCTGATCGGTGCCCAATGTACATTGTGTGATCACCGTACCCGAAGCACTGTATCCGGTACCTGCGCCATGATGCTGCGCATTATTGAAATTGCAATTCTTGATAAGCACACCATATCCGGTTCTGGCATGTACGGACGCATGGGCCTTTTTGCCTGTAAAGTCGACATCGAGAACACTTACCTGATAGCCACTTCTAATGTACAACGCTTCGTTCCAGTCGTTAAAGACACAGTTTCTCACCCAGCTGTTCTTCACATTCTCCATGCCTATAGCTTCCCAGGCATAATCATGTATAGCGTTCTTATGATGAACAAATGCTTCCGGATAAGTCTTCCAGTTACTGCTGAAGAGAATGTCTTCAACCCCACATTCTTCTATGGAGGAATATGTCCGTAGCTCAAAGGGTTTGCTGCTGACTATTTTCAGATCAAAATGAATAGGGTTCTTAAATTTCACGCGCTTGCCCTCAATTCTTTCAATGGTGTGAATTTCATGGATCAGCATACCTCCATTCGGACCGAATAACCTTGTCCACTGGGCTTTAAGTTGAAGAGGCGCGAAATACGCTTTCGTAGACTCTTCACTCCTGTGATAAATCACTACATCCTGCCCTGCTTTCAAGGATGATGCATCAGCCACTTCAACCCAAAAACTCTCACGACTAGCATTCCCGGTAATGGTTGTCAGCCGCCTGGAATTTGTAGAAGATGGCTTGAACTGGATTTGCCTGCCATGGATCCGCATTTTGTCCTGAAATATTTCCGTACCTCCGGCCCCGCTTCCACTTCCTTTCAATACGATGTTGCTTTTCGAGATACGGATATACTTTGTACTATCATGATCCGCCGCCAGCAGGTATTTTCCAGGAGGAAAAAACACGACGCCCCCCGAGGGGTTCTTCTCCGCAGCATACACAGCCCGTTGGATCCCTTCATCGTCATACTGTGCATCATCCGGCTTCGCTCCATAATCGACCACATTAAACCGGGGTTTCTTCAATTGATCCGGGATGGACCGTTCTGAAAAGTGGTAGCCGGCATAAGAAAAATCGGGCAGAATTGGTGTCGCTCCGGTCTTTTTAGCTTTGATAAAATCTTCCCACAAGGGGGCTACCTGCTGCGCAAAAACCGGAAAGGTCAGCACCAGAAATAAACAAGATATTGAACTGATCTTCTTCATCATATCATTTAATACAGATAATTAAATTAGTCCAGCTCGCCGGTCTTCATTTGACTTGCCGGTGCTGTTGTGATATTCTCTATATAACCTTCGACCTCCAATCTGATAACGGGTGCGACAGCTAATGCCTGCTTACCGGAAACGCTCACATAAATATTTCCATCTGCCGCCGTCGTACTCACCTTCAGCGGACTCCCCAAAACAGTTGCTGATACAACCTTGTTTGTCAGCCGCGGCAACATAAGCGTTTCTCCTCTGGGCCATTCAAACACGGTAAGATATAAAACAGTATTCTTGCCACTATCTTTCCGGGTAATACAGCCCCAATTCACCGCCTGCAGCGGATTTCTTTTTGTAGCATAGATCGCTTCACCGTTTATTTTCATCCAGGCACCCATTGCCTGCAGCCTCTCTACGCTTTCCTGCGGAAAAGAGCCGTCGGGCTTCGGTCCGACATTCAAGAGATAATTGCCGCCCTTGGAGGCAGACTCCACTAAATTGCGGACAAGCGCTTCCGCGGATTTCCAACTGGTGTCCGTTTTCCTGTATCCCCAGGTCCGGTTCATCGTCATGCACGTTTCCCAGTCCTTTCCGTCAAGCTCAGCCTGACTCGGTATTTTTTGTTCCGGCGTTCTGGTATCCCCAGGGAAGTTCGGTCGTTTTAAACGGTCGTTGGTGATAATCTGAGGTTGTAATTTGAGAACCTCTGTCAATTTCATGGCAGCATCATCAGTCATACGTGTAGGAGTATCCCACCAGAGAACAGCGATCTCGCCATAATTGGTCATCAGCTCGCGCAGCTGCGGTACGGCAACCTGATCGATATATTGATCAAAGGTTTTTGTTTCCTGCACCAGATCCCAATGTCCCAGATGATCTCTTGTATAGTTGTCAATTTTTGTACTATCCGGATTTGACCAGCCCTCTCGCATTTCTTTCCTGGCTGCAGAACCACCGGGATTTACCCAATCCTGCGCCTGAGAGTAATAAAGGCCCAGTTTCATCCCATGCCTTTTACAGGCTTCGGCTAGGGGCTTCAGCAAGTCCTTCCCATAAGGCGTCGCGTCTGTAATATCCCAGTCCGATGCCTTGGAATCAAACAGCGCAAAGCCATCATGATGCTTAGCCGTGATGACGATGTACTTCATACCTGCCTCTTTAGCCGTCTTGACCCACTCATTCGCATCAAATTTTACAGGATTGAACTGCCGCGCTATCGACCGGTATTCCTGCACCGGAACCTTCATTCTATTCATGATCCATTCCGCACCGCCCTTGGCCTGCTGGTGCCCGCGGTATTCCCCTGCCATCTGCGCATAAACGCCAAAATGGATGAACATCCCAAAACGGGCTTCTCTCCACCATTTCATACGTTCTTCTTTGGACAAATCTGGTTGAGCATAGAGTGAGGAGGTTGCAAATGCAGCCATCAAGAGAAGGAGTCCGGCTTTCTTAAACATTTTTTAAAAGATAACATTGGTTGACTACTGGCATTTCAGGGGGATTTAAGTGAATGGATGGATTTAATAACATCCATTCATTTAGTACAGAATCTAATTTTTGTGTCTCGGTAAGCTTGTGCAAATAAATAAAATCCCATAGCTAAACCGCTTATACTATTGGCTAACTTATCTGCTAAATTGGCCTCCCTGAATGATGTTCTCGCCGCGGTACATGCGGTAGACGGCGGAACCTGCTGTTCTGCTTATTTTTCCTTTGTTGTCAATGCTTGCCATTGAAGGTCACCCGCTCTTGTAATTGCCCCTGTTTCAGCAGTGTTCAAGCCCACATGAGTCCGACTTACAACACAATAAGTCGGACTCATATGGGCTGCAAGGCGCCTGCTATACGCCTGCATAGAAAAGGCGCTTAAGCTACATTGTATCAGAGTGATCATTCCAGACGAAACTTTACTCGTTCCAGACGGGGCTTTAGAACTCTTTGGCAAAGAAATAACGTATTGATTTTGTTTCTTTTTATAGATTTGTACCATATGAAGCGCACAAAAATCAAAGACCTCTTAAATACGACTGACTTTGGGCAGGAGATTAATGTTCAAGGCTGGGTAAGAACGTTCAGAAACAATCAATTCATTGCTATTAATGACGGATCTTCAATCAACAATTTACAAGCTGTTGTAGACTTCACGAATACCGATGAGGCCATTTTGAAACGCATCACTACCGGCGCTGCTATTTCGGTGACGGGAGATTTAGTTGAATCTTTGGGTAAAGGTCAGCGCGTAGAATTAAAAGTTACGAAACTGGAGATCCTGGGCGACAGCGATCCCGAAAAATATCCATTACAACCGAAGAAACATAGCCTGGAGTTTCTGCGTGAAATCGCACACCTGCGTTTCCGAACCACCACTTTCAATGCGATCTTCAAGGTAAGACATGCCCTTGCATTCGCAGTACACCAGTTCTTCCATGAGAAGGGCTTCGTCTACATGCACACCCCTATCATCACCGGATCTGACGCGGAAGGCGCAGGCGAAATGTTCAGGGTTTCTACAATTGATTTTGATAACATACCGCGCAATGAAGACGGTACTGTCAACTATAAAGAAGACTTTTTCGGAAAGTCTACAAACCTGACGGTATCCGGACAGCTCGAAGGAGAACTTGCAGCCATGGCTTTTGGTGAAATTTACACTTTCGGACCTACTTTCCGTGCGGAGAACTCCAATACAACACGCCATCTGGCCGAGTTCTGGATGATCGAACCGGAAATGGCCTTCTTCGATATCCACGACAATATGGACCTGGCCGAAGAACTGCTGAAATATGTTATTCGGTACGCGCTTGACCATTGCGGTGAGGAGCTTGAATTCCTGAAAGGCCGTCTGCTGGAAGAAGAAAAGCAGAAACCACAAGCAGAACGTTCTGATATGGACTTGCTGTCTAAACTGCAGTTCTGCCTCGAGAACAGTTTCGAGCGCATCACCTACACGGAAGCCATTCAGATTCTGAAAAGCTCCAAGCCAAATCAGAAGAAACAATTCAAGTATCTGATAGACGAGTGGGGAGCAGACCTGCAATCAGAACATGAGCGCTACCTGGTGGAGAAGCACTTCAAAAAACCGGTGATCCTTACAGACTACCCTGCTGATATCAAATCGTTCTACATGCGTCAGAACGAACCTGATGAGCTGGGCAGAAATACGGTAGCAGCGATGGACATTCTTTTTCCTGGAATCGGTGAGATTGTGGGTGGCTCTCAGCGTGAGGAGCGCCTGGAGAAACTGGAGAAACGCATGCATGACATGCACATTCCGGTTGAAGAGATGTCGTGGTTCCTGGATACCAGAAGATTTGGTTCAGCCCCACATGCCGGCTTCGGGTTGGGCTTTGAGCGCCTGGTCTTGTTCGTAACAGGGATGACCAATATTAGGGATGTCATTGCCTTCCCGCGCACGCCGAATAATGCTGAATTTTAATATCTGACAACATTTCGAAAAGGCCTGGGTTTATATGATCCAGGCCTTTTTAATAAATATAAAGTTATGCTGATACGTATTTATCCCGAAAACCCAAATCCTAAAGCTATTGAACAAGTCGTTGACGTACTTAGGAACGGCGGAATAATCATCTACCCAACCGACACGATTTACGGGCTGGGCTGTGATATCACCAATCATAAGGCGATCGAAAAGATCTGCCAGATACGGGGGATAAAGCCGGAGAAAGCTAACTTCTCGTTCATTTGTCACGACCTGCAAAACATTTCTGAATATGTTAAGCCGATCGATACATCGGTATTCCGACTGATCAAGAAGGCGCTTCCGGGCCCCTTCACCTTTATCTTTAACGCATCGAATAATGTCCCAAAGCTACTAAGCTCCAAGAAAAAGACGGTAGGTATTCGTGTCCCGGACAATTCCATCGCTATGGAGATCGTAAGACAGCTTGGCAATCCCATTTTATCTACTTCTATCAGGGACGATGACGATATTCTGGAATACTCCACAGATCCAGAACTTATCCATGAGAAGTTTGAAGACAAAGTCGATATCGTGATTGACGGAGGATACGGAGGAAATATAGCATCAACAGTTGTGGACTGTACAACAGGCGAGTTTACAGTGCTGAGGGAAGGCAAGGGTAAGCTGGAAGATTACGTCTGATTACACAGGGGGTCATAAAGCAGATTTTTGTATTTTCGCAGCATGACGCGTAAAATCAACCTCAAAGTATTTAAAGACTTTCTTAGGTCAGGACAAATCGGCGGAATACTTCTACTTGTTTCTGTTGTGATATCGTTGAGTATCGCCAACAGTCCGCTTTACGAATCCTTTGCGAGCATTCTTCATCATCAGTTTGGCTTCGTTCTAGGAAGCTTTAACCTGAGATATTCAACCGAGATATGGATCAACGACGGCCTTATGGCCATCTTTTTCCTGCTGGTGGGATTGGAAATCAAGAGAGAGATTGTAGAGGGTGAGCTATCCTCTATTAAGCAGGCCGCCATGCCCGTTTTCGCGGCGATAGGCGGGATGCTTGTTCCGGCGGCGATCTATGCCGTGTTCAACCAGGGCACGGAAACGGCTGGCGGTTGGGGAATACCCATGGCTACAGACATCGCCTTCGCCCTGGCGATTATATCGATGTTAGGCGATAAAGTCCCCTCCTCTTTAAAGATTTTCCTCGCTGCCCTTGCGATCGTAGATGACCTCGGTGCTATCATCGTCATCGCCATATTTTATACGAACGAACTGCATACTGATCAGCTACTATACTCCGCCGGTATTATGGCGCTTCTGGTAGCTTTCAATAAATTCGGAGTAAAAAACCTGGCATTCTATCTTATTCCTGGCATTTTCTTATGGTATTTTGTTCATCATTCTGGGATACATGCCACTATAGCAGGCGTATTGCTCGCCTTTACCATTCCTACTAATGAAAGCGATGTAGAATCGCCCCTGGAAAAGCTGGAACACAGTTTGACCAAGCCTGTGAATTTTCTCATTATGCCCATCTTTGCATTAGCCAACACCCTTATTCCCTTCGAAAGCGGAATGGTTGAAGGGCTGGCAAGCTCCCTGGGACTGGGTATTATTTTCGGGTTGATTGTGGGCAAGACCCTGGGAATTTTCGCATTCTCCTGGCTATCTGTAAAGCTGAAATGGTCAGGACTTCCATCGGGAGCACGCTGGGCACACATTGCGGGTGTCGGACTTCTCGGAGGAATCGGCTTTACCATGTCGATTTTCATTGCGCTTCTGTCTTTCGACGATGTATTCTTACAGTCTGAAGCTAAGTTTTCCATCCTGATCGCATCTATACTAGCTGGAACTCTAGGCTTTATATATCTAAAGAGCCTAAATAAATCAAAAGTTACACCGGGCGACAATAAAGACGAGGCATTTTAGTTTAAAGTAATATAACATGTAGTTTACTTAAATGAAACAGCGTTCACATAACATCGTTGAAGTTATTCTATTTCAGATCCTCCACCTTGACCGCCTTGCCAGGTGGTTTAACAAATAGAGTTTTCACGGGAAATATAAACAGGCAGATTTTAGGTAGATTGTATTTTTTCAATATACGGGGCCGGAAATAAACAATCGGATAATCAAGTTCCTCAGATAGAATCAATTTTGTAATTTTGCAAAGTGATTGCAATAAACAACCTTACCTTCGAGATCGGCTCGAGGGCGTTATATGATGAAGCGAACTGGCACATCAAACCAGGTGACAAAACCGGTTTGATAGGCGCGAATGGTACAGGAAAAACTACCTTACTCAAATTAATAGTCGGCGATGCCAAGCCAACAAGCGGTACTATTTCGATGTCTAAAGACATCAAGATCGGGTATTTAAATCAGGACTTACTTTCCTATCAATCAGACAAAAGCATTCTGCACGTGGCTATGGAAGCCTTCGCGCGGCAGAATCAGTTACATACAGAGATCGAGGAACTTTTGAAAAAGCTGGAGACAGACTATTCAGAAGATATCTTGCATAAATTGAGCGACAAGCAGCATGAATTTGATGCGCTTGACGGATATAATATTGAGTTCAAAGCACATGAAATTCTGGCCGGACTTGGTTTTAGCGAGGAAGATCAGAAACGCCAGCTTGGCGAGTTTTCGGGAGGATGGCGTATGCGTGTTATGCTTGCGAAGATTCTTTTGCAGGCTCCTGACATCTTGTTACTCGATGAGCCTACCAACCACCTTGACCTTCCATCCATCAAATGGCTGGAAACCTATTTACTTGCGTTTGAAGGTGCGATTGTCATCGTATCGCATGACAGGTGGTTTCTAGATAAGGTGGTTAACCGGATCGTAGAATCGCGCAAGGGAAAGTTGACGCCGTATGCCGGAAACTACAGCTTCTATCTGGAGGAAAAAGCGTTACGCGGTGAAATTCAAAAGAACGAATACAAGAATCAGCAGCAGAAGATCAAGCAGGAAGAGCAGCTGATCAATCGTTTCCGTGCGAAAGCCAGTAAGGCGAAGCTTGCACAGTCGCGTATTAAGATGCTGGACAAGATGGAGCGGATTGAAGATGTGGATGATGAAAATCCAAGCGTTAACTTCTCTTTCAGATTCAGCAAGCAGTCGGGCCGCCACGTGATCCGCATAGAAGACGTTAGCAAAGCCTACCCTTCCAACGTTATTCTGGAACATGCGAATGCGGTAATTGAGAAGGGCGATAAAATTGCACTGATCGGAGCAAACGGCCGAGGTAAATCTACATTGCTGCGAATTATCGCCGGCGTGGAGTCGTTTGAAGGCGAAAGCATTACAGGTCACAACGTGACACAGACATTTTTTGCTCAGCACCAGCTGGAGTCTTTGCACCTGGAGAATGCGATTCTCGAGGAGTTGCAGGCCTTTGCGCCTAAGCATACCGATACAGAACTGCGTTCCATTCTGGGAAGCTTCCTGTTCACAGGAGATGATGTTTTTAAAAAGATCAAGGTACTATCGGGAGGAGAAAAATCGCGCGTGGCGCTTGCAAAAGCACTTACTGCTGATGCCAACTTCCTGATTCTCGATGAACCTACGAATCACCTGGACATGGCATCGGTAAATATCCTGATCCAGGCATTGAATCAGTATGAAGGTACCTTTATCGTGGTTTCCCACGACAGGTATTTGCTGGACAACGTAGCAAACAAGATCTGGTTTATCGAAGATCATCAGATTAAGGAATATCCGGGTACTTATGCTGAGTATGAAGAGTGGCAGTCCAAGCGTCCGGTAGTAGAAGCGAAACCTCAAATTGCTGCACCTAAGAAGGAAGAGAAGCCGGTTAAGAAAGCGTCTCCGACAGAGGATAAGAGCAAGCAGATCAAGAAGCTTAACCAGACACTTCAGCAGGTAGAAGATAAAGTTGCTGAGCTGGAAAAGCAGCTCGCAGACGCGGAACTGGTTCTTGGACAGGAAGAGACCTACCAGGATCAGAAGAAGCTGGCGGCGGCAAATCAGCACTACCAATCGGTCAAGACAGAACTTCAGGCCTATCAGGCGGATTGGGAAAGTCTGGCCGAGCAAATCATGGAACTTGAATAATCTATTTAAAATACCATACAAGCAGCCAGGAGCTACGCGTTTCGCGATAGTCCTGGCTGTTTTATTTTACTTCGCTTTTCCGGCATCGGCGCAGGAGGAAGTATTTGTTGACCGTGTGTTCCATTCGGCGATCCGTTCCGTTGAGTTTCATAATGCGGCTAAGGAGCAGTCGCTGCCCCTTATCACTTTGAATTCATCGGATGAGCTATCCTTGCGGTTCGATGACCTGAGGCAGGGAGGCCGCTCCTACGCTTATACGATTGAACACTGTGATATGAACTGGAAAAGCAGCGGGCTCTCTCCTATTGATTATCTGGAGGGATTTACGGAAGACAGGATAAACGACTATACGGTATCTCTGAACACCATGCAAGGATACATGCATTACAGCTTATCGTTGCCTAACCAGGTCATCAAGCCTAAGATTGATGGAAATTATGTACTGAAAGTCTACGAAGAAGGATATCCGGAGAGGATTATGCTGACGCGTCGATTCTACGTCATGAACCCCTCGGTCGTCATTAAACCAGAGGTTATTGCTTCCTCCCAGATAGCCAGAAGGAAAAGCAATCAGAAGATTAACATCACCGTCGAGCATCCGCAGCTGGCCATTCAGAATCCTTATACCGATGTCAGGCTGGTAGTCAGGCAGAATAGTCGCCCGGATGTTGAGCAGATGGTCGATCGTCCGAATCAGATAAGGGCCGGTGTGTTGGTTTACAATGACCTCCGTACGCTGGAATTTAGTGGCTCAAACGAGTTTAGAAAGTTCGATATCCGGACGCTGCGGTTGCAAAGTGAACGGGTTGAGCGGATTTACAAAGATTCGGTTAATACCGTTCAGCTGCTGCCGGACCAGCCTTATACGGCGTCCAATTATTCCTATTCTTTTGATGAGAACGGGGATTTCTTTATCAGGAATCAAGATGGTCGTGAACCGGCAACCGACGGCGACTACGCCTATGTGACGTTCACGCTGGAAGGAGTCCCGCCATCAGGATCGGGCAGTGTATATGTTGTAGGGAAATTTAACGACTACCGGCTGAGCTCAGATAATAAGCTCGTTTACGATGCAGAGCGCTCTCGCTATTACGGCTCTATGTATCTAAAGCAAGGATTGTACGACTATCAATATGTTTGGGCAGAGTCAGATGACCCTAAAAAAACGGATCATACCTTATTCGAAGGCTCATTCTTTGAAACAAAAAACAAATATCAGGCATTCTTATACTATCGGCATCCGGGATCCCGATGGGATCAGTTGATCGGTTTCCAAGAATTCAACAATTAATTTACATACTATATGACAGTTACCTCCAAGCCAGCAAGCCATTCCTTTACAATCATGAATGAGCTTGTTTTTCCAAATGATACCAATCCGCTTCATAACTTGATGGGGGGACGATTACTTCATTTGATGGACATTGCTGCGGCTATCTCGGCTCAGAAGCATTCCAATCATATTGTAGTGACGGCCTCTGTGGATAACGTGTCTTTCAAGCATCCGGTTAAGCTTGGGGATGTGATCACGATTCATGCGAAAGTCACCCGTGCTTTCAGCACCTCTATGGAGATCAGACTAGAGGTATTCTCAGAAAACATCCAGCCAAACAGCAGGATCAAGAGTAACGAAGCCTACTATACGTTTGTAGCGTTAGACGATAATGGCAATCCGGCACGCGTTCCGGAGCTTATTCCCGAAACCGACGAAGAAAAGCAGCTATATGAAACAGCCTTGTCACGGAGGGAGCTTCGTTTGATCCTTGCCAATAAGATGAGGCCGGAGAACGCCACGCAGTTGAAGGCACTGTTCTTCCCTGAAGCGTAGGGGCTCTGCCCTACTCTTCGTTCGCCAATTCGAGGATACGGTCGAACTCTTCCTGCTTCATACCCATTACCGACAATCTTCCTTGTTTAACAAGACCTATGTTCTCCAGGCGAGGATCTTTTTTGATCTGCTCCAGAGTGACCGTCTTTTTAAGCGTCTCTACCGGTGAAAGGTCGACTACGACCCAGTTGGTATCGTCGGTCGTTGGATCCTGATAAAACTCTTTGACCACTTTGGCTATACCGACGACTTCTTTACCCTCGTTGCTGTGGTAGAAAAGCACCAGATCGCCCTCTTTCATGGCTTTCATGTTGTTGCGCGCCTGGTAGTTGCGTACACCGTCCCAGAATGTGCGGCCATCCTGATTGAATTTATCCCAGCTGTATTTAAAAGGTTCGGATTTGACTAACCAATAGTTCATGAATTTTGTGTGTTTAGAGTGAGTAGAGAGTGTTTTTGTCTATCATTTTTAGACCCGGCGACAAAAGAGCCGACAAAACACATTTTATGAAAAGTACAAAGCGCTCCCAGCTTATTCACATTTGGGAAACGTATGAGTTCTATTTGAACATTCCACAAAGCTTTAAAGGAGGTAATAAACCTTTCGTCTTCTTTTATCATTTGAACGACAAAACTAACAAATCTGAGAGGATTCGTAAATATGTCAAGAAGAATGACAGAGATTTGAAGAAAGTAAAGGAGGATGCTAAAAAATTGGTTATCGACATTGTTGAGCGATTAAAAACTGGTTGGAATCCATTAACGGATGATATCGACCAACCTAAGTTGAACCTAACTTCAACCATTGATGATTGCATCAACTACTGGATTGGGAAACGAGAGGAAGCAAATGAAAGAAACAGCATTGGCCCACGTGCATTGAAGAATAATAAGATTTTAATGATGCACTTCAGATGCTATCTTGAGGCAACTTCCAATTTTTTTATTAGACCATCGTTGATCACTAATGTTCTCATAAAAGATTTTCTAGATACGAAGACTTTTGAAAGAAACTGGGGCAAAGTGACCTACAATACGTACTTGGTAGATCTGAAGACGTTCTTCAATTATCTAAAAGATATACGCGTCCTATCTTCCAACCCCTGTGAGAGAGTCGCTAAAAAGAATACCCCAAACGAAGGGGCATTCCGTCAATGCTAAGAAGGCTATTAGCGGCTTCGAACCGAAAATAAAAATTGACCTCAGCGCACTTTAGGCTGATATCAAACAATCAACACCCACTACTTTCTTGCTATACGGTCAATTGTGACATCCAAAAAACACCCACTCGTCAACCTAGAAGCTTCCTCAATAGATCTATCTCCATTCGAACTATGTGAATATGAGGATGAGGGTAACAATCAAAAACGGAAACAGTCGTAGAAAGAACATAAGGTACCACGCTGTTCTATGAGCGAAGTTAAAAGTTTGACCCAATCCAAACCGCTTCTCGATATATAGAGAGGGATCATCTGGGTTGTAGTATATCAATCCCCATTTCCAGTGCTTGCTATTCCCCTTCCGCTTGTTGTCCATATCCTTGAAGTTAACCAATTACCAGAAACAACCGTTCTATTTTCCTTTCCTTTTAAATATAAGCTCACACATCAAAACCTTCGTCCCATTTGTAGCATTTCAATTGCAACATAAATTCACAAAACACGTACAATCCTACCCTTTCTCCTTATTCGCCGCCTTTGAATTGTAAAAGTCTCTTAACTTTCACGAATAAAGATGAAGGTAAAAACGAGCGATATATATGATTAATTAATTAATATAAGCGTTAGCTATAAGTTCTTGTTAGAAAGAAAATTTAGGAAATTTCTCCGGCGATAAGCGTAGGGCGTGACTCTATCTGTTTGTGCAGGGTTCTCCTAGGTACCTCTCCCTTTCAGATAATAGTTACTGTCCTGCGCTTATTGTATTTATAGACCTGCCATGAAGGGACTCTCTGGCAAAAACAGAAAATTATGCCCTATAGTAAATTGCACAAAGAAAACATTGAAACGGCCATCACAAACTTAAATGAGGCCTTTAAAAAGATGTTCCAGCAAGGAACACCCTCAAAGTATTTAATCCAAAGCCTTAGAAGTGACTGCCTTTCAATAACTGACAATATGAACGCAGCTTGTAGTTATCCCTATTCAGAAGACTCCTTAGAAAAACTTATTGTAGAACCATTTACACTTGAGGGGCTAAAACCTTTACCTCTAATTGCAGCGATAGGTTACTGCTTTAATGAACTGATGATAATTGAGAAACGTGACAATATTGAAATTTTCAAAGATCGCCACTACCGAAATAACGCTCTAGAAATAGTAAACGCAATTGAACGTGGCTGATGATCAAATTTGTCCTATTCCTATTATTTGTAGCCTCCCTAAGCTTTCTAATTCACTGCTGGAAACAGCGACATAATGATGGCAGTATCTCGTTTATTGGATCAGCGATCCTGTCTGTTCTATTGTTTACTTTATTAATCTCCATTTAAATTCTTATCATGTACACATTCACTTATTACTACGACCGATACGAAAGCTATTTTGTGAAGAAAAATGGCATCACGAAATTTCAAAAGATTGAAGAAAAAATTCATTCTTCCCAAAGTCTAGCCAAGCTACATGACGCATCCATCAAAAACAATGAAGCACCTACTCAGGCAGACTTTGGAGCAGTAATTAATCAAATAGGCTACTTTATATTTGCTGGAGGTGAGACAATTGCGATGGCTCAACTTATAGCAATAAAGGATTGGGATGAAAAAATCAATAGTGTTTATGGCTTATGTAGCGAATCGGGGCTACTTCATAAAGCAGAATCAGTTTTAAATCGTTGGAAAATATCTGTAACTAACCTGTAAAGGCTGGAGGTTATACAAGTAATATACAAGCCTATTATTTGCCTGTATTCCAACTCCAAGCCTCAGTTCGCGGCTTAGCGAGGGATAAGCTGACGTTTGGTCTTCCAGTTCCTTAAGCAAATGAGTCGTTTTCTTTAGAGCTGATATGTCTGATTCGCAACTTTTTTAATTTCACCGCAACACTTAGGTAGTATCAGTATCTTACTTTTAGAAGGTCAATTTTCTATTCGGATATCGTTAAAGTCCACTACCTAATAAACCCTAACCAGCTAGATTGGGACTATTTGGCTAAAGATAATTTTATGAAACGTATTTTATTCCTGACACTATCAGCAGTGGTGCTTCTAACTGCATGTTCAAAAGACGAAGATGCAAAGAAAGACGATTCTGTAACTATCAACGGGGATTCTTATCCTACGGCAAAAATAGGATCCCAAACCTGGACCACTGTAAATTACAACGGACCGGGCGGAACTAATTACAATAATGGAAACAACGATCCGAGCTTAGGCAAGCTATATTCGTTTGTGGATGCCAGAACTCTTTCAGGATTGCCTACAGGCTGGAGAGTTCCGACTGAGGTTGATGTCGCTAAACTAATAGAACACATCGGCTCTGAAACAGATGGTCGTGGAAAGAAGTTTCTTAATGAAGTGAACAGTAAGAAACTTACGGCCACATCCGGATGGGAACCCGCAGGCTTAAACGGATCAAATTCTACCGGCCTAAATATACGACCTACAGGATACTATTTTAGCGCGACTACCGCAAACTTCGAATCAAAGGGAACAAATGGATCATTGTGGACAATATCTAAAGATCAGCTTGGTCAAGCTTTGTTTTTGGAAGTATCATACAGTATGTGGGAGGAACCAAGTAACACAATTTCTCTCCGGGGATCATTAGTGGGTACGACATTGACTGGAGAAACAAACGACTCATTTGTAGAAAAGAGACCCATACGGTTCGTGAAAGACAATTAAAACACTTATCAAACGAAGGTGCTATAAGCGTCTCTTGTTTAATAACGTGGAGCCTACATGTGCCTGAATTAACAATGTAATCATCCCTAATCTCAGACTTACCCTCAATTCGCGGCTTAGCGAGGGATAAGCTGAGGTTTGGTCTTTAATTTTCTGCTAGACCAGAAGGGGCTGCTTTCTAATAAGTTTCTGCCCCATCTCTCCTATCGCACAACCCAAGACAGGAAATATGGCATTCCGAATTCCTAAGCTCTGCATAAAGATCGCCAGATATCATTCCGTTTATCAGTTCTTCGAACACATTAAACTCCATTTGCGCCAACCTGAATTTGAGTAGGACTTCTTTCCTTTAAATATAGACGCTTAAACGAAGTCCTTTTCAAAATTGCCCCACGCTAGCAATCTGTCATTCTTTATGCTTTGCGCAAAGTCATTCTCCATAAAAGCTTTCTCTGGATTTGAATCACTCGTTCCTCATTCATTCAAACCCAAGCGCTTTTCTTGTTAGGCTCACCTGCTGGTCGCTTCAGGCTGCGTAATAGTCACAGCTTTTCATAAGGCTATCGCACAGGCTCATCGTCAAAAGCAGCGCCAATTCCTTGTGTAAGACATACTTTGAAGCCGTACTGCGTACTCTCTCTTCAAAGACCTTTGCTCCATTCGCAGACGGTATCGCGATTGAGAATCTATTCGTTATATACGAATGCTGTCTTACTATCAAGAAATCATCTAATTACTTCGTATAAAGCTCGTCACTTAGCAAGAGACAATGTTAAGGAAATGGTATACCTTTAACATTTTAAATGGATAAACTCTAAGAGAAGCTCTCAAAACCTAATACCTTAATAACTAAATTGCTAGCTTCCGACTTTTAAACCTCATCAGCCCTTGACTATGGACAAATTCCAGATTCTTAAAATTACAACGATCACACTAACAGCATTCTTTTTCACATCATGTAAAAACGAACTTAATGTTAGCATATCCAAACCACTACCGGTACAAGTGATAACAAATGAGGCTAAAAAAGACACTTTGATGTTGAAAACATATCAGAAGGTAAGATTTTTAGTGGACAGTGTTTATCAACCGTCAAAAGACCTTTCTGAATATTCCGATCTGACATATTCACGGTTCTATGATTTGGAAAAAGGCCTCAAAGCTGAGAGAGAAAGGTTAAAAAACGATCCTTCAATTATCCAGTCTTGGAACAAAAAATATAAAAGATATTTAACAAAGTTCACTCAGGATTCTATTCATTATACAAAATACATGACTGAAAATCACTATTCAAATTTCGTCGATTTCGAGCTATTGAAGATTTTTGAAAGGACGATTTGGGTTTCTAATAATACCTACGCCGAGGTCTTAATTAAGCCAAAGAATGGTAATGGGATAAGAAAGGTAGTAGGCTCCGTGTTAATTATGCCTAAAAGCGAAGAAAATAACGAATCTGAAACACTGGATATCTACAAGTACCCACAGGCTTACATTTCATACAACGGATACACGAAAACAAATGTAAGGGATGATGCAATGGAAACAACATTTCCTGGAATAACTCCGTTGAGTTCGTTTTTGAATATCCCGATTAAGATCATAGCACAAAAGCACCTTATCAAATTCGAAATTAACGAACTAGTGATTGATCACACATATGTTGATGTTAGCTTTGAAAAGGTCCCTGCAGAAATGAGCATGGTATTTAAATATAAAACCGAGCCTTTTGTAACATATTATATTCAAAAAACTATCAACGAGAAATACATATCCTTGACAAGGTATATAGACGATTTAGCTAAAGCGCAATTCGAAAAAGAGTTTCGTGCAGAATTAGACTTTTACATCCAGGGCTTTAAAAAATACGACGAAAGGCTCCCAGAGTAAAAAAAGTAGCTTCAAACTACTTTGCGGTGCCTCTGCTTATATATCACCTTTCAAACCAACCAATATGAAGAATTATCACGAGGAAATCACACTTATTAGCTACATCGGAATAAAAGGTCTCGTTGGGACGCAACATTATCCGATAAATATCACTATAGAGCAACTTTCGTCCAAATATGATTATTTGTTAGGCAACTACAATTCAAAAGATAATAACGGGAATTGGAGCATATCCCTTTCTTACATAACAAATGGCCTAGTTAAGCAGCCAATATCTGTAAACGGTTGGGTTATTGATAAGATATACGGAACGAGCAACTTCGTTTTCAAAGGCATTAGTTTCGTTATTAAAGATCCTGAGGGTAAAAATAATGAAGAGGCCAAAGTCATTACTAAGACCAAGAAAGGTACTTTTTTTCTATCTGCTTTAATAGTTATAATGTTTTGGAATCGCTAAATGTCGGACTGTCATTTTTTGGTATTTTATCTAAATATAAAAACTGGGAAGAATTTTTAGCTTCAGATGAAAAGGGCGATTTTACAAAGAGTATTTAGTATTAAAATTGAAGCTCCCACCAAAACATTTTCCGATTACTGCTAAAAGTAATCAACATGGAAAAAATAAATATCAAAGTCGCTGAAATCCAGCTTTCGTACAAACCTAAATTTAAGCTCTCTGAGCTACCAATAATCACCCAATCTACCGATGCTTATTTAATGTTGAAAAGTTCCTGGGACGAGATGAAAATAGGCTTTTTAGAGGAGTTCAAAATCATTCTCTTGAACAGAGCCAATAAAGTTTTGGGGATATGCCCGATTTCTCTAGGAGGGATTAGCGGTACTATAGCAGATCCCAAACTGATATCTGCAACAGCACTGAAAGCATCTGCGTCTGGAATCATCCTGGCTCACAATCATCCAAGTGGGAACTTGAAACCGTCGCAAGTGGACATTCAGTTAACCAAAAAGCTGGTTGAAGCGGGAAAGTTTTTAGACTTGGGTATCGTAGATCATCTCATTATTGGGAGCGAGGGATACCTTAGTTTTGCTGATGAGGGGCTGCTGTAGCAGTCCTTCTTAGAATTTCTATATTTGAAATAATTAACGTAGACGAACTACTCTGCTACTATCGTTCTTACACATATCATTTGAGCTATGGGTTAATCCAGCGTAGACAAACAGCCGACAAAACAGCCGACAAAAAGGACCACTTTAGCTATCCCAACGACTTCCTTTCCCTCGTTGCTGTGGTAGAAAAGCACCAGATCGCCTTCTTTCATGGCTTTCATGTTGTTGCGCGCCTGGTAGTTGCGTACACCGTCCCAGAATGTGCGGCCATCCGTAACCGGCCGACCAACTGCATATTGATGTGACTTGCTGAATGAACTTACTTTGCGGAAAAGATAAAGTAATGGATCAAAGAACACGCATGAAAG